>NZ_JBJNLC010000001.1:0-2803507 GCF_052169255.1 Serratia sp. CY29653 | reverse complement strand
GCAATAGCGCGGTGGTCCCACCTGACCCCATGCCGAACTCAGAAGTGAAACGCCGTAGCGCCGATGGTAGTGTGGGGTCTCCCCATGCGAGAGTAGGACACTGCCAGGCATCAAATAAACGTTATCAGCGTGACGACTGGTAATGCGCAAATCGCAGCGCGCGATATTGCCGGCATCGAAAGATGCAACGTAAAAGAATCGGTGGAGCGGTAGTTCAGTTGGTTAGAATACCTGCCTGTCACGCAGGGGGTCGCGGGTTCGAGCCCCGTCCGTTCCGCCACTTAATTGATAAGCCCTGAGTCTCTGACTCAGGGCTTTTTCATATGCAAAATTCATAAAGCCTCGTCGAATTTGTCGCCCTTCCTGCCGCTTTTTCTCAATATTGTTGCCTGTTGGTCAAAAGTATTATGCCGAACCTGGCGTTTTTGCTCACTAAAAATATTGCCATACTCTCTCGCATCGTTATTTATCCACTAATGAGAGAGTAAATATTGTGAGCATCCCTGCATTTGGTTTAGGTACTTTCCGCCTTCAGGATCAGGTCGTTATCGACTCTGTGAGCACGGCACTGGAATTGGGCTATCGGGCTATCGATACCGCACAGATCTATGAAAACGAAGCGGCCGTCGGCCAGGCTATCGCCGCTAGCGGTGTGCCGCGTGACGAGTTGTTCATCACAACCAAGATCTGGATCGCGAATCTGGCTAAGGGCGCCTTAATTCCCAGTCTGCGAGACAGCTTGGCCAAGCTGCAGACCCCGTATGTCGATCTGACGCTGATTCACTGGCCATCGCCAAATGATGAGGTGCCTGTCGCAGAGTTTATGGCTGAACTGCTGGAAGCCAAGCGATTGGGGCTGACCCGTCAGATTGGTGTATCTAATTTCACCATCGATCTGATGCAGCAGGCGATTGATGCGGTTGGCGCCGATCAGATTGCGACTAATCAGATCGAACTGTCACCGTTCTTGCAGAATGAAAAAGTGGTGGCGTTCGCACGGCAACATGGTATCGCCATCACCTCTTATATGACGCTGGCGTATGGCAAAGCGTTGCAGGATGAGATGATCAAAAGCATTGCCGCCCGTCACAATGCGACGCCGGCACAGGTGGTTCTGGCCTGGGCGTTGAAGCTGGGCTACGCGGTGATCCCTTCTTCGACCAAGCGCGAAAACCTGGAAAGCAACCTGTTAGCGCAGCAACTGACGCTGAGTGACGAAGATATGGTGCAGATTGCGGCGCTTGAAAGCAACGGCCGATTGGTCAGCCCGGAAGGCCTGGCCCCTAACTGGGATTAATCTCTGGACATCATGATGTCAGGCGCCCCAAGAGGGCGCCTTTTTATCGCTTTAGCCGCTCGCTGATAAAATCGATAAAGCTGCGCAGGCGATTACTGACAGCGCTATCGCTGTAGTACACCGCGTTGATCGGCATTTCGAGTGGCAGCGTGTCTCCTACCAGAAGGGGAACCAGGTTCCCGCGTTTGACGTCTTCATCACTCATAAAGTCCGACAGGCAGGCGATGCCGTTGCCGTGCAGGCACAGGTGGCGCTGGGTTTCGCCGCTGTTGGTGGTCAGCCCCGGAACGATCTCCAGTTGTCGACCATCGGCACAGGTCAGCGGCCAGCGGTTCAGATTGGGCAGATCGTTAAAGCCGATGCAGCAATGGTGCTCCAGGTCGGCTACCGTCTTTGGCGCGCTATATTGCGCCAAGTAGGCGGGGGAGGCCAGGATGCGTCGATAGCTGGCCATCAGCTTGCGCGCTTTCAGCGTAGAGTCCGTCAGCTCGCCGACGCGGATTGCGATATCCACTTTTCGTTCGATCAAATTGATGAAGTTTTCCGAAGAGACCAGCGACAGGGACATTTCCGGATAGCGTTCACGAAACTCGGCGACCAGCGGCGTCAACAGATGCAAGACGACCGGCGTTGCGGCATCGACGCGCAGCAGCCCCTGCGGGCGTTGACGGCTTTCCATCAACGCATTTTCCGCTGCGGCCATATCGCTCAACACTTTCTGCACCTGCCGAAAGTAGTTTTCGCCTTCTTGGGTCAGACTGATTTGGCGTGTCGTGCGGTTGAGCAGGGTTACCCCCAGCTTGCTCTCCAGCTTTTTTACCGTTCGACTGACCACGGAGTTGGCCTGCTGCAGGCGCTCCGCCGCCCGGCTGAAGCTGCCGCTTTCCACTACGGTGACGAAGGTGATAAGCTCGTCCGAATTCGCTTTCATTTTTGCTCCAAAGGCAAACTCTGTTCTAAATTTTTAGCGATTTCGTCATTTAAACACGTCGGAGCATCGTCGTCACCCACAGGAATCTGATTGCGCATATTCCTGTTTCTCCGTCTGCATTTTGCTGGCCCTTTCGCATTTTTCACCTCTGCTGCATCACCTTTACACTGCTATACCCTCAGAAGATTGAAATCGCCGCAGGCGGCCCCTATAACTGAAAAGGTTATGCCTGTAAAAGCCATGCCGTCTGTGCGGGGCAGGCGTATAATCAATTCACCGTTGGCGAAGTCTTCATCGCCAGTTTCATGCTAAAGGGTTATAGGCGAATCGCGTGCCGAAACGAACTTATGCAATGAGGTATGTTGCAGGCCAGCCAGTTGAGCGAATCTTTCCTGGCGCCGTTAATCAGCCGTTGCCGCCAGGGGCGGCGCTGCCGACGACCGGCGCCTTGCGCGTTATGGTGTGGAATATTTTCAAACAGCAGCGAGCCGACTGGCTTTCGGTGCTGAAAAACCATGGCAAAGATGCGCAGCTGGTGCTGTTGCAAGAAGCGCAAACTACGCCGGAGCTGGTGAGCTACGCTACCGCCAACTATCTGGCGGCCGATCAGGTGCCGGCCTTTGTGTTGCCGCAGCACCCTTCCGGCGTGATGACGCTGGCGGCCGCTCATCCGGTTTACTGCTGCCCGCTGCGCGAGCGAGAGCCGCTGCTGCGGCTGTCCAAGTCGGCCCTGATCACCGTTTATCCGCTGTACAACGGCGAGCTGTTGATGGTTGTGAACATCCATGCGGTGAACTTTAGTCTGGGAGTCGACGTCTACAGCAAGCAGCTGGGGCCGATCGGCGAGCAGATCGCCAGCCACCGGGGGCCGGTGATCATGGCCGGGGACTTCAACGCCTGGAGCCGCAAACGTATCAATGCCTTGTATGACTTTGCCGGTGAGATGGCGCTGCGCGAAGTGAGCTTCGCCGACGATCACCGCCGTAAGGCTTTTGGCCGCCCGCTGGACTTCGTGTTTTATCGCAATCTTGGGGTCGTAGAGGCGTCGGTACTGGTGACCAGCGCGTCGGATCACAATCCGCTGTTGGTGGAGTTCCACCCGGAAAAAGATTCTCCCGTCTGGTGAATCGCAGGCAATAAAAAAGCACCCCGAAGGGTGCTTTTTTTGTGCCGGAAACTTAGGTATCCGGCGTCAGCTTGTTGCCGACAAACAGGGTCAACTTCAGACCGGGTTGAAGGCTGTTGCCTTTACCGAGCGTTGAATTCCAACGCATCACGTCGTTAATATCGACGCCGTGACGACGTGCGATACTGGCAAGCGAATCACCTTTACGAACCTGATAGGTAATACTGCTGTTACCGCCAGTATTGCTGGCCACTTGCAGGGTTTGCCCAACTTTTATGGCGCTCTTGGCGCGTAAGTTGTTCCAACTCTGCAAATCGCTGGTCTTAACGTTCAGCCGCTTGGCAATGCCCGATAAGGTGTCGCCGGAGCGCACTTTATATGAACTGCCACCGGTCAAACCGCTGTTCTTCGCCAACTGCGTCGTTGGCTGAGTCACGGCGATCTGGCCATCGGCCAGCGAGTCTTTCAGTTGCTCGGCATGCCCTTTGGGAACCATGATGTAATGGGGCCCGTTGGGTGCCGTAACGCCTTTTTTGTAGCCTGGGTTATACGCTTTCATCTTGGTGACTGAAAGCCCCGCCATCTCAGCCGCCTGAGTCAGCTGGATCTGCTGCCCGACATCGATACGCGCCAGCGCACGGGTTTCATCCGTTTTCGGGAGTTTCACACCGTACTTCTTGCTGTTCTTGATGATGTCGCTCAGCGCCAGCATTTTCGGGACATAGATTGACGTTTCACGCGGAAGCGACAATGCCCAGAAATTGGTTGGCTTACCCTGGCGTTTGTTTGCCTTCACCGCTTGCATCACGCGGCCTTCACCACTGTTATAGGCGGCTACGGTCAGTAACCAGTCGCCGTTAAACATGCGGTTCAAGCGCTGCATCATGTTAAGCGCAGCGGTTGTCGAGGCGACGACATCGCGTCGACCGTCATACCACTGATTGTTTTTCAAACCATAATTGCGACCCGTTTGCGGCACGATTTGCCATAGCCCTGCGGCGTTGGCACTTGACGTGGCGTGGGGGTCAAAAGCGCTCTCCACTATGGGTAGCAGTACCAGTTCCATCGGCATATTACGTTTCTTAATCTGCCCGACTATCCAGTACATGTACGGCTCTGCCCGTAATGTTACATCGTGGAGATAGCTCTTACTTTTTAAGTACTTTCTTTTCTGATCACGGATCCGGGAATTTTCCGGAACCTCCATCTTCAGCTCGTCGCTAATGAAGTTCCACAGGTCCTGTTGCGCGGCGGGACTGTTGTTATCCAACCACCGCGCCGAGCTCGCTCGGCCATTTGCTGTGTACTCTCCTGCTTCACCATCTTGACCAGCTGAAGACAAACTCTGTGCATGCTGTTCTGGCGCCGGTGCGTCCTGCCTGGACGACTGGCAACCCACTAGCAAGACTGAGGCGAGAAATATCGCTTTAGCCTTCATGTGTGTGTCAATGTAGTTGCTTAAAAGACGAGCAATAATACTTTGCTTCGCCAAATAACACAACTAAAAGCTCAGAAGTTATCTTTCCGCAGGCGTAATTCGGAAAAAACTGAATGAAGGCTTTCCGGTGGTGAATTAAAGCCTAATTTCTTTTGTAAATCAGTGTCATGGCAACGTAAAAACAGGTTAATTTTGCGCTCTAATTGCAATGTGGTTGGCACGCTGGCTTGGCCTTTTGCCCTTAACGCTTCAACATGTTGTTGATATGTTTCAATCTCTCGATCTTCCGGCAAAATTGCCCGCGCAAACTTAAGATTTGAAAGAGTATATTCATGCGCGCAGCAAATTAAGGTGTTATCGGGAAGTTGCGCGAGTTGTTGAAATGAGTCGTACATTTGTTTGGCGCTGCCTTCAAACAGCCTGCCGCAGCCGGCGGAGAAAATTGTGTCGCCGCAGAACAGATAAGGGGCACTATAGAATGCCACATGGCCCAACGTATGGCCGGGGACGGCGATAGTCTTGTATTGGCGGCCATCGATGGCAAAGGTGTCGCCGTCGCGTACGATGTGGTTGGCGCCTTTGTCCGCGGTTTCTTGCGGCCCATAGACAGCCAGGCCGGGATATTGCGCCACGATCTGCGCCACACCGCCGACGTGATCGTGATGATGGTGGGTCAGCAGGATCGCCGCCGGCGTCAGCTGCAGGCGCTGCAGCGCTTCGAGCACCGGCTGCGCCTCACCCGGATCGACGATAATGCAGCGCCCCTGCCGGTCATCCAATAACCAAATGTAATTGTCCTGGAAGGCGGGAATGCTGATAAGATTCATGGTGTACCTCTCGTTGGCAACGGCTTGAAAGAAGATAATAAATCATGAAACCAGCCCATACTCTACAAAAGCTCACCGGCCCGCAGTCCTGGGCGGAGCTGCCGTGGGGGGAATACTATCGTGAAGCCCTCGAGCGGCAGTTGCAACCCTGGTGGCCAAAGCTGTTCGGTTTCCATCTGCTGAAGATGGGCATGCTCAGCGCCGAGCTGGCCACGGACAAATGCGCGATTTCCCATCAGGTCAACGTAGGGTTGGAGGGGGAAGGGCTGCAGGTGATCGCCGATGCTTATCAACTGCCGTTTGCCGCCAAGTCGGTGGATGCCTGCCTGTTGGCGCATACGCTGTCCTATGCGGACGATCCGCACCGCATGCTGCGTGAAGTAGACAGGGTGTTGATCGACGATGGCTGGTTGGTTATCAGCAGCTTCAATCCGTTCAGCCTGCTGGGATTGGGCAAACTGGTGCCCGGATTGCGTCGCCGCCAGCCCTATGTCAGCCGCATGTTTACCCAGATGCGGCTGCTGGATTGGCTCAGCCTGCTGAATTATGAGGTGTTGTACCAGGCGCGTTTTCACGTGCTGCCATGGCACCGCAAGGGCGGCAAGTTTTTATGCACTCATTTGCCGGCGCTGGGCTGCATGAGCGTGATTGTGGCGCGCAAACGCACCTTGCCGCTGACGCCCACGCCGATGAAACTGGGGGCGAGAAAACCTTCTCTCAGCCGCGCGGTGGGCGCGACCAAGAGCTATCGCAAACTGCCTTAGGCTTCCGGTTGGTAACCGACGTCTTCCTGCGTCGGCTTACCGGCCGCTTCGCGCGCCAGCACGTCACAACGTTCGTTCTCCGGGTGGCCGGCGTGGCCCTTGACCCATTCCCATTTCACCTCGTGGCGCTGAATGGCCAGATCCAACCGCTGCCACAGATCGACATTTTTGACCGGCTTCTTGTCGGCGGTTTTCCAGCCGCGCTTCTTCCAGTTATGGATCCAGCTGGTGATGCCCTGGCGCACATACTGGCTGTCGGTGCTGAGCGTCACGGCGCAGGGCACGGTCAGCGCTTCCAGCGCCACGATCGCCGCCATCATTTCCATGCGGTTATTGGTGGTCAGACGAAAACCCTCGCTGAAGGTTTTTTCCGTCTGCTTATAGCGTAATATCGCGCCGTAGCCACCGGGGCCGGGGTTGCCAAGGCAGGAGCCGTCGGTGAAAATTTCTACCTGTTTGAGCATCTCTGGTAGACTCTTCCTATCAGTTTTATAAAAGCCAAGTCTGACATAAACGAGCGCTGTGAGCACTGCAATATGATCTCTACAACCACCAGACAGATTGTCCTCGATACCGAAACCACCGGTATGAACAAGCTTGGGGTGCACTACGAAGGGCACCGCATCATCGAAATCGGTGCGGTGGAGGTGATTAACCGCCGCCTGACCGGGCGCAATTTCCACGTTTACATCAAGCCGGACAGGCTGGTGGATCCGGAAGCCTACGGCGTACACGGCATCAGCGACGATTTCCTGGCCGACAAGCCGACCTTCGATCAGGTTGCCGAGGAATTCCTCGACTTTATCCGCGGCGGCGAACTGGTGATCCATAACGCGGCGTTCGATATCGGCTTTATGGATCACGAATTCCGCATGCTGCAGCAGGGCATCCCGAAGACAGAGACCTTCTGCACCATCACCGACAGCCTGCTGATGGCGCGCCGCCTGTTCCCGGGCAAGCGCAACAACCTCGATGCCTTGTGCAGCCGTTATGAGATAGACAACAGCAAGCGTACGCTGCACGGCGCATTGCTCGATGCCGAGATCCTGGCGGAAGTCTATCTGGCGATGACCGGCGGTCAGACCTCGATAGCCTTCCAGATGGAGGGGGATACCCAGCAAAACGACGCCGCGCAAGAGATTCAGCGCATTGTCCGCCCGGCGACCGCGATGAAAGTGGTCTACGCCAGCGACGAAGAAGTGAAGGCGCACGAAGCGCGTCTGGATCTGGTGGCGAAGAAGGGCGGCAGTTGCCTGTGGCGCGGAGCGCCGGCCGAATAACGGCGTTTTTGCGTGAAAAAACCTCAGCGGATGAACCTTCGTTGAAAAACTGTGCAAACGGTTCATTTGGTGAGAAAAAGGCGTTGACGGAACCGAAAGGCGTCCGTAATATGCGCCTCGTTCCCCCGCAAGAGGGAATGGCGCGGAGCGGTAGTTCAGTTGGTTAGAATACCTGCCTGTCACGCAGGGGGTCGCGGGTTCGAGCCCCGTCCGTTCCGCCACTATTCAGAAGCCCTGAGTTAGCGATAACTCAGGGCTTCGTCGTTTCTGCTCTCTGAAAAACGGTGCGGCTCAATGAACGGGGCCGGCAGACCGGCCCCTTATCCTCAGAATAACACCGAGTAGTTCAAGCCGAAGGTACGTCCACGGCCTTTATAGCTGTACAGCTCAGGCGAACCGTAGGTTGGGCTGTACAGTATCGGCGCGCGTTGGCCCCAAACGGTGGTGTACTCCTTGTCCAGCAGGTTTTCCACGCTGAAGCTGATTTTCCCCACCGGCAGGGCATAGCTGCCGAGGAAATCGAGGGTGTTGTAGCCATCGATCTTGCGGCCCTGAGTGGAATTGGCCTTGGTGTAATCACCGTCGTCCGACACGTCGAAGGTCTGCTGCGATTGTAAGCGCAGATTCCAGTCGCCCGGCGCCCAGCCGACATAGGCGGTGACTTTCGATGGGCTGGCGGTATCCACCACCAGCTTCTTCCATTCGCCGTTGACTTTGGTTTCGGAACGGATAACGTTGAAGTTGGTGCCGGCGCTCCAGTCGCTGTCTTCAAAGAAATAATCCACCGCACCTTCCACCCCGTAGATGCGGCGCTTATCCGCATTGACGTTGATGGTCATGTCGGTTTTGTTGATGGCGATGCTCTTGTCGGACAGCGAGTAGTAGGCGGCGATTTGCGTGCGCAGGTTATCGCCGGTATAGCGCCAGCCCAGCTCGTAAGCATTGACCTTGATGCCTTCCAGCCTGGAATCGCCGACGTTAACGCTTTTCAGCAGCTGGTAGTGGCCGCCGTTCAGCGCGTAGGTGCCGTTGCCGTAATACTTGCCCGGATCCGGGATCTCGAAGCCCTGAGAGAAGTTGAACCAGGTTTGCTGGCGCTCGGTCAGGTGCGCCAACAGGCCGGCGTTGAACAGCGCATTGTTGTAGTCGGTTTTCCCTCCCGGAATGGCGTCGGCGGAGGCGGCGGCGCCGGTAGCGATCGCCTGCTGCTGGTTATAGCCGACGAAGTCGTCGATTTTGTTTTCGGTGTACTGGTAACGCACGCCGCCGCTCAGGGTGAAGATCGGGTTGATGTCGTAACTGGCCTGCAGGAACGACGCCAGATTGCTGGTGGTATAGCTCGGGTAGCGGCCGGTGCTGTAGGCGTTCTCCAGCGTCATGCCGCCGGACTGTTGCGCCTTTGCCAGGTTAAAGAACTGTTGGTTGGCGTTGAAGCTCTCATGCTCGGCGTCGATGCCGTAAGTCAGCGTCAGCGCGTCGACAGGTTTGCTGTTTAACGTCAGTTTGCCGCCGTAGAAGTCGGTTTTTTGCTGCGAGGCGCCAATGCTGCTGACGTAATAGTTCGGCGCTTTGCCCGCCAACGTCGGGAACGGGTAGAAGGTCAGGGTTTCGTCGCGGTAGTAGACCTGCGCCACCAGATCCTGGCCGAGGAAATCGGTGTTGGAATATTGCAGGTTGATCAGATGGCGTTCGGTGCCGGGGATGCGGTCGGAATCTAAGCTACCGCTGTTGTAGGCCTTGGCGTTGCCGGTCACCGCCGCGAAGTTTTCTCCCAGGAACAGGCCGTGGTCGCCGTCGGACTGGCTTTTGTAGTATTGGGTGGTCAGCTGCAGCTGTTGATGATCGTCGATGTTGAGGGTGCCGGTGCCCATCACGTCGAGGCGATCGGAATACTGCAGGCCGGTTTGGGTGTTGTCGATCAGCACCTCGTTGCCTTTGCCGTCATACCAGCCGCCGTAGCGCTGGTAAGAAACGGACAGGCGCCCCGAGGCGTTGTCGTTGCCGCCGCTGACCGCCGCCGCCACGTTCTCGTCGTGATCGTTATGGCCGCCAAAGCCGGTTTTACCGCCGAGCTGCAACTCGACCTGCGGTTCCGGTTGCCCCTTTTTGGTGACGATGTTGATCAGGCCGCCGGTGCTGCCGCCGCCGTACAGCGAGGTCGCGCCGGAAATCACCTCAATATGATCGATATTGAACGGATCGATAGAATCCAATTGGCGGCTGTCGCTGCGCGATGAGTTCAGGCGTACGCCGTCGATCATCACCATCATCGAACGGCCGCGCATATTCATGCCATAGTTGGTGCGGCCCTGGCCGCTGACGTCCATGCCGGGGATCAGCTGCGCCAACATGTCCTTTATCTCTTTGCCGCCCTGGACCTGCTGTTCGATCTCCTGGCTTTCGATGACCCAAGTGGTCTGCGCCATTTCCGCCACGCTGCGGTGCGAACGGCTGGCGGAGACCACCAACTGCTCTTCGTTGCTGGTTTTCTGATCTTCTGCCCAAGCCGCCGGCGCAAGCATTGCCAGCAGACAAGGGTTCAATACCCAAAGGTGTTTGCGTTTCATCGTTATTTCCCAGGTGATTTTGTTATTACTCTATTTTTGAGAATGCTTCTTTTATCAATAACGTTTCTTGTTATCAATAAAATCATGATATGATTTTTTGCGATACATTAACGTAATTAATTATTTTTATTAACATTTTACCCACTGCGCGATCGAGCACCCCACGCCGTCAACACGGCAGCCGATCGGCCATACGCGTAAGCGATAGCGTTGCCGGAGAATCGAGAACATGTCCGCCAGCTACAGAATTTTTGATATCACCCTGAAAAGCAAAACGCTGATTTCACCTTCGCTGGTGCGCTGCGTGTTTGAAGGTGCGGATATTCATCGGATGAAGCTTGAAGCGCCGGATCAGCGCATCAAACTGTTGTTCCCGGCGGCGGACGGCCAGAGCCCGCAGTTGGCCAACGGCCCGGATTGGTACGGCGATTACATGGCGATCCCCAAAGAACAACGGCCGGTGATGCGCACCTATACGCTGCGTGCGCTGCGCCGTGAGCAGAATCAGATGGACGTCGAATTCGTGCTGCATGGTGTGAACGGCCCGGCTTCCGCCTGGGCGACCCACGCCGAGCCGGGTGACGCCATTCAGACGGTCGCGCCCAACGGCGAGTTCGGCGGCGACAGCGGCGGCTACGAATGGGCGCCGCCGGCGCAGTTGCAGCAGGCGCTGTTGATCGCCGATGAGACGGCGGTGCCGGCGGCGATGGGCATTCTGGAGCAGCTGGCGCAGCAGGCCAATCCGCCGCGGGTGCAGGCGTTCTTCGAAGTGCCGGTGGCGGGGGATTGCCTGGATTTGGCCCGTTTCCCGTTCGCCGAGGTTTACTGGCTGCCGCGTGACGTGGGCCGCCAACTGGCGCACGGTACGCTGCTGGTGGAGGCGGTGCGCCAGCGGGTCGATATCCCCGCGTCGGCGTGTGCGCAGGCGCAGTCCCTGGCGGAAAGCAGCCTGAGCGATGAGGTGCTTTGGGAGCGGGCGGCCGGCGGTAACGCTTTTTATGCCTGGGTGGCGGCCGAGTCTTCCACGGTGAAAACGCTGCGGCGTTATCTGATCGGCGAACGCGATCTGGATCGCGCTACCGTCAACTTCATGGCCTATTGGTGCTGAACGCGCGGCCCTTTTTCGGCATTAACGTGGGAGCAGGGCATGCCGCTGCTATTCCCCCTCAACGAATAATCGCTTGCCAGCGGGTAGTTCGACCGTGTTATGTTCCGCTGAAACGAAGGTTACAGCGAGAACGATAATGCAACGGTTCGACGAACGCCTGCGCCGCGACTACCCACAGCTGACACCGCAGGAGCAGCGGGTGGCCGACTTCATTTTCGATCACTATGACGATTTGATCGGTTACAACAGCGCCGAGCTGGCGCGCCTGAGTGGCGTTTCCAAAGCCACGGTCAGCCGCTTGTTCAAACGGCTGGGCTACCCCAACTACCGCGCCATGCGCGATGAGCTGCGCACCCTGCGCCAAAGCGGCATGCCGCTGACCGACAGCCGCGATGCGGTGCAGGGCGATACGCTGTTGGCGCGGCACTGTAAGCAGGAAATGGCCAATCTCACCCGCTGGGTAAAGCAGATCGATGCGGTACAGTTCAGCGCGGCGATCGCCGCACTGGCGCAGGCGCGAAGCGTGATGCTGCTGGGGCTGCGCAACAGCTATCCGGTGGCGATGCACCTGCGCCAGCAGCTGATGCAGGTGCGGGAGCAGGTGCTGCTGGCGCCGCAGCCGGGGCAAACGCTGGCGGAAGATCTGGCGGGGCTGACGCCGCAGGACATGGCGGTGGTGGTGGCGTTCCGTCGCCGGCCGCGCCAGATAAAGGCGCTGCTGGCGCTGTTGCAAAGCCGCGGGGTGCCGACGTTGCTGATCTGCGAACCGCAGGCGCAGGCGTTGTTCCCACTGGCCAACTGGCACTTGACCGTGCCGCTCGACAGCGTGTCGGCGTTCGACAGCTATGCCGCCGCCATGAGCCTGGCCAGCCTGCTCAGCAATGCGTTGCTGCATGAGCGGCTGGCGCAGGGGCGGCAGCGTATTCATCACGTCGCCGAACTGTTCCAGGCGCTGGACGAACTGGAGCTGCGTTAAGCGCGGCAGGTCATTTCCCTTCCTGCACCTTCCGCCGTTTAAGGCGGATCGGTCACCTTATTGTGTTACTTTGGTTTCATTAATTGATCATAAGAATCTTTTGTTTCAACTGAATTCCTATCGGGAGTAGGCTGTTGGGCAGCAAACAAACGTCATGTCGACGCTGAAGGCATAACTCAATAACTTACTAAGCTGACAGGGAATGAACATGTTGGATATCTCGCAATTCGATCAGATTAACCCGCCGGCGCGCCTGCTGATGGGGCCGGGGCCGATCAACGCCGATCCGCGCGTGCTGCGCGCCATGTCGAGCCAGCTGATCGGCCAGTACGATCCGGCGATGACCGGTTACATGAATCAGGTTATGGCGCTGTATCGTGCGCTGTTCCGCACCGAAAACCGCTGGACGATGCTGGTGGACGGCACCTCGCGCGCCGGTATCGAGGCGCTGCTGGTTTCCGCCATTCGGCCGGGCGATAAGGTGCTGGTGCCGGTCTTCGGCCGTTTCGGGCATCTGCTGTGCGAGATTGCCCGCCGCTGCCGCGCCGA
The DNA here is from genome assembly GCF_052169255.1 of Serratia sp. CY29653. Lineage (NCBI taxonomy): Bacteria > Pseudomonadati > Pseudomonadota > Gammaproteobacteria > Enterobacterales > Yersiniaceae > Serratia > Serratia sp. CY29653. The sequence continues at coordinate 2,790,644 of NZ_JBJNLC010000001.1, read as the reverse complement.
GGTGCACACGATTGAGGCGCCGTGGGGCGAGGTGTTCAGCGCCGATCGCATCGAAGACGCGATTAAGCGAGTGCGCCCGCGCCTGCTGCTGACGGTGCAGGGCGACACCTCCACCACCATGCTGCAGCCGCTGGATGAGCTGGGCGATATCTGCCGCCGCCACGGCGTGCTGTTCTATACCGATGCGACGGCTTCCTTCGGCGGCAATCCGCTGGAGACCGATGTCTGGGGGCTGGATGCGGTCTCCGCCGGGCTGCAGAAGTGCCTGGGCGGCCCCTCCGGCAGTTCGCCGGTCACCCTCAGCCCGCAGTTTGAAGAGGCGGTGCGCCGCCGTAAATGCGTGGAGGCGGGGATCCGCACCGCCGAGCATGCCGACGGCGACGACGAGATGATTTACTCCAACTATTTCGACATCGGCATGATCATGGATTATTGGGGACCGGAACGCCTGAATCACCATACCGAAGCCACCAGCATGCTGTTCGCAGCACGCGAATGTGCGCGGGTGATCCTTGAAGAAGGGCTGGATCAGGCCATCGCCCGCCACCGGCTGCATGGCGCGGCGATGCTGGCGGGCATCCGGGGCATGGGGCTGGCGGTGTTCGGCGATCTCGAACACCGCATGAATAACGTGCTCGGCGTGATGATCCCGCCGCAGGTGCACGGCGAACAGGTGCGGCAGATGATGCTGAACGACTTTGGCATCGAAATCGGCACCTCGTTCGGCCCGCTGCAGGGCAAGATCTGGCGTATCGGCACCATGGGCTACAACGCGCGCAAAGATTGCGTGCTGCAAACGCTGGCGGCGCTGGAGGCGGTGTTGAACCGTCTCGGCTTCGCCAGCAAGCAGGGCGAGGCGTTGCAGGCCGCCTGGAACGTTTATGACGCAGGCAAGCGTGGATGACGCCGCTGGAGGCGCAGCAGGCTGCCGCACGGGTGATGGCGCGCTGTGACGAGCTGGCGGCGATCAGCGCAGAGCCCGATCGGCTGACGCGTCTTTATCTCTCTGCCGAACATAAGCGCGCCAATCGCCTGGTCGGGGAGTGGATGCGTGAGAGCGGCATGCAGGTTTGGCAGGACAGCGTCGGTAATATCTGCGGCCGTTATGAAGGGCTAACGCCCGGCGCCTCCGCACTGCTGCTCGGTTCGCATCTGGACACGGTGCGTAATGCCGGGCGCTATGACGGCATGCTCGGCGTGCTCACAGCGCTGGAAACGGTGGCGCACTATCACCGTCAGGGGCATCGATTACCGCTGGCGCTGGAGGTGATCGGCTTTGCCGACGAGGAGGGCGCGCGCTTTGGCGTCACGCTGCTCGGCAGCCGCGGCCTGACCGGCCAGTGGCCCGCAGAGTGGCTGACGCGTACCGATGCCGATGGCGTGAGCATCGCGCAGGCCATGCACGACTTTGGGCTGGATCCGGCGGCGATCGCGCAGGCGCGTCGCGCACCAAACGAAATTCGCGCCTATCTCGAATTACATATCGAACAGGGCCCATGTCTGGAGGCGGTCGATTTGGCGCTGGGCGTGGTGACGGCGATCAATGGCGCGCGCCGGCTTAACTGCACTTTCAGCGGCGAGGCGGGCCACGCCGGCACGGTGCCGATGGGGCAGCGCAAAGACGCGTTGGCGGCCGCAGCGGAATGGATGATGGCGGTCGAAACGCTGACCCGCGCCGCCGATCCGCATTTGGTGGCCACCGTGGGGTGTATTGAATGCCTGCCGGGCGCGGTCAACGTGATCCCCGGTGAAGTGCGATTGACGCTCGACGTGCGCGGCCCGCAGGATGCGCCGCTGGCGGCGCTGTTGACGGCGTTGCTGGCGCAGACGCAGACGATCTGCGCGCGCCGCGGCGTGCGCTTCGCCAGCGAGGAGTTTTACCGCATTGACGCCACCGCCTGTGATAGCGATCTGCAGCAATGCTGGCAGGCGGCCGTCGAGCAGGTACAGGGACGGAGCCTGGCGCTGCCGAGCGGTGCCGGGCACGACGCCATCGCCGTGGCGGCGCACTGGCCGGTCGGCATGTTGTTCGTGCGTTGCGCCGGCGGCGTCAGCCATCATCCGGCCGAAGCGGTGCGGCAGGCGGACGTGGCGCTGGCGATCCAGGCCTATTGCCTGACGATCGCCGGCTGGGAAAAGGGGGAGTCAGTCTAAACGCAGAAAGCTGTCGGCGTCGCGCCAGGCCGGGAAGGCGCTGCGGTAACTCTGCAGGGTTTCCAGCGACAGCTCGGCGTCCAGCCGCGTGGCCGCGCCGGGCTCCGCATTCGCCAGGATCTCGCCCTGAGGGCTGATGATCAGGCTGTCGCCGCTGTAGCTCAGGCCGTTGGGATCGTCGCCCACCCGGTTGCAGCCCGCCACGTACACCTGGTTTTCAATCGCCCGCGCCGCCAACAGCGTTTGCCAATGGCTGCTGCGCGGCGCCGGCCAGTTGGCGACGTACAGTGCCAGATCGTAATCCTGCTGATAGCGCGCCCAAACCGGGAAACGCAGGTCGTAGCAGATCTGTGGCAGGATGCGCCAGCCGCGCCATTCGAATATTTCACGCCGGTTGCCGGCCTGGTAGTGCAGATGTTCGCCGGCCATGCGGAACAGGTGGCGTTTGTCATAGGCATGTACCTGGCCACCCGGCTCCACCAGCAGGAAACGGTTGACCGCACCCTCGTCAGTTTTCAGCGCCACGCTGCCGCCGATTAACGCGTGGCTTTTCACCGCCCAACCGTGCAGCCAGTCGATCACCTGCTGTTCGGGCAGGGCGCTCTCGCCGGCATCCATGGCGAAGCCGGTGGTGAACATCTCCGGCAAGACGATGAGATCGCGGCCGACGATCGGCGCCAGCAACGCGTCGAAAGCGGCCAGATTGGCGAGGCCGTCGCGCCAGACCAAAGGTTGCTGCAACAGGGTAATTTTTAAAGTCGACATAACCGCTCCGCAGCTGCATCCAGCGTGGCGTCCTGTTTAGCGAAGCACAGCCGGATCAATTTATGGGGAAAAGGATCGGCACAGAAGACCGACAGCGGAATGGCCGCCACGCCCACGTGCTCGGTTAACCAATGGCAGAACGCCACATCGTCCAGATCGGAGATGGCGCCGTAGTCCGCCAGCAAGAAGTATGTACCCGCGCAGGGTAAAATTTCCAGTCGGCTGCTCGCCAGCGCCTGCACAAAGCGGTCGCGTTTGGCGCGATAGAACGCCGGCAGCTGTCGCCAGTGCTCCGGCTCGGCGCGCAGGCTATCCGCCAGCGCCAGCTGGGCCGGGGTATTGACCGAAAAGGTCAGGTATTGATGCACTTTGCGCACCTCGGCGCTCAGCGCGGCGGGGGCCACGCAATAACCCACTTTCCAGCCGGTCATGTGGAAGGTTTTGCCGAAAGAGGACACCGCGATCGCGCGCTGGCGCAGCTGCGGGTGGGCCAGCACGCTGGCGTGGCCGCCTTTGGCGAAGCAGATGTGTTCGTAAACTTCGTCGCTGAGCACGTAGATTTCGCGTTCGGCGATAGCGTGCCACAGCTGCTGCATGTCTTCCGCTTGCCAGGCGGTGGCGGACGGGTTGTGCGGCGTGTTGACGATCACCAGGCGGGTGCGCGGCGACAGCGCGGCGGCGAACGCTGGCCAATCCACGGCAAACGCGGGCGGCTGCAGGGCGATGCGTTTGAGTATGCCGCCGGCCAACGTCACCGCCGGCGCATAGCTGTCGTAGCTCGGATCGAAACAGACCACCTCGTCGCCGGGGCGCACCAGCGCGCTGATGGCGGCGAACAGCGCTTCGGTGGCGCCGGCGGTGACGGTCACTTCGCTGCCGGCGTCCGGCTGCCAGCCATACAGCTCGGCGGTTTTGTCGGCGATGGCTTCGCGCAGCGGCGCCACGCCGGTCATCGGCGCATATTGGTTGGCGCCCTGGGCGACGTGCCAGGCCAAGCGTTCTTTCAGGTAGTCCGGGCCGTCGAAATCGGGGAAGCCCTGCGACAGGTTGATCGCCTGGTGCTGCTGCGCCAGCGCGCTCATCTGGGTAAAGATGGTGGTGCCCAGTGAGGGCAGTTTGCTTTCGGGAATCAATGCGGAAGTGCTCATAGCGGGTGAATACTCCTGGCGCTTATATTGCCGTCAATATAACACGATGCTAGTATTTGGCAATCAAGACGCTTAGATGGCTAAATGCGAAAAAGTGCTTAGCCCGCCATGCGGCAGGCCAAGCCTCATCTGCCGGCCGCCTTACCAAACGGGAAACGATAATAATGACGGAGAATCCGCAACTTACCGCATTGCTGGCGGCCTGCCACTGGATTGGCGACAAAGGCTGGTGCCCGGCGACCGGCGGCAACATGTCGCTGCGCCTGGACGAACGTCAGTGCCTGGTCACCGAGTCCGGCAAAGACAAGGGTAGCCTGAGCGCCGCCGATTTTCTGCGGGTGGATATTGCCGACAATCATGTGCCGAGCGGTCGCACGCCGTCGGCGGAGACCGGGCTGCATACGCTGCTCTATCGCCTGTCTGCGCATATCGGCGCGGTGCTGCATACCCATTCCGTCAACGCTACCGTCCTGTCGCGGGTGGAACGCGGCGATGCGCTGGTGCTGCAGGGGTACGAAATGCAGAAGTCGCTGGCCGGCCAGCGCAGCCACCTGGACAGCGTGGCGATCCCCATTTTCGACAACGATCAGGATATCCCTCGGCTGGCGGCGCGCGTGGCGGCCTATGCCGAGGCCACGCCGCTGCAATACGGCTTTCTGGTGCGCGGCCACGGTCTGTATTGCTGGGGAAGCCAGGTAGCGGAAGCCCGCCGCCATCTTGAAGGGCTGGAATTCTTGTTCCAGTGTGAACTGCAACGCCGCTTACTGGAGGCGAAATGATCCGCGCCATCGTGACCGATATAGAAGGCACCACCAGCGATATTCGCTTCGTGCATCAGGTACTGTTTCCTTACGCCCGCGAACGGCTGGCGGATTTTGTGCGCCGCCATGCCGCTGAGAGCGAAGTCGCCGCACCGCTGGCGGCGCTGCGCGCTGAAATTGGCCAACCGCAGGCCGATCTCGACGTGCTGATCGCCGCGCTGTACCGCTTTATGGATGAAGACCGCAAATCCACCGCACTCAAGGCGCTGCAGGGCATCATCTGGCGCAGCGGCTACCGCGAAGGGGACTTCCGTGGGCATCTGTATCCGGAAGTCGCCGGGCAGTTGGCCGCCTGGCAGCGGCAGGGGGTGAAGCTTTACGTCTATTCCTCCGGTTCGGTGGAGGCGCAGAAGCTGCTGTTCGGCCACAGCGACGCGGGCGATCTGCAGCCGCTGTTCAGCGGCTATTTCGATACGCACGTCGGCGCCAAGCGTGAAACCGCATCGTACCGCAACATCGCGCAGGCTATCGGCATCGCGCCCGACGAGCTGCTGTTTTTGTCCGACATCCACCAGGAGTTGGATGCGGCGCAGGCCGCCGGCTGGCATACCTGTCATCTGATCCGCGATGACACGGACGACCTGAGCCGGCATCCGCAGGTTAACCGTTTTGATCGTATCGATTTAGGGGAGTTCGTCTCATGAGTGGATTGACCATTTTCAGCGATAAAGCGCCGCAGCAGCCGCTGTGGCAGAGCCGCGATGCACAGGAGATCCAGCGGCAGTTGGCGCAAATCGGCGTGCGCTTTGAGCGCTGGCAGGCGGATCGCGAGCTGGGCGACAACCCGCAGCCGGAGGCGGTGATCGCCGCCTACCAGCATGAGATAGACCGGCTGGTGGCGGAAAAGGGTTACCAGAGCTGGGACGTGATCAGCATGCGGCCGGACCATGAACAGCGCCAGGCGCTGCGTGAAAAATTCCTGTCCGAACATACGCACGGCGAAGATGAAGTGCGCTTTTTCGTCGAAGGCGCAGGGCTGTTTTGCCTGCATCTGGACGGCAAGATCTTCCAGATCCTGTGCGAAAAGAACGATCTGATCTCGGTGCCGGCCAACACCCGGCACTGGTTCGATATGGGATCGGCCCCGCATTTCACCGCGATCCGGGTGTTCGACAACCCGGAAGGCTGGGTGGCGCATTTCACCGGCGACAAGATCGCCGATGACTATCCACGTCTGGACTGAGCGTCAACCCGCGGGCGTTACCCCAGCGCCCGCCGGAAAATCCCCGCTTCAACCTGCTGCGGCGTAATCACGCCGCTGTCGAATATCCATCCGCTGATGAGCTTCGCCGGCGTGACGTCGAACGCCGGATTGTAGACCGGCGCATCGTTCGGCGCCCACTGGCAGGCGCCGAAGCTACCTGAAACGCCGGTGACTTCGGCCGCCGCGCGCTGCTCGATCGGGATGGCTGCGCCGTCCGGGCAGTGCGGATCGTGGGTGGTGTGCGGGGCGGCCACGTAGAACGGGATGCCGTGATAGTGCGCCAGCACCGCCAGGCTGTAGGTGCCAATCTTGTTGGCAACGTCGCCGTTGGCGGCGATGCGATCCGCGCCGACCCATACCGCATCGACCTGGCCCTGCGCCATCAGGCTGGCGGCCATCGAATCGCAGATCAGGCGATAGGGAATGCCCAGCTCGCCCAATTCCCAGGCGGTCAGACGGCCGCCCTGCAGCAGCGGCCGGGTTTCATCGACCCATACCTGTTGCACTTTGCCCTGCCGGTGGGCGTGCAGCAGCACGCCGATGGCGGTGCCGACGCCGGCGGTGGCCAATCCGCCGGTATTGCAGTGGGTCAGCAGGCGGCTGCCGGGCTTGACCAGCCCAGCGCCGTGATCGGCGATGCGATCGCACAGCCGGCGATCCTCTTCCACCAGCCGCAGCGCTTCGTTCACCATCGCCGGCGCCCAGTCAGGCTCGGCCAGCGCCAGCTTCATGCGATCCAGGTTGTTCATCAGGTTGACCGCCGTCGGGCGAGCGGCGCGCAGCGTGTGCAGCGCCCGCTCCAGCTCGGCGCGCGGCAGACCGCGTTCCGCCAGCAGCGCCAGCAGCAGGCTGGCGGACAGCCCGATCAGCGGCGCGCCGCGCACCCGCAGGCTGTGAATGTGCCCGACCAATTCCTCCACGCTGTCGCAGGCGCGCCACCGCTTTTCCTGCGGCAGGGCTTGCTGATCGAGGATCCAAAGGCGGTTGTCCTGCAGGGTCAAGCTGGTGGTGTTAAGCGCTTGCATCGGCGGTTAATTCCTTGTTGCGTGGTTATTGCATCTGAAACGCTATTCTGCCAACATGACTTCCAGATGTATAGACGTCCAAATGCTTTTGCGTCTAAATAAACAGAATCGCTGGGGTCAGTGAGAGAGAACAGAGGGGTTGGGGAATGTCGCTTTATCGTACGTTTACGGCTGCCGATGCCGTTGAATATGCCCGCCAATACGGGCAGGTGGCCGATCCGCAGGCGCTGGTGAGCGCCGACGAGATCGGTGACGGCAACCTGAACCTGGTGTTCAAGATCCGCGATCGCGAAGGCGTGAGCCGGGTGATCGTCAAACAGGCGCTGCCCTACGTGCGCTGTGTGGGCGAATCCTGGCCGCTGACGCTGGATCGGGCGCGCATCGAAGCGGAAACGCTGCGGGTTCACGGCGGTTTCTGCCCGCGGCATACGGTAAAAGTCTTGCATCACGATCCCGAATTGGCGGTGATGGTGCAGGAAGATCTCTCCGATCATCGCATCTGGCGCAGTGAGTTGGTGCAGGGCAACTATCACCCGCTGGCGGCCGGGCAGTTGGCGGAATACCTGGCGCAGACGCTGTTCCACACCTCCGATTTTTATCAGTCGGCGCAGCAGAAGAAGGCGGAAGTCAGACGTTTCACCAACCCCGAGCTGTGCCAGATCACCGAAGACCTGTTCTTTACCGATCCCTATATCGACCATGAGCGCAATCAGTTCGAGCTGGCGCTGTTGCCGCAGGTGCAGGCGCTGCGCGAGGATGCGCCGCTGAAGCTGGCGGTCGCCGGCCTGAAACATCGCTTCCTCACCAAGGCAGAGGCGCTGTTGCACGGGGATATTCACAGCGGTTCGATCTTCGTGGCGGAAGGCCGGTTGAAAGCGATCGACGCCGAATTCGGCTTCTACGGCCCGATCGGTTTCGATATCGGTACTGCGTTAGGCAACCTGCTGCTCAACTATTGCGGGCTGCCAGGGCTGTTCGGGCCGCGCGACGCCGCCGCCGGGCGCGAGCAGCGCCTGCAGGATGTGCGCGAGCTATGGCTGATCTTCGCCGATCGCTTTTTGGCTTTGTGCCATCAGCAAAGCCGGGATGCGGCGCTGGCGACGCCGGGTTACGCCGAGCTGTTCCTGCAACAGGTCTGGACCGATGCGGTCGGGTACTGCGGCACCGAACTGATTCGGCGCACCATCGGCCTGGCGCACGTCGCCGATCTGGACAGCATCGCCGACGCCGATATGCGCCTCGACTGCCAGCGCCATGCGCTGGGATTGGGGCGCACGCTGATCGTCAATGCGCCGCAGATCGAGCATATTGATGCCCTGTTGGCGCGCATTCGTCAGCAGGGCTGAAAAGGCGGGTGCTCGTGGATCTTGCCTGACACCATCAGCCAACGGGCGGGGCGAACCCCGCCGTTGGGTTGCCTTACCGTTCGGATTCGTAAGCCAAAGTGGCCGCAACCTCCGAGTCTCCCAGCCTGATGCGCAGTTCGCACAGCGAACCGCGGGTTAGCCAGATGAACGCGATCAGCGTCATACAGACGATCACCAGCTTAAGTACGACCCGTTTTTGCTGCATTTTTGACCTCCCTATCCTTGCCTTGCGGCGGGTAAGAGGCTAACCTGATGTTGTTGGGCATCAGAGTGGCCTCGGGTTGATAATATCGACTCGGGGCCTTTCTCTTTCTCTCCTTTGCCAAGGCTCCGGACAGAAAGATCCAGAGCACCCGCTGCGCAGTCTACTCGAACTTCCTTCCCGTGAAATCCGCCGCTGCGCCAACCTGCGGCGCGGTGCGCAGTTTGTCATGAAAGCAAAAGAAAAAGGGGCGATGATGATCGCCCCTTGGATGCGTGAAGTTCGAATTGGCGCTAAGCCGCTTCGGTCTGCTGTTGGCGCTTAGACTGCGCCGCCGGCTTTTCCGGCTTGGCGGCCGCCAGCGCATCCGGCGCAAAGTCGTCCACGTTGATGGAGCGCAGGCGGCTCTCTTCGGCTTTCACCAGAATTCTCGCTTCATCGGCGCTGATCTTGCCTTCTTCCAGCGCGCGCTCCGCCAAACGATCCAGGCGGGTGAACGGCAGATTTTTGCCGGCCGCCTTGCACAGACGCTCGTGAATCGGCTCGGCGGCCATCACGTCGGCCAGCGCCGCTTCCAGCAGGCCGATTGGGTTATGCTCGCTCGGCGTCAGGTACTGACCGCGCCCCAGACGGCTGCGGGTGGCGGAAGGCACCTGCAGGATCTTGGCCAACTGGTGATCCAGACGGTCGGACGGTGCGGTATGCACGCGGCCAAACGGGAAGACCACGAAGCGCAGCGCGCCGGCGATAAAGCGGTTCGGGAAGTTGCGCAGCAGGTCATCCAGCGCCTGTTCGGCTTTATGCAGGCTGTCTTGCACGCCCCAATGCACCAGCGGCAGATCTTCTTTCTGACGGCCTTCGTCGTCAAAGCGTTTCAGCACGGCGGAAGCCAAATACATCTGGCTGAGGATGTCCCCCAGGCGAGCGGAGATGCGCTCGCGGCGCTTCAGGCTGCCGCCCAGCACGCCCATGGAAACGTCCGACAGCAACGCCAGGTTGGCGCTCAGGCGGTTCAACTGCTGATAGTAACGACGGGTCGCGTCCTTGGTCGGCGTGGCGCTGGTGCGGCCGTTGGTCAGGCCCAGCCAGAAGCTGCGTACCTTGTTGCTGCCGACGTGGCCCAGATGGCCGAACAGCGATTTATCGAAGGCGTTCAGATCGTTGCTCTGCGCCGCCGCCATTTCATCCAGCACATAAGGATGGCAGCGGATCGCGCCCTGGCCGAAGATCATCATGGTGCGGGTCAGGATGTTCGCGCCTTCCACCGTGATGGCGATCGGTGCGCCCTGATAGGCGCGAGCCAGGAAGTTGGATTCGCCCAGCATGATGCCTTTACCGCCGGCGATGTCCATGGCGTCAACGATCGACTGCTGGCCGCGGTGCGTACAGTGGTATTTGACGATGGCCGACAGCACGGCCGGCTTCTCGCCCTGCACCAGCGCATAGGTGATCAGCGAAGCGGCGGCGTCCATCACATAGGTGTTGCCGGCGATGCGCGCCAACGGCTCTTCGATGCCTTCCATCTTGCCGATGGAGATCTTGAACTGACGGCGAATGTGCGCGTAGGCGCCGGTCGCCAGGGCGATGGATTTCAGGCTGCCGGTAGAGTTGGACGGCAGGGTGATGCCGCGACCGACCGACAGACACTCAACCAGCATCCGCCAGCCCTGGCCGGCCATTTTCGGGCCGCCGATAATGTAATCGATCGGGACGAACACGTCGGTGCCGCGGGTCGGGCCGTTCTGGAACGGCACGTTCAGCGGGAAGTGGCGGTTGCCGATTTCCACGCCCGGCGTGCTGGTCGGGATCAGCGCACAGGTGATGCCCGGGGATTCGTTGTCGCTCAGCAGGCGGTTCGGGTCATGCAGTTTGAACGCCAGGCCCAGTACGGTGGCGACCGGCGCCAGCGTGATGTAGCGCTTGTTCCAGGTCAGGCGCATGCCCAGCACCTGCTTGCCTTGCCATTCGCCCATGCACACGGTGCCCACGTCCGGAATGGCGCCGGCATCGGAACCCGCTTCCGGGCTGGTCAGCGCGAAGCAAGGGATCTCGTCGCCGCGCGCCAGGCCCGGCAGATAGTGGTTTTTCTGTTCTTCGGTACCGTAGTGCTGCAGCAGTTCGCCCGGGCCGAGGGAGTTCGGCACGCCGACGGTGATCGCCAGGATGCCGGAAACGCCGGCCAGTTTTTGCAGCACCATCGCCTGAGCATAAGGAGAGAATTCCAGACCGCCGTACTCTTTCTTGATGATCATCGCGAAGAAACGGTGTTCTTTCAGGTATGCCCAGAGTTCAGGCGGCAGATCGGCCAGTTCGTGGGTGATCTGGAAGTCGTTGGCCATGCGGCAGGCTTCTTCCACCGGGCCGTCGATAAACGCCTGCTCTTCTTCCGTCAGGCGCGGTTTCGGGTAGCTGTGCAGCTTGTTCCAGTCCGGCGCGCCGCGGAACAGATCGCCTTCCCACCAGGTGGTGCCGGCGTCGATCGCTTCCTTCTCGGTGGTGGACATCGGCGGCATCACCTTGCGGAAGGCGCGCAGCGCCGGCGCGGAGAGCAGGGAACGGCGCACAGAGGAAAGGTTCAGCGGCAGCAGCACGATAGCCAGCGGCAGCAACAGCCAGAAGCTCCACAGGCCGATCGCACCCATGGCGGCGGTGTACGCCACCAGGATCAGGCTGCTGAGGGTAAGGTTCACTCGGTGGTAGAACACCACGCCGAGGAGAGCCAGGAAAACGACGATACTAAGAACCATCATAAGAAGCTCCGAAGTAGTAAGAGGTCTGACCTGTTGTGTGTATGTAATAGGTTTTAGTACAAGGCAGAATTTTTATCAATGCGTTTACAGTTTAATTACAACTCAGGTCACAAACTGACAGCACCAATCATCAAAAACCTCTCCGCTTCCTTAACCGGCGCGCTGTTTGGCTGAGAATGCTTCTCGCTGTTTCCGCGATCCGGTACACTGCGGAGCGGAAGATTTGACGATAACAAGAGGTTCCTCATGTACCACGACCTTATTCGCAGTGAACTGAACGAAGCGGCTGATACCCTGGCGAAATTTATCAATGACGACGCCAACATCGACGCCATCCAACGCGCCGCGGTGCTGCTGGCGGATTCCTTCAAAGCCGGCGGTAAAGTGATTTCCTGCGGCAACGGCGGATCCCATTGCGACGCGATGCACTTCGCCGAAGAGCTGACCGGCCGCTACCGTGAAAACCGCCCGGGCTACCCGGCGATTGCCATCTCGGACGTGAGCCACCTGTCCTGCGTCAGCAACGACTTCGGCTATGAGTACGTGTTCTCTCGCTATGTGGAAGCGGTAGGCCGCGAAGGCGACGTGCTGCTGGGCATTTCCACCTCCGGCAATTCCGGCAACATCATCAAAGCCATCGACGCGGCGCGCGCCAAGGGGATGAAAGTGATCACCCTGACCGGCAAGGACGGCGGCAAGATGGCGGGTTCCGCCGATGTGGAAATTCGCGTGCCGCACTTCGGCTACGCCGACCGCATTCAGGAAATCCACATTAAAGCGATTCACATCTTGATTCAGCTGATCGAAAAAGAGATGGTTAAGGCTTGATAGCCTGCGGGGAGCTGCGGCTCCCCATGAATAAGACTGCGGGCGCCGCATGCTGCGCCCGCACAGCCTGTGTCAGTGTGGTTAAGGAGTGCTGGCGATGTGTGAACTGCTCGGGATGAGCGCAAACGTACCGACCGATATCTGCTTCAGCTTTACCGGCCTGGTACAGCGCGGCGGCCGCACCGGGCCGCATAAGGATGGCTGGGGCATTACCTTCTATGAAGGGAACGGCTGCCGCACATTCAAGGATCCGCAGCCGAGCTTCAACTCGCCGATCGCCCGCCTGGTGCAGGACTATCCGATCAAATCCTGCGCGGTGGTGTCCCATATTCGCCAGGCCAATCGCGGCGAGGTGGCGCTGGAAAACACCCACCCGTTCACCCGCGAACTGTGGGGCCGCAACTGGACCTACGCGCACAACGGCCAATTGAAAGGCTATCGTCAGCTGGATACCGGCACGTTTCGCCCGGTCGGCCAGACCGACAGCGAATACGCGTTCTGCTGGCTGCTGCATCAGCTGGCGCTGAAATACCCGCGCACCCCGAGCCAATGGCCGGCGGTTTTCCGCTATATCGGCCTGTTGGCGAACCAGCTGCGCAAGAAGGGGGTGTTCAACATGCTGTTGTCGGACGGGCGCTTCGTGATGGCCTATTGTTCCACCAACCTGTATTGGATCACGCGCCGCGCGCCGTTCGGCAAGGCGACGCTGCTCGATCAGGACGTGGAAATCGATTTTCAGCAGCAGACCACACCGAACGATGTGGTCACGGTGATCGCCACCCAACCGCTGACCGCCAACGAAACCTGGCACAAGATTGAGCCAGGCGAGTTCGCGTTATTTCACTTCGGTGAGCGGCTTGTTCTGAGCGAAGGGATTGGTGTTGGGCGTCGGGCTGGCTGACGCGTACTGCGTCATCATGCCGCCGCTGCTCATCAGCGGTTGACCCAAAACGTACTGGCCATTGACCACGCCCATTGTCGGCGGCTGGTGGTTCTTCGCGAAGTAATCGTAGCCCGGCTTCAGCTGGCGCCAGAAGGCGATATAGCTGGATGATGCATGGCGCTTGAGGTTTTGCTCGGTCATGCGGAACGGGTAAATGCTGATGTTGACGCGGCTTTGGCCATAGGCGAAGGCGGCTTCGACGTAGCGATAGATCTCGTCCATATAGGTGTTGGTCATCGCGTAACAGCCAATCGATTTACATTCGCCGTGGATCATCAGATAAGCGCCGGAATAGCCCTGCGACTTATCGTAATCATTAGGGAAACCGATATTGATCGCCCGATAATACTTGCTGTCGGGTTTCAGATGGCGCGCGTCAACGCTATAAAAGCCTTCCGGACTTTTAAAGTCGCCTTCACGGCGTTTAGGACCCAGCCCGCCGGAGAAATTACAGATCGGGAACGTGTTGACCAGGCGGAATTCATTGCCCATTTTGGCATACAATTCCAGCTTGCGTTCCTCTTTGAAGATCTGAATATAGACCGGCGAACCCAATAATTGCTGTTTAACTACCGGCGCTTCGGGTACCTGCTCGCTGGCGCTGCAGGCCGTGATCATCGGCATAGAAACAAGCATCGCAAACAACAGCGCGATTTTGCTCATTATTATTCCTGCTTATATTTATTTGCCGGCGCAATGACGTTGGTCGGCATGCCACTGATATTGTTTTTACTGCTGCAAAACACCGCCAGATTACCAGCGCGTTTATTTTTAGCAATACGTGATATGTATAAAAAAACGACAAAGCTCGATAAAAGTGAAATGACCGGCAGATTTTAACGATAAGTAGTGAAAAACAGGCGAAATTTAATTGCGTTTGCTTGACCCAAGTCACGACGGAACGCAGAACAATGTTGCGAACAATGTTAATATTCCCCCTTCAATTTAACGCGCTGTGGCGATTGAAGCGGTAGGAGTTATGGCATATAACCCGGCCATTTTGATGGTTATTTGGCTACAGGCCGTTAACATATCGACCGTCGCGCTAACAACGGAAAGGGGGAATCAAGGGAATGCGCGTTACCCCAGTTTTTCACTGCGAGAAAGTTCATGTTGGGCGTGCCGCCATGCGCACTGCCCGGCAATCCTGGCATCGTCAGCACCCGCCTCTGGGGCCGGGCAGACGTGTAAACCAAACTACATCGTATAAATCCTATGATTAAGATCAGAAAAGGGTTAGATCTGCCGATAGCCGGAGCCCCGGTTCAGGCGATCCAAGACGGCCCGAACATTCAGCATGTCGCCCTGCTTGGGGAAGAGTATGTCGGAATGCGTCCCTCCATGCTGGTGCAGGAAGGCGATACCGTTAAGAAAGGCCAGGCGTTGTTCGAAGATAAGAAAAACCCCGGGGTTTTCTTCACGGCTCCCGCCAGCGGCCGCATCGCCGCGATTAACCGCGGCGAGCGGCGCGTATTGCAATCGGTGGTGATTGCGCTGGAAAACGGCGGCGATGACCAGCTCGAGTTTGCGCATTACCCGCTGGGTGAACTGGCCCAGTTGCCGCGCGAACAGGTCGAGAGCGAACTGATCGCCAGCGGCCTGTGGACCGCGCTGCGCACCCGTCCGTTCAGCAAAACGCCGAGCCCCGGCAGCGAACCGCGCGCCATTTTCGTCACCGCGATGGATACCCGGCCGTTGGCCGCCGATCCGCAGGTGATCATCGCCGAGCAGCAGGCGGCGTTCAACGCCGGGCTGGTGGTGTTGGCGCGCCTGACGGCGGGCAAGGTGCACGTATGCCACGCCGCCGGCGCCTCCGTTGGCCAGCAGAGCGGCCCGCAGATCGCCTACAGCGAATTCGCCGGCCCGCATCCCGCCGGGCTGGTGGGCACCCACATTCACTTCCTCGAACCGGTCAGCCTGAAGAAAACCGTTTGGCACATCGGCTATCAGGACGTCATCGCCATCGGCACGCTGTTCACCACCGGTCAGCTCGATACCCGCCGGGTCGTGGCGCTGGCCGGGCCGCAGGTGGCGCAGCCGGCGCTGCTGCGCACCCGCCTGGGGGCCAGCCTCGATGAGCTGACCGCCGGCCGCCTGAAAAACGGCGAGAATCGGGTGATCTCAGGTTCGGTGCTGAACGGCATGCACGCCACCGGGCCGAACGCCTGGCTCGGCCGCTTCCACTCGCAGGTGTCGGTGCTGGAAGAAGGGCGCGACAAAGAGCTGTTCGGTTGGATCGTGCCTTCGCCGAACAAGTTCTCCATTACCCGCACCACGCTGGGCCACTTCCTGAAGAACAAACTGTTCGCCTTCTCGACCACCACTAACGGCGGCGAACGCGCCATGGTGCCGATCGGCAACTACGAGCGGGTGATGCCGCTGGATATTTTGCCGACGCTGCTGCTGCGCGATCTGCTGGCGGGCGACAGCGACAGCGCGCAGGCGCTGGGCTGTCTGGAGCTGGACGAGGAAGATCTGGCGCTGTGCACCTTCGTTTGCCCCGGCAAGTATGAGTACGCGCCGGTGCTGCGCGAGGTGCTGACCAAGATTGAGCAGGAAGGATAACCGATGGGCCTGAAGAATTATTTTGAGAAGATAGAGCATCACTTCACGCCGGGCGGCAAACTGGAAAAGTGGTACCCTCTGTATGAAGCGACTACCACGGTGTTTTACACCCCCGGCACGGTGACGCGCGGCGCTTCGCACGTGCGCGACGCCATCGATTTGAAACGCATGATGATCCTGGTGTGGCTGGCGGTGTTCCCGGCGATGTTCTGGGGCATGTACAACGTCGGCCAACAGGCGATCCCGGCGCTGCACCATCTGTACAGCGGCGACGAGCTGCAACAGGTGCTGGCGGGCGACTGGCATTATCGCCTGGCGCAGTGGCTCGGCGCCTCGCTGGCCGCCGACGCCGGCTGGGTCAGCAAGATGGTGCTGGGTGCCTGTTACTTCCTGCCGATCTACGCCGTGGTGTTTGTCGTCGGCGGCTTCTGGGAAGTGCTGTTCGCCATTATCCGCAAGCATGAGGTCAACGAAGGCTTCTTCGTCACCTCTATCCTGTTCGCGCTGATCGTGCCGCCGACCCTGCCGCTGTGGCAGGCTGCGCTGGGCATCACCTTCGGCGTGGTGGTGGCCAAAGAGATCTTCGGCGGCACCGGGCGCAACTTCCTCAACCCGGCGTTGGCCGGCCGCGCCTTCCTGTTCTTCGCCTATCCGGCGCAGATCTCCGGCGATCTGGTGTGGACTTCCGCGGACGGTTTCTCCGGCGCGACGCCGCTGGCGCAGTGGAGCGCAGGCGGGGCGCACAGCCTGAGCAACGTGGCTACCGGCCAGTCCATCAGCTGGATGGACGCCTTCCTCGGCAACATCCCTGGCTCCGTCGGTGAAGTCTCCACGCTGATGATCCTGATCGGCGGGGCGATTATCCTGTTCGGCCGCGTGGCTTCCTGGCGCATCGTCGCCGGCGTGATGCTCGGCATGGTGGCTTCCGCCCTGTTGTTCAACGCCATCGGTTCCGATACCAACCCGATGTTCGCCATGCCGTGGTACTGGCATCTGGTGCTGGGCGGTTTCGCCTTCGGCATGATCTTTATGGCGACCGACCCGGTTTCCGCCTCCTTCACCAACAAGGGGAAATGGTGGTACGGCATTCTGATCGGCGTGATGTGCGTGCTGATCCGGGTGGTCAACCCCGCCTATCCGGAAGGCATGATGCTGGCGATCCTGTTCGCCAACCTGTTCGCACCGCTGTTCGATTATCTGGTGGTGCAGGCCAACATCAAGCGGAGAAAAGCCCGTGGCGAATGAAGCGAAAAACGACGGCATCGGTAAAACGCTGCTGGTAGTGCTGCTGCTGTGTCTGGTGTGTTCAGTGGTGGTGGCGGGCTCCGCCGTCGGCCTGAAGTCCAAACAGCAGGAGCAAAAGCTGCTCGACAAGCAGCGCAATATTCTCGACGTAGCCGGCCTGTTGCAGCCGAAAATGGAGAGCGAGCAGGTCAAGCGCCTGTACAGCGAGCGCATCGAACCGCGCCTGGTGGATCTGAACAGCGGCGAGTTTGTCGCCGGCAAGGCGGCGGCGTTCGATCTGGGCGCCGCGCTGCGCGACGACGCCAAAAGCGTGGCGCTGGCGGCGGGCGACGATCCGGCCGGCATCAAGCGCCGCAGCAACCAGGCGGAAATCTACCTGGTGCGCGACGAAAGCGGCCAGGTGAACAAGATTGTGCTGCCGGTATACGGCACCGGTCTGTGGTCGATGATGTACGCCTTCGTGGCGCTGGATAATGACGGCAACACGGTCAAGGGCATCACCTACTACGACCAGGGGGAAACCCCGGGGCTGGGCGGCGAGGTCGAGAACCCGTCCTGGCGCCAGCAGTGGGTCGGCAAACAGCTGTTCGACGACAACGGCCAGCCGGCGATCCGCGTGGTGAAAGGCGGCGCGCGTCAGGGGGATGTGCATGGGGTGGACGGCCTGTCCGGTGCCACGCTGACCTCCAACGGCGTGCAGCATACGTTTGATTTCTGGTTGGGCGAGCACGGCTTCGGCCCGTTCCTGAAAAAAGTTCGTGAAGGAGCGCTGAAAAATGGCTGATTCCAAAGAGATAAAGCGGGTTCTGCTGGGGCCGCTGTTCGACAATAACCCGATCGCCCTGCAGGTGCTGGGCGTCTGTTCTGCGTTGGCGGTGACCACCAAGCTGGAGACGGCGGTGGTGATGACCATTGCGGTGACGCTGGTCACGGCGTTCTCCAGCTTCTTCATCTCGCTGATCCGTCACCATATTCCCAACAGCGTGCGCATCATCGTGCAGATGGCGATCATCGCCTCGC
The DNA here is from genome assembly GCF_052169255.1 of Serratia sp. CY29653. Lineage (NCBI taxonomy): Bacteria > Pseudomonadati > Pseudomonadota > Gammaproteobacteria > Enterobacterales > Yersiniaceae > Serratia > Serratia sp. CY29653. Next base: position 2,772,607 of record NZ_JBJNLC010000001.1, on the reverse strand, counting down.
TGGTGATCGTGGTCGATCAGCTGCTGCGCGCCTACGCGTTCGAGATCTCCAAGCAGCTGTCGGTGTTCGTTGGACTCATTATCACCAACTGTATCGTGATGGGGCGCGCCGAGGCTTACGCCATGAAGTCGCCGCCGATCGAGAGCTTTATGGACGGCATCGGCAACGGGCTGGGCTACGGGGTGATCCTGGTGCTGGTCGGTTTCCTGCGCGAGCTGATTGGCTCCGGCAAGCTGTTCGGCGTCCCGGTGCTGGAAACGGTGCAGAACGGCGGCTGGTTCCAGCCGAACGGCCTGTTCCTGCTGGCGCCGAGCGCGTTCTTCATCATCGGCCTGCTGATCTGGGTGCTGCGCACCCTGAAGCCGGCGCAGATCGAAAAGGAGTAAAGGCCGATGGAACACTATATCAGCCTGTTTGTGCGCGCGGTGTTCGTCGAGAACATGGCGCTGGCGTTCTTCCTCGGGATGTGTACCTTCCTGGCGGTCTCGAAGAAGGTCTCGACCGCCTTTGGCCTGGGCATCGCGGTGACCATCGTGCTCGGCATTTCGGTGCCGGTGAACAACCTGGTCTACAACCTGATCCTGCGCGACGGCGCGCTGGTGGAAGGCGTCGATCTGAGCTTCCTCAACTTCATCACCTTCATCGGCGTGATCGCGGCGCTGGTGCAGATTTTGGAGATGATCCTCGATCGCTTCTTCCCGTCGCTGTATAACGCGCTCGGCATCTTCCTGCCGCTCATCACCGTGAACTGCGCCATCTTCGGCGGCGTGTCCTTCATGGTGCAGCGCGACTATAACTTCGCCGAATCGGTGGTGTACGGCTTCGGCTCCGGCACCGGCTGGATGCTGGCGATCGTCGCCATGGCGGGGATCCGCGAGAAACTCAAGTATGCCAACGTGCCGGCGGGGCTGCGCGGCCTGGGCATTACCTTTATCACCACCGGACTGATGGCGCTGGGCTTCATGTCCTTCTCCGGTGTTCAGTTGTAAAGGCGGGAAGAATTTATGGAAATTATTTTAGGCGTAGCAATGTTCACCACCATCGTGATGGTGCTGGTGTTGCTGATCCTGTTCGCCAAATCGAAGCTGGTGAACACCGGCGACATCGCGGTGGAGATCAACGGCGATCTGGATAAGAGCTTCCATGCGCCGGCGGGCGACAAGCTGCTCAACGTGCTCTCCAGCCAGGGGATCTTCGTCTCCTCGGCCTGCGGCGGCGGTGGTTCCTGCGGCCAGTGCCGGGTGGTGATCAAAGAGGGCGGCGGCGATATCCTGCCGACCGAGCTCTCGCACATCAACAAGCGCGAAGCGAAAGAGGGTTGCCGCCTGGCGTGCCAGGTGAACGTGAAGCAGAACCTGAAGATCGAGCTGCCGGAAGAGATCTTCGGCGTGAAGAAATGGGAGTGCGAGGTTATCTCCAACGATAACAAAGCCACCTTTATCAAAGAGCTGAAGCTGAAGATCCCGGATGGCGAAGACGTGCCGTTCCGCGCGGGCGGCTTCATCCAGATCGAAGCGCCGGCGCACGATATCAGCTACGCCGACTTCGACGTGCCGCAGGAGTATCGCGGCGACTGGGACAAGTTCAATCTGTTCCGCTACCGCTCGACGGTGAACGACACCACGGTGCGTGCCTACTCGATGGCCAACTACCCGGAAGAGAAGGGCATCATCATGCTCAACGTGCGTATCGCCACGCCGCCGCCGAACAACCCGGACGTGCCGCCGGGCATCATGTCTTCCTATATCTGGTCGCTGAAGGCGGGTGACAAGGTGACCATCTCCGGGCCGTTCGGTGAATTCTTCGCCAAGGAGACCGACGCCGAAATGATCTTCATCGGCGGCGGCGCGGGCATGGCGCCGATGCGTTCGCACATCTTCGATCAGCTCAAACGCCTGAACTCGAAGCGCAAGATCACTTTCTGGTACGGCGCGCGTTCGCTGCGCGAGATGTTCTATGAAGACGACTTCAACCAGCTGCAGGCGGAGAACGACAACTTCACCTGGCACGTGGCGCTGTCGGATCCGCAGCCGGAAGATAACTGGACCGGCTACACCGGCTTTATCCATAATGTTCTGCTGGAGAACTATCTGAGGAATCACCCGGCGCCGGAGGACTGCGAGTTTTACATGTGCGGGCCGCCGATGATGAACGCCGCGGTGATCAAGATGCTCAAAGATCTGGGCGTCGAAGACGAGAACATCATGCTGGATGACTTTGGTGGCTAAATGCGCGCATTGGCGATGAAGAACTGGCTGACGGGCGTGGCGCTGAGCGCCACCCTGCTGCTGACCGGCTGCGGGCCGGAACAGGTGGATCTGACGGGTAAAACCATGGGCACCTCGTATTCGATCCGTTACGTGGCCGGCGACGATACGCCGTCGGCGCGCGAGATGCAGGCGGAGATCGACAAACGGCTGGAACAGGTGAACGACCAGATGTCCACCTACCGGCCGGACTCCGAGCTGAGCCGCTTCAACGCCAGCCGCGATATTGACCGGCCGTTCCCGGTTTCGCCGGCGACCGCCAAGGTGGTGCGCGAAGCGCTGCGCATCAACCGCGTGACCGATGGCGCGCTGGACGTGACCGTCGGGCCGCTGGTCAACCTGTGGGGCTTCGGCCCGGAAGGGCGGCCGGATAAAGTGCCGAGCGAGGCGGAGCTGGCGCATCGCCGCGCCTGGACCGGCGCCGAAAAACTGTCGGTGCAGGGCAGCGCGCTGGTGAAAAGCATCCCCGAGCTGTATGTCGACCTGTCGTCGATCGCCAAAGGGTACGGCGTGGACGTGGTGGCGGAGTACCTGCAATCGCAACACGTGAAAGACTACATGGTGGATATCGGCGGTGAAGTTCGCACCCGCGGGCGCAACGGCGAGCAAAAGCCGTGGCGTATCGCCATCGAGCGTCCGACCGCCGGTACGCAGCAGCAGGCGCAGCTGGTGATCCAGCCGGGGGAGATGTCGATCGCCACCTCGGGTGACTATCGCAACTACTTCGAGCAGGACGGGGTGCGCTATTCGCATACCATCGATCCGATCACCGGCCGGCCGATCAACCACCGTTTGGTGTCGATCACCGTGCTGAGCCCGACCTGTATGACCGCCGACGGCCTGTCCACCGGCCTGAACGTGATGGGGCCGGAGCGCGGCATGGCGTTGGCCAATCTGCTCGGCATTCCGGTGTTCATGATCGTGAAAACCGCCGACGGGTTTGAGGAGCGCTATTCCGACGCGTTCAAACCCTACCTGAAAAAGCGTTCGTGAGGTTGCTATGTTGACGGTATTCGCCGCCACCTTCGTGTTATTCCTGCTGATCGTCGGCGGGATGTCTTTGGGTTACGTGTTCAAACGCAAAAGCCTGCAGGGCAGCTGCGGCGGCATCACCGCATTGGGGATGGAGAAAGTCTGCGACTGCCCGGAGCCTTGCGATGCGCGCAAAAAGCGCGAAGCCAAAGCGGCGCAGCGGCGCGAGCAGCTGGACAAGCACCGCATTCTGTAGCTGTAGCGAAAACCCGGCCTTGGCCGGGTTTTTTATTTGGGGGAGGTATTTGATTTTGAATAGGCCAGGTTGCCGAGTATACCACCCACGAAACAGCACAACACTAGGCCAATCGCCAGCAACTCGAAGTTAGCCGACATCTGATCCTCGCCCTCAACGTGGCCAATAATCCAGTCTGAGAGAAAGGGAAAAGCCAGGAGCATAAGGCCGATACCTATTATCGCACCGGCAATAATTGCTGCTATCCGTTTCATATCACCTGCCAGAACCAGACTTCTTTTGATTTAAAGAAATCGCTAAAACGCCCATCCCAAGAAAGCCCCCATTGAATACGAAAATAGCTCGATAGTGTGGTTAAACGAGAACCGTTCCACAGATCTATATGATCTCCCGAGCGATTGCGAAAATTTTCATTCCCTCGCTGCCAGTAATCTTTAAAAAAGATAATGCCGGTTTTGCCTTTCAGCACCCGTTCAAACTGGTTGGGTGTGACTTTTACCATGCGTCCTAGCCCCGGTATCGGTGTTCGTGCTAAGGCATTTGCCAGTTCTTCAGCACGCAAAATATGGCCCTCACTTTTCTTGTGTAACCAACAAAAGTTCACGCCTGACAATTTACTGACATCATACCCACAATGAACCAAAGCTGCACCGATGCGTATAGCACACTGATCATCAAAGGCTTTATCACCATGGACAGTGCGGCATGGATACTCATCCCCATTGATTTGAGGATGTTTTTCCCAAAGTTTGTTAAAAGTTATCGACATATAATTCCTTTTAAATCATTCCATTATTCTCTAGCCCTCCGATGCCATAGCATATGTTGATACCCGTAGAGCTATTTAGATGACTGGAGGTGCTATTTAGAAAAGTCTAAGAAAGACTGATTGTTGGCGTGTTTCCAAAGATGGCCAGATCCTAGAGTATTGTCGTCACTAATGGTGATGTTTTGTTCGAAAAATAGACGTTGATCGCATTATGAGAAGAGGATATTTATGCACCGAATATTATGTGGCTATACGTTTTATTTTTAATATATTTAATTGATAATAAATAAAATATTAATATTGATTGATCGTGAAATCCCGGAGAAATTCCCTTCATTGGGGAGCGTGAGTATCCTTATTTCCTCAGATTTTCTCCGGTGTTCTATTGTTATTTCGCCTTGCGGAAGCTTTTCGCCTCGGCCGGTGAGTTGACCATCACGCCGTCGGCGCCCAGCGCCAGCGCCTGCTGATATTCCTGCGGCGAGTTGACGCCGAACAGGATGATGTGCGCCGGGCCCTGCGAGCGGAAACAGTCCATCGACTCTTTATCCCAGGTGAGAAATGCCTTCGAACGTCCTTCGCCGAGGGTATATTTCTCCACCACTTCCACCTCGCGCTTCAGCTCCAGCCCGTACCAGCGCGGCTGGCGGTTGTCCGGTTTGACATCGCACTGGTGCGCCATGGTGACGTTGGCCAGCAGCGTGCGGGTCTCGTCGCGGCTTTCGAAGCGCGGGATGGCCGGCGGCAGCGCCTGCAGGTATTTGGCGTCGGTGGAGTAGACGCGGATGCGGTTCAGGCTGTCGGTGCTTTCCAGCGTCGCCAGCAGTGCCTGGCCAAACTGCGCCGGATCGGCGTCCGGGGATTTGATGTCCAGATAGAAAGTCACGCGCGGGAAGGCCTTCAACACCTCATCCAGCCGCGGAATGCCGATGCCCTGGCCGCGGAACGGGTGCGCATCCCCCTTGGCGAAAGCCCAGCCGGCGTCGATCTCGGCCAGCTGCGCGGCGGTATAGGCAGAGACCGGGCCCTGTCGGTTGGTCAACGTTTTCAGATCCGAAGGGCGATACAGCACGATGACGCCGTCTTTGGATTCTTGCAGGGTGATCCAGATGGCGTCGGCGCCGTTTTTCAACGCGGTTTCGATGGCGATGCGGGTGTTTTCCGGCGCATCGGCGGTGCCGCCGCGGTGGGCGACGATCGCCGGTGCGTGACCGGCGGAGGCGCTGGCCGCCAGCGCGCTCAGCGACAGCGCGGAAGCCAGCAGCAAATGAGAAAATCTGATCATGTAGGGTACCTTTTCGTTGTCGTTGTGGTGAGCCGCACGGGATGGCGGAAATCATACTATTGAAAAATTAAGCTTTTTTAACAACGCGGAAATATCTGGCGGAAACGGCGCTTTCGTCGAACCCTGCGGCCTTGAGCTTTCGGTATCTGACTGTATACTTATACAGTGTTACTGGAGGGTGCGATGCGTAAAATCATTCATGTCGATATGGACTGTTTCTTCGCGGCGGTGGAAATGCGCGACGATCCCAGCCTGCGCGATATCCCGCTGGCGATTGGCGGCAGCGCCGATCGGCGCGGGGTGATCAGCACCGCCAACTACCCGGCGCGGCGCTACGGCGTGCACAGCGCCATGTCCACGGCGATGGCGCTCAAGCTGTGCCCGCACCTCACCCTGCTGCCGGGGCGCATAGCGGCTTACAAAGAGGCCTCGCTGCATATCCGTGAAATCTTCGCCCGCTATACCCCGCTGATCGAGCCGCTGTCGCTCGATGAAGCCTACCTCGACGTGACCGACAGCCCGCAATGCAACGGTTCGGCGACGCTGATCGCCCAGGAGATCCGCCAGGCGATCGCCGACGAGCTGAACCTCACCGCGTCGGCCGGCGTCGCGCCTATCAAGTTTCTCGCCAAAATCGCCTCCGAGATGAACAAGCCGAACGGGCAGTACGTGATCACGCCGGCGCAGGTGCCGGCGTTTTTGCAACAGCTGCCGCTCAGCAAGATCCCCGGCGTCGGCAAGGTGACCGCCAAGCGCCTGGAAGAGGTGGGGCTTATCACCTGCGCCGACGTGCAGCAATACGATTTGGCGCAGCTGCTCAAGCGCTTCGGCAAGTTCGGCCGGGTGCTGTGGGAGCGGTGTCAGGGCATCGATCGGCGCGAAATCTCTCCTGAGCGGCTGCGCAAATCGGTGGGGGTGGAGCGCACGCTGGCGGAAGACATTCACGACTGGGAAGATTGCGAAACGCTGATTATCGACAAACTCTATCCCGAGCTGGAGATGCGGCTGCGCAAGGTGAAGCCGGATCTGCACATCGCCCGGCAGGGCGTGAAGCTGAAGTTTCAGGATTTTCAGCAAACCACCCAGGAGCACGTGTTCCCGGTGCTGAACCGGCAGGATTTGCTGGAGGTGGCGCGGCAGGCGTGGCGCGAGCGGCGCGAAGGGCGCGGCGTGCGGCTGGTGGGGCTGCACGTGACGCTGCTCGATCCGCAGTTGGAGCGGCAGCTGGCGCTGCCTTGGGAATAAAAAAGCCGGCAAGTCGCCAGCTTTTTGCGTTAAGCGCGCGGCTTATGCGCGCTCAGGGATCGCTTTCAGCAGCGAGGTCAGCAGCTTCCAGTACAAACCGACGCTTTCGATATGCACCTGCTCATCCGGCGAGTGCGGGCCGGTGATGGTTGGCCCGATCGATACCATGTCCATGTTTGGATACGGCTTTTTGAACAGACCGCATTCCAGACCGGCGTGGATCACCATGATGTTCGGCGTCTTGTCGAACAGCTCCTGATACAGCTCGCGCACCAGGTGCATCACCGGCGAGTCGGCGTCCGGCTGCCAGCCCGGGTAGCCGCCCTTCGGCGCCACCTTGGCGCCGGCCAGCTGGCCCAGCGCGGTCAGCATCTCGACCACGTAGTCTTTGCCGCTGTCGATCAGCGAGCGGATCAGGCAGATGATTTCCGCTTCGTTTTCGCTGGTGGTGACCACACCGACGTTCAGCGAGGTTTCCACCACGCCTTTTACCGCGTCGCTCATGCGGATCACGCCGTTCGGCGTACCGTTCAGCAGCGCCAGGAAGCGCTGCTGGCTGTCGGCGCTCAGCGCCTGCGAAGCGCTGGTGGTCGGCTCCAGCAGCACGGTGATGTTCTTCTCTTTGGCGGAGAGTTCGTTCTGCAGCACGGCCAGGAACTCCTGGCTCAGCGCTTTCAGCGCGTCGGCCTTGTCCGCCGGCACCGCAACCACCGCAGAGGCTTCACGCGGGATGGCGTTGCGCAGGGTGCCGCCGTTCAGATCCAGCACGCGCAGGTTCAGCGCCGCCGCATGGGCGAACAGGAAGCGCGCCAGCAGCTTGTTGGCGTTGCCCAGACCGACGTGGATCTCGGCGCCGGAGTGGCCGCCTTTCAGGCCCTTGAGGGTCAGCTTCAGGGTTTGATAACCGGCCGGCACCGCTTCGCGCTGCAGCGGCAGGGTAGTGATGAAGTCGATACCGCCGGCGCAACCCATGTAGATTTCGCCTTCTTCTTCGGAGTCGGTATTGATCAGGATATCCGCCTGCAGCCAGTTCGGCTGCAGCCCGAAGGCGCCGTCCATGCCGGCCTCTTCGGTCATGGTCAGCAGCACTTCCAGCGGGCCGTGCTCAACGCTGTCGTCGGCCAGCACCGCCAGGGCGGAGGCCATGCCGATGCCATTGTCGGCGCCCAGCGTGGTGCCGCGCGCTTTCACCCACTCGCCGGCGATATAAGGCTGGATCGGATCCTTGGCAAAGTCGTGCACGGTGTCGTTATTCTTTTGCGGCACCATGTCCAGGTGCGCCTGCAGCGCGACCGGCTTGCGATTTTCCATGCCTTTGGTGGCCGGCTTGCGCAGCAGGATATTGCCGACCCGATCGCGCTCGGCGTGCAGGTTCTTTTCTTTGGCCCAGGTGAGGATGTGCTGCGCCAGCGCTTCTTCATGATAAGAAGGGTGGGGGATAGAACAGATCTTGGCGAAAATATCCCACAGCGGCTGTGGCGAAAGCTGAGACAATTCAGACACTATAAGTCTCCTGTGACGGCAGGCTCCGACAGGACGGGCGTGCCGCGCGGTTAAGGTGAGCGGGTATCTGTGCGTCGTGGCACGATCACCAGAGAATATCACTTTATTTCCGGCGGTGCGCGCACCGTATTGTGCGGTTTAAGCGCTTGATCACACGGCTTCGCTGCGGGAACGTTCGCTTTTTCAGCATCAATCACCGAAAAGCCGCACGGCGGAAATCGCGAGGTTTTCCTCGGTACAACTGGAATTCAACGCGGTCAGTCTCTATAATCTCGCGCAACCTTTTTTCCCCTGAACTATAAAGTAAGCCGCTTCACCAGCCGGCTGGGACACGATTCTATGAGCGAAAAATACGTTGTTACCTGGGATATGCTGCAAATGCACGCACGCAAGCTGGCGCACCGCCTGCTGCCTGCCGACAAATGGACGGGCATCATTGCCGTAAGCCGCGGCGGCCTGGTGCCGGCGGCTCTGCTGGCGCGCGAACTGGGCATCCGCCATGTGGATACCGTCTGCATTTCCAGCTACGACCATGACAACCAACGCGAAATGAAAGTGCTCAAGCGCGCCGAAGGCGACGGTGAAGGCTTCATCGTGGTGGATGATTTGGTGGATACCGGCGGCACTGCGAAAGCGATCCGCGATATGTACCCGAAAGCGCATTTCGTCACCATCTTCGCCAAACCGGCGGGCCGTCCGCTGGTGGACGACTACGTGGTCGACATCCCGCAGGACACCTGGATCGAACAGCCGTGGGATATGGGCGTCAGCTTCGTTCCACCGATCGGCGGCCGCTAAGCCCAGCCAGTTCCAAGCAAACGCCCGGTTATGCCGGGCGTTTGCGTTATTTTGGTTTCTCCCGCCAGAGTTAGGTACACTACCTCCAGTTAAGTAGGCCTTTTGCGGCCTATCGCCAGATTTACGGAGGCTGTTGTTACCATGGCACAGGCCAACCTTTCTGAAATTCTTTTCAAGCCCAAATTCAAACACCCTGAAACCTCGACGCTGGTGCTGCGCGCGCGCAACAATGTGAGCGCCGCCATGCATTCCGCATTGGAAGGTGACACTACCGGCAGCTGGTACCGCATGCTGAATCCGCTGCTGTGGGCCTGGCGTGGCGTCAGCCCGATCGAAATCCACGAAGTGCTGGCGCGCATCGCCGCCTCGGACGCCGAACGCAGCAATCCGCAGCGGCTGGATACCGTGGTGGGCTACCGCAACGGCAACTGGATCTACGAGTGGATCCATCAGGGCATGCAGTGGCAGCAGCGGGCGACGGAGCAGCAGGATCCGCTGCTCGGCGGCCAATACTGGCTGAAGGCCGCGAGCCTGTACAGTATCGCCGGTTACCCGCACCTGAAGGGCGACGAGCTGGCCGAACAGGCGGAGATGCTCGCCAACCGCGCGTACGAAGAGGCGGCGCTGCTGCTGCCGTATCAGTTGAAAGAGCTGGAGTTCCGCATCGAAGGCGGCGCCAGCGTCACCGGCTTCCTGCACATGCCGGAGAAGGGCGAAGCGCCGTTCCCGACGGTGCTGATGTGCGGCAGCCTCGATACGCTGCAGACCGACTATCATCGCCTGTTCCGCGACTACCTGGCGCCGCACGGCATCGCCATGCTGACGCTCGACATGCCGTCGATCGGCTCCTCCTGCAAATGGAAGCTGACGCAGGATTCCAGCTACCTGCACCAGCAGGTGCTGATCCAGCTGGCCTCGGTGCCGTGGGTGGATCATCAGCGGGTGAGCGCCTTCGGCTTCCGCTTCGGCGCCAACGTGGCGGTGCGGCTGGCCTACCTGGAGCCGCAGCGGCTGCGCGGCGTAGCCTGCCTGGGGCCGGTAGTGCATCGCCTGCTGTGCGACAGCAGCACCCAACTGAACGTACCGGACATGTATATGGACGTGCTGGCCAGCCGCATGGGCATGGCCAACGCCTCGGACAACGTGCTGAAGGTGGAGCTGAACAGCTACTCGCTGAAAATGCAGGGGCTGCTGGGGCGCCGCTGCCCGACGCCGATGATCTCCGGCTACTGGGAGCGCGATACGCTCAGCCCGAAAGAGGAGTCGCAGCTGATCGTCACCTCCTCGGTGAGCGGCAAGCTGGTCGCCATCCCGCGCACCCCGGTTTACGACAGTTTCCACCGGGCGCTGCTGCAAATGTCCGGCTGGCTGAAGGACAAAATGCGTTAATTAGTTGCTAAATTTTAACAGTTTGTTAAAAAGAGTGGTCTACATTGAGGAGGTTAGAGAATGACGTTACCGAGTGGTCACCCTAAAAGCCGACTAATGAAACGTTTTGCCAGCTTGGGGCCGTACCTGCGTGAAGGGCAATGTGAAAACGACCGTTTTTTCTTTGATTGTTTGGCCGTCTGCGTCAATGTAAAGCCCGCTCCGGAGAAGCGCGAGTTCTGGGGCTGGTGGATGGAGCTGCAGGCGGAAGAGGCGCGCTTCACCTATTCGTACCAATTCGGCCTGTTCGACAAAGAAGGCGACTGGACGGCGCAAAACATTAAGGATGATGAAGTGAACGCCAAGCTGGAAGACACCCTGCGCGACTTCCATCGCCGCCTGGGCGAGCTGCTGGCGACCATGGAACTGGGGCTGGAACCCGCCGACGATTTCAAAGAAAAACTGATCAAACTCTCCGCCTGACCCCGTTTGACCACGTATTGTGCTGATTTCGCGTTGTGCCTGTTGGCATAACGCGTCTCTCCTGTTACAAAGACCTTTGCACTCTTCTTCTCATCATTACACACGGCAGAAATACTATGAACGGCAGCCAGACATTGGTTGTGAAATTGGGCACCAGCGTGTTGACCGGCGGATCGCTGCGTCTGAACCGCGCCCACATCGTCGAATTGGTGCGCCAGTGCGCGCAGCAACACGCCGCGGGCCACCGCATCGTCATCGTCACCTCCGGCGCCATCGCCGCCGGGCGCGAACACCTGGGCTACCCCGAGCTGCCCGCCACTATCGCTTCCAAGCAGCTGCTGGCGGCGGTGGGGCAGAGCCGCCTGATCCAGCTATGGGAACAGCTGTTTTCCATTTACGGCATCCACGTCGGGCAGATGCTGCTGACGCGCGCCGATCTGGAAGACCGCGAGCGCTTCCTCAACGCGCGCGATACCATGACGGCGCTGCTGGACAACCGCATCGTGCCGGTAATCAATGAGAACGACGCCGTCGCCACCGCCGAAATCAAGGTGGGCGACAACGATAACCTGTCGGCGCTGGCGGCCATTCTGGCCGGGGCCGACAAACTGCTGCTGCTGACCGATCAGCAGGGCCTCTACACCGCCGATCCGCGCAACAACCCGCAGGCCGAACTGATCCGTGAAGTGCACGGCATCGATGACGCGCTGCGCGCCATCGCCGGCGACAGCGTCTCCGGCCTGGGCACAGGCGGCATGGGAACCAAGCTGCAGGCGGCCGACGTGGCCTGCCGCGCCGGCATCGACGTGGTGATCGCCGCGGGCAGTAAACCGGGCGTGGTGGCGGACGTGATCGAAGGCAAACCGGTGGGCACCCGTTTCCACGCGCTGGAAACCCCGCTGGAAAACCGCAAACGCTGGATCTTTGGCGCGCCGCCGGCCGGCGAGATCACCGTCGACGATGGCGCGGTGGAAGCGATGATGGCACGCGGCAGTTCGCTGCTGCCGAAGGGCATTCGCGATGTGAAGGGCGACTTCTCGCGCGGCGAAGTGATCCGCATCCGCAACCTGGCGGGGCGCGATCTGGCGCACGGCGTCAGCCGCTACAACAGCGACGCGATGCGCATGATCGCCGGGCACCACTCGCAGGAAATCAGCGAAATCCTCGGTTATGAATACGGTCCGGTGGCAGTGCACCGCGACGATATGATTGTCAGTTAAGGAGTGAGCATGCTGGAGCAGATGGGGAAGGCCGCCAAGCAGGCCTCCTGGCAGCTGGCGGTGCTGAGCACGGCGAAGAAGAATCAGGTGCTGTCGGTGATGGCCGACAGGCTGGAGGCCAACAGCGAAGCGATCCTGCTGGCGAACGAACAAGATATGGCGCAGGCGCGCGCCACCGGCATGAGCGAAGCGCTGCTCGATCGCCTGCTGCTGACCCCGGCGCGGCTGGCGGCGATCGCCAACGACGTGCGCCAGGTGTGCCGCCTGAACGATCCGGTCGGCCACGTGCTGGACGGCAACCTGCTGGACAGCGGGCTGAAGCTGGAGCGCCGCCGGGTGCCGCTCGGCGTGATCGGCGTGATTTACGAGGCGCGGCCGAACGTCACCATCGACGTCGCCAGCCTGTGCCTGAAAACCGGCAACGCGGTGATCCTGCGCGGCGGTAAAGAGACGCATAACACCAACCAGGCAACGGTGAAAGTGATCCAGCAGGCGCTGGAACAGTGCGGCCTGCCGGCGGCGGCGGTACAGGCGATCGACAGCCCGGATCGCGCGCTGGTGAACGAGCTGCTGCGCCTGGATCGCTATGTCGACATGCTGATCCCGCGCGGCGGCGCCGGCCTGCACAAGCTGTGCCGCGAGCAATCGACCATCCCGGTGATCACCGGCGGCATCGGCGTGTGCCACACCTACGTGGATGCCGATGTCGATTTCGACAAGGCGCTGACGGTGATTGAAAACGCCAAGATCCAGCGCCCGAGCGCCTGTAACTCGCTGGAAACGCTGCTGGTGAACCGCAGCATCGCCGCCGAGTTCCTGCCGGCGCTGAGCGCCAAAATGGCGGCGGCGGGCGTGACGCTGCACGCGGCGGAAAACGCGCTGCCGCTGCTGCAGGGCGGCCCGGCGACGGTGGTGCCGGTGAACGCGGAGGATTACGACGACGAATGGCTGTCGCTGGATCTGAACGTGTTGCTGGTGGACGATATCGATCAGGCCATCGACCACATCCGCACCCACGGCACCAACCATTCCGACGCGATCCTCACCCGCTCGCTGAGCAGCGCCGAGCACTTCGTGCGCGCGGTGGACTCTTCGGCGGTGTACGTCAATGCCAGCACCCGCTTCACCGACGGCGGCCAGTTCGGCCTGGGCGCGGAAGTGGCGGTGAGTACCCAGAAACTGCACGCCCGCGGCCCGATGGGCCTGGACGCGCTGACCACCTACAAGTGGATTGGCTACGGCGACGATCTGGTGCGCAGCTAAGGCCGGATTGCGGTCATAAAGACGTCAGGGCGCAGCGTGCTGCGCCCTGAGTGTTTTTGGGGGGCACGGCAGTATCACTGCTTGCAAAACAACCAAACGCCCCAGCGGCTATTGACTCATTTCGCGCGCAGGTCTACCTTGTTCAACGCACTTCCGGCTTGCCCCGCAGGCCCGGCGCGATGCCGATATAGCTCAGTTGGTAGAGCAGCGCATTCGTAATGCGAAGGTCGTAGGTTCGACTCCTATTATCGGCACCAATTAAATCAAGTAGTTATAAGTTCGTCTTTCCATAAAATGTCACTAAGCCCTTTCTCGCGTACTTACCGGCGTACTTGTTTATCACAATCTAGCCTCTTGCTATGACCTTCACTTGTAGTTTGACTTCTGGCAGAAGTGTGGTTGTTGCACAAAGTGAGCATATAATCAGAATTTCATTACCGATAGTTTTGGCGTTTACATGAAAAGGGTCGCCTGGTTAATTGCATTGGACGCCTCAAGTCCGCACCATAAAGTTCGGGTCAATTTTGGCATCTTAATGAAAGCGTAAAGGTTGCGCTAATCATAAACGTAGTACTATGGTATTGTTGGTGGCTGTAACCTTTGTAAGTATGATTCGTAGTGTAGAAAATAGTTTTAATTATGGACGGATAACTCGATGGAGAGAATGAATAATTAGCATGCTAATCTAATTTTATTTTTCTATTTAATGCTTAAAATTTTTTGTAATATGCTCCTGATTATTCTTTTAGGTACAAATGGATTTTTTCGATTGTTAATACATATGATATCAAACTTCAAAGACGTTTCAGGCTAAGGGGGGAGGATGCAATATAACGGTGGTGACTTGATTGATAACCGATTTTTTGTTACAGGGATTTGTAGTGATAGTGGCGGCATGGGAGGTATTCTGCATGTTAATGATACCATGAATATTATTAATTCTCCTATTGTATTAAAATATTGTAAGGTTGATGATGAAGAGTATATAAAAAGATTTAAGAGGGAGGTGCGATTATTATCTTCTTTTTCTAATAATGGGCGTGTCATTCAGGTATTATATGGGAACATGGATTCGGTTCCACCTTATTTTGTTATGCCTTATTATGAGAGAGGGGATTTAACGAGGTTTTCGGAAAGTATTAAATCAAATTATGGGATACAGGAGTTTGTTTTTAACTCAATGATAGATGCTATCTCCGAATTACATAATAAGAGCATTCTTCATCGGGATATTAAACCTCAAAATTTTTTGGTTGATCATCAAGGGCAGGTTATAGTGTCCGACTTTGGGCTTGGAATGGAACCTGAGTCGATATCAAGGTTTACGAGTTCAGGTATGTTTTGGGGTACTAGGGGTTATCTTCCGCCTGAATTCTCCGATGAAGGATTCAAACATGCGACGATTCCTGCGGATATATTTATGTTAGGGAAAAGTTTTTATAATTTGTTAACCGGTCGCGATCCTGGCTATCTAATAGATAATGTAGTTCATCCGTCATTGTTTTATGTTATTAATCGTTGCTGTGAAATGGATCCTCAGAGGCGCTTTCAAAGCTTAGCTGAACTTAAACAAGCATTGACCTTGGCTTATGACGTTGTTCTAAGCAGAGGTGGAAAAACGGCAGAAGCATTTCAAATGTATGATGCTATTATCGGCAGGCTAACATCTGAAAATAAATTTGATCCAAAACAGATATCTGATTTTTTAGTTATTTTACCTTCAATAGATGGTGCTGATCAAAATAAAATTTGTAGCTCGATTAGATCTAACTTTATGAAAGTACTTTCTATTCATGACTTTAATTTTTATATGCATGATTTCCTGCGAGTGTATCAAAGTATGGTGGATGGTTATAATTATTCATTTGAATTCGCAGAAGTTATTTCATCGAATATGAAAGTTTTATTTGACTCTGCCATTGTAAGTAATATTCATAAAGGTAAGGCTTTAGATATTGCAATTGATTCTGCGACTTATATGAATAGGTTCGCAGCAATGGATACGTGTAAAGAAATGATCAGATCTGTTGTTGATGAGGCATTAGGTAGTGTTATTGCGAGTATCTTGCAATCAAGAAATGATACATTTATATCTGATATTGAACCTTCCGAATGCAAAAATAAAAGTATATCAACAGTTATATATGCGATAAAGAAAAATATTAACCCTCTAAACGGAGTTGCTCTTTAAATTATAAAAATAACGCTCATTGAATGTGAGCGTTATTTTTATTGTAAACCTTAAACCACCTGCTAAGGAGGTGGTGATTGAACCTGTGAGGCTCTAGCCTGAAGGAAACCCATGCCGGAATATTCCAGCCTACTCACCACAAGTAAGAAGGAAATCACCAACATGGGTTTATACAAGAGTTAATCATATGTGTTCTGGCGTTGCAAATACCACCTGGTTTGGACGCCGAAGTATTGATTTAAAATCATCCGCGACAAGGTGGGCAAAGAGCTCTACCGAACAATTTATATCCTCTGCAACATGAAGGACTGTGAAGTTCTTGAGCTAAATATTCAGCCAGATCATGTGCATCTGGTCGTGATAGTCCCCCCGAAGCTATCGATTTCGACGTTGATGGGCATCCTGAAAGGACACAGTGCAATCCGGCTTTACAATCGTTTCCCACATACACGAGAGAAGTTGTGGGGCAATCATTTTTGGGCAAGGGGAAACTTTGTTGATACGGTAGGAGTAAACGAAGAAATTATCAGGCGATACGTGAGGCATCAGGATAAGAAGGACCAAGAGATCGAATAGCAGATGGAGTTGTTGCAGGATTAACTCGAAAATGGCCCCCTTTTAGGGGGCGTCGTGCAAAGCTACCTCCTCAGGAGGTGGTCTTTTACTAAATTCCCAGAGAATCAATACCTTGCACCTATAGAAAATGAAAAGATGGATCAGGATTTCAAATCAGATTTTAATGATGAGGGTTTAAACGCCATTTTTGGCATGCTTTGGCATAAACGAGAGACTGTTGATAAAACAGTCAGCGGCACTTTCATCATTATCGTTCATTTCATTACTGGCTACCAATGATTGATTTTTTTACTAGCGTGAAGATAAATGAATTATGTCAGCTTTATCTTGATGATATTAAGCAGGATTCTGCCAGCTTTTATTTCTTCGAAATCAGCAACGGCGTGCCGATCAGTCGCTAAAAACTATTCATTCGCGAAGGTGAATACCGTTGCATCCAACATTGATTAAACTTGGATTAGTTCGCTATTGCGAAGCATTGAAGAAATCAGGCTATGAACGTTTATTTTCAGAGCTTCCTTACTACTCTGTAAAAGGATACGGCGATAAGGCTTCGAACTGGTTTAACCGTTTGTTGCTGAAAGTACAGTTAGGATTTAAAAAGGGCAGCAAGAAATCTTTCCATTCATTCCGTCACACGTTTTCTACAAAACTCAAACAAGCAGGAATCGACAGCGAGACGCGCGCTCAGTTTGTTGGGCATATCCGCAGATCTGGCGAGACAGAGAACCGGTATAGCAAAGATCACCCCCCAGCAGTCCTCTTTGCTGTGCTTAAGAGCGTTACGTTGGGGCTACCGGAAGTCGCACCATTTGTTTGCGAAGATGGTGTTGATGCGGTAACTGATGCTCTCAGAATAAAACGCTTTAATAAGCAATGTAGAGAAAAGTAATTCTTAGTTATTAATTTTAAATATTAAAAAAGCCCCGAATAAATTACGGGGCTATGGTAGGTATTTTATATAAATTTATTTATAGACGTTCGCTTTCCCAGGCATGGCTTGTGCTGAGATCCCCGTTGTCACTAGCTTTGACATGAATTATATATCTTGAACCGACAGGGCTATTAGTAATTTCCTGAGAGCATCTCGCGACTTTTTTTCCCTGAGGAAAAGGTTGATTGTGATCAACAAGGACTTCATTTTTACCATTTTCACCAAGAGAAACAACAACTGTAATACGTGGATATTTACTATAACTTTCTTTAGAAGGACTAATGTCCTCTATAAAACTTACCGCACCTTCCGTGCGATAAAGAGCAAGAGTTCTTAAGCTTCGCATTAAACTTATTTTTGAAAATAGAGGGAGGTTATCAGACTTCAATCTCGCAGGTTTTTTTGTAATTATACCAAACTCAACTTTATAATTGCCATTATCTATCACTCGGATAAAACTATCCAGATCTTTATTTTTAATATTTTCTTCGATTAGTTCTTTGAGTTTTTCTTTGCTCCTTATTTCCAAAATCAACAATTCTATTGAATTGACCCCTTGATTGAAAAGATGACTTAGTTGAGATGATCTGGATGATATCTTTATATGGTGAAAGATGCACATATTATCATGATAACTAATTATATCACACGGTTCTATTTGTGTGTGTCCATCAGGGCTTATATCTTTCTGATCTAAACAGATATGGTTTAGTGAGATGTTTTCAACACCCTTGTTATAATTCTCTTCACTATAATTTCTTATGTTATCATTAATGTTGTCATGATTATATGGCGGAAGTAGAGTTTCTTCGCACTTTGCATCTATATAATCCTTTAAACTCTGTAAGTAATCTTGATCAACCTTATACCATTCACCTTCGCAGAGATGATAAACAATATCCTCATTTTCAAAGTGAATATCATAGATAAAGCTTCTGTAGATATTATACGCCTTGGTTATAACGCCTTCTTCATTGCAGAGATTAAGCGAGAAGTTTTTAACTTTTTCTATATCGAACGTGTTTAAATCAATTTCTCCTAGGTAGTCATAAAACTCATCAAGGCTAATATCTGTATATATAGGGGATATCCCTTTTTTTCCTTTAAAGGTGCAGTAAATGTTATCGCTGTAATCTACGATCTCCGGGATTGATAAAGATAAATCAGGGTTTTTATTAATAAACGCATCTAAAAGAGAATCATCTAGTCGCTCAATTTTTAGAGGGTCTTTCTCTGGTACTATTTTTTGTATATTAGGGAAAGACTGCAAATATTCATCACTGGAGTATAGATCTAAAAGTTGCTCGCACAATACTATTAGCTCATCAGCTTCAATTTTCAACCCTACTTTTAAGCTTGTGGATCCAGTCGCATTTTTAAATAGGTCGATATATTGTGGTTTAACTTTTCCTGTCAGGCTTTTTAAAATCTCGCTATTACTATCAAAATCTAAATAAGTTAAGTCAGACATAACCGGGACTTGCATTCTTTTCCTTCTTGAAGCTCCGGGATCTACTATGTCGGCGCTTTTTAACTCTTTAGGTTCAAGGCTGTTTAATGTTACTTTAAGACCAAAATCATACTCATAGGAAACATCGAGTAGATTGTGATAAATGTGGCCAAAAGTTAGAGCGAAACATCGATCTCTTACTGGAAGAAAAATTAAAGCTCCCTTACTTTCTTGTTCTAACTCTCCGTTAATAGAGAAGTAATTCACCCACCAAGGAGTTGTTTTAAATCTGTTAGAAATAAATAAACTTGCACCCTGTGGGAGATTTTGAGCCTGAAAGTCATCGAGAAGTTGATGATCTGGCTTAAGGGAGTTCTGTGCGTTGTAGCCTGCTTTAAGCAAAAAAATAGAAAAAGACCTTGTTTTCATATCATTTGAGCCCTTTGAGAGGTAAGCAGTTATGAAGTTACTTGTATTTGAGGACAGTTTAAATTCTAACTCATGTTATTCGTGATATAGGTCAAACATGCCGCCATCTAAAGGCTCCGCTAACCTATTGAGTTAGTGTGGTGCACTTGGCTAGAGTGAAGTATGGCATTCAAATGCGCTAGGGGGCTCTCTGCCGCGTTTTTCATCATGGGTTGTATCGAAACACGGCGCACAAGTCTTGGTGCTCTCTAGGCGTGGCTGGTTAAGCAGGTTTAAACTTCTGCATACTGCCACATGTCGGATATGCGGCATCGTGCGGATAATTTAACAAGTTGAGGAGGATGGACGTCTATGGCGACTTACCGACAAATTGCTGATGATGTTAAATCCCGGACGGGTAGAACAATAAAAACATGCTGGAGCGCTCATGTTAAGTCATTGCATGGGCTAACTCGCCGAGTTGCCCCATAAGCCGAGTTTACCCTTGCCCTGAGAAGTGGGTAGAGGAGAACGAGCATTCTCTGAGAAATTTGGGCGAACTTTAACTTTACCGCACCGCTTAACTTTGGAGACTTTTTATAAAGAGAAGCCTGCCATTGCCGAAGTCTTTGGGCGCAATGCCTGAGAGGGGGCTGGCAAATCTAGGACCTTCACTTTCGGCGCGATAAATTTTTCCGGTAGCTTTTGTCGTATTGGTTGGGGACTTGTGGGGGGCTAAGCTGAAACTTCCAGACAACAAGAACTTGGTTTTTGAGTTGTCATCTCTTCTTAACCTATTATTTTATCTTATATGTTTGATAAAACTCTTTTCTGGGGCCCTGCTGGATCGGCGATGTTAGCTACTCTGCTTTAAAAAAGGCTCACGACGTAAGCCCAAACTATAGAGCAGGATCGTCTACCGGGGTGGGGGTCAGTCCAATCTGTAGCCTCACTTCCCATACTCCCTCTGCTTACCCTTTCGCCGGTTAAACAACCGTTTAATTAATTACTGTTATAATTACCCCCGTTGAGCCTTGCAGGAGTGAATGTTTTTCTCCGTAAGCATTGCGATGCGGCGCTCTCTGGAGCGGCATCCTTTATTTGGACATGCCGGTGGTTCGGTGAGAAGTAAGGAGAAGTGTACTATGAGCAGAAAAGACAAGCTCGCGGCGGCTCTGCTGGCCATCTTCCTGGGTGGGCTGGGCATTCACAAGTTTTACTTAGGGATGAAGTGGTGGGGGCTGTTCTACCTGCTGTTCTGCTGGACGGGGATCCCGGCGATTGTCGGCTTTATCGAAGGCATTATTTATCTGTTCCAATCGGAAGAGAAATTCAACCAGAAATACAATCCTGGTCTGATTTAAGGCGTTGCTGACGGCGCTTCCTGTTGCGTGAAGCGCCGTTTTTCATTCCGCTACTGTTTCTTCATCATCTTGCCGCGCATCTCTTCGCTCATCATTTTATTCGAGCTGGAGATCACGCAGTTATATTGCTTACCTTGGTTAATGACCATAAAGGTGCTGACCGGATTTTTAAAATCCTTGTCGATGGTGAAATAAATATAGGCCTGCGGCAGCGCGGCCGGTTTAAAGGCGCCGAAGGCATACACATCCGCCAGGCCCAGCGCGGAGAGATCGACCGTCAGCGCCATCGGCTGTTTATCGTTTGGCGATGGGAACATCGATTTGGCCGACATCATCATGGTGCTGCTGTTGATGGTGTAATCGGTTTTGACCTTCATGCCCATATATTTCGATTCCGGCATGGAAAGTTCTTTTTTGCAGGCGGCGTCGTGCTGCGGCGCCGGGCTGCCGTTTTCCATCACGGCGTGCACGTGTTCCAGCGTCACTTCCGCGTTACCGGTGGTAGGCTGCGCATCGGCCGCGTAAGCCGCGCCGCTGAAGGCGGCCACAGAGGTAAGGATAATGCCTGTAACGATTTTCATTGTCGCTCTCCGGAATGCTAATAATGATATTAATTGCGGTGTGTAGCCTATTGGCCTGATAAAACGCAAAGTTACTCGTTCCGTGGAGATCAAATATCCTCGGAATTTTTATAGTAAATAGTGTTTCACCCACGCGGTGCGCGAGGTTGGTTTAATTATCTTGAGAGCCTTGCTCTTTTGTTTTTCAGTATGTTTACCTGCATATAAAGAGTATGTCTAAACATAGTCAATGTTTAGAATATGCACAAATTATTGCGGTTTTTTCCCGCTTTAATTCTTCGGTTTTTAATACGGATTTAAATATTGTATTGAGATACAGAGAGTTATCTTTTCTACGTTAAAATCACTCAGTGAAACGTTATTTATGTGATCTTCATGGTCACAGAAGTAACGCTGAAATTATTGCCTTTCTATTTAACGGCTAATTATTCATGGCATAGGCTTCAACCCCGCTAACCGCTTGCGCTAGAATCAGGCGGTTTGCTCTTGAAAAAGGATATCGTCATGGCCGCCTGGGCCTTTTTGATCGTCGGTTGGCTGTTGATTTGGCGGGATTACCCGATTTTCGGCGCGTTGTGCATCGCGCTGTTCGCCGTGCTGCAATGGGCGAAGTACGCCGCTAAAAGCGCGCAAAACCCCGAAGAGGCCGCAGAGTGGCGCAAGACCGACTGGCGTTCGCAGCCGATTGAAATGGCGCACGCCGGCGACAGCGACCGGCAGATTGGCGGCGTGGGGGAGCTGGGCATGGGCGGCCCCAGTTTTTGGACGCTGCTGCTGCGCGACGGAGCGATTGTGCATGGCGCCTGTGCCGCGCCGCAGGACGTGGACGGCGGCAGGTTGCGCCTGATCCCGACCCGCAGCCGCGAGGGTGAGGGGCTGACGGTCTACGAACCTGCCGCCCGGGCGATGTACGCGCTGCCTGCGCTGACCGATCGCGAGCTGGAAGCAGTGGCCGGCGGTTCCGCCGAGGCGCTGGCGCGGCTGCGGGCGAGCTGTCGGCAGGCGGTGGCCACGCCGCTGCGTCAGGTGCGCGGTCTGTGGGTGCCGCAGTGGGTAGCGGATCCGGCGGATCGTCTGGAGATCGCCTTGCCCAGTGGCCGCGCGCTGGCGGCGCGCTCGACGTTACCGGCGGATTTGCGCCATGCGGACGATCCTGCCGCGCTGCTGCACGCGCCGCCTTATGAGCTGTTGCTGGATAACCGGCCGACCGATCGCTTGGTGTGCGATCTCGAACGCGTGGCGGAAGCGCCGACGGGCGACGGCTTGAGCGTCGGCGGCTGCCAGTTCCGCGGCGAACATATCGTCGACGGTCTGTACCATCTCTACTTCGCCGGCGAGTGGTTCAGCCTGCTCTCCTACGCGCACAAACCGGCGGGCGGGCGCGGTTCGGACACCACCTTTTTTGTCGAGCGGGTCGAGCCGCAAGACGGCGGCGTATTCGTGATTGAATGGGATGCCTACAGCGTGGGGCCCGACGGGCGTGCGCCGCGCGTAGCGGCGCCGCCGGTATTGGTTATCGCAGTAAGCTGGCAGGACGCGCCGCTGCGGCTGCCCACGGCCAATAACCGCGTGACCGTGCGCTTGCCCAACGCCACGGCGTAAGGCTTAAGGCAGCACCCTGACTTCGCCGTTGTGCAAGGTCAGCACGGCGATCGGGCTGCCGGGGAAGCACTCTCTAAAGATCCAGTCGCTGGGCCGAAACGCCGCCGCAGGCAGCCCGGCCTGCCACTCTTCCCACTGCGGGGCCGGCTTATCCGGTGGTAAAGAGAAAGAGACCAGCCAACCCGCTTCGCAGCGTACCCTTTGGCCGCTCGGGCGGGTGAAGGTGTGCGCGCTCGCCAGCTCCATTACCGGCGGTAAAACCTCGAAGGCAATGATCGGCACGCCGGCCACGCTCTGCGGCCGAGGAAAACGCACGGCGGTCACGCCGTCCATCGTGATGGGGCTGTTTTCGGTGCCGGGCAGGCGCGGTTCCTGCCGGTTTACCCAGCTGCCTTTCGTCAGCGTGATTTCTCCGAGCGGTTTGGCTTCGTCGAGCGTCAGGTAGCTGCGCCGATTCCAGCGTTCTTCCGCCTGCTGGCTCTTGAGATCCTGGATGGCGATGTCGATAAGCATCAGCACGAACGCCACCGGGTAGATCGCCAGCGCCGAGGCCAGCAGATAGCCGCCCCAGGAAAGCGGCGGGTGTGGGCGGCCGCAGCGGGCAGAAGCGTAGCGCCAGCCCCACCAGGCGAGCAGGATGCCGGCGAGCAGCAGCGCCAACAACAGCGCCACCAGCCCTGCAACGCCGGCGCCATAACCTAACAGCATGGCAAGTTCCTCATGTTCACGGCGTGGTGGAACGATAGCGAACGAAGTAGGGCAGCGCCGGGGGCTCCCCGTCATCGCCATAGTGGCTTTCCGGTTCGATCACGGTTTGGCGTGCGTCGTCGCGCCCGTTGTAGCGGTACTCCAACGGCTGGCGGTAGCGCACGTCGGATGAGCGCAGATCGAAAATCAGCGAAAGGCGCGCATCGCCGTTATCCGTTTGGGCGACCAGCTTGTCGTTGCCTGCCCACAGCTGATACAGCGATTTATCGCCGGTCTCCAGCAGCACCTTCAACTGCCCGTCGGATTGATAACGCAGGAGCTGATACAGCCCTCTTTCCAGCGTCTGTGCGATCAGGTAGATGCCGCCATCCGGGGCCTGCGCGCTTTCCGTCACGCGCACCGTGAGCCAATGCGGTTCGGCCACCTCGCCGGTTTTGCCGTTAACGGCGATGTGCAAGGCGCCGGAGCCGAGCACCGGATTCATCCAGAACAGCACGCGATCGCCGTCAACGGCGGTAAAGATCTCGGGTATGGATTTGCGCTTGCCGGAGGCGTAAGCCGTCGGTGAGTCCTCCTCGCCGCGCTCAAAACCCAGCAGCTGTCGCGCTTCCAACAGCGCCGGCAGATTCAGCGTTTGCCGCCAATGGGCGCCAAAGTCCGGGCTGTAGAATACGCCTTCGGTGCTGATGAGATACAGCGCGCGTTTACCCGGCAGCGCCACCAGTTTGCCGCCGATAAAGGAAGGCCGGTTGTCGTCGCCCTCCGGCCAAGGGATCAGCGCTCCGATGGTGCCCTGTTTCACATCGACCAGCCGGCGCCCCTTGGACAGAAAAAGCACGCACTCTTGCCCGCCGCAAACCGCATTGTGGATAGACTCGTCGAGTTCCCCCAGCATCTGCAATCCCTGCGGGCCGCTGAACAACACCTGGCTGAGATAGTTGGCCGCCCAGCCGTAAAAGCTATTGTAGGCCCCGCGCTCACTCCTTTTGCTGATGAGCAGCAGGGCGCCGTCCTGCGCCGGGTAGCTGTCGATGAGATCGTAATGGGCTATCGTCGGCAATGCTTCGTCGCTCTGGGTCCATTGCCACTGCGCATAGCGTTGTTCAGGGGCGAGGAAATAGACGCCCAGCGCGCTGGCCAAAAACAGCGTCAGGATAATAAGGGGTCTTTTATAAAGCGCTAACGTCATCATTTCAGCTCCGTCACCTGATCCTGCCGCCATAACCTGCGGCGCAGATTGCGCAGGTATTTAAACGTTTTAAACGTGCGGTGCTGGTCAAAAGAGTAAAGGCGGCAGATCTGGGCGAAGCCCTCGATCAACAGCGCGAGGCCGCTGACCATCAGCATCATTAAGAGAAGAATCGGTGGCAATTCGCTGCCGAGACGCTGCAGGGTCCAGGCATCCAGGTAAAAGCCCGCCGGGGTATCGGCGTTATCCGCCACCGCCAGGCCGAGCACAAAGCACGTCACGATCGCGCCGAGAATGAAGACAACGCGCGCGCACAGGTTAAGGCCGGATTCGGTGAAGTAGCGGCGGCCGCCGATGAGGTAGGTCTGGCGATCGCGGTGGTTGATGATCCCACGCACCGTAGGCAACTCGGGGACGGTGTCGTTCTCGCAATACAGCACCTGCAACGGATCGCCTTTGGCGATGAAAAGCGGATGTTGCCGACGAAATACCGGATGCAGTTTGGTATTGGGGACGTTGAGCGCGCGGGTCGTCAACGCGAAGTGCGTCTCCTTCTGGCGCCACGCATAGGTGTCCAAATACTGCACCTGGCGCGGGATCTCATAGTGGCGGAGTTCGTAGCTCAGGGCGTTGACCGTCTCGATGCCGGAGGCCTCGACGCCGTCGGGGAGAGGGACGTCGGTTTGCTGCGCTGCGGGCACTGACGCGGCGTCTGCACTGACGGCCCGGTATTTGATGCCGGGGATTTTCAGGCTGAGCGATCCGGGCGGCGTGGTGTCTTGCCCTTGCAGCACGCGATCCAGCGCCTTGAGCAGGCGCCTGCGGCCGCGATGCCCGATCAGCAGCAGCTCAGAACCGACGAACAGCACCATGCCGATGCCGACAAGGCCGGCGATTACGGCGATAAAGAACAGAACGATGGTCAGCCAGGAATCTTCCCCGTCCATGATGAAAAAGGCTGCCGGAAAACCGCCGGCCAGCGCCGCGCCCAGCATCAGCAGGGCGAAGTATTTCAGCTTGTATTTCAGCGTTCTGTCGGGCTCCAGCCGGCCTTTTGTCTCGTGCAGCAGCCAGTGCAGCCAGTAGCTGCCGTCCTGCAGGCGATGGGCGCCGATCTTCACCCGATCGCCGGCGGCGAGCGTGGCCAGCAGATTTTCGCTGTCGCTGAAGTCGTCACGGTAAAAAAAGAACGTTTGGCCGGCGGCGATGATCCTCACCAGATTGTCGGGCGCCGTCTGTTGGCAGGCACATTGTTCGACGGTCACATTAAAAAATTGGGTTTGCATGTCATTCCCTGTCGGCGGGCGTGGCCCGAAAATTCATCCCTGGCGCCAAATTATTCAGCGCTTTTTCATCAACGGCAGCATGCGCACCAGCGCATTGTCCTTGACGATATAGTGGTGGAACAGCGCGGCGGCGGCATGCAGGCCGATCAGCCAGTAGCCGAACGACGCCAGCGTTTTGTGCCAGCCGATAATCGTCCGCGCCTGCGGCCGATCGGCCACGTCGGCGAACGGCATCGGCAGGCCGAACAGATACCACTCCTTGCCGCCCAGATAGCGCGAATACACCCCCAGCACCGGCAGCGTCAACAGCAGCAGGTAAATCAGGGTGTGCGTCAGGTGCGCCAGGCCGGTTTGCCACTTAGGCGGTTTGGGCGCGATGGCGGGCGAAGGGTGGCGCCAGCGCAGGAACAGGCGGGCGATCATCAGCGCAAACACCGTTACGCCGCAGCTGAAGTGGGTGACAACCAGCACGTACCAGGGGGCGCTGCCCGGTTCGGCAAAGCCGCGCAGCTCGATGGTGACGCAGGTGATGACCAGCAGGATCGCCACCAGCCAGTGCAGGCGAATTTGCCACGGCATGTAGGTGTTCTGCACCGGGTTGCCTTTTGATGTTAAAGGGTCTGTGCGCCGATGGTAACGAAATGTTACAGGTGAGGAAAGCGCCCGTGTGCAGTTTAAGCAAAATGCCAGGGGTTAAACCGCTTATTAAGCTATGAATTTAGTGGGCTAAGTGTTTGGCGGCAGAGGAGGCAGTTGGCATCGTAAGTTGTGAAGCTAATGGACGATAGATTCAGAGGCTGGCAGCTTAATAAGTGGCGAAGCAAATAGCGCCGCAGCCCTCGCCGCGGCGCCCGGGATCAGTTCAATTTGGCCTTGGCGAAATCGCTGCCGTTCACGTCCACCACATAGCCGCTCAGGTTGCTGCGGGTGGCGTAGAACACTTTGCCGGTGGCCAGCGGCAGCCACGGCGCCTGTTTGGCGAAGATCACCTGCGCCTGTTGATACAGCTTGGCGCGCGCCTGTGGCTGGTTCTCCAGAATCGCCTGCTGGATCAGCCGGTCATAATCCTTATCGCACCAGCGCGCCACGTTGGCGCCGCTCTGCACCCCGGCGCAGCCGAGCAGGGTGGCGAAGTTGTCCGGATCGCCGTTGTCCGACACCCAACCGTACAGCGCGCTCTGCTGTTCGCCTTTGCGCAGCCCGGCCAGATACTGGCCCCACTCCCAGGTGACGATCTTGGCCTTCACGCCCACCTTCGCCCAGTCGCTCTGGATCATCTCGGCGATGCGCTTCGAGTTCGGATTGTAGGGGCGCTGTACCGGCATCGACCAGATATCGGTCTCAAAGCCCTGCTCCAGCCCGGCCTGCTTCAGCAGCTCGCGCGCCTTCTGCGGATCGTAGGCGTATTCCGGCAGTTGACCGTTGTAGCCCAGCATGCCCGGCGGCAGCAGCGAGTTGGCCGGCGTGCCGCTGTCTTTGAACACCGCGGCGACGATCGCTTTCTTGTCCACCGCATAGCTCAGCGCCTGGCGCACCAGCAGGTTGTCGAACGGCTTTTTCTGGGTGTTGAACGCCAGATAGCCGACGTTCAGCCCGGTGATGTCGTGCAGCTGCAGGTTGCCGTCGGCCTTGATGGCGGCGAACTGTTCCGGCAGCGGCGCGGGGATAATCTGGCATTCATTGGTTTTCAGTTTGGCCAGCCGGGTTTGCGGATCAGGCGTAATCGAGAAGATCAGGTGCTTGCTGGCCACTTCGCCCTGCCAGTAGTGCGGATTGGCGATGTAGCGGATCAGCGAATCCTGTTTGTACTGCTGCAGCGCGAACGGCCCGGTGCCGATCGGCCAGTTGTCGACGTATTCCGGCGTGCCCTTTTTCAGCATCGCGTCGGCGTACTCGGCGGACAGGATCGAGGCGAAATCCATCGCCCAGTCGGCGACGAAGGCGGCGTTGGGCTGGCTCAGCGTGAAGCGCACGTGATGCTCGTCCACCGCTTCCACCTTGGCGATCAGCTTGTCCAGGCCCATGTCGGTGAAGTATTCATAGTTGCCGCCGGAGACCTTGTGATACGGGTTAGCGGGATCCTTCTGCCGTATCACGGTGAACACCACGTCTTCGGCGTTGAAGTCGCGTGTTGGGGTGAAGTATTTATTGCTGTTGAATTTCACGCCCTGGCGCAGGGTAAAGGTGTAGGTCTTGCCGTCCGGGCTGACGCTCCACTCGGTGGCCAGCGAAGGGGCGGGGGTTTTATCGCTTTCGCGCAGCGTCACC
The DNA here is from genome assembly GCF_052169255.1 of Serratia sp. CY29653. NCBI lineage: Bacteria > Pseudomonadati > Pseudomonadota > Gammaproteobacteria > Enterobacterales > Yersiniaceae > Serratia > Serratia sp. CY29653. Next base: position 2,744,621 of record NZ_JBJNLC010000001.1, on the reverse strand, counting down.
AAGCGGTTGTACAGCACCTGTGAGGTGGCGATAAAGGTCGGCCCGGAGCTGGCGAGCTGCGGGTTGAACGATTCCGGCGAGGCGACGGTGCAGTACACCAGCGCATCGGAAGCGGCCAGCGCGCCGCCCGCCGACAACAGGCCGCAGCCAGCCAGCACCAATCCGGCGATAGGGTGTTTTAAAAACGTCAAGGCAAGATCCTCAGGTGGGGGAGCCGTTAGCGGCGAATTGATTTAACTATAGATAACGGATGGCGCGACGGGTAACAAGCACCTCAGCTGCGCATTCTGTGCGCCGCGCGTTGCCAGGCAAACCGCTTTAATCGGCCGAGCGCTTGCGGTCTGCATCATAGCGCTCGCGGGCGGCGTCCAACTCGGGGAAATGGTATTCCGCCCATCGGTCGAGCGCCGTCAGCGTCTCGACCAGCGAGCAGGCGACGGCGCTGAGCCGGTATTCCACATGCGCCTGATTCCTTTCACTTAAATCCAAGCGTTCGAGCAACCCGTTGCGTTCCAACTGGCGCAGCGTTTGCGTCAGCACCTTCTGTGAAATGCCGTCGATGCGGCGCAGCAGTTCGCCGTTGCGCATCGGCCGCTGCGCCAGCGCGGGCAGGATCAGCATCACCCACTTGCCGGAAATCAGCGCCAGCGCATCGCGCGCGGAGCATTTACTCGAATAGACGTCGCCGGGATAGGCCATGGGGGGTTACCTTCAGGTGCGTAATTGCCAAGGGTGCGATAAAGCCACAGCATAGCAGCACCACCTTACAGCGGGAGACACAGGATGAACGTGCTGATTGTGCTGGCTCACCCCGAGCCGCATTCTTTCAATGCCCATTTGGCCGAACAGGCGCGGCAGGCCTGGCTGGCGCAGGGGCACCAGGTGAAGACGGTTGATCTGTATCAGGAGGGGTTTGATCCGCGTGAAGGCGCAGACCATTACCCCAGCAGAAAGCAGGCGGACAGATTTGATGCGATGCAGGAGCAGCGCCATCACTGGACGACTCAGGCGCTGCCGGCGGAGATCCGGCGGCATATCGAGCTGCTGCGCTGGGCGGACACGCTGGTGCTGCAGTTCCCTTTCTGGTGGTTCGGTGCGCCGGCCATCCTCAAGGGCTGGATGGATCGGGTGTTCGTTTACGGCGGGATCTACGACAGTCGCCACCGCCATGAAAACGGCGTGATGCGCGGCAAACGGGCGCTGCTGACCGTCACCGCCGGCGCCTCCGCTCAGGCCTGCGCGCCGAACGGGCGCGACGGCGATATGCGGCTGATGCTGTGGCCGATCATGCATGCGCTGCACTATATCGGCTTTAGCGTGCTGGAGCCGTTCCTGGTTTATGGCGTGCGCGGCGGGCTGACGGGCGAGGCGCTGCAGGCGCAGAACGCCGCTTTGGCGCAGGTGACGCAGGCGTATCGGGCTGGCTTAGGCGATCTTGCCGCCTGGCCGGCGGTGCGGTTCAATCGCAATGACGATTTTGACGCCGATCTGGCGCTGAAGCCCGGTGCGCCGGTCTACAGCCCGTTCGTGCGGCACCGCGATCCGGTTTAGAAACCGGCCTTCAGCAGTTCCTCGCGCAAGTCGTCGATAATCGCCGGTTCGATGTCGGGGAACTGCTGCTGAATATCGGCGATGGCTTCGGCCACGCTCGGGCCGGCAAAGGTGCCGGAGAAGGGCAGCAGCGGCAGATTGGCGTCGCTGTCCGGCAGCTCGCCGCGGATAGTGCCGGTGATCATGCCCGCTTTTTTTTCCGCCGTGAGGTCGTACTCCCCCACGTTTTTGTCGATCGGTTTCATTGGCCGCCTCGCTGTCGGTGAGTGTTTACCCTGTTAGGTTAAAGCATAGTGTTTCAGGCAATGAATACCAATCAATGTATATAATATTAATATAAAACAATGTGATGCGTATTTTGTCGTTTGACGTTTACCGGGGGCCGGCGCTATGCTCTTGGCGCTAAAGGAACCTTCCTCACTGACAGGGACAGACGACATGAAAAGACTGAAAAGCGCGGCGCTGTTGTTGCCGCTGTTGGCGCTCAGCGCCTGCACCCACCACCTCAGCAGCGCGGAGCGGCATGCCAAGCATTACGTTTATCAAACGCGCGACGACTTCGACCCGCAATTCCGCACCGATGTGAACGGCAGCATTAAAAACGCCGTGCCGATGTTCGAACAGTTCTACCAGCAGGGGAAAAAGGATCGCGCGGCGGGCGTGGCGCGCAGCGAGGCGCAGAAAAAGGCCGATTATCTGGCCAGCCCGGAATTCCTGCAGAACATGGAACACAAAACCATTTTCATCAATCGCGCCTACAGCGGCTCCGACAATCCTAAACGCCGTCAGGTGCTGTCGCAGGAAGCGGTGGGCGCCTACTGGGACGGTTACGAAGGCCGTTGATTGAATCCCACATAAACAGAAGGTAATAAAAACTGGCCTTCTGCCGGTTATTTGATTATAAAAACCGCCGCTAAGGACGATGTTCATAATCGAAACCAGGAGTGTTTATGTTGGCAAACGTTAAGCGTTCGTTCGCCGCCGCCGTCGTATTGATGTTGGCGCTGCCCGCGGTTCAGGCCGCGGATTACCGTGCGGGCGAGCAATACACCCGGCTGGATAAGCCGGTAGCCGCCGCGCCTGCGGTGGTGGAGTTCTTCTCCTTCTACTGCGGCCCTTGCTATCAGTTCGCCGAGACCTACCGGGTAGGCAGCACCGTGGCGCAGGCGCTGCCCGCCGGTGAGAAAGTCACCAAGTATCACGTCAGCCTGATGGGCAAATTGGGCAATGAGCTGACCGAAGCCTGGGCGGTGGCGACGGTGCTGGGCGTGGAAGACAAGATTGAAGGGGCGATGTTCGACGCGGTGCAGAAACAGCGCGCCGTCAATAGCGCCGAAGATATTCAGCGGGTGTTCACGGCGGCCGGCATCGATGCCGCCACCTATGAAAACGCGCGCCACAGCCTGCTGGTCAAAGGGTTGATCGCCAAGCAGAACGAAGCGGTGAAGGCGTTCGAGGTGCGCGGCACCCCGTCGTTCTACGTAGCCGGCAAATACAAGATAGACAATGCCGGCATGGCCAGCACCAGCGTTGAAGGCTACGCCAAAGAGTACGCGGCGGTGGTGCGGCATCTGTTGGATACGCAGCCTTAAGGCGATTCCTCCTCCGGCGCCCGATGATCTGTGATCGCGGCGCCAAATCCCCGGCTCGCCATTGATTGTGTGTTAACGGATTGTTATGGTGGTTTTCTGTTCAACGGCGCAGCACCGCTGCTGTTTGAAGGGAGAGATCATGACGGCATTGGCAACGCTCCGGGACGTCGGCTTCGAAGAGTGGCTGGGGAAAATCAACACCGCCTGCGGCAGATTCTGCGCAAAAACGCTGGGGCCGGGCTTCAGCGGTGCGATGCAGGAATTCCGCGCCCATGCGCTGCGCCTGAGCGTGGTCGACGTGTCTCAAGCCCGGCTGTACCGCACGCCGCGCGAGATCGCCCGCAGCGACGGCGCGCACTTTTTTACCGTCTTCCAGCTGCGCGGCAGCGCGTTGATGGAGCAGGGCGAGAGCCAGACGGTGCTCTCTCCCGGCGACATCACGCTGATCGACGCCTCACGGCCCAGCAGCTTCACCTTCCAGCGCGATTCGCGCCAAATCTCCCTGTTGTTGCCGCGCGGCTGCCTGCCGGTGCCGCCGCCTTGCGCCCAGCGTCTCGGAGCAGAGCTCAGCGCGGTGCGCCTCAGCCGCCAGCTGGTGCTGAGCAGCATGCAGGATCCTCAACTTGCCGCGGCGGAAAGCGAGGCGGTGCTGAATGCGCTGGCGGCGCTGCTGCGCCCGGCGCGGGCGCTCGAACAGGCGCGCCCGGAGGGGCAACAGCCGGTTTTCGACAAGGCGCTGGCGTTGATCGACAGGCATATTCAGTCGCCGCAGCTGCGCCCGGAATGGGTGGCGGCCGAGTTGGGGGTGTCACTGCGCAGCCTGTATCGGCTGTTCGCCCGTCAGGGGCTGGTGGTGGCGCAGTACATCAGGAACCGCCGGCTGGATCTGTGCGCGCAGGCGCTGCGCAGCGCCGCCGGGCAGGAGAAGCTGGCCGGAGTCGGCCTCGACTGGGGTTTTGCCGATCACAGCCATTTCTCGACCGCTTTCAAGCAGCGTTTCGGCATGTCGCCGAGCGAGTACCGTCGGCAGTATCAGTAAGCCAGGGCGCGGGCCAGGCCCGCGCCGCTTCACTCAATAGCGGATGCAGACCGATTTCGACTCGGTGTAAGCGTCCAGCCAATCCGGGCCGAAATCACGGCCGCTGCCCGACTGTTTGAACCCGCCGAACGGCATGTTAGGGTCGATCAGCGTATGGGTGTTGACCCACACGGTGCCGGCCTGAATGCGCGGCGTCAGCGCCATCGCCTGCTGCAGGCTGGTGGTCCACAGGCTGGCGGTCAGCCCGAAGTCGGTGTCGTTGGCCTTGCTCAGCGCCTCTTCGGCGCTCGCCACCCGAATCAGGTTGACCACCGGGCCGAACACTTCTTCACGCGTCAGGTTCAGCCTGTCGTCCGGGTTGATCACCAGCGTCGGCGGAATGTAGAAGCCGTTGGCATCCGGCCCGGCCGCGCCGCCGATAAGCTCGGCGTTTTTCGCCCGGGCGTCGTCCAGGTAGGCCGCCACCTTGTCGCGGTGCGCGAGCGACACCAGCGGGTTGATTTGCGCGCCGGTATCCATCCCCGGCCCGACCGACAGCGATTTCACCGCCTGTTCGAAACCTGCCACCAGCTGGTCATAAATCGGCGCTTCGATATAAATTCGCGAGCTGGCGGCGCACACCTGCCCCTGATTGAGGAAGCTGCCGAGCATCAGGCCTTCGATCACCTGCTGCGGATCGGCATCTTTCAGCACGATGGCCGGGTTTTTGCCGCCCAGCTCCAGCGTCACGCGGGTCAGGCGATCCGCCGCGGCGCGCGCGATGCTTTTGCCCACCGGCGTGGAGCCGGTAAAGCTGACTTTGGCGATCAGCGGATGTTCGGTCAGCGCCTTGCCGCACACGGTGCCGCGGCCGGTGACCACGTTGAACACGCCCGGCGGCACGCCGGCTTCGCTCGCCAGTTCGGCCATGCGCAGCAGGGTGAGCGGGGTGGTTTCCGACGGCTTGATGACGATGGAGCAGCCCGCCGCCAGCGCCGGCATCACTTTCCACATGCCGATCATCAGCGGGAAGTTCCAGGGCACGATGCCGGCGACCACGCCGATCGGCTCTTTACGGGTATAAACCTGATATTTGGCGCCCGGCGGCATCGGAATGGAGACGTCCAGCGTCTGGCCGGTGATTTTGGTCGCCAGCCCGGCGGTGTAGCGCATCCAGTTCAGGGTGCTGCCGACTTCGAAAGCGCGGGCGATGTTGATGGACTTGCCCTGTTCCAGGGTTTCCAGCTGCGCCAGCTCCTCGGCGTGCTGTTCCACCAGATCGGCGAAGCGCAGCAGGATGCGTTCTCGTTCTACCGGCAGACGCTGCGCCCAGACGCCTTCGCTGAAGGCTTTGTGGGCGGACTGCACCGCCAGCGCGACGTCGTGTTCGTTGGCATCGGCGGTGGTGGCGATCTGCTGCCCATTGGCGGGGTTATACACCGCCAGGCGGCCTTCCGCGGCGGACGTGCGCCACTGGCCGTCGATATACAGCCCATGCTGACGATCGAGAAAACGCGACACGCTATCCAGCACGGCTACGGTATTGTCAGACATACATCCTCCGATCAGGCTCATCAGGTTATCGTTAACCCTGCAAGTCTAGATCAGCGGAAAAGCGGCGGCTTTGGTCTGCCTGACATTCGGTTTGCCCTGCGTGTCATTTTGCCGTGACGGAAGGGTAAACTGCGGCCGGCGGGCGCCGGCCGGGAGGGATCACGAGCTCAGGGTTGCCAGACGGGTGGCGAAGCCGAGGAACAGCAGGCCGATGAGGCCGTTGCCGAGCTTCGCCAGGCCTTTCTTGTGGTTGAAGAAATGCGCCAGCATCGCGCCGGAGAAGATCAGCGTGCTCATGTAGATAAAGCTGACGGCTTCGAGGATCAGCGCCAAAATGGTGAACGACAGCCCGGTGTGCGCGTAGTTGAAGTCGATGAACTGCACGAAGAACGACACGTAAAACAAGATAGCTTTCGGGTTGGTCAGGCTCAGCGTCAGCGATTTGCGCAGAATGCTGTGGCCGCCTTCAATCTGCTGCTGTTGCGCCTGCGCCTTCTGCACGAAGGTGGCGTAGAGGATTTTTGCGCCGAGGAACAGCAGGTAAATCGCGCCGAGAAAACGCACCAGGGTAAACAGGAACGGCGTGGTGCGGATCAGCGAAGCCACGCCGATATAGGCGCAGAAGATCAGGATCGCATCGCCGATGAACACGCCGAGCGCCGCGGTGTAGCCGGCGCGCACGCCGCGCGATACGCCGGTTTTCAGTACGTACAGCGTATTCGGCCCCGGCAGAATGATAATGAAGACCACCCCGGCCAAATAGGTCCATAAATTCAGGACGCCAAAACTCTCTAACACAATAACCTCTCCATGCGCGCAACTAACAGGCAAAAACACTGGCCACGCCCGTGACCGGCCGCGATCCTAACGCTGTGCAACCGGGTTGGCAACGTAATAAACTTCATGTTGTTGGTTAAAAATTGTCGAAACATTGTTGAAAACGTCGGCGCCGAATTAAAAAGCAAGAGCCGACGTGTTTCGCCAACGGCCCGTCACTATGCTGGTTAACATCGAAACCGCAGTGAGGAACGGATGATGAAAAACGTAATCGACAGCGCCGACCCGCGCTGGCTGGCGATCGTCAGCCGCGATAAACACGCCGACGGCCGCTTTATCTATGCGGTGAAAACCACCGGCGTGTATTGCTCGCCTTCTTGCCCGTCACGCCAGCCGAATCGGCAAAACGTGGAACTGTTCGACGATGCCGAGCAGGCGGAGGCGGCGGGTTATCGGCCCTGCAAACGCTGCCGCCAGGGGCTGACGCCGTTGACCGAGCAGCATGCGCGGCAGATAGCCGAGGCCTGCCGCTATATCGAACGGGCGGAGAAAGCGCCGTCGCTGCAGACGCTGGCGCGTCACGTCGGGTTGAGCCAATACCATTTCCACCGGCTGTTCAAAGCGATCACCGGCCTGACGCCGAAAGGCTATGCCGACGCGCAGCGCAGCCAGCGCTTGCGCACCGGTCTGACGCAGCAGGAGACGGTGACCGACGCGATCTTCGACGCCGGCTATGGCGCCAATGGCCGCTTCTACCGGCAAGCCAACGCCGCGCTGGGCATGACGCCGAAGGCTTACCGGGCGGGCGGCAAAGGCATGCGCATCCATTTCGCCGTCGGGCGCTGTTCGCTGGGCGAGATCCTGGCGGCACAAAGCGAGGTGGGCATCTGCGCCATTCTGCTGGGGGACGATGCGCAGCGGTTGGTGCAGGATCTGCAGGACAAATTTCCCAATGCCGAGCTGATCGGCGGCGACGCGCAGTATGAAGCGCTGATGGCGCAGGTGGTGGGGTTGATTGAAGCGCCGGAGAACGGGTTGGCGCTGCCGCTGGATATTCGCGGCACCGCGTTTCAACAGCGGGTCTGGCAAGCGCTGCAGACGATACCGGTCGGTGAAACCGTCAGCTATGCCGATATCGCCCGGCGCATCGGCGCGCCCAAAGCGGTGCGCGCGGTGGCCGGCGCCTGCGCCGCCAACGTGCTGGCGGTGGCGATCCCCTGTCACCGGGTGGTGCGCAACGACGGCGCTTTGTCCGGCTATCGTTGGGGCGTCGAGCGCAAGAAAGCCTTGCTGGAAAAAGAGGCGCAGCGATGAGCCGCTCGCTGGCGGCGCGGCTGGCCGAATTGGACTGGGCGGCGATTGAACGCGAACTCGATGCGCAGGGCTGTGCGCGGTTGCCTGGCGTGCTCAGCCAAGAGCTGTGCCGCGAGCTGGCGGCGCTCTACCCGCACGATGCGCACTTCCGCAGCCGTGTCGTGATGGCGCAGCACGGTTTTGGCCGCGGCGAGTACCGCTATTTCGCCTATCCGCTGCCGCTTCCGGTGGCCGAGGCGCGCAGCCTGATGTATGCGCGGCTGGCGCCGGTGGCCAACCGCTGGAATACCTTATTGGGCCTGGCGGCGCGCTATCCCGCCGAACACGAAGCCTACCTGGCCGAATGCCACCGGGCCGGCCAACGGCGGCCGACGCCGCTGCTGTTGCGTTACGAAGCGGGGGATTACAACTGCCTGCATCAGGATCTGTACGGCGAGCGGGTGTTTCCGCTGCAGGTGGCGTTTTTGCTCTCCGCACCCGAACGGGACTTCACCGGCGGCGAATTCGTGTTGACCGAACAGCGGCCGCGGATGCAGAGCCGGCCGGAGGTGGTGCCGCTACAGCAGGGCGACGCGGTGGTGTTCGCCGTGCATCATCGCCCGATGGCGGGGGCTAAAGGCTATTATCGGGTCAATCTGCGCCACGGCGTCAGCCGGGTACGTTCCGGCCAACGCCACACGCTGGGGGTGATCTTTCACGACGCGCTATAGCTTGCGCGCCAGCAGGGTGGCGAAGCGCAGCGAGATACGGTTGCCGGCGGCATCGGTCTTATGCAACTGGCCGACGTCCTCGTTGCATTTGAGGATCTCCCAGTCGCGATAATAATGCTTCAGCTCACCCGGGCTGAAGGTAAACGGAAACGGCAGCGGGCAGGGATAATCCTCGGTATCCATCGCCGCCACGATCAGGTTATGGCCGCCGCGCACGGTGCTGTCCTGCATGTTTTGCACGATAGGCGTAATTTGCTGGCGTTCGAGGAACATCATCACCACGGTGGACAGGATGAAGTCGTATTCGCCGCTGAAGCGGTGGGTATTGAGATCCTGCACTCCGGCGCTCAGGCGGGTCAGCTGCTCGGCGTCGATGATCTGATTGAGGCGGTCTATCGACGGCGCGTGCTTGTCCCAGGCGGTGACGTCGAAACCCTTCAGATTGAGATAGAGCGAATTGCGGCCGCCGCCGCAGCCCAGATCCAGCGCCTTGCCCGGCGCGATGCGCGCCGCCGCCTCGATCACTTCGGAGTGGGTGCGCGTCAGTTCGTATTTCTTGTGGTAGTAATCTTCCGCCGTGCAGTAAAACGCCAGCCGGCAGGTCATATCGTCCGAGAAGGAAACGATGCGGTGCCACTGCTGCGGAGCGATAAACGGCGGCTGGCTTTCGGGGCTGAATTGCCAGGTTTCGGTGGTGGCGCCGTCCTCGGTCATCATGGCGAACGTCAGGCTGCCGCTCAGCACGGTGAGCTTCGCCCAGGTGCCGCTCTGGGTGTTGTGGCGCTGGCGGAAGGCCTCCGGCAGCGTGTCGCTGTTCCATTCCGGCAGGGTTTTATAGCAAAGCAGCTGCTGCTCCATAAGGGGCTCCTCTGGCTGGGCAAGCAAAGTGATTTATATGATGTATATAAAATACATCTTTATCGAGCATTTGAACATAGCGGCCTGACGGAAAGGCGCGGCGATATCTTTATACTGGATTGTGCGCGGCGGCTGGGCTAATTTCAGTGCTGTTCATGTCATCACGTTCAGGGAAAAGATGCCGATACCTCGTTTATTCCACCCGATATCCTTCCGTTTGCTGAGCCTGGCCGCGCTGCTGGCGCTGGCGGGCTGTACCAGCAAAACCACCACCACGGCGCCAACGGCGCGCCCCGCCGACGTCAAAGCCCGACTGATGACGCTGATCCCGGCCAACGCCGGCGATCGTCAGGGCTGGGCCACCGATATTACCGCCGCCTTCGCCGCGCAGGGCATCGAGCCGAGCGATGAGAACCTGTGTTCGGTGCTGGCGGTGACCGAACAGGAGTCGACGTTCCGGGCTAACCCGCAGGTGCCGGGGCTGCCGAAGATCGCCTGGAAGGAGATCGACCGCCGCGCCGATCAGATGCACATCCCGAACTTTTTGGTACATACCGCGTTGAAGATCTCGTCGTCGAACGGCCAGAGCTACAGCGAGCGGCTGGATAAGGTGCGTACCGAGAAGGATCTGAGCGATATCTTCGATGACATGATCGACCGGGTGCCGATGGGGCAGAAGCTGTTCGGTCATTTAAATCCGGTACATACCGGTGGCCCGATGCAGGTGAGTATTGCCTTCGCCGAGGCGCACGCCAAAGGGTACCCTTATCCGGTCGACGGCTCGATTCGCCGCGAAGTTTTCAGCCGGCGCGGCGGTATGTACTTCGGCATTATGCATTTGCTGGGATACCCGGCCGATTACAGCCGGCCGATTTATCGCTTTGCCGACTTCAACGCCGGCTGGTACGCCAGCCGCAACGCGGCGTTCCAAAACGCGGTCAGCCGGGCGAGCGCCATTCCGCTGGCGCTGGACGGCGATCTTATCGACTTCGGCAGCGACAAGCCCGGCTCGACCGAGCTGGCGGTGCGCACGCTCGGCAAGCGCCTGAACATGAGCGACAGCGCCATTCGCCGGGCGCTCGAGAAAGGCGAGACGGCCGGCTTTGCCGACACCGACCTGTATAAGAAGGTCTACGCGCTGGCGGGCGGCAAACTGCCGCGTGAGATGCTGCCGGGCATCCAGCTGGAAAGCCCGAAAATCACCCGCAAGCTGACCACCGCCTGGTTCGCCAAGCGGGTGGATGAACGCCGCCAGCGCTGCATGGCGCGCGCCGGCGGGTAACCCAAAAGAAAACGCCGCCGGTGGCCTGAAACCATCGGCGGCGCGATCGCGCATCAGGCGCTGCGGCGCGGGTTGGTCAGGCCGAAGTTAAAGCTGTTGCAGCGGTTGCAGAACTCTTTCATCACCGGCGGCGTGTCCATCATCGGCACTTTCACCTCGATAAACGCCAGCCGATCCTGCCGCGAGGCGTGTTCCAGGGCCATTTCCAGCTGTTGCGTTGTTTCCACCGCCACGCTGAACGGCTGCGCCTGGGTATTCAATACCGCCGGCAGTTTGGCGTAGTCCCACGGGCCGATGTCGTTGTAGGACGAGTTTTCGCCGAGGATATACCGCTCGATGGTGTAACCGTCGTTGTTGATCAGGAAGATGATCGGCTTTTGCTCGCAGCGCAGCAGGGTAGACACTTCCTGCGCGGTGAGCTGGAAGGAGCCGTCGCCGATGAACAGCAGGTGACGGCGCTCAGGCGCCGCCATCAGGGTGCCGAGCAGCGCCGGCAGGGTATAACCGATCGAGCCCCAGATCGGTTGGTTGACTACCTTGACGCCGCCCGGCATGCGCATGCCGCCGATGGCGGCGCCCGAGGTGCCGTTTTCCACCACCACCACGTCATCCGCCCGGATAAATCGCTGGATCCGTTGCCACAGATAGGCCTGGTCGATGGGGGCGTCGCTCGGCGTCGCCAGCTTTTCACGCGGATCGGGCAGCGGCGCCAGGGGCTGTACCGGCGTGTCTTCGCTCAGATCCAGCAGCGCCTGCAGCAGATCCGCCGTCGCCACCGCCGGGTAGGAGGTGTTGTCCAGCTTCAGCGAGAACGGCTGGATATCTACCTGAGCGGCGGCGGGAATTTGCTGCGAGAAATAGCCGGTGGTGGAGTCCACCAGACGCACGCCGAAGCTCAGCACGCAGTCCGAGTGCGCCATGCGTTCATACAGTTCGGGGCGCGACAGGTTGCCGCTGTAGCCACCCATCCAACCGGCGGTATCTTCCGGAATGATGCATTTGGCGGTCGGCATATTGGTCAGCGGAATGGCAAAGCGGTGAGCGACCTCGATCACCAACCGCTGCAGCTGATAGCGATCCACCATTTGGTCGACCAACATGATCGGGCGCTGCGCGCGTTTTATTTTGGTTAACAGCGCCATCGCCGCTAATTGCACATTATATTTATCGCTGGCCGGCAACTGCGGCGCCGCTGTGGCTGCGGTGATTTCAATTTCGACGTCGCAAATATCGGAAGGCAGCTGTAAATACACCGGTTTCTTCTCTATCCAGGCGCGGGAAATAACGCGCGGAATTTCCTGCGCGGCATTTTCCGGCGTAATCAAGGCTTGAGCAACGGTGAATTGTTTAAAACAGTTCATGACGTTGTCGAAATTGCCGTCGCCCAGAGTATGGTGCAATAGCTGATGATTCTTCATCGCGTGCAGCGGCGGCGTGCCGGCGATGCAGACCACCGGCGAGGATTCGGCATAGGCTCCGGCGATGCCGGACAGCGCGGCCAGATCGCCGACGCCGTAGGTGACGATCAGCGCGCCGGCGCCCTTCATTCGGGCATAGCCGTCGGCGGCGTAGGCGGCGTTCAATTCATTGCAGTTGCCGATAAACGCCAGCCGGTCATCGCTTTCCAGCAGCTCCAGCAGGCTGAGGTTATAGTCGCCGGGCACGCCGTAAATACGATCGACGTTCAGGGCGTGAAGCTGTTGCAGAATGAATGACCCGATAGTTATTTTCATTGATTGCTCCGGATTATTTATCTTTATTTTGTCAGGCGAAAATCAGCAAAAATAAATTGCTGGCGATGTTGTGTCGTTAGCATTAACAGTTATTTAAAGCGTCGGCTTGTTCAAGAGAACGTGGGCAGGCGGTAAATAGGCGGTTTGTATTCGGCGCTTTACGCGATTGGGAAATACATAAAAAGTAGGGTTATCGTGTATTGGGAGGAGGCGGTATTTTTCATTGGCGGTATATCGACAGAAAAGCGGCGGCGCATTGGCATTTATCATGATGCAGGGCGAATCATCCGGTACTTTTGACGCCGCGTTAAATCCCATTGAGCGACACAACGCTTTTTGCCTGGGAAAGAAAAACCGAAGCTGACGTGAAGGGGGATTTTGGTGATCCGCCGCACGCTTATTTCATGAAACCATCCAGTAACCAATAAAAAACAAAAAATTAACAATAGGCGTTTTTTGTTCGCCCGTTTTCGTCAGCTTTGCTTTACGGGGGCCGCAGTGCGCGCCACGTCGGGCCGGCGTTAAAATACGCCGTTGCGGGCGCTAAGATAACGTGGTGGCCATCACATTCCGTGGGAAGTGATACGTAAACTTTTCTCCACGTGCGCGCAGATGGCGTATACCTACCAAAGAGGGCGGTGCCCCAGTGGCACTGACTGACGGGGGAAAGAGCGATGAAAAGCTATCGACATATTCTGGTACTGATTCACGATGAGCGCGATGGGCTGCCGTTGCTGCGTCAAACGGTGGCGATGGTGCGCGGGCTGCCGATCGCCATCACCGTCGGCCACCTTAACGCCGACTATGCGGAGCTGGAGTACGGCAGCGATGCGCTGGTCAAAGATCGCCAGGCGCAGGAGGTGATCGCTGCCAAGGCGATGCTGAGCCGGTTGGTGAGTGCCGTCGATGCGCCGGTTGCGGTCAAGGAAATCGTCACCATCCGGCGCTTTAAGGACGTCAACGATTTCATTCATCAGGCCGGCATCGATCTGGTGGTGGTCGGGCACCAAAACCGCCTGTTCGGCCTCTATTCCTCATATTCTCTGGAATTTGTGAACCGTCTCGATGTCGATGTGTTGGTCAAGCATCTTGCCCGCGAGTAGCGTGCGACAAAGCGGACTTTTCCCACGGCTTTGCCGCCTTAAAGGCGATAGCATGCGGATATCGGTACAATTTGTTATGAATTATTGGGCATTTTCCGGCGCTAAACTTAACCAAAGTACAACGGGCGTTGGATAAATTAGATACAGCTTGATCTTGCCTGGGCTATCGGTAAAAATCTGCGGCCGTATTTTTACAGGAGCTTTACGATGTTTCTCAAACGGACTCTTTTGGCATGTTCTCTGGCGTTGATATTTCCTGCACTGCCTTCTTACGCTGAGGTTGGTACAGAAAGTGGCAATACCGCGCAGGCTGAAAAACCGGGTCTATGGCAGCGTTTTACCGATAACGTGGCGGAGACCTGGAACAACTCGCCTAACCACGATCTCTATATCCCGGCCATTACCTGGCACAACCGTTGGACTTACGATGATGAACATATCGATAAGTACAACGAACGCCCGTGGGGCGCCGGTTACGGCATCTCCCGCTACGACAGCGACGGCGACTGGCACGGCATCTACATCATGGCGTTCAAGGACTCCTTCAACAAGTGGGAGCCGATCGGCGGCTACGCCTACGAGAAGATCTGGCGCCCGCTGGATGACAAGGATTTCCGCCTGGGGCTGGGTTTCACCGCCAGCGTCACTGCGCGCGACAACTGGAAATACATTCCCATCCCGGCGCCGCTGCCGCTGGCCTCTATCGGCTATCAGCGGCTGACGTTCCAGGCGACCTACATTCCCGGCACCTATAACAACGGCAACGTGTTCTTCGCCTGGCTGCGCTGGCAGTTCTAAACTTCCTGAATTCCGAAAAACGGCGCGGCGGCGAGATTAAAGGAACTTGTCGCCGCCAGCGGCGTCGGAAGGGTATCCCGGCGCGCTGCGCCGATTGCATGCCGTTATTACAGGAGTTTCACCACTATGATCACCAAACATCGTTTACTGCTGGCTTTGGCGCTGTCCGCTACCCTGGCCAGCGGCGCTACCCAGGCCGCCGGGCTGATGGATTCCCTCAGCAGCGCGGCGGGCGAACTGAGCAAGTCGGGCGGCGACAGCAGCGGCGGCATGTCGCTCTCCTCGTTGACCGGCCTGCTGAACGGTGGCGACAAGGCGTTGAGCTCCAGCAGCATGACCAATGCCGCCGGCATCCTGCAGTACTGCGTGAAAAACAACGTGCTGTCGGCTAACGGCGCCGAAGGGGTGAAAGATCATCTGCTCAGCAAGCTGGGCATCACCAGCACCGAAAACGCCAAGAGCCAGGATTATCAGCAGGGCCTGGGCGGCTTGCTGCAGACCGGCGAAGGCAAGAGCCTGGATCTGAACAGCCTGGGCACCTCGCAGATCACCGAGAAGGTGAAGCAAAAAGCCTGCGATCTGGTGCTGAAACAGGGCAAATCCTTTATTTCATGATAAGCGAACGGCGGAGCGCTCCGCCGTTCTTTTTTGCATAAGCTGGAAAAATGAAAAAAACGTTGATGCTTTCCCTGCTGGCAGGGATGACGATGTTGCAGGGGTGTTCCGTGAAATCCAACGATGCGCCACCGCCGCCGCAGGTGAAACCGATCGGCATGGCGAACCCGGCCGACGTGTACTGCACCCAAATCGGCGGCAAGCTGAACGCCAAAGAGAATGCGGCAGGCCAGTATTCCACCTGCACCTTGCCGAGTGGGCAGGAAATTGAAAGCTGGGAGCTGTTCCGCCGCGATCATCCGGTGAAAAAGTAACCCTCGCGGCGCCGGCTTTTCCGCCCGGCGCCCGATCAGAATTGGCGATCCCCTATCGACTGCAGCTGCAGGCTGCCGTCCTTTTGTAGCGTCAGCGGCATGCGCCAATCGCGCTGTTTATCCAGGTTGAATGGCCGGGAGCGGAACATGCAGCCGGTCTTGATGTTCTTGATTTTCATCACGTGTTCCGCGTCCGCATTGATTTTCACCTCGAAGCTGCCGGCGGGCGGAATAAAGACTTCCGCCAGCTGCTGCGGCGCCGTCGGCGTTTCCAGCTTGACCAGCACCGCAAAATCGTTGCCCTGATTATCCAGCGTCAGCCGATGCAGACCGGCCGTGGGCAGCCGCGTCGGCTGATGCAGATAACCCGCTGAGGCGGGCCACGGCTGCCCGGCATTGTCATGCAGCGGCCCGCCGCACTGTTCACGCGCCTCGCGCAGCGGCATTTCGCGCTTTATTGCGCGGTTGTAATCGGCGGGGGCGGCGAGGCTGAACTCGTCGTCATATTGGTGGGCGCGCAGATAGCGCTTGGCGCCGAGCACCCCAACGGCGACCAGCATGAAGAACAAAAATATCCTCAGGCGATTTTTGAAAATCAGCCCGAACAGCTTCCCGGGGAGTTGAAACAGCCACCTTGCGATCGTCAATAACATCGTTTTCCCTTAGCGTCCAAGCCGTTACGTCTGCGGTAACTTCGCTTGCCTCAGTATAGCCAACATCCCGCAGGCGAAAATCCTGCCCGGCAATTTTTCTTTCGCTCACGGTTGTACGTTTGTGTTTGTTTGTGTACATTTGTGATCACTTTAGCGTCACCGGATTGACACGATGTCCAAACTGCTACCGAATGAGCGCCACCAGGCCATTCTCGACACGCTTCGCCAACAGGGGCGGGTGCTGGCGCTGGAGATGGCGCAGCGGCTGAATACCACCGAAGCCACCATCCGCCGCGATCTGCGCCAGCTGGCGGCGCAGAATCTGTGCAAACGCATCTATGGCGGCGCGCTGGCGCCGACGCCGGCCGAAGGTCCCGTTGCGGCGCGCATGGCGCTCAGCGGCGATGAGAAGCTGGCGCTGGCGCAGACCGCGCTGGGGTTGATCGGTGAAGAACAACTGATCTTCCTCGACGCCGGCAGCACCCATCTGTATCTGGCGGATCTGTTGCCGCGCGATCGGCGTTTGACGGTGGTGACCAATGCATTGAGCATCGCCGGTAAAATGCTGGAGCGGCCGGGGCTCCGCACCATCCTGATCGGCGGCGAGCTGGATGCGCAGGTTGGCGGCTGCGTGGACGCCAAAGCCGCGGAAGAGATAGACGGTTTCCATTTCGATCTGGTGTTCACCGGCATCTGCGCCTACGACCCGGACGGCGGCTTTTCCGCGCTGAGCTACCAGGACGCCACGTTCAAAAAGCGGCTGCTGACCCGTGCCGGCAGCGTAGCGGTGCTGTGTACCCGCGACAAACTCAATACCTACGCCCCTTACCCCTTCCTGCCCGCCGGGCGGGTGGATCATCTGGTGACGGCGCGCGGCGCGCACCCGCAGCTCGAGCTGCAGGTGGCGCAGGGCGGCGGCCAGGTTTGGCACAGCGATTTACCGACCGGAGAATGATGATGAAAATAGCCCATGTAGCCCTGTGGACCCGCGACATCGACGCGCAGCTGGCGTTCTGGCAGCGCTATTTCAACGCTGAGGCGGGCGAGGAGTACGTCAGCCGCAACCGGCCGGGGTTTGTTTCCCGCTTCGTCAGCCTGGCGGCCGGGCCGACGCTGGAGATCATGCGCGTGCCGACGCTGTTGCCGGCGCAGGCCCAGGAAGAGCGGGTGGGCTGGGCGCACATCGCGCTGTCGCTGGGGGATGAGCGGCAGGTCGATCGGTTGGCGCAGCGCGCGCAGCAGGAGGGCATCCTGCAGTCCGCGCCGCGCTGGACCGGCGACGGCTTCTACGAGGCCGTCATCCGCGATCCGGACGGCAACGCGATTGAAATCACCGCCTGATCACTCCTCTTCGATGCTGGTGAACTGCTCGCCCAGATAATCGAGCAGCAGCCTTACCGCCGGCAGCAGCCCGCGGCGCGACGGGTAAACCGCATGCACCACGCCGCCCTGCGGCTGCCAGCCGGGCAGCAGCTGGACCAGTTCGCCGCGCAGCATGTCGTCGCGCATCATCATCGCCGGCAGCTGAACGATGCCGGCGCCGGCGATGGCGGCGGTGCGCAGCATCAGCATGTCGTCGGTGACCAGCCGCGGCGTGTGTTCCCACTCCACCCGTTCACCCTGCGGGCCGGTCAGCCGCCATTGGTGCTGAGCGCGCGCAGGGCCGAGATCGAGCGTCGGGTATTTGCGCAGGTCTTCCGGCGCGTGCGCCGGCCCGAGGGTACGCACCAGCGCCGGGCTGGCGGCGACGCACCAGGTGCGCTGCGCCAGGATCTTCAGCACCAGATCGCTGTCTTCCAGCGGCGGCGGCCGCACGCGGATCGCCAGATCCAACCCTTCCCCCACCACATCCACCCGGCGGTTGGTCGCTTCCAGATGCACCGTCACCTTCGGATAGTCGGCCATAAAGGCCGCCACCATGCTGCCGACGCGGGTGTGCAGGATCGCCACCGGGCAGGACATGCGCACCGTGCCGCAGGGCTCGGCGCGCGTCTGTTCGATCGCCTGCTGCGCCGCTTCCGCTTCCACCAGCATCGCCTTGCAGTGCGCGTAATAGTTTTGGCCGACCTCGGTCACTGAGAAACGCCGCGTCGAGCGCTGGATCAGGCGCACGCCGAGGCGCTCTTCCAGCAGCGCCACGCGGCGGCTGAGCTTGGATTTGGGAATGCCCAACGCCCGGCCGGCGGGGGCGAATCCCTGGTGATCGACCACGCTGGCGAAGAAAAACAGATCGTTCAGATCGGTCAGCATCCTATCCCTTATCGTTCTACCAGTAGAACGCTGAGTGTACATCTTGCCTACTACTGCAGCAAACCCCGACGGATTAAACTTCTGCCATCAACTTAAGGCCGTGAGGCCTGAAACGGGAGTTCAAGATGAAAAAAATCCTCGGTATTCACAACAGCCCGGAAGCACATTGGGTCGGTAACGGTTTCCTGGTGAATTCGCTGTTCTCTTATAACGATTTGGGGGCGGAAATGAGCCCGTTCCTGCTGCTGGATCACGCGGCGCCAACCAAATTCCGCTCTGCCTCCGGCACCCGCGGCGTGGGTCAGCATCCGCATCGCGGTTTTGAAACGGTGACCATCGTCTATCAGGGCGAAGTGGAACACCGCGACTCGACCGGCAGCGGCGGGGTGATTGGCCCCGGCGACGTCCAGTGGATGACCGCCGCCTCTGGCATTCTGCATGAAGAGTTCCATTCGCGGGACTTTTCGCGCAAGGGCGGCACCATGGAAATGGTGCAGCTGTGGGTCAATCTGCCGGCCAAGGACAAAATGGCCGAGCCGGGTTACCAGACGCTGCTGAACGCCGATATTCCGGTGGTTCCGCTGGCGGACGGCGCCGGGCAGGTGCGGGTGATCGCCGGTGACTTCGGCGGCCACGCCGGCCCGGCACGCACCTTTAGCCCGCTCAACGTGTGGGATATGAAGCTGAATGCCGGCCACACCACCACGCTGACGGTGAAAGAAGGCCATACGCTGGCGCTGGTGATGCTGCACGGCGCGATCCTGGTCAACGGCGAAGAGGTGGTGCGCGAAACCCAAATGGTGCGTTTCGACCGGGCGGGGGATGCGATCACTATCGAAGCCAACAACGACGTCGCGCTGCTGGTGCTGAGCGGCGAACCGATCGATGAGCCTATCGTCGGCTACGGCCCGTTCGTCATGAACAGCGACGCGGAAATCCAGCAGGCGTTCCGCGACTTCAACAGCGGCAAGTTCGGCAGCATGAACGCTGAAGCGAGCGCCGGCTGACCGCAGGCGCCCGAGCCGGGAAGCGTTCCCCGGCTCAGGCGCTACACTTAGACCTCAGCGCCCCGTCCCAGCGGCGGGGCGCTTCATCCGCAACATCAACCCCCACGGGAGTAAAACCATGACTGCAAACTACAAACGCCTCGACAAGGACCAGGCCGCCGTATTGCTGGTGGATCATCAGGCAGGGCTGCTTTCGCTGGTGCGCGATATCGATCCCGATCGGTTTAAAAACAACGTGCTGGCGCTGGGTGATTTAGCGAAGTACTTCAATCTGCCGACCATTCTGACCACCAGTTTCGAAAACGGCCCTAACGGCCCGCTGGTGCCGGAACTGAAGGCCCAATTCCCCGATGCCCCGTTCATTCCCCGCCCCGGCCAAATCAACGCCTGGGACAACGACGACTTCGTCAAGGCGGTAAAAGCCACCGGCCGTAAGCAGCTGATCATCGCCGGCGTGGTGACCGAAGTGTGCGTGGCATTCCCGGCGCTGTCGGCGCTCAATGAAGGCTTTGAGGTCTTTGTGGTGACCGACGCCTCCGGCACCTTCAATGAGCTGACGCGTCAGTCGGCCTGGAGCCGCATGGAAGCCGCCGGCGCGCAGCTGATGACCTGGTTCGGCGTCGCCTGCGAACTGCACCGCGACTGGCGCAACGACATCGAAGGCCTGGGCATGCTGTTCTCCAACCATATCCCGGACTACCGCAATCTGATGACCAGCTATAACACGCTGACAAACGGTAAGTAACGCGACGCTACTTTACCCCGCCTTTCGCCTTTCATCACGTTAGACGCGGGATGTAAGCAAAACGTAGCGGGGCGAAAAGGTAGCGAAAAGCGGCTTTCTCATTAGCCGGGAGCGGGGTAGCGTAATCCCGAACCCGGCAAATGAGGCTAATTCAATGAAACAAGCAATCAAGATCCTGGCGCTGCCCTGCATGGGCATGGCGCTGTTGTTCAGCGCGAGCGCGATATCTGCCCCCGAGGCGCCTGCGGCCAAAGCGGTGCCGCCCGCGGCGGATGAGCCGATGCGCATGCCGCCTTTCCCGGGCGGGCACCCGCCCAAGCCGGGGTTCTGCCACGGCGGCGAACTGTTCTGCGCCACCTCGGCCAGCGACAATCCGGTGGAAACCATCAATAAACTGACGGCGGTGATCCCGGCGGGCAGCGCCAAACATTACGAGGTGCGCGTCGCGGTGGTCGCCGTGCCGGACGCCCCGCCTGCGCGTTAACGGGCCGTCATCCCGCTCTGGTTCGCACGCTCAAGGCGCGTTAGGCTAAGGCGTGCGTTTAACGGGAGGCGGAATGACCCCTTTATCACCATTGCCCTATCTCCAGCCCGGCGATCGCGCGCTGTTGTTCGACGGCGAATGCAATCTGTGTCACGGGCTGGTGAGGTATCTTATTCGCGCCGATCGGCAGCGGCGCATTCTGTTGGCGACGGTGCAATCCGTCGAAGGGCAGGCGATCCTGCAGGCGTTGGGGTTGCCGACCGATCGTTTCGATTCCGTGGTCTATGTTGAGCAGGGGCATTATTGGCTGCGTTCGGCGGCGCTGTTCCAGGCGCTGCGCCAATTGGGGTGGCCGTACCGCGTACTGGCGCTGGCGCGTTACCTGCCGCCGCGGCTGGCGGACAAGATCTACGATGCGGTCGCCGGCAATCGCTACCGGCTGTTTGGCCGCAACGACGGCACCGGCCTGCCGGGCGCCGATCAGCCCGGGCGCTATCTGCCCCGGCGGCGGGAACCGCCGGCCTGAGCTTTACGCTTCTTTACCATCCAACCGCTTGAAATATCAACACTCCAGCTCCATATAATGGAACGTTCAGCCAACAAGGAGCGCGTATGGGAATCAGTGAAGAAGAGCACATCCGCCGTTTGACCCAGGAGAAGAACGACATGGGCAATACGGCAAAATGGGTGGCGATCGTTTCCGCCGTGTATTTTGCCTTGATGGTGTTTTACGGCCACCCGACCGGGGTGTTGGCGATGTCGGGCGCGGTGTTCATCGTTTCTACCACCACCTGGCTGAAAAAGCGTCAGAAGGTCAAATCTTACCGCATGGCGTTGGCCAAAATCAGCGACGATCAGCCCTGATAGTCGCCGCACTTTAGCGTATACACCAGGCTCGGCGCCGCGCCGGGCACGTCATCCAGCGTATCCACACGCTGCATGCCAATTTTTTCCAGCACTCGCCACGAAGCCTGATTCTCTGCGCGCACAATGGCGGAAATCTCACCCAGCCCCAGCCCGACAAACCCGTATTGCAGTGAAGCCCGCGCCATCTCGGTGGCCAGCCCCATGCCCCAGACGCAGGTGTCGAAGCGATAGCCGAGGTTCACGGTGCGCTGCGCGCCGAGCGGTTTCCAGGACAACCCGCCAAACCCGATAACCCAATCCGGCCGTTCGCGCAGGGCGAGCGCCCAGGAGCCGTAACCGTGTTGCCGCCAGCCGGCGAGCCGCTCCTGCAGCGCCGAAGCGGCCTGCGCCTCGCTGGTGAGCGGGCCGGCGGGGTTGAAGCGTTGGGTTTGCGGATCGCCAAAGATGGCGTAGAAACGTTCGAGGTCCGCCATCACCGGCGGCCGCATCTGCAGGCGTTCGCTGAAGTACGGAGCTGAAGGATTAAAGCTCGGCATCGTTTCTCCCGGCCGGATCAATGAACAGCGTTCACTGTAGTCCAGATCGGCGAAACGGGAAATCCCCCCTCTGCGGGTGAGAGGGGGAGAGAGGCATTACAGGAAGGAATCGTCGTCGTCGTTGTAATCGTCGTCGGCGTAGTCCTGGTCGTCCTGGTAGTTGGCGTTCTGGAAGCCGTTGTCCTGATTCAGGAAGCTGCCGCCGTCGCCGCTGTTGAAGGTATCAAGGTTGTTGGAGGCGTCGAAATTGCGCATCGCGCTGTCGTCCAGCGGCGCCGGGGTTTCTTCGAAAATGTTCACGATTTCCTGCGGCTGCGAATGGCGGAACATGCCGGTTAGCATGTCGGCCAATACCACGCCGCCGGCGACGCCCGCCGCCGTTTGCAAGGCGCCTCCCAGGAAGCCGCCGGCGCGTGAAGGCGCCGCCTGCTGCGGTTGGGCGTAGGCTGGCTGCTGCGGCTGCGCGTAGCCCCCCTGCTGCGCGTTGTTCCAGGCCGCCGTATTTTGCTGCTGCGCCTGATACTGTTCACGCGGGCTTGGCGTATTGCGGCTGCCGCCGCCGAACAGGCCGGCCAGGAAACCGCCGCTGCTCTGTTGGCCGTTGGCGGTTTGCTGCAGCTGCGCAACCTGGGCTTCCAGCTCTTTGACCCGCTGGTCCATCTGCTTGAGCGCCGCTTCCTGAATGATCATCGCCTGCGCCATGTAATAAGGGGCGGAAGGCTGCTCGCGAATATGCTGATTGATTTGCTGTTCTGCCTGGAGATCCCGTGGGCCCGTCTTGGTCTCGGCTTCTTTCAGGCGGCCAAACAGACCATCGATAAGGCGTTGTTCTTCGGATTGCATAGGCGTACCTCGGGAGATAAATAACGGTGCTGGATGATCGTTGTCATCGGTAACAATCACCCTAGCGCGTTTACATGAACCAATAAATAAATGACGGGTAAACCTGTCTATGAATTTGTTACCAATTACGGCAGCGGGATCAGCATCACCAGCTTCAGGCCGCCGTGCTCCGCCGGGTGGAAGGTGAGCTGGCGATAGCGCAGCGCGCCTTGCTGAGGGTGCTCGAACGCGCGCTCGCCGCCTTCGCGCGCCATCACGTCATGCTGTTTCCACCAGTGATTAAAGTCCGCGCTGTTGTGCGTCATGCTGCGCACGAAGGCGCGCATCTCTTCGGTGTTTTGATGGTGGCTGGTTTCGGCGCGGAATTCGGCCACCACGCGGCGAGCGCGCTCTTCCCAATCGCTGACCAGCGTTTTCGCCAGCGGGTGGAAGAACATGAAGTGCAGCAGGTTGGGGCTGTTGGCCACATCCAGCCAGCCGCTGAACAGCGCCGCCGCCTGCGGGTTCCAGGCGACGACGTTCCAGGTCACGTCCAGCAGGTAACAGGGCACCGTCATCTGGTGCACGCTTTGCAGCACCGCGTCGTTGGCGGTTTCGCGGTGAGTTTCCTGCTCGGGATCGGCGACGCGCGCCAGGGTAAACAGGTAGTGGCGTTCGGCGGGGCCGAGCCGCAGCGCCTTGGCGATGCGCGCCAGCGTGAAGGGGGAAATGGACACCTCGCGCCCCTGTTCGATCCAGGTATACCAGGTGGCGCTGATGCCGCTGATTTGCGCCAGCTCTTCGCGCCGCAGGCCGCTGGTGCGGCGGCGCGAGGAACTGGGCAGGCCGAGCATTTCCGGCGTGATGCGTTCGCGGTGTGCGCGCAGAAACGCGCCGAGGGCCTTTGGCCCGGATAAGGCTTCTGATGACATAGCGTGGTACCTATTTATACCAGGATAACTGCTCATATTGTACCCGTATAGTAGCCTGATTATAGTAGCCGAAAGTCTTCAGGCACAGGCGCAAGCCAGATAATAACGGGAGCAAACATGAGCATCAGCAACAGCCATAAAAACGCGGTAGACCGGCAGTTCGGCGAGCAGGCCAACGCCTACTTAACCAGCGCGGTACACGCGCAGGGCAAGGATTTGCAGCGCCTTGCACAGTTACTGGAACCGCACGCCGGCGCGCGCTTGCTCGATCTGGGCTGCGGCGCCGGGCATGCCAGCTTCACGGCGGCGGCCAGGGTAGCGCAGGTGGTGGCCTACGATCTTTCGGCGCAGATGCTGGCGGTGGTGGAGCAGGCGGCGGCGGAAAAAGGCCTGAACAACATTCAGCTGCAGCAGGGCGTGGCGGAGTCTTTGCCGTTTGAGGACGCCGGCTTCGATCTGGTCATCAGCCGCTATTCGGCGCACCACTGGCACGACGTCGGCCAGGCGCTGCGTGAGGTCAGGCGGGTACTCAAGCCGGGCGGCAGAGCGATCTTTATGGACGTGGTCTCGCCGGGGCATCCGCTGTTGGATATCTATCTGCAAACCGTGGAAGTGCTGCGCGACACCTCACACGTGCGCAACTATGCGCCGGGCGAGTGGCTGACGTTGCTGACCGAAGCCGGGCTGGTGGTCCGCGAGGTGACGTCGGATCGGTTGATGCTGGAGTTTGGCAGTTGGGTGGCGCGCATGCGCACGCCGGCGCATTTCGTTACCGCGATCCGTGCGCTGCAGCAAAGCGTGTCGCAGGAGGTGGCGGCGCACTTCGCCATTCAGCCGGACGGCTCCTTTACCAGCGATATCATGATGTTTGAAGTGACGAAGGGCTGAAAGCAACGGGGCAGCCGATGAAGGCTGCCCCGCGAAACGCTATCGGCTGCGATGCGCTTATTTTTTATCTTCCAGCAGGCAGCGGTAGATCAGGCCGCCGATAATGCCGCCGACCAGCGGCACCAGCCAGAAGACCCACAGCTGCTGCAGCGCCCAGGTGCCCTGGAAGATCGCTACGCCGGTGCTGCGCGCCGGGTTGACGGAGGTGTTGGTCACCGGGATGCTGATCAGGTGGATCAGAGTCAGCGTCAGGCCGATCGCCAACGGGGCGAAGCCTGCCGGCGCGCGCTTGTCGGTCACGCCATGAATAACGATCAGGAAGAAGGCGGTCAGCACCAGCTCAATCACGATAGCTGATTGCAGAGAATAACCGCCCGGAGAGTGTTCGCCGTAACCGTTGGAGGCGAAACCGCCTGCGGTGGCGTCGAAACCGGCTTTGCCGCTGGCGATCAAATATAGCACCGCCGCTGCGGCGATACCGCCGATCACCTGAGCGATCACGTAAGGGATCACGTCTTTCGCCGCGAAACGGCCGCCGGCGAATAAGCCGACGGTGATCGCCGGGTTAAAGTGCCCGCCGGAAATATGGCCGACGGCATAGGCCATCGTCACCACGGTCAGACCGAAAGCGAGCGCGACGCCGAGGAAACCAATACCCAGCTGTGGGAATGCCGCTGCTAATACTGCGCTACCACAACCACCAAACACCAACCAAAATGTGCCAAAAAATTCGGCAAAAAGTCGCTTTGACATAGATTCCATCCTGCGGAATTGACTAACGGGCGTTAGCACTAAAAACTATAGAACAGCTTTCTCAGTTCATGCAGATATTCTATAGAATTTTCTTAATGCACCTTGAATAACGGCGGTATTAAATCCCCGGTATTTTATTTTGTCTATGAGAAAAACGCCGTTTTTCCCCGTGCCGGCGCGCGTTTGCCGATTTTTTTATCTTTGCCATAAGAATTTACCCTAAGCGAAATGACACGCTATTTTCTGGAGATTTTTTCCAGCGGTTTTCCCCATTCAATACGCTCAGGTTAATTGCTAATTTCTATTTGCCAGCCAACTTTATTACCGATTGTGCATTTGACGAATGGCCTGTTGTCATCTAAGTGTCATGCTAAATTAATATCTTCTTCTGCCTGATAACGCTTCATTCAACCTCGGGTAAAAATCATGAAAATAAAATCGCTCTCCCTGCTGTTGGCTTCACTGTTTCCTGTATTCACCTACGCTGCCGACATTGAGGTGGCGCGTTATGTGGTCGGCTTTCCCGGCGGGGAACGCGTCGCCTATCAGGGGGCGTTCGCCAAGAATTTCCCGCAGGGGCTGCCGGTGGGGATCGGCTCAGGGCTGACGTTCAACAGCAAGCAGGGCGACGATCTGGTGCTGACGACGCTGACCGATCGCGGCCCGAATGCCGATGCCCCTGCGGTGGGCAAGCAAGAAGCCAAGATTTTCGCCAATCCGCAATTCGTGCCCCTGTTGATGGACATTCGTATTGGCGGCGGCAAGGCCGTGGCCGAGAATGCGCGGCCCTTGCATGACGAAAAAGGGCCGATCAGCGGGCTGCCGTTGCCGGGCGAGCTGATTGGTTCCACGAACGAAGTGGCGTTGAATGACGCGCTGCAACCGCTGTCCGGCGATCGCCGCGGGTTGGATACCGAAGGCATCATCGGTGACGGCAACGGCGGCTATTGGCTGTGTGACGAGTACGGCCCGTTTCTGATCCATGTCGACGGCAAAGGCAAAATTCTCGCCAAATACGGCCCAACGCCGCAGGCCGGCGAGCAGGCGGTGGCGAGCGGTTTACCGAACATCCTGAAGTGGCGCCAGCCCAACCGCGGTTTTGAGGGGCTGACCCGAATGCCGGATGGGCGCATTCTGGCGGCGGTGCAGAGCACGCTGGATGTCGAGGGCAAAAGCAAAAACAAGGCGCAGTTTATCCGGCTGGTGAGCTTCGATCCGCGCAGTGGCAAAACCGCCATGTACGGCTATCCCATCGATATCGACAGCTATAAAAAAGCCAAAGACGCCAAGATTGGCGATGTGGTGGCGTTGGACAACCAGCGCGTCCTGTTGATTGAACAGGGAAGCGATAAAGATAAAACAATGATCAACAAGATCTATCTGGTGGATCTCGCGCAGGCCAGCGATCTGAGCGCGTTTGACGACCAGGGGAAAGCGCTGGAGTTCGACGATGCGAAAGAGCTCGCCAAACGCGGCGTGAAGCTGGCGCAGAAACAGGAAGTGGCGGATCTGCGCCAGTTGGGCTGGCGCCAGGAGAAAGCCGAAGGGTTGGCGCTGATCGACGATCGCAGGCTGGCGGTGATCAACGACAACGATTTCGGCTTGCAGGCCAAGCTGGTGGATGCGTCGCCAAAGAGCAAGAAAATCGGCGACTACCAGCTGGAGAAGGAAGGGCGGCTGAGCCTCGACGGCGACAAGACCGACGCCCGCATCGAATTGCGCCCGCTGGAGCAGCCGGAGTCGCTGAGCGAGCTCTGGGTGCTCACCTTGCCGCACCCCTTGAAGTGACCGATATCGGGGGCGATAGCGCCCCCTTTTGCTTCAGGCTTCCGCGTGCCGCTGCGGCGTTCTGCCGCGCGAGATGCTCCCCCACACCGTCAAAATCAGCGTAGCTCAGCGCGCCTCGGCGGGTAAAAAATCTTAAATAGCGGCGGCGCGCGTTCTTTCTTTCGTCCTGTCTTTAATTGTTCATCAAATAGGGGTAAGGTGAAGCCTGTAAAGTCATTCCTGCCTGAAAATACATACTCGCTCTCACTTCCTCCTTATTCTCCTCACAATGATTGATGTTCTTTACGTTGCGTGACGTCCGTTTTCATTGGCTAGCGGATAATTAACATCACTGACAACGAGCTAATAAACAAGAACACCTGGAGTCAATCATGAAACTTATCCCAAGCATCGCAGCCGTATTGATCGCCGCCGCTTCCTTCTCCACTTTCGCCGCGCCGCTGTCGTCGGTGAAACAGGTCAACAGCGAGCAGGCCGCCAATCTGCAAAGCGTCGGCGTAGTGTCGGTTTCCGGCATTAGCGGCTCACCGCATGACGCCATCACCGCCCTGAAAGAAAAAGCCGCGGCGGACGGCGCCAGCCATTACCGCATTATCGGTCTGGATACCCCCGGGGATTCCAGCAACTGGCGCGGCAATGCGGAAATTTATCGCTAAGCGTTGGTTTTTTTACCCTCTGGCCGCGGCTGTGCGGTCAATAAAATAAACGGTCGTAATAATTATCTGAACAGCCGGGGCATAAGCGGCTTATTTTCAGGTCATTATTACGACCGTTTTTCTTTTTCCACCGCGGCTGAGGTTGCATTTTTTTACAACTGTGTCCGCCGCTTTCGGAATCATGTTAATGATTACTTAAGAAATTCGGCTCACATTGAGGGCTTAACCCAAGGAGGCCTCAATGTTAAATGCGACCCGGCTGCAACTGATGAATCACTTCGCTTACCTGCAGCAATTTATGGCTTCGCCGCGCACCGTCGGCACGCTGGCGCCTTCTTCTCCGTGGCTGTGCCAGGCGATGTTGAATCAGATTGAATGGACCCGGGCGTTGTCGATCGCGGAGCTGGGCGCGGCGGACGGCGTACTGACCAAACGCATTCTGGGGCGGATGCGCGCCGATGCGGCGCTGGAGGCTTTCGAGATCCAACCCCATTTCGTGCATCGGCTGCGTGGAATAGACGATCGGCGGCTGCAGGTGATGGCTCATTCGGCGACCCGGATGGCCACGGATTACGACGTGGTGTTTTCCTGCCTGCCGCTGCTGTCGATCCCGGTCAGGATCAGCGTGCGCATTCTTCAGCAGGCCCGGCAGCGGCTGCTGGCGCGCAACGGCACGCTGGTGCTGTTCCAATACAGCCACCTGTCGGAAAAATTGCTGTCGCGCTATTTTCACTGGAAGCGCCTGCGGGTGGTGCGCAACTTCCCGCCGGCGCTGGTGTATGTCTGTACGCCGCGTTAGCTACAGCGTTTTCTCCATCACCACCACGTCTTCGTCATACTGCCGCCGGCGTTCCAGAGGCTGCCAACCCCAGCCGGCGTACAGCGCTTCCGATTTATCGGTGATGAGATGCAAGACCGAGTGATGGCGCTGCCGCGCCGCCTCGACGATGGCCATTTCCAGACGGTGGGCGATGCCCTTGCGGCGGTGATCGGGATGCACGAAACGCCGGCCAGCCACGGGGTGAGATCCTGGCGCTGATGATCGTCGCTGGGCCACAGGCTGGCCATGCCCACCGGGCGATCGCCATCGATCATCATCAATGTCAGGTGATCGTCGCTCGGCCGGCTGCATTGGGCGAAGCGCAGCTGGGTGCGCTCCAGCGTTCCGCCGCGCTGTGAGCCCCACTGGCCGAAGGCCCAGGCGGCGCACACATCGGCAAACTGCGGGCACTCCGACAGCGGAATGATGCGTTGAGTCATGGTGATCTCCCGGTTTTTTGCTGTTTCTCCGTTCTATTTAACCGATTTTTCCGCCATTTTTTTAACTTTTTAAAGCCGCTCTTTCAGCGGTTTCGCGGTGTTTCGGCGCGCGCCCGGCGCCGTTCCCGGATTTCTTTTGGCAATTGCGGCGCAGGATTGCAAGTGCTAATGAGAGTGATTATCATGCGCACACTATTCCCCGTGTCGGTTCAATCATGCGCAATTCCCTCATTTTACTGCTGCTTTCCCTGTGCTTTGGCGTGTTTTCCGCTCAGGCGAAGACGGTGACCGATATCACTGGCCGCCAGGTCGTGGTGCCGGACAACCCGCAGCGCATCGTGGTGGGGGAGAGCCGCATGCTGTATACGCTGGCGCTGCTGGAGCCGGGCAACCCGGCGCAGCGCATCGTCGGCTGGCCGGCGGATCTGGCGCGGTTCGACGCGCAAAGCTGGCAGCTCTATACGCAGAAATTCCCGCAGATCGCCGCGATCCCCATTATCAGCGGCAATAATTTTCGCCAGGTCAACATCGAAAGCCTGCTGCAACTGAAGCCGGATCTGGTGATCCTGGCGCGCTACGCGCGTGAAGACGGCGACAACGATCTGCTGGTTTCCGCGCTGAACAAGGCCGGCGTGGCGGTGATCTACGTCGATCTGCGCATCGATTTGCTGAACAACACCGTGCCGAGCGTGCGGCTGCTGGGCGAAGTGCTCAATCGCCGGCAGCGCGCCGAGCAGTTCATCGCGTTTTATCAGCAGCATATGGCGGTGATCCGGCAACGGCTGGCGGGTTATCAGGGGGCGAAGCCCAAAGTGATGCTGCACCTGCATCTGGGGCGGCGCGATACCTGTTGCACCACCGCCGCACACGGCAACCTTGGCGATCTGCTGACCTTCGCCGGCGGCGACAACATCGCCAACGCCAGCGTGAAAGGGGTGTATGGCGAACTGAACCCGGAAACCATTCTGAGCGCCAATCCCGACGTGTACCTCGCCACCGGCATGGCCGGCCCACAGGGCAAACGGCTGTCCGATCTGCGCCTTGGGCCGCAGGTCAGCCAACAGGACGCCGCCGACAGCTTCCGCCGGCTGATCGCCAAACAGCCAATGCTGGCCAGCCTGCAGGCGGTGAAAAACCATCGCGCCTGGAGCGTCTGGCACAATTTTTACCTCAGCCCGTACCACGTGGTGCTGGTCGAGATGTTCGCCAAAGCGTTTTACCCGGATCTGTTCGCCGACATTAACCCGCAGCAGACCTTCCAACAGCTGTATCAGCAGTTTTTGCCGTTACCTTTTTCAGGGACCTATTGGAGTTAGTTAGATAATGAATAACAACAAGCTCGGCTGGTGGTGCGCATTGCCTTTGGCGGCCTGCGCAACATCGCCGACGTGGGCGGCGGAAAAAGCCGCATCGAAAGAAGAAAGCCTGGTAGTGATTGGCCGCAAAGACGCCGACGGCGTGCAGAGCTATCAGCCGTTAACCAGCGTCACCGGCACCCGCAGCGAAACCAGCCTGCTGAACGTGCCGCAGGCGATCGACGTGGTGCCGCAGCAGGTGATTACCGATCAGGCGGTCAGCAGCCTGGACGAAGCGCTGTACAACGTCAGCGGCATTACCCAGGCCAACACGCTGGGCGGCACTCAGGACGCGGTAATGAAACGCGGCTTCGGCGATAACCGCGACGGCTCGATTCTGCGCGACGGCGTGCGCTCGGTACAGGCGCGCAACTTCACGCCGACCACCGAGCGGGTGGAGGTGCTCAAGGGGCCGGCCTCGATGCTGTACGGCATGGGCGAGCCGGGCGGGATGATCAACATGATCACCAAAAAGCCCCAGCTGCAGCAGCATACCCACGTGGAAGGTTGGGGCAGCAGCTTCAACGGCGGCGGCGGCCAGCTCGACGTTACCGGGCCGCTCGGCACGTCGGGGTTTGCCTATCGCATGATCGTCGATCACGATGAAACCGATTACTGGCGCAACTTTGGCCGCAATCGCCAGACGGTGATCGCGCCCTCGTTGATGTGGTACGGCGAGAACACCACCGTGCGCTTGGCCTATGAACATATGGAATATCTGGTGCCGTTCGATCGCGGCACCATTATCGATTCGCGTACCGGCAAACCGGTGAATACGCCGCGCGATCGCCGTTTCGACGAAGCCTATAACGCCACCCGCGGCGATCAGGACAGCGTTACCCTGCAGATCGATCAAACGCTCAACGAGCGTTGGAAAAGCTCACTGACCTACGCCTACAGCCGCAACAGCTACAGCGACAACCAGGCGCGCGCCACGGCGCTGAACCCGGAGAGCGGCGTGTTGAGCCGCCAGGCCGACGCGACCGCCAACGCCGTCAGCCACGCCAACGCGGTGCAGCTGACGCTCAATGGCGACGTGGACTGGGGCAGCATCAACCACCAGATGCTGTTCGGCTTCGATTTTGAAGATAACCGCACCTACCGCGGCGACATGATCCGCGGTAAAAAGAACAGTGATTTCAATATCTATCATCCGGTATACGGCCTGATGCCGCCGTCGACCGCGGTCAGCGCCAAAGACAGCGACCAGCGGGAAAACCTCACCAGCTACGGCTGGTTTATGCAGGATTCCATCCAACTGACCGATAAATGGCTGGTGATGGGCGGGCTGCGTTACGACGCTTTCGACGTCTATGCCGGCAAGGGGCGGCCGTTCCAGACCAATACCGACAGCTCGGACAGCAAGCTGGTGCCGCGCGCCGGGGTGGTCTACAAGCTGACGCCTTATGTGTCGCTGTACAGCAGCTATACCGAATCGTTCAAGCCGAACTCTTCCATCGCCACCCAAATTGGTTCGCTGCCGCCGGAGCAGGGCAAGTCGTGGGAAGTCGGCGGCAAGCTGGCGCTGCCGAACGGCGTTACCGGCACGCTGGCGCTGTTCGACATCACCAAGCGCAACGTCATGGTCAATGAGCTGGTGGAAGGTGAAACCGTGACGCGCACCGCCGGGCGCGTGCGTTCGCAGGGCGTGGAGCTGGACGTGGCCGGCAATCTCACCGATTCGCTGAGCCTGATCGGCTCCTATGCGTATACCGACGCGCGGGTGGTGGACGATCCGGACAACAAGGGGAAAGAGATGACCAACGTGGCGCGCCACACCGCCTCGCTGTTCCTGACCCAGAATCTGGGCAGCCCGGGCCTGTACAGCGGCGATGAGGTGCGCATCGGCGCCGGCGCGCGTTACGTGGGCCGCCGCCCGGGTGACGCCGCCAACAGCTTCTACCTGGATAATTACACCGTTGCCGATGCGTTCGCCGCTTATACCATGCCGATCAACGGCTATCGGGTGAAATGGCAGCTGAACGTGAAGAACCTGTTCGATAAAACCTACTACCCGTCCAGCGGCGGCAACCTGCGCGTGGCGGTGGGGGAACCGCGTGAGGTGGTGCTGCGCGGCAGTGTCGATTTCTAAGCCACGGGCGGTGAAATTTGCTTAAATAACCACCCCAACGTTAAGGAGAACCCATGAGCCTGCAGATTCGTTTGGCGCAGCAGCGGGATATTGTGCACTTGATGGCGGTTGAACGTTCGGCGGCGCAGCTGTTTCGCCAGCAGCCGGAATGGCGCTTTATCGCCGAAGGCGAGGTGATGCCCCCGCAGCAGCATGCCGCATTTATCGCCGAGCGCCGTGAATGGCTGGCGGAAAGCGACAACGGCGAGTGCGCCGGTTTTATTGCCGTGCAGGCTCAGGGGGAAGATTGGCACATCGCCGAATTGTCGGTCGCCGGCACCTGGCAGCGGCAGGGCGTCGGCCGTCGCCTGATCGGCGCGGTGGCGCAAGAGGCCAAACGGCAGGGCGCGGGCCGCCTGACGCTCACCACCTTCATTGAGGTGCCGTGGAATGCGCCTTACTACCGGCGGCTGGGATTCCGGCCGCTCGACGACGCGCGGCTCACGGCTGCTCTGCGGCGGCACCTGGATGAGGATCTGGCGCACGGCTTTGCCGCAGGCAGTCGCTGTGCCATGGAATTTACACTATCGTAAATATTGAAATACAGAGCGGGCAGGGTATGATGCTGCCACCACGCCATCGCACCCGCTCGGTATTTTGGTATGCAATGCACTCAAGTCACCGCATAAGGGACAACCCGTAATGACACAAACCCTGTTCATGATAGGCGCTCGCGGAGCCGGCAAGACCACGGTAGGCAGCGCATTGGCGTTGGCGTTGGGCTATCAGTTCGTCGATACCGATCTGTTTATGCAGCAGGCGGCGCAGATGAGCGTGGCGGAAATGGTCGAGCGCGAGGGCTGGCTGGGGTTCCGCCGCCGCGAGACCATCGCGTTGCAAACCGTGACCAAGCCGTCAACTATAGTTGCCACCGGCGGCGGGGCGATCCTGGCGGAGGAGAACCGTCAGTTTATGCGCCAGCATGGCACCGTTATCTACCTGCGCGCGCCGGCCAGCGTGTTGGCGCAGCGGTTGGAAGAGTACCCGGAAGATGCGCAGCGCCCGACGCTCACCGGCAGACCGATCGCCGAGGAGATGCTCGAGGTGCTGGCGGCGCGCGAAGCGCTGTATCAGGACGCCGCGCATTACGTGATAGACGGCGCCGCCGATCCGCAGCGGGTGGTGGAACAAATCCTCGCGGTGTTGCCGCGTGAGACGGTGAAGTAACCCTTTCTTCTCTTCGGGCGCCGGGCGCCCGTTTTCCTATTCCGTTTGCCGAGCCGGCGCAAAGTACGCCCCGGGCGTGACGCCGAAGCGGCGACGAAAGGCGGCGATATAGGCGCTGACGTTATCATAGCCACAGGCGTCGGCCACCTCGCCGACCGCTTTGCCGCGTGATAATCCCTCCAGTGAACGCAATACCCGCGCCTGCTGGCGCCACAGCGCGAAGCTGATGCCGGTTTCCTGCAGAAAGCGGCGGCTCAGGGTGCGCGGGCTGAGCCCGGCCCAAATGGCCCAGTCGCGCTGGCTGCGCGGGCTGGCGGGATCGTTCAGCAGCGCCCGGGCGATGTTCAGCAACCTGGCGTCCTGCGGCAGCGGCAATTGTAACGGCGCGCGGCTTGCCGCGTGCATTTCGTCCAGCAGCACCTGCAGCAGCCGCCGTTGCGGCGCGCTCAGCGGGCCGGCGGGGAACTGCGCGATGCGCTCCACCAGGGCCTGCAACAGCGCAGAGGCCGTAAACAGCTGCGGCAGCTGCGGCATCTCCGGCACGCTTTCCACCGGCAGATACAGACTCCAACCCGCCACGTCGCCGCAGGCCAGCGCCTGATGGGCGCATCCCGGCGGCAGCCAGCCCAGCGTACCGCCGGTGATCGCCCATTGCCGGCCCGGGAGTTCCATTGCCAGCATGCCGCGCGTCAAGAGATAGATCTGGCCGCCTTCGTGCCGGTGCCAGGGCGTCAGGTGCTTTTTTTCATGCTGAAGGCGTTGGCTGCGGATCTGCGTCATATTGGCCGTTTAACGTTACTTAAAGTCTTGATGTGGCTATTATGCCATCGCCTGGCCGGGATAGGATCGCCGTTCACCCTATTTCGGAGAAACCTGATGACTCAACTTACCCCACTGAACCTGGTGCTCGATACGCTGCAGCAGGTCGTCGCCAGCCCGGAGCACCGGCCGACGCAGCTCGCCGCCCGTTTCAGCGCAGACTACCGCCAGCAGGTGGATGGCAAGGTGCTGAACTTCGAGCAGTTTGAGCAACACATGGCGCTGCTGAAGCGGCAAACCCGGCGCATGACGCTGAGCGTGATCGCGGCGGCGGAGCGGGGCGAGGCGGTGCTGACCCACCATCTGGTCGAGGTGGAAAAGCGCGACGGCTCCTGCAGCCGCGTGCGGGTGCTGGCGCACTTCACCGTGCGTGAGAGCCGCATTTGCGCCTGCGACGAACTGACCGAGCTGCTGGCGGGCGCGCCCGGCGATCGCGATCTTGGCTCGCGCGTGTCGGAATGAGGGCGGCTGCTATACTTGCTACTGTGTGAAACACACGGGAGAACGGCATGCGCGAAAATGATCAACCTGCTTATCCACGGAGCGCCCGCGTCGTAGAGGTGTTTCGGGGCGACCCGAACCTGCATCTGCGCCGTTTTGAAGTGCGCACCGACGACATTGAGCCGAATACGCTGCTCAGTGAACATGAAACCGAGCAGGAAGCGCTTGACGCCAAGCATCGCTATGAGGACGAGGCGTTAGAGCTCTGACCTGCAGCCCAGCGGAAACCGGCGCCAGGCCGGTTTCCCGTTTATCCCCGCCTTAGCACATATTTCCCAGAACAATATTGATAATGATAATCATTTATGTGATTTTTATCGCCCCTATTGGGTGTTTCACTTCTGGGAAAAGAGATGTCCAATTCCGAGTTGCAGGCGCTGTTTCTGCGCCATATGCGGCCGCTGCAAGCCTATTTGAACGCCAAACTGCGCGACCCTCAGCTGGCTGCGGACTTGGCGCAGGAAAGTTTTACCCGCCTGACCGAGCAGTATCCGCAGGGTAATATTCTCGATATCGAGGCCTACCTGTACAAAACCGCCAAAAACCTGATGCTCGACCATCTGCGCCAGCAGCAGCGGCGGCAGACCGAAGCGGTCGAAGACGACATTCTGGCGCAGTATCCCTCCGGTGAACCGGCGCTTGAACAACTGGCGATCGATAGTCAATTGCTGCAACTGTTGCAACAGGCGCTGGCGGGGATGCCGCCGCGCACGCAGCAGATTTTCCGCCTTAACCGGCTCGATGGCCTGACCCAGGCGCAGGTGGCGGCGCAGCTGGGCGTGTCGCTCAGCACGGTGGAAAAACACCTGGCCAGCGCGCTCGAGCGGCTGATGGCGCGGATGGAAGAACAATAATGGCAATTTTTTTACGGGTTTATCCGCGCTCAGACGTCTTAACCTATAACCAGAAAAAACAGAGGTCTATGCCATTATGAAACCGCTAACCGCACAGGCGCGACAGCAGGCGGCCGCCTGGGCCGTGAGCCTGGCCGAAGGGGCGTTGCCGGCCGATCGGCGGCGAGCGCTGGACGCCTGGCTGGCCGCCGATCCGCAGCATCCGGCGGCGCTGCGTCAGGCACGCCTGCTGTGGACGACGTTGGGGCAACTGCCGCCAGAGCAGCGGCAGGCGTTACAACCGCAGGTGGCGGCGCTGAAAACACCATCTCGCCATCGATGGCCCCGCTGGGCGGTGGCGGCGGCGGTGGCGATCGCCGTTTCCTTCGGCGTATATCGCGGGCCGGATCTGTGGATCGGCATGCAGGCGGATTATCAAACCGTTCGCGGCGAGGTGCGCGAAGTGGCATTGCCGGACGGCAGCAGGGTGGCGCTGGACAGCGGCAGCGCGATCGCGCTGGCGTATTCCACAGGCGAACGCAAGGTGCGGCTGCTGAGCGGCGCCGCCTATTTTATCGTCGCGCCGTTAGGTGGGGCGGAAAGCCGCCCATTCAGGGTGGAGGCGGAAAACGGCGTCACGCAGGCGCTGGGCACCGAGTTCAGCGTGGCGCGCACCGAACAGGGCGTGGACGTCAGCGTGCATCAGCACAGCGTGCGGGTGACGCTTGAGCGCGGCGAGCGCTCGCTGGTGGTCGCGCAACGCCAGGCGGCGCATTACCGCAACGGGCAGCTGCAGCTGACGCGGCAAACGGCCGGCGATGACGCCTGGCGGCGCGGCTGGCTGGTGATCGACCGCCAACCGCTGCCGCAGGCGCTCGCGCAGCTCAACCGCTATCGCGCGACCCGCATCGTGGCGGTCAATCCCGCGCTAAGAGCGCGCACGGTGAGCGGCGTGTTTGCGCTCAATAAACTCGACGACGGCGTCGGTGCCATTCGTCAGGAACTCTCCGCCCGCCAACTGAATCTCCCTGGCATCACGCTGCTTTACTGAGCGGCGCAGGCGGGCCGGGATGCCCGTTTCGCCGCTATTTTCACTTTCTGTAAAAAATCTTTACGGGTTTTTGCCTCCCGGAACGTCCTTATTTTTAAACGAGATTGATTTCCATTATCACTTGGTTTGGCATTCTTTCGGGTGGAACACACACGCATGTTTATTCACAAGGGAACCACGCCGGCCGGCCGATTGGCCACGGCGGTACGCGCCGCGCTGGCGGCGATGATGTTGACTCAGCCGGCTGTGGCGCTCGCTGCCCAGGCTGAGGCGAACGGCGCGCAGGCTGCACAGCAAAAGCATTTCAACGTTGCGGCGCAGCCGCTGCAGAGCGCCATGTTGCGCTTCGCCGAGCAGGCCGGCATGCAGGTATTTTTCGACGAGGTGAAGCTCGACGGCATGCAGGCGGCGGCGCTGAACGGCAGCATGAGCGTTGAACAGGGCCTGCGGCGCTTGATCGGCGGCAATCCGGTGGCTTTCCGCCTGCAGCCGCAGGGGCAGATCGTATTGAGCCGGCTGCCGACGGCGAACGGCGACGGCGGCGCGCTGGCGCTGGACAGCCTGACGGTGCTGGGCGCCGGCGGCATCAACGCCAACGATTGGGTTTACGACGAACCGCGCTCGGTCAGCGTCATCAGCCGCGAACAGATGGACAACCGCCCGGCGCGACACGCGGCCGATATTCTGGAGCAGACGACGGGGGCCTATTCCAGCGTCAGCCAGCAAGATCCGGCGCTGTCGGTCAACATCCGCGGCATACAAGACTACGGCCGGGTGAACATGAACATCGACGGCATGCGGCAGAATTTTCAAAAGAGCGGCCATGGCCAGCGTAACGGCACCATGTACATCGATTCCGAACTGC
This sequence comes from Serratia sp. CY29653, assembly GCF_052169255.1. Lineage (NCBI taxonomy): Bacteria > Pseudomonadati > Pseudomonadota > Gammaproteobacteria > Enterobacterales > Yersiniaceae > Serratia > Serratia sp. CY29653. The sequence goes on along the minus strand of NZ_JBJNLC010000001.1, from coordinate 2,707,039 downwards.
TGTCCGGCGTAACCATCGACAAGGGCACCACCGGCGGTATGGGCAGCGCCGGCACGCTCGGCGGTATCGCCACCTTCAATACCGTCAGCGCGAGCGATTTCCTGGCGCCGGGCAAAGAGCTGGGCGGCAAGCTGCACGCCAGCACCGGCGATAACGGCACCCACTTCATCGGCAGCGGCATACTGGCATTGGGCAACGAAACCGGCGATATCCTGCTGGCCGCCAGCGAACGCCACCTCGGCGACTATTGGCCCGGCAACAAGGGCGACATCGGCAACATTCGCATCAATAACGACACCGGCAATTACGATCGCTACGCCGAGAGCATCAAGAACAACAAAATCCCCGACACTAATTACCGCATGCACTCGCGGCTGGCCAAGGTGGGCTGGAATCTGCCCGCCAACCAACGCCTGCAATTGAGCTATCTGCAGACCCAGACCGAGTCGCCGATCGCCGGCACCTTGACCAACCTGGGCACCCGGCCGCCTTATGAACTGGGCTGGAAGCGCACCGGTTACAGCGACGTGATGGCGCGCAACGCGGCGTTCGACTACAGCCTGGCGCCGGAAGGCGTCGATTGGCTCGATTTTCAGGCCAAGCTGTATTACGTCGATACTCAGGACGACAGCGACACCTACAGCACCAGCTCGCTGCTGGACAACGGCTACGCGACGCGCACCCGCCTGCGCACCTATGGCGCGCAGGCGCAAAACACCTCGCGTTTCAGCCTGGCGCCGGGGCATGACTTCCGCGCCAACTACGGGCTGGAGTTCTATTACGACAAAGCGACCAGCGACTCTTCCCGTGAGGGTATGGAAGGGGTGACGCCGGCCGGCAACCGTTCGGTCGGCAGCCTGTTCGCCAACCTGACCTACGACTACGACGGCTGGCTGACGTTGGAGGGCGGGCTGCGTTACGACCGCTATCGCCTGCGCGGCCAGACCGGCCTGAGCTATCCGGATTTGGCCAAGGATGGGCAACGCTACACGATTGACAATCCTTGCAAAGCGTTGCGTCTGACCGGCTGTTCAACCACTACCCGCGAAGATTGGGACGTGGATCGCGATCAGGGCAAGCTGTCGCCGACGCTGGCAGTGGCGGTGCGCCCCGGCGTGGAATGGCTGGAGCTGTATACCACCTACGGCAAATCCTGGCGGCCGCCGGCGATCACCGAAACGCTGACTAACGGCAGCGCACACAGTTCTTCCACGCAATACCCCAACCCGTTCCTGCAGCCCGAGCGCTCGCGCGCCTGGGAAGTCGGGTTCAACGTGCAGCAGCCGGATCTGTGGTTTGAGGGCGATCGGTTGGTGGCCAAGGTGGCCTACTTCGACACCAAAGTGGATAACTACATCAACCTGGCGATAGACCGCAATAAACCGGGGCTGGTGCAGCCGAGCATCGGCAATGCCGCTTACGTCAACAACCTGTCTAAAACCCGCTTCCGCGGGCTGGAGTACCAGCTCAACTATGACGCCGGGGTGTTCTACGCCGACCTGACCTACACCCACATGATCGGCAAAAACGAGTTCTGCTCGAACAAGGCCTGGCTGGGAGGGCGTCTGCGCTACGGCGACGGATCGCGCCGCGGCAACTTCTATGTTGAGCCGGATGCCGCTTCCAATGACTTCGTCACGTGTGACGGGGGGACGCAGTTCGGCACCGCCGCCTACCTGCCGGGCGATCGCGGCTCGGTGACGCTGGGCGGCCGCGCCTTCGATCGCAAGCTGGACGCCGGGGTGACCGTGCGCTTCGCGCCGGGCTATCAGGACAGTTCGGTGCCGTCCAATTATCCGTACCTGGCCGACTGGCCGAAGTACACCCTGTTCGATCTGTACGCCAGCTACAAGCTGACCGACAGCCTGACGCTGCGCGGCTCGGTGGAGAACCTGACCAACCGCGCCTACGTCGTCAGCTATGGGGAGACGCTGGCCAATACCCTGGGGCGCGGCCGCACCGTGCAGGGCGGGGTGGAATACCGTTTTTAAGCAGTAAAAGGGCGTTGCTCATCCTTGAGCACAAGGGCTGCCTCGCAAGAGGCGCCGTTCATCAATGGAGATAGAGAAATGGCATTTTCAGTCAACTATGACAGCAGTTTCGGCAGCTACAGCATCCATAACTATCTGAACGAGTGGGCGTCGTCATTTGGCGATATCAACCACACCAACGGTAACGTCACCGACTCCAACAGCGGTGGCTTCTATGGCGGCAGCCTGTCCGGCAGCCAATATGCCGTGACCAGCACCGCCAACAACATCACCTCGTTCGTGGCGGGCGGGAATCTGACCTACACCTTATTCAATGCCCCGGCGCACACCCTGTACGGCCAACTGGACTCCCTGTCGTTCGGCGATGGCCTGAACGGCGGCGGCTCCACGCCGTACAACATCCAGGTGCCTGACGTCAGCTTCGGCGGCCTGAACCTCAGCAGCCTGCAGGCGCAGGGCCACGATGGCGTGGTGCACCAGGTGGTGTACGGCCTGATGTCCGGCGATACCGGCGCGCTGGAAACCGCGCTGAACGGCATCCTCGACGACTACGGCCTGAGCGTCAACTCCACCTTCGATCAGGTGGCGGCGGCGACAGCGGTGGGCGTGCAGCACGCCGACAGCCCGGAACTGTTGGCGGCCTGATCGCGGCCGTTTGCCCGCCGGCGCCGCGCGCCCCGGCGGGCATTTTCTCGTTTTTAGCCGATGGAAAACGCCATGAAAAACGCCGTCAGGCGCGGAGAAGTGATGAGCGTGCTGGCCGCATACCGGCGTGGATTTTGGGGCATCGCGCTGTTTACCGCGGTGATCAACCTGCTGATGCTGGCACCGGCGCTGTACATGCTGCAGGTCTACGATCGTGTGTTGCCGTCGGGCAACCGCATGACGCTGGCAATGCTGACCCTGATGGTGGTCGGCCTTTACCTGTTTATGGGGCTGCTGGAGTGGGTGCGCAGCCAGGTGGTGATCCGCCTCGGCGCCCAGATGGATATGCGCCTGAATCAGCGGGTCTACGACGCCGCCTTCGAAACCAATCTGAAAACCGGCAACCCGCTGGCGGGGCAGGCGCTGAACGATCTGACCAACCTGCGCCAATTTGCCACCGGCAATGCGCTGTTCGCCTTTTTCGATGCCCCCTGGTTCCCGGTTTATCTGCTGGTGGTTTTTCTGCTTCACCCCTGGCTTGGCGCGTTGGCCAGCGCCGGGGTGATCATGCTGGTGCTGCTGGCCTGGCTCAACCAGCGGGTGTCGCAGGCGCCGCTCGCGGAGGCCGGCCGGGTCGCGCTGAGCGCCACGCAACAGGCCAACGGCAACCTGCGCAATGCGGAGGCCATCGCCGCCATGGGGATGCTGACCGATTTGCGCCTGCGCTGGCTGCGGCAGCATCAGCAGTTCCTGCTGTTGCAGAACCGCGCCAGCGAGAAAATCGCCGCCGTCACCGCCTGGTCGAAAACCGTGCGGCTGGCGCTGCAGTCGCTGATGTTGGGCTGCGGCGCGCTGCTGGCGGTCAATGGCGACATTACGCCGGGCATGATGATCGCCGGATCGATCCTGATCGGCAGGGTGCTGGGGCCGATCGATCAGCTGATCGGCGCCTGGAAGCAGTGGTCGTCGGCGCGCCAGTCCCTGCAGCGGCTGGAGGTGATGCTGGCCGCCAACCCGCCGCAGGCGGCGAGCCTGCCGCTGCCTGCGCCCAGCGGCACATTGGCCGTGAATCAGCTGACCGCCAGCGCGCCCGGCGGGTGCGCGCCGGTGTTGCACGGCGTCAGTTTTCGTCTGGAGGCCGCAGAGGTGCTGGGCGTCATTGGCGCGTCCGGCTCCGGCAAAACGCTGCTGATGCGCCAACTGGTCGGCGCGCTGACGCCGCTCAGCGGCGACGTGCGGCTGGACGGTGCGGATCTCCGGCGGTGGGACAAACAGCAACTGGGGCCGCATATCGGCTATCTGCCGCAGGATATCCAGCTGTTCGCCGGCACCCTGACGGAAAACATCGCCCGCTTTGGCCAGGTTGACGCCGAGAAGGTGGTGGCCGCTGCCGCGCTGGCCGGCGTGCACCAATTGATCCTGCATTTGCCCAAAGGGTATGAAACCGAGCTGGGCGAGGGCGGCAGCGGCCTGTCCGGCGGCCAGCGTCAACGGGTGGCGCTGGCGCGCGCGCTGTATGGCTCTCCGGCGTTGGTGGTGTTGGACGAACCGAATGCCAACCTCGATCGTGAAGGGGAAGAGGCGCTGCAGCGGGCGATCGAAGCGCTGAAGGCGCGCGGTACCACCATCGTGTTGGTCACCCACAAACCGGCGATCCTGGCGACGACCGACAAATTGCTGGTGCTGGCCGCCGGCCAGGTGCAGCACTTCGGCCCCAGCGACGCGATCCTGAAAAAACTGCCTGCTTTTGCACCCGCGGCCGTACCGGCCAATGCCGGCCGCAGCAGCGGCGGCTTCAACGTCAACTACGCCAACTTTGCCAAAACGGCCAGCGGTGAACGAAAAGTATGAGCAATCAGAGTGTGATCCCCGGCGATATCGACGCCCTTTCCCGGCAGTTCGACGAAGGGCGCCATCTGCGGCTCGGCGGCTGGCTGGTGCTGCTGGGATTTGGCGGCTTCCTGCTGTGGGGGCTGTTGGCGCCGTTGGATAAGGGCGTGCCGGTTTCCGGCAGCGTGGTGGTGGCCGGCAACCGCAAGGCGGTGCAGCACCCGAGCGGCGGCGTGGTGTCGCAAATTCAGGTGCATGAAGGCGACCGGGTCCGCGCCGGGCAGGTGCTGCTGCTGATGGATACCGTCGACAGCCGCACCCAGCGCGATGCGCTGCGCAGCCAGCAGTTGAGTAACGCCGCGCAGCGGGCGCGGCTGCAGGCCGAGCGCGACGGCCTGCAAGCGATCGCTTTCCCGGCATTGCTGCAGGCGCGGCGGGAGGAGCCGGAGGTGATGTCGTTGATGCTGCTGCAACAGCAGCTGTTCACCAGCCGCCGCGCGGCGTTGCAGAGCGAGCTGGCGGCGATCGCGGAGAGCATCGCCGGATCGCAGGCGATGCTGGAGGGGATCCGGCAGTCTTACGCCAGCAAACAGCGGCAAAAGGCCATGTTGCAGGAGCAGCTGGGTGGCATGCGCAAGCTGGCGGCGCAGGGATATGTGGCGCGCAATCGGCTGCTGGATCTGGAAGGGCAGTATGCACAGATCGACGGCCAGGCGTCCGAGGACACGGGCAATATCGGCCGCCTGGGGCGCCAGATCCTGGAGCTGAAGCTGCGGGCGATCCAGCGGCGGGAAGAGTATCAGAAAGAGGTCAGCAGCCAACTGGCCGAGGTGCGGATGAAGCTGGACGAACTGGATAACCGCCTGGCCAAGGCGGAGGCCGATCTGGGCCATACGCAGGTGAAAGCGCCGGTGGCGGGCACCGTGGTGGGGCTGAGCGTGTTCACCGAAGGCGGCGTGATCGGCGCCGGCCAGCAACTGATGGAGATCGTGCCCAGCGATCGGGGGCTGCAGGTGGAGGCGCGTATCCCGGTCGAGCTGATCGACAAGGTACAGGTGGGGTTGCCGGTCGAGCTGTTGTTCTCGGCGTTTAACCAAAGCACCACGCCGCGCGTTGAGGGCAAAGTGACGTTGGTCGGGGCCGATCGCCTGACCGACGAGAAAAGCGGCGCGCCTTATTACAGCGTGCGCGCCAAAGTCAGCGAAGAAGGATTGCAACGTTTGAACGGGTTGGAGATCCGCCCAGGGATGCCGGTCGAAGGGTTCATCCGCACCGGCGAGCGTTCGATGATGAACTACCTGTTCAAACCGCTGACCGATCGCCTTCATCTGGCGCTGACGGAAGAGTGAGCATGTCGGTTTCTCCGCTGCCTTTCGCCGCGCCCGGCGCCGCCATGCCCTGGCGCCGTTGCCTGGTGCTGGTGCTGGCGCTGCACCTGCTGGCCGTGGCGCTGCTCTGGCCCTGGCGAGACAAGGCCGCGCCGGCGTGGGTGCCGCCGCCGGCGGTCATGGTGGTGATGGCCGCCGCACCGCAGGCCCCGGCCGAGGTAAAACAACCGCCGGGACAAAGGACGCCGCCGCCTCAGGTTGAACCGCCGGTGCCGCCGGAACCCTTGCCGACGGTGAAGGTGCCTGAAGCCGTACGGCCGAACATCGCCGTACCTCCGAAGCAAAAAAAACCGCCCAAGCCGGTGAAGAATTCCCCCCTGCCGCGCACACCGCCGCAGGAGAAAACGATCGCGCTGCCGAGAATTCAGGAGCAAAGCGCTGGCGCGCCACCGCCGGGCCGGGCGGATAAAACGGCCGCGCCGCAAACTCGCCTGACGCCCTATGCTCAAGCGGGGGTGGACAACTGGCGCAGCCGCATCAGCGGCCGCCTGAATCGTTTTAAACGTTACCCCAAAGACGCCTTGCGGCTGAAGCGCCAGGGCGTCGGGCAGGTGCGTTTCACGTTGGACAGGCAGGGCCATGTGCTGGCGGTGACGCTGGTCAGCAGCACCGGGTTGCCGTCGCTGGATCGCGAAATCCAGGCGCTGGTCAAACGCGCTTCGCCGTTGCCCACGCCGCCGGCGGACGCTTACGTCAATGGCACGGTGGAATTGACGTTGCCGATCGATTTCAGTTTGCGCGGCGCGGGTTTTTGAGCCGCGACAATATCTCCTCCTGATAAACTCATTTTTCAGCAGCTTGTCCTGTTATTTATTATTTTCAAAGCGTATCGTTATTTTATTCGGCGCGGCTAAGTCGGCGTTCTACGCAATATTTTCATTTAAAAAGCACGAATGCCTTTTATTTTGCGGCTGACAAAAAATAAACAGCTTGACGCTGCGGAGTTCGGGTTTTAGTTTTTAATTATAAAACAGGAACTGAGTTCCATATAGTGGAACAAGGCGGATCATGACAACGCTGGAAAATGCCGCTGCGGTATTAAAACTCTTTTCTCAACAACGCATGATGCATGGCCAACCGGGCATTGCATTCAGCGATGTGGTGGATCAATTGGCGCTGCCGAAAAGCACGGTCTCGCGCCTGCTGCAGACCATGGAAAATCAGGGCATGCTGGAGCGCGATCCCGATAGCCGGCGTTACCGCATCGGCGCGCTGTTGCTGGCGGCATCCAGCCACTATCTGTCGATGCCGCTGGTGGACAACCTGGCGGCCAGCATGACGCAGCTGTGCCGCCAGACGGCATGTACCGGCTACCTCTCTGTGCTGGAGGGGCAGGAGATCATGGTGATGCGCATGTTCCCCGGGCGCCACTTTTTGCAGGTGGTTACCCCGGCGGGTTACCGTTCACCGGCGGCGGAAACCTCGGTCGGCCGGGCGATACTGGCGCGTGAAAGCGACGAGCAGGTTCGGGCGCGTTACGCCGGCGGTTACCGGGTGACTTCGCCCAATGCGCCGCAAACGTTGGATGCGCTGTTGCAGAAGTTGCAGCAGGTGAGGCGCCAGGGATGGTCGCTGGCGCGCAATGAAACCCTGAACAGCATCAGTTCGCTGGCGACCGCGCTGGTGAACAAGCACGGCAGCGAGACGGTGGGGCTGTGCCTGTCCTTCCCCTCGCAGGGCGAGGAGCAGCCGTTTGTACCGGAAGTCCTGGTCGAATTAACCGCAGTCAGCCGCCAACTGGCGGAAAAATATGGCGATGATTATTGGCAGCAGATCAAATAACGCGCCTGAGCAATCGTGTTGCATCATAATTAACGAGCGCCGACACCAGGGAACTCATTAATTATATTTCACCGTATTTTATTGGTAAGAAATAGACAGGCTGAATAAGAAGATAATCACGTTATGACGCCGGTAGTTCCAAATAATGGAACTGCCGCGGCGAGCTATCGCCTGGCGTTATTTCCGCCACGTGGCAGGGAATATTCAGGGAAACCAAGCATGAAATCAAATAATCCGCTAAAAGAGGCCGGCACGCTGTTGGTCATGGCGCTGCTTTCGGTGGTGGGGGCGATCATCGGCGTTCAGCTAATCACCACGCTGGGCGTGACGCCCAACACCTCGATCATCGGTGCACTGATCGCCATGCTGTTGGCACGCATTCCGCTGCAAATGTTCCAACGCTACCGCTCGGTGCACACCCAGAACCTGGCGCAGACGGTGATCTCCTCCGCCACCTTCGGCGCGGCCAACTGTCTGCTGATGCCGATTGCGGTGCCTTACGTGATGGGGCAACCGCAGCTTATTCTGCCGATGTTCTGCGGCGTGGCGGCGGCGATGCTGCTCGACGCCTATCTGCTTTATCGCCTGTTCGATACCAAAGTGTTCCCCGCCGCCAATGCCTGGCCGCCGGGTGTCGCCGCCGCGGAGGCGATTAAAGCCGGCGATCGCGGCGGCAAGCAGGCCTGGCTTCTGGTGGTGGGCGTAGGGGTGGGCATCGCCGGATCAATGCTCAAGATACCCATGGCGGCCTTCGGCACCGCCTTTATCGGCAATATCTGGGCGCTGAGCATGTTCGGCATCGGGCTATTGCTGCGGGCTTATGCCGAGCCGGTGGCCGGTTTCGATATCAATGCCCATTTTATTCCGCACGGCGTGATGGTCGGCGCCGGCCTGGTGGCGCTGATCCAGGTTGCGCAGGTGATCCGCAGCCGCCGCGCCGATAGCGCCGGTTATACCCAACCGGACAGTGCGGTAAGCACAGCGCTCGGCCTGGGCGCAGTCGGCTACATCGCCATCGCCGCGTTTTTGGCTCTGGTCGGCGGGCTGTTTAGCGAGATGTCGCTGCCGATGCTGGCGCTGTTCGTGATTTACGCGGCGTTCGCCGCTTTCGTTCATGAGCTGATCGTCGGTATCGCCGCCATGCACTCCGGCTGGTTTCCGGCGTTCGCGGTGGCGTTGATCACCCTGATCGTCGGTATCCTGATCGGTTTCCCACCGCTGGCGCTGTGCATCCTGACCGGCTTTACCGCCGCTACCGGGCCGGCTTTCGCCGACATGGGCTTTGACTTGAAAGCCGGCTTCATCCTGCGCGGCTACGGCGAGGATCTGCGGCAGGAACTGCTGGGGCGCCGCATTCAGCTGTTTGCGGCGCTGATCGCCTTCCTCATCGCCATTCCGGTGGTTTACCTCTCTTACCACAGCTATTTCCTGCAGGACCTGATCCCGCCGGTCGCGCGCGTTTACGCCAAGACCATCGAGGCCGGTGCGCAGCCGGGCATCGCCTGGAGCCTTTTGATCTGGGCGATCCCCGGCGCCGTGGTGCAGCTGATCGGCGGCCCCAAGCGCCAGCTCGGCGTGCTGCTGGCAACCGGCCTGCTGATCAACAACGCCTTGGCTGGGTGGGCGGTGCTGGTGGGCATCGCGTTGCGCGTGGCGATCCTGCGCCGTTGGGGCGATCGCGGCCGCACGCCGATGGAGATCATGGCGGCCGGGTTTATCGCCGGCGACGCGCTCTACAACTTCTTCAGCTCGATTTTTTCCAGCAAGGGCAAATAGCCCCCTACCGATGACATTGGTGAGGTAAAACGACCATGAGTTTGCAACAAACGCTGCAGGTTTTTGAATTGATTGATAGCGCATTCGTCAGCGGCCAGGACGTCGTCGATCTGTTTGCGCCTTACCCGGCGATCCGCGCCAGCACCCTGCGCGCCGAGGGGCCGAAGGGCGGCACCGATTTCGTGCGCATCGAGATCCCCGGCAGCGCAGGCAAATTCGCTGGCGGTGCGGCGCCGACGCTGGGCATTATCGGCCGCCTGGGCGGCATCGGCGCGCGGCCGACGCGTATCGGGCTGGTGTCCGACGGCGACGGCGCGATCGCCGCCATTGCCGCCGCGCTGAAGCTGGCGGAGATGCAGCGCAAGGGCGACACGCTGCCGGGGGATGTGATCGTCACCACCCATATTTGCCCGAACGCACCGACCCGGCCGCACGATCCGGTCGATTTTATGGATTCGCCGATCGATGACGTGACGATGAACGATAATGAAGTGGTGCCGGAGGCTGACGCCATCCTGTCGATCGACACCACCAAAGGCAACCGCATCATCAACCACAAAGGCTATGCGCTATCGCCGACGGTGAAAGAGGGCTACATCCTGCGGGTGGCGGAAGATCTGCTGCGCATCATGGAGATGACCAGCGGCCGCCCGGCGGTGACCTTCCCGATCACCACGCAGGACATCACCCCTTACGGCAACGGCGTGCATCACCTCAACAGCATCCTGCAGCCCTCGACCGCTACTGCGGCGCCGGTGGTCGGCGTGGCGATCTGCAGCGAATCGGTGGTGCCGGGCTGCGGCACCGGCGCCAGCCACGAAACGGATATCGCGCTGGCGGTCAAATTCGCGGTGGAAGTCGCCAAAGAATTCGGCCGCGGCACCTGCCGGTTCTACGATGCCGCCGAATATGGCCAGCTGCTGGCGCTGTACGGCAGTCTGAGTCACCTGCAAAAAAGGAGATAGCCCCATGACGGCTTCATTCGCCACGCTGACCATCGGTCAGGCGCCGCGCAGCGATATCATGCCGCTGCTGTCTGCTTATCTGCCGGCGGAGCGGGTGAGGCACGTCGGTTTGCTGGACGGCCTGGATGCTGGGCAGATCGCCGAGCGTTATGCGCCGCAACGGGGCGATAAGCTGCTGGTGTCGCGCCTGTTGGACGGCACGCAGGTGACGCTCTGTGCCGCTCGCGTCGAAAGCGGGTTGCAGCAGAAGATCCGCGAGCTGGAGGCGGCGGGATGCCAGGTGATCCTGCTGCTGTGCACCGGCGAATTCGGCCGATTGCAGGCGGAGCAGGCGCTGTTGCTGGAGCCGGATCGCATCATCCCGCCGTTGATCTCCGCGATCGTCGGCGAACACCGCGTCGGCATCGTGGTGCCGGTGGCGGAACAGGTTGGGCAGCAGGCGCGCAAATGGCGGCAGCTGGCGACGCCGCCGAGCTATGCCGTCGCCAGTCCTTATCTGGCGGATGACGCCGCGCTGGAGCAGGCGGCTTGCGCACTGCTGCGGCAGGGGGCGGAGGTGGTGGTGCTCGATTGCATCGGTTATCACCAGCGCCACCGCGCTTTTTTGCAGGCGCGTCTGTCGGTGCCGGTGCTGCTGTCGAACGTTCTGGTCGCCAAGCTGGCCGCAGAGTTAATCGGCTGATACAAATAGCCATAAATCACCGCTCGGCGCGGCCTCGGGCGCTTTGCGCTCGCGGGTATCCCCGGGTTTCAGCAGCCCTGACTGCCGGAGAGAGGCCCGGTGGCGTTTTCCTCTGCGCCGCGATCGCATTTCGCGCGAAAAACCAGTGACAGATCAACCGCAATCCCCCAATATGGATTTTCCATCAAGATGATTACGCGGGTGCCAGTCTATGCTGAAAGTGAATGAGTATTTTGCCGGAAAAGTGAAGTCTATCGGTTTTGACAGTAGCAGCATCGGTCTTACCAGCGTGGGCGTGATGGAAGAGGGGGAATACACCTTCTCCACCGCGCAGCCGGAAGAAATGACGGTGATCACCGGGGCGCTGAAAGTGCTGCTGCCGGGGGCGCCGGACTGGCAGGTGTTTACGCCGGGCGAGAAGTTCTTCGTGCCGGGGCACAGCGAGTTCAACCTGCAGGTGGCCGACGCGACCGCCTATCTGTGCCGTTACCTGAGCAAATAAATTTTGTTCGTTAGGGAAACGCAGGGCTCAGCGGATGCTGGGCCCTGGTCATTTCTGCGGCGGGATTAACGCTGGGCTTCGCCGCCGAGCGCTTCGATGGTGTTTTTGATCAACGCCGCCAGCTCGCTGGTCATCAGGATAAAGTCGGCGTCAAAGCGCTGGGCGAAGTCGTCGCGATCGATATCGTCGTTCTGCTCGCGCAGCGTGTCGGCGAACTTCAGGCGCTTGAGCGAGCCGTCGTCCGACAGCATCAGCTGAATGCGCTCCTGCCAATCCACTGCCAGCTTGGTCACCAGCTTGCCGGCTTCGATATGCACCGCGATTTCGTCGCTGATCAGATTCTGTTTCTTGCAGCGGATCACGCCGCCTTCTTCCAGAATCGCTTTCAGTTCCGCTTCATCCTGAATGGCGAAACCAGCCGGCATCTCGCCGGAACGCACCCATTCGGTCAGCGTCAGTTCGATCGGGCTTTCCATGGTCAGCGGCACCACCGGCAGCGAGCCGAGGCTTTTGCGCAGCAGCGCCAGCGTATCTTCGGCGCGTTTGGCGCTGGCGGCATCGACCATGATCAGATCGTTGACGGTATCGATCCACATGAAGGTTTGGTTGAAGCGGCTGAAGGCACGCGGCAGCAGGCTGTGCAGCACTTCGTCCTTCAGCGCGTCTTTCTCGGTTTTCTTCAGTTTGCGATGTTGTTCCGCCTCCAGGCGCTCAATTTTGGCCTGCAGCTCTTGCTTGATGACCGGCGACGGCAGGATTTTCTCTTCCTTGCGCGCGCAGATGACGATTTGGCCGTTGACCGCGTGCGTCAGCGCATCGCTGTGCGAGCCCATCGGGGAGACCCAGCCGGTCTTGGCCATGTCCTGGCTGCCGCACGGCGTGAAGGCGAACGCGCTGAGTTGTTTTTCCATTTCATCCGCGTTTAACGCCACTTCGCGGCTCAAACGGTAAACCATCAAATTCTTAAACCACAGCATAATGTTATCCCTGGCTGGGCGTGCGCTCGGCACGCTGATTCGTCAAAAGCAGGGCGGCATGATAACGAATTGACGCTGAAAAATCGCCCCATTCTCTCCGAATTGCGTCGCCGACCGCAGCGGAAAAGGCCGGGCGGGGGAGAGGGAAACAGGTGATTCATCCGCGTACTTACATTAGGCTGTGGCAACGCTGCGCGGCATCGAGGAGAAAAATACATGCGCATTGGCATCGATTTGGGCGGGACAAAAATTGAAGTGATTGCGTTGGCGGACGACGGCCGGGAGCTGTTTCGCCATCGCATCGCCACGCCGCGCCATGACTATGGGCAAACCCTGGCGGCGATCGCCGGGCTGGTGAAACTGGCGGAAGATCATACCGGCGAGCGGGGATCGGTCGGGATCGGCATTCCCGGCACGCTGTCGCCGTTTACCGGGCGGGTGAAAAACGCCAACTCAGTATGGCTCAACGGCCAACCGCTGGACAAGGATCTCTCGGCGCTGTTGGCGCGCGAGGTGCGTATCGCCAACGACGCCAACTGCCTGGCGGTGTCGGAAGCCACCGACGGCGCAGGCGCCGGCGCGCAAACCGTGTTTGCGGTCATTGTCGGCACCGGCTGCGGCGCCGGCGTGGCGCTGAATGGGCAGGTGCATTCCGGCGGCAACGGCATCGCCGGCGAGTGGGGCCACAATCCGCTGCCGTGGCAGGATGACGATGAGCTGCGCTACGCCCGCGAAGTGCCGTGCTACTGCGGCAAACCGGGCTGCATCGAAACCTTTATTTCCGGCACCGGTTTCGCCACCGACTATGCGCGCCTGGGCGGCAACGCGTTGCAAGGGCACGAGATCGTGGCGCTGAGCGAGCGGGGCGATGCGCTGGCGGAGCAGGCGATCGTGCGCTACGAAATGCGGCTGGCGAAAGCGTTGGCGCACGTGATCAACATTCTGGATCCGGACGTGGTGGTGCTCGGCGGCGGCATGAGCAACGTGGATCGCCTGTACCGCACGGTGCCGCAGCGGGTGAAAGATTGGGTGTTCGGCGGCGAGTGTGAAACGCCGATCCGCAAGGCGGTGCACGGCGACTCCAGCGGCGTACGCGGCGCGGCCTGGTTATGGCCGCAACAGCAGCGCTAAGCGTTGCAGCAAAGCGCGAGGCTGCTCGCGCTTTAAACCATTCCCTGTACAAAAACTGGACGGCGCTTTATGCTTTAGCTAACTTAGCTAAGGAGGACGCGTATGCCGATTCAGGCCAATATGCACGAAGCCAAATCCAATCTGAGCCAGCTGGCGGACAGAGCCGCGGAGGGAGAAACCGTGATTATTGCAAAAGCAGGGAAGCCGTACGTACAGCTGGTCGCCATCCAGGGCGAAGCGCGCCGGCCCGGCGCCGCCAAGGGCAAGTTTACCGTGCCGGCGGATTTCAACGCGGGGGATGCGGCCATTGCGGCGCTGTTTGAGGGCGATGCATGAAGCGCCTGCTGCTGGATACCCACGCGTTGCTGTGGTGGCTGATTGATGACGCCTGCCTGGGCGCGAACGCCAAAAGGCAGATCGCCGATCCGGGCAATGCGGTGTACGTCAGCGCGGCCAGCATTTGGGAGATCTCGATCAAGCAGGCGCTGGGCAAGCTGGCGCTGCCGGAAGACATCTTTGCGATCATCGAGGCCGAAGATTTTCTGGCGCTGCCGATGGACGCCTTTCATTGCCAACAGGCCGGGCAACTACCGCCCTATCATCAGGATCCTTTCGATCGCATGCTGATCGCACAGGCGCAGGCCGAGGGGCTGACGCTGATCTCCGCCGACGCGGTGTTTCCGCAGTACGGCGTGCGGGTGGCGGACGCCCGCCGTTAAGCCGGTTTTTCCTCACTTTCGCTGCGCACCCGTTCGATATGAATGGTCAGGAACATCATCTCTTCCGTGGTGAGCTGATGCTGATAGTGCTTTTCGATGTGGCGGTTGATTTTGCCGGCGCAGGCGAATGACTCACGGTATTTCTCTTTCACCACCTGATACAGCGAGTCGTCGTCGCTGTCGACGTAGTTTTGCCCCAGCAGGCGCTGGGCAAAGAATTTCAAATGGGTGACGAAACGGTGGTAACTCAGGGCTTCCTCGTTGTAATCAAAGCGGAAGTGGTATTTGACCAGGTTGAGGATCTCTTGCATCACGCGGGTGATGTGCAGCGTGTTGTGCATCTCGTCGTTAAGCTGGGCGTTGACCAGGTGCAAGGCGATAAATCCGGCCTCGTCTTCCGGCAGCGCGGTATTCAGCCGCTCGGCGATCAAGGCCAGCGCCTCCAGCCCGACGGCGAACTCGGCCTGATAGAGCTTTTTAATCTCCCACAGCAACGCATTTTTGATATCCAATCCTTCCGCGTGGCGCTGCAGAGCGAAATGGATGTGGTCGGTCAGCGTGATGTAGACGATGTTATGCAACTTGCCCGGCAGCCGTTCGCGGGCGAGGGTAATAATCCGGTCGGCGGTGGTGACGCAGGCCAGCGGGATCTCGGAGAGCAGCTCTTTATAGCGCTCGGCGATTTCACCGCCGTTATGGGTGAACACTTTTTCGATCAGGCTTTCGTCCAGCGTGTCGCCGGGCTTCTTTTTAAAGCCGATTCCTTTTCCCATTACCACCGTCTCTTCCTGACGGTCGTCCAGCGTAATCACCACGTTATTATTGAGTATTTTAGCGATTTTCATGGTCTTTCCCGGTGTTTCAGCATCCTGAAAACGAAAAAACCTGACGCCCGGAAGCGATCCCGAGCGTCAGGTTTTGCCTGTATTTTATGTTTCTGTCCTGCGGCCTGAGCGGCGGAGGGGATACAGTAACAATCCTGTTATGTCTGCATAATAACCCGTGCTCGCCGCGGCTCAACGCTTTTCACCGCGGAGTGCCGCCGCGGTCACACTTCTGCGCCGCGCACGGCGTGATCATTCCAGCCTGAAGTGCGCCTCCAGCCGGCTGACGCCGAGCCCGTTGACCTTTTTCACCTTGATCTGCACCGGAATACGCTCTTTCATCGCCTCGACGTGGCTGATCACGCCAATGGTTTTGCCGGAGGCGTTCAGGCTGTCCAGCGCGTCCAGCGCGGTATCGAGGGTTTCGGCGTCCAGCGTGCCGAAGCCTTCGTCGAGGAACAGCGAATCGATGCTGGTCTTGTGGCTGACCAGATCGGACAACGCCAGTGCCAGCGCCAGGCTGACCAGGAAGCTCTCGCCGCCGGACAGGGTGCGGGTATCGCGCAGCGCGTCGGCCTGCCAGGTGTCCACCACCTGCAGCTCCAGCGCGTCGCTGGTTTTGCGCTGCAGCAGGTAGCGCCCGTGCAGCCGGCCGAGCTGAAGGTTGGCCAGATAAACCAGATGATCGAGCGTCAGCCCTTGAGCGAAGCGGCGGAACTTGTCGCCTTCTTTCGAGCCGATCAGCTGGTTGAGGTAGCTCCAGTCGTCGTAGTCTTGCTGGCTGCGGGCGATTTGCTCGAACAACGCCTGTTGATTGAGACGGCGGGCGGCATCGCTTTCCAGCTGGTTGCGCAGTTCGCCCTGGCGCAGCTGCAACGTTTTCAACTGCTGGGCCAGCTCGGCCAGCGATTGGGTGAGTGCGTCGAGATCCGCGTTGGCTTCATCCACCCCTTCAGGGCGGCTTTGCCGATGCTGCTCCAGCGTTTGCGTCGCCTGCGTCAGCAGGGCGGCGGCCTCCACCTGGCGCTGTTGCAGTTGCTCTTTACGCTGCTGCAATTCGCGGCGCAGGGCGTCGTCCAGCAACGCAGCGGCGAAGGCGGTTTCATCGGCGAATTCGCTGTCGGCCAGCGCCTGCTGCCACAGCTGCTGCGCCTGCTGCAGCCGTTCCTGCATTTGGGTGTGCTGTTGTTGCAATCCGGCCTGCTGGCCGGCCAGGCGCTCGCGCAGTTCCTGCGCTTTTTGCCACTGCTCGGCGGCCTGCAAGCTGGCCTGTTCACAGGCGGTTTGTTTGGCGCGCAGCTGTTCGCGCACCTCGGCGACCTGCTGTTCGCCGAACAGCGCCAGCCGCTGCGCGCGCCGTTCGGCGAGGGTCTTCTCGCCTTCTTGCCAGCGTTGTTGCAGGTCTTGCTGCTGTTGCAGGCTGTCGTCATGGGTTTTCTGCAGCAGCGTAAAGCGCTCTTCGAGCAGCGCCAGCCGTTGCTGCGCCTGCTGCTGCTGCGTTTGCAGAGCGGCGAGCGCGTCTTTTGCCTGCTGTACCGCCTGCGCCGCCTGTTCATGCTGCTGCAGCGCGTGTTGCCCGCGCCGCTCTTCATCGTCGCAGCCGCTTAGCCAGGCGCTGAGCCGCTCGCCCTCGGCCAACGTAAAGTCGAATGCCAGCGGCGCGCTGAGCTGCTGCCACTGCTGCTGTTGGGCAGCCAGCTGCTGCTCATCCTGCGCGATAGCCTGCTGTTGGCGTTGCAATTGCTGTTGCAGGTTGTCGTAACGGGCTCGCAGCTCGACGCCTTGTTTTTGCAATGCTTCGGTCTGGACTTTCATTTGTTCCAGACGTTGCGCAGTTTCTGACAGTTTTACCTCTTGGTATTGTTCTACCGCCGGGTGCTCGCATGAGCCGCACAGCGGGCAGGGGGCGCCGGGTTGCAAACGGGCGCGCTCGGCTTCCAGACCCACGATCCGTTGTTCCAGCGCATAGGTTTTTTCAACATCGGCCTGGTGGGCTTTCTGCTGCTTAAATTGCTGACGGATGAGCTCTAACTGTGGCTCCAACTGGGTCAGTTCATTTTGACCGATGTTTAGCTCTTGCCGCTGCTGTTCCAGCCGTTTAACAACTTGTTGCGATAAAGAGGCGAGCGTAAATAACTGCTGGCGCGTCGGGCGCAGATCCGCCAGGGCGCTCAGGCGCTGGCGCAGCGGGGCCAGCGGCGTTTGCGCCGCCAGCGCCTGCTGCTGTTGCTGCTGAACGGCCAGCGCTTCGGTCAGCGCGTTCAACCGCTGCTGATGCTGTGCGGCCTGCGCCGTCAGCTGGCTGCGCTCGGCGGTGAGCTGCTCCAGCGTGGTTTGCTGTTTGGCACACTGCTGCGCGGCGGCATCGCCGGCCTGTCGCCGCTCGGCCTGCGTCGACTGCAGTTGGGCTATTTGGTGGTCGAGCGGGGCGACCTGGTCATCGATCAGCTGTTGCTGCTGCCGCATATGCTCGGCATGGGCTTGCTGCGCCAGACGGGCCTTTTCCACCGCCTGCTGCAGTGGCGCCAGCTGCGCCGAGTGCTGTTCCTGTTGCTGCGTCAGCTGGGCTGCCTGCTGTTGTATCGTCTGCAGCTCGGCGCGGCAGCGATCGCGTTCACCGCGCAGCGGCCGCAATTTCTCGGCCGGTTCGCTGAGCGCCAGCCGCTGCAGCTGCGGGGCGGCCTCCGTCTGCTCGCGCTGGGCGGTTTCCAGCCGCTGTTGACCCTCGTTTTGCTGTTGCTGGAGGCGTTGCCATTGCTGCAGCCAGCTCAGCGCCTGTTGCTGTTGCTGAGTTTGCTTACCGAGGGCGCTTTCCTGCGCGCTCAGCGCCGTCAGCTGTTCAGTCAGGGAGTGGCGCTGTTCATCGTTCAGCAGCTCGATGCCGCTGGCGCGCTGGTGCAACCCATCCAGGTCGGTTTTGGCCTGCTTGTGCGATTCGAACACCTGTTCGGACAACCGCCCGTAGATTTCGGTGCCGGTCAGCTCTTCCAACAGTTCGGCGCGATCGTTGGCGTCGGCGTTGAGGAACGCGGCGAACTGCCCCTGAGACAGCATCATCGATTTGGTGAAGCGGCCGAAGTCCAGCCCGGTGATGGCGGCGGTGATCTCCAGCTTGTCGCGCACCTTGTCCGCCAGGATCTTGCCGTCCTCGCGGTGCGCCAGTTCCACCTTCGGCGCCTGCAGGTTGCCGTCCGGCGCGTTTTTGGCGCGGCGCTGGCTCCAGAAGGCGCGATAGCCGACGCCCTTGACCTCGAATTCGACCTCCGCCAGCGATTCGGCGGTGTGGCGGGTCATCAGTTCATTCTGGCTCGGCGTGACGTTGAGACGCGGCGTTTGGTGGTACAGCGCCAGGCAGATGGCGTCCAGCAGGGTGGTTTTGCCCGCGCCGGTCGGGCCGGTAATGGCGAACAGGCCGTTGCTGGCGAACGGCTCGGCGGTGAAGTCAATTTTCCACTCGCCCTGCAGCGAGTTGAGGTTTTTTAACCGCAGGCTGAGGATCTTCATGGATTGGTCTCCTCAGGATTGTGCTGCACCGCCTCGACCACCTGGCGGAACAGTTGGTGCATCCGCCGTTGGCGCGCTTCGGGTATGTCGGCCTCCTGCGCCAACCTGCGTTCGAACACCTCGTTGACGCTCAGCTCGTTGAGCGTTTCCTTATCCTGCTGCGCGATCGCCTGGCGGCGCTGCTCTTTGCTGCGCCGCAGCAGCACCACTTCCACCGGCAGCTCATCCGCCATCAGCTGGATGCGGCGCTGGATATCGCTGAGATAGTCCTGCGTCGCCACTTCGATATCCAGCCACACCGGCAGCTCGCCGGCATAGTCGGCAAATTGCTGCAGCTGCCGTTCGATCTCGGCCAGATCGCCTTTGATCAGCTGCATGGGCTGGAACTGCGGGATCGCTAACGCTTCTACCTGCTGCAGGGCGCCGTCGGCGAAATCGACCAGGAAGACGCTTTTGGCTTTGCCCAGTTCATCGAAGCTGAGCGGAATCGGTGAGCCGCTATAGCGAATATGCTCTGATTTGGCGACGTTCTGCGCGCGGTGAATGTGGCCCAGCGCGATGTAATCGGCAGGTGGGAAGGCTTGCGCCGGGAAGGCGTCGAGGGTGCCGATATAGATGTCGCGCACCGAGTCGGAGGTGGTGACGCCGACGGTGGTCAGGTGGCCGGTGGCGACGATCGGCAGCGGCAGGCCCAGCCGATCGCGGCGTTCGCAGGCCGCCTGATACAGCGCCTGGTAATGTTCGGCGATGGCTTCCTGCAGCGCCTGCTGTTTTTGCGCGCCGGATTCGCCGGCGCGGCTGGTGAGCAGATCGCGCGGCCGCAGAAAAGGAATGGCGCACAGCACCGCGCCCGGCTGGCCGTCGCGCCGGTTCAGCACCACAATCTGCTGTTCGGGGGCGCTTTGCGCGCTCGCGATCACCGTGGTGTTCAGGCAGGAGAGCAGCTCACGCGATTCGTTCAGCGTCGCCACCGAGTCGTGGTTGCCGCCCAGCACCACCAGCTGACAGCCGGTGCGCTGCAGCTCCACCACGAAGCGGTTGTACAGCTCGCGGGCGTAGCTGGGCGGCGAGCCGGTATCGAACAGATCCCCGGCGACGATCAGCGCATCCACCTGCTGCTGCTCGATCTGCTCGATCAGCCAGTTCAGAAAAGCCTGGTGCTCGGCGGCACGGCTTTTGGTGAAAAAGTACTGGCCAAGGTGCCAGTCAGAGGTGTGGATCAGGCGCATGACACTCCCGGATGCAAAGGTAATGGCGATGATTATAAAGGCCGCGGCGGCGGCTGTCCCGGCGCAATGATGATGACAACCGGATGATTTTTCTTTGCGCCGGGAAATAATCGCTATGCTTACTGCCTATAACAGCCGCTTTTTTTCATAAAAGTGTCACAAAACTGACGCATAATGGCGCCCGCAAAGTCGCTAACACATTGGCAGGATTGACGATGGCAAGACGCATACTGGTGGTGGAAGACGAAGCGCCGATCCGTGAGATGGTGTGCTTTGTGTTGGAACAGAATGGTTACCAACCGTTGGAAGCCGAGGATTATGACAGCGCCGTGACGCGCCTGTCTGAGCCGTTCCCTGATTTGGTGTTGCTCGACTGGATGTTGCCCGGCGGTTCCGGCATTCAGTTTATCAAACATATGAAGCGCGAAGCGCTGACCCGTGATATTCCGGTGATGATGCTGACCGCGCGCGGCGAAGAGGAAGACCGGGTGCGCGGCCTGGAAGTGGGGGCGGATGATTACATCACCAAGCCGTTCTCGCCCAAGGAGCTGGTGGCGCGCATCAAAGCGGTCATGCGCCGCATTTCACCGATGGCGGTGGAAGAGGTGATTGAAATGCAAGGGCTGAGCCTGGATCCGTCCTCCCACCGCGTGATGGCGAACGATCAGGCGCTGGACATGGGGCCGACCGAGTTCAAGCTGCTGCACTTCTTTATGACCCACCCGGAGCGGGTTTATAGCCGTGAGCAGTTGCTTAATCACGTCTGGGGCACTAACGTTTATGTGGAAGACCGTACCGTTGACGTGCATATCCGTCGGCTCCGCAAGGCGTTAGAAACCAGTGGGCATGATAAAATGGTTCAAACCGTTCGGGGCACCGGCTACCGGTTCTCAACGCGCTACTGATCGCGCTGCGCTGGAGAATATGCCGTGTTAGAACGTCTGTCGTGGAAGAGGCTGGCTCTGGAGCTGGCTCTTTTCTGTTTGCCCGCCTTACTGCTGGGGCTGATTTTCGGTTATCTGCCCTGGTTCCTGCTGGCCTCCGCGCTGGCCGCGCTGGTGTGGAATTTCTACAACCAGCTCAAACTCTCTCATTGGCTGTGGATCGACCGCAGCATGACGCCGCCGCCCGGCCGCTGGAGTTGGGAGCCGCTGTTCTATGGCCTGTATCAGATGCAGCAGCGCAACCGCCGCCGCCGGCGCGAGCTGGCGCTGTTGATCAAGCGCTTTCGCAGCGGGGCCGAATCGCTGCCTGACGCGGTGGTGATGACCACCGTTGAAGGCAACATCTTCTGGTGCAACGGGCTGGCGCAGCATCTGCTCGGCTTCCGCTGGCCGGAAGACAACGGCCAGCACATCCTCAACCTGCTGCGTTATCCGGAATTCAGCCACTATCTGCAACAGCAGGAGTTCTCGCGCCCGCTGACGCTGCAGCTGAACAACGAACACTACGTCGAATTCCGCGTGATGCCCTACTCCGAAGGGCAGTTGCTGATGGTGGCGCGCGACGTCACCCAGATGCGCCAGCTGGAGGGGGCGCGGCGCAACTTCTTCGCCAACGTCAGCCATGAGCTGCGCACGCCGCTGACGGTGCTGCAGGGCTATCTGGAGATGATGGGCGACGAAGAGCAGGACGGTTCGCTGCGCAGCAAGGCGCTCGGCACCATGCAGGAACAGACCCGCCGGATGGACGGGCTGGTCAAGCAGCTGCTGACGCTGTCGCGCATCGAGGCGGCGCCCAATGTCGACATGAACGAGCGAGTGGATATCCCGCTGATGCTGCGGGTGTTGCAGCGCGAGGCGCAATCGCTGAGCGGCGGCAATCACGAGATCACTTTCCGAGTGAACGAACAGCTCAACGTGTTCGGCAATGAAGACCAGTTGCGCAGCGCGGTGTCTAACCTGGTGTACAACGCGGTCAACCACACGCCGAAGGGCACCCATATCGAAGTGAGCTGGCAGCAGACGGCGCACGGCGCGCAGTTCCAGGTCAGTGACAACGGGCCGGGCATCGCCGCCGAACACCTGCCGCGCCTGACCGAGCGTTTTTACCGCGTCGACAAGGCCCGTTCGCGCCAGACCGGCGGCAGCGGGCTGGGGCTGGCGATCGTCAAGCATGCGCTCAGCCATCACGACGCGCGGCTGGAGATCCTCAGCGAGCCGGGGATCGGCACCCGCTTTATCTTTACCTTACCCAACCGGTTGATTGTTCCCGCCGCTTTATCAGAGAATGCGGTGAAAAATTAACGCGAGACACCGGTATGACCCGAATAACCCGAGGGCTGTTGCTTTGCCTGGCGCTGCTGGCCGGACGCGGCGCGCTGGCGCAGCCCGACGGCATGCTGGCGGGCAACCTGTCCAGCGTCGGTTCCGATACTTTGGCGAATCTGATGGCGCTGTGGGCGCAGGATTTCAGCCGGCATTATCCCAACGTTAACCTGCAGATCCAGGCCGCCGGCTCGTCGACCGCGCCGACCGCCTTGGCGGCGGGCGCCGCGCAGCTGGGCCCGATGAGCCGGCCGATGAAGGCGGCCGAGGTTTCGGCGTTCGAACACCGTTACGGCTACGCGCCGCTGGCGGTGCCGGTGGCGGTGGATGCGCTGGTGGTGTTGGTGCATCAGGACAACCCGCTGCGCGGCCTCAATCTGCAGCAGCTCGATCGCATTTTCTCCGCCACCCGGCGCTGCGGTGAAAGCAAACCGCTGACGCGTTGGGGCGAGCTGGGGCTGAGCGGCGATTGGGCGACGCGCTCGCTGCAGCGCTTCGGCCGCAACTCGGCGTCCGGCACCTACGGCTATTTCAAACTGCGCGCGCTGTGCGGCGGCGATTTTATGCCGCGCGTCAATGAGCTGCCCGGTTCGGCTTCGGTGGTGCAGGCGGTGGCCGGTTCGCTCAACGGCATCGGCTACGCCAGCATCGGTTTTCGCGCCAGCGGCGTGCGGCTGCTGCCGTTGGCGGAATCGGGAGAGGACTATGTCGCGCCTACCGCCGCCAACGTGCGCAACGATCGCTACCCGCTGTCGCGCTATCTCTATATCTACATCAACAAAGCCCCCAATCAACCGCTGGAGCCGCTGACCGCCGCGTTCCTCGATCGCGTGCTGTCGAACGCAGGGCAGAGCCTGGTCAATCACGACGGCTATCTGCCGCTGCCGCCGGGCGCCCTGCAGAGGACCCGCCAGGCGCTCGGGCTGCAGCCGCTCGCGGCGGCCACGGTGCAATAAGCGACAAAAAGCGGCGTAATTTTCGCCTTTTTTAACGGCCAAACGGAGCTTATACCACGCGAAAACCGGGCATTTATTGGCGTTTTCGCGCGGTAAAACGGTATATGTTTCACGTTTCGTGAATCCATTGTTCAAAAATGATACAAATCATGTAGTGTATATTTATTGATAGCCAATATGATCGACTGGTGGCTAAAGTTTATATGGTCGATAGCTCTGCTTTTCGCCGTGCGTCTTGCCTTGAAGCGCTATAAACGTTTACCTTAGCCCTCGTTGTCGGATTAAACCTCCATTTTTATAACTCCTAAAATTTTGCCCATCTTCATGAGCGGCCACTTTCGAATAGGGACATAAACGCCGGATCGACTGCGTTTAGGATGCTTATTTGGCGCTGCGACGATCGGGCATGCCGGCAACCGGTGGGGCGTCACGCCACCACGCTATCGGACAATTTTTTTCATTTGAACAGGCAACACGACATCGTATGAGTCATCGTTTAACGTCAAAAGATATCCTGGCACTGGGCTTCATGACCTTTGCCTTATTCGTTGGGGCCGGGAACATCATCTTCCCGCCGATGGTCGGCTTGCAGTCCGGTGAACACGTCTGGATCGCGGCGCTGGGCTTCCTGATCACCGCCGTCGGTCTGCCGGTCATCACCGTCATCGCGCTGGCGCGCGTCGGCGGCGGCATCGACGCCCTCAGTTCGCCGATCGGCCGCGGCGCCGGCCTGCTGCTGGCGACCGTCTGCTACCTGGCCGTCGGCCCGCTGTTCGCCACGCCGCGCACCGCCACCGTGTCCTTTGAAGTGGGCATCGCCCCGCTGACCGGCGACGGCGCCATGCCGCTGTTCATCTACAGCCTGGTGTACTTCGCGCTGGTGATCGGCATCTCCCTGTATCCGGGCCGCCTGCTCGACACCGTCGGCCATGTGCTGGCGCCGCTGAAGATCGTGGCGTTGGGCGTACTGGGCATCGCCGCGCTGCTGTGGCCTGCCGGCGCGCCGATTCCGGCGACGGCGGCTTACCAGAGCGTGCCTTTCTCTTCCGGCTTCGTTAACGGCTACCTGACCATGGATACGCTGGGCGCGCTGGTATTCGGCATCGTTATCGTCAACGCGGCGCGCTCGCGCGGCGTGAAAGACGCCGGTCTGTTGACCCGCTACACCATTCTGGCCGGTTTGATCGCCGGCGTGGGCCTGACGCTGGTTTACCTGAGCCTGTTCAAGCTGGGCTCCGGCAGCGGCGCGCTGGTGCCGGACGCCACCAACGGCGCGGTGATCCTGCACGCTTACGTTCAGAACACCTTCGGCGGCCTGGGCAGCTTCTTCCTGGCGGCGCTGATCTTCATCGCCTGTATGGTGACCGCGGTAGGCCTGACCTGCGCCTGCGCCGAGTTCTTCGCGCAATACCTGCCGTTCTCGTACAAGACGCTGGTGTTTATTCTGGGCCTGTTCTCGATGGTGGTGTCCAACCTCGGCCTGAGCCACCTGATCCAGATCTCCATTCCGGTGCTGACCGCGATTTACCCGCCGTGCATCGTGCTGGTGGTGCTGAGCTTCACCCTGCGTTGGTGGCACAGCGCGCCGCGCATCATCGCGCCGGTGATGCTTGTCAGCCTGTTGTTTGGTATCCTTGACGCGGTGAAAGCCTCCAGTTTCCAGCAGCTGCTGCCGGCCTGGACCACTCACCTGCCGCTGGCGGAGCAGGGGTTGGCATGGTTGCCGCCTTCGCTGCTGATGCTGGTGCTGGTCGCGATTTATGATCGGGTGTGCACGCGTTCCCAAGTGACCGCGCACTGATAATCCCCCGGCTTAATCCAGGGCCACGGACATGTCCGTGGCTTTTTTACGTTTAAAACTATGGGTCATTTTCATGCAACAACAGTCACCCACCACTGCCCCCGACAATAAGCTGAAACGCGGCCTCAGTACGCGTCATATCCGTTTTATGGCGCTGGGATCGGCCATCGGCACCGGGTTGTTCTACGGCTCGGCGGACGCCATCAAAATGGCCGGCCCGAGCGTGCTGCTGGCTTACCTGATCGGCGGCATCGTGGCCTTTATCATCATGCGCGCCCTGGGGGAGATGTCGGTCAACAACCCGCAGGCCAGCTCGTTTTCCCGCTACGCGCAGGACTACCTCGGCCCGATGGCGGGTTACATCACCGGCTGGACTTACTGCTTTGAAATCCTGATCGTCGCCATCGCCGACGTGACCGCCTTCGGCATCTATATGGGGGTCTGGTTCCCGGAAGTGCCGCACTGGATCTGGGTGCTGAGCGTGGTGCTGATCATCGGCGCCATCAACCTGATGAGCGTCAAGGTGTTCGGCGAGCTGGAGTTTTGGTTCTCGTTCTTCAAAGTCGCCACCATCATCATCATGATCGTGGCCGGCATCGGCATCATCATCTGGGGCATCGGCAACGGCGGGCAACCGACCGGCATTCATAACCTGTGGTCGAACGGCGGCTTCTTCAGCAACGGTTTTATCGGCATGATCCTGTCGCTGCAGCTGGTGATGTTCGCTTACGGCGGCATTGAAATCATCGGCATCACCGCCGGCGAAGCCAAAGATCCGAAAAAATCGATTCCGAAGGCCATCAACTCGGTGCCGTGGCGCATTCTGGTGTTCTACGTCGGCACGCTGTTCGTCATCATGTCTATCTACCCGTGGAATCAGGTGGGCACCAACGGCAGCCCGTTCGTGCTGACCTTCCAGCATATGGGCATCACCGTGGCGGCAGGTATCCTCAACTTCGTGGTGATTACCGCTTCGCTGTCGGCGATCAACAGCGACGTGTTCGGCGTCGGCCGCATGTTGCACGGCATGGCCGAGCAGGGCCATGCGCCGAAAATGTTCAGCAAGGTGTCGAAGCGCGGCATTCCCTGGGTGACGGTGGTGGTGATGATGCTGGCGCTGCTGCTGGCGGTATACCTCAACTACATCATGCCGGAGAGCGTGTTCCTGGTGATCGCGTCCCTGGCGACCTTCGCCACCGTGTGGGTGTGGATCATGATCCTGTTCTCCCAAATCGCCTTCCGCCGCAGCCTGAGCAAAGAACAGGTGAAGCAACTGGCGTTCCCGCTGCGCGGTGGGGTGTTCACCTCGGTGGTGGCGATCGTGTTCCTGGTGTTCATCATCGGCCTGATCGGCTACTTCCCGACCACGCGCGTCTCGCTGTACGCCGGCCTGGTCTGGGTGGTATTGCTGCTGGCGGGGTACTGGTTCAAGGTCAACCATCAGAAAAAACGCGCGCCGTTGGCGACGCAGCAAGACTGAATGGAAAAACACCGGCTAAGGCCGGTGTTTTTTTAGGAGCAGGCGTCAAGCGAAGTCCAGCTTGCGCAGTTTGGAAACGTCGATGGACTGCCTGGCCTGCCACAGATCGTAAGCATCCTGCATGCCCATCCAAACCTGTTCGGAACTGCCTATCACGATGGACAGGCGGATGGCCATTTCCGGCGAGATATCGGACTTTCCGCTGATCAGGCGTTGAACCGTGGAGGGCGCGACGTCCAGCGCTTTAGCCAGCGCACGCGCGCTGAGATTCAGCGTTTCCATGGTTTCTTTGATCAACTCGCCAGGATGAGGGGGATTATGCATGCGGTTCATTAGTGATAGTCCTCATAATTCACGATATAAACATCACCCTCGACCAGTTCAAACGTGATACGCCAGTTGCCGGTTACGGTGACGGACCATTGCCCGCTGCGAGCGCCCGTTAGCGGGTGCAAGAAGAAGCCGGGCAGATCTACGTCATCAATCACTTTCGCCAGATCCAGCACGCTCAGCCGCAGCGCGATTTTCTTCGCCTGCTTGGCGTCGATACCCGCCGTTGAACCGGTTTCGAAAAACTTTTTGAGTCCCTTATGCTTGAAGCTTCTTATCATCCTGACGGCTCCATGAGTGTTGCGCTATACGCATCATAGCCAGGTGTTGCGTATGGCGCAACAAGATGGGGCGTTTTTTAACCTATTATGCCGGGCGTTTGTCTTCCGCTTCATCCTCCCCGGCGGCGCGCGCTTCGATACGCACGTCGCCGCCGTTAAGGCGTTCCTCCTCTTCCTCGCCGGCGCAGCGCGCCAGCACCTCGCGAATGTCTTGCATATTGCTGCTCAGGGCGCTCAGCGAAGGTTGCAGGTTGCGGGGCATGCGGCTTTCGTCCAGCGAAGCGCTGTGCAGGCAGCCGATAAACAGCAGGGTGGCCATCAGGGTAAACAGCCGGTGACGTAAGCGTTTCAGCAAGGGCTTTCCCTCTCGGTGGTGAAGATGATGGCGCATTAACGCCGTTTTCACCGGGGAAAAGAAGGGGATGGAGATATCTGCTGGCAATTGAAAGAACATCATTACCAGCAGACACAGTTACGTCAGCCGACGTCAGGAAGCGTTGGCGTTTTGTAGCAGCATGCCGCGCAGGTCATTGCCGGTTGGCGTTTGATGCACGCGCAGGCCGAACTCGTCGATCACCGCCAGGATATGGTCGAAAATATCCGCCTGAATGCTTTCATACTCCGCCCAGACCGTGGTGTTGGTGAAGGCGTAGATTTCCAGCGGCAGGCCTTCCGGCGTCGGCGCCAGCTGGCGCACCATCAGCGTCATGTTCTGGTGAATGCGCGGGTGAGCGCGCAGGTAGGCTTCCAGATAGGCGCGCAGCGTGCCGAGGTTGGTCAGGCGGCGGCCGTTGAGCGGCGAGGCCAGATCGATGGCAATCTCCTGATTGTGCCGGCTCAGCTCCTGGGTTTTATCGTTCAGGTAGCTGTGCAGCAGCGGGTTGCGCTGCAGGCGACGCTGTTCCTCTTGCGACAGGAAGTGCACGCTGCCGGTGTCGATATTCAGGCTGCGCTTGATGCGGCGCCCGCCGGATTCCGACATCGAACGCCAGTTTTTGAACGAGTCGGAGATCAGCGCGTAGGTGGGAATGGTGGTGACGGTATTGTCCCAGTTACGCACTTTGACCGTGGTCAGGCCGATGTCGGTGACCGCGCCGTCTGCGCCGTATTTCGGCATTTCCAGCCAGTCGCCGATCTTCAGCATATCGTTGGCGGAGAGCTGAATGCCGGCCACCAGGCCGAGGATCGGATCCTTGAACACCAACATCAGGACCGCGGTCATGGCGCCCAGGCCGCTGAGCAGCAGCAGCGGCGATTTGCCCATCAGCAGCGAGACGATCATGATGCCGATCAGGATCGCCGCCACCAGTTTCAGGCCCTGGAAAATGCCGCGCAGCGGCAGCTGATTGGAGATCGGGCTTTGGCGCAGCAGCGCCAGCAGCGTATCCAGCAGCGAGAACAGCGACAGCAGGGTGAAGGCGAGGATCCACACCTGTGCGGCGGTGACGATCACCGCCTGGGTCTGGCTGCCGCTCTGCAGCCACAGCGTCGCCTGGATGCTGATAATCACCCCTTGCAGCAGCAGCGCCACGCGCTGGAACAGTTTGTATTGGGTGATGGCCTGTTGCCAGACGCGCTGCGATTGCTGGCCGCGGCGCTGAAGGGCGGCCAGCACCACCCGGTGCAGCACCAGGTGGATCGCGACCGAGATCAGGACAATCAACCCCAATACCATCAACAGCGACATCACTCCGCCGAATTCCAAACCAAACTGTTCCAGCCAGCGCGTTATCTGTTGTTGCATTACCGCTCCTTAAAAAATGCGCAAAAAATATCCTGTAAACTTAAAACGCGTTAGCCTAAGGGGTAACGTGCAGGATTTGTACCTGTTTACCTTTTTTTACATCGGGTTAGCGTTATTTTTCGGTCTCCGCCCCCCGGCTCATCCCCGGGTTTTGCGGCCAGAGAGGAGGGGGAGTTGCACTTAACGTGGCATTGTTCGTTTCTTGAAGAACGCCGTCGATTTCGTTTGGTACAGCAGGAGAAACAGTATGCTTAACGCCTGGCATCAACCGGTCCCGCCTTTTGTGGTAAAGCAAGGGCAACGTTTGGATATCACGCTGTGGTTACAGGGGGATGAACTGCCGGAACGGGTGTTTTTGCGCGCCGAACCGGACAACGAAGAGTGGCTGCTGGTGATGAAAGCGCAGCGCCACGAGGGGATGCGGCGCTACCAGGCCAGCCTGACGCTGAATGAGGGCGAGCCGACGCGGCGTTACTGCTTCAAGCTGCTGTGGGCCGATCGCCAGCAGTGGTTCGGGCCGCAGGGCTGGTCGCCAACGCCGCCGGGGCAGCTGGCGCAGTTCGCCGTCGACGAACCTGACAACGGCCCCGAGTGGGTGGCGGATCAGCTGTTCTATCAGATTTTCCCCGATCGCTTCGCCAGCAGCGGCGGCGAGCACGGCATCCAGAGCGGCAGCTACCGCCATCACGCGGCCGGCGCCGAGGTGATTCGGCGCGACTGGCAGCACCCGCTGGAGGATCGCCACGCCGCCTCGACCTTTTACGGCGGCGATCTGGACGGCATCGGCGCCAAACTGCCGTATTTGCAGCAGCTGGGGGTGACGGCGCTGTACCTGAACCCGATTTTTACCGCACCGAGCGTGCATAAGTACGATACCGAGGACTATTACCAGGTCGATCCGCACTTCGGCGGCAACGCGGCGCTGCAGCGTTTGCGAGTGAGCACTCACAAGGTGGGCATGAAACTGGTGCTGGACGGGGTATTCAACCACACCGGCGACTCGCATCCGTGGTTCGACCGCCATCGTCAGGGCGAAAACGGCGCCTGTCACCACCCCGATTCGCCGTATCGCGGCTGGTTCAACTTTTACCCGGACGGCCGCGCGCTCGACTGGAAGGGCAACGCCAGCCTGCCGAAGCTCAACTTCGCCGAGCCGCAGGTGGCGGAAGCGATCTATCGCGGGGAAGGCAGCGTGGTGCGCCACTGGCTGCGCCCGCCGTACAGCATCGACGGTTGGCGGTTGGACGTGGTGCACATGCTGGGGGAGAACGGCGGCGCCACCGGCAACCTGCACCACCTGGCTGGCATCTATCAGGCGGTGAAGCAGGAGAATCCGCAGGCCTACGTATTGGGCGAGCACTTCGGCGACGCGCGCCGCTGGCTGCACGCCGGCGTGGAGGATGCGGCGATGAACTACATGGGCTTCGCGCTGCCGGTGCGGGCGTTCTTGGCGGGGCTGGACGTAGCCTATCACCCGGTGCGGCTGGACGCCGCCGGGTGCGCGCAGTGGATGGACGGCTACCGCGCCGGGTTGCCGCACGGCCGCCAGCTGATCCAGTTCAACCAACTGGACAGCCACGATACCGCGCGTTTTCTCACGCTGTTGCAGGGGAACGCGGCGCGCATGCAGATGGCGGCGGTGTGGTTGCTGAGCTGGATAGGCGTGCCTTGCCTCTATTACGGCGATGAGATTGGTCTGGACGGCGGCAACGATCCGTTCTGCCGCAAGCCGTTCCCGTGGGACGTCGGCGACTGGGACCGGCCGCTGCTGGCGCTGTTCCAGCGCATGGCGGCGTTGCGTAAACAGAGCGTGGCATTGCGTCGCGGCGGCTGTCAGGTGCTGTATGCCAGCGGGGAAACGCTGGTGTTCGTGCGCCTGTATCAGCAGGAGCAGGTGCTGGTGGCGCTGCAGCGCGACGGCAGCGGCCAGGCGCAGCTGCCGTACAACCCGCTGTTGGCGCGCGGCCCGTGGCGGCGTGTGGAAGGGCGGGGAGAGTTGAGCGAAACGGCAGGCGGGCTGCGCCTGCAGCTGGCGGAAGAGACGGCCACCGTGTGGCGCTGTGAAGGCTAAAGACACTGCGGGGGCCGAAGGGCCCCCGCGATAAAGGTGAGTAGGCGTTTACATCAGTAACCGACCGCAGAACCTGCCGGGCGACGCACGTCGTTGGCGCCGTACAGATAGCCTTCGCGCACCTTGCCGGAAACCGCCGAGTCGTTGCCGGAGTTGGCCGGGCTGACGCCCGCCGCACCCGGCAAGCCGACCAGAATCAGTTCGGCGGCGCCCCACGGCGTTTGCTCGACCATCTTATAGCCCATGCCGCTCAGCAGCTTCAGCGTATCGGCGGAAACGCCGCGCTGTTCGTAGTACACCTCATCCGGCAACCATTGATGATGGATGCGCGGCGCGTCCACCGCTTCCTGCGGCGCCATGCCGTGGTCTATCACGTTCAACGCGGTCTGCAGGGTGATGGTGATGATGCGCGAGCCGCCCGGCGAGCCCAGCACCATAAAGATCTTGTTGTCCTTGGTCACCAGCGTCGGGCTCATCGACGATAGTGGGCGCTTACCGGGGGCAATGCTGTTGGCGGTGCCCTGCACCAGCCCGTACAGGTTTTTCTCGCCCACTTTGACCGTAAAGTCGTCCATCTCGTCGTTGAGGAAGAAGCCGGTGCCCGGTGCGATCACTACGGCGCCGAAGCGGCCGTTGACGGTATAGGTGGTGGAGACCGCGTTGCCGTCGTGATCGACGATCGAATAGTGGGTGGTTTCCGGTTTCTCATGCGGTTCCATGCCGGGCTGTACGTTTTCCGACGGCGTGGCCTTGTCCGAGACGATTTTCTTGCGGATCTGCTCGGCGTAGCTCTTGCTCACCAGCCGGTCGATCGGGTTCTTGATGAATTCCGGGTCGCCGAGGTAGGTGTTGCGGTCCATGTAGGCATGGCGCATCGCTTCGGTCATGGTGTGAATGGCCGCCGCCGAGTTGAAGCCCATGCTTTTCAGGTCGTAGCCTTCCACCACGTTGAGGATTTCGCACAGCGTCACGCCGCCGGAGCTGGGAGGCGGCGCCGACACGAACTTGTAGCCGCGATAGCTGCAGGTAATCGGCGGCGTTTCGGTGACCTTGTAATTGGCGAAGTCGGTGGCGGTCAAGATACCGCCGCCCTGTTTGGCCGCCGCCTCCACCGCCTGCGGGATCTTGCCTTTATAGAAGGCGTCGGTTCCCCCTTTGGCGATGGCTTCCAGCGTATTGGCCAGATCGGTTTGCACCAGTTTGTCCCCCGG
Source organism: Serratia sp. CY29653 (assembly GCF_052169255.1). NCBI lineage: Bacteria > Pseudomonadati > Pseudomonadota > Gammaproteobacteria > Enterobacterales > Yersiniaceae > Serratia > Serratia sp. CY29653. The sequence continues at coordinate 2,674,953 of NZ_JBJNLC010000001.1, read as the reverse complement.
CTGCAGCGGGCTGCCGTCCGGGCGCAGGAAGATTTTGGCCGACTCGGGATCCTGTTTGAAGCGTGCGACGGTGGTGTCGAGGATATCGGTATCGGCGCGGGTCAGCACAAAGCCTTCGCGCGCCAGCCTGATAGCTGGCGCCAGCACCTGTTCACGGCTCAGCTTGCCGTACTTCTCACGCGCGGTTTCCATCCCCAGCACGGTGCCCGGCACGCCCGCCGCCAGATAGCCGTACAGGCTGGCGTCTTTCTTCACCTTGCCGTCGGCATCCAGATACATGTTGGCGCTGGCCGCCGCCGGCGCGGTTTCACGGAAGTTGATGAAGGTGTCGGTGCCGTCCGCCAGGTGAACGGTCATAAAGCCGCCGCCGCCGATGTTGCCGCAGCAGGGGTTAACCACCGCCTGCGCATAGCCCACCGCCACGGCGGCGTCGATGGCGTTGCCGCCCATCTTCAGGATATCCACGCCGACCTGCGAGGCCAGGTGCTGCGAGGTGACCACCATGCCGTTTTTGGCTTCCACCGCGGGGTTGGATGCCGCATACAGGCTGCCGCTGACCAGCAGCGCCGCCATGGTCAGGGGTTTGCTCCATTTCTGTAAAAACATAGTTATTCCTACCCTGTCAGTTTTTTATTGTGTTGTGTTTGCTTGCCGCTGTTCGCTTGCAAAGCGCGAGCCAGCGTTATTGATAGTAGCCGCTGATGGGCGCACGCGCGGCGAGCAGGGTGGGAAATGTGAGCGGAAACAGGGAAATAAAGCACTGAAGGTGGGCGGCCTGCCCCATAAAGGGGCATAAAAAAACCGGCCGCGTGGGCCGGTTGATTCACTATCAGGCTGAAATTACAGCTTGGCAGCGTTTTCAGACAGGTATTTTGCAACGCCGTCTGGGGAAGCGCCCATACCTGCTTTGCCTTTTTCCCACTGAGCCGGGCACACTTCACCGTGCTCTTCGTGGAATTGCAGCGCATCAACGGTACGGATCATTTCGTCGATGTTACGGCCGATTGGCAGATCGTTAACAACCTGAGCACGCACGATGCCGTCTTTGTCGATCAGGAAGGAGCCGCGCAGCGCAACGCCGGCTTCCGGGTGTTCGATGCCGTAAGCTTTCTGAATTTCACGCTTGATGTCAGCAACCATTGCGTATTTCACTTCACCGATGCCGCCTTTGTCGACAGGGGTTTTACGCCATGCGTTGTGAACGAACTCTGAGTCGAAGGAAACGCCAACCACTTCAACGCCACGCTTCTGGAACTCTTCATAGCGGTGATCGAAAGCGATCAGCTCGGAAGGGCATACGAAGGTGAAGTCCATTGGCCAGAAGAACAGGACGGCCGGTTTGCCGTTCAGGTGCTTCTTCAGGTTGAAGTTTTCAACGATTTCGCCGCTACCCAGTACGGCAGCTGCAGTGAAGTCAGGGGCTTGACGAGTTACCAGGACCATAATTACTCCTGTAATAGGTGTTAAAGGGTGGATGTAAAAACAAGGGCCAGTATAGGGGCCGCGACTTGGTGAATAAAGGGTAAAAGACCAATCGATGAGATAGCTTTCACCTATCAAAGTCGTTGATATAATTTAGCGAGCTTTAAAAATAACCTTTTCCCACAAAAGGGCAAGCGGCAAAACGTAAATTCTTGCAAGGCGTTGCAATTTCAAGGGCTTGAGCTTGACCTCAGAGCGTTTTGTCCTTCGCCTGCCGCATCATTTGCGGGTAAAACTGCCAGAACTGTGTTTCAAGCTGATGATAATGTTGCTCGACGTCGGCGAACGAACCGGCCAGCGCCTCGAGGCGCGGGCGGCGGCTGGCCATGCCCTGCAGCACCCGGGCGATGAACGGCAATTCGGCGTAGCGCTCCAGCCAGCGTTCCTGCCACAGGTAGCCGTTCAGGTTCTGAAAGCGCGGCGGCGTGAGCGGCAGAAAAGGTTCGATCTGGCTGCGGGCTTCCTGGGTAAACTGGTGCAGGTCGCGCGAAGGCTCGAGCTGCTGCCAGTGGCGCGCCAGAAAATGGTCCCACACCACGTCGAGGGTGATCGGCGCCACGCGGCGGTAGGGGGCGCTGAAATAGTCGCGGCTGGCTTTGACCTGCGGCAGGCTGTCGGTCAGCACGTCGACGCGGCGGTGCATCATGATGCCGGCCACCACCTCGGGCTGGTAGTCGGCGGCGGGGTTGCCACGCACGAAATCGGCCAGCAGGTTGCCCAGCAGCGAGCTGTCCGCCAGCATGGCCAGGTGAAGATGAGCGAGAAAATTCATCCCTCAACTATACCCGAAGTCAGGCAAATCCTCCTTATTTCTTGCCGCTGACCGCCCCCGGCTTTAGACTAGGCCGCCTGTTTTTTACCAACCAGCCCTAAATTGAAGAAGTGAATACCCATGCGCGTCGCTGATTTTTCGTTTGAACTTCCCGAATCCCTGATTGCCCACTATCCCCAGGCCGAACGCAGCGCATGCCGCCTGCTGCAGCTGGACGGGCCGAGCGGGGCGCTGACGCACGGCGTATTCACCGATCTGCTGGATAAGCTGGAAACCGGCGACCTGCTGGTGTTCAACAATACCCGCGTGATCCCGGCGCGCATGTTCGGCCGCAAGGTCAGCGGCGGCAAGATTGAGGTGCTGGTGGAGCGCGTGCTGGACGACCATCGCGTGCTGGCGCACGTGCGCGCGTCGAAAGCGCCGAAGCCGGGCGCCGAGCTGCTGTTGGGGGATGACGAGAGCATCGCCGCCACCATGGTGGCGCGCCACGAGACGCTGTTCGAGCTGCGCTTCAACGACGAGCGCGACGTGTTCACTATCCTCAACGCCGCCGGCCACATGCCGCTGCCGCCTTATATCGCCCGCCCGGATGAAGACGCCGACCGCGAGCTGTATCAGACGGTCTACAGCGAGAAGCCCGGCGCGGTTGCCGCGCCGACCGCCGGCCTGCACTTCGACGAGCCGCTGCTGGCGGCGCTGCGCGCCAAGGGCGTGGAAATGGCGTTCGTGACGCTGCACGTCGGCGCCGGCACCTTCCAGCCGGTGCGCGTGGAAACCATCGAAGATCACGTGATGCACGCCGAATACGCCGAAGTGCCGCAGGAGGTGGTCGATGCGGTGCTGGCCTGCAAGGCGCGCGGCAAACGCGTCGTAGCGGTGGGCACCACCTCGGTACGCTCGCTGGAAAGCGCCGCGGCGGCCAGCAAAGAAGCGCTGATTGCGCCGTTCTTCGGCGATACCAGCATCTTTATCTATCCGGGCTATCACTATCAGGTGATCGACGCGCTGGTGACCAATTTCCACCTGCCGGAATCGACCCTGATCATGCTGGTGTCGGCCTTCGCCGGCTATAAAAATACCATGAACGCCTATCAGCAGGCGGTGGCCGAGCAGTATCGCTTTTTCAGCTACGGCGATGCGATGTTCATCAGCCGTAACCCGCAGGCGGAAAACGAGTCCGTCGGCGGTTAATTTCCCGGGCTGCGCGCACGGCGCGGCCCCGTTTCAACGACATCAGACTGTTTCTCTGATGCTGGAGGTTTTGTGAAGTACGAACTACAAACTACCGATGGCCGCGCGCGTCGCGGCCGCCTGATCTTCGACCGCGGCGTGGTGGAGACCCCGGCCTTTATGCCGGTCGGCACCTACGGCACGGTCAAGGGCATGACGCCGGAAGAAGTGAAAGAAACCGGCGCGCAGATCCTGCTGGGCAACACTTTCCACCTGTGGCTGCGCCCGGGCCAGGAGATCATGAAACTGCACGGCGACCTGCACGATTTCATGCAGTGGCATGGGCCGATCCTTACCGATTCCGGCGGTTTCCAGGTGTTCAGCCTGGGGGCGATGCGCAAGATCAAAGAGGAAGGCGTGTACTTCCGCAACCCGATCAATGGCGACAAGGTGTTCCTGAGCCCGGAAAAATCGATGGAAATCCAGTATGACCTGGGTTCCGACATCGTGATGATCTTCGATGAATGTACGCCGTACCCGGCCGACAGGGACTACGCTAAGCGTTCGATGGAAATGTCGCTGCGCTGGGCGGAGCGCAGCCGCAAGCGATTCGACGAGCTGGAAAATAAAAATGCGCTGTTCGGCATCATTCAGGGCGGCGTTTACGAAGATTTACGTGATGTTTCAGTCAAAGGGCTGGTGGATATCGGCTTTGACGGGTACGCTGTGGGCGGCTTGGCTGTAGGCGAGCCGAAAGAGGATATGCATCGCATTCTTGAACACGTTTGCCCGCAAATTCCGGAAGATAAGCCACGCTATTTGATGGGCGTCGGCAAGCCGGAAGATTTGGTGGAAGGCGTGCGTCGCGGCATCGACATGTTCGACTGCGTCATGCCGACCCGCAACGCCCGCAACGGCCATTTGTTCGTGACTGACGGTGTGGTAAAAATCCGTAATGCCAAGCACAAGGATGATACTTCTCCGCTGGATAAGGACTGTGATTGCTACACCTGTCGCCATTACAGCCGCGCCTACTTGCACCATCTCGACCGTTGCAACGAAATATTGGGTGCTCGACTGAACACGATTCATAACCTGCGTCACTACCAACGCCTGATGGCGGGTTTACGCCAGGCTATCGAAGAGGGTAAATTAGAGCAGTTTGTTGCGGATTTCTATGGTCGGATCGGCAAGCCGATTCCGCCTTTAAACGCTTGATCTAATAATTGATAACTTAATGAGGGAATTTCAATGAGCTTTTTCATTTCTGACGCCGTCGCATCCGCAGGGGCTCCGGCTCAGGGAAGCCCGTACTCTCTGATCATTATGCTGGTGGTGTTCGGCCTGATCTTCTACTTCATGATCCTGCGCCCACAGCAGAAACGCGCTAAAGATCACAAGAAGCTGATGGACTCCATCGGTAAAGGCGACGAAGTGCTGACCACCGGCGGCCTGATCGGTCGCGTGACCAAAGTGGCCGACACCGGCATCATCGCCATCGCGCTGAACGACACCACGGAAGTGATGATCAAGCGTGACTTCGTGGCGGCCGTTCTGCCGAAAGGTACCATGAAGGCCCTGTAATCTTTTTTCCCGAAGGGAATTGCCGTGCTAAACCGTTATCCTTTGTGGAAGTATCTGATGTTGATCGTGGTGATCCTCGTCGGTCTGCTTTATGCGCTTCCCAACATCTACGGTGAGGATCCGGCCGTACAAATCACTGGCGCGCGCGGCGTCGCCGCCAGTGAAACTACGCTGGACCAGGTCCGTACCGTATTAGAAAAAGACAACATCGCGAGCAAGTCGATTGCGCTGGAAAATGGCGCCATCCTGGCTCGCTTTAAAGATCCTGACGTTCAGCTGCGCGCCCGCGAAGCGCTGGTGACCGAGCTGGGTGACAAATTCGTCGTGGCGCTGAACCTGGCGCCGGCCACGCCGACCTGGCTGGCCATGCTGGGCGCAGAGCCGATGAAACTCGGCCTGGACCTGCGCGGCGGCGTACACTTCCTGATGGAAGTGGACATGGACACCGCGTTGAGCAAGCTGCAGGAACAGACCATGGATACCCTGCGCAGCGAGCTGCGCGAGAAGGGCATTCCTTACGCGTCTATCCGCAAGCTGGACAACAACGGCGTGGAAGTTCGCTTCCGCGACAATGCGGCCCGTGACCAGGCCATCAGCTACATCGGCCCGCGTCAGCGCGATCTGGTGCTGTCCGCCAACGGCGCCAACACCATGAAAGCCAGCCTGACGGACGCCCGTCTGAGCGAAGCGCGCGAATACGCCGTCCAGCAGAACATCACTATCCTGCGTAACCGCGTCAACCAGCTCGGCGTCGCCGAACCGCTGGTACAGCGCCAGGGCGCCGACCGCATCGTGGTCGAGCTGCCGGGCATTCAGGACACCGCGCGCGCCAAAGAAATTCTGGGCGCCACCGCGACCCTCGAATTCCGTCTGGTGAACACCAATGCGGACGCCACTGCGGCGGCCAACGGCCGCGTGCCGGGCGACTCCGAGGTGAAATACACCCGTGACGGCCAGCCGATCGTGCTGTACAAGCGCGTGATCCTGACCGGTGATCACATCACTGACTCCACCTCGAGCACCGACGAATACAACCAGCCGCAGGTTAACATCTCGCTGGACAGCGCCGGCGGCACGTCCATGTCCAACTTCACCAAGGACAACATCGGCAAGCCGATGGCGACCCTGTTCGTGGAGTATAAGGACAGCGGCAAGAAAGACGCCAACGGCCGTGCAGTGCTGGTGAAACAGGAAGAAGTGATCAACGTGGCGAACATTCAGTCGCGTCTGGGCAACAGCTTCCGCATCACCGGTATCGGCAACCCGAACGAAGCGCGTCAGCTTTCGCTGCTGCTGCGTGCGGGCGCGCTGATCGCGCCGATTCAGATCGTCGAAGAGCGCACCATCGGCCCGACCCTGGGTCAGCAGAACATCACCCAGGGTCTGGAAGCCTGTCTGTGGGGCCTGGTGGCGTCCATCGTCTTCATGGTGGTCTGGTACCGTAAGTTCGGCGTGATCGCCACCACGGCGCTGGTCGCCAACCTGGTGCTGATCGTCGGCGTGATGTCCCTGTTGCCGGGGGCGACGCTGACCATGCCGGGCATCGCCGGGATCGTGTTGACGCTGGCGGTGGCGGTCGACGCCAACGTACTGATTAACGAACGTATCAAGGAAGAGCTGAAGAACGGCAGGTCCGTTCAGCAGGCGATCCATGAGGGCTATAAAGGCGCGTTCTCCAGTATCGTTGACGCCAACATCACCACGCTGATCACCGCGATCATCCTGTACGCAGTCGGCACCGGTTCGATCAAAGGCTTTGCGATCACCACCGCTATCGGTGTGGCGACGTCCATGTTCACCGCGATTGTCGGTACCCGTGCCATCGTCAACCTGCTTTACGGCGGCAAACGCATTAACAAGCTGTCTATCTGAGGAGTGCGTTGTGGCACAGGATTATACTGTTGAGCAACTCAACTACGGCCGTAAAGTCTACGACTTTATGCGCTGGGACTACGTGGCCTTCGGCATCTCGTTGGTGCTGTTGGTCGCGTCGATCGCCACCATGTCGGTGCGAGGGTTTAACTGGGGTCTGGATTTCACCGGCGGTACGGTGATTGAAATCAACCTGGAGAAACCGGCTAATCTCGACCTGATGCGCGATACGCTGGAGAAGGCCGGGTTCCAGGATCCGATCATCCAGAACTTCGGCAGCAGCCGCGACGTGATGGTGCGAATGCCACCGGCGACCGGCACCGCAGGCCAGGAACTGGGCAACAAGGTGATCGGCGTGATCAACGACTCGGTGGATAAAAATGCCACCGTGAAGCGCATCGAGTTCGTCGGCCCGAGCGTGGGCAGCGAACTGGCGCAAACCGGCGGCATGGCGCTGCTGGTGGCGTTGATCTGTATCCTGATCTACGTCGGTTTCCGCTTCGAATGGCGCCTGGCGTTGGGGGCGGTTATCGCGCTGGCGCACGACGTGATCATCACGCTGGGCGTGCTGTCGCTGTTCCATATCGAGATTGACCTGACCATCGTCGCGTCCCTGATGTCGGTTATCGGCTACTCGCTGAACGACAGCATCGTGGTTTCCGACCGTATTCGTGAGAACTTCCGCAAGATCCGCCGCGGTACGCCTTACGAGATCATGAACGTGTCGTTGACCCAGACGCTGAGCCGTACGCTGATGACTTCCGGGACCACCCTGATGGTGGTGCTGATGCTGTACATCTTCGGTGGCGCGATGCTGCAAGGCTTCTCGCTGGCGATGCTGATCGGCGTGTCGATCGGTACCGTCTCCTCGATCTACGTCGCGTCCGCGCTGGCGTTGAAGCTGGGGATGAAACGCGAACACATGCTGCAGCAAAAAGTGGAAAAAGAGGGCGCGGATCAGCCTTCGATTCTGCCTTAACAACCGCAGTATTCAGCGATATGAGAAGGAGCGCCGATGGCGCTCCTTTTTTTTGCCTCGGGGGTCAGTGCTGCTTCACTACCGCCGGTTGGGCGGTTGAAACCAGACTGTGCAGACGGATATAGCCCAATTGTTCCGGCGTCAGGCCGCTGAAGCGCAGTTCGAAGTCCTGGCCGGGCTTCGGCAGCAGCGAATCGGCGCTGGCGATCGGTTGCGACAGCGCCTCGGCGGTCAACGGCCGGCCGGTGGCGTCGTCCAACTGGCCCCATTCCACCACGGCTTTGAACGGCGGCAGCGTGGCCTGAGAGAGGACGCGCACATGCAGCTGCGCCTGCGTGCCGTTGGCTTCGTTCTTGATGTGGCTCAGCGAAACGCTCAGTTCGCCGATACCGCTCTGCAAACGGGCGGCGCTTCGGGCCGCCGGCAGCAGATAGACGCCATTGTCGGAGTTCTGATTGAGCTGATTCTGCCGCTCCAGCGCGGTGGTTTGATCGGTCAGCACGCTCACTTTCTGGTTCAGCGCGGCGACCTGATGGCGCAACTGGGGCACGGCGGCGTTATGCGCGCAGCCCGCCAGCAACACGGCGGCGGCGAGCAGGGCGATTTTGGGGTAACAGGTTGTCATGACGGCGATTTCCTATGCTGAATCTCCTGTTATCAGCTTAGTCCGCCCGGAGGGGAAAGTCATATCGGCGCCGCTTCCCGGCCGCGTGTCGCAACAAATGGCCGCCGCTCTTTGTTGTGGCTGCACTTCGGGGTAAACTGCATTTATCTATAAAAAACGTTTATCAGGACGTGTTATGCATTGCCCTTTCTGCGCCGCCGTTGATACCAAAGTCATTGATTCCCGCCTGGTGGGGGACGGTTCGCAAGTGCGCCGTCGCCGCCAGTGTCTGGTGTGCAATGAACGCTTCACCACCTTCGAGGTGGCTGAGCTGGTGATGCCGCGAGTGATTAAAAGCGATGAGGTGCGCGAGCCGTTCAACGAAGACAAACTGCGCCGCGGCATGCTGAAAGCGCTGGAAAAGCGCCCGGTAAGCTCGGACGACGTGGAAAACGCCCTTAATCATATCAAATCCCAACTGCGCGCCACCGGCGAACGCGAAGTGCCGACCAAACTGGTGGGCAATCTGGTGATGGACGCGCTGAAAAAGCTGGATAAGGTCGCCTACATTCGCTTCGCGTCGGTGTACCGCAGCTTCGAAGACGTGCGCGAGTTCGGCGAAGAGATCGCCCGCCTGCAAGACTAAAGGATCTTTCATGCATCACGACGAACTTTATATGGCGCGCGCCTTCGAACTGGCGCGGCTGGGGCGTTTTACCACCGCACCCAATCCGAACGTCGGCTGCGTTATCGTGCGCGACGGCGAAATTGTCGGTGAAGGCTATCATCTGCGCGCCGGCGAGCCGCACGCGGAAGTGCACGCGCTGCGCATGGCGGGCGACAAGGCGCGCGGCGCCACCGCCTATGTCACGCTCGAGCCGTGCAGCCATCACGGCCGCACGCCGCCCTGCGCCGATGCGCTGGTGGCCGCCGGCGTAACCCGGGTGGTCGCGGCGATGCAAGATCCCAATCCGCAGGTGGCGGGGCGCGGGCTGTACAAGCTGCAGCAGGCCGGCGTCGAGGTGCGGCACGGCCTGATGCTGGCCGAGGCCGAAGCGGTCAACCTGGGCTTCCTCAAGCGCATGCGCACCGGTTTCCCTTACGTGCAGCTGAAGCTGGGCGCGTCGCTGGACGGCCGCACGGCGATGGCCTCCGGCGAGAGCCAGTGGATCACCTCACCCGAAGCGCGTCAGGACGTGCAGCGCCTGCGTGCGCAGAGCGCCGCCATTCTCAGCACCAGCGCCACCGTGCTGGCGGACGATCCGTCGCTGACGGTGCGTTGGGATGAATTGGACGCCGAGACGCAGCGCCTCTATCCGCGCGACAATCTGCGCCAGCCGCTGCGCATCCTGCTCGACAGCCAAAATCGCATTACTCCGCAGCACCGCGTGGTGCAGCAGCCGGGCGCCACCTGGCTGGCGCGCCTGGAGGCGGATGAACAGGCCTGGCCGCAAGACGTCGAGCAGTTTATCTGCCCGGCGCACGGCGGCGGCGTCGATCTGGTAGTGATGATGATGCTGTTGGCCAAGCGCCAGGTGAATTCAATCTGGGTGGAGGCGGGCGCAACGCTGGCCGGCGCGCTGCTGCAGGCCGGCCTGGTGGATGAGCTCATTTTGTACATCGCGCCGAAACTGTTGGGCGATAATGGCCGTGGCCTGTGCCACCTGCCGGGCCTGGAGCGATTGGCCGACGCGCCGGAATTCGTCTTTAGCGACGTGCGCCAGGTCGGCCCCGACCTGCGTTTGCGCCTGCGGGCGAAACACTGAATCTCGCGCCCGCGCGCCGGTTTTACAAAAGCGCCGCGCAGGCGATGAAAGAATATGATAGAATCCGCCCCCCTGCGGGGTATTGAACCCATTTTTAAGGAAAGCCCATGAAAGTTATCGAAGGTGTTGTTGCTACTCCAAAGGCCCGCGTGGCGATCGCAATTGCACGTTTTAACAATTTCATCAACGACAGCCTGCTGGAAGGCGCGATCGACGCGTTGAAACGCATTGGTCAGGTTGCTGACGACAACATCACCGTTGTCTGGGTCCCGGGCGCTTACGAGCTGCCGCTGACGGCGAGCGTATTGGCCAAAACCGGCAAATACGACGCGGTTATCGCGCTGGGCACCGTTATCCGTGGGGGCACCGCGCACTTCGAATATGTGGCGGGCGAAGCCAGCTCCGGCATCGGCAACGTTGCGATGAATGCCGAAATCCCGGTTGCTTTTGGCGTGCTGACCACCGAAAGCATCGAGCAGGCGATCGAACGCGCCGGCACCAAAGCGGGCAACAAGGGCGCTGAAGCCGCGCTGACCGCACTTGAAATGATTAATGTTATCAAAGCTATTAAAGCCTGAATTTAGTTAAGGGGAATTCCGTGAAACCTGCTGCTCGTCGCCGCGCTCGTGAGTGCGCTGTTCAAGCGCTTTACTCTTGGCAGTTGTCTAAAAACGACCTTGCCGATGTTGAACACCAGTTCCTGACGGAGCAGGATGTCAAAGATGTTGACGTCGCCTATTTTCGCGAGTTGCTGTCCGGCGCGGCAGTGAATGCAGGTATGCTGGACGAACTGATGGCGCCTTACCTGTCGCGTCAGCTCGAAGAGCTGGGCCAGGTGGAGCGCGCGGTGCTGCGCGTCGCGCTGTTTGAACTGAAAATGCGCGAGGATGTCCCTTACAAGGTGGCGATCAACGAAGCGATCGAACTGGCGAAAACCTTCGGCGCGGAAGACAGCCACAAGTTTGTGAACGGGGTGCTGGATAAAGTGGCGCCAACCCTTCGCAAGAAAAAGTAAAACATTAAGGCCGGCATTCCCGGCCTTAATTTCTTCTAGTGGAATATCGATATGGCATGCGGCGAATTTGACCTCATTGCCCGCTATTTTGACCGGTTCAAGCGTGTGCGCCGGGATGTACAGTTGGGCATTGGAGATGACTGCGCACTGCTGGCAGTGCCGGAAAAACAGCTGGTGGCCGTCAGTACCGATACGCTGGTGGCGGGCGTGCACTTTCTGCCGGACATCGATCCGGCCGATCTCGGCTATAAGGCGTTGGCGGTCAATCTGAGCGATCTGGCGGCGATGGGCGCCGATCCGGCCTGGCTTTCGCTGGCGCTGACCCTGCCTGAAGTGAACGAATCCTGGCTGAAGGCCTTCAGCGACAGCCTGTTCGATCAGCTCAACTATTACGGCATGCAGCTGATCGGCGGCGATACCACGCGCGGGCCGCTGAGCATGACGCTGACCATCCAGGGGCTGATCCCGGCCGGCCGGGCGCTGACCCGCAGCGGCGCGCGCATCGGCGACTGGATCTATGTGACCGGCACGCTGGGCGACAGCGCCGCCGGGTTGGCGATCCTGCAGGATCGTTTGGCGGTGACGGAAACGACGGCGCGCGATTATTTGGTCGCTCGCCATCTGCGGCCGCAGCCGCGGGTGTTGCAGGGGCAGGCGCTGCGCGATCTGGCCAGCTCGGCGATCGACATCTCCGACGGCCTGATTTCCGATCTGAAGCATATCCTTAAGGCCAGCGACTGTGGCGCACGCATCGTGCTGGACGAACTGCCGATGTCGCAGGCGCTGAGCAGCCACGCCGATGCCGAACAGGCGCTGCGCTGGGCGCTGGCGGGCGGTGAAGATTACGAACTGTGCTTCACCGTGCCGGAGATCAACCGCGGCGCGCTGGAAGTGGCGTTGAGCCACCTCGGGGCCGACTACACCTGCATCGGCCAAATTGGCCCGCTGTCTGAAGGCATCCGCTATTATCGCGACGATGAGGCGGTAGAGCTGGACTGGGCTGGGTTCGATCATTTCAACGCGGAGCCGGGCACCCATGGATGAAGCCAAGCGCCGGCTGCGGATGAGCAATCCGTGGCACCTGCTGGCCACCGGGTTTGGCAGCGGTTTGTCGCCGGTGATGCCGGGCACCATGGGATCGCTGGCGGCGATCCCGTTTTGGCTGCTGCTGATCCAGCTGCCGTGGCAGCTCTACTCGCTGACGGTGATGTTCAGCATCTGCATCGGCGTCTATATTTGCCACCGCACGGCAAAAGACATGAAGGTGCACGATCACGGCAGCATCGTCTGGGACGAGTTCGTCGGCATGTGGATCACGCTGATGGCGCTGCCGGTCAATGACTGGCGCTGGGTCGCCGCCGGTTTCGTTATCTTCCGCATTCTCGACATGTGGAAGCCGTGGCCGATCCGCTGGTTCGACCGCAACGTGCATGGCGGCATGGGCATCATGGTCGACGATATCATCGCCGGCGTGCTGTCCGCCGGCATCATCTACCTGATTGGGCACCACTGGCCGATCGGGCTGTTCTGACAGACGGGCGCGCCGTTTTGCGCCCGCTTCTCTTATTCAAATCCCGTCACCCGATGCGGCACGTAAGCCGTCTCCAGTTCTGCGACCTCTTGCGGCGACAAACTCAAATCGACCGCGGCGATTGCGTCATCCAACTGCTCGCTGCGTGAAGCGCCGACGATCGGCGCGCTGACCGCCGGCTTGTTCAGCAGCCAGGCCAGCGCGATCTGCGCGCGTGAAACGCCGCGTTCCTCGGCGAGGCTGGCGACGCGCTCGGCGATGATGGCGTCGATGCCTTCAGTTTCCTCGTACAGGCTCTTGCCGAACTGGTCGGAAACCAGCCGCGCGGTGGTTTCGCCCCAGGGGCGGGTCAGGCGGCCGCGCGCCAGCGGGCTCCACGGCAACACGGCGATGCCTTCGGCGGTACACAGCGGATGCATTTCGCGCTCTTCTTCGCGCTGGATCAGGTTGTATTGATCCTGCATGCTAACAAAGCGCGTCCAGCCGTGCAGATCGGCGGTATACAGCGCCTTGGCGAACTGCCAGGCGTACATCGAGGAGGCGCCGATGTAACGCGCCTTGCCGGCTTTCACCACGTCGTGCAGCGCTTCCAACGTCTCTTCCAGCGGCGTTTCGTAATCCCAGCGGTGGATCTGCAGCAAATCGACATAGTCGGTGCCCAGGCGCCGCAGGCTGTCGTCGATGGATTGCATGATGTTGGCGCGCGACAAACCGCGCTCCAGGTTGCTCAGCGGGAAATACACCTTGGTGGCGACCACCACGTCTTCGCGGCGCGCATAGTCGCGCAGCGCCCGGCCGAGGATCTCCTCGCTGCTGCCGTCGGAATAGCTGTTGGCGGTATCGAAAAAGTTGATGCCGGCTTCCAGCGCCTGTTTCAGCAGCGGGCGGCTGCTCTCTTCCGGCAGCGTCCAGGCGTGATTGCCGCGGTTCGGTTCGCCGTAGGTCATGCAGCCCAGGCAGATGCGCGAGACGTTCAGATCGGTGTTGCCCAGTTTCAGGTACTTCATGCTTGCCTCCCATTCGAAAGCTCAGACAGTAACTGTAGCGCGGATCCCGGAGGGCGGAAACGAAAACGCCCCCGAGAGCGGAGGCGTTTTTTCAGGCGCGAGTGGCGATTACTGCGCCAGCCAGGTTTCGATTTGGCGCTGAATGCCGGCGGCGTCCAGCCCCAGATCGGCGCGCAGTTCTTCCTGGCTGCCCTGTGAGACAAAGCTGTCCGGCAGGCCGAGGTTCAGCACCGGCACCGGACGGCGTTTGGCCATCAGCAGTTCGTTGACGCCGCTGCCGGCGCCGCCCATGATGGCGTTCTCTTCCAATGTGACCAGCGTTTCATGGCTGGCGGCCAGTTCGAGCACCAGCTGCTCGTCCAGCGGTTTGACGAAGCGCATGTCGACCAGCGTGGCGTTGAGCGCCTCCGCCGCTTGCGCGGCCTCCGGCAGCAGGGTGCCGAAGTTGAGAATGGCGATCTTTTCTCCCTGGCGACGCACCACGCCTTTGCCGATCGGCAGCAGGTTGAGCGGCTCCAGCGCCGCGCCGGTGCCGGTGCCGCGCGGATAGCGTACGGCGCTCGGGCCGTCGTTGTAGTGATAGCCGGTGTACAGCATCTGGCGGCATTCGTTCTCGTCGCTCGGCGTCATGATCACCATGGTCGGGATGCAGCGCATGAACGACAGATCGAACGCCCCCTGGTGAGTCTGGCCGTCGGCGCCGACGATGCCGCCGCGATCGATGGCGAACATCACCGGCAGGTTTTGGATCGCCACATCGTGGATCAGCTGATCGTAGGCGCGTTGCAGGAAGGTGGAATAGATCGCCACCACCGGCTTGTAGCCGCCGATCGCCAGCCCGGCGGCGAAGGTGACCGCATGCTGCTCGGCGATCGCCACGTCGAAATATTGCTGCGGGTAGTCGCGGGAGAACTGCACCATGCCGGAACCTTCGCGCATCGCCGGTGTGATCGCCATCAGCGAGCTGTCTTTGGCGGCGGTTTCACACAGCCAGTCGCCGAAGATTTTCGAATAGGTCGGCAGACCGCCGGCGCTTTTCGGCAGCGTGCCGCTGGCGGGATCGAACTTCGGCACCGCGTGGAAGCTGATCGGATCTTTCTCCGCCGGCGCGTAACCGCGGCCTTTCTTGGTCATGATGTGCAACAGCTGCGGGCCTTTCAGATCGCGCATGTTTTTCAACGTGGCAACCAGCCCCTGCACGTCGTGCCCGTCTACCGGGCCGATATAGTTAAAGCCCAGCTCTTCGAACAGCGTGCCCGGCACCACCATGCCTTTCAGGTGCTCTTCGGTGCGTTTCACCAGCTCCTTGATCGGCGGCACGCCGGCCAGCACTTTCTTGCCGCCTTCGCGCAGGGTGGAGTAAAGCTTGCCGGACAGCAGCTGCGCCAGGTGGTTGTTCAGCGCGCCGACGTTTTCCGAGATCGACATCTCGTTATCGTTCAGCACCACCAGCATGTCCGGGTTGATGTCGCCGGCGTGGTTCATCGCTTCGAAAGCCATGCCGGCGGTGATGGCGCCGTCGCCGATCACGCACACCGTGCGGCGGCCTTTGCCTTCACGTTCCGCCGCCACCGCCATGCCGAGGCCGGCGCTGATCGAGGTCGACGAGTGGCCGACCGACAGCACGTCGTATTCGCTTTCGGCGCGCCACGGGAAGGGGTGCAGGCCGTTCTTTTGCCGAATGGTGGCGATACGGTCGCGGCGGCCGGTCAGAATTTTGTGCGGGTAGGCCTGGTGGCCGACGTCCCACACCAGATGATCGAACGGCGTGTTGTAGACGAAATGCAACGCCACCGTCAGTTCGACGGTACCCAGCCCGGAGGCAAAGTGGCCGCTGGAGCGGCTGACGCTGTTCAGCAGGTATTGCCGCAGCTCATCGCACAGCTTCGGCAAGCTCTCTTTGGGCAGTGAGCGGAGTTCCTCGGGGTTTTCCGCTAGCGCCAGGGTTGGGTATTTGGCTATATCAAGACTCATTCGATACTCATATCAGAGGAGTTAACGTCACACGTTAATTGTCGCGTTCAATAATGAAGCTGGCTAACGCTCGCAATGGCGCTGTGTTATAAGATTGCGCTGCCAAAGTGTCTAATGCAGCTAATGCTTCCTGATAGAGATCCCACGCTTTTGCTTTCGCGCTGTCAAGCCCGAGCAACGCCGGGTAGGTACTCTTTCCGTGTTGTTGATCCGCGCCCTGGCGCTTGCCGATTTTTTCAGTCTCGCCGACAACGTCCAAAATGTCATCCTGCACCTGGAACGCCAGGCCAACCGCGGCGGCGTAACGATCCAGCTGCGGCAACGCCGCTCGCCCGGCTTCGCCGGCGCTCAGCGCGCCCAGACGCACCGCCGCGCGGATCAGCGCGCCGGTTTTGTGGCGGTGGATCTGCTCCAGCGCCTGCAGGTCGATGCGCTTGCCTTCGGCTTCCAGATCCAGCGATTGGCCGCCGCACATGCCGGCTACGCCGCTGGCGGTCGCCAGTTCGGAGACCATCGCCAGCCGATCGCGCAGGGCCACGTCGGGCATTTCAGCATCGGCCAGGATCGAAAACGCCAGCGTTTGCAGCGCATCGCCGGCCAGGATCGCGTTGGCTTCGCCGAATTTAATGTGGCAGGTCGGCTGGCCGCGGCGCAGATCGTCGTCGTCCATCGCCGGCAGATCGTCGTGGATCAGCGAGTAGGCGTGAATGCATTCCACCGCCGCCGCCGGCGCGTCCAGGTTGGCCAACGACACGCCGAACATCTGGCCGGTGGTGTAGACCAGGAACGGGCGCAGGCGCTTGCCGCCCAGCAAGGCGCCATGACGCATCGCCGCCACCATGTTGCCGTCGTTGAACGGCAGTGGGGCGATGAAGTCCAGCAGCGCGCGATCGGCGCGCTGGCGGAAAATCTGCAGTTGATCGGCAAAAGCGGCCGCTGGGGCGATCTCAGACATGTCGGTTACTCGGCATCCGGTGTGAAAGGCGCCAGCGCCGCGTCGTCGGCGCTGTCGTTAAGAAGTATCTGCACACGCTGTTCCGCCTGTTGCAGTTTCTGCTGGCCCTGACGCGCCAGCTGCACGCCGCGTTCGAATTCGTTCAGCGCGTCTTCCAGCGGCAGTTCGCCTGATTCCAGACGCGTCACGATGCTTTCCAGCTCGCCGAGGGCGCTTTCAAAGCTGGCTGTTTGCTCTGTACTGGCTGATTGTGCTGGTTTTTTCGGCATAATTTTCTTTTTACGTCATCATGTGAACCGTGGCGCCAGAGCCTATCCTAGCGGATCTTGATTAGCAAATCATGGCGCTCATGTATGGTTTTGTGCGCAGAGCGCGGCGATATGGTGATATACTCCGCGCCGTAATTCTTATCTGACAACAAAGACCGCCATGAAGTTTATCATTAAATTGTTCCCGGAAATCACCATCAAGAGCCAATCTGTGCGCTTGCGCTTTATCAAGATTCTCTCGACCAATATTCGCAACGTCCTGAAGCAGTATGATGAAACGCTGGCGGTCGTCCGTCACTGGGATCATATCGAAGTTCGCGCCAAAGATGAAAACCAGCGGCCGGTCATCGCCGACGCCCTGACGCGCATTCCCGGCATCCACCATATTCTGGAAGTGGAAGATCGCGCTTATACCGATATCCACCACATCTTCGAGCAGACGCTGGAAGCCTACCGCGCCCAGCTGGAAGGCAAAACCTTCTGCGTGCGCGTCAAGCGCCGCGGCAAGCAGACGTTCAACTCGCAGGACGTGGAGCGCTATGTCGGCGGCGGTCTGAACCAGCATATCGAGAGCGCGCGCGTTAACCTGACCCGCCCGCAGGTTACGGTAAACCTGGAGATCGAAGACGACAAGCTGATGCTGGTCAAACGCCGCCTCGAAGGCATCGGCGGTTACCCGGTCGGCACCCAGGAAGACGTAATGTCGCTGATTTCCGGCGGTTTCGACTCGGGCGTGTCCAGCTACATGCTGATGCGTCGCGGCTGCCGCGTGCACTTTTGCTTCTTCAACCTGGGCGGCGCCGCGCACGAGATCGGCGTGAAGCAGGTGGCGCACTACCTGTGGAATCGCTTCGCCAGCTCGCACAAGGTGCGCTTCGTCGCCATCGATTTCGAGCCGGTGGTGGGTGAGATCCTGGAGAAGATTGACGACGGCCAGATGGGCGTGGTGCTCAAGCGCATGATGGTGCGCGCCGCTTCGCAAGTGGCCGAACGCTACGGCGTGCAGGCGCTGGTGACCGGCGAAGCGTTGGGGCAGGTCTCCAGCCAGACGCTGACCAACCTGCGCTTGATCGACAACGCGTCCGATACCCTGATCCTGCGTCCGCTGATCTCGCACGATAAAGAGCACATCATCAAGCTGGCGCGCGAAATCGGCACCGAAGACTTCGCCAAAACCATGCCGGAATACTGCGGCGTGATTTCGAAGAGCCCGACGGTGAAAGCCATCAAGGCCAAGATCGAAGAGGAAGAGAGCCACTTCGATTTCAGCATTCTCGACCGGGTGGTGAGCGAAGCGAAGAACGTCGATATCCGCTCCATCGCCGAGCAGGCGCAGGAGCAGGTGACCGAGGTGGAAACCGTCGCGGCCTTCGGCGCCGACGAGGTGATCCTGGATATCCGCTCCAACGACGAGCAGGAAGAGAAGCCGCTGCAGTTGGAACAGGTTGAAGTGAAAGCGCTGCCGTTCTACAAGCTGAGCACCCAGTTCGGCGATCTGGATCAGAGCAAAACCTACCTGCTGTACTGCGAGCGCGGCGTGATGAGCCGCCTGCAGGCGCTGTACCTGCTGGAGCAAGGCTTCAGAAACGTGAAGGTTTATCGTCCGTAATTTATCCGCCGGCGCCGCCAGACGCCGGCCGTTTTCTTTCAAAACGCATTTTCCCGCCAAATAACCCTGCTTATTACGCCTTTTTTTAAATAATACACTTAACTTGTTTTTCCTTTTATTAAAATCACTTCAGTCAATATATTAAAAATCTATTGATTTTTTTATTTGATGGTATGGATATTATTGTTATCGAACGCTGGCAGCCCTGTCGGCGTTTATCTGCTGACTCCCTATTGAAATTGTGTTTTGGCATTTGATTGCACATGTTTTTTCTTACTGTGCAAATTATATTTTTGCTGAGCATAAGCCATTCGTATTTTATGGTTATCAGGGTAATGCACATTGCAAAGGAGGATATCCCTATGGCCATTAATGTTTTTCGCCATTAGTCTGAACGTCAGTTAATGGTTGGCAGGGATGGACAACATTATTTAAGGAGAGCGATTAATGAAAATGAATAAGACGACATTGCTGTTGTCGGCAGCGGCGTTGCTGTTGCCCAGCGCGCCGCTGTTGGCGCAAATAGCACCTCAGGCGGGGGGCGCATCGGTTGACCATATCAATCAGGTGCCGGTGGTGAATATCAATCGTGCGGGTGCGGACGGTGTCTCGCATAACGTTTACACGCAGTTCGACGTTGGCGCTCAGGGCGCTATTTTAAATAACAGCCTTGCGGGCGCGAATACGTCATTGGCCGGAACCGTTGCGGGGAACGCTCAGTTAGAGGGCCGTGCAGCTAAGGTAATTCTGAATGAAGTGAATTCGGTAAATAAAAGTATTTTGAAGGGGATGGTAGAAGTCGCCGGGCAACGTGCCGATGTTGTCATTGCCAATAAATCCGGCATTACCTGCAACGGTTGCGGTTTTATTAATGCCCGCAACGGCGTATTAACTACCGCCGATTTGCAGTTCAAGGACGGCGCTTTTAACGGCTACCACGTTAATCAAGGCAATATTCGAGTCGAGGGGGAGGGCTTGACGAAGGGCGATGTCGATTATACGGCTGTTATTGCGCGCACGGCGGAAATCAGCGCGGCGGTTCATGCGGATGCCCTGTTAGTCTCGGCGGGGAAAAAAACGGTTTCGGCAGATCTATCCCGCTTCAATAGCGTTGAAGCGTCTAAAGATAAGCCTGAAGTATTGATCGACGTCGCCGAGTTGGGGGGAATGTATGCCAACAAGATTAGGCTGGTCGCCAATGAAAACGGCGTAGGCGTCAATAGCGGCAATGCCAATGGGGCGGGCTCCAACGCCGGCGCCTCGTTGAACAATGTCAGCATCGTCAGTATCCAAACCGACGCGGGAAGTGATGAACGCGTGCAAATCGGCAACGGCGCTCAAAACGTATCCCGCGCTTTCGTCGGTATCGCCAACCGCGGTCAGATTCAGGCGAAAAACGGTGGCGCCGACATCAGTACCGACTCGCTGGTCAATCAAGGAAATATCGCTTCACAGGGGCAATTGAACATCAGCGCTACCCGGCTGCAAAATGAAAAGAACGTGAGTGCGCGTTCGGCCTCCCTGACGGCAACGCAGCTGGACAATATCGGCCGCATTGAGGGCGGGGCAATACGGCTGAATGCGACCCAACTGAACAATCGCGGCAGCGTCAAAACGCAAAACGGCGCGCTGACACTGCGGGCGACCCGCGTCGACAATACCGGCGGCATTCAATCCGCGCAGGCTTTGCAACTCAACGCCACCAGCTTGTTCAACGCCGGCAATGGCGTGATCGAAGCCCAAAACGGCGCGGCGATCCAGGGAACGTCCATCACCAACCGCGGGAGCATCGTTTCTCGCGCTTCTTCCATCAGCTTGTCGGACACCAGTTTCAGCAACTACGGCAGGATTGAAGCCTATGGCGATATCAGCCATCGCGGCGTCTCTTTCAACAACTCAGGCACGATGCGCTCCACGTCCGGCGCGGTCACCAACAACGGCCGCGACATCAACAAGCCCGCGAATAGCTGGGGTTGGGGATACGGCGGTTTCGGCTGGCCTTACGGTTGGTCTTATTGGATGTGACAAACGTTTCCCCCACCCAAGGGTGGGGGAATGGATGAGAGAGCATGAAAAGGGAATGTCTTATTCTTTGTCTGGGCGTGCTGTTCAGCTGTTGCAGCCGCGCTGAAGCCACGCCGGCGCCGGCCAAACAACGCGTTAGCCAGGAAAGCCTCATCGGCGATACGCAACGCAAGCTGTTACCGTCCACCCCTCCTGTTTTGTCGCCGCAGCCGGAGCAAAACGCGCAAGCGGACATATTTATCAGCGAATCTCCGTGTTGGATGATCGATAACGTCGAAACGGCGACGGCGCCGCTACGCCTCACGGCTTTCAAACAGTTGGCGCATACGGCCCGTGGCCGCTGTATGGGGGAGAAAGGGTTGGCGAGGTTGCGCAAAAAGCTGCAAAACGCGCTGATAGCGCAAGGCTATATCACTTCGCGGGTGCAGCTCGACGTTCAAGAGGTACCGGCAGGGATACTGAAGGTTCGTGTGCATTATGGCCGCATCGGTCAGCTGAAAATGCAGGCGGGCAGCAGCGCCTATTTCCGCCCCGATGCGCTTTTTCCCATTGCGGCCGGCGATGTGCTGAATTTGCGTAGTATCGAGCAAGGGCTGGAGAACATGGGGGGGATACCGGGCGTCATCAGCGATATCCGCATTGCTCCGGGCGAACGAGCTGGCGAAAGCGATATCGAGATCCTGCGCCAACAGGATAAATATTGGCGTTTTACCGCCTGGGCGGATGACGCCGGCGTTCGTTCTACGGGGCGTTATCAGACCGGCGGCGCGCTGTATCTCGATAATCTGACCGCCTTGGGCGACGTTTTTTACCTGTCGATGGCGCGCAGCATTCTGGCGCCGCCGGGCAAAGGCAATGAAAGCCGCGCCCTGTACTATAGCTTGCCTTGGAGATACTGGCGCTTCAGCGCGTTGGGCGGAGACAGCCGCTATCACCAGACTTTCGCCGGCAACTTCACCGATTATCGCTATAACGGCCGTTCGCAGTATTGGGGGCTGCAGGCTGACTATACGTTGGCGCGCGGGATGAATGAGAAAACGTCGTTGAATGCGCAACTGCTGCAACGTCATTACCGCTATTACCTCAATGACACGGAGATTGCCTTGCAGAGCGCAAGGCTAACCAGCCTGAAGCTGGGCGTCAGCCATCTTTATTATGGCGCCCGTGCGCAAATCGCGCTGACCGCCGACGCCCTTGCCGGCGTCGGGAAGGGGAGCTCACATGCCGAACAGCAGCTGCGAGCGGGCGGCAGTATGCTGAAACCCTTCAATGCATTTGGTCATCGTCTGCGTTATCTCGGGGAGTTATCGGGGCAATGGGCGAGCGCCGCACAGCCGATCCAGGATAAATCGTTTATCGGCGACCGTTCTACGGTGCGCGGGTTTAGCGGCGACAGCAAATTGATCGGCAGCAGCGGAGGGTATCTGCGCAATACGCTGACGTTGGAACGTGACATGCTGCAACCCTATATTGGATTCGACTACGGGCAGTTGGCCAAACAACAGGGGGAAGGCGGCCAGTTGGCGGGGAGCGTCATTGGCCTGCAGGTGAATCAGGGGCGTTTTGCTGCGGACATTTTCGCCGGCACGCCGGTGATCAAACCCGGCGCGCTGCCGAGTGAGCGTCTGGTTTTGGGCTTCTCCAGCCAGCTCAGTTTTTGACGCGATACGGGGCGCGGATCTGCGCCCCGTGTTTACGATCGCTGATTCAGTTTTCTTCACTGTCGCGATAATCGTACATCCCGGGGATCAGCACCAGCTGCGCGGCGATCTCCGCCGCCTTGGCCTTGCCGAGCAGCAGGTCTATCAGCTTCAGCGCGAACTCCATCGCGGTGCCCGGCCCCTGGCTGGTGAGCAGGTTGACGCGCGCGTCGTACACCACGCGGCGCTCCATCCATTTATCCGCCGGTATCTGGTCTTTCAGGCCCGGGAAGCCGGTCATGTTGCCGATCGGGAACAGATCGTGATGCTGCAGCACCAGCGCCGGCGCCGCGCAGATGGCGGCGACAATGTTGCCCTGCAGATGCATCTGCCGCACCTTTTCCACCAGCAGCGGGCTGTCGCGAAAGCATTCTGCGCCTTTCAGGCCGCCGGGCAGCACGATAGCGTCGAACGGCTCATCGACGATCGCCACCAGCGGCGCGTCGGCCAGCAGCTTGACGCCGCGCGAACAGACGATAGTCAGCTCGCCGTCGCCGGCAACGCTGGCAGTAGTGACTTTTACGCCCGCCCGCACCAGCAGATCGAGGGTGGTGACGGCTTCGATTTCTTCGCTACCAGGTGCCAGGCAGACCAGCGCCGATACGCTCATATTCATTTTCCTTTCGTTTAATCAGTTCAAACAGCCGCGCATTCTCCGGCAGCGTGAGGCCGTGGCTGCGCGCGCGGCGCAGCAGGTAACCGGTGATGTAGTCGATCTCGGTGTGCCGCTGGCTGCGGATATCCTGCAGCATCGACGAAACGTTGTCGGCGGTGCTGTGGATCACGTCCATCACGTATTGCATCAGGCCTTCGCAGGAGGTGTGGTAGCCCTCCATCGCCATCACGCTGGCGACTTCACGGCACAGCGTTTCGATCTGCTCCGGGTAGCGCTGCAGATCGCCGTTGCGGCAGCCGTACAGCGCCGTCAGCGGGTTGATCACGCAGTTGACCGCCAGCTTGCGCCAGTTGGCCGAGGCGATGTTGTTGTGCCAGGCGACGTCGGGCAGCGCCTGATGCAGCACTTCCGCCAGGTGGCTGAGGTGTTGGGCGGCCGGCGAGGTGGGGCCAATGTGGGTGATGCCGGTGGCGACGTGAATAATGGTGCTGCCTTCGTGGCGCGCGGCGTGGGTGGTGGTGCCCTGCAGGATCGGCTGGCCGTTCGGCGGCAGCTCCTCCTGGGTGCCCATGCCGTTGTGCAGCAGCAAAATGGCGCACTGGGGGTTCAGCTTCGGCAGCAGCGCGCTGACCGCGCTGGACACCTGCCAGGCTTTCAGCGTCACCAGCAGCAGCTCGCTCTGCGCGAGGTGCTCCGGATCGTTGGTGGGCAAGTTGCGATTAAACGAGACGCCTTCCGGCTCTATCACGTTCACGGCGCAAAAAGGCTGAGGCACTCTTAGCCATCCCTGCACATCGTGGCCCTGCTGATACAGCCGGGAGAGCCACAGTTGTCCGAGCGCGCCGCAACCAAGAATGGTTATTTTCATTCAGTCTCCTTGGAAACACGGGAATACCGCTCAATTACCGTGAATTAACTATAGGCTTTATGGCAGCCCGAAGCGCTATCCCTGCGTGCGTTCAGCAGATTTTGTCTGAGGCGGCAAAGCGGTTATCATGCTCGGCATCAAAATCGCCTAAGCTATTAGGCACTCATTCAGGAGGAAGAAGTATGCCATCTTTCGACATTGTTTCCGAAATTGATATGCAGGAAGTGCGTAACGCCGTTGAGAACGCCACCCGCGATCTCGGCACCCGCTGGGATTTTCGCAACGTGCCGGCCAGCTTTGAGCTAAACGAGAAAAACCAAAGCATCAAGGTTGCCACCGAGTCTGATTTCCAGGTGCAGCAGCTGCTCGACATTCTGCGCGAAAAGCTGAGCAAGCGCAGCATCGACGGCGCCGCGCTGGAGATCCCGGAAGAGTTTACCCACAGCGGTAAAACCTACAGCGTGGAAGCCAAGCTGAAGCAGGGGATTGAAACCTCTGTGGCGAAGAAAATCGTCAAGCTGATCAAAGACAGCAAGCTGAAGGTGCAGGCGCAGATCCAGGGCGAAGAAGTGCGGGTGACCGGCAAGTCACGCGACGATTTGCAGAGCGTGATGGCACTGGTGCGCGGCGGCGATCTGGGGCAGCCGTTCCAGTTCAAGAACTTCCGCGATTAATCTCTACAGGGCCGGCATTGCCGGCCCTGATGCTTTACAGCGAATTGACCAGCGCTTCCAGCTGACCGCGATTGGTCTGCTTGGTATCCACCTTGACGTAGGCGCTGCGCTCTTCCGGCACCACGATCGCTTCGGCCACGCCGGGCTGCGCCTTCAGGCGGCTTTCCAGCGCCGAATCCTTTACCGCCAGTTCTGACAGCGTAATGCGCAGGCTGCTGACATACGGCGGCTCTTTCATGGTGCTGCTGACCAGGAACCAGACCGCGGCCAACACGGCGCCGGCGATAAACACCAGCCCTGCGCCCTGCAATCCGTATAGCCAGCCGCCGAGGCTGCCGCCGATCGCCACGCCGATAAACTGGCTGGTGGAGTAGACCCCCATCGCGGTGCCCTTGTAGCCGGCCGGCGATTCTTTGCTGATCAGCGAAGGCAGAATGGCTTCCATCACGTTGAAGGCTATGAAGAACAGCTGAACGCCGGCGATGATGCCCCACAGGCGCGCGCCGGAGAGCCACAGCAACACTTCGGCGCAGAACAGCACCGCCACGCAGCCCATAAACACCTGCTTCATGCGGCGATATTTTTCGGAATAGATGATGAAAGGCACCACGGCGGCGAACGACACCAGCATGGTGACCAGGTAGACGATCCAGTGCTCGCTGGCCGCCAGCCCGGCTTTTTCCATCGCCAGCGGCAGCGCCACGAAGCTCGACATCAGCAGGATATGCAGGCACATGATGCCGAAGTTGAGCTTCAGCAGGCGCGAGTTGCTCAGCACCTTGCGGAAGCTGCCGCGCACGATGCTGGACTCGCGGTTCAGCAGGTGAGTGTCGGCGGAAGGCACCACCGCCAGGGTGATGACAATGCCGGCCAGCGCCAGTACGGCGATCATCCAGAACAGCGCATGCAGGCCTAAGGCGTGGGTGATGATAGGGCCCAATACCATGGCGATGGCGAAGGTGATACCGAAGCTGACGCCGATAAACGCCATCGCCTTGGTGCGGTTCTGCTCGCGGGTCAGATCGGAGAGCAGCGCCATTACTGCGGCGGCGATGGCGCCGGAGCCTTGTAGCGCGCGGCCGAGGATCACGCCCCAGATCGAGTCGGTAGCGGCGGCGATCACGCTGCCGAGGGCAAAGATCAGCAGGCCGCCGACGATCAGCGGCTTGCGACCGATGCGATCGGACACCAGGCCGAACGGGATTTGAAACACCGCCTGCGCCAGGCCGTAGATGCCGATGGCGATGCCGATCAGCGCTTCGCTGGCGCCGTTGAGCGCCATGCCGTAGGTGGTCAGCACCGGCAGTACCATAAACATGCCGAGCATGCGCAGGGAGAATACGGTGCCTAATCCCCAGGTGGCGCGGCGCTCCTGCGGGGTCATTGAATTATCGTTCACATCAAACCTCGGTAAAAACCATGCCATCAGACGTTGAGACAGCGCCTGATGGCATGATTTCTGTAAAGCTGTGTCATTTTAGTGTGCAGGGCAGGGGGGGTAAATCGAATGTTGTTTAACAGATATTACAGTTCGGCCGCTTTTCGGCGTGACAAATAAAATGGGCCGCAAAAGCGGCCCATTTACGGATGATTTGGCTTACCAAACGTAGGTCACCAGCGCTTCAGGCGCCGCCGTGGCGCTGAAGTCGATCGACATCATCACGCTCAGCGAGGTGATGGCGACGATGGAGAACACGAACAGTTTACGCGCCCAGACGCTGTCGTTTTCGGTTTTGTAACCGCGTAGCGCCATGCCTAGCCACCATACGCTCACCGCCGCAGCGACGATCAGGTATTTGTAGCCGGCGTAGCCCACCAGGGTCAGCATCAGCGTGGCGATCATAAATGCCAGGATGTAGACCGTGATGTGGTTCTTGGCGACGGAAATGCCTTTCACCACCGGCAGCACCGGAATGTTGGCCGCCTGGTAATCTTTAAAGCGGAAGATAGCGATCGCATAAGAATGCGGCATCTGCCACAGGCTAAAGATAGCCAGCAGGATCAACGCGCCGGCGTCGAACTCGTTGGTTACCGCGCAGTAGCCGATAACCGGCGGCGCGGCGCCCGACAGGCTGCCGATCAGCGTGCCGTAGACCGAGTGGCGTTTCATGTACAGACTGTAAACGCCGACATAAACCACGAAGCCCATCACCGCCAGCCACATGGCCAGCGGGTTGGCCGCGATATACAGCAACGCGAAGCCCACAATACCCAGAACGGTCGCATAAACCAGGGTGACACTCGGCGCGATCAGGCCTTTTACCAGCACCCGATTCTTCGTTCTCTCCATTTTCTTGTCGATATCACGGTCGATGTAGTTGTTAAACACACAGCCCGACGCGACCACCAACGAGACACCCACCAGGGTGGCGAGAAACAGGGGATAGTCGATGCTCCCTTTGGAAGCGAGCAGGAATCCCCCAACGACAGAAATTAAATTGCCGAAAATAATTCCTGGTTTAGTGACTTGCAGGTATTGCTTAATCATCACGTGCAGCTCAGCTCTTAATCGACCATCATATTGATGTTGAGGTTGTACATAATCCAGAGTGAACCTACAACAACGATACCGATGATCATAGCGGTGAACAGCAATGCCACCAGGTTCCAGCGCTCTTCCGATGAGGTGTTCATGTGCAGGAAGTAAACCAGGTGAACAATCACCTGGATAACCGCCATGCCGACAACAACCGCCAGGATGGTGGAATGAGAGGCAGTGCCGTTCATTACCATCGCAAATGGAATTACCGTCAGGATGATCGACAGGATAAAGCCGATCAGGTATGACTTCACGCTGCCGTGGCTTGCGCCGCCGTGAGAGGTTTCATGGGATGAATGGCTCATTACATAACCCCCAGCAGGTAGACAACGGTAAATACGCAGATCCAGACCACGTCCAGGAAGTGCCAGAACAGGCTCAGGCACATCAGGCGGGTTTTGTTGGTCGCGGTCAGGCCGAACTTGCTCACCTGAATCATCAGCACGATGATCCAAATCAGGCCGGAAGTTACGTGCAGACCGTGGGTGCCGACCAGCGCGAAGAAGCTGGACAGGAACGCGCTGCGATCCGGACCGAAGCCTTCGGCGATCAGATGATGGAATTCATAGATTTCCATCGCCACGAAGCCCAGACCAAACAGGAAGGTCAGGAACAGCCAGGTGTTTACACCGCCAACTTTACCCTTGTTCATGGCGATCATCGCCATGCCGTAGGTGATGGAGCTGAACAACAGCAGGAAAGTTTCGACCAGGACAAACTTCAGGTCGAAGATATCTTTACCTGAGGGACCGCCAGCGGTCCCGTTCACCAGGACTGCATAAGTCGCGAACAAGCTCGCAAACAAAATACAGTCGCTCATCAGGTAGATCCAGAATCCGAAGACTTTGGTCTCACCCGCATCGTGGTGCCCATGCTCTGCATGGGCTGCGTTATGATTGGTCAGAGTTTCAGTTGACATGGTTCACGCCTGCTTTACGGATTTGTTCGTAGTGTTGGTTCTCAATGCGCTCGATTTCATCAACCTGCACATAGTAGTCAACATCGTGATCGAAGCTCTTGCCGATCCAGACAACGATCATACCGATGAAGCCGGCCAGAGCCATCCACCAGATTTCCCAAATCATTGCGAAACCGAATACCAGGCTGAAGAAGGCGATGATAACGCCGGCGCCGGTGTTCTTAGGCATATGAATCGGTTCGTATTTAGCCGGTTTCTTATACGCTTCGCCTTTTTCTTTCATGTCCCAGAATTCATCACGGTCATGAATCTGCGGCACTACGGCAAAGTTATAGAACGGCGGTGGAGACGAAGTTGACCACTCCAGAGTACGAGCGCCCCATGGGTCACCGGTCAGATCGCGGTTCTGTTCGCGGTCACGGATACTGACGAAGATCTGAATCAGCTGGCACAGGATGCCGCAGGCGATCAGCGCCGCACCGCCGGCTGCAACCAGCAGCAGAGGGTGGAACTCAGGGTTGATGTTCTGGCTGATACGACGGGTCATGCCCATAAAGCCCAATGCGTACAGCGGCATGAAGGCGGTGAAGAAGCCGATGATCCAGAACCAGAACGCGCGGATGCCCCATTTTTCGTTCAGCGTGAAGCCGAAGGATTTCGGGAACCAGTAGGTCAGGCCCGCGAAGCAACCGAACACCACGCCGCCGATGATGACGTTGTGGAAGTGAGCGATCAGGAACAGGCTGTTGTGCAGCACGAAGTTCGCGCCCGGCACCGCCAGCAGAACGCCGGTCATACCACCTACGGAGAAGGTGATGATGAAGCCAACGGTCCACAGCATCGCGGAGTTGAGCTTGATACGGCCCTGATACATGGTGAACAGCCAGTTGAAGATTTTCACCCCGGTCGGGATGGAAATGATCATGGTGGCGATACCGAAGAAGGCGTTAACGTTCGCGCCGGACCCCATGGTAAAGAAGTGGTGCAGCCAGACGATGAACGACAGAACGGTGATCGCGATGGTTGCCCATACCAGTGAGGTATAGCCGAACAGGCGTTTTCTGGAGAAGGTCGCGGTGACTTCGGAGAACACGCCGAACACCGGCAGAACCAGAATATACACCTCTGGGTGACCCCAGGCCCAAATCAGGTTGATGTACATCATCATGTTGCCGCCCATATCATTGGTGAAGAAATGGGTGCCCAGATAGCGATCCAGGGTCAGCAGCGCGATGGTGACGGTCAGAATTGGGAAAGAAACGATGATCAGGACGTTGGTACACAGCGCCGCCCAGGTGAACACCGGCATCTTCATCATAGGCATGCCTGGGGCACGCATCTTCAGAATGGTGGCGAAGAAGTTCACGCCGGTCAGCAGGGTACCCAGACCGGAAATCTGCAGACTCCAGATCCAGTAATCGACCCCGACGCCAGGACTGTACTCTTTACCCGACAGCGGCGGATACGCCAGCCAACCGGTCTGAGCGAACTCACCGACCCCCAGGGAGATGTTGATCAGCACAACGCCCACCACGAAGAACCAGAAGCTCAGGGAGTTCAGGAACGGGAAGGCGACGTCGCGCGCACCGATTTGCAGCGGCACCACGACGTTCATCAGGCCGACCACGAAAGGCATCGCCATGAAGAAGATCATGATAACGCCGTGCGCGGTGAAGATCTGGTCGTAGTGGTGCGGCGGCAGGAACCCGGCTTCGCCGGCGGACGCCAACGCCTGCTGGCTACGCATCATGATTGCGTCGGCGAAACCGCGCAGCAGCATGACCATCGCCACGATGATGTACATGATACCAATTTTTTTATGGTCGACCGAAGTCAGCCATTCGCTCCACAACCACTTCCATTTGCCGAAATATGTCAGCAGCGCCAGCACTGCCAGGCCCCCGACAATAATTGCGGCTACGGTGACCATGATGATCGGTTCGTGGTACGGAACCGCATCAAGTGTTAATTTTCCCAACATCAGTTATTCCTCGGCTCCGGCGTGAGCAGCATGTTCACCCATGTCCATACCTTGGCTCATGTCCATGCCTTCGTGCGCGCCAGCGCCCTTGTGCATATCCATGTCGCCCATGAATTTGGCAATTGTTTCTTTGAACAAATTCGGTTTGACAGCGGCAAAGTACTCAACCGGGTTGTTTTCACTCGGCTCTGCCAGTTTGTTAAAGTCGTCGGTGGTGTTCAGGTTTTTAGACGATGCCTTCACCTTGGCTACCCACTGATCGAAGTCGCCTTCGGTCGGGGTAACGATCGCGGTGAATTTCATGCCGGAGAAGCCTGCGCCGCTGTAGCTGCTGGAGATGCCCTTGTAGGCACCGGCTTCGTTGCCGATCAGGTGCAGTTTGGTCTGCATGCCGGCCATCGCATAAATCTGTCCACCCAACTGCGGGATAAAGAACGAGTTCATTACCGAGTTAGAGGTGATCTTGAATTCGACTGGAACATCTTTCGGGAAAGCCAGCTCATTAACGGTCGCAATGCCTTGTTCCGGGTAGATGAACAGCCATTTCCAGTCGAGCGACACCACTTCGATCGTCATCGGCTTCTTGTCGGTGACAATCGGCTTGAACGGGTCGAGTTCGTGGGTAGTCTTCCAGGTAATGGTGCCAAGGATGGCGATGATAATGATAGGAATGGTCCAGACGACCGCTTCGATCTTGTTGGAGTGGGCCCAGTTCGGACTGTACTTGGCGTCTTTGTTGGAAGCGCGATACTTCCAGGCAAAGGCGAACGCCATGAAGATAACTGGCACCACCACGATCAACATCAACGCGATTGCAGTGATAATCAGTGTCCGTTGCTCAACACCAATTGCTCCTTTGGGATTCATCAAAACCATATCGCAACCACTGAGCAATACAGTGGCTGCGATTAATGACAGCATCCCAATACTTTTATTGTATTTCTTAAGTCTCATCTAACGACCTCAATAACAAAGGCTCAATTGTCGTTTCATGTGTGCGGGCATTTTACGGGAAGGTTGCAGTACTGTAAACATGCTTAAGGGAGTGTCAGCGGCTTGTTGACACTTTCTGTTAAGGGGGTCACAGATGTAACCCTGCGTGACAATTTACTAATGACAACAACGCGTTGGCACGCTGAATCGTGACGAGCAGCCCGTATGTTAAGGAAAACTAAAGGTATGATGAATTTGGCGAAGAAATGCGCGGCAGGGAAATACGAAAAAAAGGTTTATTTAATGTAAAATAATTGTGTCTTAAAGGTGAATTTAATTTTATTTCCGAGCGCGGCAGTCGGATAAAAAAATAATTTTCGCGCCGATTATCTTTTTTTACCGAAATAAATATACCCCCGGATCGCTTTTTTTTCGGCCGGCGAAATCGCCGGCCGGTCAGATTATGCCAAACGGGTGCGGCGAAGGGCGAGGTAATCCAGCGTGCTGCCCATCGCGACGCCGAGCAGGCTCAGCGCGGCGCCGACTTGCAGCAGCCGATCGGCCAGCAGCGGTGCCTGCGTCCAGTCCAGCGCATTGGCGATCAGCAACAGCAACCACAGGCCCAACAGCGAACAGCCTAGCGTCAGCAGGCGCAGTGCCCAACGGTAAGATTCTGAAAACTCGGTGCGCGGCATGAAGTCGCCATGCTGCTGGGTGTGCTCCAGCGTCTGACGGCAGATGCCGAGCAGCAGCAAGCCGGGCAGGGCGGCGGCGATAGAGAACAGGTAGAACAACGGCCAGCCGTGGGCTTCGACGAACCAGCTGGCGATCGGGCCGACATAGACGCGCCCCACGGCGGACAGCGCCGACAGCAGCGCGAACTGGGTGGCGGAGAACGAACGGTTGCACAGCGTCATCAGCAGCGCCACGAAGGCCGCGGTGCCCATGCCGCCACACAGGTTTTCAAGGAAAATGGCGCTGCCCATGGTGAGCAGGCTCTTGTCGGTCACCGCCAGGATCCAATACCCGAGGTTGGAGACCGCCTGCAGGACGCCGAACAGCATCAGCGCGCGGAACAGGCTGAGACGCTGCATCAGCACACCGCCGAACAGGGCGCCGACGATGGTGGCGAACAGGCCGAGGGTTTTGTTGACCAGCCCGACTTCACCGGCGTCGAACCCCACACCGCGGATCAGGAAGGTGGTGCTGAGGCTGCCGGCGAAGGCGTCGCCCATTTTGTACATCACGATCAGCAGCAGGATCAGCCAGGCGTTGTTGCGGCCGAAGAAATCGCGCAGCGGCGCGACGACCGCCTGTTCCATGGTGCGCGGCGCCGGGATGCTTTCGTCCGGCTCCGGCGCCAGCAGCGTGGCGGCCACGCCGATCAGCATCAATCCGGCCATCAGCCAGTAGGTGGCTTGCCAGCCGAAATAGCGATCCGCCAGCCACAGCGCCAGGCCGCCGGAAACCAACATCGCCAGCCGGTAACCCAGCACCGAGATCGCCGCGCCCGCCCCGCGCTCTTCGGCTTTCAGCAGATCGGTCTTGTAGGCGTCGAACACGATATCTTGCGAGGCGGAGCAGAACGCCACCAGCACCGCCAACGCCGCCAGCCACCACAGGTGCTGCGCGGGCTGCATAAAGCCCATCGCCACGATCGCCGCCACCAGCAGCAGCTGGCTGACCAGCAGCCAACCGCGCCGCCGCCCGAGGAACGGCGGGGTATAGCGGTCCATGAACGGCGACCAGAGGAATTTGAAGACATAGGCCTGGCCCACCAGCGAGAAGATGCCGATGGTTTTCAGATCGATATTTTCGACGGTCATCCAGGCTTGCAGCGTGCCGGAGGTCAATGCCAGCGGCAGACCCGACGCGAAGCCCAGCAGCAGCAGAATGGCGGAGTTACGCTGGGTGAAAATGTTCAGATAGTGTTTCGACATGAGTTCCCTGTCTGCGCCGCCCGATCCGCCGGGCGGCACAAGGCGCGGCGATTAACGCGCGTTTTGCTTGATGAAATCGTTGACGCTGGTGTCCTGGGCCATATCGGCGATCACGTCGCCCAGTACGGAGTTGACGGCGTCGGTGATCTTCTCGTTGGTGGCCGTGAAGGCGCCCTGCACGTTATAGGTCGAGCGGTAATTCTTCACCTGCTTGTTGCCGTTCTTCGCCTGGGCGATGATCGAGATGTCGGCTTTGGTGGTGATGTTGTAGCGCAGGTTGCCTTCGGAGACGTCCGCGTACAGATTATTGACGACGATTTGCAGCGCCACCGGGCCGTCGGCGCCGATCATGTAGCCGCGTGCGCCCATCTGTTTCTCCAGCACTTCCTGCAGCAGGAAACGCAGATCGCGCGATGGCGTCAGCGTGACCAGCTGGCCGTCGCGGTTCACCTTGGCCAGCGCCTGATCGGTGCGCTGATCCGCGCCGTTGATGCTGACGGTGATGCCCTGCAGGGTAGGATCCTGCTGCGGCAGAACGATTTTCGGCGTGACGTTCAAGGTGTTGCTGCTGGTCGCGCAGCCGGCCAGCAGCAGGGCGGCCAGCAAAGGAAGACAAAGTTTCTTTAACATGTTTTCTGTCTCATTCTCGATGGGTTTAGCAATAATCAGAGCGGGATAGCCGACAACAAATTGCCGACATCATAGCATCGCCGCCGTGCGGTGGAAGCGCGGAAGGCGCCTGAGTGACAAATTTTTACCTGCCGTTGATAAAAACACGCTTTTTTGGCCCGCTCAATCGGATAATCCCCCAAGCGGCGGGGATGACGCTCATCATTTGACCGCATAAAAGAGAAATTTGTCCCGGCGATGGTCTAAACGGGGGGAAACCGGCTAATATTGAACTAGATGGGCACGGTCCTCTGCCGGTGTTGTAAGGAGATCCTATGATTCGCGAGCAAATAGAAGCAAAGTTAAGGGCGGCGTTTGAGCCCGCGTATCTGGAAGTCGTTGATGAAAGCTATCGTCATAACGTTCCGGCGGGCTCAGAAAGCCATTTCAAAGTGGTATTGGTCAGCGATCGCTTC
Organism: Serratia sp. CY29653; assembly: GCF_052169255.1. NCBI lineage: Bacteria > Pseudomonadati > Pseudomonadota > Gammaproteobacteria > Enterobacterales > Yersiniaceae > Serratia > Serratia sp. CY29653. The sequence continues at coordinate 2,641,084 of NZ_JBJNLC010000001.1, read as the reverse complement.
GTCGGCGAACGTTTTTTGACGCGCCACCGCTCCATCTACGGCGTGCTGTCGGAGGAGCTGGCGGACGGCGTACACGCGCTGGCGCTGCACACCTACACGCTCAAAGAGTGGGAAGGGTTGCAGGATACCGTGCCGGCCTCGCCGCCGTGTCGCGGCGCCGGGACGCTGGCCTGAGGGGGAAATTTTCAGGTATCAGTGGAACTTTGCCCTTGAATTAGGGTATTACTACTGACGAATTTTGAAACGGCCTGCGGGCCGTTTCTGTTTTTGACGACGACACGGCCGATGCGCAATGTGGCCAACGTTCGGTCTGTTTTGGCGGCCTTTTGGCGATCGAATCGGCAAAAGTGTGAGTTTTAGCGCGCCTGCGCCGCCTAGCTTTCCTCGACTCGCCATGCATGCGCCGCTATAATGTCGCGTCTTATTTTTCCGGAATGGTTTCGGGACGCTTCTGTCATCAGGGAACTCGGTTCTTATTTGTAGCCGTCCTGGTTCTTGGAACGGAGTTGACCGAGCACTGTGATTTTTTTGAGGTAACAAGATGCAAGTTTCAGTAGAAACCACTCAAGGCCTTGGGCGCCGTCTCTCTATTACTGTACCGGCTGATACTATCAAGCAGGCGGTGAAGAAAGAGCTGATCAACGCAGCGAAAAGCGTGCGTATCGACGGCTTCCGCAAAGGCAAAGTGCCGATGAACATCGTGGAACAGCGTTACGGCGCCTCTGTTCGTCAGGACGTGCTGGGCGAAGCGATGCAGCGCAGCTTCGTTGACGCGATCATCAAAGAAAAGATTAATCCGGCCGGCGCACCAAACTACGTGCCGGGCGAGTACAAAGAAGGTGAAGACTTCACCTTCGCCGTTGAATTCGAAGTGTATCCAGAAGTTGAGCTGAAAGGCCTGGAAAACATCGAAGTTGAAAAACCTGTGGTTGAAGTGAACGACGAAGACGTCGACGCGATGCTGGATACCCTGCGCAAGCAGCAGGCGACCTGGAAAGAAACCGATCGCGCAGCGGAAGCTGAAGATCGCGTGACCGTTGACTTCACCGGTTCTATCGACGGTGAAGAGTTCGAAGGCGGCAAAGCGTCCGACTTCGTACTGGCAATGGGCCAGGGCCGCATGATCCCAGGCTTCGAAGAAGGCCTGGTCGGTCACAAAGCGGGTGAAGAGTTCTCCATCGACGTGAACTTCCCGGAAGATTACCACGCGGAAAACCTGAAGGGCAAAGCGGCCAAATTCGCTATTGTGCTGAAGAAAGTTGAAGAGCGCGAACTGCCGGAGCTGACCGAAGAGTTCATCAAGCGTTTCGGCGTGGCGGACGGTTCCGTTGCCGGCCTGCGCACCGAAGTTCGCAAGAACATGGAGCGCGAGCTGAAAGGCGCCGTGCGTAACCGCATCAAGTCTCAGGCGATCGACGGCCTGGTGAGCGCGAACGAAATCGACGTGCCTGCTGCCCTGATCGACGGCGAAATCGACGTACTGCGTCGTCAGGCTGCACAGCGTTTCGGCGGCAACGAGAAGCAAGCGCTGGAACTGCCACGCGAGCTGTTCGAAGAGCAAGCGAAACGCCGCGTAGTGGTTGGCCTGCTGCTGGGCGAAGTGATCAGCACCAACGACCTGAAAGCTGACGAAGACCGCGTGAAGACGCTGATCGAAGAAATGGCTTCTGCCTACGAAGATCCGAGCGAAGTCATCGAGTTCTACAGCAAAAACAAAGAGCTGATGAACAACATGCGCAACGTGGCTCTGGAAGAGCAAGCGGTTGAAGCCCTGCTGGCAAAAGCGAAAGTGACTGAAAAAGCCACTACCTTCAGCGAGCTGATGAACCAGACTCAACAGGCGTAATGCCGGCGTGCCGGGCGCGATGAACGGCGCCCCCGGTTTCGCCTGGCGAACCGGCGCACGATGAAAAAGCCCGCAACCTCAGGTTGCGGGCTTTTCTTTTTGCCACGTTGCTGATTAATCTCAGGTTAAGCGGGGCAATATGCACTATATTTACCCTGTTGCCTGGGGAACTGGCTGGCATGATAACGGTCAGATTAACGGCATCGTTTTCGGCGCGCGGAGAAAATCGGCCTCTGGGCTTGAAATCGCGCCGGGATCCCCCAATCTGTAAAGAATAATTCTGGGGCTGTTTGCCAAAGTGCGCGGGATGAAATAACCGTCGGGTACGTGCGGCGCGGGTCGAATGCTTGAGCATAGTCATCATGGCCGTTCTCAAGTAGAATCGGCGTATTAGGGTGACACCCTGGCCGCCAAGGCAATTTCTATTAGGAGACGGTAATGTCATACAGTGGCGAACGAGATCAATTTGCACCGAACATGGCGCTGGTGCCGATGGTGGTAGAGCAGACTTCACGCGGGGAGCGTTCTTACGACATCTATTCCCGCCTGCTGAAAGAGCGCATCATTTTCCTGACCGGCCAGGTGGAAGATCACATGGCCAACCTGATCGTGGCGCAAATGCTGTTCCTCGAAGCGGAAAGCCCGGAAAAAGACATTTTCCTCTACATCAACTCGCCGGGCGGGGTGATCACCGCGGGCATGTCGATTTACGACACCATGAAGTTCATCAAGCCGGACGTCAGCACCATCTGTATGGGGCAGGCGTGCTCGATGGGCTCCTTCCTGCTGACCGCGGGCGCCAAAGGCAAACGTTTCTGCCTGCCGAACTCGCGCGTGATGATTCACCAGCCGCTGGGCGGCTACCAAGGCCAGGCGACGGACATCGAAATCCATGCGCGTGAAATCCTCAAGGTGAAAGCGCGCATGAACGAACTGATGGCGGAACATACCGGCCAGCCGCTGGAGCAGATCGAGCGCGACACCGAGCGCGATCGCTTTATGACCGCGGAAGAAGCCGTGGAATACGGCCTGGTTGACGGCATTCTGACACACCGCAGCTAGAACCACGCGGCGCCGATGGACTATAGTAATCAGAGTGGGCAGGGGCTCGCTCTGCTGTGGCCACTCGGCGTTCCCGATATGAGTTTGGGCGCACTGCCGCCGTGATTTTCCTGCGGGACAAGACTAAAGAAGAGGTTTGACTGATGACAGATAAGCGCAAAGACGGTTCAGGAAAGCTGCTGTACTGCTCTTTTTGCGGCAAAAGCCAGCATGAAGTGCGTAAGCTGATTGCCGGGCCGTCAGTGTATATCTGCGATGAATGTGTCGATCTGTGTAACGACATTATTCGCGAAGAGATTAAAGAAGTTGCCCCGCATCGTGAGCGCAGTGCGCTGCCGACGCCGCACGAGATCCGCCACCACCTGGATGACTACGTCATCGGCCAGGAGCAGGCGAAGAAAGTGCTGGCGGTTGCGGTGTACAACCACTACAAACGCCTGCGCAACGGCGATACCAGCAACGGTATCGAGTTGGGCAAGAGCAACATCTTGCTGATCGGCCCGACCGGCAGCGGCAAAACCCTGCTGGCGGAAACGCTGGCGCGCTTCCTGGACGTGCCGTTCACCATGGCCGACGCCACCACGCTGACCGAAGCCGGTTACGTGGGCGAGGACGTGGAAAATATTATCCAGAAGCTGTTGCAAAAATGTGACTATGACGTGCAGAAAGCGCAGCGCGGCATCGTTTATATCGATGAAATCGATAAGATTTCCCGCAAGTCCGACAACCCGTCGATCACGCGTGACGTCTCGGGTGAGGGCGTGCAGCAGGCGCTACTGAAGCTGATTGAAGGCACCATCGCCGCGGTTCCGCCGCAGGGTGGGCGCAAGCATCCGCAACAGGAGTTCCTGCAGGTCGATACCTCCAAGATCCTGTTTATCTGCGGCGGCGCATTTGCGGGCCTGGATAAGGTGATCGGCCAGCGCGTCAACACCGGCTCCGGCATCGGCTTCGGCGCGACCGTCAAGGGCGAGTCCGAGAAGGCGACCGAAGGCGAACTGCTGCTGCAGGCCGAACCGGAAGACCTGATCAAGTTCGGCCTGATCCCTGAGTTCATCGGCCGTCTGCCGGTGGTGGCGACCCTGAGCGAGCTGAGCGAAGACGCGCTGATTCAGATCCTGAAAGAGCCGAAGAACGCCCTGACCAAGCAGTATCAGGCGCTGTTCAACCTGGAAGGCGTCGAGCTGGAGTTCCGCGACGAAGCGTTGAACGCCATCGCCAAGAAAGCCATGGCGCGCAAAACCGGCGCCCGCGGCCTGCGTTCCATCGTGGAAGGCGCGCTGCTCGACACCATGTACGATCTGCCGTCGATGGACAGCGTAGACAAAGTGGTGATCGACGAGTCGGTCATCGCCGGCCAATCCAAACCGCTGCTGATTTACGGCAAGCCGGAAGCTCAGGCGTCTGGCGAATAATTAGCCAGTCAAACCAGGGCGTTATCAGCAAAATGGGGGATTTTATCCCCCATTTCTTTTTCCTGCATTCTTGCCGTTGAATGTAAGAGATTCATCCCCATATACTCGTTAACCAGATTTTATGAAACGTTAGATGCTTGCGTCTCATGAGATTCCCCCTCAACCTGGCGGAAATTAAACTAAGAGAGAGCTCTATGAACCCTGAGCGTTCCGAACGCATTGAAATCCCCGTTCTGCCATTGCGCGACGTGGTGGTTTATCCGCACATGGTGATCCCGTTATTTGTTGGCCGGGAAAAATCGATTCGGTGCCTCGAAGCCGCAATGGATCACGATAAGAAGATCATGCTGGTGGCACAGAAAGAGGCCTCAACGGATGAACCTGGCATTAACGACTTGTTCTCGGTTGGCACCGTAGCGTCGATCCTGCAGATGCTGAAGCTGCCGGACGGCACGGTAAAAGTGCTGGTCGAGGGGCTGCAGCGCGCGCGCATCACTACGCTGTCCGACAGCGGTGAGCATTTCGCCGCGCAGGCGGAATACCTTGAGTCGCCGTCGATCGACGAGCGCGAGCAGGAAGTGCTGGTGCGCACCGCGATCAATCAGTTTGAAGGCTATATCAAGCTGAACAAAAAAATCCCGCCGGAGGTGCTGACTTCACTGAACAGCATCGACGACGCCGCGCGCCTGGCGGACACCATCGCCGCCCACATGCCGCTGAAACTCAGCGACAAGCAGTCAGTGCTCGAGATGTCCGACATCACCGAGCGCCTGGAATACCTGATGGCGATGATGGAATCGGAGATCGACCTGCTGCAGGTCGAGAAACGCATCCGCAACCGCGTCAAGAAGCAGATGGAGAAGAGCCAGCGCGAGTACTATCTGAATGAGCAGATGAAGGCGATTCAGAAAGAACTGGGCGAGATGGACGACGCGCCGGACGAGCACGAAGCGCTGAAGCGCAAGATCGATGCGGCGAAAATGCCGAAAGAGGCGCGCGAGAAAACCGAAGCGGAACTGCAAAAGCTGAAGATGATGTCGCCGATGTCGGCGGAAGCGACCGTGGTGCGCGGCTACATCGACTGGATGCTGCAGGTGCCGTGGAATGCGCGCAGCAAGGTGAAAAAAGACCTGAACAAGGCGCAGGAAGTGCTCGATACCGATCACTACGGCTTGGAGCGCGTCAAGGATCGCATTCTCGAGTACCTCGCGGTGCAGAGCCGCGTCAGCAAAATCAAGGGGCCGATCCTGTGTCTGGTGGGGCCGCCGGGCGTGGGTAAAACCTCGCTGGGGCAGTCGATCGCCAAAGCGACCGGCCGCCAGTACGTGCGCATGGCGCTGGGCGGCGTGCGTGACGAAGCGGAAATCCGCGGCCACCGTCGTACCTACATCGGTTCGATGCCGGGCAAACTGATCCAGAAGATGGCCAAGGTCGGGGTGAAGAACCCGCTGTTCCTGCTGGATGAGATCGACAAGATGTCTTCCGACATGCGCGGCGATCCGGCCTCCGCTCTGCTGGAGGTGCTGGATCCGGAACAGAACGTGGCGTTCAACGACCACTACCTGGAAGTGGATTACGATCTGTCCGACGTGATGTTCGTCGCCACCTCGAACTCGATGAACATTCCTGCGCCGCTGCTGGACCGTATGGAAGTGATCCGCCTGTCGGGTTACACCGAGGACGAGAAGCTCAACATCGCCAAGCAGCACCTGCTGCCGAAGCAGCTTGAGCGCAACGCGCTGAAAAAAGGCGAGCTGACGGTCGACGACAGCGCCATCATCGGCATCATTCGCTTCTACACCCGCGAAGCCGGGGTGCGCAGCCTGGAGCGTGAAATCTCCAAACTGTGCCGTAAAGCGGTGAAAACGCTGCTGATGGACAAGAAGCTCAAGCATCTTGAGATCAACGGCGACAACCTGAAGGATTACCTGGGCGTGCAGCGCGTCGATTACGGCCGTGCGGATACCGAAAACCGCGTGGGCGAAGTCACCGGGCTGGCGTGGACGGAAGTGGGCGGCGATCTGCTGACCATCGAAACCGCCTGCGTGCCGGGCAAAGGCAAGCTGACCTACACCGGTTCCCTGGGCGAAGTGATGCAGGAATCGATTCAGGCGGCGCTGACCGTGGTGCGCGCGCGCGCGGAGAAATTGGGCATCAACGCCGATTTCTACGAGAAACGCGACATCCACGTGCACGTGCCGGAAGGGGCGACGCCGAAAGACGGCCCGAGCGCCGGTATCGCGATGTGCACCGCGCTGGTCTCCTGCCTGACCGGCAACCCGGTACGCGCCGATGTGGCGATGACCGGGGAGATCACGCTGCGCGGTCAGGTGTTGCCGATCGGCGGCCTGAAAGAGAAGCTGTTGGCGGCGCATCGTGGCGGCATCAAAACCGTGCTGATCCCTTACGAGAACAAGCGCGATCTGGAAGAGATTCCGGACAATGTTATCGCCGATCTGGAGATTCATCCGGTGCAGCGAATCGATGAAGTTTTGAACATTGCGTTGCAAAACCCGGCCTTCGGCGCACTGCCGGTAGCGGCAAAATAGTGACGAATCGCAAAAACCATTGATAAAACTTATACTGGCAAGCCATTTCGGACTTGCCAGTATTTTTTTGTACCGCTAAGTTAGATCTCTGTCGGCCCGCGTTTTGCCACGCAGTCGGTGGCTTGCCAAGGTTCGATGGGATTGATATAACAGCTGCGCTGTCGCAACCGTAGGGATTTTTCGGTGCGACGATAGAATTCTAGAGGGGATGATAGAGTGAATAAGTCACAACTGATCGACAAGATTGCCGCAGGTGCTGATATTTCCAAAGCGGCAGCGGGACGTGCTTTAGACGCAGTAATCGCTTCCGTTACCGACTCTCTGAAAGCAGGGGATGACGTGGCTCTGGTAGGTTTCGGTTCCTTCACCGTGCGTGAACGTTCGGCTCGTACCGGCCGCAACCCGCAGACCGGTAAAGAGATCAAAATCGCGGCAGCCAAAGTACCTGCCTTCCGTGCAGGGAAAGCGCTGAAAGACGCTGTAAACTGATTTAGCGTCTAACCGTTTAGCGTAACAGGGTTTTGTAATAAACAATCACCTGACGCAGCGGTGCTGGTAAGGTAAGATACAAGGCGCATCGGACTGATGCGCTTTTTTTATTTTTGTCGCAGGGAACGCGCCTGCACAAGGGTTGTTAATCCACATCACAGCGGAGTGTTGTCACACTATGATGGACAATTTACGCGCGGCTGCTAATCACGTCGTGCTCAAAATCATCCTGGCCCTGATCATCCTGTCATTCGTTCTGACCGGGGTGGGTAACTACCTGATCGGCGGCTCCGGCGATTATGCTGCGAAAGTAAATGGTCAGACGATCGAGCGCGCTCAGCTGGAACAGGCTTTCCAAAGCGAGCGTAGCCGCATGCAGCAGCAGCTGGGTGACCAGTTCTCCGCGCTGGCCGGCAACGAAGGCTATATGCAGCAGATGCGCCGTCAGGTGTTGTCCCAGTTGATCGACAACATGCTGCTCGACCAGTACGCCAAGAAGCTGGGCCTGGCGGTCAGCGACGATCAGATCAAGGACGCCATCCGCAAGGCGCCTTACTTCCAGACCAACGGCCAGTTCGATAACGCCAAATACCTCGACCTGATCGGCCGCATGGGCTACACCGCCGACAACTTCGCGCAGTCGATGCGCCAGCAGTTGGTCAATCAGCAGGTGATCCAGGCCTTCGGCGATTCCGGCTTCGTGCTGCCGTCTGAATCGCAAGCCATGGCGGCGTTGGTGCTGCAGGAGCGCGACGTGCGCCTGGCGACCATCGATTTGAAAGCGCTGCAGGCGAAACAGAGCGCCGGCGACGACGAACTGAAGGCGTATTACGATCAGAACAAGAACAGCTTCATCGCACCTGAGCAGGTGAAGGTGAGCTATATCCCGCTGGACGCTGCGTCCATGCAGGACAAGGTGAAAGTGAGTGAAGAAGACATCAGCGCTTACTACGACCAGCACAAGAGCAGCTACGGCCAGCCGGAGCGTAAAAACTACAGCGTGATCCAGCTGAAAACCGAGGCGGAAGCCAACGCGGCGCTGGACGAGCTGAAGAAGGGCGCCGATTTCGCCACGCTGGCGAAAGAGAAATCCACCGATATCATCTCACGCCGCACTGGCGGCGAGCTGGGTTGGCTGGAGCCGGAAACCACCGCCGACGAGCTGAAGCAGGCTAACCTGACCGAGAAAGGGCAGCTGTCCGGCGTGGTGAAGTCTTCCGTCGGCTACCTGATCGTGCGTTTGAACGATATCGAACCTGAGAAAGTGAAGCCGCTGAGCGAAGTGCATGACGCCATCGCCAAGCAGGTGCAGCAGGAGAAAGCGGTAGACGCGTATTACGCGCTGCAGCAAAAGGTGAGCGAAGCGGCGACCAGCGACAACGAATCTCTGGCCTCGGCTGAAGAAGCGGCCGGCGTGAAAGCGGCGCAAAGCGACTGGTTCACCCGTGACAACATTCCTGCCGCGCTGAACTTCAAGCCGGTCGTGCAGGCGATCTTCGACGGCTCGCTGATCGGCGAGAACGGCGCGCCGGGCAGCAACTCCGACGTGATCACCGTAGACGGCGACCGCGCCTTCGTGGTGCGCGTGAGCGGCCACAAGCCGGAAGGCATCGAACCGTTCGACCAGGTGAAAGACCGCGTGGCGGAACTGGTGAAGCGCAACAAGGCGCTGCAGGCAGCGAAACTGCAGGGCGAGAAGCTGCTGGTTGAGCTGAAGCAGGGCAAGGGCGACGAGGCGATGAAAGCCGCCGGCCTGAGCTTTGGCGCCGTGCAGAAGATGGCGCGCGCGCCGGAAGACAGCCAACTGGTAGAGAGCGTGTTCGCGCTGCCGCACCCGCAGGACGGTAAACCGGTATACGGCATGTCGCAGGATCGTCAGGACAACGTGGTGCTGATCGCGCTCGATGCGGTGAAGCCAGGCACGTTGCCGGAAGACGAAATGAAAACCTTCGTTGGCAAGATGGAAGAGGGCGCGACCGGCGTCTCCTTCGATTCGCTGCTGGCGAGCCTGCGTAAAGAAGCCGAGATCAAAATGGGCGCCGCTGAGCAACAGCCTCAGTAATCGCCGCATTTTTCTGCAACGCAGTGCAACAAACAAAGGCCGCTTTCGCGGCCTTTTCCACATCTGATATCCGCCGATTGCTGAATATCCGCCGCCGCGGCAAGGTAGCCGTGCTGTCACACACAAGGAGGATACAGCATGCAACATTCAGAGAAAAAAGCGTTTTTCGGTTACCGTCGTCACGTTAACGCCGCGCTGACCGCGCTGTTGTTATGCCTGGCGGGGCCAGCCGCCGCGGTGAATAAAGCCGAGGCGCCGGCCCCCATGCTCTCAGCACCGGCGAGCAATGGCGGGCAACAGACGATGACCAGGGTGGCCGAAGAAACGGCGGTCAGCATCAATCAGGCTACCGCCGAACAGCTGGCCGCCGCCTTGAGCGGCGTCGGCCTGAAGAAGGCGGAAGGCATCGTGCGCTACCGCGAGCAGAATGGGCCATTCACCCAGGTTGAGCAGTTGCAGGAGGTGCCGGGCATCGGGCCGGCGCTGTTTGAGAAGAACCGCGCCCGGCTGAAAATGTGATCCCGGTCGCGGCTGCGTGGCAAAATGCCGCTGAGGCCGAAACTCCTCTGCTACATTTTACAGGTCTTACCAGTTTGGCGCGTTGACCAAACGGGCGAGGGAGCCAGCGCGGCTCCCTCTTTCTGTAATCACCAGGCAGGAGCGATCGTTCCCTATGCAAACCTTTATCAAAGTTCGCGGTTATCATCTTGATGTTTACCAGCACGTTAACAATGCTCGCTATCTGGAGTTTCTGGAAGAGGCGCGTTGGGAGTGGCTGGAGAACGAGGCCGGGTTCCGCTGGATGACGGAAAACAACATCGCTTTCATCGTGGTGAACATCAATATCAATTACCGCAGCCCGGCGGTATTGGGGGATAAGCTGCGTATCGACAGCCAGATGGTGCAGCTCAACGGCAAGAGCGGCGTGCTGAGCCAAAAGGTGACGCAGGATCCGGCGGGGACGCCGGTGGCCGACGCGCTGCTGACTTTCGTGTGCGTCGATCTGAAAACGCAGCGTGCGCTGCCGCTCGAGGGGGAACTGCGTGCGCATCTGGAGGCGCTTGTGCCGCAGGAAAACTCACGGTAAACAGGGGGAGAACGGGCGGCAGAAGCTGCCGCCGTCACTGCCTCAGGCCAGACCGGCCTTTTGTTTCAACGCGGCCATCACTTCCGCCTGATTGGCGCGATACTGCGTCAGGCCATTGGCGCGCAGGTTGCAGGCGGCGCACTCGCCGCAGCCGTCACCCTTGATGCCGTTGTAGCAGGTCAGCGTATCCTGGCGCACGCGATCCAGCTGGTGGTAATAGTCCGCCAGCGCCCAGGTCTCGGCCTTGTTCAGCCACATCAGCGGCGTTTCGAAGCGGATATCGCGGGCGATGCCCAGCGTCACCGCCTTGTTTAACGCTTTAACGAACTCGTCGCGGCAATCGGGGTAGCCGGAGAAATCGGTTTCACACACGCCGGTGATCACCGCTTCCGCTTCCACCTGGTAGGCGTAGATCGCCGCCAGCGTCAGGAACAGGATGTTGCGGCCCGGCACGAAGGTGCTCGGCAGCGCATTTTTCTGATTGGGATCGTAGGCGGGAACCGGGATATTGTCGCGCGTCAGGCTGCTGACGGCCAGCTCGTTGAGCAGCGTTACGTCCAGCACCTTGTGCGCCTTGGCGCCGAGGGCCACCGACAGCTCCTGAGCCACTTCAATCTCGGTGCGATGGCGCTGGCCGTAATCGAACGTGACGCAGTGAACTTCGTCATACTGTTGCAATGCCTGGATCAAGCAGGTCGTGGAGTCTTGTCCACCGCTGAAAACGACAACCGCGCGCTTCATAAAATCACCTTTTTGGGCTTTGGCCTCTCCCGATACACATTCGGGCGGCAGGATAAAATTGCGTTGCGGCGACAATAGTAGCAGAAAGGGCCGCCAGGCGCAGGGCGGTTCGGCTCAGGCCGGGGCGTCGTCCACCGGCGGCGGCAGCCACGCCTGGCAAAAATCGAACCAGCCGTGGGCGGTCAGCGTGACGCCATGCATGCGCGGCGGCGCGCTGATCTGATACTGGTAGTGAAACAGCGGCGTGATGATGGCGGCGGCCATCAGCCGTTGATAATAAGCCTGCAGTTGTGCGAAGCGCGGTTGCTGCGCCTGCAGCTGCTGGATCTGCCGCAGCGTGTCCTGTTGCTGTTGCCAGCGGCTTTCCGTCAGGATGCCGCGCCACAGCGTATCCTGCCGCAGCCAGCTCTCCAGCGTCGCCTCCGGCGCTTCGCCGATCAGGTTGTCCGCCAGCAGCAGGTCGGCCTGGGCGATCTGTTCCTCGCTTTGCCAGCGCTTGCCGGCGTAGTAGCGCACTTCCAGCTCGCAGCCGTGCTGCGCGAGCAGCCGCTGTAGCGCGGCCGTCACCGTTTCCAGCTCGACCGGCGGCCGATACAGCAGCGTCAGCCGGGCGGGCAGGGCGACGTCCTCTTCGACCTGTTGGCGGGGGATGCGCCAGCCGGGCAGCATTTCATGGCTGGGGGTGATCACGCTGTTGGGGATCGGCAGATGGCTCAGCAGGCCGGACTGCTGGATCAGCATCAGCAGCTTTTGTCCCTGGGCTTCGCTCAGCACGCCGTGGCGCAGGTTCAGCGCCAGATAACACCAGCCCAGGCTCATGCTGCGCTGCACCGGCCGGGCCTGCGCCAAATCGTCTTGTTGACCGATGGTGATGCGCACCGGATGCTGGCAACTGGTGTAGGGGGCGGCGGTGGGCAGATCGGGAGTGATCCAGTATTCGATGGTGTCCAGATACGGATGCTGCAGGTGGTAACCGGCGTGCTGTTCCAGCCGCACCAGCTGCGGTTCATTCAGCGTCAGCTTGAACGGGCCGGCGCCGATGGCCGGCAGCTCCGGGTGGGTCATCAGGCAAGGCAGTTCCGCCAGCCGGTGGGCCAGCCAGTAATCCGGCAGATGCAGATCGAACTGAACGCACAGCGGATGCGGCAGGCTGATGCGCGCGACGTTGGCCAGGCTCGGTTGGCTGCGCGGGTGGTGTTGCAGTTTTTCCAGCGTTTGCAGCAGCTGGTGGCCGGTCAACGGTTCGCCGTTGTGCCAGCGCAGCTGGCTGCGCAGAAAGAAGCGCCAGCGCAGGCCGCGATCGCTAATCTGCCAATGGTGCGCCAGATCGGGCTGCGGTTCCGGGTTACCGGTCATCAGGCGCGTCAGCCCGGCGTGCAGGGTCGACACCAGGTGTTGCTCGGCGCGGCCGGTCAGCGTGAGCGGGTCGAGCGCTTCCAGCGTGCGGTAATAGGGAATGCGCAGCGTCGGGCTGCCGGCCTGCCATTGCCCGCCGAGGTGCGGGCTGAGCAGATCCTGCAGGTGCTGCGGATCGAGCTGCGCCATCTCCAGCGCCCCCTGATGGTTGCCCTGTTGCAGCAGCTGTTGCAACAGCTGCGCGCGTAGCTCATCCGGGGTTTTCAGGCAGTGCAGGCGAGCGCGTTTGCCCCGGCCGGGCTGCGAATGCCAGCTCAGCCAGCCCTGATCCTGCAGCTGTTGCACCAGCGTGCGGGCGTGCCGCTCGCTGCAGTAGAACATCGCCGCCAGCTCGCCGATGGTCACGGCGACCGGCGCGCTGCCGAGCTGATGGTACAGGCGTTGATATTGGCTGAGGCGGTGAACCAGGCGCATGGGCAGAAATCCGGAACGGTTTTTTCAAATTGTTCACTATTACTTCCGCAAATACCATTCCATACTGCACGGATTGTAATCGCGTTCACATTCAAGAGGTCTTTATGTATCGCCTGGCAGCTTTCGATATGGACGGCACGCTGTTGATGCCGGATCACCGGGTTGGCCCGGAAACGCAGGCGGTGCTGAACCAGCTGGTGGAGCGGGAGATGGTGGTGACGTTCGCCACCGGGCGGCACTACCTCGACGCGCAGCCGATCATGGCGCAACTGGGGCTGCAGGGCTACCTGATCACCGGCAACGGCACGCGGGTGTATGACAACCGCGGCCAACAGCTGCACGCTACCGATCTGCCGGCGGCGGTCGCCGAAGAGGTGCTGCATCATCATTGGCGCACCCGCGCCAGCATGCACGTGTTCCGCGACGAAGGCTGGCTGACCGAGTTTCCCGTGCCGGAAGAGATGCTGCGGGCGCACCACCTGAGTGGCTTTCGTTTTCAGCTGGCCGACGTGCGCCGCCTGCCGGCGTTCGGCAACAGCAAGGTGTGCTTTGTCGCGCCGCACGAGGAGTTGCTGGCGTTGCAGGTGCAGCTGCGGGCGCAGCTGGGTGACGAGGCAGACCTGTGTTTCTCCGCCTACGATTGCCTGGAGGTGCTGCCGCTCGGTTGCAATAAGGGCACGGCGCTGGACCGGCTGAGCCGCCATCTGGGGCTGACGATGGCCGACTGCATGGCGTTCGGCGACGCGATGAACGACAAAGAGATGCTGGGGGCGGTGGGGCACGGCGTGGTGATGGGCAACGCCCTGCCACAGCTGAAATCCCTGCTGCCGCAGCTACCGGTTATCGGCCATTGCCAACAGCAGGCGGTGGCCCACTATTTACAACATTGGCTGCGTTCACCTTGCCTCACCTATTCCCCCGAAGAATGAGGTTCTCCTTACAGCCGGCCGGGTATGACTACCCGGCTTTTTTTTATCCGCAGCCTGGCGTTACAAATCCGCCAGCTGCGCCAGATACGGCTGCAGATCGCCGATGTTGTTGCTGACCCATTCCGGGTTGTAATAGGTATCCAGATAACGCTCGCCGCTGTCGCACAGCAGGGTGACGATCGACCCTTGCTCGCCGTTTTCCCGCATCTGCTTCGCCAGCTGCAGCGCACCCCAGACGTTGGTGCCGGTGGAGGCGCCAACCTTGCGGCCGAGCACGCCTTCCAGCCAGTGAATGGTGGCGACGCTGGCGGCATCCGGCACCCGCAGCATGTTGTCGACCACCGACGGGATGAACGACGGCTCGGCGCGCGGGCGGCCGATGCCTTCGATGCGGCTGCCGCAGCTGCCGATCAGGGTGCGATCGCCGTGGTGGAAGCAGTCATAGAACACCGAATTTTCCGGATCGACCACCGTCAATTGCGTATCGTGCCCCTGATAGCGGATGTAGCGCCCCAGCGTGGCGGAGGTGCCGCCGGTGCCGGCGCTCATCACGATGTGTTTCGGCACCGGGAAGGGTTCGCGCGCCATCTGGCGGAAGATGCTGTCGGCGATGTTGTTGTTGCCGCGCCAGTCGGTGGCGCGCTCGGCGTAGGTGAACTGATCCATATAGTGGCCGTTCAGCTCTTTCGCCAGCTGTTCGGAGGCGGCGTAGATCTGGGCGGCGTGATCGACGAAGTGACAGCGGCCGCCGTAAAAGGCGATCTGTTCCACCTTGCGGCGCGCGGTGCAGGACGGCATCACCGCGATGAACGGCAGGCCGATCAGACGGGCGAAGTAGGCTTCGGACACCGCGGTGCTGCCGGAAGAGGCCTCGATGATGGTGGTGTTTTCGGTGATCCAGCCGTTGCACAGGCCATAAAGGAACAGCGAGCGCGCCAGACGGTGTTTCAGGCTGCCGGTCGGGTGGGTGCTCTCATCTTTCAGATACAGGCAGATGCCGGGAAACGCCGGCAGGTTCAGGCGAATCAGGTGCGTATCGGCGGAGCGCTGAAAATCCGCTTCTATTTCACCGATAGCATATTTTACCCAAGAGTTTGTCATGATTTGGCCTCAGAATAGGGGGCTGGTTTATGGCGTAGCATAGCCTGTCGGCAGGAAAAAAGGATTGCCATTTTCCCTGTTTAATCGCCTAATGAGAGAAAATTTTTCTCCTGGTAGCCGCTATGTTAGATAAAACAGACCGTAAGCTGCTGTGCATGCTGCAGCAAGATTGCACCCAGTCGCTGCAGGCGCTGGCCGATGCGGTCAATTTGACCTCGACGCCGTGCTGGAAACGCCTGAAGCGCCTGGAAGACGAGGGCTATATCCGCGGCCGGGTGGCGCTGCTGGATAACGAAAAGCTCGGCCTGGGGCTGACGGCGTTTGTGCTGATCAAGACCCAGCAGCACAGCAGCGAGTGGTATCAGGCGTTTGTGCAGCTGACCAGCCAGATGCCCGAGGTGCTGGCGTTCTACCGCATGGCGGGGGAGTACGATTACCTGATGCAGGTCGAAGTGGCGGACATGAAAAGCTACGACGGCTTTTATAAGCGCCTGGTGAACGGCGTGCCGGGCCTCATCGACGTCACCTCGAGCTTTGCCATGGAAAAAATCAAATACACCACTGCATTGCCGGTGCCGGAGTGAAAAGTTCACCGGACGGGCGGCTCAACGGTGGTATCCTGCTCCGCTGAAGCAGAAAAAGAGACAAATCCCATAAAATCCTGGAATCAAACTGCGTGAGATTATTTGCTCAAATCGGCTGGTACTTCCGCCGGGAGTGGCGCCGCTACCTCGGGGCGGTGGTGCTGCTGATCGTCATCGCCATCCTGCAACTGTTGCCGCCTAAGCTGGTCGGCATCATCGTGGACGGCGTCACCGAAAAACAAATGTCTACCGGCGTGCTGATGGCCTGGCTCGGGCTGATGATCGGCACCGCGATCGTCGTTTACCTGCTGCGCTATGTGTGGCGGGTATTGCTGTTCGGCGCGTCCTACCAGCTGGCGGTCGAACTGCGCGAGAACTTTTACCGCCAGCTCAGCCGGCAAAACCCGGCGTTCTACCTGCGCCACCGCACCGGCGATCTGATGGCGCGCGCCACCAACGACGTGGACCGCGTGGTGTTCGCCGCCGGTGAAGGCGTGCTGACGCTGGTGGATTCGCTGGTGATGGGGTTGGTGGTGCTGGTGGTGATGAGCACCCAAATCAGCTGGCAGCTGACGGTGCTGGCGTTGATCCCGATGCCGCTGATGGCGATCGCCATCAAATATTACGGCGACCAGCTGCACCAGCGCTTTAAATCGGCGCAGGCGGCGTTTTCCAGCCTGAACGATCAGGCGCAGGAAAGCATGACCAGCATCCGCATGATCAAGGCCTTTGGGCTGGAAGATCACCAATCCAACCGCTTTGCCGACGTCGCGGCGCAGACCGGCGCCAAGAACATGCACGTGGCGCGGGTGGATGCGCGCTTCGATCCGACCATTTATATCGCCATCGGCGCCTCTAACCTGCTGGCCATCGGCGGCGGCAGCTGGATGGTGGTGAACGGGTCGCTGACGCTCGGGCAACTGACCAACTTTGTGATGTACCTCGGCCTGATGATCTGGCCAATGCTGGCGCTGGCCTGGATGTTCAACATCGTCGAGCGCGGCAGCGCGGCCTACAGCCGCATCCGCAGCCTGCTCGACGAGGCGCCGGCGGTGCAGGACGGCCCGCAGGCGCTGCCGGCCGGGCGCGGCGTGCTGGACGTGGATATCCGCGCGTTCCACTACCCGGAAAATCCGCACCCGGCGCTGCATGATGTGGCGCTGACGCTGAAACCGGGGCAGATGCTGGGGCTGTGCGGGCCGACCGGCGCCGGCAAATCGACGCTGCTGTCGCTGATCCAGCGCCAGTTCGACGTCGATCAAGGGCAGATCCGCTATCACGGCCTGCCGCTGCCGCAGGTTAAACTCGACGACTGGCGTTCGCGGCTGTCGGTGGTGAGCCAAACGCCGTTCCTGTTCTCCGATACCGTGGCGAACAACATCGCGCTGGGTCATCCGGGCGCGACGCAGGCGCAGATCGAACAGGCGGCGCGGTTGGCCAGCGTCCATGAGGACATTCTGCGGTTGCCGCAGGGCTATGACACCGAGGTGGGCGAACGCGGCGTGATGCTGTCGGGCGGGCAGAAACAGCGAATCTCCATTGCGCGCGCGCTGCTGCTGGATGCGGAGATCCTGATCCTCGACGACGCGCTGTCGGCGGTGGACGGCCGCACCGAACACCAGATCCTGCACAACCTGCGCAGCTGGGGGCAAGATCGCACGGTGATCATCAGCGCGCACCGGCTGTCGGCGTTGACCGAAGCCGGCGAGATCCTGGTGATGCAGCACGGTGGCGTGGCGCAGCGCGGCGATCATGCGGCGCTGGCGGCGCAGCCGGGCTGGTATCGCGATATGTACCGTTATCAGCAGCTGGAAGCGGCGCTGGACGAAGCGCCGGAAAACGGCGAGGAGGCGTTGGCCGATGAATAAAGTGCAAAAGCTGTGGCCGACGCTGAAGCGGCTGCTGGCCTACGGTTCGCCGTACCGCAAACCGCTGGGACTGGCGGTGCTGATGCTGTGGATCGCGGCGGCGGCGGAAGTCGCCGGGCCGATCCTGGTGAGCTATTTCATCGATAACTACGTCGCCAAAGGGCAGCTGCCGCTGACGATCGTCGGCGGGCTGGCGGCGGCTTACATTCTGCTGGAGCTGCTGGCGGCGGCGCTGCACTACTTCCAGGCGCTGCTGTTCAACCAGGCTGCGGTGGGGGTGGTCCAGCGGCTGCGTACCGACGTGATGGACGCCGCGCTGCGCCAGCCGCTCAGCGCCTTCGACACCCAGCCGGTCGGGCAATTGATCTCGCGCGTCACCAACGACACCGAGGTGATCAAGGATCTGTACGTGATGGTGGTCTCCACGGTGCTGAAAAGCGCCGCGCTGATCGGCGCCATGCTGGTGGCGATGTTCAGTCTCGACTGGCGCATGGCGCTGGTGGCGGTCTGCATCTTCCCGGCGGTGTTCGTGGTGATGGGCATCTATCAATACTACAGCACGCCGATCGTGCGCCGGGTGCGCAGCTATCTGGCGGACATCAACGACGGCTTCAACGAAGTGATCAACGGCATGGGCGTGATTCAGCAGTTCCGCCAGCAGGTGCGCTTCGGCGAGCGCATGAGCGCCGCCAGCCAGTCGCACTATCTGGCGCGTATGCAGACCCTGCGGCTCGACGGTTTTCTGCTGCGGCCGCTGCTCAGCCTGTTTTCGGCGCTGGTGCTGTGCGGCCTGCTGATGCTGTTCGGCTTCAGCGGCGAAGGCGTGATTGGCGTCGGCGTGCTCTACGCCTTCATCAATTACCTGGGGCGCCTGAACGAACCGCTGATCGAGCTGACGTCACAGCAGTCGATCCTGCAGCAGGCGGTGGTGGCCGGCGAACGCATCTTCGAGCTGATGGATCGCAGCCAGCAGAGTTACGGCGCCGACGATCGTCCGTTGGCCGGTGGCCGCATCGACATCACCGATCTGAGCTTCGCCTACCGCGCGGACAAAAAGGTGCTGCAGCACATTTCGCTGGCGGTGCCGTCGCGCGGTTTCGTGGCGCTGGTCGGGCATACCGGCAGCGGCAAGAGCACCTTGGCCAACCTGCTGATGGGCTATTACCCGGTCAGCGAAGGGGAAGTGCGCCTCGATGGCCGCCCGATCTCCAGCCTGTCGCACCGCACGCTGCGCCAGGGCGTGGCGATGGTGCAGCAGGATCCGGTGGTGATCGCCGATTCGGTGCTGGCCAACGTCACGCTGGGGCGCAACATCGAGGAAGAGGCCGTGTGGCGGGCGCTGGAAACGGTGCAGCTGGCGAGTCTGGTGCGCGGCTTCCCGCAGGGCATTCACACCCGGCTGGGAGAGCAGGGCAATAACCTGTCGGTCGGGCAGAAACAGTTGCTGGCGATGGCGCGGGTGTTGGTGCAGGCGCCGCAGATCCTGATCCTCGACGAGGCGACCGCCAACATCGACTCGGGCACCGAACAGGCGATCCAGCGCGCGCTGCGTGCGATCCGCGAGCACACCACGCTGGTGGTGATCGCTCACCGGCTGTCGACCATCGTCGATGCCGATTCCATCCTGGTGCTGCATCGAGGCCAGGCGGTAGAGCAGGGCAACCATCAGCAGCTGCTGGCGCAGCAGGGGCGCTACTACCAGATGTACCAGCTGCAGCTGGCGGGCGAGCAGCTGGCGGAAGCGGTGCGCGAAGAGAGCCAACCCGCCTGAGCATGGGCCGCGATCGCGGCCCTTGTTTCTTTCCCTCGCACCACAAGCAGGCAACCCGCCTGCGTCACGCCCCCTTTCTGCACTTTTTCGACGCGATGCGCACCAAATCAGTGCGCATTATTTAACCCATTCAAGGTATCGGTGCTGCGCTGCGTCGCGGGGGCGCCCGCGCGCCCGCTAATCCGCTGAATCGCCATGAAAAATTAAATTTGGCACAGCCCTTGCTACACAAGAGGCGTACCAGGGGTGAGTTTGGGCTTAATTCGTGGAGGGGCAATATGAAGCTGGTGACCGTGGTAATCAAACCGTTCAAGCTGGAGGACGTGCGCGAGGCCCTGTCCTCCGTGGGCATTCAGGGGTTGACCGTAACCGAAGTGAAGGGCTTTGGCCGCCAGAAGGGGCACGCCGAGCTGTATCGCGGCGCCGAGTATAACGTCAACTTCCTGCCCAAGGTCAAAATCGATATCGCCATTGCCGACGATCAGTTGGATGAAGTGGTTGATGTGATTAGCAAAGCCGCCTACACCGGCAAAATCGGCGACGGCAAAATTTTCGTTGCCGAGTTGCAACGCGTGATCCGCATTCGCACCGGCGAAACCGACGAATCGGCACTGTAACCGCGAACTCAGTTAAGTGATGGGGATGATTGATAATGAAAAGACTGTTATCCATGTTGGGCCTGAGTTCGGTAACCCTGGTTCCTTCTTTGGCCCTGGCCGCTCCGGCGGTCGCTGATAAGGCCGACAACGCCTTTATGATGATCTGCACTGCGTTGGTGCTGTTCATGACGCTGCCCGGCATCGCGCTGTTTTACGGCGGCCTGCTGCGCGGCAAAAACGTGCTGTCGATGCTGACGCAGGTCACCGTCACCTTCGCGCTGGTCTGCGTACTGTGGGTGTTGTATGGCTACAGCCTGGCGTTCAGCGAGGGCAATGCGGTGTTCGGCGGGTTCGAAACGGCGATGCTGAAAGGCATCGGCATCGACAGCGTCACCGGCAGCATCAGTCAGATGATCCACGTCGCCTTCCAGGCCTCCTTCGCCTGCATTACCGTGGCGCTGGTGGTGGGCGGCTTCGCCGAACGCATTCGCTTCTCGGCGGTGCTGATCTTCGCGATCCTGTGGTTCACATTGTCTTACCTGCCGATCGCGCACATGGTGTGGGGCGGCGGCTACCTGGCCGCCGACGGCGCATTGGACTTCGCCGGCGGCACCGTGGTGCACATCAACGCCGCCAGCGCCGGGTTGATCGGCGCCTACCTGATCGGCAAGCGCGCCGGCTTCGGTAAAGAGGCCTTCAAACCGCACAACCTGCCGATGGTGTTTACCGGGGCGTCGATCCTGTATATCGGCTGGTTCGGCTTCAACGCCGGCTCCGCCAGCGCGGCCAACGGCATTGCGGCCCTGGCATTCCTCAACACCGTGGTTGCCACCGCGGGCGCCATTCTCTCCTGGACCTTCGCCGAGTGGGTGCTGCGCGGCAAGCCTTCGCTGCTGGGCGCCTGCTCCGGCATGATCGCCGGGTTGGTTGCGGTGACGCCGGCGGCGGGCACCGTGGGCGTGGGCGGGGCGTTGATCATCGGCCTGGTGGGCGGCGTCGCCGGTCTGTGGGGCGTCGTAACGCTGAAAAAATGGCTGAAAGTGGACGACACCTGCGACGTATTCGGCGTGCACGGGGTGTGTGGCATCGTCGGCTGCCTGCTGACCGGCGTGTTCACCGCCTCTTCACTGGGCGGCACTGGCTACGCCGAAGGCGTGACGATGGGCCACCAGGTCTGGATCCAGCTGGTGAGCGTGCTGATCACGCTGGTGTGGTCGAGCGTCGCCGCCTTCATCGCCTTCAAGATCGCGGGCGCCATGGTGGGGCTGAGAGTGCCGGAAGAGCAGGAACGCGAAGGGCTGGATGTCAACAGCCACGGCGAGAGCGCCTACAACCAATAAGACTCGAAGCAGGGCAGTGCGCTAAAGACTAAAATAATGATGAAGCCAAAAGGGGCGATGGAAACATCGCCCCTTTCTTTATATTGCGGATCAGGCGTCGCGCTGGCGAATCACCCCTTCCTGCACGGTGGTGGCGACCAGTACGCCGTCGCGGGTGTAAATCTGGCCGCGCACAAAGCCCCGTGCGCCGGAGGCGGAGGAGCTCTCCACCGCGTACAGCAGCCAGTCATCCATGCGGAACGGACGGTGGAACCACATCGAGTGGTCAATGGTGGCCACCTGCATGCCCGGCTCGAGGAAGCCGACGCCGTGCGGCTGCAGCGCCGTCGGCAGGAAGTTAAAGTCCGACGCGTAGCCCAGCAGATATTGGTGGATGCGCTGATCGTCCGGCATGCTGCCGTTGGCGCGGAACCACACGTAGCGATGTGGTTCTTCCACGCTGCCTTTCAGCGGGTTGTGGAATTTCACCGGGCGCATTTCGATCGGCTTCTGGCCGATAAATTTTTCGCGCACTTTTTCCGGCAGCATATGCGCCAGTTTCTGGGCGATCTCTGACTCGGACAGCAGCCCTTCCGGCGGCGGCACGTCCGGCATCAGGTTCTGATGCTCGAAACCCGCTTCCGGGCTCTGGAAGGAAGCGGTCATATAGAAGATAGGTTTGCCGTGCTGGATGGCGCTGACGCGGCGCGCGCTGAAACTGTTGCCGTCGCGCAGGGTTTCCACGTCGTAAACGATAGGCTTGCTGCTGTCGCCCGGGCGCAGGAAGTAACTGTGGAACGAATGCACGCTGCGTTCGTCCGGCACCGTCTGTTTGGCTGCGTACAGCGCCTGGCCGACCACTTGCCCACCGAACACCTGGCGCAGCCCCAGATCTTCACTCTGGCCGCGGAACAGCCCTTCTTCGATTTTCTCCAGATCCAGCAGATCGAGGAGGTTTTGCAATGCCTGGCTCATAAAGTTATTACCTTTCTAATAATCATTTTGCGCAGTGTGCGGAATATCACGGCGCGGCGTCAACATTTTGCGTTAAAGGGCCGATGAGAATGCTCTTAATCGTGGACGCCTTGGGTTGTTTAAGTGATTAATAGGCAGGGTAAAGTGGATTTATCAGTGTTTTGTGCTAGGTTTAATAGGTGAGGTGGTGAAAGCCACCAACATGTTGATAATAAAAAAGGAGACCGATCCATGAAACTCTGGCAAATCGTAGGCGGTGCCGCGGCACTGACGATCACGCTGGCGGGATGCGCGCAAAAGAGTGCTGATGTGCCTACCCAGGCGGCCGGTAACCCGGCGGCTGCGCAAACGCAGATTCAGGGCCCGGTGGTGACAGGTTCGGTTAATATACGTCAGCGCATTGCGCTGCCGCCGGACGCCGTACTGACGGTCACCCTCTCTGATGCCTCGCTGGCAGATGCGCCGTCCAAAGTGATTGCACAGCGCGCGGTACGTACTGAAGGGCAGCAGGCGCCATTCAGCTTTACGCTGCCGTACAACCCGTCCGACATCCAACCGAATGCGCGTATCATTCTGAGCGCGGCGGTGACGGTCAACGGGCGACTGATGTTTATTACCGACACCATCCAGGAAGTGGTTAACCGCAACGGCACCCGTGCCGATCTGCTGCTGGTTCCGGTTCAGGGTGTGCCGATTCAGGCTGCGCCAACCGCCATGCAGTAAGCTTACTGCGGTACAGCAAGATGAAATCAGCAGCCTTTGCGCTTCGGCCAAAGGCTGTTTTGTTTTACCAGCGCCAGCCGTAGCGATCGAAATCGACCGTGCTGTGCGGGCCGAAAATAATCCCCTCCGCCAGCAATGCCTGCCGTTGCCGTTGAAAATCCTCCCCCTGCTGCGAGATCTGTCCGTGCCGGTTGATCACCCGGTGCCAGGGCAGCGTGCTGCCTTCCGGCAAACGCCGCAGCACGCCCCCGACCTGACGCGCGGCGCGCGGCGAGCCGGCCAGCCGGGCGACTTCGCCGTAGGTGGTGACTTTGCCGAACGGGATGGCGGCCACGATATGGAAAACCCGCTGGCTGAAAGAGGCGTCTTCTGGTTGCATATTGCTGTTCCTGCGTGACTCAAAACCCAGGCGAAGAGTGTGCCACAGCGCAGGTGGGTAAGAAAACAGCGGTTAACCCCGGTTGGCTTGCTATTTGATGGGGCATCGCCGATAATGCCCACCGCTTCGGAGTACAGAAGCCGTCAATGGGGGCCCTGTTGGTTCTCCCGCAACACTAACTTGTGAACTCGGTCAGGTCCGGAAGGAAGCAGCCGCAGCAGGTGACGTGTGTGCCGGGATGTAGCTGGCAGGGTCCCCACCCATTTTGCGGCCCGCAAAACGCTTATCCCCGTTATTCCTCATGTCGACAAGCTGCGCAAGCGTCATTTCGTACGCCGCGAGCGTGAATCTTTTCCTCTGCGCCGTTTTTGCCCTTCTCCTCCCGTGACCAAATGTATTGTTGCCAACAGATCCGATGACGGTGAAAAAATAGCGTTTATATCGTTATTTGTGGGACAAATAATGACGCAGGGATAGGGAAAATTCTTAAAGTTGCACGCCTGTTGGGATGGCGTTAGTATGGTTTATTCTCGTTGCGAAAAAACTATCCGCGCTTCGCGGCGGTCGACGAACTGGCTGAATAAGTTTAAATAATAACCCGTGTGCGCTGTCAGGCTGAACATGATTTATATCATTGATAAAGATATTACATTTAACACTGAAAACGGTTCATTGAAGAGTATAAAGAAGGGACGGGAAGTTTTCTTATCCAGCGTCAATTCGAGAGTATTCAAATGTTTGCTCGAGCATGGCCACGAGGCGGTAAGCCGGGAAACGCTGTTGCAACAGGTTTGGAGCGATCACGGCTTGAGCGCTTCTTCCGCGACGTTAAATCAATATATCAGCCTGACGCGACGGGCCTTGACGTCTGTCGGTTTCAACGAGCGCCTGATCGTTACCCTCTCTAAAAAGGGGTATAGACTCAATAGAATAATATCGATAGAGCGGCTGCGGATTGATTTGCCTGAGCCTCCCCACGCCGCGGACGTTCCCGCTACATCGCCCGCATCCGCCGCGGCGTCAAAAAATACCCACCATTATTTTTTTATTCTGCTGCGCAGCTTATCGATCGTCGTGCCATTATCTTTTCTGGCGCTGTGCTTCATCTATTACAAACATCATCGCGACAGTGAAAAGAAGCAGGTATTGTCTTACGTCGGTACGGTGAACGGCTGCCCGATCTACTATGCCGGCCATTTTTTGGAGAATCATCAGGACGACTATTTGCAGTTCTTGAGCCGTAAGGATCTTTATGGCCAGCGTTGCCGCCCCGGTGAGATTATCATCACCAAGGTTAACCGTTCTCATAATGCCAGTGAAGACAGCGGACGCCAGTTTATCGCCAAATGCACGAAGGACAGTGCGGCCGTTTTGCATAATTGTGAGAGCGAGTACATCCGGGCATGGAAAAAAAGTTAAATATCTTGTCAGCCACGCTGGTCGGCCTGTGCGTGTTGACCGGCAGCGTGGTGTATTCCCTGGTGCGCAGCCATCATGGCTTCGGCGATTTGTCCTGCGAAGCGAACGCCACGTTTAATTATTTCAATTCGCTGGACGCGCAGGCGGCGCACGATGATATCCAGCTGTCGCTAAAAATAAACTACATCTTTTTGTCCGGCGATAAGGGCGTGATGATGCTGTCGGGCCTGGCCAACGATGGCGAAGAGAAGTATTTCGTCAACCGACGGGTTAACTTCAGCTACGTCTCGCAAGGCAGTTTTTATCGCTTCCACTATGGCGAGGTGAATTATTCGCCGCGTGATACCTTGCCGGACGAGGTGTATACTTACTTTTTCAGCACTGAATCGACGTTTTATCATATTCGCAGCGTGGATAAGAATACGTTGATGTTTAGCGATGCCTACTCGCCGATGTTTTTATGCAATATTGAATCCTGATATGCATGTTATTTTTATATGGGGTTAAGGTGTATTCTGGTTACCTTTTATATCCTCGTGCCCTGCCTTTTTCGCACGCAGCTAATAACATGGGTTATTATGCGTGAATGCCTATTTTTTCATTGTTAATCAAATTTAATGGTGATTTAGCTATTTTACAAAAACGGCTATCATCATGTTTTTAAATGATTTAATGAATCTAAGGCGATGCGGTGTAGCCATATTAATTTTATATTGTTTATATTAAAGAAATAAGTTGCATGAATGTTTTTCGCATGATTAATTGAGGCCGCTCTTGAAACGGCGAACTATTAATTTTCATTGAAAATGCATCTCGCCGCATGCGTGCAAAGGTGATGGCACAAGAGCCTTTGGACTTCATTAAACTGATAGGCGAGAGATGGACATACATAACATTGCCCTGAACGAGACTCTGTTGGAAAATGAGTTGGTAATATTAAACAACAATGAAAAAACGCTGTTGTTTAAAAAAGAGAATGTGCTCATTGAAATGACCGAATTACAGCGGCGCTTCATGCTGTGCCTGTTGAGCGGTATTTATAAGAAGAACGACATTATTCGCGCGGTCTGGTTTTGCAATCATGAGACCATCAGCGACAACAATTATTATCAGATGATATTCCAATGCCGTTCTTTGCTCTCACGCCACGGTATTCCCGGCGAGGTGATCAAGACCATTCCCCGATTTGGCGTGATGCTGAGCTTTCAGGCCTGCGAGCGCGCGGCCGCTAATTTGCAGGGGGAATGCCCGTCGCCATCGGCTAATAAGCGCCGGCGAACGTGGTTGGACGCCGTGAATTATAAAGTGGCCCTGATCATCACGCTGCTGTTTTCTGTCGCGATGGTGGTCGGTATTTCCGCTTAGCGTTGACACCGTTGAATAACCGGGGGGCACGTGAGCAAGCGGTTGACAGACCTTCTTATTCTACTTTTCTGCCTGATAAATCTGGCATTCATGCTCCAGCTGGGATGGCGAATGGTGGCCGGGGATGGCGCGCCCGTTGAGCCGAGCCGTGAAAACGCGCGCGGGCCGGTGCGTCATAGTGTCTTTCCTCAGGAAGATGACATCGGAAAAATTCATGACGCGCACTGGTTTGGCCGCTATCAAGCGGCGAAAAACGGCGAAAAGGCGCACGGGTATAAAGTCGGCGAATGGGCGATCGGTGCCGAGCTGCTGGCTAACGCGCCGGAAGCCGCAGCGCTCGGCAAGATAGCCGGCCTGCTGTTCAGCGACAACGCCAAAAAAAGCCTGGTCATCGTCGAGCATGGCGGCAAGCAAACCGGTTATGGCGTTGGCGACCGTCTGGCCGGCAGCAATGCCGTTATCGTGCGGATAGTGAAAAATAAAATACTGCTCGATGAAAACGGCTATTACGCCACGCTGACGTTTAAAGAGTAGCCGGCGCGCCGTTTCGGCGCGGGGTGTTTCATAGCATAAGGCGACATTGTGATTACGCATTTCATTTATCGTTCCGGCCCAGGCTGGAGCGCCGGCTTATGGCGCGCATTAGCGGCGGTGGCCGTCATGATCGCGCTGGGCGGCGCGGCGCGCGCGGAGCAATTCTCTGCCAATTTCAAAGGCACGGACATTCAGGAATTTATCAATACGGTCAGTAAAAACCTGGGCAAAACCATCATTATCGATCCGGCGGTGAAAGGTAAGGTCACGGTGCGCAGCTACGAACAGCTCGACGAGAAACAGTATTACCAGTTCTTTCTCAACGTGCTGGACGTCTATGGCTATACGGTCATCGGCATGCCCAACAACGTCCTGAAGGTGATTGCCGCCAAAGAGGGAAAAAGAGCCGCGCTGGCGCAAAACGGCGCAGAGGCGATCGCCGAAGGGGATGAGGTGGTGATGCGCGTGGTGCCGCTGCGCAATATCGCGGCCAAGGACGTTTCGCCGATATTGCGCCAGCTTAACGACAGCATCGGCGTGGGCAGCGTGGCGCATTACGAGCAGGGCAACGCGCTGTTGATCACCGGGCGGGCCAGCGTGGTCAACGGCCTGCTCGAGCTGGTCAGGGAGATGGATCAGGACGACGGCAATCGGGTCGAGACTCTCGCGCTGAAGCATGCGGCGGCGCCGGAGATCGCGCGCATGGTGAATGAACTGTTTCGCGAAGAGGGCAAGCGGCGTACGGCCGGCGCGAGCTCGCTGCGGCTGGTGGCGGATGAGCGAACCAACAGCGTGATGATCGCCGGGGACGATCGGGCCCGCGAACACGCCAAAGAACTGATTGATCAGCTGGATAACAAGAGCGTCACCCAGGGCAATACCCAGGTTATCCCGCTCAAATACGCCAAGGCGCAAAGCCTGGTCGAGGTATTGACCGGCGTGAGTGCGGGCCTGCAAAACGAGAAAGAGAGCGCCGCCGCCAACGTGGCGCTGCTGAAAAACGTGGTGATCAAGGCCGATGAGCAGACCAATGCGCTGATCATCACCGCCGCGCCGGACGTGATGCGCGATCTGGAGGCGGTGGTCGCGAAGCTCGACGTGCGCCGCGCGCAGGTGCTGGTCGAAGCGGTGATCGTCGAAGTGCAGGATGGGCAGGGGCTGAACATCGGCGTGCAGTGGGCCAACAAATACGGCGGCGGCACGCAGTTCGCCGGCTCGGCGCCCGGGGTGTCGGCGGGGTTCGAAAATGGCATGAGCGACGTGTTCGGCAAGGCCAACGGCCTGATGACCGGTTTCTACAGCGGTAACTGGGGCGTATTGCTGTCCGCCATCGCCAGCAACAACCAAAACAATATCCTGGCCACGCCGAGCATCGTCACGCTGGATAACGCCGAGGCGGAGTTCAGCGTCGGGCAGGATGTGCCGATCCTGACCGGTTCGCAAACCACCAACAGCGATAACGTCTTCAACACCGTGTCGCGCAAGACGGTGGGGATCAAACTCAAGGTCAAACCGCAGATTAACCAGGGCCAGTCCGTGCTGCTGCAGATCGAACAGGAGGTCTCCAGCGTTGCCGACAGCGCCGGCGCCACGCCGGATTCGCTGGGGGCGATCTTCAATATCCGCACGGTCAACAACACGGTGCTGGTGGACAGCGGCGAAACCGTGGTGGTGGGCGGCCTGTTGGACAAGTCCAATTCGGAGCTGGAGAGCAGCGTGCCGATCCTCGGCAAGATCCCGCTGGTGGGGGCGCTGTTTCGCTCGACCGCCACCAAAGCGAGCAAGCGCAATTTGATGCTGTTTATCCGCCCGACCATCATTCGCAGCACCGAGGGGTATGCCCGGCAGAGCCAACGCAAGTTAGGCAAGTTCGACGCCGAGCAGCAGGACGATCGTGAGCTGAATGACGCGCTGCGCGGCGAGATCGCCGGCGATAAGAAGGCGCTCGACAATCGGGCGTTTCTCGCCACCGTTGCCAGTATCGACGCGTTTTATCCGCGGGGAGCACGCCCGTGAAGCGCCGTTCCGCGGGGCCGTTGCTGCCTTTCGGCTGGGCGCGCCAGCATGGCGTGCTGGCCGTCGATGGGCAGAGCGGCATCCAAATGTATTGCCATCCTGAAACGAGCCACGCCGGGTTGATGGAGGCCTACCGCTGCCTGCCCGGCGTGCCGGCGCTGGCCCAGCTGGAGGTGGAGGCTTTTGATCAACGGTTGGTGGCGCACTACCAGCAGGAGAGCGGCCAGGCGCAGAGAATGATCGACGATCTGGGCGGCGAACTGGATTTTTACGCGCTGGCCGAAGAGCTGCCGCAGCAGCAAGACCTGTTGGACGAACAGGACGATGCGCCGATTATCCGCCTGATCAACGCCTTACTGAGCGAGGCGATCAAAGAGCGCGCCTCCGATATCCACATCGAAACCTACGAGAGCGAGCTGGTGATCCGCTTTCGCATCGACGGCGCGCTGCGGCGGATTCTGGCACCGCAGCGCAAGCTGGCGGCGCTGCTGGTGTCGCGCATCAAGGTGATGTCGAAGCTGGATATCGCCGAGAAGCGAGTGCCGCAGGACGGGCGCATGGCGCTGAAGGTCGGCGGGCGGGCGATCGACGTACGGGTGTCGGTGATGCCGGCCAGCCACGGCGAGCGCGTGGTCATGCGCCTGTTGGACAAACAGGGCGTGCGGCTCGAACTGCCCAGCCTGGGTATGGCGCCGGCGCACCAGCAGGCGTTGCTGCGTCTGATCCGCCAGCCGCACGGCATCATTTTGGTCACCGGGCCGACCGGCTCCGGCAAGAGCACCACGCTCTATACCTTGCTGAGCCAGATCAACGATGAACAGCGCAACATCATGACGATCGAAGATCCCGTCGAGTATGAGTTGGCCGGCATCGCGCAGACGCAGGTGAATCCCAAGGTGGACATGACCTTCGCGCGCGGGCTGCGCGCGCTGCTGCGTCAGGATCCCGATGTGGTGCTGATCGGCGAGATCCGCGACGGCGAAACGGCGCAGATCGCGGTGCAGGCCTCATTGACCGGGCATTTGGTGCTGTCGACCCTGCATACCAACACGGCGATCGGCGCCGTGACCCGGCTACGGGACATGGGGGTCGAACCGTTTCTGCTTTCGAGTTCGCTCAGCGGCGTGTTGGCGCAGCGCCTGGTGCGTCGGCTTTGTCCGCAGTGCCGCGAGCCCTATGCGCTGTCTGACGCGCAGCGGCGCCTGCTGGGGCTGCCACCGACGCAGGCGGTGACCTGCTGGCGTCCGTTGGGGTGCGAGGCCTGCGGCGGGCAGGGATATCACGGCCGAATCGGCTTGCACGAACTGTTGGTGCTGGATGAACCGATGCGCATGGCGATCCATCGCGGTGACGGCGAGCTGGACATCGCGAAACTGGCCGCCGAACGCTACCTGCCGCTGCGCCAGGATGGGATCGCCAAGATGCGCGCCGGGGAGACCAGCCTGGAGGAAGTGCTGCGGGTGACGCGCGAAGGGGACGGCGATGAAGTTTGATTATCGCGCCTGCGACCGTGAGGGGCGCGCCCAGCGCGGCGTGTTGGAGGCGGATTCTCTGCGCCACGCTCGCGATCGCCTGCGTGAAAAGGGGTGGCAGGTGCTGGCGGTGCAAGCGCGCGGGCGGCCCGTTTTCGCCGGCATGTTTGCCGGCCGCTGGATGAGCGGCGTGAGCAGCGGCGATGTGGCGCTGTTGACCCGGCAGCTGGCGACGCTGCTCTCCGCTGCGCTGCCGCTCGAGGAAGCGTTGATGGCGGTGGCGCGGCAAACGGAGAAAAAAGGCCTGCAGGCGGCGTTGGCTCAGGTGCGGCAGCGCATTCTGGAGGGCTTCCCGCTGGCGCAGGCTCTAGGGCAGCATCCGCGAATTTTTGACCGTCTCTACTGCGCCATGGTGGCGGCCGGTGAGATTTCCGGCCATCTGGCGCCGGTGCTGGAGCGGCTGGCCGACTACGTCGAACAGCGCCAGCAAATGAAGAACAAGATCGTGCAGGCGCTGGTGTACCCGATGGTGCTGACGGCGGTGGCGATCGGCGTGGTGGCGATCCTGTTGACGGCGGTGGTGCCGAAGGTGATCGAACAGTTTGTGCATATGAAGCAGACCTTGCCGCTGTCGACCCGGATGCTGCTCGGCGCCAGCGACGGGCTGCGCCAATGGGGGGCATTGGCGCTGATGTTGGCGCTGGCGAGTCTCGGCGCTTTCCGCTATCGCCTGCGGGATCCGGCGCGGCGCGTGCGCTGGCATGCGTTCATCCTGCGGTTGCCGGTGGTCGGCAAGCTGTCGCTGGCGGTGAATACGGCGCGCTACGCCAAAACGCTGAGCATTTTGAACGCCAGCGCGGTGCCGTTGCTGGAGGCGATGCGCATCAGCGCCGGCGTGTTGGGCAACGACGCCGCCCGCGAACGGCTGCTGGCGGCGATGGAGCGGGTGCGGGAGGGCGAAGGGTTATCGCCGTCGCTCGAGGGCACCGCGCTGTTCTCGCCGATGATGCGGCACATGATCATGTCCGGCGAGCGCAGCGGTGAGCTGGACATGATGCTCGAGCGGGCGGCGGCGATGCAGCAGGAGGCCTTCAGCCGGCAAATCACGCTGGCGCTGGGGCTGTTCGAGCCTTTATTGGTGATCGCGATGGCCGGTTCGGTGCTGTTCATCATTTTGGCCATCCTGCAGCCGATATTGCAGCTCAATAATATGGTCGGCTAATCATGCCGTTAATGGAGAGTAAAATGAGTCATATCAGCAAGATACGCAGATCGCGGCAGCGAGGGTTTACGCTGCTGGAAATCATGGTGGTGATCGTCATTCTGGGGCTGTTGGCCAGCCTGACCATTCCAAGCCTGATGGGAAACAAGGAGAAGGCCGATCGGCAAAAGGCCGCCAGCGATATCGTGGCGCTGGAGAACGCGCTGGATATGTACAAGCTGGATAACGGGCGTTATCCCAGCGCGGAGCAGGGGCTGGCGGCGCTGGTGACCCGGCCGGTGCTGGCGCCGATCCCGAGGAATTATCCCGAAGACGGCTATATTCGCCGGTTGCCGCAAGATCCCTGGGGGCAGGAGTACCGTCTGCGCAACCCGGGGCGCCACGGCAAGCTGGACGTGTTTTCTCTGGGGCCGGACGGCGTTGCCGACACCGATGACGACATCGGCAACTGGGTGGCCGACGCCGACGCGCCATGAGGCGCATACGCGGCTTTACGCTGCTGGAGATCATGCTGGTATTGCTGTTGCTGGGAGTGACCAGCGGCCTGGTGATGCTGAGTTTTCCTGCGGATGAGAAGCCGCTGGCGCGGCAGGGGGAGCGGCTGAACCATTGGCTGTATGCCCTCGCCGAGCGGGCCGAACGTGAAGGGGTGAGTTATGGCGTGGCGTTCGCCAGCGGCGGTTGGCGCAGCGTCGTCGCCGAAGAGGGGCGGGATGAATACGTTTTGCCGGAGGGCATCGCGCTGCGGCTGAGCGTTGAGGGGCAAGCCGTCACGCTTGACGACGCGGCGGCGCAGATGCCGCAGGTGTGGCTGTATCCGGGGGGAGAAACCACTGCGTTCAGCGTGGCGCTGTCGCAGGGCAAGTGCCAGTGGCGATTGCAGGCACCTGGTTACTTCGTATTTGAAACGACGGATATTCGTTGCGATGACGCGGAAAATTAAACGCCAGCGGGGTATGACGCTGCTGGAGGTAATGGTGGCCTTGATGATCTTCGCCATCGGCTGCCTGGCGCTGATCAACAGCACCGGCGGCCAGGTGCGCAGCCTGAGCGCGATCGAAGCCAAGACCGTTGCGCTGTGGGTGGCGGACAACCAGTTGACGCTGCTGCAGCTCGACCCGCATCCGCCGACGCTGGCCTGGCATTCGGGCACTGCGGCGATGGCCGGTGAAACCTGGCACTGGCGCTATCGCGGGCAGGAGACCAGCGACGCCGGAATGCGGGCGATCGCGATTGAAGTCCGGCGCGATCCGCAGGATCGCAACGCGCTGGTGGAGATGCTGGCCTACAGGGCACTGCCATGAAACGCGGTTCGCAATGCGGTTTTACGCTGGTGGAAATGCTACTGGCCATCGCCCTGTTCGCCATGCTGTCGCTCACCGCGCTGGCGGTCTTTAGGGGCGTGCTGAAAAGCGATGAAATCACCCGGCGCAAATCGACGCAACTGACCCAGCTGCAACGGGCGCTGGCGATCGTCGAACGCGATTTCACTCATGCGCAGGCGCGGGCGCCGATTGGCGATAAGCGCTTGCCGGCGGTGCCGGAGTTCGCGGTGCGGCAGACGGTGGGCGAGGACGCGGATATACAGCTGCTGCTGATCCGAAACGGCTGGCCGAATCCACACGCTCGGCTGCCGCGCGCCACGCTGGAGCGGGTGGTGTATCGCTACCGGCAGGGGCGGCTCGAGCGTCTCAGCTATCCGAGTTTGGGCAGCCCGCAGGCGGCGGCGCGCAGCGTGCTGCTGCTGCCGGAGGTGACGCGGTTCCGCCTGCGTTTTTACCTGCAGGGCGAATGGTTGACGACCTGGCGCGCCGGCGGGCTGCTGCCGCAGGCGGTGGAGATCGTCGTCGAAACCCCCGCGCTGGGGGAGGTGCGCCGCATCGTCACGGTGCCCGCCGCGAGGCCATCATAAAAAAACAACGCGGTATGGCGCTGTTGATGGTGCTGCTGCTGATGTCGCTGATGGCGATCGTGGCGATCAATATCAACGACAACTGGCAGCGTTCGCTGGCGCGCACCCAGTCTCAACAGGATCGGCTGAAGGCCAAATGGCTGCTGCTGGGCGGGGAGATCTACGCCCAACAGCGATTGCGGCAGGCGGGAGAGAAGCGCAAGGCCTGGGGGGCATCAGGAGCGGCGTTCAGTATGCGTACCGAAGAGGGGGAGGTGGCGATACGCCTGCGCCGCGTCGATGCCTGTTTCAACCTAAACGCCCTGATCCGCGCCGCCGGCCCAACGGAGGCCGGGGATAGCGAGGGGGGGCCCCCCAATAAGGAGAGGCGGATATTCATGCTGTTACTGAACAACCTGGGGATCGCCGACGCGCAGGCGGACGCGATTGCCGAGGCCATCGTCGCCAGGGGCGATGACGAGGGGTATCTGATGGGGAATGTCAGCGAATTGCGGGAGCTGGCCGGCATCGATCGTGAGCTTTACCTGCGCCTGGCACCGCAGCTTTGTGCGGCGCCGGATGCCGAACTGCGCATCAACCCGGATGCCGTGAGCGAGGCGCAATTACCGCTGCTGCGGGCGATGCTGATGAACGCCCTGAGCGATGAACGGTTGCGGGCGCTGCTGGCGGCCCGTCCGCCGCAGGGCTGGCAGACGCTGGCGTTTTTGTCGCAGGAAAAAGCGCTGCAAGACTTGGGTGACGACGATCTCGGCGAGCGATTGACGTTCGACGATAGCCGCTGGATTGCGCAGCTGCAGCTGACGCTGAACGACGGGCGCTATCGGCTCGTCAGCGCGTTGCAACCGGGCCAGTCAGGCGTCACGGTCAGCGGACGCCTGTTCGACAGAGGGGAGGGGTAAAGGGTGGCGAATACAATCCTGCTTATCGCGCTGAGCGAGGACTTGATGGCCGATGTGCGCTGGGGCCGCGTCGGCGAGACGAGTTGCCGTTTCGCCGCCCACCTCGATCTGACCGAAGGCGGCGGCGAGTTGGCGGCCATGGCGCAGGGCAGCCGCGTCGTGGTGTTGGTGCCTGCCCGTCATGTGGCGCTGAGGCAAACGACATTCCAGGGCAAGGCCCGGCAGGCGACGCCGCTGGCGCTGGCCTACGCCCATGAGGCCGGGTTGTTGGCCGATGCCGAGCAGATGCACTGGGCGGTGCTGGACAAGGCGCAGCGCGATTTCACCCTCGCCGGCGTCGCGCTGACGCAGATGCAGGAATGGGTCGAGCGCCTGAGCGCCAGCGGCATTCGCGCCGATAAAATGCTGCCCGACGTGCTGGCATTGCCGCTGCCCGGCCAATGCAGCGCGCTACATTGGCGCAACCACTGGTTGATCCGAACGGGAAGCGGGCAGGGAATGCAGCTGCCCGACGCCTGGCTGGGCTGCGCTTCACTGCCGACGCCGGACTGGTGTCTGCACCGCGGCGGGGAGGTTCCGGCGGGCTGGGAAGCGGCGTGCATTGACGAGGATCCGCTCTGGCGACTGGCGGAAGAGGCCTGGAACAGTACATTCACGCTGCTGCAGGGACGTTTCAAACCGAGCGTACGCTGGCCGCGCCGCCTGCCCGACAAGACCGCCTGTGCGCTGCTGTTGCTCAGCGGTTCGCTGCTGGTGGGCGGTTTGCATCACCAACAGATGGCTCGGCAGAACGAGAGCCAGATTGCGGCGCTCTCACGGCACCTGCTGCCGGGCCAGGCCGCGTCGGCGTTTGCCGAGCAGGCGGCGAAAGCGCGGGTGCGGCGTATGCAGGATGCCCTGAATGCGCCGCAGCTGTTCAGGCTGTTGCCCTACGCGGCCGGGGCGCTCGCGTTATGGGCGCCCCCGCAGCTGCAGGCGCTGGCTTTCGACGCTGCCGACGATCGTCTGGTGGTGACTGTGAACAGAAACGACGTGCCGCTGCCGGCGCCGGTTAACGACGGCGAGGTCAGCATGGCGTTCAGCGAAGGCGGTGCGTCCAACCAGGCGATCCTGACGGTGAGAGGTGAGCGATGAATATCGGGTGGCGCGATAAGGCGTTGCGGCGGGCGGTGCTGTTAAGCCTGTTGCTGCTGGCAGCCTGCGGCTACTGCCTGTATCAGTTTTCACAGGCGCAGAAAAGCGCACAGCGCCTGGCCGCGCTGCAGGGGCAGGCACGCGTCATCCAGCAACTGCAGGCGCGCTTGCCGCCGGATGCCGCTGCGCGCGAGCAACTGCCGGAGCGGCTGCGGCAGAGCGCGCAGGCGTTCCGCATCCCCATCGTCGCCCTGACGGAAAGTGATGCGCAGATGCAGGTGGGGCTGCCGCCCGTGCCGTTTGAAAGCCTGCTGTCGTGGCTGGCCGCCCTGCAGCGTGAGCATGGCATCCGCGTGCTGGCGCTCGCCGTGGAACGCGCGGAGCAGGCGCCGGGCGTAGTGCAGGTCAGCCTGCTGCGGGTAACGACGCAGCCGTCGATGTAACCAACGCGAAAGAATCATCAGGGATCAGAAAAAATCATGCTATTTGCTATAAATGCGGCGGCAGATGAACACTGGCTGTTATTTAGCGCCGTGTTGAGTCTGTGCGTCGGCAGTTTTATTAACGTAGTTGTTTATCGGCTGCCCATTATGCTTGAGCGCGAAATGGAAACGGCGCAGGCCGAGCGGTTCGATCTCTTTTGGCCGCGTTCATTCTGTCCGTCATGCACAAAAAAATTATCGGCGTTCGACAATATTCCTTTATTAAGTTGGCTGCTGTTGCGTGGCCGCTGTCGTTATTGTCGCCGTCCTATTGCCGTGCGTTATCCACTGCTGGAATTATTTCTGATGCTGATGGGGATAACGCTGGCCTGGCGGCTCGGCATCGGGGTGGATTGGTTTTTCATGCTGGCGTTGGTTGCGCTGTTGCTGGCGTTGGCGGCGATCGATAACCAATGTCAGCTGCTGCCGGATTGCCTGACGCTATCGCTGCTGTGGATCGGCTTACTGTGGCATTGCCTGGCGCACCCGGCCTTTTTGCCGGCGGCGGTCATTGGCGCGATGGCGGGCTATCTGGCGCTCTGGCTATTGTATTGGGGATTTCGTTTGGCGACCGGCCGCGAGGGGCTGGGATACGGCGATTTCAAACTGTTGGCGGCGCTTGGCGCCTGGGGCGGCTATGCCGCTTTGCCGTCGATCCTGCTGTTCGCCTCCGCCGGCAGCCTGCTGTGGCTGTTGCTGCGCGCGTGGCGCGGCGGCGATGCGGCCCAACCCCTGCCTTTCGGGCCGGGGCTGGCGACGGCGGGCGCCGGCGCGGTGGCCTGTCAGTGGCTTGCGCTGCCGATAGGGGGCTAACGCAGCTGGGCTAAAAAAGGCGCCAGCGAGCGGTTGAGTCCACGGCACTTTTCCTGCAGCGGCGTGGCGTCGGCCTCCAGCTGCGCGGCGACGTGTTTACCCGCCGCAAGCAGTTGGGCGCGATTGAGCGCCGGCGTCCAATCTTTTTCCTTCGCTTCCTGCAGCGCCGCCGCCGCGAGCTTATCGCCGGCCGGAATATCGGCGCGGTTGCACCTGTCTCTTAGAAATTGACCGGCGCCGACCAGCGACGACAGCTGGTCGCGTTGGGTGGCGGCGTCAGGAGCCGATTTGGCGGCGTGCTGGCAGCCGGATAACAGCAGGGATGCCACGATCGCTGCGGCAATATTTTTCAATGTCACGTTATTTTCTCTGCGGTGTTGGTACGGTGTATTTATTTTCTTGCTCGGTGCTACGGTATTTCACGCTTTCCGGATTATTTTAAACGTTTGTCATGCCATTTAATATCATGACGATATTAGGTTTTATTATTTTAATGCATTCTAAGTGCCGGGCGTTCAGGGCTTCTACTTATTATTCCTCTCGCGGTATCGCCGCATCTCTTTGAGTTTCTTCTCACTCAGTTGGAATCCAATAAATTTAACTGGAGTCGTAATGAAATTATCCAAAATCGCCCTGATGATGGCAACGCTCGCGGCCTCCTCGGCCGCCTGGTCGCACGGTTATATCGAAGTGCCCGAGAGCCGCGCCTACAAGTGCAAGCTGGGCAGCAACACCGACTGCGGCCGGGCGCAGTGGGAACCGCAGAGCGTCGAGCAGGTTTCCGGCTTCCCTGGCGGCGCGACGCCGCTCGACGGCCAGCTGGCCAGCGGCGGGGTGAACGGCTTCGAGTCGTTGGATCGCCAGGGCGTCAACGTCTGGGCGTTGAATACCATGAAGCCGGGGCCACAGACGTTTACCTGGTACCACACCGCCAAGCACAAAACCAATAACTGGCGTTACTACATCACCAAACAGGACTGGGACGTGAACAAGCCGCTGTCGCGCGAGGCCTTCGAAAAAGAGCCGTTCTGCGAGATTGATGGCCATGCCAAGCCGCCAAAAGATCGCGAAGTGCACCAGTGCGTGGTGCCGGAGAGAACCGGCTATCAGGTGATTTACGGCGTGTGGGAAATCAATGACACGGTAAACAGTTTCTATCAGGTGGTTGACGTCAACTTCGAAGACGACGGCGTCGTGTCGGAATGGCGCAAGCAGCTGCAAGG
Organism: Serratia sp. CY29653; assembly: GCF_052169255.1. Classification (NCBI taxonomy): domain Bacteria; kingdom Pseudomonadati; phylum Pseudomonadota; class Gammaproteobacteria; order Enterobacterales; family Yersiniaceae; genus Serratia; species Serratia sp. CY29653. The sequence continues at coordinate 2,603,264 of NZ_JBJNLC010000001.1, read as the reverse complement.
TTCCCTCACCGGTAAAAACCTGCAGGTTGGCGACAAGGTGATTGCCCGCTTCTTCGATGCGGACGGTGAAGTGCTGACGATGAAAACCGAACTGGCGATCGACAGTGAGACGCTGACCGACAAAAACCGCTGGGGTCACGCGCTGGCCAGCAAGATCAACGCCGAACAGAAAGCGGTGCGTGCCGGGGTGAAAGACGGCAAAGGCAACGTCAATCCGGTGTTTGGCAACAACGCGGTCTACGCCAAGCAGGGCAGCACGATGAAGAGCGTGGTGATTTCCTATGAGGAAGAAACCCCGGCTATCACCGAAGAGATCCGCATCGGCAACCTGTCCAGCACCAAAATCAAGGACGGCAAAGCTCAGCTGACTTTCAATGCCGAGGTCAAAGGCAAACTGACGGTTGAAGCGCGCGTTTACGACCACGGCCAGACGGAAAAAGGCTATGTGAAAGCGACGCTGGAAGACGCCAGCCAGCCGCTGACTATGGCGCTGAGCAACGTCAGCGAAGGCCACCACATGCTGAAAGTGATCGCCAGCAACGACAACGGGCAGAGCATTCAGCCAGATATCGAAAACTTCAACCTGGAAGCGGAATCCACCGGCGGTGGCGGCAACGGCGACTATAACTTCGTCTTCCCGAACGCGCTGAGTAAATACACTGCCGGCACCACGGTGCTGCAACCGAAAGACGGCAAGGTATATCAGTGCAAACCTTTCCCTTACAGCGGTTACTGCATGCAGTGGAACAGCGGCGCGACTCACTTTGAGCCGGGCGTGGGTTCCAACTGGCAGGATGCCTGGGTCGTGAAAAAGTAAGCGTAAATCGGATAGCCAAGCGGCCAGCGATGGCCGCTTTTAAAGGAGTTTTATGTCACACGAACCTGCCCGTTACGATCTTTTCAGTCGGTTACTGCATTGGGGCATTGCCGCCGTGATGATCTACGTAATGATCGTTGGTTATTCACTGCATTTTATGACGGATGCACGCATCTTCGCCTTTTTCTCCGTGACCAATATGTCGCTGGCCTTGGTGCTGACACCGCTGATGGCGGCGCGCTTTATCTGGCGTTTTTTCCGGCCTAAGGTGCCCTATGGCGATATGCTGCAAGGGCACGAGAAGGGATTGGTGCATTTGCTGCACGAAATATTCTACCTGCTGATTTTCGTGGTGCTGCTCAGTGGATTCCTTATGCTGGAGCACGGCTTTGCCGTTTTCGGCGCGATCGATTTCCCTCGCCCGATAGCAAATCTCGACGTTAACCGCTTCTTTTTCGCCGTGCACCGTTATTCGTGCATCGCGCTGTCGGCCATGATCGTGCTGCACATAGCGGCGGTGATTAAACACCACTGCTTCGCCGGGCAGGCGATTTTGCGCCGCATGCTCTGATTTTACGGGGCGATCACGCCGCCCGGCGAGGCAGTGCGGCGGCGTGGCCGCGAAGGTAATAGGGAAGAGCGACGGCATGACCGTGACGCGTGTGGCCGATAAGCAGGGAGTGCGAGAGACAGCACGCGTTAATCGCGTTAAGGCGTAATACCCCGGACAGGAACAGAGAATTGTTTCTATTTATTATTAACGATAAAAATGAACGTAATTAACATTTCATTGTCAATAGGAAAAATACGTATTCAGTTTGAACATTGAAGCCGATAAAAGCATCGGCTCAACGCGTTGGGGGATGATTATCTGACATATTTCCAAACGGAGGTGGGGATTTTGTCATACAGTTTGTTCATGGTGAGCTCCGCCAGACGGTGATCGGCCGCTGAGTAAAACAGCTCCAGTTCATCATCGGAAAGCTCGTACTTATTTTTCTCAATAACACGTTCGAGAGTATCAATCGTGGTGCATTTACGTAAACGCATCAGATAGTCGGTTTTAGTCATGGTGGCCTTTAGTTTAATAACCGTAAAATAGCTCGGGAATAATTATCCCCTAAGTTTTCATTGTCGTACAGATGTCCTCTCCTGAGAACATTCTGAATAATCTCGCCTTGGTTTTTTGCCAGCGGCGCAGGTCGGAATCATTGATACCGTAGCTGCTGAACAGCGTATAGGTATCGTCGAGATATTCTTCGACTAACTCCGACAGGTCTGATTCGTCCATGTATTTAATTTTATAACTCATCACAAACGAAGCGATATGTTCGATCAACTCATTAAGCTGCAGGTTGACGGAGGACGTCGGATCGTTGACCCACCCATGGTGACTGTCTCCCAGGGTAGCGATACCTTCATCATACAAATTTTCGCACAAGAATTTGAGCTGAGCAATGTCGTGTCGCTTAGGCGAATACTCATCCATATCATCCCCTCCGTAAGTCTTAATTGCGGTGTGATAACACTATGTGAGTAAGCTGATTTACATCATGGACGGAGGCAGCTTAACGGTGGTTAAATAAACTTCCCGTAAAATGAATATAAATCATTTTTTCGCGTTTGGCCTGCAGTTATTACGTAAACTTACAATTCATCCGCAGTTGATGGCCGTGAGTTATCAATGATGTCGAAGATTAAACCCCGCTCCGTCACTCGGAACCGTACGCTGTCGTTGATGATATCTTCGCTGTTGATATCCAGGCAGGCATTAAAAATGCCCCACTTATAGCGATAACTCATTGAATAATCGCCGTCACCTTGTCGTACTATATCAAGTATTTCTAATGAATCTTCGGCATAGCGTGCGCTTTCAGAATAAAAACTCAGTCCGCTGGTCAGCGCCGGCACTAACTCCGCTATATTGTCATTAATCACTTTCTTTAATTTTTTAACAGAAAGTGCGTTGACGTCCAGGTTACAGGCAAGGGTAACAAGCATTAATCTCGGCCAACAGCAATGTTATCTGCTTATCTTACTCCTTTTTCACTCACGCCGGTAAATTTTTCGATTTACCGCTGTTTTTTACCTTATGCCAACATTTCAACCGAATGGGAATATCCCTGGATTTGATAAGGAGGCTGCGGGGGGAAGCGCCGCTGCGCGAAGGACTGTTACGTTCCGTTGCATTATTGTCGCGCCATAGCTTGAGATGTGGCAATGGGTGTGATGTTATATTATAACTATTAACCCATCATTTTGGTCACCACATTGACTCCCTCTTCACAACATGACGCCGCGCCGTCACTGAATTCGTTGTTTACCACCTCCGCCGCCGCGCGCTGTGCGGGGGCCGTTGCGCTGCTGGCCCTGCTGTGGCTCGGCATCTTCTGGGCGGTATCGCTGCCATGATCTCCTTGCGCCAACTGGCGATAGGCTATGGCGTCACGCCGCTTTTCCCGCCGCTGAGCGGGCAGTTCAGCGCCGGTTCGTTAACCGCGGTGGTGGGCGTCAACGGGGCCGGGAAATCGACGTTGCTGAAAACGCTCGCCGGATTGTTGCCGCCGCTGGGCGGCAGTCTGAGTTTTAGCGGCGGCAAGCCACCGCGCAGGGCTTATCTACCGCAGCAGGCCGAGTTGGATCGGCAATTCCCGATCGCGGTAAGCGATCTGGTGGCGATGGGCTGTTGGCCGCAAAGCGGCATGTTCGGCGGTATGAACAGGCGTGCGGCAAGCCAGGTCAATGAGGCGCTGGCGAACGTTGGCATGAGCGCGCTGGCGCGCAGCCCGGTGGGCGAACTGTCCGGCGGCCAGCTGCAGCGGGTGCTGTTTGCGCGCCTGCTGGTTCAACCGGCGCCGCTGATTTTGCTGGATGAACCTTTTACCGGCATCGACAGCGCCACCACGCAGATCCTGCTGCAGGCGATCGCGCAACTGCATCGGCAGGGGAAAACGGTGATCGCCGTGCTGCACGATATGTCGATGGTCGCCGAGCATTTTCCACAGGTGCTGTTGCTGACGCCGCAGGCTTGCCACTGGGGCGCGGCCGAGCGGGTATTGGAACAGGTGCCGAGGTATCACGCCGCCGAACGGCAGCCGGATCTGCGGGCGGTGGCGCCATGATGCTGTGGCATGGGCTTATCGATCCTTTCCTCTCTTTCGGTTTTATGCGCCGCGCGCTCATGGCGTGCCTGGCGTTGTCGCTCAGCGCCGCCCCGCTGGGCGTGTTTTTGCTGCTGCGCCGCATGAGCCTGGTGGGGGATGCCTTGTCCCACGCGGTGTTGCCGGGTGCGGCGATCGGCTATCTGATCTCCGGCATGTCGCTGGTGGCGATGGGGGTGGGCGGTTTTATCGCCGGGCTGGCGGTGGCGATGCTGTCCGGCCTGGTGAGCCGCCGCACGCCGCTGAAAGAGGACGCCAGCTTCGCCGGGTTCTATCTGGGCTCACTGGCGCTGGGGGTCACGCTGGTCTCGCTGCGCGGCTCCAGCGTGGATCTGCTGCACGTGCTGTTCGGTTCGATCCTGGCGGTGGATGCGCAGGCGATGCTGATGGTCGGAGCGATCGCCTCGGTTTCGCTGCTGGCGCTGGCGGCGCTGTACCGTGCATTGGTGATCGAGTCCTTCGACGTCACGTTCCTGCGCGTCAATGCGCCGCGCCGGTTGGCGCTGATCCACGGCCTGTTTCTGGCGCTGGTGGTGGTCAATCTGGTGGCGGGATTCCAGATCCTCGGCACCCTGATGTCGGTGGGGCTGATGATGCTGCCCGCCGCCAGCGCGCGCTTCTGGGCGCGCAATCTGCCGCAGACGCTGGCGACGGCGATGGGCATCGGCGCGCTTTCCAGCCTGATTGGGTTGGTGTGGTCCTATTACGCTTCGCTGCCCGCCGGCCCGGCGATCGTGCTCAGCGCCAGCGTCATCTTTTTCGTCTCGATCCTGTTTGGAACGCGCGGAGGCATTTACGCCTTCGCGCGCCGTTGAGAAGTGCCATTTGCAAGGAGAAAGTATGAAACGTTTACCTATATCGCTGGCGGTCGCTGCGCTGCTGGCCAGCCCATTGGCGATGGCGAAGACCGTCGACGCCGTCGCCAGCTTTTCCATTCTGGGGGATATCGTCAAACAGGTGGGGGGCGATCACGTCAAGGTCAGCACGCTGGTGGGGCCGGATGGCGATCCGCACAGTTTCGAGCCTTCGCCGCAGGACGGCAAAAAGTTGGCTCAGGCTGATGTGGTATTCGTCAGCGGACTGGGGCTGGAAGGGTGGATCGATCGCCTGGTCAGCGCTTCGGGTTATAAAGGGCAGGTGATCACCGCTTCACAGGGCATCAGCACCCGCCAGATGGAGGAGGACGGCAAAGCGATTACCGATCCTCACGCCTGGAACAGCATGAAAAACGGCGTGCAGTACGCCACCAACGTGATGAACGCCCTGATTGCCGCCGATCCCGAGGATGCCAACTATTTTCGCCAGCGCGGGGCCGAATACATTCAGCAACTGCAAAAGCTGGACCTGTGGGCCAAAACCCAGTTCGCCGCAGTGCCGCCACAGAAACGTAAAGTGCTGACCAGCCATGATGCTTTTGGTTACTTTGGGCAAGAGTATGGCGTCACTTTCCTTGCCCCGGTCGGATTTTCCACCGAGGCCGAAGCCAGCGCCAGCGACGTGGCCGGCCTGATCAAGCAGATCAAACAGGAAAAGGTCAACGCTTACTTTATCGAGAATCAGACCGATCCGCGGTTGGTGAAACAGATTGCCGCCGCCACCGGCGCCAAGGCGGGCGGCGAGCTGTACCCTGAAGCGCTCTCCCGTACGGGCGGCCCGGCGGCCACCTATGAACAGGCGTTCAAACACAATGTCGACGCGCTGCTGAGCAGCATGAAGTAACCTCTGCCCCCGCCTGCCGGCGGGGGACAGCTTGCAGGCACTTTCTCGCCATAAAAAAAGCCCCGTTGAGCAGCAACGGGGCTTTGCGACAGATGACACTGGGGAGTTAACGCTTTTTCTTACGTCCCTGTACCGCTTTGAATCGCGGATTGCTTTTACAGATCACATAGATGCGGCCACGACGACGCACGACTTTGCAATCCGAGTGGCGATTTTTCGCCGAACGCAATGAACTCAATACCTGCATGGGATTTCCTTGTTACTTATTGCCGATAAAGCGGCCAAAGCGCTGCTGGAAGCGCGCCGTGCTGCCTTCTTTGGAATAGTCTTTCTGCTTGCCGGTGTAGTACGGATGCGAAGCGGAAGAGACGTCGAGGGTGACATACGGCCAGCTTTCGCCGTCCAGCTCGATGGTGCGATCGGTTTTGATGGTCGATCCCACTTTAAAGTAGGCGTTGGCGCTGACGTCGTGGAAGACCACGGTGCGGTAATCGGGATGGATGCCGGGTTTCATAATGGCTCTCTCGTGTAATGTTATACTATAACAATAATTATGCACCGACCCGGCGTCGCGATCAAGCGTAAATTGCGCCCACGAGTGAATTAATGAGAACGGTTTGCATTAAGCAACTGAAGCAAAAGAAAAAGGCCGCATGCGCGGCCTTTTCGATTATCGGGTGGAGCTCATATCACTGAGCGATCAGTGGTGCTCTACCGGATGGCTGTGTTCCAGGTCCTCGTTCTTCTTGCTGAAGCGGCGGCGAACCACCACGAAGAACACCGGTACGAAGAAGATCGCCAAGACGGTGGCGGTGATCATCCCGCCCATTACGCCGGTACCTACCGCGTTCTGTGCGCCGGAGCCCGCACCGCTGCTGATAACCAGCGGCAGAACCCCGAGGATGAAGGCCAGAGACGTCATCAGGATTGGACGCAGACGCATACGCACCGCTTCCAACGTCGCTTCGATCAGGCCTTTGCCTTCTTTTTCCATCAGATCCTTGGCGAATTCCACGATCAGGATGGCGTTCTTCGCCGATAGACCGATGGTGGTCAGCAGCCCCACCTGGAAGTACACGTCGTTGTTCATGCCGCGCATCGTCGCGGCCAGCAACGCACCGATAACCCCCAGCGGCAATACCAGCATGACCGAGAACGGCACGGACCAGCTTTCATACAGCGCCGCCAGACACAGGAACACCACCAGAATCGAGATGGCGTACAGCGCCGGCGCCTGGTTGCCCGACAGACGTTCCTGATAGGACATGCCGGTCCAGTCGTAACCGATGCCGCTTGGCAGTTTGGACGCCAACTGTTCCATCAGGTTCATCGCTTCACCGGTACTCTTGCCCGGTGCGGCCTGGCCCAGAATTTCCATCGACGGCAAGCCGTTATAGCGTTCCAGGCGCGGTGAGCCGTATTCCCATTTCGCCGAAGAGAAGGCGGAGAATGGCACCATCTGGCCGCTCGTGCCGCGCACGTACCACTTGTTGATGTCTTCCGGCAGCATACGGAACGGCGCGTCGGCCTGTACGTATACCTTCTTCACACGACCGCGGTCGATGAAGTCGTTGACGTACGAGCCGCCCAGCGCGGTGCTCAGCGTGCTGTTGATGGTGGTGATGCTGACGCCCAGCGCCTTGGCTTTCTCCTGATCGACGATCAGTTTGAACTGCGGCGTATCTTCCAGGCCGTTCGGGCGCACGCCCACCAGCACGTCCGGATGTTGAGCAACCATGCCCAACAGCTGGTTACGCGCTTCGGTCAGTTTCTCGTGCCCCAGGCCGCCCTGGTCAATCAGCTCGAAGTCGAAGCCGGTTGCGGTACCGAGTTCGATGATCGCCGGCAGGTTGAACGGGAATACCAGGCCTTCTTTAATCTGCGAGAATGCGCCCATGGCGCGACCCGCGATCGCTTCGACCTTGTTCTCGCTCCCTGGACGCTCGCCCCAGTCTTTCAGGCTGACGAATGCCAGGCCGTTGTTCTGGCCGTTACCGTTGAAGCCGAAGCCCGCGACGGTAAACACCGAAACCACGTTGTCCTTTTCCTTGTTCAGGAAGTAGTCGGAGACTTCTTCCAGCACTTTGTTGGTGCGGGACTCGGTGGCGCCGGCAGGCAGCTGCACCATGGTCAACAGGATGCCCTGATCTTCGTCCGGCAGGAACGAGGAAGGCAGGCGCAGGAACAGCAGGCCCATGCCAACCACGATCAGCAGGTAGATGATCAGATAGCGACCGGTGCTGCGCAGGATGTTGCCCACGCTGTCGGTATAGTGATGCGTGCTTTTCTCGAACATGCGGTTAAACCAGCCGAAGAAGCCTGTTTTAACCCCGTGATCGCCTTTCGGGATCGGTTTGAGCATGGTGGCGCACAGCGCCGGCGTCAGGATCAAGGCCACCAGCACCGACAGCGCCATCGCGGACACGATGGTGATCGAGAACTGGCGATAGATGGCGCCGGTTGAACCGCCGAAGAACGCCATCGGCACGAATACCGCCGACAGCACCATGGCGATACCCACCAGCGCGCCCTGAATCTGGCCCATCGATTTACGGGTGGCTTCTTTCGGCGGCAGCCCCTCTTCGGCCATGACGCGCTCGACGTTTTCCACCACCACGATGGCGTCATCCACCAGCAGGCCGATCGCCAACACCATGCCGAACATCGTCAGGGTGTTTATCGAGAAGCCGAACGCCGCGAGTATCGCAAAGGTCCCCAGCAGCACCACCGGCACCGCGATGGTTGGGATCAGCGTCGCGCGGAAGTTCTGCAGGAACAGATACATCACCAGGAATACCAGGATGATGGCTTCGATCAGCGTTTTCACCACTTCGTTGATGGAGATCTTAACGAACGGGGTGGTGTCGTACGGATAAACCACTTTCATCCCTTGCGGGAAGAATGGCGTCATCTTGGCCAGCTCATCTTTCACACCTTTGGCGGTGTTCAAGGCGTTGGCGCCGGTTGCCAGTTTGATACCCAGACCGGCGGCAGGCTTACCGTTATAGCGAGCGGTAACGGCATAGCTTTCCGCGCCGCGCTCGATGTGAGCGACGTCGCGCAGGCGTACCTGGGAACCGTCGGTATTCACCTTCAGCAGGATCTTGCCGAACTCTTCCGGCGAAGTCAGACGGGTCTGCGCGATGATCGAGGCGTTCAACTGCTGCCCCGGTACCGGCGGCAGGCCGCCCAGCTGGCCTGCGGCGATCTGGTTGTTCTGCTCGGTGATGGCGGAGGTCACGTCCGTGGTCGTCAGCTGGTAGTTGTTCAGCTTGTTCGGATCCAGCCAGATACGCATCGCGTACTGGGCACCGAACAGCTGCACTTCACCCACGCCGGACGAACGGCTGATCGGATCCTTGATGTTGGACGCCACGTAGTCCGCAATATCGTCCTGAGTCATGTTCGGATCGTCGGAAACGAAGCCGGCCACCATCAGGAAGCTGCTGCTGGATTTTTCTACTTTCAGGCCCTGTTGCTGAACTTCTTGCGGCAGCAACGGGGTGGCCAACGACAGTTTGTTCTGGACCTGAACCTGCGCGATGTCAGGATCGGTGCCGGATTCAAACGTCAGGGTAATGGTGACGCTACCAGAGGAATCACTGGTGGAGGACATGTACATCAGGTTATCGATACCGTTCATGTTCTGTTCGATAATCTGCGTGACGGTATCCTGCACCGTTTTGGCATCTGCGCCCGGGTAGTTGGCGGAAATACTCACCGCCGGCGGTGCAATAGTGGGATACTGCGCAATAGGCAGTTTCATTATTGCAAGCACCCCCGCCAACATGACGATGATGGCGATTACCCAGGCGAAAATTGGGCGGTCTATAAAGAACTTAGCCATGTATTACAGGCTCCTTTTTATGACTTCTGCGCTTCAGACTGCGGCTGTTTTTGCGCCTGAGTGTCAACTTCCTGCACTTTTACCTGCGCGCCCGGATGCACTTTCATCAGGCCGGAGACGATCACGCGATCGCCGGCTTTCAGGCCATCGGTAACCAGCCATTTGTCGCCAATCGCCTGGTCCGCCTTCAGCGTGCGCAGCTCAACTTTGTCGTCTGCCCCTACCACCAACGCCGTCGCTTCGCCGCGCGGGTTGCGGGTGACGCCTTGCTGAGGCACCAGCAGCGCATCGCTGCGCACGCCTTCGTCCAGACGGGCGCGCACGAACATGCCCGGCAGCAGCGTATCGTTCGGGTTAGGGAACAGGGCGCGAATGGTGATGGAGCCGGTGGTCTCGTCGACGGTGACGTCGGAGAATTCCAGCGTGCCTTCCTGTGCGTATTCGGTGCCGTTTTCCAGCAGCAGTTTCACTTTAGCCTTGCCGTTTTCCTGCTTCAGCGCGCCGCTGGCCAACTCTTGCTTCAGGCGCAGGAAGTCGGTGCTCGACTGGGTGACGTCGACATACATCGGATCCAGCTGCTGCACGGTGGACAGGGCGGTCGCCTGGCCGTTGCTGACCAGCGCGCCTTCGGTCACGGCGGACTTGCCGATGCGGCCGGAGATCGGGGAGGTCACCTTGGTGTACGCCAGGTTGATGCGCGCGGTTTCCACGGCGGCCTTGGCGGCCACCACGGCGGCATCCGCCTGCTGCAGGGTGGAGACGGCGTTGTCGTAGTCCTGCTTGCTGATGTAGCTGGTACCCAGCAATGGCTTGTAGCGGTTTACCGTCACGCGTGCGATGGAAGCGCTGGCCTGTGCTTTGGCCAAATCGCCTTTCGCGCTGTCGTAGCTGGCTTGATAGGTGGCGGGATCGATTTGGTACAGAGACGTCCCGGCCTTGATATCGCTGCCTTCAACGAAGTTGCGCTTCAGGATGATGCCGCTGACCTGAGGGCGAACTTCGGCGATACGATACGCAGCGGTGCGGCCAGGAAGATCGGTAGTGATGTTGAGAGGCTCGGCCTTCAAGGTGACTACGCCCACTTCAGGCGCCTGTTGTTGGGCGCCTTGCTGTTGGGTTTCTTTATCATTACATCCTGTTAGCACTAAGCTGCCTGAAAGCATCAGAACGGCCGCCAGAGGCGTTAACCCTCTGTTTTTGTTCATAGAAAAACCTCAAGTGTCCGATTTCAAAATGATCAATGGATCACAAGCTTTAAAACCCATTGCTGCGTTAATTATATGTGCGTGCTATGGTACATACATTCGCGAATGTATGTAAATCACACTCCCCCTAAATAACAATGCCATGGCACGAAAAACCAAACAGCAGGCGCAAGAAACCCGACAGCAAATCCTTGATGCTGCGGTGAGAGAGTTCTCTGAACGTGGCGTTGCTGCAACGTCACTGACAGATATTGCCACCGCTGCCGGGGTTACGCGTGGAGCCATTTACTGGCACTTCAAGAATAAGGTAGACCTGTTTAATGAAGTTTGGGAATCTACCGAGCCGAAAATTGACCAGCTCGAAACAGAGTATCAGGCAAAGTTTCCCGATAATCCACTGCGGGTTATCCGAGAAATTCTGATTTACATTCTGACGTCTACGGTTGAAGACGGCCGTAGGCGGGCGTTGATGGAAATTATATTCCACAAATGCGAGTTTGTCGGTGAAATGATGCCGCTGCTGGATTCGCGCAAGGTGCTGTACCTCGCCGGCTACGAACGCATTGAAGCGGTGCTGTATAACTGCATTCACCACGGGCAATTACCCGCCGATTTACATACCCGCCGCGCGGCGATCATCCTGCGCGGTTATATCACCGGCCTGATGGAAAACTGGCTGTTTATGCCGGAAAGTTTCGATCTGCGGGCCGAAGCCGAAGCGCTGGTGGACGCGTTTTTGGAAATGCTGCAGTTTTGCCCCACCTTGCGCCTCAAACCCGACGCGGCGACGTCTGACGCCGACCGCCTTCCTTTATAAGGAGAGATTTCATGTCATCCATCGTTCTCATCGCCAATGGCGCCGCCTATGGCCATGAATCCTTGTTCAATGCGCTGCGGTTGGCCATCGCCATGAAAGAGCAGCAGAGCAGTCTCGACCTGCGGCTGTTTCTGATGTCCGATGCGGTGGTGGCCGGGCTGGCCGGGCAGCAGCCGCACGAAGGGTATCACCTGCAGCAGATGCTGGAGATCCTCACCGCGCAGCAGGTGCCGGTCAAGCTGTGCAAGACCTGTGCCGACGCGCGCGGCGTCAGCCGCTTGCCGCTGGCGGACGGCGTGGCGATCGGTACGTTGGTCGAGCTGGCGCAGTGGACGCTGGCGGCGGAAAAAGTGCTGACTTTCTGATTCCGCTGCAACGGGCCATCAGCTGCAACGCTTTTGTTGTTCGTTGCCCGCCGGCGGCCGTGACACTCTTCAGGCTTCTTAACCGATCCGAAGCTAAATCATGCAGCGCTGATTGATTCTGCCTTCTCTGGCGCCGCTCACGTTTGTCGGCGCATCGCTGCCGCGACACGCTTTTTTTTCCTTATTATTTGCGCGCTCAGCTCGCCGGACGAAGGCGGCCAGACGGCGGGTTGATGAGCGTTGAAAGACGAAAGGGACAGCGGCGCTGTCCCTGATTACTGTCCGGCAGGCAGATAGGGAGAGGTGACGCCGGCGCGCTGCAGTTTTTCCTGATAATCCCGTTTGACGATATCCAGCGCCGCCAGCGCGGTGGCCGGATCGATCTCGTTGCATTCCAGCAGGTAAATCAAGTCTACCGCCAGCTGCAGTTCGGGTGAGGCGTTTTCCAGAGACATAGCACCTGCGCTTAATTAATGGAATGAATAACTCGCGTACCGGCAGAGTATAGTGAACCCGGCGCGCAACCGGGAATAATCATTAAAATATTGTGATAAATCTTCAAAAACCGTTTTCTTTGCGCTCGATATTGCGCTCGATGCGCGCCAGCGCCTGGCGGCAGCGCATCAGGCGCCCCTCCAGCGCCGCCAGCTCGTGCTGCAGCTTTTGCTGCGCCGCCAGCGTGGTCTGGCGGCCAAGCAGGCTTTCCCGATCCTGAATCATGGCGATCAGCCGGCGTTCGTAGTCCTGATGCTCGGCCAGCTTGTGGTACAGATCGGCCTCAGGGGCTTCTTTCGGCTGGTTCTTGCGCCGCAGCGCCTGGGTGGCCAGCTCGCGCTGCAGGGCGGCGATCTGAGCCACCAGTTTTTCGGCCAGAAAGGCCACCTGGCTGGTGCGGCTGTCGTTGGCGGCGCTTTGCAACTGGGCGAAATTCTTCTCCACCTCGGCCAGGTAGTCGCGCAGCCGCGTGCCGCGGTTGGCGAACAGGGCGGCGTCGAAGCGCGCCTGCGGGATCGGGGCGTCGCCGCGCGGGGTCACTTCGGCCGCCAGCGCCGCAATCTGCTGTGCCAACACCTGTAATAGACGCTGAGTGCTCACATAAGCTCCCTCTTGATTTCAACAGGCGTAAGCTTGCCCGCGATCCTGCCGTGAAACAAGCGCCGCACGCATATTCCGCCGGCGCGGCGCCGATGCTACAGTAGGCGGCAACCGATTGAGGAGCGAAGAGCCGCATGACGCGTGGGTTATTGATCATTTTGGGCTGGCTGGCGGTGGTGCTGGCGACGTTGGGCGTGGTGCTGCCGCTGTTGCCGACCACGCCGTTTCTGCTGTTGGCCGCCTGGTGTTTCGCCCGCTCTTCGCCGCGCTTTCATCACTGGCTGCTGCACCGCTCCTGGTTCGGCCCCTACCTGCGCCACTGGCAACAGCATCGCGCGCTGCCGCCGGGAGCGAAGTGGAAGGCGGTGCTGGTGATCGTGCTCACCTTCGCCTGTTCGCTGTGGCTGGTGAAAATCTGGTGGGTGCGCGGGCTGTTGCTGCTGATGCTGGCCATTTTGCTGACCTTTATGCTGCGCCTGCCGGTTATTGACCTGCCGCAACAAAAACAGCGCTGATTGTCCCTTAAACTCCCCAATAGCTTTCAAGCCGCAGCTAGACGACAAACGCAGGCATCCCCGGGAGCTTACTTAGGTAAGTGACCGGGGGGAATGCGTGCAGTCAACAACGCTGCGGGTTGAAAGATGCAGGGGAGAGTTGCATTTGTCCGCCAGTTTGCATAGATTTGGGCGTTTTCGTGCGCGGATCGCCTGCCATTTCATCTCCGGTGTGTTTCACCCGGCGGCGGCGGGTGAGCGGCGCGCCGGTTTTCAGGCAGTTTTATCAGGCAACAATTATGACCGCTACTGCGCAGCAGCTTCAGTTTATTAAAGACAGTATCAAAACCATCCCGGATTATCCGAAGCCGGGCATCCTGTTCCGCGACGTGACCAGCCTGCTGGAAAACCCGTTGGCCTACGCCGCCAGCATCGAGCTGCTGGTTGAGCGCTATCGCGAAGCGGGCGTGACCAAGGTGGTGGGTACCGAAGCGCGTGGTTTCCTGTTCGGCGCGCCCGTCGCGCTGGCGTTGGGCGTCGGTTTCGTGCCGGTGCGCAAACCGGGCAAACTGCCGCGCGCCACGCTCAGCGAAAGCTATGAGCTGGAGTACGGCACCGACAAGCTGGAGATCCACACCGACGCCATCACCGCGGGTGACAAAGTGCTGGTGGTGGACGATCTGCTGGCGACCGGCGGCACCATCGAAGCGACCACCAAACTGATCCGCCGCCTGGGCGGTGAAGTGAACGACGCCGCATTCATCATCAACCTGCCGGATCTGGGCGGGGAAGCGCGTCTGAACAAGCTGGGCATCGACTGCTACTGCCTGGTGGACTTCGCCGGCCATTGATGCGGCATCGCCCCTTGGGCACAACGGCCTCGCGGATCGCCGCGGGGCTGTGTTAGCATGACCCTCCAGATTCCTCGACTTCTCCGGTATTAATGAGCTATCAGGTTCTCGCCCGTAAGTGGCGCCCTCAAACGTTCGCAGACGTGGTCGGCCAGGAACATGTCCTGACCGCGCTGGCCAACGGCCTCTCGCTGGGGCGGATCCATCACGCCTATCTGTTCTCGGGCACGCGCGGCGTGGGGAAAACCACCATCGCGCGCCTGCTGGCCAAAGGCCTGAACTGTGAAACCGGCATCACCGCCACGCCGTGCGGCCAATGCGACAACTGCCGCGAGATCGAGCAGGGGCGCTTCGTCGATCTGATCGAGATCGACGCCGCTTCCCGAACCAAGGTGGAAGATACCCGCGATCTGCTGGACAACGTTCAGTACGCGCCGGCGCGCGGCCGCTTCAAGGTCTACCTGATCGATGAAGTGCACATGCTCTCGCGCCACAGCTTCAACGCGTTGCTCAAGACGCTGGAAGAGCCGCCGCCGCACGTCAAATTCCTGTTGGCCACCACCGATCCGCAAAAGCTGCCGGTGACCATTCTCTCGCGCTGTCTGCAATTCCACCTCAAGGCGCTGGACGTCGATCAGATCCGCCAGCAGCTGGAAACGGTGCTGACGGCGGAGCAGATCACCAGCGACGCCCGCGCGCTGCAGCTGCTGGCGCGCGCCGCCGACGGCAGCATGCGCGATGCGCTGAGCCTGACCGATCAGGCGATCGCCATGGGGCAGGGGCAGGTGACCGCCGCCACCGTCAGCCAGATGCTCGGCACGCTCGATGACGAACAGCCGCTGGCGATCCTCGAAGCGCTGGTCAGCGCCGACGGCGAAAAGGTGATGGCTCAGGTCGCACAGGCCGCTTCGCGCGGCGTGGACTGGGAAAACCTGCTGGTGGAGACGCTGGCGCTGCTGCACCGCATTGCGATGGTGCAGCTGCTGCCTTCGATGCTCGACAATCAGTACGCCGCCGTGGAACAACGGCTGCGCGAGCTGGCGCGCACCCTGCCGCCGGCCGATGTGCAACTTTACTACCAGACGCTGTTGGTCGGCCGCAAAGAGCTGGCCTATGCGCCGGATCGCCGCATGGGGGTTGAGATGACCCTGCTGCGCGCGCTGGCGTTTCACCCGAAAGCGGTGATCCCGGAGCCGGTGGCGTTGGTGCAGACCGCGCCGGCGCCGATGGCGCAGCCGCAGGCCGCCGCATCGCAACAGCCGCCGCAGTTTCAGGACGCGCCGCCGCTAGGGCAGCCGGCCGCGCCGTCGCGGCAATCATCGACCCCATTACCGGATGCCACCGCCCAGCTGTTGAAAGCGCGGTCCCAGCTGCAGCGGCAGCAGGGAGCATCCACACCAAAAAAGAATGAGCCGGCGGCGCCAGGAATAGCGCGGCCGGCAAACTCGGCGCTGGGGCGTTTGGCTTCCGTGACCGAGCGTAGCCAGCAGCGTCTGGCGGAGAAGAAGGTGCCGGAAAAACCGGCCAAGCCGGAAGCCTATCGCTGGCGCGCGCAGACCGAGCCGGAAGCGGCGCCGGAACCGCTGGCGACGCCGAAAGCGTTGCGCACGGCGTTGGAGCACGAGAAAACGCCGGAGCTGGCCGCCAAGCTGGTGGTGGAGTCGCTGGAGCGCGACGCCTGGGCGGCGGAAATCGACAGGCTGAAGATCCCGAAACTGGTGCAGCAGCTGGCGTTGAACGCCTTCAAGCAGCAGCCGGAAGCGGGCAAGATTTGCCTCCATCTGCGGTCTTCGCAGCGTCATCTGAATTCGCCTTCGGCGCAGAAGACGCTGGCCGAAGCGCTCGGCGAGCTGTACGGCAGCCCGATCGAGCTGACCGTGATAGAGGACGATAATCCGGCGGAGCGCACCCCGCTGGAATGGCGACAAGCCATCTATGAAGAAAAGCTGGCGCAGGCGCGCCAGTCCATCGTTGCGGATACCCATATTCAGACGCTGTGCCGGTTCTTCGACGCGGATCTGGATGAAGAGAGTATTCGCCCCCTTTAAACGCCGCGCGAGGTGCGCGGCCCTAGCGACGAGAGACGACTATGTTTGGTAAAGGCGGTCTGGGCAACCTGATGAAGCAAGCCCAGCAAATGCAAGAAAAAATGCAGCAGATGCAGGAAGAAGTCGCCAAATTGGAAGTGACCGGCGAGTCTGGCGCGGGCCTGGTGAAGGTCACCATCAACGGCGCGCACAACTGCCGCCGCGTGGAGATCGATCCTAGCCTGATGGAAGACGACAAAGAGATGCTGGAAGATCTGATCGCCGCCGCGTTCAACGACGCCGCGCGCCGCATCGAAGAGACCCAGAAAGAGAAGATGGCCTCCGTCTCCAGCGGCATGCAGTTGCCGCCTGGCTTCAAGATGCCGTTCTGATGCAAACCAGCCCGCTCCTTGAATCCCTGATGGAGGCGCTGCGCTGCCTGCCGGGCGTCGGCCCGAAATCGGCGCAGCGCATGGCGTTTCAGCTGCTGCAGCGCGATCGCAGCGGCGGCATGCGCCTGGCGCAGGCGTTGACGCGCGCGATGTCGGAAATCGGCCACTGCGCCGACTGCCGCACCTTCACCGAGCAGGACGTCTGCACCATCTGCGCCAATCCGCGCCGTCAGCAAAACGGCCAGATTTGCGTGGTGGAAAGCCCGGCGGATATCCACGCCATCGAGCAGACCGGCCAGTTCGCCGGGCGCTACTTTGTGCTGATGGGGCATCTGTCGCCGCTGGACGGCATCGGGCCGGGCGATATCGGTCTGGATCGCCTGGAGCAACGGCTGGAAAAGGAGAGCATCACCGAAGTGATCCTCGCCACCAACCCGACGGTGGAAGGGGAAGCGACCGCCAACTACATCGCCGAGATGTGCGGCCAGTATGGCGTGCTCGCCAGCCGCATCGCCCACGGCGTGCCGGTGGGCGGCGAGCTGGAGATGGTCGACGGCACCACGCTGTCGCATTCGCTGGCCGGGCGTCACGCCATCAAGTTCTGATGTTTTTCCGGATGGGGCCGTTCGGCCCCGTCATTTTTTTGCCAAAAATCTCCCGCCGTCCGCTTGAAAAACAATACCCTGACCCTCATCTGATCCTCATTGTTCGATTTTGGTAGCCATTGTCTTTTGAGGTAATCAATGAGTATGAAAGGTCAAGAAACCCGCGGGTTCCAGTCTGAAGTAAAACAGCTGCTTCATTTGATGATCCATTCGCTGTACTCCAACAAAGAAATTTTCCTGCGCGAGCTGATTTCCAACGCCTCTGACGCCGCCGACAAGCTGCGCTTCCGCGCCCTGTCCGCGCCAGAGCTGTACGCCGGCGACGGCGAGCTGCGCGTACGCTTGTCCTTCGATAAAGAGCAGCGCACCCTGACCATCGCCGACAACGGCATCGGCATGCGCCGCGAAGAAGTGATCGAAAACCTCGGCACCATCGCTAAGTCCGGCACCAAAGCGTTCCTGGAATCCATCGGCTCCGATCAGGCGAAAGACAGCCAGCTGATCGGCCAGTTCGGCGTCGGTTTCTACTCGGCGTTCATCGTGGCGGACAAAGTGACCGTGCGCACCCGCGCCGCCGGCGCCGCCGATGACGAAGGCGTGTTCTGGGAGTCTGCCGGCGAAGGCGACTACACCATCGCCGACATCACCAAAGAGACGCGCGGCACCGAAATCACCCTGCATCTGCGCGAAGGCGAAGATGAGTACCTCGACGCCTGGCGCCTGCGCTCGGTGATCGGCAAATATTCCGATCACATCGCCCTGCCGGTGGAGATCGAAAGCAAAAACGAAGAAGACGACACCGTCACCTGGGAGAAGATCAACAAGGCGCAGGCCCTGTGGACCCGCAGCAAGGCTGACGTGACCGACGAAGAGTACAAAGAGTTCTACAAGCACATCGCCCACGACTTCACCGATCCGCTGAGCTGGAGCCACAACCGGGTAGAAGGCAAGCAGGAGTACACCAGCCTGCTGTATATCCCGGCGCAGGCGCCGTGGGACATGTGGAACCGCGATCACAAGCATGGTCTGAAGCTGTACGTGCAGCGCGTGTTCATCATGGACGACGCCGAGCAGTTCATGCCGAACTACCTGCGCTTCGTGCGCGGCCTGATCGACTCCAACGATCTGCCGCTGAACGTGTCGCGCGAGATCCTGCAAGACAGCCGCGTGACGCAAAACCTGCGCGGCGCGCTGACCAAGCGCGTGCTGCAGATGCTGGATAAGCTGGCCAAAGATGACGCCGAAGGCTACCAGAAATTCTGGCAGCAGTTCGGTCTGGTGCTGAAAGAGGGCCCGGCGGAAGACCACGGCAACCAGGAAGCGATCGCCAAGCTGCTGCGCTTTGCCTCCACCCACGGCGACAGCTCGGCGCAGACCGTGTCGCTGGAAGAGTACGTCGGCCGCATGGCGGAAGGGCAGGAGAAGATTTACTACATCACCGCCGACAGCTACGCCGCCGCCAAGAGCAGCCCGCACCTGGAGCTGTTCCGCAAGAAAGGCATCGAAGTGCTGTTGCTGTCCGATCGCATCGACGAGTGGATGATGAGCTATCTGACCGAATTCGACGGCAAGCCGTTCCAGTCGGTTAGCAAAGCGGATGAAACGCTGGATAAACTGGCGGATGAAACCGAAGAGCAGAAGGCCGCCGAGAAGCAGCTGGAGCCGTTCATCGAACGCGTGAAAACCCTGCTGGGCGAGCGGGTGAAGGATGTGCGCCTGACGCACCGCCTGACCGATACGCCGGCGATCGTGGTGACCGACGCCGACGAAATGAGCACCCAGATGGCCAAGCTGTTCGCCGCCGCCGGCCAGCAGGCGCCGGAAGTGAAGTACATTTTCGAGCTTAATCCGGAGCATGCTCTGGTCAAACGCGCATCCGATGTGGGCGATAACGAACATTTCGCCGAATGGATCGACCTGTTATTGGATCAGGCTCTGCTGGCTGAACGCGGCACGCTGGAAGATCCGAACCTGTTCATCCGTCGCATGAACAAGTTGCTGTCCGCCTGAAACTGAAAATATGCGCCCTTAACGGCACCGTTAGGGGCGCATTGCCGATTTTTCCCCGCCTTTTCTCGCTTTTTGTTCGTCCGTTTTTTTGCACATTCCGCAATCGATTTCCTTCGCGCGCCTTGAGCCTGCCCCCCCTGAAATGGTATCGTTGAGCGTTTTCGCAATTTTATAAAAACTACATAGCAAGGGGATTTACGCAATGCGTATCATTCTGCTGGGCGCTCCGGGCGCTGGTAAAGGTACTCAGGCTCAATTCATCATGGAGAAATACGGCATTCCGCAAATCTCCACCGGTGATATGTTGCGCGCAGCCGTGAAGGCCGGCAGTGAACTGGGCAAGCAGGCGAAAGAGATCATGGACGCCGGCAAGCTGGTGACCGATGAGCTGGTGATCGCGCTGGTCAAAGAGCGCATCGCTCAGGAAGATTGCCGCAAGGGCTTCCTGCTGGACGGTTTCCCACGCACCATTCCGCAGGCTGACGCGATGAAAGAAGCCGGCATCAACGTGGACTTCGTGCTGGAGTTCGACGTGCCGGACGAGCTGATCGTTGACCGTATCGTTGGCCGCCGCGTGCACGCGCCGTCCGGCCGCGTATACCACGTGAAGTTCAACCCGCCGCAGGTGGAAGGCAAAGACGACGTGACCGGCGAAGAGCTGACCACGCGCAAGGACGATCAGGAAGAGACCGTGCGCAAGCGCCTGGTGGAATACCATCAGATGACCGCGCCGCTGATCTCTTACTACAGCAAAGAAGCGGCGGCGGGCAACACCCAATACCGCAAAATCGACGGCACCCGCAAGGTGGCCGAAGTGAGCGCAGAGCTGGCGACCATCCTCGGTTGATCGCAAGCACGTTGTGCATGACGCCGAGCCTGTGGCCCGGCGTTTTTTTTGCCGTTTTCCCGCCAAATTGTGATCGCGGCGGCTTGTTGCGGCCGTGCCCGTTAATCGCCCGCGCCAAATAGCGTATAACAAGCCTGCGTTTTCACCCTCAGCAGGGAGCGGGCATGCTCAGACAAACCAATCTTCTGGCGGAAGCCACCGCGCGCCAGATCGTCCAGCGGGCGATGGGCATCATCAGCCATTCCGTCAACGTGATGGACAGCAACGGCGTGATCATCGCCTCCGGCAACCCGCAGCGCCTGTTCCAGCGCCATGAAGGCGCCGTGCTGGCGCTGGCGGAGAACCGGGTGGTGGAAATCGACCGCGCCACCGCCGAACATCTGAAGGGCGTGCGGCCCGGCATCAACCTGCCGTTCAGCTTTCGCAACCAGCGAGTGGGGGTGATCGGCATCTCCGGCGAACCGGCCGAGGTGCGCGCCTACGCCGAGCTGGTGAAGATGGCGGCGGAGATGATGGTGGAGCAGGCGGCGCTGCTGGATCAGCACCAGTGGGAAAAACGCTACCGGGAAGAGCTGGCGAATCAGCTGCTGCAGCCCCAGCCGAACACCGCGTCGCTGGCGGCGATGGCGGCGTATTTGGGATTGGATCTGTGCCAGGCGCGCATCGTGTGGATCGTCGAGCTGCAAGAGGCGCAGCCGCACCTGCTGCGCGAGCTGCTGGCGGAGCTGGAGGCCACCCAGCGCGACGCGTTGATCGCCATTACCGGCTTCAATGAAATGACCCTGCTGCGCCCGGCCTGCATGGTGCAGGGCGAATGGAGCCTGAAGCTGGAGCGCCAACAGGCCCAGCGTGTGCAAAACCAACTCAAACACCGCTTCCGGGTGCGGCTGATCGTCGGCGGTTTTTATGACGATCCGCAAAGCGCCTACCGTTCCAGCCTGACGGCGCGCGCCACTCAGGCGATGGCGCAGCGCCTGAAACTGCGTCACGCCACGCTGTTCTACCACGACTACCCGCTGCCGTCGCTTTTGTGCGATCTGGGGGAGGATTGGCGCGCGCAGGAGCTGGGTCGCCCCTGGCGGACGCTGGGCGAACAGGACGAAAAAGGCGTGCTGCGCGGCACGCTGCGCCACTATTTTTCGCAGAATTGTGATCAGACGCAGACCGCCGCGCAGCTGCATATCCACGTCAATACCCTTCGCTATCGCCTGCAGCGTATCGAAGCAATAACCGGCATGAAAATCAACCAATTAACCGACGCTCTGCGGTTATATATCGGCATGCTGATGCACGACTGAGTTGTGCCAACCCACAAATTCCACGCCGTTCCCCCGGCGATTTTTTGTTGTTTCCCCTCAGGCCAACGCCGGGCGCGCGGGATATGTTGGCCTGCACATCAACCACGGAGAAAACAACAATGACAACCGTATCCACTCTGGGGGCGCTGGTGGCGTTAGCCGTCGCCATCGTCCTGATTCTACGCAAGGTGCCGCCGGCTTACGGCATGATCGCCGGCGCGCTGGCGGGCGGGCTGTGCGGCGGCGCCGATCTGGTGCAGACCGTAACGCTGATGATCGGCGGGGCGCAGGGCATCACCAACGCCGTGATGCGCATCCTGGCGGCGGGGGTGCTGGCCGGGGTGCTGATCGAATCCGGCGCGGCGCACACCATCGCCGAAACCATCGTGCGCAAGGTGGGCGAAACCCGCGCGCTGCTGGCGCTGGCGGTGGCTACACTGATCCTGACGGCGGTAGGGGTGTTTATCGACGTGGCGGTGATCACCGTCGCGCCGATCGCGCTGTCGATAGCACAAAAGGCCGGCATTTCGCGCGCGGCGATCCTGCTGGCGATGATCGGCGGCGGCAAGGCCGGCAACGTGATGTCGCCCAACCCGAACACCATCGCGGCGGCGGACAATTTCCACGTGCCGCTCACCTCGGTAATGATGGCCGGCATCGTGCCGGGGCTGTGCGGCCTGGTGGTGGCCTATCTGCTGGCGCGCCGCCTGAGCGATAAAGGCAGCAAAGTGATGGCCGAAGAGCTGACTCAGCATGCCGAAGGGGCGCGGCCGGGCTTCGCTGCAGCGATCAGCGCGCCGCTGGTGGCGATCCTGCTGCTGTCGCTGCGGCCGATCGCCGGCATCGCCGTCGATCCGCTGATCGCGCTGCCGGCCGGCGGCTTGGCGGGCGCGCTGCTGATGGGGCGCATCCGCCAGTGCAATCAGTTTATGGTCTCCGGCCTGTCGCGCATGGCGCCGGTGGCGATCATGCTGCTCGGCACCGGCACGCTGGCGGGCATTATCGCCAACTCGGCGCTGAAGGATGTCTTGATTAACGGCTTAACGCACACCGGGCTGCCGGCCTGGCTGCTGGCGCCGATGTCCGGCGCGCTGATGTCGATGGCGACCGCGTCGACCACCGCCGGCACCGCCGTGGCTTCCGGGGTGTTCAGCTCCACGCTGCTCGAGCTGGGCGTGAGCGGGTTGGCCGGCGCTGCGATGATCCATGCGGGCGCCACGGTGCTGGATCACCTGCCGCACGGCAGCTTCTTCCACGCCACCGGCGGCAGCGTCAATATGGCGGTACACGAGCGGCTGAAGCTGCTGCCGTACGAAACGCTGGTGGGGTTCACCATTGCGGCAATCTCGGCGCTGATGTTTGGCGTATTTAACCTGGCGGGATAAGGAACAGTGATGAAAACGCTGAAAAAAGTGGTTATTGCCCCGGATTCTTTCAAAGAGAGCCTGAGCGCGCTCGGCGTCGCCGACGCCATCGAGCGGGGGTTCCGCCAAATTTACCCGCAGGCGCACTACGTGAAGCTGCCGATGGCGGACGGCGGCGAAGGCACGGTGGAGTCGATGGTGGCGGCCACCGGCGGCGAAATCGTCCAGGTGACGGTCACCGGGCCGCTGGGGGAGCCGGTGCAGGGGTTCTATGGCCTGCTGGGCGACGGCGAAACCGCGGTGATTGAAATGGCCGCCGCCTCAGGGCTGCACCTGGCGCCGCCCGGCCGGCGCGATCCGCGCATCACCACCAGCTACGGCACCGGCGAACTGATGCTGGCGGCGTTGGAACGCGGCGTGAAGGCGGTCATTCTCGGCATCGGCGGCAGCGCCACCAACGACGGCGGCGCCGGGATGATGCAGGCGCTGGGCGTGAAGTTGCTGGATAAGGCACGCCGGCCGCTGCCGGCGGGCGGAGCGGCGCTGGCGCAGCTGGCGCATCTCGATCTCGCCGGGCTGGATGCGCGTTGGCAACGGGTGAGCGTGACCGCCGCCTGCGACGTCGATAACCCGCTGTGCGGCGAAAAGGGCGCCTCGGCGGTGTTCGGGCCGCAGAAGGGAGCGACGCCGGAGATGGTGGCGCAGCTCGATGCGGCGCTGCATCACTATGGCGAGCTGCTGGAACGGGAAACCGGCCGCGCGGTGCTCACCCAGCCAGGGGCGGGCGCGGCGGGCGGCATGGGGGCGGCGCTGCTCGGGATGCTCAATGCGCGCTTGCGGCCGGGCATCGAGATCGTCACCGAAACCCTGTGCCTGGATGAGGCGGTGCGCGATGCCGATCTGGTGATCACCGGGGAAGGCCGGCTGGACAGCCAGTCGATCCACGGCAAAACGCCGATCGGCGTGGCGCGGGTGGCCAAGCGCCACGGCGTGCCGGTGATCGCCATCGCCGGCAGCCTGACGTCGGATTACCAGGTGGTGCATCAACACGGCATCGACGCGGCGTTTTCGGTGCTCGATGGCATCGTGACGCTGGAAGAAGCGCTGGCGGGCGCCGATCGCAATCTGCAGGTGACGGCGCGCAACGTGGCGGCGGTGTGGCGACTGGCGCAAGGGTGAGGCCCACAGGCATAGCCTGTTGCTGTTATCGGTTTCGATGCACGACTTTTCCGTTACAATAGCCGGCATTAATGGCTGCTGACATCCCGACCCAGAACGGAATGCCGGCCGGAAAGGAAATGAGGGGAACTGAGATGAAGCAAGAGAAACACGGCGTATTGCTGGTGAACCTGGGCACGCCAGATGCGCCGACCTCGTCGGCGGTCAAACGCTATCTGAAGGAATTCCTCAGTGACGATCGCGTGGTCGACACGGCGCCGCTGATCTGGTGGCCGATCCTCAACGGCGCGATCTTGCCGATCCGTTCGCCGCGCGTGGCGAAGCTCTATCAGTCGGTGTGGATGGAAGAAGGCTCGCCGCTGCTGGTGTACAGCCGCCGCCAACAGCGGGCGCTGGCGGCGCGCATGCCGAATACGCCGGTGGAGCTGGGCATGAGCTACGGCTCGCCGAGCCTGGCGGAAGCCATCGACAAGCTGCTGGCGCAGGGCGTGACCAACCTGGTGGTGCTGCCGCTCTATCCGCAATATTCCTGTTCCACCAGCGCGGCGGTATGGGATGGCGTAGCGCGGGTGCTGAAAGGCTATCGCCGCTTGCCTTCTGTGGCCTTCATCCGCGATTACGCCGAACACCCGGCCTACATCGCCGCGCTGCAGCAAAGCGTGGAGCGCTCGTTCGCCGAGCATGGCCAGCCGGATCGGTTGGTGCTGTCGTTCCACGGCATCCCCAAACGCTATGCGCGCCTGGGCGACGACTACCCGCAGCGCTGCGAGGATACGCTGCGAGCGCTGAGCGCCACGCTGCCGCTGGCGCCGGAGCGAGTGATGATGACGTACCAATCGCGCTTCGGCCGCGAGCCGTGGCTGACGCCGTACACCGATGAGACCCTGAAGGGGCTGCCGGCGCAGGGCGTGAAGCACATTCAGCTGATTTGCCCGGGTTTCTCGGCGGACTGCCTGGAAACGCTGGAAGAGATCAAGGAGCAGAACCGCGAGATCTTCCTCGAGGCCGGCGGCGAGAAGTTTGAGTATATCTCTGCGTTGAACGACGAGCCGGCGCATATCGATATGATGCAGCAGCTGGTGGCGCAGCGCCTCTAATCATCAATAATCTGTATATTAGAATCATCGTGATCGGGCGGGAATGTGTTAACATTCTCCGCTTGTTAAACCGCCACCACCGCCAATCACATGAAATTTCCTGGTAAACGCAAGTCCAAACACTATTTCCCGGTGAGCGCCCGCGATCCGCTTCTGCAGCAGGCCCAGCCCGAAAGTGAAATCAGCACCTCGTATATCGTCGGCATCGACCAGACGCTGGTGGATATCGAGGCGAAGGTGGACGACGCTTTTGTCCAGCGCTACGGCCTGAGCCTGGGCCACTCTCTGGTGATCGAAGACGACGTCGCCGAGGCGCTGTATCAGGAACTGAATGAAAACAACCTGGTTACCCATCAGTTCGCCGGCGGCACCATCGGCAATACCATGCACAACTATTCGGTGCTGGCGGACGATCGCTCGGTGCTGCTCGGCGTGATGTGCAGCAACGTGAAAATCGGCAGCTACGCCTACCGTTACCTGTGCAATACCTCCAGCCGTACCGATCTCAACTATCTGCAGGGCGTAGACGGCGCCATCGGCCGCTGTTTCACGTTGATTGGCGAAAGCGGCGAGCGCACCTTCGCCATCAACCCGGGCCAAATGAACCAGTTGCGCCCGGAAAGCATTCCTGAAGAGGTGATCGCCGGCGCGTCGGCGCTGGTGCTGAGCTCTTATCTGGTGCGCTGCAAGGAAGGGGAGCCGATGAAGGCCGCCACCCTGCAGGCGATCGAATACGCCAAAAAGCACGACGTGCCGGTGGTGTTGACGTTGGGCACCAAGTACGTCATTGCCGACAATCCGCAGTGGTGGCGCGACTTCCTGAAGGAAAACGTGACGATTCTGGCGATGAACGAAGACGAAGCGCTGGAGCTGACCGGGCTGAGCGATCCGCTGACCGCCTCGGACATGGCGCTGGAGTGGGTGGATCTGGTGCTGTGCACCGCCGGGCCGAACGGCCTGTATATGGCGGGCTACACCGAAGAGGCCAACAAGCGCCAGACCCAGCACCCGCTGCTGCCGGGGCATATCGCCGAGTTCAACCGCTACGAATTCAGCCGCGCCATGCGCCGCGAACACTGTGAAAATCCGCTGCGCGTTTATTCGCACATCGCGCCGTATATGGGCGGGCCGGAGAAGATCATGAACACCAACGGCGCCGGCGACGGCGCGCTGTCGGCGTTGCTGCACGATATCGCCGCCAACGGCTATCACCGCCACAACGTGCCGAACTCCAGCAAGCACGTGCGCAGCTACCTGACTTACTCCTCTCTGGCGCAGGTGTGCAAATACGCCAACCGCGTCAGCTACCAGGTGTTGAACCAGCATTCGCCGCGCCTCACTCGCGGCCTGCCGGAGCGGGAAGACAGCCTGGAAGAGTCTTACTGGGAGCGTTAACCCGCTGAAAAATAAAAGGTCCGGCATGCCGGACCTTTTTTTGCGCGTGTGGCGCTTCAGATCGGGCAGCCGCCCATTTTTTCTTCTTCGCTCAGGGTGTCCAGCTGCAGGATGTTCAGCATGCTGTTGGCGATCTCCCGTTCGCCCATCACCACCTGGTTGGCGCCGCGATCGGTGATGTAGGCCACCTCGTCGTCGTAGTGGGCGCGGGCGATGATCTCGATATTCGGCCGCTTGGCGCGCGCCGAGGCGACGATCTCGCCGGCCTCATAGCCGTTGGGGATGGTCAGCAGCAGCCAGCGCGCGCAGTCGAGCCGCGCCAGATCCATCACTTCCGGATTGGCGGCGTTGCCCAGCACCGTCTTGATGCCCTGTTCGCGCAGCGCTTCCACCCGCGGGCGGGAGTTCTCGATCACCACCAGCGGGATGCCCGCTTCGGCCAGTTTGCCGCCCAGCAGGCTGCCGACGCGGCCATAGCCGACCACCAGCGCGTGATTGCACATATCCACCGGGATTTGCTTCTCTTCTTCCACCGCCTCTTCGAGGATTTGGTCTTCGATGGTTTCGGTCTTGGCCAGATAGCGTTCCAGCAGGGTGAACAACAGCGGATTGAGCATGATGGACAGAATGGCGCCGGCCAGCACCAGATTGCGGCCGTGTTCCGACATCATGCCGAGCGCAATGCCGAGGCCCGCCAGAATAAAGGCGAACTCGCCGATTTGCGCCAGGCTGGCGGAAATGGTCAGCGCGGTGCGCTTGGAGTGACCGAACATTTTCACCAGCAGGAACGCGGCGGCGGATTTGCCGAACACGATGATCGCCAGCGTCGCCAGCACCGCCAGCGGTTCGTTAATCACGATCATCGGATCGAACAGCATGCCGACCGAGACGAAGAACAGCACTGCGAATGCGTCGCGCAGCGGCAGGGTGTCATGCGCCGCGCGGTGGCTCAGTTCGGACTCGTTCAGCACCATGCCGGCGAAGAAAGCGCCCAGCGCGAAGGAGACGTCGAACAGCTTCACCGCGCCGTAGGCGATGCCGAGCGCCAGCGCCAATACCGCCAGGGTGAACAGCTCGCGCGAGCCGGTGCTGGCGGTTTTGGACAGGATCCACGGCACCAGGCGGCGGCCGACCACGATCATCAGCGCGATAAAGGCGATGACCTTACCGATGGTCAGTGCCAGCTCCATCAGCAGCTGGCTGCTGCTGGCGTTGTCGTTGCCCAGCATGTTGCCGAAGGCCGGCAGCAATACCAGCGTCAGCACCATCGCCAAATCTTCGACGATCAGCCAGCCGATGGCGATTTGCCCGCGCTGGCTGTCGATCAGCTGCCGCTCCTCCAGCGCGCGCAGCAGCACCACGGTGCTGGCGGTGGAGAGGCAGAGGCCGAACACCAGGCCGGAGATCAGATCCCAGCCGAGCAGCTTGGACAGCCCCATGCCGAGCAGGGTGGCGACGGCTATTTGCGCTACGGCGCCGGGAATGGCGATAGATTTTACTGCGAGGAGGTCTTTCAAAGAGAAGTGCAGGCCAACACCGAACATCAACAGGATAACGCCGATTTCCGCCAGTTCCGGCGCCAATGAGGTATCGGCGACGAAACCGGGGGTGAACGGGCCGGCGAGCACGCCTGCGGCCAGATACCCCACCAGAGGGGAGATGCGCAGGCGGTTCGCCAGCATGCCGAGGAGGAAGGCGAGTACTAACCCTCCGACGATGGTGGTAATGAGCGGTGTTGAATTATGCATCCATACTCCTTCTGGCTATGCATCGCGGCACGGGAGAAACGCAACAAAGTTACGAAAAGATACATTTAGTTTATTGCATTTGTGCGCGACTTGCTTGGCTAATTTGGCCTTTTTTGTAAAAAGACAGAGGATTTCACTTAAGGCGCGGCAATGAGGGGGTTTTGTGCCAGATATGGAAAATAACATTGATTTATCCGTAAGATAACCCGGACGAATAAGTAATTTCATCCGGGCTAGTCGCGGAGTTATTGCGGTTTATGCTCCATATTGGGCAGCAGTGCGGTGATAATGCCGATCAGCGGCAGGAAAGCACAGATTTGGTAGACCAGTTCGATACTGGTCAAATCCGCGACATAACCAAGAACTGCCGCGCCTAATCCGCCCATACCGAAAGCAAAACCGAAGAATAAGCCGGAAACCATGCCCACCTTGCCGGGGATCAGCTCCTGGGCGTAGACCAAAATGGCGGAGAACGCCGAGGCGAGAATAACCCCGATAATCACCGTTAAAATGCCGGTCCAATAGAGCGATGCATAAGGTAAAACAAGGGTAAACGGCGCAGCGCCGAGAATAGAGCCCCAAATAACGTATTTTCGCCCTATCTTGTCGCCGAGAGGCCCGCCGATAATGGTGCCTGCCGCCACCGCGAACAGGAAGGCGAACAGGTGAATTTGCGCATTCTGCACCGAAACGCCGAATTTATGTATCAGATAAAAGGTGTAATAGCTGCTGATGCTGGCCAGATAGAAGTATTTAGAGAAAATCAGCACCAGCAGGATGCCCAGCGAGTAGACTACGGTACGTTTTGGCAGCGGTTTCAGCGTTGATGGGCTTTTCGGCTGCCCTTTAGTTGCCCGGTGCTGATGTTGATACCACTTGCTGACCTGCAGCAACACCACGATCGCCAGCAGCGCCGCCAGCGTGAACCAGGCGACGTTACCCTTGCCGTAAGGCGCGATGATCAGCGCAGCCAGCAGCGGGCCTAGCGAGCTGCCGAAGTTGCCGCCGACCTGGAACAGCGACTGCGCCAGGCCGTGCCGCCCGCCGGAGGCCATGCGCGCCACGCGCGAGGATTCCGGGTGGAACACCGATGAGCCGGTGCCCACCAGCGCCGCCGCCAGCAGCACCAGCGGGAAGGTGCTCGCCACCGACAGCAGCAGCAGGCCGGACAGGGTAAAGCCCATGCCGATCGGCAGCGAATAAGGCTGCGGGTGTTTATCGGTGTAATAACCAATCAGCGGCTGCAGCAGCGAGGCCGTCAGCTGATAGGTCAGGGTGATCATGCCGATCTGCACGAAGCTGAGGTGAAAATCGGCTTGCAGGATCGGGTAAATCGCCAGGATCAGCGATTGGATCATATCGTTGAGCAGGTGGGACACGCTGATGGCGCCGAGGATGGAGAAGGCGGTGCCTTTCACCGCACTGCCCTTGGCGGGCGGCATCGCGCTTTGGCTACTGTCGGTCATATTATTATTAGCCTGATAAGTTGTTGAGCACAGAGAAGACATCTTAGGCAGGGTGCGCAATTTTTACCATATCTGAAATAATCAGACTCACATCGCAAAAATTTGAAATCAGCTGTCATTGATTCGCGCTACAATTTCGCCCTCATCATAAAAGCCATTTAATACACGGAGATCCGCCATGCGTTTTTCGCTGAAAACCACCGCATGTGCGTTGGCCATTTCCCTGACGTTGCTGTCGGGGGCCGCCAGTGCCTGGGAAAAGGATAAGACCTACGCCATCACCATTCTGCATACCAACGACCATCACGGTCACTTCTGGCAGAACGATCATGGCGAATACGGCCTGGGCGCGCAGAAAACGTTGGTGGACGGCATTCGTCAGGAAGTGGCGGCGCAGGGTGGCAGCCTGCTGTTGCTGTCCGGCGGCGATATCAACACCGGCGTGCCGGAATCGGATTTGCAGGACGCCGAGCCGGACTTCCGCGGCATGAACCTGGTGGGTTACGACGCGATGGCGATCGGCAACCACGAATTCGACAACCCGCTGAGCGTGCTGCGGCAGCAGGAAAAATGGGCGACCTTCCCGTTGCTGTCCGCCAATATCTACCAGAAAAGCACCGGCCAGCGCCTGTTCAAGCCTTACGCCTTGTTCGACAAGCAGGGCATCAAGATTGCCGTGATCGGCCTGACGACCGACGACACCGCCAAGATAGGCAACCCGGAGTACTTCACCGACATGGAGTTCCGCGTGCCGGCGCAGGAGGCGAAGCAGGTGGTGGAGCAACTGCGTAAGGACGAGAAGCCGGACGTGATTATCGCCGCCACCCATATGGGGCACTACGACAACGGCGAACACGGCTCGAACGCGCCGGGCGACGTGGAAATGGCGCGCAGCCTGCCGGTCGGGTATCTCGACATGATTGTCGGCGGCCACTCGCAGGATCCGGTGTGCATGGCCGGCGACAACCGCAAACAGGCAGATTACGTGCCGGGCACGCCATGCTCGCCGGATCGCCAGAACGGCACCTGGATCGTGCAGGCGCACGAGTGGGGTAAATACGTGGGCCGCGCCGACTTCGAATTCCGCAACGGCGAGCTGAAGCTGGTGCATTATCAGCTGATCCCGGTAAACCTGAAGAAGAAGGTGGAGAAGGCGGACGGCACCAGCGAGCGGGTGTACTACACCCAGCAGATCGCGGAAGACCAGACCATGATGAAACTGCTGACGCCGTTCCAGGAGAAGGGCAAGGCGCAGTTGGGCGTGAAGATCGGCAGCGTTAACGGCAAGCTGGAGGGCGATCGCAGCAAGGTGCGCTTCGTGCAGACCAACCTGGCGCGGGTGATGCTGGCGGCGCAGAGGGAGCGCGCCGATGCCGACTTCGCGGTGATGAGCGGCGGCGGGGTGCGCGATTCGATTGAAAGCGGCGATATCACCTATAAGAACGTGCTCAAGGTACAGCCGTTCGGCAACACCCTGGTGCATGTCGATATGAAAGGCAGCGAGGTTGAGCAGTACCTGGCGGTGGTGGCCAACATGAAGCCGGATTCCGGCGCCTACGCCCAGTTCGCCAACGTCAGCCTGGTGGCGGACGGCAAGGGCGTCAGCGAGGTGAAGATCAACGGCCAGCCGCTGCAGGCGGATAAAACCTACCGCATGGCGACGCTGAACTTCAACGCGCTGGGCGGCGACGGCTATCCGAAGCTGGACGGGCTGCCGAGCTACGTCAACACCGGCTTTATCGACGCCGAGGTGTTGAAGCAGTACATCGAGAAACATTCACCGCTGGATGCGGCGGCCTACGAGCCGAAGGGCGAGATCGTCTATCGATAAGGGCGTAGCGGAACGGCGTTTCTCGCTTGTCGCGGGGGCGCCGTTCCCGCCGTCGCTTTTTTCCTCCCCATCAACGCATTCTGTCGGCGTTGCCGTTTTAGACGGCCTCTTACTTTCTTCTCTCCATATACGCCCTCGGCGGGCAGCCCACCATATTCTTGAAAAAAGTGGCGAAGGCGCTGTCGCTGGAAAACGCCAGCCGACCGGCGACGTCGGATTGGCTCAGCCCTGCGGCCAGCATCTCTATTGCTTTGATCAGGCGCCATTGCTGACGCCACTGTTGATAACTGAGGCCGGTTTCACGGCGGAAAATCCGGCTGATGGTTTTCTCGGAAGCGCCGCTGTAGCGCGATAGCTCGTGCAGCGGCGGAAGCATGTCCAGATTGGCCAGATGGCGCAGGCGCCGGTCGCTGGGCAGCGGTAGCAACGTCAGTTCGCGCGGCGCGGCGGCGATCTCGTCCAGGCAGACCGCCAGAATATTGGCGTGAGGCCCATGCTGCCAGTCGGTGTCGAATGCGGCGAACGCGATGCGTTCCAACACCTCGCGCAGTAGCGGCGAGGCTGTCAGTACGGCAAGCTGCGCAGGCAGACAGGCATAGCGATCGGCGTCGAGATAAAGCGAACGGTAACCGACTACGCCGTTGACCTGAACGCGGTGAGCCACTTGCGGCGGGATCCAGGCAACTCTGCCCGGCGGCAGCATACAGATGCTTTGGTTGAGCGTGATACGCATGCTGCCTTGCTGACAGAACAGCAACTGGCCCCTGTCATGCCAATGCGTGCCAGAGTCGTGCTGCGCCAGTTCGGCGGCGATCCCGAGCACGCCGTTGTCGAGCGTATCCGGATTAAAACTGTCCTGCGCCTGAAGCCACGCCATAGTATGTCCGATTTTGTAAATTTATTGTCTTTTATATTGTAATCGGCGCCGGGAGCAGATGCTACCTTGTGCAGCTTATTCTTGGCTACAGGATCTGTTATGCAACGTAAGCTGACTCTGACATTGGCGACGTCGATGATGATGTTTCCCCAGGTGGTGGAGACCATCTACAGCCCGGCATTGACGCACATTGCGCACGGTTTCCGGGTAAGTGCGGAAATGGCGGCGCAAACGCTCTCTTGCTACTTTTTCGCCTTTGCGCTGGGCGTGGTGGTTTGGGGGCGGATGTGCGACGTTATCGGACGCCGTCCCACCATTTTGGCCGGGCTGACGCTCTATCTGCTGGCTTCTATCGTCGCACTGTTCAGCGGCAGCTTCAGCGTGCTGCTGGCGGCGCGGGTGCTGGCCGCCTTTGGCGCGGCGGTCGGTTCGGTCGGGACGCAAACGGCGATTCGCGATCGCTTCGACGGTTATGAGTTGGCGCGGGTGTTCTCGGTGATGGGGATCGCCATGGCGATCAGCCCGGCGGTTGGCGTATTGAGCGGCGCAGTGCTGACTCACTATTGGGGCTATCAGGGGGTGTTTGGCGGTTTGGCGCTGTTGGCGGCGCTGTTGCTGGGCTATGCCGGTTGGCAACTGCCGGAGACGCGTCCGCAACAGGTGGTGAAGCATTCATTTTTCGGCACGCTGGGGCGGATGATCAAGGACGGGGATATTTGGCTCAGTGCGCTGCTGGTGGCGTTGTTCAATATTTGCATGTTCAGCTATTATCAGCTGGCGCCATTCCACTTCGCGGCGTTGGAACTGCCGGCGCAGTGGTTCGGTTATACCGGTTTGGTGTTGGCGGCCGGGGTCGGTATCGGCGCGGCGATCAACAAGTTTTTGATCGGCAAACACTGGCTGTTCCCCGCGTTGCTGATGCTGGCCTGCGTTTTGTCACTGGCCGGCGGCCTGCTGGTACTGCTGCTGGAAGGGAGCTTGTGGTTCGTTCTGCCGATGATGCTGGTGGTGATGGCGTACGGCATCGCCATTCCCAATATTCTGGCGCGCGCGCTGCGGCATTATAAAGACTGCATGGGCACCGCCGGCGCGATCCTTGGCCTGATGTATTACCTGATGCTTGGCGGTGGCTTGGTGCTGGCCGGGCTGTCGCAGCACCTGGGCGCCGTGCTGTCGCTCTGCAGCCTGTGCGTGCTGCTGTTGGCGTGGCGGGTGGTGCACAACGAGCGCCGTTTGGCGTTGCCTGAGCGTATCTGAATGATAAACGGGCCGGACATTCTCGCCACCGCCGCCTTCCAATGATAGCCTGAGCGGCAATTTGGTTTTGATAACGCAAGCAGGAAGATGACATGTTGAAAACCGCAGGCTGGCTGCTGCCCGCCATCCTGGCGCTGGCGGGGTGTTCGTCATCCGGCCAACGTCATGAGCAAACGCTTAGCCAGGCGCTGACGGCCCTCGGCCAGGACAAGGCGCTGATTGGGGCGTCGAGCGGCGTGATGGTGCGCGACGCCGAGAGCGGCACCGTGCTGTATCAGGCGCACGCGGAGCAGCGTTTGGCGCCGGCTTCCAACATGAAGATGTTCACGTCTCTGGCGGCGTTCGGCGTGCTGGGGGCGGATTACCGGTTTGAAACCCGGCTGCTGACCACCGGCGAGCAGCGCGGCGACACCTTGCGGGGGGATCTCTATCTGCAGGGCAGCGGCGATCCGACGCTGCACCCGGACGATCTTGACACCTTCGCCGCCACGCTGGCGCAGCGCGGCATTCGCCATATCCATGGGCGGCTGATCCTGGATGCCAGCGCGTTCGATCAAACGCCATTCGGCGCCGGCTGGAGCTGGGACGACGAACCCTTCGCCTTCGCCGCGCCGATCTCGGCGCTGAACTATGCCTTTACCCCCGGCGGCGATATCAACGTGGTGCAGGTGGACGTGCAGCCGGGCGCCCGCGCCGGTGCGCCAGGGCGGGTGAGTTTCTATCCCGCCAATGACGCGGTGACGCTGGTCAACCGCACCACCACCGGCGGTGACACCGCACTGACGTTCGATCGCCAGCCGGGCAGCAACCGAATCGTGGTCAGCGGCACCGTCGCCGCGCAGGCGGAGGCCAGCTCACGCTTGATTACCGTCGATCAGCCCGCCCGCGTGGTTGGCGCCTTATTGCAAAATGCCCTGCGCGCGCACGGCATCACGCTGCGCGGCAACGCTGAAGAAGGCGTGACCCCTGCGGGTGCCCGGCTGCTGGCGGAAAAAACCTCGCCGCCGCTCTCCCGATTGGCCGTCACCTTCCTGAAAGTGTCCAACAATGGTTACGGCGAGGTATTGACCAAAGCGATGGGCCGCAAGACGCAGGGCAAGGGGGACTGGGCCGCCGGCCTGCAGGCGATCGGCCGGTTTGTGCAAAGCCAGGGCATCGAGACCGGCGCGTACCGCCAGGTGGACGGTTCCGGGCTGTCGCGCATGAACCAGATCACGCCGCAGCAGCTGACGACGCTGCTGCTGGCGGCCAGAAAACAGCCGTGGTTCGCCGACTGGTATAACGCCTTGCCCATCGCGGGCCAGCCGGGGCTGCTGGTGGGCGGCACGCTGCGGAGCCGCATGGTGAAAAGCGCGGCTGCCGGCCGCGCCCACGCCAAGAGCGGTTCCATGACCGGGGTATCGTCGCTCAGCGGCTATGTCGACTCGGCGACCGGGCGGCCGCTGGCGTTCGCCATCATCAGCAACAATTACCTGGTGCCCGGCGCAGAGGTGAAAGCGCTGGAGGATCACCTGGTCGAGACGCTGGCGGCCTGTGACGCCACGGTGGTGTGCCGCTGAGAAGGCGGCGTCAGTCGCGCTTGGCTATGTCGGCGAAGCTGCCGGCCAGCAGGCGGCATAGATCGGCGGCGGCCAGTTCGATGTCCAGCCCGCGTTTGCCGCCGGAAACGTAGATGGTGGCGAACGCTTGCGCCGGGCTGTCGATCACCGTCGGCAGCCGTTTTTTCTGCCCCAGCGGGCTGATGCCGCCCACCAGATACCCGGTGACGCGCTGGGCCAGCTGCGGATCGGCCATCTCGGCCTTTTTGGCGCCGAGCGCGCGGGCGACCTTTTTCAGATCCAACTGGGTGGCGACCGGCGTGACCGCCACCGCCAGATGTTTGGCGTCGCCGTTCAGCGCCACCAGCAGCGTTTTGTAAACCCGATCGGCATCCAGCCCCAGCTTTCTCACCGCTTCGTCGCCGAAGTTGGTTTCGTCGCTGTCGTGGTGATACGGATGAAGGGTGAAGGCGACCTTTTGTTTCTCGAGCAGAACGACTGCGGGCGTCATAATGTATTGTCCAAAATGTCCCTAACGGGGAAGGGGTGATAACCAGCCTTAAAAATACAAAAATCCAACCCGCCCGGCAACCTGAGCGGCTGTTACATAAAGCGGGTTGCCAAGATATTCACCGGGTTGCTACCCTGTTTGTTGTAACCGTTAACACGGTTGCTATGCGTATAACTACAATACAAGAAATTCCTCTTTGACTGGCCAATAGCGATATTGGCCTCTTTTTTAGCCCTGTGGCTGCAGCATCGCCGGCAGGTTATCCTCGCCGTACAGGTGCAATGCGCCAACCGCCACCACATAGTCACCCGCCGGCAGCGCCTCCAACTGACGCCGCCAGTCGCGATTGCGCTGATGCATCAGCACATCGTACAGCCCGGCGCTGAAGGTGGCGGGCAGGGTGTCCAGCGTGCCGCGCGGTTTGGCGTCTAGCCACCAGCTCACCATGGTTTGCAGCAGCCGCGCGTTGGTGTGCCAGTGCTCCAGCGTATCGCGCAGCAGCGCGATGCCGCCTTCCGGCAGCTGTTCCAGCATCGCCAACTGCTGCTGCGCCCCTTCCAGCTCGATCACCGGTTTGTCATGCGCGCGGGCGGCCTGCAGCAGCTGATAGTCCACGCCGTACTCCGCCCGCAGCCCCAGACGCTGAGCCTGGCGCGCCTGCATCATCAGCGCCACCTGCCAGCCAGGCAGGGTGGCGAAGGCGTGTGGATCGGCGCCCAGCTCGTGGCACAGCGCCAGCAGCCGTTGATATTCTTCGGCGGACAGGCGCTGTTCCAGCGCCGGCTGCGGTTCTGCGTGGTCAAAAGGGGAGGCGGAATCGGTGATATCGGCCTCGACGATCAGCGCGTCGGCCTGCTGCAGCCGGGCGGCCAGCCGCGCCGGCAGCGGCGACATATCGACGGTGCCCATATGGATGCTGCCCACCAGATGCAGCCGACGATCGCCCGGCAGAGTGATGTCCAGCGCCGGATAAGCGTATCGTTTGGGCGAGATCAGGCCGAGAAAGGCGGCGAGGCGGCGTAACAGTTGACCCATACGGCGTGGCTCCTGAGTAGCGGGTGCGCGTTTCAGCATGAAAGGCGAGGAAAAATCGTCATTCATGCTAAACGCTATCCGCCGCGCAGGAAAGCCCGGAAAACGGCGGGGCGCCATGACGGCACCCCTGAGATCACTTCCTGGGTTTAAAACGCAGCAGCCGGTTGGCGTTGCTGACCACGGTAATCGACGACAGCGCCATCGCCGC
Organism: Serratia sp. CY29653; assembly: GCF_052169255.1. Classification (NCBI taxonomy): domain Bacteria; kingdom Pseudomonadati; phylum Pseudomonadota; class Gammaproteobacteria; order Enterobacterales; family Yersiniaceae; genus Serratia; species Serratia sp. CY29653. The sequence goes on along the minus strand of NZ_JBJNLC010000001.1, from coordinate 2,566,208 downwards.
GCCCGCCACCACCGGGCTGAGCAGCGTGCCGGTCAGCGGGTAGAGCACGCCGGCGGCGATCGGGATGCCCAGCGTATTGTAGATAAAGGCGCCGAACAGGTTCTGCTTCATGTTGCGCAGCGTGGCCTTCGACAGTTCCACCGCATCCGCCACGCCGTGCAGGCTGTGGCGCATCAGGGTGATGGCGGCGGTCTCGATGGCGATGTCGCTGCCGCCGCCCATCGCGATGCCCACGTCGGCCTGCGCCAGCGCCGGGGCGTCGTTGATGCCGTCGCCGACCATCGCCACGCGTTGGCCCTGCGCCTGCAGCTGTTTGATCGCCGCCGCTTTGCCGTCCGGCAGCACCCCGGCAATCACCCGATCGATACCGGCCTCTTTGGCGATGGCGTTGGCGGTCACCGGATTGTCGCCGGTCAGCATCACCAGCTGATACCCCTGCTGGTGCAGGCGCTGCAGCGCCGCGACGCTGTCCTCGCGCAGCGGATCGCGAATGGCGAACAGCGCGGCCGGTTTACCGTCAACGGCCAGCAGCACCGGCGTCACGCCGCGCTCGGCCTGGTCGCGCATCGGCGCTTCCAGTTCGGCGGTCGCGACCTGATGCTGCTCCAGCAGCGCGGCGTTGCCCAGCAGCAACTGCACGCCGTCGATCTCCCCGCTGACGCCGGCGCCGCGCAGGGTGCGGAACTGCGCGACCTGCGGCAGCGTTTGCCCGGCGGCGCGTTCCATGATGGCGCGCGCCAGCGGGTGATTGGAGCCTTGCTCCAGCGCGGCGGCCCAGCCGATCGCCTGCCGTTCGCTGACCTGATTGAAGGTCAGGATCTCCACCACCTGCGGCTTTCCTTCGGTCAGGGTGCCGGTTTTGTCGAACACCAGGGTGTCCAGCTGGCTGGCCTGCTGCAGGGCGTCGGCGTCGCGTACCAGCACGCCAAACTCCGCCGCGCGGCCCACGCCGGAGATGATCGACATCGGCGTCGCCAATCCCAATGCGCACGGGCAGGCGATGATCAGCACCGTGGTGGCGATCACCAACGTGTAGACCAGCTGCGGCTGCGGGCCGAAGAAGTACCATATCGCCGCGCTGAACAGGGCGATCGCCACCACCGCCGGCACGAACACCGCCGAGACGCGATCGGCCAGTTGGCCAATCGCCGGTTTACTGCTCTGCGCCTGGCGCACCAGTTTGATGATGCGCGCCAGCGTGGTTTGGCTGCCGATGGCGGCGGCGCGGAACAGCACGCTGCCGTCGTCGACCACCGTCCCGGCATGCACCGTATCGCCGGGACCTTTCTGCTGCGGCACCGCTTCGCCGGTCAGCATCGCTTCATCGAGCCAGACTTCGCCCTGCACGATTTCACCGTCGACCGGCACGCGATCGCCGGTGGTCAGCCGCAGCGTCATGCCGAGCTGCACCTCCGCCAGCGGGATATCGCGCTCGCCGTCGTCGGTTACCAGCCGTGCGGTAGGCGGCGTCAGATCCAGCAGCCGTTCCAGCGCCTGCGAAGAACGCTGGCGAGCACGCTGCTCCAGCGCATGGCCGAGGTTGATCAAACCGATGATCATCGCGCTGGCCTCGTAATAGAGGTGGCGCGCCTCCATCGGGAAGAAATCGGGCCAGATGTTGACGGCGATCGAATAGAGCCAGGCGGCGCCGGTGCCGAGCGCCACCAGGGTATCCATGGTGGCGCTGCCGTTCATCAGCGCGCGCCAGGCGTTGCGGTAGAAGTGCCCGCCGGCGAACACCATCACCGCCAGGGTGATGACGCCGACCAGCAGCCAGGGGCGCTGGGTTTCCGGCGTCAGCGTCATGCTGCCGCCGAACAGCCCCCAGGCCATCAGCGGGATACCCAACGCCAGACCCAGCGCCGCCTGCCAGCTAAAGCGCTTCATGTTGGCGCGTGCGGTCTGCTGTTGGCGCTCGCGGCGTTCGGTCTCGTCCTGAATCATTTCGGCGCCGTAGCCGGCTTTTTCCACCGCCGCCACCAGCGCCTGCGCATCGGCGGCGCCGGTCACCAGCGCGCTGCGTTCCGCCAGGTTGACGCGCGCGTGCTCAACGCCGGGAACGCTTTGCAGCGCCTGCTGCACTTTATTGACGCAGCTGGCGCAGGTCATGCCGCTGAGTAGCAGCTGTACGCTGTCGTCCGCGCCGTCGGTTGCCGGAAGGGGAGATTGCGCCGCTGGCTGAACGTCCGGCAACGAAGGTGTTGCGTCAGTCAACGGCTCAGTTTTTGGGGCGACGGCGCCCGCTACGCCGGCGTGATAACCGGCATTTTCCACCGCGGCGATCAGCGCCTGCGGATCGGCATCGCCGTACACTTTCGCGCTGTCGATAGCGACGTCGGCGGCGAACACGCCCGGCACCGCTTCCAGCGCTTTGCGGGTGGTGCCGACGCAGTGCATGCAGCTCAGGCCGCTCAGCTGCAGTTCGGTATCGGCGCGCGGCGCGACTTCGGCCTGATAACCGGCGGCGATCACACTGTCGATCAGCGCGCTGTCCGGTGCGTCGCCGGTCACTTTGGCGTAATGCACGTTAACGTCCGCCTGTTCGACATCGCTGCGGCTTTCCAGGGCTTTTTTCACCCGCTGCGCGCAGTTCATGCAGGACAGCCCCTGCAATGCCAGCATAGTGGTGTGTGACATGATTGAACTCCTTGCTTAAAAGACGGTGTTTAAAGGTTGACCGCCTGACCTGTTTTCACTAAGAATGGAGCTTAAACCTTCCAGCAAGGGTAAGGTCAAGGAGGGAAAATGAATATTAGCGACGTCGCGAAAAAAACCGGGTTAACCAGCAAAACGATTCGTTTTTACGAAGAGAAAGCGCTGATTACCGCCCCGATCCGCAGCGATAACGGTTACCGCCATTATTCCGCCAGGCACGTTGAAGAGCTGACGCTGCTGCGCCAGGCGCGGCAGGTGGGCTTCAACCTGGACGAGTGCCGCGAGCTGGTGGCGTTGTTCAACGATCCGGCCCGCCACAGCGCCGACGTGAAGGCGCGCACGCTGCAGAAGGTGGCGGAGATCGACAGGCACATCAGCGAACTGGGCGAAATGCGCCAGCGCCTGGTGACGCTGGCCGACCAATGCCCGGGCGACGAGGGGGCGGAGTGCCCCATCATCAACAACCTGGCAGGATGCTGTCGTTCAAATTAGCGGCCGATGGCGCGGATCACCAGCGTGACGCCTTCCACCGCTACCACTTCCACTTCTGTGCCGGCGGGCAGATCTTCCGCCGCCTGCGCGCGCCAGCTGCTGTCGCCGATATTGATGCGCCCCATGCCGTTGTGCATCGGCTCCGTCAGCGTGGCGCGAGTGCCGATCAGCTGGCGGTTGCGCTGGTTGAGCACCGGCGAACCGCCGGATGCGGCCGCCGGGCGCCGGCGCAGCCAGTACCACCACAGATAGGCGACGACGACGGTCAGGACGGCGAAGATCATGCCCTGCCACGCCCAGGAAAGCGGCGGCAGCAGCCAGATCAGCACGCCGACCAACAGCGCCGCCACGCCGCTCCACAGCAGGTAACCGCCGGCGCCGAGCATTTCCGCCGCCAGCAACACGCCCCCGAGGGAGAGCCAAAACCACAGCGGATTCGCCGCGATCAGTTCGAGCATGATTATTTGCCTTTGCTTTCTTTCAGCAGTTCGGTAATGCCGCCGATAGAGCCGAGGAGGCTGCTGGCGTCCAGCGGCATCATCACCACCTTGCTGTTGTTGGAGGAACCGATCTTCTGCAGCGCGTCGGTGTATTTCTGCGCCACGAAGTAGTTCACCGCCTGAATGTTGCCGCTGGCGATGGCGTCCGACACCAGCTGGGTGGCGCGCGCCTCGGCCTCGGCGGCGCGTTCACGCGCTTCCGCCTGCAGGAATGCCGACTGGCGTTCGCCCTCGGCCTTCAGGATCTGCGACTGTTTCTCCCCCTCGGCGCGCAGAATGGCCGCCTGACGCACCCCTTCCGCCTCCAGGATGTCGGCGCGCTTGGTCCGTTCGGCCTTCATCTGGGCGTTCATCGAGGCGATCAGTTCCGCCGGCGGCCGCACGTCGCGGATCTCGATACGGGTGATTTTCACCCCCCACGGATTGGTCGCTTCATCGACGATGTGCAGCAGGCGGCTGTTGATGCTGTCGCGCTGCGACAGCATTTCGTCCAGCTCCATTGAGCCGAGCACGGTGCGGAAGTTGGTCATGGTCAGGTTGACGATCGCCTGTTCGAGGTTGCTGACCTCGTAGGCGGCGCGGGCCGGATCGACCACCTGGATAAAGCACACCGCGTCGATGGCGACGTTGGCGTTATCGCGGGAAATCACCTCCTGTGAGGGAATGTCCAGCACCTGTTCCATCATGTTGATTTTACGGCCGATGCGGTCCATGAACGGCACCACCAGGTTCAGGCCCGGCATCAGCGTTTTGGTGTAGCGGCCGAAGCGTTCTACCGTCCATTGGAACCCCTGCGGCACAATTTTGACGCCGGCGAACACCACAATCAGCGCGACGACGATCACGATGGGGATAAAAGTAAGCATGCAAACCTCCTGTCAGACATATGTAAACAGATATTACGTCAGCGCCGGAAAAATGCCTACCGATACCGCGACTTAATCCAGAGCGCCGATCAAACCCGCGATCAGCGGATCCCGCGTCTGGAACAGGTTGATAAGGGTGCGCACCGCTTCGCCGCCGCGAGCATCGGACCAGGCCAGCGACAGGGGAGAAGACTGGCGCGGGTATTTGAGCTGTTTGGCCACCAACTCGCCGCTCTCCAGATAAGTTTGGCACAGCCGGCGCGGAAGGAAACCGATCCCGAGACCGCGCAGATGGCACTCCAGCTTGGTGCGCAGATCCGGCACCTTGATTTCCTGCTGGCCCGACAGCAGCCAGGCGGTGCGCTTGGCCAAATGGCGTGCGGTATCTTCGACGTTGATCGCGGCGTAAGGGCGCAGCTGCGTTTCGTTCAGCGGATCGGCGGCGGCGGCCAGCGGGTGCGTCGGCGCGATGGCGAACACCCACTCTATTTTGCCCAGCGGCAGCACCTTGATGCTGTTTTCCAGCGATTCATTGCCCGCCGCGCCGATCGCCAGATGGCAATCCTCATTCAGCAGCGCGTCCCACACGCCCATGTACACCTGGCGGGAAATGTGGAATTGGGTGAACGGGTATTTGTCGTGCAGGTGAGTTAACAGCCCGGCTACGGCGGCGGCGTCGTACAGCAGGTTGTTGATCACGATATTCACCTGATGCTCTACGCCGTCGTTGATTTGCCGCAGCTCGCCCGGCATGGCGTCCAGCCAGGTGTGCCACTGGCGGCAGCGTTCCAGCAAATACTCTCCGGCCGGCGTCAGGTTGACGGTGCGGGTGGTGCGGATAAACAGCTGCGTGCCGATGCTCTCTTCCAGCGTTTTGATGCGGTAGCTGATGGTGGCGGTGGTTTTGTGCAGCAGCTCCGCCGCGCGGGAGAAACTTTGGCACTCGGCAACCTTGATAAACGAACGAATGGTTTCGTGATCCAGCATGAGGGGTCCTTGGCTGACACCGCCTTTTCGGTTATCGGTGAGAAGAATCTACTGATGTTGCGGCGCGATAGGCAGCGGCAAAGCGCAACCCCACGATCCCGGTCACAGAATCACCCGATAGCGATGAATATGCGCCGCCCCATTTTGCCCGATGATGAATCAGGCGGTTTTTTAATTCATTGATTTAAGGCAACTAATATTACTCTTCGATCATAAAGTGTGCTGTCGATCTTATTGTGGAAAAATTTTCCAAAAAAATGCTGTCAAATTCACCACGCGCTGTCTAGAGTGAAGGCGTTGGGTGAAATATCGCCGTTCAATCGTCGTCTGGGTCATGCGCTTGGGAGAATCACATGGATTTAGTCATCGAAGAATTAACGCCGGCGGCCTTTGCGCCTTACGGCGATGTATTGCAGATAGAGGGCTCGCGTTTCTTTCATATCAATGACGGGAAAACCGAGCGTTATCACGATCTCGCCAGGATAGAGGTGTCCGACGGCAACCGGGTGCTGGCCAGCATCAACCGGGCGGAACCCTGCGATCTGCCGATGACCTTTTCCCTGTTGGAAAAGCATCCGCTCTCGTCGCAGGCCTTTGTGCCGATGAACGGCGAACGCTTCGTGGTGATCGTCGCCGAACCGGGCGAAACCATCCCCGTTGGCACGCTGCGCGCCTTTATCACCAACGGCAAACAGGGGATCAACTATCATCGCAATGTCTGGCACCACCCGCTGTTCGCCTATGCGAAGGTCACCGACTTTTTCACCATCGACCGCGCGGGCGCCGACAACTGCGTGGTCAGCCGCTTGCCGGAGCCGTATCGCATAGTTTTGGCATAGCGCTGGCCGCACGCCGCGCTGGGCGTTTATCATAGCGTCACCCATGCCGTCACTGACAAAGGAAGCTTGAATGACCGAATTACGCAGGAAAGGACGCCCCGCCACCGAAGCCGGCGCCACCAAAGGAGCGCAGGCGTTGGATCGCGGGCTGGAGATCCTCCAGTACCTGGCCAACGCCGGGGGGAGTTCGTCGGTTTCCGTGCTGTCCGAAAAGCTGGAGCTGCCGCTTTCCACCACCTTCAGGTTGTTGAAAGTGCTGGAGAAATCGGAATTCGTCTTTCAGGATCCACAGCTGGGCTGGTGGCATATCGGCATTCAGTCGTTCACCGTCGGTTCCGCTTACATGAACGATCGCGACGTGGTATCGGTGGCCGGGCCGTTCATGCGCCGACTGATGCTGCTGTCCGGCGAGACCGCCAACCTGGCGATCCGCAACAATTTCGACGCGGTGCTGATTCGCCAATGCGAGTGCCAGGCGATGGTGCGCATGTGCGCACCGCTGGGCAGCCGTTTGCCGCTGCACGCCTCGGGCGCCGGCAAGGCGCTGCTGTACCCGCTGGCGGAAGAGGAGATGCTGGATCTGATCGTGCGTTCGGGGCTGCAATCCTATACGCCGAAGACGCTGACCAGCGTGAACCTGCTGCGCAAGGATCTGCATCAGTCGCTGGAACAGGGCTACACCATCGACGATGAAGAGCACGCGCTTGGCCTGAACTGCCTGGCTTCGGCGATTTTCGATCGCAACAACAACGTGATAGCCGCCATCTCCATCTCCGGGCCCAGTTCGCGGGTCGGCAAGGAGCGGTTCAAGGAGCTGGGCGAACTGGTGGGTGAAGTGGCCAGAGACATCAGCGCCGCGCTGGGCGAATCGCGCAGCAAGGCGTAAACGTCGCGCGCCGGGCTGAACCGGCGCGGAGCAAGACTCCCCGTTTGATGAGCAAACGGGTTTTTTTGAGCGTAATTTTAAGTTGGAAAAATTTTCCAATAAATTGAGGAGAGCATCACATGGCAATTATGCGAGCGGTAGACGCGGCAATGCACGTGCTGGAAAAAGAAGGGATCACCACCGCGTTCGGCGTGCCCGGCGCGGCGATCAACCCGTTCTACGATGCGATGCGGCGGCACGGCGGCATCAAACACTACCTGGCGCGGCACGTGGAAGGAGCCTCGCACATGGCGGAAGGCTACACCCGCGCCGCCGCCGGCAACATCGGCGTGTGCATCGGCACCTCCGGCCCGGCGGGCACCGACATGATCACCGGCCTTTACTCCGCCTCCGCCGACTCGATCCCGATCCTGTGCATCACCGGCCAGGCGCCGCGTGCGCGTTTGCACAAAGAAGATTTTCAGGCGGTAGACATCGAATCGATCGCCAAGCCGGTGACCAAGATGGCGGTCACCGTGCAGGAACCGGCGCTGGTGCCGCGCGTGCTGCAGCAGGCGTTCCACTTGATGCGATCCGGCCGGCCGGGCCCGGTGCTGATCGACCTGCCTTTCGACGTGCAGATGGCGGAGATCGAGTTCGATCCGGACACCTACTCTTCGCTGCCCGCCTATAAGCCGGCGGCCACCCAGGCGCAGATCGACAAAGCGCTGGATCTGCTGTGCGCGGCGAAAAAGCCGCTGATCATCGCCGGCGGCGGCATTCACAACGCCGACGCGGCGGATCTGCTGCAGCAGCTGGCGGAGATCTGCAACGTGCCGGTGATCCCGACGCTGATGGGCTGGGGCGCCATTCCGGACGATCACCCGCTGATGGCGGGCATGGCGGGCCTGCAAACCTCGCATCGCTACGGCAACGCCAACCTGCTGGATTCGGATCTGGTGTTCGGCATCGGCAACCGCTGGGCCAACCGCCACACCGGCTCGGTGGACAAGTACACCGCCGGGCGCAAGGTGGTGCACATCGATATCGAGCCGACGCAGATTGGCCGGGTGATCTGCCCGGATCTGGGCATCGTTTCCGACGCGCGCATCGCGCTGCAAATGCTGGTGGACACGGCAAAGCGCCGCTTCGAGCGCGGCGAGTTGCCGAATCACGACGACTGGTGCGCCGCCTGTCTGCAGCGCAAGCAAACGCTGCTGCGCAAGACCCACTTCGACAACGTGCCGGTCAAGCCGCAGCGGGTGTATGAAGAGATGAACCGTGCCTTCGGCCGCGACGCCTGCTACGTCACCACCATCGGGCTGTCGCAGATCGCCGCCGCGCAAATGCTGCACGTTTTCGAGCCGCGTCACTGGATCAACGCCGGCCAGGCCGGCCCGCTGGGCTGGACGTTGCCTGCGGCGCTGGGCGTGTGCGCCGCCGATCCGCAGCGCAAGGTGGTCGCGCTGTCGGGCGACTATGATTTCCAATTTATGATTGAAGAGCTGGCGGTCGGCGCACAGTTCAAGCTGCCCTATATCCACGTGCTGGTGAACAACGCCTATCTGGGGCTGATCCGCCAGGCGCAGCGCGGGTTCGATATGGATTACTGCGTGCAGCTGTCGTTTGAAAACATCAACAATGCGGAGATTGGCGAGTACGGCGTCGATCACGTCAAGGTGGCGGAAGGGCTGGGCTGCAAGGCGCTGCGGGTGTTCAAACCGGAAGAGATCGCGCCGGCGTTCCGTCAGGCCCAGGAATTGATGCAGCAGCACCGGGTGCCGGTGGTGGTGGAAATCATCCTGGAGCGCGTCACCAATATTTCCATGGGCACCGAGCTGGATAACGTCAACGAGTTCGAGCCGGTGGCGGCAACGCCGGAAGACGCGCCGACCTCGGTCAACTTCTTTGATTACCGTTGAGGAGCCTTACCATGCCGAAATTTTCAGCCAACCTGTCCATGCTGTTCACCGAAGTCGATTTCATGCAGCGCTTCCGTCGGGCGAAGGAGCAGGGCTTCAGCGCGGTGGAATACATGTTTCCCTATGACTACCCGATCGCCGCGCTGCGCAGCGAACTGGAGGCGCATCGCCTGAGCCAGATGCTGTTCAACCTGCCGGCCGGCGACTGGGCGGCGGGCGAACGGGGCATCGCCTGCTTGCCGGGGCGCGAAGCGGAGTTCCGCGACGGCGTCGGGCGCGCGATCGAGTATGCGCAGGCGCTGGGCTGCGATCGCATCAACTGCCTGATCGGCAATCCGGATCCCGCCGTCGGCCGCCATACCACCGACGAACGGGTGAAAGAGAACCTGAGCTACGCCGCCGACACCCTGGCGCGGCAGAATATCCGCCTGCTGATCGAACCGATCAACCGCTACGACATGCCGCAGTTCTACCTGCAAACCTCCCGGCAGGCGATCGAACTGATCGAAGCGATCGGCAGCCCCAACCTGTATCTGCAGTACGACCTTTACCACATGCAGCGCATGGAGGGAGAGCTGACGCAGACCCTTGAGCGCCTGCTGGCGAAGATCGACCACGTTCAGGTCGCCGACAACCCGGGGCGGCACGAGCCGGGCACCGGCGAAATCAACTGCGAGTTTATTTTCGCGCAGCTGGATCGCATGGGTTACCGCGGCTGGATCGGCTGTGAATACAAACCGCTCACCACCACGGAAAGCGGCCTGTCATGGATTAAAAAATACCTGTCTTGAGGAGATGAAAATGAAAGTGGGATTTATCGGTCTGGGCATCATGGGCGCGCCGATGGCGGAAAAGCTGCTGGCGGGCGGGCACACGCTTTACGCCCATACCCGGCATCAGGTGCCGGCGGCGCTGTTGCAGCACGGGGCCATTGCCTGCGGCGATCCGCAGCAGGTGGCGGATGAGGCGGACGTGATCTTCATCATGGTGCCGGATACGCCGCAGGTGGAGGAGGTGCTGTTCGGTGAACGCGGCTGCGCCGCCGGCAAGCTGAACGGCAAAGTGGTGGTGGATATGAGCTCCATTTCACCGCTGGAGACCAAGCGGTTCGCGCAGCGCATCAACCAGCTGGGCGCCCAGTATCTGGACGCGCCGGTTTCCGGCGGCGAAGTGGGCGCCAAACAGGGCACGCTGACCATCATGGTGGGAGGCGAGGAAGCGACCTTCGAACGGGTACAGCCGCTGCTGGCGCTGATGGGCAAGAACATCACGCTGATCGGCGGCAACGGCGACGGGCAAACCTGCAAGGTCGCCAACCAGATCATCGTGGCGTTGACCATCGAAGCGGTCTCCGAGGCGCTGGTCTTCGCCTCGCGCGCCGGCGCCGATCCGGCCCGGGTGCGCGAAGCCCTGATGGGCGGTTTCGCCTCGTCGCGCATTCTGGAGGTGCACGGTGAGCGGATGATCAAGCGGGCGTTCGCGCCAGGGTTCCGCATCTCGCTGCACCAGAAGGATCTTAATCTGGCGCTGCAGGGCGCGAAGGCGCTGGCGCTCAGCCTGCCGAATACCGCCACTTGCCAGGAGTTGTTCAACGTCTGCGCCGCCAATGGCGACGGCGAACTGGATCACTCCGCGCTGGTGCGGGCGCTGGAGATCATGGGCAACCACCGGGTGGCCGGCTAAGAGTACCCCCGGCATTTAATTCGCCGGCTTATCGTTAGAATCAGAGATGTTCGACATTAATAACGCCCTCTTTATGATAAATAAAGAGGGTCCCCGCCAATCCAATAAAAAATGATTCAGCACAATAAAAAGTAAAAAGCAGGATGCCAACCGAGGAGACACTGAATATGGCAACCGATAATGCTGTTATTGATAAAGATATTCTTACCGCCCCTGACAAAAACCGTTTATATCGAAAAATCGCCTGGCGCATTATGCCCATTTTATTAGTGAGCTATATCGTCGGTTATCTCGATCGGGTTGGCATTTCGTTCTCGAAATTTCAAATGATGCCCGATATTCTGAACGGCAATGTCTCGATGGCCGAAGCCGTTTACGGGCTGGGCGCCGGGGTGTTTTTCATCGGCTATATCATCGCCGGGGTACCCAGTAATATTCTGCTGAGCCGCTACGGCGCCAGAAAGATCATCGCGCTGCTGATGGTGGTGTGGGGGGCGATTTCGATGCTGAGCATCTTTATCACCAACCCCTGGCAATTCTACCTGGCGCGTTTCCTGCTGGGGCTGGCGGAGGCCGGCTTCTACCCCGGCGTGATCCTCTATCTGACGCTGTGGTTCCCGTCCAGCCAACGCGCCAAGATGACCGCGCTGTTCGTGTGCGGCATCCCGGTCAGCAACATCATCGGCGGCCCGCTGTGCGGGTGGATCATCGAGCACATGAACGGCCTGATGAATCTCTCCGGCTGGCAGTGGCTGTTCTTTATCAGCGGCCCGCGCGCGCTGCTGATCGCCATCGTTATCTTCTGTTTCCTGGATAACACCTATCAGAGCGCCAAGTGGCTCAGCCCGCAGGAGAAGGCGCTGATCAAAGAGGATATGGCGCAGAGCGCGCCGCGCCAGGGCGCCGCCGGCGGGCAGGAGTGGACGATGAAAAGCATGCTGAGATCGTCCGCGTTCACCAAAATGTGGCTGATTTGCTTCTGCACCGTGATGGGCCAGGGCGGGCTGGCGTTTTGGGTGCCGACCATCATTCGCGACACCGGCGTGACCTCGGTGATGGATATCGGCCTGCTGACCATGCTGCCGTACATGCTGGCGGTGGTGGCGATGCTGGTGGCCGCGCGCAGTTCGGACAAGCATCGCGAGCGGCGCTGGCACATCATCGTGCCGTTCTGCATCGCCGCGGTGTCGCTGATCTTCATCGGCCTGTTCCCGGACAACAAGCACGTGGTGATGGCGGCGCTGTGCGTGGCGGTGGCGTCGAGCCTGGTGCCCTCGCCGCTGTTCTGGAGCCTGCCGAACGCCATCTTTACCGGCACCTGCGCCGCGGCGGGCATTGCGCTCATCAATTCCATCGCCAACATCGGCGGTTTTATTTCGCCTTATATCATCGGCTATTTCAAACAGCTGACCCACAGCAATTTGGCGGCGATGTGCGTCTTGTCGACGATGATGATACTGGGGGCGATATTAACCTACAGCGTGCCGGCGAAATGGGTCAATAAATAACGCTTCCCTTCATCTTCATTAAATAGTCGGCAACAGTTTTATTTTATTTCGCCATGCATTTCTCATCTGATTATTTCAGCGGGGGAAGGCATGGCCATTTTTATTTCGTCTCGAATAAAGGAGGCAGCATGAAAATTGTTATTGCACCGGATTCATTTAAAGAAAGCGTCAGCGCAGAACGGGCGGCGCGGGCGATCGCGCGCGGCTTCCACGAGGTTTATCCCGATGCCGAGTGCGTCTGCCTGCCGATCGCCGACGGCGGCGAAGGCACGGTGGACGCGCTGGTGGCCGCCACCGGCGGGCGCAAGGTGACGGTATCGGCGACGGGGCCGCTGGGGGAACGGGTGGCGGCGTTTTACGGCATCAGCGGCGACGGCAAGACGGCGGTGATCGAAATGGCGGCGGCCAGCGGATTGATGCTGACGCCGGCGGCGCGCCGTAACCCGCTGCTGGCGACCAGCTACGGCACCGGTGAACTGATCCGGCATGCGTTGGATCAGGGCATTCGCCACCTGATCCTCGGCATCGGCGGCAGCGCCACGGTGGATGGCGGCGTCGGCATGGTGCAGGCGCTGGGCGGGCGCTTCTACCGCCCGGACGGCAAGGCGCTGCCGTGGGGCGGCGGCGAGCTGACGGCGCTGAGCGGCGTCGATCTCTCCGCGCTGGACGCACGCCTGCGGCAGTGCCGGATCGAGGTCGCCTGCGACGTAGACAATCCGCTGGTGGGGCCGCGCGGCGCGGCGGCGGTGTTCGGGCCGCAGAAGGGTGCGACGGCGGCGATGGTGGCGCAGCTGGAACAGGGCCTGACGCAGTATGCTGAGGTGATCCGCCAGAGCACCGGGCGTGACGTGCGGCACGAAGCCGGCGGCGGGGCGGCGGGTGGCATGGGGATCGCCTGCCAGGTGTTTCTCGGCGCAACGCTGAAGCCGGGTATCGAGATCGTGATGGCGGCGCTGGGCCTGGAGCAGGCGCTGGCGGAGGCCGATCTGCTGATCACCGGCGAAGGGCGCATCGACAGCCAAACGCTGGGTGGCAAGGCGCTGTCCGGCGTCGCCCGTCTGGCGTGGGCGCGCGGCCTGCCGGTCATCGCGCTGGCCGGCGTGGTGGAGGAAGGGGCGGAGGCGCTGCACGCGCAGGGAATAGACGCGATGTTCAGCATTCTGCCGCGCCTGAGTGCGCTGGAGGCCGCGCTGTCGCAAGGGGAGCTCAACCTGCAGCGCAGCGCCGCCAACGTCGCCCGCGCGATGCGCATCGGCCGGCGATTGGGATAAAAAGAAGGCCACGCTGCGCGAGCAGGTGGCCTTGGTTTTGGCGGCGAAGCGCTTACGGCTCGACGTCGCGGTTGCAGTCCTTGGAGTAGATGTAGCTGAAGGTTTCCTGGCCCACCGCATAGCCCGCCTGCTGCACATAGGCGCCCATGAAGATGTAGTCGCCTTGCTTCACCGGCATCCATTCATTGTCCAGGTTGTACACGCCGGCGCCGCTGAGAATGTAGGCGCCATGCTCCTGCACGTGGGTCTCGATGTAGCCGTGGCTGGCACCGGGGGCGAAGGAGAGGATGTGCATATTCATGTCGAAGCCCAGATCTTTCGGCAGCAGATCCTGCAGGATCACCTCGCTCATGCCTTCGTAGTGGATCTTTTCCAGGTTGGCGACGTTGTTGCTGACCACGTGCGCCTCGTAACCCTTGATGCGCTGGTAGCGGCGCTTGTAGAGGAACAGGCGGCTGGATTGGCCGCCGTTGGCGTTTTCCAGCCGCAGGGTGACGCCCGCCGGGCAGTAAAGGTAGCCTCCGGCGGTCAGCGGGTAGTCGGTGGCGTCGGCGGAAGCGGTGATGGCGCCATCGATGACGTACACGAAGGTTTCGATCTCTTCACCGCCAAAGCCTTTGGTGTTGCGGCCGCAGTCGTGCAGCGTTACCAGATAATCGACGAAGGTGGCGCCCAGTTTCGGCGTCGACAAGATGGTGACGTCGCAGTTTTCAAAACCGGGAATGACGTTGCGCACCAGGCCGTTCGGCGGGATCAGCGCATAGTTGCCGCGTTTGATGATGGCGCGCGTTGACAGAATGTCGGTTGGATATCCGGTTTGATTGTTGAAGTAACCCACGTTGATTCTCCTGATCGTTGAAAGGGCGCCGCGGCGGCGCCCGGTAAAAAAGCGCCGTCAGGCCTCGGTGGCCGTTCGGGTTGGCGTAGTGCGTTTCATCAAGACGTTGACGGTGAAGAAAATGGCGGTGCCCACCAGCAGGATGGCGGCGGAGATGTAAAAGCCCATCACCTTGGAGCCGGTGCTGTCGGAGATCACGCCGGTCAGGAAGGGGGCGATCACCGACGAGGACATGCCGAAGAAGTTGAACACGCCGAAGCTGGTGCCATAGCCTTTCTTCGGCGCGTTGTCGGCGACGAAGGAGATCATGATCGGATCGACCGCCAGCTTGCCCAGCAACCCGTACAGGATCAGGCTGATCAGCAGCATGGTGGAGTCCGGCGAAATGACGGTGCAAACCAGCATCACCGCCGCGCACAGCTCGAGGAAAATGATCAGCTGCACCTTCTTGTTGCGGAAACGGTCGGACATGCGGCTGAAGAACAGCGCGCCCGGCACCGAGGCGAACGCCACCAGGGCGGAGGAGAAGCCGATGGCCACCCCTTCAAAGCCGCGCTCTTGCTGCAGGAACGAGGGCAGCCAGGTGACTATCATGTAGTAGCCGTAGCAGGTGGCGAAGTACATCGCGTAGGCGGAGATCATGCGCAGGCTGAACAGGCCGCTGGGCTGGCCGTCCTCCTCGGGCTCGGCAGCCGTCGGCGCAACGGTCTGGCTGACGGCCGCCGCGGCGTGAGGCTGCGAGCCTTTGATGACCACGGCGAACACCAGCGTCATCACTACCAGCAGGCCGGTGATGATGAACAGCATGATCTGCCAGTTCATGTTGAAGCTTTTCACCAGCAGGCTGGAGGCGATCAGGCCGATGGCCATGCCGAGCGCCGAGCCGCTGTTGATCACCGCGGTTGCCAGGCCACGGCGTTCCAGCGGGATATTCTCCGACGACAGGGAGTAGGCCGAGCCGTAATAAGAGCCGCAGCCCATGCCCGCCAGCAGGCTGCCGGCATAGACCATGGTCAGGCTGGTGGCGTTGCCGATCAGCAGCGTGGCGATGATGAACAGGCAGAAGCCCGGGATCAGCACCACCTTCTTGCCGAATTTGTCCACCAGGATGCCCGCCGGGATCTGCATCCCGGTGTAGGCGAAGAAGTAGAAGCTGGCGATCAGCCCCATTTCCGCATTGGAGTGCGCGCCGATGGTTTGTTGGATCTCGGGGAAGATCGGCGTCAGGACGGTGCGATAGATCCAGATCACCGCCCAGCCCAGACAGAGCACGACGACGATCTTTTTCCAGTAGCGCGGGTCGATGTCGTTGCTCATGCCTCGGCCCCCTGTTCGGTGTAGGCCAGCTGATACAGCGTCTGCGCCAGGATTTTCACCCCTTCGTTCAAATCGGCGACGGCGGTTTTTTCCGCCGGGTTATGGCTGATGCCGGCGATGCTCGGCACGAACATCATCACCGTCGGCACGCGCGGGGCGAAGATTTGCGAGTCGTGTCCGGCGCCGCTGTGCATCATGCGGTAATTCAGCCGCTGCGTTTCGCACAGGCGGCTGACGCAGGCCACCAGCTGTTCGTTCATCGGGATCGGCGCTTCGTCCATCCACAGATCGATCTCGGCCTCGATGCCCATCTCGGCGCAGATGCGCTGGATATCCTGCTCGATCTCCTGCGTGAAGCGCAGCAGCGCGGCCTGATCGGTGTGGCGGCAGTCGAGGGTGAAGTGGGTGAAGCCCGGCACCACGTTGACGGTGTTCGGCTTCGGCTCCACCTTGCCGAAGGTCAGCACCAGCGGGTCGCCCTCGGCGCGCGCCTTGGCGATCGATTCGCAGCAGATGCGGCTGAAGGCGTGCACGGTATCCCGGCGGTAGCTCATCGGGGTGGTGCCGGCGTGGTTGGCTTCGCCCTGCAGCCGCACGTCATAACGCCGTTGGCCGACGATGCTGGTCACCACGCCGATGGTTTTGCCTTCGGTTTCCAGCACCTTGCCCTGTTCGATATGGATCTCGACGAAGGCCGCGATGTCGCTGCGCAGCGGCTGATGCGGCGGAGGGAAATCGAAACCGGCGTCGTGCATGGCGTTGACGAAGCCGACGCCCTTGGCGTCCGTAATGTGCTGCACGTCTTCCCGCCGGGCCAGGCCGACGATGTTCTTGCTGCCCCAGAACACATAAGGGAAGCGGCTGCCTTCTTCTTCCGCCAGCGCGATGACTTCCAGGCTGCGCAGCGGCGGGCCGTAGGTGTCCTTGAGGTGTTTGATCGCCATGAAGGCGGCTTCGATACCGAACTGGCCGTCGAGGTTGCCGCCGTTGACCACCGTGTCGATGTGCGAACCGGAGAGAATCACCTGGTCGGGGTATTTGCTGCCCTCCAGTCGGCCGAACAGGTTGCCGACCGCATCAAAATGGGTGCTCAGCCCGGCGGCCTCGAAGGTGGTTTTCAGCGCGTGCTGCGCTTCGATCCATTCCGGGGTATAAAGCAGACGCGTCATGCCGCCGCTGGGGTCGGCGCCGATTTTCGATAACCAGCCGGAAATATCACGGATTTCTTGTTGGAAGTCTTTCATGTTTACCTGCCCGCATGTTGTGTCTCAGCGGCGATGCGGCCAGGGCGGAGGCTATTCGCCGCCGGCCGACCTATTGCGCTGAGCGCGCTGATGAAGGTTTTCTTTTTTCTCCCCGGCTCAGACATATCAACCGCGAGCCGCGGCGTAAAAAGCCCACGATAATAGAGTGCGTTAACTGGCGAAGGGATCTTTATGGTCGTAAGAACGCTGGTAAATAGCATTTGAAATTAAGTATTGATAAATATCGTCGACGATTTCGATACCGTTTTTCTCGCTTTCCATTTCACGCGCATGGCTGTTCTGCCCTGGATAAAGCACTTTGCTGACACCCGGCGCCGGCTTAACGGCATTCAACTCTTTCATGACCTGGCTGATATTTTTACGGAACGCCGATTCGTTGGTGAAATAACCCGGATTCAGGACGATATGCAATTGCCCCAATTCCCGGCCGGCGCTGAGATCGTGATACATCGAGCTGACGTGTTTGCCGAACGGCAGGCCGAGCAAAATGCCCGACAGCACGTCGACCATCATCATCAGGCCGTAGCCTTTCGGCCCGGCGATCGGCAGCAGCCCGCTGACGGCGAACGGATCGGTGGTGTGCTTGCCCTCGGCGTCCACCGCCCAGGTGTCGGGGATGGCGGCGTTGCGCGAGCGGGCGTCCAGCACTTTGCCCCAGGCCTGCACGGTGGTGGCCATATCGAAGGTAATCAGCTCGTCGCCTTCGCCCGGCGCGGAGAAGGCGATGGGGTTGGTGCCGTAGTAGACCTCGGCGCCGCCGTACGGCACCACCATCGGATCGGACTGGCACAGCGAAATGCCGACCATGCCGGCGCGCGCCGCCTGCTGCACGAAGTAGGACAGCGCTCCACTGTGGCCGATGCGGCGCACGCCCACCACCGCCACGCCGTTCTCTTTCGCCATTTCAATGGCGCGATCCATGCTCAGCTTGGCCGCCACATGCCCGGCGCCGTTGTCGCCGTCGAAAATGGCGCTGCAGGGGCCGGTTTTCTCAAAGGTGAAATGCGGGTGATTATTGGTGCCGCCTTTGCTGATGCGTTCGGAATAGTATTCGACCCTGACCGCGCCGTGAGAATGAATGCCGCGCGCATCGGCATGAACCAGCACGTCGGCGACGATGCCGGCGTGTTCCTGGCTCAGGCCGGCGGCGTGAATTTTTTGCTGGATAAGCTGATGTAATTGTTGTTTAGAGACCTTCATATACAGTCCTTTTATCACTACGGTTTATTTAATTCGCCTCTGCGTTGTAATGTATAAATACCGGGGGGGAATAATGTGATCCAGATGCGTTTTATCCGATTGGATTAAAAATTCGTTGAATTAAATCGCCATTGTTAGAAGTTTTTTTATAAATGCTTTTTCCCTTCTGGATTAACTAATATTCAGGTGATTAAGTTATTTTTTCTAACAATGGATAAAGTGTGACCGTACTCACCTCGGGGCACGATTTTAATTTGTAGCTTGATAATTAACCTTTTCGCTGAATTCAATGCGTCGCCGTGCCGCCGGTGCGGGAATATTGCCGATATTATTAAATGCTGTCTTAAGGATATCACCATGATCCATGCTTTTATTAAAAAGGGGAGCTTTCAGGATTCCGTCAGCCTGATGTTGATCTCCCGCAAACTCAGTGAATCTCCCAAGGTCGAGGAAATATCCGTCATGATGGGGACACCGGCCAATAAATCCTTATTGGAGGTGACCGGTTTCTGGCACCCGCAGTTTAGCGAAGCGACGCCGAACGATATTTGCGTGGCGATCAAGGCGGAGCCCGCCGACGAGACGATCGCCGAGGAGATCGGCGCGGCGCTGGAGACGGCGCTCAAGGCGATTGCGCAGGGCAGCCAGGGCGGCAAAAAACTGCTGCGGGCGCGCAGCTGGCGCACCGCCAGGCAGAAGCTGCCCGCCGCCAATCTGGCGCTGATCTCGATCGCCGGCGAATACGCGGCGGAGCTGGCGGATAGCGCGCTGGAAGACGGCTGCAACGTGATGATGTTCTCCGACAACGTCAGCGTGGCGCAGGAAGTGGCGCTGAAAACCAAGGCGCGCGAACGCGGGCTGATCGTGATGGGGCCGGACTGCGGCACCGCCTGCATCGCCGGCGCGCCGCTGGCGTTCGCCAATGTGGCGCCCGCCGGATCTATCGGCGTGGTGGGCGCCTCCGGCACCGGCATTCAGGAACTGATTTCGCAAATTACCCTGGCAGGCCAGGGCATCTCGCACGCCATTGGCCTCGGCGGGCGGGATTTGACGGCGGAGATCGGCGGCATCAGCGCCATCAGCGCGCTGCGCATGCTGGCGGCGGATCCGCAGAGTCTGGTGCTGGCGTTCGTGTCCAAACCGCCGGCGCCCGAGGTGCGCCAGCGGGTGATCGACGAGATGAAAGCGCTCGGTAAGCCGGTAGTGGCGCTGTTCCTCGGCGCGCAGTCCGCCGTGCGTCAGGAGGGCAACATCACGTTCGCCGCCACGCTGGATGAAGCGGCGCGGCTGGCGGCGGTGCTGGGCTACGTGCAGCAACAGGCGGCACAACAGCCCGCGGTGCCCGGCGGCAAAATCGCCGGGCTGTACGCCGGCGGCACGCTGGCGGCCGAATGCGCGATGCTGCTGGCGGAAAAACTGTCCCTGCCGGTGGATAGCGAGCACCCGCGCGGCGCCATGCTGATGGCCGACGGCCATCGCATCATCGACATGGGCGATGACTTTTATACCCAGGGGCGACCGCACCCGATGATTGACCCGACCGCCCGCAATCAAGAAATCGCCCGCCTGGCACAGCAGCCGCAGACCGGCGTGTTGCTGCTGGACGTGGTGATCGGCTTCGGCGCTCAGGACGATCCGGCGGCGTCGCTGGCGGCCGAGGTGGCCAACGTGCGCGCGGCGCGCGGCGCGGCCCACCCGCTGGCGGCGATCGCCACCGTCACCGGCACCGAACAGGATCCGCAGCAGCGCTCGCGGCAAATCGCCACCCTGCAGGAGGCCGGCATCGCGGTGATGCCGTCGCTGCCGGCGGCGGTCGCGTTGGCGCACCAGCTGATTACCCCCGTCTTACCCGCACCTGAACGCGAACGGCCGGCCTTGCTGGACGGCGTCGCGGTGATCAACGCCGGGCTGCGCAGCTTCGCCGATGACCTGCAAACCAGCGACATTCCGGTGGTGCATTACCAGTGGGCGCCGGTGGCCGGTGGCGATCAACGATTAGCCAACATCTTGAAAAAATTAAAGTAAGGAACCGCTATGTACGCAACGATTGAGCAAGCAAACGCCGCCGTTATCGCCCGTATCCGCGAGGCGCGCCCGCACTGGCAGGATGTGGATCTGGCGCACCGTTTGATCCCGCAGCTGGCCGAAGGGCGCAAGCTGCTGCACGCCGGCCCGCCGGTCACCTGGCAAGAGATGAGCGGCCCGGTGCGCGGCGCCTGCATCGGCGCCTGCCTGTTCGAAGGCTGGGCGCAGGATGAGCAGCAGGCGCTGGCGCTGCTGGAGCAGGGGGAAATCGAATTCATCCCGTGCCACAGCGTGAGCGCGGTGGGGCCGATGGGCGGCATCACCTCGGCCCACATGCCGATGGTAGTGGTCAGGAACACCGTTCACGGCAACTACGCCTACTGCAACATGAACGAAGGCATCGGCAAGGTGATGCGCTTCGGCGCCTACGGCGAGGACGTGCAGCAGCGCCTGCGCTGGATGCGCGACTCGCTGGCCCCGGTGTTGAAAGCGGTACTGGCGACGCTGGAGGAGGGGATCGATCTGACCGCGCTGATGGCGCAGGCGATCAGCATGGGGGACGAATTCCACCAGCGCAATATCGCGGCCTCGGCGCTGCTGATGCGCAGGCTGGCGCCGGAGATTAGCCTGCTGCCGCGCGATAAGGCGGAGCTGGCGCAGGTGATGCAGTTCCTCAGCATCACCGATCAGTTCTTCCTCAATCTGGCGATGGCCTACTGCAAGGCGGCGATGGACGCCGGGGCGGAGATTGAGCAGGGCACCATCGTCACGGTAATGACCCGCAACGGCAAGAACTTCGGTATCAAGATCAGCGGGATGGGCGATCGTTGGTTCACCGCCCCCGTCAATACGCCGGAAGGGCTGTTCTTCTCCGGCTTCAGCCAGGCGGACGCCAACCCGGACATCGGCGACAGCGCGATCACCGAAACTTTCGGCATTGGCGGCGCGGCGATGGTCGCGGCACCGGGCGTGACGCGCTTCGTCGGGGCTTCCGGCGGCATGAGCGCCGCCACCGACATCTCCGAGGAAATGGCGGAGATCTACCTCGAGCGCAACATGATGCTGCAGATCCCGACCTGGGACTTCCAGGGCGCCTGCCTGGGGCTGGATGCGCGCCGGGTGGTGGAAACCGGCATCACGCCACTGATCAACACCGGCATCGCCCACCGCGAAGCCGGGGTCGGGCAAATTGGCGCCGGCACGGTGCGCGCGCCGCTCGGCTGCTTCGAGAAAGCGATCGAAGCGCTGGCCGATAAGCTCGGCATCACGGCGTAAGCGAACGGAGGGGCGTATGGACATTATCGCGTTGGCCGGCAGCCGCCATGCGACGCAAGACTACGGCGCGCTGCGCTGCGTCGGCAGCTTCAACAACGCGATCAATTTCCTGACGGAACGCGCGCGGCTGCTGACGCTGCACCGCGCCGGCAGCGGCCTGAGCCCGATGGGGTGGCAGCTCAGCGCGCGGGATTTCGATCGCGTGCGGCGTGCGGTGCCGTCTGTACGACGCTGCGCCTTCTCCGCCGCAGGCATCACGTTGGATGCGCTCCTGGTGCGGCCCGCCGCCGCGGCGCGGGATCTGGCGCTGACATCGCGCGCGGCCATTGCCGATCGGCCGCTGACGGCGGTATTGCAGCGCTGCACGGCGCAGTGCGGGTTACACGGCGAGCTGGGCCGATTGGTGAAGCGGCCGTTAACGCCGGAGCCGGCCGCGCTGGTGCGGGATTTCTCCCGTTGGCTGCGGGGCGGCACGGTCGACTGGCGCCAGGCGCTGGGCAAGGGGCCGGGGCTGACGCCGAGCAACGACGACACCTTGCTCGGCCTGCTGCTGAGCGCGCACCTCGACAGCCGCATTCAGGTCGCCGGGCTGGCGCCGTTTTTCGCCCAGACGCCACCGCTGGACGCGCTGACCACGCTGGTGAGCGCGCACTACCTGCGTTACGCCGAGCAGGGCGTGTTCGCCACGCCGCTGCAGGCGTTGGCGCTGGGGCTGCGGGCGCCTGAAGAGGTATCGGCGGCGGTGGAAGCGGTGCTGAGCCTGGGGCACTTTTCGGGAGCGGACACGCTGCTGGGCGTGTGGCTGGGGGTGACGACGATTAACGCACTGTGCGGCGCGCGGTGTGAACACGAGGGCCGGATCGCGGATCCGGCCGGGACGGTATGATTTCAACTACGGGTGCAAACCATGAAAACCTTGGTCATTGCGTTGGGCGGCAACGCCCTGTTGCAGCGCGGAGCCGTGCTCTCTGCGGAGAATCAGTATAAGAGCATCGCCCTCATCGCCGACGCCATCGGCAAGCTGGCGCAGAAATACCGCATCGCCATCGTGCACGGCAACGGGCCGCAGGTGGGGCTGCTGGCGTTGCAGAACCTGGCGTACCGCGACGTGCCGCCCTATCCGCTGGATATTCTGGTGGCCGAAAGCCAGGGCATGATCGGCTATATGCTGGCGCAGCAGTTGAGCGCCAGCCATCCGCAGCAGCCGGTGTCCACGCTGCTGACGCGGGTGCTGGTGGATGCGCAGGATGCGGATTACCAGGCGCCGAGCAAGTTCATCGGGCCGGTGTATGCGCCGGAACAGCGGCAGGCGCTGGAGGCCAAATACGGCTGGACGCTGAAGGCGGACGGCAACTACATCCGCCGGGTGGTGCCTTCGCCGGCGCCGCAAAAGATCCTCGACATCGAGGCGATCACGCTGCTGCTGGCGCAGCGGCACATCGTGATCTGCAACGGCGGCGGCGGCATCCCGATGATCGCCGGCGAGCGTGGGCTGACGGGCAGCGAAGCGGTGATCGACAAAGATCTGGCGGCGGCGCTGTTGGCGGAGCAGGTAGGAGCCGATCATCTGGTGATCCTCACCGACGCCGACGCGGTGTACCAAGAGTGGGGCACGCCGCGCCAGCGCGCCATTCGGCGCGCCACCACGCAGGAGCTGGCGCCGATGGCGGTGGCGGACGGCGCCATGGGGCCGAAGATCATGGCGGTCAGCCGCTTCGTCGATCGCACCGGGCGGACGGCGCATATCGGTGGCCTGCAGGATATCGACGCGGTGCTGGCGGGCCAGGCCGGCACCTCTATTTTGCCTTAGCCGCCGTCGGTTTATCCGCGCCCGCGCTGGCGCGGATAAGTATGCCTAAATGGCATGATTTCAATAATTTTTATTCATTTCATGATGTTGCTCGCCTTGGCTAGAGTAAAAACACCCCGGTATTTACCGTCAAAAATTTGTCATTTTTATTTGCGACTATGCTTTTTGAAATGACATTTCGGCCAAGGATTGTTATGGATTCGCTCAGTGTTGATGAACTCGCCCAGAAGAAGGATCGCTGGTATCGCATTGTGGAGGAGATGTTGGCGGAAGCCGGCGTCGCCATCAACGGCCCGCGCGCCTGGGATATCCGGGTGCACAACCCGGCGCTGTTCAAACGCATTTTGCAGGAAGGCTCGCTCGGTTTCGGCGAAGGCTATATGGACGGCTGGTGGGAGTGCGAACGGCTGGATATGCTGTTCACCCGCATTCTGCAGGCCGGCGTCGATGAGCGGCTGCCGAAAAGCCTGAGCGACATCGCGCGCATCGCCTATGCCCGGCTGTTCAACCGCCAATCGCGCAAGCGCGCCTGGCAGGTGGGCAAAGAGCACTACGACATTGGCAACGACCTGTTCCGGGCGATGCTCGATCCCTACATGCAATACTCCTGCGGTTACTGGAAAGAGGCGCAGACGCTCGAGCAGGCGCAGCAGGCCAAGCTGCGGATGATCTGCGAGAAACTGCAGCTGAAACCGGGCATGACGCTGCTGGATATCGGCTGCGGCTGGGGCGGGCTGGCGCAGTTTGCGGCGCAAAACTACGGCGTCTCGGTGCACGGCGTGACCATTTCGGCCGAGCAGCAGAAGCTGGCGCAGGCACGCTGCGCCGGGCTGGACGTCGAGATCTTGCTGCAGGATTACCGCGATCTGGATCGCCAGTTCGATCGCATCGTGTCGGTCGGCATGTTCGAGCACGTCGGGCCGAAAAACTACGAGACCTATTTCAGCGTCGCGGCGCGCAACCTGAAGCCCGACGGCCTGTTCCTGCTGCACACTATCGGTTCCAATCAGACCGATCTCAACGTCGACGCCTGGATAGACAAATACATCTTCCCCAACGGCTGCCTGCCTTCGGTGCGGCATATCGCCGAGGCCAGCGAAGGGCGTTTCGTGATGGAGGATTGGCACAACTTTGGCGCCGATTACGATCGCACGCTGATGGCCTGGCTGGAGAACTTCAAACGGGCGTGGCCAGAGTTGGCCGGCGGCTATTCCGAGCGCTTCGAACGCATGTTCACTTATTACCTGAACGCCTGCGCCGGCGCGTTCCGTTCGCGCAACATTCAGCTGTGGCAGGTGTTGTTCAGCCCGGCGGGCGTGGAGGGCGGGGTGCGGGTCTATCGCTGATATCCCCGTCATATTTCAAGCTGCATCTGTGTTGGCTGCGTTTGCGCGCCCCGGTCGCTTACTTGAGTAAGTTCCCGGGGACTTACAAACTTGCCGCCTTGATGCAACTCGAACTATTTAGGGGATACCCTTCAATATTTACTTTGGGACAACACATATACCCAATGGATTTCCAGTTGCGTCTAGGCGGCAAACGTGAGAAACCCCAGGAGCTTAGATAACTAAGTGACTGGGGTTCGAACGTGCAGCCAACAACGATGCGGCTGGAAAGACGAAGGGTATATCAGTACAGCAGGGAGTACAGCTGGCGGCGATACTTAGCGGCCAGCGCGTCGCCGGTGCCGAGCGCGGCCAGAATGTCCATCAGGGTCTTGCGCGCGTTGCCGTTGGCGGCGGCCAGATCTTTCTTCAGATGCCCCATCAGCAGTTCCAGCGCTTCTTCGTTACGCCCGACCTGATGCAGCTGCAGCGCCAGCTGCACCGCCAGCTCGACGTTGCCCGGCTGCTGCTGCACCTGCTGTTGCAGCTGTTGGATTTCCGGCGTGTCCGCCGCCTGCTTCAGCAGTTCAATCTGCGCCACCAGGCCCTGATAGCGGGTATCGCGATCCTGCAGCGGGATGGTCGCCAGCACCGCTTCGGCGTCTTCGCTGCGGCTGAGCGCGATCTGAGTTTCGGCCAGGGTCAGGCCGATGTCGCTGCGCTGTTGGCTGCTCTGCCAGGCGTCTTTCAGCAGCGGCAGCGCTTCGGCAGCGTTGCCGGCGGCCAGCAGTTCCTGCGCCTGCGCCAGTTTCAGATCTTCTTCCTTCGGCAGGAAACGCTGCAGCAAGTCGCGGATCGCTTCTTCCGGCTGCGGGCCCTGGAAGCCGTCGACCGGCTGACCGTCTTTGAACAGGTAGACGGTCGGAATGGAGCGCAGCCCGAATTGGGAGGCGATCATCTGTTCGGCGTCGCAGTCCACCTTGGCCAGAATGAACTGGCCGGCGTATTCCGCCGCCAGTTTGTCGAGCACCGGCGTGAGCTGCAGGCAGTGTTGGCTGCGCTCGGACCAGAAGTAGAACAGCACCGGAATGGACATCGACTGTTCCAGCGTCTGGTGCAGGTTAGTTTCGTTAATATCAACAACAGCTTGAGCTAGCATCTTTTTTCTCTCTGATCGTGCGGAGCCATGGGGTGTAGATGGGGGCGCGCCGCCATTCTTCAACCCCGGCGGGCGAATTAAGCGTTGCTGCGCAGCAGCCAATCCAGACAGCGGCCCGGTAGAATGCGGCGCAGCACGCTCATCGCGTGCGCCAGCAGGGTCACCGGGTAGCGCAGTTTGGCGCGCGGGCTTTCCAGCGCGTGGCGCAGCTTGGGCAGAATGGCCTCCGGCGGCAGCGTCAGGCGCTTGGCGATGCCGGGGTTATGCACCGGCTTGTCGCTCTGCGTCTGATTGACGTTCTGGCTAAAGTGGGTGGAAATCGGCCCCGGTTCGATCAGGCTGACCTGAATGCCGCTGCCGTGCAGCTCCATGCGCAGCGCGTCCGACCAGGCTTCCAGCGCGAATTTGCTGGCGGCGTAGGCGCCGCGCCCGGCGCTGGAGACCAGGCCCATCACCGAGCTGGTCTGGATAATGCGCCCTTCGCCGTGCGGCAACATCGCCGGCAGCAGCAACTGGGTCAACTGGTGGGTGCCGAACAGGTTGGTGGCGAACTGCCGCTCCAGCTGGCTGCGCGAGATGCCGCTGAGCGGGCCGTAAACGCCGAAGCCGCCGTTGTTGAACAGGCCATACAGGCGGCCGCCGGTCAGCGCGATCACCTCGGCGGCGGCGCGCTCGACGCTGGCGCTGTCGTCCAGATCCAGCTCGATGCCTTCCAGCCCGAGCTGGCGCATGTTTTCCACGTCCTGCGGCTTGCGGCAGGCGGCCAGCACCCGGTAGCCGCGGTTGCGCAGATCCTGCGCCGCAATCAATCCAATTCCGCTGGAGCAGCCGGTTATCAATACTGCTTTTTGCATAACTTTACCTAGTGTACGACCCTAATTTAGTTAGACTCATGTTTTACTAGCGGTTCCAGGCGCTCCGCCATCCAGGTGGCGATAAACGGCTGGGCGTCCCCATTGGGGTGCAATCCGTCATCCTGCATCCATTCCGGCTTCACCACCACCTGTTCCATATAGAACGGCAGCAGCGGAATGTTGAACTGCCTGGCCAGCGCCGGGTAGACGGCGCTGAACGCTTCGGTATAGCGGCGGCCGTAGTTCGGCGGGATGCGGATCTGCATCAGCAGCGGCTGTGCGCCGGCCTGCTGCACCCGCGTGATGATCTGGCCGAGATCGCGCTGCATGTCCGGCGCCGGGAAACCGCGCAGGCCGTCGTTGGCGCCCAGCTCGATCAGCACCCAGCGTGGCTGATGCTGTTTCAGCAGCGCGGGCAGACGCGCCAGCCCCTGTGCGGCGGTGTCGCCGCTGATGCTGGCGTTGACCAGCTGCGGCGCGCCCGGTTTTTTCTGCCACTGTTCGGCCAACAGCGTCGGCCAGGCCCGCTCGATCGGCAGGCGGTAGCCGGCGCTTAAACTGTCGCCCAAAATCAACAAGGTATCGGCGGCGACAGCGCGTAAACTGAATAATCCCAACAGCAAAAGGAAGGGAAGATGCCAGCGGAAAACGTTCTTGAAGTTCATCATCTTAGTAAACACGTTGGTCAGGGTGAGCATCAGCTCACCATCCTTACCGGAGTCGAGCTGCTTGTCAAACCCGCGCAGACGATCGCCCTGATCGGCGAATCCGGATCGGGAAAATCGACCCTGCTGGGCATTTTGGCCGGGCTGGATGACGGCAGCGAGGGCGAGGTGCGCCTGCTCGGCGAGTCGCTGACCGCGCTGGACGAAGAAGGCCGCGCCGCGCTGCGCGCCAGGAACGTCGGCTTCGTGTTTCAGTCGTTCATGCTGGTGCCGACGCTGAACGCGCTGGAAAACGTGCAACTGCCGGCGCTGCTGCGCGGCGAGAGCGACAGGCAGAGCCGCGAGCAGGCGGTGCAGCTGCTGGAACAGCTGGGATTGGGCAAACGGCTCGATCACCTGCCGGCGCAGCTGTCCGGCGGCGAGCAGCAGCGTGTGGCGCTGGCGCGCGCCTTCAGCGGCCGGCCGCGGGTGCTGTTCGCCGATGAACCGACCGGCAACCTCGATCGCCAGACCGGCGATCGCATCGCCGACCTGTTGTTCTCTCTCAACCGCGATTTTGACACCACCCTGATCCTGGTGACCCATGACGAAACCCTGGCGGCGCGCTGCCAGCGGCGGCTGCGGCTGCGCGAAGGCAAGCTGTGGGAGGAAGCATGATCTGGCGCTGGTTCTGGCGCGAATGGCGCTCGCCGTCGCTGCTGATCGTTTGGCTGGCGTTGACGCTCTCCGTGGCCTGCGTGCTGGCGCTGGGCAGCATCAGCGATCGCATGGACAAAGGGCTCAGCCAGCAGAGCCGCGATTTTATCGCCGGCGATCGGGTGCTGCGCAGTGCGCATCCGGTGCCGGAAGGCTGGCTGCTGGACGCGCAGCAGCAGGGGCTGACGCTGAGCCGCCAGCTGTCGTTCACCACCATGACCTATGCCGGCGACCGGCCGCAGCTGGCGGACGTGAAAGCCACCGATCTGGCCTATCCGCTGTATGGCAAGCTGGAAACGCGCCCGGCCAACATCAAGCCCGAACCGGGCAGCGTGCTGGTGGCGCCGCGTCTGCTGGCGCTGCTGAACGTGAAAGTGGGGGATTCGCTCGAGGTGGGCGACACCACGCTGCGCATCGCCGGTGAAATCATTCAGGAGCCGGACGCCGGCTTCAACCCGTTCCAGACCGCGCCGCGCATCATGATCAACCTGGCGGACGTCGATAAGACCGGCGCGGTGCAGCCGGGCAGTCGCCTGACCTACCGCTACATGTTCGCCGGCGCCGAGCCGGATATTCAGCGTTACGAGGAGCGGCTGACGCCGCAGTTGACGCCGGATCAGCGCTGGTTCGGGCTGCAGGAGTCCGGCAGCGCGCTCGGCAAGTCGCTGCAGCGATCCCAACAGTTCTTGCTGCTGTCGGCCCTGCTGACGCTGCTGTTGTCGATCGCCGCCGTGGCGGTGGCGATGAGCCACTATTGTCGCAGCCGCTACGATCTGATCGCGGTGCTGAAAACCCTTGGCGCCGGGCGCGGCGCGCTGCGTAAGCTGATCGTCGGCCAGTGGCTGGCGGTGATGGCGCTGGCGGCGGTGTGTGGCGGGGCGATCGGGCTGGCGTTCGAAGCGCTGTTGATTCGCCTGCTGAAGCCGGTGTTGCCGGCCGCATTGCCCGCCGCCGGCGCCTGGCCGTGGCTGTGGGCGCTCGGCGCGCTGGTGCTGATTTCGCTGCTGGTCGGGCTGCGGCCGTACCGTCAGCTGCTGGCCACCCAACCGCTGCGGGTGCTGCGCCGCGACGTAGTGGCCAACGTCTGGCCGCTGCGCTACTTCCTGCCGGTGACGGCGGCGATCGTGGTGGCGCTGCTGGTGACGCTGATGGGGGCCAGCACGCTGCTGTGGGCGATCTTGGCGGGCATGGCGGTGCTGGCGCTGCTGCTGGGCGGCATCGGCTGGGGCAGCCTGCAGCTGCTGCGCCGCATCACGCTCAAGAGCCTGGCGCTGCGGCTGGCGGTCAACCGCCTGCTGCATCAGCCGTGGGTGACCATCAGCCAGCTGGCGGCGTTCTCGCTGTCGTTTATGCTGCTGGCGCTGTTGCTGGTGCTGCGCGGCGATTTGCTCGACCGCTGGCAGCAACAGCTGCCGCCGGACAGCCCGAACTATTTCCTGCTCAACATGACCGAGGCGCAGGTGCCGCAGGTGAAAACCTTCCTGCAGCAGCACCAGATCAAGCCGGAAACCTATTATCCGATCGTCCGGGTGCGCCTGACCGAGATAAACCAGCAGGTGGCGACCGAGCGGGTGCATGAAGACGATCCGGGCGGCGAGGCGGTGAACCGCGAGCTGAACCTGACCTGGTTGGCCGATCTGCCGGATCACAATCCGCTGGTGGCGGGCAATTGGCCGCCGAAAACCGGCGAGGTTTCGATGGATGAAGGCATTGCCGGGCGGCTGAAGATCAAGTTGGGCGACACGCTGACATTCAGCGGCGATACCCAGGCGTTCAGCGCCAAGGTCACCAGCCTGCGCCAGGTGGATTGGGAAAGCCTGAAGCCGAACTTTTACTTTATCTTCCCGCCGGGCGGGCTGGACGGCCAGCCGCAGACCTGGCTTACCAGCTTCCGCTACGACGGCGACGGTCAGATGCTGACCCAGCTCAACCGCCAGTTCCCGACGCTCAGCCTGATGGACATCGGCGCGATCCTGAAACAGGTCGGCGGCGTGCTGCAGCAGGTCAGTCGCGCGCTGGAGGTGATGGTGGTGCTGGTGGTGCTGTGCGGCGGCCTGCTGCTGCTGGCACAGGTGCAGGTCGGCATGCGTCAGCGCCGCCAGGAGCTGGTGGTGTATCGCACGCTGGGCGCCGGCAAACGGCTGCTGCGCCGCACGCTGTGGTGCGAGTTCGCCCTGCTGGGGCTGGTGGCGGGCATCGCGGCGGCGGTGGGCGCCGAGGCGGCGCTGTGGCTGCTGCAGAGCCGGGTGTTCGACTTCCCGTGGACGCCGACGCCGGTGCTGTGGTGGGCGTTGCCGCTGGCCAGCGCGCTGCTGCTGTCGCTGTGCGGCGGCTGGCTGGGCGTGCACCTGCTGCGCGGCCGGGCGCTGTTCCGCAGTTATGATGGCTGAGGTAAAGCAAGATTAGGGGCAGCTCTCGGGCTGCCGCAATCTTGCCAAAACCCAGGCTGTTCAATTGCAAAGGGCGTGGCGCTGCCTTGGTTGTTAGCGCTTACGATGGCTGATTGAGCTTTAAAGTAAGTTGTATAAAGCAACTATATGGTTGTATATTGCAACTGCTTGGTCGTTCATCGGCTCTCTGCGAGATACATAAACATGAATGAAGACTCTCTGATAGAAACGATACGTACGGCTTCCCGAACCATAGTGCGGGAATTAGGATTCATGCGTACGACGTTGGCAGGCACTGAATTTTCCCCATCCGCTGTACATGCGCTTCTTGAAATCGAACGGCAGGAAATGATGACCGCCGCTCAGCTGGTACTGGTACTCGGTCTGGATAAATCCAGCGTCAGTCGGATGGTCGGTAAACTGATGCGGGCAGGATTGCTGATTGAAACCGCCGGAGAAGATGACACCCGTTTGAAACCACTCTGTCTTTCAGCAACCGGCAGACAGACGGTGGCCAGGATCCACGCCTATGGGCGGCAACAGGTTACGACGGCGCTGGCGCATCTGCACCCATTGCAGCAACAAACCGTTGCTCAGGGACTGAGCGCCTATGCCGGTGCTCTGCAAACGCACCGTCTTGCCACCGGACAAACTTTGCAGACGCCTTTCACCATTCGTTCCGGTTATCAGACAGGTATGATTGGTCGAATCACTGAAATGCATGCCGAGTTTTACTCCCGCCACGCCGGTTTCGGGGCGTTCTTCGAGAGTCAGGTGGCTGCAGGCCTCGCGGAATTCACCGGCCGTCTGGACCAGCCAGGTAATCAGATTTGGCTGGCCATGCTCAATGACCGTATCGTGGGATCGGTGGCCATTGATGGGCAGGCTTTGGGGCAGAACGCTGCCCATCTGCGTTGGTTCATACTGGATGAAGGATGCCGTGGAAGCGGCGTAGGGCGCCAACTGCTCAGTAACGCGATGGCTTTCTGCGATCGCTTGGGTTTTTCGGCCGTTCATCTCTGGACGTTCAAGGGACTGGATGCCGCACGTCGGCTGTATGAATCTTTTGGCTTTGAGCTGATGCAGGAAGAAATCGGCAATCAATGGGGAACGATTGTCACTGAACAGAAATTTACCCGTTCTTGTCGCCCGGGGAATTAGTGTTCTGAAAACAAAGCGCGGCTGTAAAACACAAAGAAAGGATAGCGGACATGAAAGGCCCGGTGCCGGTATCGCGGAATGGGCACATCAATCTCAGGAAGATGAAAAGGGGCACCTGAATGAACAGGGGCCCTTTTGCTTTCTGCTGCTGCGGCAGCAGCCTTAGACCAGCTTCTGCTGCGCCCAGGCCAGCCCGCTTTGGTATTCGCCCGGCAGCAGCGGCGCCAGCGCCTGCAGCGCCTGGCGCAGATCGGCGGCGCTCGGGTCGTTCAGATTGAGATGGCCGACCTTGCGGCCCGGGCGCACCTCTTTCTCATACCAGTGCAGATGCACCAGCGGCAGCGACAGCCACTGTTCGTTGACGGCGGTGCCGATCAGGTTGACCATCACCGACGGCGTGCTCACCACCGGCTGCGGCAGCGGCAGGCCGAGAATGGCGCGCAGGTGCAGCTCGAACTGGCTGATGGACGCGCCGTTTTGCGTCCAGTGGCCGCTGTTGTGCACGCGCGGCGCCAGCTCGTTGATCAGCAGCCGATCGCCGACGATAAAGCACTCCATCGCCATCACGCCGACGTAGTTCAGCTCGTTCAGGATCGCCGCCAGCATCTGCTCGGCCTGTTGCTGCAGCGCCGGGTTGGGCTGCGGCAGCGCCACGCTGGTGCGCAGGATGCCGTCTTCATGCAGGTTGTGGGTCAGCGGGTAGAATACCGAACGGCCGTCGTGGCCGCGCGCGCCCACCAGCGACACTTCGCCGGAGAAATTGATGCCTTGCTCGACGATGCACTCGCCATAGGCGTCGGCCGGCAGTTCGGCTTCCTGCCCCGGGCGCAAGCGCCACTGGCCGCGGCCGTCATAGCCACCGACCCGGCGTTTGACGATCGCCAGCTCGCCCAGCGAAGCGAATACCTGCGGCCATTCGGCGGCGCTCGCCAGCAGCTGCCACGGCGCGGTCGCCAGGCCGAGCTGATCGAGCAGCTGTTTTTGCGTCAGGCGATCCGCCAGGCGCGGGAAAATGTCGCGGTTGACGAAGGCGCTGTGGGTCGCCAGCTCGCGCGTCAGCGCGGTTTCCGGCCAGCGTTCGATCTCGGCGGTAATGACGCTATTCTGATACGGCACCGCTTCGGGCTCGGCATCGATGCCGACAGGGTAAACGGCGATGCCCAGCGGTTCGCCTGCCTGGCGCAGCATGCGCCCCAGCTGGCCATTGCCCAGTACGCAAACCGGCTTCATGCATCCTCCCGCGGATCGGGGTGGTTCAAGACGTCTTCGGTCTGCGCCTGACGCCAATCCGCCAAACGCTGCGCCAGCGCGGCGTCGTGCAGCGCCAGGATCTGCATCGCCAACAGCCCGGCGTTGGCGGCGCCGGCTTTGCCGATCGCCAGCGTGCCCACCGGAATGCCGCGCGGCATCTGCACGATGGAGTACAGGCTGTCTACGCCGCTCAGCGCGGCGCTTTGCACCGGCACACCCAGCACCGGCACCAGGGTTTTCGCCGCCAGCATGCCCGGCAGGTGCGCCGCACCGCCGGCGCCGGCGATGATCACGTCAAAACCGTTGGCGGTAGCCTGCTCGGCGAAGCTGAACAGCTTGTCCGGCGTGCGGTGGGCGGAAACGACTTCGACATGGAAGGGGACATCGAGCTGGGTCAGGACTTCGGCGGCGAACTGCATGGTGGCCCAGTCACTTTTCGATCCCATTACAATTGCGATTTTCGCCCCGGTAGTGGCGGCTGAAGCGGCGTTGGCTCCCATGGGTGTAAGGCTCCTGTGATTTGTCTGGCGTCGGCTGAGGGCCGAATGAGGGCGTAGAGCATACCATGAGCGCACGGCGAGGAAAACGGTTGCGTCGCCGGTTTTCACCGTCGAAAGCGCGAATTTTCACTCGCGCGCCAGTCCGGAATTCAGAATGGGAATTGGATCAGCTCGACGGCGTCGGCGCTGACTTTGATCATCGATCCTTCGACGTGCCAGGCCCCCAGCACCGCGCGATGGGCTTCGCCGTTGCTCAACGCCAGCCGGTGCACCGCCGGGCGATGGGTATGGCCGTGGATCATCCAGTGCACGTCGTGGCGCAGCATGGTTTGCTCGACCGCCTGCGGGTTGACGTCCATGATGGCTTCCGACTTGTCCTGGTTGGATTGCCGGCTGCGGGCGCGCATTTTGGCGGCGATCTTCAATCGCCAGCGCAGCGGCAGCGCCAGGAACAATTTTTGAATCAGCGGGTTGTGCACTTTACGGCGGAATTGCTGATAGGCGTGATCGTCGGTGCACAGGGTGTCGCCGTGCAGGATCAGGATCCTGCGGCCGTACAGCTCCAGCACTTTCTCTTCCGGCAGCAGCTGCATGCCGCTGGCGCGGGCGAAGCGCTTGCCGAGCAGAAAATCGCGGTTGCCGTGGATGAAGTAGCAGGGCACGCCGGCCTGTTGCAGCGCTTTCAGCGCCGCGGCGATCTCCGCGTGCAGCGGCTCGGGATCGTCGTCGCCGATCCAGGCTTCAAACAGGTCGCCAAGGATGTACAGCGCGTCGGCGTGCACCGCTTCGCGCCGTAAAAAACGCAGAAAACCGGCAGTGATTGCCGGTTCCTGTGCGCACAAGTGCAGATCTGCGATGAACAGCGTACTCATGCAGCCGCGATTACTCGCTGACGGTCACGCTGTTGATCACCACGTCTTCTACCGGTACGTCCTGGTGCATGCCGCTGCGGCCGGTTTTCACGCCTTTGATCTTGTTGACCACGTCCATGCCTTCAACCACTTCAGCAAACACGCAGTAGCCCCAGCCCTGCACGTTTTCGCCGCGGAAGTTCAGGAAGTCGTTGTCAGCCACGTTGATGAAGAACTGTGCGGTGGCGGAGTGCGGATCGTTGGTGCGCGCCATTGCCAGGGTGCCGATGGTGTTTTTCAGACCGTTGTTGGCTTCGTTCTTGATGGTCGCGTTGGTCGCTTTCTGGTTCATGCCCGGCTCGAAACCGCCGCCCTGGATCATGAAGCCGTTGATCACACGGTGGAAGATGGTGTTGTCGTAGAAACCGGCGCGGCAGTAGTTCAGGAAGTTTTCAACGGTAACCGGCGCTTTGTCAGCAAAGGTCTTGATAACGATATCGCCGTGATTGGTGTGGAAAGTAACCATAGTTTTAATCCTAACAAGGTGAAGTGAGACGTCACGTAAAGCGAGTGAACATTCAGACCGCCCTTATAACATATCCGCCCCAGCGAGTCAGCAGCGGCTCAACCGCGCACTGTCTGTGGTAATCGTATTTGTGTTATATTATAACAATTGCGCCGGCCGCCGAATTTCGCGCATTTTATTCGCGTGAAATCAGCAAAGCATGGCCTTAACCTTGCAATAGATCAGGCTTCAGGTTTCAATACGCTACCGGGCGGCAACCTGAAGCCCGGTTATCTTTTTTGTTATCACGCACACCACGGAATCTCCCGATGCTAAAGATTTTTAATACCCTGAGTCGTCAAAAAGAGGAATTCAAACCCATTCATGCCGGGAAAGTGGGCATGTACGTGTGCGGGGTAACCATCTATGACCTGTGTCACATCGGGCACGGTCGTACCTTTGTCGCTTTCGACGTGGTGGCGCGTTACCTGCGCTACCTCGGCTATTCGCTGAACTACGTGCGCAACGTCACCGACGTGGACGACAAAATCATCCGCCGCGCGGCGGAAAATCATGAGACCTGCGACCAACTGACCGAACGCATGCTGGCGGAAATGCACGCCGACTTCGACGCGCTGCTGATCGATCGCCCGGATCAAGAGCCGCGCGCGACTCAGCACATCGCCGAGATCATCGAGATCACCCAGCGCCTGATCGATCGCGATCACGCCTACGTGGCCAGCAACGGCGACGTGATGTTCTCCATCGACAGCGATCCGCAATACGGGCTGCTGTCACGTCAGGATCTGGATCAGCTGCAGGCCGGCGCGCGCGTGGAGATCGACGACGTGAAGCGCAACCCGATGGACTTCGTGCTGTGGAAGATGTCCAAGCCGGGCGAGCCGAGCTGGCAGTCGCCGTGGGGGCCGGGCCGTCCGGGCTGGCACATCGAATGCTCCGCCATGAACTGCAAACAGCTGGGCACCCACTTCGACATTCACGGCGGCGGTTCCGATCTGATGTTCCCGCACCACGAGAACGAGATCGCACAGTCGAGCTGCGCCCACGACGGCCCGTACGTCAATTACTGGATGCACTCCGGCATGGTGATGATAGACAAAGAGAAGATGTCCAAATCGCTGGATAACTTCTTCACCATCCGCGACGTGCTCGGCCATTACGATGCGGAGACGGTGCGTTACTTCCTGATGTCCGGCCACTATCGCAGCCAGCTGAACTACAGCGAAGAGAACCTCAAACAGGCGCGCACCGCGCTGGAGCGCCTCTATACCGCGCTGCGCGGCACCGACGCCGACGCCGCGCCGGCCGGCGGCGAAGCGTTCGAAGCCCGCTTCCGCGAAGCGATGGACGACGACTTCAACACCCCGGAAGCCTACTCGGCGCTGTTTGATCTGGCGCGCGAGGTTAACCGCCTCAAGGGTGAAGACATGGCGGCGGCTAACGGCATGGCGGCGGAACTGCGCAAGCTGGCTAAGGTGCTCGGCCTGCTGCAGCAGGAACCGGAGCAGTTCCTGCAAGGAGGCGCTCAGGTTGATGACGGCGAAGTGGCGGAGATCGAAGCGCTGATCAAACAGCGTAACGAAGCGCGCGCCGCGAAGGATTGGGCGCTGGCGGATGCCGCCCGCGATCGGTTGAACGAGATGAACATCGTGCTGGAAGACGGCCC
This sequence comes from Serratia sp. CY29653, assembly GCF_052169255.1. Classification (NCBI taxonomy): domain Bacteria; kingdom Pseudomonadati; phylum Pseudomonadota; class Gammaproteobacteria; order Enterobacterales; family Yersiniaceae; genus Serratia; species Serratia sp. CY29653. Next base: position 2,529,846 of record NZ_JBJNLC010000001.1, on the reverse strand, counting down.
GCAGGGCACCACCTGGCGCCGTAAGTAAGCCGGCCGCAGGGAAAAACAAAAAAGGCGCTGAATTCAGCGCCTTTTTCTATGGCTGCGGGTCAGGGTTTAACCATGACCTTGCCGCCGTTGAACTCCACCACCTGATCGGCGACGATCTTGCAGCGCTTGCGGGTTTCGACCTTGCCGTCGACTTTCACCTGCCCTTCAGCGATGATTTCTTTGGCGGCGCCGCCGCTTTCACACCAGCCCTGAAACTTCAGCAGATCGCACAGTTCGACGTGGGGATGATTGTCCAGATTGAAAATTTCCATACTGCCTTACTTATTTAGGTTGAACGTCGTGATATTCCTCGCAGGCCTGCAAGGTATTTTGGATCAGTGTAGCAACGGTCATCGGGCCAACGCCACCCGGCACCGGGGTGATGTAGGCGGCGCGCTCGCTGGCGGCGTCGAAATCGACGTCGCCCACCACTTTACCGCTTTCCAAGCGGTTGATGCCGACGTCCACCACGATGGCGCCCGGTTTGATCCAGTCGCCCGGAATGAAGCCCGGTTTGCCAACTGCTACTACCAGCAGATCGGCGTTCTCGACGTGATGACGCAGATTCTTGGTGAAGCGGTGGGTGACGGTGGTGGTGCAGCCGGCCAGCAGCAGCTCCATGCTCATCGGGCGGCCGACGATGTTGGAGGCGCCGACCACCACGGCGTTCAGGCCGTAGGTATCGATGTTATAACGCTCCAGCAGGGTGACGATGCCGCGCGGCGTGCACGGGCGCAGTTTGGGGGCGCGCTGGCACAGGCGGCCGACGTTGTACGGGTGGAAGCCGTCGACGTCTTTGTCCGGGTGGATGCGTTCCAGCACCTTGACGTTATCGATGCCGGCCGGCAGCGGCAGTTGCACCAGAATGCCGTCGATTTCCTGATCGGCGTTCAACTGGTCGATCAACGCCAGCAGCTCGGCTTCACTGGTGGCAGCGGGCAGGTCGTAGGAGCGGGAAAGGAAGCCGACTTCATCGCAGGCGCGGCGCTTGCTGGCGACGTAAATTTGCGAAGCCGGGTTCTCGCCGACCAGCACAACCGCCAGCCCTGGGGCGCGTTTGCCGGCCGCCAGACGTTGTTTCACTTGCTCAGCCACTTCGTTTCTAACCTGCTGCGCAATCGTTTTACCATCAATAATCTTTGCTGACATCAGTGTGGAAATCCATCAATTAAGAAAAGCGGGGATGCCGCTATTCTGGCAGAAGCTGAGCGCGCTGTCAGGCGCAGAATCACCCTCGCGGCCGTTGCCGACGCCGATTTACGCTTTTTTTATGCCGGCCTCAGGATCCTCTACGCCATTTTTACCGGCACTTGGATACGCTGGGGCGGTTCACAGGGCGAAAGAGGGCAGGATCATGAGGGCGATAACCCGGCTTTACCCGTTGCATCATCAGCCTGATCAGCAACCGGCGAAGCCTAAGCACGTTGGCGAGACGGTGTTCGATTCTTCGCTGCATCCGGCGGACAGCGCGCAACTCACCGCGCTGCATCGGCTCGGCAAGCATGAAGGAGCGCCGCCGTGGCGGGCGCGCCTGAGTGCGCTGTGGCGGAAGCTGTGCGCATGAACGGCAGCGCATGGGCAGGGTGCGCGCTATTGCTGGCTTGGGCGCCGTGGAGCCAGGCTTCTTTAAACAGCGCACGCCCCGACGCAACACTGGGGGAAAGGGGGGAGATGACCTGCAACGCGCGGGTGGTTGAGCATGCCGATTGGGGGGACATCGCCGCAGTGGTGCAGTCCGCCCGCCTTTGCCTGCGGCGGGGCGGTGGGCGGCAAGGGGCTGAGCGTGCGCCGATTTACGTAGGCTTTGGTCTGGCTCAGCATGGCGGCGCCCGGTTGACGGGAACCCTCGCCGCGCGGGCGCTGGCGGAAAAAACGCCATAAAGCACGGCCGCCGCCGTAACGCCATGAAAAGGCATTGACTCGCTAACCTCTGACCGTATAATCCCAACCCGCAGCCGCAGGTTGCCGCATCTCAATGCGCCCTTAGCTCAGTTGGATAGAGCAACGGCCTTCTAAGCCGTAGGTCATAGGTTCGAATCCTATAGGGCGTGCCATTACTCCCTTGATTTTCTTCCCCCTACTTGTTCCCTTGAAAACTCGACTGCGCTACCCGTACTCCCGTTGGCTCGCCGCTGAACGTCATGCTATGTTCATGCGTTAACTTTCAGTGAGTAGTAGAGAGAAAAATGCAAAGCTTATTCGTTTACGGCACCCTGGGGCCGGGCAGGCCCAACGCGCACATTATGGAAGCCATCGGCGGCAGCTGGGAAGAAGGCAGCGTTGGCGGCTCGCTGCTTAACGAAGGCTGGGGCGCCGAGATGGGCTACCCGGGCATCGTGCTGGATAACAGTGGCAATCGGGTGAACGGGTTTCTGTTCCGTTCAGCTAACCTCGTCAACCACTGGCCGACTCTCGATGCGTTTGAAGGTGAGGGTTATGAACGAGTGGCGGTCAGCGTCACCACCGCCGGCGGCGAAACCGTCGATTCGTTTATCTACATGCTGAAGAAATGATATGAAGCCGCCTCGCCGAATGAGTGCGAGGCGCTTGACCCGCCGGCAATTGAACCTTCGTTTATTTTGCCGCGCTACAATAGGCGAAAATTTCTCCACGGAGCCTATCGTGCGCAAATCCAGATTCCTGCTTGTGACCTTGCTGTGCCTGTGCGCCGCCGCCGTGCTGTACGTCATGGCTTACCGGGCGTTGGGGCATTACCTCAGCGACGGCGAGCAAGCCTACCCGGATATCACTGTTGAAATCCGCTGAGGGCCGTTCGTCGCCGGGGGGGCAATACCGGCACCTTCAAGAGCGGCGGCTTGAGTCGCGCCTGTTCGTGGTGCGTTGAGAAAAATGTCATATTTCCCATTCGGCGTTACATCTGGCCGAGCAAACTTACGCGGGGATGACAGTTCTATACATTGGGATTGGTACTGTAGCTCTACCCGATGATGTTGTGTGTTATCCATTCCCTGTAGTGTATTACCCCATCCCTGTTAAGTTTATCCCGCCTTGCGCGGGATTTTTTTTATCTGCGCATGCCTGGCGGAGGAACGCGATTTTTTTGAATAACACCGTCAGTTTTATTTGGTATTCAGCCGCTGCGCGCTTGATTAGATTGAACGCGAGAGGGGCGCCGTCGGCGCCTTTGTGCAATGAGTGGAGAATTTCTATGGCGAAGACAGTAGTGGTGTTTCATTCCGGCTACGGCCATACCGAGCGTTTGGCGAAAGTCGTGGCGGAAGGCGCCGGGGCCGAACTGATCGCCATCGATCAGAACGGCGATATCAGCGACGAAGCCTGGCAGACGCTGGATGAGGCGGACGCCATCATCTTTGGTTCGCCGACCTATATGGGCGGCCCGTCGTGGCAGTTCAAGAAATTCGCCGACGCCAGCTCCAAGGCCTGGTTCGGCCGCAAGTGGCAGGACAAAGTGTTCGGCGGCTTTACCAACAGCGCCAGCCTGAACGGCGACAAGCAGGTAACGCTGATCGCGCTGCAGACGCTGGCTTCACAACATGGCGGCCTGTGGGTCAGCCTGGGGCTGATGCCGGCCAACACCAAATCGGCGCAGCGCACCGACGTCAATAACCTGGGCGGTTCGGTGGGGCTGCTGGTGCAGACCCCGGCGGATGCCGGCGTGGATGAGATGCTGTCGGGCGATCTGGCGACCGCCAAGCTCTATGGCCAGCGCGTAGCGGGCTTTGCCGCCAAACTGGCGTAAGCCCTTCCGTGCAGAGAGGGCGGCGGTGCGGTTGAGCGGACGCCGCGTTCATTTTCTCTGCACAATTGGCGTGTAAGCTGCGAAATGTTATTAGCCTGCTTGGGCTAACACTGCATTTCGTACAAATATTCCCGGTTCCTAGGCCGGGTTTTTTGTTGCTAAGGTCTGCTTAAGCTTGCACCGCTATACTGCGCGGCAGCACGGGCATGCAAGGCATGGCCGTGTTGTAACTGTCGATTTGCTGTTGTTCAGGCAAGCCCGCGCTATGCGGGCTTTTTTGGGGTTGTTATTGCACGGGCGGCCCAGTTGCAGGAAAATAATCGCGCAGTTATTCAAACAGCATTCAACGACCAATAACCATAAACTTATTAATGTAATTAACGCCCTCGGCGGCCTATTACGCTATGCGCTATGCTGACAGCAGAGTGGGCATTATTTGCTGACGCTATGCGGGGGGAGTTCGCCGCAGGCGCATCAGGCTAAGAAAAGTCTGTTAATTAAATGTTAATGCTTTTTATTATTGATTTGTCTGGCTTTTTTGGTTGAAACTCGGATTGACTATCCCTCACTGGCCGGGCGAGAGAGTATGCACATTATTATTCTGGTTATTAGCAAAATATGGGCGAGGCGATGAACGCCAGAATAAACGCCAGGCATGGCCTGCCGCTAACGGTTCAGATGATCAATCTTTTCATGCTGGCCTTTTTACTTTCCCTGGTGGGTATTCTTAGCCGGCCGATTGGCTCGCTTTCCTTATTTTGGCCGGTGAATGCGATTCTGCTCGGCCTGCTGCTGCGAAAACCCGTTTACGCCACGCCGCTCGGCTGGCTTACCACCTATCTGGGCATGGTCGCCGCCGATCTCAGCACCGGCGAAGGCTGGTCTCTGGCGCTGTGGCTGAACGCCTGCAACATGTCGCTGATCGCCGTCGGTTACGGCATCATGCTGATGCTGCCCCAATCTCAACGGCGCATGGGCAAACCCCAGGCGATACTCTATATGTTCAGCGCCAGCCTGGCCGGCGCGGCGGTGGCGTCGACGCTGTCGGTGCTGCGCAACGACAGCCTGTACAACAACACGGTGGTGGTCGCCTGGCTGGCCTGGTTCAGCGAGCAGTTCTCGACGACCTTGCTGCTGTTGCCGGTGCTGATGGCGGCGCCGCGGTTGAAGCAGCTGCTGCGCATGCAGGTGCGTTGGCGCCTGAAGGGCTGCCTGCCGCTGCTGGCGCTGCTGCTGTCGCTGATATTCAGCGTCTATATCGGCGGGCCGGGGGCCATCGCCTTCCCGATCCCGGCGCTGCTGTGGTGCGCGGTGCGCTACCCGCTGTTCCCCGTGACGTTGCTGACGCTGTTGACCGGCATGACCGAGATCAGCAGCATTTCCGCCAACCTGGTGCTGTACGAAACGCCGAACAACCACAACGCCTTCCTCGACACGCTGATGTCCGCCCGCTTGGGCATCGCCATGCTGGTGATGGGGCCGCTGATCCTCGCCAGCTCTATCGCCGCCAACCGCAAACTGATGCGGCGTCTGGAGCACAGCGCCAACCACGATTTTCTGACCGGGGTGCTGGCGCGCAGCGCGATGACGCGCAAAGCGGGCGAGCTGCTGGAACACAAGCACCGCTCGAAAGAGGCGGTGTCGCTACTGCTGATCGACATCGACCATTTTAAGCAGATCAACGATACGCACGGCCACAGCGCCGGCGATCAGGTTTTGGCGTCGTTCGCGCACATCGTGCGGCGCGAGCTGCGGCACGATCAGCTGTTCGGCCGCCTGGGCGGAGAAGAGTTCGCCATCATGCTGCCGCGCGCGCTGGCGGCGCAGGGCGTGGCGCTGGGGGAACATCTGCGCCGGCTGGTGGAGCAGGCGGAACTGCAGGCGGAAGGCAAACAGACGCTGAAAATCACCATCAGCGTCGGCGTCGCCAGCCTGGCGATGAATGAGGTGAAATCGCTGGAGCAACTGATGAATATGGCGGATATCGCGCTGTATCGCGCCAAATCGCAGGGGCGTAATCGGGTGGAGTCGTTCAACGTGGTGAGCGGCAACAGCGTCGAGCATATCCTGTTCCGCTAGGGCTCGACGCTGGGCAACCGGCGCTTACAGGCTTTTCAGCGCCTTAATGGTCTCATCCATATCGATCTCGTGCTCGGAGAAGGTATGGGTGGTGTTCTGGAAGGTGGTAATGGTCAGCATGCGCAGCGTTTGCATGGTCTGCGCCTGATCTTCTGACTGCGGGCGAATGCGGTTCATCAGCAGGCCGACCGACAGCACGGTGTTCTCTTTATCCACGTCGGCTTTGGCCGGCACTTCCTTGGTGAAGGTATTGAAAGACTTGATGCTGGCGATCTTGATTCTTTCATTGGCGATGATGATGTATTTGCTGGGCGCCAACACTTTGACCGCATAAGCCGACGGGCCTTTGGTGTTGTTGGTCGGTTCGAAGGTCACCGCCGCGTTTTTCTTAATCAGCTCCGGGTTTTGCACTTTAGTCACGTGAAAATAACGATTTTCTCCGTTCTCGTCGGTAATAAAGCCGAAGCCTTTGTCTTCAAAAAAAGTCGTTATCTTGCCGTTCATCGCTATTCTCACAAAAGGGTTCAATACAGCGCTTATGATAGCGCGGAATGCCTTGCAGCGACAGATTGCGCGGGCGGCATTTCGTCATGCGATAACGGCATTTAGCGGCTTTCCCCCCACATGCTATGTTCATGCTGACTTCATTCAATGCGTAAAGGAATAGCGATGGGCATCAAACGTCTCAATCACGCCGTGCTGTATGTCAGCGACGTGCGGCAGAGCGCCGACTTCTATCATCAGGTGTTGGGGTTCAAGCTCAAGCCGTCCGACAGCCCCGATCGGGCGGTGTTTACCCAGGCCGCCGATTCGGACAACGATCACGATTTGGCGCTGTTCAGCAAGAACCTGGGCCAGCAGCGCGCCGGGGTGTTTCGTGCCAACAACGAGCCGCCGGCGGAGCATGAGCCAGCGGCCGGGCTGTACCATCTGGCCTGGGAAGTGGACAGCCTGGAGGAGCTGGAGCGCATTCGTCACCAGCTGGCCGAACGCGGCATTCTCGGGCTGGAAGAGGATCACGGCGTGCACAAAAGCATTTATGGCCACGATCCGGACGGGCTGCTGTTCGAGGTGACGTGGTTTATTCCGCCGGCGTTGCTGACCGAAGAGGACAAAAACCAGCAGGGGATCCGCCCGCTGGATTTCGCCGCCGAGAAGCGGCGCTTCGCCGGCAGGTAAGCAGCTCGGGTACGGGGCGCCGCGGCGCCCCGACGATCACAGCACTTTGTTGAGGAAGTTGACGGTGCGCGGATGCTGCGGCTGAGCCAGCACTTGCCTGGCGTCGCCCTGCTCGACGATCTGCCCATCGACCATAAACACCACCCGATCCGCCGCTTCGCGCGCAAAGCCGATTTCATGCGTGACCACCACCAGCGTGACGCCCAGATCCGCCAACCCCTTTATCACGTCCAGCACTTCGCCGACCAGCTCGGGATCGAGCGCGGAGGTCGGTTCATCGAACAGGATCACCTTCGGGTTCAGCGCCAGCGCGCGCGCGATGGCGATACGCTGTTGTTGGCCGCCGGAGAGGTGGCGCGGGTAGGCGTCCGCCTTGTGGCGCAACCCGACGGTATCCAGCAGCGTATAGGCTACCGCTTTCGCCCGTTCGCGGGTGTGAATTTTATGCACTACCGGCGCTTCGATGATGTTTTCCAGCACCGTCAGGTGCGGGAACAGGTTGAAATTTTGGAACACGTAGCCGACGTTGATGCGTTGCCGAAGGATGGCCTTTTCCTTCAGCTCATACAGCCGGTTGCCTTTGCGGCGGTAGCCGACGTAGTCGCCGTCGATGCGGATAAAGCCTTCGTCCACGCGTTCCAGGTGGTTGATCGCCCGCAGCAGCGTCGATTTACCGGAGCCGGAAGGGCCGAGGATCACGGTGACGGTGCCCGGCTGCAGCGTCAGGCTGACGTCGTCCAGCGCCTTGTGCTTGCCGAAGAACTTGCTGACGTTGCTGATTTCGATCAGGCCGCGCGCCGGCACCGGGGTGAGATTGCGCACCGGCTGCTCGGGCAAGGCATAATAATCAATGGCTTCAGACATGCGGGTCTCCTAACGTTTTAGCCAGCCGGCCAGTTTATGCCAGGGCGTCGGCGGCAGTTCGCGCACTGCGCCTCGGGCGAAATAGCGCTCGATGTAGTATTGGATCACCGACAGTGCGGTGGTGATGAACAGATACCAGACGGTGGCGACCATCAGCAGCGGTATCACCTGCTGGGTGCGGTTATAGATCACCTGAATGGTGTAAAACAGCTCCGGCAGCGCCAGCACGTAAACGATTGAGGTGCCTTTCGCCAGGCTGATGATCTCGTTGAAGCCGGTCGGAATAATGGAGCGCAGCGCCTGCGGCAGAATGATGCGGAAGGTGCGGCGATAGCCCGGCAACCCCAGCGCCGCCGCCGCTTCGTGCTGGCCGTAATCCACGCCCAGGATGCCGCCGCGGATGATCTCGGCGGTGTAGGCGGACTGCACCAGCGTCAGGCCCAGCACCGCCACGGCGAACTGGCCGAGAATGTCGATGGTCGGGTAGCTGGCGAACACCACGGAGGTGAAGGGAATGCCCAGCGAGATGGCGTCATACAGATAGGAAAAGTTGTACAGGATGATCAGCACCAGGATCAGCGGCAGCGAGCGAAACAGCCAGATATAACCCCAGGCCAGCGACGCCAGCAGGTAAGAGCGCGACAGCCGCGCCAGCGCCAGCAGGGTGCCGAACAGGATGCTGAACAGCGTGCCGAGCAGCGTCAGCAGCAGGGTTTGCCCCAGCCCTGCCAGCACCGCCGGCGCGAAGAACCACTCGGCGAACACGCCCCATTCCCAGCGCGCGTTGCCCGCCACCGATTGCACGATGGCGGCCAGAATAAACAGCGAAAACAGCGCGCCGATCAGCCGCAGCGGATAGCGGGCGGGCACCACTTTCAAGACTTCTTGTTTGGACATGTCATGTCTCCTGATACAGATTAAGGGGCCTTAGGCGATTTTCCTTTCCGACGCGCAACAACACGCGTCCTCTGCAATCAGGCTTTTGCGGAACGGCAGGCGGCCATCGTAGGGTGGGCGACTGTATATCTCGCTGTCGACGGTGGGATCGAACTGCGGCTGATACCCGTTGCTCAGATACAGGCCCACCGCTTCGGGCTGGCGAAAGCCGGTGGTTAGATAGAGCCGGCGATATCCCTGCGCCAGCGCCAGCGTTTCCAGCTGCTGCAGCACCCGCTGCGCCAGGCCCTGGCGGCGCAGGTCGCCCCGCGTCCAGATGCGCTTCAGCTCGGCGGTTAGCGCGTCATAGCGTTTGAAGGCGCCCATGGCGATCGGCGCACCGGCGCGCAGCAGCACGATGAAGGCTCCTTGCGGCGGCGCGTACAGATCCAGCGCTTCCGGTTCCTGGTCACCAAAATAGTCGCCGTAGCGCTGACGATATTCGCCGAACAGCCCTTCGATCACCGGGGCGATCAGCGGGTCGGTCGGCAGCGTCTGAATGAAGGTGTCTTGCGTCATCGCGCGCTCCTAATCGCCGTGGCCGGGCGGGTTGATTTCCGACTGCGCAAGGCGTTCGGCGCTCTCGCCCCAGCGGTTGACCATGGCGTTCGCCTGCGGGGTCTTCGGCGCGTGAATAGAGGGGCATAGGCCTGCAAATCGATGCCGGTGCTCGCCTGCGCGGCGCCGGTCAGGCTCGGCAAGGCCGCCACGAGGGCGGCGGTAACGGTTTTCTGCATAGCGGGTATCCCTGAAAGCGATCTTATTATTGGGTGAATCTGTTCAACGGGCGCTTCAGGCCTAGATGTTCACGCAGCGTGTCGCCGTGGTACGCCTGGCGGAACAGGCCGCGTTGCTGCAGGACGGGCACTACCCGATCGACGAAGTGGCCGAAGGCGTTGGGCGTACCGCCGCTGATGATGAAACCGTCGGCGGCTTCGCCGTCGAACCAGTGTTGCAGGCCATCCGCCACCGCTTCCGGCGTGCCGCTGAACACCGGGCGCGGCGAGGCGGCTTCCAGCGCCACCTGGCGCAGCGTGAGGTTACGCTCGTGGGCGCTGCGCTTGATGGCGTCGGTGGTGCTGCGGAAGCTGTTTTGCCCCAGATCGCCGATGTCGGGGAAGGGGGCGTCCAGCGGATGGCGGGCGAAATCGTAATGCTCGAAGTAGCGGCCGAGGTAGTTGAGGGCATTCTCGATGCTGACCAGGCGGGCGGTCTCCTGGTACTGGCGCTCGACGTCCGCGTCGTCGTCGCCGACGATTACGCTGACGCCCTGGAAGATGCGCAGATCGTCCGGTTCGCGCCCCTGTTCCACCAGCTGCCGCTTCACGTCCTGGTAGAAATCCTGCGCCTGCTCCAGCGTGTCGTGATGGGTGAAGATCGCATCGGCGTGTTGGGCCGCCAGCCGTTTGCCGTCTTCAGAGGCGCCGGCCTGGAACAGGATCGGGCGCCCCTGTGGCGTGCGGCCGATGTTCAGCGGCCCCTGTACCGAGAAGAATTCCCCCTGGTGATTGAGAGTGTGCAGTTTGCCGGCGCGGAAAAATTCGCCGCTGGCCTTATTACGCACGAAGGCGTCGTCTTCCCAGGAGTCCCACAGCCCTTTGGCAACGTCGAGAAACTCGCCGGCGATGCGATAACGCAGGCTGTGCTCCGGGTGTTCTTTGCGCGAGAAATTTTTGGCCGAGCCTTCCAGCGGCGAGGTCACCACGTTCCAGCCGGCGCGGCCGTTGCTCAGGTGATCGAGGCTGGCGAACTGGCGGGCGACGGTGAACGGATCGCTGTAGGAGGTGGAGAGGGTGCCCACCAGGCCGATTTTATCGGTGGCGGCGGACAACGCGGCCAGCAGGGTGAGCGGTTCGAAACGATTAAGAAAATGCGGAATGGACTTTTCGTTGATATATAGCCCATCGGCGACGAAGACGAAATCGAATTTCCCCTGTTCGGCTTTTTTCGCCGTGGCGATATTAAATTCGAGGTTGATGCTGGCGTCGGCGGTGGCGTCCGGGTGGCGCCAGGCGGACATATTTCCCGATGCACCATGCAGAATGGCGCCCAGCCGCAATTGCCGTTGATTAGTCGCGTTGTCGCTCATCGTGATTACCCTGTCATGCGCCGCAGAGGCGCGCGGTGTCTGATGTGCCCACTATTGATGAGCGGCGGCGGGATGTAAAACAACAAAACAGCATATTCAAATGTTGAAAATTGCAAATATCACGGCGAGCGAAAAAATAACCCCCGACGCCGCATCCTCTGCGTCGGGGAAATACGCTTTACCGTTATTCAGGCGTTGCTGAGGGCTTTTTCCGGCGTGGTGGTTAATTGTTGCAGCGTGCGTTCAGCCAGCAGCGTGAAATATTGCGCGGCGGGGAACAGGGCGCGTTCATCGGGATTGAAACGCGGATGATGCAGGCCGAATTCGCTGGCGGAGCCGATGCTGACGAATACGCCCGGCACATGGTGCAGATACAGCGCGAAATCTTCACCGCCCATCTGCAGTTCCGCCTCTTCGACCCGGTAGCCGGCCTCGGCGGCGACGGTTTTGCTGAACGCCGCCCAATGCGGATCATTGATTACCGCCGGCGGCCCCGGCTGCCAGCGGAGTTCGGCCTGCGCGCCCAGCGCGGCGGCAACGCCGTCGATCACCTGGCGAATTTTGTCCGGCACCTGGCGGCGCACCGCGTCGCTGTGGGTGCGCACCGTGCCTTCCAGCTCCACGGTTTGCGGCAGCACGTTCCAGGTATTGCCGCCTTCGATGCGCGTTACGCTCACCACCAGCGATTCCAGCGAGCTGAAGCTGCGGCTGGGCAGCGTCTGCAGCGCGCCGACGATCTGGCTGGCGGTGACGATGGTGTCGACGCCCTGTTCCGGTTTGGCGGCGTGCGCGCCTTTGCCGGTGATGAGGATCTGGAAGCGATCGACGTTGGCGTAGAACGGCCCGGCGCGGGTGGCGAAGGTGCCGGTGGGCAGCTCCGGCGCGTTATGCAGGCCAAATACCGCCGCAACGTTATCCAGCGCGCCAGCGTCGATCAGATGCCGGGCACCGTTGAAGGTCTCTTCCGCCGGTTGGAAGAAGATGCGCACCGTGCCGGGCAGGTCGGCCTCACGCGCTTTGAGCAGGTGTGCGGCGCCGAGCATCACCGAGGTGTGAAAGTCGTGGCCGCAGGCGTGCATCACGCCGCGGTTTTGCGAGCTGAAGGGCACGTCGGCGATTTCGTCGATCGGCAGGGCGTCAATGTCACCGCGCAGCGCGATGATCGGCCCCTTGCCGCTGCCAATCTCCGCCACGACGCCGGTTTTCAGCGCCAGCGGCAGCAGGTTAATGCCCGCCTCTTGCAGCCAGCGCGTCAGCCGGGCGGTGGTGGCGAATTCGTGATTGGAAAGCTCCGGGTTTTGGTGCAGCTCACGCCGATAGGCGATGATTTTGTCTGCCAACTGGCTGGTCATAGGCTTGGCTCACAGTGGGAAATAAACCCTAACCCTAGTGCAGAGGCCGCCGAAGCAAAAAGACCATCTGGTTATATTTCATAGCGATTGCGTCTGCATGGGGGCGTCAACGCTGGGGTAAGCGGGCGGGTTTGGCCGTTCGCGCATTGTTCGCCGGCGCGTGGAGAGGATTGACCTGGAACGGGAGCTTATCGCAACCGGTGCAATCCATTTACACCGGGCTACACGGATTTTTTCACTCTTTATCGGATTTCTGTGATCGCGGTGGTGGACAAAATCCTGCCTGCTTGCTGTACTGTAATCGACACAGGTTTTGTGTCTTTCATTCACGTTAAAGGTAAGTTTGATGTCTAAGATTAAAGGTAGCGTTAAGTGGTTTAATGAATCCAAAGGCTTCGGTTTCATTACTCCGGAAGATGGTAGCAAGGACGTTTTCGTTCACTTCTCTGCCATCGTTAGCAACGGTTTCAAAACGCTTGCTGAAGGCCAGCGTGTAGAGTTTGAAATCACGAACGGTGCCAAAGGCCCATCTGCCGCTAACGTTACTGCTATCTAAGCTGCGTAGCTGAATTTCTTAAAACCCGCTCATTGAGCGGGTTTTTTATTGGGCGCGTTATGCCTCGCTGCGGCGGGCCAACAGGCTGAACAGCAGGATGGCGATGGCGTAACAGCCGACGATGGTCAGCGCCATCGACAGGCCCGAGGTGCCCCCCAGCCCGGTGAGCGGCACGGCGCAGGCGCCGAGGGCGAACATGCACACGCCGATCAAGGCCGAGGCGCTGCCCGCTTTGTCTCCCTGGCTTTGCATCGCCAGCGAAGAGGCGGTCGGGCCGACGATGCCGATCACCGCCACCGAGAAGAACAGCGGCACCAGCAATACGACCAGCGGCGCATGCAGCGCGGCGGCCAACAGCAGCAACAGCGACGCGACGGCCGCCAGCGTTAACCCGCCCCTCAACACCCGGCGCTCCCCCCAACGCGAACTGAGGCGGCTGGCCAGCTGCGCCGCAATGATCAGCCCGACGCCGTTAATGGCGAAGCACAGGCTGAACATCTGCGGGCTGAGGCCGTAGATCTGCTGCAAGACGAAAGGCGAGGCGCCGATATAGGCGAACATGCCGGCCATCACGAAGCCTTGCGTCAGGCACAGGCCCATGAAATAGCGTTGGGTCAGCAACCCGCCCAGCGACATCAGCATCGCCAGGATACCGCCCTGGCTGCGGCGTTCTACCGGCAGGGATTCGCGCAGCTTCAGCGCCGACAGGCTGAACAGCAGCACGGCGATGGCCGCCAGCACGCCGAAGATGCCGCGCCAGTTCATCACCTGCAGCATCACGCCGCCCAGCACCGGCGCGACGATCGGCGCCAGGCCGTTGACCAGCATCAGCAGGGCGAAGAAGCGGGTCAGCTCATGGCCGGCGTACAGATCGCGGGCAATGGCGCGGGAAATCACCGCGCCACCGGCGCCGGCGATGCCCTGTAGCAGACGGGCGATCAGCAACTGGTCGATGGTGGGTGCGAGGGCGCACCACAGCGAAGCGCCCAGCAGCAGGATCAGCGACAGCAACAGCGGGCGCATGCGGCCCAGTTTGTCGCTGTAAGGGCCGAAAATCAGCTGGCCGACGCCCAGGCCGAGCAGCCCGGCGGTCAGGCTGAGCTGTGCGGCGGCGGTGGAGGTATTCAGTTCGCCCGCCATTTCCGGCAGGGCGGGCAGATAGAGATCGGTGCACAGCGGCCCCAGCGCGGCCAACAGGCCAAGCACGACGGCGTACACCAGACGTTGTCTGGCTATGTGTTTGGTCATGGGAGATTAGCGTTTCCTGAACAGGTGAGAAATGGCCTGCTGATACAGATCGCGCAGCAGGGACGCATCGGCTTTTTGCGTGGTAAGGATACGGTAACCGGTGCCTTCGCTCATAACGGCGATAAACTCCACCCTCGCGGCGATCTCTTCCGCACTGAAATGGGGATACAGCCGCTGCAGATTGTGGCACACGTGGCGAAACAGCCGCGCTTCCGCATCGCTGAGCATTTTGGCCACCACCGGGTTGCGCGTGGCCTCGGCGGTCACTTCCAGCATCAGCATGTGGTCGGTTTCGCTCTCGCCCGGCTGCTGAAACAGCGTGCGCGCCGCCAGCGTGCCGGCGATCAGGTTGATGTGATCGCCAAGGTTTTCCAGCCGCTGCATCTTGCTGGCGATGATGCGGTTGACGATCTCTTCGATAATCGCGTCTTTATTGGCGAAATAACGATAGATTTGCCCGACGCTGAGCTGCGAGCCCTGGGCGATCTCCGCCATGCTGGCGGCGTGGAAGCCGTGGCGGCGGAAGCTGGTTTTCGCCGCTTCGACGATCTGATCGCGGCGGGCCTGCACCTTGGCCTGTTTACTGTCGTTGGGGGAGAGCATCTGCCCGATCCTTTGCTACGCGTGAGCCGAGTTCACATTTTTGGGTGTGAACGTTCATTCTCAATTGTAGTGTAACCGGCGGGAAAGACGCAACATGAACGCGTGCTGCGGGAAAAAGCGCTTAAGCGAACAGGTAGGATTTGATAAAGGCGGCGACGATCAGCACGCACAGCGCAACGGCAATCGCTTCGGCGGCGGTTTTCGGCAGGCTAAACATAGCGGTTTCTCATCCAGTCAGGAGTACTGGATGAGATTATGCGCATGCAAGATTAAGGAAACATTAAGGGCTTAGCGCCCGTTGGCCCACATCACCAGCATGAAAGCCAGCAGCGTCATCGCCAGCGAGCCGGCCAGGTTGAGCAGCATGTTGGCCAGCGCCCAGCCGAAGCGGCCATCCTGCATCAGGTACACCACCTCCAGCGAAAAGGTGGAGAAGGTGGTCAGGCCGCCGCAGAACCCGGTGGTGATCAGCAATTTCCAGGTGGGATCCAGATGCGTCATGCGGGTGAAAATCGCCATCGCCAGGCCGATGATAAAACCGCCGATCAGATTGACCATCAGCGTACCGAGCGGAATGTGGGCGTTCAGCGGGTTCATTTTCATGCTTACCGCCCAGCGCAAAACGCTGCCGACGCCGCCGCCGATAAATACGGCCAGTAAAGAGCTCAACATGGGGCAACTCCCTTTCAATCAGAGAAATTCACGGGGCTCGGAAAGGGACAGGCGTAACGCTACGCGCCTCTCTCCGAGAGGTTACGTAGACATCATCAGCCTGTGAAGGCGGTTAGGGAGGAATGTCATCTCCAGCGTGCCGCACGGCCTTTTTCGCCGCACCGGATGGATGTTACACCTAACGCCGCCTATTTTGTAGTATCGACAATCTGCGAGGTCACCCCATGAAAATCAGAACGGCGCGCCTGAGCGATCGCCGAATTAATGACGGCGCTGGATTATCCCTGCACCGAGGCGCTGCTGGTGGCGGTGGAAAGCGAGCGGGCGCATGCGTTTTACCGGCGTGAAGGCTTTGTCGAAGCGCCGAAGTATTTTGCCAAGTTATTAAACCAGTAAGTTAGTCGCCCGTCGGCGGCGCCGTTTCCAGCCGGTTACGGCCATTTTGCTTCGCCCGGTAAAGCGCGCCGTCGGCCGCTTTCAGCCAGTCCAGATAACCGCCCAGCGCGGGGTGGTAGTTGGCGATGCCGGCGCTGATCTGCAGCCGCAGCTGTGGCGCCTCTTTGAAGATGACGGCGTCCAGCCGCTGCTGGATGCGCCGCAGGACGGTTACCGCCTGTTCGGCGCTGGTGTTCGGCAGCACCGCGCCAAACTCGTCGCCGCCGTAGCGCCCGACGATATCCACGTTGCGCAAGCCGATCAGCAGCTCTTCCGCCAGCGCCGCCAGGGCCTCATCCCCTAAAGCGTGGCCGAAGGTGTCGTTGATGGTTTTGAAGCGATCGATATCCATCAGGATCAGCGTGGCGTTGTCCTGGTAGCGGCGGCAGCTGTCAAACTGGCGATGCAGCAGGTGCTCCCAGTGGCGGCGGTTGTACAAGCCGGTCAGCCCATCGCGAGTGCTGATGCGTTGCAGCTCCTGTTTCTTTTCCGCCAGCCGCTTGGCGGTGCGGTAGGTCACCAGCCCGAGCAGCGTCGGGTACAGGTAGATCATCGGCAGGCACAGATAGATTTGCAGCGGCGTGCTGTGCGGTTGAAACGGGAAGCCGAGCAGCGCGCCGGTCAGCGCCGCCGTGGCCAATTGAATCGCCAACCCTTTGACAAACAGCGCTTTGCCGGCGGAGGCGATGTTGTTCATGCTCATCATCGACAGGATGACGATCGCCGGCAGCGCATTGAACGCCATCATCGCGGCCCAGAAGCCACCGAAGGCGGAGTCGATCAGCAGGTTGCGGATCTCGGCTTTGAACGGATCTTTGGCGCGGCGGGCCAGGCGGTAGGCGAGATGCGGCCAGAGAAAGCCGTGAAAGGCCAGCAATAGCCAGACCGCCGTGGGCGGAGCCAAGGGGTAGAGCGCGGCGCAGACGCAGATAAAGCCGAGTCCCAGGCCGGCGACGCGGGGCAGATAGGTGCGTTTGGCGAAGCTGAGGCCGGATTTTCGGGCATCGAAAATGGGTGGAGCAATATACATCCGGCATCTCCCTGATAAGTATCACGGCAGCGTATCATGCGGGCGATAAACTAAGAATAGTCTGGAATCCGCGCCGTGCGGCCGCGTGGCATTCCTGCGACGGATCTCACTCTGTTACATGTTGCTGTTGTGCGAGCCGAAGGAAAGTCGCTAAATATTCGCAGGCAAGGTCAGTTTTTCTCGCTGTTCACGCAGCGCTCTATGATAAGAAGGTGAGTATGGAAGGTATCAGCATTACCAAACTTCTGGTGATTGCGGTGTTGGTGATTTTACTGTTCGGCACCAGCAAACTGCGCACGCTCGGCGCCGATCTTGGCGCGGCGCTGAAAGGCTTTAAAAAAGCCGTGGGCGACGACAGCACGCCGCCGGCCGCCGGCAACAACGCCGCCGAAAGCCAGTCCGCTCAGCAGAGCGTCGAAAAGAAAGACGTTTAGCCCCGCCTGGTGGCACGCAATAAAAAACGGATGCCTTGCGGACATCCGTTTTTTGGCGTTTCCGCCGTCTTTAGCGTAACAAACTATTACGCGTTATTTCACTTCCATCCCTTTGGCCTGCAGATCGGCGTGGTAAGACGAACGCACGAACGGGCCGCAGGCGGCGTGGGTGAAGCCCATCGCCATCGCTTCTTCTTTCATCTCGTCGAACTCGGCCGGGCTGACGTAGCGCTGCACCGGCAGGTGGTGACGGCTCGGCTGCAGGTATTGCCCCAGCGTCAGCATGGTCACGCCGTGGCGGCGCAGATCGCGCATGACTTCGACGATTTCCGCGTTGGTTTCGCCCAGGCCGACCATCAGGCCTGATTTGGTCGGGATATCCGGGTGCGCTTCTTTAAAGCGCTCCAGCAGCTTCAGCGACCACTCGTAGTTGGCGCCTGGGCGCACCTGGCGATATACGCGCGGCACGTTTTCCAGGTTGTGGTTGAATACGTCCGGCGGCGTGGCGGTGAGGATTTCCAGCGCGCGATCCATACGGCCGCGGAAGTCCGGCACCAGCGTTTCAATTTTGATGTTCGGGCTCTTGGCGCGGATGGCCGAGATGCAGTCGGCAAAGTGTTGAGCGCCGCCGTCGCGCAGATCGTCGCGGTCAACCGAGGTGATCACCACATAACGCAGCGCCATGTCGGCGATGGTTTGCGCCAGCTTTTCCGGCTCGTTGGCGTCTGGCGCGATCGGGCGGCCGTGGGCCACGTCGCAGAACGGGCAGCGGCGGGTACAGATGGCGCCGAGGATCATGAAGGTGGCAGTGCCGTGGTTGAAACACTCGGACAGGTTAGGGCACGAGGCTTCCTCACAGACGGAGTGCAGGCCGTTTTTACGCATGGCGGCTTTGATGCCCTGAATGCGCGTTGAGTCGGCAGGCAGTTTGATCTTCATCCACTCGGGTTTACGCAACAGCTCCTGCCGTTCGGTGACCACCGTTTTGACCGGGATCAGCGCCATTTTGTCAGCATCGCGGTATTTGACGCCGCGTTCCATCTGAATTGGTTTACTCATAATCGTGCAGGTTCCAGTTACGAAGCTCGACCGTCTGGTAGCCGAGTAAATGAACAAATTCCTGTACCAGGATTGGGTGTATGTCTTCAATGCCAACGCCGGGCGCCAGCGCGCTGATCTGCGTCATTTGCATGCCGGCGTAACCGCAAGGGTTGATGCGTTGGAAGGGGCTGAGATCCATCGCCACATTCAGGGCCAGGCCGTGGAATGAGCTGCCTTTGCGGATCCGCAAACCCAACGAACAGATTTTCTGCTCCCCCACGTACACGCCCGGCGCATCCGGACGGGCGCGCGATTCGAGGCGGAAGTGGGCGAGGGTGTTGATAACCGTATCTTCTATCGCCGTGACCAATTGGCGTACGCCGACCTTGTTGCGTTTCAGATCGACCATCACGTACATCACCTGCTGGCCCGGCCCGTGGTAGGTCACCTGGCCGCCGCGATCGCTCTGAATCACCGGGATATCGCCGGGCATCAGCACATGCTCGGCTTTGCCAGCCTGGCCCTGGGTGAACACCGGGTGATGCTGCACCAGCCACAGCTCGTCCGGCGTGGTCTCGGTACGACTGTCGGTGAAGTTATGCATGGCTTGGGATACAGGCGCGTAGGGCTGCAACCCCAGCTGACGCAAAATGATCTTGTCTGGTTGCAAAAGAGTCATCGTCAGGTTACAGAAGTGGTAAAGCCATTATACCGGGCGCTCCGGTCTGCGGCCAGCCTTTCGCTGACCAAAAATGCGCAACCCGGGAAGACGCTGCGCCGTCCCGGGTTGATAAGCAGGGGTTTATGCTGGAATTACAGCACCATGCGAACAATTTCAATGTTGCCCAACTCTTCGTACAGGGTTTCGACCTGCTCGATGTGAGTGGCGTTGATGGTGATGGAGACCGAGTGGTAGTTGCCTTTGCTGCTCGGCTTGACCTGCGGGTTGTAGTCGCCCGGCGCATGGCGCTGCACCACTTCAACTACCTGGTCAACCAGCTCAGGCTGCGCCAGGCCCATCACCTTGTAGGTAAACGGGCAAGGGAATTCGAGCAGTTCGTTCAGTTTAGTTTTTTGCATGTGCGTGCGCTCCAGAGTGCTAGCTAATCTATAAAGTATAACTCCCGCCGGGGCGGGAGTTAGTGTTATTCACTATATGGGGCCAATTTCGCCCGTTTCAACCGTTAACCGAACCAGTGGTGGAACATCAGTTTGATGTAGTCCACGATGCGGCTGAAGAAACCGCCTTCTTTCACTTCGTTCATCACCACCAGCGGACGCTGGTCGATGGTTTTGCCGTCCAGCTGGAAGTTGATGCTGCCGACCACCTGGTTTTTCGCCAGCGGCGCGTGAATTTCCGGCGTGTTCAGCACATAGCTGGCCTTCAGATCTTTCATGCGGCCGCGCGGGATGGTCAGGTAGACGTCTTTGTCCACGCCCAGCTCAACGCGGTCGGCATCGCCGAACCAGACCGGCTCGGAGGCGAACTCTTTACCGACCTTCAGCGGCGCCACGGTTTCGAAGAAGCGGAAGCCCCAGGTCAGCAGTTTCTTGCTCTCGGCTTCGCGGCCTTTGTAGGTGCGGCCGCCCATCACGGCGGAGATCAGGCGCATCTGGCCTTCGGTCGCCGAAGCCACCAGGTTGTAACCCGCCGCGTCGGTGTGGCCGGTTTTGATGCCGTCGACGTTCAGGCTGTTATCCCACAGCAGACCGTTGCGGTTCATCTGGCGGATATTGTTGAAGGTGAACTCTTTTTCTTTGTAAATCGCGTACTCGTCCGGCACGTCGCGGATCAGCGCCTGGCCGATCAGCGCCATGTCGCGCGCCGAGCTGTACTGGCCCTGGGCATCAAGGCCGTGTACCGTCTGGAAGTGGGTGTTCTGCAGGCCCAGCTTGCTGACGTAGGTGTTCATCAGGTTAACGAACGCGTCCTGGCTGCCGGCGACGTAGTCGGCCATCGCCACGCAGGCGTCGTTACCGGATTGCAGGTTGATGCCGCGGGTCAGCTTGGAGACCGGCACGCGATCGCCCGGCTTCAGGAACATCAGCGAGGAGCCTTTGAACACCGGGTTGCCGGTCGCCCAGGCGTCCTGACCGACGGTCACCAGATCGTCCTGGCCGATTTTACCCGCTTTTAGCGCCTGGCCGATGACGTAGCTGGTCATCATTTTGGTCAGGCTGGCCGGATCGCGACGCGCGTCGGCGTTCATCTCGGCCAGCACCTTGCCGGAGTTGTAATCAATCAGGATGTACGCTTCCGCATCGATCTGCGGGACACCTGGGATCATGGTTTTGATGTTAACGTCATCGGCATGTGCAACGGAGGCTGCGCTCATTGCGATAACGGTGCCGAGTGCGATGCTTTTGATTAAGCGAAAAGAAGTTACTTGTTTCATGATCGGGACTACAACATCCGTGAAAGTAAAGTTAAAAAACGAGCCACACTATAGCAGATGCGATCCCGGCAGGCATTATCCATTCATCTGACTAATTGCGGTTAAAGACCTTTTAGCTGCAAGAAAATGTTTCAGCTAAATAACCGCTTATCAGCCGCGAATGCCCGCCGGGCATAACGCTTAGGGTGCAGCAGTAACGAAAGACTGTTGTTGCGCTTCGCTGGCCAGGCGTTGCTGCAGCTGGGCCGCCTGCTGACGGCTGCTGAATGGGCCGAGCTGGACGCGATAAACGTTGCCGTTGGCCGCCACTTTGCCCGGCACGCCAAACTGTTGGCTCAGGCTTTGCTGCCAGCTCTGGGCGCGTTCGGCGCTGCTCAGCGCACCGACCTGCACCACGTAACCGCCGGAGGAAGAAGCGGCCGCCATGCCGGCCGCCGCAGCGCCGGCCGCAACCGGAGCGGCCACGGCGGCGGCTTCAGGTTCGGAACCTTCCAGTACGCCGGCCGGTACTGCGCTTGGCGCGCCGAGGAAACCGCTGCGGCCGTTGCCGGCGTTTGCCGGAGCGCCATCGTCGGTGCGCAGGGTGCTGTTATCGATCGGGCGCACCGCCGCGCCGCCGGCGACCGGCACGTCCTGCTGGATTGGGGTGCCCATGCCGCTGGCGCCGAGATCCGGACGTGCCGGCAGGGCGTAACTCTGTTTCGCCACGATGGTGCCGATGGTGCCCGGGCCGCTCAGCGTGCCGTCCGGCGCCACGTTGATGAAATCGACTTTGACCTTGGTGTTGTTGGACAGGTTGAGGCGGTTGGCGGCGGCTTTCGACAGATCGATGATGCGGCCCTTGGTGTATGGCCCGCGATCGTTGACGCGCACCACCAGCTGACGGCCGTTGGCCAGGTTGGTGACGCGCACATAGCTTGGGATTGGCAGCGTTGGGTGCGCCGCGGTCAGGCCGTTGGGATCGAACTGCTCACCCAGCGCCGTGGTGTTGCCGTTGGCCTCTTCGCCATACCAGGACGCCAGGCCGGTCTGCGAGAAGTTCTGCGGATCTTTTACGATGCGGTAAGTATCGCCATTAACCTTATAATCCTGCATGTTGTTAGGGTTATAGGGTTCATATTGAGGCTCGACGCCACCGATTTCCACCACCGGGCCGTTGTACGGCTGCTGTGGCGCCTGCTGTTCCGTGGTCGGGGCGGTACAGGCGGAGAGCAACACCGCCGCGACGCCGATCCAAAGCCATTCCTTACGCATTACTCACCTCTTATAAACTTTTAGACAGCATTTTCCGATGCGTGTGGATCGACATGATGATGCCGAAACCGGCCATCAACACTATCAGCGCCGAACCCCCGTAACTGACCAGAGGCAAAGGTACGCCAACTACCGGCAAAATGCCACTGACCATACCGATGTTAACAAAGACATAAACGAACAAAATCAGCATCAAGCCGCCAACCATCACGCGGCCGAAGGTGGTTTGCGCCTTGGCGGCGATCATCAACCCGCGAATGATCACCAGCAGGTAGAGCGCCAGCAGCACCAATACCCCGATCAGCCCCAGCTCTTCGGCCAACACGGCGAAGATAAAGTCGGTATGGCGCTCCGGCAGGAACTCCAGCTGCGACTGAGTGCCGTGCAGCCAGCCCTTGCCGGACAGGCCGCCGGAGCCGATGGCGATCTTCGACTGAATGATGTGGTAGCCGGCGCCGAGCGGGTCGCTTTCCGGATCGAGCAGCATCATTACGCGGTCGCGTTGATAACCGTGCATCAGGAAGAACCACAGCACCGGGATAAAGGCCGCCAGCGCGACGGCGGCGACGGCGATCAGTTTCCAGCTCATGCCCGACAGGAACAGCACGAACAACCCGGAGGCGGCGATCAGGATCGAGGTGCCCAGATCCGGCTGTGCGGCCACCAGCAGCGTCGGCAGGAAGATCAGCACCAGCGCGATGGCGGTGTTTTTCAGCGAAGGCGGGCAGACGTCGCGGTTCATAAAGCGCGCCACCATCAGCGGCACGGCGATCTTGGCGATTTCCGACGGCTGGAAGCGCACCACGCCCAGATCCAGCCAGCGCTGCGCGCCTTTACTGATCTGCCCGAAGGCGTCTACCAGGATCAGCAAAATCACGCAGAAGATATAGAGATAGGGCGCCCAGCTTTCGTACACGCGCGGCGGGATTTGCGCCATGACGGCCATCACGATCAGCCCCATGACGATCTGCCCGATCTTGCGCTCCATCATGCCGATGTCCTGGCCGCTGGCGCTCCACATCACGAAGGCGCTGTAGACCAGCAGGGCCAGGATCAGCAGCAGGAACGTCGGGTCGATGTGGATTTTGGTCCAGATCGAGCCTTTTTGTTGGCTTTCAGTCATGTTCTACCTTAGTCACCTTCTACGCCAGGCGGCAGCGGGGCCTCGCTTGGCAATTGCGTATTGTTGTCGCCCAGCATGATATGGTCGAGGATCTGGCGGGTGATGGTGCCCACTGCCGGACCGGAGCCGCCGTTTTCCAGAATGATGGCGACCGACACCGTCGGGTTGTTGAACGGCGCGAAGGCGGTCATCAGCTTGTGATCGCGCAGGTGCTCCGCCAGTTTGTGGGCGTTGTAGGTTTCGTAGCCGAATACCTGTGCGGTACCCGATTTCGCCGCGGCTTTATAAGGTGCGTCCGCAAAGTACTTGCGCGCCGTCCCGTTCGGACGGTTGGCCACCCCGTACATGCCGTCTTTGGCGATTTCCCAGAAGCCGGAGTGAATATCGCCGATCTGCGTGCTCTCTTCCTGTTTGAACGGCACCAGCGCGCCGTTGACGCGGGTGCTCTGCAGCAGGTGCGGCGTTTTGACGGTGCCGTCGTTGATCAGGGTGTTCAGCGCCTTGGCCATCTGGATCGGCGTGGCGGTCCAGTAGCCCTGGCCGATGCCCACCGGAATGGTGTCGCCCTGATACCACGGTTTTTTATAGCGTTTCAGCTTCCATTCGCGCGTCGGCATCAGGCCGGAACGCTCTTCGGCCAGATCGATGCCGGTGTACTGGCCGTAACCGAATTTGGTCAGCCAGCTCGACAGCCGATCGATCCCCATGTCATAGGCGACCTGATAGAAGTAGGTATCCGCGGACTCTTCCAGCGCCTTGGTGACGTTCAGGCGGCCGTGGCCCCATTTTTTCCAGTCGCGGAAGCGTTTTTCCGAGCCGGGCAGTTGCCACCAGCCGGGATCGAACACCACGGTGTTCTTGGTGATCACGCCGGCGCTGAGTGCCGACACTGCGATATAAGGTTTCACCGTCGACGCGGGCGGGTAAACCCCTTGCGTGGCGCGGTTGATCAGCGGGCGATTCGGATCGTTCAGCAACCCCTGATAATCCTTGCTGGAAATGCCGTCCACGAACAGGTTCGGATCGTAGCTCGGGTTGGACACCATCGCCAGGATGGCGCCGGTGCGCGGATCGCTCACCACCACCGCGGCGCGGCTGCCCACCAGCAACTGCTCGATGTAGCGCTGCAACTCAAGATCGAGCGTCAGGTAGACGTCCTGACCGGCGGAAGGCGGCTGCTCGTGCAATTGGCGGATTACCCGGCCGCGGTTGTTGACTTCAACCTCTTCGTAACCGGTTTTGCCGTGCAGCGTGTCTTCGTAATAGCGTTCGATGCCCAGTTTGCCGATATCGTGGGTGGCGGCGTAGTTGGCCAGTTTGCCGTCTTTGTCCAGGCGTTCGACGTCGCGGTCGTTGATCTTCGACACGTAGCCGGTGACGTGGGTGAGGGCGGAGCCGTAAGGATAGTAGCGGCGCTGGTAACCTTTCACTTCCACGCCGGGGAAGCGGAACTGATTGACCGCAAAGCGGGCGACCTGCACCTCGGTCAGCGCGGTTTTCACCGGAATGGAGACGAAGCGGCGCGAACGCTTGCGCTCTTTTTCGAAATTGGTGATGTCGTCGTCGGTCAGATCGACCACCGTGCGCAGCGCCTGCAGCGTGGCTTTGAGATCGTCAACCTTCTCCGGCATCAGCTCCAGCTGATAAATGGTGCGGTTGAGCGCCAGCGGGGTGCCGTTGCGATCGTAGATAATGCCGCGGCTGGGCGCGATGGGCACCAGCTTAATGCGGTTTTCGTTGGAGCGGGTGCGGTAATCCTCGACGCGGAGCACTTGCAGATTATACAGGTTGGCGATCAGGATGCCGGACAGCACCAGGATGCCCAGAAACGCCACCAGGGCGCGGCGTACAAACAGGGCGGATTCAGCCGTATAGTCGCGAAAAGGGTTACGTTCTATTTTCATCCCGCTGCTTTATTTCACTCTGTCACGGTCACCACCGGCTATTCCCGGTGGTAAGGATGATTTGTAGTAATACTCCAGGCGCGGTAGAGGCTTTCGGCCACCAGGACGCGCACCAAAGGATGCGGCAGCGTCAGCGGAGACAGTGACCAGCTTTGCTCGGCAGCGGCTTTGCAGGCGGGCGCCAGCCCTTCCGGGCCGCCGATCAGTAAGCTGACGTTGCGGCCATCCTGCTTCCAGCGTTCAAGCTGCTGCGCCAGCTGCGGCGTTTCCCACGGCGTGCCTGGGATATCCAGCGTAACGATGCGGTTGCCTTTGCCCACCGCCGCCAGCATCTGTTCGCCTTCCTTGTCCAGAATGCGCTTGATGTCGGCGTTTTTGCCGCGTTTGCCCGCCGGGATCTCGGTCAGCTCAAACGGCATATCTTTGGGAAAGCGGTGCAGGTAATCCATAAAGCCGGTTTGCACCCAGTCTGGCATTTTGGTGCCGACCGCCACCAATTGCAGTTTCACCGCTTAGCTCCAGAGTTTTTCCAGCTCGTACAGGCGACGGCTCTCTTCCTGCATCACGTGCACGATCACTTCGCCCAGATCGACCACGATCCAGTCGGAGGCTTCCTGGCCTTTCATGCCGTACAGCTCCATGCCCGCGGCACGGGATTCCTGCACCACGTGGCTGGCGATCGACATCACGTGGCGAGTCGAGGTGCCGGTGCAGATGATCATGCAGTCGGTGATGCTGGATTTGCCCTGGACGTCCAGAGCGATAATGTCTTGGCCTTTCAGATCATCGATTTTATCGATGACGAAATCTTGGAGCGCTTTACCTTGCAAAGGTTCCCCCTCGGGTGTGTTCTGTTCAGTCGGCTGCGGCGGGCAAACTGCGCGCGCCGCGGCGTAACCGGATAATGGTTTCGGCAGGCTGCCGCTGAAAGCCAGCTAACTGGTGACTGCCCGGCCAGCTAAGGTTTCCGGGGTTTTCAGCGGATACCTGAAAAATAGCGGCGCAGTATATCACGCACCTTTCGCTAGCGATATAAACCCTGCAACTCGATATAGCGCTGCACCGGGCGTGGCAGCAGGTCGTCGCAGTTGAGGCCCTGATGGCGGCGCTGACGGATCTCGGTGGCAGAAATTTCCAGTTCCGGCGTATCGGCCAAATAGATATGGCCGTGCGGGCGACGGCTGAGCAGCGCCGGGTCGGCGGTGCGATGGCGTTCCAGCCACTGCTGCAGTTCCGGCGTGTCCATGCGATCGTTATAGCCCGGGCGCGCCAGCACCAGCAGATGACACACGTCCAGCAGCGCCTGCCAGCGGTGCCACTTATGCAGCGTCAGCAGCGAGTCCTGACCAATGATAAACGCCAGCGGCTGGGCGGCGCCACGCTCTTTACGAATCGTTTCCAACGTCTCGATGGTGTAGGAGGGGGTGGTGCGGTGCAGTTCGCGATCGTCGACGGCAAACAGCGGATTGCCGGCGATCGCCAGCTCGACCATCTTCAGGCGCTGCTGCGCATTGGCCTCCGGCTGCGGGCGGTGCGGCGGCACGTGGTTAGGCAGCAGCGTGACGCGATTCAGGCCCACTTCGGCGGCCAACGCTTCCACCGGCCGCAGGTGGCCGTAGTGGATCGGGTCAAAGGTGCCGCCGAACAGCGCGTGCAAAACGGTGGGGTGTTCCGGGTTAGTGGGCATCGGTAAAACTCGTGGCCAGGGGTTTGCCGCACAGCAGCATCGACAGGGTTTCCAGTTCCGGCCAGACCGACTGGCCATAGTCCTGCTTGAGGGTCAGCTCGATTTGCGTCAGCAGCTGTACCGCCTGCTGCAGCTGGGGGCCGGACAGGCGTTGCAGCGCCTGGGTCACCAGCGGGCGGCGGTTCTGCCAGACCTTGTGCTGATCGAACAGCGTGCGCAGCGGCGCGGAAGCCATGCGGCGCTGCAGCGTCAGCAACAGCAGCAGTTCGCGCTGCAGGGTGCGCAGCAGGATCACCGGCTCCACGTCTTCTTGCTGCAGCTGCTGCAAAATATGCCAGGCGCGCTTGCTCTTGCCGGCCAGCAGAGCATCCAGCCAGTGGAACGGCGTGAAGTGGGCGGCGTCGTTCACCGCCTGTTCGACGCGCGGCAGCGTGAGCTTGCCGTCCGGGTGCAGCAGCGACAGCCGCTCCAGCGCCTGCGACAGCGCCAGCAGGTTACCTTCGTAGCAGTAGCACAGCAGCTGATTGGCGGCGTCGTCCAACTCCAGCTTCATCGCCTTGGCGCGCGTGGCGACCCAGCGCGGCAGCTGCGCCTGTTCCGGCGTCTGGCAACTGACGAGGGCGCCGTGCGGGCTGAGCGCCTTGAACCAGGCGCTGTTTTCCTGCGCTTTGGTGAGGCGCGGGCCGCGCAGGAGCAGCAGGATATCCTCGTGCAGCAGCGTGGCGAGCTTGGTCAGCTGTTCGCCGATCGGCGCCGTCGGGCCGTTTTCCGGGAAGATCAGCAGCAGCGTCTGGCGGCTGGCGAACAGGCTCATCGCCTGGCAGATGCCGAAGATGGCGTCCCAGTCGGTATGGGCGTCGAGGGAAATGCTGTAGTGCTCGCTGAACTGCTGCTGTTGCGCGGCCTGCCGGAGCAAATCCTGGCTCTCCTGCAGCAGCAGCGGTTCATTGCCGCTCAATAAATAACAAGCGCGCAGCCCCTCTCGGAGCTGCGCGGCAAGTTGTTCCGGGTAAATGCGGATCATTGTGCGGTTTGGCTTGCCGCTCGTTCGCCGGCGGCAGCGGCTTTCTGCCGGTTATCTTCTTCCGCCGCATGCACGGCCAGCAGTTTGCGCACCAGCTGTTGCGCCGCCTGCTCACGCATTTCCTGGCGAATGATCTCCTGTTCGGAGTCCTTGGCCAGCGCGGTCAACGGGTTGTCGAAGAAGGAACGGAACACTTTCACCGACAGCGGATACAGGTCATGGCCCGGGATCAGCACCTGCGCCTGCACGGTCAACACCATCTGGTACTCGGCGGTTTTACCGTCCTGGAAGATCGAAGCGGTATCCTGGCTTTCCGTCGCGCCGACGATGCGCAGGGAAGGCACGTCTTTACGCTTCGGATCGCTGACGATAGTCACGTCGTTCAGACGCAGCTGTTCGCGCACCGAGCGCGTCAACGGGCCGTAAGGGTCAGC
Organism: Serratia sp. CY29653; assembly: GCF_052169255.1. Lineage (NCBI taxonomy): Bacteria > Pseudomonadati > Pseudomonadota > Gammaproteobacteria > Enterobacterales > Yersiniaceae > Serratia > Serratia sp. CY29653. The sequence continues at coordinate 2,501,755 of NZ_JBJNLC010000001.1, read as the reverse complement.
GCTGTCCAGGATCAGCGTTTTCATTTCATTAGGCACCTGCGTGGTGCCGCGCAGGTGAAAACCGCAGCCGGCGGTGACCAGCACCGCCAACCCCAGCAACAGCGTCAGAATGCGTTGTCGCACAATTCCTCCTTGTGTTAACCCACAACCAGGTTAAGCAGTTTGCCCGGAACGTAGATCACTTTGCGAATCGTGACGCCGTCCAGATATTTAGCCACCAGATGCTCTTCGGCAGCGCGCGCGCGCACCTGCTCTTCGGTCGCATCGGCGGATACGGTGATTTTAGCGCGAACCTTGCCGTTCACCTGCACCACCACCAGTTTGGAGTCTTCGACCATCGCCTGCTCGTCGGCAACCGGCCATGGCGCAGTGTCTACGTCGCCTTCGCCGCCCAGCGCTTGCCACAGCGTGAAGCATACGTGCGGGGTGAACGGATACAGCATGCGAACCACGGCCAGCAGCGCTTCCTGCAGCAGCGCGCGATCCTGCTCGCTCTCCTGCGGTGCGCGGGCCAGCTTGTTCATCAGCTCCATCACGGCGGCGATCGCGGTGTTGAAGGTCTGACGGCGGCCGATGTCATCGGTCACCTTGGCGATGGTTTTGTGCAGATCGCGGCGCAGCGCTTTCTGATCTTCGTTCAGCGCCGCCACGTCGAGCGGCTGCACCGCGCCTTTTTCCACGTGATCGTAGGCCAGTTTCCACACGCGTTTCAGGAAGCGGTTAGCCCCTTCCACGCCGGATTCCTGCCACTCCAGCGTCATTTCTGCCGGTGAAGCGAACATCATGAACAGACGCACGGTGTCCGCGCCGTATTTTTCCACCATCTCCTGCGGGTCGATGCCGTTGTTTTTCGACTTCGACATTTTGCTCATGCCAGCATAGACCAGTTCACGGCCTTGCGGATCGGTGGCCTTGATGATGCGACCCTTGTCGTCGCGCTCGACGGTGGCGTCAACCGGGGACACCCAGACGCGCTCGCCGCTGTTGCCGGTGTAGTAGAAGGCGTCGGCCAACACCATGCCCTGACACAGCAGGCGCTTGGCCGGCTCGTCGGAATCCACCAGGCCCGCATCGCGCATCAGCTTGTGGAAGAAGCGGAAGTACATCAGGTGCATGATGGCGTGTTCGATGCCGCCGATATATTGATCGACCGGCAGCCAGTAGTTGGCGGCGGCCGGATCCAGCATGCCTTGGTCATACTGCGGGCAGGTGTAGCGCGCGTAGTACCAGGAAGACTCCATAAAGGTGTCGAAAGTATCGGTTTCACGCAGCGCCGGCTGGCCGTCGACGGTGGTCTTCGCCCACTCAGGATCGGCCTTGATCGGGCTGGTGATGCCGTCCATGACCACGTCTTCCGGCAGGATCACCGGCAACTGGTCTTCCGGCGTCGGCATCACGGTGCCGTCTTCCAGCGTCACCATCGGGATTGGCGCGCCCCAGTAACGCTGACGGGAAACGCCCCAGTCGCGCAGACGGTAGTTGACCTTGCGCTGGCCTACGCCCTTGGCGACCAGTTTGTCGGCGATGGCGTTGAAGCCCGCTTCATTGTCCAGGCCGTCGAACTCGCCGGAGTTGAACAGCGCGCCTTTGTCGGTCATCGCTTCGGCGCTCACGTCAGGCTGGCTGCCGTCGAGGTTCAGGATCACCGGTTTGATCGGCAAATCGTATTTGGTGGCGAATTCCCAGTCGCGCTGGTCGTGCGCCGGTACCGCCATCACGGCGCCGGTGCCGTATTCCATCAGCACGAAGTTGGCGACCCACACCGGCAGCTTCTCGCCGCTCAGCGGGTGGACAACGAACAGGCCGGTCGGCATGCCTTTCTTCTCCATCGTCGCCATTTCGGCTTCGGCAACTTTGGTGTTGCGGCATTCGTCGATGAAGTCGGTCAGCGCCGGGTTGTTGCGCGCGCCTTGTTGCGCCAGCGGGTGGCCCGCGGCGACCGCCACGTAGGTGGCGCCCATGAAGGTGTCGGGACGGGTGGTGTAAACCGTCAGCTTCTCTTCGCTGTCCGCCACGTCGAAGGTGATTTCCACGCCTTCGGAGCGGCCAATCCAGTTGCGCTGCATGGTTTTCACCTGCTCCGGCCAGCTTTCAAGCGTGTCCAGATCGTTCAGCAGCTGATCGGCGTAGGCGGTGATTTTGATGAACCACTGCGGGATCTCTTTACGCTCGACCTTGGTGTCGCAGCGCCAGCAGCAGCCGTCGATAACCTGTTCGTTGGCCAGCACGGTCAGATCGTGCGGGCACCAGTTCACCGCCGAGGTCTTTTTGTAGACCAGGCCTTTTTCATACAGCTTGGTGAAGAACCACTGTTCCCAGCGGTAGTATTCCGGCTGGCAGGTGGCGATTTCGCGATCCCAGTCGTAGCCGAAGCCCAGCAATTTCAGCTGGTTCTTCATGTATTCGATGTTGTCATAGGTCCACGGGGCCGGTGCGGTGTTGTTTTTCACCGCCGCGCCTTCCGCCGGCAGGCCGAACGCATCCCAGCCGATCGGCTGCAGCACGTTTTTGCCCAGCATGCGCTGATAGCGCGAGATCACGTCGCCGATAGTGTAGTTACGAACGTGGCCCATGTGCAGTCGGCCGGACGGGTAAGGCAGCATGGATAGGCAGTAGTACTTTTCCTTGCTGTCGTCTTCGGTAACTTTGAAAGTCTGCTTCTCTTGCCAGTGAAGCTGTACGTTCGATTCTATGTCTTCTGGACGGTATTGCTCTTGCATGGCGGCCGGTGGTCCTGTAGGTGTAAACCGTTGCCCCGGTCAGAGGCAACGCAATGAACATTTAGTATTCGTAGATCCGCATAGCATAGCTGATAAGACCTCCCGGCAACAACTCCAAGCGCCTGACTCGGCGCATTTAAAAAAAGCGTCGTCATGACGCGGCTCACAACCTGCGGATCCCGTGTCTTGCCAAGTGACATCAGTCATTTACGGCTAAAATAAGAACAAGTAGCTTAGGGGTATCCCTACAGCCAAGTCCGGCGCAGCGTTTATCGAGGAGAGTCTATGAACAAGGTTGCTCAGTATTACCGCGAATTGGTGGCATCGCTGACCGAACGCCTGAAAAACGGTGAACGCGATATCGACGAACTGGTGGCCAGCGCGGAGCGGCGGTTGAACGAGGCCGAGGATCTGACCCGCGATGAGGTGCGGCAGGTGACGCAGGCGGTGCGGCGCGATCTGGAAGAGTTCGCCCGCAGCTATCAGGAGAGCCGGGACGAGTTTACCGACAGCGTGTTTATGCGGGTGATCAAAGAGAGCCTGTGGCAGGAACTGGCGGATATCACCGACAAAACCCAGCTGGAGTGGCGCGAGGTGTTCAAGGATGTCAGCCACCACGGCGTTTACCACAGCGGTGAAGTGGTGGGGCTGGGCAATCTGGTGTGCGAGCAGTGTCACTACCACCTGGCGTTCTACACGCCGGAGGTGCTGCCGCTGTGCCCGAAATGCGGCCACGACCAGTTCCAGCGGCGGCCGTTTGAACCTTGATGGCGCTCCCCGGCAGGGCGGGGAACGCTAAGGCCGGCGTTTAGCGGAACAGTTTCTTCAGCAGGTTGCTGAGGAAACCGCCGCTGACGGTGGCCGGGGCGGCTTGCGCCTGCGCCGGTGCGCTGGCCGGTACGGCGACGCCGGCCGGGATTTTCTGCGCGACCGCGATGCGGCTGTCCTGGGCGGCTTTCTCCGCCGCTTCCGGGCCGTAGGCGAAGCCTTCCGCCAGCACGAATTCAACGTCGGTGATGCCGATAAAGCCCAGGAACAGCTTCACGTACGGCGTGATCAGGTCCGTCGGCGTGTCGGCGTGGATGCCGCCGCGGCTGGAGATGACGATCGCTTTCTTGCCTGTCACCAGCCCTTCGGCGCCGGCGGAGGTATAGCGGAACGTCTGACCGGCGCGGGCAATCAGATCGAAGTAGATCTTCAGCTGCGTCGGGATGTTGAAGTTGTACATCGGGGCGCTGATGATCAGCGTGTCGTGCGACTTCAGCTCGGCAATCAGCTCATCGGACAGCGCCAGGGTGCTTTGCTGGTGCGGCGTCAGCGGTTTATCGCTGGCGGTAAAACCGGCCATCACTTCACCATCCAGCTCCGGCAGCGTCGGGTTGGCCAAATCGCGTACGGTGAACCTGTCTTCAGGGTGAGTTTTACGCCATTGTTCAACAAAAAAATCGACTAATTTTCCAGACTGGGAATATTCACCCAGAATACTTGATTTCAGGACCAGTACGCGGCTCATTGGCTTATCTCCAGGCGAAGTCTAATCGGTAACGATGTCAGTCGGTGTAAACGCATGGTAGAGGCAAGCCAGGGACAGTGATAGCGCAAAAATTCGCTGAGTTAAATCAAAAAAATTGAACTAGGGCGCGAATGCGCCCCGATGGGATCAATAACGCGCTACGCGCTCGGCCAGCAGATCAATAAAGCCTTCGCGGTTGATGCCGGTCAGCACTTCCACGTTGGCCGCGTTGCCGGTTTGTTGGAAATAGTCCACCACCGTCATGCCGGCGGTGTATTCCCCCTTGGTTTCCACCCCCACCCAGCGCTCTACGCCGGTAAACAGCTGCGGCGCCAGCAGCCAGGCGATGGTGCAGGGATCGTGCATCGCCGCGCCGGGCAGGCCGCGCGGGTGGCTGAGATACAGCGGCAGGTAAAAATCGAGCATCTCCGCGACCGCCTGCGCGACCGGATTGGCTATCTGACGAATGCGTTCGATATCCTGCGGCAACACCAGCGCCTGATGGGTGACGTTCAGGCCGGCCATGGTCAGCGGCACGCCGGATTTCAGCACCATTTCGGCGGCTTCGGGATCGACGAAGATGTTGAACTCCGCGACCGGCGTGGTATTGCCGGCGTTCATGCCGCCGCCCATAAATACGATGCGTTCGATGCGGCTTTTCAGTTCGGCATGCTGGGCCAACAGCAGGGCGATATTGGTCATCGGGCCGGTCACCACCAGGGTTATCGGCTGCGGGCTGGCGCGCAGCAGGCCGGCGATCAGCTCGACGGCGCCGCGGGGATCGGGTTTGAGGGCCGGCGCCGGCAGGTGGGTGTTGCCCATGCCGGTTTTGCCGTGGACATAGTCGGCGATCACCAGCTCGCGCATCAGCGGGCTGCCGGCGCCGGCGGCGACCGGTATGTCCTCGCGCCCCATCAGGGTCAACAGGCCCAGCGCGTTACGCAGGGTTTTCTCCGGCGTCTGGTTGCCGGCGGAGGTGGTGATGGCTTTGACGTCCAGCTCCGGCGAATGCAGCGCCATGGCCAGCGCGATGGCGTCGTCGAGGCCGGGATCGCAATCGATGATAATAGGGCGGGGCATGTTCTTTCTCCTCTGTTTGTTATCCAGCGAGCATCGGATCAAAACCGGGGAGAAACAAGCGCTTTTAGTGCCGGGCGTTAGCGCGACGGGATAAGGCGTTCAGACACCGCAGAGTTCATGAGCGCTGCGTTTCCATTCTTCCACCTCGGTTGGGTGCAAGAAGGAGTAATAGACGGTAGTGCCGTCGGGCAAGATATTTTGCAGTGCCTGCATGCAGTTGGCCTCGCAGGGGCGCAGCTCGATATACACGTTGGTGATCGGCACCTGCTCCTTATCGGCGTCAAAGCGTTCGATGCGCCTTATCGCCGCAACCAGCGCGGCCATTTCGGCATGAAGCTTGACCCAGTTATGGGTGTAGATATCCGGCGGCATCTCCATTTTCATCTGGCTATTGCCAAAGGCATAGCGAGTGCTGCCGCGCAGCTGGTATTCGATGGTGGCGCAGCAGGACTCCGGCCCGAAACCCGGTTTTTCAATCAGTTTCTTCTTGTCTTCCAACGTGCGTCGAACAATCGGATAACCGGATTTGATGTTGTACTCCGCTTGTACCAGTTGAATCATGCCAGCCTCTCTGATGGGTGAGTTAATCATCAAAGGTAGGACACCCTGCAGGATCGCGCGTTGTTTACGGTCATCGCGACGAGGGGTTTAAGATAAATCCTAACTTTGTTGAGGCGGCAATGAGGGGCATTCAGGCGCATGGGTGCCGAAAAACTAGCGCCCCTTGGGGCGCTTGGGTTTAGGGGACTGCGCGATCAGTGCAGGATCTTGGCCAGGAAGTCCTTGGCGCGATCGGATTCAGGGTTGTTGAAGAAATCGTCTTTGTTGCGGTCTTCGACGATTTTGCCTTCGTCCATAAAGATCACGCGATTCGCCACCTTGCGGGCGAAGCCCATTTCGTGGGTCACCACCATCATGGTCATGCCTTCGTTCGCCAGTTCGACCATCACGTCCAGCACTTCGTTGATCATTTCCGGATCGAGCGCCGAGGTCGGCTCATCGAACAGCATGGCGATCGGATCCATGCACAGCGCGCGGGCGATGGCGACGCGCTGCTGCTGGCCGCCGGACAACTGACCGGGGAATTTGTTGGCATGGGCGGTGAGGCCGACGCGCTCCAGCAGCTTCAGGCCTTTCTCGCGCGAGGCGGTCTTATCGCGTTTGAGCACTTTTACCTGCGCCAGCGTCAGGTTGTCGATGATGGACAGGTGCGGGAACAGTTCAAAGTGTTGGAACACCATGCCGACCTTGGCGCGCAGCTGCGCCAGGTTGGTTTTCTTGTCGTTGACCGGCGTGCCGTTCACCAGGATGCTTCCCTGCTGGATCGGCTCCAGGCCGTTGACGGTTTTGATCAGGGTGGACTTGCCGGAACCTGAAGGACCGCAGACGACGACCACTTCGCCTTTTTTCACTTCGGTGGTGCAATCGGTCAACACTTGAAAGTGACCGTACCACTTGGAAACATTTTTCAGGGATATCATCAAACAGTCCTTTTCTTCAAATAGCTTACCAGCGCCGAGGCGGCGAGGCTGATAACAAAATAGACAAAGCCGGCGAACAGGATCATTTCAACCTGGGTGCCGTCGCGTTCGCCGATGGTCGACGCGGTGCGGAAGAAGTCGGCCAGGCTCAGTACGTAAACCAGCGAGGTATCCTGGAACAGCACGATGCCCTGGGTCAGCAGCAGCGGCACCATGGCGCGGAACGCCTGCGGCAGGATCACCAGCCGCATGGATTGCCAGTGGGTCATGCCCAGCGCCAGCGCGGCGGAAGATTGGCCGCGCGAGATGCTGATAATGCCGGCGCGGATGATTTCCGAATAATAAGCCGCTTCAAACAGGGAAAAGGCTACCATAGCCGAGATCAGGCGAATATCGGTTTTCGGCGACAGCCCTAGAACCTGTTGTAATAAGCTTGGAACCACCAGATAGAACCACAGCAGCACCATCACCAGCGGCACCGAACGGAACAGGTTGACGTACAGGGTGGCGAACCAGCTGATCGGTTTGAACGGCGACAGGCGCATCACCGCCAGCACGGTGCCCCACAGGATGCCGACCACGACGGCGGTCACGGTGATCTTCAGCGTGATCACCATGCCCTGCAGCAGATAAGGGAAGCTTGGGACGATCGACGCCCAGTCAAATTCGTACATTATTTACTCCCCAGGTTGCCAGGCAACTGCACTTTCTTTTCGACCAGACGCATAAACAGCATGATAACGGCGTTGATGCCGATATAAGCCAGCGTGATGGCGGTAAAGGATTCATAGGCGTGTGCGGAGTAATCCAACAGCTTGCCGGCCTGCGCGGCCATGTCCACCAGCCCGATGGTGGAGGCGATGGCGGAGTTTTTGACCAGGTTGAGCATCTCCGAGGTCATCGGCGGCACGATCACCCGATAGGCGTTCGGCAACAGCACGTAGCGGTAGGTTTGCGGCAGCGTCAGGCCCATCGCCAGCCCGGCGGCTTTCTGGCCGCGCGGCAGGGATTGAATGGCGGCGCGCACCTGCTCGCAAACGCGGGCGGCGGTAAACAGCCCCAGACAAAGCATGGAAGAGACGAAGAACTGCACGTTGGGATCCAGCTCGGTCTTGAACCAGGTGCCGATATTGACCGGCAGCAGCTCGGGGATCACCAGATACCAGGTAAAGAATTGCACGATCAGCGGCACGTTGCGGAACAGCTCGACGTAACAGGTGCCGAGAGTGGAAAGAAAGCGGTTGGGCACGGTACGCAAGATACCGAACAGCGAACCGACGAAGAAAGCGATAATCCATGCACAGACGGAGAGGGCCACCGTGACCTGAAAGCCGGACCAGATCCAGCCGAGGTAAGTGGTGTTCCCAAACGGGGCCTGCTGCAGGAAGATACCCCAGTTCCAATCTATTGACATAACAAACTCCGATAAACGGGCGCAGGGCGCCGAAGATTGATGACTTGATGAGCGCCGATCGCCGCGCGGCCAGTCTGGCTGGCTTGTTGTGTACGGATGTCGGTGGCGCGCCTTGGGGAAAATGAGGGAGGGGAACGGCCCCCCTCATTCCTGTCTGTCCCAGTCATCAACTGGGCCGGTTTGGCCTGGCGGCCGCCCCGGCTTTTGTTCTATTTAGTTCAACGCTTTGTCGTTAGGCTCTTTGAACAGTTGCTTCATGTCGTCCGACAGTTCGAAGTTCATGTTGAGCTGTTTTGGTGGGATAGGCTGTTTGAACCATTTGTCAAACCACTTGGCCGCCTCACCGGAAGTTTGCGCCTGGGCGATGGTGTCATCGACCAGTTTTTTGAACTCAGGGTCGTCTTTACGCAGCATGCAGCCGTAGGCCTCTTTCGACTGCGGCGTGCCGATGATTTCCCACTGATCCGGTTTCTTGGCCTTGGCGCGCTCGCCCGCCAGCAGGGCGTCATCCATCATGAAGGCCACGGCGCGGCCGCTTTCCAGAGTGCGGAAGGAATCGCCGTGATCTTTGGCGCTGATGATGCGCATGTTCATCTTGCCGCTGTCGTTCAGCTTGTTCAGCAGCACTTCGGAGGTGGTGCCGGAGGTGACCACCACCGGTTTGCCTGCCAGGTCTTTAAAGTCTTTGATGTCGGAGCCTTTTTTCACCAGCAAGCGGGTGCCGACCACGAAAATGGTGTCGGAGAAGGCGGCCTGTTTCTGGCGCTCGAGGTTATTGGTGGTGGAGCCGCACTCGAAATCATAGGTGCCGTTTTGCAGCAGCGGGATGCGGTTCTGCGAGGTAATCGGCAGCATTTTCACCTGCAGATTCGGTGCATTCAGCTTTTTCTTAACGGCTTCAACGATTTGGTTGGAGTAGTCCTGAGAGTAGCCCACAACTTTTTGTTGGTTGTCGTAGTAGGAGAACGGCACTGACGATTCGCGGTGGCCGACAACGATCACGCCATTGTCTTTGATTTTCTTCAGCGTACCGGTCAGGTCTTCCGCATGCGCCACGCTACCTGCCATACCGAGCAGCAGTAACGATAACGCCAATTTACGCATTTGCATGGTCCAACTCCTTTGCTGTTGTGGTGGCTCTGACTAAAGAGCGTCAGGTTAAACCGACTATTTATTGCTCAAGTTATAAAGATAGTCTTAGAACGGATAGCCGTTAAAAAATAACCGATTGTGAATATCTTGAAACTAAAATGTTTCATTTTTTGAGACGCCGCGCGCACCAAATCAATGCAACAAAACGCTGACGCACTCGTGCGGTGCGCTCGATGCACCCAAAATGTGCGCAGGTGCGACAAAACGTCAGCAAAAGTAAACCGGCGCGCGAGGTCGCCATAGATAAAAGCAAGGAGTGTGCCAGCCGCGTTGATTTAACGGTGTTTTCTGACTGAGGTGGGGATATTGACGGGAAAGTGGGGCGCGGCGGGCGCGCCCCGACGGAGAGGATTATTTGCGGCGCAGGCCCAACATCAGCGCCCAGCCGCCCAGCAGCAGGGTAATCACCCACAGCGGCGTGGCGCCGAAGCGCGCATAAGGCGTGACGCCGGTGGTCGGCGTGACCTTCACTTCGAGCACCTGACGGGTGAACTGCGGGATTTCGGCGATCACCTCGCCGTTCGCGTCCACCGCGGCGGTGACGCCGTTATTGGTGCTGCGCAGCAGCGGCCGGCCGAGCTCCAGCGCCCGCATGCGCGCCATCTGGAAGTGTTGCCACGGGCCGATGGAGTGGCCGAACCAGGCATCGTTGGAGATGGTCAGCAGGAAGTTGGTGTCCGGGCGGAAGTTATCGCGCACCTGCTGGCCCAGCACGATTTCGTAGCAGATGGCCGCCGTCAGGTTGTACCCGCGCACGCTGAGCTGCGGCTGCACATAGTCGCCGCGGCTGAAGGAAGACATCGGCAGATCGAAGAACGGCGCCAGCGGCCGCAGCAGCGTCTCCAGCGGCACGAATTCGCCGAACGGCACCAGGTGGTGCTTGTTGTAGCGATTCTTGTCCGGGTAGCTGTACGGCGTCGGCTCGCCGAGCACGATGGCGCTGTTGTAGATCTGCTGGCCCTGTGGCGTGGCGCGCACGTCGACGATGCCGGTGATCAGGCTGCTGTTCTTCGCCCGCATCAGGTCGTCCATCATGGTCAGGAAGCCGTTCTGGTTGGCTTCATAATCCGGGATGGCGGACTCCGGCCAGATGACGATCGGCGCCTTGCCCACGTACGGACGGGTTTCGTCCAGATAGGTTTGCAGCGTGCTGACCAGCGCTTTCGGATCCCATTTCATCGACTGGGCGATGTTGCCTTGCACCATGGCGACGTTCACCGCTTTCTCCGGCTGCGGGGTAAACCACTGCAGTTGGCGCAGCGGCCACGGCAACAGCAGCAGCGCGGCGGCGATGACCGCAGCCGACAGGCGGCGCTGATTGACGGCATACACCAGCAGACCGGCGATGGCCATCAGCACAAAGGTGATGGCGTCGACGCCCAGCAGCGGCGCGATGCCCTTCAGCGGGCCGTTGATCTGGCTGTAGCCGAACTGCAGCCAGGGGAAGCCGGTCAGCACCCAGCCGCGCAGGAATTCGGTCACCTGCCACAGCGCCGGCGCGGCGATGGCCAGCCGCCACCAGCGGGTGGCCGGGCACAGGCGCGTCAACAGCCCGGCGAACAGCCCGGTATACAGCGACAGGTAAGCGGCGAGCAGCACCACCAGGAAGACGTTGACGGCGAAAGGCATGCCGCCGAAATCGGCGATGCTGACATACACCCAGTTGATGCCGCTGCCGAACAGCCCGAAGCCCCAGACAAAGCCGAGCAGGGCGGACTGTTTGGCGGTGCGATTGAGGGTAACGGCCAGCAGGCCGAACAGGGAGACGATGGCTGCGGGCCAGAAGTCGTAGGGTGAGAACGCCAGCGTCCCGCCGGCACCTGACAACAGCGCCAGCAGGGCGCGAACCCGCTGGCGTTCAAGTAATGAGGCTTTAGCCATGTTGGATTTAATCTTCCAGTTTCGGTGGTGGAGAATCGTCCGGAATTTTTACATGAACCTGGATAATACGTCGACTGTCGGCCATGGCAACTTTAAATAGGTAACCTTCGATTTCAATGGTTTCCCCGCGCGCCGGCAGGTGGCCGAAGGCCTGCATCACCAGACCGCCAATGGTATCGACCTCGTCGTCGCTGAAATGGGTGCCGAAGGCTTCGTTGAAGTCTTCGATCGGGGCCAATGCGCGCACGGTGTACATGTGGCGGCTGAGCTGGCGGATATCCAGATCGTCTTCGTCGTCGTATTCGTCTTCGATCTCGCCGACGATCAGTTCCAGAATGTCTTCGATGGTGACTAGGCCGGACACGCCGCCGAATTCGTCAATGACAATCGCCATGTGATAGCGCTGGGAGCGGAACTCTTTCAGCATCCGGTCGACGCGCTTGCTTTCCGGCACTACCACCGCGGTGCGCAGCACCTTGTCGATGCTGAACGGCTCGGAGTCTGCGCGCATGAACGGCAGCAGATCCTTGGCCATCAGGATACCTTCGATGTGATCTTTGTCTTCGCTGATCACCGGGAAGCGCGAGTGGGCGGAGTCGATAATCACGTCCAGGCACTCTTCCAGCGTCTGGTTGCGCTTGAGCGTCACCATCTGGGAGCGGGGGATCATGATGTCGCGCACGCGCTGCTCGGCGATATCCATCACGCCTTCCAGCATGTCGCGGGTATCGGGATCGATCAGGTCGTTTTGTTCGGAATCACGGATCAGCTCGACCAGATCGCCACGGTTTTTGGGCTCGCCGTGGAACAGCTGGTTAAGGATAAGAGTAAAGAACCCCTTCTTGGGACTGGGGCTGTCATTGCTTTGTGAATGGTCGTCGCTCATGGCGTTTTCGTTACTGTCACTCATGTCAGAGTTAAGGGGCGTCAGCGACAGCCCCGCAGGGGGGCTGTAGGGTAAACGGCTGACGTCAGACGGGGTCTTTTTCCGCCAGGTACGGATCAGGATAGCCCAGTCCGTGCATGATTTCGGTTTCCAAAGACTCCATTTCTTCGGCTTCATCGTCTTCGATGTGGTCATACCCTAGCAGATGAAGACTGCCGTGGACAACCATATGCGCCCAGTGGGCCTCCAGCGCCTTGCCTTGCTCAATCGCTTCCTGTTCAACCACCTGGCGGCAGATGATCAGATCGCCGAGCAGCGGCAGCTCGATGCCCGGCGGGGCCTCGAACGGGAAAGAGAGCACGTTGGTCGGCTTGTCTTTGCCGCGGTAGGTCAGGTTCAGCTCGTGGCTTTCCGCTTCGTCCACCAGACGCACGGTCACCTCGGCCTCTTCCTGAAATTGCGGCAGCACGCCTTCCAGCCAGCGCTGGAAGGTGGCCTCATCCGGCAGGCCGTCGCCGCTTTCACAGGCAATCTGCAGATCCAAAATCACCTGGCTCATGGTGTCTCCTGCTCGGAGGCGGCGAGCGCCTCGCGCTTACGTTGTTCGGCAATCGCGTCTTTGCGTTTCTGCTCGGCCGCTTCCCAGGCCTCATAGGCGATGACCACGCGGGCCACCACCGGGTGGCGCACCACGTCTTCGCTGTGGAAGAAGTTGAAGCTCAGTTCTTCCACGTCCGAAAGCACTTCCACCGCGTGGCGCAGGCCGGATTTCTGGTTGCGCGGCAGGTCGATCTGGGTGACGTCGCCGGTGATGACCGCCTTCGAGTTGAAGCCGATGCGCGTCAGGAACATCTTCATCTGTTCGATGGTGGTGTTCTGGCTCTCATCCAGAATGATAAAGGCGTCGTTCAGCGTGCGGCCGCGCATATAGGCCAGCGGCGCGACTTCGATCACGTTGCGCTCGATGAGCTTCTCCACGCGCTCGAAGCCCAGCATTTCGAACAGGGCGTCGTACAGCGGGCGCAGATAGGGATCGACCTTCTGGCTCAGATCGCCCGGCAGGAAGCCCAGCTTTTCGCCGGCTTCGACCGCGGGGCGGGTCAGCAGAATGCGGCGAATTTCCTGGCGCTCCAGCGCATCTACCGCGGCGGCGACCGCCAGGTAGGTCTTGCCGGTGCCCGCCGGGCCGATGCCGAAGGTGATGTCGTGATCGAGAATGTTGGCGATGTACTGCGCCTGGTTGGGCGTGCGCGGTTTCACCATGCCGCGCTTGGTTTTGATGGTGACCGCCTTGCCGTAATCCGGCACGCTGTCGGCTACCTGTTCCAGCACCCGGCTCTCTTTGATGGCCAGGTGGATTTGCTCCGGATCGATATCCGGGATCACGCCGCGAATCGGCGCGGTATCCACGTACAGATGGCGCAGGATATCGGCGGCGGCGGCCACGCACAGGTTTTTGCCGACCAGCTTGAAACGGTTGTCGCGGCGATTGATTTCGATGCCCAATCGGCGCTCGAGTTGTTTGATGTTGTCATCAAACGGGCCGCACAGGCTGAGCAAACGCTTGTTGTCTGCGGGCTCTAACAAAATTTCTTGTGTTGCGACGTTCAAACTATTCCTCTAGGTCACATCGGGCCTGGTTGATGTCACATAGCGCGTCCGGGACGCGCGCGTTCAGGGCGAGCCTGAATACTCTCTTTCTTGAATTATTCATGGTGCGCCGCAACGGCGCAAGTTTACCGCTGATCTATCTGTGCGCCGTCGGCGAAATTCAAGGGAAGAAAAGGAAAAAACGCGGCGGGGCGCAAAGCCCGCCGCGTCATCACAGAACAAGGCCGCTGGGAATCAGTTCTTTTTCACGAACTCGGATTTCAGCTTCATCGGGCCGAAGCCATCGATTTTGCAGTCGATGTTGTGATCGCCTTCGACCAGGCGAATGTTTTTCACCTTGGTGCCGATCTTGAGCATCGAGGAGCTGCCTTTGACCTTCAGGTCTTTGATCACGGTGACCGCGTCGCCGTCCGCCAGCAGGTTGCCGTTGGCGTCTTTGACGATCAGCGTGTCCTGATCTTCCGCCGGGGCGCTGTCGCTCCACTCGTGGGCGCACTCAGGGCAGATGAACAGGGCATTGTCCTGGTAGGTGTATTCGGAGTTGCACTTCGGGCAGTGTGGGAGTTGCATGTTATGTCGCCTCTTCAACAATAAAAAAATAAAAAAGCAAATCACCGGGCGCGGACGCCCGGCGGAGAAACGGTAAGGAGTAGCGCGAATGGGCGGCGATAAGGCGGCCGCCGCGGCGTCAGGGCTGGTAAATGCCGACGCCCAGCGCGTTTTCTTTGCGGGTACGGGCGATCACCGACTGCGGGGATTCATGTACGCGCAGATCCATCTGCTGTTCGGTGCGCACCACTGCGCCACGCAGGGTGTTGGTCAGCACCTCGGTAATTTCCACGTCGACGAACTGGCCGATCATGTCGGGCGTGCCATCGAAGTTTACCACACGGTTGCACTCCGTGCGCCCGGCCAGCTCCATCACGCTTTTGCGCGAGGTGCCCTCCACCAGAATGCGCTGGACGGTGCCGAGCATGCGGCGGCTGAACTGCAGCGCCTGCTGGTTGATGCGGTCCTGCAGAATATACAGCCGCTGTTTTTTCTCTTCTTCGCTGACGTCGTCGACCATGTCCGCCGCCGGGGTGCCCGGGCGCGACGAATAGATGAAGCTGAAGCTGACGTCGAAATTGACGTCGGCGATCAGGTTCATGGTCTGTTCGAAATCGGCCTGGCTTTCGCCCGGGAAACCGACGATGAAATCGGAGCTGAGCTGGATGTTCGGGCGCGCCTTGCGCAGCTTGCGGATAATCGCCTTATACTCCAGCGCGGTGTGCGCGCGTTTCATCATGGTCAGGATGCGATCCGAACCGCTCTGCACCGGCAGATGCAGGAAGCTGACCAGCTCCGGCGTGTCTTCGTACACCGCGATGATATCATCGGTGAACTCGATCGGGTGGCTGGTGGTGAAGCGAATGCGATCGATGCCGTCGATGGCCGCCACCAGGCGCAGCAGTTCGGCGAACGAGCAGATATCGCCGTCATGCGTGGCGCCGCGGTAAGCGTTGACGTTTTGGCCGAGCAGGTTGACCTCACGTACGCCCTGCGCCGCCAGTTGGGCGATTTCGAACAGCACGTCGTCGCTCGGGCGGCTCACTTCCTCGCCGCGGGTGTAAGGCACCACGCAGAAGGTGCAGTATTTGTTGCAGCCTTCCATGATCGACACGAATGCGGTCGGGCCTTCGGCGCGCGGTTCCGGCAGACGGTCGAACTTTTCGATCTCCGGGAAGCTGATGTCGACCACCGGGCTGCGGGTGCCCTGAACGTGATTGATCATTTCCGGCAGGCGGTGCAGGGTCTGCGGGCCGAATACCACGTCAACGCAGGGCGCGCGGCTGCGGATCAGTTCACCTTCTTGCGAGGCCACGCAACCGCCGACGCCGATGATCACCGACGGGTTCTTTTCTTTCAGCAAGCGCCAGCGCCCCAGCATGGCGAAAACTTTCTCCTGCGCCTTTTCACGGATCGAGCAGGTGTTCAGCAGCAGCACGTCCGCCTCTTCGGCGTTTTCGGTCCACTCGAAGCCGTGCGTGCTGTTCAACAGGTCGGCCATTTTCGATGAATCGTACTCATTCATCTGGCAGCCCCAGGTTTTGATATGTAGTTTTTTCGTCATTGACTTGCCATTACTCAGTGCGGAGCGAAAGTTGCGTTACGCGACATGCAGGGCGCGTATTGTAATCATTTGCCGCCGTTGTGACCAGCGCGGGGGAAAATGGCACGCAACCTGAAGCCGGAGCGAAAATCCGGTACACTGCGCAAAACGCCATACCGGGTGGGATGGCGAGCATTCACACAGAAAACATAGCCAATATGAAGACATCTCAAAATCGGTATGACGCGGTGGTGGTCGGCGGCGGCATGGTCGGCGCGGCGGCGGCCCTGGGGCTAGCGCAGGCGGGCTGGTCGGTGGCGTTGCTGGAACATCAGGCGCCGCAGGCGTTCGAGGCGCAAAGCCCGCCGGATCTGCGCATTTCCGCTATCGGCTGCACCTCGGTGGGGCTGCTGAAACAGCTCGGCGCCTGGCAGGCCGTGACGGCGATGCGCACGGCGCCGTATCGCCGGCTGGAGACCTGGGAGTGGGCGTCGTCGCGCGTGGCGTTCGACGCGGTGTCCCTGGGGCTGCCGGAGCTGGGCTTTATGGTGGAAAACCGCATTCTGCAGCTGGCGCTGTGGCAGCAGTTCGCACAGTGCGCCAATTTGACGCTGCTGTGCCCCGCCAGGCTGCAATCGCTGCAGCGGGCGGACAATGCCTGGCAGCTGACGCTGGACGGCGGTGAGACGCTGCAGACGCGTTTGGTTGTCGGCGCCGACGGCGCCAACTCGCAGGTGCGCAAGCTGGCGGCGATCGGCACCAACGGCTGGCAGTATCGTCAGGCGTGCATGTTGATCACCGTCGATACCGGCGCGCCGCAGCAGGATGTGACCTGGCAGCGCTTCTTCCCATCCGGGCCGCGTGCCTTCCTGCCGCTGTGCGACAGCTGGGCGTCGCTGGTGTGGTATGACAGCCCGCAGCGCATTCGCCAGCTGCAGGCGATGCCGCCGGCGCAACTGGAGCGCGAGATCGCCGCCGCTTTCCCGGCGCGACTGGGCCCGGTTAAGGTGCACGCCGCCGGTTCGTTCCCGCTGACGCGGCGTCATGCGCAGCGCTACGTGTTGCCGGGGCTGGCGCTGTTGGGTGATGCGGCGCATACCATCAATCCGCTGGCCGGGCAGGGCGTCAATCTGGGGTATCGCGACGTGGATGCCTTGCTGAACGTATTAAGCGATGCGCGGGAGCAGGGAGAGGACTGGAGCAGCGAGGCGGTACTGCTGCGCTATCAGCGCCGCCGCCGTACCGACAATCTGCTGATGCAGAGCGGCATGGATCTGTTCTATACCGCTTTCAGCAATAACCTGGCGCCGCTGAACGTGGCGCGCAATCTGGCGCTGATGGCCGCGCAGCGGGCGGGCAAGCTGAAAGAGCATGCGTTGAAGTACGCGTTGGGATTGTAACCGACAGGGCTCGGCTGCGGCTGGGCTCGTTAGGATTGGCCGAGCGCCGGAAAGCAAAAAGCCCGCCGAAGCGGGCTTTTCTAAATATGGCTGGGGTGCCAGGATTCGAACCTGGGTATGCTGGTATCAGAAACCAGAGCCTTACCGCTTGGCGACACCCCAATTATGGTGGCTACGACGGGATTTGAACCTGTGACCCCATCATTATGAGTGATGTGCTCTAACCAGCTGAGCTACGTAGCCGATGGTACTTTTTACTTCTTTGATTTGCAAGCAGTTTGTTATGGCTGGGGTACCTGGATTCGAACCAGGGAATGCCGGTATCAAAAACCGGTGCCTTACCGCTTGGCGATACCCCACCTGCAAACAAATCTTATGTTGAAACCCCATTCCCGAAAGAATATGGCTGGGGTACCTGGATTCGAACCAGGGAATGCCGGTATCAAAAACCGGTGCCTTACCGCTTGGCGATACCCCATCAACATACTGCGCCGACGATGAAGAGAAATGGTGCGGGAGGCGAGACTTGAACTCGCACACCTTGCGGCGCCAGAACCTAAATCTGGTGCGTCTACCAATTTCGCCACTCCCGCAAATGCAAAAAAGAGATGGTGGCTACGACGGGATTCGAACCTGTGACCCCATCATTATGAGTGATGTGCTCTAACCAGCTGAGCTACGTAGCCCTCTTTTTTTGCTTTGCCTTCATCGGCGTTGCGGGGCGCATTATGCGTATATGACCGATTTGCGTCAACAAGTTTTTTCCCGAAAAAGTGCCCGGAAGCGCCGTTTGTCTGGGTTGTGAACATTATGGCGATAAAATCGGCAATTCAGGCAGTTGGCGGGGGGAAAAGGCAACAAAAAGGCGGGCCAAAAGGCCCGCCCTGAGGGAAAGCGCCGCGCGATTATTTATAGGCGGCCTGGTGTACGCCGACGGCGCGGCCGGAAGGATCGTCCATCTTCTTGAACGATTCGTCCCATTCGATGGCCTTGGCGGACGAGCAGGCGACAGACGGGCCGCCCGGCACGCATTCGGCGGCGCTCGGCAGCGGGAACAGCTCCTCGAAGATTTCGCGGTACAGGTAGCCTTCTTTCGAAGTCGGCGTGTTGTACGGGAAGCGGAAACGCGCGGTTTCGAGCTGTTGATCGCTGATTTGCTGCGCAGCGACCTCTTTTAGCGTGTCGATCCAGCTGTAGCCGACGCCGTCGGAGAACTGCTCTTTCTGGCGCCAGGCCACGCTGGCCGGCAAATAGGACTCGAAACATTCGCGGACGATGTGTTTTTCCATTTTGCCGTTGCCGCACATTTTATCTTTCGGGTTGATGCGCATCGCCACGTCGAGGAATTTCTTGTCCAGGAACGGCACGCGGGCTTCGACGCCCCAGGCGGACATCGCCTTGTTGGCGCGCGCGCAGTCGAACATATGCAGCGCCAGCAGCTTGCGCACGGTCTCTTCGTGGAATTCGCGGGCGTCCGGCGCCTTATGGAAGTAGAGGTAGCCGCCGAACACTTCGTCCGCGCCTTCGCCGGAGAGCACCATTTTGATGCCCATCGCCTTGATTTTGCGCGACATCAGGTACATCGGCGTCGAGGCGCGGATGGTGGTGACGTCGTAGGTTTCGATGTGGTAAATCACGTCGCGGATGGCGTCCAGGCCTTCCTGCACGGTGAAGTGGATTTCATGGTGTACGGTGCCCAGATGGTTGGCCACCTCCTGCGCGGCGCGCAGATCCGGCGAGCCTTCCAGGCCGACGGCGAAGGAGTGCAGCTGCGGCCACCAGGCTTCGCTGCGTTCCTGATCTTCCACGCGGCGCGCGGCGTACTTCTTGGTGATCGCCGAGATGACCGAGGAATCCAGCCCGCCCGACAGCAGCACGCCGTAAGGCACGTCAGACATCAGGTGGCTTTTCACCGACTCTTCCAGCGCGGTTCGCAGGGCGGTGGCGTCGGTCACGTTGTCTTTGACGCTGTCGTAATCGAACCAGTCGCGGCGATAGTATTCGCGGATCTCACCGTCCTGGCTCCACAGGTAGCTGCCGGCCGGAAATTCCTTGATGGTGCGGCACACCGGCACCAGCGCTTTCATTTCCGAGGCGACGTACAGGTTGCCGTGCTCGTCGTGGCCCATGTACAGCGGGATGATGCCCAGATGATCGCGGCCGATCAGGTAGGCGTCTTTTTCGGTGTCGTACAGGGCGAAGGCGAACATGCCTTGCAGATCGTCGAGGAAGTCCGGGCCTTTCTCCTGATACAGCGCCAGGATCACTTCACAGTCGGAACCGGTCTGGAACGCGTAGCGGTCGCTCAGCTGTTGGCGCAGCGCCTGGTGGTTGTAAATTTCGCCGTTGACCGCCAAAACGTGGGTGTGCGCAGCGTTGTACAGCGGTTGAGCGCCGTTGTTGACGTCGACGATCGACAGGCGTTCGTGGGCCAAAATGGCTTTGTCGCTGGCGTAAACGCCGGACCAATCCGGGCCGCGATGGCGCATCAGGCGCGACAGCTCCAGCGCTTTCTTACGCAGTTCAACGGGATCGGACTTCAGATCGAGCACACCGAAAATAGAACACATACAACTCTCCTAACGGGCTTTTATGACTGTGATGTTGTTTTTTACTGTTATGGGCAGCATTGCCGATTCATCAGCGATAACGCGGTTTTGCTGCGCTGTGGTTATGAAAATGCGCCTAAAGCTGCATGAGATGCAAGCGTTTTAGCCATACGCTGAGAAATAGTTGTTTGCCTGGGCGCGATTTTTGACGGATTTTCAGTTATCGGCGGGAAAAATTAGCGATTATGCAATTTTTAGCGTAATGACGGGATTGCCGGCCGGTTTGACCGGCAATCGATTAGCGATTAGGCGATGAGCTGCCACAGGGTGAAGGCGGCGTCCGGCGTCCAGGCGGCGTTGGAGGTGTGCGCCTGAATACAGGTGTATTTCTTGCCTTTATAACTCACCACGTCGCCGGCTTGGTAGCTGTGGTTGTTCTGCCACTCGGGCGCGCTCGGATCGGGCGGCGTGCCGTCGTTGGCGGTTTTGACCGCCAGCGCGCTGCTCGGCAGCGAGGTATTGCCCTGGCTGTCGGTTGCGGTAACGAAGTAGCTGTACTGGGTGGCCGGAGCCAGGCCGTTGTCGGCCAACGACAGGCCGGCAGTCTGGCCGATCGGGTTGCCGTTGCGGTAAACGGTGTAATTGGCGATCGGTAAGGCGCCGGTGGCGGCGGCCCAGCTCAGCTTCAGCGAGGTGGCGCCCAACTCGGAGACCGTCAGCGCCGTCGGCGCATTAGGCTTTCCCGGCGGCGGGGTGACTCCGCCCTGAATCAGCGGCGCGTAGCGGGTTTTGAACTCCCAGCTGTAGGCCACGCCGGCTTTGCTCTTGCCGTTGTCCCAGTTGATTGACCAGGTCATCAGGCCCTTGATCGACAGGTTTTTGGCGTCGAGACGCGAGAAGGCGTTATACACCGCCTGTTTGTCGATCACGTAGCCGGTGGCGGCGGCATCGTTGTTGCTCGGCAGGCCGATAACGAATTTACTGGCTGGAATTCGGATAAATCCGCGGGTGCCGGTGACCAGACTTTCCGTCAGGTAATAGAGGAAGTCTTCTTTCATGGCGTCGTTGTTTTGGGCAATCCAGGCACCGGCACCGTTATTGGCCTCGGGAACCCAGATGCCGTCGCCACCCTGGTTATAATATTGCGGCGCGATAAAGTCATAATAGCCATCTAACGCATTAATATAATCGCCATAGCTGCCGTTAGCCTGCAGATAAGGGAATTCCGGCGCCATGCTGATAATAAAGTTTTTCCCCTGCGCGGTGTAATGGTCTTTTACTTTTTTCAGCGCCGCAGGCAAGACGGTTTTATTATTGGCGGCGCCGATCGCCGCCTGTTCCAGATCGATATCCAGGCCGTCGAAGCCGTAGACTTCCACCAGGCGAATAATCTCGTCTTTCAGCCGGTCTTCGTCGCCGGTTTTCAGTTCGATGTGCGCGTCTGCGCCGCCGAGGGAGATCAGCACCGCGCGGCCCTGGCTGTTCAGCACGCCCACCTGGCGGCGGAACTCGGCGTCGGACAGGTTGTAAGGCTTGAAGGTCGGGATTCCCTGGCCTTTCATAAAGGCGACGGCCACCACGTTATATTCGGCGGGAATGTCGGTCAGGTTCATATTGGCGAACTGGCCTTGTTGATAACCGTCACTGGCGCCGGCGGCCCAGTTGTGCCAGAACCCCATCAGGATTTTTTTATTGGCGATAGTCGGCATAATGGCTGCGTCATCGGCGGCATTAATAATGTTATTTGTGCTCATGGTAGCCTCATTAATTAGGGTAAGGGATTTTCGCCTGCCGGCAATATCAGCTATTGGCGGGGCGTAAGGTTATAATGAGGGTTTTTAGCGCGGGCAGGCTGAAACCTTTTGCGGCCATGAACGAATTAAATTCAAACTGCGGTCAGGAAGAGGGAAATAATGGCGGCCGGGCAGCCGCCATAAATGCATCAGAAAATAGTGATATCGGCAACGGAAGGGTAGACGTAGCTCGGGCGGAACGGCATGGTTTCGATGTCGCTCAGCGTGGAGACGCCGGACAGCACCAGCACGGTTTCCAGGCCGGCCTGGAAGCCCGCCAGAATGTCGGTGCGCAGGTTGTCGCCGACGATCACCGTCTCTTCCGAGTGCGCCTGCATTTTGTTCAATGCGGCGCGAATGAGCCACGGGCTGGGCTTGCCGACGTAAAACGGCTTGCGGCCGGTGATCTTCTCGATGGGGGCGCACAGCGCGCCGCAGGCCGGCGAGAAGCCGTGGCCGTGGCTATCCGGGTTGGTGGCGATAAAGCGCGCGCCGTTACTGACGAAGTAGGCGGCCTTGTGCATCATGTCCCAGTTGTAAGAGCGGGTTTCCCCGACGATCACGAAATCCGGGTTGATGTCGGTGATGGTGAAACCGGCTTTGTACAGCTCATGGATCAGCGCGCCTTCGCCGACCACGTAGGCTTTTTTGCCTTCCTGGCGGCGCAGGAAATCGGCGGTGGCCATCGCCGAGGTATAGAACGCGCTCTCCGGCACTTCCAGCCCGGCGGCGGCGAAGCGGTTCGCCAGATCCTGCGCGGTCTGTGACGGGTAGTTGGTCAGCACCACCAGCGGCATGCCTTGTTCCTGGATGCGCGCCAGGAACAGATCGGCGCCGGGCACCGGCGTATTGTCATGCAGCAGCACGCCGTCGATATCGCATATAACGTTTTTGATTTTCATTTGTCGCTGTTTCTCATGATTACGGCAGGCAAGGGGTGACGATAACACACCTGCCAGAAGCGGCGGATCAGCTTTCCAGCAATCGCTGCAAGAGCACGCCGTTGAGCATCGCGCGTTTGGCCAGGGCGAAAGCGCCGATCGCCGAGCGATGATTGAGTTCGGAGGTCACCACCGGCAGATTCTTGCGGAAGTCCTTCAGCACCTGGGTATTGATGCAGCTCTGGATCGCCGGCAGCAGCACTTTGTCCGCTTCGGTGATCTCACCGGCGATCACCACCTTCTGCGGATTGAACAGGTTGATGGCGATGGCCACCGCCTTGCCCAGATAGCGGCCGACGTGTTCGATCACTTCGCTGGCCAGCAGATCGCCGCGGTTGGCGGCCTTGCAGATGGCGTTGATGCCGCAGTCTTCCAGCGTCAGTTTGCTCGGGTAGCCCTGGCTCAGCAGCTGGCGCACGCGCTGTTCGATCGCCGCGTTGGCGGCCACCGTTTCCAGGCAGCCGAAGTTGCCGCAGTGGCAGCGTTCGCCGAGCGGATCGATCTGGATATGGCCGATCTCGCCGACGTTGCCGTTGTTGCCGAGAAAAATCTGCCCGTTGACGATGATGCCGGCGCCGGTGCCGCGGTGCAGGCGCACCAGAATCGAGTCTTCGCAGTCGCGGGTGGCACCGAAGTAGTGCTCCGCCAGCGCCAGGCTGCGGATGTCGTGGCCGACGAAGCTGGTGACGTTGAAACGTTGCTGCAGGTTGTCCACCAGCGCCCAGTTGCTGACGCTGATGTGCGGCATGTAGCGCACCACGCCCAGCGCCGGATCCACCAGGCCGGGCAGGATCACCGCGATGGCGATCAGCTCGCGCAGGCGGCGCTGATTCGCTTCGATGAATTGGGCGATGGCGGCGAACAGCGCATTCTCCAGCGTTTCCTGGGTGCGTTCCGGCAGCGGATAGTGTTCTTCGCCGAGCGATTTGCCGCTCATGTCATACAGGGTGATGGTGGCGTCGTGGCGGCCGAGACGCACCGCGACGGTATGGAAATGACGGGTTTCCGACACGATGGAGATCGCGCGGCGGCCGCCGGTGGAGGCTTGCTGATCGACTTCTTTGATCAGCCCGCGCTCCAGCAGCTGGCGAGTAATTTTGGTGACGCTGGCGGGGGCAAGCTGGCTGAGTTCGGCAATTTGAATGCGCGAGATCGGGCCCTGCTGGTCGATCAGGCGGTAAACTGCCGCGCCGTTAAGTTGTTTGACTAAGTCAACGTTCCCTATTTGTGCTTGTCCGCCGGTGCTCATCAATAATGTTACTCGCTGTTCATTGAATTAAACCTCGTTACCGTTAACGAGCGTTTTGGTGATTTTAAAATCACGGGTGAAGGCGGTCAGGTTAGCCACCTTGCCGGCTTCGATGGTGCCCAGACGGTGCTCGACGCCGATGGCGCGCGCCGGGTACAGCGTCGCCATGCGCAGCGCTTCGTCCAGCGCGATGCCGATATGCTCGACGCTGTTTTGCACCGCTTCGATCATGGTCAGCGCGGAACCGCTCAGGGTGCCGTTCTCATCCACGCACAGCCCATCCCGATAGTATATTGTTTTACCGGCGAAAATAAATTGGTCAATATCTGCACCTGCCGGTGCGGTCGCGTCGGTGACCAATACCAATTTATCACCTTTCAGGCGTTTGGCGTTACGGATACTCGCCCAGGCCACGTGATGGCCGTCGGCGATGATGCCGGTATAGACCTCCGGCGTGTCGAAGATCGCTCCCATTAGCCCCGGTTCGCGGCCTGTGATATACGGCATGGCGTTGTACAGGTGGGTGGCGAAGCTGATGCCGGCGGCGAAGCCGGTGCGCGCCTGATCGTAGGTGGCGTTCGAGTGGCCGGCGGAGACCACGATGCCGGCCTCGGTCAGCTGCTTGATAACGTGCGGCTCAACCATCTCCGGCGCCAGCGTCACCTTGGTGATCACGTCGGCGTTGGCGCACAGGTAATCGATCATGTCCTGCGTTGGCTTGCGAATGAACGCCGGGTTATGGGTGCCTTTTTTCACCGGGCTGAGGTACGGCCCTTCCAGGTGCAGGCCCAGCGCCTGGTTTTGGTGCTTTTTCAGATAGGCGCGCATCACCTCGACGCTGTGCTTCATGAATTCGTCGCTGCTGGTGATCAGCGTCGGCAGATAGCTGGTGCAGCCGGATTTCTCGTTGGCGCGCTGCATGATCTCCAGCGTTTCTTCCGAAATCGCTTCCAGCGAATCGTTGAACTGTACGCCGCCGCAGCCGTTCAACTGCACGTCGATAAGCCCGGGGGCCAGGATGGCGCCACCCAGGTCGCGCGTTTCGATGCCGGCGGGCAATTCAGCCGCCGGGCAGACTCTCTCGATCAGCCCATCAGCGATAATGACTGCATGGTCATCAAGTACGTCGTGGCCGGTATAGATTCGGCCGTGGGTTAAAGCGAACATCGTAGCCCCCTGCAAAGATTAAAGACTTTTCACGCTTTCCGCTTCTAACTCGCGGAAATATTTGACGGTTTTGACTTTCAGTTCCATGGTGGCCGGCTCGTCGCACACCACCACCGCTTTGGCGTGCAGCTGCAGGCAGCTGATGGTCCACATGTGGTTGATGTTGCCTTCCACCGCGGCCTCCAGCGCCTGCGCCTTGGCGTGGCCGGTCACCAGGATCATCACTTCTTCCGCGTCCAGCAGCGTACCCACGCCGACGGTCAGCGCATATTTCGGCACCAGGCTGACGTCGCCGCCGAAGAAGCGCGAGTTGGCGATGCGGGTGTCTTCGGTCAGCGTTTTGATGCGGGTGCGCGAAGCCAGGGACGAAGCCGGTTCGTTGAACGCGATATGGCCGTCGATGCCCACGCCGCCCATGAACAGGTTAATTTTGCCGTAAGACTTGATCTTCTCTTCGTACTGGCGGCACTCGGCGTCGACATCCGCGGCGTTGCCGTTCAGCAGGTTGATATTTTCACGAGGGATATCAACGTGATCAAAGAAGTTGCGGTACATGAAGGTGTGGTAGCTTTCCGGGTGTTCCTGCGGCAGGCCAACGTACTCGTCCATGTTGAAAGTCACAACATGCTTAAAGCTTACTTCACCTGCTTTGTGCATCGCAATCAGATGTTTGTAGGCTTCCAGCGGCGTGCCGCCGGTAGGCAGGCCGAGGACAAACGGGCGCTCTGCGGTTGGCTTGAATGCGTTGATGCGTTGAACGATATGACGCGCGGCCCATTTGCCGACTTGTGCGGTATCTTTCAGTGGGATAAGTCTCATCTAACACCTCTTGGGATAAGTAAACTAAAGCTATACTGTACGGGCCTGCGGGAGTCCTAAGCGTAACCCAGCTTTATGATTCTCGCGTGAATCGTCCGTCCGGTTGATTTTTTGAATGATAAAATAAGTTTTGTGTGATGGCCAGCAATCCGGGAGGGAAAGACTACTTTTTGGTGATATTTATCACAAAAAGGGAGGTTTTAATTTGCGATACAAAATAAATTTTTTACACTCGGCATGAGTGATACGTGCCATGCGTTGTTTCTAAAAAGGTAGTGAGAGCTCCAAATAAACTACTAATAGGGTCCGTCCGCGGACAACATAGGGGGAAAAGGTGAACATTCTTAGTTATTTGCAAAAGGTGGGACGGGCGCTGATGGTGCCGGTCGCCACGCTGCCCGCCGCCGCCATCTTGATGGGCGTCGGGTACTGGATTGACCCTGTTGGTTGGGGCGGCGACAACGCGCTCGCCGCTTTCTTCATTAAATCCGGCTCCGCTATCATCGACAACATGTCGGTGTTGTTCGCTATCGGCGTGGCCTACGGCATGTCCAAAGACAAGGACGGCGCCGCCGCGTTGACCGGCTTCGTCGGCTTCCTGGTGCTGACCACCCTCTGTTCACCGGCCGCCGTGTCGATGATTCAGAAGATCCCGCTCGATCAGGTGCCTGCCGCGTTCGGCAAGATCCAGAACCAGTTCGTCGGTATTCTGGTGGGTATCATCTCCGCCGAAGTGTACAACCGCTTCAGCGGCGTCGAGCTGCCTAAGGCGCTGTCGTTCTTCAGCGGCCGCCGCCTGGTGCCGATCCTCATTTCCTTCCTGATGATCCTGGTCGCTTTCATTCTGATGTACATCTGGCCGGTGATCTTCAACGGTCTGGTGAACTTCGGTGAACACATTCAGAAAATGGGTTCGGTCGGCGCCGGCATTTACGCCTTCTTCAACCGTCTGCTGATCCCGGTCGGCCTGCACCACGCGCTGAACTCGGTATTCTGGTTCGACGTGGCCGGCATCAACGATATTCCTAACTTCCTCGGCGGCCAGCAGTCAATCGAAGCCGGTAAAGCGGTTGTTGGCATCACCGGCCGTTATCAGGCGGGCTTCTTCCCGATCATGATGTTCGGTCTGCCGGGTGCAGCGCTGGCCATCTATCACTGCGCGCGTCCTGAAAACAAAGCCAAAGTGGCAGGCATCATGCTGGCGGCCGCGTTCGCCGCCTTCTTTACCGGCATCACCGAACCGCTGGAGTTCTCCTTCATGTTCGTGGCACCGGTGCTGTACGTGATCCACGCCGTGCTGACCGGTATCTCGGTGTTCATCGCCGCCAGCATGCACTGGATCGCCGGTTTCGGCTTCAGCGCCGGGCTGGTGGATATGGTGCTGTCGTCCCGCAACCCGCTGGCGACCCACTGGTACATGCTGATCCCGCAGGGCCTGGTGTTCTTCGTCATCTACTACGTGGTGTTCCGCTTCACCATCAAGAAATTCAACCTGATGACCCCGGGCCGCGAACTGGCGGTTGCCGGTGACGAAACCGACGGTTATGACGTCAACGTCGACAGCAACGCCGGTAAAGACGAAAACGAAACCACCACGCTGGCCCGTCGCTACGTCGGCGCGATCGGCGGTTCCGACAACCTGACCGGCATCGATGCCTGCATCACCCGCCTGCGTCTGAACGTGAAAGACTCCGCGCTGGTGAACGACGCCTTGGCGAAACGCCTCGGCGCATCCGGCGTTATCCGCCTGAATAAGCAGAGCGTGCAAGTGATCGTCGGCACCCGTGCTGAACTTATCGCCAGCGCAATGCGCAACGTGATTGCAGCCGGCCCGGTAGCGGCTGCGGCGGCACCGGCGGCGGCCCCTGCCGCGGATGCCAAACCGCAGGCGGTGCCGAACGCGCCGAAAGCCGCGTTTGAAACGCTGGTAGCGCCGGTGACCGGTGAAGTCGTGGCGCTCGATCAGGTGCCGGACGAAGCTTTCGCCAGCAAGGCGGTAGGCGACGGCCTGGCGATTCGCCCGACCGACAACATCGTCGTGGCGCCGGCGGACGGCACCGTGGTGAAAATCTTCAATACCAACCACGCGTTCTGCCTGGAAACCGACAAGGGTGCCGAGATCGTGGTGCACATGGGGATCGACACCGTCGCGCTGGAAGGCCAGGGCTTCAAACGCCTGGTGGAAGAGGGCGCGGAAGTGAAAGCCGGTCAACCGATTCTGGAACTGGATCTGGATTATCTGAACGCCAACGCGCGTTCGATGATAAGCCCGGTGGTGGTCAGCAACGCTGACGACTACGCCGGCCTGGCGGCGCTGGCCAGCGGCTCGGTGGTCGCCGGTCAGACCAAGCTGTACGAGATCCAAAAGTAAGGCCGTTTTTACCTGAGTAGTACCGGGGGCCGGCCACGCATCATGGCGGAGTTTGCCCCGATTTGGCGGGAAGAGAGCGATCTCTTCCCGCTTTTTTTATCCCGTTTCGCCCCACGGCGGTGCGCTGCGCGCCGAGGGGGCAACGCGCCGCATTTTTCGTGCAACAAACGGTTGTTTCCAGACGTGGCTTGTTGGATCATAGGCGGTTATGTGTAGCGCTTTGCATTGAGGAACAGTGAAATGAGTGAGGCTGAAGCCCGCCCAACCAATTTTATCCGTCAGATCGTCGATGAAGATCTGGCGTCGGGGAAACACACGTCGGTACATACCCGCTTCCCGCCGGAGCCTAACGGCTATCTGCATATCGGCCACGCCAAGTCCATCTGCCTGAACTTCGGCATCGCCAAGGACTATCAGGGCCAGTGCAACCTGCGTTTCGATGACACCAACCCGGTGAAAGAAGACATCGAGTTCGTGGAGTCAATCAAGCACGACGTGGAGTGGCTGGGCTTTGAGTGGAGCGGCAACGTTCGTTACTCCTCAGACTATTTCGATCAGCTGCACCAGTATGCGGTCGAGCTGATCACCAAGGGGCTGGCCTACGTCGATGAGCTGTCGCCGGAGCAGATCCGTGAATATCGCGGCACCCTGACCGCGCCGGGCAAAGACAGCCCGTACCGCGATCGCAGCGTGGAAGAGAACCTGGCGCTGTTCGAGAAGATGCGCAACGGCGAGTTCGCCGAAGGCGCCGCCTGCCTGCGCGCCAAGATCGATATGGCTTCGCCGTTTATCGTGATGCGCGATCCGGTGCTGTACCGCATCAAGTTCGCCGAACACCACCAGACCGGCAATAAATGGTGCATCTACCCGATGTACGATTTCACCCACTGCATTTCCGATGCGCTGGAAGGGATCACCCATTCGCTGTGTACCCTGGAATTCCAGGATAACCGCCGTCTGTATGACTGGGTGTTGGATAACATCACCATTCCTTGCCACCCGCGTCAGTACGAGTTTTCGCGCCTCAACCTCGAATACGCCATCATGTCGAAGCGCAAGCTGAACCAGCTGGTGACCGAGAAGATCGTCGAAGGCTGGGACGACCCGCGGATGCCAACCGTCTCCGGTCTGCGCCGCCGCGGTTATACCGCCGCCTCGATTCGCGAGTTCTGCCTGCGCATCGGCGTGACCAAGCAAGACAACAACGTCGAGATGGTGGCGCTGGAATCCTGCATCCGCGACGATCTGAACGAGAACGCGCCGCGCGCCATGGCGGTGCTGGATCCGGTGAAAATCGTCATCGAGAACATGGGCGATGCGGTGGAAATGGTCACCATGCCTAACCACCCGAACAAGCCGGAAATGGGCAGCCGCGATGTGCCGTTCAGCCGCGAGATCTATATCGATCGCGCCGACTTCCGCGAAGAAGCCAACAAGCAGTACAAGCGCTTGGTTCTGGGCAAGGAAGTGCGTCTGCGCAATGCGTACGTGATCAAGGCCGAGCGCGTCGAGAAGGACGAAGCGGGCGAGATCGTCACCATCTTCTGCAGCTACGATGCGGAAACGTTGAGCAAAGATCCTGCAGACGGCCGCAAGGTGAAGGGCGTGATCCACTGGGTGTCCGCGGCGCACGCGCTGCCGGCGGAAATTCGCCTGTACGATCGCCTGTTCAGCGTGCCTAACCCGGGCGCGGCGGAAGATTTCCTCTCCACCATCAACCCGGAATCGCTGGTGATCAAGCACGGCTTCGTCGAGCCGAGCCTGGCGGCCGCACAGCCGGAGAAAGCCTATCAGTTCGAGCGTGAAGGTTACTTCTGCGCCGACAGTCGCTATTCGTCGGCCGAGCATCTGGTGTTTAACCGCACCGTCGGCCTGCGCGACACCTGGGCGAAAATCGAGGGCTAATCTTATTCGCCTAGAAAATTAATGAATCAGCGCGGCTTAGGCCGCGCTTTTTTTTGCCTATGGTTTCACCTGCGATCTATTCCTCTCTGATTTTAACCGGAGCGCGTTTAATTAATCACGGCGCATTAACCCATAAGCTTTCTGATATTGGCCTTGTTAGTCTTAATATTTGCTTATATATTCGTGATGCGAATTAATTTCATTTAGAGAGCGCTTTCAATTTTTATCGCCTGACTGACGGATTTAGTCAGGCTGAAACCATTAATCGTCTCTGGTTGACCTGGTATCTCAATTTATTCTGATTTAATTGAATTTTTTATTCGACACCTTCCATGATCACCGGCGTAACAAAATCTCACTGATATGTGCTCCTTGTCATACTTTGACAAATCTCCCGCATTTTTCATTTGATAATTCGCGTCGCGAAAAATAGTCTGTCTGTAGCAATTAGTGCTGTGGGAATAACATCTCGTCGGCAATATTTTTTACCCGTTCGGGTTTTTTATTGGCAGTCGTGCAGGGCAGTGGTGAACACAGGCGGCTGCAACTTTTAAGTTAAGTCAAAGAGGAATTTCAATATGGGTACGCACGGTGCTCAGCGTAAAACGCTGGCGCTCGCAGTCGCGGGCGCGCTGTTGGGAACAGGGTTTGCCATGGCGCCTGAGGCGAAAGCCGCAGGGTTTATCGATGATTCCACGCTGACCGGCGGCATCTATTACTGGCAACGTGAGCGCGACCGTAAAGATCTCAATCCGGACAGCAAGGACTACAACCAATATACCACCAACCTGTCGCACTCCACCGCCAACCTGAGCCTGGATTTCGCTTCGGGCTACGCCTGGGATATGTTCGGTCTGGACGTCGGTGCCTTCACCGCTATCGAGCTGGCGGAATCCAGCGCCAGCGGCCACCCGAACGAGATCGCGTTTTCCTCGAAAAACCGGACCTACGACGAAGACTATTCCGGTGACAAGGGCGGCATCAGCCTGTACAAAGCCGCCGCCAAATTCAAATACGGCCCGGTCTGGGCGCGCGCCGGCTATATTCAGCCGAGCGGCCAAACCCTGCTGGCGCCACACTGGAGCTTTATGCCGGGCACCTATCAGGGGGCCGAAGCCGGCGCCAAGTTCGACTACGGCGATGCCGGCGCGTTGAGCTTCTCCTACATGTGGGCCGACAAATACAAGGCACCGTGGCATATCGAGGTGGACGACTTCCGCCAGAACGACAGGAAAACCCGCGTCTCCTACCTGCACTCGCTGGGCGCCAAATACGATTTCAAAAACGATCTGGTGCTGGAAGCCGCCTTCGGCCAGGCGCAGGGATACGTGAATCAATACTTCACTAAAGCGTCTTACAAATTCGATGTGCTGGGCAACCCGCTGACCACCAGTTACCAGTTCTACGGTGCGGAAGACCGCATCAGCGACAAGAACGATCCAAACAGCATCTACGACGGCCTGGCCTGGCTGCAGGCGCTGACCTTCGGTTACACCACCGGGCAGTTCAACTGGCGTCTGGAAGGCACCATGGTCAAGGCGGAAGGCAACCAGGGCTTCTTCCTGCAGCGCATGACCCCAACCTACGCCTCGTCCAACGGTCGTCTGGACGTGTGGTGGGACAACCGCTCCGACTTTAACGCCAACGGCGAGAAAGCGGTGTACGCCGGAGTGATGTATGACCTCAGCAACTGGAACCTGCCGGGCATGGCGGTCGGCGGCTCCTACGTTTACGCCTGGGACGCCAAGCCGAGCACCAACCCGATCTACGATCAAAGCCAGCGCCTGAAAGAGAGCGCCTGGAGCCTGGACGCGATGTACACCATCCAGGAAGGGCGCGCCAAGGGCACGCTGATCAAGCTGCACTACACCCAGTATGACAACCACACCAACATCCCGAGCTGGGGCGGCGGTTACGGCAACATCTTCCAGGACGAGAAAGACGTCAAGTTCATGGTCATCGCGCCATTCACCATCTTCTGATGCGTTCCCCGGCCTCGCCGCCGGGGGCAGTTAAGGGAATTCAACGATGAAAAAAATCATGCTGATGTTGGCGGCCGCCGCGGCCTTGAGCGCCTGCGCGCAACCCGCCGCGCCGCCGGAAGACGCCAAATTGAAGCAGGCTTACAGCGCCTGCATCAACACCGCCGAAGGTTCACCGGAGCGTCTGCAGCCCTGCAAGGCGGTGCTGAACGTGCTGAAGCAAGAGAAGCAGCACCAGCAGTTCGCCGCGCAGGAAACGGTGCGGGTGATGGATTATCAGAACTGCATTATGGCGGTTCACAGCGGCAACGGTCAGGCTTACGACGCCAAGTGCGGCAAGCTGTGGCAAGAAATTCGCGATAACAATAATTAAGAAGGACAAGAACATGAACGCATTCAAACTGAGCGCATTAGCCGCTTTGACGGCAACGATGGGATTCCTGGGCGGCATGGGAAACGCCATGGCTGATCAACAGCTGGTGGATCAACTGAGTCAGCTGAAGCTGAACGTGAAAATGCTGGATAACCGCGCCGGCGAAAACGGCGTGGATTGCGCGGCGCTGGGCGCCGACTGGGCCTCTTGCAACCGGGTGTTGTTCACCCTCAGCAACGACGGCCAGGCGATCGACGGCAAAGACTGGGTCATCTATTTCCACAGCCCGCGCCAGACTCTGCGGGTGGACAACGACCAGTTCAAGATCGCTCACCTCACCGGCGATCTGTACAAGCTGGAGCCGACCGCCAAATTCAGCGGTTTCCCGGCCGGTAAGGCGGTGGAAATTCCAGTGGTGGCCGAATACTGGCAGTTGTTCAGAAACGACTTCCTGCCGCGCTGGTATGCCACGTCCGGCGACGCCAAGCCGAAAATGCTGGCGAATACCGATACCGAAAATCTGGATCAGTTCGTGGCGCCGTTCACCGGCGACCAGTGGAAGCGCACCAAGGACGACAAAAACATTCTGATGACGCCGGCTTCGCGCTTTGTCAGCAATGCCGATCTGCAGACGCTGCCTGCCGGCGCGCTGCGCGGCCAGATCGTGCCGACGCCGATGCAGGTGAAAGTGCACGCGCAGGATGCCGATCTGCGTAACGGCGTGGCACCGGATCTGAGCACGCTGGTCAAGCCGGCGGCGGACGCCGTCAACCAGCGCTTTGCGCTGCTGGGCGTGCCGGTTCAGGCCAACGGCTATCCTATCAAGACCGACATTCAGCCGGGCAAGTTTAAAGGCGCGATGGCGGTGTCAGGCGCCTATGAGTTGAAAATCGGCAAGAAAGAGGCGCGAGTGATCGGTTTCGATCAGGCCGGGGTGTTCTACGGGCTGCAGTCGATCCTGTCGTTAGTGCCGAGCGACGGCAGCGGCAAGATCGCCACGCTGGACGCCAGCGATGCACCGCGCTTCGAGTATCGCGGCATTTTCCTCGACGTGGCGCGCAACTTCCATAAGAAGGACGCGGTGCTGCGCCTGCTGGATCAGATGGCGGCCTACAAGCTCAACAAATTCCACTTCCACCTGAGCGATGACGAAGGCTGGCGCATCGAGATCCCCGGTTTGCCTGAGCTGACGGAAGTCGGCGGCCAGCGCTGCCACGATCTGAGCGAAACCACCTGCCTGCTGCCGCAGTACGGCCAGGGGCCGGACGTCTACGGCGGCTTCTTCAGCCGTCAGGACTATATCGACATCATCAAATACGCCCAGGCGCGCCAGATTGAAGTGATCCCGGAGATCGACATGCCGGCGCACGCCCGCGCCGCGGTGGTCTCGATGGAAGCGCGCTATAAAAAGCTGCATGCCGCCGGGAAAGAGCAGGAGGCCAACGAATTCCGCCTGGTGGATCCGACCGATACCTCCAACACCACCTCCGTGCAGTTCTTTAACCGCCAGAGCTACCTGAACCCGTGCCTGGACTCTTCCCAGCGCTTTGTCGACAAGGTGATCGGCGAAATCGCCCAGATGCATAAAGAAGCCGGCCAGCCGATCAAGACCTGGCACTTCGGCGGCGACGAAGCGAAAAACATTCGCCTGGGCGCCGGCTATACCGACAAGGCGAAACCGGAGCCGGGCAAAGGCATCATCGATCAGAGCAACGAAGACAAGCCGTGGGCCAAGTCGCAGGTGTGCCAGACGATGATCAAAGAAGGCAAGGTGGCCGACATGGAGCACCTGCCGAGCTACTTCGGCCAAGAGGTCAGCAAGCTGGTGAAGGCGCACGGCATCGACAGAATGCAGGCCTGGCAGGACGGCCTGAAAGACGCCGAGAGCGCGAAGGCGTTCGCCACCTCGCGCGTGGGCGTCAACTTCTGGGATACCCTGTACTGGGGCGGTTTCGATAGCGTCAACGACTGGGCCAACAAAGGGTATGAAGTGGTGGTTTCCAACCCGGACTACGTCTATATGGACTTCCCTTACGAGGTGAACCCGGACGAGCGCGGTTACTACTGGGGCACCCGCTTCAGCGACGAGCGCAAGGTGTTCAGCTTCGCGCCGGACAACATGCCGCAGAACGCGGAAACCTCGGTCGACCGCGACGGCAACCCCTTCAGCGCTAAGAGTGACAAGCCGTGGCCGGGCGCCTACGGGCTGTCCGCTCAGCTGTGGAGCGAAACCCAGCGCACCGATCCGCAGATGGAATACATGATCTTCCCACGCGCGCTGTCGGTGGCGGAACGCGCCTGGCACCGCGCCGGTTGGGAGCAGGACTATCGCGCCGGCCGCGAATACAAAGGCGGGGAAACCCACTTTGTCGATACCAAGGCGCTGGAGAAAGACTGGCTGCGCTTCGCCAATATTCTGGGCCAGCGTGAACTGGCCAAGCTGGACAAAGGCGGCGTCGCTTACCGTCTGCCGGTGCCGGGCGCGCGCGTAGCGGGCGGCAAGCTGGAGGCGAATATCGCGCTGCCGGGATTGGGCATCGAGTATTCCACCGACGGCGGCAAGCAGTGGCAGCGCTATGACGCCAAGGCCAAACCGGCGGTTTCCGGTGACGTTCAGGTGCGTTCGGTCAGCCCGGACGGTAAACGCTACAGCCGCGCCGAGAAGGTTTAAGCCCGGTGCAACGGCCTGCTGCCCGGCGGCAGGCCGTATAACGAAGGGGGAATGCGTCTGCCTTCGCGCGTGTCGGCGCGGGGCGGACGTTGAAGTGAGAGTAGTACGTGGAGTCGCAGTGCCGCTGTAATTGTGATATTTCATGACATGATTTTCCCCGGCTGGTCCGGGGATTTTTTTGCCCGTTGCACGGCGGGCATAAAAAAACCGCCTCGGTGTGAGGCGGTTTTTCATAGCCGGTCAGGCTTATTTCTTGTCGTGCAGCGTTTCGTCTTCACGACAGTCACCGGTTTCGCAGTGGCCGTACAGGTACAGGCTGTGGTTGGTGAGCTTGATGCCGTGCTGCTTGGCGATATCACGCTGGCGAACTTCGATGGATTCGTCGCTGAATTCAATCACTTTGCCGCAGTCCAGGCAAATCAGGTGATCGTGGTGATGCTGTTGGGTCAGCTCGAACACGGACTTGCCGCCTTCGAAATTGTGACGTGTCACAATGCCCGCATCGTCAAACTGGTTCAGTACGCGATAAACCGTTGCCAGCCCGATCTCTTCGCCCATATCAATCAGTTTTTTGTACAAATCTTCCGCACTGACGTGATGGCATTCCGGATTTTGCAGTACTTCCAGGATTTTGAGTCGCGGAAGCGTGACTTTTAAGCCGGCCTTCTTCAGTGCGATGTTGTTGTCGGTCATGCGAATTCAGTCCTGTTACTATGCTAATCAAGTTGAGGCGTACTCGCCTGTGGCATCGGTCGGCACAAAGAGTTAATGCGTCTCATTATAGAACCGGTTGTACTAAATAGAAACCGCCGGTTGTTAACAAAGATATAATTGCACTATTGCATGTTTTGCATGCAACGCCTTGATGGATGGGATAAACCGATATCTCAGTCTACCGTGACGGGGTGGGAAGTTACAAATCTGTAGCTTCTATCGCAGCAATCCCTGCTGCCGATGACGGCCCTGTGGGCACACTATGCACTTTACAGGGCCTTTGTTCAACCTTTCGCCAGCACCGGGGCTTAGCCGACGATATCGGCCAGGCTCAGCTCTTCGACGATCTGTTTGACCCAGGCGTCCACGCGTTCGTTGGTCAGCTCCGGCTGGCGGTCTTCGTCGATCGCCAAACCAATGAAGTGATCGTCGTCCGCCAGGCCTTTGGAGGCCTCGAAGTGGTAGCCTTTGGTCGGCCAGTGGCCCACGATGGCCGCGCCGCGCGGTTCGATGATGTCGCGGATGGTGCCCATCGCGTCACAGAAGTATTCCGCGTAGTCTTCCTGGTCGCCGCAGCCGAACAGCGCCACCAGTTTGCCGTTGAAGTCGACTTCTTCCAGCGTCGGGAAGAAATCATCCCAGTCACACTGTGCTTCACCGTAGTACCAGGTCGGGATACCCAGCAGCAGGATATCGAACCCTTCCAGGTCTTCTTTGCTGCTTTTAGCGATGTCATGCACTTCAGAGACGTCGTCGCCAAACTGTTTCTGGAGAATTTTCTGGATCATTTTGGCAATGTTTTCGGTATTGCCAGTGTCGCTGCCAAAGAAAATGCCTACAGTAGCCATATCGCGTATAACCTTTAAATTCAAGTAATTGCATTACTCGACGCCGGCACTGCCGCCGCTGACGCCGATTAAAATGATGCCATGGCAAGAGCCTTTCGCCTCCGGGGCGGGCGCCGACAGGCGCAGTCTCTAGCCGGTAAATGCGTATCATGCCAGAAAGTGGCGCCGGGGTTTTATCGCATTTATGCGATGCCGGAGAATGAAGAAAAGCGTGGTCGATCCGGCGTTGTCCTTAACGCCGCGCCGCGCGTGCGGCCGAAGAGATCAATGTTCCGGCTGTTCTTCCGCCAGTTGCGCCAACAGCATCTGCTCGATGAGTTCGCTGCGGCTGATGTTGCGCTGTTCCGCCAGTTTGTTCAGGGCGTCCACCGCATCCGCGTTGATTTTCAGCTCTACGCGCCGCAATCCACGCACTTTATCGCGCCGTAACTGATTGCGCTTATTGATTCTAAGCTGTTCATCGCGGGAGAGCGGGTTGGTTTTCGGGCGCCCCGGACGGCGTTCATCTGCGAACAGATCCAGCGTCGTGCGATCCGTTTGTTCTTTTGCCATAGGTAGCGGTACTGCAAGGGAGTTTGCATCAAAAAGCGCTCGCACGCTTCCGGAGGCATCGGTTAACACACTTCGGGCCAATAAACCCTAACCCAAATTCACCCCCGAACCGGCGTTCGTGAACGCGCTGGCGCGGCGGCAAAATTATAGCGCGCCATATTACCCCAGCAGATGGAGCGGCGACAATGCCTAACTGCGGGCTAAACGCGCTAAGCCGTTATCTTTAGCGCGTTTTTTCGCCAGGGGAGCGTGTTTTTCAGGCTTCGTCGAGGAAACGGTGGATGGCGCGCAGCACCGCTTCCGGTTTTTCGGCGTGCACCCAATGGCCGGTACCGGCGACGACGTGCGCGCGGGCCTGCGGGAACTGGCGGGCGATGTCCGCACGGTAACTGTCCTGCACGTACGGCGACAGGCCGCCGCGAATGAACAGGGTCGGGTGCGGCCAGGCCGGGACTTCCTGCCAGCCGGTGATGTCTTCGTAGCGTGCGATCAGCACCGGCAGGTTGAAGCGCCATTCGCCGTTGTGGAATGACTTCAGCAGGAACTGGATCACGCCTTCTTCCTGCAGGTAGTCGCGCATCAGCTCGGCGGCCGCCTGGCGCTGGGTGATGCCGGCGGCGCTGATGGCATTCAGCGCGGCGAAAATCTCGTCGTGGCGGCGGGTCTGGTAATCCACCGGCGCGACGTCGATAACGATCAGCCTGGCGACGCGCTCGGGCGCGATGGCGGTCAGCGCCATCGCCGCTTTGCCGCCCATCGAATGGCCGATGACGATCGCTTTCTCCAGCTGCAGTTCGTCGAGCAGCGCCAGCAGATCCTGCGCCATGGCGGGGTAGTTCATGTCGTCGGCGCGCGGGGAGAGGCCGTGATTGCGCAGATCGACCTTGATCACCGTGTGCTGTTTATGCAGATCGCGCGCCAGCACGCCCAGGTTGTCCAGATTGCCGAACAGCCCGTGGATCAGCAGCACCGGCAGTGCGTCTGACTCGGCGGCCAGCAGTTGATAATGTAATTTCATGGCGAAGTTCATACTGAGAGAGATTCAGATTAGGGTATCATGATTGAATCGCACGATGAATCATGCGGAATTTTCGCGGCGCGGGCTTGGCAGTGCCGGCTATAGGTATTAGTCTGCATTTGCCGTCCGGAGGCACATTGTTGTGTTCGCCCCAGCGCTTTTAACCTTATAATCCCATGGCTTGAATGCAGGATCTGGCTTCAGGTTCTAAGTAGAAAAAACAGTATTGGATAAAGATGAAAACTATTGAAGTCGACGAAGAGCTTTACCGTTATATTGCCAGCCACACGCAACACATCGGTGAAAGCGCGTCCGATATTTTACGCCGCATGTTGAAATTCACCGCCGGGCAGCCGGTGCGCGCGTTGCCTGCCGCCAGTGCCCCGCAGTCCGTCGAGCTGGAAAAAGCGGCGCCGGCGCAGCGTCCGCGGGATCGCGTGCGCGCCATGCGTGAGCTGCTGTTATCGGATGAATACGCCGAGCAGAACAAAGCGGTCAACCGTTTCATGCTGGTGCTGTCCACGCTGTACACCCTCGATGCCGCCGGTTTCGCCGCCGCTACCGAGGCGTTGACCGGCCGTACCCGCACCTATTTCGCCGGCGATCAGCAGACCCTGCTGGCCAACGGCACGCACACCAAGCCGAAGCATGTACCGGGCACCCCTTACTGGGTGATCACCAATACCAATACCGGCCGCAAACGCAGCATGATCGAACACATCATGCAGACGATGCAGTTCCCGGCGGAACTGATCGAGAAAGTTTGCGGTACCGTCTAATTTAGCGAACAGCCCGTCATGCTGGCCGTGCGCGACGTATTGCCCGGTCACCGACAGGGATGAGGGAGATATGTCGATGGCGAATAATCCACGTGCCGGGCAGCCCGCCCGCCAAAGCGATCTGATCAACGTAGCCCAGCTGACGTCGCAGTACTATGTGCTGCAACCTGAAGCCGGCAATGCCGCACACGCGGTGAAGTTTGGCACCTCCGGCCACCGCGGCAGCGCGCAGCGCCACAGCTTCAACGAAGCGCACATCCTCGCCATCGCTCAGGCGATCGCCGAAGTTCGTCATCAGCAGGGCACCACCGGCCCGTGCTACGTGGGCAAAGACACCCATGCGCTGTCTGAGCCGGCCTTCATTTCCGTGCTGGAAGTGCTGACCGCCAACGGCGTCGATGTGATCGTGCAGGAAAATAACGGTTTCACGCCAACGCCGGCGGTATCGCACGCCATTCTGTGCCACAACCGCCGCGGCGGCGCGCAGGCCGACGGCATCGTCATTACGCCGTCCCACAACCCGCCGGAAGACGGCGGCATCAAATACAATCCGCCGAACGGCGGCCCGGCTGACACCAACCTGACGTCGGTGATCGAGAAGCGCGCCAACGAACTGCTGGCGCAGCAGCTGAAAGGCGTTCAGCGCCAGTCGCTGGACAAGGCCTGGAACAGTGGCCACCTGCACGCCAAAGACCTGGTG
This sequence comes from Serratia sp. CY29653, assembly GCF_052169255.1. Taxonomy (NCBI): domain Bacteria; kingdom Pseudomonadati; phylum Pseudomonadota; class Gammaproteobacteria; order Enterobacterales; family Yersiniaceae; genus Serratia; species Serratia sp. CY29653. The sequence goes on along the minus strand of NZ_JBJNLC010000001.1, from coordinate 2,462,094 downwards.
CAGCCTTATGTCGAAGGCCTGGTTGAGGTGGTCGACATGCCGGCCATTCAACGCGCCGGCCTGAAGCTGGGAGTGGATCCGCTCGGCGGCTCCGGCATCGCCTATTGGCAGCGCGTGGCGGAACACTACAAGCTGGATCTGACGCTGGTGAACGATTCCATCGATCAGACCTTCCGCTTTATGCACCTGGATCACGACGGCATCATCCGCATGGACTGCTCGTCCGAGTCGGCGATGGCCGGCCTGCTGGCGCTGCGCGACAAATTCGATCTGGCGTTCGCCAACGATCCGGATTACGACCGCCACGGCATTGTCACGCCGAAAGGCCTGATGAACCCGAACCACTATCTGGCGGTAGCCATCAACTACCTGTTCCAACATCGCCCGCAGTGGGGCGCCGATGTCGCAGTCGGTAAAACGCTGGTGTCCAGCGCGATGATCGACCGCGTGGTGGCCGACCTGGGCCGCAAGCTGGTGGAAGTGCCGGTCGGTTTCAAATGGTTTGTGGACGGCCTGTTCGACGGCAGCCTGGGCTTCGGCGGCGAAGAGAGCGCCGGGGCTTCGTTCCTGCGCTTCAACGGCCAGCCGTGGTCGACGGACAAAGACGGCATCATCATGTGCCTGCTGGCGGCTGAAATCACCGCGGTAACCGGTGAGAATCCGCAGCATCACTATGACGATCTGGCCAAGCGTTTCGGTGCGCCGAGCTATAACCGCATCCAGGCGCCGGCAACCCATGCGCAGAAAGCGGCGCTGTCCAAGCTGTCGCCGGAGATGGTCAAGGCCAGTACGCTGGGCGGGGATCCGATCACCGCACGTTTGACCGCGGCACCGGGTAACGGCGCCTCGATCGGCGGGCTGAAAGTGATGACCGACAACGGCTGGTTCGCGGCCCGTCCTTCCGGTACCGAAGAGGCTTACAAGATCTATTGCGAGAGCTTCCTCGGCGCGGAACACCGCGAGAAGATTGAGCATGAAGCGGTCGAAATCGTCAGCGAAGTGCTGGCTTCCGCCAAGTAATCACTTTCCCTGATTGATAAAAAGCGCTGTTTTTACAGCGCTTTTTTTATGCCTGAAATTTAGATATATCTTTTTATCGGTGCGCGCTTGCGCATTTAGATATATCGATCTAGATTAGCGTTATCGACGCTGTTTAGATATATCTAAACAACCTCGTATTGATGTTCACTGTTAAAGCGAGGTATCACCCTATGTTTCATCGATTAGGTTTACACCGGCATCACCATCACCATCATGAATGTGAAGAGGGCCGCCGTCATCGCGGCGGGCGCCATCATTTCGGCGGCGACGGCGAAGAGCACGGCCGGGGTGGGCGCGGCGGCCGGGGCGGGCGTCATCGTCTGTTCGAACACGGCGATCTGCGCCTGGTGCTGCTGGCGCTGGTGGCGCGCAAGCCCAGCCACGGCTATGAGCTGATCAAGGCGATTGAGGAAGCCTCTTCCGGCCTGTACGTGCCGAGCCCGGGGGTGATTTACCCCACGCTGACGCTGCTGGAAGAGCAGGATTTCCTTGAGCCGCTCACCACCGGCAACGGCCGCAAAAGCTACCGCATCACCGCGGCGGGCGAGGGCGAGCTGCAAAAGCATCAACAGGCGGTTGACGTCATTCTGGCGCGCCTGGCGGGCGCCGGCCGCGAGCATCATCGGCACGGCAACCTGGCGGAAGGCATCTACGACGCCATGAACCGCCTGCGCAGCCTGCTGCGCGGCAACGTGATGCGCGCCGATCTTACGCCGCAGCAGGTGGAGCGCATCAACGCCGCGTTGCTGACCGCCGTGGCGGCGATCGAAAGCGAAATGCATATTCAACCCACGCAGCAGGAGAAGAACTGATGCCCGGCCACCGTTTTACTATTACCGTTGAAGCCCTGAGCGATCGCCAGGGCAATCCCGTCGAGAAAGCGCCGCTGAGTTTTGAAGTGACCAACCACGACGATATTCTCGAGATCGTCGAGCGCATCCGGGCGCGTGACGATCTGAACTTCGGCCCCGAGCAGAGCGCGGCCTTCGCCGTAGGCTTGAAGCTGTTCTCCGAAGTGATGATCGAAAACCGCAAACACCCGGTGTTCGCTCCGCTGCGCGATGCGTTTAAGGAATTTATGGTCGGATTGAAGAAAGGCCCGGCGGCGTAAAGGCGCGGCACACCGCGCCCGCCGGGGTTAAGGCATGAAGCGGTAGCCGACGCCGGTTTCGGTCAGCAGGTGTTTGGGCCGGGCCGGATCGGCTTCCAGCTTCTGCCGCAGATGGCCCATGTAGATGCGCAGGTAGTGGCTGTGCTCCACGTAGTTCGGCCCCCAGACGTGGCTCAACAGCTGACGTTGGGTGATCACCTTGCCGGCGTTGGCCAGCAGTTCCGCCAGCAGGCGAAACTCGATCGGCGTCAGGTGCAAATCTTCGTCGTTGCGCAGCACCCGGCGATTCACCAGATCGACGGTGATCGCTGAAAAACTCACCAGCGGGCTTTCCTGCTGGCTGGCGGAGTGGCGGCGCAGTGCGACCCGCACCCGCGCCAGCAGCTCGCCGATGCCGAACGGCTTGCTGAGGTAGTCGTCGGCGCCGGCGTCCAGTGCGGCGATCTTGTCCTCCTCGGCGTTGCGTGCCGACAGCACGATCACCGGAATGGCGCTCCACTGCCGCAGATCGCGGATGTAGCTCAGCCCGTCGCCATCCGGCAACCCCAAATCAAGGATGATCAGATCCGGTTTGCGCGTGCCGGCTTCAATCAGCCCGCGCTGCAGCGTTTCACTTTCAAATACCCGCAGGCCTTCGCTCTCCAGCGCGGTGCGCACGAAGCGGCGGATCTCTTTTTCATCTTCAACAATCAGAATGTTGGTTGGCGTTATGCTCACGTTTCCCCTGCGTTGATTACAGATCGAAGGCGTCGCCGTCGATCTCGGGCGGTTTTTCCAGCGGCAGCACGAAGCGGAAGCTGGCGCCGCCGTTGGCGCCGTTTTCCGCCCAGATGCGGCCATCATGCACTTCAATAATGGCACGGCAAATCGCTAACCCCAAGCCGACGCCGGGGATCGCCGACTCTTTATTGCCGCGTGAAAACTTGTCGAAAATCAGCTGCAGCTGATCGGCGGGGATGCCGGGGCCGTTATCCCAGACCTCGACTTCCAGCCACTCGGGCAGCGTGCGGGCGCGAATGCCGATGGTGGCCTCGGCGCCGGCGTATTTATTGGCGTTTTCCAACAGGTTGGTGAACACCCGTTCCAGCAGGCTGCCGTCGCAGTTGACCAGGATCTGTTCCGGCGGCAGCTCGACCACGATCGGATGCTGGCTGAGCAGCGGCTCCAGCATGTGCAGCGAGGCGCCGACGATCTCTTCCAGCGACTGCCACTCTTTGCGCAGGCTGAAACCGCCGGACTGGATGCGCGCCATATCCAGCAGGTTGTTCACCAGCCGGGTGGTGCTCAGCACCTGCTGGCGGATCTGGCTGGCCTGGGTGGCGTGATTGGAGCCTTCGGCCGCCAGGTCCAGCGTGAGGATTTCCGCCTGGCCGAACAGCACGGTCAGCGGCGTGCGCAGATCGTGCGACAGCGCCGCCAGCAGCGAGTTGCGCAGCTGTTCGCGCTCGGCGTCCAGCTTGGCTTCTTCGGCGCTGCGCGCCAGGTGCAGCCGCTCCAGTGCGCTGGCGATAAGCACCGCGAAGGTCTGCAGCAGCCGCTGCTGTTCCGGCACCATCAGCTGGCGCAGGTTGTTGGGCTCGATCGCCAGCAGGCCGAAGGTCTGCTTGGGGGTATTGAGCGGCAGCAGCTGGTAAGGCACGCCGGGCAGGGTGTCGGTGCCGGCGCCGGCCGGCAGGCCTTTGTCGAAGCTCCAGCGCGCGATGGCTTCATCTACCGACAGCAGCCCGCCTTCCTCGCCGACCATCTGTTGCAGGCGGCCGTCTTCCTGCGGCAGCAGCAGCACGGTTTTCGCCTGGAAACTGCTGGAGAGGAAGTGGCGGCTGGTGTTGGCGATGTCGGCCACGGTCAGCGCGCGGCTCAGCCCGCGCGACATTTCGTACAGGTGACGCGCCCGCTGCTCGCGGTAGCGCGCCACCCGGGCCTGATAACGCACCCCGGCGGTCAGGTTGCCGATGATGATGCCGACGGCGAGCATTACGCCGAAGGTCAGCAGATACTGCATATCGCTGACGGCGAACGACCATTCGGGCTGGACGAAGAACAGATCGAAGCTGGCGACGTTGATCACCGCCGCCAGCACCGACGGCCAGCGGCCGAAGAACAGCGCGACGATCGCCACGCCGAGCAGATAGATCATCACCAGGTTGGCCTGATCGAAGCCCGGCAGCAGCCACTGCGAGAGCAGGGTGATCAGCGCGCACAGCGCCACCGCCACCGCGCAGCCGCGCAGCTGCATGCGCCATTTCTCATTGAAGCTGCGGCCGTCGTGCTCCTTACCCGGCGGCGGCTGCGCGGCGTCGTTCTCCAGCGCCACGATCACCAGATCGAGATCCGGGCCCAGCCGGCCGAGGCGATCGGCGAAGCTGCCGCGCAGCTTCCAGCGCTGTTCGCTGCGGCGGCCGATGATGATTTTGCCGAGGTTATGCTCGCGGGCGTAGCGCAGCACCGCGCGCTCTTCGGACGGATCGGCCAGGGTGGCGGTTTCTGCCCCCAGCTCCTGCGCCAGCCGCAGCGCGCGCAGAATGGCGCGGCGCTGGTTTTCCGGCAGCCGGTGCAGCTTGGGGGTTTCCACATAGACCGCATGCCAGTGGCAGCCAAGCCGCGCCGCCAGTCGGGCGGCGATGCGCACCAGCTTTTCGTTGCCGCTGTTGTGGCCGACGCACAGCAGAATGCTGTCGCGGGTATGCCACACTTTCTCGCGCCCCTGGGTATCGCGAAACTCGCGCATCTGATCATCGACCCGATCGGCGGTGCGGCGCAGCGCCAGCTCGCGCAGGGCGATCAGGTTGCCTTTGCGAAAGAAGTGCTCGATGGCGCGCTCGGCCTGACCGGGAATATACACTTTGCCTTCGTGCAGCCGCCGGCGCAGATCGTCCGGCGGCAGATCGACCAGCACCACTTCGGCGGCTTCGTCAAACACGTGGTCGGGCACCGTTTCGCGCACCCGCACGCCGGTCACGCCGCCCACGACGTCGTTCAGGCTTTCCAGATGCTGCACGTTGACGGTAGTCAGCACGTCGATGCCGGCGTCCAGCAGCTCTTCCACATCCTGCCAGCGTTTGGGGTGGCGCGAACCCTGGGCGTTGCTGTGCGCCAGTTCGTCCATCAGCACCAGCGCCGGGTGGCGCGCCAGCGCGGCGTCGAGATCGAATTCATGCACCAGCCGGCCGCGATGCTGGATGCGTTTTTGCGGCAGCAGCGACAGGCCGTCGAGCAGGGCGGCGGTCTCGCTGCGGCCGTGGGTTTCCACCACGCCGACCAGCACGTCCAGCCCCTGAGCGCGCAAACGCTGGGCCTCCTGCAGCATGGCGTAGGTTTTGCCCACGCCGGCGCAGGCGCCGAAGAATACCTTCAACCGGCCGCGCGGCTTTTCATTGGCCAGCGCCAGCAGGCTATCGGGATCGGGGCGCTGCTGCTCTTCTTCGACCATGACAATTCCTTGTGTTACCAAGCAAAAAGGGGTTCGGCATGCCGAACCCTATCACTATGCTGAATACGGCGCGTTACTTCAACGCATCCAGCGCCAGGTTCAGCTTCAGCACGTTGACCACCGATTCCCCCATGAAGTTGGGCGTGGCCCGATCGGTATTGTCGTCGATCAGTTTGGCGACCTGTTCCGGCGGCAGATGACGCGCCGCCGCGACCCGCGCCAGCTGATATTGCGCGGCGGCGATCGAGATCTGCGGATCCAACCCGCTGCCGGAGGTGGTCAGCAGATCGACCGGGATCGGGCCGCTCATTGCCGGGTTGGCCTGGCGCAGCTGCGCTGCGCGTTCGGCGATAGCCTTATCCAGCGCCGGGTTGGTGGCCGCCAGGTTGCTGCCGGCGGAGGCCTGTGGATTATAGGCCGAATCGCCGGTGGCCGACGGGCGGCCCCAGAAATAGTCGGCGCGCGTAAAGTTCTGGCCGATCAGCGCGGAGCCGACCGCCTTGTCGCCTTGGTACAGCAGCGAGCCGTTGGCCGCGGCCGGAAACAGCAGCTGCGCCAGCCCGGTGGTCAGCAGCGGATAGGCGATGCCGGTGATCAGCGTCAGCAAAATCAGCATCACCAGCGCAGGTCGTAAATAAGTCATGTTCATTTCCCTCAATGGTTAACCGGCGACGTGCAGTGCGACCAGGATCAGGTCGATCAATTTGATGCCGACGAACGGCACCAGCAGACCGCCGACCCCGTACAGCCACAGGTTGCGGCGCAGCAGGGCCGCGGCGCTCATCGGTTTATAGCTCACCCCTTTCAGCGCCAGCGGGATCAGGAACACGATCACCAGGGCGTTGAAGATCACCGCCGACATGATGGCGGAGGCGGGGGAGTGCAGGTGCATCACGTTCAGCGCGTTCAGCTGCGGGTAGGTGGCCGCGAACGCCGCCGGAATGATGGCGAAGTATTTGGCCACGTCGTTGGCGATGCTGAAGGTGGTCAGCGAGCCGCGCGTCATCAGCATCTGTTTGCCGATGTGCACCACTTCGATCAGCTTGGTCGGGTTGGAATCCAGATCGACCATGTTGCCCGCCTCTTTGGCGGCCTGGGTGCCGGAGTTCATCGCCACCGCCACATCGGCCTGCGCCAGCGCCGGGGCGTCGTTGGTGCCGTCGCCGGTCATCGCCACCAAACGGCCTTCTCCCTGATACTGGCGGATCAGCGCCAGCTTGGCTTCCGGCGTGGCTTCCGACAGGAAATCGTCCACCCCGGCTTCGGCGGCGATCGCCGCCGCGGTCAGCGGGTTATCGCCGGTGATCATCACCGTTTTGATGCCCATCTTGCGCAGCTCATTGAAGCGTTCCTTGATGCCGCCCTTGACGATATCCTTCAGCGCCACCACGCCCAGCACCCGGGCGCCTTCCGCCACCACCAGCGGCGTGCCGCCGGTGCGCGCCACGCTTTCCACCAGATCGTCCACCGCCCGCGGGAAGTGGCCCTGATTGGTTTCGACGTGGCGGCGAATGGCGTCCACCGCGCCTTTGCGGATCATGCGCTCCTGCACGTTGACGCCGCTCATGCGGGTCTGGGCGGAGAAGGGCACGAAGGTGGCGTTCAGCGCCTGCAGATCGCGTTCGCGCAGGTTGAAGCGCTGTTTGGCCAGCACCACGATGCTGCGGCCTTCCGGCGTTTCGTCCGCCAGCGAGGCCAGCTGCGCGGCGTCCGCCAGCTCTTGCTCTTTCACGCCCGGCGCCGGCAGGAACTCCGAAGCCTGGCGGTTGCCCAGCGTGATGGTGCCGGTTTTATCCAGCAGCAGCACGTCCACGTCGCCGGCGGCTTCCACCGCGCGGCCGCTGGTGGCGATCACGTTGGCGCCGAGCATGCGGCTCATCCCGGCCACGCCGATGGCGGACAGCAGGCCGCCGATAGTGGTGGGGATCAGGCAGACCAGCAGCGCGACCAGCACGGTGATGGTGACCACGCTGCCGCTGCCGGCCGCTTCCACGCTGTATTGCGAGAACGGGAACAGGGTGGCGGTGGCCAGGACGAACACGATGGTCAGCGCCACCAGCAGGATAGTCAGTGCGATCTCGTTCGGCGTTTTGCGGCGTTTGGCGCCTTCCACCATGGCGATCATGCGATCGAGGAAGGTTTCCCCCGGGTTGACGCTGCACTGCACCACCAGCCAGTCGGATAGCACGCGGGTGCCGCCGGTGACCGAGGAGAAGTCGCCGCCGGACTCGCGGATCACCGGCGCGGATTCGCCGGTGATGGCGCTTTCATCCACCGAGGCGCCGCCTTCCAGCACTTCGCCGTCGCACGGGATGGTATCGCCGGCTTCCACCAGCACGATATCGCCTTTGCGCAGGCTCTCGGCGGCCACTTTCTCCGTGGCGCCGTCGCGGCGCGGGCCGGCCAGCTTTTTCGCCCAGCTGGTTTTCTTGGTGCCCTTCAGGCTTTCCGCCTGGGCCTTGCTGCGCCCTTCGGCCAGCGCCTCGGCGAAGTTGGCGAACAGCACGGTGAACCACAGCCACAGGGCGACGCTGCCGGTGAAGGCGGCGGCGCCGTCGGTTTGGCCGGTGAGGATCGCCAGCCAGATGGCGGTGGTCAGAATGCTGCCGATATACACCACGAACATCACCGGGTTGCGCCATTGAACGCGAGGGTCCAGTTTTTTCACCGCATCGATCAGCGCGGTGCGCACCAGAGCCGGTTCAAACAGCGCGCGTTGTTTGCGAGTCATCTCTTATTCTCTCTCTGTGACGTCGATTAGTTTGCCAACCAAAGCTGCAAATGCTCGGCCACCGGGCCCAGCGCCAGCGCCGGCACGAAGGTCAGCGCGCCCACCAGCAGCACGGTGCCGATCAGCAGGCCGATAAACAGCGGCCCATAGGTCGGCAGGGTGCCGTTGCCCGCCGGCTGGCGCTGCTTGGCGCTCAGCGAGCCGGCGATCGCCAGCACCGGCAGGATCACCCCGAAGCGGCCGACGAACATGGCGAAGGCCAGCAGCAGGTTGTAGAACGGCGTATTGACGCTCAACCCGCCGAAGGCGCTGCCGTTGTTGTTGGCGGCGGAGGACAGGGCGTACAGCACTTCGCTGAAGCCGTGGGCGCCCGGGTTGAGGATGCCGGCGCGGCCCGCGTCGGTGCCGATGGCCAGCGCGCTGCCCAGCAGCACCAGCGTCGGCGTGACCAGGATCGCCAGCGCGGTCATCTTCATGTCGTAAACGTCGATCTTCTTGCCCAGATATTCCGGGGTGCGGCCGATCATCAGACCGGCGATAAACACCGTCAGCAGCACGAACAGCAGCATGCCGTACAGGCCGGAGCCGACGCCGCCGAACACCACTTCGCCGATCTGCATCAGCCACATCGGCACCATGCCGCCCAGCGCGGTGAAGGAGTCGTGCATGGCGTTAACCGCCCCGCAGGACGCGGCGGTGGTGACTACCGAGAACAGGCTGGTGGCGAGAATGCCGAAGCGCGACTCTTTGCCTTCCATATTGATGTTGCTGTCGGCGCCCAGCGCGCTCAGGTGCGGGTTGCCTGCCAGCTCGGCGACCATCACCGCCACCACCGCCGCCACGAAGATCAGCGCCATCGCCCAGATCAGCGCATGGCCCTGGCGGTTTTCACCGGCCAACTGGCCGAAGGAGAAGCACAGCGCGCAGGGGATCAGGAAGATGGCCAGCATCTGCACGAAGTTGGTCAGCACGGTTGGGTTCTCGAACGGGTGCGCCGAGTTGGCGCCGAAGAAGCCGCCGCCGTTGGTGCCGAGCATCTTGATCGCTTCCTGCGAGGCCACCGGCCCCATCGGCAGCGTCTGCTGCGCGCCTTCGAGCGTGGTGACGTGCAGGTAAGGCAGGAAGTTTTGCAGCGTGCCCTGGCTGACGAAGAACAGGGCGATCAGCAGCGCGATCGGCAGCAGCACATACAGCGTGATGCGGAACAGATCGGCCCAGGCGTTGCCGACGGTCTTGCCGGCGCGGCGGGTAAAGGCGCGGATCAGCGCAAAGGCCACGGCGATGCCGGTAGAGGCGGAGACGAAGTTCTGCACCGCCAGCCCGGCCATCTGGCTTAAATAGCTGAGGGCGCTTTCGCCGCTGTAGGCCTGCCAGTTGGTGTTGGTGACGAAGCTGACGGCGGTGTTGAGCGCCAGATCCCAGGAGAGGCCCGGGAAGCCTTGCGGGTTGAGCGGCAGCGAGCCCTGTGTCATCAGCAGGGCGAACAGCAGCGCCAGGCCGAGCAGGTTGAACGCCAGTATTGCCAGCGCGTACTGCCACCAGTTCATCTCGGTGGCGCGGATGCCGCAGGCGCGCCAGACGCCGGCTTCCACCCCGCGCAGCGCAGGCAGCGGTTCACCTTCGATCAGGCGCGCCATAAAGCCGCCCAGCGGCCGGGCCAGCAGCAGAAGCACCAGCAGGAAGCTGGCGATCAGTAAAAAGGCTGAAGCCGCCATCAGAAATCCTCCGCGTTAAACAGGGCGTAGACCAGATAGGCCAACAGCAGCAGAACCAACAGCGCACCACCAATAACGCTGAAACTCACGGGACACCTCCAGAGGTGTTGTTTTTGATAGAGGCAGTGTAGGGAGAGGGGTAGAAAGAAGATGAAAAAATCGCGCGGGCGGGTGTAAAAAAAGTATAAAAATGGCTGAAATTTCAGCGAAAATTTAGCATTTCAATCATCAGGCCGGTGGCGAGATTGTCCCTGATGGGGGAGGGAGAACAGGCGTAAGCGGGAAATAATGAACCAGATAATAACCACAATGTAACTCATGGTAAGTTAAAAATTAACCTTGCTGTAACAAAATTACGGATCGCGGCGGCGATTAGCGATTTTTTGTGCGATTTAGTGGTCGGATGAGTAGTAAACTTTCATCAAGTGCGCTAAAATTTTGTCCAGTTACCAAATTACCGATTGTTCATTTGATACGCCGACGCCGTTTTCCCTGACAAATCAACGGCAGGCGTTTTTAAGGAGGTTCGCATGTCTACGACCTATCACGCTTATTCACTGCATCGGATTCTCCTGCGCCGCAGCGCAGTGGTTATCGCGGGCATTTTGGCCCTGCCGGTGATGCTGTTCCGCAGCGATCGCGGGCGTTTTTACAGCTACCTGCACCGCGTCTGGTCAAAAACCAGCGATAAGCCGGTTTGGCTGCAGCAGGCGGAACTGGCGTCCTGCGATTTCTACTGAGCCACTGCCGATTCACGAAAACCCTCGCCCTGCGGCGAGGGTTTTTTTATGCCTATAGTCGGCCCTATCAAGCGCAAGGTCGTATTCGGCAAGCCATTCTTCTACACTTTCCTCATCGGTCAACAACACGGGAGAGCGGTATGAGCGACAAGATCCCTATCGGCATCAGCGCCTGTTTACTGGGCGACGCGGTGCGTTTCGACGGCGGCCACAAACGGCTGGCCTTTGCGGTGGAACAGTTGGCGCCCTATGTGCGCTTTGAGCCCGTTTGCCCGGAAATGGCGATCGGCCTGCCTACGCCACGCCCGGCGCTGCGCCTGGTGAAGCAGGCGCAACCGTGGCCGGCGATGCGCTACAGCAACGACGCCGGCGTGGATCTGACCGAGGAGATGCGCGGCTTCTCCGCGCAGCGCGTGGCGGCCTTGCAGCATCTGTGCGGCTATATCGTCTGCGCCAAGTCACCGAGCTGCGGCCTGGAGCGGGTGCGGGTCTACAGCGAAAACGGCAAGGACTCGCGTAAAAACGGCGTCGGGCTGTTTACCGCCGAACTGCTGCGCCAGATGCCGTGGCTGCCGGTGGAAGAAGACGGACGATTGCAGGATGCGGCACTGCGGGAAAACTTTATCGAGCGGGTGTACGCGCTGTACGAGTTGAACATGCTGTGGCGCCAGGGGCTGACCCGCGGCGGGCTGATCGCGTTTCACAGCCGCTACAAGCTGTCGCTGCTGGCGCATTCGCAGCCGGCGTATCGCGAGCTGGGGCGCTTCGTCGCCGATATTCACCGCTGGGATTCGCTGGAGGCCTTCGCCGTGGAATACCGCAGCCGCCTGATGGCGCTGTTGGCGCACAAAGCGACGCGGCGCAACCACACCAACGTGTTGATGCACGTGCAGGGCTACTTCCGCCGTCAGCTCAGTACGGCGCAGCGCCAGGAGCTGGCGCACCTGATCGACCGCTACCGGCAGGGCATGCAGCCGCTGTTGGCGCCGATCGCGCTGCTCAAGCATTACATGGCGGAATACCCCGATCGCTATCTGGCGGAACAACGCTATTTCGAACCTTATCCGGAGGCGCTGCGTTTGCGTTACGGCCATTGATTGACAAGGAGTTTTATGACCACGCATCTGGTCTGGTTGCGTAACGATCTGCGTATCACCGACAACAAAGCCCTGCACGCCGCCTGCAGCGATCCCGAAGCCCGGGTGCTGGCGGTGTTTATCGCCACACCGCAGCAGTGGCGGCAACATGAGATGGCGCCGCGGCAGGCGGCGCTGATCCACGCCAGCCTGCAGGCGGTGCAGCAGGCGCTGGCGCACAAGGGCATTGCGCTGCATTGCCATTCCTGTGCGGACTTTGCCGCGTCGATCGACTGGCTGGCGGACTATTGCGAGCGAGAGCAGGTGGATGCGCTGTTTTACAATCGCCAGTACGAACTGAACGAACGGCGGCGCGATGCGCGGCTGGAACAGCGGTTGAGTGGCCGGGTGAGGTGTCACGGTTTCGATGACAGCCTGCTGTTGCCGCCAGGCAGCGTACTCACCGGCGGCGGCGAGATGTACAAGGTCTATACGCCGTTTCGCAACGCTTTTCTTCAACGCCTGACCGAGTCCGACGTGAGCTGCCTGCCGGCGCCGAAGACTCGCGCCGGTGGTGCGTTACTTATGCCTGAAGCGCCGGCGGCGTTCGATTACCCTACGGCGGAGACTGGGGATGGCTATCCCGCCGGTGAGGAGGCCGCGTTGCAGCGGCTGCGGGCCTTTTGCCGCGAGCAGGTGCAGGATTACCTCCGGCAGCGCGATCTGCCGGCCCTCGCCGGCACCAGTAGCCTGTCGCCCTATCTGGCGATCGGCGTGCTGTCGCCGCGCCAGTGCTTCAACCGCCTGCGCGCCGAATGCCCGCAGCTGCTGGAAGATCGCGAAAGCGGTGCCTTCGCCTGGCTCAACGAGCTGATTTGGCGTGAGTTCTATCGCCATCTGCTGGTGGCCTATCCCGATCTGTGCCGCCATCGGCCGTTTATTGCCTGGACGGACAAGGTGCGCTGGTGCGATGACGCGGCGAAGCTGCACGCCTGGCAGCGGGGCGAGACTGGCTATCCGATCGTCGATGCCGCCATGCGCCAGCTGAACGCCACCGGCTGGATGCACAACCGGCTGCGCATGATCAGCGCCAGTTTTCTGGTGAAGGATCTGTTGATCGACTGGCGCGCCGGGGAGCGCTATTTCATGTCGCAACTGCTGGATGGGGATCTGGCGGCCAACAACGGCGGCTGGCAGTGGGCGGCATCCACCGGCACCGACGCCGCGCCGTATTTCCGCATCTTCAACCCGACGACTCAGGGTGAACGTTTTGATCCACAAGGCACTTTTATCCGTAAATGGTTGCCGGAACTGGCGGATGTGCCCGACAATGACATCCATCATCCCCATCGCTGGGCGGAAAAGCAGCGATGCACGCTGAACTACCCGCTGCCGATCGTCGATCATAAGCAAGCCCGGCTGGAGACGCTGGCGGCGTTCGAGGCGGCAAAACGGGGAGAGTCTTGAGGCAACTGCAAGGAGCGATGCAATGATGAAAAAGGTGCTGGCCCTGTGCCTGAGCGGCTATTCCGCGCTGGCGATCGCCGGCTTTGACGTGGTGGCGCTGGGCGTCGACGGCGGCGTCAGCGACGGCAATCTGACCTCCTACCTGATCCGCAGCGACAATCAGCCGCGGTATGTGGCGCTGGACGCCGGTTCGCTGCTGCCGGGCATCGCCAAAGGGCTGGAGAAGGGCAGTTTCCCGCAGGTGACGCCCGAGCTGGCCGCGCCTTACACGCCGCAGGGCTATGTGTTCCGGCAGTTGATCGGCAGCTACTTTATCAGCCACGGCCACCTGGACCACGTGGCGGGGCTGATCCTCGGCTCACCCGAGGACAATAAAAAAACCGTTTACGCCCAGGCGGACACCGTGCTGACCCTACGTAATCACTACTTCAACTGGAAGGCGTGGCCGAACTTTACCGACGCCGGCAACGGCTCGCGGCTGGGCACCTACCGGCTGCAAACGGTGCGGCCGCAGCAGCGGTTTACCCTCGGCCTGACCGGATTGACCGGCGTGATGTACCCGCTCAGCCACGATCGCTATCCGTCGTCGATGCTGCTGATTTCCAACGGCAACGAGTTCTTCGCCTACTTCGGCGATACCGGGCCGGATAAGGTGGAGCAGTCGCGCGATCTCGATACCGTCTGGCGCGCGCTGGGGCCGCTTGTCGAGCAGAAGAAGCTCAAGGGCATGATTATCGAAACCTCTTACCCTAATGGGGTGGAGGATAAACATCTGTACGGCCATTTGACGCCGGCCTGGCTGCTGAAGGAGCTGAAGAACCTGACGCAGTACAGCGGCGGCGATGGCTCGCTGAACGGTTTGCCGGTGGTGATCAGCCACATCAAGCCCAGCCTGAAGCAGGGCGAAGATGCGCGCGCCGCCATTGCGCAACAGCTGGCGCAGGGCAACGATCTGGGGGTGAAATTCATCCTGATGGCGCAGGGCGACCGGCAGACATTTTGACTATGAAGAGAGAAGAGAATGCGTAACCTCGATCTGGAACAACTGATCAACACGGAACTGAACGCCGCGGCGTTTCAGGACTACGCCCCCAACGGATTGCAGGTAGAAGGCCGCCCGCACGTGCAGCGCATCGTGACCGGCGTCACCGCCTGTCAGGCGCTGCTGGACGCCGCGGTGGCGCATCAGGCCGACGCGATTATCGTGCACCACGGCTATTTCTGGAAAAACGAGGCGCCGGCGGTGCGCGGCATGAAGCGCAACCGCCTGAAAACGCTGCTGACCCACGATATCAACCTGTACGGCTACCACCTGCCGCTGGACGCGCATCCGGTGCTGGGCAACAACGCGCAGCTGGCGCAGGCGCTGGGCATTCGGGTGATTGGCGACGTCGAGCCGCTGGTGCCGCACGGCGAATTTGAACAGCCGCTGACCGGCGAAGCGCTGCAGCAGCGTATCGAAAGCCGGCTGGGGCGCGCGGTGCTGCACTGCGGCGATAACGCGCCTGAGCACATTCGCCGGGTGGCCTGGTGCACCGGCGGCGGCCAGGGCTTTATCGACAGCGCGGCGCGCTTCGGCGTCGATGCGTTCATCAGCGGTGAAGTGTCTGAGCAGACCATTCACAGCGCGCGCGAAATGGGCGTGCATTTCTTCGCCGCCGGCCACCACGCCACCGAGCGCGGCGGCGTGAAGGCGCTGGGCGACTGGCTGGCGCAGCACCACGGCTTTGATGTGACCTTTATCGACATCCCGAATCCCGCCTGATTTTTTTCTTCCCCGGATCCAGCCCGGCCTGTGCGCCGGCTGAATCCTTCTATCGCGCTATTTCCTTATTTTCCCTATGGTTGCGTTCTATTGACAGCCGGGGCCGCGTCACGCATAACTGGTGTGTTTTTCATCGCGATAATAATAAGGAGAATAAGGGTGCAACAAGCACGTTATTACCTGTTGGGTGAAAGAGCGGTAGTGCTTGAACTGTCGCCGCCGGTGACCTTACCGAGCCAGCAGCGCATCTGGGCGCTGGCGGAAAAGCTGAATCACCACCCCGACGTGCGGGAAGTGGTGCCGGGGATGAACAACCTGACGCTGTTGCTGCATACGCCGCAGGCCGACGCCGAAGCGATGCTCGCGCTGCTGCAGCAAGGTTGGGAAAGCAAAGAGAGCCTGACGCCGGAATCGCGCCAGGTGGATATTCCGGTGGTCTACGGCGGGGAGCAAGGCCCCGATCTGGATGAAGTGGCGCGCCATACCGGCATGACACCGCGGCAGGTGGTGGAATGCCACGCGGCGGCGGCCTACGTGGTCTATTTCCTCGGCTTTCAGCCGGGCTTCTCCTATTTGGGCGGCATGCCGGAACAACTGGCGACGCCGCGCCGCGCGGAACCGCGTCTGGCGGTGGCGGCCGGTTCCGTTGGCATCGGCGGCGGCCAGACCGGTATCTATCCGCTGGTGACGCCCGGCGGCTGGCAGCTGATCGGCCGCACGCCGCTGGCGCTGTTCAATCCGCATGAAATGCCGCCGACGCTGCTGCGCCCGGGCGATAACGTGCGCTTCGTGCCGCAGAAGGAGGGCGTATGCTGATTATTCTGCGTGCCGGCATCTATACCACGGTGCAGGATTTGGGCCGCGAGGGATTCCGCCGCCTGGGCATCAGCACCGGCGGGGCGCTGGATCAACCGGCGCTGAAGATCGCCAACCTGCTGGTGGGCAATGCGCCGGAGGCCGCCGGGCTGGAGATCACCCTCGGCCAGTTCAGCGCCGAGTTTACCCGCCCTGGCTGGATCGCCTTGACCGGTGCCGGCTGCGACGCGCAGCTGGACGGCAAGCCGCTGTGGACCGGCTGGCGCTACCCGGTGAAAAAGGGGCAGCGGCTGGCGCTGGGCACGCCGAAACGTGGCATGCGCAGCTACCTGGCGATCTCGGGCGGCATCGCCGTGCCGGAAATGCTGGGCTCGTGCAGCACCGACATGAAAGCCGCCTTTGGCGGCCACGAAGGCCGTAATCTGAAGGACGGCGATCGGTTGCCGCTGGGCAAATCCACCGTGCTGCCGCAACACCGCTGCGGCGTGAAGCAACTGCTGTTCACCAACCGCATTCGCGCGCTGCCGGGGCCGGAGTACGCTGAGTTCAGCGAAGAGGCGCAGGACACGTTCTGGCGCACCGCCTGGCAGCTCAGCCCGCAGAGCAACCGCATGGGCTACCGCCTGCACGGCGGTACGCCGCTGGAGCGCACCACCGACCGCGAGATGCTGTCGCACGGCCTGCTGCCCGGCGTGGTGCAGGTGCCGCACAACGGCCAGCCGATCGTGCTGATGGCCGATGCGCAAACCACCGGCGGTTACCCGCGTATCGCCTGCGTGATCGAGGCCGATCTCTACCACTTGGCGCAGATCCGTCTCGGCGAACCGATCCACTTCGTTCTCTGCTCACTGGCCGAGGCGCAGCGCGCCAAAGCCGAGCAGGATCTCTTCCTTCGACAGATTGCCTGGGGGTTACATGATCGTTGATTTGAACGCCGATCTCGGCGAAGGCTGCGCCAACGACCAGGCGCTGTTGCAACTGGTGAGCTCGGCCAACATCGCCTGCGGCTTCCACGCCGGCGATGCGCAGACCATGCGTCAGTCGGTGCGCTGGGCATTGCAGTACGGCGTGGCGATCGGCGCTCACCCGAGTTTTCCCGATCGGGAGAACTTCGGCCGCACCCGCATGCAGCTGCCGCCGGAAACGGTGTACGCGCAGGTGGTGTATCAGCTCGGGGCGCTGGCGGCGATCGCCCGCGCCGAGGGCGGGGTGATGGTGCACGTTAAGCCGCACGGCATGCTGTACAACCAGGCGGCGGTTGAGCCGGCGCTGGCGGAAGCGATCGCCCGGGCGGTGCAGGCGGTCGATCCGGCGCTGCGGCTGGTGGGGCTGGCCGGCAGCGAACTGATCCGCGCCGGGGAACAACTCGGTCTGACCACCCGGCAAGAGGTGTTCGCCGATCGCGGCTATCAGGCCGACGGCACGCTGGTGCCGCGCGGTTTGCCGGGGGCGCTGATTGAGGATGACGAACAGGCGCTGGCGCAAACGCTGGAGATGGTGCGCCATCACCGGGTGCGCAGCGTGGATGGCGTCTGGACCGCCGTTCAGGCGGAAACCGTCTGCCTGCACGGGGACGGCGAGCATGCGCTGGCGTATGCGCGCAAGCTGCGGGACAGTTTTGTTCAGCAGGGCATCCGCGTTAGCGCGGAGCAATAAAGCAAGACACAACATCACAAGCAAAAAACTATTAGAAAATATCGAGGGAAGACTATGGAACAGGCCGTGAATCTCTGGCCACTGATTGGCATCGCCGCCATCGTGGTCGGGTTTGTATTGCGTTTCAACCCGGTGCTGGTGGTGATCGCCGCCGGTATCATCACCGGTCTGGCGGCGCTGATGCCGCTGGACGTCATTCTGGAAAAGCTCGGCGAGGGCTTTCTCAATACCCGCAACCTGCCGCTGATCCTGCTGCTGCCGCTGGCGGTGATCGGCCTGCTGGAGCGCCACGGGCTGAAAGAACGGGCGCAGGCGTGGATCGCCAGGATCAAAAGCGCCACCGCCGGCCGTCTGCTGATCGTCTACCTGTTCGTGCGCGAGATTACCGCGGCGATGGGGCTGACCAGCCTGGGCGGGCATCCGCAGATGGTGCGGCCGCTGCTGGCGCCGATGGCGGAAGGGGCAACGGAAAACCGCTACGGCGAGCTGCCGGAGCGCACGCGCCACCGTTTGCGTGCCATGTCGGCCGCGACCGACAACGTCGGGCTGTTCTTCGGCGAAGATATCTTCGTCGCCTTCGGCGCGATCATCTTCATGCACAACTTTATGCTGGAGTCCGGCGGCATTCAGACCGAGCCGCTGCATATCGCGCTGTGGGGCATTCCGACCGCGATTTTCGCTTTCCTGATCCACGCGTTCCGGCTGTATCGGATGGATAAGCAGCTGAGCGCAGAGCTGGCGCAGCTGAATCAGGCGGCGCTGCAGGCGAAGGGGGAGGCACGATGAACTTCCAGCAACAATACCTCTACTGGCTGGCCGGCGCGGTGCTGCTGATTGTGGCGGTGATGTCCTTCCGCGATCGCGCCAACCCGCGCCGCATCACCACCGGGCTGTTTTGGGGGCTGTACGGCCTGGTGTTCCTGGTCGGCGACTGGACTTACCGCCTGTTGGGCGACGTGCTGGGCGAGGGCAGCAACGAAAAACGCATGCTGCATATCATCGTTGGCGTGGTGGTGGTGGTGATGGCCCTGATTGCCGGTTTCGGCGGTGTGCGCCTCGGCAGCTATCATCAACGGGCGCCGCAGGAGCGCGAGGCCAGCGCCAAGCGCCTGGGCAACAAGCTGTTTATCCCCGCTCTGGCAATCCCGGTGGTGACGGTGATCGGCGTGCTGTTGTTCAACAACGTGCCGGCGTTGCAAAGCGCGGTATTCGGCAGCGGCAACCATGCGACGCTGATCACCCTGTTCTCGATGACCGTCGGCTGCCTGATTGGCCTGGCGATCGCGGTGAAAATGACCCACGAGAAGGCCCTGCAGCCAGTGCAGGAAGCGCGGCGCCTGCTGGATTCGATCGGCTGGGCGTTCATTCTGCCGCAGATCCTTGCCACGCTGGGGCTGCTGTTTACCGTCGCCGGCGTCGGCACCGCGATCTCGCATTTGACCCAGGAGTATCTGGCGGTGGATAACCGCTTTATCGCCGTGGCGGTCTACGCTATCGGTATGGCTGTGCTGACCATGGTGATGGGCAACGCCTTCGCCGCTTTCCCGATCGTTACCGCCGGCATCGGCATTCCGATCCTGGTGTTGCAGCACGGCGGCAACCCGGCGGTGATGGCGGCGATCGGCATGTTCTCCGGCTATTGTGGCACCCTGATGACGCCGATGGCGGCGAACTTTAACATCGTGCCGGCGGCGCTGCTGGAGCTGCCGGACAAGAATGCGGTGATCAAGGCGCAGGTGCCGACCGGCGTGCTGCTGCTGCTGGTTAACGTGTTCCTGCTGTATTTCCTGATGTTCCTGTAGGAGTAAGGATGCAAAAAGTATTGATTACCGGCTTTGAGCCGTTTGGCGGCGAGCGCCTTAACCCCTCCTGGGAAGTGGTGAAGCAGCTCAATGATATGGAGCTGGTCGGCACGCGCATCGTGGCGCGCCAGCTGCCGTGCGTGTTCGGCGCGGCGCTGGAGGCGCTCAATGCGGCGATCGACGAGGTGCAGCCGGTGATGGTGCTGGCTATCGGCCAGGCCGGCGGCCGCACCGACATCACGATTGAACGGGTGGCGATCAACGTCGACGATGCGCGTATCCCCGACAATCAGGGGCAACAGCCGGTGGACGAGCCGATCGTCGCCGGCGGCCCGGCGGCCTATTTCAGTACCTTGCCGATTAAAGCGATGGTCAGTTCGATGCGCGAGGCTGGCATTCCGGCCGCCGTTTCGCAGACCGCCGGCACCTACGTGTGCAACCATGTCATGTATGGCCTGCTACACCGTTTGAGCGGCCAGCGCGAGGTGAAGGGCGGCTTTATCCATATCCCGTATCTGCCGGAGCAGGCGGCGGCGCACCCCGGCGCGCCGAGCATGGCGGCTTCGACGGTGCTGTTTGCATTGGAGCTGGCCGTTTCCATCGCTTTGCAGGTGGAACACGATCTGAAAGTGGTGGGCGGCGCGACGCATTAATCAAGAAAATCCCCGGCGTAGCGCGCTGCGCCGGGTCTACGTAAGGAGTGGTCTATGCCGGAAGGACCGGAGATTCGCCGGGCGGCGGACAAACTGGCGGCGGCGGTGATCGATCAGCCGTTGACCGCCGTCGATTTCGCTTTTCCCCAGCTGAAACACTACCGCCAGCGTCTGCTCGGCGAGCGCATCGTCGCCATTGAGCCGCGCGGCAAGGCGCTGCTGACCCATTTCTCCAACGGGCTGACGATGTACAGCCACAACCAGCTGTACGGCGTGTGGAAAGTGGCGGCGGCCGGGGAGACGCCGGAGACCAGGCGCGATCTGCGGGTGCGGCTGGAAACCGCCCGCAGCGCGATATTGCTCTACAGCGCTTCCGACATTACCGTCGGGCCGCGCGAGGAGATAGAGCAGCACCCGTTTTTGCAACGCATCGGCCCCGACGTGTTGGACATGTCGTTGACGGTGGAAGATGTGGCGGAGCGGTTGCTGACGCCGCGTTTTCGCCGCCGGCAGCTGGGCGGCATGCTGCTCGACCAGGCGTTTCTCGCCGGATTGGGCAATTATCTGCGCGCCGAAATCCTGTGGCAGGCCGAACTGGCGCCGCAGCACAAACCGCAGGATCTGCCGCCGGAAGCGCTGCGTCGCCTGGCGGACGCATTGCTGGCGGTGCCGCGCCTTTCCTACCAGACGCGCGGGCAGGCGGATGACAACCGGCATCACGGCGCGCTGTTTCGCTTCAAGGTGTTTCATCGCAGCGGCGAGCCCTGCGAACGCTGCGGCGGGATGATCGTGCGTACCGATCTGTCGTCGCGGCCGTTTTATTGGTGCCCGGGCTGCCAGAAATAACCAAAAAAAACGCCGCCCGAAGGGGCGGCGCGGTGCAGCTTCAGCCGGGAAAGCGGCTTACTTGTTTTTCAGCTGGGATTTGAAATCGCGTTCGGCATAGCCGGTGTACAGCTGACGCGGACGGGCAATTTTGATGCCTTCGTCGTGCATTTCGTTCCAGTGGGCGATCCAGCCGATGGTGCGCGCGATGGCGAAGATCACGGTGAACATGGAAGAAGGAATGCCCATCGCCTTCAGGATGATGCCGGAGTAGAAGTCGACGTTCGGGTACAGTTTCTTCTCGATGAAGTACGGGTCGTTCAGCGCGATGTGTTCCAGCTCCATCGCGACCTGCAGCAGGTTGTCGTCCTTCTTGTTCAGCTCTTTCAGCACTTCGTGACAGGTTTCGCGCATCACGGTAGCGCGCGGATCGTAGTTCTTGTACACGCGGTGGCCGAAGCCCATCAGGCGGAAGGAGTCGTTCTTGTCCTTGGCACGCTTGATGAATTCCGGAATGTGCTCGACGGTCTTGATCTCTTCCAGCATTTTCAGCGCCGCTTCGTTGGCGCCGCCGTGTGCCGGCCCCCACAGGGAGGCGATGCCGGCCGCGATGCAGGCGAACGGGTTGGCGCCGGAAGAGCCGGCGGTGCGCACGGTAGAGGTAGAGGCGTTCTGCTCATGGTCGGCGTGCAGGATCAGGATGCGATCCATGGCGCGTTCCAGCACCGGGTTCACCACGTACTCTTCGCACGGGGTGGCGAACATCATGTGCAGGAAGTTGCCGGCATAGGACAGATCGTTGCGCGGGTAAACGAACGGCTGGCCCAGGGAGTATTTGTAGCACATCGCCGCCACGGTCGGCATTTTGGACAGCAGGCGGAACGCGGTGATTTCACGGTGACGCTCGTTGTTGACGTCCAGCGCATCGTGGTAGAACGCCGCCAGCGCGCCGGTCACGCCGCACAGCACCGCCATCGGGTGCGAGTCGCGACGGAAGCCACGGAACAGATGGGTGATCTGGTCGTGGATCATGGTGTGGCGGGTGACGGTGGTTTTGAAGGTCTCGAACTCTTCCGGCGTTGGGGTCTCGCCGTAGAGCAGGATGTAGCACACTTCCAGGTAGGAAGATTCTTTCGCCAGCTGCTCGATAGGGAAGCCGCGGTGCAGCAGCACGCCTTTGTCGCCGTCGATGAAGGTAATCTTGGATTCGCAAGAAGCGGTGGAGGTAAAGCCGGGATCAAATGTGAAATAACCTTTGGAACCCAGAGCGCGGACATCGAGGACATCGGGGCCCAGTGTCGGTGTCAATACGCCCAGTTCGATCGGAGCTTCGCTGTCGTTAATGGTTAGCGTCGCTTTCTTATCAGTCATTTACTGTCTCCTTAGCGCCTTATTTTAAAAACCACTAACAACTGAAATACCTTAAATCTCTGCAGGTTGCCCGCAAAAAAATGGTGCGGACGCTAACTCTGTGAGCGACTGCGCAACTGTGCGCGGGTAGGGTACAGAGTGCTGACCAGGCGAACGAGACGGGTGACCAGTTGTTAACGATTCATAGTAATTCGTTATAGTCTGTTAATCTTACCTATGAGCTGTTCGAAGAGATGTGAACCTATCCCAATAATCTGTTTTTATTTGCTTTATTTGCTTTTTGACGCCGGCAAAATCGAGCGGGAAACAACGGCTATTGGGATAGGTTCGTCAAATACACTGTTGCACAACTCGAACCCGGGGGGAAGTGTATCTGCTGACCCATAGCGCATCATAGGACCGTTTGTGCCCCTATATGTAATGGAAATGTTGATCTCTTGTCAAATCAGATAATTAATTTTGCACTAATTGTGAAATCCGTGATCTGAATCACTGTTCGGGGGAAATGTTATCAAAGCGGTTGTATGAGAATTGTAATCAGAATGTGATCCTCCTATACTGCCGCCAGGTCTCCGGATTACCCTGAAGTAGGAGCACCCAGCGTTATAAATGCGCGCCGTTTGAGCACAGAGGATGTTGATGTTTGAGCGCGTGACGTGTAAGGGTTTTAGGCTCTTAACGCTGTCTGATCCCCGCCCAGGCCCGGAGGAAGGAAAATAATAAGAGCTGTGTGGGCAAATACGTGAAAAAACAACGACCTGTCAACTTGGATCTGCAAACGATCCGGTTCCCCGTAACTGCGATAGCGTCTATCTTACACCGAGTCTCTGGCGTAATTACCTTCGTTGCCGTGGGTATCCTCCTCTGGCTGCTGGGCCTGTCACTCTCTTCCCAAGAGGGGTTCCTGCAGGCGGCCGCCATCATGAATAGCTTCATCGTCAAATTCATATTCTGGGGCATCCTCACGGCGCTGGCCTATCACATTTGCGGTGGCATCCGTCACTTGTTAATGGATTTTGGCTACATCGAAGAGAGTTTGGCCGCCGGTACCCGTTCCGCCCAGGTGGCGATCGGTCTGACCGTCGTGCTGTCAGTTCTGGCTGGAGTCCTCGTATGGTAAACAACGTTTCTGCATTAGGGCGCAACGGCGTGCACGATTGGCTGCTGCTGCGCGCTTCCGCTATCATTATCACCCTGTACGTCCTGTATATCCTGGGCTTCTTCGTCACGGCTCCGGAACTCACTTATGACATCTGGCGCGGTTTCTTCGCCACTTCCATTACGAAAGTGTTCACTCTGCTGACCTTGCTGTCGATTCTGGTGCACGCCTGGATCGGGCTGTGGCAGGTGCTGACGGACTACGTCAAGCCGCTGGCGGTTCGCCTGGTGTTGCAGCTGGCTGTCGTGGTCGCGTTGCTGGTCTATTTACTGTACGGAACAATCGTAGTGTGGGGTGCTTAAATGAAACTGCCAGTCAGAGAGTTTGATGCCGTCGTAATCGGCGCCGGCGGTGCGGGCATGCGTGCCGCGCTGCAAATTTCCCAAGCGGGCTCGACCTGTGCCCTGCTGTCCAAAGTTTTCCCGACCCGTTCCCATACCGTGTCCGCACAGGGCGGCATCACCGTCGCGCTCGGCAACAGCCACGAGGACAACTGGGAATGGCATATGTACGACACGGTGAAAGGTTCCGACTATATCGGTGACCAGGACGCCATCGAATATATGTGCAAAACCGGCCCGGAAGCGATTCTGGAACTGGAACACATGGGCCTGCCGTTCTCTCGTCTGGACGACGGCCGCATCTATCAGCGCCCGTTCGGCGGCCAGTCGCTGAACTTCGGCGGCGAGCAGGCGGCGCGTACCGCAGCCGCAGCCGACCGTACCGGCCACGCGCTGCTGCACACCCTGTACCAACAGAACCTGAAAAACCACACCACCATCTTCTCCGAGTGGTATGCGCTCGATCTGGTGAAAAACCAGGACGGCGCGGTGGTTGGCACCACGGCTATCTGCATCGAAACCGGTGAAGTGGTTTACTTCAAAGCCAAGGCCACCGTGCTGGCGACTGGCGGCGCAGGCCGTATTTACCAGTCCACCACCAACGCCCACATCAACACCGGCGACGGTGTCGGCATGGCGCTGCGCGCCGGCGTGCCGGTGCAGGACATGGAAATGTGGCAGTTCCACCCGACCGGCATCGCCGGCGCGGGCGTGCTGGTGACCGAAGGCTGCCGCGGCGAAGGCGGTTACCTGCTGAACAAACACGGTGAGCGCTTCATGGAGCGTTATGCGCCGAACGCCAAAGATCTGGCGGGCCGCGACGTGGTTGCCCGTTCGATCATGATCGAAATCCGCGAAGGCCGCGGCTGCGACGGTCCTTGGGGCCCGCACGCCAAGCTGAAGCTGGATCACCTGGGTAAAGAGGTGCTGGAATCCCGTCTGCCGGGCATTCTGGAACTGTCCCGCACCTTTGCGCACGTCGATCCGGTGAAAGAGCCGATCCCGGTTATCCCAACCTGTCACTATATGATGGGCGGCATTCCGACCAAGGTGACCGGCCAGGCGCTGACCGTGAACGAGAAAGGCGAAGACGTGGTGATCCCGGGGCTGTTCGCGGTGGGCGAAATCGCCTGCGTATCGGTGCACGGCGCCAACCGCTTGGGCGGCAACTCGCTGCTCGACCTGGTGGTGTTCGGCCGTTCCGCCGGCATGCACCTGCAGGAATCGCTGGAAGAGCAGGGCGTGAGCCGTGACGCCAGCGACTCCGACGTGGAAGCCTCGCTGGACCGTCTGAACCGTTGGAACAACACCCGTTCCGGCGAAGACCCGGTCGAAATTCGCAAAGCGCTGCAGTCTTGCATGCAGCACAACTTCTCGGTATTCCGCGAAGGCGATGCGATGGCCAAGGGCCTGGAAGAACTGAAAGTGATCCGTGAACGTCTGAAGAACGCACGCCTGGACGATACCTCCAGCGAGTTCAACACCCAGCGCATCGAGTGCCTGGAGTTGGATAACCTGATGGAGACCGCGTATTCCACCGCCGTGTCGGCCAACTTCCGTACCGAGAGCCGCGGCGCGCACAGCCGCTTCGACTACCCGGAACGCGATGACGCCAACTGGCTGTGCCATTCGCTGTATCTGCCGCAATCGGAAAGCATGACACGTCGTGAAGTGAACATGCAACCGAAGCTGCGCCCGGCATTCCCGCCGAAAGTGCGTTCTTACTAATTGCGGAGATCGACAGATGAAACTCGAATTTTCCATTTATCGCTACAACCCGGATGTCGATGACGCGCCGCACATGCAGGATTACACCCTGGAAGCGGAAGAAGGTCGCGACATGATGCTGCTGGATGCGTTGATCCAGCTGAAAGAAAAAGACCCGACCCTGTCGTTCCGTCGCTCATGCCGCGAAGGCGTGTGCGGTTCCGACGGCCTGAACATGAACGGTAAAAACGGCCTGGCGTGCATCACCCCGATTTCGTCGCTGCGCAAAGGTAACGGCAAGATCGTGATCCGTCCGCTGCCGGGCCTGCCGGTGGTGCGCGATCTGGTGGTGGATATGGGCCAGTTCTACACCCAGTATGAAAAGATCAAGCCATACCTGCTGAACGACGGCAAGAACCCGCCGGCGCGCGAGCACCTGCAGTCGCCGGAGCAGCGCGCCAAGCTGGACGGTCTGTACGAGTGCATTCTGTGCGCCTGCTGCTCGACCTCTTGCCCATCGTTCTGGTGGAACCCGGACAAGTTCATCGGGCCTGCCGGTCTGCTGGCGGCGTATCGCTTCCTGATCGACAGCCGTGACACGGAAACGCAAGAACGTTTAGATGATCTGGACGACGCTTTTAGTGTTTTCCGCTGCCATAGCATTATGAATTGTGTCAGTGTATGTCCTAAAGGCTTGAACCCGACGCGTGCGATCGGGCATATCAAGTCCATGCTGCTGCAACGCGGCGCATAAACGGAATGAGATGCTGCGCCGGGCTCTTTTCCGGCGCACATCCCATAGGGGAGGGAACCTCTAAAAACTGACCCGCGGCTGCGGCGCTATGCAGCCTGGTTCTTCCGCCGGTTTTTAGAGGTTCCTTGTAAGGGACCGCAAGGTCCATAACAGAACGTATCGGGCCGTCATGGCCGCAAGTACGTCGAGTGAACCGTTTTACGGCAAACCGTATTCATCACGGTAATTATGTTAACCACGGCGAAAACTAAAGCTTCAAAGCTTAAGGGATCATGATGCAGAACGGCGCAATGAAGGCCTGGCTGGATTCCTCCTATCTGGCGGGCGCGAACCAGTCTTACATAGAGCAGCTCTATGAAGACTTCTTAACCGATCCGGGTTCCGTTGAAGATAGCTGGCGTTCCATTTTTCAACAGCTACCAACCGCGGGTGTCAAACCCGATCAGCTTCACTCTCAAACGCGCGATTACTTCCGCCGCCTGGCGAAAGACTCCGCGCGCTACAATACCACCATCACCGATCCGGAAACCGACGCCAAACAGGTCAAGGTACTGCAGCTGATCAACGCCTTCCGCTTCCGCGGGCATCAGCATGCCAACCTCGATCCGCTCGGCCTGTGGCAGCGCGAGCAAGTTCCTGACCTTGATCCCGCTTACCACAACCTGACCGAAGCCGATTTCCAGGAAACCTTCAACGTGGGCTCTTTCGCCATCGGCAAAGAAACCATGAAGCTGGGCGATCTGTACGCCGCGCTGAAGCAGACCTATTGCGGCTCGATCGGCGCTGAGTACATGCACATCACCAACACCGAAGAGAAACGCTGGATCCAACAGCGCATCGAGTCGGTGGTGGGGCGCGCCAGCTTTACCGCCGACGAAAAACGCCGTTTCCTGAACGAGCTGACCGCGGCGGAAGGCCTGGAACGTTACCTGGGCGCCAAATTCCCGGGCGCCAAACGCTTCTCGCTGGAAGGCGGCGACGCGCTGGTGCCGATGCTGAAAGAGATGGTGCGCCACGCCGGTAAGAACGGCACGCGCGAAGTGGTGTTGGGCATGGCCCACCGCGGCCGTCTGAACGTGCTGATCAACGTGCTGGGCAAAAAGCCGGCCGATCTGTTCGACGAATTCGCCGGCAAGCATAAAGAACACCTCGGCACCGGTGACGTGAAATATCACCAGGGCTTCTCTTCCGACGTGGAAACCGAAGGCGGCATGGTTCACCTGGCGCTGGCGTTCAACCCGTCGCACCTGGAGATCGTTAGCCCGGTGGTCATGGGCTCGGTTCGCGCCCGTCGCGATCGCTTGGACGAAGCGCGCAGCAACATGGTGCTGCCGATCACCATTCACGGCGACGCCGCCATCACCGGCCAGGGCGTGGTTCAGGAAACCCTGAACATGTCTCAGGCTCGCGGCTACGAAGTGGGCGGCACCGTGCGCATCGTCATCAACAACCAGGTTGGTTTCACCACCTCCAACCCGCTGGATGCGCGCTCTACCGAATACTGCACCGACATCGCCAAAATGGTTCAGTCGCCGATCTTCCACGTCAACGCGGACGATCCGGAGGCCGTGGCCTTCGTCACCCGCCTGGCGTTGGATTTCCGTAACACCTTTAAGCGTGACGTGATGATCGATCTGGTTTGCTACCGTCGCCATGGGCACAACGAGGCCGACGAGCCGAGCGCCACCCAGCCGGTGATGTATCAGAAGATCAAGAAACACCCTACGCCGCGCAAAATCTACGCTGACGTTCTGACCGAACAGAACGTGGCCAGCCTGGAAGATGCCACGGAAATGGTCAACCTGTACCGCGACGCGCTCGACCGCGGCGATTGCGTGGTTGAAGAGTGGCGTCCGATGAACCTGCACTCCTTCACCTGGTCACCGTACCTGAACCACGAGTGGGACGAAGAGTACCCGAGCAAGGTTGAGATGAAGCGCCTGCAGGAGCTGGGCCGCCGCATCAGCACCGTGCCGGAAGCGATCGAAATGCAGTCGCGCGTGGCGAAAATCTACGCGGACCGCGCCGAGATGGCGGCGGGCAACAAGCCGTTCGACTGGGGCGCCGCCGAAACGCTGGCCTACGCCACCATGGCGGATGAAGGCATTCCAATCCGCATCTCCGGCGAAGACGCCGGCCGCGGCACCTTCTTCCACCGTCACGCGGTGGTGCACAACCAGAAAAACGGTTCGGTCTACGTTCCGCTGGCGAATATTCACAGCGGCCAGGGCGAATTCAAGGTCTGGGATTCCGTGCTGTCTGAAGAAGCGGTGCTGGCGTTCGAATACGGCTACGCCACGGCGGAACCGCGCACGCTGACCATCTGGGAAGCGCAGTTCGGTGACTTCGCCAACGGCGCGCAGGTCGTTATCGACCAGTTCATCAGTTCCGGCGAGCAAAAATGGGGCCGTATGTGCGGCCTGGTGATGCTGCTGCCGCACGGCTATGAAGGCCAGGGCCCAGAGCACTCTTCCGCGCGTCTGGAACGCTATCTGCAGCTGTGCGCAGAGCAGAACATGCAGGTGTGCGTCCCGTCCACGCCGGCGCAGGTTTACCATATGCTGCGCCGTCAGGCGCTGCGCGGTATGCGCCGTCCGCTGGTGGTGATGTCGCCGAAGTCGCTGCTGCGTCACCCGCTGGCGATTTCTTCACTGGACGAACTGGCCAACGGCACCTTCCTGCCGGCGATCGGCGAGATCGACGACTTGGATCCGAAAGCGGTCAAGCGCGTCGTGCTGTGCTCCGGCAAGGTCTACTACGACCTGCTGGAACAGCGTCGCAAGAACGAGCAGAAAGACGTGGCCATCGTGCGTATCGAGCAGCTGTATCCGTTCCCGCATCAGGCCGTGCAGGCCGTGCTGGAGCAATACTCGCACGTGCATGATTTCGTCTGGTGTCAGGAAGAGCCGCTGAACCAGGGCGCCTGGTACTGCAGCCAACACAACTTCCGTGAAGTGGTGCCGTTCGGGGCTTCTTTACGTTACGCAGGACGTCCGGCCTCCGCTTCTCCGGCGGTGGGCTATATGTCCGTACACCAGAAGCAGCAGCAGGCTCTGGTGAACGACGCGCTGAATATTGACTAATGTTCGCTCGCTTGCCGGCCGAGGGGCCGGCAAGCAGATGATAAAAAACTTAAGGGAAAGCTAAATGAGTAGCGTAGATATTCTGGTTCCTGACCTTCCTGAATCGGTTGCCGATGCGACCGTAGCCACCTGGCACAAAAAACCGGGCGACAGCGTGCAGCGTGATGAAGTCCTGGTTGAAATCGAAACCGACAAAGTGGTGTTGGAAGTGCCGGCCAGTGAAGCGGGCATTCTCGATGCTATCGTGGAAGAAGAGGGCGCGACCGTACTGTCTCGCCAGCTGCTCGGCCGCATCCGTCCGGGCGACAGCTCCGGCAAGCCGACCGCTGAGAAGAGCCAGGAGAAAGAAGCCACGCCTGCACAGCGCGCTACCGCGAGCCTGGAAGAAGAAAGCAATGACGCGCTCAGCCCGGCGATTCGCCGCCTGATCGCCGAACACGATCTCGATGCCGGCACCATCAAAGGCACCGGCGTGGGTGGCCGCATCACGCGTGAAGACGTGGAAGCGCACCTGGCCAAAGGCGGTGCCGCCGCCAAACCGGCCGCCACCGCTGAAGCCGCGCCGCAGCCTGCTCTGGCCGGCCGCAGCGAAAAACGCGTGCCGATGACTCGCCTGCGCAAACGCGTCGCCGAGCGTCTGCTGGAAGCGAAGAACAGCACCGCGATGCTGACCACCTTCAACGAAATCAACATGCAGCCGATCATGGATCTGCGCAAGCAGTACGGCGAAGCCTTCGAGAAGCGCCACGGCGTGCGTCTGGGCTTCATGTCCTTCTACATCAAGGCGGTGGTTGAAGCACTGAAGCGCTTCCCGGAAGTGAACGCGTCGATCGACGGTTCTGACGTGGTTTACCACAACTACTTCGACATCAGCATCGCGGTTTCGACCCCGCGCGGCCTGGTGACGCCGGTACTGCGCGATGTGGACGCCATGAGCATGGCTGACATCGAGAAGAAAATCAAAGAGCTGGCCGTTAAGGGCCGCGACGGCAAACTGACCGTGGAAGAGCTGACCGGCGGTAACTTCACCATTACCAACGGCGGCGTATTCGGCTCCCTGATGTCTACCCCGATCATCAACCCGCCGCAGAGCGCCATCCTGGGCATGCACGCCATTAAAGATCGCCCAATGGCGGTCAATGGTCAGGTGGTGATCCAGCCGATGATGTATCTGGCGCTGTCTTATGACCACCGCCTGATCGACGGTAAAGAATCCGTCGGTTATCTGGTGACGGTCAAAGAGATGCTGGAAGATCCGGCTCGTCTGCTGCTGGACGTCTAGTAACCCTTGCCGGGCGCGGCATGCCGCGCCCGCACTCTGTGCTATGTGGCCGGAAAACCATGCGGTTTACCGCGTAATAATGGTCCGGCTAAAAACCTTCAGAACTGAATGGATAGAACATCATGAATTTACACGAATATCAGGCAAAACAGCTGTTTGCTCGGTATGGCATGCCGGCACCAACCGGTTACGCCTGTACCACTCCGCGTGAAGCAGAAGAAGCCGCATCCAAAATCGGCTCCGGCCCGTGGGTGGTGAAATGTCAGGTTCATGCTGGCGGCCGCGGTAAAGCGGGCGGCGTAAAAGTCGTCAACAGCAAAGAAGATATCCGTGCCTTCGCGGAAGCCTGGTTGGGCAAGCGTCTGGTGACTTACCAGACTGACGCGCTGGGCCAGCCGGTTCACCAGATCCTGGTAGAAGCGGCGACCGACATCGATAAAGAGCTGTACCTGGGCGCGGTAGTGGATCGTTCTACCCGTCGCGTGGTGTTCATGGCGTCTACCGAAGGCGGCGTGGAAATCGAGAAGGTGGCGGAAGAAACCCCTGAACTGATCCACAAAATGACCATCGATCCGCTGGCGGGTCCACAGCCTTATCAGGGCCGTGAGCTGGCCTTCAAACTGGGCCTGACCGGTAAGCAAGTCAGCCAGTTCGCCAAGATCTTCATGGGCCTGGCGACGCTGTTCCTGGAGCGCGATCTGGCGATGGTTGAGATCAACCCGCTGGTGATCACCAAGCAGGGCGATCTGGTGTGCCTGGACGGCAAACTGGGCGCCGACGGCAACGCCCTGTTCCGCCAGCCGGAACTGCGTGAAATGCGTGACCCTTCCCAGGAAGACGAGCGCGAATCCCGTGCGGCTCAGTGGGAGCTGAACTACGTTGCCCTCGACGGCAACATCGGCTGCATGGTTAACGGCGCCGGCCTGGCGATGGGCACCATGGACATCGTTAAACTGCACGGCGGCGAACCGGCCAACTTCCTGGACGTTGGCGGCGGCGCGACCAAAGAGCGCGTGACCGAAGCGTTCAAAATCATCCTGTCCGACGACAAGGTGAAAGCGGTTCTGGTTAACATCTTCGGTGGTATCGTACGTTGCGATCTGATCGCCGACGGCATCATCGGCGCAGTGGCCGAAGTGGGCGTTAACGTCCCGGTGGTGGTGCGCTTGGAAGGGAACAACGCCGAACTGGGCGCCAAGAAACTGGCGGACAGCGGCCTGAATATCATTGCTGCGACCAGCCTGACTGATGCGGCTCAGCAAGTTGTTGCAGCAGTGGAGGGTAAATAATGTCCATTTTAATCGATAAGAACACCAAAGTAATTTGCCAGGGCTTCACCGGTAGCCAGGGGACTTTCCACTCCGAACAAGCTATCGCTTACGGCACCAAAATGGTTGGCGGCGTAACCCCGGGCAAAGGCGGCACTCAGCACCTGGGCCTGCCGGTGTTCAACACCGTGCGCGAAGCGGTTGAAGCGACCGGCGCCACTGCCTCGGTGATCTACGTTCCAGCGCCGTTCTGCAAAGACTCCATCCTGGAAGCGATCGATGCCGGTATCAAACTGATCATCACCATCACCGAAGGCATCCCGACCCTGGACATGCTGACCGTGAAAGTGAAGCTGGACGAAGCCGGCGTGCGTATGATCGGGCCGAACTGCCCAGGCGTGATCACCCCAGGCGAGTGCAAAATCGGCATCATGCCTGGCCACATCCACCTGCCGGGCAAAGTGGGCATCGTTTCCCGCTCCGGCACCCTGACCTATGAAGCGGTGAAACAAACCACCGATGCCGGTCTGGGCCAATCCACCTGCGTGGGCATCGGCGGCGACCCGATCCCGGGCTCCAACTTCATCGATATCCTGAAGATGTTCCAGCAGGATCCGCAGACCGAAGCGATCGTGATGATCGGTGAGATCGGCGGCAGCGCTGAAGAAGAAGCAGCAGCTTACATCAAAGAACACGTCACCAAACCGGTTGTCGGCTACATCGCCGGCGTAACCGCGCCGAAAGGCAAGCGCATGGGCCACGCGGGCGCCATCATCGCAGGCGGCAAAGGCACGGCGGACGAGAAGTTTGCTGCGCTGGAAGCGGCGGGCGTGAAAACCGTTCGCAGCCTGGCGGACATCGGCGACGCGGTAAAAGCGGTGCTGAAGCGCTAAGCATTTAGTACGAAATAACACTATCTCGACATGTTTGGCCACCCATTGGGTGGCCTTTTTTATGGGCGACGATCAGAAGTCGTTGAGCGCCTTGATCAGCGCGATCCGATCCTGCAGGCGGCGCTGTTGCACCGGATCCACGGCGGCTTGGCGCTGTTGCTCCAGCGAGGTGAGGGCGGCGCGGTAATCGTCGGCGTTGCGGAACAGCGCGTTTTTGACGTTGATCGACGCGACGTTGGTGTAGCGGCCGTCGTCGGTGGTCGGTACCTGGATAACGCCCTCATTGAGCAGCCGTTTGACGATCGCCCGCTGCGGTTCGTATCCCTCCATGCCGATCAGCTTCCAGCGCTGCGGCGGCACGCCCTGATACTGGCCGTGTTTCACCTCCGTCAGGTAGCGCAGGGTCAGGTGGCGAATGGTGCCTTCTTCTTCACCGTATTGCGCTTTGCTGTCGAACAGCACCGGGAAGGATTGCCCCT
Organism: Serratia sp. CY29653; assembly: GCF_052169255.1. Classification (NCBI taxonomy): domain Bacteria; kingdom Pseudomonadati; phylum Pseudomonadota; class Gammaproteobacteria; order Enterobacterales; family Yersiniaceae; genus Serratia; species Serratia sp. CY29653. Next base: position 2,428,929 of record NZ_JBJNLC010000001.1, on the reverse strand, counting down.
CCAGCGCGCCACCCTTTTGCGTCAGGTGGCCCATGCGGTAACTGTTCATGCCCAGACGGATCGGCATATCGTCGGTGACCGGCGTGCCGTCCGTCAGGCGCAGATCGACAATGCGCGCGCCGGTGGGTTGGCGCAGATCGATGGTGTAAGTGACGCCGTCGAAGAAATCGTTGGTGGAATATTTGGACGATCGCCGCGCCGGGTTAAAGCTGTAGGTGACGTCGCCCGGCTGCAGCTGATTGAAATAGTCGGCGGACCACTCCATGTAGCGTTTAAGCGCTTTGCCGTTGAGCTGATACACGGTGATCTCGCCGCCGGCGTATTGGTAGTTAAAGGCGATATCCTTGGCCTTGATGTCGCCGACGTCCAGTTTGGCGCGATCGTTGTCGATCTGCAGGGCGATCACCTGCGCCAGCGGCGCATAGTGGCGGGCGGCCTGCTGGAACAGCGCGTTGATGCCGGTATCCTGCACGTGCACCTGGGGAATGCCGCGGAATTCGTCGGCGGGCACCAGATCGCTGCCGCTCAGCTTCGCCACGACCCGGTTGGCATTGGCGCGCAAAATGTCATGGTACGGCTGGTAGAGAGCCTGCATGGCGCTGTCCGGCGTCATCCCCTTGATGGGGTAGGTGTAGCTGTTTTTGTCGATCAGCGTGAATTTGCCGTCGCGGCGTTCAAACTGCAGATCGATGCGCGACAGCGCGCGGCCGTATTTATCCGGCTCGGTGATGATGACGCCGTTAACCACCGCTTTGTCGATCTTCACATGCATATGGCCGGCGACGATCGCCGCCAGCTCCGGGTTGGCGTTGGCGATGTCGGCCACGCCGGTGCCGGGGCGCTGGTTCTCATTGTCGATGCCCATATGCGCCACCAGCACGATGGCGTCGACCTGGCCGTCGATTTGCCTGATGACCTGCTTCACCGCCTGCACCGGATCGGTGAAGTTCAGCCCTTTGATGCGATCGGTGCCCTTGGCGAATTCCGCGGTCATCGGCGTGTCCATGCCGATAATGCCGATCTTCACGCCCTGGCGTTCGACGATGGTGTAGGCCGGCAGATAGGGCTTGCCGTTGTCCCAGACGATATTTCCCGCCAGCGCCGCGCCCTTGAACTGCTTGAGCGGCGTAGCCAGCACCGGCAGGCCGAAGTCGAACTCGTGGTTGCCCATCACCCAGACGTCATAATTGAGCGCGTTGAGGCCCAGCATCATCGGGCTGACGGCCTCATGCTTGAAGGTTTCGACGAAGTTGCCCTGAATGGTGTCGCCGGCGTCCACCAGGATCAGGTTGGGCTGCTCGGCGCGCACCTTTTTCACCTGGGTGGCTATCTGGCTCAGGCTGCCCGCCAGATTCTCCGTGTCGCTGGCGTAGTCCCAGGGCACGAAGGTGCCGTGCAGATCGGAGGTGCCCAGCAGGGTGATATTTACCGTTTCGGCGGCCATGGCGTTTCCCGAGAGTCCCAAGACAGAGGCAAAGATGATTTTTTTCATAAGTTATTGTCACTCAATGCAATTTTAACATAAGCGGTCATTCTGCTACAAAATCGCAACCTTTACGATCCCATCGCGAGAAATAGACTAATATTGGAGAGAGATTTGTTGTTTTGTGACTGCTATCACTGTCACGGCTTATTGGAAATAAAAGGTTAATTATGTCGCATAATAAGCGCGTAATAATACAATGGCGGCTCTTTTAAATTACATTTATTTAACACAAAAATATCATTAAAAAACAATTAAACCATTGCGCAACATGACCCTAAGAAAATTATGCGAAATGTGCTGATGAATATGGAAATAAGATGCGGATAGGCTTAAATTGTCTCAGATCAAATTAGCCCGAAGTACCTCTTTCGGCTAAGATTTGACCTGTAACCAAAAGTCTAACCCACGTCACGTAAAAACCTATTTATTGTGTGGGATTGGGCGAGTATCATCCATGTTGTGATTATGGATGGTTGATCTTGTTGCATTTGTTACCCGTTGTCGGTTTTCAGTGGCGTGCTTGTCGAGGGCCCGAGGGGCTATTGGCCGAGTGTGCGGTTGAAAGCGGAGAAGCTGGATCAAATTTGTTGTGTTTAAGGGCATTCACTGCGGGGCGTTACTGGCGGCTTTGAAAGAGGCGTGCCGATAACCGCGTGTCGGAGTCTTCCTGCGAGGAGCAAGGAGTCAAGATGTTTGATATTGTCGAACTGTCGCGCTTACAGTTTGCTTTAACGGCGATGTACCATTTCTTATTTGTCCCATTAACGCTCGGTATGGCGTTCTTGCTGGCAATTATGGAAACGGTATATGTCCTGTCTGGCAAACAAATCTATAAAGACATGACCAAATTCTGGGGAAAGTTATTTGCGATTAACTTTGCTCTGGGTGTGGCCACCGGTTTGACCATGGAGTTCCAGTTCGGGACTAACTGGTCGTATTTCTCTCACTACGTCGGCGATATCTTCGGGGCCCCACTGGCTATCGAAGGTCTGATGGCGTTCTTCCTTGAATCGACGCTGGTCGGCCTGTTCTTCTTCGGCTGGGATCGTCTGAGCAAGGTGCAGCACATGGCGGTAACCTGGTTTGTGGCCCTCGGCTCCAACCTGTCCGCGCTGTGGATCCTGGTCGCCAACGGCTGGATGCAGAACCCGATCGCGTCGGATTTCAACTTCGAAACCATGCGCATGGAGATGGTCAGCTTCTCCGAACTGGTGCTTAACCCGGTTGCGCAGGTGAAATTCGTTCACACCGTGGCTTCCGGCTACACCTGCGGCGCGATGTTCGTTCTGGGCATCAGCTCCTACTACCTGCTGAAAGGCCGCGACATCGCCTTCGCCAAGCGCTCCTTCGCCATCGCTGCCAGCTTCGGTATGGCTGCCATTCTGTCCGTTATCGTTCTGGGTGATGAATCCGGCTACGAAATGGGCGACGTGCAGAAAACCAAACTGGCCGCTATCGAAGCGGAATGGGACACCCAGCCGGCGCCAGCGTCCTTCACCCTGTTCGGCATTCCCGATCAGGACAAGATGGAAAACTCCTTCTCTATTCAGATCCCGTATGCGCTTGGCCTGATCGCCACCCGCTCCACGGACACTCAGGTCACCGGCCTGAAAGATCTGATGGCGCAGCATGAAGTGCGCATCCGCAACGGGATGAAAGCCTACCAGCTGCTGGAAGAGCTGCGCGGTGGCAACACCGATCCTGCGGTGCGCGCCGAATTCAACAAAACCAAGCAAGACCTGGGCTACGGCATGCTGCTGAAGCGCTATACCCCGAACGTCACCGACGCGACGGAAGCGCAGATCCAGCTGGCGACCAAGGACTCCATTCCGCGCGTGGCGCCGCTGTACTTCGCCTTCCGCATCATGGTGGCCTGTGGCGTGATCATGCTGTTGATCATCGGCCTGTCGTTCTGGAACGTGATCCGCGGCCGCATCGGCCAGAAAAAATGGCTGCACCGCGCGGCGCTGTACGGTTTGCCGCTGCCTTGGATCGCGATCGAGTCCGGCTGGTTCGTGGCGGAATACGGCCGTCAACCGTGGGCGATTGGTGAGGTGCTGCCGACGGCGGTCGCCAACTCTTCGCTGACCGCGGGCGACATTCTGTTCTCGATGGGGCTGATCTGCGGCTTGTACACCCTGTTCCTGGTGGCTGAATTGTACCTGATGTTCAAGTTTGCGCGTCTGGGTCCAAGCAGCCTGAAAACCGGCCGCTATCACTTTGAACAACCGACTGCCGCCGTGCAGGAAGCGCGCTAAACAGGAGTCCACGTATGTTTGACTATGAAGTACTGCGATTTATTTGGTGGGTCCTGGTTGGCGTACTGCTGATCGGCTTCGCCGTCACCGACGGTTTCGACATGGGCGTCGGCATTCTGGTGCGCATCATCGGGAAAACCGATACCGAGCGCCGGGTGATGATCAACTCCATCGCCCCGCACTGGGACGGTAACCAGGTGTGGCTGATCACCGCAGGCGGCGCGCTGTTCGCAGCCTGGCCGATGGTCTACGCAGCGGCCTTCTCCGGCTTCTACGTCGCCATGATCCTGGTGCTGGCCGCCTTGTTCTTCCGCCCGGTCGGTTTCGACTACCGTTCCAAGCTGGAGAGCAGCCGCTGGCGCAACATGTGGGACTGGGGCATCTTCATCGGCTCCTTCGTGCCTGCCGTGGTCTTCGGCGTGGCGTTCGGCAACCTGCTGCAGGGCGTGCCGTTCCACATGGACGAGTACATGCGCCTGTTCTACACCGGCAACTTCTTCCAACTGCTGAATCCGTTCGGTCTGTTGGCGGGCGTGGTCAGCCTGACCATGCTGGTCACCCAGGGGGCGACCTACCTGCAAATGCGCACCACCGGCGAGATCCACCTGCGTTCACGCGCTGCGGCGCAGATCGCGACGCTGATCATGGCGGTGTGCTTCCTGCTGGCGGGCGTATGGCTGGTGAAAGGCATCGACGGCTTCGTCGTGACGTCGGCGCTGGACACCCTGGCGGAATCCAACCCGATGCGTAAAGAAGTGGCGCATCAGGCCGGCGCCTGGCTGATCAACTTCAACAAGTATCCGCTGCTGTGGGCGTTGCCTGCGCTGGGCGTGGTGCTGCCGTTGTTCACCATCCTGTTCTCGCGTCTGGAGAAAGGCGCGCTGGCGTTCGTCACCTCGTCGCTGACCATCGCCTGCGTCATCCTCACCGCCGGGGTCACCATGTTCCCGTTCGTGATGCCGTCCAGCACCGTGCCTAACGTCAGCCTGACCATGTGGGACGCGACGTCGAGCCTGTTGACGCTGAAAGTGATGACCGTCGTGGCGGCGATCTTTGTGCCTATCGTTTTGGCGTACACCAGCTGGTCGTACTACAAAATGTTCGGTCGCCTCGACAAGAACTACATCGAAAACAACAAGCATTCGCTGTACTAAGGATAAGGAGCTAAACCATGTGGTATTTTGCCTGGATTCTCGGAACGCTTCTTGCCTGCGCCTTCGGCATCATCACGGCGCTGGCGCTTGAGCAGAGCGAAGCAACCAAAGCTCAGCAAGACGGTAAGTGATGAGCTCGTCCGTGATTGACAAGCTGTACGCTGTCACCGACAAGGGCCCGATCCGGGCCCTTTCCCTGGTGCTGGCGTTGGTTTTGGCGGGGTGCGTGTTCTGGGATCCGACGCGTTTCGCCGCCAAAACCAGCTCGCTGGAGATTTGGGAAGGGCTGTTGCTGATTTGGGCGGTGTGCGCCGGGGTGATCCACGGTTTCGGATTCCGCCCGCAGCGCAGCGTCTGGCGCGCTTTTTTTGCGCCGCTTCCCGCAATTGTGATCTTGTGCGCAGGATTACTTTACGTTTCTTTATAATCTCCCCGATGTCCCCATGTTATGGGCTCTCACGGCCCATAATTATTTTCATTCCCATCTTGTAACCCATTCCCAACCCGATCCGTCTTGCGTATAGTAGCAGCGTTAAATTGCATTGCTGGGAAGTAGAGTGAGTAATACGTTGTTTCGATGGCCGGTTCGCGTTTACTACGAGGATACCGATGCCAGTGGTGTGGTCTATCACGCCCGCTACGTCGCCTTTTTTGAAAGAGCGCGCACAGAGATGCTGCGTCAGCACAACTTTCATCAACAGCAGCTGCTCAGTGAACAAGTCGCTTTTGTCGTCCGGCGCATGACGGTGGATTATCTGGCTCCGGCTCGTCTCGACGAGCAACTGGAGGTGCAGAGTGAAATCACCTGTCTGCGCGGGGCTTCTCTCACGTTTGCTCAACGCATTGTCAATTCTGACGGGGCCCTACTGAGCCAGGCAGATGTCCTGATTGCCTGTATTGATCCACACCAAATGAAGCCGAGAGCGCTTCCTAAGTCTATTGTCGCGGAGTTTAAGCAGTGACTGACATGAACATCCTAGATTTATTCTTGAAGGCGAGCCTGCTGGTTAAGCTTATCATGTTGATTTTGATATGCTTCTCGGTAGCCTCCTGGGCGATCATCATTCAGCGCACCCGCATCCTCAATGCGGCGACGCGTGACGCCGAAGCCTTTGAAGACAAATTCTGGTCCGGTATCGAGCTTTCCCGTCTGTATCAGGAAAGTCAGGCGCGTCGCGATAGCCTGACCGGCTCCGAGCAGATCTTCCATTCCGGCTTCAAAGAGTTCGCCCGCCTGCACCGCGCCAACAACCATGCGCCGGAGTCGGTGATCGAAGGGGCGTCGCGCGCGATGCGCATTTCGATGAACCGCGAGCTGGAAACGCTGGAAACCCATATTCCGTTCCTCGGCACCGTCGGTTCGATCAGCCCGTACATCGGCCTGTTCGGCACCGTGTGGGGGATCATGCACGCCTTTATCGCACTGGGCGCGGTGAAGCAAGCCACGCTGCAGATGGTGGCGCCGGGTATCGCCGAAGCGCTGATCGCCACCGCGATCGGTCTGTTCGCCGCCATCCCGGCGGTCATGGCCTACAACCGTCTCAACCAGCGCGTCAACAAGCTTGAGCAGAATTACGACAACTTTATGGAAGAGTTCACCGCTATTCTGCATCGTCAGGCCTTCTCCAGCGACAGCAAATAAGTAGGAGGTAGCATGGCGAGAGTACGTGGACGTAGTCGGCGCGAGCTGAAGTCCGAAATTAACATCGTTCCGCTGCTCGACGTGTTGCTGGTGCTGCTGCTGATCTTTATGGCAACCGCGCCAATCATCACGCAGAGCGTGGAGGTTGACCTGCCGGACGCCACCGATTCCAAAACGGTGTCCAGCGATGACAATCCGCCGGTGATCCTCGAGGTTTCCGGCGTAGGTCAATACACCCTGGTGGTGGATCACAACCGTATGGAGCTGTTGCCGCCTGAGCAAGTCGCGGCCGAAGCCAAGTCGCGTTTGGCGGCTAACCCGAAAACGGTCTTTTTGATCGGCGGTGCGAAGGAAGTCCCTTACGATGAGATTATCAAGGCATTGAATATTCTCCATCAGGCGGGCGTGGCTTCCGTAGGGCTGATGACCCAGCCAATCTGACCGTAAGGCGAACGGCAACCCGGTTCCTGCGCTGCGGCCAGGAACCCCGTATAAGCAACACCAGTTTTTGGGAATCTATTTTGGTAAAGGCAACTGAGCAAAACGATAAGCTGAACCGCGCCGTTATTGTTTCGGTCGTTCTGCACTTCATACTGATTGCCCTGCTGATTTGGGGATCGCTGCAGGAAAATGTCGACATGGGCGCCGGCGGTGGCGGTGATGGCACCGTGGTGGGCGCGGTGATGGTCGATCCCGGCGCGGTGGTGGAGCAGTACAATCGCCAGCAGCAGCAGAGCAACGATGCGCAGCGTGCCGAAAAGCAGCGCCAGAAAAAGGCGGAGCAACAGGCCGAAGAGCTTCAGCAGAAGCAGGCGGAGCAACAGCAGCGCCTGAAAGAGCTGGAGAAAGAGCGTTTGGCGGCGCAGGAGAAAGCCGCGCAGGACGCCAAAGCGCAGGCTGAGCAACAGCAGAAGGCGGCGGAGCAGCAGAAACAGGCCGCCGAGCAGCAAAAAGCGGCGGAAGCCGCCGCAGCCAAGGCCAAAGAGCAACAGAAGGTCGCCGAGGCCGCCGCCGCGAAGGCGAAGGCTGAAGCGGACAAGATAGCCAAAGCGCAGGCGGACGCGCAGAAGAAAGCCGAAGCGGAAGCCAAGAAAGAAGCGGCCGCCGCTGCCGCCGCCAAGAAACAGGCGGAAGAGGCGAAGAAAGCCGCGGCCGCCGCCGCAGAGCAAAAAGCCGCAGAAGCTGCGGAGAAGAAAGCGGCCGCTGAAGCCGAGAAAAAAGCCGCAGCGGAAGCCGAGAAGAAAGCTGCGGCCGAGAAAGCCGCTGCCGCCAAGAAAGCAGCCGCGGACGCCAAGAAGAAGGCCGCCGCTGAGGCTGCGAAGCAATCGGAGGAGGTCAACGATCTGTTTGGTGGCCTGGCGGACGGCAAGAACGCGCCGAAAGGCGGCGGTGCCAAATCGAAGGGCGACGGTAAACCGGCCGGGCAGGGCAATGCCAAAACGGCTGGGGCCAGCGGGGCGGATATCAGCGGTTATATGGGGCAAATTCAGGGGGCGATTCAGAGCAAGTTCTATGACGCCAGCTCGTTCGCCGGCAAAACCTGCGATCTGCGTATCAAGCTGGCGCCGGACGGCCTGCTGATAAGCGTACAAGCGGCGGGCGGCGATCCGGCGCTGTGTCAGGCCGCGGTGTCTGCCGCCAAGTTGGCGCATATACCGAAGCCGCCGAGCGATGCCGTTTATCAGCACTTTAAGAATTCTATCCTTGAATTCAAACCGAAATAACGGTTGATTGACTGAGTGATATCACAGGGATGTACTAAGGTAACCAACAGGGATTATGTAGTTTTACGTAAGTTGGTTTGTTAAAATTCTGCTAATTTATCGCAGGCATCCCGCCTGGATAAGGGAGATGAGATGAAGCAGGCATTTCGAGTAGCGCTAGGTTTTTTAATTCTGTGGGCGTCCGTGCTGCACGCGGAAGTTCGCATTGAAATCACCCAAGGGGTCGACTCCGCTCGTCCGATTGGCGTGGTGCCGTTTAAATGGGCGGGCCCAGGCACGCCGCCGGAAGATATCGGCAAGATTGTCGGCGCGGATCTGCGTAACAGCGGCAAATTCAACCCGATCGACGTGGCGCGCATGCCGCAGCAACCGACCTCCGCGTCTGAAGTGACTCCGGCGGCCTGGACTGCGCTGGGCATCGACGCCGTGGTTGTCGGCCAGGTTCAACCTGGCGCCGACGGTAGCTACCTGATCTCCTACCAGCTGGTGGACACCTCGGGTTCGCCGGGCACCGTATTGGCGCAGAACCAGTATAAAGTGACCAAACAGTGGTTGCGTTATTCTGCCCATACCGCCAGCGACGAAGTGTTCGAGAAGCTGACCGGCATCAAGGGCGCGTTCCGTACCCGTATCGCCTACGTCGTGCAGACCAACGGCGGGAAATTCCCGTATGAGCTGCGCGTAGCGGATTACGACGGTTACAACCAGTTTACGGTGCACCGTTCGCCTGAGCCGCTGATGTCCCCGGCCTGGTCGCCGGACGGCAGCAAACTGGCTTACGTGACCTTTGAGAGCGGCCGTTCCGCGCTGGTGGTGCAGACCCTGGCTAACGGCGCCATCCGCCAGATCGCCTCGTTCCCGCGCCACAACGGTGCGCCGGCGTTCTCGCCGGACGGCAGCAAACTGGCCTTCGCGCTGTCCAAGAGCGGCAGCCTGAACCTGTACGTGATGAACCTCGGCTCCGGCCAGATCACGCAGCTGACCGATGGCCGCAACAACAACACCGAACCGACCTGGTTCCCGGATGGCCAGTCTCTGGCGTTTACCTCCGACCAGGGCGGGCGTCCGCAGATTTATAAAATCAGCGCCAGCGGCGGTGCCGCACAGCGCCTGACGTGGGAAGGCTCTCAGAACCAGGATTCTGAAGTCAGCTCCGACGGTAAATTCCTGGTGATGGTCAGCACCAACAGTGGTGCGCAACACATCGCCAAACAAGATCTTGGATCGGGCGCCGTTCAGGTTTTGACCGGTACCTTCCTCGATGAAACGCCTAGTATTGCGCCAAACGGCACCATGGTGATCTATAGCTCGACGCAAGGTATGGGCTCCGTGCTGCAGTTGGTGTCAACTGATGGGCGTTTCAAAGCGCGTCTTCCGGCAACTGATGGACAGGTCAAATTCCCTGCCTGGTCGCCGTATCTGTGATGCATGTGTAAATATGTATGGCAAACTATAAAAGGATCAAAGAAATGCAACTGAACAAAGTGCTGAAAGGGCTTCTGCTGGCACTGCCAGTTCTGGCTGTAGCAGCTTGTAGTTCTAACAAAAGCGCAAACAACGACCAATCTGGTATGGGCGCTGGCACTGGTATGGAAAACGGCAGCAGCAACCTGTCTTCCGAAGAACAAGCTCGTCTGCAGATGCAAGAACTGCAGAAGAACAACATCGTTTACTTCGGCCTGGACAAGTATGACGTAAGCTCCGAATTCGCTCAGATGCTGGACGCGCACGCTGCATTCCTGCGTAACAACCCGTCTTACAAAGTGACCGTTGAAGGCCACGCTGACGAACGCGGCACGCCGGAATACAACATCGCTCTGGGTGAGCGCCGTGCTAACGCCGTTAAAATGTACCTGCAGGGTAAAGGCGTTTCCGCTGACCAGATCTCTATCGTTTCTTACGGTAAAGAAAAACCAGCAGTACTGGGCCACGACGAAGCGGCTTATGCTAAAAACCGTCGTGCCGTTCTGGTTTACTAAGAGAATCGCATGAACAGTAACTTCAGACGTCACCTGTTGAGTCTGTCGTTACTGGTTGGCGTAGCGGCCCCCTGGGCCGCTACTGCCCAAGCGCCAATCAGTAATGTCGGCTCCGGCTCGGTCGAAGACCGCGTCACCTCGCTTGAGCGCATCAGCAATGCTCAAGGCCAGCTTTTAAATCAACTCCAGCAACAACTCTCTGATAACCAACGCGACATTGATTCTCTCCGTGGGCAAATCCAGGAAAGCCAGTATCAGTTGAATCAGGTGGTTGAACGCCAGAAGCAAATCTATCAGCAGATGGATAGCCTCAGCCAGGGCGGCGCTCAGAGCGCCTCTGCGGCCGCGGGCGCTGCCGGCGGGGCAGCCGCAGGCGCATCTTCCGATGCGAGCGGCAGCGCTCCCGCAGCCGCCTCCGCCACGCCGAGCGGCGGTGATGAGAACAGCGACTACAACGCCGCTGTTTCTCTGGCACTGGAAAAAAAACAGTATGACCAGGCGATTTCCGCCTTTCAGTCCTTCGTAAAACAGTACCCGAAGTCTACTTACCAGCCCAACGCCAACTATTGGCTGGGCCAGTTGTTCTACAACAAGGGTAAAAAAGACGACGCGGCCTACTATTTTGCGGTGGTGGTGAAGAATTACGCTAAATCACCGAAGGCGCCGGACGCCATGTACAAGGTGGGTATCATCATGCAGGAGAAAGGGCAGGCCGATAAAGCCAAAGCCGTGTTCCAGCAGGTGATTAAACAGTACCCAACCAGTGCGGCGGCCAAACAGGCGAAAAGTCGCGTAGGCGGTTAACAGTCAGAAAAATGAGCCCAGAAGTTAGTCGATTTGACCGATTTCTGGGCTCATTCGCGTGAAGAACAAGCAGTTGAACGCATCGGTAAAAAATTTAGGTTGCGCTGCCAAGATAAATTAGTAATATATGCCGCCGTTGCCAAGACATCTTGCAAGATGTTAAAGCGGCAGGGAAATTGGGTCGTTAGCTCAGTTGGTAGAGCAGTTGACTTTTAATCAATTGGTCGCAGGTTCGAATCCTGCACGACCCACCATTCTTTAAGAATGGCTGCGATAGAGAATCGTAAAGGATGAGAACCGTTAAGGTTCGAGTCTCGCGAAGCGAGACAACATCACTCCGGTGATGTCCCGCAAGGGCGAGGCCAAAGGCCGAGTTATCCTGCACGACCCACCATTCTTTAAGAAAGAATGACAGCTTCAGAATCGGTTTGATGTGGCAAAGTAAAGGTCTGAGTCGAGTACCCGTCGAGTTGTCCTGAACATCCCCATCCTTGTTTTCCGCGAGTTGGTTTCAGTAACCCATTCGCCATCAGCAGTAAACCACATCAGTGGGTCGTTAGCTCAGTTGGTAGAGCAGTTGACTTTTAATCAATTGGTCGCAGGTTCGAATCCTGCACGACCCACCACTCTTTAATAGAGCAAGGTGTTAAATCGTCAGGATGAGAACCGTAAAGGTTCGAGTCTCGCAAAGCGAGACAACATCACTCCGGTGATGGCCCGAAGGGCGAGGCCAAAGGCCGAGTTATCCTGCACGACCCACCACTCTTTGATAGAGCAAGGTGTGAAAAATAGCAGTACCACAGCAGTGGGTGATTAGCTCAGTTGGTAGAGCATCTCCTTTACACGGAGGGGGTCGGCGGTTCGAGCCCGTCATCACCCACCACACTGCGGGTCGTTAGCTCAGTTGGTAGAGCAGTTGACTTTTAATCAATTGGTCGCAGGTTCGAATCCTGCACGACCCACCAATTCAGAAAAAAGCGCCTTTTGGCGCTTTTTTCGCATCTGCGCCACCAGATTCTGCTTTATCCTCTTGCCAACAGAGTTCACCGAGTCGTGCGGGTGAGAGCCTGCGCTCAGGTTCGAGCATCGCGCAGCGATACGACAACGCGCAGCGTTGCCGTTGCCCGCAGGGTGAGGCCACAGGCCGAATCAATCCTGCACGACCCACCAATTCAGGAAAAAGCGCCTTTTGGCGCTTTTTTCGCATCTGCAGCACCGTAATCTACATTCGTGCTTTCTCGTTTCAACACCGCACCGATCGTCATCCCGCTCTTTTCTGAACGGCTATACGTTCTCGCCAGGCTGTTAATCCACTGTGAACTGCGCGGGTAACTCCTGTTTTTTAATTCATTAAACAATAGGTGCGCAAATATGAAAATATCAGCGGACTTTTCGCGCAAGTTTAGGTATTTTGTTTAGTATATAAAACGAAGGGCGTTGCGGCAGGCGATATTCACGCGGCAGGCGCCCAGCCTAGCATGAGATTGCAGCGATGAGTGAAATGTTTGATGTCAATGCGGCGGTGTATCCCTTCCCGCCTAAACCGGTACCGCTGGACGTAGCCGAAAAAGCCTTTTATCGCGAGAAGATCAAAACCCTGCTCAAGCAGCGCAATGCGGTGATGGTCGCCCACTATTATACCGATCCGGAAATCCAGGCGCTGGCGGAAGAAACCGGCGGCTGCGTGGCGGATTCGCTGGAAATGGCGCGCTTCGGCAGCGCCCATCCGGCTTCCACGCTGCTGGTGGCCGGCGTGCGTTTCATGGGGGAAACCGCCAAGATCCTCAGCCCGGAAAAGCAGGTGCTGATGCCGACGCTGTTTGCCGAATGTTCGCTGGATCTGGGCTGCCCGGAAGAGGAGTTTCATGCGTTTTGCGACAGCCATCCCGATCGTACCGTGGTGGTCTATGCGAACACCTCGGCGGCGGTCAAAGCGCGCGCTGACTGGGTGGTCACTTCCAGCATCGCCGTCGAGCTGATCGAACACCTGGACAGCCTGGGCGAGAAGATCATCTGGGCGCCGGATCGCCATCTCGGCAGCTACGTGCAAAAGCAGACCGGCGCCGACGTGCTGTGCTGGCAAGGCGCCTGCATTGTCCATGACGAGTTCAAGACTCAGGCGCTACGGCGCATGAAGGCGCTCTATCCGCAGGCGGCCATCCTGGTGCATCCCGAATCGCCACAGGCGGTGGTTGAATTGGCGGATGCGGTGGGATCGACCAGCCAACTGATCCAGGCGGCGAAAACATTGCCGCATCAACAGCTGATCGTCGCCACCGATCGCGGTATCTTTTACAAGATGCAGCAGACCTGTCCGGACAAGGAGCTGTTCGAAGCGCCGACCGCCGGAGAAGGGGCGACCTGCCGCAGCTGCGCGCACTGCCCGTGGATGGCGATGAATGGTCTGAAGGCGATTGCCGAAGGGCTGGAGCAGGGGGGCGCGCAGCATGAGATCCACGTGGACGCCGCGCTGCGTGAAAAGGCGCTGGTGCCGCTGAACCGCATGCTGGATTTCGCCGCTCAGCTTAAAATGCAGGTTAAAGGCAACGCTTAACCGTTTAAAAGGATGACTTCATGAGCTTCTTCAGTACCAGCAATATTCTGGTGCACATTCCGCTTGGCGCGGGCGGTTACGATCTGTCGTGGATCGAAGCCATCGGCACGCTGTTCGGGTTGCTGTGCATCTGGTACGCCAGCAAGGAAAAAATCATCAACTACCTGTTCGGCCTGATCAACGTCACGCTGTTCGCGGTGATTTTCTTCCAGATCCAGCTGTACGCCAGCCTGCTGCTGCAGCTGTTCTTTTTCGGCGCCAATATTTACGGTTGGTATGCCTGGAGCCGCCAGACCCAGGATAATCAGGCTGAGCTGCAGATCCGCTGGCTGCCGCTGCCGAAAGCGTTGGCCTGGGCGGCGGTCTGCGTCATCGGCATCGGCCTGATGACCTTCAATATCGACCGCGTGTTCGCCTGGCTGACGCAGATCGCGGTGGCAGTGATGCAAGGGCTGGGGCTGAACGTGCAGATGCCTGAGCTGCAGCCGGACGCGTTCCCGTTCTGGGATTCGGCGATGATGGTGCTCTCCATCGTGGCGATGATTCTGATGACGCGCAAGTACGTGGAAAACTGGCTGCTGTGGGTGGTTATCGATGTCATCAGCGTGGCGATCTTCGCCTACCAGGGGGTGTACGCGATGGCGCTGGAGTATGTCATTCTGACGCTGATTGCCCTGAACGGCTCCTGGCTATGGATCAAGAGCGCCGGGCGCAATGGTTCCAACCCGCTCTCTTCCGCACCTTAACAACGCAGAGGGCGCCGTGATGGCGCCCTCTTGTCTTAGTGGCGATGTCCCAGATGGGAGTGGGCTTCGGCATGTGAGTGTTCACTCGGCTCCGGTGCCCGGTTGATACCGCAGTCCGGTGTCTCGCAGTGCCGGTACTCCATCTGAATGGTCACGTGGCCAATCTTGTAGTGTTCCAACAGATAAGCCTGAATGCGTTGCAACAGCCCATCGTGGTCATGCGGCGGGATCACCTGCGCATGCAGCGTCATCAGCTTCTGTTCGCCGATCTGCCAGACGTGCACGTGATGGATGTTGCGCACTTCCGGGATATTCAGGCACAGGTCTTTTTGCAGCTTGGCGATATCGACCTCCTGCGGCGTGCCTTCCAGCAGCTCGTGGAAACTCTCCTTCAGCAGCCGCCAGGCGCTGCGCAGCACCAGACAGGAGACGAGCACCGACAGGATCGGGTCAATCGGCGTCCAGCCGGTGGCAAGAATGACGATGGCGGCGACGATGGCGCCCACCGAGCCGAGCAGATCGCCCAGCACATGCAGCGCGGCGGCGCGCACGTTGATATTTTTCTCTTCGCTGCCGCGATGCAGCAGCCAGAAGGCGAACAGGTTCGCCAGCAGCCCCGCTACGGCGATGATCAGCATCGGGGTACCCATCACCGGCTGCGGCTCGAAGAAACGCCGTATCGCCTCCCACAGGATGAATACCACGATCACCAGCAGCGCCGCGGCGTTGAGGAAGGCCGCCAGGGTGGTCAGGCGCAGGTAGCCGAAGGTGTGGCGCGCGTTGGGCTTGCGCTGAGAGAAATGCACCGCCATCAGCGCCACCAGCAGCGCGGCGGCATCGGTCAGCATGTGGCCGGCGTCGGCCAATAGCGCCAACGAGCCGGACAACAGGCCGCCGACCACCTCGGCCACCATAAAGACGGCGGTGACTAAAAAAGCGGTCAGTAGGCGTTTACTATTACTGTCTTTCGGCAGGTGTACGTGTGGAGTGTCCGACATTATTCATCCTTATGCATAGCCAAAGTGGGGGCGGCGGCGAGCAGAGCGTCCAGCTCCGGCACTATCTGCGCCACTAACGCCTTTAATTTAGTATAAGCTGCGGCGGCAAGCGCGCCCCGACGTGCGGTTTCCACCAGCTGCTGGCACAGCTGCGCGGCTTCCGGCAGCTGCAGCATCAGCAGGCTGCCCTTGATGCGGTGCGCCGCCTGCTCCAGGCGCGGCCAGTCGTTCGCGGCGACGGCGTCCGCGAGCCGCTGCCGGTCTTGCCGCAGCGTATCGCCGAGCGTCTGCGCCAGCCGCTGCAGCATGGAGCGATCGCCACCCGCCATTTCGACCAGCGTTTGCCGCAGGTCAGTAAGGACTGACTTTGCTTCCTGCACCTGCGGTTGCTGAGCCAACACCTGGCCGATCGCCGCCAGTGAAATCGGTTTGGTCAGGAAGTGGTCGATTGCCACCAGCCCCGGAGGAATGCGGGTAAACTCCTGCACGTCTGCCGAACAGAGCACGATGCGGCAAGGCGGGCGTTGCAGCCGCTGTTCGTCGCGGCGGATCAGCCTGGCCAGCGTCAGGCCGTCCGGGCGCGGCATGTTATAGTCGATAAACAGCAGATCGAACGGTTGCCGGCGTTGGGCCTTCAACAGCGCATAGCCTTGTTCGAAGCGGGCGGGTTGCAGCCCGAAGTGGCGCAGCTGGCGTTCCATCAGCAACAGATTGGTGGGGTGATCGTCGATCAGCGCGGTACGCAAGGCGGAAGATGGCAGAGCAAAGGGGCTTTCCTCCGGGGCGGCAACCGGCGCCGCGCCGCTCAGCTCGACCGGTATCGCGACCTCGACGCGGGTGCCGACGCCCGGCTGCGAGCGCAGCTCGATGCGGCCGCCCATCTGTTCGACGATCTCTTTGCAGATCGACAGCCCCAAACCGGTACCCTGCACCGAGATGCGTTGCGCGCCGCGCGCGCGGTAAAACGGTTGGAACAGTTTGTCTATTTCATCGGCGGCGATACCGCAGCCGCTGTCGTTCACCGTCAGATGCAATTCCCCCTGCCGCTCATCCTGCGCGCGCCAGCCGATCTCGACCTGAATGGCGCCGCGCGGCGTAAATTTTATCGCGTTGTTTATCAGGTTGTTAGCCACCTGAAGTAAACGCTCACCATCAATCACTACCGCCTCCGGCAATGCCGGATCCGCCACCACGCTCAGCGTCAACGGCCGCTCGCCGATCAGCGGCCGGTAGAGGGCGTCGATGCGCGCTACCCAAGGGCGCAGCACCACTGGTTTCGGTGCCAGCGTCAGCGAGCCGGTTTCCAACCGCGCGTGATCCTGCAGGTCGTTGAGCAGGTTGAGCAGCGATGAGGCCGAGCTGTATATCACCGGCAGGCCTTCCGGCGCGGGTTGGCGTTTGAGCTCCAGCTCCAGCAGGCCGAGGATGGCGTGCATCGGCGTGCGCAGCTCATGGCTGACGGTGGCGAGGAATTTGCTCTTCATGCGGTTTTCCGCTTCGGCGCGGCGGCGCGCGTGCTCGAGTTCTTCGCGTTCGCGTTTTTCACGGCGCTGCAGCATGAAACGGCGCAGCGTCAGCGCCAGCAGCAGCACGGTGGCGGCGGCCAGCAGCGCCAGCAGCCAGGTGGTCTGCGGCGGCATGCGGTTGTCGTTCACCGCGTCGATCAGGTTGCTGCGATCGACGATCCACTCGTCGCGCAGCGATTGCAGGGTGTCCGCCGGGATCTGCATCAGGTTCTTATCAAGGATCGCCAACAGAAGAGGTTGATCGCGGCGCACGCCGAAGGCCACCGGATAGGGAATGTTGTTGGCGGCGAAGGCCAGCTTGATGGCACCGGAATAGCGCGACAGCGCCAAAAAGTTGGCGGAGATGACGTTATCCACCAGCGCATCCAGTTGGCCGTTGGCCAGCGCGTCGTACATCGACTTGCTGTCGGCGAAGCTGATGGTTTGCTCCTGTTCCGGCACCAGCCCCTGCGCCAAATCGCCCTGCAGCACGCCGATGCGCTTGCCGGCCAAATCGCTCCAGGTGGAAATGCCGTCGGCGTGCTGGCCGACGTAAACCCCCCACAGCGAACGGTGGATCGGCATGCTGGCGCCGTAGCGCGCCTTGACGCCGCGCGCCAGCGGCAGGGCGGCGCGGAAGCTGGCCTGGCCGGACTGCACCAGCAGATCGGCCTGCTCGGCGTTGCGCGCCCACAGCGGCGCGAAACGCAGCCCGGTGTTTTGCGCGATGATGTTGAGAATGTCGATGGCGTAGCCGCGCGGCTGGCCGTCGGAGCCGCGGTAGGCGAACGGGAAGTTGTTCTCGATGGCGGCGTAGTAAACCACGCGGTGGCTCGCCACCCAATTCTTCTCCATCGTCGTCAGATCGGCATTGCCGGTGTCGAGGTAGCTGGGGATCTTCTTGCTCCAGCGGCCCTGCAGGGCGTTCATCAGCTCCATCGGCGCGTCGGCGATGGCGGTGTCCAGCGTGTCTATCAGCCGCGAGTCGTCGGCGGCGAACACGAAGGACAGGTTGCCCAGGTTCTCGTTGCTTTCAATCTGATAGAGCTGGCCGAGCTGCAGCTGATCGATGATAAAGCTGGCGCTGGCCTCGTCGGCGATAAAGTAGTCGCTGCTGCCGTTGAGCAGCGAGTAGACCGCCTGCAGATTGTTGTCGTAGCGCTGGATCTGCGACGCGACCGCCTGCAGAGCGCCGCCGGACTGCATGTCGGTCAGCGCGCCGATCGCGACGCGGGCGTTGGCGGAGTTGAGCATCACCGGCCGATCGTTGCTGCGATCGCGCAATACGCGCAGGTTGCTGACGTAATAGGGCTGAGAGATCGCCAGGCCGTGCAGCGCCTCACTCTGCGGGATGCCGTACAGCAGATCGATCTTGCCGTCGTGCAGCGCCTGCTCCAGCTGCGTCAGATCGGCAAAGCCGTAAATGGCGAAGCGAATGCCGGTCACCTGCTGGATATAGCCGAGGTAGTCGGCATTCAGCCCATACAGATCGTCATCCACGATGATGTTGTACGGGCTGGTGTTCTCACTGACGATGCCGACGCGCAGCGTACGGTCGCGCCAGGGGTTTTTCTCGCCGACGATCAGCATATTCTCGGGGGTATTCAGATTGCTGACCAGCTGATAGCGCACCGGCTCCGCCGCCTGCGCCAGACCGCACCACAGCAGCAGCAGCAGCAGGGCGCGGCGCATCATGGCGCCAGCTCTTTAAACACCGCCACCAGCTCCAGCAGGTTGCCGGCGCCGGTTTTGCGCTGGATGTTCTTCTTGTGGGTGCTGACGGTCTTGTTGCTGATGTGCAGCCGATCGGCGATCTGCAGGTTGGACAGCCCCTGGCTCAGCAAGCCCAGCACCTCGAGCTCTTTGGGGGTGAGCAGCCCGCCGTCCGCCGTCGGCGCTTCTTCGGCCAGCGCGGCGGCGGGGAAATGGGTTTCACCGTCCAGCACCTGCTCGATCGCCTGCAACAACTCTGCCAACGAGCTGCCTTTGTTGACGAAACCGTTGGCGCCGGCGGCATGCGCCATGCGCGCATAGACCTCGGCCTCCTGCGCGGTATAGATCAGGATCGGCTGCTGCGGGTAGCGGCGGCGGATTTTTTTCAACAGCTGCAGCCCGTCGACCTGCGGCAGGCCGATATCCAGGATCACCAGGCCGAAAGCGGCCTCGGCCAGCAGGGCCAGCGCCTGGACGTCGTCCTGCGCCGCCTGCAGGCGGTAGGGGCGGGATGATTTCATTAGCGCCGCTTCCAGTGCGACATGAACCACCGGGTGGTCATCAACTAATAACAGAGAGGGCATGTTCAACTCGGGTCGCTTTATATTCCGATCGCTAGCATAGCGAAAAAGGAGGCTCTGCGCTCCCCTGATGAAACAGCACAATCTGCTGTTAATTTGGCGGTTCCAGCGGCGGGGGGCAAAGGTGATTTACAGCGCCATTCCCACAGGCTAGATTGTTGGGATCTACACCGTTACGCACTGCGAAATACCCCTCGATACCGAATGGAAAAGCTATGAATTACCAAAACGACGATTTACGCATTAATGATATTAAGGAACTCCTGCCGCCGGTGGCTTTGCTGGAGAAATTCCCGGCCACTGAACGCGCAGCAAAGACGGTGTCCCAGGCCCGCAGCGCAATTCACAATATCCTCCGCGGCAGCGACGATCGCCTGCTGGTGGTGATTGGCCCTTGCTCTATCCACGATACGAAAGCCGCCAAAGAGTACGCGGGGCGCCTGCTGGCGCTGCGTGAAGAACTGAAGGGCGAGCTGGAAGTGGTCATGCGCGTATACTTCGAAAAACCGCGCACCACCGTGGGCTGGAAAGGCCTGATCAACGATCCGCAGATGGACAACAGCTTCAACATCAACGACGGTCTGCGCCTGGCGCGCAAGCTGCTGGTGGAGATCAACGACAGCGGCCTGCCGGCCGCCGGCGAATTCCTCGACATGATCACGCCGCAGTACCTGGCGGATTTGATGAGCTGGGGCGCCATCGGCGCGCGCACCACGGAATCGCAGGTGCACCGCGAGCTGGCCTCCGGCCTTTCCTGCCCGGTCGGCTTCAAGAACGGCACCGACGGCACCATCAAGGTGGCGATCGACGCCATCAACGCCGCTGGCGCGCCGCACTGCTTCCTGTCGGTGACCAAATGGGGCCACTCGGCGATCGTTAACACCAGCGGCAACGGCGACTGCCACATTATCCTGCGCGGCGGCAAAGAGCCGAACTACAGCGCGGCGCACGTGAAGGACGTCAAAGCCGGCCTGAGCAAAGCCGGGCTGCCGGCGCAGGTGATGATCGACTTCAGCCATGCCAACAGCAGCAAACAGTTCAAAAAGCAGATGGACGTGAGCGCTGACGTTTGCGGGCAAATTGGCGGCGGTGAAAAAGCGATCATCGGCGTGATGATCGAAAGCCACCTGGTGGAAGGCAACCAGAACCTTGAAAGCGGCGAACCGCTGGTTTACGGCAAGAGCGTGACCGACGGCTGCATCGGCTGGCAGGATACCGAAACCGTGCTGCGCGATCTGGCGGCGGCGGTGAAAGCGCGCCGCGGATAATAGCTAAAATGACAAGGGCCCGGCAGCGGGCCCTTGTTTTATCCTTGTCATTGCACCTCTATATATCCCACTCATTTAAGGCTTACACTTAATAGGCCAATGAAATCATTAAGCGGCCACCTTCGCATTATTCCTATTTAATAAAAGAATAATTGTCACTGCTCATGGCATTGTGCTTATATAAGACGCTTTTTTATTCCACAAACCCCGCATGACAAATAAGCGGGGAGTGGTATGACCTATTCCTTTCAGGACGAAAGAATTATGACAAGCAATACCTCGCAGCCGCTGGGGCTGCACCGGATTAAATTCCATGGGAAAGGTGGCGAGTACTTCGCGATTTGGTTGGTTAACGCATTATTGACCATCGTGACGCTGGGCATCTATTCCGCCTGGGCGACGGTGCGCCGCCGCCGCTATTTTTACGGCAACACGGAATTGGACGGCGATCGTTTCGATTACCATGCGCAACCGCTGCAAATTCTGAAAGGGCGGCTGTTGGTGATCGGCGGCCTCATCGTATTTTATATCCTGTTGGCGGTAACGCCACTGCTGGGGCTGCTGGCTTTGCTGGTGTTGCTTGCCCTGCTGCCGTGGATCGTTATCCGCAGCTGGCGCTACAATGCGATTATGTCGAGCTATCGCGGCGTGCGTTTTAATTATGTTTGCCGCACCGGGCGCGCTTATTGGGCGTTACTGTTCTGCCCGCTATTGCTGATTATCGGACTTTATGTCGCCTTAATCATTTTGCTCAGCATTGGCAGCGGTTTTGAAAGCATCAACGCCATCGGCCTGATGTTGGTGTTGACGCTGCTGTTGGCCGTGCCGGCATTCGCCGCCGTCAACGGTATTATTAGCGCGCTGCAGCACGATCTGTACGTTAATAACCTGTTTTTCGGGAATACGCCGTTTATTGCCGAGCTGAAAAAGTCGGCCTTTATCAAATTTGCCTTGATCGGCCTGCTCATTTTCCTGCCGTTTATGTTGGCGGCGCTGGTGTGTATGGGGTCGTTCATTCTGTCGCTGTACCAAATGGTATTGATGGGCATGCTGACGGATGAAACCGCCGATTTGCTGGTGTTGGAAAATATTGGCAGCCTGCTGCTGATGATGGTGGTGCTGCTGATTGGGGCCTTGATCGCCGGCAGCTACCAGGTCGTCGCCCAACGCAACTATCTGTTTAACCAGGCGACGCTGAACGGCAACGTTAAACTGCGCTCTTCCATGCAAACGCTGCCGTATATGGGGCTGTTGATCACCAATACCCTGATCACCCTGTTCTCGCTCGGTTTCGCCGTGCCGGTGGCGGAAGTGCGCCACGCCCGTTATCTGGCGGAGTGCACGGCGGTTGAAGGCGATCTGGCGTTGCTGGACATCGCGGCGCATCAGGAAACTGCCAACAGCGCGGTGGCCGAAGAGGCAGTGCAGGCGCTGGATCTGGGCGGCAGCTTCTGAGGCGCCGATGATCCTCGAGGGCGCCTATCAGTTGCCGGGGCGGGCTGCGCGTGAGGCGGCTCGCCTGCTGGTGAACGAAAGCGGCGAGGGCGTGACGCTGCAGCGGCAGGATGAGCAACGTTACATCCCCTTGGCGGACATCACCGTCTCTGCGGCGCTGGGCAATATCCCGCTGACGCTGACCTTCAAGGACGGCGCGCGCTTTGTGCCGGATGACGATGCGGCCTTCCGCCGCTGGTTCTATCAGCGCCGTTCGCCGGGGTGGGTGCATCGCCTGGAGCGCCACAAACGCGGCGTCGCCGTGGCGCTGCTGATGACGCTGCTGGCGGTCGTGGCCTACGTTAACGTCGTGCTGCCATGGGCGAGCAGCGAGATCGCCATGCGCATCCCCACCTCGGTGGAACAGACGCTGGGCGAACATACGCAGACGTTTTTGAGCCAAAGCGGCTTTGAACCCTCCGCATTGCCGGCCGAGCGGCAGCAGGCGTTGCAGCAGCTGTTCCGGCAGGTGATGCCGGCCGAGATGCGCCAGGAGCGTACGCCGCTGTCGTTAAAGCTGATGGCGGCGCCCGGTGCGCCGAACGCTTTTATGTTGCCGGACGGCACGCTGGTGCTCAGCGATGGGCTGGTCGCCCTGTCGAAAAACGACGATGCTCTGGCGGCGGTGATGCTGCATGAGATGGGGCATCACGCTTATCGCCATCCGATGCGCATGCTGGTGCGTTCGTCGCTGGTGGCGTTGACGCTGATGTGGATGACCGGCGACGTCAGCGGCATCGGCGACACGCTGCTGCAGTCTGCGTCCTTCGTGAATGAGATGCAGTTTTCCCGCGGCATGGAGCGTGAGGCGGATGCGTTTGCGATAGCGGAAATGCAGCGCCAGGGGCGTTCGCTGGCGCAAATGGCGGCTATCTATCGCGCGTTGGCGCAGGCGCCTGAACGCGAAACTGCTGACGGCTGGGCGCTGCCGGCCTGGCTCAGCACCCATCCGGCGATGCAGGAACGGCTGGACGCGGTGAATGAGGCGATGGCGCAGCAGTAATAAAAAAGCCCCCGGTTTTCACCGGGGGCTTTTACGTTAACGGGCGAAATTACTTCGCTTTACCCTGGTTTGCCACGGCGGCCGCTTTTGCAGCGATCTCGTCGGCGTTACCCAGGTAGTAACGTTTGGTTGGCTTGAAGTTCTCGTCGAACTCATACACCAACGGCACGCCGGTTGGGATGTTCAGCTCGAGGATTTCGTCTTCGCTCAGGTTATCCAGGTATTTCACCAGCGCGCGCAGCGAGTTGCCGTGCGCCGCAACGATCACGCGCTCGCCGCTCTTGATGCGTGGCAGGATCTCTTCGTCCCAGTAAGGAATAACGCGATCGATGGTCAGTGCCAGGCTTTCGGTCAGCGGCAGCTCTTGCTCGGTCAGAGAAGCGTAGCGCGGATCGTGGCCAGGGTAACGTTCGTCTTCTTTGGTCAGTTCAGGTGGGGTCACCGCGAAGCCGCGACGCCATTGTTTCACCTGCTCGTCGCCGTATTTTTCGGCGGTTTCCGCTTTGTTCAGACCCTGCAGCGCGCCGTAGTGACGTTCGTTCAGCTTCCAGGATTTTTCGGTCGGCAACCAGGCCTGATCCAGCTCGTCGAGGATGTTCCACAGGGTGTGGATCGCGCGCTTCAGTACGGAGGTGTAAGCGAAGTCGAAAGTGAAACCTTCCTCTTTCAACAGCTTGCCTGCTGCTTTCGCTTCGGTGCGGCCCTTGTCGGACAGATCAACATCGTACCAACCGGTGAAGCGGTTTTCTTGGTTCCACTGGCTTTCGCCGTGACGCACCAGAACCAGCTTAGTTACAGCCATAGCTTAACTCCTTAATAATCTGACATTTCAATGATAACGAAAATCATTATATTGCCGCGGGCCGGGGCTCGGCAATCGATAGTGTCTAACCATAGCCAATTTCTTGCCGCAAAGTAAGGGCTGGCGAAAGGAAAAAGCTGAATCGTTCAGGCTGGCGCTGCGAGGGGGGAAACGGCGCGCCAAAATCGCTTCGGGCGCGCCGTGGCGTGGGGAAAATCAGGCCGATTTTTTCAGGCAGTTGCTCATGAAGGTTTTACGCGCGTCGCCCTTCAGATCTTTGGTCTTGGCGTCGGCGTTGCAGTTCTTCATTTTCTGCTGCTGCGGCGTCAGGGTTTTGCCCGTCGCGGCGGAGCCTTCGGATTTCAGACAGGTGCTCATGAAGGTGGAACGATCGGCGCCTTTCAGCGATTTGGTAGATGCCTGCTGGTTGCAATCGGTCATGCGTTTCTGTTGAGCCGCCTGCGCCGGCGAAGGCGTTTTCGTCGCCGTCGTCGCGTCGGCCGCCATCAGATTGGTGCTCAGCATTAAGCCCGCCAGCAATGGAAGTGCAGTAATCAGACGCATAGGTGTTCCTTCAGCTATTGATTGGCCGCCATTGGCCGAAAAAGGTGACGTTGCACAAGGCGTTGTGCTTATCACGGTAGCCTGAGTGTAGTGCGCGCTTTGGAATAAGGGAAGGCGGGCGCCGGTGGGGGGATAGCGCTAAAAGGTAAGCATTTATAACAAATTGCCCCCGGCCGCACGGCGAGGGGCGTGGCGGGTCAGATAGGATAAAACTGATAATGCGTGGCGCTGCGATAGCGGCTCCCCGGCTGCAGCCAGCAGTCCGGCTGCGGCCACTCGGGATGGTGCGGGCTGTCCGGCAAGAACTCGCTCTCCAGCGCCACGCCGGCATGGTCGGCGTAGCTGCCGCCATCGCGCGCCGGCGTGCCGGCCAGGTAATTGCCGCTGTAGAGTTGCAGCGCCGGCGCGTCGGTGAACACGCTCATTTGCACTTGCCCGTCTGCGGACCACAAATGGGCCGCCGGGCTCTCCAGCGCCCCGCAGGTACGATGCAGCAGGAATGCGTGATCGTAGCCTTTTACCCGCTGCTGGTCGCTGTCGCGCAGGAAATCCTGCAGCAGCGTTTTCGGCTGGCGAAAATCCATGCCACTGCCGTCCACCGGCGTCAGATCGGCGCAGGGAATGCCCTCGGCGTCGACGGGCAGATAGCGATCGGCGAACAGCTGCAGCCGCTGGGCGCGGGCGTCGGTGCCGGCGCCGTCCAGATTGAAATAGGCGTGGTTGGTCAGGTTGACCGGGCAGGGGCGATCGACCTGCGCCAGATAGCTGATTTCCAGTCGATTGTCATGAGTCAGGCGGTAACAAACCTGCACGTCGAGATTGCCGGGAAAGCCCTGATCGCCCTCCGCCGAGTGCAGCACATAGCAGACCTGCTGCGCATCATGCTGTACCCGGCGCCAGCGGCGGGCATGGAAACCGTCGGGGCCGCCGTGCAGCTGGTGGGCGCCCTGATTGGCGGCCAGCGCATGGGGTTTTCCATCGATGGGCAGGCTGGCGTTGGCGATACGGTTGGCGTAGCGGCCGACGGTGGCGCCCAGATAGGCGCCCTGACGCGGGTAGTCCGCCGGGCTGCGGCAGCCGAGCAGCAACTCGCGCCTTTCGCCGGATTTGAGCGGCAAAACGGCGGACAGCCAGGTGGCGCCCCAGTCCATCAGCGTCACCGTCATGCCGCTGGCGTTTTGCAGCTGCGTCAGCTGATAAGGTTGCCCATCGGGGGCAACTGCCGTGGTTGCGGTCAGCATAGGCCGGCGCCTTGCGAAGCCTGGCAGACATAGAAGGTTTCCTGTAATCCGCCGGTTTGCCGCGGATACTCGTGCGCTACGGCGGCACGCACCGTCTCCACGAGATCCTGCGGCATCAGCGCGACGACACAGCCGCCAAAGCCGCCGCCGGTCATGCGCACGCCGCCGCGCGGGCCGATCGCCGCTTTGACGATCTCGACCAGCTTATCGATCGGCGGCACGGTGATTTCAAAGTCGTCGCGCATCGAGGCATGCGACTCCGCCATTAGCTGACCCATGCGCTGCAGATCGCCGGCCGCCAGCGCGTCGGCCGCTGCCAGCGTGCGGGCGTTCTCGCTGATCACATGGCGTGCGCGTTTGGCCACTAATGGATCGAGCTGGTGTTGACGCGCTTCAAACTGTTCGGGGCTGACGTCGCGCAGCGCCTTGACGCCGAAGAAGCGCGCCGCTTCCTCGCACTGTTTGCGGCGGGTGTTGTATTCGCTGTCCACCAGCCCGCGTTGCACATTGGA
Source organism: Serratia sp. CY29653 (assembly GCF_052169255.1). Classification (NCBI taxonomy): domain Bacteria; kingdom Pseudomonadati; phylum Pseudomonadota; class Gammaproteobacteria; order Enterobacterales; family Yersiniaceae; genus Serratia; species Serratia sp. CY29653. Next base: position 2,402,901 of record NZ_JBJNLC010000001.1, on the reverse strand, counting down.
GTTGACGATCACCACCGCGACGTTGTCCGGCATCGGCACCGCACGGGTCTCCAGCGAGCGGCAGTCGATCAGCAGCGCGCTGTCGCGCCGGCCGAGCGCGGAGATCAGCTGGTCCATGATGCCGCAGTTGCAGCCGACGAACTGGTTCTCCGCTTCCTGGCCGTTCAGCGCCAGTGCTACGCCGTCCAGCGGCAGCTGATAGAGCGCCTGCAGCGCCTGGCCTACCGCCACTTCCAGCGCGGCGGAGGAGCTGAGCCCCGCGCCCTGCGGCACATTGCCGGCGATCACCAGATCCGCGCCGCCGAAGTCGGCATTGCGGCGCTGAAGGTGCTTCACCACGCCGCGCACATAGTCCGACCAGCGCTGATCGGGGTGGCTGACGATCGGATCGTCGAGCGAGAATTGATCCTGCTGATGCTGATAATCGGCGGCCAGCACGCGGATCTGGCGGTCGTCGCGCTTGGCGCAGGCGATGACGGTTTGGTAATCGATGGCGCAGGGCAGCACGAAGCCGTCGTTGTAATCGGTATGCTCGCCGATCAGGTTCACCCGCCCCGGCGCCTGGATGGTCAACGCCGGCGCGTAGCCAAAGTGTTCGGTAAACAGAGAATGGGTAAGCGGTTTCAGGCTCATGCTTGGGCTCCGGCTTCACGGTAATGAATATCGCTGACGGCGCGCAGACGCTCTGCGGCCTGTTCGGCGGTCAGATCGCGCTGGGCTTCCGCCAGCATCTCGTAACCGACCATAAATTTGCGTACGCTGGCTGAACGCAGCAGCGGCGGATAGAAATGGGCGTGCAGCTGCCAGTGTCGGTTGTCGGCGCCGTTGAACGGCGCGCCGTGCCATCCCATCGAATAGGGGAAGGAGCACTGGAACAGGTTGTCGTAGCGGCTGGTCAGCTTCTTCAGCGCCAGCGCCAGATCTTGGCTTTGCGCCGCGCTGAGATCGGTAATGCGCTGCACCGCCGCTTTCGGCAGCAGCAGCGTTTCAAACGGCCAGGCGGCCCAGTAGGGCACCACCGCCAGCCAGTGTTCGGTGTTTACCACGATGCGTTCGCCGGCGGCCAGCTCGCGCTGCGCATAGTCCAGCAGCAGCGGGGAGGCGTGTTCCCGAAAATACGCGTGCTGCAGGCGATCTTCGCGTTCGGCCTCGTTCGGCAGAAAACTGTTGGCCCAGACCTGCCCGTGCGGGTGCGGGTTGGAGCAGCCCATCGCCGCGCCTTTGTTTTCGAACAGCTGTACCCAGGGGTAGTGCTTGCCCAGCTCATCGGTTTGCGCCTGCCAGGCGGCGATCACCTGCTCCAGCGCCGGCAGCGTCAGTTCTGGCAGGGTCTTGCTGTGATCGGGAGAGAAGCAGATCACCCGGCTGACGCCGCGCGCGCTCTGGCTGCGCATCAGCGGATCCTGGCTGTCGGGCGCCGGCGGTGTATCGCTCAGCAGCGCGGCGAAATCATTGGCGAAGACGTAGGTGCCGCGATAATCCGGATTGCGATCGCCGGTGATGCGCGCGTTGCCCGGGCACAGGAAACAGTCGGGATCGTGCGCCGGCAGCGTTTCCGTCGGGACGGCCTCCTGCTGGCCCTGCCAGGGGCGCTTGGCGCGGTGCGGTGAGACCAGCACCCACTGGCCGCTCAGCGGGTTATAGCGGCGGTGCGGATGATCGATAGGGTTAAATTCTGTCATACGGTTCCTTTCTTGGCGTCGACGAGGGTGTAATCGCTTCCAATTACCGTCTTAATACGCCCGTTGCTGAACAGGGAGAGGTCATTGCGCAAAAAGATAGCACGCCCGCGGCACTAAAAAGGTGATCTAACGCGAAAAATGGAATCGTTTACACTGTGATAAAAAGCGCCTGATGGGCGGAGAAAAGCCGGTGGCAACGTGATTGAGGGCATTGCGGTGCGCTACCAGTGATAGCGTTTTCACCCGACCTGCCGGCAGAGAAAGGCTCTCTGCCGGCGTCAGCCGTTAAGGATGCTGATACAGCGGGTAGGTAAAGAACAGCAGATGGGTCAGATTAAGCCCGAAATGGAACAGAATCGGCACCCACAGGCGGCCGCTCCACATCCACGCCAGGCCGTAGATCGCCCCGGCCAGCGTCGCGAAGATCACCATCAGCATGCCGCCGGCCAAATGCGCGGCGCCGAACACCAGAGAAGCGACGATCAGCGCCGGCCAGGCGCCCAGCCACTGGCTGAGGCGCTGCTGCAGGTAGCCGCGAAACAGCGCTTCTTCGGCCATACAGACGAAGAACAGGTTCGCCATCACGAAAGGCAGGATCCAGGCGGGCGCATGCAGCTCGATTTTTAAGCCGCCCAGCGCCACGGCCAGCAGCAACAGCGCCGGCACGGCTAGCAGCAGCGCAATCCAGCCCGCTTTGCCGACGTTGCCGCCGCGTTCAGCGGAAAACAGCGTGGGCAAGCAGGCGAACAGCAGGAAGGGCACCATCGCCTTGTCGAAGTTGTAATACATGGTGAACGGCGCGCTGAGCGGGCCGGCTTTTTCACCGTCGATCATCAGCTGATTGTGGATGCCCGGCACCAGGTGCAAGAACAGCGCCACGCAGCCGGCGACCACCAACCCTTCGAACGCGATCGCCAGACTACGCCGCTCGCGAAAATGGTGACGTAGCCCCGCCAGCGCCACGATGGCCAACAGGCAACCCAGGCTGAGCGGCGTCAATACCCCATGATAAAGCCCCATGCCCGCCGAGGCGGCCAGGATAACCCAGGCTATCAGCCGGTTAAACGGTAAGAAAAATAACGAAGCAGCCAGTACGCCCCACATGATATGTCCCTTTAAAATATGTACACGGCGCTCAGCGCCTTTGCGGCGTGCGATGATGGCGAAATTGAGCGCTAGAGCGGATAGTAGCACACCAAGATGACGCTAAAGGTCGGGGCAGTGACGCATCCGTGCAGGGTGCCGGCCCACACGACCGGCGGTATTGAGGTCAGCCTTGCATCCAGGCCTGCGAACGGGCGATTTCCGCCAGGTTTTGCAGGGTGTCCAGGCTCTGCTGGTGGAGCCCCTGCGTGGGGGCTGCGCACAGATCGTGCAGCACGGTCACCTGGAAGCCGGCGTCGTGCGCCTGACGCGCGGTGCTCTCGATGGCGAGCGGCGTGCTGACGCCCGCCAGCAGCAGATGATGGCACCGATGTTGCCGCAGCCAGGCTAACAAATTGTTACCGGAGAAGGCGCTCACCGCCGTTTTATCAAACTGCAGATCGGTCTCCTCCTGATGCAGATCGGGCGTCCAGCGGCAGCCCGGGCCGTTTAGCCGCAGCGCGCCTATCTGTTTCAAATGGTTGAACAGCGGTGAGTGGAGCGGGATGTCATGATAATCGTCGGCAAATCCCGTCCGCACCCAAATCACCGGGATTTTTCGCACCCGGGCGTAGGCCGCGGCGGCATTGACGTTGGCGAGCAGGTGGCTTGCCGTCACCTGTTCGCGGCAGTGGTTGGCGCGCCCTTTGGGCCCGATCAGATCCTCGATCAGGTCGATGATAATCAACGCAGCGGACATGGCGTCTCCAGAAAATGGCCTTCTTTCTTTCTATGATAAAAGGCCAAATGTGATGTGCTGCGGTGAAGTGTTGCCGGATATGTTTACGCCGCGCTTCAGGCGGAGGTCGGCTCCAGCCGTTGCTGTTGGTAGCCGTAGCCGCCCTCGCCGTCGGGCACGAAGCTGAGGCGGTGTGTGATGCACTGCGGCGCATCTTCGGCATGGTGCGAGACGAACAGCAGCTGGGTGGCGCCCTGGCCGATCAGCACGTCGATGAAGCGGCGCACCAGCTGGCGATTGAGCGGATCCAACCCTTGCAGCGGCTCGTCGAGGATCAGCAGCGCCGGGTGTTTCACCAGCGCGCGGGCGATCAGTGCCAGCCGCTGTTGGCCCCAGGAAAGGCTGTGGAACGGGGCGTCGCCGCGCGCGCCGTCGAGCCCGAGCAGCGCCAGCCATTGCTCGGTCAGCTGCCGCTGACGATCCGAAACCGCCTGATAAATGCCGATCGAATCGAAGAACCCCGACAGCACCACGTTGCGCACGCTGGTGTTGACGCGATAATCCAGATGCAGGCTGCTGCTGACGTAGCCGATATGGCGCTTGATCTCCCAAATGGTTTCCCCGCTGCCGCGGCGGCGGCCGAACAGCGTCAGATCGTTGCTGTAGCCCTGCGGGTGATCGCCGGTGATCAAGCTGAGCAGCGTGGATTTGCCGGCGCCGTTCGGGCCGACGATCTGCCAATGTTCACCGGGGTTAACCTGCCAGTCGAGATGATTGAGGATCGGCCGATCGTTATAGCTGACCACGCCGTCGCGCAGGACGATCAGCGGCCGATCCGCCGGCAGCGCGACCTTTTGCGTTGGATCCTCCTCCTCCGGCAGCGCCAGCCCGCTGAGGTTTTCGCTGTGCGCCAGCTGCGCCACCAGCGCGTCCGCCATCACCTGGCGGCGCGGCCCGCGGTTGGTCAGGGTACAGTCCGCCAGCACGCCCACCTGCCGGACAAAATCCGGGATGTCGTCGAACCGGTTGAGCGCCAGCACCACGGTCTGGCCCTGGGCGGAAAGCTCGCTCAGCAGCGTGGCGAGCTGCGCGCGCGAGTGAACGTCCAGCCCGTCGAAGGGTTCGTCGAGGATCAGCAGGTCAGGCTCGGGCATCAGCGCCCGGCACAGCAGGGTTTTGCGCGTTTCGCCGGTGGAGAGGTATTTGAAGCGGCGCGTCAGCAGGGCGGTGATGCCGAACTGCGCGGCCAGCCGCTCACAGCGCGCGGCGTCTTGCACCTCTTCCTGAATGATTTCCGCCGCGGTGCGGCCGGTGTCGTCCTCGTCCGCGCTGAGCAGATCGGTGTTGTTGCGTTGCCACTCGTCGCTGACCATTTTTTGCAGCTGTTCGAAGGAGATGCGCACCGCGTGCTGAAAGTCGCTGCGGCGCTCACCGCTCAGCAGAACCAGTTCGTCGGCCAGCGCGCGCGCCAGGGCGGATTTGCCGCTGCCGTTGGCGCCGACGAAGGCCCAGCTGTCGCCGGCCTGGATTTCCAGCGCGTCCAGCGTCAGGGTGCGGGTATCGCTTAAGCGGAATGAACCTTGCGAAATGTGCAACGACGACATCACCTGTTCCTTTTTTTGCAATTATTTGCCTTAGGAATAGGCGCATTGCAGGGTGATGTCAATCAACAAAAACGCAACGTTACGTTGCGCTTAACACAACGTGGCGACAATCACGCGATCGGCGTTGAACAGGGCGTGTACGGCGGTGCCGACGCTCAGCTGCAGGCGCTGCAGCTCCGCCGTCGTCAGGGTGGCGCACAGGGTTTCGCCGCCCGCCAGCGTCACCAGCACCTCGCTGTGTTCGGCACCCGGCTGAATGCCGGCCACCACGCCCGCCAGCGCGTTATCCACGCCGGCATGCTCCGCGGTATCGACGCTTAACCGCACCCAGGGCGCCTTGATCAGCGCTAGCACCTCTTTGCCCGGCGTCAGCTGCAGCCGGTCGGCGCTTTGCTGGGTGACGGCCGCCGTCAGGCGTGTGGTGCCGTCATTCAACAAAATCGCCAGGTGCTGCTGCACCTGCTGATGATCGCGTTCGATGACGGTACCGAAGAACTGATTGCGCGCGCTGGTTTGCAGCGAGAAGCGCGAGATGGCCGCCAGCAGGCTGTCGAGCGGCAGATCGTCCTGCTGCAACACGTCGAAAGCTTTTTGCTGCACCTGGCCCAGCAGGTCATACAGCTGGATCAACCGCTGGCCATAGTGCGTCAGCTGTGCGCCGCCGCCGCCTTTACCGCCGGTGGCGCGTTCCACCACCGTTTGTTCCGCCAACTGGTTCATCTCATTGATGGCGTCCCAGGCGCTTTTGTAGCTGATGCCCGCCAGTTTGGCGCCCTGGCTGATGGAGCCGGTGTGCTGCACCTGTTTCAGCAGCGCGATGCGGCGCGGATCGGCGAACAGCTTTTGCTGGAGTTTGAGAGTCAGAAGAATTTCGGCCTGCATAGCGCATCCTGTCGGCGGCAAAAATCTTATTGTCGCCGATTTGGCGGCAAAGCGCCAAGCGCAGTGCGCTGGAGGGCGGGACAATAAAGACTGGCATTGCTTTATTGTTATAATATAACATAACAGAAAAACGATAAGGCTTTACGCTGGCTGCGGCCGGTTTTTATTTCACCACAGGGATGCTTCACATGAGTACGACACGCCGGCGTCTTGGCACGCCCAGAAAATCGTTATGCCTTGCCGCCTGGGTCGGCGGCGCACTGACGGCGCCGTTGGCTTTCGCCGCCGACTGCGATAAAGCCCGCAATGCCACGGGATGCGAAGAACAGCTCACCGTGGAGGCGGCGGCCCCCGCCGGGCGCTACGATGCGTTGAGCGCCGTGAGCCGCAGCGCTTCGCAGCTTGGGCTGACCGCTCGGGAGACGCCGCGCAGCGTCGATATCATCAGCGCAAGAGCGATTCAACAGCGGGGCGATCGCTCGCTGGCCGCCGCCGTCGAGCACGCCACTGGCCTGTCCGGCGTCGCTTCGCCGACGCTGTCCAACAACTTTTCCGCGCGCGGTTTCCGGCCGATCGCCTGGCTGTATAACGGCGTGGAGATGCCCGGCAGCACGCTGCAGCTGGGCGATCCGGCGCATTACGACAGCATCGAGATACTGCGCGGGCCGGGATCGGCCCTGAACGGCCTGAGCGCCGCGGGCGGCAGCGTCAACCTGATCTCGCGGCGGCCGACCTTCAGCCGCCAGCCGTTCGAGCTCGATTATGGCTTCGGCAGCTACCGCAGCCAGCGTCTGCATCTGGGGGCCGGCGGCGCGCTGGTGGACGATGCGGTGGCGTACCGGTTGGATGTCAGCGGCAACGACAGCGGCAGCAACGTGCAGTACGAACGCGATCGGCAGAAGCGGGTTTCCGGCTCGCTGCTGTTTAAGCTGACGGACGATGCGCTGTTGACGCTGAGCCTGGACCGCATGCTCAACCGCACCAACAACCCTTACTACGGCACGCCGCTGCTGGACGGGCGCATTGCCGGCGAGCTGCGCGACATCAATTACAACAACCTGACCGACAGCCGCATCCAGAGCAACGCCACCGCATTTCAGGCTAGTCTGGACTGGTTTATGACGCCCGAAGTGGAGTGGCATAACCAATTCTATTACTACAGCGGCTTTCGCGAGTGGCGCAACGTCGAACGCTTTCGCGTCGCGGCGGCGGCCCGGCCCGGCGACGTCAACCGCGACTCCTTCGGCGCCCTGGCGCACGACGACGATCTGATCGGCAACCGCAGTTCGCTGGTGTTCGATCGCGCCATCGCCGGTTTCGATAACCGGTTGCTGGTCGGCCTCGATCTGAGCAAGCGGCATTTTCAGTACTACTCCAACGGCTTCCCCGGATCCGAAGACGTGCCGCTTGGCGCGCCGCCCCGAGAGCCGTTCGCCCAGGGAACCGACCGCCAACGCGCGCCGGTGCGCCACGTTACCCAGAACCAGTATGCCGCCTTTCTTGAAGATCGCTTCAGCCTGACCGAGCGTTTAGCGCTGCTGGGCCAGCTGCGCTACAACCATATGAACATGGACTGGCGCTTCCAGGGGCCGCAGGAAGAGAGCCGCGCGCATACCTACGTTTTCAGCACCTGGAGCCTGGGCCCCAGCTATGCATTGACCGATAACCTCACGCTCTACGCCAACTACACCACCGGCCAGGAGCCGGGCAACGATCTGTTCTTCCTCAGCCCAACGCAGACCGATCTGCCGCTGACGCGAGCGCGCCAGTGGGAGGCCGGCGCCAAAGGGCAGTTCTGGGGTAACAAAGGCGAGGCGACGCTGGCGCTGTACGAACTGCGCAAGGACAACCTGTTTGTGCCTGACGCGCAGCGGCCGGATGCGTTGAACGCGGTAGGCAGGCAGACGTCGCGCGGCATCGAGCTTGGCGTGGTGCTGCGTCCCGACGAACGCTGGGAGCTGGCCGGCAACGCCGCCTACACCCACGCCCGCTACGACGACTATCGCGGCGGCAGCCCGCTGCGCAGCTACAACGGCAATCGCCCGGCCTATATTCCGGACTGGACCGCCAACCTCAGCGTGCATTATCAGGCGACGGAGCGCCTGGGGCTGGCTTCTTCGCTGCGCTACGTCGGCAGCAGTTACAACGACGACGCCAACCGGCGCAAGATGCGCGCGTACACCACGCTCGATCTGGCGGCAGACTATCAGCTGACGCCGATCGTCGATGTCGGTTTTCGCATTCGCAACGCCACCAACCAGCTGTACGCCTACCAGCGCACTTACCCGGATCAGGCGCTGATCGCGCCGCCGCGCAGTTATGAAACCTTCGTGTCGGTCAGGTTCTGACGGCGTGAAACGCCGGCTTGCTCTGCTGTTGTGCGCCCTGGGATTGGGCGGCGGCGCGCCGCTGCGCGCCGATGCCGTCAGCCTGCAAAATTGCGGGGTAACGCACGATTACCCGCAGCCGCCGCAGCGGGTGCTGGTTTACGCCAACCCGGCGTTGGAAAACCTGCTGGCGCTGGGGCTGGCTGGCCGCGCGATCGGCGTGGTTGGGTATGACCGCGCGCGCGATCCCGCGCCGACGGCCGATGCGCTGCAGGCGCCCACCAGCCCGGCGCCGCCCACGGCGGAAGCGTTGCTGCTGATGCGGCCGGATTTTGTCTATTCGGCCAGCTATTACTGGCTGCACAGCCCGGAAACGCCCGATCGGGCGCGGCTGGCAGAATGGGGCATCGGCACTTATCTCTCACCCGGCGTCTGCAGCGGCCAGCAAAGCGCGATCGCCGCCGCGCTGACGTTTGAAGACATTTTCACCGAGCTGCGGGAGCTGGCGCGCATTTTCAACGTCAGCCGCGCCGGTGAAGCGCTGGTCGAACGGCTGCGCGGGCAGCTGAGGGCGCTCGAACCACAGCGTGCTCAGCTGCCGCATTTGCGTCTGCTGTGGTGGTATGCCGGCGCGCAAACGCCCTATGTGGCCGGCTGCTGCGGCGCGCCAGGTTTGCTGAGCCGCAGCGTCGGCAGCGAGAACCTGTTCGGCGACCGGCCCGAGCTGTGGCCGACGGTGTCCTGGGAAATCATCGCCGCCCGCGATCCGGATGCGATCGTGCTTGGCGATCTGCCGCGTGGCGGCCTCGGCGACAGCGCGGCGGACAAGATCGCCTTTCTGGAGCATCACCCGCTGACCGCGACGCTGCGCGCCGTGCGTCAGCGGCGCTACGTGATCCTCCCCGGTTACGACATGGACCCTTCCGCCCGCACCGTGGCGGCGTTGGGCCGTTTGATTCGGGGCCTGGCGGCCTTGCCGCCGCAGGCGCCGACTTTTTCCAACAAGGAACCTTGATATGACTGCCGTTTCATTCTCTTCGCTGCTGGACTCCTGGGATCGCCAGCAGGCGGCCTACATCGCCGAGCGGGAAGCGCGTTTTAACGCCCAGCTGGACGTGCTGGCGCTGGCCGCCGGTCAGGATTTTCACGTGGTGGATCTGGCCTGCGGCCCGGGCTCGCTGAGCCTGCGCATTTTGCAGCGCTTTCCGCAGGCCAGGGTGACCGCCATCGATCTCGATCCGCTGCTGCTGGCGGTGGCGCGCGGCGCGCTGGCGGCCTACGGCGATCGGATCCGCATTCTGCAGGCCGATCTGGCGGATCCGGCCTGTTTTTCCGCGCTGTCCCGCCCCGCGCCGCAGGCGGCGGTGTCCAGCACGGCGCTGCACTGGCTGATGCCCGAGCAGCAGCTGGCGCTGTACCGCAACGTCGCCGGGCTGCTGGCCGACGGCGGCGTGTTCCTGAACGCCGATCATCAGCGCTATGACCAGCGCCAGCCGCGGCTGAAAGCGCTGGCGGAGCGGCACGACGAGCAGACCCAACAGCGCGCCTGGGACAGCGGCGTTGAGGATTGGGATCGCTGGTTCGCCGGCGCGATGCAATCGCCGGCGCTGGCCGCTTATCAAGCCGAGCGTGAAGCGCTGTTCGCCGGCCGCCCGGTGCCGCCGCCGACGCCGGTGGATTTCCAGCTCGCGGCCCTCAGGCAGGCCGGTTTCAGCGAGGCGGGAACGGTGTGGCAGTTGTTGGACGACTATGTGATCGCAGGCTGGAAATAGCATGATCCGGCGGTTACTGCCCGGCCGTGAGGCCGGCTGGCTGCTGTTGCTGGCGGCGGTGCTGCCGCTGGCCCTGCTGGGCGCCACCCTGTCGGGGCCCGCGCCGATCGCGTGGCACGACGCCTGGCGCATCGTGCTTGGCGTCAGCGGCAGCGCGGCGACCGATGCCGATGTGTATCAGCGCATCATCTGGTCGCTGCGGATGCCGCGCGCGCTGTTGGCGGCGCTGGCCGGCGCCGGATTGGCGTTGGCGGGCACCGTGCTGCAGTCGCTGACCCGCAACCCGCTGGCCGATCCCTGGGTGCTGGGCATCTCCTCCGGCGCCGGCGTGGGGGCGGTAACGGTGCTGGTATTGGGGCTGGGCGGCGGCCTGTTGTCGGTGTCCGGCGGCGCGTTTATCGGCGCGCTGGGGGCGTTTGCGTTGGTGATGCTGCTGGCCGGGCGTTCGCTGCAGGGGGAGTCCACGCTGTTTATCCTGGCCGGGGTGGCGGTGACGCAGCTGCTCTCCGCGCTGACTTCGCTGATCACGCTCTGGCAGGCGGACGCCAACGCCACGCGCGGCGTGATGTTCTGGCTGCTGGGCTCGTTCAGCGACGCGCGCTGGCCGCAGGTCGGGCTGTGCGGGTTGGCGCTGGCGGCGGCGCTGCTGCTGTGTTGGCTGCGGGCGGGTGAGCTGGACGCGCTGGCGTTCGGCGGCGTGACCGCCGCTTCGCTGGGGGTGGCGGTGGCTCCGCTGAAGCTGCTGCTGTATGTGGTGACCACCGCGCTGACGGCGGCGATCGTCGCGTTCAGCGGCGCGGTGGGATTTATCGGGCTGACGGTGCCGCACGTCGCCCGGCGGCTGGTCGGCTCGCGGCATCGGCTGCTGTTGCCGGCCAGCGCGCTGTGCGGCGCGCTGTTCGCCGTGGCGGCGGACACCCTGGCCAGAACACTGTTTGCTCCGCGCGAGCTGCCGGTCGGCGTGCTGACGGCGCTGCTGGGGGTGCCGGTATTCCTGCTGTTGCTGTATCGGAAGGTCAATGCATGACGATTGAAAAAGCGCGATCCGGCCTGTGCGCCGAAGCGGTGAGCTGGCGAGCGGGCGAGCGCACGGTGCTGGAAAATCTGGATTTCTGCGCCTTGCCCGGTGAGATCACCGGCGTGCTCGGCGTCAACGGCAGCGGTAAATCCACGTTGCTCAAGCTGCTGGCCGGGTTGCAGCCCGCCGCCGGGGGCCGCGTTTGGCTGGCAGGGCGCCAAATTACCGCGTTTTCCGGGCGGGAGCGCGCCAGGCGCATCGCCTTTCTCGAGCAATCCGCCCCCGGCGCCTTCGCGCTGCCGGTGAAGGAGGCGGTGCTGCTGGGGCGCCTGGCCCATATCGGCCGCTGGCGCGGTTTTGGTACCGAGGATCGCCGCCTCGCCGGGCAGGCGATGGAGCAAGTGGGCATCAGCCACCTGGCCGATCGCGATTGGCAGCGGCTGTCCGGCGGCGAACGGCAGCGGGTGCACCTGGCGCGCGCGCTGGCGCAGCAGACGCCGTGGCTGCTGCTGGATGAGCCCGCCAACCATCTGGATATCGCCCATCAGCAGCAGTTTATGGCCTTGCTGCGGCGGCTGAAACTCAGCGTGGTGGTGACGCTGCACGATCTGAATCTGGCGGCCTGTTATTGCGATCGGGTGGCGCTGCTGCAGCAGGGCGGGATCTGTGCGGCGGGCACGCCGCGGCAGGCGCTGACGCCGGAGCACATTCGCGCGGTGTACGGGGTGGAAGCCCGGCTGACGGCGCCCGCCGGCTATGCGCCACCGCTGATCTACTATCCTGCGGCGGGATGAGCCGGTGGAAAGGGCACGTTTGGCCGATCACAATTTCGCCCCGCTGGCTAAAATAACTCCGGTTTTAGCGATTTTTTGGGTTAGAATAACCCGATATGCGGTGAAAGGCATTTGCCGCTCAATGGGCAGTTAAGCGAGGCTATCATGTTGGAATTATTGAAAAGTCTGTTGTTTGCCGTGGTCATGGTGCCGGTGGTCATGGCGCTGATCCTCGGCCTGATCTACGGTTTTGGCGAAGTGTTCAACGTCTTCTCCAAAGTGGGCCGTTCGAAAGAAAACCGCACCCAGCACTGACCGTTCCCCATCCAGATACCCGCCGGCATCGCCCGGCGGGCATTCCTCAAGTTATCTCACGCTTTGCCGATAAACCGCATGACAAGCTTTCGCGCAACGTTATATTATTTTTTATATAACGAAGAGTGATAATGCACGTTAACTTGCGGAGAAAAACAATGAAACAGCAATGGACCAAATGGGTTGGCGGGATCGTGTTGGCATCGGGCCTGGTGGCACAGGCTTCGGCGGCGGAAAAGATCACCGTGTTCGCCGCCGCGTCGTTGACCAACGCGCTGCAGGACATCGCCACCCAGTATCAAAAAGGCAAGGACGTGCAGGTGGTTTCCTCCTTCGCGTCGTCCTCGACGCTGGCGCGCCAAATTGAGCAGGGCGCCCCGGCCGATCTGTTCATCTCCGCCGATCAACAGTGGATGGATTACGCCATCGACAAACAGCAGATGGTGAAAGACACCCGCTACACGCTGCTGGGCAACGAACTGGTGCTGATCGCCGCCAAGAGCGATAAGCAAGACAAGATCGCCATCGACAAGCAGACCGACTGGGCCAAGCTGCTCAACGGCGGCCGCCTGGCTGTGGGCGATCCGGATCACGTGCCGGCCGGCATCTACGCCAAAGAGGCGCTGGAATATCTGGGCGCCTGGAGCGCGCTGGAGCCGAAACTGGCGCGTGCCAACAACGTGCGCAGCGCGATGGCGCTGGTGGAGCGCGGTGAAGCACCGCTCGGCATCGTCTACGGCTCCGACGCGGTCGCCAGCGACAAGGTGAAAGTGGTGGGCGTGTTCCCGGAAGACAGCCACAAACCGGTTGAATATCCGATGGCGATGGTGAAAGATCGTCAAAATCCGACGGTCAGCGCTTTCTATACCTATCTGAAGGGCCCGGAAGCGGCCGCTATTTTCGAACATTATGGATTCACCCCGCGTAAATGATTCTGAGTGAGTACGAGTGGCAGGCGGTTGAGCTGAGCCTGAAAGTCTCCGGTTTGGCGGTGGTCTGCAGCCTGCCGTTCGGCATTCTGATGGCCTGGGTGTTGGTGCGTTGCCGCTTTCCCGGCAAGGCGCTGCTGGACGGCGTCATTCATCTGCCGTTGGTGCTGCCGCCGGTGGTGGTCGGCTATTTGCTGCTGATCGCCATGGGGCGGCGCGGCGTCATCGGCGAGTGGCTGTACGACTGGTTCGGCTTCAGCTTCAGCTTTAGCTGGCGGGGCGCCGCGCTGGCATCGGCGGTGGTGGCGTTTCCGCTGATGGTGCGCGCCATCCGGCTGGCGCTGGAGGCGGTGGATACCCGGCTGGAGCAGGCGGCGCGCACGCTGGGCGCCAACCCGTGGCGGGTGTTTTTCACCATCACGCTGCCGCTGTCGCTGCCCGGCGTCATTGTCGGCGTGGTGCTGGCCTTCGCCCGCTCGCTGGGGGAGTTCGGCGCCACCATCACCTTTGTCTCCAACATTCCCGGTGAAACCCGCACCATTCCGCTGGCGATGTATACGCTGATCGAAACGCCGGGAGCGGAAGCCGCCGCCGCGCGGCTGTGCGCGATCGCCATTGTGCTGTCGCTGGCTTCGCTGATGGTGTCCGAATGGCTGGCCCGCTGGGGCCGCAAACGGATGGGGGTGTAAATGCTGGAGCTGGATTTCTCGCAGCAACTGGGCGACCTTAATCTCAACGTCCGCGCCGATTTGCCGGCGCAGGGCATCACCGCGATTTTCGGCCTGTCCGGCGCGGGCAAAACCTCCCTGATCAACGCCATCGGCGGCCTGACCCGTCTGCAGCAGGGGCGCATCGCACTCAATGGCCGCACGCTGGTGGATACCGCCGCGGGCCTTTGCCTGCCGCCGGAAAAGCGCCGTATCGGCTACGTGTTTCAGGATGCGCGGCTGTTCCCGCACTATCGGGTGCGCGGCAACCTGCAATACGGCATGGCGGCCGGCATGCGCGCGCAGTTCAACACCATCGTCGAACTGCTGGGCATCGGGCCGCTGCTCAATCGGCTGCCGCTGACGCTCTCCGGCGGTGAAAAACAGCGGGTGGCGATCGGCCGCGCGCTGCTGACCGCGCCGGAACTGCTGCTGATGGACGAGCCGCTGGCCTCGCTCGATCTGCCGCGCAAACGCGAGCTACTGCCGTATCTGGAGCGGTTGGCGCAGGACGTCAACATCCCCATCCTCTACGTCAGTCATAGCCTGGACGAGATCCTGCGCCTGGCCGAGCAGGTGATGGTGCTGGATCGCGGCGAGGTGCGCGCGTTCGGCGGGCTGGAAGCCGTTTGGGCCAGCAGCGCGCTGCGGCCGTGGCTGCAGCGTGAAGATCAGAGCAGCGTGCTGCGCGTCAGCGTGATTGAGCATCATCAACGTTATGCCATGACCGCGCTGGCGCTCGGCGATCAAAGGCTGTGGGTCAGCGGCATCGACGCCGAATTGGGCACCCAGCTGCGCATTCGCATCAACGCCGCCGATGTCTCGCTGGTGCTGCAACCGCCGGTCAACAGCAGCATTCGCAACGTGTTGCCGGTCAAGGTAAGCGAGTGTCTGGAGGTGGACGGGCAGGTGGAAGTGAAGCTGGCGGTCGGGGAACACGTGCTGTGGGCGCGGATCACGCCCTGGGCGCGCGATGAACTGGCGATCCGCCCTGGGCAGTGGCTGTACGCGCAGGTGAAGAGCGTGTCTATCAGCCGCGAGAGCCGCTAAGACAGGCCCTCCCGGCGGGAGGGCGAAAAAACTAGAGTACGCGGGTGCGGATCACCTCGGCGATGCCCGGCTGCAGGTTATCGGCGATCACCAGATCGGCGCGTTCCTTGATCGCATCATCGGCGTTGCCCATCGCCACGCCCAATCCGACCGCTTCCAGCATGCTGATGTCGTTGTAGTTGTCGCCGAACGCCACCACCTGATCCATGCTCAGCCCCTGCGACTCCACCCATTGGCGCAGGCGCTTGCCTTTGCTGTTGCCGCCTTTGGCGATATCCACCTGATCGTGCCAGGACCATTCGCACGCCAGCCCCAGCTCTTTCTCCACCGTGTCGGCAAACTCGCGCAGCGCCAGGGTATCGGCGTGCGAGGTGGCGAATTTCCAGATCGCCTGCGCGTCGTCGGCCGCCTGCGCCAGGCTGCCGACCTGCAGCAGCGTCGGGCGCTGCGCCGCCGGCAGGGTTTCGGCCCAGGCCAGCGAGCGGATCACGTGGCCGCTCGGCTCCTGATACAGCATGGCGTCGTCGACGTACATCAGCCCGTGAATGTCGGTCTGTTTGAGCATTTGCAGCACCTGCCTGGCCTGATCTTTCGCCAGCGGATCGGCCGCCAACACCTTCTTCTGCTGAAAATCATACAGATAGGTGCCGTTGCAGCAGATGGCCGGGGTATCTATCTGCAGCGCCTGGTAGAACGGATGGATAGCGACGTGGTGGCGGCCGGTGACCACCACCACCTGGATGCCGGCGGCGCGCGCCTGCGCCAGCGCTTCCAGCGATTGCGGTAAGATGCGTTTTTGGTTGTCCAGCAGGGTGCCGTCAAGATCGAGGGCGATGACGCGGTAGCTCATAGGGTTCTCGTTATCGTTAGCCATAAAATTAATCCGATGGTACACCGGATAGCCAACGGAGAAAACCGCGTGAGCTTCCGGTGCTAAGCGGGGTTGCCATGCGACGGATGTGCGGTAAGCTAGGGGCAATCGAACGGCCTGAAACCGGTTCCTCTTTTACCCTTTGCAAGGAGAACACATGAAGCAAATCGTTTATGTCGCCAGCCCGGAGAGCCAGCAGATCCACGTTTGGCAGTTGGACGACGCCGGCGCGCTGGCGCTGCTGCAAACCGTTGACGTGCCGGGCCAGGTGCAGCCGATGACCCTTCATCCGGACAAGACCCACCTGTACGTCGGCGTGCGTCCGGCGTTCGGCATCGTCAGCTACCGCATCGAGGCGGACGGCACGCTGCAGCAGGCCGGCATGGCGCCGCTGCCGGGCAGCCCGACCCATATCTCCACCGATTTGCAGGGGCGTTACCTGTTCTCCGCCTCCTACAGCGGCAACTGCGCCAGCATCAGCCCGATCGGCCACGACGGCGTGGTGACGGCGCCCATTCAGCAGATCGACGGCCTGACCGCGCCGCACTCGGCGAACATCGATCCGACCAACCAGCTGGTGCTGGTGCCTTGCCTGAAAGAAGACCGCATCCGCCTGTTCAACCTGAGCCTGGCGGGCCAGCTGACGCCACATGCGCAGGAAGCGGTGGCGACCGCCGCCGGCGCCGGCCCGCGTCATATGGCGTTCCACCACAACGACAAGTTCGCCTACTGCGTCAATGAGCTGGACGGCACGGTGGACGTGCTGGCCATCTCGGAAAACGGCGGCAAATACACCGTGACGCAGACGCTGGACATCATGCCGGCCGACTTCGACGGCACCCGCTGGGCGGCGGACATCCATATCACGCCGAACGGCCGCTTCCTGTACACCAGCGACCGCACCGCCAGCATTCTGACCATCTTCAGCGTTTCCGCAGACGGCGGCACGCTGAGCGTGGTCGGCTATCATCCGACCGAAGCGCAGCCGCGCGGTTTCAACATCGATCACAGCGGCCGCTTCGTGATTTCGTCCGGCCAGAAATCCGATCACATCGCGGTGCATGAAATTGACCAGGCCAGCGGTAAGCTGACCACGCTGGCGCGTTATCCGGTGGGCAAAGGCCCGATGTGGGTGAGCGTGCTGGCGAAGTAATTCGGCGGTCAGACGAGTATGGAAAAAGCGCGATTCGGTGGAATCGCGCTTTTTTATTGGCGGGGGATCAGTTGAACGTCACCGTCAGCGTGGCGCTGCCGAGGCTGTGGAAATGGACGTTAAAGCCCACCAGCGCGCCGCTGGAACTCTCATCCACCTCGATGCGCTCCACGTCCAGCGCATGCACGGTGAACTGGTAGCGGTGGCTTTCGCCACTCGGCGGCGCCGCGCCGCCGTAGCCGGCTGAGCCGAAGTCGGTGCGGGTCTGCAGCGCGCCGGCGGGTAGCGGGGCTTTGCCGGAGCCCGCGCCCTGCGGCAGCTCGCGCACGTCGGCGGGAATGTTGGCCACGATCCAGTGCCACCAGCCGGAGCCGGTCGGGGCATCGGGATCGTAAACGGCGATCACGAAGCTTTTGGTGCCGGCCGGCACGCCGTCCCAGGCCAGGTGGGGCGACAGGTTATCGCCGTGATAGCCCATGCCGTTGAAAACCTGCTGCTGCGGCAGTTTGCCGCCGTCCTGCAGATCGTTGCTGTACAAACGAAAAGCCATAGTGACTCCCAGTTGTCGGTAAACGTGAACCCTTAAGCTAGATCGTTTCGTCGTGACAATACAAGCGGGATTGCCATTCGCCAACGGCGGCGCGGATCGGTTACCATGGCCGCATCTTCCTTCCTACAGACCGCCGGATAGCCAAACAACGCCACCATGATCTCACTGAAAAAACGCACGCCGTGGTTCGGCTGGCTGCGCCGTTGGGCCAAAGGCATCAAGCGCGATATTTACGCGCTGTGGTTGGCCGCCCGTGATAAGCGCACCCCGTGGTACGCCAAACTGATCGCGCTGCTGGTGGCCGGCTATGCGATCTCGCCGATCGATCTGATCCCGGACTTCATTCCGGTGCTGGGCTATCTGGACGACGTGATTATCGTACCGTTGGGCATCATGCTGGCGGTGCGCCTGATCCCCAAGCCGCTGATGGCCGAGCTGCGCGAGAAGGCGCAAAAGCGCGTCGATAACCCCACCGGCCGCATGGCGGCGGTGATGATCATTTTACTCTGGCTGCTGTGTCTGGGATTGCTGGCCCGCTATCTGGACCAGCATTGGTAAGCCATTAACGCGCGGCGGCGGCCACGGCGGCGGTCAGGCGGCTGAGCTGTTCCGCTTCGATGATGTAAGGCGGCATCAGGTAAATCAGCTTGCCGAACGGCCGGATCCACACCCCGCGTTCGACGAACCCGCGCTGCAGTTCGGCGACGTTCACCGGTTCGCGCATCTCCACCACCCCAATCGCGCCCAGCACCCGCACGTCCGCCACCTTCGGCAGCGCCGCGAGCGGCAGCAGCTCCTGCTTCAGCTGGGCTTCGATGGCGCTCACCTGCGCCTGCCAGCGATTTTCCGCCAGCAGCGCCAGGCTGGCGTCCGCCACCGCGCAGGCCAGCGGGTTGCCCATAAAGGTAGGGCCGTGCATAAAGCAGCCGGCCGCGCCGTTGCTGATGGTCTCCGCCACGTGGCGGGTGGTCAGGGTGGCGGACAGCGTCATGTAGCCGCCGGTCAGCGCCTTGCCCAGGCAGAGAATGTCCGGCACCACCTGCGCGTGCTCGCAGGCGAACAGCTTGCCGGTGCGGCCGAAGCCGGTGGCGATCTCGTCGGCGATCAGCAGCACCTGATGGCGATCGCACAGCTCGCGCACCCGCTTGAGGTAGCTTGGGTGGTAGATACGCATGCCGCCGGCGCCTTGCACCACCGGTTCCAGGATCACCGCCGCCACTTCACCGGCGTGCTGCTCCAGCAGCGCGGCGAACGGCGCGATGTCCTCTTCGCGCCATTCCTCGTCGAAGCGGCACTGCGGCGCGGTGGCGAACAGGTGCGGCGCCAGATAGCCCTGATAGAGGCTGTGCATCGAGTTGTCCGGATCGCAGACCGACATCGCGCCGAAGGTATCGCCGTGATAGCCGTGGCGTAGCGTCAGGATGCGCTGCCGCCGCTCGCCGCGCGCCTGCCAATACTGCAGCGCCATCTTCAGCGACACTTCCACCGCCACCGAACCGGAATCCGCCAGGAACACGCACTGCAGCGCTTCCGGCGTCATCTCCACCAGCCGACGGCACAGCGAGATGGCGGACGGATGGGTAATACCGCCGAACATCACGTGCGACATCTTCTCCAGCTGCTGGCTGGCGGCCTGATTCAGGCGAGGATGGTTGTAACCGTGGATCGCCGCCCACCAGGAGGACATGCCATCCACCAGACGCCGGCCGTC
Source organism: Serratia sp. CY29653 (assembly GCF_052169255.1). Classification (NCBI taxonomy): domain Bacteria; kingdom Pseudomonadati; phylum Pseudomonadota; class Gammaproteobacteria; order Enterobacterales; family Yersiniaceae; genus Serratia; species Serratia sp. CY29653. The sequence goes on along the minus strand of NZ_JBJNLC010000001.1, from coordinate 2,383,735 downwards.
CGCCAGCTGCAGCTCGACGCCGCTGGCCGACTCGATCGGGTAACAGGGTAACGGGCGGCTCATGGAGGTGTAGGGGTGCCAGATATGACGTTGGTCAAACGCCAGGTCGGAAGCGGTGACAGACATACTTGTAAACCAAATTGAATTAAGATTGGTTGACAGTATATCCACAATATTTAAACTGGCGACACTTTTTCGTTTTGGAGACGCCATGATGGCCGATCGCATTCACTGGACAGTAGGGCAAGCCCAGGCCCTGTTTGATAAACCGCTGCTTGAACTGCTGTTCGAAGCGCAAACCGTACACCGCCAACACTTTGACCCGCGTCAGGTGCAGGTCAGCACGCTGCTGTCGATCAAAACCGGCGCTTGCCCGGAAGACTGCAAATACTGCCCGCAGAGTTCGCGCTACAAGACCGGCCTGGAGGCGGAGCGGCTGATGCAGGTCGAGCAGGTGCTGGAATCGGCGCGCAAGGCCAAGGCGAACGGATCGACCCGTTTTTGCATGGGCGCGGCGTGGAAGAACCCGCACGAGCGCGATATGCCTTATCTGCAGCAGATGGTGCAGGGCGTGAAAGCGATGGGCATGGAAACCTGCATGACCCTGGGCACGCTGGATGGCACTCAGGCCGAACGGCTGGCGGAGGCCGGGCTGGATTACTACAACCATAACCTCGACACCTCGCCGGAGTTCTACGGCAGCATCATCACCACCCGCAGCTACCAGGAACGCCTGGATACGCTCGACAAAGTGCGCGACGCCGGCATCAAAGTGTGCTCCGGCGGCATCGTCGGGCTGGGTGAAACGGTGCGTGACCGCGCCGGGCTGCTGGTGCAGCTGGCCAATCTGCCGAAGCCGCCGGAGAGCGTGCCGATCAACATGTTGGTGAAGGTGAAAGGCACGCCGCTGGCGGATAACGACGACGTCGATCCGTTCGATTTCATCCGCACCATCGCGGTGGCGCGCATCATGATGCCGTCTTCTTATGTCCGCCTTTCCGCCGGCCGTGAACAGATGAACGAACAGACGCAGGCGATGTGCTTCATGGCCGGCGCCAACTCGATCTTCTACGGCTGCAAGCTGCTGACCACGCCGAACCCGGAAGAAGACAAAGACCTGCAGCTGTTCCGCAAGCTGGGACTGAACCCGCAGCAGACCGCCACCGAACACGGCGACAACCAGCAACAGCAGGCGCTGGCTAAGCAACTGCTGACCGCCGATACCGCCGAGTTTTACAACGCGGCGCTGTGATGAGCTGGCAACAACGCATTGAGCAGGCGCTGGCAGAGCGGCGCCTCAACGCCGCCTACCGTCGGCGACAGACTACCGAGGGCGGCAATGGCCGCCAGATTCGGCTCGGCGATCGTTTCTACCTGAATTTCTCCGGCAACGACTACCTGGGGCTGAGCCAGGATGCGCGGGTGATCGCCGCCTGGCAGCAGGGCGCGCAGCGCTACGGCGTCGGCAGCGGCGGTTCCGGCCACGTCACCGGCTTTAGCGCGGCGCATCAGGCGCTGGAGGAGCAACTGGCGGCGTGGCTCGGCTATCCGCGCGCGCTGCTGTTCATCTCCGGTTACGCCGCCAACCAGGCGGTGCTGGCGGCGTTGATGCAAAAGGGCGATCGCATTTTGGCCGATCGCCTCAGCCACGCCTCGCTGCTGGAGGCGGCGGCGCAGTCGCCGGCCGAGCTGCGCCGCTTCCAGCACAATCAGCCGCAGGCGCTGGCAGATCTGCTGGCCAAACCCTGCGACGGGCAGCGGCTGGCGGTGACCGAAGGGGTGTTCAGCATGGACGGCGACGGTGCGCCGTTGGCGGAACTACATCGCCTAACCCGCGCGGCGGGCGCCTGGCTGATGGTGGACGATGCCCACGGCGTCGGCGTGCGCGGCGAGCAAGGCCGCGGCAGCTGCTGGCAGCAGGGCGTGCGCCCTGAACTGCTGGTGGCCACCTTCGGCAAGGCGTTCGGCGTCAGCGGCGCGGCGGTGCTGTGTGATGAGCCGACCGCCGAGTATCTGCTGCAGTTCGCCCGTCATCTGATTTACAGCACCGCGATGCCGCCGGCGCAGGCCTGCGCGCTGCAGGCGGCGCTGGCCTGCATTCGAGAGGGCGATGAACTGCGCGCCCGGCTGCGGGACAACATCCGCCGTTTCCGCCAGGGCGCTGCGCCGCTGGCGCTGACCCTGACGGACTCCGACACCGCCATCCAGCCGCTGCTGGTGGGTGACAATCAACGCGCGCTCGATCTGGCGACCCGCCTGCGCGAGCGCGGGCTGTGGGTGAGCGCCATCCGCCCGCCGACGGTGCCGCCGGGCGGCGCGCGGCTGCGCATCACCCTGACGGCGGCGCATCAGCCGCAGGATATCGATCGCCTGCTGGAGGTATTGCATGACGTCAGCCAATGACTGGGTGAACAAACAGGCGGTCGCTTCGGCCTTCAGCCGCGCCGCCGGCAGCTACGACGCCGCCGCCGCGCTGCAGCGTGACGTTGGCGAGCGCTTACTGGGGATGGGGAGTGCCCATCCGGGCGAACGGCTGCTGGATGCCGGCTGCGGCACCGGCTATTTCAGCCGCCTGTGGCGCGAGCGCGGCAAGCAGGTGACCGCGCTCGATCTGGCGCCGGGCATGCTGGATGTCGCCCGTCAACGGCAGGCGGCGCACCATTATTTGCTGGGCGATATCGAACAGGTGCCGCTGCCCGACGCGGCGATGGACATCTGTTTCAGCAGCCTGGTGGTGCAGTGGTGCAGCGATCTGCCCGCCGCGTTGGCGGAGCTGTACCGCGTGACCCGCCCCGGCGGCGCGATCCTGTTTTCCACGCTGGCGGCGGGATCGCTGCAGGAACTGGGGGATGCCTGGCAACAGGTGGACGGCGAGCGCCACGTGAACGCCTTTCTGCCGCTGGCGCAGATCCGCGCCGCCTGTGCTGGCTATCGACACGAGCTGGTCACGGAGTTGCGCACTCTGAACTACCCGGACGTGATGACGCTGATGCGTTCGCTCAAGGGCATCGGGGCCACGCATCTGCATCAGGGGCGCGAGGGCGGCCTGATGTCGCGCGGCCGTCTCGCCGCGCTGCAGGCGGCTTACCCGTGCCGGCGGGGGCAGTTCCCGCTCAGCTATCATCTGGCTTATGGAGTGATTTATCGTGATTAAACGTTGGTTCGTAACCGGCACCGACACCGAAGTGGGGAAAACCGTCGCCAGCAGCGCCTTGCTGCAGGCCGCCAACCGGGCGGGCTACCGCAGCGCCGGGTATAAGCCGGTGGCTTCCGGCAGCGAGATGACCGCCGAGGGGCTGCGCAACGGCGACGCGCTGGCGCTGCAGGCCAACAGCGGCGTGGCGCTCAGCTACGATGAAGTGAACCCTTACGTTTTTGCCGAACCCACCTCGCCGCATATCGTCAGTGCCGATGAAGGCCGGCCGATCGACGCGGCGCGGCTGTCCGACGGCCTGCGCCGGCTGGAGCAGAGTGCCGACTGGTTGCTGGTCGAGGGCGCGGGCGGGTGGTTTACCCCGCTGTCGGCGGAGTACACCTTCGCCGACTGGGTGCAGCAGGAGCAACTGCCGGTGATCCTGGTGGTGGGCATCAAACTGGGTTGCATCAACCACGCGGTGCTGACGGCGCAGGCGGTGCAGCAGGCCGGGCTGACGCTGGCCGGTTGGATCGCCAACGACGTGGCGCCGCCGGGACGAAGGCATCAGGAATACCTGGCCACGCTGCGCCGCATGCTGCCGGCGCCGCTGCTGGGAGAAATCCCGCACCTGCCGCAGGCCGAACGGGCGCCGCTGGGGCAGTATCTGGATATCAGCCTGTTGGCACCGTAAGAAATCTTTGCCGTCTCTCTGGCTGATGATATCGCACGCCGGATCTTATGACCCGGCGTTGGCTTTTACATGGCGGTAATGCAGGCGTTATCGAGATAAAGCACGCCATTTTTCGCCAGGGCAAACAGGTTGAACGTCAGGATGACATGGGTCGCCCAGACCGGGACCTTCCGCCGATTGGCGTTGAAACGATATTCGGTGTATTCGGTGTAAGCATCGGCTTTCATGACGGCATCCCAGGCTGCCGGCGCGGCTTTGGCGACGATCGAGATGCCGTTGTCCGCATGCTCTTGAATACAGGCAAACTGTAGCGTTGCAAACAGATTTCCGGTACCGCCGTTGACCGTTTTCAGGGTAAAGCAGGCGCCCAACTGTTCATATTGCGCGACGGGCACGCTTACTCTCACCCCGGCGTTGGTATTGGCGTTGCCCAACTTGGTTACTTTCAGGGCGTTACCGCCGTCGATGCCCGCGCCGGTTTCGATGCCGATAGTCACCGCATCTGAGGTAAAGGGATCGTCGATCGTGCCGCCGGTCACCTCCCAGCCGAACGGCTTGGTGGAAAAGGTGAAATCGCCGTCTTTGAGCTTGTTATTCACGGTGCCGACCAGCGTCTGGATCCCGGCGCCGCCACCGCCGCCATCCAGGCGGCTATGGGCGATGACAAAGTCGCCGGTGCCGCTGAAATAGCGGCCGCTCGCGGTTCTTACGCCATAGAATTTCACGCTGTCGACGATAATCCCGCTACTGCCGGCCTCGGCGTAAAACAGCGACTCCTGCGCCAGTCGGCTGCCAGCGACGATGATTTCGCCGCCGTGAATTAACAGCGATGCATTTTGATTGGCGCTGCAGCGAAAGGGGATATCCGTGAGCGGGCTATTACCGTTGTTGAATTCCATATGGCAGCCATGCAGTTCAACGCTACCGGCCTGAACGTAAGCTATCGAACCGGCGTAGTCGAGCGACGTGCCGAATAGACGGAAGGCGCCGTTGGGGTTAGCGTTGCGTACGGCCAGCCCCTGGGAATTGCCGAGGGTGCCGCCGAAAAAGTTGATGCCTTCGCCGAAGTTTTGCGCTCCGCTGCTCGTTGAGGGCATATGTAGGCTTTCAAAACAGCGGATGACTTCACAGGCGTAATGGTGGGCGATATAGGCATTGGTGCCGTAGTACAGGCCGTAGTAGAAACCCGAAATATAGACGTTATTGACCGAGAAGTTGCCCAGCGGCCCTTCAGGCGAATGGAAACGGATACCATCGATATAGTTGTATTCGATCGGGGTTTCATCCTTGCCTTTGTTAATCTTGGCACCAATGCCTTTGACGGTGAAATCTTTCATGATAGGCGCTGGGCGAATAGGAACGTTGTTATCCAACGCGCCGCTGCTGGTATAGCAGCGCAGGAAATAGTTATGGTCGCTTTCCGTGCCGTTAGGGATCTCGGTAGTGATGCTGACGCCGTTGCCGTCGAGATAAACGAAGCCGACATTGATGTCGGTTTTAGGTGCGGTCCAGGTGGCAAAAGGCGTAGCGAATCTGACGATCGTCGGGCGTTTTAACGTGTTGATGATGAAATCCTGCGCGCTGACCAGTTCATCACGTGAGCTGACATAAATCCCTTCGACATTGAGCCGTTCCTGCAGGCTCCAGTTTCTATTGCGCAAATCCGCGTATTGAATAAATGCCGCGTTGTTGTCTGCCATGCCTAAATCCCTCGATATTGTGGTGTTGGTATAATGCATATCGAGTATGGGAAGACGGCAGGCCGTTGCCTATTGGGCGCAGACCTGCCGTGGCTGATACAACATCGGCATAGGCGGCAAACCGGGCTTTCACTCCGCCAACCCGGCGCCGATCAGCGCCTCATCCAGCTGCGCCAGCGCGCCGTGCGCCACCGTGCGCCCGCTGTCCAACAGGCAGAAGCGGTCCGCCACCCGGCGCACGAACGGCAGCTGATGCTCCACCAGTAAAATGGTCATGCCCAATTCGCGGTTGAGCCGGCGGATCACGTTGCCGATGTCGGCGGCGATCGAGGGGGGGACGCCCGCCGTCGGTTCGTCGAGGATCAGCAGAGCCGGCTCCTGGGCCAGCGCCCGACCGATCGCCAGCTGGCGCTGAGCGCCCACGCACAGATCGCCGGCGCGGCGCGCGCGCATCTGGCGCAAATGGGGAAACAGGCTGTAGATCAGCGGCGGAATACGGCGAGGGGCGCCGCGCCCGGCCATTTGCGCTACCTGCAGATTCTCCTCCACGCTCAACTGCGAGAAGAGCTGCCGCCCCTGGGGCACGTGGCTGATGCCCAGCGCGGCGCGGCGCTCCATCGGCTGCAGCAGCAGATTTTGCGGCGGCTGATCCGCCGGCTGCCAGGTCATGCTGCCGCTCACCACCGGCACATGCCCCATGATGCAGTTAACCAGCGTGGTCTTGCCCACGCCGTTGCGGCCGAGCAGGACGGTGCACTGGCCGCGTGGTAGCTCCAGGTTGATGTCCCACAGGGTGTGGTTCTGCCCGTAAAATTGATTGACCGATCTCAGGCTCAGCATTTGGCATTCTCCTCATAGACGCTCGTTTCACTCGTTGGCGGGGGCTGCAAAGGCCGCATGAGCGGCGAATTTCCCGAGTGTGGCAATGTCTGGAACAAAATGCCGTCCGTCCGAGGAGCCAGAGGCAGGTCTGCGGTGGACGGAATGACAGTCAATATGTCGTTAAAAACGACGCTTGTGACGACTTGGTGTCGTTCTTGCGTTTTTACGGGCGATAACGCCGCGGCGGTGAAACTCCGCGGCCGGCAGCGCATCATGCTGCCGCACCGCATTTATACGCAGGAAGATAAAGCAACTCCCAGGCCAATTTTTGCCGCCGGGTGAAAACGGGGGATTGTTATCGCCTTGTTAACCACACGTCAGGCCTGACGCGCGCTGCCGTGACGGCCTGAAAATACGCCGGGAAGTTAACCCGGACGTTTTTTGCACTCTTGTGGTGCTGTTCGGTGTGGGCATGGTGCAAGGCATTGCGCCGCCGTCAAGAGCGATCCGCGTGAAAGGAGCCAATGCGATTTTGGCAATGGGGATTTTTAGTATTAATCGGCATAAACAAAGCGATATTTTTATGAAAAAATAACTAAAAAAGGCATTTTGGCCAGTGTAAAGGGCGAAAAGCTTTCTTTCTGTAACTCCCGCCCCGGGCGGGGCGGTGAGAGTTATCCACTATTCCTGTGGATAACCTTGTGTATTAGATTTAGAAAAACGCTGTAAAGCGAGAGCGGACGCGGGTTCTGTTCGCTTTGCCCGCATTCTCGTCTTTTTATTAAAGTAATTAATTATCAATAATTTAATTAAAATCAAGACGCGAGGGTATTGATCAGGTCTCTATGTATGATTTTTCGACGCGGTGCTATCAATAAGTTAATTCGCGGCAAGTTCTGGGGATAAATCTGTTATTGACAATAAAAATGTCACCGGACTGTAACGCCACGGTGCAACGGCGTTGCCGCGGCAACGGGCGCAGCGACGAATCCGCTTGAAGCTGGTTTTATATCCAGTATCATGGGCACTGGCGCAAATCGCCGACACTTTCCATAATTAGGGGCCATGCCCGGCGCAGAGTCGGCTGGCCGCCTGAGCGCGCGCATCTCCACAGGGTAGCCGAGCAATGAGTAAACTTTTCAAACTGCATTCAGAGTTCAAACCGGCCGGCGATCAGCCGGAAGCCATCCGCAAGCTGGAAGAGGGGCTGGAAGACGGCCTGGCGCACCAGACGTTGCTGGGGGTCACCGGTTCGGGCAAGACATTCACCATCGCCAACGTGATAGCCGATCTGAATCGGCCGACCATGGTGCTGGCGCCGAACAAGACGCTGGCGGCGCAGCTGTACGGCGAAATGAAAGAGTTTTTCCCGGAGAATGCGGTGGAATACTTCGTCTCCTACTACGACTACTACCAGCCGGAAGCCTACGTGCCCAGCTCCGATACCTTCATTGAAAAAGACGCTTCGGTGAACGAGCACATCGAGCAGATGCGCCTTTCCGCCACCAAGGCGCTGCTGGAGCGGCGCGACGTGGTGGTGGTGGCGTCGGTGTCGGCGATCTACGGCCTGGGCGATCCGGATCTTTACCTGAAGATGATGCTGCACCTGACCCAGGGGATGATCATCGATCAGCGATCCATTTTGCGCCGCCTGGCGGAGCTGCAATATTCCCGCAACGATCAGGCCTTCCAGCGCGCTACCTTCCGCGTGCGCGGCGAGGTGATCGACATTTACCCGGCGGAGTCGGACGAGCTGGCGCTGCGCGTCGAGCTGTTCGACGAAGAAGTGGAGCGGCTGTCGCTGTTCGATCCGCTGACCGGGCAGATCGAGCAGGTGGTGCCGCGCTTTACCATCTACCCGAAATCGCACTACGTGACGCCGCGCGAGCGGATCATGCAGGCGATGGAAGAGATCAAGGTCGATCTGGCGGACCGCCGCAAGGTGCTGCTGGCCAACAACAAGCTGCTGGAAGAGCAGCGCCTGACGCAGCGCACCCAGTTCGATCTGGAGATGATGAACGAGCTGGGCTACTGCTCGGGCATCGAAAACTACTCGCGCTACCTGTCCGGGCGCGCCGAGGGCGAGCCGCCGCCGACGCTGTTCGACTACCTGCCGGCGGACGGCCTGCTGGTGGTCGACGAATCCCACGTCACCATTCCGCAGATCGGCGCGATGTTCAAGGGCGACCGCGCGCGCAAGGAAACGCTGGTGGAGTACGGCTTCCGCCTGCCGTCGGCGCTGGACAACCGCCCGCTGCGCTTCGAGGAGTTCGAGGCGCTGGCGCCGCAGACCATCTATGTCTCCGCGACGCCGGGCAAATACGAGCTGGAGAAATCCGGCGGCGATCTGATCGATCAGGTGGTGCGGCCGACCGGGCTGCTGGATCCGATCGTGGAGGTGCGGCCGGTCGCCACCCAGGTGGACGATCTGCTCTCCGAGATCCGCAAGCGAGCGGCGATCAACGAGCGCGTGCTGGTGACCACCCTGACCAAACGCATGGCGGAAGACCTGACCGAGTACCTGGAAGAGCATGGCGAGCGCGTGCGGTACCTGCACTCGGACATCGATACCGTGGAACGGGTCGAAATCATCCGTGACCTGCGTCTGGGCGAGTTCGACGTGCTGGTGGGCATCAACCTGCTGCGTGAGGGGCTCGACATGCCTGAGGTGTCGCTGGTGGCGATTCTGGACGCCGACAAGGAAGGTTTCCTGCGTTCCGAGCGTTCGCTGATCCAGACCATCGGACGCGCGGCGCGTAACCTGAACGGCAAGGCGATCCTGTATGGCGATCGCATCACCGATTCGATGGCCAAGGCGATCGGTGAAACCGAGCGGCGCCGCGCCAAGCAGCAGGCCTACAACGAAGCCAACGGCATCGTGCCGCAGGGGCTGAACAAGAAGATCGGCGACATTCTGCAGATCGGCCAGCCGGTCAACCGCGCCAAGAGCAAAGGCAAGGGCAAGGCGGCGGACGGCGGCGCTTCGCTGCAGAACCTTACGCCGAAAGCGCTGGATCAGAAAATCCGCGATCTGGAAGCGCAGATGTACACCCACGCGCAAAACCTGGAGTTCGAGCAGGCGGCTGCGCTGCGCGACCAGATCCACCAGCTGCGCGAGCAGTTTATTGCGATTTCCTGACCGTTGGATGGCGCCCGTGCCGTGGGCGTCGAAATTCCTTGTCGGCCGCGTCAAAGCTGTTAAGGTGTGCGGCCCGATTTGACCACGAAGAGTACCGAACATGAGCCAACACCAGTCCAAAGATCCGCTGCACGGCGTGACGCTGGAGCAACTGCTGAATAAGCTGGTGGATCACTACGGTTGGTCCGAGCTGGGCGCACGCATTCGCATCAACTGCTTCCGCAGCGATCCGAGCATCAAGTCCAGCCTGAAGTTTTTGCGTCGCACGCCCTGGGCGCGCAAAGAGGTGGAAGATCTGTATATCGATATGGTCAGCCATCCCGCCCCAGCCAGCGATAATCCCTGGCTGCGCGGGCGAGACGGTTAAATTCGGTCAGCGGCGGGCGGCCAGCGCCACCAGCGCCCGATCCAGCGCCTGGCGCAGCAGCTGGCGATCGTGTCTGTAGGGGATGTCGCTCGCTTCCAGCGGCTGTTGAATCACCACCCGATCCTGCACTTCACTGGCGTCTACCGCCGGGCCGACGATCAGCGCATCGATCATCCGGCGGCCAATCTTCTCTTCCATCAGCGTCAGCTTATCCTGTAGCGACAGCGCCGCGGCGGCCACGCTCAGCTCGCGGCCGAGATTGCCGATATAGATCATGCTGGCGCTGCTGCGGCGCAGCGCCTGGGTGAGATCGTCCAGCAGCAGCAGCGGCATCAGGCTGGTGAGGAAACTGCCCGGCCCGATCAGGATCACGTCGGCCTGCGCGATGGCGTCCAGCGCTTCGCGCGTGGCGCTGACCGGCGGCGACAGCATCAGCTCCTGCGGCATATGGGCCAGCTGATCGACATTCACTTCACCGTAAACGTGATTGCCTTCGTGATCGTGCGCCATCAAATCCACCGGCTGCTCCGACATCGGGATCAGCGCCGCGTCTACCTTCAGCAGGCTGCGCACCAGGTTGATCGCTTCCAGCGGGCGCACGCTCAGGTGATCCAGCGCTTTCAGCATCAGGTTGCCGAGGTTGTGGCCGGCCAGTTCGCCGTTGCCGCTGAAGCGGTATTCGAACATCGCCGAGGCGACGCTCGGTTCGGTGATCAGCTGGTTAAGACAGTTACGGGTATCGCCCCAGGCAATGCCGCCTTCCGAACGGCGGATGCGGCCGGTGGAACCGCCGTTGTCGGTGGTGGTGACGATGCCGGTCAGGCGGGAGCCTAAGGACGACAGGGCCGACATCACACGGCCCAGGCCGTGTCCGCCGCCTAACGCCACTACGCGGTCGAGATCGGCCAGGGTACGATTACGCATAAATTTCCTTACAAAGGGGCTGAATTGCCCGCATAAGGTAACGGATCCGGCATAAAAACGCGATATACCCGTCATCCTTGAAGTTGCCTCTGTGTTGGCTGCATTTAGTTACGTGGCCCGTCCATGGGCCACGCCCCTTCAGGGCCGCTGCAAGCAGCGTTCAAATCTGCTCCCGGCAGATTTGTCACCCCAGTCACTTACCTAAGTAAGCTCCTGGGGACTGATGGGCCTCGTCCTGAGGCCCCCCCTTCGGGCCAGCGCAAGCGCTGTTCAAATCGGTTCCCGACCAATTTGTCCCGCTCTTGCCGTCGGGAGGCAACTCCAATTATTTAGGGCATAAAGAGTGTCATTTGCGTGATTCCGGTCAATTCGTCCGCGCAAGTGATGTTTATCATGGTTTACCAGAATACGCGGCGTCTAAAAACGCTGTATAGACAATTATATATCGAATTTACGCGTTGGCTATCGTTGCCGATTAGCGCTAGAATTCTGCTGAAAACCACGGTTTCGTTCCGGCTACTCAAGGTAGCGGGAAGAGAAATCAAACTCCTAGCCCCTGCGCCTACGTTGTTCATCCGGAACGATATGGCGCCTGGGCCGTGGCGAAGTCAGCCACCAGGGTGCAGAGGGGAAACGCTCGCATCTCCCGACTTTGGAAAGGTGTTATGGTGCCGCAACTCATTGATGCTTATGAGCGCAAGTTCTATTACCTGCGCTTGTCGATCACCGACGTGTGCAACTTTCGTTGCACCTATTGTCTACCCGACGGCTACAAGCCGAGCGGCAGCCCGAAAAGCTTCCTGTCGCTGGATGAAATCCGCCGCGTCAGCCGCGCGTTCGCCGAACTGGGCACCGAAAAGGTGCGCCTGACCGGCGGCGAGCCTTCGCTGCGCCGCGATTTTACCGAGATCATCGCCGCCGTGCGGGAAAACCCGGCCATCCGTACCCTGGCGGTCACCACCAACGGCTACCGTCTGGCGCGCGACGTCGTTGCCTGGCGTGACGCCGGTCTGACGGCGATTAACGTCAGCGTCGACAGCCTGGATCCCCGCCAGTTTCACGCCATCACCGGTCAGGACAAGTTCCGCCAGGTGATGGACGGCATCGACGCCGCCTTCGGCGCCGGTTTCAGCAAGGTCAAGGTCAACGCGGTGCTGATGCGCGACGTTAACCACCAGCAGCTCGGCGCCTTTCTCGCCTGGATCAAAGACCGGCCGATCCAGCTGCGTTTTATCGAACTGATGGAAACCGGCGAGGGCGGCGAGCTGTTTCGCAAACACCACGTTTCCGGCGAAGTGATTCGCCGGCAGCTGGATCAGCAGGGCTGGCGGCGCCAGGCGCGCGGCCGCAGCGACGGCCCGGCGCAGGTGTTCAGCCACCCGGACTACCAGGGTGAGGTGGGTCTTATCATGCCGTATGAAAAAGACTTCTGCGCCAGCTGCAACCGGCTGCGCGTTTCTTCCATCGGCAATCTGCACCTGTGCCTGTTCGGCGAGCAGGGGGTGCCCCTGCGCGATCTGCTGGCGGACGACGGCCAGCTCGACGCGCTGAAGGCGCGCATCCAGAGCGGGCTGCTGAGCAAGAAGCAGACCCATTTCCTGCATCAGGGCAACAGCGGGATCACCCAGAACCTGTCGTTTATCGGCGGCTGATACCCGCCTATTTCAAGCCGCAGCGTTGTTGGCTGCGTGCGCTCACCCCAGTCACTTACCGGAGTAAGCTCCTGGGGATTTACGCACTGGCCGCCTGGCTGCAACTTGAAATCTGTTGGGTATCTCAGAATAGGAGCCTATTGAACCATGAGCCATGCGAGCAGCGAGTTTATTCCGGCGCGTATCGCCATCCTGACCGTGTCCGACAGCCGCAGCGCGGCGGAAGATACCTCCGGCCAATATCTGCAGGAAGCGGCGCAGGAAGCCGGCCATCAGGTGGTGGATCGCGCCATCGTCAAAGATGACATTTACCAGATCCGCGCGCGGGTTTCCGCGTGGATCGCCGATGACAACGTGCAGGCGGTGCTGATCACCGGCGGCACCGGTTTTACCGCGCGTGACAACACGCCGGAAGCGCTGCTGCCGCTGTTCGACAGAGAGGTGGAAGGGTTCGGCGAACTGTTCCGCATGGTGTCGTACGAAGAGATCGGCACCGCGACGATCCAGTCGCGCGCGCTGGCCGGCCTGGCCAACCGCACGGTGATCTTCGCCATGCCGGGCTCCACCCGCGCCTGCCGCACCGCCTGGGAGCGGATTATCGAAGAGCAGTTGGACGCGCGCCATCGCCCGTGCAACTTCCAACCCCATTTGAAGAAGCCCTGAGTCATGACACAGCTAACCCACATTAACGCCGCCGGCGAAGCCCATATGGTTGACGTGTCCGCCAAGGCCGAAACGGTGCGCGAGGCGCGCGCCGAAGCCTTCGTCGAGATGCTGCCCGCCACGCTGGCGATGATCGTCGACGGCAGCCATCACAAGGGCGACGTGTTCGCCACGGCGCGCATCGCCGGCATTCAGGCGGCCAAACGCACCTGGGAGCTGATCCCGCTGTGCCACCCGCTGATGCTGAGCAAGGTCGAAGTGCAGTTGGAGGCGCAAACGCAGCACAGTCGGGTGCGCATCGAAACCTGCTGCCGGCTGACCGGCAAAACCGGCGTCGAGATGGAGGCGCTGACCGCCGCCTCGGTGGCGGCATTGACCATCTATGACATGTGCAAAGCGGTACAGAAAGACATGGTGATCGGCCCGGTGCGCCTGCTGGCGAAAAGCGGCGGCAAATCCGGCGATTTTAAGGTGAACGTATGATCGATATTCTTTTCTTCGCGCAGGTGCGCGAACTGGTGGGCACCGGCGGCCTGTCGATGCCGGCGGATTACCCGACCGTCGAGGCGTTGCGCCAGGCGCTGTGCGCGCGCGGCGATCGCTGGGCGCTGGCGCTGGAGTCCGGCAAGCTGTTGGCGGCGGTCAATCAGTCGCTGGTGGCGGCGGACCATCCGCTGCGCGCCGGCGATGAAGTGGCCTTCTTCCCGCCAGTCACCGGGGGGTAAGCATGGAAAATACCCGCATTCGCGTGGGCGAAGCGCCGTTCAACGTCGGCGACGAGTACCAGTGGCTGGCGCAGTGCGACGCCGATGGCGCGGTGGTGACCTTCACCGGCAAGGTGCGCAACCATAATCTGGGTGACGACGTCAGCGCCCTGACGCTGGAACACTATCCCGGCATGACCGAGAAGGCGCTGGCGGAGATCGTGGCCGAGGCGCGCAGCCGTTGGCCGCTGCAGCGGGTGACGGTGATCCACCGCGTCGGCGCGCTGTATCCCGGCGACGAGATCGTGTTCGTCGGCGTGACCGGCGCGCACCGCAGCATGGCGTTCGCCGCCAGCGAGTTCATCATGGACTACCTGAAGACCCGCGCGCCGTTCTGGAAGCGCGAAGCGACCGGCCAGGGCGATCGTTGGGTGGACGCTCGCGAAAGCGATCGCGAGGCCGCGCAGCGCTGGCACGACGCGGCTAAATAACGCGTCAACAGCGGAAACAAATCAAGACCTTTGCCGCTTTCGCCCGGCCTATTCTGTGGTACGCTTATAGCAGGCGAAGCCCCGTTCGCGGGGCTTTGGAATCTTGTTTACAACGCAAAAGGTAACCGTCATGGACCGATATCCACGCTCTAATGGTTCAATCGTCGAACGTGCCAACAGCGGCATTCAGGCCTACATGGCGCAGGTTTACGGCTGGATGACCTGCGGTCTGCTGCTGACGGCGTTCGTTTCTTGGTATGCGGCCAACACGCCCGCGATCCTCAACTTCATCTTCTCCAGCCAGATCACCTTCTTCGGCCTGATCATCGCCCAGCTGGCGCTGGTGTTCGTGATCTCCGGCATGGTCAACCGCCTGAGCGGCGCGGTGGCCACTTCGCTGTTCATGCTGTACTCGGCGCTGACCGGGCTGACGCTGTCGAGCATCTTCATCGCCTACACCTACAGCTCGATCGCCAGCACCTTCGTGGTCACCGCCGGCATGTTCGGCGCGATGAGCCTGTATGGCTACACCACCAAGCGCGATCTGAGCGGCTTCGGCAGCATGCTGTTCATGGCGCTGATCGGCATCGTGCTGGCCTCGCTGGTGAACATCTGGCTGAAAAGCACCGCGCTGATGTGGGCGATCACCTACATCGGGGTGGTGGTGTTCGTCGGCCTGACCGCGTACGACACGCAAAAACTCAAGGCGATGGGCGAGCAGTTGAACGCCGATGATAAAGACAGCTTCCGCAAGTACGCCATCGTCGGCGCGCTGACGCTGTATCTCGACTTCATCAACCTGTTCCTGATGTTGCTGCGTATCTTCGGCAACCGTCGCTAAATCCGTGGCCTTTCAAGCAGTAGCTTGAAATCCCTAGGACTTACCAGGCTCTGCATGTGACATGCAGAGCCTTTTTTATGCGATTTTGCGGCGGAACAGCGCGTAGGCGGCGCTGCCGGTGGTGGCGGTGATCACTAGCAGCGGCCACAGGCTGTGCCAGATGATGTCGAAGCTGGCGTCCTTCAGGTAGATCTGCTTGGTGATGTCGGTGAAGTGGCGTATTGGGTTGACCCAGGTCAGATCCTGCAGCCACACCGGCATATTCTCCACCGGCGAGACGTAACCCGAGAGCAGGATCGCCGGCATCATGAACACGAACACGCCGATGAACGCCTGCTGCTGAGTGGCGCACAGCGACGAGATCAGCAGGCCGAAACCGACCAGCGACAGCCCGTAGATCAGCATGGTGGCATAGAAGAGCAGCAGCGATCCGGCGAACGGGATCTGGTACAGGAAGATGCCGATCAGCAGCACGATGCTGGCCTGGAAGCTGGCGACGATCAGCGCCGGCACCGCCTTGCCGATAAAGATCTGCCAGGTGGTGAGCGGCGAGACCAGCAGCTGTTCCAGCGTGCCCTGTTCGCGTTCGCGCGCCACCGACAGCGAGGTGACGATCAGCACGCCGATGGTGGTGATCATGGCGATCAGCGACGGCACCACGAACCATTTGTAGTCCAGATTCGGGTTATACCAGTTGCGCACCACCAGCTCGCTGTTGTTGGGTTTGGCGCGGTTGCCGAGCAGCTCGTTCTGATATTCCTGCACGATCTGCTGCACATAGTTGGCGGCGATCTGCGCGCTGTTGGAGTTGCGCCCGTCGAGCAGTAGCTGCAGCGGCGCGGTGTTGCCGGTGGCGATATCGCGCGAGAACTGCGCCGGGAAGCGGATCAGCAGCAGCGCCCGCTGGTTATCGATGGTGGTCTTTATCTCCTGCGGGCTGCGCAGCAGCAGCACGTGTTGAAAGGCCTTGGCCTTGGCGAAGCGCTGGGTCAGCTCTACCGAGGCCTGGCCGCTGTCCTCGCTGTAGACCGCGATGGTGGCGTTGGTGACTTCCAGCGTCGCGGCGAACGGGAACAGCAGCACCTGCAGGATCACCGGCATGATTAAAATGGCGCGGGTTTGCGGATCGCGCAGCAGCGCCTGCATTTCCTTGATGATAAGCGTCAACAGACGATGAAACATCGCTCTTTCTCCTCAATCCAGCCGGCGCTGGGTTTTCCAGGCCGTCAGGCCGATGAACACCACCGCGGAAGCGATCAGGAACAGCAGATTGATCAGCAGCACGGTGCCGACGTTGCCCGCCAGGAACAGCGTTTGCAGCGTGCTGACGAAGTAGCGCGCCGGAATGATGTAGGTCACCGCGCGCACGATGGCCGGCATGCTGTCGATCTGGAAGATGAAGCCGGACAGCATGATCGACGGCAGGAAGGCGGCGTTCAGCGCCACCATCGCCGCATTGAACTGATTGCGGGTGAGGGTGGAGATCAGCAGGCCCATGCCGAGGGTGCTGGCGAGGAACAGGCTGCTGATCAGCAGCAGGATCAGCAGCGAGCCGCGATAGGGCACGCCGAGCACCCAGACCGCCACCGCCATGCACAGCGCCATGGCGGCCATGCCGAGGAAGTAATAAGGGATCAGCTTGGAGAGCAGCAGCTCGCTGCGCGTCACCTGGGTGGACAGCAGGGCCTCCATGGTGCCGCGCTCCCATTCGCGGGCGATCACCAGCGAGGTGAGGATGGCGCCGATCACCGTCATGATGATGGTGATGGCGCCGGGAATGATGTAGTGCCGGCTGATGGCCGCCGGGTTGAACCAGTAGCGCATCTGCACGTCAATCAGCGGCTTGTCGCTGTTACCCCGATCGGCGGCGCGCTGCTGCTGCCAAACTTGCCATACGCCCTGGGCGTAACCCTGCACGAAGTTGGCGGTGTTCGGCTCGCTGCCGTCGGTGATCACCTGGATCGGGGCGCTGTCGTGCGGGCGCGCCATGCGCTGGTCGAAATCCACCGGGATCACCACCAGGCCGCGGATCGTGCCGGCCTGCATCTGCTGGATCAGCCGTTGACGGTTGTCGCTGATGGTCGGTTCGATATAGGGCGAACCGGCGAAGGCGTGGGCCAGATCGCGCGCGTCTTCGCTCTGCTGCTCCATCAGAATGCCCAGATGCAGCTTGCTGGAGTCCAGGTTGATACCGTAGCCGAAGATAAACAGCAGCATCAGCGGGATGACGAAGGCGATCAGGCCGCTGCTGGGATCGCGCAGTATCTGCCGCGTTTCCTTCAGGCACAGCGCGCGCAGCCGGCGCCAGGAGAAGCCGCCGTCGTCGATTGGGGTGCGGTTATCGCTCACCGTGATTCCTCCTCGTCGTAGCCCTGCACCAGCTCGATAAACGCCTGCTCCATCGAGGGGTTGGGATTGTCGTCGCGCGCCACCTGCTGTTTGAGATCGTCCGGCGTGCCGGCGGCGATGATCTTGCCGCGGTACACCAGGCCGATGCGGTCGCAGTACTCCGCCTCGTCCATAAAGTGGGTGGTCACCATCACCGTGACGCCCTTGTCGACCATGCCGTTGATGTGCAACCAGAACTCGCGCCGCGTCAGCGGATCGACGCCGGAAGTCGGTTCGTCGAGGAACAGGATATCCGGTTCGTGCATCAGCGCGCAGGCCAGCGCCAGGCGCTGTTTGAAGCCGAGCGGCAGCGCGTCCGGCGTCTGATCGAGGATCGGCGCGAAGTTGAAGGCGCGGGACATCTCGTCGATTTTGTCGCGCTGCGCCTTGCCGCCCAGGCCGTAGACGCCGGAGAAGAACTTCAGGTTTTGCGCCACCGTCAGGTTGCCGTACAGCGAGAATTTTTGCGCCATGTAGCCGAGGCGCTGGCGCGCCTTGCCGGAGCTGGTCTTCAAATCCATCCCCAGCACCAGCGCTTTACCGCTGGAGGGGATCAGCAGGCCGCACATCATTTTGAAGGTGGTGGACTTGCCGGCGCCGTTCGGCCCGAGCAGGCCGAAAATTTCGCCGCGCCGCACCTGGAAATCAACGTGATCGGTAGCGGCGAAGTCGCCGAATTTTTTGGTCAGTTGCACCGCTTCGATCACCGTTTCACCGCTTGCGCCGTTGACGGTCGGCATGATCTCCGCCAGCGCCGAGCGGTGGTTGGGGCCGCCGCCGAGCAGATCGATAAACGCATCCTCGAAGCGCGGATCCGCTTCGTCCAGTTCGGCGTCCGGCAGATCCAGCGCTTGCAACAGCTGCCGGTGATCTTCGCCTTCCTTCAGGATCAGGCGCAGATACTTGCCCTGGATCACCCCGTCGGTAACCGCCGGCAGGCAGATCGCCCGCTGCAGCAGCGATCGATGGCTGCCGGGGGGCGCGGCGATCAACACCGTGCGCCCGGCCATACGGCGGGTCAGCTCCTGCGGCGCGCCGCTGAACAGCAGCTCGCCCTCGTTGAGCAGCAGCACTTCGCGGCACTGTTCGGCCTCATCGAGATAAGAGGTGCTCCACAGGATCAGCATGCCGTCGTTGGCCAATTCGTGCACCATGCGCCACAGCTCGCGGCGCGAGATCGGATCAACGCCGACGCCCGGCTCATCCAGCAACAGCACCTGAGGTTCGCCCACCAGCGTGCAGGCCAGGCCGAGTTTCTGCTTCATACCGCCGGACAGCTTGCCCGCCAGGCGCTCGGTAAAGCGGGTCAGATCGGTGAATTTCAACAGCCGCTCGAAGGTCTGGCGGCGAAGATCGCCGGTGACGCCGCGCAGATCGGCGTACAGCGTCAGGTTCTCCATCACCGTCAGATCCTCATACAGCCCGAACTTCTGCGGCATGTAACCGAGGATCGCGTGCAGTTGACGATCCTGCGCGATCGGATCCAGCCCGGCGACCCGCAGTTTGCCGCTGCTGGGCTGCAGCAGCCCGGCCAGCATGCGCAGCAGGGTGGTTTTGCCGGCGCCGTCCGGGCCGACCAGCCCGATCACCGCGCCGCTGCGCAGGGTGGTGGTCAGGCTGGCGACCGCCGGTTTCTCAAGCGACGGGAAGCGCTTCTCCAGCCCTTCCAGCTCAATGGTGTGCGCCTGTTCCATGGCCGGCCTCAGGGTTTGGCGAAGCGCAGGGTGACCGGCATGCCCTGGCGCAGCGCGTCATCGGCGTCGGTGACGATCACCCGCAGGCGGTACACCAGATCGGTGCGCAGATCCGGCGTTTCAACGCTTTTCGGCGTGAATTCCGCGGTCGGCGAGACGAAGCCGATCTTGCCGTGATAAGGCTTGCCGGGGCGGCCGTCGGTGTAGATCTCCAGTTCGGTGCCGGGCACCGCCTGGCTCAGGCTGGTTTCGTTGACGTAGGCGCGCACCCACACCGGCCGGGTCAGCGACAGGGTGAAGACCGTGCCGCCGGCGCCGAGCATGGTGCCCGGCTCCACCGCGCGGGTCAGCACCGTGCCGGCGGAAGGGGAAACCAGCGTGGCGTCTTGCAGGTTCAACTGTGCCTGCGCCAGCGCCGCCTCGCTCTGCGCCACGTCGGCCTTGGCCTGTTCGATTTCTTGCGGGCGGTTGCCGCTGCGGTATTGCGACAGCTTGTCTTTCGCCGCCTGCAGGTTGGCCTGCGCCTGATTGCGGGCGGTGCGCGCATCCTCCAGCGCGTCGGCGGAGGTGGCGTTTTTCGCCCAAAGCCCCTGCTGGCGTTTCAGGAAGCTGTCGGCGTAGGCGAAGGCGGACTGGCGCTGCGCCATTTCCGACCGCACCTGGGCGATCTCTTCGGCGCGGTAACCGGCCTGCAGCAACGACAGCTTGGCGCGCGCGCTGCCGACGTTGGCTTCGGCCTGCTGCAGCGCGTTGCGGTAGGGGGCGTCGTCCAGCTTACCGAGCAGCTGGCCCGGCTGAACGGCATCGCCTTCATCCACCGTCAGCGACGCCAGGCGGCCGTCGACGCGAAAGCCGAGGTTCACCGTGCGGATGTCGACGTTGCCATACAGCGTCAGCGGCTTATCCTGCTGCTGTTGGTAATGCCATACCCCGTAAGCGGCGGCCGCGATCAGCAGAATTAACAACACGATCAAGGCACTGCGTTTTTTGTTCATAACACTCCCTGCCTGAATTTACGCGCCGTGACGTTGGCGCAGCCCAACAACCAGAATCTCGATATGCTCGCTCAGCACCGCCGCGATTTGCGCCGCTTCGCCCTCACCAATCTCTTGCCAGCCGGCCTGACGGCGGATGGTTTCGCGCGCCACGCGGAACGACAGCACCTCGCCGATCAGCGCATGGGTATGCAGCACGAGGCGGGGGGCGCGTTCGTCGATGCCGGTGGCGGCCGCCAGCAGGCGGCACAGCCGCTCGTGCATCGGCGCGATCACCTGGCTGTGGATCAGCGGGTAGGCGTCGGTCGGGGCGAGCTGTTCGCGCGACATGATTTTGCTCAGGTTCAGCGTGTGCGGCTGGGTCATCAGTTCGCTGAAGGCCAGCAGGCCACGCTGCAGCAAACGCAGCGCCGCGTCGGGTGAGCGCTGCGCGACGGGCTGTTGCCAGAAGCGATCGACCTCTTCGGCCAGCGGGGCGAACGCCTGCTGGATGAAATCGGCGAGCGACTGCGCCACGGCCAGGTACAGCCCCTCTTTAGAGCTGAAGTAATAGGTGATGGCGGCGATGTTCTGGCCGGCGCGCTGGGCGATATCGCGGGTGGTGGCGCCCTGCGGGCCATATTCGCCGAACAGGTCGGTCGCCGCGGCGAGCAGCTGCCGGCGCGCTTGCTCGCCGCGCGCCCGGCCGGCGGCCTGATGAGGTACGGAAGCTGGCATGGGTCACGCTCGAAGTTAATCAATCATATGATTAACTTTATGCCAGATTGTTTAAAATGCAACCGCTAATCACAATGCGTTATGTGATCGGCTTCAGACAATGCTGAATTTACGGCAGATTGTGCTCTCCACGCGTAAAAGTGCTTTTTATTGCGCGACTTCTGTTACAATCGCCGCCTGGTGCACTGCAGTTTGTGCCAATCCCTCGTGGTCATGCTTAATGCCCCGTCTGATCATCCTCCCAGGAAACTGCACCGAACACCGTTAGGTTAGGGGGGATCTGGAGTTTTTCTCTTTATGTCATTTGAAACCCTCGGCTTAAGTGCTGAAATTGTGCGCGCTGTTGAAGAACAGGGCTATCGCGAACCGACGCCAATTCAGCGTCAGGCTATTCCTGTCGTGCTGGAAGGTCGTGACCTGATGGCCAGCGCCCAGACCGGCACCGGTAAAACCGCCGGTTTTACCCTGCCGCTGTTGCAGCTGCTGAGCAAGCATGACCATCCGGTCAAGGGCCGTCGCCCGGTGCGCGCGCTGATCCTGACGCCAACCCGTGAGCTGGCGGCGCAGATCGGCGAAAACGTCGATGCCTACAGCAAACACCTGCGCCTGCGTTCGCTGGTGGTGTTTGGCGGCGTGAGCATCAACCCGCAGATGATGAAGCTGCGCGGCGGCGTCGATATCCTGGTGGCGACGCCGGGCCGTCTGCTGGATCTGGAACATCAGAACGCGGTTGATCTGTCCAAAATCGAAATTCTGGTGCTGGACGAAGCGGACCGCATGCTGGACATGGGCTTTATCCACGACATCCGCCGCGTGCTGGCCAAGCTGCCGGCCAAGCGTCAGAACCTGCTGTTCTCCGCCACCTTCTCCGACGACATCAAGGCGTTGGCCAACAAGCTGCTGCACAACCCGGCTTCGGTAGAAGTGGCGCGCCGCAACACCGCGTCCGAGCAGATCGAACAGAGCGTGCACTTCGTCGACAAGAAGCGTAAGCGGGAACTGCTGTCGCAGATGATCGGCGAAGGCGACTGGAAACAGGTGCTGGTGTTTACCCGCACCAAGCACGGCGCCAACCACCTGGCGGAGCAGCTGAACAAAGACGGCATCACCGCCGCGGCTATCCACGGCAACAAGAGCCAGGGCGCCCGTACCCGTGCGCTGGCGGACTTTAAAGACGGCCGCATCCGCGTGCTGGTGGCCACCGACATCGCGGCGCGCGGTCTGGATATCGACCAGCTGCCGCACGTGGTGAACTACGAGCTGCCTAACGTGCCGGAAGACTACGTGCACCGTATCGGCCGTACCGGCCGCGCGGAGCGCACCGGCGAAGCTATCTCGCTGGTGTGCGTGGACGAGCACAAGCTGCTGCGCGACATCGAGCGTCTGCTGAAGCGTGAAATTCCGCGCATCGCGCTGCCGGGCTACGAGCCGGATCCGACCATCAAGGCCGAGCCGATCATCAACGGCCGCCAGGGTGGCGGGCGCGGTGCGCCGCGCGGCAACGGCGGTGGCCAGCGTTCCGGTAACGGCGGCGGTCAGCGCAGCGGTAACGCGAACGGCGGCCAGCGTGAAAACCGCGGCAACGGCAACGGTAACGCCCGCCCGCAGGGTGACGGCCAGCGCCGTTCCGGCGCGCCTTCGCGCCGCCCGCGCAATCGCAAACCGGCCGAATAAGCCTGATTGCTCTAAGAGTAAGCCGCCGATACGGGCGGCTTTTTTTTGCCTGGCGGAAAGGCATTTTCGTACTAGGCTGGACGGTGGCTACCCCTAGATTCCAGGAGACGGAGATGAAATTGAAGTGCGCAATTCTCGATGATTACCAGCAGGTGGCGCTCAAGATGGCGGACTGGTCGGCGCTGGCCGAGCGGGTGGAGGTGTCCGCCATCAGCGCGCACTTTACCGATGAGGCGGAGCTGGCGGTGCATCTGCAGGAGTGCGACATTCTGGTCATCATGCGCGAGCGCACGCCGATGACCGCCTCGCTGCTGGCGCGGCTGCCGAAGCTGAAGCTGCTGATCACCTCCGGCATGCGCAACGCCGCTATCGATTTGGCCGCCGCCGCCGAGCGCGGCGTGGTGGTGTGCGGCACCAGCAGCGGATCGGCGGCGCCGATGGAGCTGACCTGGGCGCTGCTGCTCGGGCTGGCGAAGCATATCGTGCCGGAAAGCGTCGGGCTGCAAAACAACGGCCCGTGGCAGCGGGATCTCGGCGTCACCCTGCAGGGGAAAACGCTGGGGCTACTGGGGCTGGGCAAGATCGGCGGCCAGATGGCCCGGGTGGCGCAGGCGTTCGGCATGCGGGTGCTGGCCTGGAGCCAGAACCTGACGGCGGAACGGGCGGCGCAGGAGGGGGCTGAACTGGCGCCGTCCAAACGGGCGTTGTTCGAGCAGAGCGATTTTGTCTCTATCCACCTGGTGCTGAGCGATCGCAGCCGCGGGCTGGTGGGGCGTGACGAATTGACGGCGATGAAGCCCACCGCTTACCTGATCAACACCTCGCGTGCGGCGATCGTCGATCGGGCGGCGTTGGTGGACGTGCTGCAACAGCGGAAGATCGCCGGCGCCGGGCTGGACGTGTTCGAGACGGAGCCGCTGCCGGCCGACGATGCGTTTCGTCAGCTGCCCAACGTGCTGGCCACGCCGCATGTGGGCTACGTGGCGGACGACAACTACCGCGCCTACTTCACCGAGGCGGTCGAGGACATTGCGGCGTTCCTCGCCGGCCAACCGATCCGCCGGCTGGGCTGACGGCGCTTTTAATGCCCGCAGAGGCTTGTCTGGCGCGGGCATTCACCCGTATCATTGCGGGTCTTTTTTTAGCTGGGATTGGTCATGCGCGTATTATTGGCTCCGATGGAGGGCGTTCTCGATTCTTTGGTGCGTGAGTTGCTCACCGAGGTGAACGACTACGATCTGTGCATCACCGAATTTTTGCGCGTGGTCGATCAGCTGCTGCCGGCCAAATCGTTCTACCGGCTGTGTCCGGAGCTGCGCCACGCCAGCCGCACGCCGTCGGGCACGCTGGTGCGCGTACAGCTGCTGGGGCAGTACCCGCAGTGGCTGGCGGAGAACGCCGCGCGTGCGGTGGAATTGGGCTCTTACGGCGTCGATCTCAACTGCGGCTGCCCGTCCAAGCTGGTAAATGGCAGCGGCGGCGGGGCGACGCTGCTCAAAGATCCGGAATTGATCTACCAGGGCGCCAAAGCGATGCGCGCGGCGGTGCCGGCCCATCTGCCGGTCACGGTGAAGGTGCGCCTGGGCTGGGACTCCTCCAGCCGCAGTTTTGAAATCGCCGATGCGGTGCAGCAGGCGGGCGCCAGCGAGCTGACGGTGCATGGCCGCACCAAAGAGGACGGCTACAAGGCGGATCGCATCAACTGGGCGGCGATCGGCGAGATCCGCCAGCGGCTGAGCATTCCGGTGATCGCCAACGGCGAGATCTGGGATTACCAGAGCGCGCAGGATTGCCTGCAGGCGACCGGCTGCGACGCCATCATGCTGGGGCGCGGCGCGCTCAACGTGCCGAACCTGAGCCGGGTGGTGAAGTACAACGAACCGCGCATGCCCTGGCCGCAGGTGGTTGAGCTGCTGCAAAAATACGTCCATCTGGAAAAGCAGGGCGATACCGGCCTGTATCACGTGGCACGCATCAAACAGTGGCTGGGCTATTTGCGTAAAGAATATGACGAAGCCACCGAACTGTTCAGCGAAATACGCGCGCTGACGACGTCAGGGGATATTGCGCGCGTCATCTGCCGTAGCTAAAAATAAACCCGCACGCGGCGGGTTTATTTAAATCGGTATTATCAGGCGGCGTTGTCGAGACGGTTCAATTCTATCTCGATATCCTGAATGGTTTTTTCCAGCCCTTCCAGGCAGGCGCCCTGTTTATTCAACAGGTCGTTAATGGCTTCGGCGAATGCCTTATTTTTGCATTCCCCCTGATCGAAGGCCAGCCAGTGTGCGGAGAGCGTCTCGGTATTCGACTGCGCATAGTGGCGCATTTCCTTCAGCTGGGAAGCGACGTTGCGTAAATTATCCAGCTGCGCCTGTGCGTTTGCATTGTTGCTCATGAATTTCTCCTTGAGTTGGCCGTTAAATAATTTCGACTGCGGGATAAAGCTTACCCTATCTAAATAAAAATATCACCCTTATCGGCCCTGGCGGTTATTTTTTAATGAATGCGGATATATTTATTTTTCGATTGAACAAGGACTTGGGTGGAATTGTAAAAATAGATAAATACGGTTTTTGAGACGGTTATTTCCGGCCATTCCATGCGGAATGGCCGTTATTCTAACGCTTAAGAGTGATGCTTATTATGCCGCGTCCGCCAGCATAAACATGCCGTAGGGGTGAATTTCCAGATAATAATGTTCGCCGACGTTCGGCTGCAGGCGAGTGGCGTTAACCTGCAGCAAAATTTGCTGCCCATGCCACGCCACCGTCACTTCATACTGCGGCCCCATGTAGGCGACATGCTGGATCACGCAGCGCTGGCTTTCCTCGCCGTGCTCGCTCAGCGTGATCGCTTCCGGCCGCACGCCCACCGTGCCGGCGCCTTCGGTGGCAAAGTGCGCGGGGCGCGGCAGGCGATAGCCGCTGATATCGACATAGTCCGCGCTGAAGCCGGCCGGGAACAGGTTGGCGTCCCCCATGAAACTCGCCATAAAGCGCGACGCCGGCTGCCGATAGAGATCCTGCGGCGAGCCTATCTGCATGATATGCCCCTTGTTCATCACCAGCACGGTGTCTGAGACCGCGAAAGCCTCGCTCTGATCGTGGGTGACGTACAGCGACGTGATATCAAACTGCTTTTGCAGCTCGCGGATCTTTTCGCGCATGCTGCGGCGCAGGTTGGCGTCGAGGTTGCTCAACGGCTCGTCGAACAGCAGCACTTTCGGCTTGAGGATCAGCGCGCGCGCCAGCGCCACGCGCTGCTGTTGGCCGCCGGAGATCTGATCGACATAGCGATCGTCGAACCCCGCCAGATCCACCATCGCCAGCGCTTCCTGCACGCGCGCTTTCACTTCGGCGCGCGGAATGCCGAGCATCTTCAGGCCATAGCCGACGTTTTCCCCCAGCGACATGTGCGGGAACAGGGCATAAGACTGGAACACCATGCAGATGTCACGCTGCTGGATGGAACGATGGGTGACGTCTTCGCCATCAATGAATATCTGCCCGTCGCTCGGTTTCTCCAGCCCGGCGACCAGGCGCAAAATGGTGGTCTTGCCGCAGCCGGAAGGGCCGAGCAGCGTCACCATCTGCCCCCGAGGGATGGTGAGCGCGATGTTATCGATCACCGTGTTGCTGCCGAACCGTTTGGAGACGTTGCGCAGTTCAACGAAATTTTTCTGGCTCATCATGGGCTCCATTACGCCTGGTTTTTGGCTTTTGAACGGGAGATGCGAGCCTCGCCGATCAGCCAGTCAAAGAGGAAAATAATCGCCAGCATCACCACGATCAGAATTGAACCGTAGGCGATCGCCACCCCGTATTCGCCGTCTTCCACGCGGTTGAGGATGTAGGCGGTGGCCACCCGGGTATCGGGGGTGACCAGGAAGACGATGGCGCTGACGGTGGTGATGGCGCGCACGAAGCTGTAGATCAGCGCCGACAGGATCGCCGGGCGCAGCAGCGGCAGCAGGATGTGCGTGATGGTGCGCAGCGAGCCGGCGCGCAGGCTGAGCGAGGCTTCGTCCAGCGATTTGTCTATCTGGCCCAGCCCGGCGATCCCGGCGCGAATGCCCACCGGCACGTTGCGCATCACCATCGAGATAATCACGATGGCGGCCGTCCCGGTGAGGTACACCGGCGCGCTGTTGAAGGCTAGAATGTAAGAGACGCCGGCCACGGTGCCCGGCACCGCAAAGCACAGCATGGTGGTGAACTCGATGGTCTTTTTGCCCCTGAACTGCTGGCGCACCACGATCCAGGCGATCAGCAGGCCGAACGCGGCGGTGATCGGCGCGGCGATCCCGGCGTACAGCAGCGTGTCGAGCAGCGAAGGCCACGCGCCGTCGCTCATGCCCTGGCCGAACAGCTTGATGAAGTTATCCAGCGTCAGCGTGTAATCCACCCCCCAGTTGACGGTGAAGCTGCCGTAGAAAATGCTGCCGTAGAGCAGGGCGTTAAAGGCTATCCACACCGCCAGCAGCGCGATCACGCCCCACACCAGCGTGACCGGCAGCGGCTGTACGTCACCGCGGTAGGATTTGCCGGACACGGTGACGTAGGAACGCTTGCCGATCCACAGGTACTGAATGCAGAACACCAGCAGCGAGAACAGCAGCAGGAAGGCGCCGAGGGTGCTGGCGGCCTGATAGTCGAGCTGTGAGCCGGTGATGTAGAAATAGATTTGCGTCGCCAGCACGTCGAAGTTGCCGCCGAGCACCAGCGGGTTGCTGAAGTCGGCCAGCGATTGCACCACCACGATCAGAAACGCGTTGGCCAGCGCCGGTTTCAGCAGCGGCACGAACACGCCGTTAAAGGTTTGCCAGCGGCTGGCGCGCAGGGTGTAGGAGGCTTCTTCCAGCGAAGGATGAATGGTCTTGATCGCGCCGTCGAGGATCATGAACGCCATCGGCGTGAACGCCAGCACCTGCGCCAGCCAGATGCCGGTAAAGCCGTACAGCCAGTTGGTGTTGGTCAGGCCGAACCAGGCCACCATCCACTCGGTGACGTAGCCGGAGCGCCCCATCATCAGCGTGACGCCCAGGCCGACGACGAACGGCGGCGTGACGATGGGCAGGATGGAGAAGATGCGGCCGATAATGGCGCTGCGCCTGGCGATGCGGGTGGTGTAAATCGCCAGCACCAGGCCGAAGAAGGTGCAGCCGGCGCCCACCGCGATCGACAGGGCGATGGAGTTGAGGATCACCTGAACGATATGCGCCTGCGACAGCACGTTCATAAACGTCAGCGGCGCGAACGCACCCGTCTGGTCGGTGAACATCGGAATGAAAATTGCGATGCTCGGCCAGACGATGAAGACGCCGATCAGCGCCACGATGGTGACCAGCGCACCGATAACGAAACGGTCGCCGCCCAGCCATTCGAGGCGGGTCAGCGCCAGCGTCATGATGGCGCCCAGCGCGGTCAATTGCACCAGGGTGGCGTAGCCTAAACCGCGCCCCGCCACCGTGGCGCTGACGACGATAAAGGCCATGCACAGCAGCGCCCAACCGGCATCGAACGCGTGGCGCCGCCGCCGTTCACCGCCCGCCGGGGCGTAGGGGCGAAGCAGCAGCAGGCTCGGCAACAGGCACCATAGCCAGCTGACATTGCGGTGTGACCAGCCGTAGGCCGCGAGGATTTCATCGCCGGTGGACTCCAGCAGGCCGTAATCCAGGCTCCAGCTCGGCAGCAGGGCGAACGCCAGCCAGCCAAGCAAGACCCAAAGGAATATCGCATCTCGTTTTTTCACGAGATGGAGAGCATGTGTATGTGACATAAGTTTCCCGGATGTTCAGGCCGGGTAAGGCGTGAGGCTTACCCGGCAACAGGCGCAGAATGCGGGCTTATTTACCCATCTTGACTTCGCTGACCCATTTATTGATCAGCGCCTTGCGGACCTCGGTCGAGCCGTATTTGTCCATGTCGTAGTTGATCAGTTTCAGATCGTCGAGCTTCAGCGAGTTCGGCGAGGTAGCGGCGGTGGTATTGGTCAGGATCTGATAGGACTTGCCTTTCTGCCATGCCAGTTCCTGCGCCTCTTTCGACAGCACCCAATCCACGAACAGCTTGGCGTTGTCGAGGTTGCGCGCGCCTTTGAGGATGCTGACGCCGCCGATTTCGTAGCCGGTGCCTTCACAAGGCGAGATCAGCTCAAGCGGCGCGCCCTGTTCCTTTTCGAGCGAGTAGTCATGCAGGAAACCGATGCCGATCGCCGTTTCACCGCGGGCGGCGTTGCGCGCCGGGGCAATGCCGGATTTGGTGTACTGTGAGACGTTGGCGTTCAGCTGCTTGAGATAATCGAACGCCTGATCGTCTCCCCACAGCTGGGCAAAGGTCGCCAGCGCGGTGTAGGCGGTGCCGGAGCTCTGCGGATCGGCGATTTGAATCTCGCCTTTGTATTCCGGCTTGGTCAGGTCTTTCCAGCACTTGGGCACCGGCAGGTTTTTCTCTTTCAGGCGCTGGGTATTGACGCCAAAGCCGAGAATGCCGACGTAGACCGCCGAGGAGTAGTTGCCTTTCAGCTTCGCCGGATCGCGGAATTGTGGCATCACCTGTTCGAGGTTCGGCGATTTGTACGGCTGCAGCAGCCCCATTTCACCGGCCTGGGATTGCGGATCGAGCGTGCCGCCGTACCAGACGTCCGCCTGCGGGTTTTTCTTCTCGGCGTCCACTTTCGCCAGTGTGCTGCCGGAGCCGTTGCGGATGAACGAGGTTTTCACGTCATATTTCTCGCCGAAGGCTTTGGTTTCCGCTTCGCACATTTCATTGGTGGCGCTGCAGTAGACCACCAGGCGGCCCTTGGCGTGCGCGGCGCCGCTCAGCGTGGCCAGCGCGATGCCGGAAGCTATCAGGGTAGTGACTAAGGTTTTTTTCATTGTTTTATCCTTCTCTCGGTAGAGGTGGTAACGCTCGCCATCAGCAGCGGCATCAGCAATAAACCCATAAGAACGGCGGCGATCGACAGCAAACTGAACATGCCTGACCAGCCGTAGCCTTCGATGATCTGCGACAGCGGCCAGCCCGCCAGCGCGGCCCCCAGGTAAGCGAACAGGCCGAGAAAACCGGTGATGGAGCCCGCTGCGCCTTTGTGCCCGCATTCCACGGCGGCGAGGCCAATCAGCATCTGTGGGCCGAAGACAAAAAAGCCCACCGCAAAGAAACAGCCCGCCAGCAGCGCGTAGTGATGCACCGGCGCCAGCCACAGCGCGGCGACGGAAACCATCAGCCCGAGCGTGAACAGCAAAATCATCGGCGCGCGCTGCCCGCCGAACAGCAAATCCGAGCCCCAGCCGGCGAACAGCGCGCCGAGCAGGCCGCCTACCTCGAACAGCATCACCGTGGCGTTGGCGCTGAGCAGGTTGACGCCGTGGCTTTCCGTCAGCCAGAGATTGCCCCAGTCGTTCAACGCGATGCGGATCAGATAGACCAGTACGTAAGAGACGCCGAGCAGCCAGATCATCGGGTTCTTCAGCATCGTGGTGCGCAACATCTGCCACAGCCCCATCGGCGGGCTTTGCTGTTCCTGGCGCAGCTCCAGCGGATCGTGGCGCCACCGGCCGACCGACGGCAGGCCTTCTTCCTGCGGCGTGCCCGTCAGCCGCCGCGTGAGCCAGATGCCCAACACCATGCTGACGGCGCCCGGGATCAGCATCGCCGCCTGCCAGCCCCAGCGCTGGGCGGCGAAGGCGCTGATCAGCGGCACGATCGCGCCGCCGAGGTTGATCGACATATTCCAGCAGCCCCACCAGAAGCCGCGCTCGTTGCGCGAATACCAGTGGGTCAGCAGCCGCGCGCAGGGCGGCCAGCCCCAGCCCTGAAAGAAGCCGTTCAGCGCCCAGACCGCCAGCAGCAGCGTCAGCGATTCGCCGAAGGCGAACGCCACGTTCAGCAAGCCGGTGGCGAACAGGCCGATCCCCATAAACCTGCGCTGCCCGTGGCCGTCGTGCCACAGTCCGGCGGCGAATTTCGACAGGCCGTAGCTCAGGTAAAACAGCGAGCCGAGCAGGCCGATGTCCCCTTTATCCAGCCCCAAATCCGTTTGCAGCGCCGGCAGCACGTAGTTCACGCTTTTGCGCGTCAGGTAAAAGGCGGCGTACCCGATGACCATGTACAGCAGCAGTCGCGGGCGCAGCGCGCGGTAACGATGATCGATTTCAGATGCCGAGCGTGCCTGCATAGCCGCCTCCCTGGTGCTGACTATAAGAAGGTGAAAGGGAAAGGGGATGAGAGAAAGTCCGGAGTGGCTAAGACTTTTTCCTAGTTAGTCGATGATTTGTTGCAAATTTGTGGGCAGGTTAACAATTACCCGCGTGCCGCAATGCGTTTCCAGCGTCAGCTCGCCGCCCAGCGCGCTGACCCGCTCGCGCATCCCCTGAATGCCGAGGCCGGGCGCCTTGTCCGCGCGGATGCCGACGCCGTTGTCCCGCACCTCGAGGTGCAAAAGCGTGCCCTGTTGATACAAGACGATGGCGACCTCGCTGGCTTCGGCGTGTTTGCACACGTTGTTGAGCAGCTCTTGCAGCAGCCGGTAGAGGGTGAAGCGCACCGTTTCGCCGGCGGGCGTGTCTATGAGTCGGTAGTCGAAACGGCAGCGGATGCCCCGTTCGGCAAAGGCGAATTCGCTCAGCAGGTGGTGAAGCGCCTCTTTGAACGCCAGCTCGTCCAGCGCGGGCGGGCGAAGCTGGCGCAGCAGCTGGCGCGTGGAGTGATGAATGCGCCGGGCGAGCTCGCTTATCTGGTGCGCGGCGGCCTGGGTTTGCGCCGGATCGCGCGCCCGTTTGACCAGCTGCGACTGGATTTGAATCGCGGTGATGTTCTGGCCGATTTCATCGTGCAGCTCGCGCGCCAGATTTTTCCGCGTGTCTTCTTCGGTGTGGATCAGTTTTTCGGTCAGCGCTCGCCGCGCCGCCAGCTCTTCTTCCAGGCGACGCTGATAGTGGTGCAGGTTTTGCGCCAGGTGCTGCTGGCGGCTGATGGCGATGCCCAAGCCGATGCCGAGCAGCGCCTGCGTCGCCAGAAAGATTTCCAGCTCGACCAGATTGCCGAACCCCACGCCGACCTGCCGGGCGAGGGTGATCATCATGCTGCCGAGCAGGCCGGACAGCACGCCGCCCTGCCAGCCGAACTTCCACGCCATCACCACGTTCGGCAGAAACACCACGATCAGCAGCAGGCGTTCGATTTCCGGCGACAGCACCATCTGCGTGCCGATGCCGATAACGAAAAACAGGCTGCACCAGATGATTAAGGACGCGCGCAGCGGCGGGTTGGGGGTGTCCAGCCCCAGCAGGTGGTAACGGTGCTGCTGGCGCAGAAATTCAAAGATCAGGTAGACGAACGGGGCCAGCAAGACGCCGCCGGTAAACGACGCCAGGCCAAGCAGCATCGCCGGGCTTGGCACAAACGGCGAAAGCAGGGTGGTATTGAGCAGCGAGGCGGCGGTCACCGCAGCCAGCAGCAGCGTCAGCCGCTGCCAGTAGAGCGGAAAACGGTGCCAGAGTCGTTGCGCGACCGCGGCCGGAAGCAGGGTGATAAACGGCGCGGCCAGCAGGCCGTAGCCGCTCAGCAGGCGTTCGCCGTGCAGCCAGAACAGCAACAGCACCGGCGGAATTATCAGGGCGGGCCAATAGCGGCGCGCCAGCAGGATCAGCAGTGCGAGATAGACGCCGTGCGGCAGAAACAGCGCCGCCTGGTTGCCGTTGTGGGTCAGATAGAAGCCGAGCGTCCACAGCATCAGCCAGCCGCTGCCCCAGGCCAACAGGATAAATAGCGAGATAACCCAGGGCCGGAGTTTGGGCGACATCAATGCCCCGCCAGCAACTGATGGTCGAGGGCGAAATGCACCAGCTCGATGGTGCTGTTGCACTGCAACTTGCCCAGGACGTTGGCGCGATGCACGTGCACCGTTTTATGGCTGAGCGCGAGCTTGAAAGCGATCTCCTTTACGCTGTCGCCTTTGACCAGCAGATCGAAGATTTCACGCTCGCGTGGGGTCAGCGCTTCCAGCGCCGTGGCCGGCTGCTCGCCGCCGCGCAGCGCCCGCAGCGCGTCGGCGCACAGGTAATGGCCGCCCATATCGACGGAACGCACCGCCTGCACCAGCTCTTCCGGCCCGCAGCGTTTGGTCAGATAGCCGCTGGCGCCGGCGTCCAGCGCGCTTTGCACGAAGGTGGGGGAGTCATAGATGCTGAGGATGATCGCGCGGAACTGCGGCTTCTGCGCCCGCAGGCGCTTCAACAGGCTGAGGCCGTTTTCATCCGGCATGGCGATGTCCATCAACGCGACGCTGACGTCGTCGCGCAGCAATGCCGGCCAGGCCGCCGCCGCGCTGCTGTATTGCCCCACCACGTCGAGATCGTCCTCGAGGCTGAGCAATTGCGCAAAGCCGGAGCGCACCACCACATGGTCATCCACCAGTATCACACGGATCATTTTTCGCACTCTGTTGCCGAATCATGGCCCTATGATGCCTGCCGCCGCGGTGCTGGCAATCAGCCAAGCGCGGTTATGCAATCGGTGTAACAGAATCGTAATAAAAGGGCGCCGCCTGCGCCGTCAACGATCCAAATCGATGGCGAAATGCTGCCACAGCGCGGCGCGCCGCTCCTCTTCCGAATGCAGCGTCGTTTCGTGGCGCTGATGATCTTCGGTCACGATCAGCTTCATGTCGCTGAGGGTCACCCGGCCGTGGTCCGTCGGCCGTGAACACACCAGGCGCTGGGTGAAGTGCGACTGCGGCGAGGTGCTGTGGAAGCGGCACATCTCGTCGAACTTATGCAGTTCGCGTGGTTGAACGGTAAAGCGATACAGGGTTTTGGCATGCGAACGTTGGTCGCCGTTGCGGCGCTCCAGCAGGTAATACTCGCCTTCCCGCTCCAGGTGGAAGGTGCCGCTGGCCTGCGGTTGCGGCTCGGCGGCGACGATCTTCAGCGGGGTCAGGAAGGAATCGCCGAAACCGACGTCCACCAGCCAGGCCTGGCCCGCCAGATCCACCCGCAGCGCCAGATGGTCGTAGGGCGGGCCGAAATGGCCGTCGCGCGCGCGGATCTCGCCGGAGATGAAGCTCACCTTGAAACCGATCTCCCGCAGCAGCAGGGCGAACAGCGCGTTCAGCTCATAACAGAAACCGCCGCGGTTGCGCTCGACCACCTTGCTGAACAGCGCCTCCGGCGCCAGCTGAATACCCTGATGATAAATAATGCTCAGGTTCTCGAACGGGACGCTCAGCATGTGGCGATGGTGCAGCTGTTGCAACGTGGGGAGGTCTGGGCGGGCGGCGCCGGTAAAGCCGATATGCTGCAGGTAGCGTTGGGTATCCACAGGGAGTCTCGCATGAGAAAAAGTAGGCATAAAATAGCGGGCTTTGCGGCTTTTGTGAGCGCATTACGTGCTGCGCTGTCGCTGCTGCCGCAAACTGTCACTGGCCGGCGCTAGCCTGTTCCCCTGAGTTCAATCTGGCAGGAGAACGGCTATGCAAGATTTCAAACATCGGGTGGCGCTGGTGACCGGCGCTTCCACCGGCATCGGCGAAGCGATCGCCGCCGAACTGTTTCGGCGCGGCGCCACGGTGGTGATGACCGGCCGCCACGAAGCGCCTCTCGCAGCCGCCGCAGCGCGGCTCGATCCCGACGGTCGACGGGTGATGACGTTGCGGATGGACGTGCGCGATGCGCCGTCGGTGCAGCAGGGCATTGAAGAGACGGTGCGGCGCTGCGGCGCGCTGCATCTGCTGGTCAACAATGCCGGGATCACCGGCCCGCACGAGGTAGACATCGATCGGTACGCGGTCGAAGACTGGCATGAGGTGATCGCCACCTGCCTGAGCGGCACGTTTTTCGGCATGAAGTACGGCCTGCCGGCGATCGTCGCCGGCGGCGGTGGGGCGGTGGTGAACCTCTCTTCTGCCAACGGCGTGGTGGGGATTGCCGGGATTGCGCCTTATACCGCCGCCAAGCATGGCGTGCTGGGGCTGACGCGCTCGGCGGCGCTGGAATTCGCCACGCGCGGCGTGCGCATCAACGCCGTCGGGCCGGGCTATGTGGAGACGCCGGCGATGGGGACGCTGCCGGCGCCGGTGCGGGCGCAGATGGCCGCTTCGCACCCGATGGGGAGAATGGCGACGCGGGAAGAAGTGGCGAAAACGGTGGCTTTCCTGCTCTCGGACGGCAGCAGTTTCACCACCGGCGCGTTTTACAGCATCGACGGTGGTTATACCGCGCGCTGAGCCAGCGCCTGCAGCCAACGTAGAAACGCCGCTGCGCCAGGTTTTTCCAGCGTGCGCGGCGGGTAAACCACGTAGTAGGGCTTGCTGAGCGGCAGCGCCGGTTCGGCCAGGGTGACCAGCTGGCCTGCCGCCAGTTCACGGCCGATCAGCCTCCGCTGGCCGAGCAGCACCCCGCGCCCTTGCACGGCGGCGTCGATGGCCAGTGAAGTCAGGTTATAGGTCAACCCGCGCCGCGCCGGCGGCATTCGATCGGCGGCGGTAAACCACTCGTGCCAGCCCGGCAGAAACTGGCTCTCTTTGCCCCAGTCGACGTGGATCAGCGGGAGCTGCGCCCAGTCGCCGCGATCGCGCAGCGCCGGGCTGCACACCGGCTGCACCCGATCCTGAAACAGCCGCACCTTTTCCAGCAGCGGATAGTCCTGATCGCCAAAGCACAGGGCGAAGTCCGCCGCCGAATGGGCGAAATCGACCGCCGCATGGGTGGCGTGCAGCCGCAGATCGCCGTCGGGGCACTGCGCCAACCAGTCGCCCAGCGCCGGGTTCAGCCACTTGGAGGCCAACGCCGGCAGGGCGAACACCGTCAGTGTCTGTTTGCCGCGCTGGCGCTCGACGTGCTGCTGCGCCACGCGCAGCGTTTCGAACGCCTCCTGCACGTAGGCCAGGTAGTCCGCGCCCTGTTCGGTCAGCGTGACGCCGCTTTTGGCGCGAATGAACAGCGTGATGCCCAGATGCTGTTCGAGCTGGCGGATCTGCTGGCTGACGGCGGCGGCGGTCAGCGCCAGCGCATCCGCCGCACGGGCCAGGCTGCCGGTACGGGCGGCGGTTTCGAACGCCAGAATGGCGCTCAGCTTGGGCAAGCGCGCGCGGGACGGTGAGTGCATGGGCAGGGCTATCGCTAAGAATTGGTTAGCTTATCCATAACGTATTTTTGTTATGGCGGCAATGCGCCATTCGCTACAGTGAGAGGCATCCGGCTATCGCACACGAGGGGAACGCCATGCCGCAACTTGCCGATATTATCGATCTGTCCGCCCATCCCATCGACGACGCCGAGTTCCGCGCCCGTTGCCGGCAAACGCTGGAGCGCAGCGGTGCGTTAGTACTGCCGGGATTTCTGCGCGCCGCCGCGCTGGCGACGGTGCGGCTGGAAGGCGCCGAACAGCACCACGCGGCGTTTTACGCCACCAGCAAACACAACGTGTATCTGCGGCCGCAGGACGACGCGCTGCCGGCCGATCACGCGCGCAACCGGCTGGTGGTGTCGTCCAAGGGCTGCATTACCGACGAAGATATTCCGCCGCAGTCGCCGCTGCGTGCGCTGTACGACGCTCCGGCGTTTCGCGCGTTTCTCTGCGCGGTGCTGGATGAGGCGCAGCTGTATCCCTACGCCGATCGGCTGTCGTCGATCAACCTGCATTACGCCCACACCGGCCAGGAGCTGGGCTGGCACTTCGACAACTCGTCGTTCGCCATCACGCTGCTGATCCAGAAACCGGCGGCAGGCGGGCGTTTCGAGTACGTGGAGAACCTGCGCGACGCCGATCGCGGCGAGATGAACTATGCCGGGGTCACGCAGGTGCTGGACGGCGAGCGGGCGGCCAAACGGCTGGCGATGGAGGAGGGGGATTTGGTGCTGTTTCGCGGGCGCAACGCCATGCACCGGGTGACGCCGACCGAAGGCGACATCACGCGCATGCTGGTGGTGCTGGCCTACAATGCGCAGCCGGACGTGATGCTGTCGGAAAGCGCCAGAATGACATTCTACGGCCGCTTATAGCGGATAAAAAAACCGCCCCGGAGGGCGGTTTGTCGATTCAGTGCGGGTTCTGCTCTTCGTGAGCCTGCTGCTCCCGCTTCACTTCCTGCGCGCGCTTGCGCAGGCCGAACCAGCCCAGCGTCAGCAGCACCGCCAGCACCGGAATGGTGGCGATGGTCCAGGTGCCGTTCGGGTAGTCGAACGCCATCATCACCACCACGATCAGCAGGAACGCCAGCGTCAGCCAGGAGGTGAACGGCGCGCCCGGCATTTTGAACGATACCGGCTGCGCGCGGCCTTCGCGCACGGCTTTGCGCAGGCGCATCTGGCAGACGATGATAAACGCCCAGGAGGCGATGATGCCCAGCGAGGCGATGTTCAGCACGATCTCGAATACCTGCGAAGGCACCAGGTAGTTGAGCACCACGCCGATCACGTAGATGCCGCAGGTGACCAGGATGCCGGCATAAGGCACCTGCTGGCTGCTCATTTTGGCCATCAGCTTCGGCGCCGAGCCGCCCATCGCCAGCGAACGCAGGATGCGGCCGGTGGAGTAGAGGCCGGAGTTGAGGCTGGACAGCGCGGCGGTCAACACCACGATGTTCATGATGGTGCCGATGTAAGGCACGCCCAGCTTGCTGAAGAAGGTGACGAACGGGCTTTGGCCGGCCTGGTAGGCGTTCCACGGCAGCAGCAGCACCAACAGCACCACGGAGCCGACGTAGAACAGGCCGATACGCCAGATCACGCTGTTGATCGCTTTGGGCATCATTTTGGCCGGATCTTTACACTCGCCGGCGGCGGTGCCGATCAGCTCGATGCCGGCGAAGGCGAAGATCACCCCTTGCACCAGTACCAGCGCCGGCAGCAGGCCGTGCGGGAACATGCCGCCGTTTTCGGTGATCAGGTGCATGCCGGTGGTGTGGCCGGCGACCGGGGTGCCGGTGCCGAGGAACACCACGCCGACAATCAGGAACAGCGCGATGGCGACCACCTTGATCAGCGCGAACCAGAACTCCATCTCGGCGAACCACTTCACGCCGATCATGTTCATGGTGGCGACGATGCCGAGCGCGCCGAGGGCGAACAGCCACTGCGGCACGTCGGCGAAGGTGCCCCAGTAGTGCATGTACAGCGCCACCGCGGTGATGTCGACGATGCCGGTCATCGCCCAGTTGAGGAAATACATCCAGCCGGCGACGTAAGAGGCTTTCTCACCGAGAAATTCGCGGGCGTAAGAAACGAAGCTGCCGCTGGAAGGGCGATGCAGCACCAGCTCGCCCAGCGCGCGCAGGATGAAGAAAGAGAAGATCCCGCACACCAGATAGACCAGCGCCAGCGCCGGCCCGGCCAGTTCGAGACGGCCGCCGGTACCGAGGAACAAGCCGGTGCCGATCGAACCGCCGATGGCGATCATTTGGATCTGCCGGTTGCCCATGCTTTTGTGATAACCGGATTCATGAGAGTCTAGCCAGCGTCTTCTGGCGGCGTGTTTATCGTCCGCCGACTTTTTTTGTGAGTGCATTATCCGTCCTGTTTACCTGTCTATGATGAACGCCGCCCTGAGCTGCAGGGCAAACGATTGCCATCAGCAATCGTAATGAGAATGAGGTCGTGGCATCATTCCGCTGTTTATTGTGTATACAGCCGCCGTTAAATAACGGCGTGGCATGCTACCGTTTCCCGATAAAGCTGGCAAAAAAACCTGCGTACAAAGCGTGAACAATTGTGTGTATTTTTTAAACTGAAAACAAAAGCGCATATTATTCAGTAAGATGAGTCTCATTATCAACACGGAAATATCGAACGATAAAAGTGATTGAAATCACAGAATAATAATTACCGCGCAAATTAAAGGGATTTGGACGTTATTTTGCGTGAGGGGGAAGGCGGGCGGAAAATAAAGCGATGGCGCCTGCGCAGTAATTAGCGTGCGCAGGCGAATCGGACGCGGGGGCTTTTTAGGCGGATTCACCGGCCGGCAGAGCCGAAGCCGGCAGGCCGAACAGCTTGTCGAACGCCCAGTTAAACAGGAAGGTGTAGCAAGGAATGATGACGATCAGCGCCATATCCAGCAGCAGCGCCTGCCACAGCGTGATGCCCATCCACCAGGCGATCAGCGGGATCAGATACACCACCAGCGTCAGCTGAAAGCCGACGGCGTGCAAAATGCGGCGCTTGAGCGTGCGGGTGCGCGACGCCTGGCGGCTTTCCCACCACTCGAATAAAGAGTTGTAAATGAAGTTCCAGCTGACCGCGATGGTGGTGATCACCACCGCCAGCGGCCCGGTGCTGCTCGGCGCATGGCCCGACAGCAGCGCCAGCCCCAGCGCCGAGATCGCCATGCCGATGATTTCATAAGCGGTGACATACACCAGTTTGCGTTTGACGCCTTGCATTGTTTTCTCCCGATCTGTTTTTAGTTGCCTCTGCGGCGACGGCGGCTAAGATAACGTCAATCACATTGATAGAAAAAGTCAGGAGCTGTCAGTTTAACTGACAGGTTAAACGATGAACTTTTCCAGCGACAATATCGAACTGTTTCTGGCGGTGCTCGATCGTGGTTCGTTTTCCGCCGCCGCCCGCGCGCTGCGGCGCGTACCGTCCGCCGTCAGCATGGGCATCGCCAACATGGAGGCGGAACTCGGTTTCGCGCTGTTCGATCGCTCGCACCGTGAACCGACGCCGACCGCGCTGGCGTTGGCCCTGGCGCCGCACGCCCGCCTGATCGCCGGGCAGCTCAAGCAGCTGCAGGTGCACGCTATCGAACTGTCTCAGGGGCTGGAGAGCCGGCTTTCGATCGGCGTGGCGTCGGACATTAACGGCGCCAGCCTGCTGGCGGCGGTGAAGACGCTGTCGCAGCGTTATCCGTTGCTCAACATCGAAGTGCTCAGCGCGCCGCAGGACGACGTGCTGCACATGCTGCACCAGGAGCGCATTGGCGTTTGCCTGGCGTTCGGCGGGCTAAACATCAACAGCGCGGAGCAGTTCCACTCCGTCGGCGCGGAATCGCTGGTGGCGATGGTCTCGCCGCAGCACCCGGCGCTGGACGGCGCGGCGGGCGAGCTGTTTCTCGAGGATCTGGTCAACGTGCGGCAGATCATGGTGGCCAGCCGCGATCTGCCGATCGGCGATCTGCGCCCGCAGGTGGCGGAGGCCTACTGGCGCACCGACAGCCTGCCGATGGCGCTGAACATGGTGGAAGCGGGCCTGGGGTGGGGCAATTTCCCGCTGTCGCTGGCCGAGCCGCTGCTGGCGCAGGGGCGGCTGGTACGGCTGAAATTCAAAAACACCAAGAACGAGCTGCGCTTGCCGATGCATTTGATCTGGCTGAAGAGCCGCCCGCTGGATAAGGCGGCGCGCGAGCTGGTCGAGCTGATGCGCGCGGCACTGCAGGAAAGCTGACGCCAGGTGCGCTGGCTTATTCCGCGTGGCGTTTGCGCCACCAGAAGCGCACCAGCAGGATGGCGGCGATCGCCAGGGCGACAAACAGCAGGCTGGAGAGTTTTTTGTCGAAGCCGGTAACGAAGCGTTCGATCGCCTGGCCGCCAAAATAGCCGAGCATGACGAAGATCGTCGCCCACAGAATGGCGCCGAGGATATTGAGCGGCACGAAGCGCGACGGCGGCAGGCGGCTGGCGCCGATCAGCACCGGGCCGATGATGCGGAAACCGTACATAAAGCGCACCCCGATAACGAACAGCATTGGGTGGCGGGCGATCAGCTTTCTGGCGCGCGCGATGCGCTTTTCCTGCCCCTTGAGCCGCGAGATGACCCGGCCTTCGAACCGGCGGCCGGCGAAGTACAGCAGCTGATCCCCCAGCGTACCGCCCAGCGCCACCACCGCGATCACCCACGGCCAGTGCAGCAAGCCTTCATGGGCGGCGATGCCGCCCAGCAGCGTGATGGTTTCTCCCTCAGCCAGGCAGCCGATAAACAACGCCCAGTAGCCGTAGTCCGTAATGTAGTGGGCCAAATCGGTCATTCCTTACTCCTTATGTGACTGACGCATAAGGGCAAGTATACGCCCGATCGCTAGCCTTGGGCGATCTGGGCCACCAACGCTCTGCGCCGCGCCAGGCTTTCCGCCATCTGCGCCTGTACCCTGGCGTAAATGTGCGGCGGGGCCAGTTCCGGCGTGCCGCCCGTGAACGGCGGGGCCGGGGCGTATTCCAGATAGAGTTGGATCGTTTGGGCAGTGTCTTCGCCGTGCAGTTCGGCGATCAGCGCCAGCGCGAAATCGATGCCGGCGGTGACGCCGCCGCCGCTGATCACGTTGCCGTCGCGCTCTACGCGTGCAGCGCTGGGGATGGCGCCGAACAGCTTCAGGCTGTCGCGCATCGACCAGTGGCAGGCGGCGCGTTTGCCCGCCAGCAGGCCGGCCGCGGCCAGGATCAGCGAACCGGTGCACACCGAGGTCAGGTAGCGGGCATCGGCGCCCAGCCGCCGGATTTGCTGCATGAACGCTTTATCCTGCAGCGCCTGGGTGCAGCCGCTGCCGCCCGGCACGCACAGCACGTCGCAGCGCGCGATCTCCGGCAGCGGGCGCAGCTGGGTGAAGTGCAAGCCTTCCGATTCGACATCCGCGCCGTCTACCGAAGCGACGATGATTTCCGCGCCCGGCATGTGGCGCAGAAACTGCAGCGGGCCGGTGAAGTCGAGCTGGGTGACGCCTTGATAGATGGGAAATACAATCACGAGTGGTTCAGACATGACATTCGCCTCATTTTTATCGTTGGACCTGGGCCATAATAGCCGCCCTGTTTTTGGCTGGTATGACAGATAACCCTCAAAAAGCGCCATCATGAAAACGATCGGTTTTGTGGTTTTTCCCGGTTTCAACCTGCTGGACTTTGCCGGCCCGCTGGCGGCGTTCGATAACGTCAGCCAGTTTACCGATCCGCCGGCCTACCGTTGCGTGGCGATCTCGCCGCAGGGCGGGATGGTCGCCAGCTCGGCCGGGGTGGAGATCGCCACGCAGCCGTGCGGCGACGAGCGTTTCGATACGCTGGTGGTGGCCGGCGGCAGCGGCAACGTGATGGCGGCGCAGTCGCCGGCGCTGGTGGCGTTTCTGACCACCCACAGCCGGCGGGCGCGGCGCATCGCCAGCGTGTGCACCGGCGCGTTTATTCTGGCGGCCTGCGGTTTGCTGGACGGCAAGCGCGCCACCACCCACTGGTATCACGCGGCGCGGCTGCAGCAGAGTTATCCGCGCATCCGCGTCGACAGCAACCGCATTTTCATTCGCGACGGCGATATCTGGACTTCGGCCGGCATCAGCGCCGGTATCGATCTGGCGCTGGC
Source organism: Serratia sp. CY29653 (assembly GCF_052169255.1). Lineage (NCBI taxonomy): Bacteria > Pseudomonadati > Pseudomonadota > Gammaproteobacteria > Enterobacterales > Yersiniaceae > Serratia > Serratia sp. CY29653. The sequence continues at coordinate 2,341,849 of NZ_JBJNLC010000001.1, read as the reverse complement.
GTTGATAGAAGACGACCTTGGCGCCACCCTGGCGGCGGCCGTGGCGCGGCAGCTGGTGGTCTATCATCGGCGCCCCGGCGGGCAGTCGCAGTATTCGCTGCTGCTGGCGTTGAACCCGTCGTCGGATCGCATGCGCGCCGCGCTGTCGTTCGCGCGCGAGCACTTGCACCTGCCGCTGTCGGTGGCGGATCTGGCCGACGCCGCCTGCCTGAGCGAGCGCCAGTTCGGCCGGCTGTTCCGCGCCGAAACCGGGCAGACACCGGCCAAGGTGATCGAACAGCTGCGGGTGGAGGCGGCCAGGGTGCGCATCGAAGAGAGCGCCGAGCCGCTGGAGGCGATCGCCCGTTCGGTGGGGTTCAGCGATCCGGAGCGCATGAGGCGGGCGTTTATCCGCGTATTTGGCCTGTCGCCGCAGGCGATCCGCCGGCTCGGCCGCGCGGGATAACTTTTTTGCCACGCCTGGCGGCGGGGCACACCAGAGGAGCAACGGATGTATCAGGATTTCGAGAGCGAATTGAACTGGGCGATGCGCCATATGCCGCGCACCCGGGCGGCGGTGGCGGCGTTGCCGGACCTGCACGGGGTGCGGCTGGCGTGCAATATGCACCTGGATCTGAAAATGGCGCCGCTGGTGGCCGGCCTGCTGGATAAGGGCGCGGCGATCTTCCTGACCACCTGCAATCCCACCACGGTGCAGAACGACGTGGTGGCCTGGCTGGAACGGCGGGGCGCGCAGGCCTATGCCTGGCGCGACATGAACGCCGGCGAATGGTCGGAGTCCTTCGACCGCGCGCTGGCCTGGCAGCCGACCCACCTGTGCGAAATGGGGGCAGATCTGACCACCCGTTTACACCAATCGCCGAGCGGCCCGCGGATCGTCGCCGGGCTGGAAGCCACCGGCTCGGGCATCAGCCGGTTAAACGGCGTGGCGCCGCGCTACCCGATCTTCAACTGGGACGATCTGCCGGTGAAAGAGGGGCTGCACAATCGGCATATGGTTGGGCTGACCGCCTGGCACACCTTCTTCCAGACCACCCACTTGACGCTGCACGAAAAGCGCGTGCTGGTGATCGGCTACGGCCTGGTCGGGCAGGGGACAGCGGCGGCGGCCAGGGCTTACGGCGGCCAGGTGATGGTGGCGGAAATCGATCCGGCGCGCGCGCTGCAGGCGCGTTATGACGGCTGGCAGGTGGTGGATCTGGCGAGCGCCGTCGCGCAGGCGGACGTGATCGCTACCGCAACCGGCGCGAAAAACGTGCTCTCGGCGCAGCATTTGCAACAGGCGCAGGACGGCGTGTTTATCCTCAACGTCGGCCACGTGGCGGAAGAGATCGACGTCGGCTTCCTGCAAGGCCTGCCGCACCACGAGCCGATGCCTTATGTGAACGCTTACCAACTTAATGAGAAGACGGTGTATTTGCTGGCCAACGGCTCGATGTTCAACCTGACCGCCGGCTATGGCGACAGCCTTAACGCCTTCGATGTGACGCTGGCGGTGATGGCGGCCGGCATCGGCCATATCGTCGGCGCCGGGGCGCGGCAAACGCCGGGGCTGTACCTGTTGCCGCAGTCGGCCTGGCAGCCGGCGCTGTAACTTTTTCCACGCGGGCGTTCATCCCAGAGCGCCCGCGGGCTGCGTCGTTTTTCAGCGGACAGAATTTGTCACAAATCCGCCATACAATCCCAGTGCCAAGCGCTGAACCCTCACATATAATTCGCTGAATTCAAGCCCCCATTTCAGAGTAATGCCTGTGAAAATACGTGTTTTGGTTCTGACCCTGCTCGCTTTGCAGGCGGGCGCAGGCTTTGCGCCGCGCGCGTTGGCCAGCGACAACGCCGCCGCCCTGCACGCCACCCAACCGGAGCTGGCCTCCGGCAGCGCGATGGTCGTCGATATGCAAACCCATAAGGTGATGTATGCGCGCAACCCGGATGAAGTGGTGCCGATCGCCTCGATCACCAAGCTGATGACCGCCATGGTCACGCTCGACGCGCACCTGCCGCTCGACGAGATGCTGGCGGTGGACATCCGCCAGACGCCGGAGATGAAAGGGGTGTATTCACGGGTGCGGCTGAACAGCGAAATCAGCCGTAAGGATATGCTGCTGCTGGCGCTGATGTCGTCGGAAAACCGCGCCGCCGCCAGCCTGGCGCACCACTATCCGGGGGGCTACAACGCCTTCATCAAAGCGATGAACGCCAAGGCCAGGGCGCTGGGCATGACCAATACCCATTATGTGGAACCGACCGGGCTGTCTATTCATAACGTGTCGACGGCGCGCGATCTGACCAAGCTGCTGATCGCCACCAAGCAATACCCGTTGATCGGCCAGCTCAGCACCACCACCGAACGCATGGCCAGCTTCAAGGATCCGAACTACACGCTGCCGTTCCGCAACACCAACCATCTGGTGTATAACCCGAAATGGAACATCCAGTTGACCAAAACCGGCTTCACCAACCAGGCGGGTCACTGCCTGGCGATGCGTACGGTAATCGGTAACCGCTCGGTGTCGCTGGTGGTGCTGGACGCCTTCGGCAAATACACCCACTTCGCCGACGCCAACCGTCTGCGCAGCTGGATTGAAACCGGCAAGGTGACGCCGATCCCGGCCGCCGCCCGTGACTATCGCCGCCAAAAAGACGCCCGTCTGGCGAAGAACGACAGCGAATAACCCGCCTGGTGGCCTGCCCGTTTGCGGCAGGCCGCTATCGGCCCTCGGGCCGTCTGATGACAAATCCCCGCTCGCGATCGCCGTCGAAACCCGCCTTGAGATAAAGCTGGTGCGCGCCGGTGCGTTGCTGCCCCGACAGCAGCATCACCTTGTAACAGCCCTTGCGCCAGGCCAGCTGCAGCGCGTATTCGATCATCGCGAGCGCCACGCCGTGGCCGCGATAGGGCTCCGCCGTCACCACGTGTTCGATGACGCCGAACGGCTGCGCCTGATGCGCCAGCCCCGGGATCAGCGCCAGCATGCAGGTGGCGATCGGCTGTTCCTCTTGCGCCGCTACCACCAGACGGATCGCCGGATCGTCCAGCAGGCGTTGCAGGGCACGGCGCGCGTCGTCGCTGCGCAGCGGCGCATCCTGTGGGCGCAGCTCGCGATACAGAGCCAACAGGCCGTTGAGATCGTCCTGGCTGCGCCAGGCGATGAATGATGCTCATGGTTGCTCCTTTCGCCGCTTCAAGGGTAATCCGCTATCCTCCATTAATACCACAACGATTACCGAAGGGGATGTTATGAGTCAGGTTTCGACCTTTGTCATGTTCCAGGGGGAGGCGCAGCAGGCGATTGAGCTCTACAGCCAGGTATTTGCGCGTTTTCGGCTCATGCAGGTGCAGCATTACGACCCGACGCCGGACGGCCGGCGGTTAATCAAGCATGCCACCATCGATTTCGATCGGCAGAACCTGGTGTTTATCGACAGCCCGATCAGCCATGATTTCAGCTTTACCCCGGCGGTGTCGCTGTTCATCAACCTGCCTAACGAAGAAGCGTTGGAGAGGGCGTTCCACCGCCTGGCGGAGGGCGGTAAGGTGCTGATGCCGCTCGACGACTACGGCTTCAGCGCGCGTTTCGGCTGGCTCAACGATCGCTTTGGGCTTTCCTGGCAGCTCAATGTGCCGGCGGGGGATCTGTCCTGAGGCTAAGGGGGAGTGTGCAAAAGGCATGGTAGTTCCTGCTGTTGTTTCATATGCTTATCGCCGGGGCAGGAACTCTGCCGTGGGGAATACCGACAACATCATGGAAAGGTGCGATTTGATTGATTTTGACCGCTATGTTGAGCAAGCGAAGTCTTACGGTGAGTGGCCGGGGGCACAGGTGGGCACGTTGTCCGGTTGCGTTGAGGGATTGAGCTACCGCCTGTATCGGCAAACTGCCGAGAGCGAAGACGTGATCGTGGTTTATCACGGCGGCGGGGTTAACAGCGCCGCCGGGTATGACATTCTTGCGCGCCAGCTGGCCGCCGAGCCAACGCTCGCGGTGTACCTGGTCGATATTCGCGGGCATGGCGATTCCACGGGAGAGCGGGGGACGGTTGAGCGGCCTGAGCGTATTTGGCGCGATGTCGATGTCATCCTGGCGGAAATGCGCCTGCGTTTTCCGTTAGCGCGCAGGCACCTGCTTGGCCATTCCAGCGGCGCCGGGATGTTGCTCAACTACCTGACCCGCTATCCTTGTGAACAGCAGGCGGACAGCCTGATCCTGCTGGCACCCGAGCTGGGGCCATTTTCCGGGATGGCCCGCGATCTGGCGGCGGCGGCCCGTTTTGCCCAGGTGCGCCAATGGCCTTTTGTGGCCAATGCGCTCAGCGGTGGGCGATGGTTTGGGCAATCTCGGGCGGTCAGCCTGAATTTTCCCCCGGCCGTGCTGGCCGCCTCCCCCGATTTTGTCTGCCAATACAGCGTTAATATGGCTAACGCGTTGACGCCACGCACCCCGGCAAAGCAACTGGCGGCGCTGCGATTGCCGACTTTGCTGCTGGCGGCAGCGCAGGATGAGTTGTTCAGCGCGCAATCCTTGCAGCGTTTCGTCGAACAGCATGGCAGCGTGCATGTTGCCTTTGGTTTGCTTGAGGGCAGTACGCATTTATCGTGCGTCTTTGAGGCCCACGGCCCGGTCCTTCAACATATCTCACGCGCGTTCGCTCTCGGAGCTGATGAGGGACTGTCAGGCGAGAGGTTTTAACTTCCACCCGGCGTTTTCCGCGATCCTCCCATATCCTTTCATGACGCTTTACCGCTATGCTAAATATAGAATGGCCCGTGAACATGAAAAGGATAAATCATTTTGGCAGGAAGTAGCTTACTTACCCTTATCGACGACATCGCCTCGTTGCTGGACGATGTCTCTTTGATGACCAAGATGGCGGCAAAAAAAACCGCTGGGGTGCTGGGGGACGATCTGGCGCTCAACGCGCAGCAGGTCACCGGCGTTAAAGCCGACCGCGAACTGCCGGTGGTGTGGAGCGTCGCCAAAGGTTCGCTGATCAACAAGGCGATCCTGGTGCCGCTGGCGCTGCTGATCAGCGCTTTCGCGCCCTGGGCGATCACGCCGCTGCTGATGGTGGGCGGCGCCTACCTGTGCTACGAAGGGTTCGAAAAGGTGTATCACAGCCTGAGCCAAGACAAGCAGGCGCATGAGGATAAACAAGACGGACCGGGCGCCAATGAGGATGTGGCGGCCTATGAAAAGCGCAAGATAAAAGGGGCTGTGCGTACCGATTTCGTGTTATCCGCCGAGATTATCGCCATTACGTTGGGCACCGTCGCCGGCGCCACTTTCAGTCAGCAGGTGATCGTGCTGTGCGGCATCGCGCTGGTGATGACGCTGGGGGTTTACGGCATCGTCGCCGGTATCGTCAAGCTGGATGATTTGGGGCTGTACCTGAGCCGCAAGGGCAGCGCGTTGGCGCGCGCCGTCGGCGGCGGCATCGTGCGCGCCGCGCCTTATTTGATGAAAACGCTGTCGATCGTCGGCACAGTCGCCATGTTTATGGTCGGCGGCGGCATCCTGACCCACGGTCTGCCGCCGGTGCACCATCTGTTTGAGGACTGGGCTTCCTACGCTACGGTGGTGCCGACGTTGGGGCATATTTTGCAGGGTGTCATTCCAGCTCTGCTGAACGTGGTGTTCGGCGCGATTGCCGGCGGCGTGGTGCTGGCGGTGGTGTCGGCGCTGGGCGCGGTGCGCGCGCGTTTCAAGGCATGATGAAAAGTCTCGCCCCGCAAGGGGCGGGACGGAGCTGACGCTTTAAAAAATCAGTTTGAGAACGCCGGTAATCGTCAACAAACCCACGATGAAGATGATGGCGACAATCCACAGAATAATTTTCATTTACTTCTCCCTTACCGGTTAAATGTGGCGCACGATTGGCGCTAACTTAATGAAATCACTCTTCACTATAGACGCTAACTTCCTATCGTGCGTCGCCATGTATTCAAGGATGCTGACTGTCGCCCGCGCCCAGCGCGCGCTGCATGAGGTGGGTGTCGCGCCATTCCCCCAGTTTGAACCCCACGGCCTTTAACGTCCCGACGCTGGTAAAGCCGAGCGACTGGTGCAGCGCCAGCGAACCGCGGTTGGCGGCGGAATCGCCGACGATCGCCAGCATCTGGCGCCAGGGGCCTTGCTCGCAGCGGGCGATAAGCTTGCTCAGCAGCGCCTTGCCGACGCCTTTACCCTGTTGCCCCTCGGCGATATACACCGAGTCTTCCACGGTAAAACGATAGGCCGGCCGGGGCCGATACGGCGTGGCGTAGCAGTAGCCCACAATATGGCCTTCGCTTTTCGCCACCAGCCAGGGCAGCCCGGCTTCTTGCACCTTGCTCAGCCGCAGCTGCATTTCCGCCAGGGGCGGCGGCTGTTCTTCAAACGAGGCGGCACCGTACAGCACGTGGTGGGTGTAAATGCGCAGCACGGCGGCCATATCGTCCGGCGTGGCATCGAGGAGGCTGAGTACGGGAGCGGAGAGCGTCATGGTAATGCCTGTTTACCTTGGAAATCAGCGGATAAACGCCATTATGCGCGCCGCTCGCCGCCGGGGTAAATCGGGTTTTCTTATGGTGAGATAAGAAAACCCGATGATTAGCTGACAAGGGGTTCTTTGGGGAGAGCCCCTGCGGCGCTGTGCCAGGTATTACCAGCCTTTCACCGCGCCGCCGTTGAAGATTTTCTCGGCGGCCTTGGCCACTTCGTCCGACTCATAGGCCTTGATGAAGTTCTGCACGTTCGGCGCGTCCTTGTTGTCTTCGCGGGTAACGATGATGTTGGTGTACGGCGAGTCTTTATCCTCGATGAAGATGCCGTCTTTGGTCGGCGACAGGCCGGTCTGGTTGATGTAGGTGGTGCTGATGACGGCGACGGTGACCTTTGGATCGTCCAGCACGTGCGGCAGCTGCGCGCCTTCCAGCTCCATGATTTGGTAACGGTGCGGGTTGGCGCTGATGTCCAGGGCGGTGGGCAACAACCCCTTGCCTTGTTTCAGCGTAATCAATCCGGTTTTTTCCAGCAGCAGCAGGGCGCGCCCCAGGTTGGTCGGATCGAGCGGGATGGCGATCACCGCGCCGTCCGGCAGCTCTTTGAGCGATTTTATCTTTTTGGAGTAGCCGGCCATCGGGAAGACAAAGGTATTCCCGACCGCCACCAGCTTATAGCCGTGATCTTTGTTTTGCTGTTCGAGGAACGGGCGGTGCTGGAACACGTTGGCGTCCAGTTCGCCCTTGTCGGTGGCGTCGTTCGGCAGCAGCGAACCGCTGAAGCCGACCAGCTCGACGTCCAGCCCGTATTTCTCTTTCGCCACTTGCCTGGCGACTTCCGCCACGTCCTGTTCCGCGCCGTTGATGACGCCGACCTTGATATGGTTCCGATCGGTTTTTTGATCGCAGCCCTGAAGCGCCAAAACGGCGGCGAAGGCCGCCGCCAGAGGGGTGATACGCCAGCGTAAGGTCATCGAAGTCTCCCTGAAAAGAACAATAAAATCAGTTGGTTTTTGTTCTTACAGCTAAGCTTGAACCGCCGATGAAGTCAAACGCTCGCTCAGCATAAACGGCTATAGCTTATAGCCGTTATGCGGCGGGAGATTATCGGCTGAGCGAACGCAGCACCACGATGCCCGGCGTGGCCATCACGTAATCCATAAAGGGCGAATCGACCACCCGCATGTTGGCCTTGCGCGATGAGGCGTTGCGCAGCACCGGGCCGTTGTCGGTCATCACGAAGATGCCGGTGTGGGTCACGTCCAGCCCGTCCAGGTTGGTGTAAATGCCGATGTAATCGCCGGTGCGCAGCTGGGCCAGCACCTTGTCGTCGATGCGGTCGCTGGGGATATAGGTCACGCTGCGTTGTACGTCGGGCAAGCCGGGCAGGTAGCTGCCGCCATCCGCTTTGCGGTTGAGGGTTTTCACGAGGGTGACGGCGTGCGGGCTGAGCCGCGCGGTGATGTCTTCAGCCACTTTTTTCGGCCGCTGCGCCCAATCGGTGAAGAAGTGTTTGCGCTGCGGGAAGGCGATGTTGCCGTTGACGTAGCGAATGTCTACCGGGCGCTGTACGAACTCGCCCTCGCTGCGGGCGGTGCTGAGCGCTTCCACATAATCGATGTAGGTGAAGCAATCCAGCCCGCGGAAGTCGATCACCAGCTGCTCGGGCGTGCTCTGCGAACCGATCAGGCGGTTGGCGAGATAGGGCGTGCCGAGAAACTCGCGCGAAATCAAATCGACGGTGCGGCCATGCGGCTGCGTGGCGGGCCAACCGGCGCGCAGCGCGAGGATCTCATGCAGCTTGCTGCGGGTGCTGGCGTCCATCTGCGGTTGCACAGCCGGCGGCGAAACGGTGACGTCGGTCGGCGGCGTTGCGGGGGAGACGGCGGTGGGGCGCTCGGCGCATCCGCTCATGGCGATAGCTAACATCAGTAAAACAACCTTGTTCTGGTTCATACGGCCCTCCCTGGGTGTCGCTGGCTTATCAGAGTCAGTGATAACAGTTCTCATCCGATGGTAGGGGTTAAAAAGTAAACATAGCCTCAATGGCGGCCGATAAATCAGTAACCGATTTCGCTATTGAACGGCAAATACCAGAACAGCGCGATTTCGTGATCGGCGATCTCCGGCTCGGCGCGGTACAGCAAACGATCGATGCCGCCGAGAATAAACCCGTAATGCTGGTAGCAGCGACAGGCGGCCAGATTGTTGTTCTGCGTTTCGAGCATCATACCTGAGGTTTCCTGCTGCCGCGCCCACTGTTTGGCGCAGTCCAGCAGCGCCCCGGCGATGCCCTGACGGCGCGCGTGAGCGCTGACCGCGATCTCGTCGATCAGGGTGTAACCGTTCCAGTTTTTGCTCAGCGTGATGTGGCCAACGGCTTGGTCCTGGCGATATGCCAGGAAAGTCGCGCTGTCTTCGTTGGCGAACGGCGCCAGGGGATACTGTTTGCGAAACGGCGCCACCGGGCGGGTTGGCCAGCTGTCGACCGGGGTGTCGAACTGCGGCAGGGCGTAACAGCGGATGGTAAAGCCTAAATCGCCGCGCGTCAGGTAATCATCGGGCAGCGCCTCAATGGCCGCAATGCGGATGACCGGGGTCATTACGGCAGCTCCCGCAGCAGGCGCGCCGGGTTGCCGGCATAAATCCCCTTGCGGGTGATGTCGCGGGTCACGACCGCCCCGGCGCCGATCACCGCGTCGCTGCAGATCTCCACCGCCAGGATGGTGGCGCCGGAGCCGATGGACACCCGATCGCCGACGCGCGTGCGCCCCCAGCTGGCCGGATCGGCATTGGGCGCGCCGTCTTTGAACAGATCGTTGGCGAAGGTGACGCCGTGGCCGACAAAACACGCTTCGCCGAGGGTAACGTATTCGCAGATAAAGCTGTGCGACTGAATTTTACTGCGCGCGCCGATGCTGACGTGGCGCTGGATCTCCACGAACGGGCCGACGAAGACATCGTCGCCGAGCCGGCAGCCGTACAGATTGCAGGGCTCGACAACGGTGACGTTGCGCCCGGCGTCGACGTCGACGATCCCCGCCTGGCGGGTGGTGATAACGGATGACATGACCTTCCTCGCAGCCTGGTTTTTATGGTGGGAGTATAAGACAAAGCGCCGCAGCGTTGCGCTTTCCGCACGTTTTTTCGCCGAAAGACTATAATGAGTACAGGGGAGAGAGCCCCGTGGCCGCAATCCTCGCACGGGTAGCAGTCCGTCGGAGGTGTGAAATTCGTTCGCCGATCGCGGCCTACGGCGAGATAGGAGGTGTCTCATGGTCAGTCATGTTTGGGGACTTCTGGCGCATCCCAGCGCCGAGTTCGAACAGATCAAAAACGAGAATGAAAGCGTCTCGCACCTATACACCCATCACGTGTTGCTCTTGGCAGCAATCCCGGTGGTCTGCGCTTTTATCGGCACCACCCAGTTGGGCTGGCTCTCCGGCGAGGGACATGCCATCAGGCTCGACATGTTTACCGCGCTTTATACCGCCGTGGCGTTTTACCTGCTGATGCTGGCGGGCGTAGCGGCCATGGGGAAAGTCATTCACTGGATGGCGCGGCGCTATGAATCGCGCCCCAGCCTGCACCGCTGCATGGTGTTCGCCGGCTACGTGGCGACCCCGATGTTCCTCAGCGGGATTGTGGCGCTCTATCCGGTCGTCTGGCTGTGTCTGTTTGTCGGCATTATCGGCCTGTGCTATTCCGGCTATCTGCTGAATCTGGGGATCCCGCACTTCCTGAATATCGACAGTAAGGAAGGGTTCATCTTCTCCAGCTCGACCTTCGCCATCGGCATTCTGTTGCTCGAGCTGCTGCTTGGGGTGACGGTGCTGCTGTGGGGGTACGGTTCCTGGTTATTCTGAGTTAACGGCTGTTGTTGTCGCCCCCGCGCCGGTGGAACGGCGCGGGGGCTTTTGCTTTTATACGCGGCGGAAAACCAGCATCACGCCGAGCACGATGCCCGCCATGCCCAGCAGGCTCAGCGCCGCCAGCGCGTGGCCGAGCAGCAGGTAGTCCAGCAGGGCGGTGACCGCCGGGATCAGATAGAACAGGCTGGTGACCTGCACCAGGTTGCCGCGCTGGATCAGGCGATACAGCAAGAAGGTCGCCAGCACCGAGATCACCACCGCCATCCACAGCAGCGGCAGCACGAACGCCGGCCGCCATTCGACCCGCAGCGGCTCAAACGGCAGCGCCAGCGTACACATCAGCAACCCGACGGCATACTGCAGCGGCAAGACCGCCAGCGGCGGCTGCGTCATGCCCTTTTGCAGCAGGGTGCCGGCGGTCATGCAGCCCAGCGCGATAAAGGCGAACAGCATGCCGCTCAGCGAGAAGTGAGCCACCATCAGGCTTTGATACACCACCAGCGTCAGCCCGGCCATCGCCAGCGCCAGGCCGAGCGCCCGCAGCCCGGTGCAGCGCCGTTCGGTGATGAACTGGGTGAGGATCGGCTGTACGCCAAGCAACGTGGCCAGCACGCCGGGCGTAATACCCTGTTCCAACGCCAGCAGATAGCAGATTTGATAGCTGCCGATCATCAGCACGCCAATCAGCGCGACGCGCCGGCGGGTGCCGGGGGCGGGCAGGCACTGGCGCTGCCACAGGCCGATGGCCAACAGCACCGCCAGCGCGATGGCGCAACGGAAGAACAGAAAAGCGAAGGCGGAGGCGTGCTCCAGCCCCCAACGGGAGAAAATCGCGCCGCTGCTCCAAAGCAGGACGAACAGCGTAGCCAGGCCGGCATTGGCCCAGAGAGAAGGTAATCGCATGTCAATTTCACCTGTCGTGAAAATTACAGGCTCCGGCGCGCGCGGCGGTCTACGCCTGAACGCAACAGATCAATAAGCCGGAGGTAAAAAGTCGGTTTGGCTTAGCGCACGACCACAATGCGTGGCGGGTAAGCGGCAACCGCTGAAACGACAGAGGAAACGGCGGGTGGAGCGGAAGAAGCACACAGCAAAACGGCGGCCGGAACGGTCGCGTTTGTCGGATCTGTGCTGTGCGCCAGGTAGGCCATGTGAGTTCCTGAAAACCGGGAATGAAACTAATCGCTCAAACATAACTAAGTTCAGCGGGGCGTGCAATCGGAAATCGCAGTGATTTAAATGATAATGAAAATCATTATCATTTATTGAGAGGTATGCTATGTTGCTTTGGCCGCGCAGTTTTGACGCAGAGGGCGCGGCTTGCTCTTGCCTCGGTTCACGCAATGCGTGCGACGAAAGACGCTGCGATTCGCTTTTGCAGAAGGCGCGTAATCGTGGTAAAAATATTGATATGTTATAATATAACAATTTGCGCATAATGAATTCAGTTCACGACATCCTCCACGTTGATGGGATTAGCCTGACCGGCCACGGCGGGGCATTGATACTCGACAACATCCATTTCGCGCTGCGCGCCGGTGAGAAGCTGGCGGTGATCGGCCCTAACGGCAGCGGCAAGTCCAGCCTGTTGCGTGCCCTGATCGGTGAAACGCGGCCGGACAGCGGCGGCATTTACTGGCGAGGGCGCGCCTTGTCCGCGTGGCCGGCGGCGGAGCGCGCCAGAAGCATCGCCTTTCTGGCGCAAAACGATTCGCCGGATTTGCGGCTGTTGGTTGAGGACTACGTGGCGTTGGGCCGTTTGCCGCATGGCGCATGTTCTGCGACGGGAAAGCGCATCGTTGACGAAGCCATCGGGGAAACCGGGTTGGTGCCGCTCAGGCGCCATCCGTTGGGGCGGCTCTCGGGCGGCCAGCGCCAGCGTGCCGCGCTGGCTCGGGCGTTGGCGCAGTCTCCCGATCTGCTGTTGCTGGATGAACCGACCAATCACCTCGATCCGCCCGGGCGCTCGGCGCTGCTGTCGTTAGTGAAAAATAAAGACATCGCCGTGATTGCGGTCTTGCACGATCTGCCCGTGGCAGAGGCGTTTGCCGATCGGATCCTGGTGCTGAACGAAAGCCGTCAGGTGGCCTGTGGTACGCCCGAGGCGGTGTTGCAGACCCCGGTGATTCTGCCGGTGTTCGGCATGAACAGTTTCAAGGTGGCACATCCCGTCAGCGGGAAAACGCTGCGCATTTTTGACGTTCCCCATTGCGCTTGATAAACCAGAGAGAAACATGAACGCACGCGTATTCATTCTGCTTCTGCTGCTGGCCGCCAGGTCGGCGGCGGCCGAACATTTTCCCGTCACCGTAGAAAGCTGCGGTGTGCCGGTCACCTTCAACCAGGCGCCGCAGCGCGCCGTCATCAACGACATCAACATGGCCGAGATGGCCTTTGCACTGCATCTGCAGGATCGCATTGTCGGGCTGACCGGCATCACCGGCTGGTACAAACTGACGCCCGACTTCAAGGCCGCGATGGGCACCATTCCCGAGCTGGCGCCGAAATATCCCGCTTTGGAAACGCTGCTGGCGGCACAGCCGGATTTCTTTTTCGCCGGCTGGAATTACGGCATGAAGATCGGCGGCGACGTCACGCCGGAGAAGCTCGCCCCGTTCGGCATCAAAACGCTGGTGCTGGGCGAGAGCTGCGTACAGGCCGGCGGGCGGCCGCAGAAGGCCGATATGAACCTGCTGTATGACGATGAGCTGAAGCTCGGCAAGATTTTCGGCAAGCAGCAAGAGGCCACCGCGCTGGTTGAGGGCTGGCAGCGCCGGTTGGCTGCGCTTCCCGCCAGGCCGGCGGGCCAGCCGCCGCTCAAGGTGTTCGTCTATGACTCGGGGGAGGAGAAGCCTTTCACCAGCGGCAAATACGCTATGCCGACGGCGATCATCGAAGCGGTGGGCGGCCGCAACGTGATGGACGGTTTGCCGGCGAGCTGGACGACGGCGTCCTGGGAGGCGGTAGCGGCGGCCGAGCCTGATTTCATTATTCTGCTGGATTACCAGACCGGTTCGGGCGCCGATGCGCTGCGGCGCTTCCTCGAGTCTCACCCGTTGATGAAATTGACGCCTGCCGTACGGCACCACCGCTATCTGAAACTGCAGTATGCGGAGCTGACGCCGGGGCCGGCTAACATCGGCGCAGTGGAAAAGCTGGCGCGGGCGCTGTACGCGCCGGAGGCTGAATGAACTCGCCGACTCGGCGCTTTATGCTGCTCGCACCGCTGGCGCTGTCGGTATTGTGCGGGCTAATGATCTGGAGCCTGCAGCTGGGCAGCGTCGCGCTGTCATGGCGGCAGGCGTTTGCGGCGTTAGGGCTCGGTTCGGCGCCGCTTTCCGGCATGCTGGACACCATCGTCGTGCAGCTGCGGGTGCCCAGGGCTTTGTTGGCGGCGTTAACCGGCGCCGGACTGGCGATGACCGGCGCGCTGCTGCAGACCACCACCCGCAATGAGCTGGCCGATCCTTTTTTGTTTGGGCTTTCTTCCGGTGCCTCCGCCGGCGCGGTGCTGGTCATCACGCGCTTCGGTGATGCGCTGGGCGCACTGACGTTGCCGCTGTCCGCTTTCGTCGGCGGCATTCTGTCCGCGATGGCGGTGATGATCCTGTTTCGCGTCAGCCGGGTCAGGCGCGCCGAGCAGCTGATCGTCTGTGGCCTGGCGGTCTCATTTTTGTTTAGCGCGCTCACCAGCTACCTGGTGTTTTCCGGCGATCAGCGGGCGGCCGGTTCGGTGTTGTTCTGGTCGCTCGGCGGGCTGGGGCTGGCGCGTTGGGATAATCTGTTCATTCCGCTGGCGAGTTTCGTGCTGCTGGCCGGGTTTACGGCGCTGCGTTGGCGGGCGCTGGACGCGCTGCTGGCGGGCGAGCAAACCGCTCATTCGATGGGGGTCAACGTGGCGCGGTTGCGCACCGAGACCTTTCTGTGCTGCGCACTGTCCACGGCGTTTCTCGTTTCGCTGACGGGCGTGATCGGCTTTGTCGGGCTAATGGTGCCTTATCTGGCCCGGCGCCTGGTGGGCGTGCGCCACCGATTGTCCGTGCCGATGTGCGGCATGCTGGGGGCGATGCTGCTGACCGGCGGTGACATGCTCAGCCGCAGCCTGATCCCCAATCAGGAGCTGCCCATCGGCATCATTACGGCGGGGCTGGGGGGCGCGTTCATCGTGTCCTTGCTGCTGCGCGCGGAGCGGTGAACGCCGCCCTGTTTCAATAGAGTTCCAGATGCAGGCGCTGCTGCTCAATCAGCGTCTGCCACAGGTTTTCCGCCCCGTGGGCTTGCTCCAGCGCCGTCGCCACGGCATGTTCCAGATACTGACGATTGCCGCACAGGTAGACATGCGCCCCCCGCCGCAGCAGGCCGCTGACGACATCGGCGTGATCGTCGATGGCGTGTTGCACGTAATACTTGTCGGCGGTGTCGCGCGAAAATGCCGTGATGAGCCGCGTGAGTACGCCCGCCGCGTTCAGCGTGACCAACTCCTCGCTATACAGGAAGTCTTCATCGCGCCTTTTCTCACCGAAGATCAGCACGGTTTCACGCCGTTCGCCCTGGGCGGCCATTTCGCGCAGTAAGCCAATCAACGGTGCGATGCCGGTACCGGTACCGATAAGCAGCACCGGTACGGTGGTATCGCGCGGCAGGTAAAAGCCGGGGTTGGCGCGGCAGAAGAGGCGGAAAGGGCCGGGTTGGCTGAGCAGCCAGCCGGTCGCCGTGCCGCGCCGGGTGCGGCCGCCGCGTTCATAATGCACGTCGCGCACGCACAGATCGAGGCTCTCTTCCCGCGTTGCCGAAGCGATGGAGTAGGCGCGCGGCAGGCAAACGGGCAGCAGCGTCAGCAGGTTCTCTAGCGTGACCGCGTGCGGCGGGCAAAAATCGTGCAGCACGTCCAGCAGATCGGCGCCGTACAGATAACTCTCCAGGGCTTTGCGCTGGCGGATCTTGAGCAAGCCTTTGAGTTCTTCGCTGTCGGCCAACTGCGCCAGTTCGCGCAGCGTCGTTTTGCTGAGCTGGCGCAGCTCCCGACGCCGCAGCGTGTCGACGGCCTCCGGCCTGCCGAGCCAGTCAGCCAGCCGGGTCAATAATCCTTCGTCGTTCTCCGGCAACAGATAGACGGTATCTCCCGCCCGGTAAACGATGCCGCTGCCGGCGATATTCAGCCGCAGGTGCCAGGCCTGCGGCGTGCGTGCGCTGAGCGGCCGCCGTTCGAGGAGGGCGGCGCTGAACGCATGGTCTTCACCGTAGGCGGTTACGCGCAGATGTAAATCGCGGCCGGCCTGGGCATCGCCGGCCAGCACCTTATCCAGCGTCGTCAGCCAGGTTGCGAAGAACGGTTCGAAGTTAACGTCTGCGTCGACGCGATTGACGATGGCGTGGGCGCCGTATTGCGTCAGGCGTGCATCCAGCGCCTGCGTGAAGCCGCAGAAATGCGGGTACGCGGTGTCGCCGAGGCCGAAGATGGCGTAGCGCAACCGATGGCGGTTAGGCCATTGCGCCAGCGCGTCGGAAAAACGTTCGGCGTTGGCGGGCGGTTCGCCGTCGCCAAATGAGCTCGAGACGATCAGTAGGGCGTCATGCTCGCCCACATCGGCGGGCTGGATGGCGTTGAGTTCTTTCACGACGGGGCGGTAGGGTTGCAGGCTGCTTTGCTCGCCCAGGCGCATCGCCAGCGCCCGGGCGTTGCCCGACTCCGAACCGTAACCAATCAGGATGCGTTCGATAAGGTCGGCCATGGCGGTTACTTGTCGTAGTGGTTGTCGAACTGTTCTTTGGCGAATTCCACCGATTCGAAGTCGGTCATCAGATCGTTGATCACGCGGCGGATGCTGATATAGGCCGCGATATTGCCCTGGGCGTCATACAGCGGTTGCACTGTGGTGTCGACCACGTACAGCACGCCGCCTTTGCCGACGTTCGGAATGATGCCGGTCCAGATGCCGCCCGCCTTGATGGTGTCCCACATCGCTTTGTAAACCGCTTTCGGCACGGAAGGGTGGCGCACGATGCTATGGGGCTGGCCCACCAGCTCTTCCCGGGAAAAGCCGGTCAGTTGGCAAAACAGATCGTTGACGTAGGTGATGGTGCCTTGCAGATCGGTGGTGGAGATCACCATCACTTTATCGAGCGCGGCTAACAGCTGGGCGGAATCGAGGGTCTGACTCATGGTAGGTTCCTTCTCATTAACAACTTCGCGGTGATTGCCACGGCGGATGCCATGTATCCGTCATGACAGTTTTGTAATTGATTCTCATTTGCGATGAATGGTAATCGGGAAATTTATAAGTTGCAATATAAATACATCTTTAAGGGCGCAGAAAGATCACGATGAGGCAGGCAGGGGAGAGTAGGCCCGCGCCGGGTGCGGCGGCGGGCCAATCGGGCGGTCTTAGCGGGGGACTTCGGCCCAGCCTTTGCGTTTACTGGTTTTGCCGATGCCGGGGTTGAAGCTGTTGGTCGGATCGGCGGCGCGGTAGAACGCCTGCAGATCCGGTTTGGCGTGATACAGGTGGCCGACGTTATGCTCCGCCGGGTACTCGGCGCCGCGCCGGTTGAGGATCTCGAGCATCTTTTCTTTCAGTGCGTGGCTGTCGACGCCTTTTTTCACCACGTAGTCCTGATGGAAGACGTGGCACATAAAGTGGCCGTAATACAGCTTATGCACCAGCTGGCTGTCGATTTCCGGCGGCAGCGTTTCAAACCAGTCGGTGTCGTTGCGGCGCAGGGCGATATCCAGCGCCAGAATATCCTCCACCTTGTCGGCGTGCACCGCATGGTAGCGCACGGCGGCGCCGGCGGCGGCGAAGCGGTGCAGGAAGGCCTTTTTGCCTTCGTCAGGCGTGCAGGCGAAGAAAGCGCCTTCGGCCTGGGCGAAGTACTCGGTCAGGTAGCGCTGCGCTTCGTCTACGCCGGGGCCGGCCATCTTCAGCAGCAGGTGATGTTCGAAACGTTCGCGGTAGTCCTTCATGCGCTTCGGCAGGTGGCTCGGCGCCAGATGGCTCAGGCCCTGCATCAGCCGGTCGGTCAGGTTGTGCGGCAGCAGCGGCAGCTTGTTGAGGCTGGCGTCCATGCGGCCTTTCAGGGTGAAGAAGCGTGGCATCTGATCGGTGCCGAGCTTGTCGATCATCATGAAGGTGTCTTTGCCGTACACCTCGGCGATGTCGAAGATATCGCGGTGCATGTACTCACCGGCCACCGGCAGGTTTTCGAACTGGCTCAGCATGTGGCGGCGCAGCTCGGTCAGCACCGCGGTGTCGTTGGTGCCGATATAGAATACCTGCTCTTTGCCTTCTTTCTCGAAGGTGTCGAGCCGCACCGCGAACACCGCCAGCTTGCCGGCGCAGCCGGAGGCCTCGAACAGGCGGCGTTTGTCGGCGTTAAAGCGGGAAGGGGTATCGGCATCGACGTCGCGCACCCGGCTGGCGTACTCGTTATCCGAGGCGCGCAGCTCGCCGTATTCGACGTCGGTCGGGCGATAGTCGCCTTTTTCCAGCCGGGTGAGGATCTCTTCCGGCGTGTCGCCGAGGCGGATGCCCAGATGGTTCACCAGGCGCAGCTGGCCGTCTTCCCCTAGCTGGGCGTACAGCGCCATTTCGGTATAGGCCGGGCCGCGTTTCACCAGCGAGCCGCCGGAGTTGTTGCACACGCCGCCGATCACCGAGGCGCCGATACAGGAGGAACCGATCACCGAATGCGGTTCGCGGCCGTAGGGTTTGAGCAATTTCTCGAGGTGGTGCAGGGTGCTGCCGGGGAAGCCGACCACCTGCTTGCCGTTGTCCAGCACCTGAATATGGTCGAGGCGCAGGGTGCTGACGATGACGATGTCGCGATCATAGTCGTTGCCGCTGGGGGTCGATCCTTCGGTCAGGCCGGTATTGGCGGCCTGCATGATGACGATTTTGTCGGCGGCCACGCAGGCCTGCAAAATGCGCCACAGCTGCAGCAGGTTGGTTGGGAATACCACCGCCAGCGCCTGGCCTTCGCCGGAGCGGAACCCCTTGCGATACCGCTCGGTGTTGCGATCGCCGGTCAACAGCTGCGGGCCGCCGACGATGTCCTTGAGCTGATTGATAAACGCCTGATTGCCTGACTGCATGCTGTCTGTCTCCCTGTCATCCCCGTCGCTTTAACCGCGGCGCCGGAGTGCCGCATATAAGCTAAGAGGTTATCAATTAAATAACTTATTAAGCTATCGGCTTGCCAGGCCAATGGCTTACGGGTTTAGTAACGCTCGGCGTAGCCGGCTCGGCGCTCTTCGTCGCGCAGCGTCAGGATCTCCACACCGTCGGCGGTGACCGCCACGGTGTGCTCCCACTGCGCCGACAGTTTTTTGTCGCGCGTCACCACCGTCCAGCCGTCTTTCTTCTGCTTGATGCGGCGGTCGCCCTGGTTGATCATCGGCTCGATGGTGAACACCATGCCTTCCTGCAGCACCAGACCGCTGCCGGGTTGGCCGTAGTGCAGCACCGCCGGTTCTTCATGCATATCGCGGCCGATGCCGTGGCCGCAATACTCCCGCACGATGCTGTAGCCGGCCTGCTCGGCGTGCCGCTGGACGGCATGGCCGATATCGCCGAGGGTGGCGCCCGGTTTCACCGCGCGAATGCCCTGCCACATCGATTCATAGACGTTGTTCACCAGCCGTTTGGCCAGCGGCGTCACCTGGCCGACGCAGTACATCTTGCTGGAGTCGGCGATATAGCCGCCGTTTTCCAGCGTGATGTCCACGTTGACGATCATGCCGGAACGCAGGATTTTGCTGGCCGACGGCACCCCGTGGCACACCACGTCGTCGATTGAGGTGTTGAGCACATAGGGGAAATCATACTGCCCCTTGCTGGCCGGGCGCGACTTCAGCTCTTCGACGATAAACGCCTCGGCGCGGTCGTTGATCTCCATGGTGGAGATGCCTTCGACGATGACCTCATCGAGCATAGCAAACACTTTCGCCAGCAGGGCGCCGGAATGGCGCATTTTGGCAATCTCTTCCGGCGTTTTAATCACAATCTGTTTCACCCGACAATCTCCTTCAGCGTCAGCGCGTTATCTTTCATCATTTTTTTTACCAACTGCGGGTAGGTCAGTTCCGGATGGAACTCCGCCAGCATGCCGATCTTGATCCAGTACTCGGCCTGCGCGTTGATCGAACGCGTCATGGTCAGGCTGGCGAGGCGCAGATCGTCATGCAGCGCGTCTGAAATTTTTACGATGCCCATCGGCGTCTCCCTAAGTGAACGATATACGAAGTGTATACGTTTAGGATGGTGGCGATGTGGCATTCTGTGGCGTAAGAAGATTCTGGCAACAACGATTGCCGCCGCCAGGCAATGCGTTTATTGTGATAAACGACTTTTTTGCCATGATTTTTCAGAAGGATTTAAGGCGTGACTAAACTACGTGTTGGGGTGATTTTTGGCGGTAAATCGGCGGAGCATGAGGTGTCGCTGCAGTCGGCCAAAAACATTGTGGATGCAATCGACAAAGAGAAGTTTGACGTCACGCTGCTGGGGATCGACAAACAGGGGCAGTGGCACATCAACGACGCCTCCAACTACCTGCTCAACGCCGAGAACCCGGCGCTGATCGCGCTGAACCGCTCGAACAAGAACGTGGCGCTGATCCCGGGCCAGGAAAAACAGCAGCTGATCGAAGCGGGCAGCGCCGGCGCGTTGGGCCAACTCGACGTCATCTTCCCGATCGTGCACGGCACGCTGGGGGAGGACGGCTCGCTGCAGGGGCTGCTGCGCATGGCCAATATGCCGTTCGTCGGCGCCGGCGTGCTCGGCTCGGCGGTCAGCATGGATAAAGACGTGACCAAGCGCCTGCTGCGCGATGCCGGGCTGGCGGTGGCGCCGTTCGTCACCCTAACCCGCGCCAACCGCGCCGGATTCACGTTTGAACAACTGAGCGAACGCCTCGGCCTGCCGCTGTTCGTCAAGCCGGCCAACCAGGGCTCGTCGGTCGGGGTGAGCAAGGTGGAAAACCGCGCCGAGTTCGACGCGGCGGTATCGCTGGCCTTCAGCTTCGATCATAAGGTGCTGGTGGAGTCGGCGATCGTCGGCCGCGAGATCGAGTGCGCGGTGCTGGGCAACGACGATCCGCAGGCCAGCGTGTGCGGCGAGATCGTGCTGAGCGACGCCTTCTATGCTTACGACACCAAATACATCAATGAGCAGGGCGCTCAGGTGGTGGTGCCGGCGGCGATCGCGCCGGAAGTGAGCGACCACATCCGCGAGGTGGCGCTGAAGGCGTTCCGCGCGCTGGAGTGCTTCGGGCTGGCGCGGGTGGATGTGTTCCTGACGCCGGACAACCAGGTGGTGATCAACGAAATCAACACGCTGCCGGGCTTCACCAACATCAGCATGTATCCCAAGCTGTGGGCCGCCAGCGGCGTCAGCTATCAGGCGCTGATCACGCGCCTGATCGAATTGGCGCTGGAGCGCCACCAGCAGGATCGCGCGCTGAACAGCTCGGTGTTCGATCGCTAATCGCGGCAGGGGGCGGCGGTGCCGCCCCCGTCTCTCACTTCACCGTCACGTCGATGTCGCCGAAATACTTCTTCGACAGCGCCGTCACCGTGCCTTGCTGTTTCACTTTGGCGATGGCGGCATCCAGTTTTTTCTTCAGCGCCTCATCCCCTTTACGCAGGCCGAAGGCGATACCTTCACCGAGGATCTTGTCGTCGCGCACCGCCTCGCCGACGAAGGCGAAGCCTTTGCCGTCTGGCTGCGACAGGAAGCCGCTTTGCCCCGACGGCGCCATCACCAGCGTGGCGTCGAGCCGACCGGCCGCCAGATCGAGGTAAACCTGATTCTGATCCTGATAAGACACCACGTCCACGCCCGCCGGCGCCCAATGGGTTTTGGCGTAAATCTCCTGAATCGATCCTTGCAGCACGCCCACGTGTTTGCCCGCCAGCGATTTGGCGTCCGGCAGCAGGCCGCTGCCGGCTTTGGCGATCAGGCGGTTCGGCACCTGATAGATGGCGTCGGTGAAGGCGATCGCCTGACGCCGCTGTTCGGTCACGTTCATCGCCGAGTTGATGGCGTCGAACTTGCGCGCCTGCAGCGCCGGGATCAGGCTGTCGAACGAGGTTTCCACCCAGCTGCATTGCAACTGCGCGGCGGCGCATACCGCGTCGCCCAGTTCGATGTCGAACCCTTCCAGTTTGCCGCTGGCGGATTTGGATTCGAACGGCGGATACAGCGCTTCCAGGCCGAAGCGCAGGCTGTTTTCCGCCGCCAGCGAAGCGCCGGCGGCCAGCAGGCATCCGGCGGCGAACAGCGTTTTCAATGCTTTCATAGGCAGTGCCCCTTTCCCATGGTTGGACAAAAAATCACACCTGGCTCAGGCGGCGCGCGCCTTCCAGCAGGGTCTCGTTATCTTTGGAAAAACTCAGCCGGATAATGCCGGTATCGGTGCCGTCACTGTAGAACGCCGACAGCGGGATCGTCGCCACCTTCGCTTCGCGGATCAAGCGCACGGCGAAATCATTGTCGCTTTCGTGACTGAAGCCGCTAAAGCGGGCCAGCATGAAGAAGCTGCCGCGGCTGGGCAGCAGCTCAAAGCGCGAATCCTGCAGGGCGCTGGCCAGCAGATCGCGCTTTTGTTGATAAAACGCCGCCAGCCCCAGGTAGCTCTGCGGGTTGGCGAGCGCGGCGGCGAAGGCGTGCTGCATCGGCGTATCGGCGGAGAACACCATAAACTGGTGCACCTTGCGGATCTCGTCCATCAGCGCCGCTGGCGCCAGGCAGTAGCCGACGCGCCAGCCGGTGACGTGGTAGGTTTTACCGAACGACGACACGATCACGCTGCGTTCCGCCAGCTGCGGGTAGCGCGCCATGCTGTGGTGAATATCGCCGTCGAACACCACGTGCTCGTAGACCTCGTCGGACAGGATCACGATGTCGGTGTCGCGGGTCAGGGCGGTCAGACGTTCGATGTCGTGCGCGTCAAACACCGCGCCGGTCGGGTTGTGCGGCGTGTTGACGATGATCATGCGCGTTTTGCCGTTGATGGCGGCGGCCACTTCGTCCCAGTCGACGCGAAAATCCTGCAACGACAGCTTGATCGCCACCGGCGTGGCGCCCTGCAGGCGCACGATCGGCGCATAGCTGTCGAACGCCGGTTCGAAATAGATCACCTCGTCGCCGGGATGCACCAGCGCGCTGATCGCCGAGTACAGCCCTTCGCTGGCGCTGGCGATCACCGTGATTTCTTCGTCGGCGTCATAGCGTGCGCCATACAATCGTTCAGCTTTTTCCGCCAGAGCAGCACGTAACGCCGCCACGCCGCTCATCGGCGCGTATTGGTTATGACCTGCGCGCATGGCTTGCGCCGTTGCCTCGATCAGCTGCGGGTCACCGGCGAAGTTGGGCGCGCCCTGCGACAGATTGAGGGCCTGATGTTCGGCGCTGAGTTGGCCAATGACGGTGAAAATGGTGGTGCCGACGTCCGGCAGCTTCGAGCGGGATGAACAGGCGCTCTGCATGATGGGCTCCAGGCAAACAGGGAAGTGTTGAGCGATTAAGCATCAGCCGGCGTAGGCGGACAAGGGAAAGTTTGTCATACTTGCCATGCACTACGATCATACCTAATCGAGGCCCGCTATGCCGATATCCCTGCCGTCGCTCGACGTGTTGAAAACCTTCGTGGTGGTGGCGCAACGCCTCAACTTTACCCATGCCGCCCGGCAGCTGCACCTGACGCAGGGGGCGGTCAGCCGGCAAATCCTCGGGCTGGAACAGCGCCTGGGCTATCCGCTGTTCAGCCGCCAGGCGCGCGGTTTGGCGCTGACGCCGCAGGGCGCGCAGCTGCTGGCGCCGGTGCAGCTGGCGTTGGGGCAGCTGGACGAGGCGCTGACGCGGGCCGCCGCCCCGCCGGGGGCGCTGCGCATCAAATGCCCGACCTGCGCGATGCGCTGGGTGCTGCCGCGCATCATTCGCCTGCAGAATGAACGGCCGGACATGCATATTGAGCTGACCGCTTCGGTGTCGCACGGTCTGGATTTCAGCACCGAGCAATTTGACGCCGCGGTGGTATTCGGCCGGCCGCCGGGCAAAAAGCTGAGCGCGCACCTGCTGTTCGACGAAATCCTCACGCCGGTCTGCACGCCGACGTTCCTGCCGCCAACGCCCCGGCTGGCGGACTTGACGGACAAAACCCTGCTGCACCCGACGCGCGATCGGCGCGACTGGCTGCGCTGGCTGAAGGCGGCGGGGGCCGATGCGCTGCCGTCCGGCAAGGCTCAGCATTTCGATACCCTCGATCTGGCGATGAGCGCCGCGCTGCAGGGATTCGGCATCGCCATCGGCGATCTGTGCCTGCTGGAGGAGGATATTCAGGCGCGGCGTATCGTCACGCCGTTCCCGCTCTGCGTCAGCAGCGGCGCGGCCTATTATTTGGTCTATCCTGAACGCGGGGCGCCATCGCCGGCGCTGGCGCAGTTTATCGATTTCCTGACGGCGGAGGCCGCCGACAGCCGCGCCCGGCTGCAGAATTACCTGCCGATAACCTGTAATGCTTTGTAAACATTAACGATGCGAATTCCCTTGGCGATGAAACAGAGTGTGGCAAACTGTTTCTTCACTCCGATTAAACTCCGCGGCGTTGGCGGCGGAAACACGCCTGAGATAAAACAAGATGAAATGGCTTTGTGTGGTGAGTATGTTGTCCGGTCTGGCCCTCAGCCCGGCTTTTGCGCAGGAAACGCCGATAACGCAGGGCATGCACGCCCAGCAGCGCGACGCCTTCGTGTCCAATTTGATGAAGCAGATGACGCTGGAAGAGAAGATCGGCCAGCTACGGCTGATCAGCGTCGGGCCGGATAACCCGAAAGAAGCGATCCGCGAGGGCATCCGCAAAGGGCAGATCGGCGCCATCTTCAATACCGTTACCCGGCCGGATATCCGGGTGATGCAGGATCAGGCGATGCAGCTCAGCCGCCTCAAAATCCCGTTGTTCTTCGCCTATGACGTGGTGCATGGCCAGCGCACCGTGTTCCCGATCAGCCTGGGGCTGGCGGCCAGCTTCGATCTGGAAGCCATCGCGCTCAGCGCTCGGGTGGCGGCGCAGGAGGCCAGCGACGACGGCCTGAACATGACCTTTGCGCCGATGGTCGATATCACCCGCGATCCGCGCTGGGGCCGGGTCTCCGAAGGCTTCGGCGAAGACACCTGGCTGGTGTCGAAAATCGCCAGGGTGATGGTCGACGGTTTCCAGAACGGCGACCCGGCCAAACCCGGTTCGGTGATGGCCAGCGTCAAGCACTTTGCGCTGTACGGCGCCGTCGAAGGCGGCCGCGATTACAACACCGTCGACATGAGCCCGCTGCGCATGCATCAGGACTATCTGCCGCCTTATAAAGCGGCGGTGGATGCCGGCAGCGGCGGGGTGATGGTGTCGCTCAACGCGATCAACGGCGTGCCGGCCACCGCCAACCCGTGGCTGCTGAAAGATCTGCTGCGCGACCAGTGGGGCTTTAAAGGCATCACCATCAGCGACCACGGCGCAATTAAAGAACTGATTAAACACGGTGTGGCCGCCGACGCGCGCGACGCGGTGCGCCTGGCAATCACCTCCGGCGTCGACATGAGCATGAGCGACGAGTTCTACGACAAATACCTGCCGGGCCTGGTGAAAGACGGGCTGGTGGCTGAAAGCGATATCGACCGCGCCTGCCGCGACGTGCTGAACACCAAGTACGACATGGGGTTGTTCACCGATCCGTATGTGCATCTGGGCCCGGCGGGTGCCGATCCGCAGGACACCAACGCCGAAAGCCGCCTGCACCGCGCCGAGGCGCGGGTGGTGGCGCGCAAAACGATGGTGCTGCTGAAGAACGATAAGCAGACGCTGCCGCTGAGCAAACAGGCGACCATCGCGCTGGTCGGGCCGATGGCCGACAGCCAGCGCGACGTGATGGGCAGCTGGTCCGCCGCCGGGGTGGTCAAGCAGTCGGTGACCCTGCGCGAAGGGCTGGAGCGGGCGGTGGGCGACAAGGCGCGCATTCTTTACGCCAAGGGCGCCAACGTCACGCAGGATAAAGGCATCATCGACTACCTGAACGAGTATGAGCCGGCGGTGGCGTTCGACACCCGTTCGCCGCAGCAGATGATCGACGAAGCGGTACAGGCGGCGAACAAGGCCGACGTGGTGGTGGCGGTGGTGGGGGAATCGCAGGGCATGGCGCATGAGGCCTCCAGCCGCGCCGACATCACGATCCCGCAGAGCCAGCGCGATCTGATCGCCGCGCTGAAAGCCACCGGCAAGCCGCTGGTGCTGGTGCTGATGAACGGCCGGCCGCTGGCGCTGAGCTGGGAGAGCGAGCAGGCGGACGCGATGCTGGAAACCTGGTACAGCGGCACCGAGGGCGGCAACGCGGTGGCGGACGTGCTGTTCGGCGACTACAACCCGTCGGGCAAGCTGCCGATGACCTTCCCGCGCTCGGTCGGCCAGATCCCGATGTACTACAACCACCTGAACACCGGCCGCCCGTTCGGCAAGGAGAATCCGGGTAAGTACACCTCGCGCTACTTCGATTCGCCGAACGGCCCGCTGTATCCGTTCGGTTACGGCCTGAGCTACACCACTTTCAGCCTGTCGGACCTGAAATTGTCCAGCCCGACGATGGCGCGCAACGGCAAGCTAACCGCCAGCGTCACGCTGAAAAATACCGGCAAGTACGACGGCGCCACGGTGGTGCAGCTGTATCTGCAGGACGTGACCGCCTCGGTCAGCCGGCCGGTAAAAGAGCTGCGCAACTTCAAGAAAGTGACGCTGAAGGCCGGCCAGTCGCAGCAGGTTGAGCTGCCGATTAGCGAAGACGATCTGAAGTTCTACAACGCCAGCCTGAAATGGGGGGCGGAGCCGGGCAAATTCAACGTGTTCGTCGGCCTGGACTCCGACAACGTGCAGGCGCAAAGCTTTACGCTGAAGTAACCCTGTCCCCCTCGTTCGCCGCGCTGAGCGAGGGGGCATCTATTCATTCCCGCTAACGTCATCGGAGCTTGCCTCATGAAACGCTATCTGGACTGCAGCGCCAGCGATCTGGCCGATATCGGCAAAGCCGACCTGCTCTACGCCATCCGCGCCAGCGAAGGGCGCATCTTGGTCAGCGAAACCATTGCGGTCACTCAGCCGCTGCTCAATAACGTCACCAACGCCGAGCTGGCGGCCAGCCAGGGCGCCGACCTGCTGCTGCTGAACCTGTTCGACGTTGACCAGCCGCATATTGCGGGCCTGCCCGCCGACGTGCCGCCGCAGGAGGCGCTGCGCACGCTGCAGCGGCTGACCGGACGGGTGATCGGGGTGAACCTGGAGGCCGTCGATCCGGCCTTCGCCACCGAACATAACGATTTCTGGCAGATGACGGCGGGGCGTGCCGCCACCGCCGAGAATGCGCGCAAGCTGTATCAACTCGGCGCGCGCATGCTGGTGCTGACCGGCAACCCGAACAACGGCGTCAGCAATCAGGCGATCGCCGCCGCGCTGAAAGCGATCCGTGATGAGGTGGGCGACGAGATGGTGCTGGTGACCGGCAAGATGCACGGGGCCGGTATCGTGCGCGAAAGCGGCAGCCAGCTGATCGGCGAGCAGGACATCGCGCTGTTCGTGGAGAACGGCGCGGACATCGTGCTGTTGCCGGCGCCCGGCACCATTCCCGGCATGTCGCAGGAGAAAGTGGCGGCGCTGATCGCTTATGCGCAGCGGCAGGGCGCGCTGGCAATGACGGCGATCGGCACCTCGCAAGAGGGGGCCGACGTGCAGACCGTGCGGCAGATTGCGCTGATGAGCAAAATGGCCGGGGCGGACCTGCACCATATCGGCGATACCGGCTATCTGGGGCTGGCGCTGCCGGAAAACATCTTCGCTTACAGCGTGGCGATTCGCGGCGTGCGCCACACCTACAGCCGCATGGCGCGCTCGGTGAACCGCTAAGCCCGGGGTTTTTGCGCCGTCACGATGCTGAAATAGCCGAGCGACGGCAGCACTTGAGCAGGCCCGACGTCGCGCAGCTGGTCGCCGATTTCCCTGCCGGAGTATTGGCGGCCCTGCGTCCATCCCATCATCATCAGGCCGTATCCCGCGGCGGCAGACCGAACACGATGCCCGTCAGCGCGCCGGCCAAACGCTGCTGATCAAATCCCAGAAATAACGCGGTGTTTTTAACAAAAAGGGTTCCGCTTCCGGCGTAAGATGAAATGTTTCGCCGTCTCTGGCGATCAATTTCAATGCTAATAGCGCCATGATCAACGTTTCCGCCGGGCGTCTTTCCACATTGGCCTGAGCGCATATATCGGTCAGGTTGCGGGGGGCAGAGCAATAAACTCAAAGATGCCCAGGCGATGCGCGATAAGCACCGCTGGATAGAGATATAAATTCATCGTGATATCGAGAAGGGTTTTTCGTCGCATTGTGGCGGCCGGACGGCATGGTTCATGTGAATCCCCTCCCACTAAGGCATGACGCGTCTTAACAGGCTATGCCACGCCGGTGGTTTTGGCAAAGGGGGCGCGCAATTGACCGCAGGCCAACGCTTATTTTGTAAATAATTCCTGGTCGAGATTATTTTTACTATGAATTGAGCGCGGCCAATGCCGAACGTGAAAAAATGACAGCGGGCGGAGATTATTACCCCAGTATGCGTTTTTATTTTATTGAGGCTTAACTTAATCACCGCTATTAATACATTAGGGTTGTGTTAATCTAGGCCGCCGTTATACCGTAACGATATTCACACTGTATTTGTGAATGATTAAAAATTAAATAATTCATTATTAAAACGAGTTAACAATGAAAAAAAGCATTCTGACCGGCATGATTGCCGCGACTCTGGGCTTGTTCAACACCGCTAACGCTGAAGGGATGGATCCTGCCGCATTGAAAAACGTCTATGACATCACGCGCAATACCGCCGGGCTGATGTCTTACTGCGTCGATAAAGGCTTCCTGAAAGCCGACAGCATCGACAACGCCAAGAAAATGGTGGCCTACGTGGCGGCTATTCCCGGCGGCGTCGACACCCGCGACGGCGACAAGCGCGAAGCGATGGGCCGCGAAGGCAATGTGCTGAACGACGACGGCAAAGTGGTCGCGTTGGAAAAAGAAGCGCCGCAGGGGCTGCAGGCATGGTGCCAGCAGGCTGACGAAGGGATTCGCCAGGGGCTGACGTCTATCGGTCAATAAGTCTTCTTCACGCGCCCTTTCAGGGCCGATGGGATCCGTCGCCACACCGGCGGATCCGCTTCCAGGATCGCATTCACGCCTCGTTTTACCGCCCGAGTACCCGCATCCGGTTTGATCCCGCTGATTGTTTCGCCATGCACATCGCTATATTATTTGCTATACAACGATAACCAATCGGTCACTGCCATGTTTAACTTTCTCCCGCGCCTGCTGTTGGCGCTTGTTTTGTTTTCCACCACCGCCCAGGCGGATCGCCAGGTCACCGATCAGCTCAATCGCCAGGTCACGCTGCCCGATCGCATCACCCGCGCGGTGGTGCTGCAACACCAGACGTTGAACCTGTTGGTGCAGCTTGATGCGATGCCTCAGGTGGTCGGTGTGCTCAGCAGTTGGAAAAAGCAGCTGGGGCCAAACTACCTGCGGCTGGCGCCGACGTTGGCAACCCTGCCGATGCCGGGCGATCTGACTTCGGTGAATATCGAGAGCCTGCTCGGCCTGCATCCGCAGGTGGTGTTCGTGGCCAACTATGCGCCGCCGGAGATGATTGCGCAGATCGAACGGGCGGGCATTCCGGTGGTGGCTATCTCGCTGCGCCGCGAGGCGGCCGATCAGGCGGGTAAAATGAATCCGCAGCTGAGCGATGAGGATCGGGCCTATACGCTGGGGCTGCAGGACGGCATTCGCCTGATCGGCGAGGTGATGTCGCGTCAGCCTCAGGCCGAAGCGTTGATTAAGGACGTCATTCAGCAGCGCGCGTTGGTCGCCGAACGGCTGCGCGATCTGCCGGAAAATCAGCGGGTGCGGGTGTATATGGCCAACCCCGATCTCACCACCTACGGCGCCGGCAAGTATACCGGGTTGATGATGCGGCACGCCGGTGCGCTCAACGTGGCGGCGAAGGACATTCAGGGGTTTAAACAGGTTTCTATCGAGGATGTCCTGAAGTGGGATCCGGCAGTGATTTTCGTGCAGGAGCGCTACCCGGACGTGGTGAAACAGATCCTGACGTCACCGCAGTGGCAGCCGATCGACGCGGTGAAGAATAAGCGGGTCTACCTGATGCCGGAGTATGCCAAGGCCTGGGGGTATCCGATGCCGGAAGCGATGGCGTTGGGCGAGTTGTGGATGGCGAAAAAACTTTACCCGCAGCGTTTTGCCGATATTAATCTGCAGCAGCGGGTCGACGCTTACTATCAACGTTATTACCGCGCCACCTGCTGCCAGAGCGGGCAATGAGGCTGGGCTGGCTGGCGTTGTTGACGCTGTGCTGCGCGCTGTTTTCGCTCGGCGTTGGCCGCTTTCAGGTGCCGATGACGCACAGCCTGATGATTTTGCTGGAGCCGTTCACCGGGCAGCATTATGCCGGCATCGATGCTATCCAACGCCAGGTGATCCTGGGTGTGCGCGTGCCGCGAGTGCTGTTGGCGATGGGCGCCGGCGCGGCGCTGGCTCTGTGCGGCGCGGCTTTGCAAGGCGTCTTTCGTAACCCGCTGGTCGACCCGCATATCGTCGGCGTGTCGTCCGGCGCGGCCTTTGGCGGCACGCTGGCTATCCTGCTCAGCCTGCCGTTGGCGGCGCTGCTGCTGTCGGCTTTTGTTTTCGGCATGGCGGCGCTGCTGCTGATTTTCACTCTCACCAGCGCCATTGCGCGGCGCAATATTCTCTCTTTGGTACTGGCGGGGGTGATCCTCAGCGGCTTCTTCTCAGCCTGCGTCAGCCTGATGCAATATCTGGCGGATACCGAAGAGAAACTGCCGAGCATCGTGTTTTGGCTGCTCGGCAGCTTTGCCACCGCCGATCGGCAAAAGCTGCTGATGCTGTTTGTGCCTTTGCTGTTGGCCGGCGGCTTGCTGTTGGCGCTGCGCTGGCGCATCAATCTGCTGTCGTTGGGTGATGAGGATGCCGGTGCATTGGGCATCAACGTTGAGCGCACCCGCTGGCTGATTTTGACGCTGTGCGCCGCCATCGTGGCCGCCCAGGTGGCGGTCAGCGGCAGCATCGGTTGGGTCGGCTTGGTGATCCCGCACGTGGCGAGGCGGCTGGTGGGGCCGGATCACCGGCGCCTGTTGCCGGCTTCACTTTGCCTGGGGGCCCTGTACATGCTGGTGATCGACGATTTGGCGCGCACGCTGAGCAGCAGCGAAATCCCGCTGGGCATTCTGACCGCGCTGATTGGCGCGCCGCTGTTCGCGCTGCTGCTGCGCCGCGCGCAAGTGAGAGGCTGGCATGACTGACACCCTATTGGCCGCCAGGGGCGTGAGTTTCGCCTGGCCGAGCGGGGCACCGCTGTTCCAGCATCTGGACATTCAGCTGCGGCGCGGCGAAGTGCTGGCGGTATTGGGCCCGAATGGGCGTGGCAAGAGCACGCTGCTGCAGCTGCTGTTAGGCAGCCTGACGCCGCAATCCGGCGAGATTGAGCGCCGCGGGGAGATGGGCTTTGTCCCGCAACACTTTGCGCCGCCGTTCGCCTACCGGGTGCTGGATATCGTATTGATGGGGCGGGCGCGCCATGTCGGCCTGTTTCGTTCACCGTCAGCCGAGGATCATCGGCTGGCGAGAGAAGCGTTGCAGTCGTTGGATTTGCAGCACCTGGCAGAGCGCGAGTTTGGCAGCCTATCCGGCGGTCAACGTCAATTAGTGATGATCGCCCGCGCGTTGGCGATGCGCTGCGAGGTGTTGATCCTGGATGAACCGACTTCGGCGCTGGATCTGCATTATCAGGATCGGGTGTTGAGCCTGATGGCGAGCCTGGCGCGGGAGCAGCAGTTGGCGGTGGTGTTCTCTACGCATCAACCCAATCATGCTCACGCGGTGGCCGATCGGGCTTTGCTGTTGGGCAAGGAAGGGCGCAGCCGGCTCGGTGCCTGCCGCGAGGTGTTAACGGCGCAATCCCTGTCACCCCTGTTCGAGCTGGCGATCGAACGGGTGCCGCTGACGGTGGCGGGCCGCCGCTACGCGACGCTGGTGCCGCTGTATCGCAGCCAACTGGAGCGACATGATGAGTGATATCCTGCTGTTTGCCGCCGGCAGCCTGCGGCTGGCGTTTGCGCCTCTGCTGTCGGCATTTCAGCGGCGCGCCGGGCAAAAAGTCACGGTGGAATTCGGCCCGGCGGGGTTGTTGCGCCAGCGGATAGAGAATGGCGAGCGGCCACAGCTGTTCGCCTCGGCCAACGTGGCGCACCCGCAAAGGTTGGCGGATCTTGGGATAGCGGGGGCGGTGCAGATTTTTGCGCGCAATCGGCTCTGTGTGACGGTACGCAACGTGCCGGCATTAACCGAACGTCCGCTGCCGCAGGTGCTGTTCGATCCCCACTGGCGCCTTGCTACCTCGACACCGGAGGCAGATCCTTCCGGCGATTATGCGCTGCAGCTTTTCGAACGCTGTGAGCAATACTGGCCGGGGCAAGGGGAAGCGTTGCGCCGCCGGGCGCTGCCGTTGGTTGGCGGCAGGGATTCTGCCCCGGTGCCGGCGGGCCGATTGGCAGCGGAATATCTGATCGCCGGCGGGCAGGCGGATATTTTTCTCGGCTACGCCAGCTATGCTCCGGCCTTAGCCGCCTACCCGACGTTGGCGGGGCGACCGTTGGCGCCGCCGCTGGACATCGAGGCGGATTACGGTTTATGCCTGTTGGATGACGGCGCGCAGCGGTTAGCCGCATTTATCTTGAGCGAACAGGGGCAGGAAATCCTGAGCCGACACGGGTTTATGCGGCGCGCGGAATGACTCGCCGGGCCTGGCGGCCCGGAGAATGTTACCAGAACAGCGGGGTGGTGTTTTCAGCCAGAAACGCCAGCAGGGTTTCGTTGACCGCCGTCGGGTTTTCCTTGTTGCTGATATGCCCGGCGTTGGGGATCAGCACATGTTGACAGCCGAGAAGATCCGCCATGCGCTGGCCTTCCGCCGGCGGGCGCGGCTTATCCTGGGCGCCGGTGATGACGATGCTGGCGGCGGTGATGTTTTCCAGCAGCGCCAGCTTGTCGGGGCGACCGAAGATCATCCGGCCCAGCGGTACGATGCTCTCGCGCAGGCGATCGGCGGGCAGGCTCTGGAGCTGACACAACAGCGATTGCAATAAGGCGTCGGGGACGTCATCGGAATAAAACAGCGACGCGACATGTTCCAGCAGCGGCGAAGTGATGGCGCCGGCTTGCTCCACGGCGGCCAGCATGCCCATATAACGCTGCCGCGCCTCCGGCGTTTCGTCGCCCAGATAGCTGTCCATCAGCGCCAGCACCTTGACCCGTTCCGGCGCCAGCGCCGCCAGTTCGGCGCCCCACATGCCGCCGACGGACAGGCCGACGATGCCGAACTCTTCAATATCCAAGCGATCCATCAGCGCCAAATGATCGGCGGCGATATCCGACAGGCTGTTTCGCCCGGTCGGCAGCGCCGGTGAGTCGCCGTGGCCCCAGAGATCCGGCACGATCAGGCGGTAGCGTTTCGCCAGCGCTTCAAACTGCGGCGCCCACATGTTCAGATCGAACAGATAGCTGTGGCCCAGCAGCAACGGAAAGCCTGAGCCCACGTCGAGATAATGCAGGGATTTGCCCATCGTTGGCATCTTATCGGTTCCTTAATATAAAGAGAGTCCGGCTGCTTATATCACACTCATATTCTAACTGCGGTATTAATTTACCTTAAATTACTTAGGTAAACCCTTATTTTTAATTTTCCTTGATAACAAGATGTCAATGAAAGATGACGCTAAGGATAATATTCTGGTGACGATAAGCGCCTTGGTTTATGCTGGCGCTCCTTTCAAGATGGAATAGCTAAACAGGGAGTCACGATGAAAAGACTTTTCAGACTATTAATTATTTTGCTTGTCATTTTGCTACTGGCGGCGGTGCTGTGGTGGTTCTTTGGGCGCGGCAATCCGAATGCGCTGTGGCAAATCGTCAGCCAACAGTGCGTGCCCAATCAGCAGCAGAACGACGATCCGGCGCCCTGCTTAAAGGTTGATTTAACACAGGGTTATGTGCTGTTTAAGGACAGCAAAGGCCCCTATCACGATCTGGTGATGCCAACCGAAAAGGTCAGCGGCATCGAGAGCCCGGCATTGCAGACGGAGCACGCGCCGCCTTATTTCGCCCAGGCCTGGAATAACCGCGAACATATATCCGGCGAGTTGGGTAAGCCGTTAAAAGATGCGTGGCTTTCGCTGGCGGTCAATTCGAAATATGGCCGTTCTCAGGATCAGCTGCATATTCACGTTGCCTGCCTGCGTCAGGATGTCTATAACGCGCTGGGGCAACAGGCGGAGCAATTAGATCAGCAGTGGCGCCCGCTGGCGGTGAAATTGGTCGGCCACCAATATCTGGCCAGAAAATTGGCGGGCACCGATTTAACCCAGGAAGATCCTTTCCGTTTGCTGCACAACTATGTGGTCGAGCAGGGCGACAGCATCGGCAATTATGGCCTGGCGCTGGTGGTCAGCCCGCAGGGTGAGATGCTGCTGTTGGCCAACCGTTTGAAGTTGACCGACCTGAACCTGGGCTCGGCCGGCGAAATTCAGGACTACCACTGCGCGGTGGCGGGGAACTGAGTTTTTCTTATCGCTCCCCGCGTTGTCGGGGAGCAAATCTGTAAAAATGCGATATATCGCTCTGTATTAACTGGATTTTATTTTATTCCGCGACATCTGCTTGATCCTGTCATAACGTCCGATCTATTATTTGTTTGCACAAGCAAATAAATAATCGAGAGCAATCCGGTATGTCACAACCACGCAAACTTCCTGCTGCGCTGGGCATCCATCTGGATGTGACCAATCGCCTGTGGCGCACGGCGATGGACCAGTCGGTAAAAATGACCAATCTGACGCGCCCGCACTGGCTGGCGCTGAGCGCGATTGCCGATTTGGGTGATGGCTGCACCCTGAAAGACGTTTCCCAGCATTTGAACGCCGAAGTCTCGACGATGTCGCGTGCGTTGCTGTTTTTGGAAAAAAATCGGCTGATCGCTCGCGATGCCCTGTCTGAGGATAAGCGCGCTAAAGGCGTGAGAATGACCGCGGCCGGGCAGGAGATGCTGGCGCAGTTGGATCACTCCAGCCAACAGGCACGGCAAAAGCTGCTCAACGGCATTTCGGCCGGCGATCTGGAGGCTTTTTACCGCGTATTGTTTGGCATCAAACATAACGCGATAGCGATGCTCGAACAGGAAAATCTATTGCCGGACGAGTTTGCGCTGTTAGCGGAGGAGCGAGCAGGTGCGATGAAGCCGGAAGGTGAAGCGTGAACGGCCGCTGGCGGAGAGCACAACAGCTGTGCGTTATCGCGTTGGGGATCTTCTCCTGCCCGGTCTTCGCCAGCCAGAATGACCAACAGGTCATCGCACGCGGAAAATACCTGGCGATCGCCGCAGATTGCGCGGCTTGTCACCGCGGCAGCGCCCAACAGGACGCCCCCTACGTCGGCGGTTATGCCATCGCTTCGCCGATGGGCGATATCATCGCCAGCAATATCACGCCCGCCAAAGGAACCGGCATTGGCGACTACAGTGAGCCAGAGTTTCGCCGCGCGTTAACGCAGGGCATCCGGCGAGACGGCCAACCCTTGTATCCCGCCATGCCCTATACCGCTTATCGGGGGTTGAGCGATGACGATCTGCACGCGCTGTATCGTTATTTTATGGCCGGCGTCGCCCCGGTCGATCGCGCGGTGCCTGAGACCCAACTGGCGTTCCCTTTTTCCTGGCGTTATGCGATCCACGGCTGGAACTGGCTGTTTCTGAAAAAAACGCCCGTCGATGAAGACGTGAAAAAAGCGCGTGGTCGCTATCTGGTGGATGTTTTGGGGCATTGCTCGGCGTGTCACAGCCCGCGCAACGCGATGATGGCCGAACGCGACGATCGCTATCTGGCGGGCGGGGAGGCCGGCGGTTGGATCGCGCCGAATATCACCTCGGATCCTGTCAGCGGCATCGGCGGCTGGAGCAGGGAAGAGTTGGTGCAGTATTTGCGTACCGGGCGCAATGACAAAGCCCAGGCGGCCGGCGGCATGGCGGAGGCGGTGGAGCACAGCCTGCGTTTCCTGAGCGACGACGATCTTGACGCCATCGCCGACTGGCTTAAACAGACGCCGCCGATCGCCACCGCGCAAGGAACGAAAGCGGCCTATGCCTATCAGGGAGGCGGTGAAGGCCGTGCCGCCGGGCAGGCGCTGTATGCCGCTGCCTGCGCCAGTTGCCATCGCCTGGGCGGCGAAGGCGCCTACGACGGCCATTTCCCTTCTTTGACACACAATTCCACCGTAGGCAGCGAGCAGGCCAATAACCTGATCATGGTGATGCTGCATGGCGTGCAGCGCCAGGGAGAGACGCTGCAAACCTGGATGCCGGGATTCGCCGACAGCCTGGATGACCGGCAACTGGCCGAGCTGGGCAATTACGTATTGCAGCAATTCGGCAATCCGGCGGTCAGGATAACGCCGGAGCAAGTGGCTCAGCTGCGGGCTGGCGGTGAGAAACCGTGGTTGATCGCGTCACTGCCTTATGTGTTTTGGGGCGGGGTATTGCTGGCATTGATCGTCATCGGGGCGTGGGTGAAACGTCGGGTGAAGCGTTGAGCGAGGAGAGAGTGGCATGAAGTTCAATCTGAACGGCCAGGCGGTCGAATTTAACGGCGAGCCGGATACGCCGCTGCTGTGGGTGATCCGGGAACATTTTAAGTTAACCGGCACCAAGTTCGGCTGCGGTATCGGCGCCTGCGGCGCCTGTACGGTACATGTCGACGGTAAGGCAGTGCGTTCATGTTGCTATCCGCTGCAATTGGTACGCGATCGGCAGGTGACCACCATCGAAGGATTGTCCACCGATCGCAGTCATCCGGTGCAGCAGGCCTGGATAGCGGAGGATGTGCCGCAGTGCGGCTACTGCCAATCGGGCATGATCATGGCGGTCAGCGCGTTGCTGGCGGAGCACCCTAAGCCGGACGACCGGCAGATAGATACCGGCCTGACCAATCTGTGCCGCTGCGCCACTTATCACCGTATCCGCGCGGCGGTGCACCGCGCCGCCGACAAGGGAGAACCCTAAGCATGGCGATCACCCGCAGAACCTTGCTAAAAGGCAGCGCGTTGGCGGTGGCCGCCATGCTGCTGCCGATATCGACGCGCAGCCTGGCGGCCGTGGTTTCGCAGGATGCGGCGCCGCCCGACGGTCAGTATGAATTGAACGATTGGATCTGGATCGATAGCGGCGGCCGCATCGTTATCGGCGTGTCGCAATGTGAGGTCGGGCAGGGGATTTACACCGGCCTGGCCGAAGTGGTGGCGGCGGAAATGGATGCCGATTGGGCGCAGGTGACGGTGAAGTTCGTCACCGGCCGCGATGCCTACCGCCAGGTTGCCGGGGGCGAGGCTTTCGCGCAGTTTGTCGCCGCTTCAACCTCCATGACCAAATTTTATCAGCGCACCCGGCTGGCCGGCGCGCAGGCGAGAGACTTTTTTCTGCGGGCCGGTGCGCGACATCTCGCACTTTCACCGCGGCAGTGCCGTACGGAGAAAGGTTGGGTGATTGAGGAGGACGGGCAGCGCAAGGTCGCCTATGGCGATCTGGTGCGCTATGCCGCCGAGCTGCCGTTGGATCCGCAGCCTGCTTTAAAGAGCGAAGCGCAAGAGCAAGAGAGTTTCATCGGCAAGCCGCTGTTGCGGGTCGATACGCCGGAGAAAGTGGACGGCAGCGCGATTTACGGTATCGATATCGACCTGCCGGAGATGCTGATCGGCGTCCCCTGGATGGTGCCCGATCTCAGCGGAAAGCTGGTCGCCGTGCGTAATGAACGGCAGATCCGGGCCATGCCGGGCGTAGTGGAGCTGGTGCTGACCCGGCAGTGGTCGATGAACAACATGGTCGGATTGGATCACGATATGTCGCTCAATACGGTGATCGTGGTGGCGGCGAGCTACTGGCAGGCCAAAAAGGCGGCGGATTTGCTGGAGGTCGACTGGCTGCCGGGCGCTGGACAAGCGCTGTCCCGTAGCGCGATTGCGGCGGAGAATCTGGCGATGCTGGACGGCGATACCTTGGTGCCGGCGGTCAATCGCGGTGAGGCGTCGGCGTTGATCCATGACGCTGAGCAGGGTTCGCGCCTGCATGAGGCGCGTTACAGCGCGCCTTATGTGGCGCATGCCACCCTGGAGCCTTGCAACGCCACCAGCCATTATGAAGAGGGCCGTATCGAAACCTGGGGCCCTTTCCAGGGGCAGGACATGGTGCGCAACGTTCTGGCGAAAATGTTCGGGCTGAAGCCGGCGGATGTGGTGGTGAATACGACCTACCTGGGGGGCAGCTTTGGGCGCAAATATCTGCCGGATGCCGTAATGCATGCTACCGCCGCCTCCCGGGCGGTGGGGAAACCGGTCAAGGTGATCTATCCGCGCGAGATCGACATGCGGCATGAATATTATCGTCCGGCCTGCATCAGCCATTATCGGGCGCTGCTGGATGAAAACGGCTACCCGCAGGCGCTGTGGGCGCGCTATGCCGGGCAGTCGCTATTCTGGCAAATGCGGCGCGAAACGGTACACGAGGCCGGGGGATGGGATGAAAGTATGGTGGAGTGCGTTTACAGCACGCCGTATCGCATCCCTCATCTGAAGGTGGAGGCCGGCATCGTCGAACAGCCGATTTCCCTGAGCTATCTGCGCGGCGTCGGCAGCGTCGCCAGCCTGTTCTTTTTGGAAAGCTTTATCAGCGAACTCAGCCATAAGGCCAAGCGGGACGAGTATCAGTATCGGCGGTATCTGCTGCAGGGCAACCCAGAGGCGTTGCGCGTACTGGAGGCTACCGCGGCGGCGGCGGGTTGGCAGCGCGAACCGCCGCCGGGCGTTTATCGCGGGATGTCGTGCAATATTTGGCTCGGCCGCAATAACGCTTTCACCACTTACGTCGGTTTGGTGGTTGAAATCGCCATTCAGGAAGGGCGGCTGCGGGTGCTCCGCGCGGTATGTGCGATTGACTGCGGCAAGGTGATAAACCCAAATCTGGTGCGCGCCAACGTAGAGGGCGGCATCGGCTTTGCGCTGACCACCTGTCTGCACAGCGAACTGCACTTTGAACGGGGCGGCGTGGTGGAAGGGAATTTCGATCGTTATCCGCTGCTGGCGATCGCCGAAATGCCCAAGGTGGAAGTGGTGGTGCTCGACAGCGCGCGTGCGCCGCAGGGATGCGGAGAAGTGTCGACTGCGGTGGTCGCTCCGGCGATAGCCAGCGCGCTGCATAAGGCCACCGGCAAAACCTATCGTACGATGCCGTTCCCACGCGAGTTCTCCTCGGTGTAACGGCCCGCCGGCGATGGCCAGCCGGCGGCTGCCGCGCGGTCAGAGCTTCTTCAGCAGCGCCAGCAGCTGCGCTTCGCTTTTCTCCGCCAGCCCGTCGATGGCCAGCTTGATGATGTCGGAGCGGGTAATGCGCACGATGCCGCTGCGCGCCGCCTGCACGATCACTTCATCGATGGCTTCAATGTGGCTGTCCGTCAGGCTGACGGAAATCGCCTTATAGGTGCGCTTGCGGCCGGCCGGTTTGGCTTCCGGCGCGGGCGCCGCGACCGGCAGCGTGTGTGAGGTGGCGCTGTTGATGAATTCGTCTTCCGACATGCGGTGGGTGGGGGTGCGCTTCTTCACAGGATCACCTCTTTCACCAGGCATTCAATTTCGCTCTGCGCCTTTTCGTTGTTCGCCTCATGCACGGTGATGGCTTCGCCCCAGGCGTCGCGGTAAATCTTGCGGTCGCACAGGCGGTGGCTCACCAGGGTGAACTCCGGGTATTCGCTCAGCACCTGCGCCGCTTCGTTGGCTTCATTGATGAAGATGTTGGTCGGGCACATGTTCAGCACGATGTAGCCTTTGACCTTCTCGTTGTATTCCTGCGCGGTGGAGAACATCTCCGACAGATAGCCGATGGTGTCGAGATCCATCTGCGAAGGGCGCAGCGGCGAGAGGAACAGATCGGCGGCCAGCAGCCCGGAGCGCAGTTCGGCGCTGTCGCGGCCGGCGGTGTCGACGATCACGTAGTCGTAATGGCGATCCAGTTCCAGCAGCGTTTCCTTGATTTTGCCCGACGCGGCCACCACCGGAATGTGCGGCAGCCCCTCGACGTTCTGACGGTCGTTGTACCAGGTCATGATCGATTTCTGGTCGTCGGCATCGACGATGATCGCCGTCTTGCCTTGCTTAAGAATCAGATACCCGGCGATATTCACCGCTTTCGTCGATTTGCCGACGCCGCCTTTTTGCGAGCCAATCAGAACAATCATGCTGCCATCTCTCAAGTTATTAAGCTGATAACTTATTAAGTTAATGTGCTTATTAGGTTGATAATCAAACAGGTTAACAAGAACAACTCGCGAACAATATGCACCAACTGCGGCGGCTTGCCAAGCCAGTATGTCGTTAACTGCGCAGCTTATTTTGCGCTGGATGGCCCGGATGGGTAAGTAGGAATTCTCTGGGAAGTGGCGATGCGGAGGCGGGGTTTGTTAATTTAACAGCTTAATAAGTTAGTGGCTCATTAAGCTGTCGGTGGCGTTACTTCTTCATCATCGCCTTCAGGTTGACGAACGGGTTATGGGTGGCGACGCCGACATCTTTCTGCGCGTCTTCACCGGCCACCACCGTCGAACCGTATTGATCGGCCTCGGTGTATTTCGAGTGCTCGTGGTCGTGGCAGTACAGGCACAGCATTTCCCAATTGCTGCCGTCTTCGGGGTTGTTGCTGTGATCGTGATCGATGTGGTGCACCGTCAGTTCGCGCAGGTTGGAATAAACGAACTCGCGCGAGCAGCGCCCGCACACCCAGGGGAACAGTTTCAGCGCTTTTTCGCGGTAGCCGGTTTCCAGCTTCGCATAGTTTTTGGGGATATAGGCCATGGTGGTCGTCCGTCGTGAATCACTATGCGGCAAATAATACCACACTGCGTGCGGCGACAACGTGCGGCTCATCCTGTCGCTAGCGAAATGTCTCCACCGCCCAGTCGATAAACGCCCGCAGCTTGCCGCTGAGGTGGCGATTGGACGGGTACACCACGTACATCTGCTCCGGCGGCGGCTGCCAGTCGTGCAGCAGGCTGACCAGCTCGCCGCGCTCGAGGTGCGGCTGCGCCATAAACCGATAGATCTGGATGATGCCCAATCCGGCCAGGCTCGCCGCCAGCAGCGCGTTGCCTTCGTTAATGCTGACCGGGTAGCGCTGTTGAATGGCGATCTCTTTGCCGCGTTCGACATAGCGTTGCGGATGGATGCGGTCGTTGACCGGATGGCGGTAGTGCACCATCGGAAAACTCTGTTCCAGATCGCACGGGTGGCGTGGGGCGCCGTGGCGCGCCAGATAAGCCGGGGTGGCGCAGCTGACCCAATCCAGATCGAACAGACGCCGGGCTATCAGGCTGGAGTCGGCCAACGGGCCGCTGCGGATCACGCAGTCCGCGCTGTCGCTGATCAGATCGATAACGCGATCGCCGATGCTGAGATCGATCTGGATTTGCGGGTAGCGTTCCAAAAAGCCTGGCAGCGCCGGCAACAGCAGCTGGCGGGCGGTGCCGCTGCCGGTATCGATGCGCAGCACGCCCTGCGGAGAATTCTGTGACTCGGTCAGACAGCCCTCCATCTGCTCCAAATCCGCCAGCCATTTCACCGTATTCTGGTAATAGCATTCGCCTTCGCGGGTGACCGACACGCTGCGGGTGGTGCGCTGGAACAGCTTGGTCTGCAGGTGATCCTCCAGATTCTGGATCAGCTTGGTGACCGTCGCTTTCGGCATGCCCAGCGAATCGGCGGCGCGGGTAAAACCGCCGGTTTCCACCACGCGGTTAAATACCCGGATAGCGAGCAAATGATGGTCCATAGGTTCCCAACGTCATGCCCCGGCAGTGGCCGGGGCATGTTTCTGCAGATAGATAATGATTAACACTGTTTAGCGCCAATCGCGCCGGAGCGCAAGCTGAGGCCGAACACCAGCGTGGCGGAGAGGATCAGCGCGCCGCCGAACAGCATGGCGCTGCTGACGCCCTGCCAGTCCACCACCTCGCCGCCCAGCAGTGCGCCGGAGGCCAGTGCGATCTGGATGACGCACACCAGCAGCGCCTGGCCGGCTTCCGGCGCCTGCGGCACCGCGGCGAACATCCAGTTGGTGGCGCATACCGGCACGGCGCCGAACGCCAACCCCCAGACCAACACCATCAGCGTGGCGCCGGCGAGGCCGCTGAGCAGCGGCGAAACGATCAGAATACCCGCCAGCATGGCGGCGATCAGGATAAAGGTGGCGCGCAGGCTGTACTCCCCCAGACGCTCGCCGAGGAAGGTGCCCAGCAGACCGATGGCGCCATAGGCCAGCAGCTGCAGCGAGATCGCCGATGGGCTGAGCACGAACACCTGTTGCAGCAGAGGGCGCAGATAGGTATAGGCGGCGAAGTGGCCGATGAACAGCAGCACGATGGCAATCAGGCCGATGCGCGCCATCGGCAGGCGCAGCGGCAGCACCAGATCGCGCGGCGTAACCGGCCGGGAAGGCGGTACCGACGTGAGTAAACGCAGCTGCGCGAGCAGCACGCCGACCGCCAGCGCCGCCCCGCCGAAGAAGGCGGCTCGCCAGCCGAACAGATCGCCGATCAGCGCCCCCGCCGGCACGCCGCACACCGCGCCGACCGAGATGCCGCTGAGGATCAGCGCGGTGGCGCGGCCCTGGCTGGCTTCCGGCACCAGATGGCGGCCGTAGTTGGCGGCGAACGACCAGAAGCCGCCGACGCAGACGCCCAGCAGCACGCGGCCCAACAGCATCATCGGGAAGTTGACGGCCAGCGCCGCCACCAGGTTGGACACCATCAGCAGCAACGACAGTCCCAGCATTAGCAGGCGTCTGTCCAGCCGGCCGGAAGCCAGGCTCAACACCGGTGCGGCCACCGCCGCCACGATGCCGGGCATGGTGACCATCAGCCCGGCGGTGCCGGTGCTGACGCCGAGCGAAGGGGCGATGTTGGTCAGCAGGCCGATCGGCAGAAACTCGGTGGTGACCATGACAAAACAGGCGACCGTCAGCGAGAAGATCGCCGGCCACGGGGATGATGCAGGTTTATCTTTATTATTCAGCATAATGCCGCTCGTCTCAGGTGAATGCGCAGGCCGCGCTCGGGGCGCGGTGTGACCGAAGTCACAATCTACGGCAGGCCGAAGCCGCGGATAAATCCGTTTGCGGTGGTTACACTGTTTCTGAGGGGAAACAATCGCCGGCGGCGAGTGAAAACGCGGCTTGCGCCGCGCTGCGGGGGAAAGGAATAAAACGGCATAAGGTTATGACCGAATGCCGCTTGCGTTTAAAGCCCCGGCGCTTTCCACAGCGAGGTGGTCAGGCCGTTATCCACCAGCGTCAGCTGATCGGCGTAAACCTGCCGCCAGGTTTCTTTCTGTTCCTGATACAGCGCATGGTGGGTCATGTCGGGTTGATGCTCGCGCTCCCAGCGCACCAAGCGTTCGCCGGTTTCGGCCAGCGACTCGAACAGCCCGGCGCCGACGCCGGCGGCGATCGCGCAGCCCAGCGCGGTGGCTTCTTTCACCACCGGCACCCGCACCGTCAACCCGGTGACGTCGCTGAGGATCTGGCTCCACAGCTTGCCCTTGGCGCCGCCGCCAGCGAACACCAGCGAGCGCGCCTGCACGCCGGAGAAGGCGGCGATCTGCTCCAGGTTGCAGGCGGAGACGATGGCGGCGTTCTCCTCCAGCGCGCGGAACAGCGTCTGTTTATTGCAGCGCTCCGGGTCGATCGACATATTGATGAACGACGGCGCCGCGTGATACCAGGTTTTGAAATGCATGGCGTCGGAGAAAATCGGCATCACGCCGTAGGCGCCCGGCGGTACCCTGGCCGCCATCTCTTCCAGCAGGCTGTAGGCATCGACCCCCAGCCGCTCCGCCAGCAATTTTTCCTCCGCGCAGAAGGCGTCGCGGAACCAGCGCATGGTCAGGCCGGTAAAGAAGCTGATGGATTCCGCCTGCGCCATGCCGGGAATGACGTGGGGGTTGATGCGGATGTTCATCTCCGGATCGATGGCCGGCTCCGGCAGGTTGACGATCTGCTGCCAGAAGGTGCCGCCGAGCACCGCCGTCTGCCCGGCGCGCACGATGCCGAGCCCCAGGCTGCCGAGCTGCACGTCGCCGCCGCCCATCACCACCGGGGTGCCGCGCAGCAGCCCGCTCTCCTGCGCCGCCTGTTCGGTGACGCGCCCCAGCACGCTGCCGGTCTCTTTCACCGGCGACAGAATATCGGCGCGCAGCCCGGCCATGTCGAGCAGCGCCGGCCGCCAGTCGCGGCTGGTCAGATCCAGCATGCCGGTGGTGCCGGCGTTGGAAGGATCGACCGCCAGCTCGCCGCTGAGCATGTTGGCCAGCCAGTCGCTGATCATGGTCAGCGTCGCCGCCTGGCGGTAGATGTCCGGCCGATGGTGCGCCAGCCACAGCAGGCGCGGCATGGCGCTCAGCGCCAGCGTCTGGCCGGAGTATTGATACACCTCGCGTTCGAAGCCGTGGTTATGCAACTCTTTCAGCTCGCTGACTTCGTGGCTGGCGCGCGCGTCGACGTTGGCGCAGGCCCAGATCGGCACGCCGTTGCGGTCGTACAGAACGATGCCTTCACGCATCGAGCAGCAGGCCACCGCGCGTATCGCCTGCGCCGTCAGCCCGGCGCGCTGCAAGGCCTGGCGAATGCACTGGCAGGCCAGCTGCCAGTTGCGGCTGAGGTCAAACTCCATCGAGCCGGGCACGCCCGGCACCGCCAGGTGTTGCCACTCCGCCTGGCCGTGCGCGATCTGATTGCCCGCCAGATCGAAGATCACCGCGCGAATACTGCCCGTTCCTGCGTCCAGCGCCATCAAGTAGTTATCCATAGCCTATGCTCTCAGGGGGAGGAGTGTTAACTATAGATGCCGCCGCCTTACCCCGCCGGGG
Source organism: Serratia sp. CY29653 (assembly GCF_052169255.1). Classification (NCBI taxonomy): domain Bacteria; kingdom Pseudomonadati; phylum Pseudomonadota; class Gammaproteobacteria; order Enterobacterales; family Yersiniaceae; genus Serratia; species Serratia sp. CY29653. The sequence continues at coordinate 2,297,377 of NZ_JBJNLC010000001.1, read as the reverse complement.
GAGGAGTGGGCGTCGCCGATGCGATTTGTGAGCCAGGCGGCAAAATTGCCGTTGCGGCAGGGCAATCGACGGGAATAAACCTATGGTTGGAAAGCGCCATGCTACGGCGCGCCGTTCAAACAAGGAGCTGTCATGCACGTCACATTGGTTGAGATCAACGTTAAACAAGACAAAATCGACGAATTTATCGATGTTTTCCGCGCCAATCACCTGGGGGCAATCGAAGAGCCGGGCAACCTGCGCTTCGACGTGCTGCAGGACGAACAGATTCCGACGCGGTTTTACATCTACGAAGCCTATCGCGACGAGCAGGCGGTGGCGGCGCACAAGCAGACCCCGCACTACCTGCAGTGCGTGGAGAAGCTGGAAGCGCTGATGACCGGCCCGCGCAAGAAGACCACCTTTATCGGCCTGATGCCGGAATAATCGCCGGCGTTTGCCGGTGTCCATACGCCCGGTTTGGTTGTAACCTGCAAGCTAAAGCGATTTTCAATGGGATAAGCGGGGCGAGGATGACATTGCGCGATCGGCTGTTGGCGCTGTTGGTGGTGGTGATCTGGGGCGTGAATTTCGTCGTGATCAAGTTCGGTTTACAGGGCATGCCGCCGTTTCTGCTGGCCGGGATGCGTTTTTTGCTGGTGGCGTTGCCGGCGATCTTCTTTATCCCGCGCCCGACGATCCCGTGGAAATGGCTGCTGCTGTACGGCATGACCATGAGCTTCGCGCAGTTTGCCTTCCTGTTTGTCGCCATCAAGGTGGGCATGCCGGCGGGGCTGGCTTCGCTGGTGTTGCAGGCGCAGGTGTTCTTCACCCTGCTGTTGGGTGTCGTGCTGATGGGCGAAAAGCTGCGCGTCAACCATTTCGTCGGCATCGCTATCGCCAGCGGTGGCATGCTGGTGCTGGCGCAGGCCAGCCTGCATAAGCCGGGCAGCGGCGCGGTCCCCCTGGCGGGCCTGCTGCTGACGCTGGCGGCGGCGTTTTCCTGGGCGCTGGGCAACCTGACCAACAAGAAGATCCTGGCCGGTTTCCCGCAGCGCAACATTTTGTCGCTGGTGGTGTGGAGCGCGCCGATCCCGGTCGTGCCGTTCCTGGCCTGCAGCTGGCTGTTCGACGGCCCGCAGGCGGTGCTGAGCAGCCTGGGCCATGTGCAGGTCGGCACCTGGCTGGCGGTTGCCTATCTGGCGTTTGCCGCCACGCTGTTCGGTTATTCGGTGTGGGGCAGCCTGCTGGGGCGCTATGAAACCTGGCGCGTTGCGCCGCTGACGCTGCTGGTGCCGCTGGTCGGGCTGTTCGCCGCCTGGCTGCTGCTGGATGAAGCGCTGTCGCCGGCGCAGTTCGGCGGCGCATTGCTGGTGCTGGGCGGCATGGCGGTCAACACCTTCGGGCTGCCGCGCCGCCGGGCGGCGATCGCGCGTTAAACCGAACAGGGCAATTCTGTTCAATACCTTGTCGACGGCGGTCGGCATTCTGGCGCCTGTGAATACTTTCTCAGGTGACCATCATGAATATCTACCTTTCCATGGCCGCGTTTGCGCTGGCGGCCTCCATCACCCCCGGCCCGGTCAACATCGTCGCATTGAGCGCCGGGGCGCAATTCGGCTTTGGCGCGGCCCAGCGCCACGTGTTCGGCGCCACGCTGGGGTTTACCCTGTTGCTGGTGCTGCTGGGATTGGGCATGCACCAGCTGCTGATCCTGTGGCCGGCGCTGACCCGCTTGATTCAGTGGGCCGGCGTGGCTTTCCTGCTGTTTATGGCCTATCGGTTGGCGTTTGACGACGGCAGGTTGGGCAGCGGCGCGGCGCGGGCGCCTTCCTGCCGCTACGGCGCGCTGATGCAATGGCTGAACCCCAAGGCGTGGCTGGCGTCGGTGGCCAGCCTCGGCGCCTTTGTCGGCGACGGCGACATCCGGCTGCTGTGGCAGTTCGCCGGGCTCTACTTCGTGATTTGCTATGCCTCGGTGGCCTGCTGGGCCTATGTCGGCGCGATGCTGCGCGGCCTGCTCAGGCAGGCGCGCAACGTGCGGCGTTTCAACCGCGTAATGGCGCTGCTGTTGGCGGCCAGCGCCTGCTATCTGCTGGCGGAGGGTTTTTGATACTGCCCCGGCGTGGCGGCCAGCAGCTGCTTGAAGGTGCGCTGGAAGTGCGCCTGATCGGCAAAGCCGCTTTCGCTGGCGGCCGCGGCGATCGGCAGGCCGCTTTTCAACAGCCGATGGCCGTGCTGCACGCGGCGGTTGACCAGATAGGCGTGCGGCGTCATGCCGTAACGCTGGCGGAAGGCGCGGATCAGGTAAGAAGGGGACAGCGCGGCGGCGCGGCAAATGTCGTCCAGCGTTAGCGGCCGGGTGCAGTGCGCGTCGATAAACGCCGCCGCCGCTTCCAGTCGGGTATGCGGCGGTGTCTCCGGTTGGCGGGCATCGCCCAGCCCGAGCTGCAGGGCGCTGAAATACTCCACCATGGCGATCTGTTTTTCCAGCGCGCTGCACAGCGGATCCGTCAGCAGCGCATAAAGCCGGTTCAGGCCGTGGAACAGCGCCGGATCGCGGCTCAGCGGCTGGCTGAACGGAACAAAACGGTCGCCGTCGCCGCCGAGCAGCTCCTGCTGCAGCGCGCCGAGCCAGGCGAGATCGAGATAGAACATGATGTACGACCAACGCCGATCGGCGATGGGGTTGCAGGCATGCGCCTGCTGCGGGTTGATGACAACCAAATCGCCGGCGCTGACCTGCATGCGCCGCTCGCCGTTGACATAGGTGCTGACGCCGCCGGTGATGGCGCCGATGGAAAAGAATTCGTGGCTGTGCAGGCTGTAGCACACCTGGCGGCCATCCGCGATGGCGCGGGCTTCGACGAACGGCAACTGCGGATCGCGCCAGAACTGCGGCGTTTTTTCACTCATACGCTTTCCTTTTCACTGCGGCGGCATCACAGTGTTATAGCCTGAAAGCGACGAGCGGGGGAATGGCGGATGATGATTTTTAACGTATTCGGCCGTCTGCTGGGCGTGAAGCGCATCGGGGACGAATGGCGGCTGTTCCGCGTGACGCTGCCGGAGCGCAAGTATGCTCCCAGCTGCGATATCGTGCTGCCGGCCGACCTGCGCGAAGAGGAGATCGCCGGCTATCTGGGGGATATTTATCACGAGGCGGCGACGCTGCAGCGGCCGGAGGTGTTTCGCGTCGAATAGCGCGGCGCGTTACTCTTCCGCGTTGCGCGCCATCATGCGGCGTTGATGTTCCTCGCCGGCGGCCTGGATCTCTTCCAGTACCGAGCCGACGTCGGCGCGTTTCAGGGTTTCGCTGAACCGGCCGCTGAGGACGCTGTCCGGCGTCAGGTTGCCTTCCTGATACAGCGCCCAAATCTCTTTGGCGTATTGGCTATCGCGCAGCTCCGGCGCGAACTGGCCATAATATTCCGCCAGATTGCCGATATCGCGCTCGAACATGCTTTTGGCGTGGTTGTTGGCGGCGGCGTCCACCACCTGCGGCAGATCGATGATCACCGGCCCGTCTTTATCCATCAGCACGTTGAATTCCGACAGGTCGCCGTGGACCAGGCCGGCGCACAGCATGCGCACCGCGTAGTTCATCATCAGGGCGTGATCGGCGCGCGCCTGTTCCGGCGTCAGGATGACATCGCTCAGGCGCGGCGCCACCAGGCCTTCTTCGTCGGTGATCAGCTCCATCAGCAGCACGCCGTCCAGGCAGATGTCCGGCTGCGGCACCCGCACCCCGGCCTTGGCCAGCAGATACAGCGCGTCCACTTCGGTGTTTTGCCAGGCTTCTTCCTGCTGCTGGCGGCCGAATTTGGAGCCTTTGCTCATGGCGCGCGCGTCGCGGCTATTGCGCACCTTGCGCCCTTCCTGATAGTGAACGGCCTGCTTGAAGTTGCGCTTCTCGGCCTCTTTGTACACTTTGGCGCAGCGGATCTCATCGCCGCAGCGCACGATAAACACGTCGGCTTCTTTGCCGCTTTTCAACCGGCGGATGACGTCGTCGATTAATCCGTCATCAACCAGCGGCTGGAGTCGTTTTGGAATTTTCATGCAGCCTTGTACCCTATTTAGGCTCCGGTGTGAATGGCTTGCGCAGTTGATAGCGTAAGTTAGACCCGAAAGGCAAACATTAGTTTTGCCGCCGCTGCATCATTGCGCGGCGGCGGGCGCTTACAGGCTGGCGGCCGGCACCCAGACGCTGACGCTGCCGGCGTTGACCGGGAAATGGGCGCTGCCCTGGTCGTCGGTGGTGATTTCCTCCTGACGGTTGCCGAGGAAATCGCGCCAGGCGGTGTGCGCCAGATCGGCGCCCAGCGCGACGGTTTTGCCGCTTTCGCCGCCGTTGGTCAGCACCACCACGCAGCCGGGGGCCTCGGCGGTGCCGGCGCGGCTGAAGGCCACGCAGTGGCTGTCGTCGAAGTAGTCGGTTTGCGGGCCGTTGGCGAAACGCTGGCGGGCGGCGATCAGCTTCTCCAGCTCCGGGATCGCCGGCATATCAATCTGGTACTCGCCGCCGTCGAGCCCCTTGTCGCGGTAGCTGGCGCCATACAGGTCGGGGTAAAACACGCAGGGCACGCCCTGTTCGCGCAGCAGGATCAGCGCGTAGGCCAGCGGTTTGAACCAGGGTTCCACCGGCGCTTCCAGCGACTGCAGCGGCTGGGTGTCGTGGTTGGCGACCAGCGTCACCGCGTGGGCCGGATCGGCGGCGGTCAGGGTATCGGTGAAGATTTGCGCCATGTCGAAGCCGTCGCCCTGTTTCGACGCCTGATGAAACTTCAGGTGCAGCGCCACGTCGAACAGCATCACCTTGCCGTCCACCAACTCGATGTATTGCTGCAGCGCGCTCAGATCGTGCGACCAGTATTCGGCAACGATCAGCAGGTCGCGCTGCGCGCTGTCGCGCACGTGATCCGCCCACTCTTTGAAGAACCAGGCGGGAATGTGTTTGGCGGCGTCCAGGCGGAAGCCGTCGCACGGCAGGCTTTCCAACAGCCAGCGCGCCCAGTATTTGAGCTCCTCCGTCACGGCGGTATTGCGGAACTCCACGTCGGCGCCCATCAGATAGTCGTAGTTGCCCTTTTCGTCGTCGACCTGATCGTTCCAGCCGTCGTCGCCATAGTCGTTGGCGATTTTGAAAACCCCTTTGTCGTCCGGTTGCTCAACGTAGTCGACGCCGCTGAAGCATTTGTAATCCCAGATAAACTCGGAATGCACGCCCTGGCGGCCGGGAAAGGTGAAGCGGGTGTAGGCCAGCGCGTCGAAGCCCTGGTCGTCGATGTCGTTGCGGTTGTTGGCGTCCACCTTGAACACGTGTACCTGTTCTTTCTCGTCCGCGCCGAGCTTGTGGTTGAACACCACGTCGTAGAGCACCCCCACGCCGTGTTCGCGCAGCGTATTGGCGGCGTGTTCGAGCGCCGCCTTGTCGCCGTATTTGGTGGCCACGCTGCCTTTCTGGTCAAACTCGCCGAGATCGAACAGATCGTAAGTATCGTAGCCGACGGAGTAGCCGCCGGAAGCGCCCTTGCAGGCGGGCGGCAGCCACAGATCGGTGATGCCCAGTTCGGCGAGGTGCGGCGCGCGCTCGGCGGCCTCCTGCCACAGTTTGCCGCCGTCGGGGTAGTACCAGTGGAAGAATTGCAGCAGGGTGGTTTTTTTCGTCATGAGCCAGCGTCCCGGTTAGCCAGAAGGAGAGGAGCAGTTGCCGTTAAAGCATGGGCTACTTTTGGCAAAAGGGACAAGTTTGGCATAGGCGGCCCGAGAAGGCCGCCCGAGAGACGGCTTAACGCTGGCTGGCGTAATGAGGTGAGCGTGGGCCATAAAGAATGGCGCCGTTCTGACCTGTCGCCGATAGCAGGCGGGTGTTGGCGATGGCGCCAACATCAAATCCTTTGTCGCTGATGGTATCGGCGATTTGCGAAATCGCGGCGCTGATCACCATGCCCAGCAGGCCACCGGAGTTGTTGTTGCCTTCGTTGCTGGATGCGGTGGCGGTGCCGGCCCACAGCTGTTTGCCGTTGCGCAGATCGACCAGACGAGCGGCTACGGTAACGCGGGTTTCGCTGCTGATCACCATGTAACTGGTGCCGTATTGCGTGACATCCAGGTACAGCACGGTGTCGGCGCCGAAAATCTGGTGCAGTTTTTTCGGACTGACGGCGCGGATGTCGTTGGCGTTGGTTAGGCCGTTTTGCAGGAAGGTTTCCTCCACTACAGCGACCGGCAACACATAGTAACCGGCCTCGGCCAGCGGCAAGGTGGCGCTGGCGAGCACGCTGTGGCTGGCTTTGACGTCCGGCGACTGGTTAACCGGCGGCAAGACCAGGATCGACTTCGGCTTGCTCTCATGGAACGCCGCATAGTCATAAGGCGTCTGCTTGGCACAGCCGCTTAGCAACAGGGTGGCGGCAACGGTGAGGAAAGTGAGTACACGTTTCATTTAAAGCTCCCTTTATCCCTGGCCATCAGGAAATTCATAAACGGCGCCGACTCCGGGAACAGCGTTTTTTCCGTGTTGAATTCATTCATGGCTTGTCCGTCGTTGCCGATTTTGCTGTACAGCAGCCCCAGCTGCGCATGCAGACCTGGCGGTACGGCTTTATCCTTGGCGCGGGATTTCTCGACGATCTCTTTCAGCGTGGCGATCTGCTGCTCAGGGCTTTGCCCCTCCTGCTGGTAGTATTGATAGAGAGAAGTCTGGTAGCCATCCCAATTGTAAAGCGTTTTCGGCGCGGCGCAGCCGGCCAGCAGGGTCGCTGCAAACAGCGCCCCGCCCATTCTTTTAGTTATCATCTTTCTGCTTCTATTCCGTTAGTTAGCAGGGCGCCATGCGCCGTTTTCGATACCGGTGACCAGGTTATTGACGGCTTCACGCACGGCCAGATCCAGCACCTTGCCGTTGAGGGTGGAGTCGTAGCTGGCGGTGCCCCCGAAACCGATGATTTCGCGATTGGACAGTTCGTATTCACCGGCGCCCTGAGCGGAATAGACGACTTCTGAGGTCTGTACGTTTACGACGTTCAGATTGACTTTGGCGTAAGCGACCTGTGATTTACCACGGCCCAAAATCCCCCACAGCTGATGATCGCCGACTTCTTTACGGCCGAATTCGGTGACATCGCCGGTAATCACATAGTTGGCGCCTTTCAGCGTTTGCGCCTTCCCTTTAATGCCGGCTTCAGTTTTCAACTCTTCCATGTTGGCGCGATCCAGCACGTTGAAACGGCCAGTCTGCTGCAAATGCGTGATCAGGATAGTCTTGGACTGATTGCCCAGCCGATCGACGCCATCGGAGAAGATGCCGTTCATGTAGCTGGATCGGTTGTCGAATTTGCCGACGGCGATAGGGCTGCGTGGGCCCTGATAAGTGGTGTTGTAGGAAGCCACTTTCGGCACTTCCAAAGAGCGGGAGGATTCGGTCGCGCAGCCCGCCAGCAAAGTGACGGAAAGGGCAACGGAACAGACGGCGAGTGATTTCTTCATTGGCATGCGATCTCTCCATGAGCATAAAACAGCGCGGGAGCAACCCGCGCCCGACGTTGACATAACTAACGTTGCCGCCGTTATGGAAACGCCGCGATCCTGCCATGAATATGTAACAAATTACAACAAGATATCGGCATTAATGTCGTTATTAACATTGTTGTAACCTATTGGAATTCAATGAATTAGTATCGATTTTCTCTTGTCATCACAGCGTTTTCCACGATTGTGCATTTTTTGTCTGGGTTATTGTCTTTTTAATCGCAAACATATGGCCATTAATCCTGAAATATTTTAACTAATCAGTTTGTTGTATTGAGTAATGTTACGTTTTGCATCAACTCCTGTGTTATGCCGGGGTTCATGGCGGCTTGATGATCCGTTAAGGTAGTGAAAATTAGGTAACACTATCAACCAAATGTCATTTTTCATCGGCAGCTAATCGGGGATATCAATTGTGAACATCAGGGATTTCAGAGCATTGGCGCGCAGTTTGGTCAGAGAATTCGGTATGTTGAACAAGCAGAGCAACGGCTCGCGCTTTTCGCCGCTGCAGATCCATCTGATGATCGAAGTCAGCGAGCAGCCGCTGGGCGTCACCGAGCTGGCGGCCCGGCTTTGCATCGACAAGGCCAGCGCCAGCCGGGCGCTGCGCAGCCTGGTGGCCGCCGGCGTGATAGAAACGGTGGATCATCCGGATGACAGGCGGCACAACCTGCATCGGCTGAGTAAAAAGGGCGGCAAGGCGCTGGCCGGCATCGAGAGCGACGCCGACGGTTTTATGCAGGCAGCGCTGGCGCAGTTGGACGACGATGAGCTGGCGAGCACCACGGCGGCGATGAAAAAGATGACCGCGGCGCTGCGCAGCGCGCGCAAACAGCGCGACGCCAACCTGCGGGTGCGGCCGATCGCCGCGCGCGACGATGCGGCGATGGCGGCGATCATTCGCGACGTGTTTCGCGAGTACGGCATGGACAAGATGGAAGGGGTCAGCCTGCACGATCCGGATCTCGATCGGCTGACCGGCTTGTATCGCGACAACGGCGGCCACTACTGGGTGCTGGAGCGGGACGGGCAGGTGGTGGGGGGCGTCGGCATGGCGCCGCTGGCGGGCGAAGAGCCCGGCTATTGCGAGCTGCAGAAACTGTTCTTCAAGCCCGGCGCGCGCGGGCTGGGCATGGCGCGATATATGGTGGTGCAGGCGCTTAAGGCGGCGCGGGCGGCGGGGTATCGCTACTGCTACCTGGAAACCACCGAACAGTTGAAAGAGGCGATCGGGCTGTACTACGCGCTGGGGTTCACGCTGTTGACGGAACGGCGCGGCAACACCGGCCATCACGGCTGCAACGTGTGCATGCTGAAAAATCTGCAGAACGACGATATGTGAGCGGTTTCAAGGTTAGCGCCCGCGCCTTGTGCCACCCTGTTAACCGTTTGATAACAATCACAACGTTTTATCAGGGAGGAAACTATGTTGGGGGATCCGATGGCGCTGTCCGCGCTGGTCACGCTGGTGGTCATCGCGCTATGGGCCAGCGCCCGCTTACCGGAGTATCTGGTCGCGCTGCTGTTCTTCGCGGCGGTGATGGTGTTGCAGCTGGCGCCCGCCGCAGTGACCTTTTCCGGTTTCGCGTCTTCCGCATTCTGGCTGGTGCTCAGCGGTTTCGTGCTGGGCACCGCCATCCGCAGCACCGGCTTGGCGGATCGCCTGGCCAACCGACTCTTGCCGCACCTGGCCGCGCCTGGTGGGCGGCGTGGTGGCGATAAGCTACGCGCTGGCGTTTGTCATGCCTTCCAACATGGGGCGCATTACGCTGTTGATGCCGATCGTCATGGCGTTGGCCGATCGCGCCGGTCTGGCGGAGGGCTCGCGCGGCCGCATCGGTTTGGCGCTGGCGGTGGGATTCGGCACCTTCCAGCTCTCCGCCAGCATCCTGCCGGCCAACGTGCCCAACCTGGTGATGAGCGGCGCGGCGGAAAGCGCCTACGGCAGCCACTTCGCTTATCTCTCTTACCTGCTGTTGCACGCCCCGGTGCTCGGGGTTGCCAAAGGCGCGCTGCTGACGCTGTGCATCTGCGGCCTGTTCCGTGCGCGGCCGCAGCCGGTGGCGGCCGAGGCGGCGCAAACCCCGCTCAGCGCCGCCGAATGGCGGCTGATCGCGCTGTTGGGCGCCACGGTGTTGCTGTGGATGACCGACAGCTGGCACGGCATCGCTCCCGCCTGGATCGGGTTGGCGGCGGCCTGCTTGTGCCTGTTGCCGCGTATCGGGTTTCTCAACGGCGAGCAGTTCGCCGCCGGGGTTAATGTGCGCACCTGCATCTACGTGGCGGGGATCCTGGGGCTGACGGCGCTGGTCAGCCACTCGGGGCTTGGCGATCGGTTGGGCGGTGCGCTGCTGGCGATGATGCCGGATCTGCATGGCAAACCGTTCACCGCATTCGGTTCGCTGGTGGGGATCACCGCGTTGCTGAATTTCGTGGTGACCGCCAACGGCGTGCCGGCGCTGTTTACCCCGCTGGCGCAGGCGCTGTCCGCGGGCAGCGGCCTGCCGCTGCTGACGGTGCTGATGACCCAGGTGATCGGTTATGCCACGCCGCTGCTGCCGTATCAGGCTTCGCCGATCGTGGTGGCGATGGGGATTGGCAAAGTGCCGGCGCGCGAAGGGCTGAAGCTGTGCCTGCTGTTGGCCGCGCTCAGCTTTGCGCTGCTGGTGCCGTTGGACTATCTGTGGTTCAGGCTGCTGGGGTGGATCCCGTAAACAGCCCCGCGCCGCCGGCAAAACAATCTTCGTCCAGCGTCAGGGTGGCGATTTTATGCACCGGTCCGCGCATGCTGACCTGAAAATCGCCGCTGAAGGCGATCTGCAGTTCGCCGCCCGGCATCCGCACGCTAACCCGATCGCCGACTCGTCCCAACTTGCGCATCACGCTGGCGGCGGCGCAGCTGCTGCTGCCGGAGGCGAGGGTAAAACCGGCGCCGCGCTCCCAGATGCCGATGCGCAGCGTCTGGCGATCGACCACTTCCACCAGTTGTACATTGGTGCGTTTCGGGAACAGCGGATGGCGTTCAATCTGCGGTCCGAGCCGATGCACCTGCGCCAGATCCAGTTTCTCCACCGGCACCACGCAGTGCGGGTTGCCCATCGACACCAGCGAAACGCTTAACGTCTCCTCCCTCAGGGGCAGGGGATAGTTCAGCGCCTCCGGCAGATCGATCAAGGCCGGCAGCGCCGCCGGGCTGAAATTGGCGCGCCCCATCTCCACGGTTATCTGATGCGCGTCTTCCGCCACTTGGCAACGCACGTCGCCGCCGGCGGTGTGCACCAGAAACGGCTGATGCCCCACGCGCTCGCTGTCGAACAGATACCGCGCGTAGATACGCAGGCCGTTGCCGCTTTTCTCCGCTTCGGAGCCGTCCGGGTTGATGATGCGCAGGGTGGGATTGACGGCGTCGCCGCTGTCGATCAGCAGGCCGTCGGAACCGATGCCATAATGCGGGTGGCACAGCAGGCGGATCTGTTCCTGGCTCAGACGATCGGCGACCGAACGGTGGCATACCAGGTAGTCGTTGCCCAGGCCGTGATATTTGTGAAACAGCAGGGGAGTCATGTCGTTGCTCGGCTCAGCAAAAAAAGGTTGCTACAGCTTACAACAGAACGTTGGCGTCAAAACAAACAAAAGGCGGCCTGAGCCGCCCTTTTGCACGATTACCTATCTGGCAATTAATTGTAGATGATCGCGGTACCGTGCAGTTTGTTGTCGCCGGTGGTGGCGATGATCTGGAAGGATTTGGCGCCGGCCGCGTCGGCTTTGGCCGCCAGTTTGTTTTCCAGGCTGCTCAGGTCGGAAGCACCGCTGACGGTAACGACGCCGGTTTTTTGCAGATCGGCCGGTTGAGCGTTGACCAGTTCGGCGGCGAAGCTGCCGAAGGAGACGGAGGCCAGTGCGATGGCGGCGATGGTCATTTTCAGGTTTTTCATGGTCTTATTTCCTATCTATGTTCTTTACGATGTTTGTTTTGTAAGGTCGTTAAATTAATTAACGATCGATAATTTAATGTTAGATGCCGGTTTCACGGATTGCAAGTATTTTTTTAATGCTCGTTAATTAGTTTTTTTTGATGCCCTGGCGTCGGGAGCAGAATTTCTCGCGATCCGCTGGATTAATGTCTTGTTATTGATAGATTTCTGCGGTGCCATGCAGCTGGTTGTTACCGCCGGCGCCGATGATGCGGAAGGATTTGGCACCCGCCTGATCGGCTTTGGCGGCCAGGCTGCTTTCCAGCGAGGTCAGATCGGACGCGCCGCTGACGGTGATGACGCCCACTTTCTGCTGGTCTGCCGGTTGGTTCTGGACTAAATCGGCGGCGAAGCTGCCGAAGGAAACGCTGGCCAGAGTGAGAGCTGCTAAGGTTAATTTTAAGTTTTTCATAATGTTAATTCCTTTCCGATAACGGTGAATAGAGGGTTTTAATCCGCTTCGCTAAATTATCTTAACGATCGATAACTAAATGCTAATCGGTTCTCGACGAAGGCGCAATATTTTTTTATAATGATCGTTAATTTATTTGTGCTAACCCTGCCGTGGAGCGGGATAGGAGAGGAACGATGAGCATCAATGAAGAGGTTTGCGGCAAGAAAAGCCGCGGCAGACCGAAACAATTTGATCGCGACCGGGCGCTGGAAAGCGCGCTCGATCTGTTCTGGCGGCACGGTTATGAAGCCACCTCGCTGGCCGATCTGGTGGAAGTGACCGGCGCCAAGGCGCCGACGCTGTATGCGGAATTCGGCAACAAGGAAGGAATGTTCCGCGCGGCGGTGGAACGCTATCTGCAAAAATACACCACCTGCACCAACCAACTGTTGGAGCAGGATCTGCCGGTGGCCGAGATCGTCGAGGCCTACGTACGCTCTTCCGTCGAAGTGTTTACCGACCCCGATACGCCGTCAGGCTGCTTTATGGTGTGCGCCTCGGCCGCGCTGTCGTCGGCGTCCGACGACGTCGCCCAGATGCTGCGCAGGAAACATCATGCGCAGGAAGCGGCGCTGAAGGCCTGCTTCGATCGCAAGGTGCAGCAGGGCGAACTGCTGGCGAAAACCGACACCACGCTGCTGGCGAAATACGTGATTTGCACCATTGAAGGCATGTCGGTGCAGGCGCGCGAAGGGGCAAGCCGGAGCGATCTGCTGCGGTTGCTGGAGGCGTTGATGCTGGTGTGGCCGCGGCTCAGCCAGATTGGCAATAAGGTATAACAACCGGCCCGGCTTTTACCGGGCCGTGTAACCCATTATTGATTGACCGGGATCACCGCGCCCTGATATTTCTCGCGGATAAAGTCCTGAATCGGTTTGGAGTGCAGCACCTTCACCAGCGCCACGATCTCCGGTTTGTTCACGTCGGCCTGGTGCACGGTGATGATGTTGGCGTACGGGTTGTTTTCGCCGCTTTCGACCGCGATCGGATCTTTGGTCGGGTTCAGCCCGGCGTCGATGGCGTAGTTGGCGTTGATCACCACCGCGTCGCCTTCGTCGTTGTTGTACATCTGCGGCAGCAGCGCGCCCTCAACGTTGGCCTGGAATTTCAGATGTTTCGGGTTTTCCACCACGTCGGTGATGCGCGCGTCCACCTTGCTTACCCCCGGCTTCAGCTTGATCACGCCTTCCCGTTCAAAAATAGACAGGATGCGGCCTTCTTCCGCCACCGCGTCGCGCATGATGATTTTGCCGTTTTCCGGCAGATCTTTCAGGCTCTTGTACTTCTTCGAGTAGATGCCGATAGGCTCAATATGGATCGCGCCGGCGCTGACGAAGTCGTAGCTCTTGTCGTCGGCGTGGTCTTTCAGCACCGAGTTCAGATAAGGCACGTGCTGGAAGTAGTTGGCGTCGATGTCGCGGCTGGCCAAGGCGGTGTTCGGCAGGATGTAGTCCTGGAAGCGCTTGATCTGCAGATCGATGCCTTCCTTCGCCAGTATCGGCTTGGCCTGTTCGAGGATCTCGGCGTGCGGCACGTTGGAGGCGCCGACCACCAGCTTGGTCGCCGCGGCGGCGCCGTAAGAGGCGAGGGTGGCGACGGAGGCGAAAGCCAACATCAGTAGGTGCTTTTTCATCATCATTTTCCTTGGTTAATTAACGTTTATCGAGCGTTCTTGTCAGGGTGTCGCCGATGAACTGAATGACGAAAACGATCAGCAGAATCGTCAGCGTCGCCACCAGCGTCACGTCACTGTGGTTGCGTTGAAACCCTTCCAGATAGGCCAGGTTGCCCAGGCCGCCGGCGCCGATCACCCCGGCCATCGCGGTGTAGCTCACCAGCGCGATCAGGGTGACGGTGATGCCGGAAACCAGCGCCGGCGAGCTCTCCGGCAGCAATACGCGGAAAATCAGGGTGCGGTTTTTGGCGCCCATCGAGCGCGCCGCTTCGATCACCCCTTTGTCGACCTCGCGCAGCGCGATCTCTACCAGCCGGGCGTAGAACGGCGCCGCGCCGACGATCAGCGCCGGCAGGGCCGCGTCCGCGCCGAGAATGGTGCCGATCAGCGATTTGGTGAACGGGATCAGCAGCACGATCAGAATGATGAACGGAATGGAGCGGAAGACGTTGACCAGTACGGAGATCAGCGAGTAGACCGCCCGGTTCTGCCACAGCTGGCCTTTCGAGGTTAAAAACAGCAGCACGCCGAGCACGATGCCCAGCACTAGCGTGGCCAAACCGGCGATGCCGGTCATGTACAGCGTTTCCCAGGTGGCGTCCCACAGTTGGTCCAGACGCAGGTGGGGGAACAGGGATTCAATCATGTTGGATAACCTCGACGGCGATGTCTCTTTCGTGCAGCAGGCTGAGCATGTCGGCGACTTGTTGTTCGTTGCCTTCGGCGTGAATGTACAGTTCGCCGAACGAACCGTTGAGGGTGTGGCTGATCTTGCCGTGCAGAATGTTGATGGTCAGGGCGTAGCGCCGGATCACTTCGGCGATCACCGCCTGATGGGTTTGCACGCCCACGAAGGTCAGCTTGAAAATCGCCCCCGGCAGATGGGCGGTGAGCAGCGGGTTGAAGCTCTCTTCGGTATCCGCATACTGCGACACCTGTTTGACGAACTGCCGGGTGATCGGCTGCTGTGGCCGGGTGAACACGTCGAGCACCGGGCCTTCTTCGACGATGCGGCCGTTTTCCATCACCGCTACGCGGTGGCAGATTTTGCGCACCACGTGCATCTAGTGGGTGATCAGCACGATGGTCAATTTCAGCTGGCGGTTGATGTCCAGCAGCAGGTCGAGAATGGCGTCGGTGGTCTGCGGATCGAGCGCCGAGGTGGCCTCGTCGCACAGCAGCACGCTCGGGTTATTGGCCAGCGCGCGGGCGATACCGACGCGCTGTTTCTGGCCGCCGCTGAGCTGCGAAGGGTAGGCGTCTTCACGCCCCTGCAGGCCGACCAGCGCGATCAGTTCCGCCACGCGCGGCGCAATCTGCGCCTTGGGCACGCCGGCGATCTGCATGGAAAATGCGATGTTTTGGCTGACGGTGCGCGACCACAGCAGGTTGAAGTGCTGAAACACCATGCTGACTTTCAGGCGCGCCTGGCGCAGGTGGCTGCCTTTGGCGCGGGCGATATCGAAGCCGCCTACGTCAATGCGGCCGCTGGTGGGCGTCTCCAGGCCGTTAAGCAGGCGGATCAGCGTGCTTTTGCCGGCGCCGCTGTAGCCGATGATGCCGTAAATTTGCCCGGCCTCTACCGCCAGACTGACGTTGTCTACCGCCACGACGCGGCCCTGTGTGCTGTCAAAAGTTTTGCAAACGTTCGAAAGAACGATCATAACGAAGCGGATCCTTATCGATACATCACAGCATTCCGTCCAGAGCGCGGTGCGCCGGACAGGGATCGTTCGGCTTTTCGGCGGGCACAACCCGGCGGGGAGTGGCGGACGGAACCTCTGTTGCGGGTGAATACCGGGCAATCCTACCGAGGGTTTATAGTGACAGGAAGAATGTAAATTCTATTACTTATTCTGATTTGATATATAAAACGGCGGGTGAAACAGGGGGGGAGAAAACCGGCCGCAGGGCGGCCGGCGGGAGGGCTAGCGTTTGTCCAGCTTCATGTGCAGCAACGGGAACGGGTTGCCCTGGCCGTCGAGCGGCGAGCGGCCGGTGATGACAAACCCGTAGTGGCGATAGAAACCGCTGGCCTGCGGATTTTGCTCGTTCACGTCCAGCTGCAGCTCATCGTGCAGCGTTTCCGCATGGGTCAGCAGCGCTTTGCCCACCCCTTTGCCGCGCTGATCGGCGTCGATAAACAGCATCTCCACCTTGTTGCCGTTCAGGCCGATAAAGCCGCAGGGGTGCCCCGGCCGCTCTTCGGCCACCCAGACGTTAACCGCCGGCAGGTAGTCGTTCAGCACCAGCGGGAACAGCTGCGCGATGTTGTCTTCGGTTAAAAAATGGTGAGTGGCGCGTACCGAACGCAGCCAGATATCTGCCAATTGCGCGTTGTCTTCCGCCGCGCGTGCTCTGATGGTAATCATCGAACTCTCTGCTATCTAAGTTGGAGGAAAAAAACTAGATAGAGGTTTTGTGGGGTTAGTGCCGAATTAACGTGGGTTAACGCCCTGCAAAGCGCCTCTGCAGTGGATCGAATAGGCCCGCCTTCTCGCAAGCGGTATAACAACTGTAATTCAGCAAGTTAATGCTTTCAACCGCCGCAGGGCGCAATGAGGCGTTCGTCGCGTGATACACTGGCCGCTGAACCAGCAAGAGGGCGGCAGGATGGAAGCGGTACGGGCAGCGATAGAAAAACAGGTGCTCAGCCTGACCGGGCTGGCGCTCGGCGGCGTCGATTTTGAGAACCCGCCGGGCGATCCGGGCTTGTTCGGCCCGCAGTCTGTCATCTGGCAGGTACATCGCGACTTCACCCCGATGCTGTGCGGCGGCGTCAGCGCCTTGCTGCTGCAAATGCTGCACCCGCTGGCGCTGGCTGGGGTGTGGGATCACTCCAATTTTCGCGAAGATATGATCGGCCGCCTGCGCCGCACCAGCCAGTTCGTGTCGGTCACCACCTTCGGCCCGACCGCCGAGGCGCAGCGGCTGATCGCCAAAGTCAAAGCCATCCATCTGCGGGTGACCGGCGTCGGCAGCGACGGCACGCCTTATGCCGCCAGCGATCCGGCGCTGCTGACCTGGGTGCACGTGGCGGAGAGCAGCCGTTTTCTGGCCAGCCACCTGCGCTACCGCAACCCGCACCTTTCCCGCGATTTGCAGGATCAATACTATCGTGAAGCGGCGCGCGTGGCCGCCGCGCTGGGGGCGACGGCAATTCCTCAGTCCTGCGCGGAGGTCGAAGAATACCTGCAGGCGATGCGGCCGCAGCTGGTGTGCGATGAACGCACGCAAGAGGTGGCGCGCATTCTGCTGAAGGCGCCGGCGCCGAGCGCATTGGCGCGCCCCCTCGGCGGGGTGGTGATGCAGGCGGGCATCGATCTGTTACCCGATTGGGCGCAGCGGCAGTTCGGTTTTCATCCGGGCGCGCTGCGGCGGCGGCTGGTGCGAACGGGCGCCGCCGGTTTGGGCAAGGTGCTGGGCGCGTCGATGCGCAACGGTTCCTATCAGCGTGCGGTGCGGCGCATCACTCAGCCGTCATGAGCCGCAGCCGCTATAATTAGCCTTTGTTTATCTTCGTTTACGGCCGTTTTTGAGACTTTTACGGGTGATCCGGCCAGTAATGCGTTTTACACTTGGGGCAAAGCCACATTCCATTTTTTTGGCGCGCAGCCGATTCTGCCGCGCCCTGACCCTATTGAGGTGATATGAACGAGTCATACGTACTTGCTGAAGTCAGCAATGAGAACCAGACGCTGGTCGCGGTGGTTCAGCAAGATCACCGGGCAGCCTATTTTTACATCTATCCCGCCGAAGCCTACAGCGATCGCTATCAGGTGCGCGCCTGTTGGCTGCGCAATCTGGCCGCCGCGCCGCTGCAGGAGGATCGCGCCGCGCTGGAGCAGGGGCAACCGCCGATGCTGGCGGCGGAATTTTGCCGCAACCTGGAAGGGGAAGCGCCGCTGAACCCGGAAGGGCTGATGGTGGTGTGGAGCGAAAGCGACGACGGCGCGGCCCTGTGGTATTACGGCCAATTGCTGGCGGTGATCCCCGGCTGGAGCCTGTATATCGACCATTCGGTGTGCTATTCGGCCAGCTGCATCAAGGAGAGCCCGTTGGCCTATCCGCTCGGTTCGGCCTCGACCAACACGCAATATGCGCAGGCGGAAAGCACCCGCCAGTTTTGGCGCAGCTGGCAGCGTGAAGAGGGCAATCCGTGGCCGAAGATGCAGCGCGATTTTCAGGCGCGCTATGAGCAGCATTTCGGCCCTTCGGTAAAATACTACGCCATCGATCAGGGCAAGTGGCCGCCGATGGCCATCACCCAGCACGAGCGCGACGGCATCTATTACTTCCTCACCATGGGGGTCAGCATCCGGCCGATGCCGTGGGTGGAGATCCTGTTCAACGACGAGGCTTCGCGCTATCGCCGTATGGAGATGGCGATCGCCATCGACAGCCAATACATGACCGAAGACAACGCGGTGCAGATGGCCAGCGCGCTGGCCGGTTTCGCGCATGCGCCGTGGGCGCGGCTGACCTGGATCGGCGAAGGGCATACGCTGGAGTCGGACGTGGCGCCGCTGGGCTACGAAGGCTATATTTTATCGTCGTCCTTCTATCCGCATAACGCGCACCTGACTCTGCCGCAGCAGTACGGCGATCCGGTGAACCTGTTTTGGGCCAGCCCGGTGTTTACCGCTGAGCGCCAGCTGGCGCACGCCACGCCGAACGGCGGGCACGATCTGGTGAACCGGCTGCGCGAGCAGGGCGTCGACCATATTTTCCGCCCGCGCCAGCCGGTGTGCTGACGCCACTTATCTTCTCTTCGGGAGCCGCCATGACCAGCGCGCTGTTGATTATCGATGTGCAGGAAGGATTGTTTACGCCGCCGCCGGCGGATGCCGCGGGCACCGTTGCGCGTATCAACCAACTGAGCGAGCGCGCCCGCCGGGCGGGCGTGCCGGTTGTCGTGATTCAGCACCATACGCCGGACGACGAACTGCCGCACGGCAGCGCCGCCTGGCAAGTGCTCGCGGCGCTGAAGGTGGCGCCGGGCGATCATCGGGTGGATAAAACCACGCCGGACTCGTTCCTGCGCACTTCGCTCGGCGCGTTACTGATTGCCAACGGCGTATCGCAGCTGGTGGTTTGCGGCTACTCCACGCCGTTTTGCATCGACACCACGGTGCGCAGCGCAGCGGCGCACGGCTATCCGGTGACGCTGGCGGCTGATGCCCACACCTGCCACGACAAACCCTATGCCGACGGTCTGCTGATCCGCACCCACCATAACGAGACGCTGTCGAATATCGACAGCTTCGGCGTGCCGATCCGTGCCGTGCCCACGGCGGACATCGTGTTCTGAGAACGGAAAAACGGGGGCTAACGCCCCCGTTCGTTATTTCAGGCCCGCCCGCCGCGCCGCCACCTTGGCCAGCGCCGCCCAGTCCAGATCCGCATCCCCCTGCGCCATCGCGTCGAGGAAGTTGTCTTTCAGCACCCCGGCGAACGGCATCGGCGTATGGCTGTCGGCGCCGGCGGCCAGCGCCAGCCCGACGTCCTTCAGCCCCAGCGCCAGCCGGAACCCGGCGGGGGAATACTTCTCGGCGGCGATCAGCGCGCCATAGCCCTGATAGGCCGGGGCGGCGAAGACGGTGCCGCCCAGCATCTGCAGGTAGTCGGCGCCGGACACGCCGTAGTTGCGCACCAGCGCGCTGCCTTCCGCCATCGCTTCAATGGCGCTGGCCAGCGTAAAGTTGGTGGCGATTTTGACCACGTTGGCCTGCGCCGGATCGGCGCCGAAGTGCCAGGTTTTCTGGCCGAGGGCATCGAACAGCGGCTGCGCTTGCTTTAGCCGCTCGCTATCGCCGGCCGCCAGAATATTCAGCTTGCCGGCGGCGGCCACGTCGACCCGCCCCAGTACCGGCGCGGCGAGATAGCCGATGCCGTGTTCCGCATGCAGCGCCGTCAAACGCTTGGCGAGTTCGACCGAGATGGTCGCCATATTGATATGCAGCGCGCCCGGTTTCATCCGTTGCAGCAACCCGCTGTCGACCACCACCTGTTGCGTGGCGGCATCGTCGGCCAGCATGGTGATCAGCACGTCGGCATCGGCCAGCTGTTCCGGCCGTTCTGCCTGCCGTGCGCCGGCGCTCACCAGCGGCTGCGCCGCCTGCGGCGAGCGGTTCCATACCGTTAAGGCGAAGCCCGCTTGCAACAGGTTGGCCGCCATGGCGCTGCCCATCCCACCCAGTCCGGCAAATCCGATCTTCATCATGCGCTCCTTTTTCAGGTTGAAGGTTTTACCCTAGCGCGCCAGGCCAGGAACGCAAATGCCGGAGTGTAACGCCGTCTTACGCGCTATTGACGCGTTGCCGCTGCGGGTATACCTTGATGCCATGAATATATCGATGCACTCCACCCACAATCAGTCATGGTGGCGCCTCTTCTGAGGCGGCACGAGTATTCACATCTCTTATTAATGCCGCCGGTTTGGCGGCATTATTTTTTGTGGCGTTGATCCGGCGGTCTACAGACCTTCAGGAGCACTGTCATGAGCTACACCATTCTTACCGGCGATCGCGCCACCGGCCCACTGCATTTAGGCCACTTCGTCGGCTCGCTGCGCCAGCGCGTGGAACTGCAGCACCAGCATAACCAAACGGTGATGGTGGCGGATCTGCAGGGTCTGACCGACAACGGTAACAACCCGCAAAAAATCAGCGCCAACGTGCTCAACGTGGTGGCCGACTATCTGGCGGTGGGCATCGATCCGCATAAGACCACGATCTGCCTGCAGTCGGCGCTGCCGGCGTTGGCCGAGCTGACGATGTACTACCTTAATCTGGTCAGCGTGGCGCGGCTGGAGCGCAACCCGACGGTGAAAAACGAAATCGCCGAGAAGGATTTCGCCCGCAGTTTGCCGGCCGGTTTTTTGATCTATCCGGTCAGCCAGGCGGCGGACATCACCGCCTTTGGCGCCACCCACGTGCCGGTCGGTGAGGATCAACTGCCGATGCTGGAGCAAACTAATGAGATCGTGCGGCGTTTCAACCACATCGTCGGCCAACCGATATTAACGGAGTGCCAGCCGCTGTTGAGCAACGTCGGGCGTCTGCCGGGGCTGGACGGGCAGGGCAAGATGTCGAAATCGCGCGGCAACGCCATCCAGCTTGGCGCCGGCGCCGACGAGGTGCACAAGGCGGTGATGAGCATGTTCACCGACCCCGGCCATCTCAACGTCAGCGATCCCGGCCGGGTGGAGGGCAACATGGTGTTCACCTACCTGGACGCCTTCTGCGAAGACGCCGCGCTGGTGGCGGATCTGAAGGCGCACTATCGGCGCGGCGGGTTGGGGGACGTGAAAATCAAACGGCTGCTGGAGGATTGCCTGCAGAGCCTGCTCGAGCCGATCCGCACCCGCCGCGCCGAATTCATCGCCGATAAAGGCGAGCTGACGCGCATCCTGCAGCACGGCACCCGCCGCGCGCATCAGGTCAGCCAGCAGACGCTGCAACAGGTCAAGACGGCGCTGGGGCTGGACTTCTTCACCCTGGCGTGAGGCGAACGCCGGGGCGGCACGCGTCACGCTCCGGCCATAAAACCATCATCCCACTGTCATAAACTTATCCGTTAATAGGTGCCCATAATGATTAGCCACTGAAACCAGAGAAATCATATGGCTCAGGCACTGTTAAAATTGGCACAGCACGACTTTCCAGGGCAGCACGCCGCCGCATCCCGCAAAGTATTATCGGTAAAGGGACTCGGCAAGGCCTACAAAGCGCAGCAGCGCGTGCTGGATGACATCAATTTCGATCTGCACGCCGGCGAATTCGTGGCGGTGATCGGCCGCTCCGGCGCGGGCAAGTCCACGCTGCTGCACACCCTGAACGGCACCATTCCTTCCAGCTGCGGCGAGATGCTGCACTTCGAAGACGATGGCGCGGCGCAGGATATCGCCCAGCTGGCCGGCCGCCAGATGCGCCAGTGGCGCGCGCGCTGCGGCATGATCTTCCAGGACTTCTGCCTGGTGCCGCGGCTGGACGTGATGACCAACGTGCTGCTGGGCCGCCTGAGCCACACTTCCACTCTGAAATCCTTCTTCAAACTGTTCGATGACGCCGACCGCGCGCGCGCCATCGAGCTGTTGCAGTGGCTCAACATGCTGCCGCACGCGCTGCAGCGCGCCGAGAACCTCTCCGGCGGCCAGATGCAGCGCGTCGCCATCTGCCGCGCGCTGATGCAAAACCCGCAAATCCTGCTGGCCGATGAGCCGGTCGCGTCGCTCGATCCGAAAAACACCCGCCGCATCATGGACGCGCTGCAGAAAATCAGCGAAGACGGCATCGCGGTGATGGTGAACCTGCACTCGGTCGAACTGGTGAAAGAGTATTGCTCGCGGGTGATCGGCATCGCCCACGGGAAGATCGTGTTTGACGGGCATCCTTCGCAACTGAACGAACGGATCCTGCACCAGCTGTATGGCGAAGAAGCCAATCAGATCCATTGAAGCACTTTTGACCTTTACCCTTTACACACAAGGCACACCTAATGAAAAAAGTATTGAGTCTGACCACCCTGATGGCCGGCGCGATGATGGTATTTAATGCTGCCGCAGCGGATGCGCCGAAAGAGCTGAACCTGGGCATTCTCGGCGGCCAGAACGCCACCCAGCAGATCGGCGATAACCAGTGCGTGAAGCAGTTCCTGGACAAAGAGCTGAACGTCGATACCAAGCTGCGCAACTCGTCCGACTATTCCGGCGTGATCCAGGGCCTGCTGGGCGGCAAGATTGACCTGGTGCTGAGCATGTCTCCGTCGTCGTTCGCCTCGGTCTACATCAAGGATCCGAAAGCGGTGGACATCGTCGGCATCGCGGTCGACGACGTCGACCAGTCGCGCGGCTACCACTCGGTGGTGGTGGTGAAGGCCGGCAGCCCCTACCAGAAACTGGAAGATCTGAAGGGCAAGGCCATCGGCTTCGCCGATCCGGATTCCACCTCCGGCTTCCTGATCCCGAACCAGGCGTTTAAAAAGCTGTTCGGCGGCACGGTTGACAACAAATACAACAACACCTTCTCCAGCGTCACCTTCTCCGGCGGCCACGAGCAGGACATCCTCGGCGTGCTGAACGGCCAGTTCGAAGGCGCGGTGACCTGGGCGTCGATGATCGGCGACTACAACACCGGCTACACCAGCGGCGCGTTCACCCGCATGATCCGCATGGATCATCCGGACCTGATGAAGCAGATCCGCATCATCTGGCAGTCGCCGCTGATCCCGAACGGCCCGATCCTGGTGAGCAACTCGCTGCCGGCCGACTTCAAGGCCAAAGTGGTCACCGCCATCAAGAAGCTGGATAAAGACGATCACCAGTGCTTTATCAAAGCGATGGGCGGCAAGCAGCACATCGGCGACACCACCCTGGCGGAATACCAGACCATCATCGATATGAAGCGCGAGCTGACCAAAGGCGACCGTTAATTCCCGGCTGCCTCGGCCGTCCGAATGAAGGGGTTCAGCGTGCTGAGCCCCTTGTTCCATAAAGATGGAAGACCTCTTTTGAATACCGATTTCGCACATTATTACCAACGGATCCGCAGCAAGCAAAAGCGCGAAGCGCTGCTGTGGTCGCTCGGGCTGGTGGCGCTGTACCTGGGCGCCGGCAACCTCGCCGAGTTCAACCTGCACACCGTTTGGGTGTCTATTCCGCACTTCTTCGACTACCTGGCCGAAACCATTCCGACGCTGCACTGGCCTCTGCTGTTCGCCGACGGGCGCACCGAGGGCTCGCTGGCCTACTGGGGTTACCGCCTGAATATCCAGCTGCCGCTGATCTGGGAGACCCTGCAGCTGGCGCTGGCGGCGACCATTTTCTCGGTGCTGGTGGCGACCGTGCTGGCGTTTCTGGCGGCCGGCAACACCTATACCCCGGCTTCGGTGCGGCTGGCGATCCGCACGCTGGTGGCGTTTTTGCGCACCATGCCGGAGCTGGCGTGGGCGGTGATGTTCGTGATGGCGTTCGGCATCGGCGCCATTCCCGGCTTCCTGGCGCTGGCGCTGCACACTATCGGCAGCCTGACCAAGCTGTTCTACGAATCGATCGAAACCGCCTCCAACAAACCGGTGCGCGGGCTGGCGGCCTGCGGCGCCACGCCGCTGCAGCGCATGCGTTTCGGCCTGTGGCCGCAGGTGAAACCGGTGTTTCTTTCCTACAGCTTCATGCGGCTGGAGATCAACTTCCGCCAGTCGACCATTTTGGGGCTGGTGGGGGCGGGCGGCATCGGCCAGGAGCTGATGACCAACATTAAACTCGACCGCTACGATCAGGTCAGCATGACGCTGCTGTTGATTATCGTGGTGGTTTCCGTGCTCGACTACGTGTCGGGCGAGCTGCGCAAGCGCGTGGTGGAGGGGGCAAAATGATAGCGGGCACTCCGGCGTCGGCGGAAACGCTGCGCCAGTTGAAACAGCAGCATCCGGCGATCTTCGCGCAGCAGGGGCGCTACCTGCGCACCGTTGGCCTGATCGCGCTGGCGATCGTGCTGTACTACGTGTTCTTCTTCCTGGTGTTCGGCATTACCTGGCCGCAGTTTATCAACGGCTGTCAGCAGCTGGGGCGCTATTTCCTGCGCATGTTCGTCTGGCACGACTTCGTCAACTGGCCGTTCATGTACTACTTCCAGCAGATCGGCATCACCATCGCCATCGTGTTCGCCGGCACCATTACCGCGTCGCTGATCGCGCTGCCGCTGTCGTTCTTCGCCGCACGCAACGTGATGTCGACGCCGCTGCTGCGGCCGATCTCCGTGCTGGTGCGCCGCTTGCTGGACGTGCTGCGCGGTATCGACATGGCGATCTGGGGGCTTATCTTCGTGCGCGCCGTCGGCATGGGGCCGCTGGCCGGGGTGTTGGCGATCGTGATGCAGGACGTCGGGCTGCTGGGCAAACTGTACGCCGAAGGGCACGAGGCGGTGGACAAGTCCCCCAGCCGTGGCCTGACGGCGGTAGGCGCCAACGGGTTGCAGAAGCACCGCTACGGCATCTTCACTCAATCGTTCCCCACCTTCCTGGCGCTCAGCCTGTACCAGATCGAGTCCAACACCCGCTCTGCGGCGGTGCTGGGCTTCGTCGGCGCCGGCGGCATCGGCCTGGTGTACGCGGAGAACATGCGGCTGTGGAACTGGGACGTGGTGATGTTCATCACCCTGATCCTGGTGGTGGTGGTGATGATCATGGATAAGGTCTCGTCGATGCTGCGCAACAAGTACATCATCGGCGAAGACATCCCGCTGTATCAGCAAAAAAGCCAAATCGATTGAGAAACCCCTTGCCGATCCCTATACTGCCGCACATTCAAGGTGTGTGGCAGTCATTTCGTTTCGCAATGTGCGCACGTCCCCGTTAGACAAATAAGGCAATGCAATCCCATGATGAACAACGACGTGCTGCGCAGCGTGCGCTATATGCTGAGCATTAACAACGCCAAAATGGTCGAGATTATCAAACTGGACGATTTCGAGGTGGCGGTGTCGGCGATGGACGCTTACGTGATCAAAGAAGGCGAGCCGGGCTACGAGAAGTGCCCGGACGAAGTGATGGCGCACTTCCTCAACGGCCTGGTGTTCTTCAAGCGCGGCAAGGACGACAAGTTCCCGGCGCCGGCGGTTGAGCTGCCGATCACCAATAACCTGGTGCTGAAAAAGCTGCGCGTGGCGTTTGAGCTGAAAGACACCGATATGCACCAGATCTTCACCGCGGTGGACTTCCGTATCTCCAAGCCGGAGCTGAGCGCGCTGTTCCGCAAAGAAGGCACCAAGAACTACCGTCCGTGCGGCGATCAGATGCTGCGCTACTTCCTCAAAGGGCTGGCGCAGCGCGTTCGCGGCGAGTAGCGCGCAGCGTTCATCGAACATCGGGCGCAATCGCAAGGTTGCGCCTTTTTTTTTGCCGCTCTCCCGCCCGCCGTTGTTGTACTGGCTCTCAACCATCCGCCATCGATGGAGGGCGGGCCGCCCCTCCGGTTACTTTTTTAGGGTTCGTTCAATGTCGATTGAAACGTCAAATCCAGAGGAGTAATTCAATGGCTCAAATGTCAAAAGAAGATCAGCAGTTCAACGCAGGAAATACCGCCGTTCAGGTCAATGACGGCGGCGAATTCGCTGAATATACCCCTGAACAGTTCGGTGCCGTAGGAGATGGTCTGGCCGATGATCGAGAGGCTGTCAGCGCCATGTTCGCTAAAGTGGCTATTGACGCCGCTAAATCGATAAAAAAACGTCAGGTCAGAATGGCGAATGTTTATAGATTGACGCTGGGTACGGCTTGGCAGCCTTTGCAGATCCCCAGCAACTGCCATGTTTATGGCGGTGGTGAAATTCACCTGGATGACGATACGCCTCAAATCAACATTTTTAATACCGTTGAGCAGTCGAATTTTATCGTAGAAGATCTGAGGATCACGAGAAAGGTGACTCAGAAAGATGCAGATCCTATTTGGTGGTACGCCACTCGCGCGTGTACCGGCATGGCTTTCACCCGTTGTGAAAACTTCACCGTGAGAAATTGCGTCATCAGTATGCATACTGATGCTTTGGGCCTTTCTGACTGTACGTCCGTTACCCTTGAGAACAATTTACTTAAAGATCTGGGAGAGGAACCTATCGCGGTTCGTGGAGGTCGCCATATCACGATCCAGAATAACGAGCTGACGAATCACCAGGGTGATGGGATCCTGCTGAAAACGGGCGTGAACAGAGAGGCTTATGACATATTAATCGTGAACAATCATATTCACGACGGGCACAAGCCTGCGAAACCGGCAGGGGCAGGGCACACGCAAAGAGGGGGCGGGGTGACGCTGAATAACGAGGTGACCGGCACGCCTCATTCATTCACTAACCTGACCGTTGCCAATAACCATATTGTTAATACCAGCTATGGCATCGCGCTGGGTGGAATCAGTGACATTAATATCTCTAATAACTACATCAAAACGATCGAAAGGTTCGGCATTCAGATAGACTATTCCTTAGTAAATAACCCCAGCAAAATCCCTACGAATAATTCCCGAATCATTGGGAATCACGTGGAAGATACCGTTGAGAATGGCATCGACTATCACGGCAATAACGATATTTCTGTCGCGGAGTCTGTTATCGCAGATAACTTTTTAAATTTCTGTGGTACCTCCACGGCGTCGGCCTTCAATGGCATTGCCGCAACGGAGGCGACCCTTTCAGGTAATATTATCAATAACTGTAAGGTCGCCTTGTTCGCCAATAGCTGCGTGATGACCGGTAACAAAATAACCAACTCCGGATGGACCAGTAGCCAGGTGTGGATCAAGCTCTATGGCGACCGCACGGTGTTTTCCGGCAATCGGGTAACGGACTCTGGTTTTGGTTATATCCGCTTTTTGAATGGGAAAAACGCCATTATTGAAGGGAATGTGATTAAGCTTGCCTCGCCTGCTCGTGCACTGGAGTTAGGCGGGGCATTTGACGAAACGACCCTCATTGGCAAGAACGTCTGGGATTGCGCTTTTAAATCGATTCTCTCTACGATTGCTGGGGTGACGGGCAATCGACTCATTCAGTATTCCTTCCCGAATGAAGGCGTGGCACACATTACCCCGCAGATGTTCGGCGCGAAGGGCGATTGGAATGATACAGCTGGTGTTGGTACAGATGATACGCAGGCGTTTAAACAGGCTATCGCTTATGCGATTAATCAAGGCTACAAGAAACTCTATGTTCCCGCTGGCAACTATTACATTACGGATACGTTAAATTTAGGGGGAGAAAACTACATCGGAGATAAAGGCATTGCGATAGAGGGGGAAAATTGGATTAGTACGAAATTCTTCTTTAAGCCGACGTCTAATGATCATGCGTGTTTTGAGTCGAAAGGCGGTTCCGGGATCCATACCAACAGATATATCAGCGACGTGACGATTACGCCGGCCAAGGGCGCGTTATATACGGGCACCGGCTATCGGATCAATGGTTCCTGCTTCATGCGGCATGAAAGACTGCTGATTATGAAGTTTTTTGTGAATCTACATCTGTTAAACGGCTATGCCGGTGCGTTTACCGAGTTCGTAAATTTTCACTCTTGCCGGTTCCACCGCGGCCTGTCCAACATATTGATGGAGAGCAATGGCGGGGATAGCTCCTTCCACGGCGTGGGGTTCCACGAAATTCAATGTCAGATAAAAGTTTCCGGCAATCCGGGCGATGGTGGCACAAATACGGATGCCGGCGTAGGGCTGGAGCTGAGAGGAAACGCCAACAGGGTGCGGTGGTACAACGGTTTCTGCTATATCCACCTGTTCGGCGGCGTCGGCGCTACGGCTATTAAACTCACCCGAACTGACACCGATAACATCTTGGGGCAGTTTACTTGCGAAGGTGAAACCATTCTTCAGAGTGATGGAAGCACTTTTGAATGCCGAGGCGGTTTCTATAATGTGAGTAATACCACTTACAATGTGGCGGCAGAGCCGGTAAACGGCATCGCGGCGGCATTTGTATTTGATAACATGATGAGCAATACGACAAGATTCGCCAACGCGGCAATCGCCGATATGGCTCCGAGGCAGCTTCCGTGGTCCTTGGCGGACAGAGCCAGCACTGGCGCTTATCCAGTCATTTTTCATGGCATCAAGGGTGAATCCGATAACCTGTTCTATGCCGCCAGAGGAGGGAATACCAACTACCATTACTTTGGCGGCATTTCTCCAGGCAAAAACCTTCAGGGATTTGAACCAGGCGTCAGGTTGGCTCAGGACGGGGCTTCTTTCATTAGTTTTGCACCTAAGTTTACGCTCGGCGCTAATAACAATACGACCAGCAGTGGCGTATCCATCTCCCCTGCGGATTTATCGCCGCAGAAGGATATCGCGACCGCCTTAGGACAACCTTCATTCAAATGGAGCGGGTTGTACACTAAGCAGTTAACGGTTGCGGATAATGGCATTTACCCGGCCGGCAACGGTGCTTATCCTATTGGCGGGCCGAATAACCAATTCTCCACTGGCCACATAAAAGTGTTGAATATTTATGATTCAGCGAACGTGAACGGAGATCCCATAGGTGTCAGAGTCGCCGTCCCCGCTTCGGCCGCCGCCCCCGGTAAAGTCGGTCAATGGTCGGCAGATTCCGCATTCTTTTATGTTTGCACGGCGGCCAATACCTGGAGAAGGATCGCGTTAGAAAATTGGTAGCAACCTGGCCTGCAACATATTGCGTATTGATCCACATCCCCCTCCCGGGGCGGCGAGCGTCGTCGCCCCGGTTTTCCTCTGCATCATCCCCTTATTGCACTCTTTTTGTTCTCCCGCTGCGCGCCGCTGGTGCAGGCCGTTCGCCGTCGTCGTCATAAGTTTTAATTATAATTTATTGAAATCATGAGATTAAAAATTGGCACGCCGGTTGCTATGTTGAATCCCATCTTGTGTACCAGATGGAATTCAGCCGATGAGCGACCCTGTTGAAACGTGCGGTTTTACCCTCAGTGAATGGCAGCACCATTATCAAACCCGTCCGGCGGGCGAGCGCCTCGCCTGCGTCAGCGCCACGATCGAAGCGCTGGTCGCCGATTTGGATTCAGACGACAACGCCTGGCTGTATCTCGCCACCCCGGCGCAGCGCGAGCGGCAGTATCGGCAACTGGCACAGAGGCTCGAAGCAGTCGCCGGCGATCTCAGCCGCCTGCCGCTGTTCGGCGTGCCCTTCGCCATCAAAGACAATATCGACGTCGGCGGCTGGCCGACCAGCGCCGCCTGCCCGGCGTTCACCTATCAGGCCGCGGCGGACGCCACCGTGGTTGCCAACCTGCGCGCCGCCGGGGCGATCGCCCTCGGTAAAACCAACCTCGACCAGTTCGCTACCGGGTTGGTGGGCACCCGCTCACCTTATGGCGCAGTGGTCAACAGCTTCGACAGCCGCTACGTCAGCGGCGGCTCCAGCTCCGGCTCCGCCTCGGTGGTGGCGCGCGGCCTGGTGCCGTTTGCGCTGGGCACCGACACCGCCGGTTCGGGCCGCGTGCCCGCCGGGTTCAATAACATCGTCGGGCTGAAGCCGACCAAAGGGCGGTTGTCCAACCGCGGCGTGGTGCCGGCCTGCCGGTTGAACGATACGGTATCGGTCTTCGCGCTGACGGTGGCCGATGCGGCGCAGGTGGCGGAACTGGCGAGTGGCTTTGACGCGGCAGATCCGTATTCCCGCCCCGATCCGCATACCGCGCCGGCGGATATTCCCGCCGCGCCGCGTTTCGCCATCCCCGCCCAGCTGGAGTTTTTCGGTGACGTTCAGGCCGAGCGGGCGTTTCACCGCGCGCTGGCGCAGCTGCAGGCGGGCGGCGCCACGCTGGAACCCCTCGATTTCGCGCCGTTTCGCACCCTGGCAGAGCAGCTGTATTACGGCCCCTGGGTGGCGGAGCGTACGGTGGCGATTGAGCAGGTGCTGGAAGCGAGCCCGCAGGCTATCGACCCGGTGGTGCGCGGCATCGTCGGCAACGGCCTGGGCTACAGCGCCTGCGACGCCTACAAAGCGGAATACCTGCGCGCCGAGCTGGCGCGGCAGATCGCCCAGCGGCTGGCGCCGTTCGACGCGCTGGTGGTGCCGACCGCGCCCACTATTCGCACCCTGGCGGAGATGGCGCAGGAGCCGGTGCTGTTCAATTCGCAGTTCGGCACTTACACCAATTTCACCAACCTGGCCGATCTGAGCGCGCTGGCGCTGCCGGGGCCGCTGCGCGAAGACGGGCTGCCGGCGGGCATCACCCTGATTGCGCCCGCTTGGCATGACCGGGCGCTGGCGGCGTTTGGCCTGCGCTGGCAACGGCAAAGCGCCTTGCCGCTCGGGGCAACCGGCCGGGCATTGCCGCCGCAGCCGGCGCCGGCCCCGTCTTCGGGACACGTGCGTCTGGCGGTAGTGGGCGCTCACCTCAGCGGTATGCCGCTCAACGTCCAGCTGACGCAGCGCGATGCGGTGCGGGTGGAGCAAACCGTCACCGCTCCCTGTTACCGCCTGTACGCGCTGGCCGATACCGAGCCGCCGAAGCCGGGGATGGCGCGTGTGGCGCAGGGAGCGGCGATCCGTCTTGAGCTGTGGGACATCCCGCTGGCCCGTTTCGGCGAGTTTGTGGCGGAAATTCCGGCGCCCTTGGGTATCGGCACGCTGCTGCTGGCGGACGGCCGGCGGGTGAAGGGGTTTATCTGCGAAGCCTGGGCGCTGGAAGGCGCCACGGATATTACCGAGTTTGGCGGCTGGCGCGACTATCTCGCCGGCGTTAAGGGGGCATGAACATGTTTACTACCGTACTGATCGCTAACCGCGGCGAAATCGCCTGCCGCGCCATTCGCACCCTGAAACGCCTGGGCGTCACCAGCGTGGCGGTTTATTCCGACGCCGACCGCAATGCGCCGCACGTCACCGAAGCCGACAGGGCGGTGGCGCTCGGCGGCGACAAGGCCGCCGACAGCTACCTGAGCATCGACAAGATCCTTGCGGCGGCGGCAGCCACCGGCGCGCAGGCGATCTATCCCGGCTACGGCTTTTTGTCCGAGAGCGCCGAGTTTGCCGACGCCTGCGAGGCGGCGGGCATCGCCTTTATCGGCCCGACGGCGGCGCAGATGCGCGAGTTCGGTCTCAAGCACCGGGCGCGCGAGCTGGCGGCGTTGGCCGGGGTGCCGATGACGCCGGGCACCGGCTTGCTGGAGAGCGTGGAGCAGGCGGTTGCCGCCGCCGCGCGCATCGGCTACCCGGTGATGCTGAAAAGCACCGCCGGCGGCGGCGGCATCGGCCTGACGCGCTGTGACGACGAGGCGGCGCTGCGCGAGGCGTACGACAGCGTCAAACGGCTGGGAGAGCAGTTCTTCCGCGACGCCGGCGCCTTTATCGAACGCTTCGTCGATCGGGCGCGTCACGTCGAGGTGCAGATTTTCGGCGACGGCCAGGGGCGGGTGGCGGCGCTCGGCGAGCGCGACTGCTCGCTGCAGCGCCGCAACCAAAAAGTGGTGGAGGAAACCCCGGCGCCACACCTGCCGGCGGCGACCCGCCAGGCGCTGCAGCGGGCGGCGGTGGCGCTGGGCGAATCGGTGAATTACCGCAGCGCCGGCACCGTGGAATTTATTTACGACGCCGCGCGCGACGAGTTTTACTTCCTCGAAGTGAACACCCGCTTACAGGTCGAGCACCCGGTCACCGAGATGGTCACTGGCCTGGATCTGATCGCCTGCATGCTGCAGGTGGCGGCGGGCGATGCGCTGGATTGGGCGGCGTTGCAACGCGCGCCGCAGGGCGCGGCGATCGAAGTGCGCCTCTATGCCGAAGATCCGCTGAAGAACTTCCAGCCCAGCCCCGGCGTGCTGACCGAGGTGCATTTCCCCGCCGACGTGCGCCTCGACGGTTGGGTGGCGACCGGCAGCGAAGTCTCGGCGTTTTACGACCCGATGATCGCCAAGCTGATCGTACACGGCGCTGACCGCGCGCAGGCGCTGGAAAAACTGCGCGTGGCGCTGGCGGCGACCCGTTTGCACGGCATCGCCACCAACCTCGATTATCTGCGGCAGGTGATCGCCACGCCGCAATTTCAGCGCGGCGACGTTTGGACGCGCCTGCTGGACGATTTGCGTTACCAGCCGCACTGCCTCGAAGTGCTGCAACCCGGCACCTACAGCAGCGTGCAGGACTATCCCGGCAGGCTCGGCTATTGGGACATCGGCGTGCCGCCGTCCGGCCCGATGGACGACTTCGCGTTCCGGCTGGCCAACCGCATCGTCGGCAACCACCCGGCGGCCGCCGGGCTGGAGTTTACCCTGCAGGGGCCGACTCTGCGCTTTCATTGCGACGCCATCATCGCGCTGACGGGTGCCAGCTGCCCGGCCGACCTGGACGGCGAAGCGGTCGCTTACTGGCGGCCGATCGCAGTGCGGGCTGGGCAGGTGCTGACGCTGGGGCGCGCCACGCACGGCTGCCGCACCTATCTGGCGGTACGCAACGGCTTTGACGTGCCGGTGTATCTCGGCAGCCGTTCCACCTTTGCGCTGGGCCAGTTCGGCGGCCACGCCGGGCGCACCTTGCGCGTGGCGGACATGCTGGCGATCGCTCAACCGGCGCTGGCCGCGAGCACCACGCCGGCGCCGATCGCCGCGCCGCAGGCGATGGACGACAGCCTGATCCCGCACTACGGCGATCAGTGGCATATCGGCGTGCTGTACGGGCCGCACGGCGCGCCGGACTTTTTCACCGCCGAATCGATAGAGGCCTTCTTCGCCACCGACTGGCAGGTGCATTACAACTCCAACCGTCTCGGCGTGCGCCTGGCGGGGCCGAAGCCCGAGTGGGCGCGGCAGGACGGCGGCGAAGCCGGTTTGCATCCTTCCAACGTGCACGACTGCGAGTACGCCATCGGTGCAATCAACTTCACCGGCGACTTCCCGGTGATCCTGACCCGCGACGGGCCCAGCCTCGGCGGCTTCGTCTGCCCGGTAACCATCGCCAAGGCCGAGCTGTGGAAAGTGGGGCAGGTGAAGCCGGGCGACCGCATCCGGTTCCATCCGATCGGCTTTCGCCAGGCGCAGTCGCTGGAGCAGG
Organism: Serratia sp. CY29653; assembly: GCF_052169255.1. Taxonomy (NCBI): domain Bacteria; kingdom Pseudomonadati; phylum Pseudomonadota; class Gammaproteobacteria; order Enterobacterales; family Yersiniaceae; genus Serratia; species Serratia sp. CY29653. Next base: position 2,264,209 of record NZ_JBJNLC010000001.1, on the reverse strand, counting down.
CGCAGCTTGGCAGCATCGAAGCGCTGGCGGCGGTGAAGGCCATCACCCTGCCGCCGCCGGATCTGGCCCCGGCGGAGACCGTTTCCGCCGCGGTGCTGGCGGCGCTGCCGGCGGCGGAAGGGCGCCCGGCGGTGGCGTATCGCCAGGCGGGGGACGGTTACCTCCTGATGGAGTACGGCGACAACGTGCTCGATCTGGCGCTGCGGCTGCGCATCCATCTGCTGATGCAGTCGCTGCGGCAGGAGGCGATATCGGGCGTGGCGGAGCTGGCGCCGGGCGTGCGTTCGCTGCAGATCCGCTACGACAGCCGGCTGATAAGCCAGGCCGACCTGTTGCAGCGTCTGCTGGCGCGCGAACGGGCGCTGGGGGACGTCAGCCGCCTGAAGGTGCCGACGCGCACCGTCTGGCTGCCGATGGCGTTCGAGGATTCGGCCACGCTGGGCGCGGTGGATCGCTATCAGCAGACGGTGCGCGCCTCGGCGCCCTGGCTGCCGAACAACGTCGATTTCATTCAGCGCATCAACGGTCTGAGCCAACGCGAGCAGGTGCGCGACATTCTGTTCGACGCCAGCTACCTGATCCTCGGGCTGGGGGACGTCTACCTCGGCGCGCCCTGCGCGGTGCCGCTCGATCCGCGCCATCGCCTGCTGAGCTCCAAATATAACCCGGCGCGCACCCACACCGCCGAAGGGACGGTCGGCATCGGCGGCATGTACATGTGCATCTACGGCATGGACTCGCCGGGCGGTTACCAGCTGGTGGGGCGCACGCTGCCGATCTGGAACAAGTTTCTCAAAAACTCGCAGTTCACCGCCGGTGAACCCTGGCTGCTGCGCTTCTTCGATCAGGTGCGCTTCTATCCGGTCAGCGAGCAAGAACTGGACGAGCAGCGCGAAGCGTTCCGTGAAGGGCGCATGCAGGTGCGCATCGAAGAGAGCGAGTTCGACTTCGCCGCCTACACCCGTTTCCTGGCCGACAACGCCGAGGCGATCGCCGGCTTCCAGCGCCGCCAGCAGCAGGCGTTCAGCGCCGAAGTGGCGCGCTGGCGCAGCGATGACGACGAGGCCGAGGCGCAGCTGTTGCCGCCGGAGGAAGAAGACGCCATCGACGGCGATCTGGTCAGCGCCGATCTGAACGGCAGCGTGTGGAAGATCCTGGTGGAGCCGGGGCAGGCGGTGGCGGCCGGGCAGCCGCTGATCGTGGTCGAGGCGATGAAGATGGAATTGGCGGTCACCGCGCCGCGCGCCGGGATCGTCAAACGCATCAGCTGCCGGCAGGGGCGGCCGGTCGGGCCGGGCGACGCCCTGCTGTGGCTGGAAAAAGCGATCTGAACGGAGGGGCGAAGATGCAAATCACCAACGGAGAGCACAAGGCGCGGCCGGAGGGGCTGGCGGAGCGCATTTATCTGCAGCTCAAGGCCGACATCTTCGAGTTTCGCCTGCTGCCGGGCGATCGCTTCAGCGAAAGCGACGTGGCGCAGCGCATGGCGGCCAGCCGCACGCCGGTGCGTCAGGCGCTGTTTCGACTCGAGCGCGAAGGCTATGTCGAGGTGCTGTTTCGCAGCGGCTGGCAGGTGCGGCCGTTCGATTTTGCCTACTTCGAAGAGCTGTACGACCTGCGCATCGTGCTGGAACAAGAGGCGGTGAAACGGCTGTGCGAATGGCCGGCCGGGGAAACGCCGGCCGCGCTGGCGGCGCTGAACCGTTTTTGGACCGAAGCGCCGCGTCTGGCGGACGGCCAGGTGGTGTCGCAGCACGACGAGCAGTTTCATCAGGCGTTGGTGGCCGCGGCGGGCAACGGCGAAATGGCGCGCATCCACCGCGAGCTGACCGAAAAGATCCGCATCATTCGCCGGCTGGATTTCACCCAGCAGGCGCGGGTGGACGCCACCTACCGCGAACACGCCGCCATTTTGCAGGCGATCCTGCAGCGGCAAAGCGGGGTGGCGCAAGCGCTGCTCGGCGAGCACATCGCCGTCAGCAAGGCAGAGGTACGAAAAATAACGCTGCACATGTTGCACCAGGCGCGGGCCCAGCAGCCGGCGCGCTCGGCGTAACGATTTTGATTTCACACACATCAGGAGTTTGAACTATGCAACGTCGTCGTTTTATCAAAGCTTTTGCGCTGTCCGCCGCCGCTGTCGGCCTGGGCCTGGCCTGGAGCGCGCAGGCCGCCGACACCATCAAGGTCGGCATTCTGAGTTCGCTCTCCGGCACCATGGCGATTTCCGAGACGCCGCTGAAGGATGTGGCGCTGATGACCATCGACGAGATCAACGCCAAAGGCGGGGTGCTCGGCAAAAAGCTGGAGCCGGTGGTGGTGGATCCGGCCTCCAACTGGCCGCTGTTCGCCGAAAAGGCGCGCCAGCTGCTGAGCCAGGACAAGGTGGCGGCGGTGTTCGGCTGCTGGACCTCGGTGTCGCGCAAGTCGGTGCTGCCGGTGTTTGAGGAGCTGAACGGACTGCTGTTCTACCCGGTGCAATACGAAGGCGAAGAGATGTCGCCGAACGTCTTCTACACCGGCGCGGCGCCGAACCAGCAGGCGATCCCGGCGGTGGAATACCTGCTGAGCGAGGACGGCGGCGGCGCCAAGCGCTTCTTCCTGCTGGGCACCGATTACGTCTATCCGCGCACCACCAACAAGATCCTGCGCGCCTTCCTGCACAGCAAAGGCGTGCAGGACAAGGATATCGAAGAGGTCTATACGCCGTTCGGCTACAGCGATTACCAGACCATCGTCGCCAACATCAAGAAGTTCGCCGCCGGCGGCAACACCGCGGTGATCTCCACCATCAACGGCGATTCCAACGTGCCGTTCTACAAAGAACTCGCCAACCAGGGCGTCAAGGCCACCGACGTGCCGGTGATCGCCTTCTCGGTCGGCGAGGAGGAGCTGCGCGGCATCGACACCAAACCGCTGGTGGGCAACCTGGCGGCCTGGAACTACTTCGAATCGCTGGATAACCCGACCAACAAACAGTTTGTCAGCCAGTGGAAAGCCTACGCCAAGGCGCACAATCTGCCGAATTACGCCACCGCGGTGACCAACGACCCGATGGAAGCCACCTACGTCGGCCTCCACATGTGGGCGCAGGCGGTGGAAAAGGCCGGTACCACCGACGTCGATAAGGTGCGCGCCGCGATGGCCGGGCAAACCTTCGCCGCGCCGTCGGGCTTCACGCTGACCATGGACAAGACCAATCACCACCTGCACAAACCGGTGATGATTGGCGAAATCGAGGGCAACGGGCAGTTCAACGTGGTGTGGCAAACCGAAGCGCCGGTGCGCGCGCAGCCGTGGAGTCCCTATATCGCCGGTAACGACAAAAAACCGGATTACCCGGTGAAAGGCGGCAAGTAACGTCACTCAGCGCCGGCGCGGCTCGACGCGCGCCGGCCCAACAGAAGAGGCAGCTGATGCAATCTCCGTTTTTATCCTTTTTGCGCGTCGGGCTGTGGCTGTTGTGCGCCTGGCCCCTGCTGGCGCAGGCCGGGCCGGCCGATGAGTTCGCGGCGGCCAATCGCGCGCAGCAGGCCAAACTGCTGCAGGCGTGGGCGGCCGAGCCGGACGCCGCTCGCCTGCCGTTGCTGCAGGGGCTGCAGCAGGAAACCGTGGCGATCGACGAGGCGAAGCGCGCCTTTATCCGCCAGGGCGACCGCTATCTGCCGCTTGAAGGTGAGGCGGCCCCGGTTGGCGAGCCGAAGAAGGTGTGGCTGAACAACCGGCTGCGCATTCTGATCGCCAACGCGCTGTCGGCGCAGCGGTTGGTCAGTGCGGACGCGGCGGTGCGGCTGCAGGCGGCGACCGCGCTGCAGCGCGAGGCGCAGGGCGAGCAGTTGCCGCTGTTGACCCGGCGGCTGGCGCAGGAGAAAGACCCACAGGTACGCGACGCGCTGAGCATTGCGCTGGCCAACCTGCAATTGGCCGACGCCAGCCCGCAGGTGCGCTTCAATGCGGTGCAACTGCTGGGGGAATCGGGCGAGCCGGAAACCCGCGCGCGGCTGCAGGCCTTGACCGACGCGGCCAATGAGCCGGATGCCGCGGTGCGCGCCGAGGCGCAACGCAGCCTGCAGCGCGTGCAGCACCGCCTGATGATCGGCGATCTGCTCGGCCAGGCGTTCAGCGGCCTGTCGCTCGGTTCGATCCTGCTGTTGGCGGCGCTTGGTCTGGCGATCACCTACGGCCTGCTCGGCGTCATCAATATGGCGCACGGCGAAATGCTGATGCTCGGCGCCTATTCGGCCTATCTGGTGCAGGGGCTGTTTCAGCAGTTTGCGCCGCAGTGGCTGGCGCTCTATCCGTTGGCGGCGCTGCCGGTGGCGTTCGCCATCACCGCCGGGATCGGCATGCTGCTGGAGCGCACGGTGATCCGCCACCTGTACGGCCGGCCGCTGGAAACCCTGCTGGCTACCTGGGGCATCAGCCTGGTACTGATCCAGCTGGTGCGGGTGCTGTTCGGCGCGCAGAACGTCGAGGTCGCCAACCCGGCGTGGCTGTCGGGCGGCGTGCAGCTGTTGCCGAACCTGGTGTTGCCGTGGAACCGCATCGCGGTGATCGCGTTCGTGCTGCTGGTGCTGGCGTTGACCTGGCTGCTGCTGAACAAAACCCGGCTCGGCATGAACGTGCGCGCGGTGACGCAAAACCGCGCGATGGCGGCCTGCTGCGGCGTGCCTACCGGCCGGGTGGACATGCTGGCCTTCGGGCTGGGATCCGGCATCGCCGGGCTCGGCGGGGTGGCGCTGTCGCAGCTGGGCAACGTCGGGCCGGAGCTGGGGCAAGGCTACATCATCGACTCGTTCCTGGTGGTGGTGCTCGGTGGCGTCGGCCAGCTGGCGGGGACGGTGGCTGCGGCCTTTGGCCTCGGCATCGTCAATAAGATCCTCGAACCGCAGATCGGCGCCGTGCTGGGCAAGATCCTGATCCTGGTGCTGATCGTTCTGTTTATTCAAAAGCGTCCGCAGGGGCTGTTCGCCCTTAAGGGCAGGGTGATTGACTGATGAGCCAACCATTGACCGTAACCGGCGTGCAGAAAGCGCCCCGGCTGGCGTTGAGCATCGGCGGGTTGGCGTTGCTGGCGCTGCTGGTGATGCCGTTCATGACGCTGTTGCCGGCGGATCATCCGCTGGCGGTGTCCACCTATACCCTGACGCTGGCGGGCAAGATCCTGTGCTACGCGGTGGTGGCGGTGGCGCTCGATCTGGTGTGGGGCTATGCCGGGCTGCTGTCGCTCGGCCACGGGCTGTTCTTCGCGCTCGGCGGCTACGCCATGGGCATGTACCTGATGCGGCAGGCGGCGGGCGACGGGCTGCCGGCGTTTATGGCATTCCTCTCCTGGAATGAGCTGCCGTGGTTCTGGAGCGGCACCCAGCATTTCGCCTGGGCGCTGTGCCTGATCGTGCTGGTGCCGGGCCTGCTGGCCTTTCTGTTCGGCTATTTCGCCTTTCGCTCGAAAATCAAAGGGGTGTATTTCTCGATCATGACCCAGGCGCTGACCTATGCCGGCATGCTGCTGTTCTTTCGCAACGAAACCGGCTTCGGCGGCAATAACGGCTTTACCGGTTTCACCACGCTGCTCGGCTTTCCCATCACCGCCGCCGGCACGCGGGTGGCGCTGTTCCTGGCGACGGTGCTGCTGCTGGCCGCCAGCCTGGCCATCGGCTTTGCGCTGGCGCGCAGCAAGTTCGGCCGGGTGCTGACCGCGGTGCGCGATGCGGAAAACCGGCTGACCTTCTGCGGCTACGATCCGAAGGGCTTCAAGCTGTTCGTCTGGACGCTGTCGGCGGTGCTGTGCGGGCTGGCCGGCGCGCTCTATGTGCCGCAGGTCGGCATCATCAACCCCGGCGAAATGTCGCCGACCAACTCGATCGAGGCCGCCATCTGGGTGGCGCTCGGCGGGCGCGGCACGCTGGTGGGGCCGCTGCTCGGCGCCGGCATCGTCAACGGCGCCAAGAGCTGGTTCACCATGGCCATTCCCGAATACTGGCAGTTCTTCCTCGGCCTGATGTTTATCGTCGTCACGCTGTTTCTGCCCAAAGGGGTGATCGGCCTGCTGCGCCGGAGGAAAACCTCATGAAAGCGATGCAAGTGACCGACGAGCTGTTTACCCACCCGCTGCCGGCGGATAAATACCGGCAGCAAACCGATCCGGTGCTGCAGCTCGACAACGTCAACGTCAGCTTCGACGGTTTTCGCGCGCTGACCGATCTGTCGCTGCGCATTGGAGTCGGCGAACTGCGCTGCGTGATCGGCCCCAACGGCGCCGGCAAGACCACGCTGATGGATGTGATCACCGGCAAGACCCGGCCGGACAGCGGCAGGGTGTTTTACGATCAGACCGTCGATCTGACCCGGCTGGCGCCGATGCAGATCGCCCACGCCGGCATCGGCCGCAAGTTTCAAAAACCGACGGTGTTCGAGGCGCTGACGGTGTTCGAAAATCTGGAGATCGCGCAGAAAACCCGCAAGTCGGTGTGGGCCTGCCTGCGCGCCCGCCTGAGCAGCGAGCAGCGCGACCGCATCGACGAGATGCTGAAGACCCTGCGGCTGGGGCATGAACGCCACCGGCCCGCCGGGCTGCTGTCCCACGGGCAGAAACAGTTTCTCGAGATCGGCATGCTGCTGGTGCAGGAACCGCACCTGCTGTTGCTCGACGAGCCGGCGGCCGGCATGACCGACGCTGAAACCGACTACACCGCTGAACTGTTCCGCGAGCTGGCGGGCAAGCATTCGCTGATGGTGGTGGAGCACGACATGGGGTTTGTGGAAACCATTGCCGATCGCGTGACGGTGCTGCATCAGGGACAGGTGCTGGCGGAAGGATCGCTGGCGCAGGTGCAGGCCGATGAACGGGTGATTGAGGTATATCTGGGGCGCTGAGGAGGCGTAATCATGCTGCAGGTAGAGGAATTGAATCAGTATTACGGCGGCAGCCACATTCTGCGCGGCCTGTCGTTCGAGGCGCGCATCGGCGAGGTGACCTGCCTGCTGGGGCGCAATGGCGTGGGCAAGACCACGCTGCTGAAATGCCTGATGGGGCTGATCCCGGCGCGCAGCGGCAGCGTCCGTTGGCGGGGCGAAACCATCACCGGTAAAAAGCCGCATCAGCGGGTGCAGGCGGGCATCGCCTATGTGCCGCAGGGGCGGGAGATTTTTCCGCGCCTGACGGTGGAGGAAAATCTGCTGATGGGGCTGGCGCGTTTTTCCGGCGCCGGCGCGCGCACGGTGCCGGATCCGATCTATGAACTGTTTCCGGTGCTGCGGCAAATGAAGGATCGGCGCGGCGGCGATCTCTCCGGCGGGCAGCAGCAGCAGTTGGCGATCGGCCGGGCGCTGGCCTGCCGGCCGCAGCTGCTGATCCTCGACGAGCCGACGGAAGGGATCCAGCCTTCGGTGATCAAGGAGATCGGCGCGGTGATCAAACAGCTGGCGGCGAAGGGCGATATGGCGATCCTGCTGGTGGAACAGTTCTATGACTTTGCCGCCGACCTGGCGGACAGCTATCTGGTGATGTCGCGCGGCAGCATCGTGCAGCGCGGCGCCGGCAGCAATATGGAACAGGACGGCGTACGCGGGCTGGTGGCGATTTGACGTTGGATCAGCTGAAAAAGGATCGGCTGAGCGGATCGCGGGAATGATTCAGCACTCTGATGATATTCACCTCCCGCCTGTGCTGACGAAAAGAAATCAGGTGGTTGGCGACGGGCAATACCCCTAGGCCGGGGCCGATTGCATCGATGTTTCTGCCGAGTTGGGGGTGGCTAAGGTTATCGAAAGCCTGATGCAGGTGGCGCAGATAATCTTCGGCCACCTGTAAGCCAAAGTGCGCCAATCCGTAAAAATAGATCTCTTCCATATCGCCAAGGCTTTTGGGCGGACGGTTACTTTCCTGCGCATCCTTTTGCTTTGCTCCGTATTCTTTCCATGAACACATCACGATCCCATTCGACGGCTTCGCCGCTGTGCTCTCCTTCGGCAATCAGGCGCCTAAGCTCTTCCAGTTTTGAGGCGGCGGTACGTTCGCGCAAAGTGCGCACGGATTCGCGGATGACTTCGCTGGGCGTGCGGTAATCGCCGCTGGCCACCAGGTCTTCGACGAAGCTACGCAGTTCGTCACCCAGATCAACCGTTAATGTTCTGCCCATTGTTCCCCCTCACTTTCGGCTATGCTGCGTCATTGTAAGATTAGTTCTTACATTGTGCACGTCAAACTCTCAGGATCTCGACTGCGGCACCGCCATGAGGGCGGAAGCCGCAAGTTTATTAATTAAGGATAACCCATGAACGAAATCACTGTGTCACGCCTCGGTTGCATCGTCCTGTCCCTGTTTCCGGCCCTGTGGGGGCTGTTCAGCCTGTTGAACAATACGGCGGATTTCGCCGGCACCGCGCGCAACGCGGTGGGTCCGCTGCTCGCCATGCAGGATACCTATCAGACGCCGGGGTTGATGTGGCGCGCGATCGGCGCCGACTGGGCCTGCATGTTGGGGTTGGCTGTCATCACCTCGCTGGAAACGCTGGCAGGCCTATTCGCGGCCGCAGGCGTGGTGCTGATGATCGGGCGATTTAAAGGCCCTTACGCCGCCTTCGCCAAGGGCAAAATCTGGGCGATGCTGGGGGCGCTTTGCGCGATCGCGGTGTGGGGCGTCGGCTTTATGGTGGTCGCCGGCGACTGGTTTATGGCCTGGCAGGCCAAGCAGGATCCGCTGGCGGTGCAGCTGGGGGCACTGATCTACCTGGCGCCCAATGCGTTTGCCTTGCTGTTCCTGATGCTGCAGCGGGAGCCGCGCTAAACGAAGGCGGAGCGGGGCGCGGTTACAGCGCCTTGCTCATATACCAGATGCCTATCGAGCCCTGGGCGCTGGTGTAGCAGGTCTCGCCACAAATGCTCAATCCCTGGCGCTGATAAAAGCGTTGGGCGCCGGTGTTGCGTTGCAGCACCTCCAGCCACAGCGTCTTCTGCCGGCGCTCGATGGCCCGCTGCTGCACCTGTTCGAACAGGCGCTGGCCATAGCCGTTTCCGGCATGGCCCGGCAGGAAATAGATTTTCTGCAGCTCTGCGCCGCAGGTTTGCGTTGGCGCCAGCAAGCTGTCGACGTTGAGCCGCGCATAGCCGACCAGGGCGTCATCCTCATAGGCCAACAGCCAGCACACGTCGGGATCGCGCAGCGTCCGTTCCAGCGCGGAGACGGCAAAATCCTCGGCCAGAAAGGCCTCCAGCTCGTGCGGGTAGCGCCACAGCTCACCGAAGTGCGCGCGATAGGTGCGGATGCCGATATCGCGCACCTGGGTTAAATCTTCCAGCAATGCCTGACGGACGGTGAACATCAGTGCCCCTTTGAGTAAGAAAAGTTACAGCCGTTGTTCCAGATGCCGGTGGGGCACCATCGCCTGATGCAAAATGGCAAGAACGGTGATGCCGGCAGGGCGGCTGCGGTAGTAGATCCTATGGCTGGCGTAAGGAAAACTGCGTATCTCTTCGCCCAGATCGTGAAAGTGGGCTTTACCCGCTTCCGGCATGTCCGCCAGATGATGCATGATCTCTCTCAACTGCTCAAGATAGCGGCGAGATTGCGTTTGGCCCCAGTGCTCGACGGTGAAATGGCGAATAGCCAGCAGATCTTGTTGGGCTTGCGGGGTGAGGCGAAACGCGGGCATATCAGTCGGTTTCATCGGTGAGCAGACGGTTGAAGAAGGCATCACCGTCTACCGCCTTACCGGCGTCTTCCTCGGCGGTAGCCTGCGCGATTTTTTGCTGCAGTGCGCGTAGTTTGAGATCTTCCAGCGCCTGGTAGTCTTCTACCGACATGACGACGGCGACCGGTTTGCCATTGCGATTGATTTGCACCGGCTCACGTTGCGCCTTGAGCAGCAAATCGCCGAATTGGGTTTTGGCCTCGTTCGCGCTGAGTGCGTACATTTAATCGCTCCAGTTAATTAAATCGTTCGATTTAACCATTATACGGTGCGATGAAAAAAGCACCAATGTTATTCCGGAGGGCAGGTTTCGTTGGACAGATGCCGCGGCGTTTCGCGGCGAAAACCCAGGCCGATGATGCGGCCGAACAGGCGCGGCAGCCAGCGGCTGTTGCCGACGCGGGCGATCAGGCGCGAACCGCCCGCTGCGCGGCGTTCGCCCGGCTTGCGCTGGCTCATTTTGATCTGCAAAAACTGGATGGCCCGGGTGGGGAATTCGCGCCGGCGCTGCACGCTCAGCAGATGCTTCAGCTGCAGCCGATGCTGGCGCAGCGGTGGGATCAGGGCGTTGGCGGCGGCCACCGCGTCCTGAATCGCCAGGTTGACGCCCACGCCGCCGATCGGCGACATGGCGTGCGCGGCGTCGCCGATGCACAGCACCCCCGGTTTGGCCCAGCGATCCAGACGATCGATGCGGATGCTCAGCAGCTTCACCTGATCCCACTCGACGATCTCCTGCAGGCGATCGTCCTGGAATGGCGCCACCTCGGCGAGGTGCAGCAAAAATTTCTCCAGGCCGCTGCGGCGGATCGCGTCGAAGCTGCCTTTATCGATCGAGTAGCCGCACTGCCAGTAGTCGCCGCGATCGATCATGATGAAGTTCTGCTTCGGCCCGGTATGGCCCATCGACCAGGCCGGATCGCCCGGCTGCTTGCTGAGCTTCATCCACAAGACGTCGCGCGGGGCGCCGAAGGAGCGGCTGCTGAGCGCCGCCTGCTCGCGCACCACCGAGTTGCGGCCGTCGGTGCCGATCACCAGCTGGCTGCGCACGCGGATCGGGCCTTCCGGCGTGTCGGCCAGCACGCCGCATACCTGGCCGCGGTCGTAGAGCAGCTTATGAACCTGCGTCGAGGTGAGCAGCCTGAAATGGGGGAATGCGGCGGCCTGCTGTGCCAAAAAGTTGAGGAACTCCCACTGCGGCATAAAGGCGATAAATTTGCAGCGCGTCGGCAGGCGGGTGAAATCCGCCAGCTTGATGTCGCGCCCGGCGACTTCGGCGTGCAGGGATTCGGCGCGCTGGTGCGGCAGCGCCAGCAGTTCGTCGAGCAGGCCCAGCTGGTGCATGACTTCCAGCGTCGACGGGTGAATGGTGTCACCGCGAAAATCGCGCAGGAAGTCGGCGTGCTTCTCCAGCACCGTCACGTCGATCCCCGCCCGCGCCAGCAGATAGCCGAGCATCAGCCCGGCGGGGCCGCCCCCCACGATGCAGCAGGTGGTGGCGTAAGGTGTGATCGGTGATGACGGCATGGCGGTTGACCCCGGAGAGCGGCCCGCATCCCGCGAACCGCAAATGAATGTTTAATGTTGATAATGATTATCAATATCAAGTTTGGCTGTCAACCCGCGGCGCAGTGTGGTCAAAGGGGACGGACAGATGGCCGACGCGGAACAGCTGGCCGTTGTGCGGCTGTGCCTGCGGCGGTTCACGCCATAAATCCAGCCGCACTAACCGCCACTTGGCGGGCTGCGTGCATCGCGAGCATAAGGATTCTCCGCAAAGACGTTGACCGGGAGAGCGTGACACGCCATCTTTATCAGTAAAATCGGTATTATTTTTATCGATGGTTCAGAAAATCAGGATGGTCAGCATGAGGCGAATAACGTTCGATCTCGAGGATTTGCGCAGCTTCGTCACCGGCGTCGAGCTGGGCAGCTTCGCCAAGGCGGCTGAACGGCTGGGGCGTTCGACGTCGGCGGTCAGCGCTCACCTGAAAAAGCTGGAACAGCAGGTCGGCGCGCCGATCCTGCGCAAGGCCGGGCGCGGCATGGTGATGACCGAGGCGGGGGAAACGCTGCTCGGTTACGCGCGCCGCCTGCTGGAGCTCAATGACGAAGCCGCCGCCGCGGTGCGCGGGTTGGATTTGCAGGGCACGGTGCGGCTGGGGCTGCAGGAGGATTTCGGCGAGACGTTTCTGCCGCAGGTGTTGGGCAGCTTCGCGCGCGCCAATCCAAAGGTGCGCATCGAGGCGCGCATCGCGCGCAATGCCGAGCTGATCGACTGGGTGCTGAAAGGTCAACTGGATCTGTCGCTGGCGTGGGATGGCGGTTTGAGCACGCCGTTTCATCTGGCGCTGGGGCAGCGGCAGCTGCACTGGATCGCCTCGCCCGGCTTCGCGCTGGCGCCCTGGCGAGAAGGGGATGAGCCGTTGCCGTTGGTGATGTTTGACGCGCCTTGCCTGATGCGCAGCGCGGCGACGCAGGCGCTGGATCGTGCCGGCATACCCTGGCGCATCGCCTTTACCAGCCGCAGCCTGAACGGCGTGTGGGCGGCGGTGAGCGCCGGATTGGGCGTCACGGTGCGCACGGCGGCGGGTTTGCCGCCCGGCCTGGCGCCGCTGGCCCCCGATCTGCTGCCCGCTCTCGGCCAGCTCGGCGTGGTGCTGCACCGCGCCGAGGATCAGCCTTCGGCCGCCGTGCAGCGGCTGGCGCAGATCGTGGTCGAGCGGATCGAAACTTAATCTTGGGCGATCGGCTGCTTGCCGCTCAGCTGGCCCCATTCGCTCCAGGCGCCGTCATACAGCTTGACCTGCGGCGCGCCGAGCGACAGCAGGCCGAACGCCAGCACCGCCGCCGTCACGCCGGAGCCGCAGCTGGTGATGATCGGGCCGTTGATATCCACTCCCTTGTCGTTGAAGGTTTGGCGCAGCGCCTCCAGCGATTTGAAGCGGCCGTTTTCCAGCAGCTCGCCGTACGGAATGTTGATGCTGCCGGGAATATGGCCGCGGTGCAGGCCGGGGCGCGGCTCCGGCGCTTCGGCATAAAAGCGCGGCGCGGCGCGCGCGTCGAGAATTTGCACCGGCGTGCCTAATGCCTGCTCCACTTGCCGCATATCCACCACCGCGTCGGCGTTGAACCGGGCGTTGAACGTCTGCGGGGCAGGCTGCGCCGGGCCGGTTGCCAGCGCCTGGCCCTGCGCGATCCAGCCGTTCAGCCCTTCGTCCAGCACGTAAACGCGCTCGGCGCCGAAATTGCGGAAAGTCCACCAGCCGCGCGGCGCGGAGAACTGGTTGCCCTCGTCGTAAATCACCAGGGTATCGCGTTCGCTGATGCCCAATTGGCCCGCCGCCGCGGCGAATTCCGCCGCTGTCGGCAGCATATGCGGCAGTGCGGTGCTTTTGTCCGCCACCTCGTCGATATCGAAATAGACCGCGCCGGGGATATGGCCGCGTTCGAACTCGGCAAGCATATCTTTCTTCGGCGTCAGCCCCACCGGCGACATCCGGACGTCGATCACCACCAGATTTTCATCGTTGATATGTTGCGCAAGCCATTGAGGGGTCACCAGAAACGGAGAATTCATCGTATTGTTCGCCTGTTGTGAAACGGATTTTCACTATACACCAGGCCGCGCCGGGATGGAGTATGATGTTCAGGCAACGGTATGGGCGGGAGACGGAAAACATGACGGATCGGGCGTTTGGCGGGGCCAAGATCGCGCTGCTGTGCGACGGCCGCCTGCTGGTTTACCAACGGGACGACAAGCCGGGCATTCCGTGGCCCGGGATGTGGGATCTGCCCGGCGGCGGGCGGGAAAACGGCGAGACGCCGCTGCAGTGCGTGCTGCGGGAAACGCAGGAAGAGTTCGGGGTGTTGCTCGCCGAACGCCAGGTTGTCTGGCAGCGGCGTTACGACGGTATTCAACCCGGCTACCCGCCGACCTGGTTTATGGCCGGGGTGATCACCCCGGCGCAGATCGCCGCCATTCGCTTTGGCGATGAAGGGCAGCGCTGGCGAATGATGCCGGTAGAGCAGTTTATTCATCACCCGCAGGGCATCGGTCATCTGCGCCGCCGGGTGGCGGAGTATTGGCTTCAGTCCGCCTGAGGTTGCAGCACGCCGCTCGGCATCAGTGCCTGGATGGTGGCGCCGACCCGCTGCACCGCCTGTTCGATCTCCGCCGTCAGCTTCGGCGCATAGTTGATGCGCAGGCAGTTGCGGTATTTGCCGGCGGCGGAAAAGATGCTGCCGACGGCGATCTGCACGCCCTGCTGCTCGAGATGGCGGTTCAGCCGCAGGGTGTCGAACGCCTCGTCCAGTTCGATCCACAGCATAAAGCCGCCGCGCGGCCGGCTGACGCGGGTGCCGGCCGGGAAGTGTTTCAGGATAAGGTCGGTCATGCGATCGCGGTTCTGCTGGTAGCGGGCGCGCATGCGCCGCAGGTGCTGCAGATAGTGCCCGCCGCGGATGAATTCGGCGATCGCCAGCTGCGGCTGGGTGGCGGTGGCGCCGGAGCCGATGAACTTCATGTGCAGCACCCGTTCCAGGTAGCGGCCGGGTGCGATCCAGCCCACCCGCAGCCCCGGCGCCAGCGTTTTGGAAAACGAGCTGCACAGCAGCACGCGGCCGTCTTCGTCGAACGACTTGATGGTGCGCGGCCGCGGGTAGTGATAGGCGATGTCGCCGTAGACGTCGTCCTCGATGATTGCCGTGTCGTGGCGCTGCGCCAGCGTCAGCAACCGCTGTTTGTGGGCGTCGGGCATGATGTAGCCCAGCGGATTGTTGCAGTTGGGCGTCAGCAGAATCGCTTTGATCGGCCATTGTTCCAGCGCCATCTCCAGCGCCGCCAGGCTGACGCCGGTGAGCGGATCGGTGGGGATTTCCAGCGCCTTGATGCCCAGGCCCTTCAGCGTCTGCATGGTGCCGTGGAAGCAGGGCGAATCGACCGCCACGATGTCGCCGAGTTGGCAAACGGCGCGCAGCCCGGCGGAGATCGCTTCCTGGCAGCCGGTGGTGATCAGCAACTGATCGGGGCCGATTTGGCAGCCGGAATCCAGCAGCAGGCGGGCGACCTGCTCGCGCAGCGCGGCCACGCCCTGAATGCTGTCGTAATACAGGCTGCGCAGATCGCCGTGGCGGGCGGCGTTGCGCAGGGCGACGATCAGCGGTTTCATCGTCGGCTCGGCGATATCCGGCATGCCGCGCCCCAGCTGGATCAGGCCCTCGCGCGGCCGGCTGCGCACCAGCTCCAGCACCTGCTCCCATTGCGAAATGTCCACCGGCCGCTGCACCGGCGCCGTCATGGCGGGCAGCTCGGCCTGCGCGCGCCGCGTATGCACGAAGTAGCCCGACTTCGGCCGCGCCTCCACCAGGCGCTGTTCTTCCAGCAGCCGGTAGGCTTGCTGCACCGTGCTGATGCTGACGCCGTGCTCCTGGCTCAGCGCGCGCACCGAAGGCAGGCGATGGCCGGCGGGATACAGCCCTTGCTGAATGCGTTGGCTGAGAATGGCGGCCAGAGTGGCGTAGCGTGTCATACAGAGGCCTCTTATCGGGATGCAGGATTAAAAAACCGGTACAGATGCTTTCAAAGTAAACCATTCAGCGGTTTTTTTGGCGCAGCTGTATGAAAAAAATAGCGCCAGCGTGAATCTGTATTGTTTTTCTCCCGGCGAGCATGATGACTGCAACGCAAAAACAGCAGGGAGAATAACAACATGGCACTGTTTGATGGCATGACGACGCGGCGACGGGTAGGCTGGTCACGCTGGCGTTGGTATTTGTTGCGCCGCAGTACGCGCAGAGAGTTACTGCTGCTGAACGACAGGCAACTGGCGGATATCGGCCTGACGCGGGCGGATGCGCGGCGCGAAGGCGATAAACCGTTCTGGAGAGGGTAAGGAAAGCGAATGCTGAAATTATTGGGCAAAGCCTCATCGATCAACGTGCGCAAGGTATTGTGGACCTGCCAGGAGCTGGGGTTGCCGCTGGTGCGGGAGGACTGGGGCAGCGGCTTTCGCTCCACGCAGGAGCCGGCGTTTCTGGCGCTGAATCCCAACGGCCTGGTGCCGGTGCTGATCGACGGCGAGCGGGTGCTGTGGGAGTCGAACACTATCTGCCGCTACCTGGCCGGACGGGAAGGGCGCCGCGATCTGCTGCCGCAGGAACCCGGCGCGCGCGCGGCGGTGGAGATGTGGATGGACTGGCAGGCCACCGATCTGAACGGCGCCTGGCGCTATGTGTTCATGTCGCGGGTGCGCGGGCATGCGGATTATCAGGATGCCGCCAGCCTGGCCGCCGCCGAGCGTGAGTGGAATCGGCTGATGGGGCTGCTGGACAAGCATTTGGCGCAGCACGGCCTTTATGCCGCCGGCGCGGCCTTCACGCTGGCGGACGTGGTGCTGGGGCTGTCGCTGAATCGCTGGCTGATGACGCCGTTCGAGCGGCCGAATTATGCGGCGCTGGCGGCCTATCAGCAGCGCCTGCTGCAACGCCCTGGCTACGTGCAGCACGGCGCCAACGGTTTACCTTGATATGAAATAAACGGTTCATTTTACCTCGTCCGGATACGGCAAGCCGTGTCCGGGCTTTCCCCGTTGCATCATCCCGTCAATGTTTCATGAACGGCATCACGAATGTGAACTTTATTTTCCTTTTTTCTTGTTGTTGAAATTTAAATTCCATATAAACCTGTTATCAGCCAGCGCGTTTCATTGAGCGGCGCCTGGTTCTACACAGGATTTCGATCACGGGAGAAAATGATGAAACAGGTACGCGTTGGGTTAATCGGCACCGGCTATATCGGGCGTTGTCACGCCATCGCCTATGCGCAGGCCGCCACGGTCTTTCCTCTGAAAGGGGAGCTGGTGCTGGAGATGCTGGCGGAAGTGACGCCCGAGCTGGCGGCGCAGCGCGCAACCGAGTTCGGCTTTGCGCGCTCGACCGGCGATTGGCGGCAGCTGGTGGCCGATCCGGCGATCGACGTGGTGGACATCTGCGCGCCCAACTTCTTGCACAAAGAGATGGCGCTGGAAGCGATCCGCCACGGCAAGCACGTGTATTCGGAAAAGCCGCTGGCGCTGGACGCCGCCGACGCGGCGGAGATGGTGCAGGCCGCCCGCGCCAAGGGCGTGAAAACGCTGGTCGGTTTCAACTACATGAAGAACCCGACCAGCCAGCTGGCGCGCGAGATCATCGCCAACGGCGAAATCGGCGAAGTGGTGCATTTTTACGGCACCCACAATGAGGATTATCTGGCCGACCCGCGCACGCCGCTCGACTGGCACTGCCGCCGCGCCAGCGCCGGGCTGGGCGCGCTGGGGGATCTGGCGGCGCACATCGTCAATATGGCGCACTACCTGGTGGGCGACATCGTGGCGGTCTGTGGCGATATGCAAACCGTGATCAAACAGCGCCCGGACCCGCAAGACCCGGCGCGCCTGCTGCCGGTGGAAAACGAAGATCAGGCCGGCGCGCTGCTGCGCTTCGCCGGCGGCGCGATGGGCACTATCGAAACCTCGCGCATTGCCTGCGGGCGCAAGATGGGGCTGACCTATGTGGTCACCGGCACCAAGGGCACGCTGAGCTATACCCAGGAGCGGATGGCGGAGCTGAAGCTGTATCGGCACGATGAGCCGGCGGAGCGGCAGGGGTTCAAAACGCTGCTGGTAGGGCCGAAACACCCGGACTACGCGGCGTTCTGCATCAGCGCCGGGCACGGCATCGGCTTTAACGATCAGAAGACGGTGGAGATCCGCGATCTGGTCAACGGCATCGCCGCGGGCGATCGCATGTGGCCGGACTTTGAAGAAGGCTGGAAGGTGTCCTGCGTGCTGGATGCGATAGCCGCCTCCGCCGAGCAGCGGCGCTGGCTGGAGATCAACCGCGATTGAAAATGAAATGGCGCTCTCCCGTGGGCAGCGCCATTAATTTGTTATGTTGCTAGCTTAATACCTTATTAAGCTAGTTGCATAATAAGTTGCTTGCCTGGCAACTTAGAACGAGAAGCATGAACAGCCGAACGCGCCCCAGAAGGCGTTTTCATCCGACACCGGGATGCTGGAGCGGCGCGCGATGTCATGCTGGTGCGCGTGTACGCCGCACGGGCCGCAGCATTGGTGCGCCTGGCTCAGCACGCCGACTTTGGCCGCCGCCGACGGCGGCGCGGAACGGTAGTGGCCCGGCACCTGGGTGACCGGCGACCACTCCGGCAGCACCGGCAGCGGCGGCGGCGCCAGCGGCGAGAAGCTGCCGGCGGCGTAGACCACCTTGCCGTCCACCACCGTCATTACCGACTCAATGCCTTTGATCTGCTCTTCCGGCACGCTGAAATAGTCCTGCGACAGCACCGCCACATCCGCCAGCTGGCCGACCTTGATCTGGCCTTTCTTGCCTTGCTCGGTGGAGAACCAGGCGCTGCCTTGCGTCCACAGCATCAGCGCCGTTTCGCGATCCAGCCGCGCGCTGTCGTCGTACATCGCCATGCCGCCGACGGTGCGGCCGGAGACCAGCCAGTACAGCGCTGTCCACGGGTTGTAGCTGGCGACGCGGGTGGCGTCGGTGCCCAGCCCGACCGGCAGCTCGGCCGCCAGCATTTTCGCCACCGGCGGCGTATGTTTGGTGGCTTCGATGCCGTAGCGCTCGGCGAAATATTCGCCCTGGAATGCCATGCGGTGCTGCACCGCAATGCCGCCGCCCAATGCCTTGACCCGTTCGATATTGCGTTCGGTAATGGTTTCGGCGTGGTCGAACAGCCAGTGCAGCCCGTTGAACGGAATGTCGCGGTTCACCTTCTCGAACACGTCCAGCATGCGGCTGATGGATTCGTCATAGGTGGCGTGCAGGCGGAACGGCCAGCGGTGCTCGACCAGATGGCGCACCACCCGCTCCAGTTCGTCCTCGGTGCCCGGCGGCAGATCCGGGCGCGGCTGCAGGAAGTCTTCGAAGTCGGCGGCGGAGAACACCAGCATCTCGCCGGCGCCGTTGTGGCGATAAAAGTCGGTGCCCTGGCCCGGCTTGAGCATGTCGGTCCACAGCTCGAAGTCTTCCAGCTCCTGCTTCGGCCGCTGGGTGAACAGGTTATAGGCAATGCGAATGGTCAGCTGCTTTTTCTCGTGCAGCTCGGCGATCACCTGATAATCCTCCGGGTAGTTCTGGAAACCGCCGCCGGCGTCGATGGCGCTGGTGAGGCCCAGACGGTTCAGCTCGCGCATAAACTGGCGAGTGGAGTTGACCTGCTGCTCCAGCGGCAGCTTCGGCCCTTTCGCCAGCGTAGCGTACAGGATCATGGCGTTGGGCTTGGCGATCAGCATGCCGGTCGGGTTGCCGTTGGCGTCGCGCTGGATTTCGCCGCCCGGCGGGTTCGGCGTGTCTTTGGTGTAGCCGACCACCTTCAGCGCCGCGCGGTTGAGCAGCGCGCGATCGTAGAGGTGCAGAATGAACACCGGCGTGTCCGGCGCCGCCTGGTTGATTTCGTCGAGCGTCGGCATGCGGCGCTCGGCGAACTGGAATTCGGTCCAGCCGCCGACCACCCGCACCCACTGCGGGTTCGGCGTGCGCAGCGCCTGTTCTTTCAACATGCGCAGCGCGTCGGCCAGCGAAGGCACGCCTTCCCAGCGCAGCTCCAGGTTATAGTTCAGGCCACCGCGGATCAGGTGCAGGTGCGAGTCGTTCAGGCCCGGAATGGCGGTGTGGCCGTGCAGATCGATCACCTGGGTTTCCGGCCCGGCGTGCTGCATGACTTCGCTTTCGCTGCCGACCGCCAGAAACTTGCCGTCGCGGATGGCGACCGCCTGCGCGGTGGGATTTTGGCGATCGACGGTGTGAAACTTGCCGTTGGTGATAATCAATGAAGCGTGGTGGTTCATAACATTCTCCCGGCGAACCGCCTAGCGGCGGGTCAGCCATTGATGAAAAACGCGGGTCACGATAGGCATCCACAGGTACACCACCAGGGCGACCACGGTGGCGTCATTGAGAAAATGGCCGAGCAGCGTGCCGTTCAGCTGCGGCAGTGCCAGCCCCCAAAACCAGGGCACCAGATTGGTGGAAGGGAAGATCACCAGCAGGGTGATGATGAACTGCTTCCACTGGGGCGGCTGGCGCACGCCGGGGCTGGGCGGGGTAAACCAGAACTCTGCGCCGGGGCGGATCTCGATATGGTCGCTCTCCAGCAACAGCGGGGTGACTTCTTCGATGTATTGCTTGCGCAGCGGCGAGTGGATCCAGCGGTACAGATTGTCGAGGTTGTCGAAGCGGACCAGCACCGTATAGGCCTGCTCGTCGCCGGAAGGGCGAATCACGTTGACGCCCAAATGGCCGGTGAAGCCCGCGGCGTCGGGCATGATGCGGTTCAGCCAGGCCTCATAGGCCTGCTCGTTCCCCGGCGCCAAACGGTGGGTGATCACCAGCGTGACATGCTGCGGATGGGCCATAAAACCGACTCCTGAAAATACCCCGGCGCGGGGCCGGGGCAAGGGGAATTATTTCAGCGTGCGGGCCGGTGCGTGGTGCACCATGGTGTAAGCGTAGTCGACGCCCATGCCGTACGCGCCGCTGTGCTCGCGCACCAGCGCCATCACCGCGTCGTAGGTGTCTTTGCGCGCCCAGTCGCGCTGGTACTCCAGCAGCACCTGCTGCCAGGTCACCGGCACGGCGCCGGCCTGCACCATGCGATCGATCGAACGCTCGTGCGCATCGACGGAGGTGCCGCCGGAGGTGTCGGTCACCACATACACTTCATAGCCGGCTTCCAGCGCCATCAGCGCCGGGAAGGTCAGGCACACTTCGGTCCACAGCGCGGAGATCACCAGCTTTTTGCGGCCGGTGGCTTCCACGGCTTTAACGAAGGCCGCGTCTTCCCAGGAGTTCATCGAGGTGCGTTCAATCGGGGTGATTTCCGGGTGTACCGCCAGCAGTTCCGGCCAGATATAGCCGCTGAAGCTTTCGGTTTCTACCGAGGTGAAAAGGGTTGGCACGTTGAAAATCTTGCCCGTCTTCGCCAAACCAACAACGTTGTTTTTCAGTTGCTGACGATCAATATTAGCCACGCCGAAGGCCATTTGCGGTTGATGGTCGATAAAAATCAGTGCGGAGTTGTCTTTATCAAGCAGTTGAAACTTGGACATAATTTACCTTCCCAGTGATATTTCGGTTGAACATCTGATGAGTGTAACGCCGATAAAACGCATGGTAGGCAGAGGGCGATTTCAAAGATACCGCAGAATTTTTGCCGACTTGTTGAGTTTTTTTATACACGGGAGAAAGCATGAGATTAAACCTGGAAGCGCTGCTGATTTTGGACGCGCTGGACCGGCACGGATCTTTCGCCGCCGCGGCCGCCGCACTGTTTAAAACCCCTTCGGCACTCAGCTATATGGTGCAAAAGCTGGAAAACGATCTCGACATCACCCTGCTGGACCGCTCCGGCCACCGGGCGAAGTTCACCGATACCGGCAAGCTGATGCTGGAAAAAGGGCGGGTGTTGCTGCGGGCGGCGCAGGATCTGGAGCAGCAGGCGCGCTACGTGGAGAACGGCTGGGAAAGCGAGATCACGCTCGGGATCGATGCCTCCTTCCCGTTTGCCCGCCTGTTGCCGCTGATCGACGAGTTCTATCGGCAGCATCACCATACTCGGCTGCGTTTCAGCCACGAGGTGCTGGCCGGCTCCTGGGAATCGCTGGTTTACGGCTGCGCCGACATTATCATCGGCGCCATCTGCGAGCCGCCGTCGCGGGTGGGTTATGCGTTCAGCCGCCTGGGGCAGTTGGATTACGTGTTCGCCGTCGCGCCACAGCATCCGCTGGCGGCGCTGCCGGAACCGTTGCCGAAAGATGAGATCCGTCAGCACCGGGCGGTGGTGGTGCGCGATACCTCGCGGGTCAACGCGCCGCAGAGCCTGAACCTGCTGGAAGAACAGGATACGCTGACGGTCTTCGGCTTCGACGCCAAGCTGCAGGCGCAGTTGGCCGGGCTGGGCTGCGGCTATCTACCGCGTTCTCTGGCGGAACCTTACCTGAACAGCGGCGAACTGGTGGCGAAACGCGTTGAATCTGAGCGCTGCAGCGACGTTGCCTATTTCGGCTGGCGGGAAAGCGCCAGCGGTCTGGCAGCCAAGTGGTGGCGCGAGCGGCTGCAGCGTTACGCGGATGACGGCGAGGCTTACCCGGCGGCGCAGTGATCGCCGTCATATAAGGATTAACAACCCAATAAGGATATAGGGAATGAAAAAGACACTAGGCCTGTTGGCGCTGTTGCTGTTAAGCGGCTGCGGTGCCGGGCGTCAGGCCGGCATCCCGTTGCCGCAGCCGCAGGCCGAGGCGCAGGCCACGGCGCCGCTCAGCTATCCGGTGCGGGTGCATAACGCGGTGAGCCGCGAGCTGCGTTTGCCTGAACGCGCGCGCGGCCAACGCTGCACCATCAGCATTCGGCTGCGACCGGACGACGGCAAGCTGGCGAGCAGCAAGATCGTAAGAGGCGACGCGCCACTGTGCGCAGCGGCGAGCGCGGCGGTGCAGCGCGCGCAGTTTCCGCCGATGGCCAACGCCACCGAGTATGCGCTGTTCAACGCCGTGGTGCTCGATTTCGTTCCCTGAAGATGTGACCGACGGGCCGCCTGCGCGGCCCGTTTTTTCGCTTTTACGCGTACGCAACCCGCTGAATTTTCACTTAGCTTTGCCATTTTCGTTATTTTGAATGCCGCTACGGCTCATGGATACTGGGAGAAAATCTCTTACCGCGAGCCGCAGCATGTCCCACGCCCACTATTTGCACCCCGAACAGCGCGAACGAATCAGGCAGCTTTATCGGCGCCGGCATTGGCGGCTGGAGCTGCCCACCTGGGGGATCATGGCGGCGGTGTACGGCGGCTGGTTCGGCGTGGCGCTGGGGTGGCAAACGCTGGGCCCGTGGCTTGGCGCGCCGCTGCTGATCCTGCTGACCACCTGGTACATGTCGTTGCAGCACGAGCTGATCCACGGCCATCCGACGCGCTGGCCGCGCGTCAATCAGCTGTTCGGCCTGTTGCCGCTGGCGGTGTGGTATCCCTACGGGCTGTATCGCGATTCGCATCTGCGCCACCACCGCAACGACCACCTGACCGATCCGCACGAAGATCCCGAAAGCTATTACTTCAGCGCCGCGCAGTGGCGGCGCTATCCCCGGTTGCTGCCGCTGCTGGCCGCCGTGCGCAATACGCTGATAGGCCGGGTGCTCCTTGGCCCGGCGCTGGATATCGCCGCGACCCTGGCCGGGGCGGTGAAAGCGCTTGCCGCCGGGGAGTGGCGCGCCTGGGCGAGGTGGTTGGTGCACCTGTCGCTGTTGGCGATGCTGCTCGACTGGCTGCAGGCGCAGGGTATCGGCGCGGCGTTTTACCTGCTGGCCATCAGCTACCCGGCGCTGGCGCTGACCAAGGTAAGATCGTTTTTTGAGCATCGCGCCGTGGACGCTCCGCAGGCACGTTCTATTATTAATGAGGCGGGTTGGCCGTGGCGGCTGCTGTTTCTCAATCTGAACTACCATTTAGTGCATCACGATCTGCCCGGCCTGCCCTGGTATGGTTTGCGCGAAGTCTATCTGGCGGAGCGTGAGGCGTACCAGCGCCGCAGCCAGGGATTTGTCGCGCAAGGCTACGGCGAGTGGCTGCGCGATTACGCCCTGACGCCGATCGACGTCGGTGTGCATCCGTTGCGCGCCGGTGAACCGCAGGGGGAGGGCGATGCCCTGCCGACGGAAAAATTTATTGCGCGCTGGAAGCGCGTTTCTCAGGATTTTCCAACCTAACCGGCCCATGAGCCGGAAAACGTATAACCAGAGGAAAAGTATGGCAATCACCTTATCACGCGGACGTTCCTTTGCCGTCGCGCTGGCCCTGCTGGCCACCGGCGGTCTGGCGCAGGCGGCCGACTCGGTGCGCGTCGGCTCCAAGATCGACACCGAAGGTTCGCTGCTCGGCAACATCATCGTGCAGGTGCTGGAAGCCAACGGCATCCAGACCACCAACAAGCTGCAGCTCGGCACCACCAAGGTGCTGCGCGGCGCCATCACCTCCGGCGAGATCGACATCTACCCGGAATACACCGGCAACGGCGCGTTTTTCTTCTCCGATGAGAAAGATCCGGCGTGGAAGAACGCCCAGGCCGGTTTCGAGAAGGTGAAGCAACTCGACTACGACAAAAACAAAATCGTCTGGTTGGACGCGGCGCCGGCCAACAACACCTGGACCATCGCCATTCGCCAGGACGTGGCGGAGGCCAATCACCTGAAGACGCTGTCGGATCTCGGCAAGTGGATCAACGGCGGCGGCAAGTTCAAGCTGGCGGCCTCGGCGGAATTTATCGAGCGGCCGGATGCGCTGCCGGCGTTCCAGAATGCCTACGGCTTCAAGCTGAATCAGGATCAGCTGCTGTCCCTGGCCGGCGGCGATACGGCGGTGACCATCAAGGCGGCGGCGGAGCAGACCTCCGGCGTCAACGCGGCGATGGCCTACGGCACCGATGGCCCGGTGGCGGCGCTGGGGCTGCAGACGCTGGCGGATCCGAAAGGCGTACAGCCGATCTACGCGCCGGCGCCGATCGTGCGCGAAGCGGCCCTGAAGGCGCATGCCAATCTGCCTGAGCTGCTGAAGCCGGTGTTCGCCTCGCTGGACGGGCCGACGCTGCAAAAACTCAACGCGCAGATCGCCGTGGAAGGCCAGGACGCCAAACAGGTGGCGGCCGCTTACCTGAAAGAGAAAGGGTTTGTTAAGGGATAATGCCGAGGTGCCCCCTCTGCCGTCGGGAGAGGGGGTAAACCGAGGGAACCGGAGCGTTTCTTTGACTATCGCCGTAAAACATCGCGTCTTGTTGACGCTGTTCATGCTGTTGCTGCTGGCCGCGTTCGGCCTGCCGTTCCTCAGTTATGCCCCCAATCGCCTGTTGTCGGGCAAAAGCCTCTCCTTGTTCTCCCTGCTGCACGGCCCGGCGCTGTGGCTGCTGTTGCCGCTGGCGGCATTGGCGATCCTCAGCCTGTTGCCGCCGACGCGGGGACGGGCGCTGCTGGCGGCGCTGGCCGCCTGCGGGGTGCTGACGCTGGCCTTCTGGATCAGCGGGCAGGCCGCCGGGCGTCTGGCGCAGGAGGGATCGCGCCTGGCGCGCACCTCCTGGGGCAGCGGATGCTGGCTGACGATGGCGCTGAGCCTGCTGATCGCCGCCGACGCCATGGCGCGCATCACCGCGTCGCACCTGTGGCGCATGCTGGGCAACGCGCTGGTGCTGGTGCCGCCGGCGCTGCTGCTGTTCGGGCATCAGCTCGATCAGCTGTCGCTGCTGAAGGAGTACCACAATCGCCAGGAGGTGTTTGACGCCGCGCTGCTGCAGCACCTGACCATTCTGCTGGCGACGATGGCGCCGGCGCTGGCGATCGGCGTGCCGCTCGGGGTGCTGTGTTTTCGCTCCGAGCGCTGGCAGCGGCCGATTTTCTCCGTGCTGAACATTATCCAGACCGTGCCGTCCATCGCGCTGTTCGGCCTGCTGATCGCGCCGTTGGCGGGGCTGGCGACGGCGGTGCCCTGGCTGGCAGAACACGGCGTCAGCGGCATCGGCATGGCACCGGCGATCGTGGCGCTGGTGCTGTACGCATTGTTGCCGCTGGTGCGCAGCGTGGTGGCGGGGCTGCAAAGCGTGCCGGCGGGGGTGATCGAATCCGCCACCGGCATGGGGCTGACGCGCGGGCAGATCTTCCTGCGCGTGCAGCTGCCGTTGGCGCTGCCGCTGTTCCTGACCGGCGTGCGCATTCTGGCGGTGCAAACCGTCGGCATGGCGGTGGTGGCGGCGCTGATCGGCGCCGGCGGTTTTGGCGCCATCGTCTTTCAGGGGCTGCTCAGCAGCGCGCTGGATCTGGTTCTGCTGGGGGTGATCCCGGTGGTCATGATGGCGGTCATCGTCGATTCGCTGTTTAAATTTTGGGTTTCAATCCTGGACGTATCGCGCCGATGATTCACTTTGAGCAAGTCAGCAAAATTTTTCAGGGCAAGCCGGCGGTAGACGATCTCACGCTGCACATCGCCGAGGGCGAATTCACCGTGTTGATCGGCACCTCGGGTTCCGGCAAGTCCACGACGTTAAAAATGATCAATCGCCTGATCGAGCACGATCGGGGCAAGATTCTCTTTGCCGGCGAAGAGATCCAGTCGTTCAAACCGCAGGATCTGCGGCGGCGCATGGGCTATGCGATCCAATCGATCGGCCTGTTTCCGCACTGGACGGTGGAGGAAAACATCGCCACCGTGCCGCAGCTGCTGAAATGGCCGCGCGCGCGTATTCGCGATCGGGTAACCGAACTGCTGGAGCTGTTGCATCTGGAGCCGGATCTGTTTCGCCGTCGCTATCCGCATCAGCTGTCCGGCGGGCAGCAGCAACGGGTAGGGGTGGCGCGCGCGCTGGCCGCCGATCCCGAGGTGTTGCTGATGGACGAACCGTTCGGCGCGCTGGATCCGGTCACCCGCGCGGCGTTGCAGGCGGAGATCGCGCGCATCCATCAGCTCTCCGGCCGCACTATCGTGTTGGTGACGCACGACATCGACGAGGCGCTGGGCTTGGCGGATCGCCTGGTGCTGCTCGATCAGGGGCGGGTGGTGCAACAGGGCACGCCGCTGGCGCTGCTGACCGCGCCGGCCAATGACTTCGTGCGGGACTTCTTCGGGCGCAGCGATCGCGGCATCAAGCTGCTGTCGCTGGGAACGGTGGCGGAGCGAGTGCGGCCCGGCGCCGCCGAGGGCGAACCGATCGCCGCCGCCATGAGCCTGCGCGAGGCGCTGTCGGTGTTTGTGGCGCGCGGCAGCGACTGCCTGCCGGTGGTGGATGAACGGGGCGAAGCGTTGGGGGTCTTGCACTTCAACGATCTGATCGCCGGGCAGGCGCTGTCATGAGCGGGCGCATCTGGCGCCTGCTGCGCGATCCGCTGCCCTGGACGCTGGCGCTGCTGTTGGCGCTGGTGTTCGGCATGGATCATCTGCGCGGCCTGTTTGCCGCCTGGTTCCCCGATCTGGAGCGGCCCATTTATCAGCAGGACAGCTTTATCGCGCTGGTGGGGGCGCATCTGTCGCTGGTGGCAATCTCCAGCCTGATCGCGGTGGCTCTCGGCGTAGCGGCCGGCGTGGCGGTAACCCGGCGCAGCGGCCGGGAGTTTCGTTCGCTGGTGGAAACGGTGGTGGCGGTGGGGCAGACCTTCCCGCCGGTAGCGGTGCTGGCGGTAGCGGTGCCGGTGATGGGCTTCAGCGAACAGCCGGCGATCATTGCGCTGGTGCTGTACGGCCTGCTGCCGATCCTGCAGGGCACGCTGGCGGGCATCGAATCGGTGCCGCCCGCCACGCGCGAGATTGCCCGCGGCGTGGGGATGAGCGCCTGGCAAATTCTGTGGCGGGTCGAATTGCCGCTGGCGGCGCCGGTGATCGTCGCCGGGATCCGCACGTCGGTGATCATCAACATCGGCACGGCGGCCATCGCTTCCACCGTCGGCACCAAGACGCTCGGCTCGCCGATCATCATCGGTCTGAGCGGCTTTAACACCGCCTATGTGATCCAGGGCGCGGCGGTGGTGGCATTGTTGGCTATTATCACCGATATGCTGTTCGAACGTTGGGTGCGTTATCTCACCGCCTGGCGTCAGCAGACGCTGGCGACCACTCCGGCGGGGTAAGGGGGAAATGATGCAGGTGTCTCTACCGATGTACGGCGTTGGCCGGGAGCAGGCCGAATCTTTCTGGCAGGTATTGCGCGACAAGCTGCTGCGCCTGGGGCTGCCGGCGGCGCCGGAGCGGCTCAGTTGGCCGGACGATTTGGCGCAGCACTGGCGGCGCGACGATCTGCTGCTCAGCCAAACCTGCGGTTATCCGTTGGTCAGCACTTTGCCGCAGGTGCAGCTGATCGGCACCTACCATTATCGGGTTGAGGGGTGCGACGGGCCGAATTACCGCAGCTGGCTGGTGGTGCGCGCGGGCGACCCCGGCGAACGGTTGGCGGATTTTCGCGGCCGGACGGCGGCCTATAACAGCACCGATTCCCAATCCGGCTACAACGGCCTGCGCGCGCTGATCGCGCCGCTGGCGCAGGACGGGAAATTCTTTGGTGCGGCGATTGCCTCCGGCGCGCATTATCAGTCGCTGAAGCTGATCCGCAGCGGGCAGGCGGATATCGCCGCCATCGATTCAATCAGCATGGAACTGCTGCGCCGGGCGCAGCCGCAGGCGCTGGAGGGGCTGAAAATCATCGGCCGCACGGCAGCGGTGCCCGGTCTGCCGCTGATCACCGCGGCGGGTACGCCGCCGGAACAGGTGGAAATCCTGCGCGCTGGCGCCCGGGCGATGCTGGATGAGGCGGTCAGCGACCGCCTGCTGATCGGCGATTTCAGCCTGGTGCCGCGTTCGGCCTACCAGATTATCACCGTGCTGGAACAGCAGGCCGCCGCGCAGGGCGTGACGGCGCTCTAGCCGCCGTTACAACAGGCCGCCGCCGTCGATGTCGATCGCGCTGCCGGTGACGAAGCCGTTCTCCAGCGCCAGCAGGTAACCCGCCGCGCGTTGGCCTGTATCAGGCACAGCGCGTCGTTTTTCTCCCCGGCGTGGGGAAAGCGGCTATGGCGTGGTGAGGAACTGCTCGAAGTGCCTGGTGCCCGCATTGCTCGCAGGTGTCGGAACGCGTCAGGCGGCTGCAGCGCTTTTTACAGCTGCGCTGCCAGCGCTGGCTGGACGATCACTTGGCCTGAAGGGTTTCGGTTTGCGCCGGCGTGGCGGCGGCATCCCCGGCAGGCGCGCTTTCTTCGTGCGGGGTGGTGGAACGGGTGTAGATGTTCAGCCCGGCGAGGAATACGCCGCCCAAAGAACCGAAGGCGCACAGGGCGATGACGATGACGAACGCTTTTTTCAGCATAGGAATAATTTCGCAGGTTGCTTGGAACAGCGGGAATTATAGCCCCTTCGCCGGGTGAAACAAGAATCGTTTTTAACGGCGGCCCGCAGACCGCCCTTTGCGATCGCTACCGTTCGCTGTCGATGGCCTGCACGCGGGCCGGGCGGGCGAACAGGTATTTTCCCAGCGTCACCAGCACCACCGCCGCCACGATGATCACCAGCGCCAGCCACTCGCGCGGCGCCAGCGATTCGCCGGCAAAGCCGATGCCGAGCAGCACCGCCACCACCGGGTTGACGTAGGCGTAGCTGGTGGCGACCGCCGGGCGCACGTTCTTCAACAAGAACATATAGGCGCTGATCGCCAGCATCGAGCCGAAGACGATCAGATAGCCCAGCGCCAGAAAGCCGCCGGTGCTCGGCATCTGAGTCAGACGCTCGCCGCTCAGCTGACTGGCTGCCAATAACACCACGCCGGCGACCAGCATTTCCGCCGCGCCGGCCATCGGCCCGGCCGGCAGCGAGATGCGCGATCCCAGTACCGACCCGAAGGCCCAGCTGGCCGACGCCAGCAAAATCAGCAGCGCGCCGGTCGGGTTGCCCACCAGGTTGTTGCCGGTATTAAGCAGCACGATGCCCACCAGACCGAGCGCGATGCCGGCCCATTCCAGTTTGGTGTTGCGCATCCCCCACAGCAGGCTGAAGCAGAGGGTGAACAGCGGCACCGTCGCCACCATCACCGCGGCGATGCCGGACGGCACGTGTTGGTGCTCCGCCATCGTCACCAGGCCGTTGCCCACCGCCAGCAGCAGAATGCCGATGGCGCCGGCGGCCAGCCACTGCTTCGGCGTCGGCAGCGCGTGGCCGCGCCAGGCCAGGAAACTGAACAGCACGATGCCGGCAACCAGAAAGCGAATGCCGGCCATCATCAGCGGCGGCCACTGCGCGACGCCGAGGCGAATGACGAAATAGGTGGAACCCCAAACGATATATAACGTGAACAACGCCCCGATCAACGGCAGGACGCTACGGCTTTGTTGGCTAAGCATAGGGATATGTTTTTGCAGGGGTGATTATTATTAGAACGCTCAGTAAACCCGATCGGGCAACCGATAAGCAATGGCTTTCGGCATTATTTTTCCCGGCCGCCGCCCGCCGTTCAGCTGTCCCGCCGCTTCCACTGCAGCCAGCTGACGGCCGGCAGGTAAATCGACCAGCCGACGGCTAGCAGCAGCAGCATGAACTCCGGCGGCACGCCGGGCAGCAACGCGTCCAGCTTCCAGGACACGGCGTAGGCGAAGGGGCCGACGGCGGCGCCCAGCACCGCCAGCGGCCAGGGGGCCGCTCTGACCACGTCCAGCAGCCAATACCACCAGCAGCCGAAGCCGATCCACAGCGCGATGGTCCAGAGCGGCAGGCCGTGTTGCCCGCTGTAGTGCAGCACGCCGCTGTAGCTCCACAGCCCATCCATGCCGATACCGCCCAGGGCGGCCAGGGCCGCGCCTTTGCGGCGGGCGGCCGGGGTAAAGATCAGCGCCAGCGCCGCGCCGGCCAGCAGGATGCCGTTGAGCCGATCGCGAGTCAGCAGCGCCAGCAGCCAGCAGACGCCCAGTCCCAGCGTCGCCAGCCAGAATCCGGCATGCGGCTTCTTCATCGTTCAACTCCCGTGGGGTTACTCTGCCGCTGCGCGCCAGGCGCCGACGGATTTGCCAGAGCGAGCGCGAGGCCCGCTGTTGGTCTGAATATGCGTTAATTCAACCTTAGAAGGGAAGGTGCGGGATGCACAAGCAGAATAATCTGTACCGGTTGAAAACGTGGGCAAAAACCGGTGTTAAAGGAGCGAAATCCGGTAGGCGCAGCGGCGCGAGCCGGCCAGAATGTGTTCGGCGCGCTCCACCTGCGCCTGCAGCACTTCGGTGAAGATGCTCAGCTCCGCCCGGCAGAAGCCCTGGCAGACGGTGGCGGCGGCGCAGATCGGGCAGTGGTTTTCCACCAGCAGATAGGAACCGTCTTCCTCCTGACGCCATTCGGCCATATAGCCTTCGCGGCAGCGGATTTCGGTCAGGCGCGCCACGCGCTCCTGCAGATCGGCGGCGCCGATCATCGCCTGCTTGTAGTTGATGCGGTTTTCCTGCTCGCGGGTCTCGATCAGCACGTCGAGCGCCTGTTCGCCCAGCTTGTCGCGCACGGTGCGCAGCAGCTGCACCGTCAGATCCGCATGGGTGTCGGGAAAGCGCGCGTTGCCGGCCGAGGTCAAATGCCACAGCTGCACCGGGCGGCCCACGCCGCGCGTTTCCGCCACCGCTTCGACCAGCCCCTCTTTCGCCAGCTTGACGAACTGCTGGCGGGCCGCCTCACCGGTGGTGCCGAGCACCTTTCCTGCGTCAGAAGCTTGCTGCGGGCCGCGGGTTTTCAATAGCGTCAGCAAGCGGTCACTGACCGATTGTGCGGTGCTGCCGCTATTTTCCAAGTTTATTCTTGACATATTTCTCCGCCTCGCCCTAACTTATTCCAAGATAACTCTTGTTAAATTTAACGCAATCTTATGACCAACTCAATGCCATTCCTCTGAAAACAGGACGACAACCGTGATAACCCATGACGATAGCCGCTGGAGCGACCTTTTCTCCGGCAAAAATGCGGCCAGTGCGATCGCGCTTTCGCTCGGCGTGGCGCTGCATGCCATCAATATTCTGGTCGCCACCACCATTCTGCCCTCGGTGGTGCAGGATATCGGCGGTCTGGATCTCTACGCCTGGAACACCACGCTGTTCGTGGTGGCGTCGATCCTCGGTTCCGCGCTGTCGGCCCGGCTGCTCAGCGGCTACGGCGCGCGCAGCGCCTATCTGGTGGCTTCGCTGTTCTTCATCGCCGGGGCGGCGCTGTGCGCGCTGGCGCCGAGCATGCCGGTGATGCTGATCGGCCGTACGGTGCAGGGCTTCGGCGGTGGGCTGATCTTTGCGCTCTCCTACGCGATGATCAACCTGGTGTTCGAGCAGCGTTTGTGGCCGCGCGCCATGGCGCTCATCTCGGCGATGTGGGGCATCGCCACCCTGGTGGGGCCGGCGGTGGGCGGCATTTTCGCCGAGTTGAACGCCTGGCGTTGGGCCTTCGGCATTCTGCTGCCGATCATGGTGCTGTACGCCGCATTTACCTTCCTGATCCTGCCCAAGGGTAAAGCGCAGCAGGCGGCCGCGCCGTTGCCGACCGCGCAGCTGCTGTTGCTGACCGTGGCGGTGCTGGCGGTGTCCGCCGGCAGTCTGGCGCACAGCGCCTGGATCAACCTGGCGGGCATCGCGCTCTCGCTGGTGCTGATGGCCTGGCTGCTGAAGCGCGAAGCGCACTCGCGCGCCCGCCTGTTGCCGCACGGCGCGCTGCGGCGCGGCTCATCGCTGGCGGCGCTCTACATCACGACCGCGTTGCTGGTGATCGGCATGACCAGCGAGATCTTCGTGCCCTATTTTCTGCAGCTGCTGCACGGCCAGTCGCCGCTGATCTCCGGCTATATTGCCGCCGCCATGGCCGCCGGCTGGACGCTGTCCGAGATCCTCAGCTCCGGTTGGCGCGGGGCGGGCATTCGCCGGGCGATCGTCAGCGGGCCGCTGTTTGTGCTGGTGGGGCTGCTGGCGCTGGCGATCCTGATGCCGGTGCCGTCCGGCGGCCACTGGCAGGCGCTGGCGCCGATCGTCATTGCGCTGTTGCTGGTGGGGTTCGGCATCGGCTTCGGCTGGCCGCACCTGCTGACGCGCATTTTGCAGGTGGCGCCCGAAGCGGACAAAGATATCGCCGGCGCTTCGATTACCACGGTGCAGCTGTTCGCCACCGCATTCGGTGCGGCGCTGGCCGGGATGATCGCCAATCTGGCGGGGCTGAACGATCCGGGCGGCGCGGCGGGCGCGGCGTCGGCGGCGCGCTGGCTGTTCCTGGCGTTCGCGCTGGCGCCGCTGCTGGCGGTATTCAGCGCCTGGCGCTGCGCGGCGATCGCGCCGCCGGGCGCCGAGACGGGCAATCTTGTACAAAACCCGCCCTCGCGCGAGTGCTAGAACGCTCCTCCTTCTTCGATAGTGTTTGCCGGTGATAGTGGCGTTCTTGCTGCGCAGTATGCTGGCGGTGGTGTTGCTGAGCATGCTGATATTCATCGCGCTGCGCGGCATTTTTTAAAATCCGCTTGCCATATCTCTAATTTGAGATTATTTCTCTTATATGGGATTTCAAGGCGGAGTGTGAGCGATGGATAACGGTTTGGAGACTGCCGACCTGAGGTTGGCGCAGCGGCTGGCGGATTTGCGCCAGCAGCAGGGGTGGTCGCTGGAGGAGCTGGCGCAGCGCACCGGCCTCAGCCGGGCGACGCTCTCGCGGGTGGAGCGCGCCGAAACCAGCCCGACGGCGTCGCTGCTGAACCGGCTGTGCGCCGCCTACGGGTTGACCATGTCGCGCCTGTTGAGCGACATCGAAGACGAACCGCCGGAGCTGTTGCGGCCACAGCAACAGCCAGTATGGGTCGATCGCGTCAGCGGTTTCCACCGTCGCTCCGTTTCTCCTCCCGCCGCGCTGTATAAGGCCGAGTTTATCGAAGCCCGGCTCGATGCCGGCGCGCAGATTGATTACGACCTGCCGTCGATACCGGCGCTGGAGCATCACCTCTGGTTGCTGTCCGGGCAGCTGGAATTGACGCTGGAAGGGCGCGTTTTCCGGCTGTCGCCCGGCGACTGCCTGCGCTACCGCCTGTTCGGCGCGTCCCGTTTCCATGTCCCCGGCGATGAGCCGGCTCATTACACGCTCGTTATCTGCAGGCCATAGCCATGATTGAATTGCAACAGTGGGGCGCCGACGCGGCGCAAAGCGCCATGGCCGACTTGGCCGAGATGCTGCACGCCAGCGTGGCGCACGGCGCCAGCATCGGTTTTGTCATGCCCTTTACGGTGGAGCAGGCGCGGGCATTTTGGCAGGGGCTGCTGCCGGCCCTGGCGAGGGGAGAGCGTGCGATGCTGGTGGCGCTGGCGAACGGTCGGCCGGTCGGCACCGTGCAGCTGCTGTTGGCGATGCCGGACAACGGCCGCCACCGGGCGGAAGTGGCCAAGCTGATGGTGCACCCGCAGGCGCGGCGGCAGGGCGTCGCCCGGCAGTTGATGCAGGAAGTGCAGGCGCTGGCGGCGCGTCATCGCCGCAGCCTGTTGGTGCTGGACACCCTGAGCGGCAGCGCGGCGCAGGGGTTGTACCGCCAATTGGGGTTCGAGGCGGCGGGCGACATTCCGCATTACGCCCGCGCCAGCGACGGCGGGGCGTTGGAAGCCACCTGCTATATGTACAAACTGCTGTGACTCTTCGGATACTATTAAGTGAAGTTGATAGCTCAGACGCGCTGACACTGATGGCGGAATTGTCGGTGCAACTGGCTGAGATCACCGGTGATAGCGGTACATCCTCGTTTGATCCTGCTGCTATACAAGCGGATGGAGGTTGTTTTATGTTGGTACGCAATGCTGCCGATGAAGCCGTAGCTTGTGGGGCGCTGCGTCGATTAACTTCTGGCGTTGCGGAGTTAAAACGGATGTATGTACGTGAGCCTGGCAATGGTATTGGTCGTAAATTATTACATGCTCTGGAACAACAGGCTCGATGGTTGGGGTATCGCCAACTGTGGCTGGAAACTCGAAGAGTGAACCTGCGTGCCATCAAGTTTTATCTGGCTCAGGGGTATCGGATACGCGAAAACTATGGCCGTTATCGAGGTAACCCGCAGGCGGTCTGTTTCGAAAAAGTTCTGGAATGATGTTGTAAGTCCCCATAGCCATTTGACCTTGAAATCCGTGCCTTGCTGCTTAGGTTACGGCCAGATTAAAGCAAAGAACGGATGCCGCTACGGTTTTCGGACGGTTAAAATCGAGAGGGTTAAGGGATGAACTACTCTGATATTGCTGAAAGGATAGTGAAAGTGCTTGCTTCACCGGGAAGCGTTGTGGGATTGGCTTCACAGGGCAGTGCCGATACCGATTTCTCACATTTCTTATACCCGCAATCAAAAATTTGAGCATACGCATTTCTTTATGTTCATGCCGCCGAGCCAATATCCCCATTGGTTCGGCGGCATGCTCCGTTAATCCCTTTTTGACAAAATATTAGGTTATATGGTTTTTTTCTCCCTATTCCTGAATCAGCGCCCGCGCCAGGCTTTGATCGCCTGTTGGCGCACCTGCAGCTTCTGCTGCGGCGTCAGCTTGTTGTAGTCGCGGGCCAGCCCGCTTTCCCAATCGCCGTACAGCGGGTTGGGCAGCACGATGAATTCGGTGCCGAACTTGTTCTGGTTCTCGCTGACGAACGCCCGGCGCTGCGCGTTGTCCTGGTGGTAAGTCGCGGCGCCGAAGTCGTTCAGGTTGTCGCCCGCGTACACCACGATGTCGTAGCCGTCTTGTTTGATGGCGTCGAAGCGCGCCTGCTTATTGGAGGTATCGGTGCTGAGCAGCACGGTCTTTTCCGACATGCCGGTGAAACCGAGCTTCTGCATGTTGGCCACCGTGGCGGCGTATTCACTCTGCTTGCGGTTCGACACGTAGAACATCGTGCCCTGATGGGCGTTGACGTAGCGGGCGAACGACACCGCGCCCGGCACCGCGCCGGCCTGTTCGGCCTGCGTCCATTTGGCCCAGGTGGCGCCGTCGTATGGCTGGCCCTGCTGCGCCTGCCAGCCGGAGTAGGCGCTGTTGTCCAGCATGGTTTCATCCAGATCGACCACCACCGCCTTTTTACGGCCCGGCGCGGCCCTGGCCTGATCGAAGGCGCGCTGCGCACTGTTGAACGCCTGATGCGCCAGCGCGCGGTATTCGCCGGACTGTTGGAACCAGTTCACCGCCAGCACCGACTGATCCGCCAGCCGCTGCTGGGCCTGCGCGTCGGTGTGCGGCGGCTGCGCGCAACCGGCCAGCGTCAGCAGCGCGACGCCAATCGCCGCGCCGAGGGTGAGTGTCCTTGCCTGTTTTCCTGCCATTGTTATCTCTCTCGGTTTTATTCTTGTGGGCTGTCCAGCAGCATATCCATCTCGAACTGGCGCAGGGGATCCTGCCGCCAGCCAAGATGCGTAAAGAAGGGGGCGGCCACCTCGGGCACAACGACGTTGGCAGTCAGCGGCAAAGGGGCGAACCTTGTTTGCAGGGCGGCCAGCAAGGCGCGCGCATGCCCCTGGCCGCGGTGCTGCGGCGGCACGTAGATCAGGCGCAGCCAGCAGTGCTCGGCGCCGGGCATCACCACGGCGTAGGCCTGACGATTGAGCGTATAGGCTTGCGGTTTGCCCGGCAGCTTGAACAGCGATTCGGGGGCGATCAGCCAGGGCAGATCGGTGGCGCCTTCCGCCGTCAGGCGATGGCTGACGGTCAGCGGATCGACCGCCTGCAGTTCCGCCGTGCCTGGCGGCGCTTCCGCCGGCGCCTGATGGCCGGTCAGGGTGCGCACGATGCGCAGCCCGGCGCGGTGGTACAGCGCCAGCGCGGCGTCGTTGCCTTCGATCACTTCCAGCGACAGCCGCCGGTCGCCGCGGTGGCGGGCGTCCGCCACCAGCCGCTGCATCAGCGCCTTGCCCAGGCCCTGGCCGCGCATCTCCGGGCGCACGGAAAAGGCCGCGACCCGGCTGTGCCGGCCGCGGCGGGCGATCAGCGCCACCGCCACCGGTTCATGGCGGTGGGTGACGATCAGGCTGTCGTTCAGGCTGAGATCTTCGGCGCCGAAACGGGCGGCGAAGGTCGGCCCGTCGACAACGAAGCGCACGATGTAGTTTTCAAAGCAGTGGCTGAGGATGTTCGCCAGTTCGTCGCTGCTGTAGCGCAGGGCGTTGTGGAAGTCGAAGCGTCCGTCGTTATGCATGGCTGATTTCGCTCGGGGAGAAAGCTATACATGTAGACCCGTTTTTTTTGCAAGGCAAGCGGGGGGATTGGACAGGGGGAAAATAAAAACAAAAAAGCCGGACGCAGCCGCCCGGCGAAATAAAACTCTGGGTATCAAGTGACGCTAAAGTTTGCAGTGGTGGTTATTCATTCATCACATCAGAACTGGTAGGTCAGGGCGACAACAACCACGTCGTCGTTTTTCAGACCCAGCTTGTTGTCGTCATCGAGCTGGTTGATTTTATATTCGACATAAGTGGACATGTTTTTGTTGAAGTAATAGGTTGCCGCTACGTCGAAATATTTCACCAGATCGACGTCGCCGATGCCTTCAATATCTTTGCCTTTCTGCTGAACGTAACCCAGCGATGGGCGCAGACCGAAGTCGAACTGATATTGTGCGACCAATTCAATCCCTTCCGCTTTATTGGCGAAGCCGCTAACGGAAGTGGCATTGTTATTGATGGTGGCGGTGCCGGAAATAGGCGCGATATTGCGGCTCTGCGAATAAGTCGCGGCCAGGTAGACGTTGTTGTTGTCGTATTTCAGACCACCGGCCCAGATATCGGCCTTGTCGCCTTTACCGAAGGTGCCCGCTTTTTGCGTGGTGGTGCGGTTGGAAGAGGCATAGGCGGCGCCCACGCTCAGGCCGTCGATGATTTCGTAGCTGGAGGAGAGGCCCCAGCCGTCGCCGTTCGCCTTGCTGGCGGAGCGGCCGTCGTTTTCGTTCTTGCCCTGGTACTGCACGGCAAATTTCAAGCCGTCGACCAGTCCGAAGAAGTTGTTATTACGGTAGGTGGCGACGCCGTTGGTACGGCCGTTCATAAAGTTGTCGGTCTTGATATAAGCATCGTCGCCGAATTCAGGGATCATATCCGTCCAGGCGCCGACGTCGTAAATGATGCCGTAGTTGCGGCCGTAGTCGAAGGAACCGAGATCCTTATATTTCAGACCGGCGAAGCCCAGACGCGTTTTGGTGTCTTTAGTGCCGTCGGATTCCGTGTGGTTGGCGGCGATCTGATATTCCCACTGGCCGTAGCCGGTCAGCATATCGTTAATCTGAGTCGCGCCTTTAAAGCCGATACGCACGTAGGTTTTATCACCGTCGTTGCCGGCATCATCGGAGAAATAATGCAGGGCCTTTACACGACCGTAAAAATCGAGTTTGTTGCCGTCTTTATTGTAGATTTCTGCTGCCTGTGCCGCTTGCGCAAGTAAAAGTGCCGGAATAATAACGGCCAGAAGATTACGTTTCATGGGTTACCCTGCTTTATTCGATTGAAAGACGCTTATCATCAGTTGCATTGCTGTTTTACTGTGCCGCCTGATTGTTGGCGGCGGAGAATTTTTACCGTAGTAATGTGATCTATTTATGACAAAAAATTCATTTTCATGTCGAACGATTAAAAAAGTCGCGTAAAGAGTGAATTTTTTCTTCGGCCGACGGTCGGCGGCTGGTCTACAGTTATCGATACCTTGTTCCGCTGCGGGAGGAATCATGCACGATACTTATACTTTGTTCGGCACGCAGGGCTGCGGCTCGACGATCGTGGCCGCCGCGTTGGTGTTGACCGCTTTCCCCTGGGGCTATGAGGAGGTGGACTACACGCAGGACGGCCCGGAGCGCGATCGCCTGCTGGCGCTGAACCCGTTGGGCCAGGTGCCCACCTTAGTGTTGCCCAATGACGAAGTGATGACGGAGAGTGCGGCGATCATTCTGTTGCTGCACGATCGCGCGCCGCACGCCGAACTGGCGCCGCCCGGCGGCTCGCCGCTGTTGCCGCGTTTTCTGCGCTGGCTGCTGTTCATCAACGCGGAGATTTACCCCACCTGCACCTATGCCGACCATCCGCATCGCTGGCAGCCGCAGGCGGCGGGGGCGGAACAGCTGAAAAACGCGGTAATGGATTATCGCGAGCGCTTATTGCGGCAGCTGAACGCCGCCGCCGGCGCTGCGGGCCCGTGGTTTCTCGGCAAGAGCTTCAGCGCGTTGGATCTGTACGTGGCGGTGATGTGCAACTGGCGGCCGGGCCGCGCGTGGTTCCGGCAACACTGCCCGCGGCTGTACGCCATCGCAGAGCGGGTGGAACAGCGGCCGGAGCTGAATGCGTTGCTGAGCGCCCATTTCGACGGTGTTGCCCCGCTGGAATCGTGATGCCTCCCCGCCGCCCGGCGGGGAACCCTCCCGTTTTTCTGAACCGAGACTGCTGAAAATCCCGATTTTCACTCGCTGCGGCGGCGGGTAGCGTAAGGCTATCCGCAACTGACAGGAGAGTGTGATGCCATCAGAATCCCAGGCCGGGCAGCAGGCGTTCGGCGATATTGCCCCCAAGCTGGCGCAGCTCAGCGACAGCGTTTTGTTTGACGATATTTGGCAGCGGCCGGCGCTGAGCCCGCGCGAGCGCAGCCTGATTACCGTCGCCGCGCTGGTGGCGCTCAACCGCGTGGAACAGCTGCCGTTTCACCTGCAGCTGGCGCAGCGCAACGGCGTGACGCGCCAGCAGCTGGCCGAGCTCATCACCCATCTGGCGTTCTACGCCGGCTGGCCCGCGGCGGCGTCGGCCGTGGCGCGCCTGCGTGAACTGGAACAGGAGGACAACCATGCCGTTTAGCCGCATCGCCCTGCATCAGGGCAAGTCCGCCGACTATCTGCAAACCTTGTCCGACAGCCTGCATCAGGCGCTGGTGGAGGCCTTCGAGGTGCCGCCGACGGATAAATTTCAGGTGATCGATCAATACCGCCCCGGTGAGCTTATCTACGATCGCGACTATCTCGGCGGGCCGCGCAGCGCGGATTTCGTGCTGTTTTACATCACCGCCGGGCGGCCGCGCGACACCGACACCAAGCGGCGCTTCTACGGGCGGCTGGCGGCGCTGCTGGCGGAAAACCTGCGGCTGCGCCCCGAGGATGTGATGGTGGTGATCACCACCACCCAGTTGGACGAGTGGTCGTTCAGCGCCGGGCGCGCCTCGATGATCGATCCGCAGGCGTAACTCGGGCTGACGCCGCGGGCGGTCTGTGGGACAATGGCGCCATCATTTCGTTTAGATAAGAGTTGAATGGCGCTCTCCTCCGCAGTTAAAGATCAGATTGGCCAGTGGTACAAAGCCCTGCAGCAGCAAATACCGGATTTCATTTCCCGTGCGCCCCAGCGCCAGATGATCGCCGAGGTGGCGAAGACGCTGGCCGGCGACTACCCGCGCCATCTGGCGATCGAGGCGCCGACCGGCGTCGGCAAAACGCTGTCATACCTGATCCCGGGCATCGCCGTCGGGCGGGCGGAGAGTAAACCGCTGGTGGTCAGCACCGCCAACGTGGCGCTGCAGGACCAGATCTACAGCAAGGATTTGCCGCTGCTGAAAAAGATTATCCCCGATCTGAAATTTACCGGCGCCTTTGGCCGCGGGCGTTACGTGTGCCCGCGCAATCTGGCGGCGATGAGCACCGACGTTAGCCAACAGGGCGATCTGACGCTGTTCCTCGACGACGAGCTGGCGCCGTCCAGCGGCGAAGAGCAAGCGCTGTGCCAGAAGCTGACCAAGGCGCTGGCCCGCTTCGAGTGGGACGGGCTGCGCGATCACTATCAGCAGAGCATCGACGATCCGCTGTGGGCCAAGCTGAGCACCGACAAGGCCAACTGCCTGGGGCGCAACTGCCACTACATTCGCGAATGCCCGTTCTATATCGCCCGCAAAGAGATCGAGAGCGCCGACGTGGTGGTGGCCAACCACGCCCTGGTGATGGCGGCGCTGGAGACGGAATCGGTGCTGCCGAACCCGAAAGAGCTGCTGCTGGTGCTGGACGAAGGCCACCATTTGCCGGAGGTGGCGCGCGACGCGCTGGAGATCGACGGGGAAATCACCGCGCTGTCGACCAACCTGCAGCTGGACATGATCGTGCGCCAGGTCGAGCAGTGCATGACGCAGTACCGGCCGAAGAATCCGCCGGGGCTGGCCAACAGCGAGCGGCTGAAAAACCATTGCGAGGAGCTGCGCGAGCTGGTGCAGATCTTCGAGCATCAGGTCAGTGCCTATCTGCCCGGTGACAGCGTGGCGGCCGAGCACCGTTTTGAAATGGGCGAGCTGCCGGCGGAGATGGTGGAGAGCTGCGCACGGCTGTTCAAACTGACCGATGCGCTGCGCGGGCTGGCGGAGTTCGTGCTTAACGATCTCACCGAGCAGACCGGCAAGCATGACATCGTGCGCCTGCACCGGTCGATCATTCAGATGAGCCGCACGCTGGGTTATCTGGAGGCGATGAGCAAGCTGTGGCGGCTGGCGGCGCTCGACAAATCCTCCAACGCGCCGATCTCCAAATGGGTCACGCGCGAGCTGCGCGATAACGTCACTCATCTTTACCTGCACTGCGTCGGCATCCGCGTCAGCGACCAGCTGGAGAAGCTGCTGTGGCGCAAGGTGCCGCACGTGGTGGTCACCTCGGCCACGCTGCGTTCGCTGAACAGCTTCGCGCGTTTGCAGGAGATGAGCGGGCTGAGCGAGAAGGCCGGCGATCGTTTCGAAACGCTCTCTTCGCCGTTCAATCACGTCGAACAGGGCAAGATTGTCATTCCGCAGATGCGCTACGAACCGGCTCTCGCCAACGAGGCGGAGCACCTTGAGGAGATGGCGCGATGTTTCCGCGCTGAGCAGGCGAGCGGCAAACACAAAGGCATGCTGATCCTGTTCAGCAGCCACCGGGCGATGCAGACTTTCCTCAGCTACGTGACCGATCTGCGGCTGATGCTGCTGGTGCAGGGCGACCAGCCGCGCTACCGGCTGGTGGAAGAGCACCGCAAGCGGGTGGAGAAGGGCGTCGCCAGCGTGCTGGTGGGGCTGCAATCGTTCGCCGAAGGGCTGGATCTGAAAGGCGAGCTGCTGACCCAGGTACACATTCACAAAATTGCGTTCCCGCCGATCGACAGCCCGGTGATCATTACCGAAGGCGAGTGGCTGAAATCGCTGAAGCGCTATCCGTTCGAAGTGCAGAGCCTGCCGAGCGCCTCGTTCAACCTGATCCAGCAGGTCGGTCGCCTGATCCGCAGCAACCAATGCTACGGCGAGATCGTGATCTACGATCGCCGGCTGTTGACCAAAAACTACGGTTCGCGGCTGTTGGCGTCGCTGCCGGTGTTCCCGATCGAACAGCGCGCGGTGCCGGAGGCCGACAAGGCGCATCTGGCGGCGTTGAAATCCGCCGCCGACGCGGCCAAAAAAGAGAAGAAGCGCGGCAACCCGTTCGCCCGCAAGCGGCGGCGTTAATCAGAGCAGCGGCGGCAGGCGGCGCTTGACCGGCGTGGTTTTCACGATCGAGGTGTTGCTCTGCGCATGCTCGGCCAGCCGATCGAGGGTGTGATCGAGCTGCGCCATCGAGTGCGCCACCAGCCGCACGATAAAGCAGTCTTCGCCGGTCACCTTATCGCACTCGACCACTTCCGGAATCGCCTGAATCAGCTGTTCAACCTTCTTCAGCATGCCCGGCAGCGGCTTGATGCGCACCAGTGACTCGAAGGCGTAGCCCACCGCCTGCAGATTGACGTTCAGGGTATAGCCCTGGATCACGCCGCTTTCCTCCAGCCGCCGCAGCCTTTCCGACGTGCTCGGCGACGACAGCCCCACCTGCGCGCTCAGCGTCTTCAACGACGCGCGCGCGTCCTGCGCCAAAAGAGTCAGGATCTGGCGATCGATATCATCCATAACGCCTCCGTTAGGTATTTTCTTTATTATAACTACGAGAAAAAGGCAGTTAAGCATATCTGCCTTTTTTATGCTATGGAAAGCCGCTCGGCGAAGCCGCAAGCTATGCCTCTGGGCAAGTTTGGAGGAACGCAGAATGAATGCAGAGATAAAACGCGGCTCGCTGGAGATGACGGCGGCGATGCTGATTTCCGGCTCCATCGGCTGGTTTGTGCTGATGTCCGGCCAGCCGGTGGTCAACGTGGTGTTTTGGCGCTGCGCGGTGGGGGCGCTGGTGCTGCTGGCGGTGTGCGGCGCGCTGGGGCAGCTGCGGCGCGATGTGCTGACGCGCGCCACGCTGCTGCTGGCGATCGCCGGTGGGGTGGCGCTGGTGATCAACTGGCTGCTGCTGTTTGCCGCCTATTCCTATGCCTCTATCTCCATCGCCACGGCGGTGTACAACACCCAGCCGTTTATGCTGGTGGGGCTGGGGGCGCTGTTTCTGGGGGAACGGCTGACCGCCCGCAAGCTGCTGTGGCTGGGGCTGGCGTTCGGCGGCATGATGCTGGTGGTGCTGGCGCAGCCGCGGCAGGCGGGGGAACAGAGTCATTATTTGGCGGGCATCGCGCTGGCGCTCGGCGCGGCGTTTTTCTACGCCCTGATGGCGCTGGCGGCCAAGCGGCTGAAGGGCACGCCGCCGCATCTTATTGCGCTGATCCAGGTGGCGGTAGGGGCGGTGATGCTGTTGCCGCTGGTGGATTTCCACGTTTCGGCCAGCGCTGGGCAGTGGGGCATGCTGGCGACGCTCGGCGTGCTGCACACCGGCCTGATGTACGTGCTGATGTACGGCGCGCTGCAGAAGCTGCCGACCAACCTGATCGGCTCGCTGTCGTTCATCTACCCGATCGCCGCCATGCTGGTGGATCGCCTGGCGTTTGGCCACCGGCTGTCGGCCTGGCAGCTGTTGGGCGCGGCGATCATCCTGCTGGCGGCGGCGGGCATGAACCTGCTGGGCGAGCGGCGAGCGCAACTGCTGCCGGCCTCGGACGGCCGGCGCGCTGGCTGATGCTCAGTTCGTTTTTTTCAGCCGGCGCCACAAGGTGGTGCGGCTGATCCCGAGCAATCGGGCGGCGGCGGCGTGGTCGCCCCTGCACCGCGCCAGCGCTTCGTGGGCGGAGACGGGCGCTGGCGGCGTCTCGGGCGGCGTGGCCGCCGCCAGCTCCGGCAGCAGCCAGCGCAGCGTCTCGCCGTTCGGCGCGGTGCCGGTGC
Organism: Serratia sp. CY29653; assembly: GCF_052169255.1. Taxonomy (NCBI): domain Bacteria; kingdom Pseudomonadati; phylum Pseudomonadota; class Gammaproteobacteria; order Enterobacterales; family Yersiniaceae; genus Serratia; species Serratia sp. CY29653. Next base: position 2,220,826 of record NZ_JBJNLC010000001.1, on the reverse strand, counting down.
TCAGCATCAGCGCCACCCGCTCCATCATGTTGCGCAGTTCGCGCAGGTTGCCGGGCCAGGCGTAATGACTCAGCGCGGCGTAACAACCGGCCAGGGCGGCGCGCAGCGGCTCCGTCAGCGGCACGTCGAGCGCCGCCAGCGACCGCTTCAGAAAGTGTTCCGCCAGCATCGCGATATCGTCGCCGCGCGCCCGCAATGGCGGCAGCTGCAGCCGCAGGGCGCTCAGGCGGTAGAACAGATCGGCGCGAAAACCGCCCCGTTGAATCGCCTGCTCCAGGTGGTTGTGGGTGGCGCTGATGACGCGAAAGTCGACCGCCATCGGCTGCTGCCCGCCGACCCGGGTGACGGCCTTCTCTTCCAGCGCGCGCAGCAGCCGGGTTTGCAGGTGCAGCGGCATTTCGCCGATCTCATCCAGAAACAGGGTGCCGCCGTTGGCGGTTTCCAACAGCCCGCGCCGGCCGCCGCGCCGTGAGCCGGTAAAGGCGCCTTCCTCATAGCCGAACAGCTCCGCCTCCAGCAGCGATTCGGCGATGGCGCCGCAGTTGATGGCGACGAACGGCGGCGTCGCGCCTCTGGCCGGCGCGCCGCGCCGGGAAAAGTATTCCCGGTGGATCGCCTGCGCCGCCAGCTCCTTGCCGGTGCCGGTTTCTCCCTCAATTAATACCGCCGCCGGCGAGCGGGCGTACAGCATGATGGTGCGCCGCGTCTGCTCCATCTGCGGGGAGTCGCCTTGCAAATCGCTCAGCCCGTAGCGCGGCTGCAGGGTATTGCGCGCGGCGTAATCGCCGCCGCGTTTGCCGCCGCCCAGCATCAGGCGCGTCACGTCCAGCGCATCGCTGAAGGCGGCGCGCAGGGTGGCGGCGGAATAGAGAAAAATGGCGGTGAGCCCGGCCTCTTCCGCCAACTCGCTGATGAGGCCCGCTCCAACCACGGCCTGAATGCCGGCGGCTTTCAGCTCGGCGATCTGGCCGCGCGCGTCCTCTTCGGTGACGTAGCTGCGCTGCTCCAGCCGCAGATCGAAGGTCTGCTGGAACTCCAGCAGCGCGGGCAGAGGGGTTTTATAGGTGATGACGCCGATCCGATCGGCGGTTCTGCGCGCCTTGCTCAGCGCCTGCAGCAGGTCGAAGCCGCCGGGCTTGACCAGGATGACCGGCACCGACAGGCGGCTTTTCAGGTAGGCGCCGTTGGAGCCGGCGGCGATGATGGCGTCGCAAGGCTCGGTAGCCAGGCGGGCGCGGATGTGCTGCACCGCCTCCTCAAAGCCGAGGTGGATCGGGATGATGGTTGCCAGATGGTCGAACTCGAGGCTGATGTCTCGGAACAGATCGAACAGGCGGGTGATGGAGACGGTCCAGATCACCGGTTTGTCCGGCGTGACGTGATCGCTCATGGTGGGTTACCGAATGGAAGTGGCTGCATTAGGTGTAGCCCGGTTTCAGTTATGTTTCAAATTTACTGCGTGAAACAGCGATTGAAACGTTAGCTGAAACGTTTTTTACCCCTTTGCCAGGCTAATGGCGCTGAATATGTTGTAACTCACTTATTTTTATCGATTTTAATTTTTCCCCTCACCGAAGCACAACCTGGCCCGCCCCTTGCTCTGTCTGTTTCATCTGGCTAATCGGAGAAAACGTCATGACGCTGCGCTCACCCGGGCTCGCCTTTCGTCAGGCCCTGAGTAAAGAAAAACCCCTGCAAATCGCCGGCGCGATCAACGCCAACCATGCGCTGCTGGCCCAGCGGGCCGGATTCCAGGCCATCTACCTTTCCGGCGGCGGCGTGGCGGCCGGTTCGCTGGGGCTGCCGGATCTGGGCATTTCGACCTTGGACGATGTGCTGACCGACATTCGCCGCATCACCGACGTTTGCCCGCTGCCGCTGCTGGTGGATGTGGACAGCGGTTTCGGCGCTTCGGCGTTCAACGTCGCCCGCACGGTGCGATCGGTGAGCAAGGCCGGGGCGGCGGCGCTGCATATCGAAGATCAGGTCGGCGCCAAGCGCTGCGGCCATCGCCCCAATAAGGCCATCGTTTCCACCGGAGAGATGGTGGATCGCATCAAGGCGGCGGTGGATGCGCGCAGCGATCCAGACTTCGTGATCATGGCGCGCACCGATGCGCTGGCGGTGGAGGGGCTGGAGGCGGCCATCGAGCGCGCTCAGGCTTACGTGGCGGCCGGAGCCGACATGCTGTTTCCGGAAGCGATCACCGAGCTGGGCATGTACCGCCGCTTCGCCGAAGCGACGCAGGTGCCGATCCTGGCCAATATCACCGAATTCGGCGCGACGCCGCTGTTTACCACCGACGAACTGCGCAGCGCCCAGGTGGATATGGCGCTGTATCCGCTGTCGGCCTTCCGGGCGATGAACCGCGCGGCGGAGCGGGTGTACCGCGCTTTGCGCGAGGAGGGCACGCAGAAAAGCGTCATCGACACCATGCAGACCCGCAACGAGCTGTACGAAAGCATCAACTACTATTTGTTCGAAGAGAAACTCGACGCCCTGTTCGCTCGCCAACGCGACGAATAGGCGCCATTCACGCACAAGCCAAACGAGGACGGTATGAGCCAAGCGATCCCCCCGCAAAGCCCGACTGGCGTTAAGCCGAAAAAATCCGTGGCGTTATCCGGCGTGCCCGCCGGGAATACCGCGCTGTGCTCCGTAGGGCGCAGCGGCAACGATCTGCACTATCGCGGTTACGACATTCTCGATCTCGCGCGCCACTGCGAGTTTGAAGAGGTCGCCCACCTGCTGATCCACGGCAAGTTGCCCAACCGCGATGAGCTACAGGCCTACAAACACCGTCTCAAAGCCCTGCGCGGCCTGCCCGCCAGCGTGCGCACGGTGCTCGAGGCGTTGCCTGCGGCGTCTCACCCGATGGACGTGATGCGTACCGGCGTCTCGGCCCTTGGCTGCACGCTGCCGGAAAAAGAGCAGCACGGCGCGGCCGGCGCGCGCGACATCGCCGACCGGCTGCTGGCGTCGCTGGGATCGATGCTGCTGTATTGGTATCACTACAGCCACAACGGCGAGCGCATTCAGCCGGAGACCGACGACGACTCCATCGGCGGCCACTTCCTGCACCTGCTGCACGGCGAAGCGCCTTCCGCCAGTTGGGAGCAGGCGATGCACGCGTCATTGATCCTGTACGCCGAGCATGAGTTCAACGCCTCGACCTTCGCCGGCCGGGTGATCGCCGGCACCGGATCCGACGTCTATTCGGCGATCGTCGGCGCCATTGGCGCGCTGCGTGGGCCGAAGCACGGCGGCGCCAACGAGGTGTCGCTGGAGATCCAGCAACGCTATGAAACGCCGGACGAAGCGGAGGCCGACATTCGCCGCCGCATCGACAACAAAGAGGTGGTGATCGGCTTCGGGCACCCGGTGTACACCGTCTCCGATCCGCGCCATCAGGTGATCAAAGAGATCGCGCTGCGCCTGTCGCGGGAGGCGGGGGCGATGAAGCTGTATGACATCGCCGATCGGCTGGAAAGCGTGATGCGCGACACCAAAAAGATGTTCCCCAACCTCGACTGGTTCTCGGCGGTGTCTTATCACCAGCTGGGGGTGCCCACCGAAATGTTCACGCCGCTGTTTGTCATGGCGCGGGTGAGCGGCTGGTCGGCGCACATCATCGAGCAACGGCAGGACAACAAAATCATTCGCCCGTCCGCCAACTATACCGGGCCGGAAGCGCGGGCGTTCGTACCGCTGGATCAGCGCTGAGCGCCGATCGCTATCGTGTCGTTTTCACTATGGAGCCTTTGGGAATCATGATGCTTGAGTCTGCCAATACCCGCCGTCCGCCGTTCGATCGCGAAATGGTCGATATCGTCGATTATGTGATGAAAGAGGCCGTCGATACCCCGGCGGCGTACCGCACCGCCCACTATTGCCTGCTCGATACCCTCGGCTGCGGGCTGGAGGCGCTGAGCTATCCGGCCTGCAAGAAACTGCTGGGGCCGGTGGTGCCGGGCGCCGAGGTGCTGAACGGCAGCCGGGTGCCGGGCACCCGCTTCCAGCTGGATCCGGTGCAGGCGGCGTTCAATATCGGCGCCATGATCCGCTGGCTCGACTTCAACGATACCTGGCTGGCGGCGGAGTGGGGGCACCCGTCGGACAACCTGGGCGGGATCCTGGCGGTGGCCGACTGGCTCTCGCGCCAGGCGGTGGCGGCGGGCAAAGCGCCGCTGACCATGCGGCAGGTGCTGATCGCCATGATCAAGGCGCATGAGATCCAGGGCTGCCTGGCGCTGGAAAATGCCTTTAACCGGGTGGGGTTGGATCACGTGCTGCTGGTGAAGGTGGCGTCCACCGCGGTGGTGGCGCAGATGCTCGGCCTGAGCCGGGCGGAGATCCTGAACGCGGTGTCGCTGGCGTGGGTGGACGGGCAGTCGCTGCGTACCTATCGCCATGCGCCGAACGCCGGCACCCGCAAATCCTGGGCGGCGGGGGATGCGACCGCGCGCGCGGTGCGGCTGGCGCTGATGGCCGCCACCGGCGAGATGGGCTATCCCTCGGCGCTGACGGCGCCGACCTGGGGATTCTACGACGTCTTGTTCAACGGCAAACCTTTCCGCTTCCAGCGGCCGTACGGCGCGTATGTGATGGAGAACGTGCTGTTTAAAATTTCGTTCCCGGCGGAGTTCCATGCCCAGACCGCCGTGGAAGCGGCCATGACGCTGCATCGTCAGATGCAGGCCGCCGGCAAAACCGCCGCCGACATCGCCGCAGTGAGCATCCGCACTCATGAGGCCTGCTTGCGTATTATCGACAAGCAGGGGCCGCTGGATAACCCGGCGGATCGCGATCACTGCATTCAGTATATGGTGGCGATCCCGCTGCTGTTCGGCCGGCTGACGGCCGCGGACTACGAGGATCGGGTGGCCGAGGATCCGCGCATCGATGCGTTGCGCGGCAAGATCCGCTGCCATGAAGATCCCGCCTTCACCCACGATTATCACGATCCGGAAAAACGATCGATCGCCAATGCGCTGACGGTGGAGTTTACCGACGGCAGCCGTCTGGATGAGGTGGCGGTGGAGTATCCTATCGGCCATGCGCGGCGGCGCGAAGAGGGCATCCCACTGCTGGTCGAGAAGTTCAAAACCAACCTGGCGCGCCAGTTCCCGGCTCTGCAGCAGCAGCGCATTCTCGAGGTGTCGCTGGACCGGCAGCGGCTGGCGCAGATGCCGGTCAACGAGTATCTCGATCTGTGGGTGATCTGACGCGAGCGGCGCTGACAAGCCACGTCGGCGCCGCTATGATGGACGCTCCATTCCCGTCCCTCTTCTTATCAGCTGATTCATGATTGATGCCGCAACGCTGTTGTTGTTTTCCGGTGCCTGCGTGGCGCTGGCGCTGACCCCCGGCCCGGATATGCTGCTGATCGCTTCGCGCAGCGTCAGCCAGGGGCGGCGCGCCGGTTTCGCTTCGCTGGCGGGCATTCAGCTCGGCACGTATTGTCACGCGCTGGCGGCGGCGCTGGGGTTGTCGCAACTGTTCGTCGCGGTGCCGCTGGCTTACGACGCGGTGAGAATGCTGGGCGCCGCCTATCTGCTCTATCTGGCGTGGAAAACGCTGCGATCCGGCAGCAGTTTGCAGGCTTCCGCCGGGTTGCAGGCGGTGCCGACGGCGCGCATCTTCCGCCAGGGGCTGTTCACCAATATCCTCAACCCGAAAATGGCGCTGTTCGTGCTGGCGCTGTTTCCGCAGTTTATCGATCCGCGTTCAGGCTCGGTGGTGGTGCAGATGCTGGCGCTGGCGACGGTGCTGAATCTGGTGGGCTTGCTGATTAACGGCGGGGTGATCCTGGCGGTCAGCGGCATGAAAAGCCGCTTTGCCGGCCGCCGCTTCAGCGCCCGCTGGCCGAACTATCTGCTGAGCGGGGTGTTCGCCGGGCTGGCCTGCAAGCTCATTTTCGACAGCCGCCGCTAACCCTCGTGCAGCAGTGCTTCAAACGCCGCGCTGGCCGGTTCGTCCGGCAGCGCGCTGTACATCACCAGCCGCAGGTGATTCTCTTCGTCGACGATGAAAGAGGCGTGGTCAAAGGTGACCGGGCCGATTTCCGGGATGGCGAAGCTGCGCCGTCCCTGGCAGCGCCCGTGAATGTCGTGCTGCCGCCAGAGCTGGCGGAACTGCGGCGACACCCGCTCCAGCGCCTGTACCCGTTGGCGCATCACCTCATCCTCCGGCGCGCGAGCGTAGTCGCGGCGGAAGCTGGCCAGGATTTGCGGCGCCTGCGCCCGCCACTCCAGCAGGCGTGCATTGAGCTGCGGATCGGCAAACAGCATCCACAACATGTTGCGCTCTTCCGGCGGGCGTTCGGCGATGGCGAACAGCCGCTGCGCCGCCGGGTTCCAGGCGATGATGTCCCAACTCAGGTTCATGACGTAGGCCGGCCGCAGCGCTAAATCGTCCAGCAGCCGCCGCACCAGCGGCGAGACCTGACACCACTGATGGCCGACCGGCACCGGCGGGCGCTGATGCGCCAATAAAAACAGGTGGTAGCGGCCGGCGGCGTCGAGCTGCAGCACCCGCGCCAGGTTTTCCAAAAACGCCACCGACGCATTGATTTCCCTGCCTTGTTCCAGCCAGGTGTACCAGGTAAGGCCGACGCCGGCCAGCGCCGCGACCTCCTCGCGCCGCAATCCCGGCGTGCGGCGGCGGCTGCCGCTCGGCAAACCGACCGCCTGTGGCGACAGCTGTTCTCGCTTTTGACGTAGAAAATCCGCCAGTTCGTGGCGAGTGCGCTCGAGGGTGCGTGGGGGCATGGCGGCCGTCCTGTTGCTGTTAGTAATAGTATAATTGGCTATATAGTAACAGTTTAAAACATGTTTCATACTGCGGCCATCATAATCTCTGGAGGTGGTATGGAACATTCATTATCTCGTGAACGGCGAGGGTTGGCCGGCCTGCCGGTGCTGCTGTTGGGCGGTTTTGTCACGGTGTTCGATCTGTTTGTGGTCAACGTGGCGGCGCCGGTGATCCAGCGAGAATTCGCCGCCGATTTTGCCGGCGTCGGGTTGATCGTCGCCGGTTATGAACTGGCGTTCGGGGTGCTGCTGATCGCCGGCGGGCGTCTGGGCGATCGCTTCGGACGTCGGCGTCTGTTCAGCCTCGGCATGCTGGGATTCACGCTGACTTCATTGCTTTGCGGGTTGGCGGGATCGCTCAGCCTGCTGATCGCCGCGCGTATTCTGCAGGGGGCGGCGGCGGCGCTGCTGTTTCCGCAAATTTACGCCTTGATGCGGGTGCTGTACGAGCCGCAACAGCGGCGGCGCGCCTTCGCCTGGCTGGGCATGACGCTGGGGCTGGCGGCAATCTTCGGCCAGATCCTCGGTGGTTTTATCATCGAGGCCAACCTGTTCGGCAGCGGCTGGCGCATGATCTTTCTGATTAATCTGCCGATCGGCGCGCTGGCGCTGTGGGCGGCGCGGCGCATTCCCGAATCGCGGATGGCGCAGGCGCAGCGGCTGGACGGCGTTGGCCTGGGGCTTGCGGCGACCGGCCTGTCGCTGTTGCTGCTGCCGCTGCTGGAAGGGCCGGCGCGCGGCTGGCCGTGGTGGATCGCGCCGATGTTGGCGCTGGCAATGCTGACGCTGTGGGGCTTCCTGCGTTGGGAGCGCCGTCTGGCGCAGCGCGGCGACGATGCGGTGCTCGATCCGGCGCTGTTCCGCCAGGCGGGCTTCGCGCCGGGTATGGCGGTGGTGCTGGCGATTTATGCCACCGCTTCCTCGTTTTTCTTGTGTTTCGCGCTGCTGCTGCAGGCGGGGGCGGGGCTGACGCCTTTTCAGGCGGGCAGCCTGTTCGCCCCGGCCAGCGCGGCCTTTATGCTGGCGTCGATGTTGGCGCCCCGGCTGGCGCTGCGTTGGGGCAACCGTGCGTTGAGCGCGGGCGTGGCGATTTACGCCGCCGGGCTGGCGCTGCTGATGGCGCAGGCGCTGTGGGGCGCGGCGCTGGCGCATCCGCTGCGGCTGCTGCCGGGGTTGGTGGTGCTGGGATTCGGCCAGGCGCTGAGCATGACGCCGCTGCTGAATCTGGTGCTCGGTTTGGCGCACGAGCGGCAGGCGGGCATGGCGGCGGGGCTGGTTGCCACCGTGCAGCAGGTGGGGGGCGCGCTGGGCATCGTGGTCAGCGGCGTCGGTTTCGTGCCGCTGCTGGCGCACGGCGGCGCGGCGGAGCGCTATGCCGAGGCCTTTGCCGGCGCCATGGTATTTAATCTGTTGGCGATGGGCGTCGCCCTGATCTTGTTAAACCGGATCACGCGAAATAGTCAGAAAGCGGATCTTAAGTAGGCCGCCGGCGGGTGCTTTACTGTCGTCATGATGAGAGAGCGTAAGGAGCCACACTGATGTTTCAACCCGCCGCATTTCGCGAAGACGATCTGGATGCCCAACTGGCGCTGGTGCGCGCCCACCCGTTGGGGCTGCTGGTCAGCCACGGCGAGCAGGGATTGACGGCCGATCCGCTGCCGTTTCTGGCCGATGTCGAACAGGGGCAGATCCGGCTGCGGGCGCACCTGGCGCGCGCCAACGAGCACTGGCGGCGGCTGCAGCACGCGGCGGAATGCCTGGTGATTTTTCAGGGGTTGGAGGGCTATGTGTCGCCCGGCTGGTATCCGAGCAAGCGCCAGACCGGCAAAGTGGTGCCGACCTGGAATTACAGCGTGGTACAGCTGTATGGCGTACCGACGGTAACGGACGACCCGGCCTGGCTGCGGCGCCAGATGATCGATCTGACCGCGCAGCAGGAAGGAGGGCGCCTGGCGCCCTGGCGGCTCGACGACGCGCCGGCCAACTACATCGCCGCGCAGCTTAAAGGCATCGTCGGTATCGAGATCGCCGTCACCCGGCTCGAAGGCAAATGGAAGATGAGCCAAAACCGCAGCGCCGACGATGCCGATGGGGTGATCGCCGGGCTGCGCGACGGCGATGAAACGCAGCGGCGGCTGGCGGAGGAGGTTGAGCGGCGGCGCGGATAGGGTATGCTAACCGAAGAGTGAGCAAGGGGAACCTTCGGATGGATTACACCAAAATTATCAAAGAAATAGGCCGCGGCAAAAACCATGCGCGCGACCTGGATCGGCAGACCGCATTTCAGCTGTATCAGGCGATGCTGGCCGGGGCGGTCCCCGAGCTGGAGCTGGGCGGCATTCTGATCGCGCTGCGCATCAAGGGTGAGGCCGAAGAGGAGATGCTGGGCTTCTACCAGGCGATGCAGCAGCAGGTGTTGCCGCTGCAGGCGCCGCAGGGGCGGCCGCTGCCGGTGGTGCTGCCGAGCTACAACGGCGCGCGCAAGCAGGCCAACCTGACGCCGCTGCTGGCGTTGCTGCTCGCGAAAGTGGGCCTGCCGGTGGTGGTGCACGGCGTGCTGGACGACAGCACCCGCGTGACCAGCGCCGAGATTTTCCGCGCCCTGGGGTTGCCGTGGTCGGAACAGGCCGTTCACGCCCAGCAGCGTCTCGATAACGGCGAGGCAGTGTTCATGCCGGTTTCCACGCTGTCGGCGCCGCTGGCGCGGCAGCTCGGGCTGCGTTGGCGCATGGGGGTGCGCAACAGCGCCCATACGCTGGCCAAGCTGGCGACGCCGTTCGGCGAACAGGATGCGCTGCGCCTCGCCAGCGTCTCACACCCGGAGTATGTCGGCCGGGTGGCGTCGTTTTTCCGCCAGATCGGCGCCCGCGGGCTGTTGATGCACGGCACCGAAGGCGAAGCCTACGCCAACCCGCTGCGCTGCCCGCAGATTCACTATATTGCCGGCGGCGAACAGCGCGTGTTGCTGGAGCGCACCTTGCAGGATGAAACGCCGACGTTGCCGGCGGCGAAAGACGCGGAAACCACCGCGCGCTGGATCGAGCGCTGCCTGGCGGGCGAGGTGGCGATCCCGCAGGCCATCCAGCGGCAGGTCGCCTGTTGCCTGGTGGCCGCCGGCGAGAGCGAAACGCTGGAGCAGGGGCTGCAGCGCCTGCATCAGGCCTGAGCGCGACTATACTGGGATATTTCCTCATCGGCTGAGAAGGACGGTTATGCAACAGGCTCTCGATTACTTCAATCAATTGAACCAGGATTACCTCGACGTACACCGCGCCAAAGAAGAGCTGTTCTGGCAAAACTACATGGGCACCGGCGGTGAAGAGGTGTCGGCGCGCTTTGCCGCCGCGGAAAGCGCCTATAAGCGCTTTATCGCCGAACCGCGCCGGCTGGCGGAGATCCGCAATCTGCTGGCCGGATTGGAAACGCTGCCGCAGACGGCGCAGCGCGAGGCGCTGATCCACGGCCTGCAAGGTTGGCTGCGTTTCTTCGACTGCAACGCCATTGAAGATCCGCAGGCGCAGGCGCTGTTGGATCGGATCATCCACGCTGAGTCCGATCTCTACGCGCGCCGCAAGGGCTATCAGGTTACGCATCTGAACACCGAAGGCCGGCGGGTGGCGGCCTCGCTCGGCGAGCTGTTGACCAACCAGGCGACCAACCCGAACGAAGACTACCGCCGCAGCTCGCAGCAGGCGCTGCGCGATCTGGAGCAATGGCTGCTGCATAACGGCCTGCCGGAACTGATTGGCCTGCGCAACCGCTTTGCGCGCCAGATGGGCTATCGCAACTATTTCGACTACAAGGTGAACAAAACCGAGCGCATGACGCCGGAGCAGCTGTTCGCCATTCTGGATCGCTTCGAGCGGGAAACCCGCGAGGCCAACGCGCGCAGCCTGCAGCAACTGGCGGCCGACAAGGGCAGCCAGGCGCTGGAGCCGTGGAACGTGCGCTTTGCCAGCGCCGGCGACGTCACCCGCCAACTGGATCCTTACTTCCCGTTTTCTCGTTCGCTGGAGCGCTGGGTCGACAGCTTCAAACGCCTGCACATCGGCTTTGGCGGCGCCGAGATGAACCTCGATCTGCTGGTGCGCAAAGGCAAGTATGAGAACGGCTTTATGCACGGCCCGGTGCCGCCGTTTGTGCGCCAGGGGGAATGGGTGCCGGCGCGCATCAACTTCACCAGCCTGGCGCAGCCGGGGCAGGTGGGCAGCGGGGCTTACGGGCTCAACACCCTGTTCCACGAGGGCGGCCACGCGGCGCATTTCGCCAACATTCGCCAGAATGCGCCGTGCTTCTCGCAGGAATTCCCGCCGACCTCGATGGCCTATGCCGAAACCCAGTCGATGTTCTGCGACAGCCTGCTGGACGACGCCGACTGGTTGAAACGCTATGCGAAAAACGCCGCCGGCGAAGCGGTGCCCGATGCGCTGATCGAAGCCGGTATCGCGGCGCGCCAGCCGATGCGCGCGTTCAACGAACGCCATATCCTGCTGGTACCGTACTTCGAGTGGGCGCTGTATCAGTGGGATGACGAGCAGCGCACGCCGGAAGCCATCACCGCGCTGGCGCGCGAGGTCGAGCAGAAGATCCTCGGTATCAGCGGCAGCCCGCGCCCGACGCTGGCGATCCCGCACCTGCTGTCGCTGGAGTCCGCCTGCTCTTATCAGGGTTATCTGCTGGCGATGATGGCGGTGGAACAAACCCGCCAGTTCTTCCTGCAGCGCGACGGTTACCTGACGGACAACCCGGCCATCGGCCCGGATCTGGCGCAACACTATTGGTTGCCGGGCAACAGCGTCAGCCATGATGACACGCTGCGCAGCCTGACCGGTGAAGGGTTCAACCCGGACTCTCTGGCGCAGGCCTGTAACCAGACGGTGGCGCAGGCGTGGCGCGAGGCGCAGCAGACGATGGCCGCCGCCGCCGCGCGCCCGCAGCCGCCGGCGGATTTCGATTTGGAGGCGCATATTCGGGTGGTGGACGGTGAGACGGTATTGGCGGACAATGCCGACGGCGACGAACGGATGTGTCGCGATTTCGCCGCGGCGATAGAGGCGCGTTTGGTTTAAGGCTGACAATAAAAAAATCCACGCGGCAGCGTGGATTTTATTTAATGATAAAATCTGGGCGTTATTTTATTCGAAATAGACGTCGGGATTATCGGCCAGGGAAACGAAGCTCTTGGTGTTTCTATCCAGCGTACGAATTTCGCCGCTTTCGATGTCGTACACCCAGCCGTGCAGGCGCAGCCCGCTGTTGCGCAGACCCACCGCCACAGAAGGGTGGGTTTTGATATTATTTAGCTGGGCGATAACGTTCTCTTCTACCATAGCGTTAACTTTGTCTGTTTCGCTATTCCAGGTTTTCTTCTCGACCACCGCTTTGGCCGCATCCGCGTAGTGCAGCCAGTGGGCTACCGCAGGCATGGGATCGAGGCATTGGCAGGACGCGATAGCCTTCATGGCGCCACAGTTCGAGTGGCCACAAATCACGATATCAGTGACGCCCAGCGCCACTACCGCGTATTCGATAGTCGCAGAAACCCCACCCGGCTCCGGGCCGAAGGAAGGGACGATGTTACCGGCGTTGCGGATAACGAACAGTTGCCCAGGCTCTTGCTGCGTCACCAGCTCCGGCACCAGGCGGCTGTCAGAACAGGAGATAAACAGCGCTTTGGGATTTTGGCTGGAGGCCAGGCTGCGAAAGAGTTCCTTACGCTGCGGGAAAATCTCTTTCTGGAAACTGAGGAAACCTTCAATGATATGTTGCATACAACGCTCTCTGCATCTGTAGTCTGCGTAATATGATAATCATCCTCTCCCGTTAGTCCAGCAATGGGGTGGTAAAAAAATGTGTGCTCATCCCCCCTGCAAACCCCATTAAATACGGGGTTTCTACCTATTTCCGGCAGCATTGTCCGGTTCGTTTACGCGTGGGTTGCTGACAAAGCAGACGGTAAGAAACTCGCTGTCGTACCCATTCGGCGCTAATACACTTGAACATGAAAAAGCCCGCCGGGGTGATAGCCGGCGGGCTTTTTGGCGTCTGGGGCGGTGATTATTTGTAGATAACCGCGGTGGCGTGCATCAGGTTGTTACCGCTGGTGGAAGTGATGGTGAAGGCCTTGGCGCCTGCCGCATCGGCTTTGGCGGCCAGTTGAGACTTCAGGCTACTCAGGTCGGTCGCGCCGCTGGCGACGATCACGCCGGCTTTTTCGAATTGGGCGGCATCCTGGGCGCTGACGTGTTCAGCGGCGAAAGTGGTGAAAGAAACGGTGGCCAGGGCGATAGCGGCAGCAAAAGTTTTGATGGTTTTCATGTTCGTCATTCCTGTCAAAGTGAATTAGGGAGAAAGGGGTTTGCCTTTCGATGGGAAAATTATTGCGCAGTGACAGGCGGGATGAAATCGGAGAGTGTTGATGGTTTTGTTCAGATTTTTTGATTATTTATTCCCCCGTTCATCTTCTGCCTAAACGGGGGAGACGATCAGCGCGTCGGGCGCGCCAGATCGAAACGGTGCTGTTCGGAAATGCCGTAGTAGGCGGTCGGGCCGCCGGCGCGCAGAATAGGTTCGGCAGCGGCGGTCTGGTAGACGCCGTGTTCGTCCAGCAGCGCCGGATCGAGGTGCACCGCCACCACTTCGCCCAATACCAGCCAGGTTTCCACCTGTTCGCCGGCGGCGGTTTGCAGCTGAATGCATTGGGTCAGCCGGCATTCGAAGTTAACCGGGCTTTCGGCCACGCGCTCGGCTTTGACCCGGCGCCCGGGCAGCGGCGTGACGCCGGCGAAGGCGAATTCATCCTCGCCGCGCGGCAGGGGGATGGAACTGTTGTTCATCGCTTCCGCCAGCGGGCGTGTCGCCAGGTTCCAGACGAATTCGCCGGTTTCCACGATATTCGCCACGCTGTCTTTCCAGCCGGTGCTGGCGAAACCGACGATCGGCGGACGGTAGTTGAAGCAGTTGAAAAAGCTGTAGGGCGCCAGATTGCGCAAGCCGGCGGCGCTGCGGGAAGAGATCCAGCCGATGGGGCGCGGGCCGACGATGGCGTTCAGCGGATCGTGCGGCAGGCCGTGGCCGGCGGCGGGTTCATAATAATAACGAGATTCACGGCTCATGGGGGATCCTGTGGTAATCGATGAGGTTTTCATTGTGCCGGGTTTCCCGCCGCTGCGCCATTGCGGGCGGGATGTGTTATCTTACGCGCCGGAAATACCTTCAAGAGAGCCCGTCACGGTGGAAAAAAAGAAAACCTTCCCGCAGCAGAAAAGCGGCCTGCATCCGCGCAACCGTCATCGTTCACGCTATGACTTCCCGGCGCTGATCGCCAGCTGCCCGGCGTTGGCGCCGTTCGTAAAACCGAACGCCTGGGGCAATGTTTCGGTGGACTTCGCCGATCCGGCGGCGGTGAAAATGCTCAACCGTGCGTTGCTTCAGCACTTTTACGGCATCGAACACTGGGATATTCCGGCGGACTACCTGTGCCCGCCGATCCCCGGCCGCGCCGATTATCTGCACCACCTGGCGGATCTGCTGGCGACCAGCAACGGCGGCGAGATCCCGCGCGGCAAGGGCGTGGCGATCCTCGACGTCGGCGTCGGCGCCAACTGCATTTACCCGATCGTCGGCCTGCGCGAATACGGCTGGCGTTTCACCGGGTCTGAAATCGATTCGGTGTCGCTCAACGCGGCCAAAATGATCGTCGAGATGAACCCGACGCTGCGCAACAGCGTGCGTCTGCGGTTGCAAAAACAGCCTGAGCTGATTTTTAGCGGCATCATCGGCGCGGCCGAGAAATTTGACGCCACCCTGTGCAACCCGCCGTTCCACGCGTCCGAGCAGGAAGCGCGCGCCAGCACCCGCCGCAAGCTGCATAAATTGGGCAAAGGGGAAGTGGCCGACAAGCCGGTGCAAAACTTCGGCGGCAAGAACAACGAACTGTGGTGTGAAGGCGGCGAAGAAGCCTTCGTGAGCAAGATGGTGGAAGAGAGCGTCGGCAAGGCCAACAACTGCCTGTGGTTCACTTCGCTCATCTCGAAAAACACCACGCTGCCGGCCATCTACCATGCGTTGAAGGTGGCGGGCGCGGCCGAGGTGCGCACCATCGAGATGGCGCAAGGGCAGAAGATCAGCCGCTTTGTCGCCTGGACCTTCCACGACGCCGAGCAACAGGCCGCCTGGGCAGCCGAACGCTGGCGCTAATCCTTCCGGCGCCGGTTATCCTGCCGGCGCCGACAAAAATCCGCATTTTGCCTTTCAATTTTCATCACTTACGTTATTCTCAATACGGAATTAATAATAAAAATCTTAGGCTGTTAGTTTATTTAAATTCGAATAATTACTTTACTGAATAAATAAATTCAATCCGGTTAATAGCAATAACCAGAAGGAACGGCGCTGCCCGTTCCTTCCGCGATGGCACGTCTGCGTGTGGGCGCGGCATGTGGCCAGGCAAAAATAAGAAAAGCGCCATCATCTGCCACAAGGACTACACCTTATGCTGTTACGATTCAGTCAGTTAACTACCCACAAAGGCGCCGAACTGAGCGCGATAGAACACGCCGTTCCGATGATCGTATTCTCGCCCGATGGCACGGTATTGCGTGCCAACGATCTTTTCCTCAACACGCTGGGATTTCAACGCGATGACGTGATTGGCCGGCATCACCGTATTTTCTGCGATCCGAACTATGTTGCCAGCCCGCTATACCGCAAACATTGGGAGACGCTGAATAAGGGCCAACCCATTACGGACACCATAAAGCGCATCGCGAAAAACGGCGAGGCGGTGTGGCTGCAAGGCACCTATGCGCCGGTGCTGAATAAACAGGGTAAGGTGGTGGAGATCGTCAAGATCGCCAGCGAAGTGACCGAGCGAGTGACCCAGGCGCAGGAGCATCGCAGCCTGCTGGCGGCGCTGAATCGATCGATGGCGATGATCGCTTTCACGCCGCAGGGCACCATCGTCAGCGCCAACGACAATATGCTGGCGCTGATGGGCTATCGGCTGGAAGAGGCGTGCGGGCAGTCGCATGCGGTGCTGTGCCCGCCGGAGTTCGCCAATTCCGACGATTATCGGCGGCATTGGCAGCGCCTGGCGCGCGGCGAGTTCATCACCGGGCGTTTTGAGCGCCTCAACCGGCGCGGCGAACGGGTATGGCTGGAGGCCAGTTACAACCCGATCCTCGACAACGAAGGCCAGGTGGTGAAGGTGGTGAAGATTGCCCAGGACATCACCCGGCTGATGCAACAGCAGCAGCATGAAGAAGAGATGGTGCGCAACGCGCATCATCTGTCGCTCGATACCGATCGGCAGGCGGCGCAGGGCGCGATCATCGTGCAGCAGGCGGTGAAAGGCATGCAGCAGGTCGAAGCGGCGGCGCGCGAAACCTCGGACGTGGTCACCGAGCTGGGCAAGTGTTCTCAGCAGATCGGCACCATCGTCGAAGCCATTCGTAAAATCGCTTCCCAAACCAACCTGCTGGCGATTAACGCCTCGATCGAAGCCGCCCACGCCGGCGAGCACGGGCGCGGTTTTGCGGTGGTGGCCAACGAAGTGCGCACGCTGGCGGAACAGTCGCGCAAGGCGGCGACCGAGATCGAACGCATGACCAAGTCTATCCAGCAAGGCGTGGCGGCGGCGATTGCCGGCATGGCGACCTGTGTGGAGCAGGCCGGCGGCGGCGTGGCGCTGACCCACGATGCCGGGGAAGTGATCAATCAGGTCAACATCGGCATGCACGACGTCGTGAAACTGATGCAGGCGTTTACGTCGGTGAAGCAGGGCGACGCGCTGCACTGAGTTTTCATCGCGCCGCCCGCCGAAAATGAGGGCGGCGTTTTTATCTTCCCACCGATTCACACGCCGTTGAGCCGCGGTTCAATTTTTCCAGCCTATGCTATTCTTAAATATGAACGAACGTTCGTTCATTAATTAATATTCATTCGATGGCGCCAGGCGCCCCCTTCACCGTTTCGGGAGTTGCCGATGGGAAACCGAGAAAAGATTGTCGAGGCTGCGCTGCACAGCTTTACCCACAGGGGATTTCACCAGACCAGCATGCGGGATATCGCGCAGGCGGCGGGCGTCAGCGTCGGCAACCTCTATAACCACTTTACCGGCAAGGAGGCGTTGATCGGCGAAATTGCGCTGCTGGAAAACGGCGTATTCGCCGAGTTTGCCGCCGGGCTGCGGGCCGACAGAACGCGGCCGAAACAGGCGCTGTCGGCCTTTTTCACCGCCTATCATGCCTTTGTCGCCGAACCGGCCAATGTGCAGCTGTCGGCGGAGATCGTGGCGGAGGTGGCACGCAACCCGGCGTTGGCCGAGCCGTTCAGCGCCAACCAGCGGCAGCTGATTGAGGCGCTGGCGACGGTTATCGCCGAGGCGCAGCAAACCGGTGAGATCGCACCGGCGATAGCGCCGTTGCCGCTCGCGCAGCTGGTGCTGGACGTGCTCGAAAGTCAGGCCTGGCGGCAGGCGATCTTTGCGTCGTCCGCGCCGGAGGAGACCACGCCGGTGCGGCTGTTGGAACAACTGCTCTACCGGCATCCCTAGTCGAGGTGGATATGCTGCACATTGAGCCGTACCGCGATGCTGACCGCCGGCAAACGGCGGCGCTGATCTACGCCGCGTTCTGCGACAAGTTCCAGCGCGCACGCCGTCTGAGCGCCCGCCTTCAGTGGCGTTTGTTCTATCGGCTATGGCGTTGGAAGCAAGGCGGCAGCCGGGAGCGCAGCTTCGTGGTGAAGCAGGATGAACAGGTGGTGGCGACCTTTGCCCTCAATGCGGCCGCTGGCGAGAACAACGCCAGGCGGCGTCCGCATGCCTTGCCGATTTGGCGGCTGTGCCGCCGCTATGGCTGGCTGAACGTTTGGCGCATGTATCTGCAAATGGCGGTGTTGCAGCACACCCCGGCGGCCAATGAGCTGTATCTCTCCTACCTGGCGGTGGCCGAGAGTCAGCGTGGCAAAGGGGTGGGCAAGCGGCTGCTGCAGTGGATGAACGACTATGCTGCTGAACAAGGCGCGGGCCGGCGTCTGAGTCTGCACGTCAGCCGGCGCAACGTGGATGCGCAGCGCCTGTACCGGCGCTGCGGTTTTCAGGTGCGGCGCGAAGAGCATTACGCTTCGTTAGGATGGCTGTTCGGTCAGGCCGACTGGGTGTTGATGGAGAGACGCTGCGGGGAGGCGACGTGCGCAAAATAGGACTGTGCTGCGTGGCGCTGCTCCTGCTGGCGCTCGGGTGGGTCATTTACGTCAACGACTTTCGTTTTGTCACCGAACCGGTCACGGTGACCGCCGGCGGCAACCGGCTGACCGGCACGCTGGTGTTGCCGCAGCATGCGCCGATCAAGCCCGGCGTCGTGGTGTTCGTGCACGGCGATGGGCCGGCCAACGCCAGCCGCGACGAAGGCTATTACGGCATTTGGGAGGCGATGGCGCAGCAGGGCTACGCGGTTTTATCCTTCGATAAGCCGGGCGTTGGCGGCTCCGGCGGCAACTGGCTGCATCAGACCATGGCGGATCGCGCGCGGGAAACCGCCGATATCATCGACTGGGCACGGCGGGACGGGCGCTTTGATGCGCGCTGCGTGGGGCTGTGGGGCACCAACCAGGCGGGATGGGTGATGCCGGAGGTGGCGCGTTTGCGCCCCGACATCGCCTTCACGCTGGCGCTGGCGCCGGCGATCAACTGGCTGCGGCAGGGGCGCTATAACACCCGGGCGGCGATGGCGGCGGCGGGGAACGATGAAGCGCAAATCCAGGCGCGCGAGGCGCATTGGCGCCATATCCAGACGCTGCTCGAGCAACCGGACGGCTACGCGCAGTACCGCCGCGAGTATGGCGCCGCCGCTGCATTGAGCGCCGACCGCTGGCGCTTTATCCGCGCTAACATGGCCAGCGACGCGACGGCGGGATTGCGGTATTTCACTACGCCAGTGCACCTGATCCTGGGCGGGCGCGACGTCAACGTGGACGCGGACGAAACCGAGCGCGTGTATCGGCAAACGATCCCGGCCTCGCTGCTGACGGTGACGCGCATCGACGAGGCCGATCATGTGATGATCAAACCGCTGTTCGCCCGCCATCCGTGGCTGATCAACGTGGTTGGCCTGTTTGCGCCGCGCTCGGTGCAATACGACGCCTACCGACAGGACGTGGCGGCCTTTCTGGCCGCTCAGCCCTGCGGGCGCTAACCGCCGGGGACCGAGGGCGGCGCCTGTTCTTCGTGCGGCTGCGGCGCGCGGGAGATCTGCATCGCCTGCTGCGGCATGCCGATGCCGGCCCGATCGAAATGGATTTTCACCAGCCGATCGAGGGCGTACTGGACCACCCACTGTTTCAGCGCCTGCGTGCGCACCGTCACGCGGGTGGTGAACGAGCGGTCGCCCAGCGCCACCACGCCGTTGAAGACCGGCTCGCCAATCAGGAAATGCTTCACCTGTTCATCTTGCTTCAGCGCCGCGATGGCCTGATGCAGCACTTCATTGACCCGATCGATATCCTCGTCGCGGCTGACGGTGTAGTTGGCGCGGTATACCCCGAATTCGCGCGCATAGTTGGCCAGCGTAGTGATCGAGGAGTACGGCACGATGTGGTAGACGCCGTAGTCGTCGCGCAGGCCGATCGAGCGAATGGTCATGCGCTCCACGGTGCCGGTGATGCCGCTGACGGTGACGTATTCGCCGGTGTTCATGCCGTTTTCGAACTGGATGAACACGCCGGTGATCACGTCTTTCACCAGCGTCTGGGCGCCGAAGCTGATAGCCAGCCCCAGCGCGCCGGCGCCCGCCAGCAGCGGCGCGATGTTCAGCCCCACCTGCGACAGCACGATCATCACGGTAATGGTGCTGATAACGATGGCCAGCACGTTGCGAAACAGCGTCAGCAGCGTGCGTTCGCGTGCGCTCGGCCGCACGCCGTTGCTCAGTTCCAGCGCCAGGCGGTGCTCGATGATGCTGGCCATCAGCGTCCAGCTGAAGACGGCGATCAGCAGGATCAGCAGGATATGCACCAGCCCGCCGAGCGTTCGCTGGCCATTTTCGCTGCCCGCCCACTGGTACAGGTTGATCAGGTGCCAGGCATCGAGCAGGAACAGCGTCACCGCCAGCACCACCATCACCCGCAGTATCTTCAGCCCGTTGGGGATGTAGGAGTTGATGCGCCGCTCGAGCATCGGATAGCGCAGATTAACGTCGGTCGGCAGCGAAATGCGGCGGAAAATCCAGCGGGTCAGCATGCCGGACAGCAGAGCGCCGACGCCGACCACCAGCAGGCTTTTCACCGTGGCGCTCATCATAAAGCGCAGGCTGTTGCCGATGTCGAACTGGGACAGCACGAACAACACCAGAAAATAGGCGATCGCCAGCAGATGCCAGATATGCCCCAGGCCGCGCAGGATCGCGCTGAAAAACGCCATCGACCGTTCGGCCAGCAGGTTGATCTGTTGCTGTATCGGCTTGCGGTTGTGCAGGATCAGCCAGATGGCGTACAGCGTCAGCGCCAGCATCACCACCAGATTGACGGCGGCGGCGGCCGGGTAGCTGATCTGCACCGCCACCACCGGCACCACCACCATCAGGCCGTAGCCGATCAGGCCGCTGAGCCAGGCGAGGCGCGTGTTCCAGTAGCGCGCGCTCTGGTCGCTGAAGGGGAAGGGGCGCAGGTAGTCGAAGTTGGGGGCGAAAATCAGCCGCAGCACCGCTTTGAAAAACTCAATCACCGCGAAGGCGCTGAGAAACAGGGTCTGCAGCCGCAGAATGGTGGCGCTGTCGGCGTGGACGTGGCGGGCGAACAGGTTGCCCGCCGCCAGCGCCAGCAGCAGCACCAGCAGATCGACGGCGAAAGCGCCGAGAATGGCGGCGGGGCGCTTATACCACGGGCCGCGCTGTAGCCGCGCGTTGTGCCCCCAACTGCCCATGCGTTTGTACAACGGCGCGATCAGCCGCCGGATCAGGTGGAACAGCGCAAAGGTGACCGCCACCGTCAGCAGAAAGTAACCCAGCGCGCGGAAAAAGCCGGCGGGATTGAAAACGCGCTTCGGACCGGAGTCGATCAGCTTTTGCAGCGCGCCGAGCTTCTGGTTAAAGGTGCCGATGCCCTCCTGCGCCAGCGAGTTCAGGCTGTCGCTCAGCGTGGCCGGCGTTGATTCCTCCGGCGTTGTTGGGGCGGCGGCGGGGGCGTCGCCGGCGGCCTGTTTCAGGTGGTTGATGAGTGCCGCGCGCGCTTTGTCGTCTTGCAGCAGATCGGCCAGCGCGGCGTAGGCGGCCTTCTGCTGCTCGCTCTTGTCGGCGGGCGCGGGCGGCGCGTTTTGCGCCAGCGCCGGTGGCGCGAAGACGTTCAGGGTCAGCAACAGCAGCAGGAAAAGCAGGTGTTCTCGCAGATGAGAACCTCGTCGGGAGTCTGCGTTTGGCGGCATTGTTCCTCTCTTTGGCGTTCTGTGATCGGCGGATGTCAGAGCAATACGATGAAAAACAATGAATATAGTAGGAAAGGTGGCGCGATGTGGCGTGGGAACGCGTGCGGAATGAAAGCGGCGGGCGCGTGGCGCGCCCGCCGTGAAACCGCCAGGATCAGGATACGTGCTGCAGGAACTCCTGCAGACGCGGGCTTGGCGGATGGTTGATCAGGTCGTGCGGGTTGCCGTCTTCGGCAATCCGGCCCTTATCGATAAAGATCAGGCGCGACGCCACTTTTTCGGCAAAGCCGACTTCGTGGGTGACGATGACCATCGTCATGCCTTCCTCGGCCAGATCCTGCATCACCTTCAGCACTTCGTGGCGCAATTCCGGATCGAGCGCGGAGGTCGGCTCGTCGAACAGCATCATTTTCGGCTTCACCGCCAGCGCGCGCGCAATCGCCACGCGCTGCTGCTGCCCGCCCGACAGTTCGGACGGATAGTGGTGGGCACGCTCCGCCAGACCGACCTTGGCCAGCAGCTCGCGCGCCAGCTTTTCCGCATCGGACTTCTTCGCGCCGCGCACGCGGATCGGGCCGAAGGCGACGTTTTCCAGCGCCGTCAGGTGTGGGAACAGGTAGAACTGCTGGAACACCATGCCGGCTTCCTGGCGGATCAACCGATCGTCCACTTTCGGATCGTTGGCTTTCAGGCCGTCGACGATCAGATCGCCGCTGGTGACCTCTTCCAGCTTGTTGATGCAGCGCAGCAGGGTGGATTTGCCGGAGCCGGACGGCCCGATGATCACCACCACTTCGCCTTTGTCGATCTTCAAATCGATGTTATGCAGCACCTGGGTTTGGCCAAAATGCTTGGAGACGTTTTTAAATTCAATCACAGGATTTTCATCCTTCTTTCCAGACGACGCAGCACGAAGCTCAGCACCAGGGTAATAATCAGATAGATAACCGCCACGGCGCTCCAGATTTCCAGCGCGCGGAAGTTACCGGCAATAATTTCCTGACCCTGACGGGTCAGCTCCGCCACGCCGATCACGATGAACAGCGAGGTGTCTTTGATGCTGATGATCCACTGGTTGCCCAGCGGCGGCAGCATGCGGCGCAGCGCCAGCGGCATAATGACGTAGCGGATGGTTTCGCGGCGCGACAGGCCGAGCGCCAGGCCGGCCTCGCGGAAACCGTTATGAATCGACAGCACCGCGCCGCGGGTGATTTCCGCAATGTAGGCGCCGGAGTTGATCATGATGGTCACCACCGCCGCGGTGAACGGATCGATGCGCAAATCGGTGAACGCCATCGGCAGGGCGAAGTAGATGAACATCACCTGCACCACGATCGGCGTGCCGCGGATCACTTCGATAAACACCAACGCGATGTGGTTGGCGATCCAACCGCCGTAGGTGCGGGCAAAGCCGGCGACGAGGCCGATGATCAGGCCGCCAATCAGACCGAGGACCGAAATCCACAGGGTCATTTTGGCGCCCTCTAACAAGATAGGAATGGCGGGCCAGATGGCGCTCCAGTCGAACTGCATGATATTTCTCCCGGTGATCCCGAACGTGGGTATCAGATACAACGAAGCGCAGGGGGGTAAGCGCCCCCTGTGCTTAAGTTAATAGCTTGCCAAATTCACAGCTTACTTAGGTTCGGTGCCGAACCACTTCTTGTAGATCTCGTTATAGGTGCCGTTCTCACGCAGGGTTTTCAGCGCGCCGTTCACCTTCTCGCGCAGCTCGTCGCTGCCTTTAGGGAAGGCGATGCCATACTGCTGTGCTTCCAGCGAATCGCCCACGGTTTTGAACTTGCCGGCGCCGGCCGTCTTGATGAAGTACAGGATGTTTGGCGTGTCGTGCAGCACCGCATCGGCGCGCTTGGTGCCCAGCTCCATGTAGGCGTTGTCGATGTTAGGGAACTGACGCAGATCCTTGGTTTTGATGTGCTGCTTGGCGTAATCCACCGAGCCGGTGCCGCTCTTCACCGCCACCACTTTGCCGTTCAGATCGTCGATGCTTTTCACGCTGTTGTTGTCGGCGTTGACCATCACCAGCAGGCCGCTCTTGTAGTAGCCGTCGGAGAAGTCGATGGCTTTCTTGCGCTCATCGGTGATGGTGATGCCGGCCAGCGCCAGATCGACGTTTTTGGTCTGCAGCGCCGGAATGATGCCGCCGAAGTCCATTGGCTTCAGGGTGTAGTCCAGCTTCAGCTCTTTGGCGACGGCGGCCCACAGGTCGATGTCGAAGCCGACGTATTTGTCGCCTTGTTTGAACTCAAAAGGAACGAAAGCGGTGTCGGTGGCGACCACCAGTTTGTCTGCTGCGTGGGAACTTACGGCAAAGGCCAGAGAGAGTGTGGCCAGGGAGACTTTAAAAATCGACTTCATGAGAGGAATTCCTGTACAGGTTGCGGATTACCCATTTTTTATATTGCAGTTGGTGCCATGAAAAAATCGTGCCATGTTTTCAACTACTATAAAAACAAAGAGTTATTGCGTGATGTTGTGCCGTAAAGGCGAATTGTTATGGTTATGCACCAACGTGAGGCACCAAAATGGTGCGTAAGAATTATCTTGGTGCACGGGGCTATCATTAACCAAACTTTGGCTGTGAAACAACCGTTCTTTAACGTTTTTGCTTCAATATTGATAACTAACTCTAACTTTCATGATGCACTGACGGTGCAAGCGGAGCCGCGAGCGGCGAAAAGGGGGGGCAGATAATGCTAGCGCAACTGGCTGTCTTTGCTGCCGCGCCGGTTATACAGGCTGGCGGCCGCGTGTTTTTTGTCTTGTTCGGTCTGGCAGGCGAGGCAAAAACGCACGCCGGTTAACGCTTTGCGGCGCGCCTCGGGGATCGGCTCTCCACATTCCTGGCAATAGCGCTCGCTCTCGCCGTGCCCGAGCGCTTCACGCGCGCGCTGCACCGCATCGTCGACGGTGGAATCAATCTGATCTTGTACGGCGCCGTCCGCCGCCCAGCCGCTGGCCATCGTTACCTCCTGACAAAGGAACCTTACCGTTTAATATGGGCCGTTTTTTGTACAATGCAACGGCCGCGCAAAAGAAAACAGGCCGGGCGAAGCCCAGCCTGTTCTGCCCGGAACGACGGGCGCTCTGCAACTTTTTAGCGTTATTCGATGTTGGATTCGATGAACCACAGGAACTTGTCCAGATCGCGCGAGGCGGCGGTGAACATGTCGGCAGTATCTTCGTCTTCCACTTCGGTAATGGCTTTACGGATGTCATTCGCGACCGCGCCGTAGCGATCGGCCAGCGCTTTCAGGTGCTCTTGCACGCTGTGGATATTGGTCGGATAGCTTTTCAGCGGCGTGCGATCGTTAACCACCTGTACGGTGCCCAGCGCCACGCCGCCCAGTTGCACCACGCGTTCGGCGAAGGTGTCCTGATGCTCGATGATGGCGGTGCGGAAGCCGTCCAGCATTTCATGGACCGCGATGAAGTTTGCGCCGCGCATGTTCCAGTGCGCCTGCTTGGTGATCAACGAAAGATCGATGAATTGCACGACCTGATGGTTCAGCGCCTTGATGGCGGCCAGTTTGACTTTTTCGTCCAGATCGTTACGGGTATACAGCAGATCAGAAGATTTCGTTTTCACCAGTTTAGCGGTACTCATATCAGATATCCTCTTGATTAGTCGTTGTCCTATTTCGTTACGGGATCAATTATAGCAGGGGTATTTATTTTTGCCGCACGAAAATGGCTATTGCACAAATAGGAATGGCCGAATGGCACTATTTTTATTTGTTTTTTGTTTTTGTGTAACTTTATGAAAGTTATTGTTATTTCAATTTAAGTTATTATTTATGTCAGTGAAGATTTACCCCTGTTATTTTATTTTCTGGCGGCATGCGGGTTCGGCTAAATATTTGCTTTGTTATCGGGGTGTTAATTTCAAGCCTATTCATATTGATAGCCGTAATTGATGCGGATAAAGTAAGGGAATTAACCCCGGTCTTTATTGGCGAATGATGAAAATTAACGTCGTCGGCACCAGCGGCAGCGGTAAAAGCACCCTGGCGCGTCAACTGGCGGAACGGCTTGACGTTCCCTATATCGAGATGGACAGGCTCTATTGGCGGCCCGAGTGGCAGGGGACGCCCGATGATGCGTTTCTGGCGCGGCTTGAGCAGACGCTGGCCGAAGCGGGAGGAGGCTGGGTGCTGGACGGCAACTACAGCCGCACGCAGGCGATCAAGTGGCGCGAGGTCGACTATATCCTGTGGCTGGACTACGGCTTCTGCCGCACGCTGTGGCAGGCCGTGCGCCGCGCGTGCCGGCGCGCGGCCAGCAAACGCGAGCTGTGGCCGGGCACCGGCAATCGGGAAAGTTTCCGCCGTTCTTTCTTCAGCCGCGAGTCGATCGTGCTGTGGACGATCCGCACTTACTCGAAGAACCGGCGAAAATACCTGGCGGAGATGGCCCGTACCGATGCAGGGCGCCGTTTCAAGCGCTTGCGCTCTCCCCGCCAGGCCGCCGATTTTCTACGGACGCTGCCGCAGGTTCACAGCAGCAGGCGGTGATGGATCCTCACCACCGCTTTCTTGATGTGCTGCGGCCGCTGCCACAGGCAGCCGGTTTTGTGCGCTTCCATCTGGAAAAAGATCGCGAACATGCCGTGCGTCATGTGCAGCGTTTGCGGGTGGCGTTTGATGTCCAGCAGCAGAAGGTCGCTATTTTCCGCGTGGGGATGTTCGCGGTGCCAGTCGCCCGCCAGGCCGTATTCGATGCGTTCTTCGCCGCTGATCAGCAGATGCAGCGCGATGTACTCCTGATGCATTTCGGCGCGCTTTTCCGCCGCCGGCACGGTGGTCAGCGTCATCACGTCCATAAAGATGTTGTCGCCGTCGATCGGGTGATGGCCCAGCGCCAGTTCGGGCAGGTCGCATCGGCGTAACTCGGTCAGGGTTGAAACCAGCGCCGGCGCGAGTCCGCGGCCGAAGCGGGGGTTGAACAGGCTGTTGTGAATCACTGTTATTCTCCATGTGAGCGAAAGTCCAAAGAGCCTGCGATACAGGCTAAGGGGAAGTATGCCGATTTGTCACGAGGAAAACAGTTAACCCGCCTGCATTCCGACGTTGCGGTCGGCAGGCGAGTCAGGCGATCAGGAAAGGCTTTCGAGGCGCGGCTTGGGGCGAATGGTCAGGGCGGAGCCCATGGAGGCGGCGATAATCGCCGCCAGCGCCAGCCATTGCACGCCGCTCAGGTGTTCGCCGAGGAACAGCATGCCGGACAGCGCCGCCATCGCCGGTTCGAGGCTCATTAAGGTGCCGAAGGTGCGCGCCGGAATTTTGGGCAGCGCGATGATCTCCAGCGAATATGGCAGCGCGGTGGAGAGGATCGCCACCGCCAGCGCCACCGGCAGAATATCGAGATTGAACAGCACGCTGCCGGTTTGCCAGGCGCCGATCGGGCAGAACACCAGCGCGGCGATCAAGGAGCCGAGCGCCACCGTACCGGGGCCGTGATCGCCGCCGGCTTTCTGGCCGAAGATGATATAGACCGCCCAGCAGGCGCCGGCGCCGAGCGCACAGGCGGCACCGAACGGATCGATCCCGCCCACGCCGTGGCCAAGCGGCAACAGGAACCACAACCCGGCGATCGCCAGTGCCACCCAAAGAAAGTCGATCGGCCGGCGCGACGAGAACATGGCCACCGCCAACGGGCCGGTAAACTCCAGCGCCACGGCGATGCCGAGCGGCACGGTGCGCAGCGACAGGTAGAACAGGTAGTTCATCGCGCCGAGCGACAGGCCGTAAATCAGCAGTGGCAAGCGGCTGCCGGCGACGATGCGCATACGCCACGGGCGGAAGATAATGAACAGAATCAGGGTGCCGATGAAAAGGCGCAGCGTCGTAATGCCTTCTGCGCCCACGATCGGGAACAGGCTTTTGGCCAACGAGGCGCCGCTCTGGATAGACACCATGGCGATGATTAACAGACAGATGGGCAGCAGCGCGGAGGGCGCTCTGCCGGAAGTAGATAACGACATCCTTAACGAGCCTTTTTTGCGCCGTTCCTCAGCCTTGAGAAAACGGTCGAAACGGAGATGCGAGCAGTGTAAATGAAATGGCGAAAATCTGTCTGAGAAAAGCGCGCATCGCGGTGAAATCCGCCGATCCTCGGATGAGATGTGGCGAATTTGGTCAAAAAGTGCGCTTTTTCTTAAGAATTATCTGGATATTAAATTGGTGATTTTTGTCACAGAAAGCCGTAGAATACGGCCGAAAATAGAGCGAAAAGAAGCAGATACACTGTTCTTGAAATCTTCTGTTACACGATATAAAGCTTTAGACACTCATTTCAAGGCAGAGTTTCACGCTAATTTTTGTTATATTTTCAAAGCATGAACAAATGGATGTACTTAATAATAAAACGCGTTTGAGGTGGTTATGAAAAAAATTGCATGTCTTTCCGCAGTAGCAGCTTGCGTATTAGCAGTTAGCGCAGGTACCGCATTCGCTGGTCAGAGCACCGTATCCGCTGGCTATGCGCAGGGTGATCTCCAAGGCGTTGCTAACAAGGCCGACGGTTTCAACCTGAAATACCGTTACGAGTTCGACAACAACCCACTGGGTGTGATCGGCTCCTTCACCCACCTGGAAAAAAATCGTTCTGAAAACGGTTTCTACAAGAAATCTCAGTACGATTCCATCACCGCAGGTCCAGCTTACCGCTTCAACGACTGGGCGAGCATCTACGGTGTGATCGGTGTTGGCTACGGCAAAAACATCGACAACGCCCAGGCTGGTGGTAACAAAGGTGGCAACAGCGACTACGGCTTCACCTACGGTGCCGGTCTGCAGTTCAACCCAATCGAAAACGTTGCCCTGGACGTTGGCTACGAGCAGAGCCGCATCCGCAGCGTGGACGTTGGCAGCTGGAACGTTGGCGTAGGCTACCGCTTCTAAGATTTCTTCATGCCTGCGGGCGTGAATGCGCGGCACAGGTTGCCGCGCGGATAAAAAATCCGCCTTCGGGCGGATTTTTTTTATCTGTCATTGGCCGCCGCGCCCCGTCGGCTGCGTCGAAAAGCGTGCGCTGCGGGCATCGCGCTCATAGCCTTGCGGTTCGGTCAGTAAACCGTACAGCTCGGGGCGGCGTCCGTAAATCCAGCGGCGGCCGGTGCTGAGCGGGATCAGCGTCAGATCGAGATCGGCGCTGACCATCCGGTCTTCCGCCGCCCATGTCTCCGCCACGATGCGGCCGTAGGGATCGAGGATCATCGCATTGCCGGTGCGTACCTCATCGTCATCGCGGCCCACGCCGTTGCTGAACAGCAAAAACAGCCCGTTGTCGTGAGCGCGCGAGGGCAGCCAGCGCATCAGCCAGCCGCGGCCGTGTTCGCCGCGAAAGGCGGCTTCTATCGCCTGCGGATCTTCCGCCCGCCGCTGCCACAGCGCCTGTGGGATCGGCTTCATGCCGTGCGGGCTGCGCGAATGGGTGCCGCCGGTCTGGTGCGGGGCCATCAACACCTCCGCGCCCAGCAGCGCCGTTGCGCGCACATTCTCCACCAGATTATTGTCCCAGCAGATCAATACGCCCACGCGCACGCCCCAGGGGGTGTCGAATACGGTATAGCGATCGCCGCTGGCGATAGCCGGGTGTTCGAAGGCGTGCAGTTTACGGTGCACATGCAGCGCGCCGTCCGGCAGGCATACGGCGTAGGCGTTGTAGCAACGGCCGTCGTCGCCCAGCTCGATCAGCCCGACGCCGATCGCCATGTTGTATCGCTCCGCCAGCGGGCGAATGCGCGCCAGCGAAGGGCTGGCGGCGATCGGTTCCGCTAGCGCCCGCACTTCGGCGTCGGACAGATGGCGCACGTGCCAATAGCCGGTGATGCACATTTCCGGGAAGGCCAGCAGCTGTACCTGCTGCTCGGCCGCCTGAGCGATAAAGCGCTCAATGATCGACAGGTTGTAATTCTTATCGTTGGCGCGATGCTGGAACTGCACCGTGGCGGCGCGCAATGAGATGGTCATGGTGTCTCTCCGGTTAGGGTCTGCGTTGATTACAGCAGGTGGATTGATTACTGTATAATCAATTAAATTCCCTATTTGATAACCTGATGGAATGGATATAAAACAACTGCGCGCCCTGGTGGCGCTGGCCGAGCAGGGCAACTATCGACAGGCGGCGAGCCGGCTGTGCATCAGCCAGCCGGCGCTGAGCAAGCAGATTCAGGCGCTGGAAACCCAGCTCGGCGTTCGATTGTTCGAGCGTGGCCGACAGGGCGCGGTGCTCACCGCCGGCGGGCAGCGGCTCTACCCGGAGGCGCAGGCGCTGGTGGAACAGTACCAGCAGTTTCAGCGGCGCGCCCGGCGGGTGGCGCTCGGGGAAGCGGGGCGGCTGGCGCTGGGATTTGGCCTCTCCAGCTTTCATCTGGCGCCGCAGCTGGTGGCGGCTTTTCGCCAACGGTTTCCCGAGGTGGCGATCGGCCTGGAGGACATCCCGTCGGAACGGCAGTATCAGTTGCTGTTACAGGGGGAGTTGCAGGCGGGGTTCGTGCGTTTGCCGGTCAATACGCCGCTGTGCGGCGTGGCAATGCTGAGTGACCGGTTGGTGCTGGCCGCGCCGGGCGCGCTGGCGCTGCGCGCCGACGATCTGATGGCGCGTTTCAATCAGCTGCCGCTGTTGCAGTTGACTCCGAAGCGCGGGCGCGGGCTGAGCGATCAGTCGCTGCGGTTTATCGCCGCTCACCGCTTGACGCCGAACGTGGTGCAGCAGGCTGGCGATATTCAGACGCTGTTGGCGCTGGTCGCCGCCGGCGTCGGCGTTGCGCTGCTGCCGCACAGCATCACGCATATCGCGCCGGCCGGCATCGACATTTTACCGCTGAGCGGCGAGGAAACGGAGTGGCAGGTCGGTATCGCCTGGGACCCGCAGCGCGCCGACGCGCTGCGGGACAACTTTGTTCAGACGGCGTTGGCGATGCAACGCGGTTAGGTTTTAGAGCGGGCAATGCATCACGACGATCGGGCTCTGGTGATACTCGCTGCGGCGGCTTTCGCTAAAGCCGACTTTTTTCGCCAGCGCCAGCGAAGCCTGGTTTTCCGGCGAGATGATGCAGACGGTTTTCTCCCCCGGCAGGTGCGTTTTACCCCAGGCCAGCGCCGCCCGCAGTGCCTCGGTGGCGTAGCCTTTGCCGTGCGCAGAACTCACCAGCGTCCAGCCCATTTCCGGCGCGTCGAGCGCCGGGGTGATATCGCACAGGCCGTCGAAGAAGCCGATGCTGCCGAGGTACTCGCCGCTCTGTTTGTCACGCACCGCCCAATTTCCATACCCCAACAGCGCCCAGTGGCCGGCGTAGCGCATCAGGCGCCCCCAGGAGTCTTCCAGGTCGCGCGGCGTGCCGCCGATATAGCGTACCACCAGCGGATCGGCCCACAATGCGGCCAGCGACTCGAAGTCGTCCAGCCTGTGCGCGTCCAGCCGCAGGCGTTCGGTGACAAGCGTTGGCGCGGTGTTGATTACGGTCATGTTGCTGCTCCTGCACAGGGTGAAAGGCGATGAAAAACAACGGCGTTCAGTATGCCAGAGAAATCACACCGCCAGCCACAACAGCCAGGTGAACAGAAAGCCGCTCAGGCCGAGCAGGGTGGTCAGCACCGTCCAGGTTTTCAGGCCGTCGGCCACCGACAGCCCCAGATAGCGCGTGACGATCCAAAAACCGGAGTCGTTGACGTGGGAAAGCCCCAGCCCGCCGAAACAGGTCGCCAGCGTCACCAGCACCAGCTGCAGCTGATTCAAGCCGCTGACCGCCTCCGACAACAGGCCGCCGGTGGTCAGGATCGCCACGGTGGCGGATCCCTGCGAAGCGCGCAGCGCCAGCGAAATGATAAAGGCGGCGGGCACCAGCGGCAGGCCGATGGCCGTCAGCACCTCCGCCAGCGCCTTGCCGACGCCGGATTCCACCAGCACCTTGCCGAACACGCCGCCCGCGCCGGTCACCAGGATCACCACCGCGGCGGTCGGCAGCGCAGCGCCCATCACATCGCTGGCGTGTTGCAGGCTCCAGCCGCGGCGCAGCGCCAGGAAGTAGAAGGCCAGCAGCAGGGCGATCATCAGCGCCACCGCCGGCGAGCCCAGCAGCGACAGCGTATCGCGCAGCGCCGAGCCGGCAGGCAACAGCGTGGCGGAGACGGTGCCGAGCATGATGATGGCGATCGGGATGACGATCAGCGCTGCCACCAGCCCGGCGCCGGG
Source organism: Serratia sp. CY29653 (assembly GCF_052169255.1). Lineage (NCBI taxonomy): Bacteria > Pseudomonadati > Pseudomonadota > Gammaproteobacteria > Enterobacterales > Yersiniaceae > Serratia > Serratia sp. CY29653. The sequence goes on along the minus strand of NZ_JBJNLC010000001.1, from coordinate 2,189,377 downwards.
CGGGTTGATGCGATCGCTGAGCGGCGCTTGCCCTTCCGGACGCGGTTCCGGCGCCGCCAGCTGCAGCTGTTCCAGCACCTCTATCGATAACGGATAGGTTTTGCGGTTGAGGTAGTTGGCGGCGAAATAGCCGATCGCGCCGACCGGAATACAGATCGCGAGGCCGATGATAGTCAGCCAACCGATGTCGGCGTTGAGCAAACCGGCGGCGGCCACCGGGCCGGGGTGCGGCGGCAGCGCGACGTGAACCGTCAACATCACGCCGGCCATCGGCAGGCCGAACTTCAGCGGCGACACTTTGGCGACCTTGGCGAAGCCGTAGATAATCGGCGCCAGAATGATAAAGCCGACGTCGAAGAACACCGGAATGCCGAGGATAAACGCGGCGAGGGTCAGCGCGGCGACGGTGCGTTTCGGCCCCAGCCCCTGGCTGAAGCGCTGCGCCAGCGACTCGGCGCCGCCCGAGTGTTCGATCATGCGGCCAAGCATCGCCCCCAGGCCGATGATGATGGTCACCGAGCCGAGCACGCCGCCCATCCCGGCGGTCATCACTTTCATCACTTCACCGGTCGGAATGCCGCTGGCCAACGCCACCAGCAGACTGACCACCAACAGCGCGACAAAGGGTTGCACCTTCGCCTTGATGACCATCAATAACAGCAGCACCACGCCGAGTACGGCAATCAGCAACAGCAGAGAGGTAGACATGAAAAAAGCCTTTCGTTGGGTAAGCGTTGGGCACCGCGATCGCCGCGTGGCGATACGGGTGCGTTTCATTGTTATAAAATCGATTTCCTGGTGTCGGCGGCGGCGTTAGCGGTAAGGTTTCAGCCAGCCGAGCCCGGCGGCGGTGTCGCCGCGCGGCCGGTATTCGCAACCTACCCAGCCTTGATAACCGAGCGCATCCAGCCTGTCGAACAGCCACGGGTAATTCAGTTCGCCGTCATCCGGCTCATGGCGATCCGGCACCGAGGCTATCTGGATATGCGCGTAGCGCCCGGCCAGCGTTTCCAGCAACCCGCTGATATTGCCATCTACTAACTGCGCGTGGAAAAAGTCGAACTGAATGAACACGTTCGGTCTCTCGATAGCCGCCACCGCCTCCGCCGCCTGATATTGACTGGCGAACAGGTAGTCGGGCTTGACCGGTGGGCTGAGCGCTTCGATCAGCACCTTGACGCCGTGCGGGGCGAAGGCGTCGGCGGCATAGCGCGCATTGGCGATAAAGGTGTCGAGATAACGCTGCCGGTCCGCGCCCGCGGGCACCACGCCGGCCATCAGGTGCACACAGGGGCAGGCGAGGGCGATGGCGTAGGCCAGCGCGCGATCGATATCGGCGCGCGCATCCTGCTCGCGGCCCGGCAGCGCCGCCAGCCCCCATTCGCCGGCGGCGACATCGCCGGGCGCGGTGTTGAACAGCACCTGTTGCAGGCCGTGTTCGCGCAGTTTTTCCGCCAACAGCTCGGCGGGATGCTCGTAAGGGAACAGGAACTCCACCGCGTTGAAGCCTTGTTCGGCAGCGGCGGCGAAGCGCTCGAGGAACGGCACTTCGTTAAACATCATCGATAAATTGGCGGCAAATTTAGGCATGGGTCAGCTCCGTAATTCGGCAATTTCATCATCGGTCAAATAGCGGATCGGACGATCGCCGAGGGTGAAGATCAGCCGCGCCGCATCTTCCATCTCTTCGGTATTGTCCGCCGCCGCTCGCAGGTCTTTACCCGTCACCACCGGCCCGTGGTTGGCCAGCAAAAAGGCGCGGTGGGTGGGCGCCAGGCGGGCCAGATCCTGCGCCAGCCTTTCGTCGCCGGGGCGATAGTAGGGCACCACCGGCACCTTGCCGACGCGCATCACCACATAGGGGGTGAACGGTTTGATGGCGTTGTCGACGTCCAGCCCCTGCAGGCAAGAGAGCGCCGTGAGGTAGGTGCAATGCAGGTGCACCACCGCTTTGCATTCCGGGTTGTTCAGATACAGCGCGCGGTGAAAGCTGATCTCTTTCGACGGCTTGTCGCCGGACAGCCAGTCGCCGTTCAGGCTCACTTTAGACAGACGATCGGCCTGCAGCTCGCCGAGACAGGAGCCGGTCGGCGTCGCCAGCAGCGCGCCGTCCGGCAGCAACAGCGAGAGGTTGCCGGCTGAGCCGGTGGCGTAACCGCGTTGGAAAAACGAGGCGCCCAGGCGCACCATCTCTTCTCGTGCCTGCTGTTCGATGGTCGTGGTCATACTGGAAACTCCGTTTGCGCGCGCGCGAAGAAGGCTTCATCGCCAAAATTGCCTGATTTCAATGCCAGGGAAATGGCCCGATCGCTGGCGCGCACCCAGGGAACGCCGGGGGAAATGCTGGGGCCGATATGGAAGCCGCGAATGCCCAGCGCCTGCGTGACCACGCCGGAGGTTTCGCCGCCGGCGACGATAAAGCGGCTGAATCCCAACTGGCGCAGTTGCACTACCAGCTCGGCGAACAACGCCTCCACCGCCTCGCTGGCGGCGCTACCGTACTGCCGTTGCGTTTGCTGCAGCGCTTCCGGCGCTGCGGTGGCGTAGATCAGCGGGGCAAGCGCCTCCCCGGCGTGACGCTGCGCCCAATGCGCCAGCTCGGCGGCGTAGGCGGCGCGCGCCTGCGGATCGAGACAGCGGCCGATATCGATGGCCTGCGCCGCCGCGCGTTCGCGGTAGTGCGCCACCTGCCGGTTAGTCATGACGGAGCAAGAACCGGACAGCACCGCCGCTTTCTCGCCCTGCGGCGCGCCGGCCGCCTCTGCCGAACGCTCGCCGTTCTGCGCCCACTGCCGCGCCAGGCCGATCGCCAGGCCCGAACCGCCGGTCACCAGCTTCATCGTTTTCAACGCTTCGCCCTGGCTGAGCAGATGCCGTTCGTTGAGCGTATCCAGCACCGCGTAGCGCACGCCTTCCTGCGCCAATTGCCGCAGTTTCTCGCTGATCGCCCCGGCGCCGCGATCCATTTCCGCCGCCGTCACCAGCCCGCAGCGCCCGGTGGCCTGGGATTCCATCAGGCGCAGCAGGTTGCTGTCGGTCATCGGCGTGACCGGGTGATGACGCATGCCGGATTCGGACAGCAGCTGTTCCCCGACGAACAGGTGGCCCTGATAGACCGTGCGGCCGTTTATCGGCAACGCCGGAGATACCACAGTGAAACTTTCCCCCAGCGCGGCGAGCAGGGCGTCGGTCACCGGGCCGATATTGCCCTGCGCGGTGCTGTCGAAAGTGGAGCAGTATTTGAAGTAGAACTGGCGGCAGCCCTGTTTTTGCAGCCAGGCCAGCGCCTGCAACGACAGTTCGACCGCCTGCTCTGCCGAGCAGGAGCGCGATTTCAGGCTGATGACCGCCGCCTGCGCGCTGACCGGCGTTTCGTCTTGCGGCACGCCGTTCAACTGCACCGTCGGCAGGCCGTTTTGCACCAGAAAACTGGCGATATCGGTCGCGCCGGTAAAATCATCCGCGATTACGCCGAGCAGCATCAGATTGCCTCCTTTTTCTGCGGCAAATCGATGCCGGCAAAGATTTTGATTACCGCACTGTCGTCTTCTTTACCGTAACCGGCGTTGCTGGCGGCGGTAAACATGGTGAAGGCGGTGGAGGCCAGCGGCAGCGGGAAGTGCAGCGCCTTGGCGGTATCGGCCACCAGCCCCAGATCCTTGACGAAGATATCCACCGCCGATTTGGGCGCATAGTCGCCGTCGACCACGTGGCGCATGCGATTTTCGAACATCCAGGAGTTGCCGGCGGCGTGGGTGACCACGTCGTACATCACGTCCAGCGGGATGCCGACGCGGGCGGCCAGCGCCATGGCTTCCGCTCCGGCGGCGATGTGCACCCCGGCCAACAGCTGGTGGATGATTTTAACCGTCGCGCCCAGGCCGATCGCCTCGCCGATGCGGTAAACCTTGCCGGCGATGGCGTCCAGCACGGGTTGCAGGCGCTCGAAGGTGGCGTCGGCGCCGGCGGCCATCACCGTCATCTGGCCTTCCTCCGCCTTGGCCGCTCCGCCGGAAACCGGCGCATCCAGCATCGGCAGCCCGTAGTCCAGCAGCCGTTGCTCGATCTGTTTGGCGTCATCGGCGGAAATGGTCGAAGAGACCATCACCGCGGTGCCCGGCTTGAGCTTTGGCGCCAGGCCTTGTTCGCCGAACAGGATCTGCTTCACCTGGGCGGCGTTTACCACCAGCAGCAGCACGGCGTCCAGTTCGGCGGCGAAATCGCGCGCGCTGGTAGACGCGTGTTTTGCGCCGGCCTGTTGCAGCGCCGCCAGCGCCTGCGGATTCAGATCCGCCCCGTAGGTGGTCAATCCGGCGCGGAGGCACGAGCGCGCCGCGCCCATGCCCATCGCGCCCAGCCCAATGACGCAGACGGCATAATTCCCTGGGTGTGTCATACTGCACTCCTGTTAATTTTAGTGATAATTTGTTTTGTTGTGTTAAATGTAAGCGCTTGATGGCCGTTTATCCGCGATCGATATCACAATAATTAACAATGTGTGAGACGAATTCTTCGTACGGTTTCTGGCCTGCATCAACATTATTGTTATGTTTTTAAATAAGTTTATGTTTTTCTGGCGTCTCTGCGCGCGCCGTCACGCCGCGAAAAATTAGGGCTATCGGCGAACGAAAATTGACGTAAAATCACAATTATTATCACCGCAGCAACGAGAGGGAACCGTGATACCTGTAGAACGCCATCAACAAATTCTTGCGCTGGTATCCGAACGCGGCGTCGTCAGCATTGCCGAGCTGACCGAACGGCTGGGGGTGTCGCATATGACGATCCGCCGCGATTTGCAAAAGCTGGAGGAACAGGGCGCGGTGCAGTCGGTCTCGGGCGGCGTGCAGGCGCCCGAGCGGGTGGCGAGCGAACCTTCGCATCAGGCCAAAGAGGGGATGTTCAGCCGGCAGAAAATCGCCATCGGCCGGCTGGCGGCGCGGCAAATTCCCGCCAATAGCTGTATTTATCTGGATGCCGGCACCACCACGCTGGCGCTGGCGAAGCAGATCGGTGAGCGTGACGATTTGACGGTGGTGACCAACGATTTTGTCATCGCCGGCTTTCTGATCGAACACAGCCAGTGCAGAATCATCCACACCGGCGGCACCGTGTGCCGGGAGAATCGCTCCTGCGTCGGCGAAGCGGCGGCGCAGGCGCTGCGTGGTCTGTTTATCGATCTGGCGTTTATCTCCGCCTCTTCGTGGAGCATGCGCGGCCTGTCGACGCCGAACGAAGACAAGGTGATGGTAAAGAAGGCCATCGTCGAGGCCAGCCGCCGCTGCATTCTGCTCAGCGACACCTCGAAATACGGCAAGATCGCGACCTACCTGGCGCTGCCGATCGCCGCCTTTGACGCCGTCATTACCGACGAGGGGCTGCCCGCCGCCGCGCGGGAGGCAATCGAGCAAGCGGGGCTTGCGTTGCTGACGGCAGGGGAAGAAGAGTAAGAACGAACCGGAGTCAGGATGAAAGTTCGGTATCGATGCCACGTGCGGGCGGTTCACTTGCTTCAACGCCGCCGCGTTCACGCCATTCGCGGCGCCTTTGTTCCCACCACTCTTCGTGGAAGGCTTGCATCTCTTTCAGGCGTTGTTCCTTAACGTGCTGCTGGTAAGTATGGGGTGTTATGGGGGTTACGCGGGATTTCGATGACATAGAGGCCGTCCTTTATAAACTCTATTTTGTATGAATAATGCCCTTTTTCAGCGTGTTTTTTCAACAGGAAATCATAAATTTTAGCTAATGCTGGCCTTAACGGTGCACTGAAGATGATCCTGGCATGATACTGATAAGCAAACTTGAGAAGGGTTTCCCCGATGCCAACGACGAATAAACGTTCGCGTTGGAGAAGGGTGTAATGCATTGCGGTATAGGTATCGAAAGCTGAGCGCTGGTGCTTGCTTGCGTCGCTCAGCGCCTTAACATCATAAAACTCCAGAGAGAAAGCATTATCGAGGAGAGTAGTGTCCACATACACTGGGGCAAACCAATGGTGCATGTTTTGCCCAATTTTCTTGAAATCCAAATGATAGATGGCCGTTTTACCATCACTTTTTCTTACAGTAATCTGATACCTGTATGTGTCTGCTATCCCTGTGTGTGACTCCCTCACATCAATCTCCATGATGAAATCCTTTTTACTATTATTTTTCCTATAGTTATCCCCTTTGTGACGAACCGATTATTAACTGCGGCGGAGAAGATCCTCCAGCCGCCGATGGAGCTTATGCGCAGCGCCGCGCAAAACTAAATGCCGCTGAACCAGTTGTAGCCCTGATCTTCCCAATAGCCGCCCGGATTGACGTCGCTGACGAAGATGGCGGCGATATGTTTGGCGTTTTTGAACCCCAGCTTGGTGGGCACCCGCAGCCGCAGCGGGTAGCCATAGTCCGCCGGCAGCGCCTTGCCGCCGAAATCCAGCGCCAGAATGGTCTGCGGGTGCAGCGCGGTGGCCATGTCGAGGCTGGAGTAGTAGCGATCGGCGCATTTGAAGCCGACGTAACCGGCATTCAGATCCGCCCCGACGTGCTGCAGAAAGGTGCGCAGCGGCACGCCGCCCCATTGGCCGATGGCGCTCCAGCCCTCAATGCAGATCAGACGCGTGATCTGGCTTTGCTGCGGCAGCCGCTGCAGCTGTTCCAGCGTCCAGGGCGCTTTTTTCTCCACTTTCCCCGCGACCTCTAGCCGGTAGCCGGCCAGATCGATCTCGGGGACGTTGTATTCCGGGTAAAACGCGTTGAAGGGGAAAGGCTGGGTAATCTGATCGGGCCGGTAAGTTTGCGCCAGCCGCTGGCCGCTGAACAGCCAGGCCTGCACCCGGTCGTTCCAGCGCGACATGGCCCACAGCACCTTATCCACCCGATCGCCGTCTTGCAGGTTGCAACCGGTGAGCATGGCGATGCCGCCCAGCGTCAGGCCGGAGCGCAGCATCAGGCGGCGCTGCAGATTGACCAGCTGTTTTTTTTGGTCCGGTTCCAGTTTTGGCGCGGTTGCCCGCGGCTTTTTCTCATTCATGTTTGCCACCCGTTATCATCGCCCACAGCGTTTTGGGCACGACGATCACCATAAAGACGTGGATCGCCACGAACAGGCCGATGCCGACCATGGCGAAGAAATGCACGTAGCGCGCGAAATCGAAGCCGCCAAACAGGGCGACCAATCCCTGCAGCTGAACCGGCTTCCAAATCGCCAGGCCGGACAGCACCAGCAATAGGCCCAGCGCCAGCACGCCGAGATACATCAGCTTCTGAATGGCGTTGTAGTGGCCATGCCGGTGGCGCAGGCGCAGCGTCAACGCCAGCCAGATATCCTGCCGCAGCGCGCCGACGCGAAGCGGCAACAGATCGCGGCGAAAATGGCCGCTGAACAGGCTCCACAGCAGATAGCAGGCGGCGTTGAGCGCCAATAGCCACATCACCGCCAAATGCCAACCAATCGCGCCGCCCAGCCAACCGCCCAGCGTCATCTGCGGCGGAAAGCGGAAATCGAACAGCGGCGAGGCGTTATAGATCTCCCAGCCGCTCATAAACATGCACACCATGGCGAACAGGTTGATCCAATGAGTGATTCGAACCGGCCAGCGATGCACCGGCCGCGACGCGTTGGTTTTCATGGCTTTCTCCGGTTACATCGGCGGTACGGTGCCGTCTTTGCCGGCGGATATGCGGGTGGCGACGCGCTCGCCCTTATCGTTGGCGGCGGAGAACAGCACGATGTGCACGCCCGGTTTCAGCAGGCTCAGATCGTCCGGATCCAGCGTCACGATCGGCACGTCTTCCGGCACGACGACGGTTTTCTGCTGGTTGCCGTAGGTGACGGTCAGGGTGCGGCCGTTGGATTTCACCAGTTTGCCGACGGTGCCGTTGGTCATGGTGTCCACTTTGCCGTCGGCGGATTCCCAGGCCGAGTGTCCTTCGCCGGTGCCGCGCAGGCTGGCGGCGAACACGTGCACTTCCAGCGCTTTGAGCGTGCCGTCCGGCTGCGGCACGGCGGCGGTGCCGATAAAGCTGTCCGGTTTGATGTCGTCCAGCGTAGCTTTGGAAACGCTGAGCACTTTGGTCTGATCGTTCAGCTTGACGCTGAGTGTCTCGCCTTTGCGATCGGTCAGTTGCAGATTGCCGTCGGCAACCTGGCTGATGGTACCGCGCAGCGGCGCGATAACCTTGCCCGGCGTTTGGGCGGCGGCGGCCAAGCCGCTGGACAGCAGCAAGGTGGACAACAGTAAACCGGCTATGCGATGACGGGTAATCATAACGTTCTCCTGAAATGAGTTTGCCGGTTAAGCATGGTTGAGCTATTGGGTCAGCGCCATGGCCGTTTGATGACATTAATGTCATCAAGTTTGTCCGCCGAAGCTGCTAGTATTTTTGCAGACGTAACGAGGTGGCGAGCATGCGAATACTGGTAGTTGAAGACGATATCGGCACAGGGGATTACCTGAAGAAAGGGCTGGGGGAAGCGGGCTACGGCGTCGATTTGGCGCGCACCGGCACCGACGGGCTGTTTCGCGCGTTGGAGCAGGATTACGATGCGATCGTGCTCGATGTGATGCTGCCGGGGCTGGATGGCTGGCAGATCATCGAGGTATTGCGCAAGAAAAGCGACGTGCCGATTCTGTTTCTCACCGCCCGCGACGGCGTGCAGGATCGCATCCACGGTCTGGAGCTGGGCGCGGACGACTATCTTATCAAACCTTTTTCCTTTACTGAGTTGGTGTTGCGTTTGCGCACCTTGCTGCGCCGCGGGCCGGCGCGCGAAGCCGATCATTACGTCATCGCCGATTTGCAACTGGACGTGCTGCGCCGCAGGGCGGTGCGCCAGGATCAGGTGATCCCATTGACCAACAAGGAGTTCATGCTGTTGCATCTGCTGGTGCGGCGCGAGGGCGAAGTGCTGTCGCGCACGCAGATCGCCTCTCAGGTGTGGGACATGAATTTCGACAGCGACACCAATGTGGTTGACGTGGCGATCAAACGCCTGCGCGCCAAAATCGACCGGCCGTTCGACGTCAAGTTGATCCACAGCGTGCGCGGCATCGGCTATGTTTGCGAGCCGCGCTCGTGAGCGGGCGCACGTCACGTCGGCCGGTATCGCTGACGCTGCGCACCGCCACGCTGTTCGCGCTGGTGGCTGCTTTGGTGGTGAGCGGGACGGGCGGGTATTTGTTTAGCGCCATGCGCCAGGAAATGACGCTGCGCAGCGATCTGCAGGTGACCGGGCGCGTAGAGTATTTTCGCCATTTACTGGGGCAGCGCTTTCCTTTGGCGCGCCTGACCGCCAATAACGGCCTGTTTGAAAACATGCTGGGCAATGAACAGGACGTGCTGATTTTCCAAATCCCGGGGCAAAAACCGCTCATCAACGTGAACCCCGCCAGGGTGGCCCTGCCGCCGATCGCGCCGACGCCGCCTGAACAGGCGCAGACGCTGGCCGCCGTGCGCGGCGGGGAGACGGCGCAAGGGGTGCCGCTGCGCGCCGCTTCGGCGATGGTGCGTCTGGAAGACGGCAGCCTGTTGCAGATCTCCGCCGCGCACGTGATGGTCAACGAGCAGAAGATGCTGGCGCGTTACCTATGGCGCATCGTCGCGGCGGTGGCGGTGGCTTTCCTGTTGATTGCGCTGCTGGGGTATGGGGTCATGCGCAGGGGATTGAAGCCGTTATGGCGCATGGCGGCGCAGGCGTCGGAGATTGCGCCCAATACGTTGTCGACACGTCTCAGCGAGCAGGGGGCGCCGAAGGAGTTGCAGCAGCTGACCCGTTCGTTCAATGCGATGCTCGATCGGTTGAATGAAGGCTATCAGCGGCTGACGCAGTTTTCCGCCGATCTGGCCCATGAGATCCGCACCCCGGTAGGGGCGCTGATGGGCCAGTGCCAGGTGGCGCTTTACCAGCCCCGCAGCGTGGAGGAGTACGAAACCCTGCTGTCGAACAATATGGATGAGCTGGAGCGCATTTCCCGCATGGTGGAAAACATCCTGTTCCTGGCGCGCGCCGGGGAGGCGCAGTCTGCGCTGAACTACGGCCGTCTGGATGTGGCGCTGGAACTGCGGCGGGTGGCGGATTACTTCGAAGGGCTGGCGGAAGAACGCGGCATCGCGCTGAGCTGCGAAGGGGAAGGCGAGCTGAAGGCGGACGCGATGTTGTTCCAGCGGGCGCTGAGCAACCTGGTGGCCAACGCGGTGCGCTATGCCGATGAAAACAGCCTGATCGCGTTGCGGGCTGAACGGCGCGCCGATGCCTGGTGGGTGCAGGTTATCAATCAGGGGCCGCCGATCGCGCCGGCACAGCTGGAAAAACTGTTCGATCGTTTCTACCGCGCCGATCCCGCGCGCAGCGCCGGCAATCATGCCAGTGGGCTGGGGCTGTCTATCGTGCGCGCCATCATGACGCTGCACGGCGGTGAGGTGCGCGCGCAGTGTTCCGCTGGCCAGGATGCTGCTTGCTTGACCTTTAGCCTGATATTCCCTTCATCAGTTCAATGAACTGCGCGAATGTTTTCGCCTGTTGCGAATAATGCGACAGGCGTCATTCGTAAGCTTTTCCTTTCATTATTATTTCCCCAGCGCCTTGGCTGAACCTAAATTTTAACATTTGCGTCGCGGCAAGCGTGTTAATTCATCAGGCTAATGCGTATGCCGGCTATATGTGATTGCGCTCAACATTCACGTGTTATTATTTTTTTATTAAAATTTAGTTCTGCGACCATTTTTTGAGATGATTTTCCTTAAAGTTTGTAATCTGCGATATAAAAAACTAACTTTGTGGTTTTTATCGCGTCAATATATCAATGGGCGTGGTGATTGGTTAACCTTTGGTTATGGTTTGCAAGAAAAATCCTATATAACGGTGGTGAGGTGAAAAAGCGTATTTCGTGGCGTTGATTGCGTGGTTTTTCTTGCCTGCATTTGGGTGTTTTTGCGAATTAACCCGATTTAATATTTCATTAACATTTGACGCCAAACTATAAATTATCGCTATAGTGAAAACATGTGAATAAAATGAAATATAGATTTAATGACCATATTCTCTTTGACGCAGACACCAGAACCCTTAGCCCAACTGATTTTTCTGACGATCCCATATCCATATCCAGTCCTTCCAAGCGGTTGTTGCTGCTGCTGATTGCCCACCATGGCGAGGCCGTGGGGCGTGAATTGATATTCAAGAAGGTCTGGGACGATTACGGCATGGTTTCCAGCAATAATAATCTTAATCAGTGCGTCAGCAAATTACGTCGGGTGATTAAAAATCTGGGCGTCGAGGAAGAGGTTATTGTCACTGTCCCTAAAGTGGGTTTTATGCTGCGTGATGAGATTACCATCGAGTCTTATGAGGAAGCGGAAGATAGACACGATGCAGAACCCACCGCCTCTTTGCCGGAGCCTGCGCCCGAAGCGGCGATAAACCCGCCATCCGCAACCGTCATCAACCGGGCCACCTCTTTTTTCGGTGATTCCCGCCGCGGCTGGCTGATGATCTGTGCATTGGTCCTGGGGGGCATCCTCATGGCCATTGCTGTCACCGCCTATTTCAGCGGCTCGGAGGCCCGGCAGGAGAGCTACCTGGGAAAGTCCGGCAATTGTAAGGTTTTCATGTCATTGCCTGCCGCCTCGGCGTCGGTCAACGCCAGCCTGAATCGGGACATTCTGGCTTACGCCGCTCACCAAACGGGAGAATGCAGCGGCGATGAGTTTTTGCTGGTGGTGCGCAGCAATCAGGTCAGGGCTTACATTTCCGGCATTTCCCGCTTATTCCTGCTGCGCTGCAAGATTTTGCGTGAACATAAAATGGAGATCTGTTCCGGTTTGGAAAGCGACAATGCCGAGTTTATTAATTGACCATCGATAGCCGTCGGCCCAACGTGATTGAAAGGACGGTGGATATGACAAAAATATTACAGCATTGAAATTGAACGTTTGATTTTCATTTGGCGGGGTGCCGTGTGGCGTTTATCGAGAGGTATTTCCCTTTCTCTACCGCTTTCTACCTCATTATGGTGATTATGTATGGTTAAAGCCGATTTCGGTGATGCGCTGCTATTTTTTGAACCCAGCTATTTAGTGAGAACAGGAATGGAAGTATTTCTCGTTACCCGATCAAGTGACAGGTATTTTATCGATACCTTGAGCGAGCTGGAGGGAGCATTGAAAGGGGGGAAGCCGCGCGCGCTTATTATGGAGTTATATCATCAGAACGAATATTTGTATGATGTATTGCGGTTCGTTCTGACGGCAAAAAATGTCTGGCCGGAACTTCCCTTGGTGATTTTCACCGCGGTAGAACACCCCGGTATATTAGCGCTGTTAGCGACGGATGCGCGCATAGCTATAGTGGCAAAGGAGGAACCTTTGCATTGCCTGCGTGATGCCATTGCGGCTGCGGGTGAGTTCTCCGGCTATCGTTCCCCGCATATTCGCGCCCGGTTGGCCCATTCGCCTGTCGCATTATCTGACGGTGAATGGCGAGTTTTGGCCATGATGGCTGCCGGCGCATCTCCACGAAGCATTGCCAACCTGACCCGGCGAAGTTACAAAACCATCAGCTCCCATAAACTGAATATTATGCGAAAACTGGGTCTTAATCAGGCCGGTTTTATGCGGCTTATTCTTACCCTGAGAACCCGCTATCCTTCCTGAAATGTGGCAAGAGTCACCTCTTCTCTGCAGCAGTCGATCTTCATTGGCTGCTGCTCTCCTGAGTTAATCCAATCAATCTTCTCTCCTCAACGAATGATGCGGCGCTGAAATTCTGTACGGACATGGCAAGGATAAACAGGGCTGCTTTGTGGTTAAACAACAACCGCTTTGATGGGGGTAAACCACAATATGATTGTGCTTTCATCAAAGGCTTAATCCGTGTTTTAACGTGACTGGAGGTGGTTAAAACCTTAATTGCGGTATTTAAATCTAAATATTTGAACTTTAATAGTTAATGATTCTTTTTTGATCGGCTAGGGATATTCTTGTGGCGTCAAGCAGACTGGCTAAACGCAGTGATGCAAACGGCTGGCTGAGAATGGACGAAAGAAAGAAAACATATTCAACATTGAAGGGAGTTATACCATGAAGAAAATGACACTGGCTCTGGCGATCGTTTCCGCCTTTGCAGCGGTCAGCACTGCTCAAGCCGCCGACGTTACCGCTCAGGCGTTGGCAACCTGGTCTGCGACCGCCAAGAAAGACACCACCAGCAAACTGGTTGTGACGCCGATTGGCAGCCTGACCTTCAACTATGCAGAAGGCATTAAGGGTTTCAACAGTCAGAAAGGCCTGTTTGACGTCACCGTGGAAGGCGATACCACGGCCACCGCTTTCAAACTGACCTCAAAACTGGTCTCCAATACGCTGACTCAGCTGGATACTTCCGGTTCTACGCTGGAAGTCGGGGTGAACTACAACGGTGCTGCGGTAGAGAAAACGGCTGAAACCACCATGATCGACACCACCGCCGGCATTTTGGGCGGCAATCTGAGCGCCCTGTCCAACGCCTACAACCAGGCCGGCCGCACCAGCGCGCAGGATCAATTCACCTTCAGCATCATCGGCGCGACGTCAAACGGCACCACCGCCGTCACGGATTTCAGTACGTTGCCGGAAGGTATCTGGAGCGGCGACGTCAGCGTCGAGTTCAACGCGACCTGGACTTCCTAATCCCCCGAACGATCTGCACCTGGCAGGGGGGAGACCTCCTGCTATTTATCGCTCATCAACGCCAGTGGAATACCGCAATGACACGCTTTTCTCTCGCCGTCACCCTGATGTTAATGCTGCTGCGGCCGGCTTTGGCTCTCGATGTGGGTGAGATCAGCTCCTTCATGCCTGGTGACAGCGCGCGCCTGAGCAAGGAAATCAAAAACACCACCGACAGCGGCCGGCTGGTGAACATCAAGATCGAACGCATTTCCAGCCCTCTGGCCTCCGGTACGGCGATCCCGATGAGCAGCCGGGATGAAATGCTGCTGTCGCCTGCCAGCCTGATCTTGCCGGCCAACGCCAGCGACGTGATCCGCTTTTACTACAAGGGGCCGAACGATGCTCAGGAGCGCTACTACCGCATCGTTTGGTTCGATCAGGCGCTGAGCGAGGCGGGGCAAAACTCCGCTCGGCGTAATGCCATGGCCACCACGTCGGCGCGCATCGGCACCATTTTGGTGGTGGCGCCTCGGCAGGATCGCTTCGCCTATCAGTTCGCCAACGGACGGATCAAAAACACCGGCAACGCCACGTTCAAAGTGGTGGCCTACGGCAATTGCAGGAACAAGCAAGACGGCAGCGACTGCAAGGAGAACTATTTCGTGATGCCGGGCAAGGATCGCGCCTTCAGCAAGGTTGACGTCAACGATAAAAAAGGGCGCGTCGCGCTGTGGCACGGCGAACAGTTTATCCCGGTGAAGTAATGCGCGCGTTATCCACGATGGATGCAAAACAATCACGCAAGGAGTGGCATGTGAACGCTGTGCTGTTGAAAACGCTTCTGGCTGCCGGTGCGCTGGCGCTGCCGACGCTGTTGCCTGGCCGTATGGCGATGGCGGCCGGTTTGACGCAGATTAACGGCGTGCTGATCCCGCAAACCTTCAGCCTGGCGTTGCGCGAGGGGATGAGTATTCCGCTGTTGTTGCATTATGAAAAGAGCGATGGCGTCAAAGACGACAGCCGCATCGGCCATGCCTTTCTCTACCTGGATCAGGACAGGCTAACGATTCGTCGGGTGACGCTGGAGGATAACGACGATGGCGCCCGGCTGACGGCGGCGATTGCAGGCCAGCTGCAGGCTTTGCAGGATGCGCCATTCGATCGGCAGCAGCATATCCGGGTCGCGGACGACGCCTGGCTGGCGCTGGATTTCCGGCAGCTCAACCTGCAGTTGGTGGTGAAAGAATCCGCGCTCGGAACGGTGCTGCGCGCTCGCTCCAGCGACATCGGCGCGTCCAGCGTGGATGCCGTAAGCAGCACGCTGGATTATAACCTCGGGGTCTACGATAACCGGGCCCGCGCCAGCGAAGGCAATACCTCCAGTTATTTATCGCTCAACAGCGTTACCGCGTTGCGTGAACACCACGTGGAGTTGAACGGTTCCATCTACGGTATCGGCAGCGGCGATGAAAACGCCACGCTGTACAAAGCGATGTACGAGCGTGATTTCGCCGGCCGCCGTTTCGCTGCCGGCATGCTGGACAGCTGGAATCTGCAGTCGCTGGGGCCGGTCACCACCATCAACTCGAGCAAGATTTATGGTCTGTCCTACGGCAACCGCGCCAACTCGACGGTATTCGATAATTCCCAATCGCTGACGCCGATCGTGGTTTTTTTCCCCTCGGCCGGCGAGGTGCATTTGTCGCGCGATGGGCGGCTGCTCAGCGTGCAAAACTTCACGATGGGCAACCATGAAGTGGACACCGGCAGCCTGCCCTACGGCATTTATGACGTCGAGGTGGAGATCGTGGTCAACGGCAAAGTGGTCGATAAACGCATGCAGCGAGTGAATAAACTGTTCAGCCCCAATCGCGGCGCCAATGCGCCGCTGGCCTGGCAATTCTGGGGCGGGATGCTGCGCATGGACGACTGGCGCGGCGAACGGGAACGCCACCGCCCGGCAAAGGACTCTTATTTGCTTGGCGCTTCGGCTACCGGCAATCTGCAAACGCTTAATTGGGCGCTGTCGGGGTATTCGTTTGACGGCAACGCCGTCGGCGAGAGCCGCGTCAGCCTGCCGGTGACCGAGTCGATTCAGATCAACCTGCAAAATATGGCGGCCTCCGATCGCTCCTGGAGCCTGGTCAACAGCGTCAGCGCCGCGTTGCCCGGCGGCTTCAGCAGCGTATGGATCAATCAGGAGAAAACGCAGATTGGCGATCGTCTGTTGCAAAATGACGCCTATAACCGCGCCGTTGGCGGCAGCCTTAATCTGGGGGCGCTGTGGTCCCCGCTGGGCACCCTGAGCGCCAGCTACAACGACGATAAGAAGAACGACAGCCACTATTACAACGCCGACTATTACCAGAACATCTTTACCGGCCGCTTCGGCACGCTGGGCGTGCGTGCGGGCGTGCAACGCTACAACAACGGCAGCAGCAACGCCAATACCGGCAAGTACATCGCGCTCGATTTTTCACTGCCGATGGGCAACTGGCTAAGCGCCGGCGTTTCCAATCAAAACGGCTACACCACCGCCAACCTGGCGGCGCGCAAGGACATCAAGGACGGGCCGATCCGCACCCTGGGCGCCAACCTGTCGCGGGCGATTTCCGGTGATACCCGCGGCGACAACCGCTTCAACGGCGGTGGCTATGCGCGCTTCGACACCAAGTATTCTGCCGGCACGCTCAACGTCAGCAGCTCCGCCGACGGCTACGTTAACAGCAGCCTGACCGCGAGCGGCAGCATGGGCTGGCAAGGGCGTGATATTGCCATCAGCGGCCGCAACGAAGGCAACGCCGGGATTATCTTCAATACCGGCATTGAAAACGACGGCCTGCTGACCGCACGGGTTGACGGCCGGATGGTGAAGCTGAGCGGCAATAAGAATTACCTGCCGTTGTCGCCTTACGGTCAGTACGACGTTGAGCTGATGAACAACAAAAACTCGGCGGAGAGCTTCGACATCGTCACCAGGCGCAAGAGCAGGCTCACCCTGTATCCGGGCAACGTGGCGGTGATCTCGCCGGAGATAAAACAGATGGTGACGGTGTTCGGCCGCATCAAGGCGGAGGACGGCACGCTGCTGGCCAACGCCTATATCAAGAACCATATCGGCCGCACCCGCACCGATGAGAAAGGCGAATTTATCATGGACGTCGACAAAAAATTCCCGGTTATCGATTTTACCCACAGCGGCAATCAGACGTGCGAAGTGGATTTGGATCTCAGCAAGGCGCAAGGCGCGGTGTGGGTCGGCGACGTGATCTGCACCGGGCTGAAAACCTATGCGGGCAATCTGTCATCCGGGGAGTCTGACCATGAGAGCTAACGTTGCGTTGTTGTTGTTGGCGCTGGTCGCCCCCGCGCTGCAGGCGGCGGTCAGCCAGACCAACTGGCCGGATGCGGCGGTAATGAAATTTGTCTTCGTGGAGAACAACGCCGCCGACAACTTTTTCGTTACGCCGGCCGGCGGGCTGGATCCGCGCATGACCGGCGCCAACAAGTGGACCGGGCTGAAATACGGCGGTTCCGGCACTATTTATCAGCAAAGCCTGGGGTACGTGGATAATGGCTACAACACGGTGCTGAATGCCAACTGGCGCTATGACATGTGGCTGGAAAATGCGCCGATAAAGAATCCGTTCCTCGGCTTGCGTTGCATCAACTGGTATGCCGGTTGCAATATGGATACCAGCTTGATTCTGCCGCAGACCACCGACGAAAAGGGATTTTACGGCGCCGTGGTCACGCCCGGCGGCGCAAAATGGATGCACGGCATGATGTCGCCGAGCTTCTATCAGTATCTGAAGCAGATGGCGGCGGGTGACGCTTTCAGCATGCAGATCAACGGTTGCCAAACGTCGGTGGCTTACGACGCCGCGGCCGGCGGCCGCTGCCAGGATCAGGCCAGCGGCAGCTGGTACAAGCGCACCGTCACGCACAGCAAGGCCGCCCACCTGCGCTTTATCAATACCAACGCCGTATCGGAGGTGTTCGTCAACAGCGATGGGATGCCGATCATCGGCGAGGGCAATGCCGATTGCAAGAACCAGACTATCGGCGCCCGCTCGGGCATCATGTGCAAGATGGTCAGCTATGATTTGCAGACCGACGGCAGCGTCAGCAATACCTCGATTCATGTTTTCCCGGCGATTAACCATGCGGCGCTGTCATCCGCGGTGAACGCCGCCGACCTGCAGTTCAGTCTGAACGGCAACACCTGGAAAAACACGTCGGGCACCGGCAGCTACTATACCTTTAACGAACTGAAGAGCAGCAATGCCGTCTATGTGTTCTTCTCCAGTAACTTCTTCAAACAGATGGTTGCGCTGGGGATTTCCGACAGCGGCACCCGCGATCTGATCAATTTCCGTTTTCAGAACACCACCTCGCCGGAGTCGGGATGGTATGAGTTTTCCACCTCAAACCAGCTGATTATCAAGCCGCGTGATTTTAGCATCAGCATTATTTCCGATGATTACGACAACAGCCCACATCGTGAAGGTTATGTCGGCCCGGCGGAGCCGGCGCTGGAGTTCGGCTACCTGGTGACTACCAGCGGCAAAACCGCCGCCGATCAGGTGAGGGTGATGGCGACCGGGCCGACTCAGGCGATCAACGGGGTGAACTATTGCCTCTTTTCTTCCGCGGATAACAGTACCCAGGTGCCGTTTCCCGCCATCCTCGGCATCACCACCAGTACCAACGGCCAGCAGAGCTTCGCCGCCGGCTGCGATGGCCAGTGGCACGATATGACCAATGCGCTCTGGAGCAGCACCCCGTGGAATGATATCTCCGGCGAAGTGGGGGTGCTGAACAAGACCCGCGTGACCTTTAGCATTCCGATGAATAATCCGATCTCGCTGAGAACCGTCGACGGCAACGGTTGGTATGGCGACGTCAGCGCCGCCGGTGAAATTCATGTCGAAGCCACCTGGCGCAACATTAATTGAGGGCAGAGCGTGAAACTTGTGCTGATAGGGTTGCTGTGTCTGTCCTTCCCCTTTACTGCCGCCGCGATCAATGTCGGCACCCTGACGTTTGCCATGGATCAGGATCGCTCATTCACCGCCAAGCGGGTGTTGAATAACAACCGCAGCGCGCGCCTGTATCAGGTGAGCATTCGCGCCATCGATCGGCCGGGAGAGCGCGAGGTGCGCAGCCGGCCGGCGGATGGCGAGCTGCTGTTCGCGCCGCGCCAGCTGACGCTGCAGGCAGGGCAGGCGGAGTACTACAAGTTTTTCTACCGAGGGCCGCAGGATAATCGCGAGCGTTATTACCGGGTATCATTTCGCGAAGTGCCGACCCGATTGTTCGAGCCGGGGCCGCGTCGGGGCGCCGGCGTCAACCTGGAGCCGATCGTGGTGATGGACACCATTCTGGTGGTGCGCCCGCGTCAGGTAAACTTTGCCTATCGGCTCGATACCCAGCGCGGTACGCTCACCAACACCGGCAACACCTACTTCAAGTTCCTGCTCAAGCCGGGCTGCAACAGCACGGATGAAGAGGGCGTCACCGAATACCTGCGCCCCGGCGATACGCTGACCCATGCCGGTATTCGGCTGAAGGGGCAGAAATTCATTATTTATAACGACAAATTTATCAGCGTCGATCGCAGCTGCCTCGATTAACGCGGCGGAATGGCAAAGCGGAAGCAGGCGCCGCTTTGCGCTTGTTCGATCAGCTGAATATCGCTGTCGTGCAGCTGCAGAATGCGCCGCACGATCATCAGGCCCAGTCCGCCGGAAGGGCGCCGGGCGCCGCTCAGGACAGACGGGCGCACGAACAGATCGGCGCGCAGCGTCTGCGGAATGCCGGGGCCGCTGTCGCTGACCTGCACCATCACCCGATCGTCCTGCCGCCACAGCCGCACGCCGATGTCGCCGCCGGGCGGCGTATGGCGAATGGCGTTGTCCAGCAGGTTGGTCAGCACCCGTTCAATCATGCTGAGATCGGCGAACACCGGCGGAATGCCGGGAGCGATGTCGGCATGCAGCCGCTGGTTGCGCGCCTCCGCCGCCAGCTCGAACTTTTGGAACACGTCCTGCAACAGCTCGCTGAGGGAAAAAGGCTCTTTCTGTGGTTTCACCACGCCGTACTCCAGCCGCGCCAGCTCGAACAGCTCCTGCGCCAGCTTGCCCACCTTACGGCTCTGCGCCAGCGCGATCTCCAGATAGCGCCGCCGATCGGTGTCGCTCAGGGTGGCGGCCTTGACCGACAGCGTTTCCAGGTAGCCGTGCAGCGAGGTGAGCGGGGTGCGCAGATCGTGCGAGACGTTGGCGATGAATTCACGCCGCAGCCGATCCTGCTGCGCCAGCGTTTGCCACTGATCGGCAAGGCGCTGCGCCATGCGGTGGAAAGCCTGCTGCAGCTGGCTGACTTCGTCGCGCCCGGCCCGTACCGCCGGCAGCGCCGCGTAGGCCTGCACCGCCTCGATGCCGCCGCTGTCCAGCGCGCTGACCTGCCGGGTCAGGCGACGGATAGGGCGCGTTACCCAATAAAACGCGAAGCCGCCGGCCAGCAGGCTGAACAGCACCATCAGCCCGGAGGTCCACAGCGCCATCCTGACCGCCGAGTTGAACTGGGCGTTGCTGGCCAGCGCCGTGTACTCTTCGCCGAGCAGCACCACGTACAGATAGCCTTCGATCCTGCCATCGACCTTAAGCGGCGCGACGCTGAACACCTTGCGCCCGTCCACGCTGCGCGGATCGTCGCCATACACCGGCATCGGCGCGCCACCGAGCAGCGCCTGCAGCGGCGGCAACGCGACCCGCTGCCGCTTCAGATGCCCGGCCGGCGCGGCGTTGCCGATAATCGCGCCCTGCTTGTCGAGCAGGTAAACCTCAACGCTGGGGTTCACCGCCATCAGTTGATCGAACAGGGTATGTACCGCCTGCGGATCCGGCCCGTTCACCCCCAGCAGCGGGTTGCTGTCGGCGATATGCTGCGCCAGGTTGCCGGACAGGCGCTGGATCACCGCCTGGCTGTACTGGGTGCTGCTGCGCACCTGCATCCAGCCGGAAAAGGCGCAGCCGATGACGATCAGCAGCGCGAAGATCAGCGTGAGGCGTTGCGCTAACGTCAGGTTTTTCATGGCTCACTCTTGCGGCGCGGCCGCGAATTTATAGCCCATGCCCCACACCGTGAGGATGCGCTCGGGTTCCGCCGGGTTATGCTCGATCTTGATGCGCAGCCGGTTGATATGGGTGTTGACGGTGTGCTCATATCCCTCGTGCTGATAGCCCCAAACCTGATTCAGCAGGCTCAGGCGCGAGAACACCTGGCCCGGGTGGCGAGCGAAAAAGTACAGCAGATCGAATTCGCGCGGCGTCAGTTCGACCGGCTGCTGGTGCAGGTGCACTTCGCGGGCGATGGGGTCGATGGTCAGATCGTTGAAGCTGAGCACGCCGGCGTCCATGCGCAGGTTGCGGCTCATCGCTTCCTGGCGGCGAAACAGCGCCTTGACCCGCGCCACCAGCTCCAGCATGGAGAAGGGCTTGGCCAGATAG
Source organism: Serratia sp. CY29653 (assembly GCF_052169255.1). Classification (NCBI taxonomy): domain Bacteria; kingdom Pseudomonadati; phylum Pseudomonadota; class Gammaproteobacteria; order Enterobacterales; family Yersiniaceae; genus Serratia; species Serratia sp. CY29653. The sequence goes on along the minus strand of NZ_JBJNLC010000001.1, from coordinate 2,168,229 downwards.
TCGTCGGCGCCCAGTTCCAGCCCCAGCACGCGGTGCACCTCGCTGGAGCGCGCGCTGGTGATGATGATCGGCGTGTAACGCGTCATGGTGCGCGCCCGGCGGCAAATCTCCAATCCGTCCACGCCCGGCAGCATCAGATCGAGGATGAGGGCGTCCCAGCCGCCCTGTTCCAGCATCGCCATGCCCCGGTTGCCGTCGGCGGCGTGGCTGATGGCGTAACCCTCGTCGCGCAGATGCAGCTGCAGCAGTTCGGCGATGTCGCCGTCGTCCTCGACGATCAAAATTCGTTTTGGCTTGTCCATTCTCATTACCGCTGATTGCCCGTTTCTCTCTGAAGTCTACACAACCCCCACCGGCGGAGTTATCACATTTTATTTAACTTTGCGTGAGGTCTTGGGGAACACATCCGGGGAATACTCGGCTCATCGCCTCATTGGTCGCCAGGAGTTCGCATGAGCCTCACTCTCACCCCGGAACAACGACAGACGGTGCATCCGCTGTGGCTGCGGTTGACGCATTGGCTGAATGCGCTGGCGATGCTGATCATGGTGACCAGCGGCTGGCGCATCTACAACGCCTCGCCGCTGTTCAACTTCAGCTTTCTCAATGAGCTGACGCTCGGCGGCTGGCTGGGCGGCGCGCTGCAGTGGCACTTCGCCGGCATGTGGCTGTTCGGCGTCAACGGGCTGTGCTACCTGCTGATCAACCTGGCCAGCGGGCGTTTCAAACGCAAGTATTGGCCGCTCAGCCCACGGCAGTTTCTCGCCGATGCAGGCGCCGCGCTGCGCGGCAGGCTGCAACACGCCGACCTGCGCCACTACAACATGGTGCAACGTGTGGCCTATCTGTCGGTGATGATCCTCGGCGTGATGAGCGCGCTGTCCGGGCTGGTGCTGTGGAAATCGGTGCAGTTTCCGCTGCTGCGCACGCTGCTCGGCGGTTATGAGGCGGCGCGCTATATCCACTTTTTTGCCATGTCGGCGCTGGTGGCCTTCGTCGCGATCCACCTGGTGATGGTGGCGCTGGTGCCGCGGACGCTGCTGGCCATGCTGCGCGGACGCTAAGGAGTGAATGATGGAAAAGGATAAACAGACCATGACGATCGGTGAAGGGCAGGCGATCGTCAAAGAAGTGCAGCGCTTGCTGACCGCGTCTTCGCGCCGCCGCTTTCTGCGCAATGGCTTGACGCTGGGCGGCATCGCCATGCTCACCGGTTGCGATCTCAGCGACAATGCCAACGTCGAGCAAGCGCTAAGCCGCATGTCGCGCTTCAACGATCGGGTGCAGGGCTGGCTGTTCAATGGCGATCGCCTGGCGCCGGTCTACCCGGAATCGATGATCACCCGGCCGTTCCCGTTCAACGCTTTCTACGCCGAGGAGAACGCGCCGGACATCAACGGCGACGACTACCGGCTGGAGGTGGCCGGATTGGTGCAGGACAAACGCGCCTGGAGCCTGCCGCAGCTGCACCGGATGGCGCAGGTCAGCCAGGTGACGCGCCATATTTGCGTCGAGGGTTGGAGCGCCATCGGCAAGTGGGGCGGCGTGCCGTTCGCAACCTTTCTCAAGGCGATTGGCGCGGATCTGAGCGCCCGCTACGTCAGCTTTACCTGCGCCGACGACTACTACACCAGCATCGACATGGCCACCGCGCTGCATCCGCAGACGATTATCGCGCTGACCTATGACGGGCAGATCTTGCCGCGCAAGTACGGCTACCCGATGAAGCTGCGCATGCCGACCAAGCTGGGCTACAAGAATCCGAAACACATTCAGGTGATCGAGGTCACCAACCGCTTCCCGGGCGGTTACTGGGAAGACCAGGGCTACAACTGGTTTGGCGGCAGCTGAGGTGGCCGCCGGCCATTCTCCGGCACTCCGGTGCCTTTGACATGACGGAAGGAAATACCATGAAAAAGTTATTCGCAATGATGATGTGCAGCGCGCTGATGCTGGGCGTAGCCGGCGCCAACGCCGCGGACGGCATGAGCAAAGACGCGATGAAAAAGGACGGCATGAGCCAGATGTCGCACGACGGCATGGCGAAAGATGGGATGAAGAAAGAATGCATGGGCAAGGAGTGCATGAAGAAAGACAAGATGGGCAAAGACGCCATGAAAAAGGATGGCATGGCGAAAGACGGTATGGCCAAAGACGGCATGAAGAAAGACGAAATGAAGAAGGACGCGATGGGGCACTAAGCCGCCGCACTCCGCGGCCGCCAGCGGGCGATCCGCGGCGGCCGTGGGCAACATAAGGAGAGAGGATGATGCTGGCGACATGGCTGCGGCGCTTTCAGCGCTCGAACGGGGACGTTATCTTTATGCGCGCGGCGCTGGTGGTGATCTTCGCCGCCTTCGGCTACGCCAAATGGTTTGATTACGAGGCGCAGGGGCTGGTGCCGCTGATCGGCAACAGCCCGCTGCTGAGCTGGATGCATCAGGCGTTCGGCATCCGCGGCGCCAGCTATGCGCTGGGCGTCGCTGAGTGGAGCTTCGGTTTGCTGCTGCTGGCGGGATTCTGGTCGCGGCGGCTGGGGTTGCTGGGGGCGATCGGTTCGACGGTGACCTACCTGACCACGCTGACGCTGATCTTTTCCACGCCGGGTGCCTGGGAGCCTTCCGCCGGCGGTTTTCCGGCCATGGCCGGCGCCACCAGCTTTTTGATCAAGGATCTGGTGTTGCTGGCCGGTTCCCTGGTGCTGCTGAAAGCCGATTTGCCGGCCGAGCAGGCATAAAAAAGGGCGTAGCCTGGCTACGCCCTCTGGTTATTGATCGACCGTCACATATCCGGGAAGGTCAGGGTGCCCCCCGGCGCTTCGCGATGAATGTGCAGGAAGTTCAGGTGCTTCTCGTACTGGTCGAGGATATCGCCAATCACCTGTTCTTTGCTGTAGTCCATCAGGTCGTTGCCCTGGGTGCCTTCCATCAGGAAGGTTTCCAGCCGGTAGTAGTGCGATTTACCGGAGCGGGCGCGGTAGGTGAAGCCCGGCACCGAGTAGCGCATCGGCCAGATCTGATAGATGAAGTTCTGTTCCTCGCCCAGGTGCACCAGCAGCTCCAGATGGTTCAGGCGCTCGTCTTCGGTCGGCGGCACTTCACTGAACTCCACTTTCGCGCCGCGCAGCTCCAGCTCGCGCGCCACGTCCTGCATCGCCGGGCGGCAGACTTTATCCAACATTTTCTGCGTGTACTGGGTGCCCGGGTAGTTCATCACCCGCGACAGGCGCTGTTTCCAGTTGAGCACGTCGTGGCTGGAGACCGGCACCGGCGCCAGGGTGCTGAGCGCGCTGGCCTTGCGGTAGTCTTCCACCCGCAGCGATTTATACAGCCCGGCCATCACGAAGAAGATCACGAAGCTGAACGGCAGGCCCATGATCACCGTGGTTTTCTGCAGCGCCGGCACGCCGTCGGTCATCAGCATGCCGATGGTCAGCAGGCCGATGGCCACCGACCAGAAAATCCGCAGCCAGTTTGGCGCATCATTATTGATGTCGGCCAGGCGCGAGGTGAAGTTGCCCAGCACCAGCGAGCCGGAGTCCGCCGAGGTGACGTAGAACAGCAGGCCGGTGATGGTGGCCACCGAGGCGCTGAAGGTGAAGCCGGGGTATTGCGCCAGCAGGCTGTAGAAGCCGCGCTCCGGGAACTGCATCACTTCCTGCGCAAACTCGGCGTTGCCGTGAATGATCTGGTACAGCGCGCTGTTGCCGAAGATAGACAGCCACAGCAGGGTGAACACGAACGGAATGATCAGCGTGCCGACCACGAACTGGCGAATGGTGCGCCCGCGCGAGATGCGCGCCAGGAACAGGCCGACGAACGGCGACCACGCCACCCACCAGGCCCAGAAGAACAGCGTCCAGTTGTTCATCCACTCCACCGGCCGATCGAAGGCGAAGCTGTTGAGCGTCATGCCCATAAAGCGGTTGATGTAATCGCCGACGTTGAGCACCAGCGCATTGAGCAGGAACTCGGTGTCGCCGAAGAACAGCACGAACAGGATCAGGCCCAGCGCCAGCAGCACGTTCAGCTCAGACAGGATGCGGATGCCCTTGTTGACGCCCGAGGTGACCGAGATGGTGGCCATGATCACCGACAGCAGGATCAGCGAGCCCTGCACCGTCAGGTTTTCCGGGATCTCGAACAGCACCTTGAGGCCGTAGTTGAGCTGCACCACGCCAATGCCCAGCGTGGTGGCGATGCCGAAGATGGTGCCGAGCACCGCGGCGATGTCCACGCTGTGGCCGATCGGGCCATTGATGCGCTTACCGAAGATCGGGTACAGCGCCGAGCGGATGGTCAGCGGCAGATTGTAGCGATAGCTGAAGTAGCCGAGGGCGATGCCCATCAGCGCATACATCGACCAGCCGGTCAGGCCGTAGTGGAACAGCGTCCAGACCATCGCCTGGCGCGCGGCCTCCAGCGTTTGCGCGTCGCCTTCCGGCGGCATCATGTACTGGGTCACCGGCTCAGCAACCGAGAAGAACATCAGGTCGATGCCGATGCCGGCGGCGAACAGCATCGCCGCCCAGCTCATCAGGCTGAACTCCGGCTTGGACTGCTCCGGCCCGAGCTTGATCGAACCGAAGCGCGAAGCGGCGATAAACACCACGAACACGATGTACAGCGTCGCCGCCAGCAGGTAGTACCAACCGAAGGTGGTCGACACCCAATTCAGCGTGCGGGTGATCCACTGCCCGGAGAAGTCGGTGAAAAAGATGGTCATCAGCGAGAAGGCCAGGATCAGCCCCGCCGAGGTGAAGAAAACCACAGGGTTGAGGCGGTCCTGCTGTGGTTTGGAGGAGGTTTCGCGTGTTGTCATCGTCATCCTCTGAACTGAGTAAAATCGTGCCGCTCCGCATTTCGGGGCGCGTTGGCGCCGCCGGAAAACGGGCGAATGAAGGCGGCGGCCACCCCATCAGGAGGGCCTGAGTGACGCCGCTTTCGCCTGTTAACGAAGCGCCGGCGCGCTTCGCGGCGGGAACCGCTTACAGCCACTGATTTTGGTCAGATTCGTTAATTACCTCACAAAAATCAGCCAGTTCCACAACCAGATAGTACAAATTTTTAACCAGGCGGCAATAAAATATATGCAATTTTTATTGAACGTTCAATCAAAAAAAAGTTTAATAGTCCCCATGATGACCTGAATCACGGGCGAAACGGCAGTGAAATTTGCCCGCTGAGATAAGGCCGAAGTCGGTTTTGTGAGAGTCGAAATATGCCAAAGGTAGGAATGCAGCCAATCAGAAGGCAGCAGTTGATTGATGCCACGCTCGCCGCGGTAAACGAAGTGGGAATGCATGACGCCACCATCGCGCAGATCGCGCGGCGGGCCGGCGTTTCCAACGGCATCATCAGCCATTATTTCAAGGACAAGAACGGCCTGCTGGAAGCCACGATGCGCTATCTGATCAGCCATCTGGGCGAGGCGGTGAAGCTGCGTTTGCAGGCGCTGACCGATAACAGCCCGGCGGCGCGGCTGCAGGCGATCGTCGCCGGCAACTTCGACGACAGCCAGATCAACAGCGCGGCGATGAAGACCTGGCTGGCCTTTTGGGCCAGCAGTCTGCACCAACCGCAGCTCAACCGGCTGCAGCAGGTGAACGGCCGCCGGCTCTATTCCAACCTGTGCGCCGAGTTTCGCCGCGTCATGCCGCAGCCGCAGGCGCGGTTGGCGGCCAAGGGGCTGGCGGCGTTGATCGACGGACTGTGGCTGCGCAGCGCGCTGCGCGGCTCGGCGTTCAATCAGGCGCAGGCGCTGGCGCTCACGACCGAATACATCACGTTCCAACTCCGGGGGCAGACGCCGCCCGGAGGATAACTCAAGGAGATCCTATGTCCCGTTTTGGCTTGCAGAAGCTCTATATTCATGGCGCCTATGTAGACAGCACCGCTGGAAAAACCTTCAACGCCATCAACCCGGCGAACGGCGAAGTTCTGGCGGAAGTCCAGGCCGCCGGCGCTGAAGACGTCGATCGTGCGGTGGCCAGCGCGGCCAGCGGGCAGAAGGTGTGGGCGGCGATGACGGCGATGGCGCGTTCGCGCATCCTGCGCCGCGCGGTGGATATTCTGCGCGAGCGCAACGATGAGCTGGCGGCGCTGGAAACGCTGGATACCGGCAAAGCGATGTCGGAAACCACCGCGGTGGACATCGTCACCGGCGCCGACGTGCTGGAGTATTACGCCGGCCTGATCCCGGCCATTGAAGGCGAACAGATCCCGCTGCGCGAAACCTCATTCGTCTACACCCGCCGCGAACCGCTGGGCGTGGTGGCCGGCATCGGCGCCTGGAACTACCCGATTCAAATCGCGCTGTGGAAGTCCGCGCCGGCGCTGGCGGCGGGCAATGCGATGATCTTCAAGCCGAGCGAAGTCACCTCGTTGACGGCGTTGAAGCTGGCGGAAATTTACACCGAAGCCGGCCTGCCGGACGGCGTCTTCAACGTGGTGACCGGCAGCGGCGCGGAAGTTGGGCAGTACCTGACTGACCATCCGGGCATCGCCAAAGTCTCTTTCACCGGCGGGGTGAAAACCGGCAAGAAGGTGATGGCCAACGCGTCGGGGTCGACGCTGAAAGAAGTCACCATGGAGCTGGGCGGCAAGTCGCCGCTGATTATCTTCGACGACGCCGATCTGGATCGCGCCGCCGATATCGCCATGATGGCCAACTTCTACAGCTCCGGCCAGGTGTGCACCAACGGCACCCGCGTCTTCGTGCCGGCGGCGCTGCAGGCGCAGTTTGAGGCGAAAATCCTCGAGCGGGTGAAGCGCATTCGCCTCGGCGATCCGACCGATCCGCAGACCAACTTCGGGCCGCTGGTCAGCTTCGCGCACATGGAATCGGTGCTGCGCTTTATCGAAAGCGGCAAGAACAGCGGCGCGCGTCTGCTGTGCGGCGGCGAACGCGTCACCCACGGCGAATTCGGCAAGGGCGCTTACGTGGCGCCGACGGTATTCAGCGACTGCCGCGACGACATGGAAATCGTGCGCGAGGAGATCTTCGGGCCGGTGATGAGCATTCTCAGCTACCAGAGCGAAGAGGAAGTGGTGCGCCGCGCCAACGATACCACCTTCGGCCTGGCCGCGGGCGTGGTGACCAACGATCTGGCGCGCGCGCACCGCGTGATCCACCAGCTGGAAGCCGGCATTTGCTGGATCAACACCTGGGGCGAGTCGGCGGCGGAAATGCCGGTCGGCGGCTACAAGCAGTCCGGCGTTGGCCGCGAGAACGGCCTGACTACGCTGGAACACTACACCCAGATCAAATCGGTGCAGGTTGAGCTGGGCGAATACGCCTCGGTATTCTGATCTTCCCGCCGTCTTTCAAGCCGCAGCCGCGTTGGCTGCGGCCGGCAATCTCTAGAGAGCCAAAATACACCGCCTGTTGCGGAGCCGCGCCTCGCGTTTTCGCATCGTGCAGGCCTATAAAAGTAAGGAGATAATGAATGGAATTTGACTACATCATTATCGGTGCCGGTTCCGCCGGCAACGTGTTAGCCACCCGATTGACCGAAGACGCCGACGTCAGCGTCTTGCTGCTGGAAGCCGGCGGCCCGGATTACCGGATGGATTTCCGTACCCAGATGCCGGCCGCGCTGGCGTTTCCGCTGCAGGGCCGCCGCTATAACTGGGCGTATGAGACCGATCCTGAGCCGCACATGAACAATCGCCGGATGGAATGCGGCCGCGGCAAAGGGCTGGGCGGTTCGTCCCTGATCAACGGCATGTGTTACATTCGCGGCAACGCGATGGACTTCGATAACTGGGCCAAGGCGCCGGGTCTGGAAGACTGGACCTATCTGGACTGCCTGCCGTATTTCCGCAAGGCGGAAACCCGCGATATCGGCCCGAACGACTATCACGGCGGCGAGGGTCCGGTGAGCGTCACCACGCCGAAAGCCGGTAACAACGAACTGTTCCACGCCATGGTGGAAGCCGGCGTGCAGGCGGGTTACCCGCGCACCGACGATCTGAACGGTTACCAACAAGAAGGCTTCGGCCCGATGGATCGCACCGTGACGCCGAAAGGGCGCCGCGCCAGCACCGCCCGCGGCTATCTGGATCAGGCGCGTTCGCGGCCGAACCTGAAGATCGTCACCCATGCGCTGACCGACCACATTGTGTTCGACGGCAAGCGTGCGGTGGGCGTCAACTATTTGCAGGGCGACAGCAATCAGCTGACCCACGCCAAAGCGCGGCGCGAAGTGCTGCTGTGCGCCGGCGCCATCGCCTCGCCGCAGATCCTGCAGCGTTCGGGCGTCGGCCCGGCTGCGCTGCTGAACAGCCTGGATATCAAGGTGGTGCACGATCTGCCGGGCGTCGGGGAAAACCTGCAGGATCACCTGGAGATGTACCTGCAGTACGCCTGTAAGAAACCGGTGTCACTGTACCCGGCGCTGCAATGGTTCAACCAGCCGAAGATCGGCGCGGAATGGCTGTTCAACGGTACCGGCGTTGGCGCCAGCAACCAGTTCGAGGCCGGCGGTTTCATCCGCAGCCGCGCAGAATTCGCCTGGCCGAACATTCAGTATCACTTCCTGCCGGTGGCGATTAACTACAACGGCAGCAACGCGGTAAAAGAGCACGGCTTCCAGGCGCACGTCGGCTCGATGCGTTCGCCGAGCCGCGGCCGGGTGCAGGTGAAGTCGAAAGATCCGCGCCAGCACCCGAGCATTCTGTTCAACTACATGTCGACCGAACAGGATTGGCAGGAGTTCCGCGACGCTATTCGCATCACGCGCGAGATCATGGCGCAGCCGGCTTTGGACGAATACCGCGGCCGCGAGATAAGCCCGGGGCCGGAGGTGCAGACCGACGAGCAGCTGGACGCCTTCGTGCGCGAGCACGCCGAAACCGCCTTCCACCCGTCCTGCTCGTGCAAGATGGGCGAGGATGAGATGGCGGTGGTCGATGGGCAGGGCCGGGTGCATGGCATGGAAGGATTGCGGGTGGTGGATGCGTCAATCATGCCGCTGATCATCACCGGCAACCTGAACGCCACCACCATCATGATCGCCGAGAAGTTAGCCGATCGCATTCGCCAGCGCGCGCCGCTGCCGCGCAGTACCGCCGACTATTACGTCGCCGGCGATGCGCCGGTGCGCAAACAGTAACCGACACGCCCTCTCGCCGTTGAGGGGGAGGGCCGCCGTAGCAAGCAACCCCTCTCCATATGCTCTTCCCCAAGGCGAGGGGGCAACTCTCTTTTTATTCCTTATCCCATCATGCCGCCGGCAGCGAGATCGCCTGATCGAAACTGGTGGGCGTCGCCATGCGCCACATGCGGGCGTAGAACTCGCTTTTGATCTCCGGCTGCAGCAGCGCGCCCGGCTCCAGGTAGTAATAGATATCGGCGTACACCTTGATCTCGGTCGGCGTGATGCGGCGCAGCATATGGTGCGAGGTCAGCTGCTCCGGGCGGCTGACGCCGGCCGCCGCCAGCATGTCCGCCAGCGCTTTCACCGTATTTTGATGGAAGTGGTAGACGCGTTCCGCCTTGTTCGGCACCACCAGCGCCTTTTGCCGCAGCGGATCTTGCGTCGCTACGCCGGTCGGGCAGTGGTTGGTGTGGCAGCTCTGCGACTGGATGCAGCCGACGGCGAACATAAAGCCGCGCGCCGAGTTTACCCAGTCGGCGCCGAGCACCAGCACGCTGGCGATGTCGAAGGCGCTGATGATCTTGCCGCTGGCGCCTATCTTGATCTGGTCGCGCAGGCCGCAGCCTACCAGCGTGTTATGCACGAACAGCAGCCCTTCGCGCAGCGGCATGCCCATATAGTTGGAAAGCTCAAGCGGCGCGGCGCCGGTGCCGCCTTCCTTGCCGTCCACCACGATGAAATCCGGCAGGATGCGGGTGTGCAGCATCGCCTTGACGATGGCGACGAACTCCCACGGGTGGCCGATGCACAGCTTGAAACCGACCGGTTTGCCGCCTGACAGCTCGCGCAGCTGTTGGATGAAATGCATCATTTCCAGCGGGGTGGTGAAGGCGCTGTGCGACGCCGGCGAGATGCAATCGACCCCTTCCGGCACGCCGCGGGTGGCGGCGATTTCCGCATCCACCTTTTTCGCCGGCAGAATGCCGCCGTGGCCGGGTTTGGCGCCCTGGCTGAGCTTGATTTCAATCATTTTCACCTGCGGGCTTTGCGCCTGTTCGGCAAAGCGCCGTGGATCGAAATGGCCGTCGGCGGTGCGGCAGCCGAAATAGCCGCTGCCCAGCTCCCACACCAGATCGCCGTTGTTTTCGCGGTGATAGCGGCTGATGCTGCCCTCGCCGGTGTCGTGGTAGAAATTGCCCTTGGCCGCGCCGAGGTTGAGCGCGCGAATGGCGTTGGCGGAGAGCGCGCCGAAACTCATGGCAGAAATGTTGAAGATCGACGCGGAGTAAGGCTGGCGGCAGTCGGCGCCGCCGATGGTGATGCGGAAACTGGTCGGGTCGGCGGCTTCCACCGGCCGCATGGAGTGGCCGATGCACTCATAGCCGGTTTGGTAGACGTCCAGCAGGGTGCCGAACGGTTTGTCGCCCATCTCGTTTTTCGCCCGGCGATACACCAGCGTGCGCTGGGTGCGCGAAAACGGGATCTCTTCATTATCCTGCTCGAGGAAATACTGGCGCAGTTCCGGGCGGATGAACTCGAAGAAGAAGCGCATGCGGCCGATGATCGGGTAGTTGCGGCAGATGGCGTGGCGCTGCTGGGTGAGATCGTAGATACCCAACACCATCAGGCAACCGCAGGCCAGGGCCGGCAGCCAGAACCACGGATAGTTGTGCATCATGATCAAGAAAGCCAGGGTGAGCAAGATGCTCAGTACAAAGCAGGTATAGCGGCTGAATAAGGACGACTTCATAACATCTCCTGATGTTTATTTTAATCCACACGACATGACTCACGGATAATCCGTGTGCGAATCGTAGCCAACAGGAGGAGATGTTGTGTGTCTGTTGCTGCTTTGTCGCCGGTTGTTACATTAATTTAACGTGGCGGCAGGGGAGACGGGTTGCCGCGCGGCGTACCGCGCAACAAGCCAGGATGTTTATTTGCCGGCGACGAAGATGGTGCTCATGCTGCGCAGCCGCAGCTTTTTCATCGCGCTGTATTTCTGCGAAAAGATGGTTTTTGGGTGCGTGCCGCGCTTTTCCGCAATGTGCAGCAGGCTGTCGCCGCGCAGCAGATTGAAGATCACGTCGCTTTCCGCCGGGCTGAGCTCGCGGGTTTTCTGCACTCTGATGCCGCCCGGCTCCTTGCTTTCCAGCAGCCGCTGGATTTTTTCCTGCAGCGAATAAAGCGGAATGCGGGTGGAGACCAACTCAACGGAAATCCCCAGGATCGACAGCAGTTTCACCACGCGCTCGTCGTCGTAGAACACCAACAGGCGCGTTTTGCTGTTGTACTGCTGGTGCAGGGACACCAGGCTTTCGATCACGTTAACGCTCTGCTCCAGGTTTTGCGAGGTGAAAATCAGCGCGATATCGTGCTTGGTGATCTTCTCTGCTTTGGCGCCGCCGTGCATGAAATCGGAAAACAGGCGGATATCGTACGCGCCGTAGTGTTTCTTCAGCAGCACCGACAGGCCAACATAGCTGTACTTACACTCACTAATCACAAGAACGTTGTTTTTAGACATAGGGCAAACACCAATACCGAGTTAAAAGTATTCAGCTGTAAGAAGCGAGTTCAAATCCTTGATGCTGGATTCCTTCCACAGCTTTCCCTGCAGTGCGTAATATGGCATTTCATCCAGCCATTTCTTGTGTTCGGGAGTTTCAACTCCTTCGATAATTACCTTGTAATGATTAAGGTAAAAGAAGCGCAGTAATGCGCGCATCAAGCCCTCGCCGCCGGACTTTTTCATGAAGTCCCAGAGCAGAAAACGGTCGAGCTTAACGAAGCGGAACTGGCTGTTGTACAACGCGGAAAAACCCGCATAGCCAGAACCAAAATCATCGAGCCAAAATGAATAACTATTCAATGACGGATCGCCGTGCACGCGATCTTTCACCAGCCGGGTTGAATTCTCGCTGATCTCGAAATGAATACAGCGCATGGCATTAATTCTTTCGGCAAAGTGAGTATTCGCCAGCGATTGCAGAGAATAATCGTCAACATTCAAAGTGGCTATCACTTGGTTTTCATGAAACCAGTGTTTGTATTTATCGATCAGATTGATCTGATCCATCAAAATCTCAATCCGGGTGGCGCTATCGGCGTGGCGAAAGAACTGTTCAGGAGAAAAATGAGCGTATTCGCTATTAAACGTAAAGCGAGACAGACATTCAACGGCCAGCAATTGTCCCGATTTCGCGAACATTGGCTGAAAAACATAATTAATGCCGTTATTTTTCTCTCTGAAAGAACCGCTCATTTCCCAATCCTTGGATTGATATTTAACTTGTTGATTTTAAATGGTTAAAAAGAAAGTTACTCCAGGTTTATTGGTAAATTTCTTATTTAAAGCGCCAGAATGGCCGAAGCGTGTCGACAGACCATTTAACGCGTAATTCGTGCCAAAGTCCAAATGTCGCAATCTGTTACTAAATGTAAATATTCGGGATAATATGCTGATTTTCAGACCTTAATGCAAAATCTTGAACTCTGCAGCTTTCCCAAACACAGATTATTCCTATTCATATGAATCGTCAACATCGATCGATAGGTATTCGCCGATAGTTTATTCCTATCAAGAGGGGGCTTATGAATGTTTTAAACGATTTAACATTAAGAATATGCTTAGTCTATATTTCGTCCGGCAATGAGTTCATCGAGGCAACGCTCCTTTTCAGCAAGGGAGTGCTATCGCTGAGTGTATGCTCAGTGGCGGCAATATATATAAGCCCGCCACTGAATCGATTATTTTATTGTTCTATGGAGCTGGAAATGAAAAAAGTATTATTGCCTTTGGCTGCCCTGGTATTGTCTGCAACTGCTTCCAACGCAATGGCAGCAAACGGCACTGTTAAATTCACCGGTGAAATCAAACAGTCTACCTGCCAGGTAACTAGCGATACTCAGAATAAAGAAGTTTACCTGGGTACTTACCCAACTTCTGCTTTCCCAACCGTGGGTTCTAAATCCGCTTCTAAAGCTTTCCAGATCTCTCTGGAAAAATGTGATGCCGGTGATTACAGCCTGCGTTTCGACGGTAACACCGTTGCCGGCAACCCAGACCTGCTGTCCGTAAGCAACGTTGGCGGCACCGGCGCTGCAGCTACCGGCGTGGGTATCGAAATCACCGATAACAACGGCAAGCCATTCGCTATCGGCGACGGTTCCAACATCAACGACGACGTAGCGAAAGTCACCATCGCTGCTGACGGTAAAGCGACCTTCAACCTGCAGGCTCGTTACCGTTCATTCGACAGCAACGTAACTGCAGGTCTGGCTAACGCCACCAGCCCGTTCACTATCGAATACAAATAATCGTCTTTCAGGACACACACGGCCAAGGATGGCCCGTAGAGGAAACCGATGAAAAAGTTCTTTGCTGCTCTGCTGATGCTGGGCACCTTTAACAGCTACGCCGGTATCCAGGTAGATGCCACTCGCGTGATCTATAAAGGCGACGACAAATCCGCCTCTCTGCCGATTCATAACGATGCTTCAGAAGCTTATATGGTGCAGACCTGGCTGGACACCGGTGACAGAAACCAAGTGCCGAAAAATCTGCCTGTCGTTGTCGTTCCACCGATTCTGAAATTGGACGCTGCCAAAACTGCAGTTCTGCGCTTTATCTATTCCGGTAATGGCTTACCTCAGGATAAAGAAACCCTGCTGTGGATTAACGTGCAGGAAATTCCGCCGGCGCCGAAGCAAGAAAACGTGCTGCAGGTTGCGGTGCGTACTCGAATCAAACTTTTTTACCGGCCGGTGGCGTTGAAAACGACGCTGGACGAGCAAGTACAAAACTTGCGTTGGCAGCGTGAAGGTTCACGTCTGCAAGTGATTAACGATGGCCCGCTGCATATTACCTTTGGGGCGCTGCATTTGAAAAACAGCGCGGGCAAGACCGTGGATGTGGACGCCAACATGGTGAGCCCGAAAGATCGCTTATCGATCAGCATCCCGGCGGGCGTCAGCGTCGGCAACAAGATTGCTTTCAGTTATATCAACGATTTTGGCGGTAGAACGGAAGTCAAGGACGTTCCAGTACAATAAGAGAGACAGGGAATGGCAAATCAACGAAAAGTAGCAGGCGGAACGACGCGGCTGACACAGCTGATCCGAATTGCAATCATTGCCGCCAGTGCGCCGATGTTCTGGAGTGAAGCGGCGCTGGCAGAGTTTAACATGTCGTTTATTCACGGCGATGAAAACCTGAGCAATGCGGAAGCGGTCGCTCAGGGCGATGCTTTGCAACCGGGCGTTTACCCATTCGACATCTACGTCAACCTGACTCAGGTCGATCATAAGGATGTTACTTTTCGTCAGGTTAAAGGCCAGACCGCGTCTCAACCCTGCCTGAAAGTTGAAGACCTGCGCAACTACGGCATCAAACTGCCGGAAACGCTGCAGGCCGGCAGCTGCGTTGATCTGCCTGCGTTGGTTAAAGACGCCACCGTCAGCTATGACGCGGCGGTGCAGCAGATCAACATTTCCGTACCTCAGACCATGATGGATCTGAGCGCTATCGGCGCGATCCCGCCAAGCATGTACGATGAAGGCATCAACGCGCTGTTCGCCAACTATAACTTCAACTACAACAAGAACAGCTATCGCAAAGATGACGCTGACGACAGCGAGTACATGTTCCTCGCGCTGAACAGCGGCCTTAACCTGGGCAGATGGCGCCTGCGCAACAACTCCACCTGGGACAAACAGAGTGGCAGCAGCAGCAACTGGACCAACGTCTCTTCCTGGGCCGAGACCGACATCGTGCCATGGCGCAGCCGTTTGGTGATGGGGCAGGCGAGCACCAACAACAGCGTGTTCAACAGCTTCCAGTTCCGCGGGGTACAACTCTCCAGTGTTGACGACATGCTGCCGGACAGCCTGCGCGGTTATGCGCCGGTGGTGCGCGGCGTGGCGGCGACCAACGCCCGCGTCGAGATTCGCCAGAACGGTTACGTCATTTACAGCACCAACGTCGCGCCGGGTCCTTTCGAGATCCACGACGTCTATCCGCATACCAACAACGGTGACCTGCAGGTGACCGTCAACGAGGCCGACGGTTCGCATAAAACGTTCAGCGTCGCCTACTCTTCCGTGGCCAACATGCTGCGCGAAGGCATTTGGAACTTCCAGCTGACCGCCGGTAAATACCACAACGGTAACGGTGGCTATCAGCCGAAGCTGATTCAGGGTACTGCGGCATACGGCATGAACTATGGCCTGACGCCGTTCGGCGGCGCCATCATTGCCGAGCACTACCGTTCCGCTGCCGTGGGTATCGGTAAGAGCCTGGGATCGTGGGGTGCCATCTCCGTGGACGGTTCGATCTCCGATACCGAGCTGGCGAACGGCGATCGCAAGCAGGGGCAGAGCTTCCGTTTCCTGTACTCCAAATCGCTCAACCAGATGGGCACCAACTTCCAGTTGGCGGGCTATCGCTATGCGACTTCCGGTTACTATGATCTCAGCGATGCGGTCCAGGAGCGCAACAGCTGGCGCAACGGCATTTATGCCAATGATTACTGGGATCCGAACGATCTGCAGCCGGGCCAGCCTTCCTGGAGCAACAATCAGAAACGCACTCGATACACCGCGCGCTACGGCAACAAGCGCGAACGCGTCGAGCTGTCGCTCAGCCAGCAGCTGTGGGCGGGGGCCAGCCTGTACGCCAACGTGAGCCATCAGAACTACTGGGGCGTATCCGGTAACGATCGCACGATTCAGTTGGGTTACAACGACGGCTTCAAGCGCATTTCCTACGGCGTTTATCTACAGGATACGCGCGGCCAGTACGGCTATTCCGATCGCAGCGTGAACTTCACGATGTCGATCCCGTTGGATTGGGGCCAGAGCAACAATTCGACCACTGCCAACTTCAGCGCGGCGCACAGCAAACAGAGCGGCGACAGCTACTCGACCGGCATCAGCGGCACCATGCTGGACGATCGTCGCATGAACTATTCGGTTTCCACCGGGCATACGCAGTCCTCCGGTCAGAGCAGCAACCTGAACCTGGGCTACAGCAGCAGCATCGGTAACATCGACGGTAGCTATGCCTACAGCTCGAAATACCGTCAGGAAGGGGTGGGCCTCTCCGGCGGCCTGCTGGTGCACTCCGGCGGCGCAACGCTGACGCAGCCGTTGCAGAACACTATCTTGCTGGTGGAAGCGAAAGACGCCAAAGGTGTGCGTCTGGAAAACCAGCCGGGCGTGACCATCGATCGCTTCGGTTATGCGGTTGTGCCGTCGGCTAACCCGTACCGCTACAACTATGTGGCGCTGCGCACCGAAGATTTCGGCCCGGGCCTGGATGTGCCGGTGGCCAGTAAGCAAGTGGTGCCGACCGAGAAATCGGTGGTGAAGGTGAGTTTCGATACCTTCAAGGGCGTCAGCCTGCTGATTCATGCTCGTCTGGGTGACAACGGTTATCCGGCCATCGGCGCCGGCGTGTTCAACGAGTCCGGCCGCAACAGCGGCACCGTGGGCCTGGAAGGCGCAACCTATGTTTCCGGCGTGAAAGCGGGTGAGAAACTGACGATCAAATGGGGTCCGAAAGCCGACCAGCAATGCGTACTGCCGATCCCGGCGGACGTGGGCGATAAACAAGCGGCCATGGGATATCAGGAACTGACCCTGCAATGCCAAAAACTGTAAGGTACACCATGAACTTGAGCAAATTAGCACGTAACACACTTCTGTCAGTGGTGGGGCTGGCGGGGTTGGCGATGGCGCAACAGGCGGCGGCGATGCAGTGCCGTTTCGGCAACTCGACCGGCAGTAGCAGGCCAACCGGCAGCGTGACGCAGGATATCGACGTCGGCCGCCCGATCGTGTTGGCTGCCAGCGACTTTGTTAAAGGCAACCTGATTTGGCGTTCGCAGAACTTTACCTCCACCTTTACCTGCTGGGATACCGACAACTACCCGCGTGGAGAGAACGCTTACATCTATTGGAACCCGCAGAACTCGTTCGGCGCACTGGATAAGTCGTTGGAGATTGGGGTGTCGATCAACGGGCGTGATTATGATGCGATCAACCTGAAGCAAAGTTCCAACCGGCCGACGGGCCCTGATTTGGGGCCGGGTACCAAACCGGGCAGTAATAGAAGGAAAGCCGATCCTCAGGCGGTGACCGCCACTTATTCGGTGTATATCAAAGCCACCGGGGTGAAACCGCCGGCGGGTAACTTCCCGCCGTTGGCGCGCGCGTCGCTGTTCCAAATCGATGGTGAGTTGGGCCTTAACGCCACCAAAGACAGCAACTTTAACGCCTATATTAAAGGGTTGGACAAGATCCGCGTGATCCAGTGCAATCCGCAGATCACCGTGTTGGCCAACAACGGTGCCAGCGTCGATTTCGGTGTGTTGACGACGTCCAGCGCCAAAACCGGCACTATCGCCAAGCAGGTGCCGTTCGATATCAAGGCGACCTTGAGCGGCGGCGAGTGTGCTGGCCAGTCTCTGCAGGCCAGTTTCAGCAGCACCAACGCCGATCCGTCAGATAACACGCAGATCCTGCCGACCACCAAACCGGGCGTGGCGATCTTCCTGACTCAGCAACGCGACACCAACAAAACGCCGATCCCACTGCAAACCAACGTGGATTTCGGCGGCGTGCTGCAGGATAAGCAGAACGAAGTGAAAGAGACCTTTATCGCGAACCTGAAGTGGTTGACCAATACGCCGAAGACCGGGGTGTTCAACGCCACCGCCAACGTTGACGTCACCTTCAAATAATCCGGTGTCGCTTCAATTAAAAAGGGTTCAGTTCGCGAGAACTGAACCCTTTTTACGTGTTATGCCGCGTTTATCAGCGCAGCCCCATCCAGGTGGTGCAAACGCCTTCCGGCGGTTTGCCTGCATACCAACGAGGCAGCGTGGGGGCATCGTGGCGCGCCTCCACTTCCACCGGCTGCGCCGGCCATTCCGCCACGTCCCAGCGGGTGGTGCGGCGATACACCGCCGGGGTTTTGCCGAACTGTTTCTTGAAGGCGCGTGAGAACGAAGGCTGAGAATCGAAATGGTATTGCAGGGCGATATCCAGGATCGGACGCGGGGTGGAGCGCAGCGCCTGCGCCGCCTGCGACAGGCGCCGCTCGCGGATATAGCTGCCGAGCGCGTGGCCGGTGGTGCTGCGGAACATGCGCTGCAGGTGCCATTTGGAGTAGCCCGACTTGGCGGCGACGTTATCCAGCAGCAGCGGCTGGTCCAGATGAGTTTCAATCCAGTCTAGTAAATCGTGAATGATATTGACGCGATCCATGGTTTTAGTTCTCCCGCAAAAACGACATTCAGGTCACAGTGACTTAGCTTAATTATCCAAGAATATACTTTGATAATAGGCGCGAGTGCGCCGTTACGCAAGGGTAAACCGGGGGGAAAAAGGTGACCAAAAATGCTCTTTGAATCGCAGGGGATAAAAGAAAGGCCGCATAAAGCGGCCTTTCCAGCAGGAAACGAGTGGAAAATCAGTTGGTTTCCGGTTTCACTTCAATGTAGTTCAGACCCAGCACGCTGCTGGTGTAGCCGCGGATCTTGTTGGTCATCTCGATATCGCCGTTCAGCTTGTGGCCGTAGGACGGGATGATCTCTTTCAGTTTGCTCTGCCATTCCGGCGTCGCCACTTTGTCTTTGAACACGGTTTCCATCAGGTGCAGCATGATTGGCGCAGCGGTGGAAGCACCCGGTGACGCGCCCAGCAGAGCGGCGATGCTGCCGTCTTCAGAGCTGACGACTTCGGTGCCGAACTGCAGCACGCCGCCTTTATCCGCGTCTTTCTTGATGATCTGCACGCGCTGGCCTGCGGTCCACAGCTTCCAGTCTTCCTGCTTGGCGTCCGGGAAGTACTCTTTCAGTGCGGCGAAGCGATCGTCGTCGTTCATCATCAGCTGGCCGACCAGGTATTTCACCAGATCGAAGTTATCCAGACCGACGTGGGTCATCGGCATCAGGTTCGAGGTGCTCAGCGAGTGCAGCAGATCGAACAGCGAACCGTTCTTCAGGAACTTGCTGGAGAAGGTGGCGAATGGCCCGAATAGCAGTACGCGCTTGCCGTCCAGCATGCGGGTATCCAGGTGCGGCACGGACATCGGCGGCGAACCTACGCTGGCCAGGCCATACACTTTGGCCAGGTGCTGGTTGGCGATCGCCGGGTTGGTGGTGACCAGGAACTGGCCGCCGACCGGGAAGCCGCCATAGCCGTCGGCTTCAGGGATGCCGGATTTCTGCAGCAGGGTCAGGGAGGCGCCGCCTGCGCCGATGAACACGAACTTGGCGTTAACGGTGGTTTCTTTACCGTCGCGGTTCAGATCGGCAACGGTCACGCTCCAGGTCTGATCGGCGTTGCGCTTGATGTCGCGCACTTCGTGGCTCAGGTTCAGCTTGAACTTGTCGCTGGTGCTCAGCGCGTCAACCAGCTGATGGGTGATCACGCCGAAGTTGACGTCGGTACCCAGCGGCATGCGGGTCGCGGCGATTTTCTGCGCCGGATCGCGGCCGTTCATCACCAGCGGCGCCCACTGTTTGATTTGCGCAGGATCTTCGGAGTATTCCATGCCGCGGAACAGGGTGCTGTGCTGCAGCGCCGCGTAGCGTTTACGCAGGAAGTTGACGTTGTCGTCGCCCCACACGAAGCTCATGTGCGGCACGCTGTTAATGAAGGATTTCGGATCTTTCAGGACATTGTTTTTCACCTGATAAGACCAGAACTGGCGAGAGATTTCGAAAGACTCGTTGACCTTCACCGCCTTGCTGATGTCGATGGTGCCATCGGCTTTTTCCGGCGTGTAGTTCATTTCGCTGAAGGCGGAGTGGCCGGTGCCGGCGTTGTTCCAGCCGTTGGAGCTCTCTTCCGCCACGCCGTTCATGCGCTCGTACATGTCGATGGTCCAGGTCGGCTCCAGCTCATGCAGATAGGTGCCCAAGGTGGCGCTCATAATGCCGCCGCCGATCAACACCACGTCGACGGTTTTATTCTTCTCTTCAGCCGCCGCCTGCTGCGTAACGCTAAACAGGCTGAGACTGAAAATCAGGACGAGTAATTTTCTCATTGAATTAAATCTCTTGTGTGTAAATTCTACTCATTGCAGGTGAAAGAATTTAGCGGGAGTTACCCTGGAAAATAGTGAAGCCGACCGCCCGGCGTGAGCCGATAGGCAGCGCTAATGCCTTTTTGTTAATAGGGTTTTTAACGAAAAGTGAACTATTGCAGGCCGTCCGGATGCAAATTGATCGGTTCACGTTACTGGCGGGGTATTATTGTTTGCGAGAATGTTAAAAACTACTTTTGTAACTAAAAAAAATGAATATAAGCAAAAATAGGCCGGTTGCTGTCGCAGGAATAAACAGAGAGGGGAGTAAGGCCATATAACCGCGTTATTTTCAGGGATTAATTGTCGCGTAATTAAACGTTATTTCGTTATCACACAATAATTGCGGTTAAATTGCAAATACGCATCGGTAACCAATAATAAACGGCCGCCGTTGCGGGCGGCCAGGATTCACAAGGCGGTTACTTGATGCCCATCGCATCGCGCATGGTGAAGAACAGATCGGTCTGATCGGTCAACCCCACCACGTTGGCGGCGTGCGGGCCGTAGGCCGCGACGCGCAGCTGGGTGCCGGTGTGCCCCTGCGATTCCTCTTCCGAGTTGCCGTAGCTGAGGGTCATCGGCGCGCCGTCTTTGGTGGTCAGTGTCTGGGTCAGGCCCGGCGCTTTGGCGTCGGCGGCGACGATCTGGCTGGAGTGCGCGTGGTCGGCGGTGACGATCACCAGCGTGTTGCCGTCGGCGCGGGCGAAGGCCAGCGCTTTTTGCACCGCCTCGTCCAGATCGACGGTCTCACCAATCTGCCCGCACGGGTTGGCGGCGTGATCCTGCTTATCGATCGACGCGCCCTCTACCTGCAGGAAGAAGCCGTTCGTGTTGTCTTTCAGCAGCGCGATCGCTTTTTCGGTCATCGCCGCCAGCGTTGGCGTGGCCGCGGTGCGAGCCGGGTTGTTTTCGCAGGTCACCGCCGGTTTGTCGAGGTTGCCGTGATAGCTGGCTTTCGGCCCCAGCCAGCGCACCGGCATGTTGCCGTCGGCGAACAGGCCCAGCAGCGGTTTTTGCTGATTGGCCAGGGTAACGGCCTGCAGTTCATCCGCGTTGCTCACCCACTGATAACCTTGCGTCGCCGCTTGATCTTTCAGCGATTTTCCTTGCCATTCGCCGCTTTTCGCCAGTTGGTTGAAGGATTTCGCGCCGCCGCCCAGCGTGACGTCGGCACGGGTTTTCAGCAACTGCTCGGTGATGGAACCGCGGCCGCCCTTTTCCAGCGCGTTAGCGGCGCATTTCTCGCTGGTTTCCTCCGGGCCGTAGCATTTGCGCGAGGTAACGTGCGACACCAGCGCCGCCGGCGTGGCGTCCTGCAGTTCGGCGGTGGAGACGTTGCCGGTGGCCTTGCCGGCCGCCTTGGCGATCTCCAGCAGCGTCGGCTGGTCTTTGCCGTTCACGTCCACGCCGAGCGCGCCGTTATAGGTTTTCACCCCGGTGGCCCAGGCGGTGGCGGAAGCGGCGGAGTCGGTTACGTAATCCGGTTTGTGGGTTTTCTTGTCCAGCGAGTAGTGGGTGTATTGCCCGGTCAGCGGCAGGGCGTCGATGCCCTTGAAGTAACCGCCTGCGCCCTCGGCATAGTTACGCGCGGCGGTGATCTCGGAATCTCCCATGCCGTCGCCAATCAGCAGGATCACGTTTTTCACCGTTTTGTCCGACAGCGACGCCTTCAGCGCGGCGGTCTGATCGCCGGCCAGACGACGGGCGCCGCCCGGTTCGGTGAGGGTGCCGCGCGCGGCGCGCTCGGTCAGGCCATCGGCATTGGCCGAGGTTTCCGCCGCGATGGCGGAGGAACAGAGCAGGGCGGACAGCACGGCGCCGGCGATCAGGGATACAGCAGGTTGCATGGGGCAAGCTCCTTGTCGTAATACAACAATGTAAATAACATCAAATTGTTACGTAAGGAGAGTAGAGCAGAGGGATGACAATTTTATGACAGCGGAATGCGGGACGGCCCGGCGGCCATCCCGTTTGACGATCAGGCCGCGCGCGCCGGTATAGTGAGCCCACGCTGCACCGCCGGCCGCGCCAGACCGCGCTCCAGCCACTGCGCGACGCGGGGGAAACTGTCGAACTCTACCAGTTCGCGCGCCTCATAGAAGCCGATCAGGTTGCGCACCCAGCCCAGCAGCGAGATATCGGCGATGGTGTAGTCCGAGCCCATGATCCAGTCGCGGCCTTCCAGGCGCGTTTCCAGCACGCCGAGCAGGCGTTTCGATTCGTTTTTGTAGCGCTCCAGCGGCCGCTTATCTTCATACTCGCGCCCGGCGAATTTGTGGAAGAAACCGAGCTGGCCGAACATCGGGCCGACGGCGGCCATCTGGAAGAACACCCACTGAATGGTTTCGTAACGCTGCGCCGGATCCTGCGGCAGGAAACGGCCGCTCTTTTCCGCCAGGTAGAGCAGAATGGCGCCGGATTCGAACAGCGGCAGCGGCCGGCCGCCGGGGCCGTCGGGATCGATGATCGACGGGATCTTGCCGTTCGGGTTCAGCGCCAGGAATTCCGGCGTCCAGGTTTCGTTGTTGCCGATGTCGATCAGGTGCGCCTCATAGGGCAGGCCGATCTCTTCCAGCATGATGGACACTTTGACGCCGTTCGGCGTCGGCAGGGAATAGAGCTGCAGCCGTTCCGGGTGCTGAGCCGGCCAGCGTTTGACGATCGGGAATTGGGTGGAATCGAGCATGGAAACTCCTCGGGTTGGCGGGGTGGCCTAAGCGTACCCCTTGAGTATTGCAGTAAAACTACCCCGCCGCCGGGTTACACCGTGAGCTCAAAATGTGCTGCCAGCGCTTTTTTACCGGCAGGGGTCAGCTGCAACTCGCGGCTGTCGAGCCGGCGGACGATCCAGCCGCGGTGGATAAAGGCGGCCAACAGCGCGGCGCCCAGCGCGCCGCCGAGGTGAGAGCGACGTTCGCTCCAGTCCAGGCAGCCGCAGGCGAAGCGGCGGCGGGTGGGGGCGGGGGAGCAATCGACGCCCAGCCGCGTCAGCGCGGCCTGACCGGCGTCGCTTAAGCGGTAGTCTTCCTCACCGCTCAGCCAGTTCAGCGCATGCAGCCGATCGTGCAGTTTCACCGCCACCTCGCCCGCCATATGGTCGTAGCAGGTGCGGGCATATTGCAGCGTGGTGGGCGTGCTGCTTTTCACCGACGTGCGCGGCACGCCCGCCAGCGCCATCAGGCCTTCCAGCGCCTCGGCCACCGGCTGACCGGCCAGCCGAAAATAGCGGTAGCGCCCCTGTTTGACGCAGGCGATCAGCCGCTGCTCCAGCAGTTTCGCCAGATGCGCGCTGGCGGTGGACGGGGCGACCTCGACCGCCGCGCTGAGCTCGGTGGCGGTGTAGGCGCGCCCATCCATCAACAGGCACAGCATGCGCGCCCGGGTGCGGTCGGCGATGGCGGCGCTCAGCGCCGCCAAACGATCTTCTAAGTTGATGTTATGCATACTTCGAGGTTAGACGAAGTATGACTGCGCGTCCATTGCTAACCTGTGGCTGTCGCATTCTGGTGCTGTGCGTCTGTGTTCGCTGGATATTGATGAGTGGGCGTTGGAATCGGTGCGGTGGCGCCATTCCTACAATGCGCGCGTACCTGAGTTTTACCGTTGAGAGGAGACGATAATGATCGCCGTGATTTTTGAACTGCAGGCCGCCGACGGGCAGCGCGATACCTATCTGGCGCTGGCGGCGGAGCTGAAGCCGCTGCTGGCGCAGATCGACGGATTCATCTCCATCGAGCGCTTTCAAAGCCTGGCCGATCCTGCGCGCCTGCTGTCGCTCTCCTTCTGGCGTGACGAGGCGGCGGTGCAGCAGTGGCGCAATCTCGAGCAGCACCGGGCGGCGCAGGCGCGCGGCCGTGGCGAGGTGTTGGCGCACTATCGGCTGCGGGTGGCGGAGGTGGTGCGGGACTACGGGCTGGAGAGTCGCGACCAGGCGCCGCAGGATAGCCGTTGTTATCACCGCACCTGAAGAAAGCCCGCCGGCGGCGGGCTTTCGTCCGTTATTTCGCTTCGCTGCCCACCTTCATTGCCCCGGCGTAGCTGGCGCCCATCCCCCAGGCGGCGCCGTGGTCGCGGGCGATCTGCAATACGCCTCCCGCCGTGGCTTTGCGGCTCCAGTCCTGCTGCCATTCCAGCATCAACGCCACCCAGTTGATGGGCGTGGCGCCCGCCTGTACCAAACGCTGCATGGCGTTGTTTTGGCTGTCTGGCGTAATGTCGCCGGTGACGTCCGACAGGATATAAACCTCATAACCCTCGCCCAGGGCGGACAGCGCCGGCAGCATCACGCAGTTGGCGGTCCACAGCCCGCCGATGATGATTTTCTTGCGGCCGGATTGTTTGATCAGATCCACCACGCGCCGGTCCTGCCAGACGTTGATGGCGGTGCGATCGTACACCTGCAGGTCCGGGCGTGCCTGCGTCACCGGCTGGAATACCGGCCCGGCGAAGCTTTTGGCGTTGGCCGAGGCCAGAATGGTCGGCACGTTGAACACCTTGGCGGCCTTGGCGATGCCGGTGGCGTTGTTGACCAGGTTGGTTTGATCGATAGAGGAAATGGTCATGCCGAACATGTCCTGCAGATCGACCAACAGCAACAGGCTGTTCTCGGCGGTCAGCGGCTGCACATAACCCGCCTGGCGGCTGTCGGCGGCGGGGGATTGCGCCAGCGCGGCGACGGGGGCGGCGGCGGCGCTCAGGCCGAGCATCAGGGCGAACAGGGTCTTTTTCATTATTAACTCCATGATTATCAGTAGATTAAATTCACCTCTCACTCAGGGAGGCGGTTGAATAAAGTCTACTGAGGTTGTTGAAGTTAATAATCTGTGTTTTATTGAATTTATAATTAACCATCAGGACATAATATGGACGTGCTACTGACGATGCGCGCCTTTCGTCGCGTGGTTGAGCGCAACAGTTTTTATAAGGCGGCGGAGGATCTGGCGATCACGCCGGCGGCGTTGAGCAAGCAGATTAAGCAGTTGGAAAACCGGTTGGGGACGCTGTTGCTGGTGCGCACCACCCGTAGCATGAGCCTGACCGAAGCCGGGCAGCTCTATTACCAGGAAGCCTGTCGGTTGCTCGGCGAGTTCGACGCGCTGGAGCAGACGGTTGCCGCCAGCGCGCAGCAGGTCTCCGGCACGCTGCGGGTCAATGCGCCGCTTTCGTTCGGCCTGACGGTGTTGTCGCCACTGCTGCCGCCGTTTATGCAACGTTACCCGCAGCTGCAGGTGGAGCTGACGTTGGACGACAGGGTATTGGACGTGGTGGCGGCCGGTTTCGATATTTCCTTGCGCATTCGCCGACGGCTGCCGGATTCTTCCCTCAGCGCCCGGGCGCTGGGTGAAGTGCACCAGCGAATTTGCGCCGCGCCCGGCTATTTGGCGCAGCACGGCGTGCCGCAAACGCCGAATGAATTGCAGCGACACAGCTGTCTGGCCTATTCCCTGGCGGAAAGGCCAGGGCAGTGGCAGTTCACCGCCGGCGAGGAGAGTCTGAGCGTGACGTTCACTCCCCGGTTGATCGCCAACAACAGCCTGATGCTGCGGGATATGCTGGTGGCGGGACTGGGCATCGGTTCGCTGCCGTCGTTCGTGGCGGATCCCGAAATCACCGCCGGCAGGCTGGTGCGGCTGTTCCCTGAACAGATTGCCGACGTGCATCAGGTTTTCGCGGTTTACCCGACGCGCCGGCATGTGCAGCAGAAAGTGAGTTTATTCACCGAATTTGTGCGAGAACAGGGATTGATGACGGCGAATTGACAACGGCGCACGATTGTCATATTCATTAGCTATGAAAAAATCCTACCGCCCATTCGCGCAAATTATTATCACCCTTCTCCAAAGGGTGGGATAGCGCGTGTGTCGCCAATAAAAACCCGCCGGCAGGCGGGTTTTTTTATCCCCTTCCGGCAACGACCGGAGAACGTCATGAAAACCTACCCTGCAGTTTTACACCTGATGTGTGGCAAGGTCGGCGCAGGCAAATCGACGCTGGCGCAGCGTTTGGCGCAGCAACCGCAAACGCTGTTGCTGGTCGAAGATGCGTGGCTGGCGACGCTGTATGAGCAGGAGATGACCAGCCTGCAAGACTATGCGCGCTGTTCCGACCGGTTGCGGCGGGCGCTGGGCGGGCACCTCGTTCAGCTGCTGCGCGGCGGCTGGTCCGTGGCGCTCGATTTCCCGATGAATACGCCGGACAGGCGGCGCTGGGCCAAAGCGTTGGCGGAGGAGGCCGGCGTTGCGCACTGTCTGCATTTTCTCGACGTCAGCCATGCGCAATGCCTGAGCCGGATAACGCTGAGAAACGCGCGCGGCGAGCACCCGTTTACACTGAGCGAAGCGGAGTTTGAGCGCCTGGCGCAGTACTTTGTTCCCCCGGCGGAAGAGGAAGGGATGACAGTCTTGCGTTATGGCGAACAGGACTGAAAACCGGCGCCATGACGGCGCCGGCAATAGGGTTAGGCTTCGGCGTTAAACGCGTTGTGGAAGGCGACTTCCGCGCACGGCAGCGCGGCCTGGAAGGCGATGGCGCGGAAGTAGATTAGAAAGGCTTGGTCGGCAGGTATTTGCCGTCCAGGGTGATCACCGCGCGTTCGCCGCCTTCCGGATCGGCCACCTTCTTGATATCCAGCTTGAAGTTGATGGCGCTGATGATGCCGTCGCCGAACTGCTCGTGCACCAGCGCTTTCAGCGTGGAGCCGTAAACCTGCAGCATTTCATAGAAGCGATAAATGGTCGGATCGGTCGGCACGCCGCCGGGAATGCTGCCGCGTAGCGGGATGGTTTGCAGCAGCTGTACCGCCTCTTCGTCCAGCCCGAGCTTGGCTGCCACGGTGCGTGCCGCTTGTTCCGGCAGCGCATGCTGCCCCAGCAGCGCGGCGGTGACGAACGCCAGGCTGAGTCCGGTGCCCTCAGCCAGCGCGTCGAAAGTCAGGTTATGGCGGATCTTGGCGGCCATGATGGTGTCGGTGAGCGCTGCGCGCGGGGCGGCGTTGTGCAGAGAGTGTGTCATGTTAGCTCCTTTTGTTGACTTAAAAACGGGCGTTCGCCGGAGTGGCGGTCACCTCGGGATGGGTGGCGAGCGGCACGAAGCGGCGGGTTTCGCCGTCCAGCGCGTCGATAGCGCCGCTGGCGATGTCATAGACCCAACCGTGCAGCGTCAGGCGTCCCTGATCCAGCGCCAGGGCGACGGAAGGGTGCGTTTTGATGTTGTTGAGCTGGGCGATGACGTTTTCGCGCACCATCGATGCGACCCGCGCCTTGTCCGAGGCGTGCGGATAAGCCTGATTGACCGCCTTCGCGGAATCGGCGTAACGCAGCCAGCCGGCGACCGTGGGCAGGTGATCCAGACACTGGCAGGTGGCGATGGCGGTCATTGCGCCGCAGTCGGAATGGCCGCAGATCACGATATCCTCCACGCCCAGCGCGGCGACGGCGTACTCGACCGAGGCGGTAACCCCGCCGGGTTCTGGGCCGAAAGAAGGCACGATGTTACCGGCGTTGCGGATCACGAACAGATCCCCCGGCTCGCGCTGGGTGACCAGCTCCGGCACCAGGCGGCTGTCGGAACATGAGATAAACAGGGTGCGCGGGTTTTGGCGGGTCGCCAACTGCTGAAACAGCGCCGTGCGTTCAACAAAGGCTTCGCGCTGGAACTTCAGGAAGCCTTCAATCACCTCTTTCATCCGTTTCTCCATTGGGTGTCGTTATGCGATGGCGGCATGATGAACGCTTCTGGCTATAGGGTCTAAGACCCATTTATAATGCCAGCTATAGGTTTTACTAATAACTGGGGCGTTATGCTGCTGCGACACATCCGTTATTTTCTGGCCGTTGCCGAACAGGGCAACTTCACCCGCGCCGCCGAAGCGCTGCACGTGTCGCAACCGACGCTGTCGCAACAGATCAAGCAGCTGGAAGACACATTGGGAGCGCCGCTGTTCGATCGCAGCGGCAGAGCCGTGCGTCTGACCGACGCCGGTGAGGCGTGGATGCGCTATGCGCGGCTGGCGCTGCAGGATCTGGATGCCGGCGCGCGGGCGATCCATGACGTGGCGACGCTGGCGCGCGGCCATTTGCGGCTGGCGATGACCCCCACGTTCACCGCCTATCTGGTGGGGCCGGCGATCGATGCCTTCTACCGCCGCTATCCGGGGATTACGCTGAGCATTGAGGAGATGGCGCAAGAGCGAATGGAGGCGTTGCTGGCGCAGGATAGGCTGGATTTGGGCATTGCCTTCGAGATGGCGCAGTCGGCGGAGGTGGAAGCGGCGCCGTTGTTCAGCGAGACGCTGGAGCTGATGGTCGGCGCCGATCATCCCCTGGCGTCTCATCGCCGGCCGCTGACGCTGGCGGAGTGGCAACATCTGCCGCTGGCCTTGCTGAGCGGCGACTTCGCCACGCGTCAGTTTATCGATCGCTACTGCACGCAGCTGGGTTTCCGGCCGCAGGTGGCGGTGGAGGCCAATGCGCTGGGCGCCATCGTCGAGATCGTGCGGCGCGGGCAGCTCGCCACGCTGTTGCCGGCCGCCATTGCGCGCGAGAACCGGCAGTTGAAAAAAGTGGCTTTGGCCAACGCCATGCCGGTGCGGCAGGCGGTATGGCTGCAGCGCAAAGGCGCTTACCGCAGCGCCGCCGCGCAGGCGTTTATTGCCCTCTTGCAGGAACAGGGCATTACGCCGGTGCCGGGCAGCCGATAGCCGCACGGCCCGGCAGCAGGCGCTATTCTTTATGACGTTCGCGGAACAGCAGAGTGGCGATCAGGCTGACGGTCAACATGCCGGTGACGTACCACGCCGGCGCCATCGGATTGCCGCTGACGTCCAGCAGCCAGGTGACGACCAACTGCGCCGAGCCGCCGAACAGCGTCACGCCAAAGGCGTAAATCATCGAGGTGCCGGTGGCGCGCACGTGGCGCGGCAGCGCCGAAACGATCAGCATGGTGCTCGACAGCATGTTGATGCCCAGCGCGCAGATCAGCAGGATGCGGAAAACGATCGCCAGCCACAGGGTTTGCGTGGCGCTGAGGAACCAGAAGGTCGGGTAAATCAGGAGCAACGCCGCAAAAATGGAGAACAGTAGCGGCCTTTTGTAGTTCTGCACCCGATCGACGTAACGGCCTGCGCAATAGACCGCGATGATCTGTACCACAGAGGCGATACAGCTGAACAGGTAGGCGGTCGGGCCGGCGATGTGATAGGTCTGCATCATGTAGGTCGGCATATACAGCAGCACCACGTAGACCATCACGGTGCCGGACATGATGATCAATACGCCCAGCAACAGATCTTTGGCATGATTGCTCACCAGATCCCATACCGGATTCAGCGGCGGCCGCGCGTGAGCCGGCGCTTCTCCACTGTAGGTCTCTTCCAGATGTTTGCGAATATAGATGCCGACGGGAATGATCAACAAACCGATGATGAACGGCACGCGCCAGCCCCAGGCATACAGTGCCTGCTCCGGCAGAAAATAGGTGAGAGCCAGGCCTAAAGAGGCGCCAAGCAGGGCGCTGATGCCCTGGCTTATCGCCTGCCAGCTGACGAAGAAGCCGCGTTGGTTGGCCCCTGCCGACTCCAGCAGCAGCGTGGTGGCCGAGCCCACTTCACCGCCGGCGGCAAACCCCTGAATCAGGCGGCCAATCACGATCAGCACCGGCGCCAGAACGCCGATTTGCGCATGGGTGGGCGCGAAGGCGATCAGGGCGGTGCCGACGCCCATCAGCACGATGGTCATCAGCATGGCAGCCTTGCGGCCGACCCGATCGGCATAGGCACCCAGCACCATGCTGCCCAGCGGGCGCATGATAAAGCCGACGCCGAACACCGCCACCGACATCAACAAGGAGCCGTAGGCGCTGTCGCTGGGAAAATAGAGTTTGCCGATAATGGCGGCAAAGAAGCTGTAGACGGTGAAGTCGAAAATCTCCAGGCCGTTGCCCAGGCTGGCGCCGACAATGACTTTGTAATTTACCGCGCCCTTCTCCGCCGTTTGGCTTTTGGGCAATGCGTTTTCAGCAGTGTTCATCGTTGTCTCTCGCGATAGGTGGACGGTGTGTTGTTATTATTTTCTGGCCGGGGTGGTGTTATCCGGGGCGGCGATAACCGAGCCCCGAAACGCCAACAAAACGGCAACGTCACGTTTACATATACTTGTATGTACAATCATATGCAATATGAGAGTAGTTAGCGCGATAACGGTGGTTTGATTTTTAAATCTTCCTGTATTTAATTGTTTTTATTTGGTTTTTCCTGTTATCTGAACGAATGTGCCATGTCGGTTTAGTGAGCTGTAACGCATTAATCCTCTAAAAAACCTTGGTATTTAAGAAGGCGGTCACAAAATGTCGCGTATAGCAGAATGTGTGGCGATAGTCGGAAAAAACTAGAATTAAATAGAGACGTATTGGCTGTATTAATGATTTTCATAAGGTGAACAGATACGATTTATTCGTGCCTGGGGCAGTTCTGAGGAGAATAAATGTCATTTTTAAGTTTAATTAATATATTTGGCGAATTGGTTTCAAATATTGTACGGCTTGCTGCGTGAAATCTCGCCGTGAATTTTATCGGTGTTATTCAACCCAACTATGACTCATTCGTCGTCACCGCTCAAAATGTCACCAAAACTTCCCGCGATCTCTTAACCCCGTTGTGGCATAATGCGCGCCAAATCACATTCCCTATGTATAAAGAGCGAGCGCTGTGTTAAGCACCAACAACATCACCATGCAGTTCGGCAGCAAGCCGTTGTTTGAAAACATCTCTGTTAAATTCGGCGGCGGCAACCGTTATGGCCTGATCGGCGCCAACGGCTGCGGCAAGTCCACCTTTATGAAAATCCTCGGCGGCGATTTGGCGCCGACCGGCGGCAACGTGTTCCTCGATCCGAACGAGCGCCTGGGTAAACTGCGTCAGGATCAGTTCGCCTTCGAACAGTACAGCGTGCTGGACACCGTGATCATGGGCCACACCGAGCTGTGGGCTGTGAAGGAAGAGCGCGACCGCATCTACGCCATGGCGGAGATGAGCGAAGAAGACGGCTATAAAGTGGCCGATCTGGAAGTCGCCTACGGCGAGATGGACGGTTACACCGCCGAAGCGCGCGCCGGTGAACTGCTGCTTGGCGTTGGCATTCCGGTGGAACAGCACTATGGCCCGATGAGCGAAATCGCGCCGGGCTGGAAGCTGCGCGTGTTGCTGGCGCAGGCGCTGTTCTCCGATCCGGAAATCCTGCTGCTCGACGAACCGACCAACAACCTGGACATCGATACCATTCGCTGGCTGGAGCAGGTGCTGAATGAACGCAACAGCACCATGATCATCATCTCGCACGACCGTCACTTCCTGAACATGGTCTGCACCCACATGGCGGATCTGGATTACGGCGAACTGCGCGTTTATCCTGGCAACTACGACGAATACATGACCGCCGCCACCCAGGCGCGTGAACGTCTGCTGGCCGACAACGCCAAGAAGAAGGCGCAGATCAACGAGCTGCAATCGTTCGTCAGCCGTTTCAGCGCCAACGCCTCCAAATCCAAGCAGGCCACCTCGCGCGCCCGCCAGATCGACAAGATCCAGCTGGAAGAAGTGAAGGCCTCCAGCCGCCAGAACCCGTTCATCCGTTTCGATCAGGACAAGAAGCTGTTCCGTAACGCGCTGGAAGTGGAAGCGCTCACCAAGGGCTTCGACAACGGTCCGCTGTTCAGCAAGCTGAACCTGATGGTGGAAGTGGGTGAGAAGGTTGCGGTGCTGGGCGCCAACGGCATCGGTAAAACCACCCTGCTGAAAACGCTGGTGGGCGACGCGCAGCCGGACACCGGCACCGTGAAGTGGTCGGAAAACGCCCGTATCGGTTACTACGCGCAGGATCACGAATACGAGTTTGACGATACCCTGACCGTGTTCGACTGGATGAGCCAGTGGAAGCAGGAAAAAGACGACGAGCAGGCGGTGCGCAGCGTGCTGGGCCGTTTACTGTTCAGCCAGGACGACATCAAGAAGAAAGTGAAGGTGCTGTCCGGCGGTGAGAAGGGCCGCATGTTGTTCGGCAAGCTGATGATGCAGCGCCCAAATATTCTGGTGATGGACGAACCGACCAACCACCTGGATATGGAATCCATCGAATCGCTGAACATGGCGCTGGAGATGTACGAAGGCACGCTGATCTTCGTCTCCCACGACCGTGAGTTCGTCAGCTCGCTGGCGACGCGCATTCTGGAAATCACTCCGAACAAGGTGATCGACTTTACCGGCAACTACGAAGACTATCTGCGCAGCCAGGGCATCGTCTAATCCTCGCGGCAACGAATCAGGGCGGGAATTATCCCGCCCTTTTTTATTCGTCATTCCCCGCCGCACACCGCGCAGTGCGGATCCTTCGGCAGCTTCATCTCGCGGAACTGCATGCTCATCGCATCGAACATCAACAGCTTGCCGCGCAGCGGCTGACCATAGTCGGCCAGCAGCTTGATGGCTTCCATCGCCTGCAGGGTGCCGATAGTGCCGACCAGCGGCGCCATCACGCCCGCTTCGACGCAGGTGAGGGCGCTGTCGCCGAACAGCCGGCTCAGGCAGCGGTAGCAGGGCTCGCCCGGCTGATAGGTGAACACGCTGAGCTGGCCTTCCATGCGGATCGCCGCGCCGGAAACCAGCGGCCTCTGCTGCGCGTGGCACAGGCGATTCAGGGCATCGCGCGCCGCCACGTTGTCGGTGCAGTCCAGCACCAGATCGCAGGCGGCGATCTCTGCTGCGACCGCGTCATCTTCCAAATGGCCGTCGATCGCGTCGATGCGGATATGCGGGTTGATGGCGCTCAGTTCCTGCCTGGCGGAGGCGACTTTGCTCTGGCCGATGCGATCGTCGCGGTGCAGGATCTGGCGCTGCAGGTTGGAGAGCGAGACGGTGTCGAAATCCACCAGCACCAGATGGCCGACGCCGGCCGCTGCCAGATATGGCGCGGCGGCGCAGCCCAGCCCGCCCAACCCGGCGATCAGCACGCGGGCGGCCTTCAGCTTCTCCTGGCCGTCGAAGTCAAAGCCGCGCAGCACGATCTGGCGGTTGTAGCGCAGCGCTTCGGCGTCGGTCAATTCCGGCAGCATGCTCAGCTCCTCAGCAGGGCGTTGAACGGCTCGATCTCCACCGTTTCGCCTACCGCCACCGAACCGCGTTCGCGCTCCAGCACGATGAAACAGTTGCCCTGGCTGTAGGAGCTGAAGACGTGCGAGCCCTGGTGGCCGGTGGTGCTGACCTCCAGTTCGCCCGCGGCGTTGCTGCTGAACACGCCGCGCTGGAAATCGAGGCGGCCCGGCGATTTCTTCAACGGGGTCAGCGCCCGTGCGCGCAGGCGCGGCGGCAGGCGCCAGTCGCTGTGGCCGGCCAGCTTCGCCAGCAGCGGTTGCACCAGTTGGTAGAAGGTCAGGGCGGCGGAAACCGGGTTGCCCGGCAGGCCGCAGAACCAGGCGTGGCCCAGTTTGCCGAAGGCGAAGGGTTTGCCGGGTTTGATCGCCAGCTTCCAGAAGCTGACCTGGCCCAGTTCGTCGAGCATTTGTTTGGTGTAGTCGGCCTCGCCGACCGAGACGCCGCCGCTGCTGATGACCACGTCGGCCTGGCTGGCTGCCTGTGTGAAGGCGGCGCGCAGCGCATCGCGATCGTCGCGGATAATGCCGAGATCGAGCACCTCGCAGCCCATCTGCTCCAGCATCAGGCGCACCGCGAAGCGGTTGGTGTCGTAGATTTGGCCCGCCTGCAGCGGCTGGCCGACCGGCTGCAGTTCGTCGCCGGTGGAGAACACCACCACCTTCAGCTTACGCATCACCTGCACCTCGGTGACGCCAAGCGAAGCCAGCAGCGGCAGCTGCGCGGCGCCCAGCTTCACGCCGGCCGGCAACACGCTCGCGCCCCGGCGAATGTCTTCACCCGCCAGACGGATATTCTGTCCGGCTTCAACCGGCGCGGTAAAATACACGCCCTGGTCGCTCACCTCGGCCTGCTCCTGCATCACTACCGCGTCCGCTCCGGCCGGGATCGGCGCGCCGGTCATGATGCGCACGCAGCTGTTGGCCGGCCATTGGCCGTCGAACGGCGCGCCGGCGAAGGCCTTACCGGCGACCGGCAGCGGCGCATTGGCCGCCAGATCGGCGAGGCGCAGCGCATAGCCGTCCATCGCCGAGTTGGCGAACGGCGGCACGTCGAGCGGTGAGACCACCGGCGCGGCGGTGATGCGGCCGGCGGCGGCGGTCAGGGCGATGGATTCGGTCTGCTGCAGCGGGGCGATCTGCCCGAGCATTTTTTCCAGCGCTTGCTCCAGGGAAATGAGATCGGAAGTATGGCAATGATCCATAAAGGGAACTCCGTAATCAGGGTGCGCTAAAATAGCGACAAAGTGCGGGTATTATGGCAGAGAACGCCGGGGGGGAGAACGGGTTATGCCCGCCATCTTTCGCACTGCGGCGCTGGGACGATCGGGTATAAACTGCGTAAAACAGAGGAGAATCATGATGCATAAACAGGTTATCGACTTCTGGTTCGACGAGATCGAACCGATCATGTGGTTCAAAAAGGACGACGATTTCGATCGTCTGCTGCACAGCCGTTTCGGCGAAATCTGGCGCGCGGCGGCGGCGGGGGAGTTGGCGCACTGGCGCGACACCATCGAGGGGCGGCTGGCGGAGGTGATCGTGCTCGATCAGTTCAGCCGCAACCTGTTCCGCGGCACACCGCAGTCGTTCGCCTGCGACGGCATGGCGTTGATCCTGGCGCAGGAGGCGATCCGCAGCGGCGAGTGCGAACGGCTGAGCCGCGAGCAGCGCGGTTTCCTTTATCTGCCGTTCATGCATTCGGAATCGCCGCTAATCCACCAGCAGGCGCTGGTGCTGTACACCGAGCTCAATAACGGCGACCAGCTGGAGTTCGAGCTTCGGCACAAGGCGATCATCGATCGTTTCGGCCGCTACCCGCATCGCAATGCGATATTGGGGCGCACCAGCACGCCGGAAGAAGAGGCTTTTTTACAGCAGCCCGGATCGGGTTTTTAATCTCGGATCATCTGCGCCCGGCCGGGGAAAAAACAGCAGGCCGGGCGCCGCAATAAGCGTTATTCAGCGCGAACGTTTATTTCCTTACGCCATGCCGCTATTTCCGCACGCGGAATTACCAATAATCTCGGCCGTACGATCGGCGGTTTACGGCTTTTTATAACCTGCTGTTTTTATTCCAATAAGCTATTTCAAGGTGCGAAACGGTCTAAGCGGACTACGCTAAAAGCGGGACGTGGACGTTATGCTGTACTTCCACTGTAGGACTAAATAGAGTCGAAAAAGACTGAATAATAATGATACCGCGCTCAGCTTATTCGCTGCGCAACGGCGGGATTAACACAGGGTGTCAGGCAAATGAGCAAACCAGTGATTGCCATTCATGGCGGCGCGGGCGCAATTACCCGGGCGGCGCTGAGTGCGGAAAAAGAACGGCAGTATATCCAGGCGTTGTCCGAGATCGTGACCGCCGGGCAGGCGATACTGGCGCAGGGCGGCAGCGCGCTGGACGCGGTGACCGAAGCGGTGCGGCTACTCGAAGAGTGCCCGCTGTTCAACGCCGGCAAAGGCTCGGTGTTTACCCATCAGGGCACTCACGAGCTTGATGCCTGCGTGATGGACGGCCGCACCTGCGATGCCGGCGCTGTCGCCGGCGTCAGCCGTATCCGCAACCCGGTGCTGGCGGCGCGCGCGGTGCTGGAAAACAGCGAACACGTGCTGTTTGCCGCCGAAGGCGCCGAGAAGTTTGCCGCCGCCCACGGCCTGGAAATGGTCGCTCCCGATTTCTTTTTTACCCAGGAACGTTTCGATCAGCTGCACCGCGCCCAGGCGGAGCAGGGACGGGTATTGCTCGATCACGACGGCGCGGCGCAGGCCGGCGATCCGCTCGATCCCGATCGCAAATTCGGCACCGTCGGGGCGGTGGCGCTGGATGCGCTGGGCAACCTCGCCGCCGCCACTTCGACCGGCGGCATGACCAACAAGCAGGCCGGGCGGGTAGGCGACACGCCGATTATCGGCGCCGGCTGCTATGCCAACAACGCCACCGTGGCGGTTTCCAGCACCGGCACCGGCGAAATCTTCATGCGCGGCGTGGCGGCCTATGATGTTTCCGCCCTGATCGAATACGGCGATCTGAGCCTGCAGGCGGCCAGCGATCGGGTGGTGATGGAGAAGCTGCCGGCCCTCGGTGGCAGCGGCGGCATGATCGCCGTCGATCGCCACGGCAATATCGCGCTGCCGTTCAACTGCGAGGGGATGTATCGCGGTTTTGGCTATGTCGGCGATGCGCCGTCCGTCGGGATTTACCGCTAAGCGTTCACCGGGAGGGTGCATGACCGACGTTTTACTTCGACCCGCCGCCAGCGGCGGGCCGTCATTGCCGCCGCAGCGGGTGCTGACGGTGCGCGATCTGAGCATCAGCTTTCCTCAACCGGACGGCGCCGTGGAAGCGGTGCGCAACCTGTCGTTCGATCTCGATCGCGGCGAGACGCTGGCGATCGTCGGTGAGTCCGGCTCCGGCAAATCGGTCACTTCGCTGGGGCTGATGCGGCTGGTGGAGCAGGGCGGCGGGCGCATCGTCGGCGGCGTCATGACGCTGCGCCGGCGCGACGGCGCGCTGCTCGATCTGGCGCAGGCCTCGCAGAGCACGCTGCGCACGGTGCGCGGCGCCGACATGGCGATGATCTTCCAGGAGCCGATGACCTCGCTCAACCCGGTATTTCCGGTCGGCGAGCAGATCGCCGAATCGCTGCGCCTGCATCAGGGCATGGATCGCCGCAGCGCGCGCCAGGAGGCGCTGCGCATGCTCGATCTGGTGCGTATTCCGGAGGCCAAAGAGGTGCTGGGGCGCTACCCGCACCAGCTTTCCGGCGGCATGCGCCAGCGGGTGATGATCGCCATGGCGCTCTCCTGCAAACCGGCGCTGCTGATTGCCGATGAACCCACCACCGCCCTCGACGTCACCATTCAGGCGCAGATCCTGCAGCTGATCCGCGTGCTGCAACAGGAGATGCAGATGGGGGTGATCTTCATCACTCACGACATGGGCGTGGTGGCGGAGATCGCCGATCGGGTGCTGGTGATGCGCCGCGGCGAGCAGGTGGAACAAAATCGGGTGCGCGAGCTGTTTGCCGCGCCGCAGCAGGCCTATACCCGGGCGCTGTTGGCGGCGGTGCCGAAGCTGGGGGCGATGGCCGATCGGCCGTTGCCGGCGAAGTTTCCGTTGCCGGGCGGCGAGGGGGATACGGCGCCGCAGGATACCGTGCCGCCCGGTGCCGCGCCGATCCTGCAGGTGGAGCATCTGGTTACGCGCTTTGATCTGCGCGGCGGGTTGTTCAATCGGGTCACTCGCCGGGTGCACGCGGTGGAAAACGTCAGTTTCGATCTTTACCCCGGCGAGACGCTGGGGCTGGTGGGCGAGTCCGGCTGCGGCAAGTCCACCACCGGGCGCTCTTTGCTGAAGCTGGTGGACAGCCAGAGCGGCACCATCACCTTCGCCGGGCGGCGGATAGATCAGTTGAAGGGGCCGGCCCTGCAGCACCTGCGGCGCGATATTCAGTTCATTTTTCAGGATCCCTACGCTTCGCTTGATCCGCGTCTGACGGTCGGTTTTTCCATCATGGAGCCGCTGCTGGTGCACAACGTGATGCGCGGCCGCGAGGCGGAGCAACGGGTGGCCTGGCTGCTGGAACGCGTCGGCCTGCTGCCGGAGCATGCGCGCCGCTACCCGCACGAATTTTCCGGCGGCCAGCGCCAGCGCATCTGCATCGCGCGCGCGCTGGCGCTGAACCCGAAAGTGGTGATCGCCGACGAGGCGGTGTCGGCGCTGGACGTGTCGATTCAGGCGCAGATCGTCAATCTGCTGCTCGACCTGCAGCGCGAGTTCGGCATCGCTTTTCTGTTTATTTCACACGACATGGCGGTGGTGGAGCGCATCAGCCACCGGGTGGCGGTGATGTACCTCGGGCAGATCGTCGAGATCGGCCCACGGCAGGCGGTGTTCGACAACCCGCAGCACCCTTACACCCGCAAACTGATGGCGGCGGTGCCGGTGGCCGATCCCGCCCATGCCCACAAACGGCAGCCGCTGCCGGCCGATGAGATCCCGAGCCCGGTGCGCGCGCTGGGCGATGAACCCGTTACCGCACCGCTGGTGCAGGTTGGCGCCGGGCACTTTGTCGCCCGCCACCCGATCGCCGGTGCTTTTTAAAGACCTCAGGAGAGACAAGCGACATGAAGCACACATTCAAACGCAATGCGCTGTTGGCCGCCGTACTGCTGGCGGCGGGAACCGGCCCGGTCTGGGCGGCGAAGGACGCGGTGATCGCCGTGGCCTCCAACTTCACCACCCTCGATCCTTACGACGCCAACGATACGCTGTCGCAGGCGGTGGCCAAGTCTTTCTATCAGGGGCTGTTCGGCTTCGACAAGGACATGAAGCTGGTGAACGTGCTGGCGGACAGCTATGAGGTCAGCAAAGACGGCCTGACCTACACCGTCAAACTGCGCCAGGGAATTAAATTCCACGACGGTACCGCGTTCAACGCCGAGGCGGTGAAGGTAAACCTCGATCGCGCCAGCAACCCGGACAGCCACCTCAAGCGCTACAACCTGTTCAAGATGATCGACAAAACCGAAGCGGTGGACGCCAATACGGTGAAGATCGTGCTGAAAGCGCCGTTCTCGGCGTTCGTCAACAACCTGGCGCACCCGGCGGCGGCGATCATCTCGCCGGCGGCGCTGAAGCAATACGGCAAGGAGATCGGTTTCCACCCGGTCGGCACCGGGCCGTATCAATTCGTCACCTGGAACCAGACCGATTTCGTCAAGGTGAAGAAGTTCGACGGCTACTGGCAGCCGGGGCTGCCGAAGCTCGACAGCATCACCTGGCGCCCGGTGGTGGATAACAACACCCGCGCGGCGATGCTGCAAACCGGCGAGGCGACCTTCGCCTTCCCGATCCCTTACGAGCAGGCCAAGGTGCTGGAAGGCAACGCCAAGCTGGACGTGGTGGCCGCGCCGTCGATCCTGCAGCGTTACATCAGCATGAACGTCACTCAGAAGCCGTTCGACAACCCGAAGGTGCGCCAGGCGCTGAACTATGCCATCAACAAGGACGCGCTGATCAAAGTGGCGTTCGCCGGGTACGCGGTGCCGGCGGAAGGGCCGGTGCCGCCGGCCATTGACTTCGCTGCCCGCTATAAGCCGTGGCCGTACGATCCGGCCAAGGCGCGCGAGCTGCTGAAAGAGGCCGGCTACCCGAACGGCTTCACCACCACCCTGTGGTCTTCCCACAACCACAGCACCGCGCAGAAGGTGCTGCAGTTCACCCAGCAGCAGCTGGCGCAGGTGGGGGTGAAAGTGACGGTGACGGCGATGGATGCCGGGCAGCGTGCGGCGCAGGTGGAGAGCGTCGGGGTGAAAGACACCGGCGTGCGGCTGTTCTACACCGGCTGGTCGGCCTCGACCGGGGAAGCGGACTGGGCGCTGTCGCCGCTGTTCTCCACCCAGGCGGCGCCGCCGAAGCAGTTCAACACCGCGTTCTACAGCAACCCGCAGGTGGACAAGGATCTGACCGACGCGCTGGCGACCACCGATCGCGCCGAGAAGCAGAAACTGTATCAGGACGTGCAGGATCGCATCTGGGCCGATGCGCCCTGGATCTTCCTGGCGACCGAACGTCTGTTGTCGGCCAACAGCAAACAGCTGAGCGGTTTCTACGTGATGCCGGATACCTCGTTCAACTTTGATAACGCCGATCTGAAATAAGGCGCCCATCCCCGCCTGCGGCCAAGCGTCGGCGGGCGGGGGAAGGAATGAGATGCTCAATTATTTTCTGAAACGACTGCTGGGCCTGATCCCGACGCTGCTGATCGTGGCGGTGCTGGTGTTCCTGTTCGTCCACCTGCTGCCGGGCGATCCGGCGCGGCTGGCGGCGGGGCCGGAGGCCGACGAGGCGGTGGTGCAGCTGGTGCGCAAGGATTTGGGGCTGGATCAGCCGCTGCCGCAGCAGTTCGCACACTTCTTCGTCAACGCGCTGCGGGGCGACTTTGGCATCTCGATGGTGTCCAAGCGCCCGGTGAGCGAAGAGATCGCCTCGCGCTTTATGCCGACCTTTTGGCTGACCGTCACCAGCATGCTGTGGGCGGTGGCGTTCGGCCTAGCGATCGGCGTGGTGTCGGCGGTGTGGCGCAACCGCTGGCCGGATCGCCTCGGCATGACGCTGGCGGTGTCGGGGATCTCGTTCCCGGCCTTTGCGCTCGGTATGCTGCTGATGCAGGTGTTCTCGGTCGAACTGGGGTGGCTACCAACGGTGGGCGCCGACAGCTGGCGACACTACATTCTGCCTTCGATCACCCTGGGGGCGGCGGTGGCAGCGGTGATGGCGCGTTTCACCCGCGCTTCGTTCGTCGAGGTGCTGCAGGAAGACTACATGCGCACCGCGCGCGCCAAGGGCGTGCGGGAAAGCGTGGTGGTGATGAAACACGGCCTGCGCAACGCGATGATCCCGGTGGTGACCATGATGGGGCTGCAGTTCGGCTTCCTGCTCGGCGGTTCGATCGTGGTGGAGAAGGTGTTCAACTGGCCGGGGTTGGGGCGGTTGCTGGTGGACTCGGTGGAGATGCGCGATTACCCGGTGATCCAGGCCGAGGTGCTGCTGTTCTCGCTGGAATTCATCCTGATCAACCTGCTGGTGGATATGCTGTACGCGGCGATCAACCCGGCGATTCGTTATCAATGAGGACGCGGCATGATTAAGCATTGGCGGCGCAACGCCGCACTGAAGGCGATGCCGCTTATCGATCCCAACGCGGTACGCACGCCGTGGAGCGAGTTTTGGCGGCGTTTTCGCCGCCAGCGGGCGGCGCTGGTCGCCGGTCTGTTGGTGCTGCTGCTGATTGCGGCGGCGCTGCTGGCGCCTTATCTGGCACCGTTCGATGCGGAAAACTATTTCGATTACGATCGGCTGAACGAGGGGCCTTCGCTGATGCACTGGCTGGGCGTGGATTCTCTCGGGCGCGATATCTTCAGCCGCATCCTGATGGGCACGCGCATTTCGCTGGCGGCCGGGGTGTTCTCGGTGCTGGCGGGCGGGGCGATCGGCACCCTGCTGGGGCTGCTGGCCGGCTACTATGAGGGCTGGTGGGATCGCCTCACCATGCGCGTCTGCGATGTGCTGTTCGCGTTTCCCGGTATTCTGCTGGCGATCGGCGTGGTGGCGATCATGGGCAGCGGCATGGCCAACGTGATCGTCGCGGTGGCGATCTTCAGCATTCCGGCCTTCGCCCGCCTGGTGCGCGGCAATACGCTGGTGCTGAAGCACCTGACCTATATCGAATCGGCGCGCAGCATCGGCGCCTCGGACTGGACCATCATCCTGCGGCACATTCTGCCGGGCACTCTGTCTTCGATCGTGGTCTATTTTACCCTGCGCATCGGCACCTCGATCATCACCGCCGCCAGCCTGTCGTTTCTGGGCCTGGGCGCCCAGCCGCCGACACCGGAGTGGGGGGCGATGCTCAACGAAGCGCGCGCCGATATGGTGATCGCGCCGCACGTGGCGATCTTCCCCAGCCTGGCGATATTCATCACCGTGCTGGCGTTCAACCTGTTGGGCGACGGACTGCGCGACGCGCTGGATCCTAAGCTGAAGGGGTGATGCTTTAACGTATGGCGCATATTTGAACGGGCTCAAATGACGTCTCAATGCTACTATCGTTCAATAAACCGTGTTGTTTGCACGAAAATGAGTGAGAGAGGTGCCGATGCCAGTAAAACAACGAACGACGCAAAGTGTGACCATGACGCTGGAACGCAGTTTGTTGAGCCGTGCGCGTGAGGCGGGGATTAATCTCAGCGCGACGCTAACTGCTGCTTTAGATGCTGAGTTACGTCAGCATGAGAGGATAAAATGGCAGGAAGAAAACCGAGAGGCGCTTGAAGCGCTTAACCGATTTAATGATGAGCATGGTTGCTTTAGCGACGAATACAGGACGTTTTAGCGATGCAATTTACGGTGTATGCGAATAGGGGGAACAGCGCGGTTTATCCCCTGCTGCTTGATGTGACGAGCGATATCATTGGGCAATTAAATCGTCGAGTTGTGATCCCTTTGTTGCCCGTTGAAAAATACCCGGGGAGTACGCGACCGGAACGCTTGATCCCGTTGATCAGATTGATTGATGACAACGAGTACGCCGTGATGACATATGAAATGGCCAGCATCCCGGTTCGGGCTTTGGGGGCCGAGTTTTGTGATGTTTCCCAGTATCGGACCAGGATAAAAGCCGCCATCGACTTTCTTCTTGACGGTATTTGAAGAAATCCGGGCGCTTTAATAACCGCCCGGATTTTTTTATCAGCGGAACAGGTGCTCGGCGTGGAAGCGCAGGTGATCTTCCACGAAGGTGGCGATGGTGAAGTAGCTGTGATCGTACCCCGGCTGAATGCGCAGCGTCAGCGGCCAGTCGCGCTGGCGCGCCAGCTCCGCCAACCGCGCCGGCTGCAGCTGGTCGGCCAGGAACTGGTCGTCGTCGCCCTGGTCGATAAGGACCGGCATTTTTTCCGCGCCGCTGGCCAGCAGATGGCAACTGTCGTACTGCAGCCACTGGCTTTCGTCGCTGCCCAGATAGGCGGTGAACGCCTTACGGCCCCACGGCACCTGGCACGGGTTAACGATCGGCGCGAACGCCGATACCGAGCGGAAGCGCTGCGGATTGCGAAACGCCATCATCAGCGCGCCGTGGCCGCCCATCGAGTGGCCGAAGATCGACTGACGATCGCTGACGCTGAAGTGCTGTTCGATCAGCGCCGGCAGTTCGGCGCTGATGTAGTCGTACATGCGGAAATGGCGATCCCACGGCGCCTGGGTGGCGTTCAGGTAGAACCCGGCGCCCTGGCCCAGATCGTAGCCTTCGTCGTTCGGCACTTCGTCGCCACGCGGGCTGGTGTCCGGCATCACCAGCACCAGGCCCAGCTCGGCGGCGATGCGCTGCGCGCCGGCTTTCAACGTGAAGTTCTCGTCGTTGCAGGTCAGCCCCGACAGCCAGTACAGCACCGGCGGCGGGTTGTCATCGCGCGGCGGCGGCAGGTAGATGCTGAATGTCATGTTGCAATTCAGGCTCTGCGCCGCGTGGCGATAGCGCTGCTGCCAGCCGCCGAACATGCGGTGCTCTTCGAGAAGTTCCAATGACAACGTCATCTCTGCCTCCTGGCTTATTGGTCGAAGTGGATGACGGAACGGATCGATTTGCCTTCGTGCATCAAATCGAACGCTTCGTTGATCTGCTCCAGCCCCATGGTATGGGTGATAAAGTCGTTCAGCGCGAATTCACCGTCCAGATAGCGTTCGACGATGCCCGGCAACTGCGAACGGCCCTTGACGCCGCCGAACGCCGAACCGCGCCAGACGCGGCCGGTGACCAGCTGGAACGGACGGGTCGAGATCTCTTCGCCAGCGCCCGCGACGCCGATGATCACCGATTCACCCCAGCCCTTGTGGCAGCACTCCAGCGCGGAACGCATCACGTTGACGTTGCCGATGCACTCGAAGGAGAAATCGACGCCGCCGTCGGTCAGCTCGACGATCACGTCCTGAATCGGCTTGTCATAGTCTTTCGGGTTGATCAGATCGGTAGCGCCCAGCTTGCGTGCCAGATCGAACTTGCTGGTGTTGATGTCGATGCCGATGATGCGGCCCGCGCCGGCCATCTGCGCGCCGATGATCGCCGACAGGCCGATGCCGCCCAGGCCGAAGATTGCCACGGTGTCGCCCGGCTGCACTTTGGCGGTGTTCATCACCGCGCCCATGCCGGTGGTCACGCCGCAGCCCAGCAGGCACACTTCTTCCAGCGGCGCTTCCTTGTTGATTTTCGCCAGTGAGATTTCCGGCACCACGGTGTACTCGGAGAAGGTGGAGGTGCCCATGTAGTGGAAGATCGGCTTGCCATCCTTGAAGAAGCGGGTGGTGCCGTCCGGCATCAGCCCTTTGCCCTGGGTGGAGCGGATCGCCTGGCACAGGTTGGTCTTGCCGGATTTACAGAATTTGCACTCGCCGCACTCCGGGGTGTAGAGCGGG
Source organism: Serratia sp. CY29653 (assembly GCF_052169255.1). NCBI lineage: Bacteria > Pseudomonadati > Pseudomonadota > Gammaproteobacteria > Enterobacterales > Yersiniaceae > Serratia > Serratia sp. CY29653. The sequence continues at coordinate 2,123,916 of NZ_JBJNLC010000001.1, read as the reverse complement.
ATCACGTGATCGCCGACCGCCACGCTGGTGACGCCTTCACCGACCGCTTCCACCACGCCGCCGCCCTCGTGGCCGAGGATCGCCGGGAACACGCCTTCCGGATCTTTGCCGGACAGGGTGTAGGCGTCAGTGTGACAAACGCCGGTGGCGACGATCCGCACCAGCACTTCGCCTTTTTGCGGTGGCATCAGCTCGACTTCTTCGATCTTCAGCGGCTGGTTCGGGCCCCAGGCAACGGCGGCGCGGGTTTTGATCATCTCCATCATAGTCTCCTCAGTGGTTTTCTTTTTAAATCAGGCGATATCGACAACGTCTGATAAATCGTTGGGGGTGCTTTCATCAACAGCGGCGGTTTCCGTCTGTTCAATAATCAACTCTTTCAGCGCGCGCACGTTCGGCCCGAACGCGTCGCGGCGCCACAGCAACCAGGTGGCGGTGTCGGCCACGTCCGGCGGCAGGGGGTGAACCCGGACCCGCTCATGGCCCGGCAGCAGGCTCAGCACCGAATGCGGGATCATCGCCAGCCCGGCGCCGCTGGCGACGCAGGCCAGCATGGCGTGATAGGACTGGATCTCCATAATTTGCCCTGGCCGCGCGCCTTCGCGCTTGAACCAGGCCTCCAGCCGCAGGCGGTAGGAGCAGCTGGCGCGAAAGGCGAACAGCGTTTCGCCGTTGGCGTCTTTGGCGCTGTGGATCGGCGCGTGATCGAGACAGGAGATCACCACCATATGTTCAGGATAGGCGATACAGCCGTTCAACTCGTCATAGGGTACCGGGCCGTCGACCAGCGCCGCGGCCAGCGTGCCGGCGCGCACCCGATCGGCGATTTCGCCGGAGGTGCCGGTGGTCAGCGACAGCGAAACCTGCGAGAAGCGCTGGTGGTAAGCCGCCAGCAGCGAGGGCAGGCGGGTAGCGGCGGTGCTCTCCATCGAGCCGAGGGCGAAGTTGCCCGCCGGTTCGCCGGCGTGGGTGATGCTCATCGCCTCGTCGCTCAGCGCCAGGATGCGGTTGGCGTAGCACAGAAAGTTATGGCCCATCGGCGACAGGCGCAGGCGCTGTTTTTCGCGGATAAACAGATCGGCGCCCAGCTCCTGTTCGAGCTGGCGCAGCCGGGTGGTCAGATTCGACGGCACGCGGTGCAACTGCTCGGCGGCGCGGGCGACCGAGCCGGTTTCCGCCACGCAGCAGAACATGCGAAGCTGGGTCAGATCCATAATATTCTCGTTTCGTGATGAACTTGATTAGTATTATTCAGTTTTTGTGAGTTTAATACTGCGGCATGATACTGGCAACTTTCTTTTAACCTTTTGGATGCCGATATGGCTTTACGTATTGCCTTGAGCGGTTTTGCCGCGCTGATCGTTGCGATGGGCATCGGCCGCTTCGCTTTCACCCCCCAGGTGCCGCTGATGATCGCGGAACACCAGTTCACACTGACCGGCGCCGGGCTGGTGGCGGCGATCAATTATTTGGGCTACCTGTGCGGCGCCTACGACGCGATGCGCGCCACGCGCCACGTCGAGCGGCGCCTGTGGCTTGGCGTGTGGGGCGCGGTGGCGCTGACGCTGCTGTCGGCGCTGGCGCAGGATGAATGGACGCACGGTGCGCTGCGCTTCGTCATCGGCTGGGCCAGCGGCTGGGCGATGGTGCTGGTGGCGGCCTGGACCAACGAGCGGTTGGCGCACTACGGCCGGCCGGCGCTGAGCGCGGCGGTGTTCGCCGGGCCGGGCGCCGGTATCTTCCTCAGCGGCATGCTGGCGGTGGGCATCAACACGCTGGGGCTGACGGCGGCGCAGGCCTGGCTGGTGTATGGCGTGCCGGCGCTGGCGTTGGTGGGGGCGATTAGCGCCTTTCTGCCGCGCAGCGGCGAGCTGCATCGCCCGGACGTGGCCCCGGAACCGCTACTGCTGACGCCGGCGCTCAAACGCCTGGTGTGGAGCTACAGCCTGGCCGGGTTCGGCTACATCCTGCCGGCGACGTTCTTGTCGCAGATGGCGGCGGCACGTTTTCCCGGCAGCCTGTTCGCGCAGTTTGTCTGGCCGGTGTTCGGTGGCGCGGCGGTGTTGGGGATCGTTATCGGCATTTTGACTCGCCATCGGCTCACTACCCAGACCCGGTTGGCGATCACGCTGTGGATACAGGCGCTGGGCGTGCTGAGCGCCGAAGTGGTGCCGGGCGTGGCCGGCCTGGCGCTCGGGGCGTTGCTGACCGGCGGCGGTTTCCTCTGTGTGGTGCAGCTCGCCCTTCAACACGGCCGAGAACTGGCACCGCGCCATGCGCGCTACATGGCCGGGTTGCTGACCACCGGTTATGCGATCGGCCAACTGGTCGGGCCGATGCTGTCGGCGCTGTCGACCGCCTTGACCCATCGACTGGAGCCGGCGCTGTACGTGGCGGTGGCGGCGCTGTTGGTGGCCGGTGCGCTGGTGGTGAATACCCCGGCGCGGCGGTTGGCGCAAAAAACGGCGATGCGGTGATTGAAATCCATACAAAAAGCGTGGAATCCCGCAGCCGGCCTGATTGTGCTAAATGCGAATATTTCACCTGCGGATGAAGCACTATCACTGGATAATCGCCGCGCTCTCATCTACAGTGGGGGCAAAATCTTGACCGGGTTCACGTTATCCACCACGAAAACTCTGCCGTCACGAGAGCAAGCAATTCGCCGGCCGCACGCCCTACCAGGCCGCCGGCGGGTTCCGTCCGCAGGAGAACAAATACATGACATCATTAAGTAAAGAAGCCGCGCTGGTGCATGCGGCGCTGGAAGAGCGTGGTCTGGAGACGCCGCTGCGCGGGGAAGTGCTGGATCGCGAAACGCGCAAGCGCCGCATCAAAGAGCACATGACCGAAATCATGCAGCTGCTGAACCTCGATCTGTCCGATGACAGCCTGGCGGAGACGCCACATCGCATCGCCAAAATGTATGTCGACGAGATCTTCTCCGGGCTGGACTACGCCAACTTCCCGAAAATCACCGTTATCGAGAACAAGATGAAGGTGGATGAGATGGTGACGGTGCGCGATATCACGCTGACCAGCACCTGCGAACACCACTTCGTGACCATCGACGGCAAGGCCACCGTGGCCTATATCCCGAAAGACTCGGTGATCGGCCTGTCGAAGATTAACCGCATCGTGCAGTTCTTCTCCCAGCGTCCGCAGGTGCAAGAGCGCCTGACCCAGCAGATCCTGGTGGCGCTGCAGACCCTGCTCGGCACCAATAACGTGGCGGTATCGATCGATGCGGTCCATTATTGTGTCAAGGCGCGCGGCATCCGCGACGCGACCAGCGCCACCACCACCACTTCGTTGGGGGGGCTGTTCAAGTCCAGCCAGAATACCCGCCAGGAGTTCCTGCGCGCGGTGCGTCATCACCAGGGGTGATGGCGTTGCGGGGCGACCCGCACGACGACAACAGGCGCCTGCGGGCGCCTTTTTCATGAGCGGAAGACAGCGATAAAAAATGAACAGTCATCCTCTGCCGCGCATCGCCACGCTGGACTGCGTGCGCGGCATCGCCATCCTCGGCATTTTATTGCTGAACATCAGCGCCTTCGGCTTGCCGAAGGCCGCCTACCTCAACCCGGCCTATTTGGGCATGCCGTCATCGCGCGACGCCTGGACCTGGGCGCTGCTCGATCTGTTCGCCCAGGCCAAGTTCCTGGCGATGTTCGCGCTGCTGTTCGGCGCCGGGCTGCAAATGCTGCTGCGGCGCGGCAAAAGCTGGATCCGCGCGCGGCTGTCGTGGCTGCTGCTGTTCGGCCTTGCGCACGCCATCTTCCTGTGGGACGGCGACATTCTGCTGGCCTACGGGCTGATCGGCCTGGTGTGCTGGCGCATGATCCGCGAAGCCAAAGAAACCTTCCAACTGCTGAAAACCGGCGTGGTGCTGTATTTGATCGGCGTGGCGGTGCTGCTTTTGCTCGGCTTCGTCTCGCACGGTGAACCGGGCAGCTTCTGGCAGCCGGGCGCGGCGGAGCTGCAGTACGAGAAGTTCTGGAAGCTGCAGGGCGGTTTCGAAGCCTGGCGCAGCCGCGCCGATCTGCTCTCTTCCAGCCTGCTGGCCATCGGCGCGCAGTATGGCTGGGAGCTGGCGGGGCTGATGCTGTTCGGCGCCGGGCTGATGCGCAGTGGCTGGCTGCGCGGCAGTTATTCCTCCGGTTATTATTTGCGGCAGGCGGCGTGGCTGCTGCCGCTTTCGGTGCTGATCCAACTGCCGGCGGTGGCGCTGCAATGGCAGGTGCATTGGGACTATCGCTGGAGCGGTTTCCTGCTGCAGGTGCCGCGCGAGCTGGGCGCCCCGCTGCAGGCGATGGGCTATCTGGCGCTGTGTTACGGTTTCTGGCCCGCGCTGTCGCGCATGCGCATCGCCCACTGGCTGACCCTGGTGGGGCGCATGGCGTTGAGCAACTACCTGCTGCAAACGCTGATCTGCACCACGCTGTTTTATCGCTTTGGCCTCTATGAGCAGTTCGACCGGCTGCAGCTGTTGGCGTTCGTGCCGCTGGTCTGGCTGGCCAACCTGGCGTTTTCCGCACTGTGGCTGCGTTACTTCGAACAGGGGCCGATGGAGTGGCTGTGGCGCAAGCTGACGCAGCTGGCCGCCGGCGAAGCGGAACCCAAAACGCTGAAGTGAGCGCCCGCCGGCAGGTTAAAAAAATGTATGTAAACGTTTTCTTTCCTGTGACGTAATTCACGCAGAGCAGCGGGCCAATCGGGGTAGGATAGCGCCACCGGCCACTACCCCGATTTCAGGATCCCGCATGCCTCCAGTTCATCCGATCACCATCCGCGACGTGGCGAAACGCGCCGGGGTCTCCGTGGCGACCGTCTCCCGCGTGCTGAATCACAGCGCGCTGACCAGCAAGGAGACGCGCGAGCAGGTGCTGCAGGCGGTGGCAGAGCTGGGCTATCGCCCCAACGCCAACGCGCAGGCGCTGGCGACCCAAAGCAGCGATACCCTGGGCGTGGTGGTGATGGACGTCTCCGATCCGTTCTTCGGCGCGCTGGTGAAAGCGGTAGACACGGTGGCGCAGAAACACCACAAATACTTGCTGATCGGCAACAGCTATCATCAGGCGGACAAAGAGCGCCACGCGATCGAAGTGCTGATTCGCCAGCGCTGTAACGCCCTGATTGTTCACGCCAAAGCCCTGAGTGACGCCGAGCTGATCGGCTTTCTGGAGCAGGTGCCGGGCATGGTGCTGATCAACCGGATTATTCCCGGCTATGAGCCGCGCTGCGTCGGGCTGGATAACATCTGCGGCGCGGAAATGGCGATGCGTCTTTTGCTGTCGCAGGGCCATCGGCGCATCGGCTATCTGGGCTCCAATCACCCGATCGAAGACGGGCCGCTGCGCCAGCAGGGTTATGCGCAGGAGATGGCCGCCGCCGGGCTGGCCACGCCCGACAACTGGCGCGCCTACGGTTCGCCGGATCTGCAGGGCGGCGAGGCGGCGATGGTGGAGCTGCTGGGGCGTAACCTGCAGCTGAGCGCGGTGTTCGCCTACAACGACGCCATGGCCGCCGGCGCCATGGCGGTGCTGAAAGAAAACGGTATCACGGTGCCGCAGCATTTCTCGCTGATCGGCTTCGACGACATCCCCATCGCGCGTTACACCAGCCCCAAGCTTACCACGGTGCGCTACCCGATCGTCTCGATGGCCACGCTGGCCACCGAGCTGGCGTTGCAGGGCGCGGCAGGCCTGACTGAGCCGCAGGCCGCTCATCTGTTCATGCCGACGCTGGTGCGGCGCCATTCTGTCGCCCCCTGGCAAAGTGAGGCGACGGTCACTCTCTGACGATTTAATCTTGTGTAACCGTTTTCAATCTGTGAGAAAATTCACAGAATATTAACATCGCGCCGTCTATGCTCTAGGCGTTTTCCGGCGCAAAGGCCCTTGCCGCTGCAACCTTTACCTCGCGCTGACACAGCATTTCTCGGAAATAACAAAATCCACGGACGGCAGGTGTTGAGTGGAAATCGCCTGGCCTGGGGTGTGCGCACTGCCGGTGACCATTGGCTCAAAGACGAGTAATACCCTACACAGAACCGGAGACTGACAATGAATAAGAAGGTTTTCACCCTGGCCGCCATGGCCGCAGCCATGATGTTTGGCGCCGCAGCCCATGCTGACACCCGTATTGGCGTCACGATTTACAAGTACGACGACAACTTCATGTCGGTGGTGCGCAAGGCGATCGAGAAGGACGCCAAGGCTTCACCGGACGTCACCCTGCTGATGAATGACTCGCAGAACGACCAGTCCAAGCAGAACGATCAGATCGACGTGCTGCTGGCCAAGGGCGTGAAAGCGCTGGCGATCAACCTGGTCGACCCGGCCGCGGCGCCGGTGGTTATCGATAAGGCGCGCGCAAACGATATCCCGGTGGTGTTCTACAACAAAGAGCCTTCCCGCAAGGCGTTGGACAGCTATGAGAAGGCGTATTACGTCGGCACCGACTCCAAAGAATCCGGCGTGATCCAGGGCGAGCTGATCGCCAAACACTGGCAAGCCAACCCGGCCTGGGATCTGAACAAAGACGGCCAGATCCAGTTCGTGCTGCTGAAAGGCGAGCCGGGCCACCCGGATGCCGAAGCGCGCACCACCTACGTGGTGAAAACGCTGAACGAAAAAGGCATCAAGACCCAGCAGCTACAGATGGATACCGCGATGTGGGATACCGCGCAGGCGAAAGACAAGATGGATGCCTGGCTCTCCGGCCCGAACGCCAACAAGATTGAAGTGGTGATCGCCAACAACGACGCCATGGCGATGGGCGCGGTGGAAGCGCTGAAGGCGCATAACAAGACCACTATCCCGGTGTTTGGCGTCGATGCGTTGCCTGAGGCGCTGGCGCTGGTGAAATCCGGCGCGATGGCGGGCACGGTGCTGAACGACGCCGACAACCAGGCGAAAGCCACCTTCGAGCTGGCGAAGAACCTGGCGGCGGGCAAACCGGCCACCGAAGGCACCCAATATAAAATCGAAAATAAAGTCGTGCGTATTCCTTACGTCGGCGTAGATAAAGACAACCTGTCTCAGTTTGTTAAATAAGAATTGAGATCCCGCTAAGACCCCGCCTGCGGCGCCAACACCAGGAATACCGCCGGCGGGGATGTTTACGACTGCAAGACAGTTAAGCCAGGTGTATTTATGGCCGATAGCTCACGCGAATTTCTGCTGGAAATGACGGATATCTGTAAGTCATTTCCCGGCGTCAAAGCCTTGGACAATGTCAATTTACGCGTCCGCCCGCACTCGATTCACGCCCTGATGGGGGAGAACGGCGCGGGTAAATCGACGTTGCTGAAATGCCTGTTCGGCATTTATAAAAAAGACAGCGGCAGCATTGTATTTCAGGGCCGGGAAATCGATTTCAAGAGTTCGAAGGAAGCGCTGGAACACGGCGTTTCCATGGTGCACCAGGAGCTGAACCTGGTGCTGCAGCGCACCGTGATGGACAACATGTGGCTGGGGCGCTACCCGACCAAAGGCCTGTTCGTCGATCAGGAAAAAATGCTCAAAGACACCCAGGCGATCTTCGACGAGCTGGATATCGACATCAACCCGCGCGAAAAGGTGGGCAACCTGTCGGTGTCGCAGATGCAGATGATCGAGATCGCCAAGGCGTTCTCGTACGACGCCAAAATCGTCATCATGGATGAACCGACCTCCTCGCTGACGGAAAAAGAGGTCAATCACCTGTTCACCATCATCCGCAAGTTGAAAGAGCGGGGCTGCGGCATCGTCTATATCTCGCACAAGATGGAAGAGATCTTCCAACTGTGCGATGAGATAACGGTGCTGCGCGACGGCCAGTGGATAGCCACCCAGCCGCTGGAAGGGCTGGATATGGACAAGATCATCGCCATGATGGTCGGCCGCTCGCTCAGCCAGCGCTTCCCCGACAGGCAGAACACGCCGGGTGAGGTGATCCTCGAGGTGAAAAACCTGACGTCGTTGCGCCAGCCCTCGATCCGCGATGTGTCCTTCGATCTGCACCAAGGCGAGATCCTCGGCATCGCCGGGCTGGTGGGCGCCAAACGCACCGATATCGTCGAGACGCTGTTCGGCATTCGCGAAAAGGTGGCGGGCACCATCAAGCTGCACGGCAAAGCGATCGATAACCATAGCGCCAACGAAGCGATCAACCACGGTTTTGCGCTGGTGACCGAAGAGCGCCGATCCACCGGGATTTACGCCTACCTCGACGTGGGCTTCAACTCGCTGATCTCCAATATCCGCAATTATAAAAACAAGCTCGGCCTGCTGGATAACGCGCGGATGAAGAGCGACACCCAGTGGGTGATCGACGCCATGCGGGTGAAAACGCCGGGGCATCACACCCATATCGGCTCGCTGTCCGGCGGCAATCAGCAGAAGGTGATCATCGGCCGCTGGCTGCTGACGCAGCCGGAGATCCTGATGCTGGATGAACCGACGCGCGGCATCGACGTGGGCGCCAAGTTCGAGATTTATCAGCTGATGACCGAACTGGCGAAGAAGGGCAAGGGGATCATTATCGTCTCGTCCGAAATGCCGGAGCTTTTGGGGATCACCGACCGTATTTTGGTGATGAGCAATGGTCAGGTTGCGGGCATCGTTAACACCAAACAGACCTCGCAAAATGAAATCTTACGTCTCGCCTCCCTGCACCTTTAAGGATCGGAATTATGAACGCGCTAAATAAAAAAACCTTATTTACCTATTTCAAGGAAGGCGGCATTTACGTGGTGTTGCTGGTGCTGTTGGCCATCATCATCATTCAGGATCCGACTTTCCTCAGCCTGATGAACCTGAGCAACATCCTGACGCAGTCTTCGGTGCGCATCATCATCGCGCTGGGCGTGGCGGGGCTGATCGTGACCCAGGGCACCGACCTGTCCGCCGGGCGGCAGGTGGGGCTGGCGGCGGTGGTGGCGGCCACGCTGCTGCAGTCGATGGATAACGTCAACAAGGTGTTCCCGCACATGGAAACCTGGTCGATTCCCCTGGTTATCCTGCTGGTGTGTGCGGTCGGCGCGGTGATCGGCCTGGTTAACGGCCTGATTATCGCCTATCTCAACGTGACGCCGTTCATCACCACCCTGGGCACGATGATCATCGTCTACGGCATCAACTCGCTGTATTACGACTCGGTCGGCGCTTCGCCGGTGGCGGGCTTCGATCCGAAGTTCTCCACCTTTGCCCAGGGCTTCTTGCGCTTCGGCGACTTTAAGCTGTCGTACATTACCTTCTATGCGCTGATCGCCATCATATTCGTCTGGATCCTGTGGACCAAGACCCGCTTCGGCAAGAACATTTTCGCCATCGGCGGCAACCCGGAAGCGGCCAAGGTGTCCGGGGTCAACGTGCCGTTGAACCTGATCATGATCTATGCGCTGTCCGGCGTGTTCTACGCCTTCGGCGGCCTGCTGGAAGCGGGGCGCATCGGCAGCGCCACCAATAACCTCGGCTTTATGTACGAGCTGGACGCCATCGCCGCCTGCGTGGTGGGGGGCGTCTCCTTCGCCGGCGGGGTGGGTACGGTGTGGGGCGTGGTGACCGGGGTGATCATCTTTACCGTCATCAACTACGGCCTGACCTATATCGGCATCAACCCGTACTGGCAGTACATCATCAAGGGCAGCATCATCATCTTCGCCGTGGCGCTGGACTCGTTGAAATACGCCAAGAAGAAGTAGATTTACCGCAGTACAGACGACAAGGCCGGCAAAATATGCCGGCCTTTCTGTTGGGCGTTTGCCGCGTCAGGGCTGTTTGGCTTTCTGCTTCTCTTCTTTCAGCTTGTGCTCCAGCTCGACCAGCTGTTCCGGCGAAACGGCGGGATAGCCCTGGGCGTCTTCCGGTACGGTGTGCATGGCGGAAATCGGGATCAGCGGGCCGAGGAAGCGCGGTTCGCGCTTGAGGATATAGAGATCGGTCAGTGCGCCCAGGCGGGCGAAGATCTCGCGGGCGCGCACCGTCATCATGTCTTTCGGCGACGGCACCGCGTAGCACTGCGCCTGAATGCCCATGTGCAGGGCGATGAACAGCGCGCGCTCGCAGTGGAAGCGCTGGGTGATGATGATGAAATCGTTGGTGTCGAACACCTTGCGGGTGCGCACGATGGAGTCCAGGGTGCGGAAGCCGGCGTAGTCCAGCACGATATCGCTCGGCGCCACGCCGGCGGCGATCAGATCGCGGCGCATGGTCATCGGCTCATTATAGCTTTGCTGGGCGTTGTCGCCGCTCAGCAGCAGGTATTTCACCTTGCCGCTGTTATAGGCGTTGATCGCTCCCTGAATGCGGTAACGGTAGTACTGGTTGATCACCCCGGTGCGGTAATACTTGGCGGTGCCGAGCACCACGCCGACCTGGCGGTGCGGCAATGCCTGCAGTTCGTCGTAGACGTAAGGCGCGGTTTTCCAGCTGATCCAGCGATCGAGCGCAATAGCCGAACCCATCAACACCGCAATGAAGATGAACAGGCTGATGATCAGGCGTTTCCACATGTTGTTGCCTTACGCGCGCCGGGCTGAAAAAGATGGATCAAGGCTACTTTACCTGACCGACCTACGCAAGACGTGAACCGCCTGAAGCACGCGCGCCGCCGCATTTTTCGGCGTTTTTGTCGCACAAAAAAGCCCGGCGGAGCCGGGCTGGGTCATTTCAGCGCGCCATTCAGAACGAGGTGCGCTTGTAGCTGCGGTATTGCGGCCGCCAGAAGTTGTGTTCGATGGCTTTCGACAGCGCGTCTTCGGAGGTGACGATCGCCACGCCCTGCAGCTGCGCGGCTTTACCCACTTCCATGGCGATGCACTTCGACACGCCCTGAATATCGTCGATATTCGGCAGCAGCGCGCCGTGGCCGTCGGTGGCCAGCGGCGAGCAGTCCGCCAGCGCGCGGCTGGCGGCCATCAGCATGGCGTCGGTGACGCGGGTGGCGCCGGAGGCCAGCACGCCGAGGCCGATCCCGGGGAAGATATAGGAGTTGTTGCACTGGGCGATCGGGTACAGCTGATCTTTATAGCTCACCGGCGCGAACGGGCTGCCGGTCGCCACCAGGGCGGCGCCGTCGGTCCAGTTGATGATGTCTTCCGGACGGGCTTCCACGCGCGAGGTCGGGTTGGACAGCGGCATCACGATAGGGCGTTCACAGTGTTTGTGCATCTCGCGGATCAGCTCTTCGGTAAACAGCCCCGGCTGGCCGGACACGCCGATCAGAATGGTCGGCTTGGCGTTGCGCACCACGTCCAGCAGCGAGATGGCGTCGCTGGCGGTTTCCCAGCCGGCCAGGTTGTCGCTCTTCTGCACCAGCTTGCTCTGGAAGTCGAGCAGGTTCGGCAGTTTGTCGGTCAGCAGGCCAAAGCGGTCGACCATGAACACGCGGGCGCGCGCTTCGTCTTCGCTCAACCCTTCGGACTTCATCTGCGCGATGATCTGCTCGGCGATGCCGCAGCCGGCGGAACCGGCGCCGAGGAAGGTGACGGTCTGATCGCGCAGCTGGCTGCCGGCGGCGCGGCTGGCGGCGATCAGGCTGCCGAGGGTGACCGCGGCGGTGCCCTGGATGTCATCGTTGAAGCAGCAGATCTCATCGCGGTAGCGATTCAACAGCGGGGTGGCGTTGTTCTGCGCGAAGTCTTCGAACTGCAGCAGCACGTTCGGCCAGCGGCGTTTGACCGCCTGAATAAACTCTTCGACGAAGGCGTGGTACTCCTCGCCGGAGATGCGCGGATGGCGCCAGCCCATGTACAGCGGATCGTTGAGGCGCTGCGGGTTGTTGGTGCCGACGTCCAGCACTACCGGCAGGGTATAGGCCGGGCTGATGCCGCCGCAGGCGGTATACAGCGACAGCTTGCCGATCGGGATGCCCATGCCGCCGATGCCCTGATCGCCCAGACCGAGAATGCGCTCACCGTCGGTGACCACGATCACCTTGACGTTCTGCTTGGTGGCGTTTTGCAGCATGTCATCGATGCGATCGCGGTTCGGGTAGGAGATGAACAGCCCGCGCGCGCGGCGATAGATATCGGAGAAGTGCTCGCAGGCCTCGCCGACGGTCGGGGTGTAGATGATCGGCATCATCTCGCTCAGGTGCGAGTCCAACAGGCGGTAGAACAGGGTTTCGTTGGTGTCCTGGATGTTGCGCAGGTAGATGTGCTTGTCGTTATCGTTCTTGAAATCCTGATACTGACGGTAGGCGCGTTCCACCTGTTCTTCGATGGTTTCCACCGCTTCCGGCAGCAGGCCGTGCAGATTGAAGTGGCTACGTTCTTCCTCGGTGAAAGCGCTGCCTTTGTTCAGCAGCGGAAATTCCAGCAGAATCGGGCCGGCGTAAGGGATGTAGAGCGGGCGTTTGCTTTCGTATTCTAGTTCCATCAGTTTTACTCTTCACGTATCAGATAACTTTATTGCCGACGATCCTAAGAGATAAAGAGCAGATGTACAGCATTTGTTGCCAGATGATGAACCAGGTTGGCGTAATTATCGACAATCAAATGATTTTTTAACTAAAGAAAGTGTCTCCGGCGGCGTCGGGGCATTGTACTTGGCGGGCGGGGCTGTTAGCGGCGGAACCGGATGGCTCCGCCGTTGAGCGCTTAGAACGCGGCGCGGCTGACGTTTTGGCAGCCCAGCGCCGCCAGGGTGACGCGGGTGGCGTCCCATTGGCTGATGATCGCCTCCTGCGGTTCGGCCAGCACGGCGCGGCGGATGTTCAGGCAGTCGCCGCCGGAGATGTTCAGCAGGATCAGCGCGGCCTGCAGCGGCGGCAGGCTCGGGTTGAAGGCGGCGTTTTCCGCATAGCGGCCAGCGTAGATGATGCCGTCCGCCGTTTCCAGCGCCACGCCGCTGTGGGCGTTGCTGTACGGCGCGTGGCTTCGGTTGGCCGCCGCCAGCGCCGCTTGTGCCAGCGCATCGTTCAGCGCCAGCTGATGGCCATGATCGACCTCGTCCATCAGCAGCGAGGCGACATCCAGATCTTTCGGGCCGAAGGCGTCCGGCAGATAGTCCGCCAGCGTGGCCGGCGCGCGGCCCGGCAGACGGATCTGCAGCTCGCCGCCGCTGTTCAGTTCATTCATAAACTGGCGGCAATGGCCGCACGGCGTGTAGTTGACGGTGACCGAGGCCAGCGCTTTTTCGCCGCGCAGCCAGGCGTGCGTTACCGCACTCTGTTCCGCATGCACGGATTGCTGCAGCGGCGCGCCGCTGAATTCCATATTGGCGCCGAAATAGAGGTTGCCGCTTTGCCCGCGCGCGATGGCGCCGACGTGGAAGTGCGATATCGGGGTTAACGAGCAGGCCGCCGCCAGCGGCAGCAGCGCGAATGCCAGCGCATCATCGTCCAGCCCGCAGCTTGTGCGGATCGCCGCCGCTTGCTCGGCCGTGAACATCGCCGGAAAGTCAGGCGCGTCCAGATAGGGCTGCAGGGCGGATTGCAGTGTCGCGGGCAGTGCGCTGAACGCGGTGTGAAAACGCGGGTGCATAGAAAGTCTCTCTACAGGTTAACGGGATAACATTCTAGGCAGGCCAGAGACATTAAAGTGTGATTAATGTCTCTTAATTGATGAAATTAGTGCAATGAGATACATAAATGCGAGATGTATCGCAAGTTTTACCCTATTCAACTGAACAGGTGCAGCAGCACCGGGAACAGGAACGGTGCCAGCAGCGAGGTGATGATGCCGCAGATCACCAGCGCCAGCGAGCCGAAAGCGCCTTCCTGGTAGTCCATCTCCGCGCAGCGTGCGGTGCCCAGCGCGTGGGACGCGGTGCCCATCGCCAGGCCGCGCGCCGAGTGGGTGGTGATTTTCAACAGGTTGAACAGCGTATGGCCGAACACGGCGCCGAGGATACCGACGAAAATGACGCAGACCGCGCTGATCGCCGGAATGCCGCCGAGTGAGTCCGCGACGGCCATGGCGATCGGCGTAGTGACCGATTTCGGCAGGATAGAGGCGGCGATTTCCGGCGTGGCGCCCAGCCACAGGGCGATGGCGCCGCCGCTGATCATGGCGGTCAGGCTGCCGATGAAGCACACCGCGATAATCGATTTCCAGCGCGCGCGGATCTGGTGCAACTGCTCATACAGCGGGAAGGCCAGCGCGACGACCGCCGGCTGCAGCAGATCGTTGAGGATTTTGCTGCCCAGGAAGTAACGCTCATAGGGGATGCCGGTGAGCAGCAGCAGCGGGATGATCACCGCCATGGAAACCAGCAGCGGGTTGAGCAGCGGCATATTCAGCTTGCGCGCCAGCCAGCGCGCGGCGAAATAGACCGCCAGCGTCAGCGGCAGCGACCACCAGATTTCATGGATCATGAGTTACCCTCCGTGTCGTCGGGTTTGCCGGCGATGCGGCGCTCGCGATGAAAATAATGTGAGGTATAGCCGACCACCACCAGCACCATCAGCGTACTGATCAGGCAAGAGATAACCAGCGGGCCCAGATGCGCGACGATCTGGTCGTAGTATTTCATCACCCCGACGCCGATCGGCACGAACAGCAGCACCATGTAGCGGATCAGCAGATGGCAGCCGGGTTTAACCCATTTGGCCGGCATAATCTGGGTAGAGAGCAGGGCGAACAGCAGCAGCATGCCGAGAATGCTGCCGGGAATGGCGAACGGCAGCAGCGCCGCCAGCGCGTTGCCAACGAACAGACAAAGGTAGATGAGGAGCAGAGCCCTCAGGTATTTCCAGCATAGTGTGAGCACGTTGGCCATTGTCTTTTCCCGTTTAACCGATGCATTCATCATACAATTAAACTGTGAGCCATGCCACAGATCGCGCCATGAATTCTCGCTATGGGCGCCATGCCCGATCGGCGGGTTGACAGCCCGGAATGGCCGCTACGCGCGGATTCAGCGCGCGTCTTCGGCGGTTGCCGCAGCCTGTTCTGCCAGCCGATGGCCAAGGAAGAAAAACAGCAGGCTAAGCAGCGCGCAAACGATCAACATCACGAACATCAACGGCGGCGCGGCATAGCTGAGCAGCATACCGCTCAGAACCGGGTTGATGGCGCCGCCCAGCGCGCTGAGGTTCTGTACCCCATAGTAGCTGCCTTTCAGATGCGGCGGCGCGATAAAGTCGATGAACATGTATTCCACCGGAATGACGATGATTTCGCCGAGGGTAAACACCGCCATCGCCACCATCCACAGCCAGACCGCCTGGCCGGCCATCATGAAACCGAGCAGCCCGACGATGAAAAACAGCGTGCCCAGCACCAGCCAGCGCAGCATGTTTTCCTGGCGCATGCCGCGGCTGAGCAAGTATTGCAGGGCGATAACGATGCCGGCGTTGACGATCATTACCAGCCCGATGATTTTGTAGGCGAACTCGGCGCTGGAGACGGTGATCAGGTACTGCGACAGATAGCCGGTGAACTGACCGAACACCACGGCGCCCAGGGTGCTGCCGAGAGTGAAGTAGATAAGCCGCCGATCGCTGCGCAGGATAGTCACCGTCTGGCGGAAGTTGGGGAGCGCCGCCGGTGCGGCGGCGGTTGGCGCCGGGCGCTGTTCCCGGCCGCGCAAGCGCAGGCTCAGCGCCGCCACCGTCGCCAGCGCCAACCCGCCCGACAGATAAAATGGCAGCAGCGGGCTAAGCCCGGCCACCAGCACGCCGAGCGCAGAGCCGATCGCCCAGCCGACGTTGACCAACGTGTAGTTGATAGAGAAAGCCTTGATGCGCTGCTCGACCGGCAGCCAGTCGGCGAAACAGGCCTTGATGGTGATACTCAGCACCGAATAGCAGGTATGCAGGATCGCCAGCACCACGATGACGCCGCCGGGGCGCGGGATCCAGGGAATGGCGAAGAAGCTCAGCGCAAACAAGACAATCGACAGCAGGATCAGGCGGTTTTTGCTGAATTTGTCCACCAGATAGCCGCCGTACAGGCTGGCAAGGATGCCGAGGGTCAGGCTGACGCCCAGGATCACGCCCACGCTCTTCGGCAGCAGATGGAAATGCTCGGTGAGGTAGATGGTGATGAACGGCAGCGTCACGCCGCGGCCGATGGTCAACACCAGTGAACTGGCCAGCAGTACGTTGATCAGCGAGGGGAATCCCTTCATTCGAAGCCTGTTTATGCATACAGTTATGGGCGATGCAGATAACATAGCGTATTTTGGCGAGGACGGAAGGGGAAAGCCGATAATTAGGTTAAAAACAGAGGCTGCGTCGCCAGCCTCGTCAAAAACAGCACTATTTACCGTGTTCGGCCTGCAGCGTGGCGAACCACGGCTGGACGAAATCGCTGCTGCTGCCCCAGCCGGGGATGATCTTCGCCAGCCCGGCGACGTTGACCGGCCCCGGCTGCGCCAGCAGCAGCGCTTGCGGAATGACCGTCGCTTTGAACTGATAGCTGTCCGGCGTGCTTTCCCCGGCGATCTTGTTGGCCACCAGGCGCAGGTTGACTGCGCCGATAAGCTTCGGATCCACCGCCACGCTGACCTGCCACGGGCTGCCGGCCTCGCGCATCAGCTGCAAGTCCTGGTTGGAGATATCGATGCTGTACAGCTTGATTTCGGTGCGGCCGTTCTCTTTCAGCGCCTTGTAAGCGCCCTGGGTGAAGGCATCCCAGGTGCCCCAGATGGCGTCAATCTTGCCTTTCGGGTATTTCGCCAGCACCGCGCCCACCTTGTTGGCGGTATCGCCCTGCACGTCGGAGGAGACCGCGCCGATCGATTCCAGCTCGTGAATGCCCGGATGCTGTTTCAGCAGCTGCTGATAGGCGGCCTGGCGGCGTTCCATCGGCGGGAAGCCGGCTACCCAGAGTTTGATGATGTTGGCCTGGCCGTTGAAATCCTTCACCAACTGGCCGAAGGAGGCATTGGCCAGCGAAGCGTCGTCCTGTTGCGAGACGGTGACGCCGGGAACGCTGCCGCTGACGTCGGTATCGAAAGCCGCGACGGCGATGCCGGCCGCCGCGATGCGTTTGACCAGCTCGGTGGAATAGGGGGCTCGCCCCTGCGAGAGAATGATGCCGTCATATTTCTGGCTGATAGCCTGGTTGACGAAGTCCTGGAAGCGCGCGTCGTCGCCGTTGCTGAGGAAAGTGTCCACCTTGAAGCCAAGCTTGCGCCCTTCCTGAATGGTGCCCGCCAAGAATTGCGTGGTGTTGTCGTCGGAGCCGAGGTTGCGGATCACCGCGATGCGCACCGGCCCCTGATGCTGAGCGATGGCGGCAGGCACGGCGGCGGTTTCCGCCGCCTGCAGCGGCAGGGCGGCCAGCAGGCTGAGGGCGAGCAGTGAAGTCTTGAGGTTTTTCATTATTATAGGCTCCAAAAAAGCGGGTAAAGGGTCCCGGTGAAGGTCTGTTATAGCAGTCTTTCTGTCTGGACGTCTATTTGTTGTTGCTGAGCATCATAGCGGGATACGGCGGGCGAGGGAATCAGAGCGGTTATGACGTTTTCTTACTGTTTATAACCTTGGGTTTGAGGCATTAAAAAGGGCCGAGCAAGCTCGACCCTTGATGTAACGCGCCGGCGCGGTTACTTGACCTGCATGCCTGGCTGCGCGCCGCTGTCCGGGCTCAGCAGGAAGATCTCTTTCCCGCCGGGGCCCGCCGCCATCACCATGCCTTCCGAAACGCCGAAGCGCATTTTGCGCGGCGCCAGGTTGGCGACCATGATGGTCAGGCGGCCTTCCAGCGCTTTCGGATCCGGGTACGCGGAGCGAATGCCGGAGAAGATCTGGCGCGATTCGCCACCCAGATCCAACTGCAGCTTCAGCAGTTTGTCGGAGCCTTCGACAAAGTCGGCGCTCTTGATCAGGGCGATGCGCATGTCCACCTTGGCGAAGTCGTCAAAGGTGATGGTTTCCTGAATAGGATCATCGGCCAATGGACCGGTCACCGGCTTGGCGGCGGCCATGTCTTCTTTTGAGGCGTTGACCATCTCGCTGACCTTGTCCAGATCGATGCGGTTGA
Source organism: Serratia sp. CY29653 (assembly GCF_052169255.1). Lineage (NCBI taxonomy): Bacteria > Pseudomonadati > Pseudomonadota > Gammaproteobacteria > Enterobacterales > Yersiniaceae > Serratia > Serratia sp. CY29653. The sequence goes on along the minus strand of NZ_JBJNLC010000001.1, from coordinate 2,105,996 downwards.
ACAGCGCTTTGAAGGCGTTCACCTGATGGCCCAGCAGCGGTTGCGGGATTGCGTCCCAGCTCAGCTCGGCGTTGAGGAACGCTTCGGCGCGCTCGGTCAGCGAAGGCAGCACCGGCTTCAGGTAAGTCATCAGCACGCGGAACAGGTTGATGCCCATCGAGCAGATGGCCTGCAGATCGGCGTCGCGGCCTTCTTCCTTCGCCACCACCCAAGGTGCCTGCTCATCCACGTAGCGGTTGGCCAGATCGGCCAGCGCCATGATTTCGCGGATCGCGCGGCTGAACTCGCGGCCGGCGTAAGCTTCGGCAATGCTCTGCGCCGCGTCGACGAAGGTCTGGTACAGCGCCGGATCGGCCAGGCTGTCGGCCAGCTTGCCGCCGAAGCGCTTGTTGATAAAGCCGGCGTTGCGCGACGCCAGGTTCACCACCTTGTTGACGATATCGGCGTTTACGCGCTGCACGAAGTCTTCCAGATTGAGATCGATGTCATCAATGCGTGAAGAGAGCTTGGCGGCGTAGTAATAGCGCAGGCAGTCGGCGTCCAGATGCTGCAGGTAGGTGCCGGCCTTGATGAAGGTGCCGCGCGATTTGGACATTTTGGCGCCGTTCACCGTCACGTAGCCGTGCACGAACAGGTTGGTCGGTTTGCGGAAGTTGCTGCCTTCCAGCATCGCCGGCCAGAACAGGCTGTGGAAGTAGACGATGTCCTTGCCGATAAAGTGATACAGCTCGGTGGTGGAGTCTTTGCGCCAGAACTCGTCGAAGTCCAGATCGCCGCGCTTGTCGCACAGGTTCTTGAAGGAGCCCATGTAGCCGATCGGCGCGTCCAGCCAGACGTAGAAGTATTTGCCCGGCGCATCCGGGATCTCGAAGCCGAAGTAAGGCGCATCGCGGGAGATGTCCCACTGCTGCAGGCCGGATTCGAACCACTCCTGCATTTTGTTCGCCACCTGCTCTTGCAGCGCGCCGGAGCGCGTCCACGCCTGCAGCATTTCGCTGAAGGCCGGCAGGTCGAAGAAGAAGTGCTCGGAGTCGCGCATCACCGGTGTCGCGCCGGAAACCACGGACTTCGGATCGATCAGTTCCGTCGGGCTGTAGGTGGCGCCGCACACTTCGCAGTTATCGCCGTACTGATCCGGCGATTTGCATTTCGGGCAGGTGCCTTTCACGAAACGATCCGGCAGGAACATGCCTTTCTCCGGATCGTACAGCTGAGAAATGGTGCGGTTCTTGATAAAACCGTTTTCTTTCAGGCGGCTGTAAATCAGGGTGGACAGCTCGCGGTTTTCATCGCTATGGGTCGAATGGTAGTTGTCATAGCTGATGCCAAAGCCGGCGAAATCCTGTTGGTGCTCCTGGCTCATCTCCGCGATCATTTCTTCCGGTTTCACGCCCAGCTGCTGCGCTTTCAGCATGATCGGCGTGCCGTGCGCGTCGTCCGCGCAGATGAAATGCACTTCGTGGCCGCGCATTCGTTGGTAACGCACCCAGATATCCGCCTGGATGTGCTCGAGCATGTGGCCGAGATGGATGGAACCATTTGCGTACGGTAGCGCGCACGTCACCAATAATTTTTTCGCGACTTGAGCCATAGTGAGAACTTGCTTTCTGTAATGAATAAAAGGGCCTTCGATGTTAACCGATCGCGCCCTTCGCTGCTAGGGCGGTTTCTTGCAGGTTATATGCGTCAGCGGCAGCGCAGTTCTGATATGCTTAGCCGGAAGCTACCCATTCAAAATCAAGGAGCCGGGATGAACGCAAAATCCCCTGAGCAGACCAACCCCGAAGTTCTGCGCGCCCTGGTGACCGGTGTACTGGCCGCCTTTGAACACCCGACGTTGAAAAACAACCTGACCGCATTGAAGGCCATTCATCACTGCGCGTTGCTGGACGATGTGCTGCATATAGAACTGACGATGCCGTTTGCCTGGCAGAGCGGTTTTGAGGCGCTGCAGGCGAGCGTCGGCCCCGAATTGCTGCGCGTGACCGGCGCTTCCGCCATCGACTGGAAGCTGAAACACGACATCACGACGCTGAAACGCGCCAACGGCCAGGCCGGCATCAAAGGCGTGCGCAACATCGTCGCCGTCAGCTCCGGCAAAGGTGGGGTGGGCAAATCCAGCACCGCCGTCAACCTGGCGCTGGCGCTGGCCGCCGAGGGTGCCAAGGTCGGCATTCTGGACGCCGACATTTACGGCCCGTCGATCCCCAACATGCTGGGCACCGAACATGAGCGGCCGACTTCGCCGGACGGTCAGCACATGGCGCCAATCATGGCGCACGGCCTGGCGACCAACTCCATCGGCTATCTGGTGACCGACGACAACGCCATGGTGTGGCGCGGCCCGATGGCCAGCAAGGCGCTGATGCAGCTGCTGCAGGATACGCTGTGGCCGGATCTGGATTATCTGGTGCTGGATATGCCGCCGGGCACCGGCGACATCCAGCTGACGCTGTCGCAGAACATTCCGGTAACCGGCGCGCTGGTGGTCACCACGCCGCAGGATATCGCCTTGCTGGATGCCGCCAAGGGCATCGTGATGTTCGAGAAAGTGCATGTGCCGGTGCTGGGCATCGTGGAGAACATGAGCGTGCATATCTGCAGCAACTGCGGCCACCATGAGCCGATCTTTGGCACCGGCGGCGCCGAGAAGCTGGTGCAGAAATACCACAGCCGTCTGCTGGGGCAGATGCCGCTGCATATTTCGCTGCGCGAAGACCTGGATCGCGGTACGCCGACGGTGATCAGCCGCCCGGACAGCGAATTCGCCGAGATGTATCGTCAACTGGCCGGCCGCGTGGCCGCGCAGATGTATTGGCAGGGCGAGGCGATCCCGACGGAGATCGCGTTCCGCGCGCTGTAATCTGCCTATCGCACTGCAAGAACCCGGCTCAAGCGCCGGGTTTTTTTATGGGATGCGGGTGGGGTTGTGCAAATCTGCCCGGGTATAAGGGCGTTCGATCTGCGCCAGCGTTTTGGCGATATGCTCCAGCAATCCCTGGGTGGGGGCCGGCTGCCGCTGCCCCATCAGCGCCAAGGGCAAGGCCAGCGCGATGGCGAAGTGCGGCCAGGAGAGATGCGGGCGCGCTTTGTTCCGTTGCAGCCGCAGGAACAGTGCGCTGGCCAGGTAGCCTAAAATCAGCCCGCTGATCACCTCTGATACCGAGTGCACGCGAATTTCCAGCCGCGACACGCCGATGGTAAAAGGCAATATCCACCCGGTCAGCAAAGCGATGCTGCGTATCGGGTGGGAAAATCGGCCGCTCAACGTCCAGAGCAGTGGCGGCCAGATGCTGGCCGCGAGGGCTGAATGGCCGCTGAATCCGGTGAAATCAAAGCGCTCGCTGCCGATGCCCCAGCCCATAAAGGCCAGTTTGGACAGGCAGACCACCCCGCCGGTGAATCCGAAGATCAGCGCCCACTGCCAACCCGCCGCGCGGGTGGCGGGAGACATGAGCAGCAATAAAAACAGAATCAGCGCGCAGGGCAGCAACAACATGCTGTCGCCGAAAAAAGTCAGAAAATACCAATCCAGCACATCAATCTCCGATGAAAGGGGGGCGGGGAGCAAAAGTCAGCGCCGGGGAGTGTAACCCGTTACGGCGCGTTGCCCTAGCCGCGAGATTCTTAAAATGCCGCGTGCCCGTGGCGTGGCAGCCCGAATTCGCTCGCCGCCGCGCAATATACAGTGGCGCAATCCCCGGCGACTCCCTATAATTGTCGCGTTTTAGTTCCCCCCCTTCACAATACGAAATCAGGTCTTTAATTTTATGACTGACAATCCGCATCAGTGCGTCATTATTGGTATAGCTGGCGCATCTGCCTCCGGAAAAAGCCTTATCGCCAGCACGTTGTACCGCGAACTCCGCGAGCAGGTCGGCGATGAGCACATCGGCGTTATTCCAGAAGACAGTTACTATAAAGACCAGACTCACCTGACCATGGAAGAACGGGTCAAAACCAACTATGACCACCCGAGCGCCATGGATCACAACCTGCTGTTCCAGCATCTGCAAATGCTGAAAGCCGGCAAGGCGATCGAGCTGCCGCTGTACAGCTACACCGAGCATACGCGCAAGAAAGAAACCGTCCATCTCGAACCTAAAAAAGTGATCATTCTGGAAGGCATCTTGCTGCTGACGGATATCCGCCTGCGCCAGGAGATGAACTTCTCGATCTTTGTCGACACGCCGCTCGATATTTGCCTGATGCGCCGCATGAAGCGCGACGTCAATGAGCGCGGCCGCTCGATGGATTCGGTGATGGCGCAATACCAGAAAACCGTGCGCCCGATGTTCCTGCAGTTTATCGAACCTTCCAAACAATACGCCGATATCATTGTCCCGCGCGGCGGCAAAAACCGCATCGCGATCGATATTCTGAAAGCCAAAATCAGCCAATTCTTTGAATAATGCCGCTTACATGGCCGGAAATGCGCATTTCCGGCCGGCGGCCAACTATTTGCACCCCGACGTAGACCTTTCGCCCGTTGTGTGGCAATTTTTGTTTAGTTACGCGTTTTGATGGAGAAGAAAGACATGAGACTGTGCGACCGCGATATAGAAGCCTGGCTGGATAGCGAGAAACTGGTGATTTCCCCGCGCCCGCCGCTCGAACGCATCAACGGGGCCACAGTAGATGTCCGTTTGGGCAATCAGTTCCGCGTGTTCCGCGGCCATACCGCGCCTTTTATCGATCTTAGCGGGCCGAAAGATGAAGTCAGCGCCGCGCTGGATCGCGTGATGAGCGACGAGATTGTCCTGCCGGAAGGCGAGGCGTTCTTCCTTCATCCCGGCGAACTGGCCCTGGCGGTGACGTTCGAATCCGTGACGCTGCCGAACGATCTCGTGGGCTGGCTCGACGGCCGTTCTTCTCTGGCGCGTCTGGGGCTGATGGTGCACGTGACCGCGCACCGTATCGATCCGGGCTGGCACGGGCGCATCGTGCTGGAGTTTTACAACTCCGGCAAGCTGCCGCTGGCGCTGCGGCCGGGGATGCTGATTGGCGCCTTGAGCTTTGAGCCGTTGTCCGGCCCGGCGGCCCGGCCATACAACAGCCGGCAGGACGCAAAATATCGCGATCAGCAGGGCGCAGTAGCCAGTCGAATCGACAAGGACTAACGGCGCGGGATGCACCGTCGGTGTGGCGCTGACAAGAGGGTGGCATGAGAAGATTACTGACGACATTGGCGATTTTACTGGTGGTCGTGGTGGCGGGGATGTCCGCGCTGGTACTGCTGGTCAATCCGAATGATTTTCGCGGTTACATGGTCAAAAAGGTCGAGCAGAAGAGCGGCTACCAGCTGACGCTCGAAGGCGACCTGCGTTGGCATATCTGGCCGCAGCTCAGCATTTTGGCCGGGCGCATGACGCTGACCGCGCCGGGCGCCAAGGCGCCGGTGGTGAGCGCGGAAAACATGCGCCTTGACGTCAAACTGTTGCCGCTGCTGTCGCATCAGCTGTTTGTGAAACAGGTGATGTTGAAAAACGCCGTCATTCGCCTCACCCCCGACAGTGAAGAGCACTCGCAAGTGGACGCCCCGATTGCGCCGGCCGGCAGCGGCGCTGATGCGGCAGACGCGGCCTGGAAATTCGATATCGATAACCTGCGCGTCGTGGACAGCCTGTTGATTTGGCAGCGCGCCGACAACGAGCAAATCAATGTCCGGGACATCAATCTTACCCTGCAGCAAACGGAGAAACGGCAGGCGCGGCTGGACATCTCCAGTCGGGTCAACCGCGATCAGCGCGACCTGGCCTTCAGCATGGCGGCCGATATCGATCTGCAGCAGTTCCCGCACCAGATCGGCGCCAAGGTGACCCAGTTCAATTACCAATTGGCGGGGGCGGATATTCCGAACGGCGGTATTCAAGGCGAGGGCAATGCTCAGGTGGTCTATCAGCAGACGCCGGCGCAGATTGCCGTCAGCCAGCTGAACGTCAGTGCCAATAACAGCCAGTTGACCGGCGATATCAGCGCCAGCCTGGGGGCGGTGCCCGGCTATGTGGTGAACCTGAATTCGGCTAATCTCGATCTCGACGCGCTTTCCGGTTGGCAATCCAGCACCAATACCGCCGAGCAGCCCGCCGTGACCGCCGCGCCGGTGATCGCCAGCCAGGTTGACGATCGGCAGCAGAACCTGGAAGCGCTGCGCGATTTCAATGCACAGCTGAATCTGCAGGCGGCGCAGTTGACCTACCGCGGTATGAACGTTACCCAGTTGGCCGTCGCGGCGGATAATCAACGCGGCCTGCTGACGCTGCATAAACTTGCCGGGCAATTGGCCGGCGGCGATTTTTCCTTGCCGGGAACGCTCGACGCTCGCGGCAATAAACCGGTGATAAACGTGCAGCCGACCCTGAACCAGGTTGAGCTCGGCACGGTGCTCAAAGCCTTCGACATGCCGCAGATGCTGACCGGCAAATTCAGCATGAAAGGAGATTTGACCGGCGATCGCCTTTCTTCACAGTCATTTGAGCACCGTTGGCGCGGTACGGCGCAGTTGGCAATGCAGGATGCGCAGTTGCACGGCCTGAACATTCAGCAATTGATCCAACAGGCGGTGGCGCGCAACGATAACAGCGTGCGCGGGCAAGACAGCTATCAGCGCTATACCGAAGTCAAAAGCGTCTCGGCGCGGGCCAGCCTGAGCCAGGGCACTGTCAAGCTCAGCAGCCTGACGGCGGATTCGCCTTTGCTGGCGTTGACCGGCGCCGGCAGTATCGATATGCCGGCAAAACAGTGCGATATGGCGCTTAACGTGCGCGTCACAGGCGGCTGGCAAGGGCGCGGCGAACTGATCGAGCAACTGCAAAAAACGCCGATCCCGCTGCGGGTTTACGGGCCGTGGCAACGGCTGAATTACCAACTGCAGGTCGATCAGGTGCTGCGCAAAACGCTGCAGGATCGGGCTAAAGATGCGCTGAACAAATGGGCTGAAAAGAACAAGGATTCGCGCGAAGGCCAGGATCTGAAAAAGCTGCTCGACAAGCTGTAATCCCTCCTGACGCGGGCCGTTTTACGGCTCGCGTCAATATCGGCGTTTCCCGCGATAATTTCCCTCCGTTACCTTGATGAAGGTCATGAAGACTCACGCTCGATTTGTGCAGAGTAAGAGCATATTTTGCTATGACTATGCGCCTGAGCGCGAAAACATAACGAGTTGAGGAAACATGATAGAGCTTCTTATTGGCGCGGCGGTGGCGGCGGGCGTGGGCCGTTACATCATCAAAGGATATTCCGCCACCGGCGTCTTGATGGTGGGCGGGTTGCTGCTGCTTGGCATCAGCGCCCTGATGGGGAAAACGCTGTTGCCGTCCGGCGCCGCGTCTACCGGCTGGCGCACGACCGATATTATCGAATACGTCAAGATCTTGCTGATGAGCCGCGGTGGCGATCTGGGCATGATGATCATGATGCTGTGCGGTTTCGCCGCCTACATGACGCATATCGGCGCCAACGACGTGGTCGTCAAGCTGGCCTCGCGCCCGTTGCAGATGATCAACTCGCCTTATCTGCTGATGGTGGCGGCCTATTTTGTCGCTTGCCTGATGTCATTGGCGGTCTCTTCCGCCACTGGTCTCGGCGTATTGCTGATGGCGACGCTGTTCCCATTGATGGTGAACGTTGGCATCAGCCGCGGGGCGGCGGCGGCCATTTGCGCTTCGCCGGCGGCGATTATCCTGGCGCCGACCTCCGGCGACGTGGTGCTGGCGGCCAAGGCGGCGGAGATGCCGCTGGTGGACTTCGCGTTCAAAACCACGCTGCCTATCTCGATTGCCGCCATCGTCTGCATGGCCGTGGCGCACTTTTTCTGGCAGCGTTATCTCGACAGGAAGAGTGATGAACAGCATCACATCGTGGACGTCAGCGAAATCAAAACGCATGCGCCGGGGTTCTACGCGATACTGCCGTTTACGCCGATCCTCGGCGTGCTGATCTTCGACGGCAAATGGGGGCCGGAGCTGCACATCATTACCGTGCTGGTAGGGTGCATACTGTTGGCGGCATTGATTGAGTTCGTGCGCAGCTTCAGCGCCAAACAGGTATTCAGCGGCCTGGAAGTGGCGTATCGCGGCATGGCGGACGCATTCGCCAGCGTAGTGATGCTGTTGGTGGCCGCGGGCGTCTTCGCGCAGGGGTTGAGCACCGTCGGCTTTATCAGCGGATTGATCGGGTTGGCGCAGTCGTTCGGCACCGGCGGTTTGATCATGATGCTGGTGTTGGTGGTGATTACCATGCTGGCGGCCATGACCACCGGCTCCGGCAATGCGCCGTTCTATGCGTTTGTCGAACTGATCCCGAAACTGGCGGCGCAGATGGGCGTGAATCCGGCCTACCTGGTGATCCCGATGCTGCAGGCGTCTAATCTCGGCCGCACGCTGTCGCCGGTCTCCGGTGTGGTGGTGGCGGTCTCCGGCATGGCGAAAATCTCGCCGTTCGACGTGGTGAAGCGCACTTCGGTGCCGGTGATTGTCGGGCTGGTGGTGGTGATCGTGGCGACGGAGCTGCTGGTTCCCCAGTAACACAAAGGCCGGGCAATGCCCGGCCTTTGTGTTAAACCTCGTAGTCCTCCGCTGGGAGAGGCGGGGTGATCTTCACTTTAAGGATGCGGTGGCTGTTGACCTCCAACGGCTCGAACAGGTAGTCACCGATCCTGATTTGTTCGCCTTCTTGCGGCACGCGCTGGCTGTGTTCCATCAATAGCCCCGCCAGCGTGTGGTATTCGCGCTTTTCTTCCAGCGGCATCGGCAAGTACAACACCAGATCTTCCAGCGGCATATAGCCGTTGGCGATCCAGCTGCCGTCCTCGTTTTGCTGAATGTCGTGGCGTGCGTCCACCTCTTCGCCGGCCTCCGGCAGGTTGCCGGCGATGGTTTCCATCACGTCCGTCAGGGTGACGACGCCTTCGACGGAGCCGAACTCATCGACCACAAAGGCAAAGTGCGTCTGCGCCTGGCGGAATTGTTCCAGGGCGCTTAACAGCGTGAGCTGTTCCGGGAAGATCAACGGTTGGCGTATCAGCGCACGCAGATCCAGCGGCGCTTGCGCCAGCTGCTGTTTGAGGACGTCGATGGTGTGGATCACGCCCAGCGGCTCATCGCTGGCGCTGCTTTCCACCACCACGATGCGCGTGTGCTGATTACGCTCCAGCAACTGCGTCAGCTTTTCCTGCGGATCGTTCAGCTCAAGGTATTCGACGTCGTGACGCGAGGTCATGATGCTGCTGACGGTGCGCTGCGCCATGCCCAGCACGCGTTCGATCATGCGCCGCTCTTGCTGGTTGAAGATCTCGCCGTTTTCGCTGTCGCTGTCCGCCAGCAGGTTGGCGGAATGGCTGTCGACCTCCGCTTCTTCATGTTTGCCGCTCAGCATGCGCAGCACAGCCTCGGCGGTGCGCTCGCGCAGTGGCCGCACCTTTGACAGGAAACGACGGCGGTTGAACTGCGCCAGTTGGTTCAATGCCTCGATCATTACCGAGAAGCCGATCGCCGCGTAGAGATAGCCTTTCGGAATGTGGTAGCCGAAGCCCTCCGCCACCAGGCTGAAACCGATCATCAGCAGGAAGCTCAGGCATAGAATAACGATAGTCGGGTGAGCGTTGACGAAACGCGTCAGCGGTTTGCTGGCCAGCAGCATCAGGCCGATGGCGATACAGACCGCGATCATCATCACCGCCAGGTGATCGACCATCCCAACGGCGGTGATCACCGAGTCGAGCGAGAAAACGGCGTCCAGCACCACGATTTGCGCCACCACCAGCCAGAAACGTGCGCCTTTGCGCGCGCCGTGCTGCTCTTCATCCTTGCCTTCCAGCCGCTCATTAAGCTCCATGGTGGCTTTGAACAGCAGGAATATCCCGCCGACCAGCATGATCAGATCGCGGCCGCTGAAGGGGTGCTCCGCGACGATGAACATCGGTTTGGTCAGCGTCGCCAGCCACGAGATGGAGGCGAGCAGCGCCAGACGCATGACCAGCGCCAGCAACAGACCGACGACACGGGCCTTATCTCTTTGTTGTTTTGGTAGTTTGTCCGCCAGAATGGCGATGAAGACAAGGTTGTCTATACCCAGCACGATTTCCAGCACGACCAACGTGGCCAGGCCGGCCCAAATTGTTGGATCAGCGATCCATTCCATACGCCCAATTTCACCTGTAAGTTCTACGGCTTATGCCGCTCGGGAATGATGGGCGTTGAGGCGGCAAAATTCAACTTTAATCGGGAGGACGTGGATCAGAACAGGAGGATTGCCGCAAACATCGATCGGCGCCGAGTGGCCAACGGAGCCAGGGGCCGGAGGGCGCAAATATCTACCGGGATGTATGCGCTCAGAAAAGAAACGCCTTATTAAATTTATTTAAATCAAAACATTAAAACAATTTTCCTTGACTATGATTCTTATCGGTATCAGGCATGAGTAGTCTTATTCTGAAAACGGCTGGCTGGGGGGATCTAAGGCTTGTATCACTTAGACATTAGTATAAGAATCTTAGTCATATAACGGCAGTAACTAGCATTGTTTGGTTATAAAGGCACCGGTTTTTTTACTTTTTTGTGAACGGCATGGCAGTTCAAACGAAGAATGAGAGCCGTTTTGCATAAAAATTGTTTGGCTCATGCAATGACGTGGTGGATACGTCATAACAGTACTTTGGTAGCTGCAAGCCAAGGGCGGTAGCGTGCCCGATTGAATCCCTTTGTTCACGCTGCGCAGGTGAATGCAGCGCTACGATGAATTGGAATGAAAATGCAAACAAGACTCAAGGCAGTGATCCCCGTTGCGGGGTTGGGAACCCGTATGTTGCCGGCGACCAAGGCGATTCCTAAAGAAATGTTGCCCGTGGTCGATAAGCCCTTAATCCAGTACATTGTTGCTGAATGCGTGGCGGCGGGGATTAAAGATATCGTATTGGTTACGCACTCATCGAAAAACGCGATTGAAAACCATTTTGACACTTCGTTTGAGCTGGAGGCCATGCTCGAAGCGCGTGTGAAACGCCAGCTCCTGAGTGAAGTGCAAAGTATTTGCCCGCCGGACGTTACCGTGATGCAGGTGCGTCAGGGACAGGCGAAAGGGTTGGGGCATGCGGTGCTGTGCGCCAAGCCAATGGTGGGTGATTCTCCTTTCGTTGTGCTGTTGCCCGATGTTTTATTGGATGATTCTACGGCGGATTTGCGTAAGGAAAATCTGGCTAAAATGATCCAGCGTTTTGGTGATACGGGTTACAGCCAAATCATGGTTGAACCGGTGCCGGAACAAGATGTGTCCAAATACGGTGTGGTAGATTGCGCTGGCGCGACGATCGCGGCAGGAGAAAGCGCGCCGATGACGGCGGTGGTTGAGAAGCCGGCCCGCGAGGATGCGCCTTCCAATCTGGCCGTCGTCGGCCGATATGTGCTTGCCGCCGATATTTGGCCGTTACTTGAGAAAACCCCTCCCGGCGCGGGCGATGAGATTCAACTGACCGATGCGATTGCGATGTTGATGGATGAGCAAACGGTGGAAGCATTCCATATGAGCGGCAAGTCCCACGATTGCGGCGACAAGTTTGGCTATATGAAGGCGTTTGTGCAGTATGGTCTGCGTCACGGTACGGAAGGTGAGAATTTCAGCCGCTGGTTGAAGCAGACGTTAGGAAAGTAACAGGTTGTCGCCACCGCGGCTGAAAGCGATCACGAGATTGAATGAGGTCTACCATGACGAAGTTGAAAGCGGTTATTCCCGTTGCCGGATTGGGCATGCGTATGCTGCCGGCGACCAAAGCGATTCCGAAAGAGATGTTGCCAATCGTTGATAAGCCGTTGATTCAATACATTGTCAACGAATGCGTCGCGGCGGGGATTAAAGAGATCATCCTGGTGACGCATTCTTCCAAGAACGCCATTGAAAACCATTTCGATACCTCATTCGAGCTGGAGGCGATGTTGGAGGCGCGCGTGAAACGGCAATTGCTGGATGAGGTGCAGTCGATAACGCCAAAAGGCGTGACGCTGATGCACATTCGCCAAGGGCAGCCTAAAGGACTGGGACATGCCGTTCTCTGCGCTAAGCCGTTGGTCGGTGATTCGCCGTTTGTTGTTCTGTTACCGGATGTATTGCTTGATGATGCTAAGGCTGATCTGAGAAAAGATAATTTGTCGCATCTTATTTCTCGTTTCGAAGAAACGGGCCATAGCCAGATACTGGTTCAAACTGTCGACGAGTATACTCTGCGTGAATATTCTGTTGTCGAGTGTGAGAATAACGCACTGCAACCTGGCGATTCTTCGCGTATCAGTTCAATAATCGAGAAGCCGGGACGCGATGTTCCGCTAAAATCAAACTACTCAGCCGTTGGGCGATATGCGCTATCTGCGGATATTTGGCCTATTCTCGAGAAAATTGAGCCGGGCGCTTGGGGACGCATTCAGCTGACAGATGCTATTGCTGAGCTGACTCAGCAGCAAATAGTAGAGGCCACTGAATTGGTTGGTGAGTCGTTCAATTGCGGTGAGAAAATGGGCTATCTGCGGGCGTTCGTGACTTACGGGTTGCGCCATCCTACGCAGGGAAAAGCCTTCCGTGAGTGGGCAGAAAAGTTGGCATTTTAAGAGGTTATAAATCATGATACTGAGGGTTGAGTCTTAAACGCCAGCATTTCGCATGATTGATTTTTATATTAAAATCTTCCAATGGTCGGTATTGTTTAGATTCTTTCCACCCTGAGTTTGTAGCAGATTGAAAGAGATATCGACCAAACGGCAGTTCGTAGACTTCAGATGCGAATGCCAGTGTTAGACGTAGTACTTGATTTGCCAGGATGGCCACCTGTCTTCCCATACCATCCTAATACTACCTTCTGACACTTCAACGATAGCTCAATGACGAGAGAGTGCACGTCTTGATGAATGTTACAGAGCAAGAGCAGAATTCACATGACTTTGTGCTTGGAATTTTCGTTAGATTGCAAATCAGCTGCCAAGGTTAGATAGGATTATCTTGTCAGCTTTGCTGAAACACATACTTGAAAGTGATGATAACTCGATGGCAAAAAGAAAATTGAAAATTATATCGATACTTGTATCCGTCGGTATCCTCAGTGGCTGTACTATCCTTCCCGGACAGCATTTACACACCTCAGGAAAAGAAACGGTAAAACAAGAGGATAGTGATTTTAATATCGATGAACTGGTGAATGTGTATCCGGTTACGCCAAAGTTGATTGACAAGCTTCGTGCCCCACGAGTAGTCGCTCAGCCGAACGCGTTGCTTGAACAAGCACTTCGTAGTTACGAATATCATATCGGTATTGGTGATGTCCTTAATGTAACCGTGTGGGATCACCCGGAGTTGACTACACCAGCAGGCCAATACCGAAGCGCAAGCGATACGGGGAACTGGGTCCAATCGGATGGTACAATTTTTTATCCTTATATTGGTAAAGTTCGTGTAGCGGGAAAAACTGCGACCCAGGTTCGTTCAGAAATAGCAAGTCGGCTTTCTCAATATATTGAAAGCCCTCAGGTCGATGTCAATATAGCTGCGTTTCGTTCGCAGAAAGCATACATTACTGGTGAGGTATCGAAGTCAGGGCAACAAGCTATCACTAATGTTCCCTTGACGGTACTTGATGCAATTAACGTCGCGGGCGGCCTGACGGAAAATGCCGATTGGCGCAATATCGTGCTCACCCACAATGGTAAAGAAGAGCGCCTATCGTTGCAGAAAATGATGCAAAACGGCGATCTTACACAGAACAGATTATTGTACCCGGGTGATATTCTTTATATTCCTCGAAATGACGATCTTAAGATATTTGTTATGGGTGAGGTTAAAACACCAGCGACACTGAAAATGGATCGGAGTGGTATGACACTCACGGAAGCCTTAGGCAATACCAATGGGATAAGCCAAACGACCGCAGATGCAACCGGTGTGTTTGTCATCCGACCTCTCCATGGTAGACAGGGTAGCAAATTAGCTGATATCTATCAGTTGAACATGGCTGATGCGACAGCCATGGTTATGGGGGCAGAATTCCAACTTCAGCCTTATGATATCGTCTATGTCACTGCTGCACCAATTGTCCGTTGGAATCGTGTTATCAGTCAGCTGGCACCTACAATATCGAGCTTCAATGACCTGACTGAAGGTACATTGCGCATTCGTAATTGGCCATAGGGCATAGAGTATGTTTGATTCCATTTTGGTAGTTTGTGTAGGCAACATCTGCCGTTCACCGACGGCCGAGGCTTTGCTTAAAAAACTGTGTCCGGCTAAAAATATTGCCTCCGCAGGTATACATGCTTTAGCTGGGCACAGTGCTGATAATCAAGCGGCACTGATAGCCAGTAAGAACGGTATTTCTCTTGAGGGTCATGTGGCACGGCAGCTTACAAAGAGTATGTGTCAAGAATATTCTCTCATTCTTGTAATGGAAAGGGGACATGTAGATGCTGTATGTAGGCTCATTCCTGAAGTAAGAGGGAAGACAATGCTTTTTGCACACTGGCAAGGGCAAAAAGATATTCCTGATCCTTACAGGAAAAGTCCTGAGGCATTTGAATATGCCTACAATTTGCTTGCAGAATCAGCTCAGAAATGGGCTGATGCTTTAAACCGTTGAATAGAGAACAACATGACTAACAACAGTAAAGCTGGCCAGCTTCCAGCTAGCCAAAGCAATGATGAGATAGATTTAGCCAGATTGATTAGCATCCTTTTTGATCATCGCTGGTTGATTTTAGGGTTCACAACGTTGTTTTGTGTGTTGGGGCTCCTATATAGTCTTTTTGCCACTCCAATATATAGAGCCGACGCATTAATTCAGGTGGAAAGGAGCGATGGTAATTCGCTTGTTAATGACCTGACTCAAATGCTTCCTGATGCACAGCCTGCGTCGTCAACCGAAATCGAGCTGATAACTTCACGGATGATTTTGGGTAAAACGGTAAGTGATCTGCATCTAGATACGATCGCGAATCAGAAATATTTTCCTATATTCGGACGCGGTTGGGCTAGACTGATGGGAGAAGAACCTGGGCAGATCGCATTATCGCGGTTAAATGTACCACCTGAGCTATCTGATGCTAATCTCGAATTGACAGTAGTCGATAAAGAAAACTATACCATTTCAAAGAATGGTGATTTTTTATTTAAAGGACAAGTGGGACAGTTGGCGTCAGGTGATAATATATCTCTACTTGTCAGTGGAATAGAGTCCGCTCCAGGAGTTGTTTTTGAAATTGAAAAATTGTCAAAACTGTCCGCAACATTAAACCTTTTAGATAATCTGACAGTTGAGGATAAAGGAAAAGACACAGGTGTTTTATCTATAAGTTATAATGGTGATGATCCTGTTCAAATTAAAAAAATTGTAGATAGCATAAGCCGTAATTATCTTGAGCAAAACGTAGAAAGAAAATCAGAAGAAGCCGCTCGTAGTTTGGCATTTCTGAAAGATCAATTGCCATTAGTCAGAGAGTCTTTAAATTCTGCGGAGGATAAGCTTAATAGTTTTCGCCAAAAGAATGATTCTGTCGATTTATCTTTAGAGGCAAAATCTGTTCTTGATACAATTGTTGGTGTGGAAGCTCAATTAAATGAGCTTACTTTCAAAGAGGCTGAAATATCCAAGCTTTATACGAAAGAGCACCCAGCATATCGAGCATTAATGGAGAAACGCTCGACATTGCAGCAAGAAAAAGATAAGTTGAATAAACGTGTTAGCAAGATGCCTCAAACCCAGCAGGAAATACTTCGTTTAACACGAGATGTTGATGCTGGGAAAGAAATCTATATGCAATTGTTGAATAAACAGCAAGAGCTCTCGATCACTAAAGCCAGTACCGTTGGTAACGTCCGCATTATTGACTCTGCTGAGGCTGCCCCTAAACCGGTAAAACCGAGAAAAGTGCTAATCATAATTATTGCTACTTTATTTGGCGGTGTGCTTTCAGTTGTTGTAGTAGTCTTGAAAAATATGCTTCACAGAGGGATAGAAAGTCCTGAGGAACTTGAACAGCAAGGCATTAATGTGTATGCGAGTATTCCTCTCTCTGAATGGCAACAGAAGAAAGATAGCTCTATCCTTAATAAGGGACAAAGAAAGAATCAAGCTAATGTTGACTCGTTGCTTGCTGTAGGCAACCCAGCAGACCTTGCTATTGAGGCTGTACGTAGTCTACGTACCAGCCTGCATTTTGCGATGATTGAAGCTAAAAATAATGTGCTGATGATATGTGGCGCTAGCCCGAATATCGGTAAGACGTTTGTAAGTTTAAACTTAGCCGCTGTTGTTTCACAGGCTGGGCAAAAAGTCCTCCTTATAGATGCTGATATGCGTAAAGGGTATGCGCATAGCCTGTTAGGTTGTGAGTTAGGTATGGGGCTATCAGATTTCTTATCCGGTCAAACGTCTGTCGAGAGCGTAATTAAAAAGACAGAGTTGTCTAGTCTAGACTTTATTTCTCGGGGTAAAGTCCCACCAAACCCATCTGAGCTATTGATGCATAAACGGTTAACCGATCTCTTAACATGGGCAAGCGAACACTATGACATAGTGCTTGTTGATACGCCGCCTATCCTTGCGGTTACGGATGCAGCTATTGTTGGGCGAAACATAGGCACAACATTACTTGTTGCGCGTCATGGTATAAATTCATTGAAAGAAATTGAAGTGAGTATTCGTCGTTTCGAACAGAATGGTACCGAGATTAAAGGTGTTATTCTTAATGCCGTTGAAAATAAATCCGGTGACGCTTACGGCTACTACGCTTACGAGTATAAGTAATTTTTTCCTCTCTTAAAGTAATAAAGCTCCTCGATATCTCGATATAGAGGAGCTTTTAGTTCAATAAAGAATTAATAATACAGGATATTTGGAGAAAAAATGAGTAATCTTGCAATTATTCCGGCAAGGGGTGGGTCGAAAGGTATTCCCAAAAAAAATATTAAAGAAATTGCAGGTAAACCATTAATCGCTTGGAGCATAGAGCAGGCATTAAATTCTTCGAGTATTGATCGTGTTATTGTTTCTACAGATTGTGAAGATATCGCTGCCGTAGCCAGAGAATATGGCGCGGAAGTCCCGTTCATGCGTCCGGCCCATCTGGCGAACGATACCGCTGCGACTGAGCCCGCGCTTTTGCATACGCTGGAGTGGTTGGCTGAACATGAGAGTTACCACCCTGAGTATACCGTCCTGTTGCAGGCTACTTCTCCTGTTCGCAAAGATGATGCGATTGATTCTGCAATCAGAAAGATTATTGAAAAGAAAGCCGATTCACTGCTGAGCGTATGTGAGTTTTGGCATTTCTTGTGGGAAAATGAAGATAATCCGAAAGCCTATTACGACTACTTAAACCGTCCGCGTCGGCAAGATATTAAGCCTGAAAATATCAAACTTAAAGAAAATGGTTCAATTTACGTTACGAAAAGCGAAATTCTCCTCAGTACCGGTAATCGTCTTGGTGGCAAAGTTGTAGCGCATAAGATGTCGGAAGAGGAAAGCTTTGAAATTGACACCATGCTGGACTGGGCGGTTGTTGAAGTAATTTTGAAAAATTGGAGTGGGAGATAATTTATGTTAATTCAGAAAAAAATATCTGACTTTTTAGTGTTTGAAACCGAATCAATCATTAAAGCCTTAGAAAAAATCAACTCGAATAAAAAACGCATTATTTTTGTTGTCACCGAAGACGGCAAGCTGTGCGGTTCTTTCTCAGACGGTGATTTCCGTCGTTGGATCACTAACGGCGACTTCGATCTGAGCCGCGAAATGTCGGAAGTGATGAATCAGAACGTCCGCTATAAAAAAGTGGATGCGCCACGCAATGAGATTGAATCGCTGTTTTCGAATGGCGTTGACGTTCTGCCGCTGGTTGATGATTATCGTCGTTTGGTCGCCGTTGCGCTGCAAAGCGAAAAAGGCCTGACGATTGGCAAACACACTATCACGGAAACCTCGCCGACTTACATTATTGCTGAAATTGGCAACAACCATAATGGCGATATTAAGCTGGCTAAGCATCTGGTTGACCTGGCGGTTGACGCGGGCGCCGATTGCGTCAAGTTCCAAATGCGCGATCTGAGCTCTTTGTATAAGGGCGGCAACGATAAAGACAAATCCGCCGATCTTGGCGCACAGTACACGCTGGATCTGCTGAGAAAATTCCAGCTCAGCAATGAAGAACTGATTGAAGTGTTCGATTATTGCAAGGAGAAGGGGCTGACCCCGCTGTGTACTCCTTGGGATCTGAAGAGCCTGGAAGTGTTGGAAAACTACGGCATGGAAGGTTATAAGGTCGCTTCCGCTGACTTCACTAACCACGAAATGTTGGCCGCGTTGGCCGCTACGGGCAAACCGCTGATTTGTTCTACCGGTATGTGCAGCGAAGCAGAAATCAAAAGCTCGGTAGATTTCTTGAAATCGAAAGGTGCCGAGTTTGTGATCCTGCATTGCAACTCTACGTATCCGACGCCGTTCAAAGACGTCAACCTGGCCTATATCAAACGTCTGCAGCAGGTGACGGGCTGCTTGGTCGGCTATTCTGGCCATGAGCGTGGCATTTCAGTGCCGATCGCCGTGACCGCGCTGGGCGCAAGAGTAATCGAAAAACACTTCACCATCGACAAATCCATGGAAGGCAACGACCACAAGGTGTCGTTGTTACCCCCTGAGTTCAAAGAGATGGTCGTACGTATCCGCGAAGTTGAAGAGTCCATGGGCAACGCCGGCGAACGTACTATCACCCAAGGGGAAATGATCAACCGCGAAACTCTGGCAAAAAGTTTGATTATCAATCGCGATCTGAAAAAAGGTGAAATCATCACTCGCGAGATGGTTGAAGTGAAGAGTCCGGGGCAGGGTCTGCAGCCTCTTTATCTGGAGCAATTGGTCGGTAAGAAAGCCAATCGTGACCACGAAAAAGGCGGGTATTTCTATGAGTCGGATCTAAATGATGTGGCGATAGAAGCCAAGGACTATGATTTCAATCGTCCGTTCGGCATTCCAGTGCGCTACCACGATTACGGCAAGTTGAAGAATAAATCCAATCTGGACTTCGTCGAGTTCCATCTGAGCTATCAGGATATGGAACTCGATTTGACAGAATTCTTCTCCGGCGCTGAAAATATCGGTTTTGCGGTACATAGCCCCGAGCTGTTCGCCAACGATCATATTTTGGATCTGGCGACGGATGATCCCGTTTATCTTGCTCATTCGATCAAACAGCTGCAGCGTGTCTGCGATGTGACTCGCGCGTTGAAGCAATATTTCCCGAAAACTGAGCGTCCGGTCATCGTGGTGAATGCAGGCGGTTTTAATACCACCGGTTTCTTGCCAAAAGAATCACGTCAGGCGATGTACGAACGCATTGGCGCCGCTCTGGGTGAAATCAATCAAGAAGGCGTTGAAATCATCATCCAGACGATGCCTCCGTTCCCATGGCACTTTGGTGGTCAAAGCTACCATAACCTGTTTGTCGATCCGGACGAGATTAAAGCGTTCTGTGAGAAATACGGCTACCGCATCTGCTATGACACGTCGCATTCCATGATGGCTTGTAATTACTACCAATGGGATCTTCATGAGTTTACCCAGAAGGTCGGCCCTTACACCGCACATATGCATATTGTTGATGCTTTGGGAGTGGATGGTGAAGGGGTACAGATCGGTAAAGGCGATGTGAACTTTGACGAGCTGGCTGATGATCTGCGGCGTCATGCGCCGGAAGCGCAGTTTATTCCTGAAGTGTGGCAGGGGCACAAAAACCAAGGGGAAGGGTTCTGGCATGCGCTTAACTTCCTGGAAAAGTATCTGTAAATGAGTAAAGCCATTATGGGGGCTGCGGCCTTGTCGGTAGGGGACATTCTCGGCAAGGTCATCGGCTTCATCATATTGCCTTATTTGACAGCACACCTAGGCGCGTCGGGGTACGGCGCGCTGACTCTTTATTTGTCCGTTATTCAGATCTTGATCATTTTCATTTCGTTCAGTGGTCAAGGTCTGTTGCCGGTCAAATACATGCAGGAGGGGGAAGGGAGCTCCCTGGTGTTCCGCAGAGATAACATCGCCTTGGCTTTCGCGTCGAGCGCGCTACTGGTGGCTATATTCTACATTGTCACACTGGTCACCAAGATCTCTGTTTCTTTCAGCGACGGTTTTCTGGTTGTTTTGGCATCTCTGGCGCAGGCGCTGAACTTTATCAATTTATCGCATTTGCGCATTAGTCAGACCTATAAAGTTGCCGCTATCGGCCAATTTTTGCTTTCCGCATTCAACGTTTTATTCACTATCGCTCTTTTTGAAATGATAGCGTCGACGCCAGGACAACGTTTGATAGCGATCGCGGCATCATTTTTCAGCATTCAGCTGGCCTACGAGTTCTTTGTTTACAGAAAAATAGCGGTTGAACGCAGCGTGCTCCAACAGTTGCGTAAGCGTTATAAGGAAATCATTAGCTACGGGGTATCCCTATTGCCACATCATGGCAGTTATTGGATTAAATCCTCGGTGGATAGATTCTTCATAGCGCATTACATGAGTACGGCGGTAGTCGGGGTTTATGGCTTGGCGTTTCAGCTAACCTCTATCGTTATGCTCTTTTTCGGCGTAATCAACCAGGCGTTCCAACCTTTCATTTATCGCAAGCTTAAAGCGAACGATTTTAGAGGGGTCGAGCTCATTCAATATGGTTACACAGCTCTGGTTATCGTTTCGTGCATTATTTACTTCTTTATTTTGCCATTTGCTTTCCCGTATCTGTTTAATGCTGAGTTCAATCGCGCTATTTATTACTTCAACATTCTTTTGCCTGGAACTGCATTTTTATCGATTTATTATATTTTTACGCACTCACTGTTTTACTATCGTAAAAATAAATTAATCTCAATTATTACCATGGGTTCGATGATAACGCATTTGATTGGTATATTTGTCATCACCATGACAGAAATCAAAGTTGAGTATTTCTGCCTGGTTTATGCAATTTCCAGTTTTTATGCGTGTGCAGTGACTTTTTATTGTGGCAAGCGACAGTTCAGTATTGAGAGGAAAAGATGATAGCAAGTCTTAAACGATGGTTGCGAAACTTACGTAAGCAGCGTTATCGTTCAAAAGTTATCAGAATGGCTGAAAGATGTGGTCAAGATCCGAAAATTAACTTTTTAACTATCGTTAATAATAAAACCCGACTTGGTGATAACTTTAACTCCAATGGTTTGACGGTGGTTGGAAAGGGCGGTGTTACTATCGGCGATAATTTTCACTGTGGTTTTGGTTGTGTATTGATCACAGAAAATCACAATCATCATGGGAATGCGATTCCCTACGATAACACTTATGTGATTAAGGATACGCATATCGGGGATAATGTTTGGCTTGGGATCAATGTGATTGTTCTGCCCGGGGTTACAATTGGTGAGGGTGCAATCATACAGGCAGGTAGCGTCGTAATTAAGCATGTTCCGGCGTTTGCTATTGCTGGAGGACATCCGGCAAAAGTGTTTTCTCAACGAGATGTTGAACATTATATAAAGTTGCGTGATGAGAAAAAATTCCACTGATATATCTGAAGGCTTTAAATAACAATTGAATGAGTGCTATGGTGAAATAATTATGGATACTTATATTGCGTATATCGAATCGCCATTGCAGGCGTTTAATTTAATAGAGTTTTTGGATGTTAAAAACATAAGTCTGGAGATCTTGATCATCAATAAAAAAACAGAAAATTCTGCGCTTAATTATAATCAGATCATGAACATAGTGGATATGATTAAGTACAAGAAATTGGTTGTTATTGATGTCGAAGGAACTCTAAAAAACTCATTAAAGATCAAAAGTGCTCTTAAAGGGATTGGTGGTGGAGGAATAAATAAAAACAGAGTCACTCTTATTGCGGGCGAATATCGTGCGCGCGTTTTCTGGATGCTAGCCGGAAAATTTAAAAAAAGAAGCATTGTTCTTCTTGATGATGGGACGGCGACGCTAAGAATAAATCGAGAGGAGGGAATTAGTCCGCGAAAAATCATTAAGTCTTTATTCTTGAAATCCATTGGCATGGTTAACAATGAGTTCGAAAAAATCACATTTTTTTCCGTATATAACATTGGGGAAAAAGTCAAAAAGAGTGATACTGTCATAAGGCACTGTTACGAAAATTATAAAAAAAAGCTAGCAAGCTTACCCAGTGACAATAATAAAGTGTTCATTATTGGGGCGCCGCTTTTTGAGGCAGGAGTAACATCGGTTGATGATATTCAATTAACATTAAATATGATAAAAGACTTATTAAAATCAAAACCTGAATCTGTTTTTTATTATGTGCCACATCGCAGAGAAAGGACTGAAAAAATAAAAATAATATCAGAGCTTGTTAAAGTTAAAAGATTAGATTTTCCTTTCGAAGTATATCCTTTAATGGAAAAAGAAAACGTGTCTTCCATTGCTGGATTTTACTCTTCTTTATACGACAATTTGATCATGATCTATGGGGATAAGATAAAAATAACGTCTTACGTAATCAATGAGGCTAATTTATCGCCAGAGTGGAAATCTTTTGTCGGCTGTATATACGATAATTATTCGCGATATAATAATGCCAATATTGAACTGATTAACAAGGTGCTTTGATTAAACACTTCCACGCTTAAATAGGTAGGCTATGAAAATTGTCATGATCAATACACTTTATGCTCCTTATAAAGTCGGTGGTGCTGAAGTTTCTGTTCAACTGCTGGCAGAGGAGTTAATCAGTAATGGTCACGATGTGACTGTCTTTTGTTTGCACAATCATAGTGAGATGTTAGAAGAGACACTAAATGGTGTTCGCATTTTTTATTTCCCTCTAAAAAATATTTACTGGCCATTCGCTAATGGTAGGAAAGGGCGATTGAAGAAGCTTGTATGGCATCTCATTGACATGTACAACCCCTGGATGATGTCACTTGTTGGTAAAGAGTTGGCAAGGATAAAACCCGATGTTGTACATACAAATAACTTAAGTGGCTTTTCAGTTTCTGTTTGGAAAGCAGCTAAAAAAGAAAACATAAAAATAGTCCATACAACGCGAGATTACTATCTTTTTCATCCTAATAGTACATTGTTTAAGTCGGGAAATAATATTGATGTTAATAGTATTGGTGTAAAGCTTCTTTCTGCTGTGAAAAAAAATTGCAGCAGAAATGTTGATTGTTTTGTAGGTATCAGTGAATATATCTCTAAACTTCATAAGTCAAATAAATTTGGCATTAGCGCTGCTCATGCATATATCTATAATCCTATTTCACATATTGATTTTAAAAAAGATGATAGTGGTCATGAAAATGTACGAGTGGGCTTCATTGGACGATTGACTAGAGACAAAGGGTTTGATGATTATTGTTTGTTAGCTGAAAAATATAGAAATACAAAAGGTATCGATTTCTATGCTGCAGGGCGCTTCGGTAATGATATGGAAGGTAACGAATTGGAGATGTTAGCATCTGCCAGCAATATAAAGACGATGGGTTTTATTAAGGTAGAAGATTTTATGGCATCGGTCGATGTTGTTGTTCTGCCTAACAAATGGAATGAGCCATTTGGGCGGGCAGTTGCTGAGTCTGCCAATGCAGGGAAAATTGTTTATACTAATTTTACTGCTGGGGTTGCGGAAATAGCTAAATTTTATCATAATATATACCCCATTCAAGACTTTAATATTGACTATCTTATGACGCATCCTACATTTGATATAAATCCGGTGCGGGACTTTGATATAAAACATATTGCAGAAAAATATACCGAGCTATATTGATGTTAGCTTTTATATTAAAATGTCTCCCTATAATGATTAATAATTGGTGCCGTTAATGATTTATATTAATGCAAGATTTCTTACGCAAGATATGACGGGCGTGCAACGTTTTGCAGAACAGATATCTCGAAGTTTGAATGGAATCAGAAACGATATTGTTTTCCTCGTTCCTGACGAGAAATTTAAGATTGAGATTGATCCGTCTTTTGAAATCAAGGTGATTGGAAAAAAACATGGTCATTTGTGGGAACAAATCGATCTCCCTAAATATCTCAAAAGTATTGGCTCTCCGCCGTTACTTAACCTGTGCAGTACTGCTCCCTTATTCTATAGGAATCAAATAGTCACACATCACGATATCACCTACAAAAGATATCCTGAGAGCTTTTCTAGACAGTTCCGTTATATTTACAACTTGATTATTCCAATCATGCTAAAAAATAGCAGAAAAATTATTACGGTCAGTGAGTTTTCTAAAGGTGAGATAGCCAAAGCTTTCAATGTTGAAAAAGAAAAAATATCAGTGGTTTATAATGCGTCATCTGCAAATTTTAAATCGATTGACTCAGGTAAACAAGAAAAATACCTTCTTGCCGTATCCTCCCCTAATTACCATAAAAATTTTCATGGCATGTTAAAAGCCTTTGCCATGTTAGACGATAAAATTGAAATTAAATTAAAGATTATTGGTCGTTCTGCTGATAACTTCAATAAGCAGATGTATGCGAATGCCGAGAATACTAATTCAAATATAGAATTTTTGGGGCGCGTCGATGATCTGGAACTTGTTAAATTATACCAGAATGCAACAGCATTTGTTTTCCCATCTTTCTATGAAGGGTTTGGGATCCCTCCTCTTGAGGCTCAATCTTGCGGGTGTCCAGTTATAGCGTCTTCCTCCGCGTCGATTCCTGAGGTTTTGGGGACGAGTGCTTTGTATTTTGATCCTTACAAAATTGATGAAATCGCTAAAGCAATGGAAACTATCATTGGCAATGATACAGTCCGCGAGGAGCTCATAAGACTGGGTTTTGAAAACACACGTCGCTTCTCATGGGAGAAATCGGCACAAGCAGTTAATAAAATAATATCACAATATTTAGAATAAATATTATTGGGGGGGGGTGATGAGAGTTCTTCATGCGGCAGAAACAATCAAAGGGGGAGTGGCTACGGTCCTTCGTCAGTTAGCCAAAAGTCAGATTGCTGATATAGGGCAGGACAAAATCTGTTGCTTAGTTCCTGCCGATCAGGTTTCAGAATTATATGGTGTCGACTCGAGGTCGATAAAACCTTTTCCTCGATTAGGGCGTGGGATTCGAGGTTTTCTACAGTTTTTCTTTATATTTACGGGGGTTGTATTAAAGCATCGACCAGAGGTGGTTCATTTACATAGTAGTTTTGCTGGTGCTTTAGGGCGATTGTCATTAATTTTATTATGGCCAATTTATCGGCCAAAAGTAATATATTGCCCGCATGCTTTCGCATTTATGATGACTGTATCTCGTTTTAAATCACGTATATATACCGTCATCGAAAAAGCATTGCTTCCTATAACTGATGTTGTTATTTGTGTCAGCCATTGTGAAAAAAAAATGGCTGTTGATGCAGGGCTTAATGAAAATAAATTGGTCGTCGTTCATAATGGCGTTCCGAGTAATAAAAATTACGTCAAAAAAGTCAATTCCCCTGAGGGTAATGAGCTTATTCAGCTGCTTTTTGTTGGCCGCTTCGACTACCAAAAAGGTTTTGATATTTTATCCAAAGCTATGCACCAATTAGAAGGTAAAGCATTCCATTTGACAGTTGTCGGCGACTTTGTGCTTGAAAATGAGAATGATAATATTCAAGATCTACCGCAGACGACGTATGCCGGCTGGTTATCCGCTGAACAATTGGCACCACATTTCTGTCGTGCTGATGTATTGCTAATACCAAGTCGATGGGAAGGTTTTGCAATGGTTCCGTTAGAAGCAATGAGCTATGGATTACCTATTTTAGCGAGTAACTGTAGTTCTTTCCCGGAGGTTGTTGAAGATCACATAAATGGCCGGCTATTTTCTCCTGAGCAAACGGAGGAGCTATGTCATATACTCGAAAGTACATCAAGAGAGGAGTGGCAGAGAATGGGGAATGCCGCAATAGAGACGTTCAGTAAGAAATTTACCGCGGACAAGATGATTGAGGCAACTAAAAAAGTATACCTTGATCTTGGTGCATGATATTTAAAGTGCAACAAAGATATTTTTCCTGGAATAGGAAAGTTGAACGCGATTCTCCTGATATATAATGTATTCTTCTGTTTTATAAAAATTATATTTTTAATCTGGCAGGTACTGGGCAGGAGTTATACTATGTTGGTTAATAGGCAAACAGCTATGAATGGTTTTCGTCGTGGTGCTCTACAGTCTAATGCTTCGCTAACTTCAATGATACAGCGGTTTTCAGACATTGCTATTATAAGTTTCTGTCTTTATTGGGCATGCAAGCTGTCAGGCAATGTATTTACCATGGAGTACTGGGTTGTAGTATTGATATCAATCGTCATATTTCAAATGGTAGGTGGGATAACCGAGTTTTACCGCTCGTGGCGTGGAGTCCGTGTTACCTTAGAGATCCAACTCATCATAAAAAACTGGTCTTTAAGTGTTTTATTAACTGTTGGTCTTATATCTTTTATCGATGGTTTTTATAGTGATTTAACGCTATATGCTGAGTGGTACCTCTTGGCATGTTGTGGTTTGATAGTTTCTCGCTCGATTATTCGTTTATTGCTTGGTTATATGCGAAATCTCGGGTTTAACACCCGCAATGTTGCGATCATGGGATCGCTCCCTGTTGGTATCAAGTTAGCCGAAACTTTAAATGATGCTCATTGGATGGGCTTCAAAGTCCTTGGAATATATGATGACGCATGTAACTCTATCGACACGAAAGTCGGAAAATGTGGTGATTTAGAGCAACTTATCAGAGACGCAAAAGATGGACGGATTGATAGAATTTATATTGCGATGCCAATGGAGCAAGAACGTTTAATCAAGGATACTGTAGCTGAATTATCTGATACAACTTGCTCGGTAATGCTTATACCAGATGTTTTTACTTTTAATATTCTACAGTCGCGTAGCGAAGAAATAAATGGTGTTTCTGTAGTTTCTCTTTTTGATACACCAATCAGCGGTGTCAATAAAATAATAAAGCGTGTAGAGGATATTATACTTTCGCTTGCAATATTAATATTTATTTCCCCTGTTCTTTTATTGATTGCGATGTCTGTTAAGTTCACGTCTCCAGGCCCGATTATTTTCAAGCAGAGACGTTATGGCATGGATGGGAAATCTATAATGGTTTGGAAGTTTAGATCCATGAGCGTTATGGAAAATGGAGATAAAGTTGTTCAGGCAAAAAAAGGTGATGCTCGGGTTACTGCCGTTGGTGCTTTCTTACGTCGGACATCGCTTGATGAACTTCCGCAATTTATAAATGTGTTGATGGGGGACATGTCGATTGTTGGACCTCGCCCACATGCTGTCGCGCATAATGAGCAATACAGAAAGCTAATTAAAGGCTATATGCTTCGTCATAAAGTTAAACCAGGAATCACTGGCTGGGCCCAGATAAATGGATGGCGAGGTGAAACGGACACTCTAGACAAGATGCAAAGTCGAGTTGAATATGATCTCGATTATATTAGGAATTGGAGCGTTTGGTTCGATATCCGAATTATATTTCTTACGGTCTTTAAAGGGTTTATAAATAAATCGGCTTATTGATTGTGATTAATGGTTAGTATATTATAAGAAAATTTTCTTCATGAGAGCAAAAATCAATGAGTATTACAACACACACTATCGTTGATAGTAGCGAAAAGGAAAGACTCTTCCTAAATATTCTGAGATGGGGGATTGCATTTTTTTTCATCGCTACACCTTTCAATCCTTACGTCGGTGATGTGACTTTATATCTTTGGATTCCTCTGGTTTTCATGGATTATGAATTTATAAGAAAGTTGTCTACAGTATCTTTAAAAATATTACTGTGTTTTTGTGTGTGGACTGTCTTGTGCCTAGCATTTTGGCGGTATGATTTAGTCGTTAAGACATTTGCTCTAGTATTGGGTGTTGCATATATTCACAAAATAGGAAAGCCAGTTTTTAGTAAAATATATGTCTGTATGCTTATTTCTGTTATTTGGTGTATTTTACAGTTTTCATTATATGAGTTCGCTGGTACAAACTATTCTGCTGCAATAGGGCCAAAGGCAATATCGATTGCAATATGGGGCGACTATGCAACCAAAACTTTTACTAACCAATATGAAGTTTTTCTGTTGCCAAGAATGTCTGGGTTATCTCGAGAGGCTGGTTTTTTTGTTTCCCTATTAATCATCTCGTTTATGATAAGACTAAGAGATTTTAAGCTAAAGGCTTGGGAGATTGTATTATTTGCATTAGGTTATATTTTCAGTTTGTCTAAGGCCTCAGTTATACTGTTCCTTATAGCAGCTGTTTATCCTTTTCGGCGTATATTAGCTAAAATCCCTGTTGTGCTCACTTTTTCACTCTTTATTGTCGTTTTCGTTTCGATCGCAAACTATCTTAATGTCGGGATTCCTGCCTTTTTCTACGAAAATCAATCTATAGCACATCGCTTTTCTGCATCATATTTAGTTTTAAATATGAACGTACCGAGTTTCTTAATTGGGTGTGGAAAAGAATACGAATGTTTTACCAATTATCAGCCTATTGTTGATTATTTAGGTGGATTTGGTTTCAAGCCAAATGTGGGGCTTCTAGGTGTTACTATGGAGATGGGGGTTATTGGTCTCATCGCAATAGTATTTTTCTGTATGTATTTGAAATTAGATAGTTATGATGTTGTTATTTTGGTGCTTTTTACTGCCACTGTAACATTTTTCACTGTTGATAGTTTTATAATACTTACTTATTATTACATATACTCAAATCACACTAAGAATAAGAGTGATCTCATTTAAAGCTGCTTGTTAATATGGTGGTTTCTCTCTGGGAACAAGATCAATAAATTTATTCTGGAGGCAGAAAATGAAGAAAATTAGTCCTGATTTTTCTAAGCGAGAATCACTAAAGAACGGTATCGTTATGGCATTGGCTTCCATTGCTGCTATCGCAAGGACAGAAAATGCCTTTGCTGATAATTCGATAAAAAATGCAAGTACCGAATCCTTAGCTAGTAATTGTCCTGATATTGGTAGCTTAAAGAAACTTTCTCCAATCAGTCCTGGTCAACGGGTAAATGTACTCAGCTATTATCCATCACAAGGTACTACTGCAGTTAATTCCGTGATGAGAAGCGTAGTTGCTAACCATAAGCCGTCCGTGCAATCTCAACATTCTGGAGGTGGGGAGTTCTATTATGATGCTGATGACAATACTTCTCCTGATGATGGGGGAATGGTAATTGTTACAGATGATGGTAAGCGTTGGAAAAGAGTGTTTTCAAACGATGAACCTATTTTAGGCAGTTATTTTGGGATCAGCGACACACAAGATGATAATGGACCGGCGATTACTCGTGCTATTAATTTTTCCAGCAATCGTAAAATCGTTTTGCCGAGAGGAAAGCTAGTAGTTAAAACACCTATTATCTTTCCTTTAGACTCTGGGGCTAAAATAGATGGCTTTGGCAAGAAAGGGGGGACCGTCATTGATGTTCGCATGAATGAAGGCTACGAAAATTTCGGTGTCTTTCATTTTCCTGGGAAATCTAATAAATCTGCTAAAAGTCCTGGCTTCCGTGCTGTATCCATTAGCAATATTCAACTCATTGGAAACTTGAGCAAGTGTCATGGTTTTTTTCTGCAATATCAATATGCAATGCGTCTAGAACAGGTTACTCTGGAGGGGTTTGATGGTGCGGGGCTGTTTATCGACAAATGCCAAGACTCTGTTTTTGAACAAGTTGATGTTTTCAATTGCGGAAGAACATCTGGCGATCGAGCCAATTTAAAAGATGGCTTTGATGAGTCTAAAACGCTGGTTAGCCCAATAGTTATAATGTCATCTCTAAGAGATGATTGCAATTATCTTCGTTTTAATGATTGCCAATGGGAAGATAACCCTGTTTCGCCAATTTGTGATTTTGCCGGTGGCATAGAAAACTATTTCGTCAATTTGCATGCTGAATATAATGCGCATTGGGATGTCTCTGGAACTGAAGGCTGTACTCTTTTTATGCAGAGAAAAGGGACGATCAAAGTCAGTGGCGGAGGAAGCGATGAAATTAAATATCTTTTGAAGCATGTTTATGGTGAGTTTTATATTGATTCGCACCGGTGCAGCCCCGCGAAAAATATAAAGATAAAAACAGGCACGAACAGCAAGTTCACTTTCAAAGATGTAACTATTGATACAGTTGATGCAATATCCACCTCAGGGTTTAAAATTTTTAAAGACTGCATCTTTAATTCAATTGACTGGTCGAACCTTGATGGTGACGTTATTTTTGAAAACTGCCGAATCAAAAAGTCATTTTTTGCCAGGTCTGGTTCAAAGAAATTGAGGATAAGAGTTATTTCTTCTATTATCGACGGAGATGTTTTTATTGACCCAAAAGTACCGAATGTGCTAATTGATGATTGCATGGTTGCAGGTGATGTCCAATTTGGTTCAAAAAATGGGATGTGGCTAAATAATAATGTCGTCGGTAGATTTACCGTTCTTGGCGTAGAGTCACGCGTAATTATCCCTTCGATAAGACGCTTATTACTGCCAGGACCTCCAACGAACGGCCGCTTTTCTGTTGGTGATGTTATCGATAACTCCTTACCACAGAGTGGTAGTTTCATGGGGTGGGTATGTGTTGAAGCTGGCAGCCCGGGGATTTGGAAGGGTTTTGGTAAAATAGACGAGTAAATATTTTCATTTTTAGTGATATTAAATGTTCAGCTAATTTCTCTATATATCTGTGTATCTTTATGATCTTTTTATTTGTTGAGCAGCGTGTAATGCAATTTATTACGAAGGAGTGCGTTGACGATTGATTTCTGCTTGTTTAAGTGTATGCTGAATTAATGGACTTATTACCTTTTATTATCGCTAAAGAGTGTCCGATGTTAATTTGACGAGAGAATGTTCCTGCTAACGCATTGTTCTCTCGTGTACCCCTATATCGAAATTGATAGGCGCTATTCCTCCCCCTCCCTCCCTCCCTCGTAAGAAATAACATCTTTCCTGTTACTTATCTATCCCCAATGATAACGTTTTTCCCTTGATGCTGATGATGTATTTCCTCTCTGCGGTGTTCTTTTTTTGAGCTGCTCGTAAATTTCTCAATGTTTATTTTGTATGCGAAGCGAATCGTCGGTTACCGTTTGCGACTTATTTCTTTTACTCCCTCCATTGTGCATCTTAATAAAGATCTTATTCCCCGTCCATTCTTTGCTGTTTCCCCATTTCTATTTAAAATCTGCTCATGATTTAATACCATATATCGCGTGCTTTTAGAGAGAAGCGACAATTCATCGTAATTAAGCTGATGACAAAATTCATTCATAAATTATTTATATAACTCTTTAGGTTTGCTCTCCTCTATCAGGGAAAGGGGGGCTCTTTGGTAACAGGCGGAGACCGGAATTTTTTATTTTTAAATAGTTGCGAGAGTGATTATGTCATCGAGAAAATATATTCTCGGCACAGTTTGACCCCTTGTAACGACATGGGGGAGGTCAAATTTATTTTTCATTGAGTTCTGTGTTTACACCTCGAGATTATAATATTGTATTTTTTGGTTATAGCTAATTATTTCCCTGCTACCTATTTTCAGTTGAAGTTATGACTTATCTCTATTCTATATCCAGAATATAACTTGTGTGAAAGTCTTTTAGAGGTAATGCATTGTGCTGACTTCAGGATGTTGATGCTCAGTTTTTTTGGTGTATTTGTAGTGTTGCTACAGTTTTAATTGCTTATTAAAAGCATTATAATTTATTTTATTTATAACTATTTTGTTTTTTTATGTGATCTCAGTGTTTTTATAGATTTTTCTTGTTTAGGAATTTTGTGAGAAAAACATTATCCATGTTAACTATATGGTTTTTGTTTGCTAAAACCTTTCGCCGTCTGCCTTGACATAACCTGAATCTTATCCTTTCTTTTAATTCAGACAGCTTTGCTGTCTTTGTTTGGGTATAACCAGTCGGAATGCATTTTTAGCTGCATTATTAATGAGTTATATCTCTTTTATGCTTCCGATTTTTTTATGGCTTCTCAAGTTAGTCCTCTAAGGGGGGAATCATGGCTTCATTAGCGTATCAGAAAGAAGCAGCAGCTATTTTATACGCTGTTTTAGGGAAAAGCGCGTCACACGCTACGTTCGACTCAATAGGTGCGCAATTGCAGCGAGGTGAACTATCTGCCTCAGCATATGTTACTACTTTATTGACTTCTGCGGATGGTGTAGCCCTCTTTAACGGTTTATCAGATTTAAATGCTTTACAAATTGTTTATACAAAAATTTTTGGCTCTGCTGCACCCACCTCAACTTTGCAAGATTACCTGACGGGTAGTACTCTTGCCGAGGCAATGGCTAAAGTTGTAAATCAGGTTCTTGATTATTCGGGATTTGACTCTACTCTATCCGCTGCGCAGGCTAGTCTTGATCAGCAAGTAAATGCTGTTCTGTTCCCGTCGGTAAGCGCCGCTGCCCTTGGGCAAGGCGCCTCAGACGTGCAGGCTATCTATTATGTTACTGGGGCGGCTCAATCTGCACTTGGCATAAACAACTATGGAGCGGCCATTAATGCCGGTACGAAAACCTTCGTCCAGGTAGCGCAAGAAATAATTTTCTCTGCAAATCTGACTTCTCTTAGCAATACCGATTATGTGATTCGTTTATTTAAATGGGGTTACGAAAGGTCTCCCTCTGCGACCGAATTATCTAACTATGTCACTGAACTGACTGGAGGGACTTCTCGTGCAGAAGTTCTGATTCAAGTGATTGATTCTCTTCGTGGTACTGTTGCTTCAGGCGATACTACCGCGCAGCAACATTTCAATAGCGCGACTATCAGCTATCAGCCAGGGCAACTGCCTTCATTAAGTTATCAAGAGCAGGTTTCTGCAGTTTATCTTGCAGTTCCGCAGCGTGATATTGATGCTCGTGGATTAGATGATTGGAGTAAGTATTTATCGAAAGGAGCGATGACTTATAAAGGATTTATTGGGACCATATTGAAATCAAGCGAGTTTCAGAAGAAAGGTGCCCAACTAACGGGTGATGACTTTATACAACATGTTTACACTGGGGTACATGGTGTAGCTGCTACAGCCGCGCAGCTTTTGGTGTATAGCTCGTTAGGATCTGATAAGGCACTTATTACTCAGGCTATTATCAACGATCTGCGTAACTCGACGGCTACAGATAATATTACTGTAACCCAGCAACATGGTTTCGAGTTCGACATCGGTACCAGCCTGCTGTACAAAACCGCGGCGTCTCTGACGGCAACGGCCGCCGGCGGCAACGCGACGGGCACCGTCAACACAGGCGCATCTCACCAAATTAGCAATGCCGAAACGGCAGTGTTGACGGATGTGCAACTGAACGCCAATGCCGCCAGCATCGTGAACCTGAAGTTCGCCGACCACCTGGCGAATCTGACCATCAACGGCACCAGTGCAGCAACGGTCAACCTGTCTGACAACGGGGTTAACCCTGGTGTCGATATTACCGTTAACAATGGCAACGTGATTCTGAACGCCAGTTCCGGGAATGATGATGTCATCGTAACGTCGACGGCCAATATCGCCACGGGCACCGGCGACTTTAACCTTGGCAACGGCAACGACTCGCTGAAATGGGCGGGGAATGCGGCAACCGGCGCAGCCAACACCGTCGGCGCCGGCATCTCCGCTAATGGCGGCGCGGGTACGGACTCCATCTCCGCCAACTTCATCACCAAAACCGTGGTGACCAACCAAAACGCCTTGGGCGTTCGTACCAGCACCGTGACCAGCAACGCCAACAACTTCTCGAACTTCGAGCAGATCGACCTGACCGGCTATATCGGCAAGTCTGTCGGCACGCTGATTACGACGCCGCTGATCGGTTCACCGACTACCACCAGCGTGACCACGCCAAACAACACCTTTGACTTTGGCCTGACCAACGGCACGTCCACGGTCGAAGGCACCACCGGCGGCACGGTTACGCAGAACGCAGCGGCCACCAATCTGGGCACACAGGGGTTTGTGGTCTCCGGTCTGGCTAACGTCAACGTCATCAACGCCGCCGGCGGCAACGCCGCGCAGTTGGCAGTGAAAGGGGACGCGACCGCTGCCAGTACGCTGAACTTCACCTTTGTCCAGAACGCCACCGATCACTTCAATATCAACTTCGATGCGGTGAGTTCTGCCAACGTGAATGCCGGCGCCATCACTCTCAACAGCAGCAGCAGCGCCTTGTTGGGCACCGCTCTGACCACGGTTAACGTGGCCTCGGGCGGTACCGGCAGCTTTGACAATATTCTGTCATTGGCCGGCACCAATGCGCAGGTTCAGACCATCAACGTGACCGGTGATCACGCGCTGGATCTGACGGTGGGCAGCGGTTTCAGCAACGTGCGTGATATCAATGCGTCCACCAATACCGCGGGGCTGAATCTCGACTCCAGCCATGGCGGTACCGGTGACGGTATCATCATTCAGTTGCTGAACATTCTGCCGCTGAGCGTTGTCACCACCAACCTGTTGGCACCGGTGTTGACGGCGTTGGGCCTGAACGGTTACCAAATGACCGTAGAAGGTACCAGTGCTGCCGATACTCTGGGCGTGATTGGCAACACCACGCTGACCGGCGGCGCAGGTGCCAACACCTACGACATCAAGGCCAGTAACACGCAGGCGGGTGTGACCATCAAGGACTTTAATAGCCTCAAGGACTCGATTGTCGACGTGAACCATGGCGGCCTGACTATCTCCGATGACGCCAGCGGCACCGCGGTAGCGAACTACGGTACACGTTCTGCCGACACGTTGGATGCATTGTTGGGGACACTGGTGGGCGGTTTGACCAATGGCGTTATCGGCCTGCTGGGCGGTATTCTTGGCCTGGATAGCAGCAACTCGCTGACGTCGAAAGTGGGTGTGGCATCCGTTGTATTCAGCGGTGGCGGTAACACTGCCAGCTCTTACGTGATTATCGACAACAACGATAACCACTCGCTGGACCTCAACGATACCGTGGTATACCTGACTGGGCAAAACCACCAGCAATTGGTGGATACGCTGCACTACGCGTAAGTATGAATTCCAGTGGGTTATAATTCCCATTGAAACTGTTAGTCAATAAATAATACGGGGTGTATAAACACCCCGTATTCTTTGAAATTTGTGAACTACGTCATTATCTCTAATTTATTCCCTTTCGTACTAAACCCGCTTTGCCCCGCCTATTATTTACCCCACTGTTTTCATTTGTTTTTTTCTGTGGTTTGTGATGCGATTTTTTTTGCTTACGGCCTTGCTGGTATCCGCTTTCTCTACCTATAGTTAGGAAAAGTATCTGCAGTCTCGAGCATGTCTGGGGTGGGGTTCTTTAGGATTTATTTTATTTTTCCCTTTTTAGGATTTTCCTTATAAGAGTCCAATGCGGATTTTGACTGACAGTGCACATGATGTAAGGGCAGAAAGTGAATCAATTTATACCGCGCAATGAAATTGCGGATGTTATACGGACTCGCAGCAAGGTTTTCTGGACCGTTGGCATATTTACCGCATTTATTAATTTATTAATGCTAGTTCCTTCTATCTATATGCTCCAGGTTTATGACCGGGTGCTTCCTTCTCGCAATGAAATCACGCTGTTGATGCTGACGCTGATCATGCTGGGCATGTTCGGCATGATGTCGCTGTTGGAATACGTGCGCAGCATGGTGGTGATCCGCATCGGCAGCCAGCTGGATATGCGGCTCAACACGCGAGTCTATACCGCGGCCTACGAGGCGAATCTGAAAAACGGCTCGTCTGATGCCGGCCAGATGCTGAGCGATTTGACCAATCTGCGCCAATTCCTCACCGGCAGCGCGCTGTTCGCCTTCTTTGATGCGCCGTGGTTTCCAATCTATCTGTTGGTGATATTCCTCTTTAACCCTTGGTTGGGGCTTTTCGCTCTGGTCGGTGCGCTGTTGCTGATCGCATTGGCGGTGATCAACGAAATGGTGTCGAAAAAGCCGCTGGCGGAAGCCAGCAAGCTGTCGATTATGTCCGGGACGCTGGCCAGCACCAATCTGCGCAATGCCGAAGTGATCGAAGCTTTGGGGATGTTGCCCAACCTGAAACGCCGGTGGTTCGGTCTGCACCAGCGGTTCTTGAACAGTCAGCGCATCGCCAGCGAACGCGCATCGCGGGTCACGTCGATCACCAAGTTTGTGCGCATGTCGCTGCAATCATTGGTGCTGGGGCTGGGGGGCTGGCTGGCGATCGATGGGCACATCACGCCCGGTATGATGATCGCCGGTTCCATTCTGATGGGGCGAACCCTGGCGCCGATTGAGCAGGTTATTAACGTCTGGAAGAGCTACAGCGCGGCGAAGCTTTCTTATGGCCGGTTGGTCAAGCTGCTGGAAACGCATCCGCAACGGGGTACCGGCATGTCCTTGCCGCGCCCGGAAGGGGTGCTGGCCGTAGAAGGCGTCACCGCCACGCCGCCGGGATCCCAAGGCGATGCGGTATTGCATAACGTGAGTTTTTCCATCCAGCCCGGTGACGTGCTGGGGATCATTGGCCCGAGCGCGTCGGGGAAATCGACGCTGGCGCGTTTGCTGGTCGGCATTTGGCCGGTCAGTGAAGGGATTGTTCGGTTGGATAATGCCGACATCTATCAGTGGAACAAGGATGAGTTGGGGCCGTATATCGGCTATCTGCCACAGGACATTGAGCTGTTTGCCGGGACTATCGCCGAGAATATCGCCCGCTTTAACGATATTGACTCAGAGAAAGTCATTGAAGCCGCCAAGCTGGCCGGCGTGCACGAACTGATCCTGCGTTTCCCTAACGGCTACGATTCGGTGCTCGGCAACGGTGGCGCTGGGCTGTCCGGCGGACAGAAACAGCGTATCGGCCTGGCGCGCGCATTGTATGGCGACCCTTCGCTGGTGGTTTTGGATGAGCCTAACTCCAACCTGGATGATGCGGGCGAGAAAGCGTTGAACCAGGCCATTATGTTCCTCAAGCAACGTAATAAAACGGTGGTTCTGATTACCCATCGCACCAATTTGCTGTCGATGACCAGCAAGCTGTTGCTCCTGGTAAATGGCAACGTCAACGCATTCGGCCCGACTCAACAAGTGCTTCAGGCGTTAGCCAATGCGCAAAAAGCGCAGGCGCAACCGCCTCAGCAAGCGGTGAGGGCGGTAAATTCCGAGCCGGATGAAGGCAATATCCCGAAAACGCAAATTAATTAAGCCGTGAATTGCCTGGCGGCTTTATTGCCGTCCGCAGTTTAAAGGAGTTGGTATGTCGACGCACATTGGCGAGCCGCAAGACTCGTATATTGAAGAGATCCCGCAGGATGAACGGCGGTTTACCCGGATGGGCTGGTTGGTGGTGGGAATTGGTCTGTTCGGATTTTTGGCCTGGGCAGCGTTCGCGCCTCTGGATAAAGGGGTGGCATCGCCGGGATCGGTAACCGTTTCCGGCAACCGCAAAACGGTGCAGGCCCCGGCCAGCGGCATCATCAAGAATATCGCGGTGAAAGACGGCGACAAGGTGAAAGCCGGAGAAGTCCTGGTGCAGTTGAGCCAGGTGCAGGCACAGGCGCAGGTCGATTCCCTGCGCGACCAGTACTACACCACGCTGGCCACCGAAGGGCGTTTACTCGCCGAGCGCGACGGTCTGAGCAACGTCACTTTTTCCCCTATTTTTGCCCAGATCAAAACTCAGCCGCGCGTGGCTGAAATCATCGCGTTGCAAACGCAGCTGTTCGCCTCCCGCCGCCAGGGGCTGCAAAGTGAAATTGACGGTTATAAGCAGTCGATGGACGGGGTTCGTTTCCAATTGAAAGGCCTGCAGGATTCGCGCGCCAACAAGCAGATTCAACTTTCCAGCCTGCGTGAGCAGATGAACAGCATGAAGCAACTGGCGGCGGACGGTTACCTGCCGCGCAACCGCTACCTGGAAGTGCAGCGTCAGTTTGCCGAGGTGAACAGCAGCATCGATGAAACCGTCGGGCGGATTGGCCAGCTGCAAAAGCAGCTGCAGGAATCTCAGCAGCGTATCGATCAGCGTTTCGCCGACTATCAGCGCGAGGTCAGAACGCAACTGGCGCAAACCCAAATGGACGCCAGCGAGTTTCGCAATAAGCTGCAAATGGCCGATTTCGATCTGGGCAACACTGCCATCACCTCACCGGTGGACGGCACCGTGGTCGGATTGAATATCTTCACTCAGGGGGGCGTCGTGGGAGCGGGTGACCACCTGATGGACGTTGTACCCAGCCAGGCGACATTGGTGGTGGATTCTCGCCTCAAAGTCGACCTGATCGACAAGGTGTACAACGGGTTGCCGGTGGATCTGATGTTTACCGCCTTCAACCAAAACAAAACCCCGAAAATTCCGGGAACGGTCACGTTGGTTTCCGCCGATCGCCTGGTCGACAAAGCCAACGGTGAGC
This sequence comes from Serratia sp. CY29653, assembly GCF_052169255.1. Classification (NCBI taxonomy): domain Bacteria; kingdom Pseudomonadati; phylum Pseudomonadota; class Gammaproteobacteria; order Enterobacterales; family Yersiniaceae; genus Serratia; species Serratia sp. CY29653. The sequence goes on along the minus strand of NZ_JBJNLC010000001.1, from coordinate 2,067,567 downwards.
CTTACTACCAGATGCAGGTCACGGTCTCGCCGGAGGGCATGAAGATGCTCAGTGGCGAGGACATCAAGCCGGGGATGCCGGTGGAGGTGTTCGTGAAAACGGGGTCGCGCTCGCTGCTGAGCTATCTGTTTAAACCTATTTTGGATCGCGCTCATACTTCATTAACCGAGGAATAATTTTGATTCAATCAAAACGACAGGCTGCCGGTCTGGTTATCGGCACCCTTTTGTTTGCGATATCTGCGCCGGTTTATTCGATAGGGATTTTAGACGCATATTCGCTGGCATTAGAAAAGGACCCGACTTTCCGGGCGGCTATAAAAGAGAAAGAAGCGGGAGATGAGAACGAAAACATCGGCAGGGCGGGGCTGCTGCCGAAAGTGTCGCTGAACTATCAGAATTCGCCGCGCAACTGGCAGACGCAAAAATATCCGCAGAGCGACTTTTTCGGCAATGTTTCGGAGGTCACCCGGCGGCAGCAATATCGCAGTTATTCCAGTTCGATCACGCTGACGCAGCCGCTGTTCGATTATGAAGCGTACGCGCGCTACAAAGCCGGCGTCGCGCAGACGATGATGTCGGACGAGCGCTATCGCGGTAAGTTGCTGGATCTTGCGGTTAGGGTGATTAACGCCTATGTCGAAGTGGCCTATTCCAAGGATCAAATCGCGTTGGCCGAAGCGCAAAAGGCGGCTTACAAGGAACAGCTGACCTTGAACGATCGCCTGATGAGCGCCGGTGAAGGCACCATTACCGACGTATCGGAAACCCAGGCGCGCTACAGCCTGGCCGAAGCGCAGGTCATCGAAGCGCGCGATGCGCTGGATGCCGCGCAGCGCGAATTGGAAGTGATTATCGGCATGCCGCTGAACCAGCTGGATGAATTGCAGGTGTTGCGGCCGGGCAAGTTCAAGGTGGCGCCGCTGATCCCGTCCAAGTTCGAAGAGTGGCAAAAGATCGCGCTGGAGAATAACCCGGTGCTGGCCGCCTCGCGTCATGGCGTGGATGCCGCCAAGTATGACGTTGAAAGGAATCGGGCGGGCTTTATGCCGCAGGTTCAGCTGTATGCTTCGCATTCGGAAAACGACTCCAGCAGCGATAACACGGTTAACCAGAAATACCGCACCGACAGCATCGGCGTGCAGGTCAGCATGCCTATTTATTCCGGCGGCGGCGTTTCGGCGTCGACCCGGCAGGCGGCGGCGCGCTATGGCCAGGCGATGTATGAGATGGATGCGCAGACGGGCACCACGCTCAACGATCTGCGCAAGCAGTACAATCTGTGCATCAGCAGCCGCGCCAAGGTGGCGGCCTATGAGCTGGCGGTACAATCGGCCACCACACAGGTGACGGCGACCCGGCAAAGCGTGCTGGCCGGGCAACGTGTCAACGTTGACGTGCTCAACGCCGAACAGCAGCTCTATAGCGCCCAGCGCGATCTGGCCTCCGCCAAGTACGCCTACATCAAGTCGTGGATTACCTTGCTGAGCGACTCCGGTACGTTGGATGAAAAAGATGTTATGCGGGTAGCGCAGTATTTTGCCCGCAGTCGCTAGCAGCATATTCACTATGAGCATTAATCTGAAAGAGCAGCACTATGCTGCTCTTTTTTGCGTTAATACGTTATGTTATTGGCTGGTAGTTCCTTCTGTATTTATACTTGCCTGGTTTATTTTTATACATAATTTTCTGTTAAGGAACGGTAGGTTAGAAGGATGCATGCTTTTCGCAAAGTGTAACAATTGGTTAATTTCCGTACGAATTTTAGAGTGATGCTGCTGACGTGCGGCGGCGTCCTTGTAAGAACGATGGCTGAGTAAAGGGTAGATAATGTCCAAACTAATTCCTGTGGTTATGGCCGGTGGTACTGGGAGTCGTCTGTGGCCGATGTCGCGAGAATCGTTTCCTAAACAGTTTTTATCTATTGATGACAGCGGGGTGAGCCTGCTGCAACAAACGTTACAGCGTTTGTCGGGTCTGACCGGTATCGAAGTTGCTGCTCCTCTGGTCATCTGCAATGAGGAACACCGTTTTTTAGTTGCCGAACAATTACGTGAAATTGGACAATTAGCGACCAATATTATTTTAGAGCCCGTAGGGCGTAATACTGCCCCAGCAGTGGCGTTAGCCGCTCATCTTGCTGCTGAGGAAGACGAAGAGAGTATGCTTTTGGTGCTGGCAGCGGACCATCTGATCACCAAAGTGGATAATTTTCACGCGGCTATTCAGACGGCTATTTCGTTTGCAGAAAACAACCAATTGGTCACGTTTGGCATTATCCCTGAGCACCCTGAAACGGGCTATGGCTATATTAAGCGTGGCGAGCACCTTTCCAATGCATGTTTCAAAGTTGATTCGTTCGTTGAGAAGCCGCGTTTGGAGAAAGCGGTCGAATACCTCGCCAGCGGTGATTACAGCTGGAATAGCGGTATGTTTATGTTCAAGACGGCCAAATTCCTGCAGGAACTGCGGCAGTTCAGTCCTGAAATTTTCAGCACAACCCAGCAGTCTGTGAGCAACAGTCAACGCGACATGAATTTTATCCGGGTTGAGCAAGACATCTTCAAGCACTGCCCTAGTGACTCCATCGACTATGCGGTGATGGAAAAGACACATGACGCGGTGGTGATTCCTATTGATGCGGGCTGGAGTGACGTCGGTTCCTGGTCCTCATTGTGGGAAGTGTCAAAGAAGGATCATTTGGGTAATGTCAACGTGGGTGAAATTATCTCAATCGATTCCAATGATAACTACATTTCCTCTGAGTCCGCGTTGGTGGCGACCATCGGGTTGGAAAACCTGGTTGTGGTCAACACCAGTGATGCCTTGCTGATCGCTCACAAGGACAAGGTGCAGGATGTGAAGAAAGTGGTTGATGAGCTTAAAAAACGCAATCTTCATCATTTTCGCCAGCATTCCACCGCCTATCGTCCCTGGGGCAAGATTTGCGATATCGACAGCGGCACGCACTTCCAGGTGAAGAAAATCATTGTGCGGCCAGGGGAGGGGCTGTCGGTACAACGCCATCTCCACCGTGCCGAACATTGGGTCGTCGTGAGTGGGGCAGCAAGAGTTAACGTTGATGATCAAGAGTTCTTCTTGTCGGAAAATCAGTCTACCTTCATTCCTCCGGGCAGTGTCCATACGTTAGAAAACCCGGGAAAAATCGATTTGGAAATGATCGAGGTCAGGTCGGGGCACTATCTGGAAGAAGATGATATTGAGCGTTTGCAAGATCGCTATGGCAGAGTTTAATAGGGTTTGGTAATGCAAAAATTGACGTGTTTTAAAGCTTATGACATTCGGGGAAAGCTGGGCGAAGAGCTGAATGAGGACATCGCGTATCGTATTGGACGCGCCTACGGCGAGTTTTTGAAGCCCAAAAATATCGTGTTGGGCAGCGATGTTCGGTTAACCAGTGAAAGCCTGAAACTGGCGCTGGCGAAGGGTTTGCAGGATGCGGGCACTGATGTGATAGACATCGGCTTAACCGGTACCGAAGAAATCTATTTCGCCACAACCTATTTAAAAACGGATGGTGGCGTGGAAGTCACCGCCAGCCACAACCCGATCGATTACAACGGCATGAAGTTGGTGCGTGAGGGCTCTCGGCCGATTAGCGGCGATACCGGGTTACGGGCGATCCAAGAACTGGCGGAGAAAAACCAATTTCAGGCCCCGCCTGCAATGCGCGGTAGCTATGTTCGCCAGGACGTATTAGGGGCTTATGTAGAACACATTCTGTCCTACGTCGACGTGAAAAATTTCAAACCATTGAAGCTGGTGATCAACTCGGGCAACGGTGCGGCGGGGCATGTGATCGATGCTATTGAAGCGCAACTGAAGGCGCGGGGCGTGCCGCTGGAGTTTATCAAGGTGCATCACCAGCCGGACGGCACTTTCCCTAACGGTATTCCCAACCCATTGCTGCCTGAGTGTCGCGCGGATACCGCCGATGCGGTGCGTGAGCATAGCGCTGATATGGGCATCGCGTTCGACGGCGATTTCGACCGCTGCTTTCTGTTCGATGAAAAAGGCGATTTTATTGAGGGTTATTATATCGTCGGCTTGCTGGCGGAGGCCTTCTTGCAGAAACAGCCGGGCGCGAAGATCATCCACGATCCACGTCTGAGTTGGAACACCGTCGATGTAGTCACCGATGCCGGGGGCGTACCCGTGATGTCGAAAACCGGCCATGCTTTCATTAAGGAACGCATGCGTGCGGAAGATGCCATTTATGGCGGAGAGATGAGCGCTCACCACTATTTCCGTGATTTTGCTTATTGCGACAGCGGCATGATCCCGTGGCTTCTGGTCGCTGAACTGGTCAGTGTGAAGGGACAAACTCTGGGGCAACTGGTACAGGATCGCATTGCCGCCTATCCGTCTTCCGGTGAGATCAATATCAAACTGGCTCAGCCAGCCATATCCATTGAAAGCGTTAAACAACACTATTTACCGCATGCCGATGAGGTAGACTACACAGATGGCATCAGCATGGCGTTCGCAGGCTGGCGTTTCAATCTGCGTTCCTCCAATACGGAACCTGTGGTACGTCTTAATGTCGAATCACGTGCCGATGTTGCGCTGATGCAAGAGAAAACAGACGAGATTTTGGCGCTGTTGGCCGCAGGGTCGTAATGTTTGTTTGAGGTTTTGCGATAAGTCAGTGATGAGGGCGGTTTTTACCGCTCTCGCTTAGAGGTTGTTGTGATACCTTTGAGTTGCGATCCAGGCCTGTTTAGGCGACTTGGCAGGTAGCTTTCTTAAAATACGAAGAGATATCTTTCGGTACAACCGAGGTATAAGAGGTTGAAATGACAATATTAGTTACCGGTGGTGCCGGTTACATTGGATCTCACACCGTTTTATCTCTGCTGGAACGTGGCGACGACGTGGTGGTGTTGGACAACCTGTCGAACTCGTCAGCGGAATCTTTACACCGCGTAGAGAAACTGACGGGAAAAGCCGCCGTGTTTTACCAAGGCGATGTTCAGGATGCTGAATGCCTGCATCGCATCTTTGAAGCGCACACGATTACCGCTGTGATCCACTTCGCCGGCCTTAAGGCCGTTGGGGAATCTACGCGTAAACCGCTGGAATACTACCAGAATAATGTTACCGGAACGCTGGTGTTACTGGACGCCATGCGCCGTGCCGGCGTGCATGATTTCATCTTCAGTTCCTCCGCCACTGTCTATGGCGCCAATTCGCCGGTGCCCTATGTGGAGACGACACCGATCGGCGGGACAACCAGCCCTTATGGCACGTCCAAGTTGATGGTGGAGCAGATCCTGCAAGATTTCGCTAAGGCTGAACCGCAATTTTCGATTATTGCCTTGCGTTACTTCAATCCGGTGGGGGCTCACGAGTCCGGACTCATTGGCGAAGATCCTAACGGTATCCCCAACAACTTGCTGCCTTACATCTCACAGGTGGCTATCGGCAAGTTGGAAAAGCTGGGCATTTTCGGCGGAGATTATCCGACGAAGGACGGCACGGGAGAGCGCGATTACATCCATGTCATGGATTTGGCTGAAGGCCACCTGAAAGCCATGGATCATTTGCCGAAGATCAACGGATTCAAGGCTTATAACCTGGGGGCTGGCGTAGGGCACTCGGTGCTGGCGATGGTTCAGGCGTTTGAAAAAGCGTCCGGCGTAACGATCCCTTACCAAATATTACCTCGCCGCGACGGCGATTTGCCTGCTTTCTGGGCGAACGCCGATCTGGCTTATCAGGAGTTGGGTTGGAAAGTCAGTCGGGGTATCGATGACATGATGCGCGATACCTGGAACTGGCAGAAGAAAAATCCGCAAGGATACCGTTAAACAGCGCTGATTAAAAATATCGATTGTTGGTAGTCTGGGCGGTGCTCCGACAGCCACAAGGCTATCGGAATCTAATAAACAAGAAGAGCACCGATCAGCGAGGGTTTATCACCCTCGCTTTTTTATGGGCTTTATCTGATAATAATCAGCACTTCCTTATGAAAAATCCGCGCTATCAGATTATACTGGTGCCATTGAAGATACTTTGTTGGGACGATATGTCGTTATGGCATAAAACCGCAGGGTATTGCTGGTCACGGTATCTGGTGTGTGAATATGAGATGTTCCCTCCTGGAAATGCCTTGTTGAAGATCTGTTGAGAGAGACAAGAGCAGCGAGTATGTTAGCCTATCAGGCTTGTGAAGCTTTAAACTCCACCATTTCACTTACTTTGCATCAGTAAGGTACACTGAAGTTTTGCGCTAATGGTAGTGAGTATCAAGGCGTTGAGAGGAAGACGCTGTGGTTGGTCACGGATTTTATCAATCGTTTACCTCAAAATGATGCTTCCTGGCTCCCTTGTTTGCCTCTGTTCTCATGTTGTTAACAGGTAGCGGTAAGGAGGATTAGGCTTTGTTTACGTTTTTTGCCATCACGCCAATAAAGCTAAGATGTTGTAATTGACTGTATTTTGCGAGAATTTTTTGAGCACAAATTCTCGCGTCTTATGAGGTACGCAGAATGCAGGTTATCGATACTAAAATCGATGGAGTCAAAGTCATTCAACCAACGGTATTCAGTGATACTCGCGGTTTTTTTATGGAAACGTTCGAGAAGCGTCGCTTTCAAGACATGCTGGATATCGATTTGGACTTCGTCCAAGACAATTATTCACGCTCTTCTCGGGGGGTTTTGCGCGGATTGCACTATCAAGATATCAAGCCGCAAGGCAAGTTGGTTCGTGTGGTGCGGGGCGAAGTTTATGATGTTGCAGTAGATATTCGCCCAGACTCACCCACATTTGGCAAGTGGGAAGGCATTGTGCTATCGGAAGAGAACAAAACTCAGCTTTGGATCCCGCCAGGTTTGGCCCACGGTTTTGTCGTGCTTTCTGAGATCGCGGATTTTGAATATAAGTGCACGGATTACTATTCGCCAGAACATGAAAGGTGCCTGATGTGGAATGATCCCGATGTCGGCGTGGCCTGGCCTGTTCGGCACCCTGTTTTGTCGGAAAAGGACAAGAACGGCAAATTTCTCAGAGAACTGATTTAATGAGAGTTCTTTTAACCGGGGCTAAAGGACAGGTCGGGCGCTGTTTTATCGATCGAGTACCCGCCGATTGGGTTATTTTAGCGGCCGACCGCAATACGATGGACATTTCCAAACTGGAGCAGGTTAAGGCTGTCGTCCAGGAGTTTAAACCGACGGCGATCATCAATGCTGCAGCCTATACCGCCGTTGATAAAGCGGAACAAGATTGCGAGGCTGCGTTGTTAGCCAACGTTGTCGGCCCAGCCAATTTGGCCATGGTTGCAAACGCAATGGAGTGCCGACTGCTTCATATTTCTACAGATTATGTTTTCGATGGCCTGGGCAGGCTTCCATACAATGAGTTGGCTGGAACTCGCCCACTGTGCATTTACGGGAAAACCAAGCGTGATGGCGAATTGGCGATCGTCTCAGAAATGCAAGATGCGATAATTCTTCGCACTTCCTGGGTTTTCAGTGAATATGGCGAAAATTTCGTTAAAACCATGCTGAGGTTGGCAAAGCAACGTGAATCTCTTGATATCGTAGCCGATCAACGCGGTTGCCCGACATATGCAGGGGACATCGCAGACGCGATGATAAAAATGTTGCTTTGTGAGGCTCAGGGAGGGATCTATCACTTCTGCGGGGATGAAGAGGTCTGCTGGAGTGAGTTTGCGGAGCACATATTTAAAGTTGCCGCGGAGGTGGGGGCGATTTCTCGCATGCCAAAGGTCAGTAAAATAACATCAGAACAATATGTGACTTTGGCCAAACGTCCTAAATATTCAACCTTGAGTTGCAATAAAATCAATGGGATAGGTATTCCTGCTTCTAACTGGCAGTCAGCCCTGGAATACGTGATTTCTCGATTGAGAAAAATAGGTTACTTACAAGAGTAATGTCGGCACTGCGAGGGTGAGCATGATGTATTTTGTTCTTTTCATGCTCACCCGGCAGTAATTGGCGCATAGCTTATTCGCTATGGAGCTACCAAATTTTCCAGCCGTGAATATTAAAGAAAGTAATCATTGAACGTGAAAATAGCTTAATATGTACCCAGCCTTTGCGTGCGGCATGGCCACCGTAATGTACTACTTTGACATCAGGGACATAGGCGATTCTGGTAATTTTTCCCGTACGGATGCTGAGATCGAAATCCTCGAAGTAGAGAAAAAATTTGGGATTGAATCCGGATACTTCTTTCAGGACGGAGTAGCGGAAAAACATAAAGCAACCGCTCACAATCGGTGGGTCGAAATAAACATCGTGCGGTGTCAGCGTATCAGCCATTTCATAGCTACGGAGATAATTTTTGAAAAAGCGCTTTCCTTTAACCGAGGCAAAGAAACGTAATAGATATACAAACACAGAAGGATATCGTTTACATAAATACTGTGTTTCGCCGTTCCCCCAAGTTGCATAAGGCGTAATTAAACCACATTCAGGATGCTTATCCATAAAGGAAAATGCATTCTCTAATGCATTCTTATCCATCTCTAAATCAGGGTTTAATATAAGGGTGTATTTTGACTTAATAGCTAAGCTTAAATTATGTGACACTCCAAAGCCAGGATTGTCTGGTCGCGATATGTAATTTCCGGGAATGACGTCAAGGAACTCTTTAATTAGCGAAGTGACTGCAGGCTCAGTAGTTGGTGAGTTATCAACAACCAATAAATAACAGTCGTGTGCTTTAAAAACGTTTGTCTCAACAAGTGTGGCAAGGGTTTTTCTTAAATCTACAAGATTCGGTTTGAAAATTACTAATGAGATTGTAAGAAATTTTTCATCTTCAATAGCCGGTAAAGACATGAGAGAATCGTCCACTCCATCTTGGGATGTCGTTTGGTTTTTTAGGTGAAGGAAAAACTAGCGTGTTGTCAGGTATAGTAATGCTTAGCGTTGCGTCAGAATTGTAGGCTTCTTCTTTGTGATGCCATAGCATCTCGCCAAATGGAGTCGATAGTATGGCTTTCCCTGCCAACCTGTATTCGTAGAATTTAACAGGGTCGACATATTTAGTAATGTCGTTCTGCAAAAAAGGAATAATCACATAATCAAATGTGGATATCTTATTCATTACCTGGGGGTGTGGAATGGGCGGCTCCAGGATGATATTTTGAGGTAAGCTTTCCGGAATTCCTGTTTTTCTTGGCCCTACCAGGTTTATGATTGCTTCCGGATTTTTAGTGGCTAACTCGAACACCCACTTCCAGTCAAACCAGCTTGCGATTGTGCCGATATAGCCAAATGTGATTTTTTCATGCGATGCTTTCGGGATATGAATTTTCTGCAAGTCATCTGAACACGCATTCAACACCAACTCAGTTTTGCTGGGGGCGATAGACGAAAATTTCTCAATTAAGGCATGGCTTGAACAGAATATGCGGTCAACTTGTCGGGCGATTTCTTTTTCAAGATTAGCCGTATTTTTCTTTGATAGGCCAGAATAAAACGAAGGGAAATCATCCATGGCGTCATACCACACTTGCCGCCATTTAAATTGCTTGATAAGCATGTTGGCCAGCAGACAGGGTTTGCCGATAACCAGGGTGGTATCTTCAGATATAAAATTCTTTATATCGTCAATGATTTTCTTTATTTTCCCTTGGTTGAACAGCTTAAACAACGCAGGTAGCGGCTCCACGGGGGCTACAAAACCCAACCGAGCCAGTTGCAGACCCTCTATCAAATCCAATCCTGCAGGTTCAGGGGCATGACGGCCGGGGGTCAGATCGGCGAGGGTAGGAAAACGACTAGGATAAGGCTCAATCCACAAAAGTTCCTGGGTGGCATGGGTCAGCGCGTATTTGGCGAAAAAATGAGGGCGCTGACTTATGCTCAACCAGGGAACCGCTGAAAGATAGACGATTTTCATTGGCATTGTTTAGTAAAGAAATTGCGGACGATACGGACGATACGCTGGCTGGACTCACCATCACCGTAAGGAGAGCTTCCTTTTGCCATTTCTTGATAGGCCTGAGGGCTATCAAGCAGCAAAGACGCTTCTCTTACGATGTCCGCTTGTTCCGTTCCGATTAATTTCACCACTCCTTCCGAGACGGCTTCTGGGCGCTCAGTATCGCGACGTAAGACCAAGACGGGTTTGCCCAAGGCCGGAGCTTCTTCTTGCACGCCGCCAGAGTCGGAAAGAATCAGGTAGGCATTCTTCATGGCGGCAACGAAAGGGCCATAGTCAAATGGGCTGACCAGCTTAATTCTTTCGTGGTCTTTTAACAGACGGTCCGTGACTTCGCGCACGTTTGGGTTGGGATGAACGGGGAAAAGAATATAGATATCACTATATTTTTCAATAAGTTCAAGAGCCGCGTTGCAGATATTGACAATGGGTTGGCCGAAGTTCTCTCTGCGATGAGAAGTGATAAGAAGCATCCGGGCGTCTTGGGGGATATCGATGCCGATATCAAACGTCTTTTGTGCGGTCGTCAGCAAGGCATCAATCACGGTGTTTCCTGTAACGTGAATATGCTCTGCAGGAATGCCTTCGTGCAAGAGGTTGCTTTTAGATACTTCGGTCGGAGCAAAATGCAAGCGTGCTAAATGTCCGGCAAGAATACGGTTTGCTTCTTCAGGAAAAGGTGAATAGAGGTCGTGTGTGCGCAGCCCCGCCTCGAGATGAGCGAAAGGCACTTTCTTGTAGAAACAGGCCAGGGATGTCACGAAGACGGTCGTCGTATCGCCTTGTGCGATAACCAAATCCGGTGCTGCCTCTTCGAGAGTTCGGTCGATGCTGGTCATCAGGCGCGCGGTCAACTCTGGCAATGTTTGCCCTGGCGTCATGACATTAAGATCATAATCGGCTTCAATTTCGAAAAGTTGGAAAGCCTGATCCAACAGGTCTCGGTGTTGGGCCGTCGCCAATACGCTAACGTCGAATTCGCCGGAGATCTGAAGAGCCTTGATCACCGGCGCCATTTTTATCGCTTCCGGCCGAGTGCCCACAACGCACATAATTTTCTTTAGCATAACTTCCTCAAAAAATTAACATCCCCATTCTGAAAGCAAAGTCAGCATAGGATGGTCGAAATTAGTGTCTACGTAGCAATTCATCCCAATCGCTCATAAAGGCATGAGCTGAAAACTTATCTTTAAGTTCGGACAGTGATACTTTGGAATTTGCATAGTTTTCAGAAATAAACTCTATTTTTTCTGACAATTGACGTGCACCATGCAGAGGATAGGTGAACTCTTTCTCACGGGGGGCCACTAAATACCGGTGTGCTTCGATATCGGATAAAACGACAGGTATATCGGAACAAATGGCTTCTGAAGCTGATAGCCCAAAGGACTCCCCTGTTGATGGCGAAATAAATATGCCATTTGCTTTGGAGACTGCGATGAGAAGCTTATCAACTTTTAAAAATGGCACTGGCGGCAAGACAACGGCATCGCCAATCAGGCCTCGGCTTGCTAACTCGGTATTGATGTCGATCTCAGAGGATTGTGGGCCGCACAGAAGAAGCATATATTTTTCAGGATGGCGCGCTTTCAGTGAAACAAATGCATCTAATAGTTCGAGTGGATTTTTTAACTTATCCATACGTCCCAAAAATAGGATAGGCCTTCTCGACCAACGCGGTAACGTTGGAATACTATCTGCATCATGAGATACATGATCCCAAGGAACAAAATTGCGCAGCAGTGATAGTTGACAGGGCACTTTCTTCAACTCAGGCTCAAGTTGTTCCATGAACAGGTTTGAAGGACAAAGTATTGCCGAACAACTTTCCGGGATATTGCTCAGATAGGCTCTGTTATCCTTATAAGGCGTATGGCATTCTGCAAAGTATTTGAGTTTTTTAGTATGGCAAAATTCAAGTGCGGCAGGAAAATCGATACAGAATATATAGTGGTAATTCTGCTCCTGCAGATAATTCAGGCTGACTATTTTTACATTGACGTTTTTACAATCAGACAGAGCGGAATTAATCGCTTTAGCTGCACCAGAGTCGTGAGTAAAGAGAACGTCAATCTGATAAATCCCCGTGTCATTTAGCAGTTTTGCACGAGTAAGCATGACCTTTTCAACACCCCCGTGGGTTGCCCAAGGGTAGATAAATGCTATTTTACGAAGCATAAAGTTCTCCGATTCCATTTTGACTCAAAATGTCTGACTCCATTTTTTTGAACCTGGCTGCCCAGGTTGTTTCTTTCAGGAATGTTTCAAGTTCGGATGAATTTCGCTCGCAATTTAATGTTTTATTAAACAACTCAAGGATATCACTTCCGTCGGAAAAATAAGTCATCGGATAGCGTTTAATATGTTCGATACCTGTTACCAACGTTGGCAAACCAAAATAAAGGTACTCATATATTTTAATAGGATCTACCGCTTGGGCAAGCTCACCACTTTTGAAGGGGATTAACCCGATCGACCATTCTTTAACATATCGATGGAGATCTTTCGGCATCACTTTACCAACTAGCATGATATTGGTAAAGTGCTTCACTTTTTCGACAACCCATTCGGGCTCGCCATAACCAATAATTTCAAAATGATACTGAGGGTTATGTTCGGCTAGTTTAAAAATGATATCCCAGTCAAACCAGGAATCCGTAAGGTGGCCGAAGTAACCCACTTTATTTGAGGTGCTCTGCGCGATATTTCGTGTATCGCCCAATACGTTCTCTGAGTAACCGTTGCCAATAACCTCAATATCACTTCGGAGCGAGGAGAATTTATCGCGCAGTGATGGAGCAACGCCACATACATAATCACTTTGTAATATGATAGTTTCTTCCGCTTCTCGCAGATACCAAGGTGCTTGACCCACTTGATTGAAGCACTCCCACTCATCCATGATATCGTAAGCAATGTGACAGCCTTGCGCTCTGAAATCGTAGATGGCTGGTATAAATACCTGTGCTGGCAGAGTAATGATGAATAGCGCCGTTTTACCATTCAATTTGCATTGTTTGGTAAAGTTGACGAATTCATACAAAGGCACTTGGTAAACGTTTTGCCACACCTGAGAGCAACCTTTCGACAGGGGCTCCTGCGGTGTCCATTGCCAGGCGATGAAAATAACCTTATACCCTTTTTCAGCAAAATATTTTGCCGCATTAATCGGACGTTGGTTGACCAGTTCGTCAAATTCAAAGCTACAAGGAATAAAGATGATTTTTTCCGCGTTGTTCACCTCTAAGAGCCATGTCGGCAAGTTTTCCGACGCTGTAATTTCAGTTGCAGCGGCATTGCAGCGATACTGGAAATATTTTTGCACGTAGCGATGACGTTGTGAGTGTAGCTTCACTCTTAGAGGCTCGGGAAGCTTCCAGTAAAGGGTTTTAGCTAATTCATAACGTTTGTCTGGTCTGGTGACAGACTGGCTGGTGAGCTGGAACCAATATCTGAGCTTTTGCAGTGAGGTTGCCCCCAAGGCTTGTGCTTGAGTTTGCATATGCTGGTTTTGCTGTTCCGCCATAGAGGTCAATAGTTGAACCAGAGATTTAACGTCTTGTTGCAACGATTGATTTTGCTGCTCTAGTTCACTTAATTTTGCCATCACAGACTGCTCGGCACTCGGAGGGATGATCGTACTACTTTGAAAATCCCCCATTTCCTTATCGAGTTTATTTTTCATTCCGACGTTCTCGGTTAAACATTCATCGTGCATGGTTATTATAGCGCGGCTTTCTAATAAACGATTTGCTACCGTTTTGAAAATAGCGGTAATAAATTCGTTAGCGTATAAATAATTTTCGTCGTGCTGCAACTCAGGGGGTTCTGCTAAATTTTGGTAAAGGCTTAAAGAATCGCTGTTGTCATATCTTTCTTTATCAGGAGCCGTGAAACCTTCGAAAATTTGGCTCCATCGACCTTCACTTTGATATTGGTTGAGCAGTGATGGAGAAAGAGGACGAGCGCTGGAAAATGCAGCTATGAGTTGTTCTTCATCGACATTGCTCAAGTTCCTGCCTGAAAAATTACAATAGGCGGCTTGCTTAAAGAGTTCGTCATCAAGTATTCCTTTGATGCCGTCATATCCTACCAGGCAGATAGGAAGCTGACTAAAACCCGCCTCAAGTACGCCACGTCCCATGCCTGCGAACCCAGCATAGTTTTTCATCACTGCGGGAATATCGCTCACGATACCTTTAAAATGAACCCACTCATTGTAACCGTTATCACTTACATAAGTTCTAATTAGGTGTGCATTATCACCGTCCCCATAAATATCTAAGCCGCTTATGGATTCGCAGCGGCTTGCGAAATCGATGAAGCTTATAATACCATCGGATTTGTCACTATCTAATCTGCTGGCGATCAGCCAGCTTTTATTCTCAGGGCACTCTATCTCTGTGTTGTGAATTTGGTTATTATCGATCAGATTAGGGACGATCATGACCGACGGATGGTCGATAATTTCCGCCAGTTGGTCTGCTATTTCTTGAGACACGCAGAATATTGTTTGCAGTGTCTTTAGAAAGTAGATGGCCAGCGTTTGATTATAAATGTTCTTGGTGAAATGTTGCAGCGACAGTGGTCCATGCAGCGTCAATAGCGAGGGGATTTTCTCACAATCTGCAGCAATCACTGCGGGGAAAATGCAATCAAAGGGGTGAACATGAACGAGATCAATATCCTTTTCTTTGATTACTTGACGTATCGTGTCGATCGCCTGAATGAGCTGGCTGATTGAGCCTATATTCAAATCGGAATTTTCATGATATGAGCTCAGTTCTTCGGGCAATAATGTCGAGTCTGCTACAGCGGCAGACATAAGATGTACCTGATAACCGTGGGCAACCAGATCCTTTACCTGGGTGTCTATATAGGTCTCTAACCCGCCGATAGAGTAATACTGAGTTATGATAAGTATTGATTTATTCATGTTCTCCTGACCACTTTTCGAGTGATAACGAAACAGGCAAGGCAGCAATACCTGACATAGTTGTACGGGGCTCTATGACCTTAAGAACGATCACGTCAGTTTTCTTATCAAGGTAGGACATATCAGCGTGGCTGATGGCGTTGGCGATAGCTAATGAAACAAAATAGCTGCCTTCGCACAGAGCCAGGTCAAGTTCAAACGTTGCCCTAAGAATATCGCCGCCCTTAGCATCATGTATATTCTTTTTATGGTATAAAGTGCTGGTGCCAAATACCGTGATGCCTTCAACGGTCTTGATGACTAAACCGGCTTGCAGTTCTGCTATTGGTCCAAACACGCTAATATCAAAGCTGATAACAGCCTTTTCGCCTACGCGGAAAAGATCGCATGGCTGATTGTGGATATCTTTGATGATCCAACTTTCAATCAGTGCTCCGCTTGTCAGGTCGCTTTCGGCTTGTTCCGCGATTGAGCCCTCATGGGCAGCGACGGCGTCCTGGCTTTCTTTTACCGGCGCGTCGGCTGATTTATTGGTGTTTTTAGCGATGTTATTCAGATAACGAAGGTAGGTCTTTTCGTCCGAATAAAGCAGGGCATGGTATTGATCGATGATTTCCTTAGCGCTACCGATGGCTTCAACCCGACCTTTACGCAATAAAATAGCGCGCTGGCAAAACTTCTCTACGGTCGATGTTGAATGTGTCACTAGGATGATCGAACATCCCTGCGCGCGCAGGGATTCGATATAGTCGAAGCATTTGCGTTGGAATTTCTCATCACCGACCGACAGTGCTTCGTCAACGATGAGTACTTCAGGTTTTATGCAAGCCTGAACGGCAAAAGCCAAACGTACATACATTCCGCTGGAGTAGGTTTTGACCGGTTGGTCGATATGTTCGCCGATGTCGGCAAAGGCTTCGATCTCAGGGAACTTCTGATCCATTTCACTGCGCGTCATGCCAAGAATTATGCCGCTCAGATAAACGTTTTCACGGCCGGTAAACTCAGGGTTGAAACCGGCGCCGAGTTCCAGGAGCGCAGCCAGTTTGCCATTGACTTCGACGCTCCCTGAGGTTGCTGTCAGCGTACCGGCGATAATCTGCAACAAGGTGCTTTTCCCTTCGCCGTTACGCCCCAAAATACCGAGTGTTTCACCGCGCTTAACGTCAAAGGTAACGCCGTTTAATGCCCAGAACTCTTTGAAAAACGTACGGTGACCAAACGAGAGCATCTGATATAAGCGATGCTTCGGGTTTGCGTACATTTCAAATCGTTTCGAAATATTTTTGACTGAAATTGCGAATTCAGATGACATCGGCAAACCCTTTACGCGTGAACATAAACCAACCATAACCTAGCAGCATGATGACGAAAGAGGTGAGGGTATAAACGCCCCAACTGCCCCAGGCGATATTTTTACCCAGCATCATGCAATCTCTTGCCTGCTCAATCACGTAAGTCAACGGGCTGAGTTGCATGAAGATATGATAGGCGTCAGGCAGCATGGATATCGGATAGAATATCGGCGAGAGGTACATCAAAATCATGGTGAGCACGCCAACGACTTGGGCGATGTCCTTTAAGTAAACACCTAGAGATGAAAGGAACCAGGATACGCCCAGGACCATCATGAGGAATGGCGCAATGATCACTGGTAACCACAGGATGTGCCAGGTAGGAAGTCCTACAATTGCCACATAAAATAACGACCAGACGATCAAATTTATCACCATTTGAAACAGCGCGGTCAGCAAAGACACGAGCGGCAGCGTTTCAACTGGGAAAACAACTTTCTTAACATAGTTAACGTTATTAACAATTAATGAGGGAGCGCGGTTAATGCATTCAGAAAAAAGCCCGAAAAAAATCAAACCAATAAATAGTGCTAACGCAAATTCTCCTTTGGAGTCTACCCCTGCGCTCCAGCGAATTTTAAATACGACGCTGAAAACGAAGGTATAAATCACCATCATCAATACTGGATTAATAAACGACCAAAGAAGCCCGATGAATGACCCTTTGTATTTACTGCCGATATCCCGTTTTGAAAGTGAAATAACAAGATTCTTATTGGTGGTAAGTGTATGAAGACACCGATAAAAAGTCTTAACAAGAATAGAGAAAATATTCATTTAACACCTAGGCTATTGATTAACTTTTTTGACTTTATGGTTTAACTTTCTGCGTAACATAATCATGTGTAACGGATGCGTTATTGATATGGCGGAGGATGAGAAAATAGCTATAGGGCTAAACACACTGTTCCGCGAGCATTCCATGGAAAATACGTCAAAATTTTCTCTCGGAGATTTTCATATCGTGAACATAATCTGTTTTGTCCGTGCGCACCCGCATCGCATTACCACTGGCTATTGTCAAACGCGTTTCGGTCCTACGGTAATGTCGCGGAACACATCAATGATACATGAGATTTTCTTTTATTTTTCGATGCCTTCACTTCAGCAAAAAACATCACATTTCTTGATGAAGCGGAAGTGAACACTGAGTTTTTCGCGTACAGATTGCCTGATTTTTAGGCAGGGCGTTGCTCTGCGCAAGCGTGTTTAGTCTAAAAAAGCACGCTACCGCCCTTGGTAAGCGAGAACCAATAGAGGGGGGCGCGTGTTAGTTTTCATTCATATGCTGAAACTATTTTCAGCATAAATAGGCTAGAAAACCTTTAATATCCTACCACTAAATCACTTGTAATGCCTCTGGATTTTCAGGGTTTCAGTCTGTTCCTAGTAACCAGTGATGACATATTCAAATGAGATATGTGCAATTGCTAGGAATTGTAGGATTACAGACCAGAATGCAAGCGTGGTGCGTAATGGGATGACTTCTTTCGAAGGTGTGGAGCAGGTTTGCCAATGCGATATCCTCATCTTGAACCACATGTTCTGGTTGATTTTTGGCCGTTGACACGAGTGCGGCAAACCGCACATCCGAACCTTTTCTTTTCCGCAATGTTACCGGTAATGTAACAATGCGCTCAGGGCGTATATAAAACCGCCAACTGTGCGTGATTTTGTAAAGATTGTTATGGCTGCGATAGGTACATGCTTAGGAATAATCATGTACAATAAAGCAATGCAACCCTACTATGTTGTATAACCATTTGATTACAATGTAGTAATTATCTCAGACAGGAGTTCCTAAATGTCCAAGCAACAAATCGGCGTTGTCGGCATGGCGGTAATGGGCCGCAACCTCGCGCTGAACATCGAGAGCCGTGGTTACACCGTTTCCATTTTCAACCGTTCTGGCGACAAAACTGACGAAGTGATCGCTGAGAACCCGGGCAAGAATCTGGCGCCGTATTATACCGTTGAAGAGTTTGTCGAATCGCTGGAAAAACCGCGCCGCATCCTGCTGATGGTGAAAGCGGGCGAAGCAACGGATAAAACCATTGCCTCGCTGACTCCGCACCTGGACAAGGGCGATATCCTGATCGACGGCGGCAACACCTACTATCAGGACACCATCCGTCGTAACCGCGAACTGTCCGACCAGGGCTTCAACTTCATCGGTACCGGCGTTTCCGGCGGTGAAGAGGGCGCGCTGAAAGGGCCTTCCATCATGCCTGGCGGCCAGAAAGAAGCTTACGAGCTGGTGGCGCCGATCCTGGAGAAAATCGCTGCGGTTGCGGAAGGCGAGCCTTGCGTGACCTACATCGGCGCAGACGGTGCCGGCCACTATGTGAAGATGGTGCACAACGGCATCGAATACGGCGACATGCAGCTGATTGCCGAAGCCTATTCTCTGCTGAAGCAGGCGCTGAACCTGAGCAACGAGCAACTGGCCGAAACCTTCGCCGAGTGGAACAAGGGCGAACTGAACAGCTACCTGATCGACATCACCAAAGACATCTTCACCAAGAAAGACGAAGAGGGTAAATACCTGGTCGATGTGATCCTGGACGAAGCCGCCAACAAAGGCACCGGCAAGTGGACCAGCCAGAGCTCGCTGGATCTGGGCGAACCGCTGTCGCTGATCACCGAGTCGGTGTTTGCGCGCTACCTGTCCTCGCTGAAAGACCAGCGCGTTGCCGCGTCTAAAGTGCTGACCGGCCCGAAAGTGGCGCCGTTCACCGGCGACAAAGCCGAGTTCATCGAGAAAGTGCGTCGCGCGCTGTATCTGGGCAAGATCGTATCCTACGCGCAGGGCTTCTCTCAGCTGAAAGCCGCGTCTAAAGAAAACAACTGGGATCTGCACTACGGCGAAATCGCCAAGATCTTCCGCGCCGGCTGCATCATCCGCGCCCAGTTCCTGCAGAAGATCACCGACGCTTACGCGGCGGATGCCGATATCGCCAACCTGCTGCTGGCGCCATACTTCAAGCAAATCGCCGACGAGTACCAGCAGGCGCTGCGTGACGTGGTGGCCTATGCCGTGCAGAACGGTATTCCTACGCCGACCTTCTCCGCTGCGATCGCCTACTACGACAGCTACCGCTCCGCGGTGCTGCCGGCGAACCTGATCCAGGCGCAGCGCGACTACTTCGGTGCGCACACCTATAAACGCATCGACAAGGAAGGCGTGTTCCATACCGAATGGATGGAATAAGCCCGCCCGTTGAGCGATAAAAAAAGCCGCCGAGGTTAACGCCCGGCGGCTTTTTTATTGGGCGCGAGTTAGCGTCACGCTTTTTTCTGATGCCGTTCGCGCAGCCGGCCGATCACCGCGCTCAGGTCCAGATCCTGGTCCTGCAGCAGCACCAGCAGGTGATAGATCAGATCCGAGGCCTCGTTGGTCAGCTCTTCGCGATCGTTGACCGTGGCGGCCAGCGCGGTTTCCACGCCTTCCTCCCCGACCTTCTGCGCAATGCGCTTGGTGCCGCTGGCATACAGGCTGGCGGTGTACGAGCTGTTCGGGCTGGCGTGCTTGCGCTCCGCCAACAGCTGCTCCAGCTGATAGAGGAACGTCCAGTCGCTGGCGGCCGGGTGGAAGCAACTGCTGTTGCCGAGGTGGCAGGTCGGGCCGATCGGGTTGGCCAATACCAGCAGCGTGTCGTTATCGCAGTCCGGCGTGATGCTGACCACCTTGAGGAAGTGGCCGGAGCTTTCACCCTTGGTCCACAGGCGCTGCTTGGTGCGCGAGAAGAAGGTGACGTTGCCGCTCTGCTCGGTGGCTGTCAGCGCTTCCGGCGTCATGTAACCCAGCATCAGCACTTCGCCGGAAACGGCGTGCTGCACGATGGCCGGCATCAGGCCGTCGGTTTTTTCCCAGTCCAACTGGTTGTTCTGTTGTTCTGTCAGCACACGCGAATCTCCACGCCTTGTTCAACCAGGAACCTTTTCAGCTCGCCGATATTGATGATTTGTTTGTGGAACACCGACGCCGCCAGCGCG
Source organism: Serratia sp. CY29653 (assembly GCF_052169255.1). Taxonomy (NCBI): domain Bacteria; kingdom Pseudomonadati; phylum Pseudomonadota; class Gammaproteobacteria; order Enterobacterales; family Yersiniaceae; genus Serratia; species Serratia sp. CY29653. Next base: position 2,047,336 of record NZ_JBJNLC010000001.1, on the reverse strand, counting down.
CCGTCGACGTCCGCATCGCGGAACGCTTCCAGGAAGTGCTCCATGGTGCCCGCGCCGCCCGAGGCGATCAGTGGCACCTTGCAGGCCTCGCGCACCCGGCGCAGCTGCTGCAGATCGTAACCGTTGCGCACGCCGTCCTGGTTCATCATGTTCAGCACGATCTCACCGGCGCCGCGGCGCTGCACTTCCTGTACCCAGTCGAGGGTTTCCCACTGGGTGATGCGGGTGCGGCTCTCGTCGCCGGTATATTGGTTGACGTGATACTTGCCGGTTTCACTGTCGAACCAGGTGTCGATGCCCACGACGATGCACTGCACGCCGAAGCGTTCCGCCAGGCAGCTAATCAGCTCGGGATCGGCCAGCGCCGGCGAGTTGATCGAAATCTTGTCGGCGCCGAAAGACAGGATCTGGCTGGCGTCCTCGGCGCTTTTAATGCCGCCGGCGACGCAGAACGGAATATCAATCACCTCCGCCACGCGCGATACCCAGCTTTTGTCCACCACCCGGCCATCGCTCGAGGCGGTGATATCGTAAAACACCAGCTCGTCCGCGCCTTCCTGCGCATAGCGCTGCGCCAGCGGCACGATGTCGCCGATGATTTCGTGGTTGCGGAACTGCACGCCTTTCACCACTTGCCCGTCTTTAACATCCAGGCACGGGATTATCCGTTTTGCCAGCATGCGATCGCCTCCTCAACGCTAAATTTACCTTCCAGCAGGGCGCGCCCCACGATCACGCCGGCAACGCCGCTGCCGCGCAGCTGGGCGATGTCGTCCAGATTACCGATGCCGCCTGAGGCTTGGAAGGCCACCTGCGGATAACGGCGGCTGATCGCCTGATACAGCGCCACGTTGGAACCGGCCAGCGTACCATCGCGCGAAATGTCGGTGCACAGCACGTGCTTGAGCCCGTAGGGCAGGAACTGCTCCACCACCTGTTCCAGCGTGGCGTCGGAATCCTCCTGCCAGCCGCTGATGGCCACGCGTTTCACGCCCTGCGCGTCGATGCGCACGTCCAGCGCCAGCACCAGCGCGTCGGCGCCGTAGCGCTCGAACCAGCTCTGCACCAACTGCGGCTGTTTCACCGCGGTGGAGCCGATCACCACGCGCGTGGCGCCGGCCTCCAGCAGGGCGCTGACGTCCTGCTCGTTGCGGATGCCGCCGCCGACCTGCACCGGCACGTCAACCCCCGCCAGCAGCTTGCGCAGCAGCGGGATCTGGCGCGCCGCCGGATCCTTGGCGCCGGTCAGATCGACCAGGTGCAGCACCTGCGCGCCCTGTTGTTGATAGTACTGCAGGCGTAACAGCGGATCGTTGCCGTAGTCGCGCTGTTGGCCGTAATCGCCCTGATGCAAACGCACCACCTTGCCGTCGATCAAATCCAAAGCCGGAATAATCATGCTGCCTACATCTCCAGAAAGTTTTTCAACAGTTGTGCGCCGGCCGCTCCAGAACGTTCTGGATGAAACTGCACGCCGAAGAAGTTGTCTTTTTGCACGGCGGCGGTGAAGGGCTCGCCGTAGTTCGCCTGGGCGATGGTGCTGGGGCATATCGGCATCGCATAGCTGTGAACGAAATAGAAGTAGGCGCCGTCATCGATGCCGCGGAACAGATGGTGGCCCGCCTGTGCGGACACCTGGTTCCAGCCCATGTGCGGCAGCGGCAGGCCGAAGTCGGTCATCTGCTTCACCGGCGTATCGATGAGGCCGAGTGTCGTCACGCCGCCGTTCTCTTCGCTGCTGGCCGCCAGCAGCTGCATGCCGAGGCAGATGCCCAGCACTGGCTGCGTACAGGCCTTGATCAGCTCGATCAGATCCCGTTCGCGCAGTTGATCCATCGCCGCCTGCGCGGTGCCGACGCCCGGCAGGAACAGCTTGTCGGCGCGCAGCACGATCTCCGGATCGCGGCTCACCTCCGGCTGGTAACCCAGGCGCCGCACCGCGTAGGTGACGGAGGCCAGGTTGGCGCAGCCGGTATCCAAAATCACCACGTTCATCACAGCACTCCTTTCGAGCTCGGCAGGGTATTGCCCTCAACGCGGATCGCCTGGCGCAGCGTGCGGCCAAACACTTTGAACAGGCTCTCGACCCGGTGGTGGTCGTTTTTGCCCTTGGTCTTCAGGTGCAGCGTGCAGCCCATGGTGTAAGAGAGCGAACGGAAGAAGTGCTCGACCATTTCGGTGCTGAGATCGCCGACGCGCTGATAGTTGAACTCGGCCTTGTACTCCAGGTGCGGGCGGCCGGAAATATCCAGCGCGCAGCGCGCCAGGCACTCGTCCATCGGCAGCACGAAGCCGAAGCGGGCGATGCCGCGCTTGTCGCCAAGCGCCTTGTTCAGCGCTTCACCCAGCGCCAGACCGGTGTCTTCCACCGTGTGGTGATCGTCGATATACAGATCGCCTTTGACGTCGATCTCCATGCGGAAGCCGCCGTGGGTGGCGATCTGATCCAGCATGTGATCGAAGAAGCCGACGCCGGTTTTGATCTTGCTGCCGCCTTCGCGATCCAGCCAGACGTTGACGTCGATCTGCGTCTCTTTGGTCACGCGGTTAACCCGCGCGTGGCGGTCGCGCAGGGTCAGCTGGCGCACGATCTCTTTCCAGCCCAGCACGCCGCGCTGGTAGCGCAGCCCCTGGATGCCCATGTTTTCCGCCAGCTGCACGTCGGTCGGCCGATCGCCGATCACGTAGCTGTGGGCGGCATTCAGCACGCCGGGTTCGAGGTAGCCCTTCACCAGCGCGGTTTTCGGTTTGCGGCAGTCGCAGTTGTCCGCCGGCAGGTGCGGGCAGATCAGCACATCGGCGAACTGAATGCCCTGCGAGCTGAGGATCTGCATCATCAGGTTGTGCGGCGGATCGAAGGTTTCCTGCGGGAAACTGGCGGTGCCGAGCCCATCCTGATTGGTGATCATCACCAGCTGATACCCCGCCTGTTGCAGTGCCAGCAGGGAAGGGATCACGTCCGGCTCGAGCGCCAGCTTGTCCAGGCGGTCAACCTGGAAATCTTCCGGTGGCTCGGCGATCAGCGTGCCGTCACGATCGATAAAGAGGATTTTTTGGCTCACATTGGCTCCTGGCGAGTCTGGTTGGCGCCGGGCAGGGCGGACAAGGCGTCCACCACGCGTTGACATTCGTCGCGGGTGCCTATGGTGATGCGCAGGCAGCCGGACAACCCGGGCTGTTTGTTTTGGTCTCGTAAGATAATGCCCTGATCCCACAAGCTTTTAAACACATTACTTGAGGCGGTGAAGCGGGCCAGCAGGTAATTGCTGTCGCTGGCGAAAACCTGCTCGACGCAGGCGCATTTTTCCAGCTGTTGCTGCAGCCAGCTGCGGGTGGCGGCTATGTCGGTGACGCGCTGACGCATGGTGCGGATACCTTCTTCGCTCAGCGCCTGCGCGGCGATATCCGCCACCGGCGTCGAGAGCGGGTAAGGCGCGATCACCTTCAGTAGCAGGGCGATCAGATCTTCGTTGGCGAGCGTAAAGCCGCAGCGCAGGCCGGCCAGCGCAAAGGCCTTCGACAGCGTGCGCAGGATAGCCAGGTGCGGATAGTCGCTCAGCCACCCGGCCACCGAGGCCTGCGGGCAAAACTCGATATAGGCTTCGTCCACCGCGACGATCGCCTTGCCTTTGGCCAGCTCCAGCAGGCTGCGCAGCGAGTCCGGATCGATCAGGTTGCCGGTCGGGTTGTTCGGGCTGCAGACGTAGATCAGCTTCACGTTGTCCATGCTGTCTGCGATGGCCGGCAGATCCAGCTGCCAGTCCTCTTTGGCGGCCACGGTGCGGCGCTCCACGCCGAAAGTTTCGGCGCTGACGGCGTACATGCCGTAGGTCGGCGGGCAGAACAGAATGGCGTCTTTGCCCGGCTCGCAGAAGGCGCGGATCAGCAGTTCGATGCCTTCATCGGCGCCGCGGCTGACCAGCACCTGCTCTTTCTTCACCCCGGCGTAGGCGGCGTAGCGTTCGATTACCTGCGCCGGCTGGCACTCCGGATAGCGGTTGAAGGTTTGCGCGGTCAGCTGGAACTCGGGCGCGATCGGGTATTCGTTGGCGTTCAGCCACACGTCGCCCTTACCGCCGAGGCGGCGCGCCGATTGATAAGGGGTCAGCTCGCGAACGTTGGCGCGCGCCAGTTTTTCGATGCTCATGCTTGCTCCTTCAGGGCGGCGACGCGCAGGGTCACGGCGTTCTTGTGGGCGATCAGCTGCTCGGCGGCGGCCAGCGTCTCGATGGTGGCGGCCAGGTTGCTGAAGCCCTGCGGCGTCAGCTCCTGCACCGTCATGCGTTTTTGAAAATCGGCCAGCCCCAGGCTGGAGCAGGTGGCGGTGTAGCCGTAGGTCGGCAGCACGTGGTTGGTGCCGGAGGCGTAATCGCCGGCGGACTCCGGCGACCAGTCGCCGAGGAACACTGAGCCGGCGCTGGTGATGCCGTCCACCAGCTCGCGCGCATTGCGGGTCTGAATGATCAGGTGCTCCGGGCCGTAGCGGTTGCTGATGGCCACGCACTCTGGCAGATCGCGCGCCACGATCAGGCGGCTGCTCGCCAGCGCCTGGCGGGCGGTCTCGGCGCGCGGCAGCTCGGCCAGCTGGCTTTCCACCGCTTCGGCCACCGCCTGCGCCATCGCCGCGTCCGGCGTCAGCAGGATCACCTGCGAATCCGGGCCGTGTTCGGCCTGCGACAGCAGATCGGAAGCGACGAATGCCGGGGTGGCGCCGGCATCGGCGATCACCAGCACCTCCGAAGGCCCGGCCGGCATGTCAATGGCCGCGCCGTCGAGGCGCTGGCTGACCTGCCGCTTGGCTTCGGTCACGAAGGCGTTGCCCGGCCCGAAGATTTTCGCCACGCGCGGCACGCTTTCGGTGCCGAACGCCAGGGCGGCGATCGCCTGTGCGCCCCCGACCTGAAACACTTCCTGCACGCCGCACAGCTGCGCCGCATACAGGATCTCATCGGCGATCGGCGGCGGCGAGCACAGCACCACCCGGCGGCAGCCGGCGATGCGCGCCGGCGTCGCCAGCATCAGCACGGTGGAGAACAGCGGCGCCGACCCGCCGGGAATATACAGGCCCACCGAGTCGATTGGGCGGGTCACCTGCTGGCAGCGCACGCCCGGCTGCGTTTCGACGTCCACCGGCGGCAGTCGCTGCGCGTTGTGGAAGGTGTCCACGTTGGCGACGGCCACCGCCATCGCCTGTTTGATGTCATCGCCCAGTCGCGCGCAGGCGGCGGCGATCTGCTCGGCGCTGACGCGCAGCGCGGCGACTTCCGCCTTGTCGAAGCGGGCGCTATAGTCGCGCAGCGCCCGATCGCCGTTGGCCTTCACGTTGTCGAGGATCTCGCTCACCGTGCGGGTGATGCTGTCGGAAGCGGCGATTGCCGGGCGCATCAGCAGCTCGGCCTGGCGTTCGGCGCTGCACGTTGCCCAGTCGATCGGCGTGTTGAAGGTCGACATGGCGTTACTCCATCATCTTTTCAATCGGCAGCACCAGAATCGAGCTGGCGCCGAGCGCTTTCAGTTTTTCCATGGTTTCCCAGAACAGGGTTTCGCTGCTCACCATGTGCATCGCCACGCGGTTCTGCGCGCCGGCCAGCGGCAGAATGGTCGGGCGTTCGGCGCCCGGCAGCAGCGCGACGATCTCGTCCAGCTTCTCGCTCGGCGCGTGCAGCATGATGTATTTGGATTCGCGCGCCTGGATCACGCCCTGAATGCGGGTCATCAGGCGGTCGATCAGCTGCTGTTTGGCTTCCGGCATTTCGCCGTCGCGCTGGATCAGGCAGGCCTTGGAGCGGTAGATCACTTCCACTTCGCGCAGGCCGTTGGCCTCCAGCGTGGCGCCGGTAGAGACCAGATCGCAGATGGCGTCGGCCAGGCCGGCGCGCGGCGCCACTTCCACCGAGCCGTTCAGCAGGCAAGATTTAAAGCGCACGCCCTGCTTGTCGAGGTATTGCTTCAGCAGGTGCGGGTAAGAGGTGGCGATGCGGGCGTCCTGCAGGTTTTGCGGGCCGGTATATTCGGCGTCGAGCGGGGTGGCCAGCGACAGGCGGCAGCCGCCGAAATCGAGGCGGCGCAGGGTGAAGTAACGCGGGTCTTCGCCCTGAGCGCGGCGGCTGAGCAGCTCTTCTTCCAGCACGTTTTCGCCGATGATGCCCAGATCGACCACGCCGTCCATCACCAGGCCCGGAATGTCGTCATCGCGCACGCGCAGGATATCGATCGGCATGTTTTCCGCGAAGGCGATCAGACGCTGCTGCTGCAGGTTGATCTTGATGCCGCAGCGCGCCAGCAGTTCCTGGGATTCCTCGCTCAGGCGGCCCGACTTCTGCATTGCGATCCGTAAACGTGTCTTGTCCAGCATGGTAACCTCTGTTTAATCTGTAATTTTATGAATTTGTTGTAAAAATATTCTTTCTGTCTGTCCGAAGCCAAAAAAAAACCCTCGGAAGAAATCTTCCGAGGGCTCTCTCTTGCGTTCTGCGCGCCACTGGAAGATTAACAAACCGTCTTCCAGCACACATCGCCTGAAAGACTAGTCAGGGTGATGGTGATGATGGTGGTTGAACTGAACGCGTGTCATGGTGTTTTTCTCTAATCAAAAGCCGGTAAAAACCGTATGCCGATTAAGCTAAACTATCCGCTGTCCACCGCGCAACCCTTTTTTAACGTCATAAATTTAATTTATTGAAACAGGTTAGGTTATTAGCCACACACGGCTTTACCTAACCTTAAGCCGGGCAGATTGTATCGCCGTGCACAGTGGCGTAGCCTTAGGGGCAGGGCGCTGCGATCTTCAGGAGAGGAAGAGGATGAAAAAGGTAGCCATTATTGGTTTGGGTTGGCTGGGCATGCCGTTGGCGCTGTCGCTGATGGGCCGCGGGTATGACGTGGTCGGCAGCAAAACCACGCCGGACGGCGTCGAGGCCGCGCGGATGAGCGGCATCGAATGCTATCAACTGGAGCTGACGCCGGAGCTGGAGTGCGATCCGGACGATCTGGAATCGCTGCTGCGCGTGGATGCGCTGGTGGTGACGCTGCCCGCGCGCCGCACCGTCGAAGGCAGCGAGAACTATTTCAATGCGGTGCGCATGCTGGTGGACAGCGCGATGGCCTTCGGCGTGCCGCGCGTGATCTTCACCAGTTCCACCTCGGTGTACGGCGAAACCGCCGGCACGCTGCGCGAAGAGTCGCCGCTGCGGCCGGTCTCGCCGTCGGGCCGGGTGCTGGCCGAGCTGGAGCGCTGGCTGCATGAATTGCCGAATACCTCGGTGGACATTCTGCGCCTGGCGGGGCTGGTGGGCGCCGATCGTCACCCCGGCCGCTTCCTGGCGGGAAAACTCGACGTGAAGGGCGGTTCGCAGGGGGTAAATCTGGTGCACCAGGACGACGTCATCGCCGCCATCCAACTGTTGCTGAAGCTGCCGAAGGGAGGCCACGTGTACAACCTGTGCGCGCCGCGTCATCCGGCCAAACGCGAATTTTATCCGGCGCTGGCCGAGCAGTTGCACCTGGAGCCGCCGCAGTTCGCCGACGAGGCGGAGCAGGATGAGCGACTGGTGGACGGCAACCGCATCTGCAACGAGTTGGGTTTCGAGTACCAGCATCCCGATCCGGCGCGCATGCCGGTCAGTTAAGACGGTATATGTCGTTTAAAGCGGGAACAGATGGCTCGTCACAAAGTCGACGAACAGCCTGATTTTGACTGACAGGTGGCGGCCCGACGGCCAGAGGACATGAAAGACCATGTTCTCGCGGTGGTATTCATCCAAAACCGTCACCAGGCTGCCCTGTTCCAGCTGTCTGCGCACGGCGATCTCCGGCAAATAAGCAATGCCCAGCCCTTGTTCCGCGAAACACACCTGCGGATCGAGGGTATTTGTCACCATGCTGGCCGGCCGTTCGGGGAGCATCTCCGTCTTGTCCCCCAGCGGCCAGATATCCAGTTTGCCGGTGCTGGGAAAGCGATAATGCAAACGGGCATGGCTTGTCAGATCTTCTGGCTTGCGCGGCATACCCGCTTTGCTGAAATAACCCGGCGCGCCAACGAAAACCTTGCGGCAGGTACCCAGCCGGCGGGCAACCAGCCGTGAGTCACTCGGGGTTCCGCTGCGGATAACGGCATCGAAACCTTCCTCAATCACGTCAACTAACCGATCCGAATAATCAATATCCAGCTCGATCTCAGGGTAGCGGCGCTTGAAGTCCCCCAGTTTTGGCATGAAAAGCGTGCCCAGCGACGGCAGACTGATGCGCAGCTTGCCCTGGGGCGTTCCCCGCGTTTGCAGGAGCTCGGTTTCCGCCTCTTTCACCTCGCTCAAAATGCGTCGGCACCTTTCCAGGAACAAGGCCCCTTCAGGCGTCAGGTTGACCGTGCGGGTGGAGCGGTGAAACAGCCGCACGCTGAGCCGCTCCTCCAGCCGGGCGATGGTTTTGCTGACCGCTGACGCGGAGATCCCCAGCTGTTGCCCGGCCGCCGTGAAACTGCGGCTTTCACTGACCCGCACGAAAACGTCGAGAGAACCCAAACTTTCCATAGGCTTCCATTCTATTAATGACTTTTTTGTCATGAGTGTTATTCACTTTAGCCTGTTTTTCTTTTATCAGCGAGTGGGCAGCATGATGCAAACGTCATCCGCAATGGGCGGAAACATCTTTGAATGGGGAGTGATTGATGAATCAAACGACGATATCTGCGCCTGCCGGGAGCATCGAGCGGCTGCCGCTGGGGGGCCTGCTGGCATTGGCGATGGCCGCTTTTATCACGCTGCTGACCGAGATCATGCCGGCGGGCGTGCTTTCTTCGATCGCGGGCGATTTGAATGTGTCTGAAAGCCTGGCGGGGCAATTCATCACCGCCTATGCGGTGGGCGCGTTGGTCGCCGCTATTCCGTTCACCGCATTGACGCAAGGCATGCGGCGCCGCCCCTTGCTCTTGAGTGCGATCGGCGGTTTTGCCATCGTTAACCTCGTCACGGCGCTGTCGCATGATTACCACGTCTCATTGGCGACGCGTTTCTTCGCCGGCGTTTTCGGCGGCATCGTTTGGTCCTTGCTGGCCGGTTACGCCGTGCGCATGTCACCGGCCCATCTTGGCGGCCGCGCTATTGCGATCTCCGGCGCCGGCGCCACCCTGGCGCTGGTGCTCGGCGTACCGCTCGGCACGTTGCTTGGCCGAGCCATCGGCTGGCAAGGCGCCTTTGGCCTGATGACGTTGATGGCGCTGATGCTTGTGGTGTGGATCATCGCCATCGTGCCGGATTTCCCCGGCCAGGCTAAGGCGCATCGCCCGTCTCTGAGCGGCCTATTCTTGCAATGCGGGATCCGCGCCGTGCTGTTCGTGGTGTTCACCTTCATCGTTGCCCACAACATTCTGTATATCTACCTGGAGCCTTTCCTCACGCCGTCGGGGTTATCCGAGCGGGTCGATATCGTGCTGTTTATCTTCGGGCTGGGCGCGATTGCAGGATTGGGCGTCGCCGGGATGCTGGTCGATCGACGAGTCCTATCTCTTACGGTGATGAGCATCGTCATCTTTGCCCTCGCCGCCGTGCTGCTGGGAAGTGGGGGGCGGATAGCCCCGATGGTGTATCTCGCGGTCGCATTGTGGGGCGCGGCTTTCGGCGGTTTTGCCACCCTCACGCAGACGGCATTGTCACGCCTTTCCGGTCGTGCGGCCGACGTGGCACAGTCCATGTATACCACGGGCTGGAATACCGCCGTGGCCGCCGGTGGCGCGATCGGCGGCATGCTGCTCGACAGGGGCGGGGCGGCCTCTTTTGCCTGGGCCATTATCGGGCTCCTCATCCTGTCTTTAACCTGCACGCTGTTTGCCATGAATCGGGCGCTGGCCTCTCAGCGATGAGGCGATTGGCGTGCGGCGCGCGCCAAATCCTCCAGCAGCGCGTTCAACGCCTCGTCGGGCTGAACGGGGCGGCTGACCAGGCTGAGCGTGGCGCGGTATGAGAGCGCCGCGCCGCCCAGTTGCCGCAGCAGCCCCTGTTCCACCCAGCGTGCCGCGTAGTGGGTGGGCAGATAGCCGAGACAGGTGCCGCTCAGCACCAGATGGGCGACGCTTTCCATATGGTGGGCCACCGCCGCCAGGTGAGGCGGCGCGATCGGGCACAGCTGCTGCGCCAGCAGGTAGCCGCGCTTGACCCAGCGCGCGTTTTCAATCTGCTCGCGCTCCGGTTCTTCCACCGCGAACAGCGGGTGATCCGCGCTGCAGTAGATAGCCTGCGTCTCCTCCAGCCACGGCTGATAACGCAACGCCTCCAACTGCTGGCCAAAGTAGCCGATGCCCAGATCGAGCTGCCGGTGCAGCAGCCCTTGCTCAATCTCGTTCGGCGAACAGATGCGGCACTGCAACTGCACGTCCTGGTGGCGGCGCTGGAAGTGTTTGATGGCCTGGCTGAACGGATTGCCCGGCAGCGAAACCAGATTATCCACCAGACCGATCTGCAGATCGCCGGTCAGCAGGCCGTTCAGCGACTGGCTGACCCGGGTGAAGTCGCGGGCGGCGTTGAACAGCGAGCGGCAGGCGATCAGCATGCGTTCGCCCTTGGGCGTCAGCCGGAAGCCGGAGCGTCCGCGCTGGCACAGGCGAAAGCCCAGCCGGGTTTCCAGCGAGGCCAAGTGAGTGCTGATGGTGGATTGGTTCATCAGCAGCGTTTCCTGCGCGGCGCTGACGCCCTGGGCTTCCGCCACCGCGACGAACACCCGCAGCAGTTTCAGATCGATATCGCTTAGGTTGGTGAGCATTCCCCCTCCGCAGAACGTCGGCCGGTTAACCCATTTTTAACATCGAGAAAATAGGTGCGGCGCTGAAGATATGGCCTCCCTTATGGCATGAAGTGGAAATAAAAATCAATACTTCAATAGGTTAGTTACATCGCATTTTTCGATGTTTACATGCAAAAGCGGGAATGGTAGCCGGGGTGGCCAGCGGGGTAGTCTGCGAATGTTGCTCAAATGTTTCAATTCATCGCAGATCAAGACAAGGAAACGCCATGCTGAACCAACCCCAAAGCGGTAACGATATGCCGCGCTTTGCCGGTATCCCCACCATGATGCGCCTGCCCGCCGCCGAACAGGCGCGCGGTCTGGACGCCGCCTTTGTCGGCATTCCGCTGGATATCGGCACCTCCAACCGCAGCGGCACCCGCTATGGCCCGCGCCAGATCCGTCAGGAATCGGTGATGATCCGCCCCTACAACATGGGCACCGGCTCCGCCCCGTTCGAACGGCTGCAGGTGGCCGATCTGGGGGATGTCGCCATCAACCCTTACAGCCTGGCGGACAGCGTGCAGCGCATCGAGGCGGCTTACCTCGAGATCCTGGCGCACGGCTGCATACCGTTGACGCTCGGCGGCGACCACACGCTGACGTTGCCGGTGCTGCGCGCCGTCGCCCGTCGGCATGGCCCGGTCGGGCTGATCCACGTCGATGCGCATTCCGACACCAACGAAGAGATGTTCGGCGAACAGCTGGCGCACGGCACCACCTTCCGCCGCGCGTTCGAGGAAGGGTTGCTGGCGCCGGAAAAGGTGGTGCAGATCGGCCTGCGCGGCAGCGGCTATGCGGCGGACGACTTCGACTGGTCGCGCCGTCAGGGCTTTCGCGTGGTGCCGGCCGAGGCCTGCTGGCACCGATCGCTGACGCCGCTGATGGCGGAGATCCGCGAACAGATGGGCGATGCGCCGGTTTACCTCAGCTTCGATATCGACGGGCTGGATCCGGCCTTCGCGCCGGGCACCGGCACGCCGGAGGTCGGCGGGCTGTCGGTTTGGCAGGGGCTGGAGATCGTGCGCGGCTGCCGCGGGCTGAACCTGGTGGGCGGCGATGTGGTGGAAGTGTCGCCGCCTTACGATCGCTCCGGCAACACGGCGCTGCTGGCGGCCAACCTGCTGTTTGAAATGTTGTGCGTGCTGCCGGCCCGCTGAGGCGGCGCACTGACCCTACCGGCGGAGCGGTTGCGTCGGGGCCCCTGATAACAATAACAACGGAGTGGAGGTACCCATGAATCTCGATCTGCTGGTCGTGGTGTTTTACTTTCTGGTGATAGGCGCGGTGGGGTGGATGGGCATTCGCCGCGCCAACTCCAAAGAGGCGTATCTGGTCGCCGGGCGCAACCTGGGGCCGGGGCTGTATCTGGGCACGCTGTCGGCGGTGGTGCTCGGCGGCGCGTCGACCATCGGCAGCGTCAAGCTCGGCTACACCTACGGCATCTCCGGCGTCTGGCTGTGCGGCGCGCTGGGGCTGGGCATCGTGGTGTTGAGCCTGGTGCTGGCCAAGCCGCTGCTCAAGCTGAAGCTGTATACCGTCAGCCAGGTGTTGTCGCGGCGCTATCATCCGGCGGCGCGGGTTACCAGCGGCGCGATCATGCTGGCGTATGATCTGATGGTGGCGGTGACTTCTATCATCGCCATCGGCAGCGTGATGCAGGTGATGTTCGGCCTGTCGTTCAGCGCGTCTATCCTGCTCGGCGGCGGGCTGGTGGTGCTGTATTCGACGCTGGGGGGCATGTGGTCGCTGACGCTGACCGACATCATTCAGTTCATCATCATGACCGTCGGCATGATGCTGGTGCTGATGCCGATGAGCATCGTCAAGGCCGGCGGCTGGGAGGCGTTCACCAGCCTGCTGCCCGCCGGTTACTACCAGCTGTCGTCGCTCGGGCTGGACACCATTCTGGTATTTTTCCTGATCTATTTCTTCGGCATTCTGATCGGCCAGGACATCTGGCAGCGGGTATTTACCGCCCGCAGCGCCAACGTGGCGCGCTTCGCCGGGCTGGGGGCGGGCGTCTACTGCGTGCTGTACGGCGTGACCGGCGCGCTGATCGGCATGGCCGGCAAGATCGTGCTGCCGTCGCTCAGCAACACCGACGGCGCCTTCGCCGCTATCGCGCAGGCGGTGTTGCCGGTCGGCGTCAGCGGGCTGGTGGCCGCCGCGGCGTTGGCGGCGCTGATGTCCACCGCCAGCGCCTGCCTGCTGGCCTCTTCCACCATCGCGCTGGAGGACGTATTGCCGGCCATCCGGCGCAAACCTTCCGGCGGGTTGGCCGCCGGGCGCTTCACCACGCTCCTCATGGGCGCGGTCATGCTGGGGCTGGCATTCGTGGTGCGCGACGTGCTGGCGGCGCTGACCCTGGCTTACAACCTGTTGGTGGGCGGCATGCTGATCCCGCTGGTGGGGGCGATCTTCTGGCCGCGCGCCACCAGCGCCGGCGCCATCGCCAGCATGCTGACCGGCAGCCTGTGCGTGGTGGGGCTGATGGTCTGGCACGGCATCGACGCCAACAGCCCAATCTACGGCGGCCTGCTGGGCGGCGGCGTTGCCTTCGTGCTGGGCAGCCTGTTGAGCCGCCCGGCAGCGCAGCTGCAGACCCAAACCGAGCGCTGAAAAGACGAGGCTAATGACCGCGACGAGGTGGGACATGGACAATCGCAATGTGGCGTCACGCCCAAAAATTGAAGTGCGCTCGATAGACTATGTGCCCCGTCACGAGCGGCATGGCAAGGTTTGGCATCAGGCGCCGTTTTGGTTCACCGGTAATTTTGTTTTGACGACGATGGTGGTCGGTTTCACCGGCCCGGCGCTGGGGCTGGGTGCGCTTTATTCGATGCTGGCCATTGCCGCCGGCGTAGGGTTCGGCACGTTCTTCATGGCGTGTCATGCCAACCAGGGGCCGCGGATGGGGCTGCCGCAGATGATCCAGTCGCGGGCCCAATTCGGCCTGCGTGGCGCCATCGTTCCCTTTGCCGCCGTGGTGTTTGTCTACATCGGTTTCAACGTGTTCAACGTTATTCTCGCGACCGATGCGATCAACACGGTGTTGCCGGGCCACCGTCTGCCCTGGTATGCGTTGCTGATCGCGGTGGCCGTGCTGTTGGCAATCGTCGGCCACGATATGCTGCATGCGGTGCAGCGCTGGCTGACCTATGTGATGATGGCGGTGTTTGGCGTGCTGACGGTCGGCGCCGTGTTGTCGCTGCGGATGGACGCCGCCGTCGACGCCGGGCATTTCTCGTGGGCGGCCTTTTTGATTCAGCTGTCGGCCGCCGCCGGCTACCAGATCAGCTACGCGGTGTACGTTTCCGACTACTCGCGTTATTTACCGCATGAAACGCCGTCTGCCAACGTGATCTTTTGGACTTATCTGGGGGCGGCCGGATCGGCGCTTTGGCTGATGTCGCTGGGCGCGTTTCTGGCTTCAGCCCTACCGGCCCCCGATGCGATCGGCAGCGTACAGGCGGTGGGAAATGCCGTCTATCCTGGGTTTGGCACGTTGGCCGTGCTGATCGCCGTGCCCTCACTGGTCGGTATCATGGCGGTCAACTGTTATGGCGCGATGCTGACCAGCCTCAGCGCGATTGACGCGTTCCGTAAAGTGACGCCAACGTTGAAATTACGCATGACCGGCATTGGCGTCGTCGCTCTGACGGTGTTTGCAGTGGCGTTGGCCATCCCGGCGAGCTACCTCGCCAGCTTCAATACCTTTGTGCTGCTGATGCTGTATTTCCTGGTGCCCTGGACGGCGGTAAATCTGATGGACTTTTACGTGGTGCGCGACGGGCATTACGCGATTGGTGAAATCTTCAACCCGGCGGGGATCTACGGCCGCTGGGGGCGCCCCGGCCTGACGGCCTACGCGATCGGCCTGCTGGCGATGGTGCCGTTCATGACGTTGGGCTTTTACACCGGCCCCTTTGCTGTTTTACTGGGCGGTGCGGATATCGCTTTTCTGATCGGCCTGCTGGTGGCCGGGAGCGTTTATGTCGTGATGTGCCGGAAGCTCGATCTTGAAGCCGAACGGCGGGTGGCGTTGTGCAGCGAGGGTTTATTGGAAGGAGAGCCGGAGTGAAGGAAAAAATCAAAGTCGCATGCTGCCAGTTAGCGTTGCGGGTCGGGGAAGCGGAACATAATCGGGCGCTGTCCGCCCAGGCTATCCGCCGGGCGGCGCAGCGCGGTGCCAACGTTATCGTGCTGCCGGAGCTGGTGAACAGCGGCTACGTGCTGCGCGATAAGGCGGAGGCGAGGGCGTTGGCCGAGGCTGAAGACGGGCCGAGCCTCAGCCTGTGGGGAGCCCTGGCGCGCGAGTTGGATGTGGCGATCGTCGCCGGTTTCTGCGAGCGCCTGCCCGATGGCGAGGTGGCCAACAGCGCGGCATTGATCGATGCGCAGGGGGTGAGGGCGATTTATCGCAAAGCGCACCTGTGGCACGAAGAGAGCACCATCTTTACCGCCGGCGATCGGCCGCCGCCGGTCGTCGAGACCCGCTTTGGCCGGTTGGCGGTGATGATCTGTTACGATCTCGAATTCCCTGAGTGGGTACGGCTGCCGGCGCTGGCCGGCGCTCAGCTGCTGTGCGCGCCGGTCAACTGGCCGCTGGCGCCGCGCCCGCAGGGCGAACGGCCGGCGGAGATGGTGAAGGCGCAGGCCAACGCCGGCGTCAATCGGCTGTTCATCGCGGTGTGCGATCGTTGCGAAACGGAGCGCGGCGTTGCGTGGATCGGCGGCTCGGTGATCGTCGACGCCGACGGCTATCCATTGACGCAGAGCCTGGCAGGCGAAGGCATGGTGCTGGCATCGATGGATATCTGCGCGGCCGATGATAAGCATATCGGCCGCCACAATCACGTGCATCGCGATCGGCGGCCGATGCTGTATTGAAGCGGCGTGGCGGGCCGCTCCGCAGATCGTTTCTCCGGCGGGAAAACCCGCCGTTTTGGCGCTTACAGCCAGCCCGATTTCTTCAGCTTCTGATACAGGAAAATGCAGCCGACGGCGGTCACCCCCAGCGTGGCGTGATAGGCCCACGGGAACTTCAGCTCCGGCATGTCGGCGAAGTTCATGCCGTACAGGCTGAAGATCACCGTCGGGATGGCCAAAATCGCCCCCCAGCCCGCCAGGCGTTTCACCACTTCGTTCTGTTTGACCGTCACCAACGCCAGGTTGACGTGCATGGCGTTGGTCAGCATTTCGCGCATGTCGTCGATATTGCTGACCACCTGATGCGCGTGATCCTGCACATCACGCACATAGGCGCGCAGCTCTTTCGGGATCACCTCTTCGTGCAGGCGGATCAGCTGGTTGCAGATTTCATCCATCGGCAACGCGGCGTTGCGCAGCGCCAACAGGTGGCGGCGCAGGGTATAGACGTTCTCGATCGCCGCCTGATCGAACTCCGACTGAAACATGTTGGCTTCGATATTCTCGATGGTGCTCTCGAAGCGCGTCACCACGCTGCGGTAGTTGTCCACCACGAAGTCCAACACCGAATAGAGGGCGAAGCCCGGCCCGCGGCACATCTGCTTGCGGTTCTCTTCCGCCTTGGCGCGGATCGGCGCGTAGCTGGGCGAGGCGCCGTGGCGCACCGTCACCAGAAAGTTTTTGCCGACGAAGAAATGGGTTTCGCCGTATTCGATTTCGTCGTTCTCGCCCCACTGCGCGGTTTTCACCACGATGAACAGCGAATCGCCGTAGGTTTCCAGCTTCGGCCGCTGGTGCGCGCACAGCGCGTCTTCGATCGCCAGATCGTGCAGGCCGAACTCTTCCTGCACCTTGCGCATAAACGCCGGCTCCGGCTGCCGCAGCCCCAGCCAGATGAAGGTATCCGGCTGTTTGACCACCTCGCTGATATCGTCGATGGTCACTTCGCCCAGCCGTTGGCCGGCTTTATACGCCACACAGTTCACCACCATGCTTTTGCTGTCCATCCGTCCATCCATTAATCAGTCAGGGTTTTGGTGAGAAAATAACACTCATGTTCCACCGGATACTCTTTCAGCGTCATTTGCAGCTGATAGCCGAGTTTTTCGTAGAACGGCCGCGCCTGGAAGCTGAAGGTATCCAGGCGAGCGTAGCGGCAGCCGCGCGCCTGCGCCTCGCGTTCGGCGGCGCGCATCAACCGGCCGCCGAGGCCGCTGCCGCGTTGGGAGTCCGCCACCCACAGCCACTCGACGCTCAGCCAGTTGCCCCAGGTTTCGGCGGTCAGCCCGCCGATCACCGTGCCGGCCTCGTCGCGCGCATAGACGCTGAGCGGCTTGCGATGACGGGCGTCGATATGCGGCAGGTTGTAAGCGCGCAGGCCTTGCCTGATCGCATCGAGGGTGTCTTCGTCAATCGCGTCGGTAACGGTAATGTCCATTTTTCCTCCTGGGTGATGGGTTAACTTAAGCACACTGCGGCCAAAAGGCAACCTGTTGAAATGTAATGCAAACGACCGCGCCCGCTGAGTGGGCTACACTAAACGGGTCATTTCACCCTCAGGAGGACGCCATGCCCCGATTGACTTTGCTGGCCGGTTTGCTGCTGTGCAGCGGCCTGCTGCACGCCGCGCCGACGGTCAGCCAACTGCAGGACGGCCTGGAACACCCGTGGTCGCTGGCCTTTTTGCCGGCGGAACAAGGCTTGCTTATCACCGAGCGGCCCGGCCGGCTGCGGCTGTGGCAGCAGGGCAAAGGCCTGTCGCCGCCGATCGCCGGCGTGCCGCAGGTTTACGCCGAGGGGCAGGGCGGCCTGCTGGAAGTGTTGCCGGCGCCCGACTTCGCCGCCAGCCGCCGGGTGTACCTCAGCTTCGCCGAACCGGGTGACGGCGGCAAAGCCGGCACGGCGGTCGGCTACGGCCGTTTGAGCGACGACGGCGCGCGGCTGGAAAACTTCAAGGTGATCTTCCGCCAGCTGCCCAAGCTGTCGGTCGGCAATCACTTCGGCGGCAAGCTGGCGTTCGACAGTCAGGGCTACCTGTTTATCGCGCTGGGCGAAAACAACCAGCGGCCGACGGCGCAGGAGACCGACAAGCTGCAGGGCAAGCTGGTGCGGCTGACCGCCGAAGGCGCGGTGCCGCCGGACAACCCCTGGGTCGGCCAGGCCGGCAAACGGCCGGAGGTTTGGTCCTACGGCCACCGCAATCCGCAAGGGCTGGCGCTGAACCCGTGGAGCGGCGCGATCTGGGAACACGAGCACGGCCCGCGCGGCGGCGATGAGCTCAACCTCCCGCTGCCGGGTAAAAACTACGGCTGGCCGCTGGCCACCTACGGCATCAACTATTCCGGCCAGCCGATCCCCGAGGCCAAAGGGGAACGGGTGCCCGGCACCGAACAGCCGCTGCACTATTGGCGGGTATCGCCCGGCCTCAGCGGCATGGCGTTTTATGACGGGCAGCGCTTCCCCGCCTGGCGGCACTCGCTGTTCATCGGCGCGCTGGCGCAAAAGGAACTGATTCGCCTGACGCTGGAAGGCGACAAGGTGGTGGCGGAAGAGCGGCTGCTGGGCGATCGCGGCGAGCGCATTCGCGAGGTGCGCAGCGGGCCGGATGGCTATCTGTATCTGCTGACGGACGAGCGGAACGGCAAGCTGCTGAAGGTCGGGGCGTCGTAACGCCCCGCAGCGATCAGGTGAGTTCGCTCATCACGCCGCGCTGATAGGCCGGGCGGGCGCGCAGCTGCTGATACCAGCGCTCTATGTTCGGCCGCGGGCGGCGGGCGATCGGCATTTCGAACCAGGCGTAGGCGAAGCTGCCGAGCGGGATATCGCCGAAGCCGAACGCCTCGCCGGAGAGGTAAGGCTGGCGCGCCAGCGTCTGTTCGATGACGTCGAAGTGCTTTTCCAGCGTGGCGATCGCCGCTTCGATTTTCGCCATGTCGCGCAATTCCGGCGCGGTGCGGATCAGGCCCCAAAAGACGATGGTGAAGGCCGGGACGATGGTTGAGGTGGTCCAGTCCATCCACTTCTCGGCGGCGGCGCGCGCCTGCAGATCTTGCGGATAGAACGTCGCGTCGCCAAATTTCGCCGCCAGGTAGCGCACGATGGTGTTGGATTCCCACAGCACGAAGTCATCGTCCTGCAGCAGCGGCACCAGGCCGTTCGGGTTCAGCGCGCGGTAACTCTCTTCGTTCACCTTGCCGAACGCGCCGCCGGCGTTGATGTGGGTGTAGCTCAGCCCCAGTTCGGCGGCGCACCACAGCACCTTCCTGACGTTGTTCGAATTCTCACGGCCCCAAATGGTCAGCATTGCGCAACTCCGTTAGTGGATTAAGGACCCTCTATACCTACGCCACAAAACGCTATTTGTCACACCGCAGGGCACTTTTTGCCTGCCGCTCAGCGTTCCCAGCGGCACACTTCCCAGCCGTGCTCCGCCGCCAGCGCGCTCAGTTCGCTGTCGGGGTTGATCACCGTGGCGCTGTCGACGAATTGCAGCATCGCCTTATCGTTGAGGGAGTCGCTGTAGCCGTGGCTGTGTTCGAATTGCAGGTGCGGATGCTGCGCCAGCCAGCGTTGCAGGCGGATCACCTTGCCCTGTTGATAGGTCATGGTGCCGTAGGTGTTGCCGGTGAAGCGGCCGTCGCTGATTTCCACGCCGATCGCCAGCGCATCATCGGCGCCGAGCTGTTCGGCGATCGGCGCCACCAGATGCTCGCCGGTGGCGGAGATCACCAGAATGCAGTCGCCGCGCTCGCGGTGCCACTGCAGGCGTTCACGGGCGGCGGGATAGACGCGCGGCAGGATATCGCGCCGGATGTAACGCTGTACCCAGCCGGCCACGGTTTGCACGCTCAGGCCGGCCAGCGGCGCCAGCGTGGCCTGCATGTAGTCCTCCATCGACAGCTTGCCCTGATAATAAAGCTGCATCAGCTGCTGCTCCTGCAGCTCCAGCTCCGCCGGCGCGAAGCCCTGGCCGACCAGCCAGCGGATCCACAGGCTGGCGCTGTCATCGTCAATCAGGGTTTCATCCAGGTCGAATAAGGCTAAATCCATCAGTATTTCTCCGGCAGGCAGGGTATGAGGTCGTTTACAGGATAGCGGATAGCGCCCGTCGCCAGCCAGCGGCGTCGGCGAAATTGCGCAGAGCATAAGAAACATTGATGACGGTTTTGCGACAGTTTGTTGAACGTTTGCATAACTTAGAACGCAACAATATTGGCCGCCCCGGCGAGCGCGGTGATAACTATGGAGCAAATGCAGCTACCCGGTAGAGAGTGACAATGTTGATTATTCGCCTGTATGGCAGCCCGATTGTGATTGGGGAAGAAGAGGAACCACACGATGACGCATCTGACGACGCTGAAGACGCTGCCGCTGCTGGATCTTTCGCTGCTTGACGGCGATGCGCGCCAGCGGCGCGCCTTTCTTGACGATCTGCGCGCGGCGGCCCGCGACGTCGGCTTTTTCTATCTGCGCGGGCACGGCGTGGACAGTGCGCTGAATGCGCGGCTGCAACAGAGCGCGCGGCAATTTTTCGCGCTGCCGGAAGCCGACAAGCTGGCGGTGCAGATGGTGCATTCGCCGCACTTTCGCGGTTACAACCGGGCGGCGGCGGAGCTCACGCGCGGCCAGCCGGACTGGCGCGAGCAGTTCGATATCGGTGCCGAACGCCCGGCGCTGACGCTATCTGACGACACCCCACGCTGGGCACTCCTGCAGGGGCCAAACCAGTGGCCGGCGGCGCTGCCGACGCTGAAACCGCTGCTGCTGCAGTGGCAACAGGCGATGACCGCCATGTCGCTGCGGCTGTTGCGCGCTTTCGCTTTGGCGCTGTCGTTGCCGGAGCAGGCTTTCGATCGCTTGTATGGCGATAAGCCCAACGAGCACATCAAACTGATTCGCTATCCGGGGCGGGACGCTACCGCCAGCGCACAGGGCGTCGGCGCGCACAAGGATTCCGGTTTTCTCAGCTTCCTGCTGCAGGACGAGCAAAAAGGGTTGCAGGTGGAGGTGAGCGAAGGGCAGTGGCTCGATGCCCAGCCGCGTGAAGACACCTTCGTGGTGAACATCGGCGAGCTGCTGGAACTGGCGACCAACGGCTATCTGCGCGCCACGGTGCACCGGGTGGAAACGCCGCCGGCGGGGCGCGACAGGCTGTCGATCGCTTTTTTCCTCGGCGCGCGCTTGGACGCGGTGGTGCCGTTGTATCAACTGCCGCCGCCGCTGGCGGCGCAGGCGCGCGGCCCGGCCAGCGATCCGCTCAACCCGCTGCTGCGCGACGTGGGGTATAACTACCTGAAAGGCCGCATCCGTTCCCACCCCGATGTGGCGCAGCGCTTTTATCGGGACGTCATCGGCGTCTGAATAGCGGGCACAAAAAAGCCCGGCGCGCCGGCCGGGCTGATGGCGCTTGATGCGGGCGATTATTCCGCCAGCGCCTGCTGCAGATCGGCGATCAGATCTTCCACATCCTCAATCCCCACCGACAGGCGCACCAGCTGCGGCGTGATGCCGGTTGCCAGGCGCTGTTCCAGCGGAATGGAGGCGTGCGTCATGCTGAACGGCTGGCTGATCAGGCTTTCCACGCCGCCCAGGCTTTCCGCCAGGGTGAACAGGCGCGAGCGCTTGATGACCCGGCGCGCATAGGCGTCGTCGCCTTTCAGCCGCACCGAGATCATGCCGCCGAAGCGCGTCATCTGGCGCGCCGCCAGCGCGTGCTGCGGATGGCTAGGCAGGCCGGGATAGTAGACGTTTTCCACCTGCGGCTGGCTCTCCAGCCACTGGGCGATGCGCAGCGCGCTGTCGCTGTGGCGCTGCATGCGCAGTGCCAGGGTGCGAATGCCGCGCAGCGTCAGGAAGTTGCTGAACGGATCGAGAATGCCGCCGACCGCGTTTTGCAGAAAACCGAGCTGTTCCGCCAGCGCCGGGTTATCCCCCACCGCCGCGACGCCGGCCACCACGTCGGAGTGGCCGTTGAGGTATTTGGTGGCGGAGTGCACCACCACGTCAAAGCCCAGATCCAGCGGGCGCTGCAGATACGGCGAGGCGAAGGTATTGTCCGCCACGCTGATAAGCCCATGCTTTTTGGCGATCGCGGCAATGGCGCTCAGATCCGCCAGCTTCAGCAGCGGGTTGGTCGGGGTTTCTACCCAGATCATTTTGGTGTCCGGCTCGATCGCCTGCTCCAGCCCGGCGAGATCCGCCGGCGACACGTAAGTGACGCGCAGGCCGGCGGTGCGGCTGCGCACTTTTTCCAGCAGGCGATAGGTGCCGCCGTACAGATCGTCTACTGCGATCAGGTGGCTGTCCTTATCGAGCAGCTCCAGCACCGTGGAGCAGGCCGCCAGGCCGGAGGCGAAGGCGTAGCCGCGGCTGCCGCCCTCCAGTTCGGCGATGGCGCTTTCCAGCGCGGTGCGCGTCGGGTTGGCGCTGCGGGAGTATTCGTAGCCGGTATGCTCGCCCGGCGCCGGTTGGGCGTAGGTGGAGGTGGCGTAAATTGCCGGCATCACGGCGCCGGTGGCGTCCGGGGTGTAACCGGCGTGAACGGTCAACGTATCAAACTTGGCCATAAAGGGTCCTTATTAACGTAATTTTTGGCGCCAGGCGTTAAGCACGTCTGTGCGGGTAATCAGGCCGAGGAAGCGCTCGCCGTCGAGCACCACCGCGACGTGGCCATGGTTGAAGGTGGCCTGCAATTCGTCGTAGCCGGCTTCCTTTTGCAGCGTATGGACTTGCTTGGTCATCGCGCTGCCGGCCGGCAGGCTGAAGTGGGCGGCGTCGGCCTGGACGGCGTTCAGCAGATCCCACTCATCGATCAGGCCGACCACCCGATCGCCTTCCAGCACCGGCAGCTGCGAGATGTCGTACAGCCGCATGCGGGCGTGCACGATCGCCAGCGTGTCGTCCGGCGCGGCGGAGACGGCGGCGCCTTCGTCGTGGCGGTAGGCGATCAGATCGCGCAGATCGCCGTGCTGCGGCTTGCTCAGCAGGCCCTGTTCCAGCATCCAGTGGTCGTTATACATTTTAGACAGGTATTTGTTGCCGCTGTCGCAGACGAAGGTCACCACCCGCTTGGGTTCGGTCTGTGCGCGGCAGTAACGCAGCGCGGCGGCCAGCAGGGTGCCGGTGGACGATCCCGCCAGCACGCCTTCCTTGCGCAGCAGATCGCGCGCGGTGGCGAAGGCTTCGGCGTCGCCGATGCGGTAAGCGTTGCGGACCTGGTCAAAGTCGCTGAGCGGCGGGACGAAGTCTTCGCCGATGCCTTCCACCAGCCAACTGCCCGCTTCGCCGATGTGACCGCTGTCGAGGTAGTCCGCCAAGATAGAGCCGGCAGGGTCGGCCAGCACGAATTCCGTCTGCGGCGAAACCTCGGCGAAATAGCGGCTCAACCCGCCCAGCGTGCCGCCGGAGCCGACGCCAACCACGATAGCGTCCACGTCATGCTCCATCTGTCGCCACAGTTCGGGCGCGGTAGTGGTGGTATGGGCCGCCGGATTGGCCGGGTTGTTGAACTGATCGATATAAAAGGCGCCGGGGATCTCCCCGGCCAGGCGTTTGGCGTAATCCTGATAGTAAGCCGGATGCCCCTTGCCGACGTCCGAGCGGGTCAGCAGCACTTCCACGCCCAGCGCGCGCAGGTGGAAGATCTTCTCGCGGCTCATCTTGTCCGGCACCACCAGCAGCAGCTTATAGCCTTTCAGCGCCGCCACCAGCGCCAGCCCCAGGCCGGTATTGCCGGCGGTGGCTTCGATGATGGTGCCGCCCGGCTGCAGCTTGCCGTCGCGCTCGGCCTGTTCGATCATCGACAGCGCCACGCGGTCTTTGATCGAACCGCCGGGGTTTTGATTCTCCAGCTTGACGAACAGCCGGCACGGGCCGGTATCGAACCGGGTCAGTTCCAGCATCGGGGTATTGCCAATCATCTCGATGACGGAATGGGGGATCGCCATGACTCATCTCCAGGATTATTCGGTATAAAAGTCGTTATGTGGATGATAGCGCTGAGAATAAGCGCTTTAAAAAGAACAAATAACGGTTATATATGCCATTATGGAATATATTAATCTTTTTTAGACGTATGGATGCGCAGATGTTTAGCAGTGCAGATGCTTGGCCGTGTAGCCGTGGGTGGGTGCAAAAATGCGCGTCGCGATGCTTTTTTGAACGATAAGCGGGGGGCTGCGTACAGTTATGTAAAAATGCTGAAAATTCACGCTAAACCCTGCAAAAATAAGATAAATCACATAAACTCACAGCAAGGGCATTTACGGTGCGCTGCGTTACCCGCTACGGGCGCCGCAGGGGGTTGCGGCCGGCACGCGCGCACCGGGCCACTCTCGCTGGTTGGCTTAAAACGTGAACATGTTTGAAAGTTAACGCTATTTCAATGATTTGAATGGACACTCTGGCGACGTCATGATGAAAAAAAACTTATCCACTTCCCTGAAAAAACTGACCTTCAGCGTAGGCATCCTGTTGCTGGCCGCCCCGGCCGTGCATGCGGCCGAGCCGCCGGCGCCGCCGCAGGTAGACGCCAAGGCCTTCATTCTGATGGATTACAACAGCGGCAAGGTGTTGACCGAAGGCAATGCCGACACCCGCCTCGATCCCGCCAGCCTGACCAAGATCATGTCCAGCTACGTGATAGGCCAGGCGATCAAGGCCGGCAAGATCAAGCCGGAAGACATGGTCACCGTCGGCAAAGACGCCTGGGCGCCCGGCAACCCGGCGCTGCGCGGTTCTTCGCTGATGTTCATCAAGCCGGGCGATCAGGTGCCGGTGCTGGAGCTGAATAAAGGCATCGTGATCCAGTCGGGCAACGACGCCAGCATCGCGCTGGCGGATTACGTGGCGGGCAGCCAGGATTCGTTCGTCGGCCTGATGAACAATTACGCCAAATCTTTGGGGCTGCAGAACACCCACTTCCTGACGGTGCACGGCCTGGATGCGGAAGGGCAGTACAGCACCGCGCGCGACATGGCGCTGCTGAGCCAGGCGCTGATCCGCGACGTGCCGGACGAATACGCGCTGCATAAAGAGAAAGAGTTCACCTTTAACAAGATCCGCCAGGTTAACCGCAACCGCCTGCTGTGGAGCAGCAACCTGAACGTCGACGGCATCAAGACCGGTTACACCAGCGGCGCCGGCCACAACCTGGTGGCGTCGGCCACCGACGGCCCGATGCGTCTGATCTCGGTGGTGCTGGGCGCGCCGAGCGATCGCGTGCGCTTTAGCGAAAGCGAAAAGCTGCTGACCTGGGGCTTCCGCTTCTATGAAACCGCGACGCCGATCAAGGCCGATAAGCCGTTCGTCACCCAGAAAGTGTGGTTCGGCGACGTCAGCGAAGTGCCGCTCGGCGTGGCGAAAGACGCCTCGGTCACCATTCCGAAAGGGCAGATGAAAAACCTGAAGGCCAGCTACAAGCTGACCCAGCCGACGCTGGAAGCGCCGCTGGCGAAAAACCAGGTGGTCGGCACCATCGATTTCCAGCTGGACGGCAAGACCATCGAGCAACACCCGCTGGTGGTGATGCAAGAGGTGAAAGAGGGCAACTTCTTCAGCCGCATCTGGGATATGGTGATGATGAAGCTGAGCCAGTGGTTCGGCGGGATCTTCGGCTGAATACCCTGATGTGAGGAGCGCGCCCCGGGCGCACGATCCTCGACCTGGCCGCAACTGCGAGGTTGCGGCTTTTTTTTCGCGATTTTTTGGGGCGGTGATTAAAAGTAGTCCACCAGCATGGTGGCGCCGCTGGTGAAATCGCCTTCCGCCAGGGTGACGGCGCTGTTTTTCACCGGCACCGCATCAAGCGTCGGCGGATTGGCGTAGTCGATGTTCAGCGGCGTATTGATGGCGAAGGCCTTACCGTTGGCCAACAGTTTGATGCCCAATCCATTGACGCTGCTGGTTAACACGCTGCCGTCGAAGGCCGCCGCGCTGCCCATGATCTTCATTTTCAGCTGGCGGCTGTTATCCAGAAACTCGCATTTGATGCTGTAATCGATGCGTTGCATATAGCGATTGCCGTCGATGCGCTTGATGCCGACCTTGCCGAAGTCGATATCGATGGTGCGCCCGTCGTTGATCACGCAAGGCGGAGGCGCCACCACGGTGGCGGTGATGTTGACCTTGGTACCCTGGTCGGCGGCCTGAGCCGCGGCGCTAATCAGGCTCAGCGCCCACAGCAAAGCGCAGCACGTTTTACTCGTCATGTTCATTCTGGCTCCCGTCTCAAGGTGCGCTGAAGATCAGCGTGGCCGAACCCGACAGCGGGCCGGTGGCGATGCTGGTGTAAGGGACATTGTTCTTTACCGGTACAAAGGTCACGGTATCGTTGCCCTGGCCGTTGACGATGCGCGTTCTGAAGGCATTGTTCGGCTTCACCACCGCGCCGTTGTACATCATCGCCACGCCGACGTTAGGATTGGTGGTCTTGATAAAATCGCTGGAGAAGCCGCTGGCATCGCTGACCATGCGGATCAGAATATCCTGCGTCGCGCTCTGGTCGTCGCATTGGTAGCTGAGCGCTTTGTCCTGTTTTATCTGGGCATCATTGGCGCTCTGGGTCAGAAAGTCCTGACGGATCTGGCCGAAGTCGACGTTAATCTGCTGGCCGTTGTTGATGGTGCAGCTGGTGGTGACGAAGTAAGCGTCGTTGTCGGCGATCAGGCGCCAGCGATAAACGCCGCACTGTGGGCAACCCGGCTGATCGTTGGTCTGAATAAAGTTGATTTGGCCGATGACGTCGCCCTTGTTCACCTTGATGTCCGGCGTTGGGAAACGGTTCAACACGATATAAACCCGGATGGCGACCGACTGGGTTTGCAGGCCGGTAAGGCTGAGTACGCTGATGCCTGATGGCACCGGGGAGTTGTAATCGCTGCCGTTGATGGTGGTGCCGCTGCCGATGGCGCCAAAAATCGCACTGTTCATCGACAGCGCCGGGCTGTCGGTTTTGAGATAGTCATACCAGCTCGCGACGTCGTTTTTACAGGTGACCTGGCTGACGTTGACGATTTCGTTTTTGCCATAAGAAAGCTGTGGCCCGATGCGTACCCGGACGTCAACCGGCGTGGTCGAGCCCCCGGGTGGAATCAGTCCGCCATCGGACGTGCGGCAGGTAAACGCGTTGGCGTTGCCAAACAGCATGAAGAAAGATAATGCCAGGCAGCAACGTAAAAATAGCAGGGCTGTTTTTCTCACGATAATATCCCAATATATATAAATAGTGTGCGGCGTTACTCCGCAATGAAATATTGCCAATCAGGCCGGCTGGCCATATTTATTCCGTTAAAGGGGAGTGAGGGGCATCGCTGTTGGAGATGCCGTCGTTATCACCGTTCAGCAACGCGGTGGGATACCACCTCAATGAGTTGTTGATAGAGCCGTCCGTCACAATCACTTTTTTCCGGGAGACAAGATCCAACAATAGCCGCCGCGCCCGGTAAACACCGACGTTGACGGCATTGGCCAGTTGCCGCGTCGATAGCCATTGCTGCTGTGGCGGCAACCCGCCGATAGGGCACTTACGGGGCGACTGCGCGAATAATGTTTGCAGCAGATCGTGCTGCAATTGCCGTATTTCCTTTTGTTTCGGAGATAACGCTTCCATAGCACTTCCTCTGTATTCCGATTGCCGTATTCCTAAGAAAAAACAAACTTTCGCTGCCTACCAACAACGAGGTAAAACGCGAACAAAGAAAATTCCTATCTATTTATCAGGATTGAAAAAAAAGGCGTTGCCCGCCCCGTTTTTACCTGTGCTTAGGCAGGGGTGGCGTCACGCTGAAACCTAAAATTTTGGTTTATTATATTCACAAAGCGCCACTTTGCGATCTGATTACGTGGGAATCAAAGAAAAACAGGATATTGCTCTATAAAAGCATCTTTTACGATCTATGAGGCTAAAAATAACAGTAAATTAACTTCAATTAGGAAATAAATTGCGAATGTTCGCCTTGATCAAAAAAAGCCTTTTTTTGCTGAGAGGCATTTGCCAGAATATTCATCGCCGGACAAGAAGGACGGATTAGAAAGTATTGGCCTCTGCTTGTTGTGATTTCGTTTATTTTTATATGACGAATTCATTAATGGGTGGGCCGCTGCAGACTTGCCGTTATCGACGTATTTATTGTCGATGCCTTTGGGTTTTGGCAGTTAACCAACCAGCAAGATGCTAAAGAATCAGGGCTGCGCACATATAAGCGCGAGCAGGTTTCCTGTTGCTCTTTTTCTTGATTGGAATATGCATTTTTTCTTATAAGGAATATAGGTTCTATGAAACTTAACAAAATCATGATGGCTGCAGTGATTGCATTTGGCGCAAGTTCTTTTGCACAGGCAGCCGATCAGGGACACGGTAAGGTCACCTTCACGGGCTCTATTATTGATGCGCCATGCTCTATTGCGCCCGAGTCGATCGATCAGACCGTAGATCTGGGCCAGGTTTCCAACGTGGCGTTGAAAAACGGCGGCAAATCCAACCCGCGTCCGTTTGAAATCAAACTGGAGCAGTGCGACATCACCACGCTGAAAACCGTTAAAACCACCTTCAGCGGCGTCGCATCGTCCACCGACAAGGATCTGTTGGGTATCGCGGGCACCGCCAGCGGCGCCGGCGTAGCCATCTCTTACAATGGCCAGCCGATCAAACTGGGTGAAGCGACTACCGCGCAGACCCTGAATACCGGCAACAACACCCTGCATTTCGCCGCCTACCTGCAGGGCGAAGGCGCTTCCGCCGCCATCGTTCCGGGCGATTTCACTGCCGTAGCCGATTTCACCCTGGCTTATCAGTAAGTGAGCCCGAAGGCTTAATCAACCAGGCATGGGGTTCGCCGCATGCCTGGTGAATCTCCCTGTCAAAGGAATGTCGCGATGTTTTTACCAAGGAATCGAGCGGGTGCCGTTCTTTTGGCGTCGTTGGCGTTTGCGCCCGGCCATGCAACTTCCGCCGCGCAGGGGTGGGGCAAAGTCAACATGCACGGCGCCATTATCGACACCGCCTGCGCCATTGCCGCCGGCAGCCGCGATCAGACGATCGATATGGACACTATTCCTCTCGGGCAGATCATTCGTGACGGCCAGGGGATGACCAAACCTTTCAGTATCGAATTGGTCAATTGCATTTTGGAACGGCCGGAAAACAAGCCTGACTGGAAATTCTTTCAGGTCACGTTTGATGGTTATGCGGAAGGCGCTCTGTTTGGCGTACAGGGCGATGCGCGCGGCGTTGCATTGGAGATAAAAGACAGCAGCGGCACGGCGGTTATTCCAGGGAAACCTTTGCCGATGGAGGGAATAATACCGGGGAACCGAGTGCTGAATTATTCCATGACGTTGATGCCGAATCACCAGCCGTTGAAGGTGGGAGCGTATTTTTCCACAGTGCGTTTTAAGCTGGATTATTTTTGATTTTTTCTCGTACTGACGGTTAATTCGTTATTGAAAGGACTTTATTATGCTTTCACCGGCAGGGAAGTTATTTCGTCTTCAGGCCTTGGGGCTTTGCGTTGCCCTTTCTCTGGGAAATCCAATCGCGTTGGTCTATGCCACCGACGTGATTCAATTCAATACCGACGTATTGGACATCAACGATCGCAAAAATATCGATCTGAGCCAATTCACGCGCAGCGGCTACATCATGCCGGGCGTTTATACCATGGTGGTGCACGTCAATAAGAACGATCTGCCGGAACAACCGGTGACGTTTATGGCGCCCGAGAACGATCCTAAAGGCAGCGAAGCCTGTCTTTCGCCGGAGTTGGTCAACCAACTGGGGCTGAAAGAAAAACTGTTAAGCACGCTGAACTGGACGCACGGCGGCCGTTGCCTTGACGCCTCCAGCCTGGCGGGGATGGAAGCCCGCGGCGATCTTGCCAGCTCTTCGCTGTATCTCAACATTCCTCAGGCCTATCTGGAATACAGCTCGGAAAACTGGGACCCGCCTTCGCGCTGGGATGACGGTATTCCTGGGCTGCTGTTTGACTATAACGTCAACGCCCAAACGCAAAAACATCAGAAGGGCGGCAGCAGTTACAGCCTGAGCGGCAACGGCACCGGCGGCGCCAACCTGGGCGCCTGGCGTCTGCGCGCCGACTGGCAGGCCAACCTCAACCATCAGACCGGTTCTTCTCAGCCGACCGACAAACAGTTCGACTGGAGCCGCTATTACGCCTACCGGGCGATCCCGGCGCTGCGTTCGCGGCTGACGATGGGTGAGGATTACCTGAACTCCGACATTTTCGACAGCCTGCGCTTTACCGGTGTCAGTCTGCGATCCGACGACAGCATGTTGCCGCCCAACCTGCGCGGCTATGCGCCGGAAGTGACCGGCGTGGCGAAAACCAACGCCAAGGTGGTGGTCAGCCAGCAGGGGCGCGTGCTGTATGAAACGCAGGTGGCGGCGGGGCCGTTCCGCATTCAGGACATCAACGATGCGGTTTCCGGCGAGCTGGACGTGCGCGTCGAAGAGCAGGACGGCAGCGTGCAGGAGTTCAAGATGAACACCGCCAACATCCCTTATCTGACGCGGCCGGGTACGGTGCGTTACAAGCTGGCGACGGGCAAGCCGTCGGAGTGGGGGCACCATCTGCGCGGGCCGATGTTCGGCACCGGCGAGTTCTCCTGGGGGATCAGCAACGGCTGGTCGCTGTACGGCGGGGGCATCGCCGGCGGCGATTACAACGCGCTGTCGCTGGGGATCGGGCGCGATCTGATGGCGCTGGGGGCGCTGTCGTTCGATGCCACGCAGTCGCGTGCGCGTCTGCCGCAGGATGGCACGTTGACCGGCGGTTCGTACCGGCTGAGCTATTCGAAGAACTTCGATGAATACGACAGCCAGATCACCTTCGCCGGTTACCGCTTCTCTCAGGAAGACTTCATGAGCATGGGGGACTACCTGGATGCGCGTTACGAAGGGGGGCGCAGCGGCAAGAGCAAGGAGATGTACACCATCACCTTCAACAAACAGTTCCGCGATCTGGGGCTGAGCACCTATCTCAACTACAGCCACCAAACCTACTGGGATCGGGCACCGAACGATCGTTACAACCTGATGGTGTCGCGCTACTTCGACATCGGCGATTTCAAGAACGTCAGCGTGTCGCTGTCGGCCTATCGCAACCGTTACAACGAGCGCAACGACGACGGGATGTATCTGTCGCTGTCGCTGCCCTGGGGCAGCGCGGGCACGCTCAGTTACAACATGACGCTCGATCGCGAAGAGAACGCCCACCGGGTCGGGTACTACAACCGGGTCGATGAACACAACAACTATCAGATCAGCGCCGGCGCCGCACGCAGCGGAGCGACGGCCAGCGGTTATTACAGCCATCAGGGCGATATGGCGCAGATCAACGCCAACGCCAGCTACCAGGCCGGCCGCTACAGCGCCGTCGGCATTGGCGCGCAGGGTGGCCTGACAATGGCGACGGAAGGGGCGGTGCTGCACCGCGTCAATACGCCGGGCGGCACGCGTTTGCTGCTCGATACCGAAGGCGTCGCCGGTGTGCCGGTGCGTGGCTACGGCAGTACGGTGCTGACCAACCGTTACGGCAAGGCGGTGGTGGCGGATGTAAACAGTTACTACCGCAACAAGGCCAGTATCGATCTCAACAGCCTGAGCGACAACGTCGAGGCGACGCGTTCGGTGGTGCAGGCCACGTTGACCGAGGGGGCCATCGGCTACCGCAAGTTTGAGGTGATTGCCGGCGAGAAGGCGATGGCGATCGTCAAGCTGGCGGACGGCAGCGAGCCGCCGTTCGGCGCCACGGTGCTGAATGCCCGCAAACAGGAGACCGGCATCATCAATGACGGCGGCAGCGTTTACCTGTCCGGCCTCAATCCCGGCGAGCGCATGAGCGTGCACTGGAACGGCGCGGCGCAGTGTGAAATCCAGCTGCCGGCGCCGCTGCCGGCCGAAATGTTGATGAACACGTTGCTGCTGCCTTGCCGTCCTCTTGCCGGCGACAAGCAGGCGGCCGACGCCAACTGACATACACCCGGCGGAGTGCGCTCCGCCGCTAAACCGCCGGGGCGGGCTCGTCCGCTTCCGGCCGACTGGAACCGTGAAGACATGATGAATCTGACTATGACCAGAAAGACCGTTTTCCTTGTGGGCCCGCTCGCCGCCGCGTTGACGATCGGCGCGGTCAGCCTGCCCGCTCATGCGGCCATCGCGCTGGATCGCACGCGCGTGATTTTCGACGGCGACCTGAAAACGGTCAGTCTCAACATCAGTAACCAGAACAAACAGTTGCCGTATCTGGCGCAGGGATGGATCGAAGACGATCGCGGCAACAAGATCCAAAGCCCTTTCACCGTGCTGCCGCCGGTGCAGCGGGTGGAACCGGGCAAACCGAGCCAGGTGAAGATCCAGTCGCTGCCGGCGGCGCGTCAGCTGCCGCAGGACAGGGAGACGCTGTATTACTTCAACCTGCGCGAGATCCCGCCGCGCAGCAATAAGCCGAACACGCTGCAGATAGCGCTGCAGACGCGCATCAAAATGTTTTATCGCCCGGCGGCGCTCGCTCCGAAAAAGAATGCCGCACCGTGGCAGGAGCAGCTGACGCTGACCCGGCAGGGCGACAAGTACGTGGTGAACAACCCGACCCCGTATTACGTGACGATCGTTGAGGCGAGCGCCGGCAAGGGCGGGAAAGGGGCGGCGGGCTTTGAACCGTTGATGGTGGCGCCGAAGGCCAGCGCCCCGCTGAACGTCTCCGCCGCGAGCCTCGGCAACGGGCCGTCGCTGGCGTACATCAACGATTACGGTGGGCGGCCGCAGTTGAACTTCCGCTGCGCCGGCAATGCCTGCCAGGTCGTGCCGGTCGCCAAATGACGATCCGCACGCCAGCGGGGAAGACAGAGTGAACACAGCGGAGTGAACGAATCATGCAACGAAAGATCCCCATGCTGTTGGGAAAAGCCTATGAACGTCATCAGCGACGCACTATCGGCCTGACGGTGTTGGCCGCGCTGATGGTGCCGCTGACGGCGGGCACGATGCTGGTGCTGATGCCACCGGCCCGCGCGGTGGACAACTGGGAGGTGGAGGGCGCGAACGGCACGCTCCACGTCTACGGCGCGTTGACGGAAAGCGCCTGCAGTCTGGAAATGACCACTGCGCGTCAGGAAGTGTGGCTGGGGGAGACGGGAACGGCGCACTTCCAGCGCCCGGGCGATCGCGGCACGCCGGTGGCGTTCGAGCTGACGCTGAAAGACTGCCTGCGGGCGCCGGCGAGCAACCGCGACGCCTGGACCGGGGTGCTGGCCTGGAGCGGCAGCCAGCCTGCGGTGTCCGTGGCGTTTGCCGCGCCGGCGGATGACGACGCGCCGGGTTTGGTCAGGGTCGCCGGCGTTACCGGCTTGGGGCTGCAGTTGGCGGATGCCAGCGGCCTGCCGGTGCGCCTCGGCGCGCGTAACAAACCGATCTTGCTGACGCCGGGGCAAAACACCCTGACGTATACGGTGACGCCGGTGCGCACCCCGGCGACGCTGAGCGTCGGCGCCTACCGTGCGGCGATCGATTTCCGCCTTTATTACGACTAATACGCCGCTTGCGCCGAGCCGGCGCAAGCCTAACCAAAGGGAGTGGCGTCATGCGCACGACAGAGACGAACCGGCGCCGGAGCGCGCTGTTGGGGGCAGGCATGGTCATGGTGGCCGGCATGATGGCGCAGCCGGCGGACGCGGCGGAAAACATGCGCTTTCATGGGACGCTGGTGGCCGAGCCGTGCGTCATTCAGCCGGGAGATGAGGATATCCAACTGGATTTCGGCACCATCGTCGACAAATACCTGTATCTGAACACCCGCACCCATAGCCAAACCTTCGCGTTGCACCTGACCGAGTGCGATCTCAGCCTGGGCAATACGGTGGCCATTACGTTTACCGGCACCGAGAACGCCAAACTGCCCGGCCTGCTGGCGCTGGATGCCGGCAGCATGGCTTCGGGGATCGGCATCGGGCTGGAGGACAGCAGCGGCAAGGCGCTGCCGCTCAATCGCGCCAGCGATAAATTCCGCCTGAATGCCGGCAACACCACGCTCACGCTGCAGGCCTATGTGCAGGGGGAGCCGGAGGCTATCCAAACGAAGACCATCGGCCGCGGCACCTTCAGCGCGGTGGCCACTTTTACGCTGGAATACGAATAAGCGTCTACAAGGACAAAAAACGCAATGATGATAAAGCCCCTCAATCGCACCCTGCGCATGGGCCTGCTGTGCCTGTTGGCGTTGAGCGCCGCCGCCTGTCAAAACCAAAAATCGGGCAAACCCGCCGTGAACACCCAAAATCAGGCTGTGCAAGCGCCGTCAGAAGAGGCTTTGCGCAAGCAGCGTGAGGCCGAGCAACTGCAGCAGTGCCAGCAGCAACTGGGCGCATTGCGCACCATCAACGAGAAGCAGTATCAGCGCTATAAACAGGCCTTCGACAGCCTGATGAGCGGCGCTTCGCAGTACGCCAATCTGCGCGCGCGGGTAAACGGCGACACGCAGGAGACGGTGGATGCGCTGTATCGCTACAAGGTCAACTATCTGTGCGCCGGGGTGAATCAGGCGGTGTTGACCGGGCTGGCGGATCGCGGAGAGCAGATTAAATGAGGCTGCGTCTGCTCGGCTGTGTCGCTCTGTTGTTCACCGGCGTCGCGCAGGCGGACGACGGCGTGCCGGCGCTGCTGCAGTTTGCCGAGCAGTATCAACGGCAGAGCACCGGGCCGAAGAGCGAAAACGCGGCGCCCGCCGACCGTGCGTCGGGGCAAAAAAAGCGTGAGCCGGCGAAGCGCCCGTCGGACACCCACCAGCCGGCTTCACCGGCCAAAGCTTTTACGCTGAGCCAGGCATTATTGGCGCGTGACCAACAGCTGGCGCGCCAGCGAATGGAACTGACGATGTTGCGCCAGGAACTTGCCGCGCTGCGGGCGGAGAAAGCGGCGCCACCCGTCGCGACGTTGCCTGATTCGTCAACGCTGCAGCAGTGGATCGCCGGGCTGGGCGCCGCCTGGCGCGGTTCGCCCGATGCCCAGCGCGCCGAGGCGCTGCTGCGTCAGGCGACGCAGGAAACCGCCAAAACCAAAGCGGCGGCGATGCAGGCCGAACGGCGCGCCAGCGAGCTGGAGTCCGCCGCACAGGCCTCGGCACAGACGCTTGCACAACGCCAGCGCGAGCACCAGGAGGCGCTACACGCTCTGCGCGCCGCGTTGGAAGCGAGTGAGCAGAAGCGAGCCGCTGAGCAGAAGGCGACCCAGCAGGCGCGCGAGGCGCTGTTGGCGCTGCATCAGCGGCTGCAATGGGAGGTGACGCCGGAGCAGTTGAAGGATGAACGCAAGCGTTTGTCCTACGCGGCGGGCAGTGCGCTGGGGCGCGACATTCAGGGGGTAGTGGCGGAGCGTCAAAGCTGGGGCGTACCGGTGGATCGCGACAGCCTGTTGGCGGGCGTCATCGATAGCGTGTCGGGGCGTTTGCAGCTGCCGCCGGATGAACTGAATGCGCTGACGGCGCAGGCGGATGCCGCCGCCGTGGCCGCGCGTGAGAAACGCGTTAACGAACAGCGGCGGCGTGACGAAGATTACCTGGCGCAGTTCCGTCAACAAAAGGGCGTTAAGCCGTCGGCGATGGGCTTCTGGTATCGGGTGGATTACGCCGGGGAGGGGGCGTTGGCGCCAACGGCGGTGGTCGATGTGGTGGTGAAGGAGAAACTGACCGACGGCACGGTGATCCAGGATATGGAACTGAGCGGCAAGGTGCTGTCGCAACCGCTGTCCGAATATCCGCCGCTGTTTCGGGAGGCGATAAGCCATCTGCATAACCACGGTTCGCTGACGATGGTCGTGCCGCCGGCGCTGGCCTACGGCGAAACCGGCTATCCGCCGAAGGTGCCGCCCAACGCCACCATGGTTTATGAATTACGCATCGACAACAGCCAGGCACCGGCAAAGGGTGCCAAGGCGGTTAAACGGGAAGCCGACACGGCGGGAGGGCAGGGATGAACACCATGATAAAAATCGCGCTATTTGATGAAAACCGTTACTTCAGCGCCGGTTGGCAGGAGGCCCTGGCGCTGCACTTCAGCACTTACGGCAAGCGCACGCTGTTACTGGATGCGCAGCAGGTTCACGAAGCCGATCTGGTGTTCTGCTATTTTCCTCCCGGCGTGCAAAGCTGTTTTTGTCACTTCTTTGAGGCGCAGGCTGCGGGGCGCCAAACGCTGTATTTCTCGTTGCGAACGCCGGAGGGGCGGCATAAACGCACCGCCGGCACCCGCTGCGCGCTGGAGGCCGGCGTCATCTACCACGATACGCCGCTAGTATCGGCGCTGTATCAGGTGAACGCCGAGTTGGAGCGGCGCAGCAAATGGCCGGGCAGGCCGAGTTGTGGCATGAACTGCGTATGCCAGCACCGAGGCCTGACGCTGCGCGAACAGGAGATCATGCGCTGCATGACGCGGGAGATGGGAGTGACGCAAATCGCACGGATGCTGGACATCAGCGTGAAAACCGTCAGCAATCACAAGATGAGCGTTATGCGCAAGATGGGGTTCCGGCGTAATGCCGAACTTTACGGCTGGCTGCGGCACAGCGCCCGTCCCGGCGCCGTGGGGGCGCGAGCCGGCATTCAGCCTGGCGTTGCGGCAGGGAAGGTGCAGCACTGAGACAGCGCCGGCCCAATCGGAGCGGCCGGCGCCTTAAGTGCCTCGCCGTGGCGGTCAGTTGCAGGCTACGACCTTGATCGCCAGCCCGCCCTGTGAGGTTTCGCGGTATTTGGCGTTCATGTCTTTGCCGGTTTCGTACATGGTTTCGATCACCTTATCCAGACAAACTCGCGGTTCGCTGGTGCGGCGCATCGCCATGCGCGCGGCGTTGACCGCCTTGACGGCGGAAATGGCGTTACGCTCGATGCAGGGCACCTGAACCTGGCCGGCGAGCGGATCGCAGGTCTGCCCCAAATGGTGCTCCATGGCGATCTCCGCCGCGATGCACACCTGCGCCGGGCTGCCGCCCAGCAGCTCGGTCAACCCGGCCGCCGCCATCGAACAGGCCACGCCCACTTCCCCCTGGCAGCCCACTTCGGCGCCGGAGATCGAGGCGTTCATCTTGTACAGCGCGCCAATCACACCGGACGCCAGGAAGTAACGGGTGTAGGAGTTGGCGTTTACCGGACGGATGAACTTGTCGTAGTAAGCCAGCACCGCAGGAATGATGCCGCAGGCGCCGTTGGTCGGCGCGGTGACCACGCGGCCACCGGCGGCGTTCTCTTCGTTGACCGCCAGCGCGAACATGTTGATCCAATCGACCACGTTCATCGGGTCGATATTGTTCTTGTCTCCGGTCACCAGAATGCGGCGCAGCGCGGCGGCGCGGCGCGGCACCTTCATCGGGCCTGGCAGCAAGCCTTCGGTGTTGATGCCGCGCTCGATACCGGCGCTCATCACCTGCCAGACGTCGGCGAAGTGCGCGTCGATATCGGCCTTGCTGCGCAGCGCCAGCTCGTTCTGCATCACCAGGCCGGACAGCGACAACCCGGTGTCTTTGCAATGCTGCTGCAGATCGTGCGCCGATTTGAACGGGTAGGGCACCGGCGTGGCGCCCTCGGCAGACTGGCCGAAGTGCTCTTCGTCGACGATGAAACCGCCGCCGATCGAGTAATAGGTTTTGCTGTGCAGCAGGCGCTCACCGGCGAAGGCGCGGATGCGCATGCCGTTTTCGTGCAGCGGCAGGTTGTCGCTGTGGAAATTCATGCCGCCGTGCTGCGGGAAATCTACCTCGTGATGGCCGTTGGCCAGCGGCAGGCGGCCGCGCTGTTCGACGTCGCGGATAAAGCCGGGAATGCTGTCGATGTCCACGTCGTGCGGCAGGTTGCCGGCCAGGCCCATGATGATGGCGATATCGGTGTGGTGGCCTTTACCGGTTAACGACAGCGAACCGTACACGTCGACCACCACGCGGGTGGTGTCCTGCAACTGCTGGTGGGCGATCAGATCGTCGACGAACTGTTTGCCGGCTTTCATCGGGCCAACGGTGTGGGAACTGGATGGGCCGATGCCAATTTTGAAAATATCGAAAACGCTGACCATGGTCTCGCCTCCTTCTTCAGGTTTCAGGCGGTGAATACGGGAAATGGGGGAGTGCGGGAGGGCCGGCGCGCAGCGGCGCCGGCCAGACGTGATTAGCCGAGCAGGCTGAACACGATAGCAGAGATGGCGATCAGACCCATCACAACCACGAACACGTTGCTGATGTGGCCGCTGTACTTGCGCATGGCAGGCACTTTACGGATGGCATACATCGGCATCAGGAACAGCAGCATGGCGATGATTGGGCCGCCCAGGGTTTCGATCATGCCCAGGATGCTTGGGTTCAGGGTGGCGACGATCCAGGTGGTCACCAGCATGAAGATAGCGGTCATGCGGTTCAGCTTGGCGGTGCTGACGGTTTTGCCGCGGCTCTTCATCGACTTGGCAACCAGGCCGTTGAAGCCTTCACGCGCGCCCAGGTAGTGGCCCAGGAACGATTTGGTGATGGCGACGAAGGCGATAACCGGCGCGATGTACTCGATCATCGGGTTATTAAAGTGGTTAGCCAGGTAAGACAGAATCGAGATGTTCTGCGCCTTGGCTTCCGCCAGGTTTTCCGGCGTCAGGCTCAGCACGCAGCTGAACACGAAGAACATCACGGTCAGCACCATCATGATGTGTGCGTAGGCCAGAATGCGGGAGCATTTCTTCTCGGCGTCTGCGCCGTACTCTTCACGTTTGGCGACGGCGAAGGCGGAGATGATCGGCGAGTGGTTGAAGGAGAACACCATTACCGGGATCGCCAGCCACAGGGTCATGATCAGGCCGTGGCCCATGCCGGTACCGCTGCCGGACAGCGACACGTTTTCGAAGATGGCGCCGGTCCAGTTAGGGATCAGATACACCGCCAGCAGCATCAGCACCGCGACAAACGGGAAGACCAGGATGCTCATGGTTTTCACGATGGCCTGCTCACCGAAGCGCACGATGGTCATCAGGCCGACGATCAGGATCAGCGACAGGATGGCACGCGGTGGCGACGTCATACCCAACTGGTGGGTGATGAAGCTGTCGACGGTGTTGGTGATCGCCACGCTGTAAACCAGCAGAATCGGGTAGATGGCGAAGAAGTACAGCAGGGTGATCAGTTTACCGGCGGTGATGCCGAAGTGCTCTTCTACCACGGCGGTGATGTCTTCACCGGGATTCTTGCCGGACAGAACGAAACGGCACAGGCCGCGGTGGGCAAAGAAGGTCATCGGAAAAGCGATGATGGCCATGATGATCAGAGGAATCAAACCGCCGATGCCGGCGTTGATTGGCAAGAACAGGACGCCTGCGCCGATGGCGGTGCCGTACAGGCCCAACATCCACATGGTATCCGTTTTACGCCAGGTACTGCTGGAGCCCGAGGCCGCAGAGGCAATTGTGCCGGTCTGTGTAGTGTCCATAAATATCTCCGAAGTGAACACGAATTTAAAATTAAAAGGCAAAACTTAAGGTTAAACCGTCAAACGTCCTATTCAGGCAACGCTTGCGGTAAGAATCAGGTGTTGCTTGCGGGGATGTTTTGGCGTCCCCCTGGTTGTTTATTGTGTTCATTACCAAGGCACAGCGCCGGGTAATTCACTAAAGACTTTTCACCGTCACGGGCGATAAAAGTCGTTACCGCTGCCGACAGGTCTTTGCCTGTCGATTTTTGTTGGCGGCAAGATAACGATTTACAGTAGAAACAACCGTGATCCT
The DNA here is from genome assembly GCF_052169255.1 of Serratia sp. CY29653. Classification (NCBI taxonomy): domain Bacteria; kingdom Pseudomonadati; phylum Pseudomonadota; class Gammaproteobacteria; order Enterobacterales; family Yersiniaceae; genus Serratia; species Serratia sp. CY29653. The sequence goes on along the minus strand of NZ_JBJNLC010000001.1, from coordinate 2,007,877 downwards.
GCTCTCAAATGCGCAATATGTGCATTTATCTGCTTTTTTATCGATTTTTCGCGCATTTGTTGCACATTTGTGTAAGATTTTGTGCTGAGAACGCTCTCATAATAATTTCTGCGATTATGCGGTTTGTACAATAATTAGCCGGATAAAGCGCTGTGCTCAGCAGCAAGCCGAGCAATATATTTTATGCGTGGTTTTGGATCTAGCGAAAAACCCGGATTAAGCAGTTTTAGTGATGTGGATCACATTGTATTTTTAAGTAAAATTTCATTCATCGATTTGTTTTTAAATGGTTTTTAATGAAAATCGCCGTTAATAACGAAGGGAAATTACTTACGTGGTTAGCGGATAGAAATGCGTAACCATTCATCATATAAATAACAGATGCCTAACAGGTATTGGCGATATTTGCTGCAACCGCTTAAACCGCCGTTTATTTAAACATCGCGGCCTTTGGCGCGATTTATCATATAAAAGCCATAAATAGTCGTTAATTTACCCAGCCGGCAGCGGGTTTAGCCTGCGAGAAAATAATCACCCGGGTGACCTGTTGCATTTTATTAACCTGATGTTGCGTGCGGATAAGCGAAAAACGCGAATCGATTGCGCATTATTTGTTCATTTCGGGTGGGAAAAGAAGGGGATTGCAGCGGTGCGCCGTCGGTTTCGACGGCGCAGAAGGCGAATTAATAGCGGGTAGCGATGGCGTTGTCGTTGAAGAACGCCATGAAGTCGGCGTCCGGTTGGCGGTCGCTGATCACCCGATCGAACTGCGTCAGCGGGCCGATGCAGGCCGGTTTGGTTTTGCCGAACTTGCTGTGATCCGCCACCAGGATCTTTTGCTGCGCCATCGCCATGGCGCGATGCTTCATCTCCAGCTCGTCGAAGTTGAAGCAGGTGGCGCCATGCTGCAGGCTGAGGCCGGCGGCGGAGATAAAGGCGATGTTCGGGCAGATGTGATCGAGCTCGTTGCGGCCGCCGACGCTGGAAAAGATGTAGTTGTTCGGCTTGAACTCACCGCCGCACAGGACCACTTTGCAGTTCGGTTTGTCCTGCAGCGCCAGGAAGGTGTTCAGCGAATGACACACGGCGGTGAAGATCAGCTCGTCGGCGATGGCGTCGATGATCGCCGGGGTGGTGGTGCCGCAGTCGAAAAACACCGTGTCGTTTTCATTGATCAACGGCGCCGCCAGCAGGCCGATGCGCCGTTTCTCCGTCACCTGCTTGGCTTTTTGATCGGAAACGAAGTAGTTGGTGACGCCGTTGCTGCGCGGATCGGTCACCACGTAGCCGCCGAGCAGCACCACCGCCGCCGGTTCGGCGCTCAGATCGCGGCGAATGGTCATCTCCGAGACCCCCAGCAGCACGGCGGCTTCTTTCAGGTGGATCTTGTCAGCGCGTTTTAACGCCTGAACTAACCGGTTGATACGTTCTTCGCGCCGCGTTTCCATAGATCCGTCTTCCCACAGGTAGTAGAGGTAAAGGGCGTGCCGGCGTTTCCGGCGTTAAACACAACGATGCGGGGCAATATCGGGCCGCATTGGCCGCCCGTATTGTCCCGCATCGTTGTGTATTGGCTATGCCCGTCAGGGCATGCCGACGATCAGTAGCTGCCCGCCGCCGGCTGGGCGCCGGATACGATGGCGACGCCGGAGCTGGTGCCGATACGCGTGGCGCCGGCGTTGATCATCTTCTCGGCGGTGGCACGATCGCGCACGGCGCCGGAAGCTTTCACGCCCATTTCGCTGCCCACGGTCTCGCGCATCAGTTTGACGTGCTCTTCCCGAGCGCCGCCGGTGCTGAAGCCGGTAGAGGTTTTCACGAAGGCGACATCGAGTTCGCGACACATTTCACAAACCTGGACGATCTGCGCATCGCTGAGCAGGCAGGTTTCCAATATTACCTTCAACGGGATCGCCGCGCAAACCTCGCGCACGGCGGCGATGTCGGCTTTCACTTCGTCCCGCAGGCCGCTTTTCAGCCAGCCGACGTTGATCACCATATCGATCTCTTGCGCGCCGGCGGCGATCGCCGCTTTGGCTTCAAAGGCTTTGGCGACGGTCAGGCCGGCGCCCAGCGGGAAGCCGATCACCGAGCAGACTTTCACGGTGCTTTCCTGCAGCAGCTGGGCCGCCAGCGGCACGTAGCCGGAGTTGACGCATACCGCATAGAAGTTGTGCTGCTGCGCTTCTTCGCACAGTTTGGCGATCTGCAGTTCGGTGGCGTCCATCGCCAGCAGGGTGTGGTCAACGTAGCTGGCGTAATCGATGTTTTCGGTGGTCATCGCGATTCCTTAGTGAAGTTAAGACAGTAAGCCGGATGGGTAATGTGAAAATAATAACATTCAGATGCCGATAAACCTAGCGATGTTTAAAAAGTGTCGACGAGATCGTCGCGAACAGGCCGTTATACGTATAACTTAAAGGCGGAGTTTTGTTATTTAAATAACATTTAACGGCTCGCGGCCTGCGCGGGCGCAACGTCGAGGGAAAAAAGATGAAGATCAACATCGAACTGGATCCTGAAGCTTTCGGGGCGCATCGGCAGGAACTGTTCCGCAATGCGGATTTCGCGGTGAGCGCGCATCGCTGCGCAGAACGCGGGCCGATGCTGACGCTGGCGAACTGCCGCGGCGCGCTGACGGTCTTGCCGTATGAGGGCCTGGCGATTTGGGACGCCGAGTTTGACGGTTATTCATTGAAATCGGGCCGCCGCAGCGCCCGCGGTCTCGGGAGAAAGCGCGCAGACGACGCGGCGTTCTGCCCCGCCTGGCCGAGCCACGACGGCGCGCCGCTGCAGATGCAGCGCGTGTGGCTGCAGCTGACGGGCGATGAGCTGACGTTGCATGGCGAAGGCGAGCGGTTGGGCGGGCGTTGGCGCATCGGCCCGGCGCTGCGTTTGGCAGCCGAGAGCGCGCAGTTCGCCATAGAGATGAAGGTCATTAACCTGGCCGAGCGGCCGCAGCCGCTGCGCTATGTGTGTCGCCTCAACTATGATTGCATTCCCGACGCGGTATTCCGCCAGAATCTGCCGACGCCGGCTTTGTTAGGGGATGCGATCGGGCAAGAACTGCTGTGCTCCGACGATCTGACGCGCTATGTGGATCAGGCCGAGTTCTTTATGCTGACGCCGCAAGGCCGGCGCTATGTGACGCGCTTCGCTACCGGGCAGTTCAACTATGGCCTGCGGCGCATCGCCGTTCAGGGCAACCGGCGGCTGCTGGCCTTTGTTCAGCCGGCGAACTGCCGCCCGAATGCGCCAGAGGGTGAGGCGGGGGTGATGCTGGGAGCGGGAAAAACGCGTGCGTTCTGCGTGACCACCGGCGCGGTGTGAAATCACGGGGCGGTAATGCCCCGGTCATGTTGTACGGTTACTCTTTCACCCAGCCGCGGCGAATGGCGAAGGCGAACAGGAAACGATACAGGCGCGACAGCTTGTCGGCGAGGGCATCGCCGAACAGATTCCACACCAGCTGGGCGAACAGGCAGCCGACCAGGCCGAGCAGGAAACCGCCGACCATATCCAGCGGCCAGTGTACGCCGAGGTAAACGCGTGACCAGGCGATGCCGACGGCGACAATCATCAGCAGCGCACCGGACCAGACCCGGTGCCAGAACAGGAACGCCAGCGCAAAGGTAAAGATGGCGGTGCCGTGATCGCTCGGGAACGAGCTGTCCGGCGCGTGCGCCAGGAAGGTATACCCCACGCCGGCGACAAATGGGCGCTCATGCGGCAGCAACGCGCCGATAGCGGAGGCGGCAAGCATGGCGAACAGCAGCGCGATCGTGGTTTTCGCCACCACTTCGCGCTGCGAAACCAGCTGGCTTTGCGGCCCCCACAGCCACAGGCCGACGATCAGCAGCGGCACGATAATGATCAGATCGCGCGCCAAAAAGGTGGCGAAATCAATCATCCACTCGGGAGACGCCGGGGTCGCATTGATCCAGGCGAAAAGAACATGGTTTAACTGCTCCATAACCGTTACCTCATCTTGCGGCACCAATAGCCGCTAACCATCCAATAAATAACCAACTGGCTTAACCAAACCCACCAACCCGCCCACAGGTTATGGGTAAGAAAATGTGCGCCGCGCATGATCTGACCAAAGCCCATCAGCATGCCGAGCGCAATGCCGCCGCACCAGCACCACCAGGCCAGGCGCGGGCGCTGCGGATAAAACAGGAAAAACAACGCCATGACCGCGAAACCGCTCGAGGCGTGCCCGCCGGGGAAACAGCGGCCGGGGCCCGGCAGCGCCGGCACCGCATCGAATAACGGGAAGGACATCGCCTTGCCGCCGTACTCGATCAGATCCCACGGACAGGAGTGCGCGCTGGTGGCCTTGAGAATGCCCACCACCAGCGGGCCGATGCCGAGAAGCAACATGCTGACGATCAGGCGTGCGCTGCGGCGATAGATGCCCCAAAACAGCGCCAGTACCGCCCCGACGATCACAATTTGCTTCAGCAGGCGGTGGTTGATCAGATCCAGCCAATAATTGTTTTGCCACGGGAAATGCCCGCTGGCGGGATCGTACCAAAAGTTGCCGATCGCCCAGTCCAGCTGTTCGCTGCGGGAAAGCCACAGGAACAGCAGGCCGCTGATCAGTAGGCCAAAAACCTGCCAACGGTAAAAGGATGCCGGCAAGGAGTAAAGGGCGGTTGTCTTAATTTGCGGTGCCGTTGAGGATTGATTTAATGACGATTCTGGATTCACGCGCAGGCTCGGTGGCAGGATTGAATAACGCCACTGTAATCATTCCGTCTTAAGAAAACCTTAGTCCACCGGTAAGAAAACCCTATCCGAGGCCACCGCCTTCGGCTAAGGTAATCGTTTGCTTTTTTTCGGGATGAGAATGTGGTGATGCAGAATAACGCGCGTGTCTTACTGTTGGCGGCTGCCGGTGCGGCCTTTTCTCCGCTGAGCTTTGGCCAGCCTGCGGCGGCCGGGCCGATCGTGGTGCAGGGCGCCATGCCGGTGGAGGCGGAACGTTTCGCCCAGCGGTTGGAAAACCCGCGCGAGGAGCAGATTGGCGGCTGGCGCTTTTGGCACGGCACCGTAGACGGCTACCCGGTGGTGGTGTCGGAGACGCTGAAGGGCATGTCCAACGCCGCGGCGGCCACGGCGATCGCCGCCACGCAGTTCCGCCCGGTGGCGATCATCAACCAGGGCACCGCCGGCGGCCATGATCCTGCGCTCAAGGTGTATGACATCGTGCTGGGCAAATATTCGGTCAATCTCGGGGCGTTCAAAACGCCGGCCAAGGCGTTGGGGGCAGGCAGCGACTCGCGGCAGTGGCAGCCGATGGATCTGTTGGCTTCCAAAGGCAGCGCCGGCGAGGACAAAAAGGCGCACAGCCTGCGCCAGTTTCCCGCCGACCCCAACCTGCTGGCGATTGCGCAAAGCGTTAAGGGCGATTACCGACAGGGCAAGGTCGTGGAAGGGGTGATCGGCTCGGCCGACGTGTGGAACAGCGAGCTGGACCGCATTCGCTATTTCCACGACCGCTATCAAACTTCGGTCGAAGAGATGGAGACCGCCTCCGCCGCGCAGATCGCCGCCGAATTCAAGGTGCCGTTCGTCGGCATTCGCGTGTTGTCCAACAACATCACCAATCAGGGCAAATACGATCCGCAAACCGGGCTGGCATGCCAGGATTATGTTTATCAGGTGGTGAAGGCCTATATCGCCAACCTGAAGAAACACTGAGCCATTGCTTCGGTTAATCGACGATATCAGGCGATTGTCACTATTTATCGCCTATTGTAAAGAAGATTAAACCTATGGCGGGCTTGGCGGTAGTGTATTAGTTTATAGGCGGATTATTTGACAAAAAGTGTAGGGATAAAACATGAACAAGGCATCCGTTGTATTTTCCGGCCTGCTGATGGCCGTTTCCGCCGGCGCTATGGCGGCTACCTCTGGCGATGACGCGGATATCAGCAAACAGCCGCTGGAAAAGGTCGCGCCTTACCCGAAAGCCGAGAAGGGCATGAACCGCCAGGTGATCTACCTGCCGAAGCAAGAGCACGAAGAGAACTACAAGGTGGAGCTGCTGATCGGCAAGACGCTGGAGGTGGACTGCAACCGCCACATGATCGGCGGCACGCTGGAAACCAAAACCCTGTCCGGCTGGGGCTACGATTATCTGGTGCTGGAGAAGCTCTCTGAACCGGCCTCGACCATGATGGGCTGCCCGGACAACACCAAGACCAAGCAATTCATCGCCGCTAACCTGGGCGACGCCGCGATGCAGCGCTACAACAGCCGCCTGCCGATCGTGGTGTATGCGCCGAAAGACGCGGAAGTGAAATACCGCATCTGGAAAGCCGAAGATACCGTAAGCCAGGCCGAGCAGAAGTAATCGCCGCCTGACGCCGCTCCGCTTGCCCTGCGCGGCAGGCGGAGACTTTTCCCCGTTACGCTTTCTTTCCGCCCGCCAATACCGCCCGTTCGGTTTCTTCCCCCATGGCGATCAGCCAATCCAACACCGTTGAGAATATCGCATCCTCCTGGCCGTCGGCCTGGGTCATCAGCACGTAATCCGTCCCGTCAGGCGCAAAGCCATATGGCGCCACCAGCGCGCCGTTGACGATGTCATCCGCCACCAGCGCCAAAGGGCCGATGCCGATACCGGCGCCGGCGACCGCCGCCTGCAGGCTGAGATAGAAATGTTCGAAACGCAGCTCGTTGCCCGGCTGGATCTCGAAGCCGCTGTGGACGCACCAGTCGCGCCAGGCGAACGGTCGCGTCTCGGTGTGGAGCAGGGTGCCGCGCAGTTCACGCCCCGCCGCGGCATGCTCCCGGCGGCATACCGGGCCGACCCGTTCTTTGAGGAACGGGCGGGCGACCACGTCGTCGGCGATCGGGAAATCGTTGCGGCGAATCGCCAGATCGATGCCTTCACGCGAGAAGGCGACGGCGCCGCCGGCGGAGACCAGCTGCAGATCGCGCTCTTTCCCCACCGCCTGCTGCAAACCGGCCAGGCGCGGGATCAGCCAGCGGATCAGAAAGGTCGGCTCGCAGGAGATCACCAACGGGCGATTCTGATGATGCCGACAGGCGCGGTCGATCGCCGACTGCAGGTTGTCCAGCCCCCGGCCGATCTCGCTCGCCAGCTCTTGCGCCTGCGGCGTCGGGTGCACCATGCGGCTGGTGCGCTGAAACAGCGCGAATCCCAGGGTCTGCTCGAATTCGCGCACCGCACGGCTGACGGCGCCGTCGGTGACGTTGAGTGATTTGGCGGCTTTCGACACGCTGCCGTACCGCACCGTAGCTTCGAAAGCCCGTAATACCGCCAGGTTAGGCAATCTTCGTTGACGCACTGCGCCCCCTTTTGATTGAGTTTTTGTCAATCATCGATACTACGCAAATCGTTTTTTATTGCCAGCCAAATCCGCCAAAGTGTGCATCACTTTCCACTTACGGGTAACTGCGATGATTGCCATTCTCGCCGATGATCTTACCAGCGCGCTCGACGGCGCGGCCCCGTTCGCCGCGCGCGGACTGAGCGCCTGCGTCATGCTGCGCCTGCCCGATACTGCGTTGCAGGGCGCGGAGATCGTCGCCTTCGATTTAGATTCCCGCTTCGTTTCGCCGGAGCAGGCGGAGCGGCGTTTTCGCCATGCCGCCGCCAGTGTGAAACCGGCGCGCCTCATATACAAAACGATCGATTCCACGTTGCGCGGCAATCTGGGGCCGGAAACGCGCGGGGCGCTGACGGGCAGCGGGCGCCGTCTCGCCATCGTTGCGCCGGCCTTCCCGGATGCCGGCCGCACCACGGTGGGCGGCCGACAATACGTCGACGGCGTCGCGCTGGAGCAGACCGCCTTTGCATGCGATCCGAAGAACCCGATCGTCACCGGCTACGTCATGGAGCGCATGGCGGGGCTGGAGCCGACGCGTTTTCAGGTATTCGACGCCGCAGACAACGGCGAGTTGGATGAGGTCGTGAGGCGGATCGGCATTGCTGAACCGGTGGTGTGGGTGGGATCGCCGGGCCTGGCGGCGGCGCTGTCGCGTGCGTTGCCCCCTGAGGAGAACGCGGCGCCCGCTCAACCGCCGCTGAGAGCCAGCAAAGTGCTGGTGGCGATTGGCAGCTTGCATCCGGCGAATGACGCCCAGCTGGCAAGCCTGCGGCAGGCGGGCGCGGTGCTGGTTACGCTGCCTGAAGCGGCCGATCCCGAGGCGGTAGCGCAAGAGGTGCGAGCGGCGTTTGCGCGTGCCGATGTGGTTTGCCTGATGTCGCCCCGGGCGCGAGCGGGTGCTGCGGACCATGCCGCTGTGCTGGGCGCGGTCGTCAGCCGTTGCACGCCAGCCTTCGACGGGCTGGTGGCGACCGGCGGCGATACCGCGCGGCGCATCGTCGACGCTATGGCGGCCGGCTCATTGACGCTGTTCGGTGAGGTGGAACCCGGCGTGCCTTTCGGTTTGTTGAATCTGCCGGGCCGCAGGCTGCCGTTCGCCACCAAGGCGGGCGGTTTTGGCCGGGCCGGTACGTTGTTGAACTGCGTAACCCGGTTGCGCGCTGACCGAGAAGGAGAAGAACAATGACCCTTTCCACCTTGCCGCTGGCGATAACGATGGGCGATCCCGCCGGCATCGGGCCGGAGATCATCGCTAAACTGGCGGCCACAGAGCGGTTGAGCATGCCTTATGTGGTGATTGGCGATGCCGGCGCACTGGCGCGCGCGGCGGCCAGTCTGGGGCTGACGCTGCCTATCCGCGAACTGCCCGCCTCGCTGGCGGGATGGGACGAAGCCTGGCGGCGGGGGGAGACCGCCGTCTATTCCGCCGGCGTTGTGCTGCCGGCGGACTTGCCCCTCGGCAGGCTCGATCAGCGCGCGGGGGCGGCGTCTTATGCCTGGGTGGTTGCCGCCATTGATCTGGCGCTGGCGGGGCGCATCGCCGGCATCGTCACTGCGCCGCTGAACAAGGAAGCGATGCGCCTGGCGGGGATCGATTATCCGGGGCACACCGAGATCCTGGCGGCGCGATCGGGCACCCAGGACTTCGCCATGATGCTGGCCAATGACGAGCTGCGGGTGATCCTGGTTTCCATTCACGTTTCGCTGCGGGACGCCATCGACGCGGCGACCGTGGAAAACGAGCTGCGCGCGTTTCATCTGGCGCAAACGGCCTGCCGGGCGTTGGGCATAGCGAAACCGCGCATTGCGGTGGCCGGCCTGAATCCGCACGCCGGGGAGAACGGCCTGTTCGGCCGCGAAGATCTTGACGTCATCGTGCCCGCCATCACCCTGGCGCGGGAACAGGGGTTGGACGTCAGCGGCCCCTGGCCCGGCGATACCGTTTTTATGCGCGCCCGGCGCGGGGAGTTCGACATTGTGGTCGCCCAATATCACGACCAGGGCCTGATCCCGGTGAAATATCTCGGGGTGGATCACGGCGTTAACGTCACCGTTGGCCTGCCGTTTATCCGCACCTCGGTCGACCACGGTACGGCGTTCGATATTGCGGGCAGCGGACGGGCGGAACACGCCAGCCTGCTGTACGCCTTCCGGCAGGCGGAAAAAATGCTGCGCGCCCAATAACTCATATCACCTGAAGACAATAAGGAAACACCATGCACACACCCGAGTTTATTTTCATGCTGACGCGCAACGACAGCACGGTGCCCGATGCGCAAGCGCGGCTGCCAGAAGTGCTGGCTGCCGGCGTGAAGCATATCGGCTTTAAGGATATCGGCCTGCCGCTGGATCAACTCAAACAGTTGGCGCAGGCGATCCACGCCGGCGGCGCCACCGCGTACCTGGAAGTGGTCAGCCTGGATGAGGAAAGCGAGATGAATTCGGCGCGCGCGGCGCTGGGATTGGGCGTTGATGTATTGATGGGGGGAACGCGCCCGGAAAGCGTGCTGCCGATCATTCGTCAGTCTGGCCTGCGCTACTATCCGTTCGCCGGCCGCATCAGCGGCCACCCCAGCGTGCTGGAAGGTGACATTGACGATATTGTCGCCAGCGCCCGCCAGCGCGCTGCTTTACCGGGCGTGACAGGGCTGGATCTGCTGGCCTACCGCTTTGCCGGCGACGTGCCGACGTTGATTCGGCGGGTGTGCGATGCGGTCGACAAACCGGTTTATATCGCCGGGTCTATCGACCGGGAAGATCGCATCGCCGCCGTGGTGACGGGCAATGCGGTTGGTTTCACCGTCGGTACCGCGGCGCTGGACGGCGTGTTTCCCGCCGATAAGCCGGGGCTGACGGCGCAAATCAACGCGGTGAAATGCCTGATTGGCAATGTGATCCGCAAACTGTAACGCGTCTCCATTCGGTTCTTTCCAGGGCGATGGGGCAGTTATCTCATTCGTTGAATCATTAATTTGCATGGCTTCTCTTTTTTAATGCTCTTGCGAGCAGGCACGCCCTTGGGCGCTCGCCGACGTTTACCCGGCAACACAGCGTGATTGCCGCCAGGCTCAATATATATAGAGGGAGTGAAAAATGATTAAAGGGTTAGGGAGTGCCGTTGTGGCGGTGAGCCTGTTGTTAACCGGCTGCGATACCTTCAGCCTGCTGCGCGATCAAAAGATCGCCGACGCTTTTCACGTCGGCGCCGACAAGCGTTCGATAAGCCGGGATTTCGGCGCGCCGATCGCCACCCTGCCGACGCTGAACGGCCAGGGCGTATGCCACGACTACCACCACCGCTTGCCGAACGGCACCGTGACGCCGTTCTACGTCGGCTTCAGAAACAGCGACGGCAAAGTGGTGGCCTTTGGCCCCACCACCTGCGGGGAAGCGCAGGCCAACGGCAATCTGAACAGTGATGAACCTATCAAACAGCGGTTCTAAACAGGCGTTGCTGCGCCAGCCTGGGGTTTAAAGAACGTCACTTTAGGGAAACCGAACGCTTCGTGAGTGTTGTGCAGGCGTTAATCATTAACTGGCTCAAATTCTTTCTTGTGACGTTAATTAAATTTGTCTTGTCGGCCGACAAACGGCCGAGGCGGCTGAATCAGGCGTGGTGGACCTTTTTTTGCGGCGTTATTCGCCTTTTTGGGGGTGACGAGAGGGAAAATTATTCGCTGTTGCGGCTGCGGCCTCGGTCACCGATTTTCTGGCGAGTTTGGCTATGAACTGGCTTCGTACAAAGCGATAACGGGCAACAGACGGCTTTTTTAAGGCAACAAAAAACCCGATAATCTTGAACCTAAAAGGCGGGATTATCGGGCTCCACAAAATGGGGACATCAAAGAAAAGCAGTGGCACTAATTCAGACTGCGGCCCCCAACGAAAGTTCTGGCCGGCGACAAAAAAATCAAAATATTTTTATCGCCGATCCATCTCTCCCGCTAATCGATCAGCCGAGTATCCCTGGCCATAGCACCACGATAAGTGAACCCGCCAGCGTTAACAGCACGTTAGCGATGGCGTAGGTGCCGGCATAGCCCAGCGCCGGGATATTGCTGCGTGCGGTGTCGCTGATGATCTCCATTGCCGGCGCGCAGGTACGGGCGCCCATAATCGCACCAAACAGCAGGGCGCGGTTCATGCGCAGCACGTAGGCGCCGAACAGGAAGCAGATAATCACCGGCACCAGGCTGACGATCAGCCCGGCGATCAGCATCTGGCCGCCGACCGCGCCCAGGCTGTGGCCGATGCCGGCGCCGGCGCTCAGGCCCACGCCCGCCATAAACACCATCAGGCCGAATTCTTTCACCATGTTCAGCGCGCCCTGCGGAATGTAGCCGAAGGTCGGGTGGTTGGCGCGCAGGAAGCCGAGCATGATGCCGGACATCAGCAGGCCGGCGGCGTTGCCGATGCCGAACGAGAAGTTACTGAACTGAATGGTGATCTGGCCGATTAGCAGGCCGATGATGAAGAAGGCGCAGAATGCCAGCAGGTCGGTCACCTGGCTGTGGATGGAGATAAAGCCAATCTTCTCCGCCACGCTCTTCACCCGGCGCGCGTCGCCGCTCACCTGCAGCACGTCGCCTTTGTTGAGCACGATGCTGTCGTCGATCGGCATTTCGATCTGGCTGCGGATCACGCGGTTGAGGAAGCAGCCGTGGTCGGTCAGCTTCAGTTGGCTCAGGCGCTTGTTCACCGCGTTGCTGTTCTTCACCACGATCTCTTCGGTGACGATGCGCATGTCGAGCAGATCGCGATCGAACACTTCCTTGCCGTTGCGGAAGCTCGGGTCCAGCCGCGCGTGGGCGTCCGGGTAGCCGACCAGCGAGATCTCGTCGCCCACCTGCAGCACCGCGTCACCGTCCGGGTTGGCCAGAATGCCGTTGCGGCGGATGCGTTCGATGTAACAGCCGGTCTGGCGGTAGATGCCCAGTTCGCGCAGGTTCTTGCCGTCGGCCCAGGCCACCAGTTCGGGGCCGACGCGGTAGGCGCGGATCACCGGCAGGTAGACCTTGCGCTGGCTGTCGGTGTCCAGGCCGCGTTCGCGGGCGATCTGCTGGGCAGAGGTGGACAGGTCCTGGTGCTGCAGCTTCGGCAGGTAGCGCGCGCCGAAGATCAGGCTGACCAGACCGATCAGGTAGGTGAGGGCGTAGCCAAGGCTCAGATGATCCTGCGCCGCCAGCAGCGCCGGGCCGTTGACGATGGTGTTGCGCAGCGTGTCGCCGGCGCCCACCAGCACCGGCGTCGAGGTCATCGAGCCGGCCAGCATGCCGGCGGTCAGGCCGATGTCCCAGTGGAACAGTTTGCCGAGACCGATGGCGATAACCATCGCCGAGCCGACCATCACCAGCGCCAGCATCAGGTAGTTTTTGCCGTCGCGGAAGAAAATCGAGAAAAAGTTGGGTCCGGCTTCCACGCCGACGCAGAAAATAAACAGCATGAAGCCGAGATTCAGCGCCTCGGTGTTAATGGCGAAGTGTTGCTGGCCGAGCAGCAGCGAAACCACCAAAACGCCAATGGAATTACCGAGTTGGACGGAGCCCAGACGGAGTTTACCGAGGCACAGCCCCAGTGCGAGTACCACGAACAGTAACAGAATGTAGTTACCGTTTAACAAACTAGCGACGTTTATGTTCACGGAGGATAACTTATTGTTTACCAGTAAGTGCTTGATATAGATAACTATAAGAGATAGATTCAGCCTTAAAACGACGTTATAAATCACCACCAGCGGAAGGCAAAGCGAACCATCGTTCGGCGGCGTTCATTCTAGACGCTATGACCGATGACAGCCAGCACAGAAAGCTGATTTCCTGCGCCGCCGTGCGCATTTAACTCTCTTTTGACCAAGGAAAAAATTCGGTTCAGCGTCACCGCGCGGGTGAGCGGGCCGATTTCTATTGATGCGGTAATTGGGCGGGGGAGAATTCGCATGACGAGTTATAGATATTGGCTGGGCATTCTCAGCTGTTTTCTGTTGTTCAGCCTGGTGTTTCTCGGCCAGCAAACCGGCCTGTTCGGCAGCACGGATCATGAGCACCACGGCGAAACCGGCCTGCTGCTGTTTGTGATCCCCGGTGCGATCGCCAGCTATCTGTCGAGCCGCAAGCGGCTGCTTTGCCCGCTGCTCGGCGCGCTGTATGCGCTGCCGCTGTGCCTGTTGATCCGCCACTTCTGGCTGACGCCGTCCTCTTCGTTCTGGCAGGAGCTGGCTTACGCCACCAGCGCGGTGTTCTGGTGCGTGTTCGGCGCGATGCTGATGCTGTTCGCCCTCGGCCTGTTGCAGACGCTGCAGCAGCTGCACCGGCGGCAGCGGCAATAAAAAAAGGCGCGTTAAGCGCCTTTTTTGTCTTTGTCGTTCAAAAACTTACTGGAACAGGTTCAGGTGTTCTTTGGCGTAAGCTTCGAAATCGGTGCAACCGCCGATGTGCTTCTCATCCAGGAAGATCTGCGGCACGGTTTCGACCGGTTTGCCGACGGTTTTTTCCAGATCGGCCTTGGTGATGCCTTCCGCGTGGATGTCAACGTAACGGAAGTTGAAATCGTCGCGTTCTTCAGTCAGTTTTTCCGCCAGTTCTTTAGCGCGGACACAATAAGGACAGCCAGGACGCCCGAAGATTACTGCAAACATGCAACGCTCCTTAATTGGATTTTCAATAAATTGTTCGCTACCGCAACGACATCCCGTCACCGAAAAAGTCATTACCTGCGTCAGATGGCGCCTACTATGCCCGTTGAGACGGCGAAAAAAAAGCAGGAATTACCTGTTAGTTTGATTCATGTAACCAATTAGTCGGCCGGGGCTGTCGCCGCCGACGGGAATTCACTACACTGGAGGCAGACCTTCTGGAGAAGAAAAATATGCGTTCATTCGGTGACTTACCGCGCCCGGTGCTGGTGTTGGAAGGGCTGGGCATCGTGATGCTGGTGCTGGCCTACCTCAGCATTCACGGGCACCTGCAGCTGCCGGGCTGGCTGGCTTCGCAGCAGGCGGCGGTCGGCATGATTTTCCTCGGCGTGGCGCTGATGGTGCCGGCGGCGGCGTTTCTGGTGTGGCGCGTGGTGCAGGGCTTTGGGCCGCTGATGCGCGGCGGGTTGCCGCCGGAAAACGATCGCCGCAAACCGCAATCGAAAGATAATCAGGACAGCGATCCGCGCGCCTGAGCGCCGCGGCCGCTAACCCGCCTGCCGGGCAGGCGTTGGCCTTTGGGGTGACGAGTGAAAATTGCCATTCTTTCTCGCGACGGAACGCTCTACTCATGCAAGCGGCTGCGTGAAGCGGCGGAAGATCGCGGGCACAGCATCGATATCATCGATCCGCTCTCCTGCTACATGAACATCAATCCGGCGGCGCCGACCATTCATTATCGCGGCCGCCAACTGGAGCGTTACGATGCGGTGATCCCGCGCATCGGCTCCGCCATCACCTTTTATGGCACGGCGGTGCTGCGCCAGTTCGAGCTGCTCGGCAGCTACCCGCTAAACGAATCCGTGGCCATTACCCGCGCCCGCGACAAGCTGCGTTCGCTGCAGCTGCTGGCGCGGCAGGGCATCGATCTGCCGATTACCGGCTTTGCCCATTCGCCGGACGATACCGGCGACCTGATCGAACTGGTCGGCGGCGCGCCGTTGGTGGTCAAGCTGGTGGAAGGCACGCAGGGCATCGGCGTGGTGCTGGCGGAAACCCGCCAGGCGGCGGAAAGCGTGATCGACGCCTTTCGCGGGCTGAACGCCCACATCCTGGTGCAGGAATACGTGCGTGAAGCGCAGGGGCGCGACGTGCGCTGTTTGGTGGTCGGCGGCCGGGTGGTGGCCGCCATCGAACGGCAGGCCAAGCCCGGCGAGTTTCGCTCCAACCTGCACCGCGGCGGCACCGCCCGCAAGGTGACCATCACCGCCAGGGAGCGGGCGATCGCGGTGAAAGCGGCCAGCACGCTGGGGCTGGACGTCGCCGGGGTGGATATCCTGCGCGCCGAGCGCGGCCCGCTGGTGATGGAGGTCAACGCGTCGCCGGGGCTGGAAGGGGTGGAAACCACCACCGGGCTGGACATCGCCGGCATGATGATCGAATACATCGAGCAGCGCGGCCGGCCAGGCTTTCGCCTGAAATCCGGCGGTTGACGGGCGGGCGGCGCGCTTTTCCCGCCGTGCAATATCTGAATTAGTGAATTAAGCCGCATTGATCGTGGCGTATCGGGTGAATATTCCGTAAGCTATGCGCCTTTTCGCGTATTGAATATTGTGAGGCTGGTTATTATGGATTCACTCATTGTCCCCGATTTGGCGCTGTTGCGGCGCTGGCTGGATCAGTCGGGCATCTCTTTCTTTGAGTGCGATTCCTGCCAGGCGCTGCACCTGCCGCACATGCAGAACTTCGACGGCGTGTTCGACGCCAAGATAGATCTGGTGGACAACGTCATTCTGTTTTCCGCGCTGGCCGAGGTGAAGCCGACCGCGCTGATCCCGTTGGTGGCGGACCTGAGCCAGATCAACGCCAGTTCGCTGACCATCAAGGCGTTCGTCGACATTCAGGACGACAACCTGCCGAAGCTGATCGTCTGCCAGTCGTTGAGCGTGGCGGTCGGCATCACCTACGAGCAGTTCACCCACTTCATGCAGCAGGGCGAAGAGCAGGTCTCGATGGTGATCCTCGAGGCGCGGGCGAACGATCTGCTGTTTATGGGTGATGAAGAAGAGATCCCCGCTGGCGCCGTGCGTCAGCCGATGCTGCACTGATCCTCGCCGTACCTTAAGCATGCCGTCGCTCCGGCGGCATGCTGCCGTTATTCCCCTCCGCAATAAAATATTCTGCACTTTGGCCTTTGCCGCCCGATCTTTCTCGCCTTTTGTGCCGTTAATGGCGTATCACATAGAGAAAAACTGCATAAAAAATCGATAAAAGGCGTTTTTTACCCTGGGGGCTGGCGGGTTGCGATGGCAGCGGCTATGCTGCTGATTCTGCAAAGGGCTTGCGATTTCCCTTGTGGCCACGCGAGCAGGGCAGTGAAAAAAGGCGCATGCAATCATATGCATAGCCATTCAGTTCGCGGTTGCAACGATTGCGCTCGATCAGGAAAGGTTTTGTATCGCTGCAGATACAAGTTCAATTCTATGATTCACCCTGTTTTGGAGGAAGTTACGGATGGTCACCCAACGTAAAAAGTGGTTATCGGGTGTGGTTGCCGGCCTGTTGATGGCCGCGTCCGTCACGGCGTCAGCCGAAGAGAAAACGCTGCACGTGTATAACTGGTCCGACTATATCGCGCCGGATACCCTGGCCAAATTCCAGAAAGAAACCGGCATCAAGGTGGTGTACGACGTCTTTGACTCCAACGAAGTGTTGGAAGGCAAACTGATGGCGGGCAGCACCGGTTATGATCTGGTGGTTCCTTCATCCAACTTCCTCGAGCGCCAGTCGCAGGCTGGCATCTTCGAGCCGCTCGACAAGAGCAAAATGCCCAACTACAAGAATCTCGATCCCGAGATGCTGAAGCTGGTGGCGCACAATGACAAGGACAACAAATACGGCATCCCTTACCTGATGGTGACCACCGGCATCGGCTACAATGTCGACAAGGTGAAGGCGGCATTGGGCAAAGACGCGCCGGTCGACAGCTGGGATCTGATCCTCAAGCCGGAAAACCTCGAGAAGCTGAAAAGCTGCGGCGTCTCCTTCCTCGATGCGCCGAGCGAGGTCTACGCCACCGTGCTGCACTACCTGGGCAAAGATCCCAACAGCACCAACGCGGCGGACTATACCGGCGCGGCTAACGATCTGCTGCTGAAGCTGCGGCCGAACATTCGTTACTTCCACTCGTCTCAATACATCAACGATCTGGCGAACGGTGATATCTGCGTGGCGATCGGCTGGTCCGGCGACGTGATGCAGGCGGCCAATCGCGCCAAAGAGGCGAAGAACGGCGTGAACGTGGCCTACGCGATCCCGAAAGAAGGGGCGCTGACCTACTTTGACATGTTCGCCATGCCGGCGGACGCCAAGAACAAAGACGCCGCCTACCAGTTCCTGAACTTCCTGATGAAACCTGACGTGATGGCCGGCATCAGCAACTATGTCTATTACGCCAATGCGGTGAAGGACTCCACGCCGTTGGTGAACGCTGAGGTGCGCAATAACCCGAACGTCTATCCGCCGGCCGATCTGCGCGCCAAGCTGTTCACGCTTAACGTACAGTCGCCGAAGCTGGACCGTGTCATTACCCGCGCATGGACTAAAGTTAAAAGCGGGAAGTGATGATGGGGGGATATCCCCCGATCGTCGGTAAACCGGCAGGCGGGCGCTCCCCGCCTGCATTGCCGTTTTGGGCCACGGCGCTCGCCGTGGTTTTGTGCCGCTTTACGCCGGAGAGCACCCCGATTGAACGACGCCATCCCTCGTCCTCAAGCCAAGTCGCAGAAGGTTTTCACCCCTCTGCTGGAAATCCGTAACCTCACCAAAACCTTCGACGGGCAGAACGCGGTCGAAGACGTCAGCCTTACCATCTACAAGGGCGAGATCTTTGCGCTGCTCGGCCCGTCCGGCTGCGGTAAGTCCACCTTGCTGCGCATGCTGGCCGGTTTCGAGCAGCCCTCGGAAGGGCAGATCGTGCTCGATGGGCAGGATATGTCGCACGTGCCGCCGTACCAGCGGCCGATCAACATGATGTTTCAGTCCTACGCGCTGTTCCCGCACATGACGGTGGAGCAGAACATCGCCTTCGGCCTGAAACAGGACAAAATGCCACGGGCGGCGATCGCCGAACGGGTGGCGGAAATGCTGGCGCTGGTGCACATGCAAGAGTACGCCAAACGCAAGCCGCACCAGCTTTCCGGCGGCCAGCGGCAGCGGGTGGCGCTGGCGCGCAGCCTGGCCAAGCGGCCCAAGCTGCTGCTGCTGGATGAGCCGATGGGCGCGCTGGACAAGAAACTGCGCGATCGCATGCAGTTGGAAGTGACCGACATTCTCGAGCGCGTCGGCGTCACCTGCGTGATGGTGACGCACGATCAGGAAGAGGCGATGACCATGGCGGGGCGCATCGCCATCATGAACCGCGGCAAGTTCGTGCAGATCGGCGAGCCGGAAGAGATCTACGAACATCCGAACAGCCGCTTCAGCGCCGAATTTATCGGCTCGGTCAACGTCTTCGACTGCGTATTGCAAGAGCGCCACGACGATGCGCTGATCCTGCAAAGCCCAGGGTTGCGCCATGCGATCAAAGTCGATCCGGACGCCTCGGTGGTGGACGGCGTGCCGATCCAGGTGGCGCTGCGGCCGGAAAAGATCCTGCTGTGCGAACAGGTGGTGCCGGAAGACGGCTGCAACTTCGCGGTGGGAGAAGTGGCGCATATTTCCTACCTGGGCGATCTGTCCATTTATCACGTGAAGCTGCACAGCGGGCAGATTATCAGCGCCCAGCTGCAAAACGGCCACCGTTTCCGCAAGGGGATGCCGACCTGGGGCGATGAAGTGCGTCTGTGCTGGGAAACCGACAGCTGCGTAGTGTTGACGGTGTAGTGGAGCCGGTGAGGAGTAACCCGTATGACCCTGCTTTCTGAACGCACGCCGGAACCGCCGGCCAAAACGCCCGGCACCCTCAAGGCGCTGTTCCACCGCCTGCTGATGGCTCACGGCCGCAAGCTGGTGATCGCGCTGCCGTATTTATGGCTGACGCTGCTGTTCATGCTGCCGTTCCTGATCGTGTTCAAGATCAGCCTGGCGGAGCTGGCGCTGGCGGTGCCGCCTTACACCGAGCTGATGAGCTGGGTGGACGGCAAGCTGAACATCGCGCTCAACTTCGCCAACTACCTGCAGCTGACCGACGATCCGCTGTATATCGACGCCTACCTGCAGTCGCTGCGCGTGGCGGCGGTCTCGACGCTGTGCTGCCTGATCATCGGTTATCCGCTGGCCTGGGCGGTGGCTCACAGCAAGGCGTCAACCCGCAACATTCTGCTGCTGCTGGTGATCCTGCCTTCCTGGACCTCGTTCCTGATCCGCGTCTATGCCTGGATGGGCATTCTGAAAAACAATGGCATTCTTAATAACTTCCTGATGTGGCTGGGTGTCATCGATCAGCCGCTGGTGATCCTGCACACCAACCTGGCGGTGTATATCGGCATCGTTTATTCCTATCTGCCGTTTATGGTGCTGCCGATCTACACGGCGCTGATCCGGCTGGATTACTCGCTGGTGGAGGCGTCGCTGGATCTGGGTGCCCGGCCGCTGAAAACCTTCTTCAGCGTGATCGTGCCGCTGACGCGCGGCGGCATCATCGCCGGTTCGATGCTGGTGTTCATCCCGGCGGTGGGGGAGTTCGTGATCCCGGAACTGCTCGGTGGGCCGGACAGCATCATGATCGGCCGCGTGCTGTGGCAGGAGTTCTTCAATAACCGCGACTGGCCGGTGGCCTCGGCGGTCGCCACCATCATGCTGCTGCTGTTGATCGTGCCAATTTTGTGGTTCCACAAACACCAGAACAAGGAAATGGGGGGGCAGGCATGAACAACTTGCCGGTAGTGCGTTCACCGTGGCGCATCGCCATCCTGACGATTGGCTTTACCTTCCTGTATGCGCCGATGCTGATGCTGGTGATCTACTCCTTCAACAGCTCCAAGCTGGTGACGGTGTGGGCCGGCTGGTCCACGCGCTGGTATACCGAACTGTTCCACGACTCGGCGATGATCAGCGCGGTGGGGCTCAGCCTGACCATCGCCGCCGCCTCCGCCACCGCCGCGGTGGTACTGGGGGCCATCGCCGCCGTGGTGATGGTGCGCTTCGGCCGCTTTCGCGGTTCGACCGGCTTCGCGTTTATGCTGACTGCGCCGCTGGTGATGCCGGACGTGATCACCGGCCTGTCGCTGCTGCTGCTGTTCGTGGCGATGGGGCACGCCTTCGGCTGGCCGTCGGAGCGCGGCATGTTCACCATCTGGCTGGCGCATGTCACCTTCTGTACCGCTTACGTGGCGGTGGTGATCAGCTCGCGCCTGCGCGAGGTGGATCGCTCAATTGAAGAGGCGGCGATGGATCTGGGGGCGCCGCCGCTGAAGGTGTTCTTCGTCATCACCTTGCCGATGATCGCGCCGGCGCTGATCTCCGGCTGGATGCTGGCGTTCACCCTGTCGCTGGACGACCTGGTGATCGCCAGCTTCGTCTCCGGCCCGGGCGCCACCACGCTGCCGATGCTGGTGTTCTCCAGCGTGCGCATGGGGGTGAATCCGGAAATTAACGCGTTGGCCAGCCTGATCCTGCTGGTGGTGGGCATTCTCGGCCTGATCGCCTGGTGGTTTATGGCGCGCTCGGAAAAACAACGATCGCGCGAATTGCAGCGGGCGGCCCGTAGCTGAATCGTAACAAACCTGCTATTTTTGCAATCAATAAGTATTGCAACTAACTACCTGACTTTACATGCGCCACCTGTATAGGTGGCGCGTCGTAGCGGAATACGGATATGTCAGACATGCTGAAAAGCGGGCAGGGAATGGGATCGACTTCGGATGCGCCGGTGCCGGTGATGGTGGCGGGTACCGCCATGGTCGCGATCAAGTGTATCAGCGTGGTGCTGCTGCTGGGCGAGCTGGGCGTCGACGGCGCGCAGGAGTTCGTCAACACCAGCGCGCAGGCGTGGGATTCTACCTTTATCTTTCTGGCCGGCCTGCTGCTGCTGTGCCTGCAAATCAGCTGCGGTTTTGCCGTGATGCGCGGCCGCAACTGGGGGCGCTGGGGGTATGTAGCCTGCCAGTGCATCGTGGTGCTTTACCTGCTGTTGGCCACCATCGGCAGCGTCTTTCCCGAGGTGTTCACCGTGGAAGGGGAAACCAGCGGCCAAATCCTGCACGTTCTGATCCTGCAAAAGATCCCCGACGCGGTGATCCTGGCGTTGCTGTTTGTTCCCACCGCCAGCCGCCGCTTCTTCGCCGCGCGCAAGTGAGATTTTAGGCGCGCGGAGTGGTAAACTCTGCGCCCTTGATTCGTCATCCTGAACTTCACGGTAATCTTCATGCATTGCGCTTTGTATACGGCGGGCACCTGCCGTTCCTGTCAGTGGCTGGAAAAGCCCTATCCGCAGCAACTGGCCGACAAACAGCACCACCTGCACTCGCTGCTGGCCGGGCGCGACGTCGCGCAGTGGCTGCAGCCGGTGGCGGGGGAACTGAGCGCATTTCGCAATAAAGCCAAGATGGTGGTCAGCGGCAGCGTGGAGCGCCCGCTGCTCGGCATGCTGCACCGCGACGGCACACCGGCCGATCTGAGCGACTGCCCGCTGTACCCTGCCGGTTTTGCGCCGATGTTCGCGGTGCTGAAAAGCTTTATCGCCCGCGCGGGCCTGACGCCATACAACGTGGCGCGCAAACGCGGCGAGCTGAAGTACCTGCTGCTGACCGAAAGCACGCTCGACGGCGGCGTGATGCTGCGCTTCGTGCTGCGCTCGGAAACCAAGCTGGCGCAGCTGCGCGCCGCGCTGCCGTGGCTGCAGCAGCAGTTGCCGCAGCTCAAGGTGATCTCCGCCAATATTCAGCCGGTGCACATGGCGATCATGGAAGGGGAGCGCGAGATTGCGCTGACCGAACAGCAGGCGCTCGAGGAACAGTTCAATCAGGTGCCGCTGTTCATCCGCCCGCAAAGCTTCTTCCAGACCAACCCGCAGGTGGCCGCCGATCTGTATGCCACCGCCCGCGACTGGGTGCGCGCGCTGGGTATCGACAGCATGTGGGATCTGTTCTGCGGCGTCGGCGGTTTCGGCCTGCACTGCGCGCAGCCGCAAACGCGGCTGACCGGCATCGAAATCAGCGCGGAAGCGATCGCCTGCGCGCGCCAGTCGGCGCAGCGGTTAGGGTTGTTGCACGTAGATTTTCAGGCGCTCGATTCCACCCGTTTCGCCACCGCCGAAGGCCAGGTGCCGCAACTGGTGCTGGTCAACCCGCCGCGGCGCGGCATCGGCCAGGCGCTGTGCGACTATTTGAGCCGGATGGCGCCGGACTATATTCTCTATTCCAGCTGCAACGCCGAGAGCATGGCGAAAGATATCGAGATGTTGCCGGGGTACCACATCGAACGGGTGCAGCTGTTCGACATGTTCCCGCATACCGCGCACTACGAAGTGCTGACGCTGTTGGTGCGGCGTTAAATGCGCTTTTTGGCAGCCGTATAAGCCGCTGAACGTTCGCGTTTGCCCACAGACAGGACCAGAACCACGATCTCCGTTTCCATGACGCGATACACCAAACGAAAGCCTGATGCTCTGAGTTTGATTTTGTAGCAATCGGGCAAACCGGCGAGTTTGTTGGCGGGGACGTGGGGATTAACCAATACCGATACCAGCTTTTTTTTGAACTGTTCCCGGATCACCGGGGACAGTTTTTTAAATTCCTTCAGCGCATGTTCTTCGAATTCAAGCTTATAAGTCATCCAAATTGACCTTAATGCGTTTGCCGTTCATCCGTGAACGAACGATTTCAGCGAGTTCGATATCTTCCAGGTACTCCGCGATAGCCTCCCAGGTTTCCGGTGAGACGTAATATCCCGAAATCTTACCGTTGGTCAGGACGGCGACCGGCTGCCCTTGTGCCTCTTTAAGGGCGGCGTTGGGCGATTTCTTAAAATCGCTGATGCTGACTGCGGAATCGGCAAGAATGGGTTGAACCGTCATGATGTTATCCTTGATGCTAAATTCAGTATCAAATTTAGCACTAATCGGATGGGGTGGCAATCGGATGGAGCCGCCAAAGGATGGCGGCTCCACATGCGGACTTACTGTGGGAACCACTTGTCGTTGATGGCCTTGTAGGTGCCGTCGGCCTTGATGGCGTCCAGCGCGGCGTTCAGCTTGGCCAGCAGCGCCTGGTTGTCCGGGCGCACAGCGATGCCGAGGCCGGTGCCGAAGTATTGCGCGTCGGTAACGTGTTCACCGACCGGCGCCAGCTGCGGGTTGGTTTTCAGCCACTCGTTCACCACGGCGGTGTCGCCGAACACGCCGTCGATACGGCCGTTTTTCAGCTCCAGAATGGCGTTTTGGTAGCTGTCGTAAGAGACGGTGTTAATCTCCGGGTGCTTGTCCTGCATGTATTTCTGGTGGGTGGTGCCGTTTTCCATGCCGAGTTTTTTGCCTTTCAGATCCGCCAGCGAGCTGAACTTGCCTTTTTGCGCAATCACGATCGCCGAGTTGGCGTAGTAAGGCTGGGTGAAGGCGACCTGTTTGCTGCGCTCCGGCGTGATATCCATCCCGGAAATCACCGCATCGTATTTCTTGAATTTCAGCGCGGCGATCAGGCTGTCGAACGCCTGGTTGGTGAAGGTGCACTGCGCCTGCATCTGCTTGCACAGCGCGTTGGCCAGATCGATATCGAAGCCGACGATCTGGTTATTGGCGTCGAGCGATTCGAACGGCGGGTAGGTGGCGGAAGCGGCGAAGCGGATGGTCTCGGCCGCGGTGGCGTTAAAGGTGATTCCGGCCAACATCGTCGCGGCAAGCAGCAGTTTTTTCATGCGTAGAGCTCCTGTCTGGATCCTGAAAGTGATTTTTCGCTATCGTTTGTTTTTACTGGTAATCGCCAGAGGTTTTTGCGAGGACACCTGCTGATAACCCTGCCATCGAGTGAATTAAAATGCAATGAAAATGATTAAATATTGCCTCGAGAATAAAAAAAGCCCCGCACGACGGCGGGGCTCATGAGGGGAGGCGGCCTCAGTTGCGGCGCTCAAACGCCAGCGCGCGGCGCTCCACCAGCCGCATCAGCAGCGTCAACAGGCCGTTGACGCACAGGTACACCAGGCCTGCGGCGCCAAACACCATGACGTCGTAAGTGCGGCCGTACATCAGCTGGCTGTAGCCCATCACTTCCATCAGCGTGATGGTGTAAGCCAGCGAGGTGCTTTTGAACACCAGCACCACTTCGTTGGAGTAAGACGACAGCGCGCGCTTGAAGGCGAACGGCAGCAGGATGCGCAGCGTCTGCCGGCGCGACATGCCCAGCGCTTCGCACGACTGCCATTGCCCGGCGGGAATGGCGCGCACCGCGCCGTAGAACAGTTGCGTGGTGTAGGCCGCGCTGTTCAGCGCCAGCGCTATCATCGCGCACAACCAAGGCTGCGACAGCAGATTCCACAGCCACGGGTAGTCGCGGATCGCCGGGAACTGGCCGGGGCCGTAGTAGATCAGGAAGATCTGCACCAGCAACGGCGTGCCGGTGAACAGCGTCACGTAGATCTTGACCAGCGGCGTCAGGATTGGCGTTTTCAGCGTCAGGATCACCGTCAGCAGCAGCGACAGCACCAGCGCGACGATCAGCGCGGCGACGGTCAGCGTCAGGCTGGTGTGCAACCCTTTGAGGATTTCCGGCAAATACTCAATCATCAGACCGGCCCCCGCTCAAAGCGCGTGGCGCGCAGCTCAATGCGTTTGATGACGTATTGGCTGAACAGCGTCACCAGCAGGTAGATGGCCGCCGCGATCACATACCAGGTAAAGGGTTCTTGTGTGCGGGTGGCGATGCTCTTGGTTTGCAGCATCAGATCGTTCACGCTGATCAGCGACACCAGCGCGGTGTCTTTCAGCAGCACCAGCCACTGGTTGCCGAGGCCGGGCAGGGCGTGGCGCCACATCTGCGGCATGATCAGGCGAAAGAAGATCGCCGCCTTGCCGAGCCCCAGCGCCTGGCCGGACTCCCACTGCCCCGGCGGCACCGCTTTCAGCGCGCCGCGCAGCGTCTGCGAGGCGTAGGCGGAATAGAGCAGGGCCAGAGCGATCACCCCGCACAGGAACGGGCTGACTTCGAAATTGTCGATCGCCAGCTGAATCGGCAGCTGGAACAGACCGAGGTTGAGGGTAAAGCCGTCGGAGAGCATCAGCAGCAGCTGCGACGAACCGAAATAGATAAACAGCACCACCAGGATTTCCGGCAGGCCGCGCAGCACGGTCACCCAGGCGGTGCCGAGCCAGCTGACCGCTTTCCAGCGGGACGATTCCCATACGGCGAACAGCATCGCCAGAATCAGCCCGAGGATCAGGGCGCAAACGGCAAGGCCGACGGTCATGCCGGCGGCGCTTGCTAAAGGTTGAAATTCATTCATCGGGGCGTATTACTGCTGGAACCATTTTTTGTAGATGGTTTCATAGGTCCCATCCTGCTTGATCTTGTCCAGAGCGGCGTTGAACTTGCCCTGCAGCTCGGTGTTCTTCTGGCGTACCGCGATGCCGAGGCCGGTGCCGAAGTAGTCTTTATCCGTGACTTTGGTGCCCACTGCCGCCAGCGCGTCATTCTGCTTCAGCCACTCGTTGACCACCGCGGTATCGCCGAACACCGCATCAACGCGGCCGTTCTTCAGATCCAAAATGGCGTTCTGGTAGCTGTCGTAAGGCACGGTGGTGATTTCCGGGTGCTTGTCGGTCAGGTATTTCTGGTGGGTGGTGCCGTTTTGCACGCCCACTTTCTTGCCTTTCAGCGCCGCCACGTCGGCGATTTTGCCTTTCTGCGCAATGAACAGCGCCGAGTTATCGTAGTACGGCTTGGTGAACAGCACCTGCTTTTCACGTTCGGGCGTAATGTCCATGCCGGCCATCACCGCATCGAAACGCTTGAATTTAAGGCTTGGGATCAGGCTGTCGAACGCCTGGTTGGTGAAGGTGCACTCGGCCTGCATCTCTTTGCACAGCGCGTTGGCCAGATCGACATCAAAACCCTGAATCTTGTTGCCGGCGTCAATAAATTCAAATGGAGGATAGGAGGCTTCGGTAGCGAAACGGATGGTTTCGGCTGCGGAGGCGGAAACGCTGATGCCGGCCAGAACGGCGGCGATTATTAGTTTTTTCATCGCAAACTCCCCAAATTACAGCAAGTTAATTGTTAGTGTGATAAGTAGTTGGCAAACTCGGTGGTCCGCGGCTGCGTGAAGTGGCTGCTGTCGCCTTGCTCCACCACGTGGCCGTTTTCCATGTACACCACGCGGCTGGCGGTCTTGCGCGCCACTTCCACTTCGTGGGTGACGATCACCTGCGTGATGCCGGTGCCGGCCAGTTCGCGAATGATGCTGACGATCTGAGCGGTGATTTCCGGATCCAGCGCCGCGGTCGGTTCATCGAACAGCAGCACCTGCGGTTCCATCATCAGGGCGCGGGCGATTGCCACGCGCTGCTGCTGGCCGCCGGAAAGGTGCAGCGGGAAGCGATCGGCGAAGTCGGTCAGGCGCAGACGCTTGAGCAGCTTGTCGGCGCGCTCCATCGCCTGAGCCTTGGTCAGACCCAGCACGCGGCAAGGCGCTTCGATCAGGTTCTGAACCACGGTGAGGTGAGGCCACAGGTTGTATTGCTGGAAGACCATGCCGACATTTTGACGCAGTTCGCGAATGGCTTTCTCGCCCGGCGCCTGCTTGAAGTCGAATTGGTTGCCGGCGATCTGCAGTTGGCCCGAACGCGGCATTTCCAGCAGGTTCAGCACCCGCAGCAATGAACTTTTCCCGGCGCCGCTTGGGCCAAGCAGCACCAGGGTTTCCCCGGCTGGACAATCCAGCGTGATGTCAAACAGCGCCTGGTGAGCGCCGTAATAGCAATTGATACCGTTAAGTTGAATACTCATGCGCCAGAATTGAATAGACATTGATGCCGCAAATGTTAACTTCCACAGAATACTTATGCAATCTTTGTGCGTTAAAATTTATGAGTGTGCGGCGGGACAGTAAAAGATTAGCACAAGATACCGCGACTCAAGCCGAGGGAGGGGATTTGTGGTGCAGGCTGTGAGATCGGTAGCGAAATTTTTTCTATTGGACGAAATCTGAGCGGCAGGCGGGAGGCGGGGATGGCCGACGCGGCAAACCCGCGTCGGCCTGGGAGCGCGGGTTACTGGTTTTCCAACACCTGGCGCACGCTGCCGTTGGTGGCATGTGCTGGAACATTCAGGTAGCGAATATCATCAACCACCCAGCAGGTGCCTTCGCGCACCATCAGCACTTCGTCCTGCCAGTTCACGGTGCTGTTGGCGTCTTTTTGGTAGCTCAAGTCGACGCGCAGCGGGATGTTTTTCGCATCGGTGTTAGGAATGGTCGAGGCGCTGGCGACGGACGCGCTGCTTGGTCCCTGCGCATTGCCGGAGAACAAGTCGCCGGTGATCCGATGCTTGCCCGGGTTCTGGGCGGCGCTGACCAGATCCTGATACAGCACTTTGCTCAGGTAAGGCTGCAGCTGCGCCAGGCGGTTACTGTCCGGCAGGCCGGCGCCCTGCTGGATGCGCAGGTCATAGAACTTTTGCGCGACCGTATCCGGGCCGCCTTCCACACAGCTGCCGCTGCGGGTGCCGATATCCTTGTATGCCGGCTCCACCGTGGTACAGGCACTCAGCAACAGCGCTAAGGGTAAAACAGCCGCAATCGTTTTTGTTTTCATCTTATTACCTTATGTGAAAGTCTCTACCATGAAGACCGATAGCTTACAGTATAAATGCGTTTTTTGGCCTTGCATTCGTACTGCGTGCCATTGATTAAGCGAACATAACGCTAATCTTCTGGTCATAGATACGTTGAATTAATCAAACAAGGAATTCTGATGCAGCTTTCAACTACCCCGACCCTGGAAGGGTTCACCATCACCGAATACTGCGGCGTGGTCACCGGCGAAGCGATCCTCGGCGCCAACATCTTTCGTGATTTCTTCGCCGGCGTGCGCGATATCGTCGGCGGCCGCTCGGGCGCTTATGAGAAAGAGCTGCGCAAGGCGCGCTTGATCGCGTTCGAAGAGCTGGAAGATCAGGCGAAAGAGCTGGGCGCCAACGCGGTGGTCGGCATCGATATCGATTATGAAACCGTTGGCAAAGACGGCAGCATGCTGATGGTGACCGTCAGCGGCACCGCGGTGAAAGCCAGCCGCTAATCCCACTCCCCAACGCCCTGGCGCGTCCGGGGCGTTTTACTTTGTCCGACGGTGGCTTCCGTGGCGATTATTGATTAACGTTAACGCTATATCAGGTCATCACATCACAGGGAGGATAAGTGAAAATTTGGCCAGGGATCATCGCCGCCGCGCTGCTGGCGGGATGCCAAAACCCGCAGCAGGACACGCTCGTCGATCGCGGCGCTTACCAGCTCGAAACCCTGCATCAGGCGCAGGGTGCGGATCAACGCATCCGCTTTCTGGTGATGCACTACACGGCGGAAGACTTCCACTCATCGCTGAAAACGCTGACCGACGAACACGTCAGCGCGCATTATCTGCTGCCGGCGCATCCGCAGCGCGAACACGGCAAACCGACGGTGTTCCGCCTGGTGCCGGAAGCGATGCGCGCCTGGCATGCCGGCGCCAGCGCCTGGCGCGGCCGCAGCAACCTCAACGACACCTCGATCGGCATCGAAATCGTCAACAAGGGCTTCACCCGCAGCATGCTGTTCACCCACTGGCAGCCCTATACGGCGGAGCAGATCGCCGTGCTGATCCCGTTGAGCCGCGACATCATCCAACGCTATGGCATACAGCCGCAGGACGTGGTGGGGCACAGCGACATCGCGCCGCAGCGCAAACAGGATCCCGGCCCGCTGTTCCCCTGGCGGCAGCTGGCGCAGGCCGGCATCGGCGCCTGGCCGGACGAACGCGACGTGCAGCGTTTGCTGGCGGGGCGCGATCGCCATGCGCCGGTAGCGATGGCGCCGCTGCTCGAAAAGCTGGCGCGTTACGGCTACGCGATCGACCCGTCGTGGAATGCGCGGCAGCAGCGCAATGTGCTGGCGGCGTTTCAGATGCACTTCCGGCCCGACGATGTGCGCGGCGAACCGGATGCGGAGAGTGAAGCGATTGTCGATGCACTGCTGGTGAAGTACGGTGCGGCGCGTTGATTACAGGCCGTGCAGCTTGCCGTGATCTTTCAGCCAGCGGGCGGTGCGCGCGATGCCTTCTTCCAGCGAGACGATCGGCTGATAGCCCAGTTCTTGCTGCGCGCGGGTGGTATCGAGCGTGAGGTCGAAATTGAGTTTGGCGACGCCGTAGTGGGTCAGCACCGGCTCCTTTTCGCTTTTGCTGCCGAGGCGCTCCATGCCGCGCGCCATCATGTCGAGCATCGGATAGGGGACGGAGCGGATATGGCACTTCATGCCCAAATCGTCGATCAGCTGCTGCACCACGGTGCGAAGCGGGCGCGGCTGCTGGTTGGTGATGTTGTAGGCGCGGCCGGACGGCGTATCTTCTTTTAGCGTCGCCAGCCACATGGCGTGCACCGCATTCTCCAGGTAGGTCATGTCCACCATCGCCGCGCCGCCGCGCGGCAGCAGCAGGTTGCCGTAGCGTTTGATCATCTGCAGCAGCCGCGGCAGCATCACCTTGTCGTGCGGCCCGAACAATCCCTGCGGGCGCAGAATGGTGAAATGGGTCTGCGGATTGGACAGCGCCAGCTGCTGGATCACCTGCTCGCCGGCGGCCTTGCTGCGCGCGAACTCGTTGGCGTAGCGCTGCGGGCGAAAGTCTTCGGTCACGTTGCGGTGATGGTGGTAATCGAAATAGATCGCCGGGGAAGAGATGTGAATGAACTGCGCCACGCCGTAGGCCGCCGCCCATTCGCCGAGGCGGCGGGTGGCGCGGACGTTGGCCAGTTCGAAGGCCTCTTCGGTGCCCCAGGGCGAGGTGAAGCTGGAGCAGTGCCACAGCACGTCGACGTCCGTCAGCATCGCCTTGGCCTGCGAAGAGATCAGATTGGTGAGATCGGCATGAATGAACTCCGCGCCCATTTTTTCCAGCAGGCCGCCCATCGCCTGGTTGCGGCCGGTGGCGCGCACTTTGATGCCCTGACGGCGCAGATATTCGACGGCGTTACGGCCTAACCCACTGGTGGCACCGGTGACCAATACCTTCATAACGGACTCTATTCTCACCCAAAATCGGAATACCGGCGGGCGCTTGCGGCGCTCCCAGCAAATAAGATGCCATTCTTCCGTGATTTCGTGCGCTATGCAATCGGAAAGCCCCGAAGCACAGCGGCAAACTGTGCGGTTGATCGACAAATGAACGGCGTTCAGCGCCGTTGGCGGTCCAGGCCCTCGGCAAGTTCGGCGATGCGCTTCGCCATGCCGCGGAAAATGAACAGATGCGCGGGCATCATGGCGAACCAATACAGCAGCCCGCTAAAGCCGGCCGGATGCCACCAGGCGCGCACGTCCAGCGTGCGGCGATCGCCGTGATCGGTAATGGTGAAGCTCAGCCGCCCCAGCCCCGGCGCTTTCATGCCGAACAGCAGCGCCAGTTGCCGCAGCGGTTTCAGCGTGATGACTTTCCAGCCGTCGATCTCGTCGCCCAGCGCCAGGCTCGCGCGCGCCGGGCGGCCATAGACTACGCCGTTGCCGATCATGTCGTCCATGCGGGCGCGGATCCGCCACAGAATATTGGCGTAGAAATAGCCTTCTTCGCCCCCCAGCTGCTGCACCGTTTGCCATAGGGCCTCGCGGGTGGCGGCGGTGTCCAGCGAACAACCGGCCTGTTTCGGATAGTAACCGTAGCCGGGGCGCCAGCGGGCCCGCGCCGCCGGATCGTAGCCCCAGTCGGCGGAATCGACCACCTCCTGTTCGCGCTGCAGCGTGGTGGCGACCGCCTGATCGAAGGTGTGCAGCCGCTGCGGGATCAGCGCCTGCAGCGGCCGGCCGTCGGCGGGCAGATCGTGCTTCAGCCCCTGGATCAGCGCGCGGGCGATCGGCGTCGGCACCGAGGTGATCAGGCTGATGAACCACACCGAAATCAGCCGCGTCGGCAAAGGGATCGGGATCAGCCAGCGCCGCTTGCCGCTGAGGGCGATAAAGCGTTGGAACATATCCTGATAGCTGAGGTACTCCGGCCCGGCAACGTCGAAGATGCGGTGCTCCTGCGCCGGGTGCGCCAGCAGATCGGCCAGATAAACCAGCAGGTTCTCCAGCGCCACCGGCGACGACTTCGAGCGCACCCAGCGCGGCGGCGTCAGCACCGGCAGGTTATAGACCATGTCGCGCATCACTTCGAACGCCGCCGATCCGGGGCCGACGATGATGCCGGCGCGCAGTTCGGTCACCGGCACGCCGCTCTGGCGCAAAATCTCGCCGGTCAGGCGGCGGGCCGCCAGGTGCGGCGAACTGTCGTCGTTCGGCTGCAGCGCGCCGAGAAAGATCACCTGTTTGACGCCGGCATTGCGCAGCGCGTCGCGCAGGTTTTCCGCTGCCTGGCGCTCCTTCTCGATAAAATCGTCGCCGTCGCCCATCGCGTGCACCAGATAGTAAAGCGTATCTGTCTCCCACAGCGCCGCGCTCAGGGTCTCCGGGCGGTACAGATCGGCATACAGGCAGTTGACCTGCGGCCAGTTCCGCTCCTGCAGCCACTCGATGCGCCGCGCGGCGGCGGTAATCTGGTGCCCCTGTTCGATCAGGTGCGGGATCAGGTTCTGGCCTATATAGCCGCTGGCTCCAAGAACCAGTACGCGTTGGGGTGTCATCGGGCCGCCTTGTGCGGTAGTAGAGGATTGGCAGAACGACAGGATGCCAAATTCAGGGTTTAAATGCACTTTTTGTATGGGTATAAGCCGGTTGCATCCATCGTGGCGCAGGTTCACACTACGCGCCCTTTATCGAACGAAAAACCGGATGCCATGAAGCTCAATGTGATTTGTTACGCCCTGCTGGGCCTGGCGCTGGTCGCCAGCCTGTTCTCGCTGCATCCGGTGTGGATGTGGTTGCTGCTGGCCAACCTGCTGACGTTTCTGATCTACGGCGGCGATAAGCTGGCGGCGCGCAAGGGGTGGCGGCGGGTGCCGGAGGCGACGCTGTTGCTGTTCGGCGCGCTGGGCGGGTGGTTGGGCGCACTGGCGGCACAGCAGCTGTTTCGCCACAAAACCCAGAAGCAGCCGTTTAAAACCTGGTTCATCCTCAGCGTGGCGCTCAACCTGGTGGCGGTGCTGGGGTTGTGGTACTGGGTTTATGGCCGCTGGATCTTCTGATTACAGCAGCAGCGGCAGGGTGGCGCTGGCGGTGGCCTGCATCGCCTGAGCGTAGGCGGGATCGCGCCGAGCCAGTTCGGCGATCATCAACTCCACCAGCAGCATGGCGCCGACCTTGGCCGGCAGGGCGCCGGCGGTCAGCGGCCCTTCCGGTTTGGCCGCCACCAGCAGCGTATCCGCCAGCTTGGCCAGCGGGCTGCGTTGGGTATTGCTGACGGCGATCACGCGTGCGCCGCGCCCTTTGGCCAATGCCACCGCATGCAGCACGTCCTTGGTGGAGCCGGAGCTGGAGATGACGATCAGCAGATCCCGCTCACTCAGCGAGGCGGCGTTCATCGCCGCCCGGTGCATGTCGCTGAACAGCTGCGCCGGTTTGCCGAGGCGCAACAGTTTGTAGTGCAGGAAATCGCCGATGATGGCGCTGGCGGCGACGCCGTAAATCTGCACCGAAGCGCAACGCTGCAGGCTGTCCGCCGCCTGTTGCAGCGCCTGCGGATCCAACAGTGCGCCGGTATCCCGCAGCGCCTGAACGCTCTCTTCCACCAAATTTTCCGCCGCGCTTTGCCGCGTCGCCGCCTCCGGCTGGCTTTGTTGCAGGCTGAGGGCCAGCGCCATTTTAAATTCGGTATAGCCTTTGCAGCCCAGATGGCGGCACAGCCGCGTGACGCTGGCTTCGCTGGTGGCGCTTTCACGCGCCAGTTCGGTGATGGTCAGGTAAACGGCGCGGGAGGGCTGCGCAAGAAGATAGTTGCCGAGCTTTTGCAGCGTGGGGCTGTACCCCGCCAAATCCTGCCGCAGCCGCAATAACAAGTTGCCTGTATTCATCACGTTACCTTTCTGAGTATTCCCGTTTCTATTGTGGCGGAAAGACGCCGCCGCTCGCCAGCGAAATCGACGGATTGTGAAGCCGATCATCGTTATGAATAAAATTTTCATTAAATTAATTTTAATGTGGTAAAAATTTTCATCATCAAAATGATAGCGGGGAAAAATTTATGTCAACACCAGAATTGTCGCGCTCCGGCGGCTGGTTCGAAAAAGCCCAGCTGTTCGGCAAATCGTTCATGCTGCCGATCGCCGTGCTGCCGGCGGCCGGCCTGCTGCTGGGGATCGGCGGTGCGCTGTCCAACCCCAATACCGTCGAGGCGTATCCCTGGCTCGACGTCGGCTGGCTGCAAAGCGTATTTACCGTGATGGCCAGCGCCGGCGCCATCGTGTTCGCCAACCTGGCGGTCCTGTTCGCGGTCGGCGTGGCGGTGGGGTTGGCCAAAAGCGACAAGGGCACGGCGGGGCTGGCCTCGCTGATCGCCTACCTGGTGATGAACGCCACCATCAATGCGCTGTTGAAAATCAACGGCACGCTGGCCGCGCAGAACGCCGGCGCGGTGGGGCAGGGAACGATTCTCGGGATCCAGACGCTGGAGACCGGGGTGTTCGGCGGGGTAGTCATCGGTCTGGTGACCTGGTATCTGCACGGCCGCTACAACAAGATAGCGCTGCCGCCGTTCCTGGGCTTTTTCGGCGGCTCGCGCTTTGTGCCGATCGTCAGCTCGCTGGCGGCGATGGCGGTCGGCGCCCTGATGACCGTGGTGTGGCCGCCTTTCCAACGGCTGATCTTCGGCATGGGCGGCCTGGTGGACGCCAGCGGCTATCTCGGCACCTTTATCTACGGCTTCGTATTGCGCATGCTCGGGCCGTTCGGCCTGCATCACATCTTCTACCTGCCGTTCTGGACCACCGCGCTCGGCGGCAGCGAAGTGATCAACGGACAGCTGGTGGAAGGCACGCAGCGCATTTTCTTCGCCCAGTTGGCCGACCCGAATACGCAGCAGTTCTACATCGGCACGGCGCGCTTCATGTCCGGCCGCTTTATCACCATGATGTTCGGCCTGGTCGGCGCCTGCCTGGCGATGTACCAAAGCGCGCGCCCGGAGAACCGCAAACGCGTCGGCGGGCTGCTGCTGTCGGCGGCGCTGACCTCTTTCCTGACCGGCATCACCGAACCTATCGAATTCTCGTTCCTGTTCATCGCGCCGGCGCTGTACGTGGTGCACGCGCTGTTCGACGGCCTGGCGTTCGCGATCGCGCACATTCTGCATATCACCATCGGCCAGACGTTCTCCGGCGGTTTTATCGATTTCATGCTGTTCGGCGTGCTGCAGGGCGAAGCGAAAACCCACTGGATGTATGTGCCGCTGGTCGGGGTGCCCTGGTTCTTCCTGTACTACTTCACGTTCCGTTTCCTGATCCTGCGCTTCAATTTCAAAACGCCGGGGCGCGAGGTGGAAACCGCGCCGGAAGCGGTGACGACCGGCACCGAACGCTCGCAGCAGGTGCTGGCGGCGCTGGGCGGCAAAGAGAATATCGTCGAACTGGATTGTTGCGCCACGCGGCTGCGCGTGACGGTAAAACAGAGCCGGTTGCTGGACGAAAGCGGGCTGAAGGCCAGCGGCGCGCGGGCGGTGATCGTTCGCGGCAACGGCGTTCAGGTGATCTATGGCCCGCACGTGACCATTATTAAAAACGAAGTCGAGGAGTTGTTGGATTTATGACGCTTTCCATTTTGCAGCAGATTAAGGGCCGGCTGGTGGTGTCTTGCCAGGCGCTGGACGACGAGCCGCTGCACAGCGATTTTATCATGGCGCGCATGGCGCTGGCGGCCGAGCAAGGCGGTGCGGCGGCGATCCGCGCCAACGGCGTCGAAGACGTTAAAGCCATCCTGCGCACGGTGGCGCTGCCGGTGATCGGCATTATCAAGCGCGATTATGCCGGCAGCGATGTCTATATCACGCCGACCCTGCGTGAAATCGATGAGCTGATGACTGCGGCGCCGCAGATGATTGCATTGGACGCTACCGGCCACCGGCGGCCAGGGGAGCTGCAGCTGGCGGCACTGGTTGCCGCGATCCGCGCCAGGTATCCCCGGCTGCTGCTGATGGCGGACATCGCCACCGTGGAAGAAGCGCAAGAGGCTGCCAGGTTGGGGTTCGACTGCGTGGGCACCACGCTGCACGGCTATACCGCCGAAAGCCGGGGCGCCCGACTGGCGGAGGACGATTTCGGCTTTCTGCGTGCGGTGCTGGCGGCGGTGCCGGTGCCGGTCATCGCCGAGGGCAATGTCGAAACGCCGGCGATGGCCGCGCGCTGCCTGGCGCTGGGGGCGCATGCTGTGGTGGTGGGCGGCGCCATTACGCGCCCGCAGCAGATCACCCGCCGCTTTGTCGAGGCCATCGGCGGGCGGTGAAGGGCTCCCCGGCGCGCCGGGGAGGGGAAATCAGGCGTGCTGCTGGAGGAACTCCCGCCACAGCTCGACCA
Source organism: Serratia sp. CY29653 (assembly GCF_052169255.1). Taxonomy (NCBI): domain Bacteria; kingdom Pseudomonadati; phylum Pseudomonadota; class Gammaproteobacteria; order Enterobacterales; family Yersiniaceae; genus Serratia; species Serratia sp. CY29653. Next base: position 1,972,274 of record NZ_JBJNLC010000001.1, on the reverse strand, counting down.
CCCGCTGCAGATCCTGACGGCTGACGTCGAGGTGGGTCAGAATGCGCGTCAGCGGGCCGCTGCTGATCAGCACGCCGCGTTCGCGCATCCACGGGCCGAATTTGGCCGCCAGCGCCGGCGGTTGGCGCAGGTACAGCACGTTGGTCTGTGCGCCGGGTTCGACGACCTCCACGCCGATCTGCCGCAGCTGTTGCTCCAGCCAGACCGCGTTGTCATGGTCTTCGCGCAGCCGCGCGACGTTATGCTCCAGCGCGTAGAGGCCGGCCGCCGCCAGGATGCCGGCCTGACGCAGCCCGCCGCCGGTCATCTTGCGCCAGCGCAGCGCGCGCTGAATGAAGGCCTCGCTGCCGCACAGCAGCGACCCGACCGGCGCGCCCAGCCCTTTCGACAGGCAAATGGTGAAGGTGTCGCAGTATTGCACGATCTCTTTCAGCGGCAGGTTCAGCGCCACGGCGGCGTTGAAGATGCGCGCGCCGTCGATATGCAGCGCCAGCTGCCGCTCGCGGGTAAACTGCCACGCCTGCTGCAGGTAGGCCTGCGGCAGGACTCGGCCGCCGATGGTGTTTTCCAGGCTCAGCAGCCGGGTGCGGGCGAAGTGGATATCGTCGGGTTTGATGGCGGCGGCGAGCTTGTCCAGCGGCAGCGTGCCGTCCGCGTCGGCCTCGATCGGCTGCGGCTGGATGCTGCCCAGCACCGCTGCGCCGCCGGCCTCGTATTTATAGTTGTGCGCCTGTTGGCCGACCAGATACTCGTCGCCGCGCTGGCAGTGGCTTAGCAGCGCCACCAGGTTGGCCTGGGTGCCGCTGGGCAAAAACAGCGCCGCCTCTTTGCCCGACAGGCGCACCGCCTCGGCCTCCAGCGCGTTGACCGTCGGGTCATCGCCGTAGACGTCGTCGCCGACCTCTGCCTGAGCCATCGCCTGGCGCATGGCGGCGCTGGGGCGGGTGACGGTGTCGCTGCGTAGATCGATAAGCATAGGGTTCCTGGAATGTAAGGGAGAGGAAAAGGGTACATGGCATCATATACCCTTATTTCACCGGGGGGCAGCTTGCTTAGCGCAGCCAGTTGGTTTTCGCCAGCTCGACCACTTCGTCGCCGCGGCCGTTGATGATGGCGCGCAGCATGTACAGGCTGAAGCCTTTCGCCTGTTCGAACTTGATCTGCGGCGGCATCGCCAGCTCTTGCTTGGCGGTGACCACGTCCAGCAGCGCCGGGCCGGGGTGCGCCAACATCTCCTGCAGCGCGCCGTCCAGATCCGAGGCTTTTTCCACGCGGATGCCCTTGATGCCGGCGGCGTTGGCGATCGCCGCGAAGTCCGGGTTATGCAGATCGGTGCCGTCGGTCAGGTAGCCGCCGGCCTTCATCTCCATCGCCACGAACCCCAGCACGCTGTTGTTGAACACCACGATTTTCACCGGCAGCTTGAGCTGCGCCAGCGACAGGAAATCCCCCATCAGCATGGTGAAGCCGCCGTCGCCGCACATGGCGATCACCTGTTTATCCGGCGCGGTGGCCTGGGCGCCGATCGCCTGCGGCATGGCGTTGGCCATCGAACCGTGGTTGAACGAACCGAGCAGGCGGCGCTTGCCGTTCATTTTCACGTAGCGGGCGGCCCACACCGTCGGCGTGCCGACGTCGCAGGTGAAGATGGCGTCGTCGCTGGCGTACCGGCTGAGCTGCTGCGCCAGATACTGCGGGTGGATCGGCTGGTCGTCGTTGGCGGTCGCCAGCCCGTCGAGATCCTTGCGCGCGTTGCGGTAATGCTCCAGCGCCTTGTCGAGGAACGCCCGGTCGCGCTTGGGCTCCAGCTGCGGCAGCAGAGCGGTGAGGGTGGTGTGGATATCGCCCACCAGCGCCATATTGACCGGGCAGTGCGCGCCGATGCTGCCGGGGTTGATGTCGATCTGAATGATGTTGGCGTTGGTGGGGTAGAACGCGCGGTAGGGGAACTGGGTGCCGAGCAGCACCAGCGTGTCGGCGTTCATCATCGCGTGGTAGCCGGAGGAGAAGCCGATCAGCCCGGTCATGCCGACGCTGTAAGGGTTATCCCATTCGATATGCTCTTTGCCGCGCAGCGCGTGTACCACCGGCGCCTGCAGCAGCTCGGCCAGCTTGACCACCTCATCGTGCGCGCCGGCGCAGCCGCTGCCGCACATTAGGGTGATGTTCTTCGCCTTGTTCAGCGTCTCCGCCAGCTTGTTCAGCTCGCTCATCGGCGGCTGCACCAGCGGCAGCGCCGGGGTATGCCAGGTCAGGGTCGCGTCTTCCGGTGCCATGCGCAGCGCCACATCGCCCGGCAAGACCACCACCGAGACGCCGCGGTTGAGGATCGCCTTGCGCATGGCGATCTCCAGCACGCGCGGCAGCTGTTCCGGGTTGGAAACCAGCTCGCAATAGTGGCTGCATTCGCGGAACAGCTCCTGCGGATGCGTTTCCTGGAAGTAGCCGCTGCCGATTTCGCTGGAAGGAATGTGCGCGGCGATCGCCAGCACCGGCACATGGTTGCGGTGGCAGTCGAACAGCCCGTTGATCAGGTGCAGGTTGCCGGGGCCGCAGGAACCGGCGCACACCGCCAGCTGGCCGGTGAGCTGGGCTTCGGCGCCGGCGGCGAAGGCGGCCACCTCTTCATGGCGGGTGCCCAGCCATTCGATGGTGCCCATGCGGTGCAGGCTGTCGCTAAGGCCGTTGAGCGAATCGCCGGTCACGCCCCAAATGCGTTTTACGCCGGCTTGATCCAGCGTTTTGGCGATCAGTGTGGCTACGGTTTGCTTCATGGTTCCCCCAAACATGGTTTAAAAAACGATGTGTACTCGATCCGGTGAGCGGCAGCAGAACAACTGCAAGCATAGCTTACCGGCGGTGGACGAGATGCGGTCAGGAAGGGTAAAGAGCGTAGGACGGGGGAAGTGTAACCGGGCGGGGAGGGGGGAACTTGCCGATAAATGCCCCATCGCGGCGATGGGGCCAGGGGATCACGCCAGCGTGACGTCGCCCCGCAGCTGGCAACTGCAGGCCAGCACGTAGCCCTGAGCTACCTCTTCTGCGCTCAGCGTCATGGTGCTGGTGGTGGTGTAGTCGCCCTCGAGGATGCGGGTTTTGCACGAGCCGCACACCCCGGCGCGGCAGGCGGCGTTGACCGGCAGGGCATTGGCCTCCATCGCCGCCAGCAGCGTGCTGCCGACCGGCACGCGGAATTCGCGCAGCGGGCGGGCGGCGCGCAGCGTCAGCCCTTCGGTGGCATCGGCCTGCGCCGCCGGCGTGTGGAACTGCTCTTTATGGAAACGCTCGGCCGGCACGCCGAGCCGGCGGCACAACTGCTCCACGTGGTCCATGTAGGGCGCAGGGCCGCAGGTCATCACCGTGCGTTCGGCGATATCCGGCGCCGCCTGCCGCAGCGTCTGTTCATCGATGCGGCCGCTGAGGTAACCGGGTTGCAGATCCCGCTCGGCCATCAGCGTCAGGCGCAGCTGCGGATGGGCGGCGCACAGCGCGCGCCATTGATCGGCGAAAATCGTGTCGGCGGGGGTGCGCACGTTAAAGATCACGGCGATATCGCAGGCCGGACGGTTGGCGGTCAGCCAGCGGCACATCGAGACGATCGGCGTCACGCCGCAGCCGGCGGCCAGCATCAGATAGCGATCGGCCGGGTGGCGCTCGCAGCTGAACTCGCCCTGCGCGTCGGACAGCCACAGCGTGTTGCCGGGCTTGACCTCTTGCGTCAGCCAGCGCGATCCGACGCCGTCCGGCAGGCAGCGCACGCTGATGCTGAGAAAGCGGCTCTGGCCGGGCGAGGAGGAGAGCGTATAGGCGCGCAGCGTCTCCTCGCTGTTGCGGATGCTGACCAGCGCAAACTGGCCCGCCTGATAAGGGTAGAAAACGTCGCATATCAGGTTCAGCGTCCAGACGTCGGCGGTTTCGCGCTGGATGGAATGTACCTGCATGCGGTTCGGGCAAAGCGGAGTGGGTTGAGTCATCGGGGCACCTCAAAAAGCAAAGGGGCCGGCGCAGGCGGCCCCATAACGTAATGGCATCAGGCGAGCAGCGCGTTGATATCCTGCTCGACGGTGGTGATCGGACGCAGGCCGAATTTCTCGTTGAGGATCGCCATCAGGTTGTCGGTCAGGAAGCCCGGCGCGGTCGGGCCGGTGACGATGTTTTTCACCCCCAGCGACAGCAGCGTCAGCAGAATGACGATCGCCTTCTGTTCAAACCACGACAGCACCAGGCTGAGCGGCAGTTCGTTGACGCTGCAGCCGAGCGTGTCCGCCAGCTTGACCGCCAGCATGATGGCGGAATAGGCGTCGTTGCACTGGCCGACGTCCAGCAGGCGCGGCAGCCCTTCCAGCGTGCCGAAGTCCAGCTTGTTGAAACGGTACTTGCCGCAGGCCAGCGTCATGATCAGGCAGTCTTGCGGCACGCTGCGGGCGAAGTCGGTGAAGTAGCTGCGCTCGTCGCGGCTGCCGTCGCAGCCGCCGACCAGGAAGACGTGGCGCAGTTTTTTCTGCGACACCAGATCGATCACCGTGTCGGCGGCGTTCAGCAGCGTCTGGCGGCCGAAGCCGACGGTGATCAGGTGCTCGATCTCGGTGTAAGGGAAGCCGTTCATGCCCTGCGCCTGGCTGATCACGGCGCCGAAGTCGTCGCCCTCCAGATGGTTGACGCCCGGCCAGCCGACGATGCTGCGGGTCCAGATGCGATCGCCGTAGTGGCCGACGTTCGGATCGATGATGCAGTTGGAGGTCATCACGATCGGGCCGGGGAATTTGGCGAACTCCGTCTGCTGGTTCTGCCAGCCGCTGCCGTAGTTGCCCACCAGATGCTTGAATTTTTTCAGTTCCGGATAGCCGTGCGCCGGCAGCATTTCACCGTGGGTGTAGACGTTGACGTTTTGCCCTTCGGTTTGTTCGAGCAGCATGCGCAGATCTTTCAGATCGTGGCCGGAGATCAGAATGGCTTTCCCGGCCACCGGGCGCACGTTGACCGCGCTGGGCTGCGGATCGCCGTAGGCCTGGGTTTCGCCGCGATCGAGGATCGCCATCACGTTGAAGTTCATCTTGCCGATGCCCATGGCGTTGTTCAGCAGGGTGTCGACGTCGCGCGGCCGGGTGCCGAGCCAGGCCATAAAGGCGTGGTAGTCGGCATAGAGCTGCTCGTCGAACTGGCCGAGCACGTGCGCGTGTTCCATATAGGCCGCGGCGCCTTTCAGGCCGTACAGGCACAGCATGCGCAAACCGTGGACGTCGTCGCCGACCTCGGCCTTGTCGCCGTTGAGGGCAAACTGCGCCGCCTGTTGCAGCAGCGCAGGCATATCGTCACCGGCCAGCTGCAGCGCCGCCATCGGGTGATCGACGCGCACGCCGGCATCCAGCAGCCGGCAACGGGCAGCCAGCGAATCGCGCAGCAGCAGAGTTTCACGCGCGTAGCCGATGATGCGCTGGGAGTCGAAGTTGACGTTGGTCAGGGTGGAGAAGAAGGCGCGCGGGGCGAAGCTGTCGATCTCGTGATCGACGATGCCCAGCGAACGCGCCTGCAGCGCCCAGGCGGAGAGGCCCTGTAGCGCCGCCACCAGCAGATCCTGCAGATCGGAGGTTTCCGCCGTCTTGCCGCACATGCCCTGAGCATACGCGCAGCCGTTGCCTGCCGGGGTACGGATGGTTTGTTCACATTGCACACAGAACATAGTCGCTTCCTTTTATTTTTAAAGTTGCATTTGTAATGCTTGTTTAAAAGCATAGATCGGCGATCGGGGTTGCAAAAGGCTTTTGTGCGACTACTGCGGGCAAGTTTGATTTAGCGCAATTTTGCCGTGCGGATGGGAATTATTACGCTTTGGGGGCCGGGCGGCCCCCAGGGGAGAGGATCAGGAGAACAGGGCGATCAGCACCGGCGCCAGCAGGCTCAGCAGGAAGCCGTGCACGATGGCGGGGGGCACCATGTCCAGCCCGCCGCTGCGCTGCAGCACCGGCAGGGTGAAGTCCATCGAGGTGGCGCCGCACAGGCCGAGGGCGGTGGAGCGGCTGCGGCGCACCAGCGTCGGGATCAGCATGATTGCCACCAGCTCGCGCGCCAGATCGTTGAAGAACGCGGCGCTGCCCATTACCGGGCCGTAGGCGTCGGTGATCAGAATGCCCGACAGCGAATACCAGCCGAAGCCGGAGGCCATCGCCAGCCCGGCCTTGACCGGCAGCCCCAGCAATTGCGCCGCCAGCGCGCCGCCGGCCAGAGACGCGACGGTCACCACCAACGCCACCAGCGTGCCGCGGCGGTTGAGCACAATCTGGCGCAGCGTCATGCCGCTGTTGCGCAGCTGAATACCGACCAGCAACAGCAGGAAGATCAGCGCATATTCGCTGCCTTTATGGGCGAACTGCAGCCATTGCCACTGCGTCAGGCCGAGCAGGAAGCCGCCGAGCACCACGCCGCACAGCTTGAGCGACTCCAGCGCCATGTGCACGCGCGAAGGCAGCTTTTCCTGTTTATGGCTGCTGCGCCACGGCATGCGCCGCTCCAGCAGCGCCAGCAACAGCAGATTGGCGCAGAGAATGCAGAAGAAGAACACCGCGCTGTATTGGAAGATCAGCACCAGGTTGCTGCTGAGATCTTCCATGAACGCCAGGCTGATACCCATGAAAAACAGGATCACGTACACCATCCAGCTCAGCAGCCGGTTGATCAGCACCAGCAGCGGGCGATGGCGTAAGGGAATGAGGTAACCGACAATCAGCGGTAACAGAATAATCAACAGTCCTGAGTACATGGTGCAGCTTGTGTCCTTGAGTTTTGGCGCGCGCCGAACGGCGGCGAGGAGCACACGCTAACCAAAAGCCCGGCCGGAGTAAAGCGGCAGATTTGACGTTGGCCGCTTGACCTGCAAGGGGTTTTTTGACCATGCTCTGTGAAGGTCTCCTCATTGAAGAGGCGACGGCGCGCACGGGAGGCGGCGGATGTTCTTGGAGCGTATCGAAATTGTAGGTTTTCGCGGCATTAATCGGCTGTCCCTGATGCTGGACGACAACACGCTGTTGCTCGGCGAAAACGCCTGGGGTAAATCCAGCCTGCTGGATGCGCTGACGCTGCTGCTGGCGCCGGAGCAGAAGCTGTATCGGTTTGAGGCGCACGACTTCCATTTCCCGCCCGGAGAAGAGGCGGCCAAAGAGCGCCACCTGCAGGTGGTGTTCACCTTCTGCGAAAAAGACATCGGCCATGCGCACCTGCCGCGCTATCGCCACCTGACGCCGCTGTGGGTCAAGGGCGAGGATGGCCTGAGCCGCATTCATTACCGCTGCGAAGGCGAGCTGGCCGACGACGGCACGGTGTGCACCTGGCGCGGTTTTCTCGACGCCGACGGCAACGCCTTTCAACTGCACCATATCGAACAGCTGGCCCACGCCATCATCCGCATTCATCCGGTATTGCGCCTGCGCGACGCGCGCTTTATTCGTCGCCTGCGCCCCAGCAGCCTCGGCGATGAACGCAAACCCGATACCCAGGCGCTGGCGCAGCAGTTGGATCAGCTGACGCGCGAGCTGGTGCGCAATCCGCAGAAGCTGACCAACGGCGAACTGCGTCAGGGGCTGGCGGCCATGCAGCAACTGCTGGAGCACTACTTCGCTGAGCAAAGTTCGCAGGTGACGCGGCCGCGCCGCCGCGGCGGCGAACCGGAGCAGGATGCCTGGCGTGCGTTGGACGGCATCAACCGCATGGTGGCCGAACCGAACAGCCGCAGCATGCGCCTGATCCTGCTGGGGATGTTTTCCACCCTGCTGCAGGCCAAGGGCGACGTTAAGCTGGATGCGCATGCACGGCCGCTGCTGCTGGTGGAAGACCCGGAAACTCGTCTGCACCCGATTATGCTGTCGGTGGCCTGGGGGCTGCTCAATCAGCTGCCGCTGCAGCGCATCACCACCACCAACTCCAGCGAACTGGTGTCGCTGGTGCCGGTGGAGCACGTCTGCCGGCTGGTGCGCGAGTCGGGGCGGGTCGCGACCTACCGTCTCGGGCCGCGCGGGCTGAGCGCCGAAGACGGGCGGCGCATCGCGTTTCACATCCGTTTCAACCGGCCGTCGTCGCTGTTCGCCCGCTGCTGGCTGCTGGTGGAGGGCGAGACCGAAGTGTGGCTGCTGAACGAGCTGGCGCGGCAGTGCGGCTACCATTTCGAGGCGGAAGGGGTGCGGGTCATCGAGTTCGCCCAGTGCGGCCTGAAGCCGCTGCTGCGCTTCGCCCGCCGCATGGGCATCGAGTGGCATGCGCTGGTGGACGGCGATGAGGCGGGCAAAAAGTACGCCAATACCGTGCGCAGCCTGCTGGACAATCATGAAGACAACGAACGCGATCGGCTGACCGCGCTGCCGGCGCCGGATATGGAACACTTCATGTTCCGCGAAGGGTTCGGCCCGGTCTATCACCGGATGGCGTCGGTGCCGATCAACGCGCAAATGCCGGTGCGTAAGGTGATCCTGAAAGCGGTCCACCACTCGTCGAAGCCGGATCTGGCGATCGAGGTCGCGATGCAGGCCGGCGAATGGGGCACGGACTCGGTGCCGCCGCTGCTGAAGAAAATGTTCTCACGGGTGATCTGGCTGGCGCGCGGCCGGGCGGACTGACGACGGCCCACCGGGCGTTATCGGGCGCAGAAATGCGCCGCCAATCCCTGTTCCAGCTCGTCCAGCAGCTGATAGCGGCGGCGATACTCGGCGCGCTTCTTGCTGGCAACCTCTTCGAGCGGCTTGCGGGCGATGCGCTCGGGCAGCAGGAAATAGCCGCTGTCGAGCGGTTTGGCGCCCATCGACAGCCAGAACTGATCGTAATCGGCGTGCAGTTGGTCCTTCTTCTTACTCTGGTAACGCCAGTTTTGATAGATATGGGTGGCGTTGCCGACCGCCACGATCTGGCGGATGCCGAGGTGCCGCGCCAGCGTGCAGATGCCTTCCAGCACCAGCCGTTTGGGGAACAGGCCGTGGCACTCTTTGGTGGTGTGCTGGATCTCGGCGTGCGGCACCTCATGGTTTGCGCCCTGCAGGCCGCCGATGAACAGCGTCGGCTGCTGCTGATAATGCATCAGCGCAAAGGTGATCTCCGCCAGCATCACGCCGTTGGCGTTGCGCAGCAGCAGCGTGGCTTCCCCTTCCTTATTCAGCTTGTCGATCGCCGCCAGTTCCAGCGCGATCGGCGCTCCGTTTTTGCCCATCGCGCGGGCCAGCACGAAAGGCTGCGGGCCGAGGTGGCCGAGGCGCATCTTCAGCGGCATGCGCTGTGCGATAAGATCGTAATGATCGCGCAGGGCGAACAGGCATTCGATCTTGCTCATGTTGGCCGCCAGGTACGGGCGATGCAGTTTGCACGGCAGGTTCGGCTGCGCGCTCAGGATCTCCTCCAGCAGCGGGTTGCTGGCCAGGGTGCTGAGCAGGCCGCTGGTGGTGCGCCAGTTGAGCAGCGAACGGCCGAGAAACTTCAGGCGAAACGCGGGCTTTTTCCAGGCGTTGCTTGGCGCCTTTTCGCCATTGATCAGCGCCGTCATCAGTTGCCAGCCGTTAAGCGGCCGGGCGGAGGCGAGTGGGTAGCTGAGCTGTGACATGATGAAATCCTTGGCTGTATTGAATGGCGCTATTTCATCAAGGCTTCACTAAACGGGAGTTCAATGCTGAACTGTAACCAGGCGTGTCTCCACATTGTGTTGAGCTAAGGTTTAGTTATTCCCTACGGTGCGTGCTAATTTAGCTCCGCCGCCGCAATGGGCGGTTGATATTCACAAGCACAGGCAGGTCAATTTTGACAGGGTTTACAGGACATAAACGCCGCTGGATACTCGTTCTGGCGGTCATTGCGGCGCTTGCCGCGGCGGCCGTTTGGCACTTTCGCCATCCGGCGCCAACCGATTTCAAAACGGTGAAAGCCAGCAAACGCGATCTGCAGCAGAACGTGTTGGCGACCGGCCAGCTGGACGCGGTGCGCAAGGTTGACGTCGGCGCGCAGGTCAGCGGGCAGTTGGAAAAGCTGTATGTCGAGATCGGCGACAAGGTGAAGAAAGGCCAGTTGCTGGGCGTTATCGATCCGCAACAGGCGCAGAACAGCATCCGCGAAGGCGAGGCGACGCTGCGTGAACTGCATGCGCAACTGCTGCAGGCGCAGGCCGAACAGCAGCTGGCGGCGGTCACGCTGCAGCGCAACCAGGCGTTGGCCAAGCTGCAGGCGGTGTCGCGCCAGGATCTGGATCAGGCGGCGACGCAGCTGGCGGTGAAGAAAGCGCAGGTGGGCACCATCAATGCGCAGATCGCGCGGAACCAGGCCAGCCTGGATACCGCCAAGATCAACCTGGCCTATACCCGCATCGAGGCGCCGATGGATGGCGACGTGGTGCAGATCACCACGCTGCAGGGCCAGACGGTGATCGCGGCGCAGCAGGCGCCGAACATTCTGACGCTGGCGGATCTCGGCACCATGCTGGTGAAGGCGCAGGTGTCGGAGGCCGACGTCATCAACCTTAAGCCGGGTCAGAAGGCCTGGTTCACGGTGCTGGGCGATCCGACCCGGCGCTTCGACGGCGTGCTGAAAGACATTCAGCCGACGCCGGAAAAGGTCAACAACGCCATCTTCTATTATGCGCGTTTCGAAGTGCCCAACCCGGAAAGGCTGCTGCGCTTGCAAATGACGGCGCAGGTGCATATTCAGTTGGCCGGCGTCGAGCAGGCGCTGGTGATCCCGCTGGCGGCGCTGGGCGATCAGATCGCCGACAATCGCTACCACGTCTCGGTGCTGAAGCAGGGCAAGGAAGAGAAGCGCGAGGTGGCCATCGGCCTGCGCAACAATATCGACGTGCAGATCCTCAGCGGCCTCGAGGCGGGCGATGAGGTGATCGTCAGCCGCGGCGGCGTGGAGGCCGGCTGATGGCGGCGCTGTTGCAGCTGAGCGGCATCCGCCGCAGCTACCGTTCCGGCGAGCAGACGGTGGAGGTGATGAAGGGGATCAGCCTGAGCATCGACGCCGGTGAAATGGTGGCGATCATGGGGGCCTCCGGCTCCGGCAAATCGACGCTGATGAACATTCTCGGCTGTCTGGACAAGCCGAGCGCCGGCGTGTATCGGGTGGCAGGGCAGGATGTGGCGACGCTGAGCGACGATGCGCTGGCGCAGCTGCGGCGCGAGCATTTCGGCTTTATCTTTCAGCGCTATCATCTGCTGCCGCACCTGAGCGCGGCGCACAACGTCGAAGTGCCGGCGGTGTACGCGGGGCTGGGCAAAGCGGCGCGGCGCGAGCGGGCGGAGGCGCTGTTGCGGCGTCTGGGGCTGGGGGAGCGCGTCAACTACCGGCCGAGCCAGCTTTCCGGCGGCCAGCAGCAGCGCGTCAGCATCGCCCGCGCGCTGATGAACGGCGGGCAGGTGATCCTGGCGGATGAACCGACCGGCGCGCTCGACAGCCACTCCGGCGAAGAGGTGATGGCGATCCTCAAACAGCTGTGCGCCCAGGGCCACACGGTGATCCTGGTGACCCACGATCCGGCGGTAGCGCGCCAGGCGGAGCGGATCATCGAGATCCGCGACGGCGAGATTATCGCCGATTCGCGTCCGGCACCGCAGGAGAATGCGCAGGCCAAGCCGTTGGCGCTGGCCGCGGCGGCGGCTTCCTGGCGGCAGGTGGGCGGCCGTTTCCGCGAGGCGCTGGTGATGGCCTGGCGTGCGATGGCGGCCAACAAGATGCGCACCGCGCTGACCATGCTCGGCATCATTATCGGCATCGCCTCGGTGGTGTCGATCCTGGTGATCGGCGACGCCGCCAAGCAGATGGTGCTGGCGGACATTAAATCTATCGGCACCAACACCGTCGATATCTATCCCGGCAAGGACTTCGGCGATGACGATCCGACCTACCGGCAATCGTTGAAATACGGCGATCTCGATGCGCTGCGCGAACAGCCGTACATCAGCGCGCTGTCGCCGAGCATCAGCAGCAGCATGCGGCTGCGCTTGGGCAACGTCGACGCGGCGGCCAACGTCAACGGCGTCAGCGAGCAGTTCTTCCGCGTGTACGGCATGAGCTTTACCCAGGGCGTCGGCATCGACTCGATGCAGGTGCAGTCGCAGGCGCAGACGGTGGTGATCGACGCCAATACCCAGCGGCGGCTGTTCCCGCACCAGAAGAACGTGGTGGGCGAGGTGATCCTGGTAGGCAACATGCCGGCGACGGTGGTCGGCGTGGCCAAGGAGAAGCAGTCGATGTTCGGCAGCAGCAAGACGCTGAACGTGTGGGTGCCTTACAGCACCATGGCCAACCGATTGATGGGCAACAATTATTTTGACTCGATCACCGTGCGCATCCGCGACGGCTACGACAGCAAGGAAGCGGAACAGCAGCTGTCGCGCCTGTTGACGCTGCGCCACGGCAAGAAGGACTTCTTCACCTATAACATGGACAGCCTGGTGCAAACCGCCGAGAAAACCACCCGCACGCTGCAGCTGTTCCTGACGCTGGTGGCGGTGATTTCGCTGGTGGTCGGCGGCATCGGCGTGATGAACATCATGCTGGTGTCGGTGACCGAACGCACGCGCGAGATCGGCATCCGCATGGCGGTGGGTGCCCGTTCCGGCGACGTGTTGCAGCAGTTCCTGATCGAGGCGGTTCTGGTCTGCCTGGTGGGGGGCGCGCTGGGGATTACGCTGTCGTTCGCCATCGGCCTGGCGGTGCAGCTGGTATTGCCGGGCTGGCAGATCAGCTTCCCGCCGGCGGCGTTGCTGAGTGCGTTCCTCTGTTCCACCGGCATCGGCGTGGTGTTCGGCTATCTGCCGGCGCGCAATGCCGCGCGGCTGAATCCGATCGATGCGCTGGCGCGCGAGTAGGTAACAGGCATAAAAAATGCCAGTCACACGGCGGCTGGCATTTTTATCGCAGTCACGCTCAGTGCAGCGCGACTTTGCCGGAAGCGTTTAGGACAGCGCCTCGCTTTCCACCGGCACAATAAGACTGGCATGGTTCCCTTTCGGCCCTTGATGCACGTCGAAGCTGACCTGCTGGCCCGCCTTCAACGTTCTGTAACCATCCATCTTGATGGTGGAATAATGCGCGAAAATATCTTCGCCGCCGCCGGCTGGGCAGATGAAGCCAAAACCTTTGGCGTTGTTAAACCATTTAACAGTACCCGTCTCCATGCTTTTACATCCCTCGCAACGCTATTTTAAGTGAGATGAATAACTGATTTCGCACCCGCCGTGGGCGGGTAGCAGGGTGGACAAGGGGTGGTTAAAAGACCACCAGCCACGAATTTACACTCTAGAGCAAATGATCGGGGCGTCAAGGGATCGGCTTTTGTCGGCGGGGAGCAGTTCACCAAAGTTTGAAGCAGGTAACGCTATTGCCACGATTCAGTCACAATTGGCCCGTTTTTTTGCGCACGTTACAGTGCGGCGGGACGAAGCCGAAGATGATAAAATAGTAACTATCCCCACTTTGAATAACCGAAACCTGCCCCCATATCTGAGGGCAGAGCAGAGAAGATGAGCAGCGATGGGCAATAACAACGACTGGCTAAACTTTGAACACTTGGCCGAAGAAAAACAAATCGATGCGGTAAAACCGCCGTCTATGTATAAAGTTATACTTAACAACGACGATTACACACCGATGGAATTTGTGATTGACGTTCTGCAAAAGTTCTTTTCTTATGATATTGAACGCGCAACGCAACTGATGCTCACGGTCCACTATCAAGGCAAGGCGATCTGTGGTGTTTTTACCGCCGAGGTGGCGGAAACCAAAGTCGTCCATGTGAACCGGTACGCAAGGGAGAACGAGCATCCGTTGCTTTGTACGCTGGAAAAAGCCTGAATAAGGCAATCTATTGGGGAGGTGCTTATGCTCAATCAAGAACTGGAACTCAGTCTCAACATGGCTTTCGCCAGGGCGCGTGAGCACAGACACGAGTTTATGACCGTGGAGCACCTGTTGCTGGCGTTGCTGAGCAACCCTGCCGCGCGAGAAGCGCTTGAGGCATGTACGGTGGATCTGGCCGCGTTGCGCCAGGAGCTGGAAGCCTTCATCGAACAAACCACACCGACGCTGCCCGCCGGCGAAGAAGAGCGCGACACTCAGCCGACGCTCAGCTTCCAGCGCGTGCTGCAGCGCGCGGTCTTCCATGTGCAATCTTCCGGCCGCAGCGAAGTGTCCGGCGCCAACGTGTTGGTGGCCATCTTCAGCGAGCAGGAGTCGCAGGCGGCCTATCTGCTGCGCAAACACGACGTCAGCCGTCTCGACGTGGTGAACTTCATTTCACATGGCACGCGTAAAGACGAGCCGGGCCAAGCGCCGAATGCGGAAAACCCGGTGAACGAAGAGCAGTCCGGAGGGGAAGACCGTATGGAAAACTTCACCACCAACCTCAATCAGTTGGCCCGTGTGGGCGGCATCGATCCGTTGATCGGCCGCGATCGTGAGCTGGAGCGCGCGATTCAGGTGCTGTGCCGCCGTCGTAAAAACAACCCGCTGCTGGTCGGCGAATCCGGCGTCGGCAAGACCGCCATCGCCGAGGGCCTGGCCTGGCGTATCGTGCAGGGCGACGTGCCGGAAGTGATGGCGGAGTGCACGCTGTATTCGCTGGACATCGGTTCACTGCTGGCCGGCACCAAATACCGCGGCGACTTCGAGAAGCGCTTCAAGGCGCTGCTCAAGCAGCTGGAGCAGGATCAGAACAGCATTCTGTTCATCGATGAAATTCACACCATCATCGGCGCCGGCGCGGCTTCCGGTGGGCAGGTGGATGCCGCCAACCTGATCAAACCGCTGCTGTCGAGCGGCAAGATCCGGGTGATCGGCTCGACCACCTACCAGGAGTTCAGCAACATCTTCGAAAAGGATCGTGCCCTGGCGCGCCGTTTCCAGAAGATTGACATCACCGAACCGACGGCGGAAGAGACCGTTCAGATCATCAACGGCCTGAAGACCAAGTATGAAGCGCACCACGACGTGCGTTATACCGCCAAGGCGATCCGCGCCGCGGTGGAGCTGTCGGTGAAATACATCAACGATCGTCATCTGCCGGACAAGGCGATCGACGTGATCGACGAGGCGGGCGCCCGCAGCCGGTTGATGCCGGCCAGCAAGCGCAAGAAAACCGTCAACGTGGCCGATATCGAATCCGTGGTGGCGCGCATCGCTCGCATCCCGGAGAAAACCGTGTCGGCCAGCGATCGCGACGTGCTGAGAAACCTGGGCGATCGCCTGAAGATGCTGGTGTTCGGCCAGGATCAGGCGATCGAAGCGCTGACCGAAGCGATCAAGATGAGCCGCGCCGGCCTGGGCCACGAGCGCAAGCCGGTCGGTTCCTTCCTGTTCGCCGGGCCGACCGGGGTCGGGAAAACCGAGGTCACCGTACAGTTGGCCAAGGCGATGGATATCGAGCTGCTGCGTTTCGACATGTCCGAGTACATGGAGCGGCATACCGTCAGCCGTCTGATTGGCGCGCCTCCGGGCTATGTTGGTTACGATCAGGGCGGGCTGCTGACCGATGCGGTGATCAAGCATCCGCATGCGGTGGTGCTGCTCGATGAGATCGAGAAGGCGCACCCGGACGTGTTCAACCTGCTGCTGCAGGTGATGGACAACGGCACGCTGACCGACAACAACGGCCGCAAGGCGGACTTCCGCAACGTGATCCTGGTGATGACCACCAACGCCGGGGTGCGGGAAACCGAACGCAAATCGATCGGCCTGGTGCAGCAGGACAACAGCACCGACGCGATGGAAGAGATCAAGAAGGTGTTTACGCCGGAGTTCCGCAACCGTCTGGACAACATCATCTGGTTCAACCATCTGTCTACCGAGGTGATCCAGCAGGTGGTCGACAAGTTTATCGTCGAACTGCAGGCGCAGCTGGATGCGAAGGGCGTCTCGCTGGAAGTGAGCGACGAAGCGCGCGACTGGCTGTCGGTGAAGGGCTACGACCGCGCGATGGGCGCTCGTCCGATGGCGCGCGTCATGCAGGAAAATCTGAAGAAACCGTTGGCCAACGAACTGCTGTTCGGCTCGCTGGTGGACGGCGGCTCCGTGAAGGTCGAGCTGGACAAGGACAAGAAACAGCTGACCTACCACTTCCTCAGCGCCGCCAAGCGCAAGGCGGACGAGGGCGCGGTGCACTAAGGCCGCCTTCAGGCAAAGAAAAAGCGATGCTTCGGCATCGCTTTTTTTATGGGTGAGATTCACCGTACAACAGAAACGAGTGAGCCCTCTCAGTTTACCTGCGCACCTGCAACCCGTTGTGTAACGTCGCTGCGGGGGTAAACGGAAAGGGCTCCCGAGGGATTACATCCTCGATGCCGCCAACGTGTGGCGCGCGGTGAGCCGATTAACGGCTACGGAAGACAATGCGGCCTTTGCTCAGGTCGTACGGGGTCAGCTCTACAGTGACTTTGTCGCCCGTCAGGATGCGGATATAGTTTTTACGCATTTTACCGGAGATGTGTGCGGTTACCACGTGCCCGTTTTCCAATTCAACGCGGAACATGGTGTTCGGCAGCGTATCAAGAACGGTGCCCTGCATTTCAATATTGTCTTCTTTGGCCATCGAATCCTCTAGGTCTAACTACCTTAGTTTTTAACCGGCAAGATAATGCCGAAAAACCCCCATTATGTAAAGATGTGTCGGTGAACATTGCACCGTTTCCACCAATTAGTTTACTGGAGAGGGCGGTTCAGCCGGCTGTGGGGATATGACTTGCGGCTCCCAGCACGCCGGCACCAAAGGCCGCCGTTGAAGGGTGCTGAGCTGCTGCAAAAATTGACGGCGCGGAATTTCACGCGCGCCAAGGCGGGCAGTGTGAGCGTTCAGCACCTGGCAGTCAATCAATTCCCCGCCATAAGCGGCAAAATGGCGGCAAAAGGCCATCAATGCGCATTTTGAGGCGTTGGTGACGCGGCTGAACATCGATTCGCCGCAGAACAACGCGCCCTGCGCCACGCCATACATGCCGCCGACCAGTTGATTATCCTGCCATACCTCCACCGAGTGCGCGTAGCCGAGGCGGTGCAGATGCTGATAGGCGCGCTGCACCTCCGGGCCGATCCAGGTGCCTTCATCCGGCCGGTGGGCGCAGGCGGCGATCACCGCGGCGAAGTCGTGATTGAGCGTGATGCGAAACGGATCGTGGCGCAAAAAGCGTTTCAGGCTGCGGTTGAGATGAAACTCTGTCGGGAACAGCACCGCACGCGGATCGGGCGACCACCACAGGATGGCTTCCCCCGGCGAATACCAGGGGAAGATGCCGCGCTCGTAGGCCGCCAGCAGCCGCGGCGCCGTCAGGTCGCCGCCGATAGCCAGCAGGCCGTTAGGGTCGCGCAGGGCGCTTTCAGGCGAGGGGAACGCCAGCGACTGTGGGGAAAGCTTCACGATGCGCATACGGGGTCTCTGCGTCCTCTACGGGCCGATTACGGCGCCAGGTTGCTGATACGGTTGCGAAAGCGGGCATAGCGGCCCTGCCGGCGCATCAGGGTGGCGTGATCGCCCTGTTCGACAATCCGGCCGTCGTCCATTACGCAAATGCGGTCGAGATGCTCCAGGCCGTACAGACGGTGCGTCACCAGGATCAGCGTCTTACCCTGACAATGCCGGCGCAGCAGCGCCAGGATCTGCTGCTCGGTTTCGGCGTCCAGCCCTTCGGTCGGTTCGTCGAGCAGCAGCAGCGGGGCCGGGTGCAGCAGCGCGCGGGCGATGCCCAGGCGGCGCTGTTCGCCGCCGGACAGCTGCCGGCCGCCTTCGCCCAGCCAGGCGTTCAGCCCGCCGTCGCTGTCCAGCAATTTATCCAGCCCCACCTGTCGCAGCACCTCGCTCAGGCGAGCGTCGTCGGCATCCGGCGCGGCCAGCCGCAGGTTTTCCCGCAGCGTATCGCTGAAGATATGCACCCGCTGGCTGACGACCGTGCTCATCCGACGCAGCGTGGCTTCATCATAATCCTCC
This sequence comes from Serratia sp. CY29653, assembly GCF_052169255.1. Taxonomy (NCBI): domain Bacteria; kingdom Pseudomonadati; phylum Pseudomonadota; class Gammaproteobacteria; order Enterobacterales; family Yersiniaceae; genus Serratia; species Serratia sp. CY29653. The sequence continues at coordinate 1,954,339 of NZ_JBJNLC010000001.1, read as the reverse complement.
AGCGGTTCGCCGTTGAGCAGAATTTTTCCGCCGTCGGTGCGCCAGGCGCGGGTCAGCAACTGCAGCAGGGTGGACTTGCCGCAGCCGGTGCGGCCGAGCAAAGCGATGTGTTCGCCGGCCGCGACCTCGAGCGTGACGTCGCGCAGCACCGGCTGCGGTTGGTCGGGGTAGGTGAAGCTCAGCTGTTGCAGGCTAAGCTGAGCCCGATCGGCGGCGGCCGGGCCGGCGGCCGGGAAGGTGACCTCCGGCTGACGATCGATGATCTGCTTGACCCGCGTGGCGGAGGCAATGACCTGGCCGAGGTGCTGGAAGGCGCCGGCGACCGGCATCAGCGCTTCGAACGACGCCAGCGCGGCGAAGACAAACAGCGCGATCAGCGCGCCGGGCTGGGTATCGCCGCCGATGCCGGCGGCGGTCAGCCACAGCAGCAGCGTTACCGTCAGCCCGCTGGCGAGGATCATCAGCGCCTGCGCCTTGCCGCTCAGCGAGGCCTGCTGCCACTGGCGGCGTTGCCACCGCTGTTCGGTGGCGTTCAGCGTCTGGCGGAAGTCGTTGACGGCGCCGAACACCACCAGCTCCGCCTGCCCCTGCAGCCAGGCGGTCATGTCGGTGCGGTATTGGCCGCGCAGCGCGGTAAGCTGGCCGCCGATCGGCTTGCCGGCGCAATAAAACACCGGCGGCACCAGCAGCAACAACAGCAACAGGATGCCGCCCAGCGTCAGGGCGAGCGCAGGATCCAGCCAGCTCAGGCCGTAGGTGACCACCAGGATCACCACCGCTGCGCTGATCAGCGGCGAGATCACCCGCAGATAAAGATGATCCAGCGTGTCCACGTCCGCCACCAGGCGGTTGAGCAGCTCGGCCTGGCGGAAACGGGCGATGCCGCCCGGCGTCAGCGGCAGGATCTTGCTGAAGGTGAACACCCGCAGATGCGACAGCACGCGGAAGGTGGCGTCGTGGCTGACCACGCGCTCGGCATAGCGCCCGGCGGTGCGGAAGATCGCCGCGCCGCGCACGCCGGCGGCCGGCAGCATGTAGTTAAAGGTCAGCAGGCCCGCCAGTCCGGCCAGCGACGAGGCGGCCAGGAACCAGCCGGAGAGCGCCAGCAGGCCGATGCTGGCCAGCAGAGTGACGATCGCCAAGAGGATGCCGAGGCTAATCAGCAGGCTATGGCGGCGGTACAACGCCAAAAACGGCAGCAAAACGCGCATGATTAAAGCTCCCCGCGGCGATGGGCGATCAGAGTGGCGAACAGGCCCGGCTGGGCGCTGAGGGTGGCGTAATCGCCCTGTTGCACGATGCGCCCGTTATCCATCACCCAAATCTGATCGTAGTCTTCGGTGTCTTCCAACTGGTGCGTCACCAGCAGGGTGGTTTGCTGATGCGAAGCGGCGTTCAACGCCTGCATCACCCGCTGCTCGCTGTGGGCATCGAGGCTGGCGGCCGGTTCATCCAGCAGCAGCAGGCGGCGCGGGCCGATCAGTGCCCGGGCGACCGCCACGCGCTGCGCCTGGCCGACCGACAGGCGGGCGGCGTTGTCGCCCACTTCGGTGTCGAGCCCCTGCGGCAGATAAGGGAGCAATTCGCTGACGTAGGCGTGTTCCACCGCCTGCTGCAGCTGCGCTTCGTCGGCCAGCGGGCAGCCCAGCAGGATATTGGCGCGCAGGGTTTGCGCCGGCAGGTGCGGGTTCTGACCGACCCAGCTCAGCTGCTGGCGCCAGTTTTCTGCGGACAGGTCACGCAGCTCGACGCCGTTGACGGTCAGCGATCCGCGATAGGGCAGGAAGCCGAGCAGCAGATTGAGCAGTGAACTTTTGCCGGCGCCGCTCAGCCCGACCAGCGCCACGCGCTGCTGTGGTTGCAGGGTGAAGTTCAGCGGCCCGGCCAGCAGCACGCCGTTCGGCGACAGGATTTCCAACGCGTTCGCCTGCAGCGTCAGCGGTTGATCGGCGGGCAGTTGCCGCGTGCCGTTGCCCATCTGCTCGCCTTCGGCGCTGAGGAAGGTTTCCAGCGCTTCCGCCGCGCCGACCGCCTGCGCCTTGGCATGGTAGAAGGTGCCGAGATCGCGCAGCGGTTGGAAAAACTCCGGCGCCAGAATCAACACCAGAAAACCGGAAAACAGCGTTACGCCGAGGCCGTAGCTGCCGAAGTTGAGTTCGCCGAGGTAGGAAAAGCCGAAGTACACCGCCACCACGGCGATGGAGATCGAAGCGAAGAACTCCAGCACGCCGGAAGAGAGGAAGGCCATGCGCAGCACTTCCATGGTGCGGCTGCGGAAGTCTTCGGAAGATTTGGCGATCTGCGCGGTTTCGGCCTGCGCGCGGCCGAACAGCCGCAGGGTGTCCAGGCCGCGCAGGCGGTCGAGGAAGTTGCCGCTCAATCGCGCCAGCGCCACGAAGTTGCGGCGGTTGGCGTCGGCGGCCCCCATGCCGACCAGCACCATGAACAGCGGGATCAGCGGCGCGGTCGCCAGCAGAATGATGCCTGCGGCCCAATTGATCGGGAAGACGGCGATCAGGATCAGCAGCGGGATGAAGACCGCCAGATACATCTGCGGCAGATAGCGCGAGTAATAGTCCTGCATATCCTCGATCTGCTCGACGATGATGCTGGCCCAACTGCCCGCCGGTTTGCCCTGGATCCAGGCCGGCCCGAGCTGCTGCAGCTTATCCAGCACCTGTTGGCGCATGCGCTGGCGGATCACCTGGCCACACCGGAAACCGACCCGTTCCCGCAGCCAGCTTAACAGCGCCCGCAGCGCGAACGCGGCGGCCAGCCAGATAAACGAAGGGATCAGCTGTTCGCGTGGGGTATGCTCGATGATCAGGGCGTGCAGCAGGCTGGCCAACAGCCACGCCTGCGCCACGATCAGCAGGCCGCTGAACAGCCCCAACAACATAGAAAGGCGCAACCAACGCTGCGCTAACGAACTCTGGGTTTTAAGCCAACGGGTTAACTGTTGCTGTCTGGTTTTTTTCATCAGATATGCGTCTGCGTCGCCGGCGCCCGTTTGTTACGGGCTGGGTTAACGTACTGTTAAATAATAGTGTTTGGCGCAATCGGCGACAAACAAGCGAGGCCCCATGTTACCTCGTCACCCGGCAGACTGAAAATAATAAAGCGGCCAAATGTGGCTATAACAGACGCGAGAAGGGGAGTGCGGAGGGGGGAAACAAAAAAAGCGGCTCGAGAGCCGCTTTTTGCTTATGAAGAGAACGTTTTAGCAGACTTCTGCGCCGGCGATGCCGTCCAGGTAACGCTCCGCGTCCAGCGCCGCCATACAGCCGGTGCCGGCGGAGGTGATCGCCTGGCGGTAGATGTGATCCATCACGTCGCCCGCGGCGAACACGCCGGGGATAGTGGTTTGGGTCGCATTGCCGTGAATGCCGGACTGCACCTTGATGTAGCCGTTTTCCAGCTCCAGCTGGCCGCCGAAGATGCCGGTGTTCGGGCTGTGGCCGATGGCGATGAACACGCCGGCCAGTTCCAGCTCGCGGGTTTCGTTTTCCGCTTTGGTGCTGCGGATACGCACGCCGGTCACGCCCATTTCATCGCCCAGCACTTCGTCCAGCGTATGGTCGGTGTGCAGCACGATGTTGCCGCTTTTCACTTTTTCCATCAGCCGGTCGATCAGGATCTTCTCCGAGCGGAAGCTGTCGCGGCGGTGGATCAGGTGAACCTCGGCGGCGATGTTGGACAGGTACAGCGCTTCTTCAACGGCGGTGTTGCCGCCGCCGACCACTGCGACTTTCTGGTTGCGGTAGAAGAAGCCGTCGCAGGTCGCACAGGCGGAAACGCCTTTGCCCTTGAAGGCCTCTTCGGAAGGCAGGCCAAGATAGCGGGCGGAGGCGCCGGTCGCGATGATCAGCGCGTCGCAGCTGTATTCGCCGCTGTCGCCGAACAGGCGGAACGGACGCTGCTGCAGATCGACGCTGTTGATGTGATCGAAGACGATTTCGGTCTGGAACTTCTCCGCATGCTCGCGCATGCGCTCCATCAGCGCCGGACCGGTCAGGCCTTCGGCGTCGCCCGGCCAGTTTTCCACTTCAGTGGTGGTGGTCAGCTGGCCGCCTTGTTCCATACCGGTGATCAGCACCGGGCTCAGGTTGGCGCGCGCCGCGTAAACGGCGGCAGTGTAACCGGCCGGGCCGGAGCCCAGAATCAGTAATTTGCTATGTTTAGCCGTGCCCATGAATAACCTCTTTATTCCACAATGGCGGACAATGAAGCCGATTGTAGGGAAAATGACGCAGTAAAAAAAGCGCCGGGCGACGTTGTTAACGATTTGTATGATAGTTGTCGCCTATTAATGCACCCGCTGTCGGCAAATCGTACGCCGAACGCAGAAATTTACCTTATCAAAGTCGCATTAGGCCGCTGAATCGCCAAGCGCGCAAAAACGGCGCATTCTGCGACTTAGGCCGCTCCCTGCCGGGGTTTATCTGCCAGCGATTCATAACCAAAAATGGGATGCAGACTTTTCGTGACGGTACGTTGTTCTGATTTTGCTTCTTTTACTTTGACAATCCGCTGCGCATTTGCGAAAACATCATAGGAAGAAGAAATTATCCCCGTAACACCAGCAAATCGTACGTATTTGCGCCGCGAGGCGGCAATGCGCGGTGGATGTGCGGAGCAGGGCGCGCAAGCGTTTGCTGATTTTTTCTCGACCTTAACGTCGTTACCGGCGCCGCGCGGGGTTGGACAGACAGGCTGCGCGGCGTGGAATGATGGTAGTGAAGAAGCATATGACAGGCATCGGGTCTTCGCTTGGAACGAACCCTTACACATTGACGTTGGCTAGGGTGTGGCAAGTGCACGGAAGAAAATAAGAGAGACAATAATAATGGCAGACAACAAGAAACGCCCGGGTAAAGATCTTGACCGTATCGACCGCAACATCCTGAATGAGCTGCAGAAGGATGGGCGTATTTCGAACGTCGAGCTTTCGAAGCGCGTGGGGTTATCCCCGACACCATGTTTAGAACGCGTGCGCCGTCTCGAGCGCCAGGGTTTCATTCATGGCTATACCGCATTGCTTAACCCGCATTATCTGGATGCGTCCCTGCTGGTTTTCGTGGAGATCACGCTGAACCGCGGCGCGCCGGATGTGTTTGAGCAATTCAACTCGGCAGTGCAGAAGCTTGAAGAGATTCAGGAGTGTCATCTGGTTTCCGGTGATTTCGACTACCTGTTGAAAACCCGCGTACCGGACATGTCGGCTTACCGTAAACTGCTGGGCGAAACCTTGCTGCGTTTGCCGGGGGTCAACGACACCCGTACCTACGTAGTGATGGAAGAAGTGAAACAGAGTAACCGTCTGGTTATCAAAACACGGTAAGGTGCAGGTGCAAAACCTGATTAAATTGGTTACACTCCTGTTTATTCATACAGTTTCGGCGCCGGGGAAGCTTCTCGGCGCTGTTGCTATGTCAGCTAACAGGAACCTGGAGAGCCTTTCTTGAGCCAGGAATATACAGAAGATAAAGAAGTTACCCTGAAAAGACTCAGCAGTGGCCGGCGTTTGCTGGAGGCTGTGCTTATCGTGGTAGCGATTTTTGCCGTTTACCTCATGGCTGCGCTGGTCAGTTTCAACCCGTCTGACCCAAGCTGGTCGCAGACCGCGTGGCATGAGCCGATTCACAACTTGGGCGGCGGTGTTGGGGCCTGGTTGGCCGACACGCTGTTCTTCACCTTCGGGGTGCTCGCCTACGCGATACCGCCGATCATGCTGGTTCTGTGCTGGGCGGCCTATCGCCAACGGGCCAACAGAGACTACGTCGACTATTTCGCGCTCTCCCTGCGCCTGATCGGCACCCTGGCGTTAGTGCTCACCTCCTGTGGGCTGGCGGCGCTGAACGTTGACGATCTCTATTACTTCGCTTCCGGCGGCGTGATCGGCAGCCTGCTGAGCAACGCCATGTTGCCATGGTTCAACGGCATCGGCGCCACGCTGGCGCTGCTGTGCGTGTGGGCGGCGGGGCTGACGCTGTTTACCGGCTGGTCCTGGCTGGTGATCGCCGAGAAGATCGGCGGGGCGGTGCTGGGCGTCGCGACCTTCATGACCAACCGTTCGCGTCGCGAAGCGCGTTATTTCGAGGATGACGAGCGTTACGTTGACGACGAGCCTGAGCAGGCAGGGAAGGGCGCCGCCGCAGCGGTTGCCGCGACCGCCGCCGGAGCCGCGGCCGCCGATGACGACGTGTTGTTCTCTGCGCCTTCGGTCACTGAAAGCGCCAAAGAGGCGGCGGAAGACGCCGCCGATCCGTTGCTCAGCGGCCTGCGAGCCGATGATGGTGAGGTTGAAGCCGACGCCGCGCCAATCGCGCCGGTGGTTTCGCCTGCACCGGCGGTGAAGGCAGCGATCCACGAGCCCGTTGCAGCGCCGATCGCCGCTCAGGCGCCGTCGGTAACGGTGGCGCCGGCCGCGCCGGCCTCGGTCAATCAGCACCCGGTGAGCGCCCCGGCGCAAGACGCCACGCCGCCGCTGTACTCCTTCGAAATTCCGGAAGAAACGCCTGCACCGAAGGCGACGCGTCCTGTCGATCCTTATCAGGATGACGATGAGCCGCGTCTCGGCAATTGGCAAGAGCCGGCTGCGCCGCAGCCGCCGGCGCGTTCTCCCTTTGATTTTACCGCCGCGCAGCGCGACAGCGCCGACGTCAGCGGAGCGGGTGGTTTCAGCGCTACCGGTGCCAAGCCACACCTGGATACGGCAGCCGCTGCCGCAGCGGGCGCCGCAGCGGCGACCTTTATGCCGGCCTTCACGGCCACCAGCGACGGCAATCCGCAGGTTAAGCAGGGCATCGGCCCTGAGCTGCCGCGGCCGAACCCGGTGCGCATCCCGACCCGTCGCGAGCTGGCTTCTTACGGCATCAAGCTGCCTTCGCAGCGTGCGGCCGAGCAGGAACAGCGCCAGGCGGATCCTCAGCAGCCGACGGCGGTGAGCCCGCAGGAAGAAGAGGCGCTGCAGGAAGCCGCGCTGCGTCAGGCGTTTGCCGAGCAGCAAAGCCAACGCTACGGCGAAAGCTACGCGCCGGAGCAACAAGATGACGAGAGCGCCCTGCAGGAAGCCGAGCTGAGCAAGGCGTTTGCCGAGCAGCAGAACCAACGCTACGGCGAAGGCTATCAACAGGACGACGAAGAGGCGCTGCAAGAGGCCGCGCTGCGCCAGGCGTTCGCCGAGCAGCAGCAGGAGCGCTACGGCCAGCAAGCGCCTGCTCCGCAAGCGCCGGCCGCCAGCCCGGTGGATACCCGCAATGCTTTCAGCTTCTCGCCGATGGCGGATCTGGTGGATGATGGCCCGAGCGAGCCGATGTTCACGCTGTCTCCGCAGCTTGAAGAGCGCATTGAACAGCAAAGCGAGCAACAGGACGACGTGCCGTTCGGCCAGTTTGAGCCTGCGGCGCCGGTTGCCCAACCTCAGCAACCGCACTCGCAGCCTCAGCAATACCAGCAGCCGCAGCAACAACAGTATCAACAGCCGTCGCAGCAGCAGTATCAACAGCCGTCGCAGCCATATCAGCAGCCACAGCAACCGGTGCAGCAGCAGCCTCAGCAAACTCAGGCCGAGCAGCATCCGGCGATGGACAGCTTGATTCACCCGTTCCTGATGCGCAACGATCAGCCGCTGCAGAAGCCGACCACGCCGCTGCCGACGCTGGATCTGCTGACCGAGGCCCCGAAAGAGGTAGAACCGGTCGACTCCTTCGCGCTGGAACAGAAGGCGCGTCTGGTGGAGGCCAGCCTGGCCGATTACCGCGTGAAAGCCGACGTGGTAGACATCCTGCCGGGGCCGGTCATCACCCGCTTCGAGCTGGATCTGGCGCCGGGCGTTAAAGCGGCGCGCATTTCCAACCTGTCGCGCGATCTGGCACGCTCGCTGTCGACGTCGGCGGTGCGCGTGGTAGAAGTGATCCCCGGCAAGCCTTACGTCGGTCTGGAGCTGCCGAACGCCAAGCGGCAAACGGTGTACCTGCGCGAAGTGCTGGATTGCCCGGCCTTCCGTGACAACCCGTCGCCGCTGTCCATCGTATTGGGTAAGGACATCTCCGGCGAACCGGTGGTGGCCGATCTGGGCAAAATGCCGCACTTGCTGGTCGCCGGTACCACCGGTTCCGGTAAGTCGGTCGGGGTCAACGCCATGATCCTGAGCATCCTGTATAAAGCCACGCCGAAAGAAGTGCGCTTTATCATGATCGACCCGAAAATGCTGGAGCTGTCGGTTTACGAAGGCATTCCTCACCTGTTGACCGATGTGGTCACCGACATGAAAGACGCTGCCAACGCGCTGCGCTGGTGCGTGGGGGAAATGGAACGCCGCTACAAGCTGATGTCTGCCCTGGGCGTGCGTAACCTGGCGGGCTACAACGAGCGCGTCGATCAGGCCGAGGCGATGGGGCGTCCGATCCCGGATCCGTTCTGGAAGCCGACCGACAGCATGGACATCACGCCGCCGGTGTTGGAGAAAGAGCCGTACATCGTGGTGATGGTCGACGAATTCGCCGATCTGATCATGACGGTCGGCAAGAAGGTCGAAGAGTTGATCGCTCGCCTGGCGCAGAAAGCGCGTGCGGCGGGTATCCATCTGGTGCTGGCGACCCAGCGTCCGTCGGTGGATGTGATCACGGGTCTTATCAAGGCCAACATCCCGACGCGTATCGCCTTTACCGTGTCGAGCAAAATCGACTCCCGCACCATCCTCGATCAGGGGGGCGCCGAGTCCTTGCTGGGTATGGGCGATATGCTCTATCTGGCACCGAACTCCTCGATTCCGGTGCGCGTGCATGGCGCATTCGTGCGCGATCAGGAAGTGCACGCGGTGGTCAAGGATTGGAAAGCGCGCGAGCGGCCCCAATATAAAGAGGGCATTCTCAGCGGCGGCGAAGACGGCGAGGGCGGTGCCGGCGGCGGTATGGACGGCGACGAAGAGCTGGATCCGCTGTTTGACCAGGCGGTGGATTTCGTGGTGGACAAACGCCGCGCCTCCATCTCCGGCGTGCAGCGCCAGTTCCGTATCGGCTATAACCGCGCGGCGCGCATCATCGAACAGATGGAAGCGCAGGGCATCGTCAGCGAGCAGGGGCACAACGGCAACCGCGAGGTGCTGGCGCCGCCGCGGCACGATTGATGGTCGTTTAGCCATTGCAATTCAATAAGAAAGGGCCGCTTAAGCGGCCCTTGTGCAAAGAAGCGTAAACCCGTTTCTTCTCGGAACATTGGCCTACCGGCCGATCGCCGGCTTCGGGTAAAGTAACCGGGTAAAGGGTTGATTTGACCCGCACGGCGTCGCCCTGCGGTTAACGCATTTCATAAGGTATCTGGAATAATGAAAAAACTGTTAGTTGCCTGCTGTCTGCTTTCGGGATTCGCTTCTACCTCCGTGCTGGCCGACGCCGCACAGGATCTGCAAAGTCGCCTGGCGAAGGTGAACAGTTTCCACGCCAGCTTCTCGCAAACCGTGACCAGCGCCGACGGTGCCGCGGTGCAACAGGGGGAAGGCGAGCTGTGGGTGAAGCGGCCGAACCTGTTCAACTGGCACATGACGTCACCCGATGAGAGCGTGCTGGTCTCCGATGGCCAAACCCTGTGGTTCTATAACCCATTCGTCGAGCAGGTGACGGCGACCTGGCTGAAGAACGCCACCGGCAATACGCCGTTTATGCTGATCACCCGCAATAATGCCAGCGACTGGAAACAGTACAACGTGAAGCAAAAGGGCGATGATTTCGAGCTGACGCCGAAGTCCGCCAGCGGCAACCTGAAGCAGTTCGCCATCAGCGTGACCAACAGCGGCACCATCCGCAGCTTCGCCGCGGTGGAGCAGGACGGTCAGCGCAGTTCCTACACGCTGAAAAGCCAGCAGAACGTCGCCGCCGATCCGGCCAAATTCAAATTTACCCCGCCGAAGGGGGTGACGCTGGACGACCAGCGCCAGTGAGGTGCAAGTGAGTAATAATCTGTCGCTCGATTTTTCCCAGAACGAGTTCCAGCCGTTGGCCGCGCGTATGCGGCCGACCACGCTGGCGCAGTATATCGGCCAGCAGCACCTGCTGGCCGCCGGCAAGCCGCTGCCGCGCGCCATTGAGGCCGGGCAACTGCACTCGATGATTTTATGGGGGCCGCCGGGCACCGGGAAGACGACGCTGGCAGAACTGATCGGCCGTTACGGCCAGGCGGATGTCGAACGGATCTCTGCCGTGACCTCCGGTATCAAGGAGATCCGCGAGGCGATCGAGCGGGCGCGGCAAAATCGCGACGCCGGCCGCCGCACCATCCTGTTCGTCGACGAAGTGCACCGCTTCAATAAGAGCCAGCAGGACGCTTTCCTGCCGCACATCGAAGACGGCACCATCACCTTTATCGGCGCCACCACCGAAAACCCGTCGTTCGAGCTGAACTCGGCGCTGTTGTCCCGCGCCCGCGTTTACCTGCTGAAGGCGCTGACCGCCGAAGATATCGGCCAGGTGCTGGATCAGGCGATGGGCGACAAGGCGCGCGGCTTTGGCGGCCAGAATATCGAGCTGCCGGCGGAAACGCGCCGCCTGCTGTCGGAGCTGGTGGGCGGCGACGCGCGCCGGGCGCTGAACAGCCTGGAAATGATGGCCGACATGGCGGAGTTGGACGCCAAAGGCGTGCGGGTGCTGACGCCGGAGCTGCTGAAAGAGGTGTCGGGCGAGCGCAGCGCGCGCTTCGACAATAAGGGCGACCGTTATTACGATCTGATTTCCGCGCTGCATAAATCGGTGCGCGGCTCGGCGCCGGACGCCGCGCTGTATTGGTATGCGCGCATCATTACCGCCGGCGGCGATCCGCTCTACGTGGCGCGCCGTCTGTTGGCGATTGCCTCTGAAGACGTGGGCAACGCCGATCCGCGCGGCATGCAGGTGGCGATCGCCGCCTGGGATTGCTTCACCCGCGTGGGGCCGGCGGAGGGCGAGCGCGCCATCGCGCAGGCGATCGTCTACCTGGCCTGCGCGCCGAAGAGCAATGCGGTCTACACCGCGTTCAAGGCCGCCATGCGCGACGCCAAAGAGCAGGCCGATTATGACGTGCCGGAGCACCTGCGCAACGCGCCGACCAAGCTGATGAAGGAAATGGGGCTGGGGGCGGAGTACCGCTACGCCCACGACGAACCCAACGCCTACGCCGCCGGCGAGAACTATTTCCCGCCCGAAATGGCCCATACGCGCTACTATCAACCGACCTCGCGCGGGCTGGAAGGAAAAATCGGCGAAAAGTTGGCATGGCTGGCTGAGCAGGATCAAAATAGCCCGACAAAACGCTACCGCTAGCGAGGCCGTTGCGGTAAGGTTAGCGGGTATCACTCTTCTTTTATGCGGCTATAAATCAGCCGCATAGAACAACAACACTTCTTTCAATAACAACAAGCACAGGATTAGCATGCTCGATCCCAATCTGCTGCGTAATGAGCTAGACGCAGTCGCCGTCAAACTGGCTCGCCGAGGCTTTAAACTCGATCTGGATCTGCTGCGTTCGCAGGAAGAACGTCGCAAAGTTCTGCAGGTAGAAACTGAAACGCTGCAAGCGGAACGCAACTCCCGATCGAAATCCATCGGCGCGGCCAAAGCGCGTGGGGAAGACATCGAGCCGCTGCGTCGCGAAGTGAACGAGCTGGGTGACAAGCTGGATGCTGCCAAGGCGGCGCTGGATGCGTTGCAGAGCGAGATCCGCGATTACGCCCTGACGCTGCCTAACCTGCCGGACGACGCCGTGCCGGATGGTAAAGACGACAGCGAAAACCTGGAAGTTGCCCGCTGGGGCGAACCGCGCCAGTACGACTTCGCGGTGCGCGATCACGTCGATCTGGGCGAAATGGCCGGCGGGCTGGATTTTGCCGCCGCGGTTAAGCTGACCGGTTCGCGCTTCGTGGTGATGAAAGGGCAAATCGCCCGCATGCACCGCGCGCTGTCCCAGTTCATGCTGGATCTGCACACCGAGCAGCACGGCTACCTGGAGGCCTACGTGCCTTACCTGGTTAACCACGCCACGCTGTACGGTACCGGCCAGCTGCCGAAGTTCGGCGAAGACCTGTTCCATACCCGTCCGCTGGAAGAAGAAGCCGACAGCAGCAACTACGCGCTGATCCCAACGGCGGAAGTGCCGCTGACCAACTTGGTGCGCGACGAGATCGTGGAAGAGGAAACTCTGCCGCTGAAGATGACCGCACACACGCCATGCTTCCGCGCGGAAGCCGGTTCTTACGGCCGCGACACCCGCGGTTTGATCCGCATGCACCAGTTCGACAAGGTCGAGATGGTGCAGATCGTTCGTCCGGAAGATTCGATGGATGCCCTGGAAGAGCTGACCGGCCACGCGGAAAAAGTGCTGCAGCTGCTGAACCTGCCTTACCGCAAGGTGCTGCTGTGCACCGGCGACATGGGCTTCGGCGCGTGCAAAACTTACGATCTGGAAGTGTGGCTGCCGGCGCAGGATACCTATCGCGAGATCTCGTCCTGCTCCAACATGTGGGACTTCCAGGCGCGTCGCATGCAGGCGCGCTGCCGCAGCAAAGCCGACAAGAAACCGCGTCTGGTTCACACCCTGAACGGCTCCGGCCTGGCGGTTGGCCGTACGCTGGTGGCGGTGCTGGAAAACTACCAGCAGGCCGACGGCCGCATTCAGGTGCCTGAAGTGCTGCGTCCTTATATGGGCGGCCTGGAATATATCGGCTAAACGGCAAACCACGAAAAAAGCGCCTGCGGGCGCTTTTTTTATGTCGAGAATTCAGCCCGTCGCCAGCGTATAAGCCTGTTGAAGGTAGTCCGCCAGATGTTTGCTTTTCACCTCGGCGGGCGAGTGGAGTTTGATGTGTCGCCGATACTGGCCGCTGCCTTCGAGCTGGTTATGGCTGTCTGCCAGCCGGTAGCCGTGGCCGAATTCCACCGTGACGTGGTGGCGGTAGGCGAAAACGCCGCAGAAAAATTGGCTATGCGCAAACATGATGCCGCCGTATTTTACCGATTCGGTGACGCCGTTGCCGCACGCTGCAGCTATCCGGCGCACCTGTTGTACGATCTCCAGCAGTTCGCCGTGCGTGCTGCCGATGTCCGCCAGCAGGGCCTCTACCGCCGCATCATTTGCCTGACTCATTTTGCCTCTTTGTCGTTAAATTCGCTCTGCGCTGAGCATAGCGCTTTTTCAGCCAGTTAGCCGGAAACAAATCGTGCGGTGGAACGATAAGAGGCGATTGACTTTTTTATCGCCAGTGGCATCATGCGCGCACTCTCATTGCGCGTTCGGTCACAATTTCACTATGTCCGCATACTCCCGCCCAGTGCTCTTATTGCTCTGCGGCCTCTTGCTGCTCACGGTATCCATTGCCGTTTTGAATACGTTAGTGCCCCTTTGGTTAACCCATGCTCAGCTGTCGACCTGGCAGGTGGGAATGGTCAGCTCTTCTTACTTCAGCGGCAACCTGTTGGGCACGCTGGTGGCGGGCAAACTGATCCAGCGCGTCGGTTTTACCCGCAGCTATCATCTCTCTTGTCTGGTGTTCGCCGCCGCGACTGCCGGCATGGTGCTGTCGATCGATTTTTGGAGCTGGCTGGGCTGGCGCTTCTTCGCCGGCGTCGGTTGCGCCTGGATCTGGGTGATCGTGGAGAGCGCGCTGTTGCGCAGCGGCAACCTGAGCAACCGCGGCCAGCTGCTGGCGGCCTATATGATCGTTTATTACCTTGGTACGGTGACCGGCCAATTGCTGTTGAGCATGACCTCGACCGAATTGTTGCACGTGGTGCCGTGGGTGACCGCCATTGTGATCAGCGCCATGCTGCCGATGCTGTTCGCGCGGGTCAACCGCCATGAAGACGAGCCGCAGCAGGCGGCGGTGTGGACCATGCTGAGACGCCGCAGCGCGCGCCTTGGCATCAACGGTTGCATCATTTCCGGCATTGTGCTCGGTTCGCTATACGGCCTGATGCCGTTGTACCTCTCCCATCAGGGCATGAGCGACGCCAACGTCGGTTACTGGATGGCGCTGCTGGTCAGCTCCGGCATCGTCGGCCAATGGCCGGTCGGGCGCCTGGCCGATCGTTACGGTCGCCTGCTGGTGCTGCGCATTCAGGTGTTCGTGGTGATCCTCGCCAGCGTGGCGATGCTCGGCAACTACGCCATGGCGCCTTCGCTGTTCATCCTCGGCTGCGCCGGCTTTACCCTGTACCCGGTGGCGATGTCCTGGGCCTGCGAGAAGGCGCTGCCGCACGAGTTGGTGGCGATGAACCAGGCGCTGTTGATGAGTTACACCATCGGCAGCCTGCTGGGGCCGTCGATGACGGCGTTGCTGATGCAAAACTATTCCGACCGCGTGCTGTTCGTGATGATCGCCGCCGTGGCGCTGGTTTACCTGCTGATGCTGCTGAAGAAACAGAAGCCGGATCACCATCACACGCCGTTCGCCGCCGCCTGAGCATGAAAAAACCGGCCATGAGCCGGTTTTTTCTTTTGGCGTGCGCCAATCAGTAAATCACTTTATGGCCGTAGCTTTCCAGGATGCCTTTGACGCGATCCATAGTCTCGGCTTTCGGCGGGTGCACGCCGTCCAGCTTGTACTCTTCCCCCATCGCTATCCATTTGTGCTTGCCCAGCTCGTGGTAGGGCAGCAGCTCGATTTTCTCGATGTTGGTCATGTCTTTAGTGAACTCGCCCAGCAGGTGCGCCGACTTATCGTCGTCTGACCAGCCCGGCACCACCACGTAGCGGATCCAGGTGCGCTGGTTGCGTTTCGCCAGGTAGCGGGCGAATTCCAGCGTGCGGTGATTGGAGACGCCGACCAGGTTCTGGTGGATCTCGTCGTTCATCTGTTTCAGATCCAGCATCACCAGATCGGTGGTGTCCAGCAGCTCGTCGATCACCGGATCGTAGCGGCGCACAAAGCCATTGGTGTCCAGGCAGGTATTGATGCTTTCGGCGTGGCAGGCGCGGAACCAGTCGCGCACGAATTCAGCCTGCAGGATCGCCTCGCCGCCGGACGCGGTCACGCCGCCGCCGGAGGCGTTCATGAAGTGGCGGTAGGCCACCGCGTCTTTCATCAGCTCTTCGACGGTCACTTCCTTGCCGCCGTGGGTGTCCCAGGTGTCGCGGTTATGGCAATAGAGGCAGCGCATCAGGCAGCCCTGGAAGAAGACGATAAAGCGGATCCCGGGCCCATCGACGGTGCCACAGGATTCGAAGGAGTGGATGCGACCAATTGCTGACATTGCGGGGTTTTCTCCAATATTGACTGTCAAACGCAGTCTAAAAATAGGCGCGTGGCCGCCGGCCAGGTATCTGCGATGCAGCAGCGGGTGGAACCGCCACCGGGGTAATGATGCCTGTCGACCGGTCAGTTGCCGGATAACTGTTTTGCCGGCTATCCATTCAGTATAGATGTCCGGCAAAACAGACTCGTACAGAGTCAGGGGAGAGCGGTGGGAGAAAAGGGCCGGCAAAACCGGCCCCTGCGTTGGTGCCGGGCGGTTTCCCGCCCGGCCGGCGTATTACATCGTTTGAGTGAAGGTACGAGTAATCACGTCCTGCTGTTGCTCTTTGGTCAGCGAGTTGAAGCGCACGGCGTAACCGGAAACGCGGATGGTCAGCTGAGGGTATTTCTCAGGGTTTTCCATCGCGTCCAGCAGCATTTCGCGGTTCATCACGTTGACGTTCAGGTGCTGGCCGCCTTCGATGGAGGCTTCATGGTGGAAGTAACCATCCATCAGGCCCGCCAGGTTGGCTTTACGCACGTCGTCGTCTTTACCCAGCGCGTTAGGCACGATGGAGAAGGTGTAGGAGATCCCGTCTTTCGCGTAGGCAAACGGCAGTTTGGCTACCGAGGTCAGGGAGGCTACTGCGCCTTTCTGGTCGCGGCCATGCATTGGGTTGGCGCCAGGGCCGAACGGTGCGCCTGCGCGGCGGCCATCCGGGGTGTTACCGGTTTTCTTACCGTACACCACGTTGGAGGTGATGGTCAGTACGGACTGGGTCGGTACCGCATTGCGGTAGGTGCGCAGTTTCTGAATTTTCTTCATGAAACGTTCCACCAGGTCGCAGGCGATATCATCGACGCGGGCGTCGTTGTTACCGAACTGCGGATACTCGCCTTCCACTTTGAAGTCGATGGCCAGGCCGTCTTCGTCGCGAATGGTGGTGACTTTCGCGTACTTGATGGCAGACAGGGAGTCGGCTGCAACGGACAGGCCGGCGATGCCGCAAGCCATGGTGCGATAAACGTCACGGTCATGCAGTGCCATCAGCGCAGCTTCGTAGCTGTACTTGTCGTGCATGTAGTGAATGATGTTCAGCGCGGTCACGTACTGCTTGGCTAGCCAATCCATAAAGTGGTCCATGCGGGCCATGACTTTGTCATAGTCCAGCACTTCGTCCATCATCGGCGCTTCTTTAGGGCCGACCTGCATTTTCAGTTTTTCGTCAACGCCGCCGTTGATGGCGTACAGCATGGTTTTCGCCAGGTTGGCGCGGGCGCCGAAGAACTGCATTTGTTTGCCGACGATCATCGGGCTGACGCAGCAAGCGATGGCGTAGTCATCGTTGTTGAAGTCAGGGCGCATCAGGTCGTCGTTTTCGTACTGAACGGAAGAGGTGTCGATGGACACTTTCGCCGCGAATTTCTTGAAGTTCAGCGGCAGCTTCTCAGACCACAGGATGGTCATGTTCGGCTCCGGAGACGGCCCCATGGTGTACAGGGTGTTCAGGAAGCGGAAGCTGTTTTTGGTGACCAGAGTACGGCCGTCGACGCCCATACCGGCCAGGGATTCCGTTGCCCAGATTGGGTCGCCGGAGAACAGCTCATCGTACTCAGGGGTACGCAGGAAGCGCACCATACGCAGTTTCATCACCAGGTGGTCGATCAGTTCCTGCGCTTGTTCTTCGGTCAGTTTGCCCGCCTTGATGTCGCGCTCGATGAACACGTCGAGGAAGGTGGACACGCGGCCGAAGGACATGGCGGCGCCGTTCTGGGATTTCACCGCGGCCAGGTAGCCGAAGTAGGTCCACTGCACCGCTTCTTGCGCGCTGGTGGCCGGGCCGGAGATGTCGTAGCCGTATTTGGCGGCCATCTCTTTGATCTGAGCCAGAGCGCGGTGCTGTTCAGCGATCTCTTCGCGCAGCTGGATGGTCATTTCCAGATCTTCGCCGTTTTCCAGTTTTTCCTGCAGCGATTTGAACTGGTTCAGCTTGTCGGCCATCAGGAAGTCGATACCGTACAGCGCCACGCGGCGGTAGTCGCCGATGATGCGGCCGCGGCCGTAGGCGTCCGGCAGGCCGGTCAGCACGCCGGATTTACGGCAGTTCAGGATGTCTTTGGTGTAAACGTCGAATACGCCCTGGTTGTGGGTTTTACGGTATTCGGTGAACACTTTTTTCAGCTGCGGATCCAGCTCGCGGCCGTACACTTTGCACGAACCTTCGACCATTTTGATGCCGCCGAACGGGATCAGCGCGCGTTTCAGAGGGGCGTCGGTCTGCAGACCCACGATGGTTTCCAGCTCTTTGGCGATGTAACCCGCGTCGTGAGAAACGATGGTTGAAGCAACGTTGGTGTCGAAATCAACCGGCGCGTGAGTGCGGTTTTCCAGTTTGATCCCTTCCATAACCTTGTCCCACAAGGTGGTGGTGGCCTGAGTTGCGCCAGCCAGGAAGGATTCGTCACCCTCATAAGGCGTGTAGTTTTTCTGGATGAAGTCACGAACGTTGACTTCATTCTGCCAGTCACCCTTGCTGAAACCTGCCCAAGCGTTGGCTAATTTCTCGTTAAGTTCGGTCATTGTACACCTACCTTTGATTGTGGATTTCTAACTCTGCGCGCGGTAACTCACAGCTTAGTGCTGTTCGCGGCCCCCGCGCAGATAAATTACCCAGTAAGTCAACCCAACCAGCAGGCCGCCGCCGATGATGTTGCCGATGGTGACCGGAATCAGGTTGTCGATGATGAAATTGCTTACTGTCAGATGAGCGAATTGCTCAGGTACCGCCCCTACGGCTTGCCAGAATTCCGGCGTGGCGAAGTGTTTGACCACGATGCCCATAGGGATCATAAACATGTTGGCGATGCTGTGCTCGAAGCCGCTGGCGACAAACATCCCGACCGGCAGCACCATGGCAAACATCTTGTCGGTCAGGGTGCGGCCGGAGTAGCTCATCCAGACCGCCAGGCAGACCATCAGGTTAGCCAGAATGCCGAGGCACACGGCTTCGATAAAGGTGTGATGCAGCTTGTGGTCTGCGGTTTGCAGGACATTCAGGCCCCACTGGCCGTTGGCGACCATATACTCGCCGGAGAACCAGATCAGCGCCACGAAGAACAGCGCGCCGACCAGGTTGCCGAGATAAACGTTCAGCCAGTTGGCGCCCAGTTGGCCCCAGCTGATGCGGCCGCTGGCCTTGGCGATGACGATAAGTACGGTAGAGGTGAACAGGTCGGCACCCGACACCACCACCAGCATTAACCCGAGAGAGAAGCAGATGCCGCCGACCAGTTTCGCCAGCCCGAAAGGCACGCCGGCGGTGCCGGTGGTCGCCGTGATGTAGAAGACGAAGGCGATGGAAATGAAGACACCGGCGGTGATCGCCAAATAAAACGTTTTCAGCGGATGTTTGGTGGCTTTATACACGCCGGCATCTTCAGCGATTTTCGCCGTTGCCGCAGGTAAAATCAGATCGAAGGGGCTGTCAGTTTTCAAACTAACTCTCGCTCTTAAGGGTTAAAACAACGCAATGAGATACTAGCAAAGCAGTATAGGGGAAAATTTGATTTGGATCATAAGGCGGGGAAGTAGAGCGGCAAAATGGCGTGTTTTTTGTGTGGTTTTTATTGTTAATTTATTGATTTTTAAGTGAAAACAATTTTTTAATGTTTGCAAATTTTTTTGAATGAGCAGGGTGGGCCGCAGGCGCTAAAGTTAAATTTTTAGGCGTTTTGTCGCCGCGCAGCGCTGAAAGTTTAATTATCGGTTAATTATTATTTCACCGTCCGGCAACAATTGACGGTTTATTTATTTTTATGGTCGTTTAACCGCCTATTTTCCGGCGAAAAAAATAAAACCGAATGCGTTGAAATAAACCGCAAAAATGAAAACGCCGCAACGGCGTGCGGCGTTTGGCAACAGGGGGTACTCCCAAAGTGGCAGTACCCCTGATGACGCTTAGGCTTTGGCCCAGTGGCGGCGTTTGGCCGCCTGCAGCTTCTCGTAGGCCGCCAGCAGCGCCTGATGGGCCGGCAGCGCCTTCAGATCGGCATCGACGGCGAACAGCCCGTTGAAGCGTTCTTCACCGCTGATGGCGGCGGAGGCGGCGTCGACCGCTTCCTGACCATACATCTTCACGAACGCAGTATAGTATTGCGCCGCTTCGCGTTCAGGCTCCTGCGCCAGCAGCAGCAGCGTTTGCAGGCAGCGGTAGTAGTTGCTGCGCGCCGGGCTCAGTACCGAGGCGTTGAAGTCCTGCGTCCATTCGGTCCAGATCAGCGCCTGATCCAGATCGCCGCCCGCCAGCGCCAGCATCGCCTTCAGCTCGCCCACGCGCAGGGTATGCCAGGCGTTGTCTTTGCCGCTGGCAATGCCCAACAGTTCGCGTACGCGGGTGAAATCGTCCAACCCTTCGTCGTCCAACTGCTCGATCAGCGCCAGGTATTCTTCCGGCTCCCACTCGCTGCCCGGCAGCGCCAGCAGCGTGTCGCGCAGGTGCGCGCCCATGCTGTTGTTGGCCAGCAGCAGGTCTTCCGCCGGATAAATGTCGGACATGCCCGGCACGATGATGCGGCAAGCGTAGACGCCCAGGTGCTCGTAGTCGGCGATGTACACTTCCGCGTCTTCCTTGTCGAAGATGCTCATCAGGGTGGCGAACTCTTCCTGCGTGCTGCCGCTGAAGTTCCAGTCAACGAACGGGTAATCCGCGTCCTGTTTGAACAGATCCCAGGAGATCAGGCCGCTGGAGTCGATGAAGTGCGTTTCCAGGTTGGTGTGTTCCGCCACTTCTTCGTCATCGAAGGTCGGCGCGGTGAACACGTCGAGATCTTTCAGGCTGCGGCCCTGCAGCAGTTCGGTCACCGTGCGCTCCAGCGCCACGCCGAAGTCCGGGTGCGCGCCGAACGAGGCGAAGCAGGTGCCGTTGGTCGGGTTGAACAGCACCACGCAGATCACCGGGTAGTTGCCGCCCAGCGAGGCATCATAGGAGAGGATCGGGAAACCTTCCTCTTCCAGTTTGGCGATGGCTTCCACCACGCCCGGGTAGCGGTTCAGCACGTCGTCCGGGATCGCCGGCAGGCTGATGGATTCGGCGATGATGCGGTTTTTCACATAGCGCTCGAACACTTCCGACAGGCCCTGCACGCGCGCTTCGTTGGCGGTGTTGCCGGCGGACATGCCGTTGGAAACATACAGGTTGCCGATGATGTTCATCGGGATGTACACGGTTTGCTGGTCGGACTGGCGGGTAAACGGCAGCGCGCACACGCCGCGATCGGCGTTGCCGGATTGCAGATCGACAAGATCGCTGGCGCTCAGCTCTTGCTGCGGATCGTAGAAGGCGTGCAGGCGTTCGTCGAGAATGCCGGCCGGCAGCGCGTCGTCTTCAGGGATCGGGAACCATTTCTCATTCGGGTAGTGCACGAAGTCGCCTTCGGCGATCTGCCGGCCCAGATAGAAATCGGCGAAGAAGTAGTTGGTGGACAGGCGCTCGAAATATTCACCCAGCGCGGAGGCCAGCGCGGCTTTTTTGCTGGCGCCTTTGCCGTTGGTGAAGCACAGCGGGCAATCGCGATCGCGAATGTGTACTGACCACACGTGAGGCACCGGGTTCAGCCAGGAGGCTTCTTCGATGTTGAAACCGAGATCGCTCAGTTTCTGCTGGAAACGGGCGATGGAGTCTTCCAGGGCGGCATCTTTACCGGGGATAAAAGTTTGCGTCATTGTCTTCATTTCATGTTTTCATGTTGACAGGTGTTTTTGTTTTACCTTTAATTTTCAAAATGTTGATTGAAAATTAGGCTGTATATTGTTCCGGTGTTTTTTGACGTTTTCTCATTCTTGCAGCAAAACGCGGGGTACGTGGTGGGGCCGAACTGAACACCAAAACAGCCTGCCATGAAGATGGCGTTACCCTGAGGGTTACCTCAACCTTGAGGGATATCTTCTCACACGTGAGAGAAAAAAGGGTAGGTTCAGTCGGTTCAGTCGGTTCAATATTTATATATAAATGATTTATATGGCTATCCTTCTGTTTTTTGAACCGACCTCACAGCAACGAGATGCAGAAACATCAAGCGAGAGGCTGCGCATCGTCTTGGTGGCGTGACACCATGAATCCATAGGTTAAAAGCTCTTGACATTCACCGGAAAAATGAGAATGATAATCAAACTCATTTGCCTAGGTTGTAAAACTGCCGCTCCCTCAGAACCATAAATATAGCTTTAGTCATGGGCGAATGGGAAATACAGATTAAATGATTTGCATTTTTAGTTTTCTCATTAATTATCATGGTTAGGGGAGATGACAGTTATAGAGGTATAAAATGAAATTTTCATTAGATAGTGCTTTTTATAAACGATGGTTAAGAAATTCGTTATATATTTTTTCAATATTCAGTGTTGTAAATTATATTAGTGAAGGTGTTCATGATGGAAGTTATTTCTTTATCGTGATTTTTGGCATTTGTTTTGTTGTGGGCTTTGTTTTTTCATTGTTTAACTTAAATTTACAGGAACGTAAAGATGAAAGAACTTAATTTGAGTGAAATTAATCGAGTTACAGGTGCGGGCGGTGAACAAATAGCTCAACTGGCCGGCACTGTCGCCGGTACTTGGCTCGGTGGCGGTAATCCCTATGCTGGGGCCCTCGGCGGGTATGCGGCCGGAGAAATTTACAATGGAATTCAGAACGGCTATCAAACGGCTCCAAATATAGATGTAGGTATCGGGTCTTACAATGCTAACTTTAATTCTGACTTAGGCGCTAGCGGTAGTTTTTCTGTTGCAGATGTGCAAGCCATGGGATGGTGTAATTTTAATATGACTTATTTCTCTAGCTCTAGCGGTTGTTAAATGTCAATCGTTAAGCAGGCATTTTTCAATGCCTGCAATTCGATTTTTCGATTGATAATATTTTTGTGTGTTCTGGTTGACTAACGTATAGCAATTAAATCAATCCACTCTACAATTTCTCATTCAGCGATTGAGGGTATAACTCAGTGTATACCTGCCAAAGCAGATTCAAGTTGCGATGGCCGGTGGCCTGGGCGACACCTTCTCAATGCTAAACCCCACCTCAAATAGCCTGCTGCCCGCATCACGGCGCAGATACGGGGTTTTGCGTCATTCCTAAAGCGGCGGCAAAGTCACAGTTTTTTTAAGGATAGGCGCCATAATTCAGCGAGTTATCTGTCACGGAGAAATCTAATGAAATCAGTGAAACTCAGCGCGTTAACCCTCTTGTTGACCGGCGTCAGCGCCTCGGCGCTGGCGCTGCCCAACATCACCCTGCTGGCGACCGGCGGCACTATCGCCGGCGGCGGTGAGTCGGCGACGAAATCCAACTATACCGCAGGCAAGCTGGGCGTCGAGGCGTTGGTCGATGCGGTGCCGGAGCTGAAGAACGTCGCCAACGTGCAGGGGGAGCAGGTGGTGAACATCGGTTCGCAGGACATGAACGATCAGGTCTGGCTGACGCTGGCGAAGAAAATTGACGCCGACTGCGGCAAGACCGACGGCTTCGTCATCACCCACGGCACCGATACGCTGGAGGAGACGGCCTATTTCCTCGATTTGACGGTGAAATGCGACAAGCCGGTGGTGCTGGTAGGGGCGATGCGGCCGGCGACGGCGATGAGCGCCGACGGCCCGTTCAATCTGTACAACGCGGTGGTGACGGCGGCGGATCCGCAATCGGCCAACCGCGGGGTGCTGGTGGCGATGAACGACACCGTGCTGGACGCGCGCGACGTCACCAAGATCAACACCACCGCCGTGCAGACCTTCCAGTCGCCGAACTACGGCCCGCTGGGGTATATCCACAACGGCAAGATCGATTACCAGCGCTCGCCGCAGCGTAAGCATACCCGGGATACGCCGTTCGACGTCAGCAAGCTGAACGAATTGCCGAAGGTCGGCATCATCTACAACTATGCCAACGCCTCCGATGCGCCGGCCAAGGCGCTGATCGCCGAAGGCTACCAGGGCATCGTCAGCGCCGGGGTCGGCAACGGCAACCTGTATAAAACCGTGTTCGACACCCTGGCGACGGCGGCGCACAATGGTGTGGCGGTGGTGCGCTCATCGCGCGTGCCGACCGGCGCCACCACCGAAGATGCGGAAGTGGACGACGCCAAGTACGGCTTTGTGGCCGCCGGCACGCTGAATCCGCAAAAAGCGCGCATACTGCTGCAGCTGGCGCTGACGCAAGCCAAAGACGCGAAGCAGATCCAGCAGATGTTCAATCAGTACTGATCGTTTTCTCTCCTGCGGGGGCCGGCCGGGCTCTCGCAGCCATCTTGGCTGAATACAGCATAAAACACCGCGTTAACCCGCTGAATTTCCCCATGTCACAGGGTTTTATCGTCCAAACAATCGCGACGGCCGCAGAGCCTGTCATCACCCGGCGCGGCCGTTTGCCGCCGACGGGCGAATAAGCGTTGCAGCCATGGGGCGTGAGTGATAAAACCGATGGGTTGGTTAACGCGAGCGTTAACTTCGGGCGTCTTTTCGACAGGTCGCTTTTCTGCGGCGAACAGTGAATGTGGTGAGGGGAAATGACTCAGGTTTATAATTTTAGCTCTGGCCCGGCGATGCTGCCGGTGGAAGTGTTGCGTCGTGCGGAACAGGAACTGTGCAACTGGCATGGGCTGGGCACGTCAGTGATGGAGATCAGTCACCGCAGCAAAGAATTCATCGCCGTTGCCGAGCAGGCGGAACAGGATCTGCGCGATCTGCTGAAAGTCCCCTCCAACTATAAAGTGCTGTTTTGCCACGGCGGCGCCCGCGCGCAGTTCGCGGCGCTGCCGCTGAACCTGCTGGGCGACAAGGCCACCGCCGACTATATCGACGGCGGCTATTGGGCGCACAGCGCCATCAAGGAAGCGGAAAAGTATTGCGCCCCGAACGTCATCGACGTGAAAACCCGCATCGACGGCCTGAGCGGCATCAAGCCGATGAAAGAGTGGCAGCTCAGCGACGACGCGGCTTACGTGCACTATTGCCCGAATGAGACCATCGACGGCGTGGCCATCGATGAAACGCCGGACTTCGGCGACAAGGTGGTGATCGGCGATTACTCCTCGACCATCCTGTCCCGCCCGCTCGACGTCAGCCGCTTCGGCGTGATTTACGCCGGCGCGCAGAAAAACATCGGCCCGGCTGGCCTGACGCTGGTGATCGTGCGCGACGATCTTTTGGGCAAGGCGCGCAAAGAAGTGCCGTCGATCCTCGATTACACCGTGCTGGCCGAGAACGACTCGATGTTCAACACCCCGCCGACCTTCGCCTGGTACCTCTCCGGGCTGGTGTTCAAATGGCTGAAAGAGCAGGGCGGCCTGGTGGAGATGCAAAAACGCAATCAGGCCAAGGCCGAGCTGCTGTACGCGACCATCGATAAATCCGACTTCTACCGCAGCCAGGTGGCGATCGCCAACCGTTCGTGGATGAACGTGCCGTTCCAACTGGCCGATGCGGCGCTGGACAAGGTGTTCCTCAGCGAAGCCGAGGCCATCGGCCTGCAGGCGCTGAAAGGCCACCGGGTAGTTGGCGGCATGCGCGCTTCTATTTACAATGCCATGCCGCTGGCCGGCGTGCAGGCGCTGACCGATTTCATGGCCGACTTCGAACGTCGTCACGGTTGATTCCGTCAGCCCGCCAGGCGCTGGCTGCCTCAGGCTGTTGTCCTTTTGCATTAAAGCGGCTCCGGCATTATTCCGGAGCCGTTTCGTTTATCAGAATTGGAGAGTTTTGTTCACATGGTGGATTCCCTGACGTTACAACCGGTCGCCCTGGTCAATGGCACCGTCAACTTACCCGGCTCGAAGAGCGTTTCTAACCGCGCTCTGCTGCTGGCGGCGCTGGCGAAAGGCACGACCCGGCTGACCAACCTGCTGGACAGCGACGACGTGCGTCATATGCTGAACGCGCTGCAGGCGTTGGGCGTGAACTACCAGCTTTCCGCCGATCGCACCCTGTGCGAAGTGACCGGCGTGGCCGGCCCGCTGGTGGCCGAACGGCCGCTGGAACTGTTCCTCGGCAATGCCGGGACGGCGATGCGCCCATTGGCGGCGGCGCTGTGCCTCGGCGAAGGCGACGTGGTGCTGACCGGCGAACCGCGCATGAAAGAGCGCCCGATCGGCCATCTGGTGGACGCGCTGCGCCAGGGCGGGGCGCAGATTGATTACCTCGAGCAGACCGATTACCCGCCGATCCGCCTGCGTGGCGGCTTCCAGGGTGGCGACGTCACCGTTGACGGCAGCGTCTCCAGCCAATTCCTGACCGCGTTGCTGATGACCGCGCCGCTGGCGCCGCAAGATACGCAGATCCACATCAAGGGCGAGCTGGTTTCCAAGCCGTACATCGACATCACGCTGCATCTGATGCGCACCTTCGGCGTATCGGTGAGCCACGACAACTACCGGGTGTTCCATATCCAGGGGCGCCAGACGTATATCGCGCCGGGCGATTACCTGGTTGAGGGTGACGCCTCTTCCGCCTCCTACTTCCTGGCGGCGGCGGCTATCAAGGGCGGCACCGTGCGCGTGACCGGCATCGGCCGCAAAAGCGTGCAGGGCGACACCAGGTTTGCCGACGTGCTGGAGAAAATGGGCGCGCGCATTACCTGGGGCGACGATTTCATCGAGTGCAGCCGCGGTGAACTGCGCGGCATCGACATGGACATGAACCACATTCCGGACGCGGCGATGACCATCGCCACCGCGGCGCTGTTCGCCGAGGGGCCGACCACCATCCGCAATATCTACAACTGGCGGGTGAAGGAGACCGACCGTTTGGCGGCGATGGCCACCGAGCTGCGTAAAGTGGGGGCGGAAGTGGACGAAGGGGAAAACTACATTCACGTCGTGCCGCCGGCCAAACTGCAGTTCGCCGAGATCGGCACCTACAACGATCACCGCATGGCGATGTGTTTCTCGCTGGTGGCGCTGTCGGATACGCCGGTTACCATTCTCGATCCGAAATGCACCGCGAAAACCTTCCCGGACTATTTCGAACAGTTGGCCCGCATCAGCCAGCCGGCGTAACCCGTCAAATCGTTTATTTTAAGGCCCCTTTGTGGGCCTTTATCGTTTTTAACCTTTGGCGGCCGGCATTTCTTCTATACTTTTTCGCGGTTGTGCGCTTATTTTCAACAACCGGACAGTTCCAGGGTAACAGATCGCCGTAGGGCAGCGTATAATACGCCACCGTATTTGCCCCTGATTGGGCAGGTGACAGAGCGCACGGGCTTCGAGTCGAAGCACGCCGTGTCTCTGTGAGGTTTTCTACCTGAAGGAGAGAGAAATGACGGCTACAGCCCCGGTGATAACCGTTGATGGACCAAGTGGCGCAGGCAAAGGCACGCTGTGTAAAGCGTTGGCCGAGTCTCTGGGTTGGCGTTTGCTGGACTCCGGCGCGATCTATCGCGTGCTGGCGCTGGCAGCGTTGCATCATCAGGTGGATATCACTTCTGAGGAAGCGCTGGTTCCGCTGGCCGCACATCTCGATGTTCGCTTCGTTGCCCAGGACGGCAAGCTGCAGGTGATTTTGGAAGGTGAGGACGTCAGCAACGAGATCCGCACCGAAACCGTCGGCAACACCGCGTCGCAAGCGGCGGCGTTTCCGCGCGTGCGCGAGGCGCTGCTGCGCCGCCAGCGCGCATTCCGCGAGGCGCCCGGCCTGATTGCCGATGGCCGCGACATGGGCACGGTGGTGTTCCCGGACGCGCCGGTCAAGATTTTCCTCGACGCCAGCTCGGAGGAGCGCGCGCACCGCCGCATGCTGCAGTTGCAGGAGAAGGGCTTTAATGTTAACTTTGAACGTCTTTTAGCCGAGATAAAGGAACGGGACGACCGTGACCGTAATCGGCCTATCGCGCCTCTGGTGCCCGCTTCTGACGCCCTCGTGCTGGATTCTACCAGCATGTCGATCGAAGAAGTGATCCGGCAGGCGTTGACGTATGCACAGAAAGTGTTGGCGTTGCCGCAGCAATAAGCGCGGCGGCGCTATTGGCTTTTTGTCATATTTGTCATAGCGGTATCGCAATATATCGGGTAAAATTTTACCCCTGTAACCTTAAACCCTGTCGGCATGGAGCCAATGGCGGGGTATGTGAAACAACCCCATTCGGCGGGACGCTAAATGGACGTTAAACTAAAGAACCCTGAAGATTAACAACATGACTGAATCTTTCGCTCAACTCTTTGAAGAATCCTTAAAAGAAATCGAAACCCGCCCGGGTTCCATCGTTCGTGGCGTCGTTGTTGCTATCGACAAAGATATCGTACTGGTTGACGCCGGTCTGAAATCTGAGTCTGCCATCCCGGCTGAGCAATTCAAAAACGCCCAGGGCGAGCTGGAAATCCAGGTTGGTGACGAAGTTGACGTTGCTCTGGATGCTGTTGAAGACGGCTTCGGTGAAACCCTGCTGTCCCGTGAGAAAGCTAAGCGTCACGAAGCTTGGATCACGCTGGAAAAAGCTTACGAAGAAGCTGAGACTGTAACCGGTGTTATCAACGGCAAAGTGAAGGGTGGCTTCACCGTCGAGCTGAACGGCATCCGCGCGTTCCTGCCAGGTTCCCTGGTTGACGTGCGTCCGGTACGTGACACTCTGCACCTGGAAGGCAAAGAGCTTGAGTTCAAAGTCATCAAGCTGGATCAGAAGCGCAACAACGTTGTCGTTTCTCGCCGTGCGGTTATCGAATCCGAGAACAGCGCTGAGCGCGATCAACTGCTGGAAAACCTGCAGGAAGGCATGGAAGTTAAAGGTATCGTTAAGAACCTCACTGACTACGGTGCATTCGTTGATCTGGGCGGCGTAGACGGCCTGCTGCACATCACTGACATGGCTTGGAAACGCGTTAAGCACCCAAGCGAAATCGTCAACGTTGGCGATGAAATCACTGTTAAAGTGCTGAAGTTCGACCGCGAGCGTACTCGTGTATCCCTGGGCCTGAAACAGCTGGGCGAAGATCCATGGGTTGCTATCGCGAAACGTTACCCAGAAGGCACCAAGCTGACTGGTCGTGTAACCAACCTGACTGATTACGGCTGCTTCGTAGAAATCGAAGAAGGCGTTGAAGGTCTGGTACACGTTTCTGAAATGGATTGGACCAACAAAAACATCCATCCGTCCAAAGTTGTTAACGTGGGCGACGTAGTGGAAGTGATGGTTCTGGACATCGATGAAGAACGTCGTCGTATCTCCCTGGGCCTGAAGCAGTGCAAATCCAACCCATGGCAGCAGTTCGCAGAAACCCACAACAAGGGCGACCGCGTTGAAGGTAAAATCAAGTCTATCACTGACTTCGGTATCTTCATCGGCCTGGACGGCGGCATCGACGGCCTGGTTCACCTGTCTGACATCTCCTGGAACGTTGCAGGCGAAGAAGCAGTTCGTGAATACAAGAAAGGCGACGAAATCGCAGCGGTTGTTCTGCAAGTTGACGCAGAGCGCGAGCGTATCTCCCTGGGCGTGAAGCAACTGGCTGAAGACCCGTTCAATAACTACCTGTCTATGAACAAGAAAGGTGCTATTGTTACTGGTAAAGTCACTGCAGTTGACGCCAAAGGTGCTACAGTTGAATTGGCAGGCGGCGTAGAAGGTTACCTGCGTGCATCTGAAGCCTCTCGCGACCGCATTGAAGATGCAACTCTGGTTCTGAACGTAGGTGACGAAGTTGAAGCCAAATTCACCGGCGTTGACCGTAAGAACCGCGTTGTAAGCCTGTCCGTACGTGCTAAGGACGAAGCTGACGAGAAAGACGCCATCGCAACTGTTAACAACAAACAGGAAGAAGGCAACTTCTCTAACGCAATGGCTGAAGCTTTCAAAGCGGCTAAAGGCGAGTAATGACGGGGGGCGGTCTCTGACCGCCCCGATACGGTAGTTTAGCTGCAAAGCTTGGAGGTACTATGACCAAGTCTGAACTTATTGAAAGACTTGCTGGCCAGCAATCTCATATTCCGGCGAAGGCCGTTGAGGATGCAGTGAAAGAGATGCTTGAGCACATGGCCGCAACGCTGGCCGAGGGCGAACGCATTGAGATCCGCGGATTCGGCAGTTTTTCTCTTCACTACCGTGCCCCGCGTGTAGGCCGCAACCCGAAAACCGGCGACAAAGTCGAGCTGGACGGCAAGTACGTTCCTCACTTCAAACCAGGCAAAGAGTTGCGTGACCGCGCCAATATCTATGGCTAGTCGCTGACTGCCCATAGCGTTGTTGCTTGTAAAGAATATAAAACGGTACCTTTAAGGCGCCGTTTTTTTTCGCCTGCAATTCCCCTAGCTCTGCTTGTGAATTGCGTACCGCGCCGCATTTGCGGTGTGGCTGCTGCATATGCCTCTCTTATCCTGCCGTGCTCGCCGCATCCTCACTAAAGCCCGCTGGCGGCGACATGTCGCTTGAATAATCCTGCTTGCTCTTCGTGACGCGTTTTTGCTCATGGTGAAGCCGATGGGAGAAGAGCGATCAAAATTTCGCTGGATCTGGCGATATTCGCCGTTATCTGCGGCATCCTGCCGCTGCTGCTTTTACCGCAGTTGCCAGAGCAATGGTTGCTGTGGCCGATGCTGCTGGTCGCCGGTTTACTGCTGCGCACCCGTTGGCCGTTCTGCCGTTATTTGGCCTGCCTGGGATTGGGATTCATATGGGCAGTTTTCAACGCCGGAAGCCTGCTCGGGCAAATGGATCGCTTAAGCCGCGTGCCGGAAGTGACGGCGGTGGTGCAGATAAGCAGCGTCGCACTGGAGCCTGCCGTCAGTAAGCAGACCCTGATGCGCATCGAGCGGGTCGACGGCCATTGGCTGGCGCCTGCGCTGGCGTTTACCACGACATGGGCTCCGAAAGAGCAACGGCTGTGTGCCGGGCAGCGTTGGCAATTGAAACTGCGCATGCGGCCGGTGCATGGCAAGCTCAATGAAGGAGGCTTCGACAGCCAACGTTGGGCGATCGCACAGCGCCAGCCGTTGACCGCTCAGGTCAGGCAGGCGCGCTTGCTGGAGGGGAATTGCGGCCTGCGCCAGCGCATTATCAGCCATGCTGAAGCCAACATTGGTGAATTGCGTTACAAGGCGGTGTTGCTGGCGTTGGCGTTTGGGGAAAGAACCGCGCTCGAACAGGCTTTGCGCACGCTGATGTTGAAAACCGGTATCGCTCATCTGATGGCCATATCGGGGTTACATGTTGCGATGGTCGCCATTTTGTTCTGGGCAGTGCTGCGCGCTCTGCAGTTTTTCCTCCCCGCCCATCTGATTGGTGATCGCTTTCCGTTGATCGCGGGCTGGGTGGCGACGCTGATCTATGTCTGGTTGGTGGGCGCCCAGCCGCCGGCGGTGCGTACCGCGTTGGCGATGACGCTGTGGATGCTGCTGCGTTTGCGCGGCGTGCATTGCTCTTCATGGCAAGTGTGGCTGTGGTGCATCGGGCTTATTTTGCTGTGCGATCCGTTGGCGGTCTTGTCAGACAGTTTCTGGTTGTCGGTACTGGCGGTGGGGTGCCTGATTTTTTGGTTCGAGTGGGCACCGCTCGGCGAGCGATTTCGTTCGGCGTGGTATTGGGCTCCGGTGCGCTGGCTGCATATTCAGCTAGGCATGACGTTGCTGCTGGTGCCGATGCAGGCCGCGCTGTTTCTGGGCCTGACGTTGACCTCGCTGCCGGCCAATCTCTGGGCGGTGCCCATCGTCTCATTGGTGACGGTGCCGTTGATTTTGCTGGCGTTGATTTGCGGCATCTTCCCCTCGCTAAGTTACGGGCTTTGGTGGTTGGCGGATTTCACGTTGGGATGGGTGTTTGTGCCGTTAAATTATCTGCAGCGCGGTTGGGTGGATTTGGGGGCCGCCTCGTTGCTTGCCAGCGCGTCGGGATGGCTTCTCGTTATCTGTTGGCGCTTTCATTGGTGGTGGCGCTATGCGCCTGGACTGGCAGCGATAGCCATATGCTGCGTGTTATGGCGAGGTAAAGCACCGGATTACCATTGGCGCGTCGACATGCTCGATGTCGGGCACGGCCTGGCAGTGGTGATCGAGCAAAACGGCAAGGGGATACTGTACGACACCGGCGATCGTTGGGCGACAGGCAGTGCCGCAGAACGGCATATATTGCCGATGCTGAACTGGCGGGGCATCGAGCTGGAGCAGATCATTATCAGCCATATTCATCTCGATCATATCGGCGGGCTCCCGACGATGCGGCGAGCGTTCCCGCAAGCTACCGTGCGCAGCCCGATACGCGGGGAAGGGCATTTACCCTGCATCGCCGGCGAGCGTTGGCGCTGGCAGTCGTTGCAATTCGAGGTGCTGTGGCCGCCGGAAATGCTCAAAAGGCCGGTTAATGACGACTCTTGCGTGATCCGTATCGACGACGGGAAATACAGTCTGCTGCTCACCGGCGATGCGGAAAAGAGGGCGGAGGCGCAGCTGCTCCGATTGCGGCGCGACCGCTTAACGGCCACGATATTGCAGGTGGGGCACCATGGCAGCAAAACTTCCTCAACACCGCCTTTTTTGCGCGCGGTTAATCCCGAAGCTGCGCTGGCGTCCGCATCTCGTTACGGTAAATGGCGTTTGCCGGCGCGTAAAGTGGTCGCCCGATATCGGGGAAATGGCATTACATGGCACGATACGACGCGCTCCGGCCAGTTGTCGGTGCTTTTTTTCGACAACGATTGGCAAATTAAAGGCTTTCGCGAACAATTAATGCCCCGTTGGTACCATCAGCGGTTTGGCGTAGAGGGCGATAATGAGTAAAATAGGCCGCTATTTCTTCCGATGCTGGTATTTGCATGATGAATGATAAAGATCTCTCGACCTGGCAGACGTTCCGTCGACTCTGGCCGATGATCACTCCTTTTAAGACCGGGCTGATTGTGGCCGCCATTGCGTTGATTATGAACGCAGCGGGGGACACGCTGATGCTGTCTCTGCTTAAACCGTTATTGGACGATGGGTTTGGAAAAACCGACAGCAGCGTGCTGGTGTGGATGCCGCTGGCGGTGATTGCGCTGATGCTGATGCGCGGCGTGACCAGCTTTGTTTCAAGCTACTGCATTTCCTGGGTTTCCGGCATGGTGGTGATGCAGATGCGCCGCCGCCTGTTTGGCCACATGATGAGAATGCCGGTGGCCTTCTTCGATCAGCAATCCACCGGGACGTTGCTGTCGCGCATTACCTATGATTCCGAGCAGGTGGCGTCTTCTTCTTCCAGCGCGCTGGTGACAGTGGTGCGCGAAGGGGCCTCGATCATTGGCCTGTTCATCATGATGTTCTACTACAGCTGGCAGCTGTCGGTGATCCTGATCGTGCTGGCGCCGATCGTCTCCATCGCCATTCGCCTGGTGTCCAAGCGTTTCCGCAACATCAGCAAGAACATGCAGAACACCATGGGGCAGGTGACCACCAGCGCCGAACAGATGCTGAAAGGCCATAAAGAAGTGCTGATCTTCGGTGGCCAGCAGGTGGAAACCGAGCGCTTTAACTCGGTGAGCAACCGCATGCGTCAACAGGGCATGAAACTGGTCTCCGCGTCTTCCATTTCCGATCCGATCATTCAGCTGATCGCTTCGCTGGCCCTGGCGTTCGTGCTGTTTGCCGCCAGCTTCCCGAGCGTGATGGAAACCCTGACCGCCGGCACCATTACCGTGGTGTTCTCGTCAATGATCGCGCTGATGCGTCCGCTGAAGTCGCTGACCAACGTCAATGCCCAGTTCCAGCGTGGGATGGCGGCCTGCCAGACGCTGTTCTCCATTTTGGATATGGAACAGGAAAAAGACACCGGCACCCGCGAAGTGAAGCGTGCGAAAGGCGACATCGAATTCCGCAACGTCACCTTCTACTATCCGGCTAAAGAAACGCCGGCGCTGCGTGATATCAACCTGAAAATCGCCGAAGGCAAGACTGTGGCGTTGGTGGGCCGCTCGGGTTCGGGTAAATCCACCATCGCCAACCTGCTGACGCGCTTCTACGATATTCAGGAAGGCGAAATCCTGATGGATGGCCACGATCTGCGTGAATATACCCTGGCCTCACTGCGTAATCAGGTGGCGCTGGTCTCGCAAAACGTGCACCTGTTCAACGATACCATCGCCAACAACATCGCCTATGCGCGCGAGAGCGAATACAGCCGCGAGCAGATTGAGAAAGCGGCCGAAATGGCGTACGCGATGGACTTCATCAACAAGATGGAGAACGGCCTGGATACGGTGATCGGTGAAAACGGCGTGATGCTGTCCGGCGGCCAACGTCAGCGCATCGCCATCGCGCGTGCTTTGCTGCGCGATTGCCCGATCCTGATCCTGGATGAGGCGACTTCTGCGCTGGATACCGAATCCGAGCGTGCCATTCAGGCCGCACTGGACGAGCTGCAGAAAGACCGTACTTCGCTGGTGATCGCACACCGTCTGTCGACGATTGAGAAGGCGGACGAGATCCTGGTGGTGGAGGACGGTCGCATCGTCGAACGCGGCGAGCACGCCGAGTTGCTTGAACGGCAGGGCGCCTATGCGCAACTGCACCGCATGCAGTTTGGTCAATAATGATTGAGCGCATTTGGTCCGGCGGTTCGCTGCTTTATCTGGCGCTGCTGCCGCTCTCCTGGCTGTATGGCCTGTTCAGCTGGCTGATCCGCCTCAGCTACCGCTGTGGCCTGCGCAAAAGCTGGCGCGCGCCGGTGCCGGTGGTGGTGGTGGGCAACCTCACCGCCGGCGGCAACGGCAAAACGCCGATGGTGATCTGGCTGGTGGAACACCTGCAGCAGCGGGGCTATCGCGTTGGCGTGGTGTCACGCGGTTACGGCGGTAAGTCGGCGGTCTATCCCCTGGTGCTCAATCAGAATACCTCGACCCGCGAGGCGGGCGATGAGCCGGTGCTGATTTATCAGCGGACCGGTGCGCCCGTGGCGATCGCGCCCAAGCGAGCAGAGGCGGTGCAGGCCTTGCTGCAACAACAACCGCTGGATGCGATCGTCACCGACGATGGTTTGCAGCACTATGCTTTACAGCGTGACTTCGAGCTGGTGGTCATCGACGGCGTGCGTCGCTTCGGCAACGGCTGGTGGTTGCCGGCCGGGCCGATGCGCGAGCGTGCTGCGCGGCTTGGCAGCGTCAATGCGCGCGTCGCCAATGGCGGCGTGGCGCAGGCCGGGGAAATTGCCATGCGCCTGCAGGCGCGTGATGCGGTGAACCTGCTGAGCGGTGAGCGTCGCCCGGCGGCCGAGCTGCCGTGCGTGGTAGCGATGGCGGGCATCGGCCATCCGCCGCGTTTCTTCGCGACGTTGGAAAAACTGAACGTCGAGGTGGTGCAAGAAGTGGCGTTTGCCGATCATCAGGAATATCAGCAGGCGCAGCTGGCGGCGCTGGTTGCTGCCGATCAAACGCTGTTGATGACGGAGAAGGACGCGGTGAAATGTCGCGCCTTTGCCCAGCCCAATTGGTGGTATTTGCCGGTTGATGCGGTGCTACCGTCCGCTCAGGCTGAGCAACTGCTGCAGGATATCGAATCTCTGCTGACCAAGTAACCTCAGGATGTCAGCGTGGCAAGCCCCAGGGCTTGCGCGCAGGCTTCCAGCGAACGCTGCTGGGTTTGCTGATACAGCGCCAGCTCGTCGATCACCTCACTGCCCAACGCTTGTTCAAACGCTGCCCGGCTGGAAGCGGCGTTGTACTGCGCGTGGCGGCTGTCCCCCAGATTCGACTGGAAAATCCCCGCGGCGCTGACCGGCAGAAAATCTTCATACACCAGCGGCTGGAAGCGAACGTGTTCTTTCTCGATCAGTTGCTCCAGAGTGCTGTGCTTATCCAGCGACTCTTTGGCCGCCAGGCCGCATTCGGTCGGGAAATAGCGGAACCAGGCCAGCTGTTGCTCGCGCAGCGTGGCGTAATCATCCGGAAACGCCCGGAAGTTTTCCTCCAGCAGTTGATAGTAGCGCTCGGCATTTTTCTCGCTCGGCGGCGCTTGCAGCGCATCGTTGGTGGCCTGCAGCAGACGGTCGTAGAGTTCTCGTCCTTTCGTCGTCAGCGCCACACCGCGCTGTTCGATCTCGCCGAAGCGCGCGGTATGGTGGCCGGCGACGGCGCGGCCGTCATGCTCAACGAAATCGACGCGTTCTTCCAACGCCTTGAAGCTGGTTTG
Source organism: Serratia sp. CY29653 (assembly GCF_052169255.1). Classification (NCBI taxonomy): domain Bacteria; kingdom Pseudomonadati; phylum Pseudomonadota; class Gammaproteobacteria; order Enterobacterales; family Yersiniaceae; genus Serratia; species Serratia sp. CY29653. Next base: position 1,919,018 of record NZ_JBJNLC010000001.1, on the reverse strand, counting down.
GCGCAGCAGGATCGCGCGACGACGGCGCGGCGGGCCCTCGATGACCGCCTTGGGCGTAATGCCGCGGCCGGGCATCGCCTGCTGAACGCGATCGATATCCAGCGTGCGCGGTGTCAGATGGTTGATATGCGGCCCTTTAAACGCCACCACGTCGGCGATCAGGCGATGCTGATCGTGCAGCTGCCGGTATTCTTCGGCGCTGACCGTCGCCTGGTTGTGCCAGCGGAAGGTTTCCAGCGCTTGTTCGACAAATTCTTGCGCCTGCACTTCATTCAGCCCGCCTTGCGCTTCCTGCAGTGCGATCAGCTCCAGCGCGCGATCGGTAAAGATGCGGCGGCGCGCCAGCAAGCGCTCGGCCAGCGCACGCAGCGCGGGATCTTCTATCAGTTCCAGGCGCAGCAGGGAGGTGAACACGCGGAAAGGGCTGATCTGCAGCGCGTCTTCGTGTACGGCGCGAAAAGCGGTGGAGTGCACCGGAACGCCCGCCACCGACAGGTCATAGTAACCGACCGGCGCCATGCCCATCACCCGGAACAGGCGGCGCAGGGTGGCCAGCTCGTCCGCGGTGCCGACCCGGATGGCGCCGTGGCGCTCCATCGCCAGGCGTTCTATCTCGCCGGTAATTTGCAGTTGATGAGCCAGTGCGGCATCTTCGCGCAGAACCTGTCGGTTGGTTTCCGCCACCAGCTCCAGCAGATCGCCGTACAGCGGCACCTCCTTTTGATACATGTCCGACATCGCGTGAGAGAATCTGGCGCGGATTTCATTAGGTGAAACGAACTGCTGGGCGGTCATGCGCATAGCTCCTTGATTCAGCATAATCTGAAAAATCGTGTTTTTAGCGGCAAAAGTGCTGGCGAAAAAGCCGTCTGCCTTGTTTTCCCCTCAAGTTTAGCTATCTGGTTTGGGATTTGTTATAGACGTGGCAAGCATATTAGAGTTTTATGCGTCAGCTCTCATTTGCAGCGCACAGACGGGCAAAAGATGCCCTGGCGAGCGGAGAGACGCGGTGGTTCGGCCGCGGCGACCATTAAATTAAGTCATGCATATTCAGGGAGATAAAAATAAATTCGGCTTATTTATGAATTTAAGGCAATAAACCTCTTGTGCATTCACCAGTTTTATGAGTAAATGCAAGTCGGCCTGTAATCCAGACCTATTTATGTTCGAGTTTAGAGTTAAGCAGTTCCTCCAAAAACGTTATCATCCGATTCCGCTTCAAAGACGAACCTTCTAAGTACCTCCCATAAGTAATGTTTCTGAAACGGCCCCAATTGCCTCTTATGGCAGGTTTTGTAAATATATTTAAAGGTAAATGTAATGTCTAAGAAGACTGGTCAGGTTAAGTGGTTCAACGAAAGCAAAGGTTTTGGTTTCATTGAGCAGAACGACGGCGGCAAAGATGTATTCGTACACTTCTCCGCAATCATGACCGACGGTTTCAAGACCCTGGCTGAAGGCCAGCGCGTCGAGTACACCATCCAGGACAGCCCGCGCGGGCCGGCTGCCGCCAACGTAGTTGCTCTGTAAGAATACAGGGAACGCGTATAAGAGATCTTAATACAACCATGGTGATGCGTCAGCGCTGAGTCATGCGGAAGATATTAAGTTCAACAAGCCCGCCTTAGTGCGGGTTTTTTATTTTTTGCTCACGAGAGGTTTGTTACGAAAAACTTTAGGATGGGCTGGTAGCGTCCAGACAATATAAAAAATGACGTTGTCAAGGATGCTCAAGTAAAAGGATATAAGTTATGTTTAAAAATACTGTGTTAAAAATGGGCCGCGTGAAATGGTTTAATCAGGCCGAAGGCTATGGTTTTATTTCACCGGTAGATGGCAGCGACGAAATCTATGTCAATCGCAACGCTATCGCCAACACCAAAAATAAGTCGTTGAACGAAGGTCAGAACGTCGAGTTCTCGATCTATCGCAGCTCACATGGGCTGTCCGCGGCAGACGTTATCGCGTTCTGATCGCATCTACCTTCCTCGCCAGTGCCGGTGTCGCCACCCGCATGCACTGGCGAAGATAAATCCCTCGATATCCACTATTATCAGGCCATTGCCTACTTGCCACGGATATCAGGATGACCACCCCGATAATTTCCCTTACCGCCGCTCGCGCGCTGCACCTTGCCGCCCAGGGGCTGCTTTCTCCGCTTAAACGCCAGGCTCGGCCCGACGACGTCGTGAACGCGATCCAGCGCATGGGGCTGTTACAAATCGATACCATTAGCGTCGTCGCCCGCAGCCCGTATCTGGTGCTGTTCAGCCGTTTGGGGGCCTATCAACCGGAATGGCTGGAGCAGGCGCTCGCCGGCCGCAAGCTGTTCGAGTATTGGGCGCACGAAGCCTGTTTCCTGCCGATCGAGGATTTTGGTCTGCTGCGGCATCGCATGCTGGCGCCGCATGATATGGGCTGGAAATATTCCGCCGACTGGGTGCAGCAGCACCAGGCGGCGATGGACAACCTGCTGCGGCACATCGAACAACAGGGGCCGGTGCGCTCCGCCGATTTCAGCGCCGAGAAGAAAGGCAACAGCGGATGGTGGGACTGGAAACCGGAGAAACGGCATCTGGAGATCCTGTTTACCGCCGGCAAGCTGATGGTGGCCGAGCGTCGCAACTTCCACCGGGTTTACGATCTGACCGAAAGGCTGCTGCCGGCCTGGGACGATGCGCGTCATGCGCTGCCTGCGGAGCGGGCGCGCCGGCAAATGTTGCATCGCACCTGCCGCTATCTGGGCATTTTCCGCGCCGAATGGTTGGCGGATTACTATCGGCTGAAACGCGTGGCGCCAAAAACTTTGCTGGCAGAGCTGCAGGATCAGGGGGAGATTTCGCAGGTGCGGGTAGAGGGGCTGGAAGGGCAGTTCTATGTGCATGGCTCACTGATGGAACTGCTGCCGCTGGCGGAACAGGGCAAGCTGAAATCGACGGTCACCAGCCTGCTGTCGCCGTTTGATCCGGTGGTTTGGGATCGCCGCCGGGCGCTCGAGCTGTTCAACTTTGACTATCGGCTGGAGTGCTATACGCCGAAAGAAAAACGCCGCTATGGCTACTTCACCTTGCCGGTGCTGCATCGGGGTGAACTGGTGGGGCGCATTGACGCCAAGGCGCACCGCCGCCAGGGGGTGTTCGAGATCATCAGCTTTCATGCGGAGCCGCGGGTGCGCTTCGGCAAACGGCGGGCCCAGGATATTCGGCAGGCCATCGCGCGTATGGCCAAATGGCACGGCGCGCAACGCGTCGCGCTGGGCGACATTCCGGCGGCGTTGGCCGCTGAATGGGGTGCCGGCTGGGAAGTGGGATAACGAGCGACGCCGTCGGTGGGGTAAAACGAAGTTCAGCGCCGCTCGTTACAAAGGGGCTCAGTGGCTGAAGTTAGCGAACAGAGCGATGATTTTATGCAGACGTTTGATCACGTATCACGGCCTTTTTGTGATTTGTATCACAAAATTCTACGCCGGGATGCGCCGCAGTTCAAGCTGTTGCGCCGGCGCGCTGAGGAAATATCGCTGGGTTGGCGCCGCCGGTGATTAACCTGAGGCCGGGCGTTATGCTATCCTCACTGCCTTTCCCAGATGACCAATCCCCTAGCGGAGGATGCATGGACCACCGTTTACTCGAAATCGTTGCCTGCCCGGTATGCAACGGCAAACTCTATTTCAATAAAGAAAACCAGGAACTGGTGTGCAAAGCGGACGGGTTGGCTTACCCGCTGCGCGACGGCATTCCGGTGCTGTTGGAAAATGAAGCGCGTGCGCTGTCGCTGGATGAGAAGCACGCATGAGTTTTATCGCTATTATTCCCGCCCGCTACGCCTCAACCCGTTTGCCGGGCAAACCGCTGGCCGATATTCACGGCAAGCCGATGGTGGTGCACGTGATGGAGCGCGCCCGCGAGTCCGGCGCCAGCCGCGTCATCGTGGCGACCGATCACCCTGAAGTCGCCAAAGCGGTGGAAGCCGCCGGCGGCGAAGTGTGCATGACCAGCCCGGATCACCATTCCGGCACCGAGCGTCTGGCGGAAGTGATCGCGCACTACGGCTTTGCCGACGATCAGATCATCGTTAACGTGCAGGGCGACGAACCGCTGATCCCGCCGGTGATCGTGCGTCAGGTGGCTGAGAACCTGGCGGGCAGCCAGGCCGGCATGGCGACGCTGGCAGTGCCGATCGAGAGCGCCGAAGAGGCTTTCAACCCCAACGCGGTGAAGGTCGTGATGGACGCGCAGGGCTACGCGCTCTATTTCTCTCGCGCCACCATTCCGTGGGATCGCGAGCGTTTCGCCGCGTCGAAAGAGAGCATCGGCGACAGCCTGCTGCGTCATATCGGCATCTACGCCTATCGCGCCGGCTTCGTGCGCCGCTACGTCAGCTGGGCGCCGAGCCAACTGGAGCAGATCGAGCTGTTGGAACAGCTGCGGGTGCTGTGGTACGGTGAAAAAATCCACGTGGCGGTCGCGAAAGCGATCCCGAGCGTGGGGGTCGATACGCCGGAAGATCTCCAGCGCGTGCGCGACAGCATTCAACCCTGAGCCTGAGTTCGTCGGCGCGGCACGCAACGCGCCGACGATGTAATACCCTCCATTATTGATCCCCGTTTTGTTGATCTGCGTTGAAGAATTTTTCCGCTCACCGTTCGATGATGTTACGCATCCTCACTATTAGCCTGAGGTGAATGCCTTATGGAGCAGTTACGCGCCGAACTGAGCATTGTGCTGGGTGAGTCCATCAGCCGGCTGGAGCGGGTGAGCGAGCAGCCTTATGCGCATATGTATTCGCTGTACGATCGGCAGGGCAACGCGATCCCGCTGATGGCGAAAAGCTTTATCTGTCAGGGTATCGCCCAGCAGGAGGCGTACAAGCTGTCAATGCTGGCGCGCGACGGGGATATTCGCCTGCCTACGGTGTACGGCGTGGTGTGTACCCACCAGGCGCCGTACAAGGAAATCCTGCTGATCGAGCGCCTGCGCGGCGTGTCGGCTGAAGCGCCGACGCGTTCGCCGGATCGCTGGAATATGCTGATGGAGCAGATCGTTGACGGGATATTGGCCTGGCACCGCATCGACAGCCACGGCAGCGTCGGCAGCGTTGACAGCACGCAGGAGAACGACTGGTTTTGCTGGTATCAACAGCGGGTCGAAGTGCTGTGGGCGACGGTGGTCAATCTCACCACCCCGCAGCTGACCATGGCGGATCGCCGTTTGCTGTACCGCACGCGCGAAGCGCTGACCCATTTTTTCGTCGGCTTCGACGATCCTTGCGTTCTGGTGCACGGCAACCTGTCGCTGCGCAGCATGCTGAAAGATCCCAAAAGCGATCAACTGCTGGCGATGCTCAATCCCGGCGTGGTGCTGTGGGCGCCACGCGAATACGATCTTTTCCGCCTGTGCGAGGCGGGTATGCCCAGCCAACTGCTGTTCAGCTATCTGCGGCGGGCGCCGGTCGCCGACGCTTTTCTGGCGCGGCGCTGGCTGTACGTGGTGTGGGAAGCGGTGGGGCGTTTGATCCATACCGGCAAGCTGGAGCGGCGGCCGTTCGACTATGCGTCGCAACAGCTGCTGCCCTGGCTGGCCGGTTGAACGGGCCTTACTCGGCGCCGGCGCGGTCCGCGCCTTTCAGCCATTGCCACAGGCTGCCCAGCGTTTCATACCAGGCGCGCTCGGTATGGCCGAGGAACATTGACGACGGCGTGGCGCGATCCCAGATATTCAGCGGCGAGTTGATCGCCAACTGGTTGGCCGGCGCCGGGATCGGGTGCAGGCCCTTGGCCTTGAAGAAACGCATGGCGCGCGGCAGATGGTTGGCGGAGGTGACCAGAATGAAGGGTTGCTCGCCGACCAACTTGGCGACCTGAGCGGCCTCTTGCTCGGTATCGCGCGGTTCCCCCAGGATCACCATATCACTGCGCGGCACGCCCAGGCTTTCGGCCACCAGCGCCGCCGTGGCGGCGTTGCTTTGCATGCGTCCGGCGGACGCGCCGGTAAACACCATCCTGGCGCCGGGATGCGCAAGATAAAGCCGCACGCCTTCCGTCACGCGCGGCAGACTGTTGCCGAGCAAATTCGAGCTGGGCGCCCAATCGGGATTGTAGGTATAGCCCCCACCCAATACCACGATGTAGTTGACCGGATCGTTGCCGCGATAAGTCTGGTATTCGGCTTCGATCGGCCGCAGCAGCCGGTCGGCCACCGGTTGCAGGCTGAAAAGCAGTAAAAACAGCCAGCTCAGCGTGAAAATCGTCTTACCGCTTTTTTGCCAGCGGGTGAACCACAGCAGCAGCAGCGCCAGCCCCATCAGCAGCATCAGCAGCGGCAACGGCATCAGCATGGCGCCAAAGAACTTTTTCAGGTTGAACAGCATCGAAAATCAGATCCTTTTGGGTGAAAAAGCGGCATCCAGGCATAAACGGGCCGCAAGAAGATACATTCTAAGCCAGTCTGTGCCAAAATAGCAGGTTTGAATGGGCGTGCGCTTTGCCGCCGACAAGAATGAGATCAGCGGAGCCGTTGTCCATGCAGGATCGCAATTTTGACGATATTGCTGAAAAATTTGCGCGTAATATTTACGGCACCACGAAAGGAAAAATCCGCCAGGCGGTGGTTTGGCAGGATCTGACCGGGCTGCTGGCGCAGTTGCCGCAGCGGCCGCTGCGCATCCTCGACGCCGGGGGCGGTGAAGGCCATATGGCCTGCCAACTGGCAGAATTAGGACATCAGGTGTTGTTGTGCGATCTTTCTGGTGAGATGATCCAGCGCGCCGCGCAGCTGGCGGAGCAGAAAGGTGTGAGCCAGAACATGCAATTCGTACAAAGTTCTGCGCAGGATATCGCTCAACATTTGGAACAGCCGGTTGATCTGATATTGTTTCATGCAGTGCTTGAATGGATCGCCGAGCCCGAAGCGGCGCTGCAGGCGTTGTGCGACTGCCTGCTGCCGGGCGGTGCGCTGTCGCTGATGTTCTTCAACGCCAACGGCCTCTTGATGCGCAACGTGGTGTTGGGTAATTTCCAACTGGTGGATCCCGAGGTCAGGCGCCGCCGCAAGCGTTCGCTGTCGCCGCAATATCCGCACGATCCGCTATTGGTCTACGGTTGGCTGGAACAGCTGGGCATGCGCATCGGCGGCAAAACCGGCGTGCGGGTGTTCCACGACTATCTGCAGAGCAGACAGCTGCAAACACAAAAATTTGAAGAGTTACTGGCGCTTGAACAGCACTATTGCCGGCAGGAGCCGTACGTGAGTTTGGGGCGCTATATTCACGTCATGGCGCATAAACCAAACCTGAAGGACGAACTATGAGTGAATTTTCCCAGACAGTACCCGAACTGGTCGCCTGGGCACGGAAAAATGATTTCTCTATTTCGCTCCCTACGGAGCGTCTCGCATTTCTGCTCGCCATCGCCACCCTGAACGGCGAACGGCTGGACGGCGAGATGAGCGAAGGTGAGCTGGTTGATGCATTTCGCCATGTCAGCAAGGGTTTTGAACAGACGCATGAAACGGTGGCGATACGCGCCAACAATGCGATCAACGACATGGTGCGCCAGCGCCTGTTGAACCGCTTTACCAGCGAACTGGCGGACGGCAACGCGATTTACCGCCTCACGCCGCTGGGTATCGGTATTACCGATTACTATATTCGCCAACGCGAATTCTCCACGCTGCGTCTGTCGATGCAGCTGTCGATCGTGGCGCAGGAGCTCAAGCGCGCCGCCGATGCCGCCGACGAGGGCGGCGACGATTTCCATTGGCACCGCAACGTGTTCGCGCCGTTGAAATATTCGGTGGCGGAAATTTTCGACAGCATCGACATGACGCAACGCGTGATGGACGAGCAGCAGCAGAGCGTGAAAAACGACATCGCGGCGCTGTTGAGCAAAGACTGGCGGGCGGCGATTTCCAGCTGCGAGATGCTGCTGTCGGAAACCTCGGGTACCCTGCGCGAGCTGCAGGATACGCTGGATGCGGCGGGCGATAAGCTGCAGGCCAACCTGCTGCGCATCCAGGACGCGACCCTCGGCAACGTGGAGCTGGGCTTCGTCGACAAGCTGGTGTTCGATCTGCAAAGCAAGCTGGATCGCATCATCAGCTGGGGCCAGCAGGCGATCGACCTGTGGATCGGCTACGATCGCCACGTACATAAATTTATCCGTACCGCTATCGATATGGATAAAAACCGCGTGTTCGCCCAACGCCTGCGCCAGTCGGTGCAAACCTATTTCGACCACCCGTGGGCGCTGACCCATGCCAATGCCGATCGTCTGCTGGACATGCGCGACGAAGAACTGGCGCTGCGCAGCGAGGAAGTGACCGGGGAACTGCCGCCGGATCTAGAGTTCGAAGAGTTCAGCGAAATTCGCGAACAGCTGGCGGCGATGATCGAAGAGGCGCTGAAGGTGTATCAGGAACAGCAGATGCCGCTCAACCTTGCAGCGGTGATGCGCGATTATCTGGCGCAATATCCGCGTGCGCGTCATTTCGACGTGGCACGTTTAGTGGTCGACCAGGCTGTGCGCCTCGGTGTGGCTGAAGCAGATTTTTCAGGGTTGCCGGCGGAATGGCAGGCAATCAATGATTACGGAGCCAAGGTCCAGGCCCATGTCATCGACAAATATTGAACAAGTAATGCCAGTCAAGCTGGCCAAAGCGCTGTCCAACTCGCTGTTCCCGGCGCTGGACAGCCAACTGCGCGCGGGTCGTCACATCGGTATCGATGAGCTGGACAACCACGCCTTTTTAATGGATTTCCAGGATGAGCTGGAAGAATTTTACAACCGTTACAGCGTCGAGCTGATTCGGGCGCCGGAAGGTTTCTTCTATTTGCGTCCGCGCTCCACCACGCTGATCCCGCGTTCGGTGCTGTCCGAGCTGGATATGATGGTGGGCAAGATCTTGTGCTACCTGTATCTCAGCCCCGAGCGCCTGGCGCACGAAGGCATTTTCAGCCATCAGGAGCTGTACGACGAGTTGCTGAGCCTGGCTGACGAGAACAAACTGCTGAAGTTCGTCAACCAGCGTTCCACCGGATCGGATCTCGATCGGCAGAAGCTGCACGAAAAGGTGCGCACCTCGCTGAACCGCCTGCGCCGCCTCGGCATGGTCTACTTCATGGGCAATGACAGCAGCAAGTTCCGTATTACCGAGGCGGTGTTCCGCTTCGGCGCCGACGTGCGCAGCGGCGACGATCCGCGTGAAGCGCAACTGCGCATGATTCGCGACGGCGAGGCGATGCCGGTTGAAAACAGCCTGTCGCTGAACGATGAGAATGAGGCTGAGGATCAGCAGGTTGATAACGCTCCTGACGGTGCAGAGGATGAACAGGAATGATTGAACGCGGTAAATTTCGCTCGCTGACGCTGGTAAACTGGAACGGTTTCTTCGCCCGCACCTTTGATCTGGATGAGCTGGTGACCACGCTGTCCGGCGGTAACGGGGCGGGGAAGTCCACCACCATGGCGGCCTTCGTCACCGCACTGATCCCCGATCTGACGCTGCTGCACTTCCGTAACACCACCGAAGCGGGCGCCACCAGCGGTTCGCGCGACAAAGGCTTGCACGGCAAGCTGCGCGCCGGCGTGTGTTACTCCACCCTCGACGTCGTCAACTCGCGCCACCAGCGCGTGGTGGTGGGCGTGCGTCTGCAGCAGGTGGCGGGGCGTGATCGTAAGGTCGACATCAAACCGTTCACCATTCAGGGCCTGCCGACCGCGGTGCAGCCGACCGAGCTGCTGACCCAGACCGTGGGTGAGCGCCAGGCGCGCGTGCTGTCGCTGCAAGAGCTGAAAGATCGCGTGGAAGAGATGGAGGGCGTGCAGTTCAAGCAGTTCAACTCCATCACCGATTACCACTCGCTGATGTTCGATCTGGGCGTGATCCCGAAACGTCTGCGTTCGTCCGCCGATCGCAGCAAATTCTACCGTTTGATTGAAGCGTCGCTGTACGGCGGTATTTCCAGCGCCATCACCCGCTCGTTGCGCGATTACCTGCTGCCGGAAAACAGCGGCGTGCGCAAGGCGTTCCAGGACATGGAAGCGGCGCTGCGCGAAAACCGCATGACGCTGGAAGCGATCCGCGTCACCCAGTCGGACCGCGATCTGTTCAAGCATCTGATCTCCGAGGCCACTTCCTATGTGGCGGCGGACTATATGCGCCACGCCAACGAACGCCGTATCCATCTGGACGGCGCGCTGGCGCTGCGTAGCGATCTGTTGGGCAGCCGCAAGCAGCTGGCCGCCGAACAGTATCGCCATGTGGAAATGGCGCGTGAGCTGAGCGAACAGAGCGGTGCCGAATCCGATCTGGAAACCGATTACCAGGCCGCCAGCGATCACCTGAATCTGGTGCAGACGGCGATGCGCCAGCAGGAAAAGATCGAACGTTATGAAGCCGATCTGGAAGAGCTGACCTACCGTCTGGAAGAGCAGAACGAAGTGGTGGCCGAGGCGAGTGAGCAACAGGCCGAAAACGAAGCGCGCGCCGAAGCGGCCGAGCTGGAAGTGGATGAGCTGAAGAGCCAGCTGGCCGACTACCAGCAGGCGCTCGACGTGCAGCAGACCCGCGCCATTCAGTACCAGCAGGCGCTGCAGGCGTTGGAGCGCGCGCGCGCGCTGTGCCAACTGCCGGATCTGACCGCCGACAACGCCGAACAGTGGCTGGACACCTTCCAGGCCCGCGAGCAGGAAGCGACCGAAGCGTTGCTGATGCTGGAACAGAAGCTGAGCGTGGCCGACGCCGCGCACGGCCAGTTCGAACAGGCCTATCAGCTGGTGGGCAAAATTGCCGGCCAGGTCAGCCGCAGCGAAGCCTGGCAGTGCGCGCGCGAATTGCTGCGCGACTGGCCTTCGCAGCAACATCTCGCCGAGCGCGTTCAGCCGCTGCGTTTGCGCCTGAGCGAGCTGGAACAGCGCCTGCGCTCGCAGCAGGATGCCGAGCGTCTGCTGAACGAATTTTGCAAACGTCATGGCCAAGAGTACCAGCCGGACGATCTCGACATGCTGCAACAGGAGTTGGAAGAGCGCCTGGAGGCGCTGTCGCAGAACGTCAGCGAAGCCGGCGAACGCCGCATGGAGATGCGCCAGGAACTGGAGCAGATCCAGCAGCGCATCCGTGAGCTGACGGCGCGTGCCCCGGTGTGGCTGGCGGCGCAGGACGCCCTGGGCCAGCTCAGCGATCAGAGCGGAGAGCCGCTGGAAAACAGCCAGCAGGTGACTGAATACATGCAGCAGTTGCTGGAGCGCGAGCGTGAAACCACCGTCGAGCGCGACGAAGTGGCGGCCCGCAAACGTGAAGTGGAAGCGCAGATCGAACGTCTCAGCCAGCCGGGCGGCGCGGAAGATCAACGCCTGGTCACGCTGGCCGAACGTTTCGGCGGCGTGCTGCTGTCGGAAATTTACGATGACGTCACCATCGACGACGCGCCTTACTTCTCGGCGCTGTACGGCCCTTCGCGCCACGCCATCGTGGTGCCGGATCTGTCGCTGGTGCGCGAGATGCTGGAAGGGCTGGAAGATTGCCCGGAAGATCTTTACCTGATCGAAGGGGATCCGCAGTCGTTCGATGACAGCGTATTCGCCGTCGAAGAGCAGGAAAAAGCGGTGGTGGTGAAAATCGCCGATCGCCAGTGGCGTTACTCCCGCTACCCGGAAGTGCCGTTGTTCGGCCGCGCGGCGCGCGAAAACCGCCTGGAAGTGCTGCATGCCGAGCGTGAAACGCTGGCGGAGCGCTACGCCACGCTGTCGTTCGACGTGCAGAAAACCCAACGTTCGCACCAGGCTTTCAGCCGCTTTATCGGTACCCATCTGGCGGTGGCGTTCGACGCCGACCCAGAAGCGGAGATCCGCGGCCTGAACGCCCGCCGTGGCGAAATCGAACGCGCGCTGAACAATCACGAAGCGCAGAACCAGCAGCAGCGTCAGCAGTACGATCAGGCCAAAGAGGGTATTTCCGCGCTCAACCGCCTGATGCCGCTGGTGTCGTTGCTGAACGATGAAACGTTGCAGGACCGCGTCGACGAGATGCGCGAAGAGCTGGAAGAAGCGCAGGACGCCGCGCGTCATATTCAGCAGCACGGCGTGTCGCTGGCCAAGCTGGAGCCGCTGCTGTCGGTGCTGCAGAGCGATCCGCAGCAGCATGAACAGCTGCAGCAGGATTACGCGCAGGCGCAAAGCGTGCAGCGTCAGGCTAAACAGCAGGCGTTCGCGCTCACTGAAGTGGTGCAGCGTCGTGCGCACTTCAGCTATACCGACTCCGCCGGCATGCAGAACGCCAACAACGATCTGAACGACAAGCTGCGCCAGCGTCTGGAGCAGGCGGAAGCCGAACGCGCCCGCGCCCGTGAGCAACTGCGCCAGTATCAAACCCAGTTCACCCAGTACAGCCAGGTGCTGGCTTCGCTGAAAAGCTCGTACGACGCCAAGCGCGACATGCTGAAAGAGCTGAGCCAGGAGCTGGTGGACATCGGCGTGCAGGCCGACGCCAATGCCGAAGCGCGCGCCCGCGCGCGTCGCGACGAACTGCATGCGGCGCTGAGCAACAACCGCGCTCGCCGCAATCAGCTGGAAAAACAGCTGACCTTCTGCGAAGCCGAAATGGACGGCCTGCAGAAGAAGCTGCGCAAGCTGGAACGCGATTATCATCAGCTGCGCGAGCAGGTGGTGACCGCCAAGGCGGGCTGGTGCGCGGTGATGCGCCTGGTGAAAGACAACGGCGTGGAACGCCGCCTGCACCGCCGCGAGCTGGCGTATATGGATGGCGACGAGCTGCGCTCGATGTCGGATAAGGCGCTCGGCGCGCTGCGTCTGGCGGTGGCGGATAACGAACACCTGCGCGACGTGCTGCGCCTGTCGGAAGATCCGAAGCGGCCGGAGCGTAAGATTCAGTTCTATATCGCGGTGTACCAGCACCTGCGCGAGCGCATCCGTCAGGACATCATTCGCACCGACGATCCGGTCGAGGCCATCGAACAGATGGAGATCGAGTTGGGCCGTCTGACCGAAGAGCTGACCGCGCGCGAGCAGAAGCTGGCGATCAGTTCGAAAAGCGTGGCCAACATCATTCGCAAAACCATTCAGCGCGAACAGAACCGCATTCGCATGCTGAACCAGGGGCTGCAGGCCGTTGCCTTCGGCCAGGTGAAGAGCGTGCGGCTGAACGTCAATGTGCGCGAAGCGCACGCCACTCTGCTGGACGTGCTCTCCGAGCAGCAGGAACAGCATCAGGATCTGTTCAACAGCAACCGCCTGACCTTCTCCGAAGCGTTGGCCAAACTGTATCAACGCCTGAATCCGCAGATCGACATGGGGCAGCGCACGCCGCAGACCATCGGCGAGGAGTTGCTGGACTACCGCAACTACCTGGAGATGGAAGTGGAGGTATACCGTGGCTCCGACGGCTGGCTGCGTGCGGAAAGCGGCGCGTTGTCTACCGGTGAAGCCATCGGTACCGGGATGTCAATCCTGGTGATGGTGGTGCAGAGCTGGGAAGAAGAGTCCCGTCGCCTGCGCGGCAAAGACATCTCGCCGTGCCGCCTGCTGTTCCTCGATGAAGCGGCGCGTCTGGATGCCAAGTCGATCGCTACGCTGTTCGAGCTGTGCGACCGTCTGGAGATGCAGCTGATCATCGCGGCACCGGAAAACATCAGCCCGGAGAAGGGCACCACCTATAAACTGGTGCGTAAGGTGTTCCAGAACCACGAGCATGTGCACGTGGTGGGGCTGCGCGGTTTCGCCGGCGAGCCGCCGGCGCTGGGTGCTGCGGCGGTTGAAACGCCGTAACGCAGAAAAACGCCCTAAAAATCCGAAAATAGCCGCCGCAGGGTGGCTATTTTTTTGTGCGCGTGGATGATAGTCCTGCTTTTTTATCCGTTGAAAAGCGGTTAGTTTAATCACATAAACAGTTATTCGGCGCCCGCAGGGCGAAACGGCCTTTCTGTTTGTATACTGAAACTATATGCAGTTTTTGACGTTTTTTTTGTGAGCATACAGGGGGCAAGGGATGTTGCTTAAAAAGGGAAACTCTCTACGACGTTTGGTGCTGAGTGGCGCTATCGCCTGTAGTCTTGTGTCGTCGTTTTCCGCATCGGCCACCGTCCCGGCGTTGCCGGTGGCATCAGCAGGCATGTCCGTTGCGCAGAGCCGTTCTGAACTGCTGGCCGCGTTGCCGCGCGGCATGGATTTGCACTACCTGTCCACGCTGGCGCCGCTGTATGCGGCGAATCACATGCAGCCGATGTGGCAGGATCGCGAAGCCGTTCAGCAGTTTCAGCAGCAGCTGGCCGAGCTGGCGATGTCCGGCGTGCAGCCGCAGTTCACCCAATGGGTGAAGATGTTGACCGATCCGGCGCTCAGTGAAGCGGGCCGCGATGCGGTGCTGTCCGATGCGATGCTGGGCTATTTGCAGTTCGTCTCCGCCATCGGTGCCAACGGCAACAACTGGCTGTACAGCAATATTCCCTACAAGCTTGGCTTGCCGCCCACCGCGGTGATCAACCAATGGCAGCTGGCGGTGCGCCAGGCGCGTACTCTGAGCTACGTGAATTCGCTCGCGCCGCAGCATCCGCAATACGCCAAGATGCATCAGGCGCTGCGCGACATGCTGGCGGATAATCGTCCCTGGCCGCAGGTGGGCAGCGGCCCGAGCCTGCGTCCAGGCCAAATGAGCAATGATATTCCGGCGCTGCGTGAGATCCTGACGCGCACCGGTATGCTCGCCGCCTCGGCGCCGGAAGCGGATCCGGAACCGGCGGTGGTCTCGGCGAAGATCAATGAGCCCGACGACGGCGGGCTGACGGTAGACGAAGAGAAAAGCCGCGTGACGGTCAGCCCATCGGCAGCGCCGGTGACGGAGCTGACCGCGGAACAGACGCCGCCGCAGATTGGCAGCGTGGTGAGCGATAACCTCTATACCGACGAACTGGTGGAGGGCGTCAAGCGCTTCCAGAAATGGCAAGGGCTGACGGCGGATGGCGTGATCGGCGTGCGCACCCGCGAGTGGCTCAACGTGTCACCGAAAACCCGCGCCGCACTACTGGCGCTGAATATCCAGCGCCTGCGGATCCTGCCGGGGCATGTCGGCACCGGCATTATGGTGAACATTCCCAACTACTCGCTGACTTACTACCAGAACGGCAATGAGGTGCTGTCTTCCCGCGTTATCGTCGGGCGGCCGAGCCGCAAGACGCCGCTGATGAGCAGCGCGTTGAACAACGTGGTGGTCAACCCGCCGTGGAACGTGCCGACTACCTTGGTGCGTGAGGACATCGTGCCGAAGGCGATGCGTGACGGTAACTACTTCCAGAAACACGGCTATACCGTGCTGTCGGGCTGGAGCAACGATGCGGAAGTGATCAACCCGGCGATGATCGACTGGAGCATGGTCTCTGCGCGCAACTTCCCGTATCGCGTGCGTCAGGCTCCGGGCGCGACCAACTCGCTGGGGCGCTTCAAGTTCAATATGCCGAGCTCGGACGCTATCTACCTGCACGATACCCCGAACCACAGCCTGTTCCAGAAAGACATCCGCGCGCTCAGCTCCGGCTGCGTGCGGGTGAACAAGGCTTCCGATTTGGCGAATATGCTGCTGCAGGACGCCGGCTGGAACAACAGCCGCGTGTCTTCCACGCTGAAAGAAGGGAATACCACTTATGTGAATATTCGCCAGCGTATTCCCGTAAAACTGTATTATCTGACCGCCTGGGTTTCGGATGACGGCCAACCGCAATTCCGTACAGATATTTACAATTATGATAATACGGTGCGATCGGGCGCACAAATTTTGGCTCAGGCCAAAAAATTAATGCAGTAAATGCAGTAATTATAAATAAATAACGGTCAGAATGTTTGGCTATACCGCAGGCCCTCGTAGCCGGGGGCCTGTAAACCTAGGCGTATCGCGGGTTGACTCAGCATACGCAGGCGGTTATGGTTCGGACAGTGCGCTGCTTTGTGCATTTATTTTGACATTCTTGCCGGGTTTAACAGAGTCATGGACAAAATTGATCATCACCGCCGTAAATGGCTGGCGCTAGGTGGCGCCGCTATGGGCATAGCGCTGCTTCCAGGGCAGGCGTTTGCCAGTATTTCCACCGCTCGACCGCGTATTTTAGTGTTGAATAACCTGAATACCGGTGAATCTATTAAAGCCGAGTTCTTTGACGGCAAAGGTTACAATAAAGAAGAGTTGGTGCGGCTAAATCATCTGTTCCGCGATTATCGCGCCAACAAGGTTAAATCGATCGATCCCCGCTTGTTTGATCACCTCTATCGTCTGCAGGGGCTGCTGGGCACCAGCAAGCCGGTGCAGCTGATCTCCGGATACCGTTCCGTAGACACCAACAACGAACTGCGTGCGCATAGCCGCGGCGTGGCCAAGCACAGCTACCACACCAAAGGCCAGGCGATGGATTTCCACATTGAAGGTATCCAATTGAGCAATATCCGCAAAGCGGCGTTAAAAATGCGCGCCGGTGGTGTAGGATATTACCCACGTAGCAACTTCGTACACATCGATACCGGCCCGGTTCGGACCTGGTAATCGCTGTGCCGTCAGTGAATAACGCCGCCCCTTGCGGAAGCGGCGTTATTGTCGTTGGAGCCTTATGAAATACCATCTTATTCCCGTTACCGCCTTTAGCCAGAACTGCAGTCTGATTTGGTGTGAAAACACGCAGCAGGCGGCGTTGGTCGATCCCGGCGGTGAAGCGGAAAAAATCAAAGCGGAAGTCGCGCGGCAGGGGGTGACGGTCACCCAGATTTTGCTGACGCACGGCCATTTGGATCATGTCGGCGCGGCGGCGGAGCTGGCGGACCATTATCAGGTGCCAATCTATGGCCCGGATAAAGAAGACGCGTTTTGGCTGGACGGTTTGCCGGCGCAGAGCCGGATGTTTGGGCTGGAAGAGTGCGCGCCGCTGACGCCGACCCGCTGGCTGTCGGAAGGCGATGAGATGCAGGTGGGCGAGATGACGCTCAAGGTGTTGCATTGCCCTGGGCACACGCCGGGCCACATCGTCTTTATCAATGAGCAGGCGCGTTTGGCGCTGGTGGGCGACGTGCTGTTTAACGGCGGCGTGGGGCGCAGCGACTTCCCGCGCGGTGACCATCAGGCGCTGATCGCCTCTATTCGCACCAAACTGCTGCCGTTGGGCGACGACATGCGCTTTATTCCCGGCCACGGCCCGATGTCGACCTTCGGCCACGAGCGCCAGACCAACCCGTTCCTGCGCGAAGAGCCGGCGGTGTGGTAACGATTATTTCCCGGCAGAAATAATCAAGGGCGCATAGAGCGCCCTTTTTTACGATTTATGACCTGCGTCGATGCCTTTAGAGCACGGCGACGATGGCTTCACACAGCGGCGCCATGTTGTCCGGCGTCATGCCGGCCACGTTCACCCGGCCCGAGTTCACGGCATAGACGCCGAACTCTTCGCGCAGACGCAGCACCTGTTCTTTGGTCAGGCCGCTGAACGAGAACATGCCGTTCTGCTGGATGATGAAGCTGAAGTCCTGCTGCGCGCCTTTCTCCTGCAGGGTGTTCACGAACAGCTGACGCATGCGGTGAATACGCTGGCGCATGTCGGTCAGCTCCTGCTCCCACATCGCGCGCAGCGCATCGTTGCCCAGAATGGTGGCGACAACCGCCGCGCCGTGTGACGGCGGGTTGGAGTAGTTGGCGCGAATGGCCGCTTTCACCTGGCTGAAGGCGCGATCGGCGGTTTCGGCATCGGCAGCCACAATGGTGCAAGCGCCGACGCGCTCATTGTACAGGCCGAAGTTTTTCGAGTAGGAGCTGGCAACGATCAGCTCTTGATGTTTGGCGGCGAAAATACGCAGGCCCTGCGCATCTTCTTCCAGACCGTTGGCGAAGCCCTGGTAGGCGAAATCGAACAGCGGCAGCCAGCCATTGGCGACGGAAAGCTCAGCCAGCTGTGCCCACTGTTCCGCCGTTGGATCGATACCTGTCGGGTTATGGCAGCAGCCGTGGAACAGCACCACATCACCGGCCTGTGCCTGTTTCAGGCTGTTCAGCAGGCCGTCAAAGTCCAACGCGTGGTTGGCGGCGTCGTAGTAGGCGTACTCCAGCACTTCCAGGCCTACGGCGCTAAAGACGTTCTTGTGGTTTGGCCAGCTTGGGTTGCTGATCCAGATGCGCTTGGCGCTGGTCTGGTTGGCGATAAAGTCTGCCGCCACGCGCAGGCCGCCGGTGCCGCCGGGCGTCTGTGCGGTACGCGCGCGCCGCGCGGTAACGATCGGGCTCTCTTTGCCGAACAGCAGCTCTTGCGTGCAGCTGGCGAAAGCCGGAATGCCTTCAATGCCGAGATAGTTTTTGGTGGTCTCGTTTTCCAGCAGATACTGTTCAGCTTTTTTTACGCTGGTCAGCACCGGCGTTTTGCCGGTTTCGTCTTTATAAACGCCAATCCCTAAATTGATTTTATTCGGGCGGGCGTCGGCGCGGAAAATGTCGGTCAGGCCCAGGATCGGGTCGGCGGGTGCGGCGGTGATTTTTTCAAACATGTCAGGTGCTTCCAAATCTCGGAGTTAAGCAGACAGAAGCATCAGGGTAGCGCCAGTTATCGGCTTTGCCAACCGTTTGCGATAAAAACACCGCGATCTTGTGAACGGGAAGGATTCGACAGAAAAAATGATGGGGAAGGGGAAATCTGCAGGATAAAACGTTACCGGGAGACACAAATAAAAACAGGGCCGAAGCCCTGTTTTTTAACTTAGCCGACGGTAAACCGCCGTTAAGCGAGACAACTTAGAACTGGTACACCAGACCAACGGCTACGATATCGTCGGTAGCGGTGCCGGTTGCTTTGGTGAACTCGTTGTCATCCAGCAGGTTGATTTTGTAATCAACGTAGGTGGACATGTTTTTGTTGAAGTAGTAAGTGGTACCAACAGAAACATATTTAACCAGATCCTGGTCAGAGCTTACGCCTGGGACGTTCAGGTTCTTGCCTTTAGACTGCAGGTAAGACACTTCTGGACGCAGACCGAAGTCGAACTGGTACTGAGCAGTGACTTCGAAGTTCTGAGTTTTGCTCGCGAAGCCACCGCACTTGTCATCGGTAGCTGCACAGCCTGCACCGAAGTTACCGCCGCCGAACGGAGTCATGTTGCGGGTTTCTGCGTACATCGCCGCCAGGTAAACGTTGTTGGCGTCGTATTTCGCACCCACGGTCCATGCGTCAGCCTTGTCGCCACGTTCGTTGGAACGCAGTTTCTGGTCGTCGGTACGGTTGGAAGAAGCGTATGCAGCGCCGAAGCTTACGCCTTCGCCGATGTCATAAGTAGAGGAGATGCCCCAGCCGTCGCCGTTTTGTTTCTTGATGTCGCGATCGTCGTTCTGGTTCTTGCCCTGGTATTGCAGAGCGAAGTTCAGACCGTCAACCAGACCGAAGAAGTTGTTGTTACGATAGGTCGCAACGCCGTTGGTACGGCCGGTCATGAAGTTGTCGGAGTAGGTGTAGGTATCGCCACCGAACTCTGGCAGCATATCGGTCCAGCCTTCCACGTCGTACAGTACGCCGTAGTTACGGCCGTAGTCGAAGGAGCCGTAGTCAGCGAATTTCAGACCGGCAAAGCCCAGACGGGTTTTGGTGCCTTCGGTGCCCTGAGATTCGGCGTGGTTGGACTGAACGTTGTATTCCCACTGGCCGTAACCGGTCAGTTGGTCAGTAATCTGGGTTTCACCTTTGAAGCCGAAACGAACATAGGTCTGATCGCCGTCATTGCCTTTGTCGTCGGAGAAGTAGTGCAGACCGTCAACTTTGCCGTACAGATCCAGCTTGTTGCCGTCTTTGTTGTAGATTTCAGCTGCGTTTGCTGCACCAGCAGCCAACAGAGCCGGGATAACCACTGCAAGAATGTTGCGCTTCATCATTATTACCCTCATTGGTGTTATTCGGACACCTTTGCCACTGCCGCCAATAATTCTTTGGGAACTATTGTTGATAGATTGGTGTCGTCCTGTGTCTGAACGCAGTGTTCCATTCACAGGCGGGTTAATCTAGGACGAAAATGATACCAATGTCCCAATCAGGTTGCAAAAGGAAAGTATGTGTAACCAAATGTAATTTTTCGGGAACTTTGTGATGTGCGTCAATATTAAAAAATGCGAAAGGCCAGCGAGGCTGGCCTTTGTTTTGTAACGAAATCGTTTAAAAAACGTTTGATCGTATGAATTAGAAGCTTGCGTTACGTGGTGTGCGTGGGAACGGGATCACATCGCGCACGTTTTGCACGCCGGTGACATAGGCGATTAAACGTTCAAAACCCAGGCCGAAACCGGAATGCGGCACGGTGCCGTAACGACGCAGATCGCGATACCACCAGTAGTCTTCTTTATTCAGGCCCATCTCTTCCAGACGTTGATCGAGCATGTCGAGGCGTTCTTCACGCTGCGAACCGCCGATGATTTCACCGATGCCCGGCGCCAGCACGTCCATGGCCGCGACGGTTTTACCGTCTTCGTTCATGCGCATATAGAACGCTTTGATGTCTTTCGGGTAGTTCTTCACCACCACCGGCGCCTGGAAGTGTTTCTCCGCCAGATAACGCTCATGTTCGGAAGAGAGATCGATGCCCCAGGAAACCGGGTTTTCGAAGGTTTGGCCAGAGGCCAGCAGGATCTCAATGGCGTCGGTGTAGTCCACCTGGGCGAAATCGGAAGAGACGAAGCGCTCCAGACGAGAGATTGCGTCTTTATCCACGCGTTCGGCGAAGAATTTCAGATCGTCTGCACGTTCATCCAGCACCGCCTGGAACACATACTTCAGCATGCTTTCGGCCAGGCCGGCGACATCGTCCAGCGTCGCGAAGGCCACTTCCGGCTCGATCATCCAGAACTCCGCCAGGTGGCGGCTGGTGTTGGAGTTTTCGGCACGGAAGGTTGGGCCGAAGGTGTATACCTTGGACAGCGCACAGGCGTAAGTTTCGCCGTTCAGCTGGCCGGAAACGGTGAGGAAGGCTTCCTTACCGAAGAAGTCCTGGCTGAAATCGACGGCGCCCTTGTCGGTGCGCGGCAGGTTTTCCAGATCCAGCGTGGACACGCGGAACATTTCGCCGGCGCCTTCGGTGTCGGAGGCGGTGATCAGCGGGGTGGACACCCAGAAATAACCATTTTCATGGAAGAAGCGGTGGATTGCCTGCGCCAGGGTATGACGCACGCGCGCCACGGCGCCGATCAGATTGGTGCGCGGGCGCAGGTGGGCCACTTCGCGCAGGTATTCGATGCTGTGGCGTTTGGCCGCCATTGGGTAAGTATCCGGATCGTCGACCCAGCCGACCACGTTGATCGCGGTAGCCTGCAGCTCGAAGCTCTGGCCTTCGCCCGGTGAGGCGACGACCTTGCCGGTAACTTCAACTGAGCAACCGGTGGTCAGGTGCAGCACTTCATCCTGATAATTCGGCAGAGAATTATTAACGACGGCCTGTAACGGATCAAAGCAGGAACCGTCATAGACGGCCAGGAAGGAGATACCAGCTTTTGAATCTCTCCGGGTACGTACCCAGCCGCGTACGGTGACTTCACTGTCAACCGCAGCACGACCTTGCAGTACGTCGACTACAGGCACTACGCTCATAGATTTCTCTCTTTAATAATTTGGTTTAGAAATAGCTTACAACCCAAGAATATGGGGGTAATGGCTATGTTACTTGCCGCGGTGCAGAGCACAAGCAGAAATCATCGGATTGGCGCAACATTTATCGTGGCTGGCTGAAAAGAGGGCGGTCGAGATAAAAACAAAAAAGCCGGCGCCTGAACCGGGCCGGCTTTCTCTCTATATATAGAAGGCTCAGCTGGCTTTCTTCACCAGTGGCAGATCGAAGGCCTTGCGCAGAGCCCTGACGAACGCCTGATCCTGGCAAATGGTTTTGCCGGGGCTGTCGGAGAGCTTGGCCACCGGCTTGCCTTTGCACTCGACCAGCTTGATCACGATATTCAGCGGTTTGACGCCGGGAATATCGCAGGTCAGGCGCGTGCCGATGCCGAAGCCGAGATTGATGCGCTGGTAGAAATGGCGATAGAGCGCCAGCGCTTTTTCCAGCTCCAGGTTGTCCGAGAACACCAGCGTTTTGCTCATCGGATCGATGCCCAGCTTTTGATAATGGGCAATGGCCTTTTCACCCCACTCGACGGGATCGCCAGAATCGTGGCGCAGCCCCTGATAACGTTCGGCGAACTGCGGGCCGAAGTCGCGCAGGAAGGCATCCATGGTGATACAGTCGGTGAGCGCGATGCCAAGCTGATCCGGGTATTCATCCAACCAGGCTTGCAAGGCGGCGCGCTGGCTGTTGGCCAGCACCGGGCTTATTTGCTGATGCGCCTGGAACCACTCATGTGCCTGAGTGCCGACCGGCGCCAGGCCGAGCTGATGCGCCAGATCGTAATTGCTGGTGCCCGACAGGTACGGGAATTCGGCCTGCAAGGTGCTGACGATGGCCTGTTGCACGCCTTGAGAGAAACGGCGACGGGTGCCGAAGTCCATCAGCTTGAAGCGCGAAAGATCCAGATCGCCCGCCAGCGTCTTGAACTGAGCCAGCTTGGTTTGCAGATGCGCCACCGCCTGTTCCGGCGTCGCCAGCGGAGAGCGCCGACGGTGCACCACTTCGCTGATCACCGCCAGCAACGGCACTTCCCACATGATCACTTCACGCCAGGGGCCGGCGATGCGGATTTGCAGCTTGCCGTCGCGGTTGTCTATGGTGACCTGCTGCGGATCGTAGCGGAACGTTCGCAGCCAGTTCAGGTAATCCTGACGGAAGAAGGGCAGGCCCGAAAGATAAGCGAATTCGGCGTCGGTCAGCGCCAGCCGGCTCATCAACGCCACCTGCGCGCGGATCTCGTCGGCATATTCGCCCAGCAGTTCGTCGCCGCGGCAGCGGAATTCCGCCGCCACGCTGATCGCGGGATAGCGATGGAACACTGCTTGCTGCATATGAAGCTTATAAGCATCGGTATCAAGCAGTGATGTCAAAATCGGGGAAGCGTATTGAGTCATAGCGCGTTACAGCATCCTCGTCAGGCGCGTGTCCAAATCCGGATAATCATAAAAGTGGGGGGGGAGTATACCCGGATTATCCTGTTATTGAAGCTGCATCACACCATAAATCACCAAAGCGGGTCGAGGATTAAACGTGCCTTTATGGCGGCCTGATAGCGGCGGGGAGGAAAAAAAGCCAGATATGCCTGTAAGGTGAATGACTTAGCCTAATTAGTCATAAAAATTATAATGTTAATTATTTTAAACAGCGAATCAGATATAGCCGGCCTGGGTATGCACGCTGACCCGATCCTTGCCGTTCTTTTTGCAAAAATAGAGCGCTTCGTCCGCCTGTTTGATCGCCGCCTGCAGCGCGGTGAATGCGTTGACCGGCGCAATGCCGCAGCTGGTGGTAAAACGCACTTGCCGTCCATCGGCCAGATTTAGCGTCAGGCGATGAGTGCGGGCGCGCAATTGCTCCATGATGTCCCGCGCGTTGTCCAACGAACAGTTGCCCAGCAGCACCGCGAACTCTTCGCCGCCGTAGCGGCAGAAGATGTCGCTGGCGCGGAACGCGCGTTGCAGCAGGTGGCCGAATGCCACCAGCGCCCGGTCGCCCACGTCGTGGCCGTAGCTGTCGTTGAGCTGTTTGAAGTTGTCGATGTCAATCAGGCAAAAGGCCTGCGGGTAGCTGCCGTCGCCCAGCAGCTGACATTCAAGGAAGAATTTACGGCGGTTGTAAATATTGGTAAGCGGATCGAGGAAAGAAGAGGCCTCGAGCTCTTTAATCAGCAGTTGTTTCTCACTTTCCAGCGAGACCTTGTCCAACTGGTATTGCCTGAGCTGCTGAATGGCGTCGCTGATGGCGATCAATTCCTGGCTGTAGAAGGCGTCGTTGCGATCGATATTTATCTCGCCGCGCGACAGCCGCACGATATTGTTGTGGGTCTTGGTCAGCCAGCGGTTGATGCTGGTGCAGAACACCAGCGCCGGCAAAATGAACAGCAACACCACCAGGCCGGCGAGTGCAATCATGCCGTAAATGGTCGTCTGGCTGTCGTAAATCTTGTGACGCGACGCGAGGGTTTCCAGTTCGAAGCTGCGTTGATACAGCGCCTGCGACAGCCCGCTCACATCGTCGACATAGCGCGAAATAAGCGCGGTGGGGTAGGGCTGATGGGTATCGATAGCGGTGTACAGCCCATGGGTAATCTGTTGGAGGCGCTCAGCGGAAACCTGGGCGAGCAATGCATTGACGATGTTGGTGATTTGTCCATCGTCGTAGTTGATCTTCATGAAGATCAATCGGGTGCTCAGCGCGTTCAGTACGCCGGTCAGCTGAATGGACTTCAGGTAGGCGTCTTTGCGAACGAGCGGTCTGACGTTGACGTCGATAATCTGATCGCTCAATTCCGTCAGTGACATATTCAGCCGGTTATTAAGGCGGATGGCCTCGAGAAACATAAAAGAGTCGGTATCCACCATCCGGGTATCGTAGGTGTAGCGGTAATAGCTCTTACTGGTTTGCGAGATGTAATAGGCGCTGTTGATGTTGAACAGATTGGCGTTGGTGTTATTGACCTGCGAAAGCTGCAGGTTGTCATTATCCAGCAGCTGTTCCATCAGGCTGATCATCGACAGCGCGGCGATTTTTTGCCGAACCCCGAGCTGTCTGGCGACCTCATCGTCCAGATGTTCGCGGATGCGGGTAATTCTTTCGCGCGCCGCCCGATCGGCGGCCAAACATTGCGCTCGGGTGATTTGCGGATCGATCAGGCTCAAGCGTTTGAGGCGGTGCGCCTGCAAGGCAGCCTGAAAGGCTTCGGAGATTTCTTTGGCGCGATCAATTTTGTACAGATTGAGTTGGTTATCGCGGTAGTCGGTATGGGCTTCGAGCAGCTCATCGACGATGAACAGAGAGAAGGAAGTCATCAGGCACAGGGTAAAAAAATAGATTGCGTATTTAATTTTCATAGTGCGAGTCATCCTGAGCCTGATGCCGCAATTATACCACCATGCCGCCTGCGTCGCCTCAACTATGCCGGCGCCCTCCGGTGGCGGTTTTTTAGCATTAAATGCTGATTTTTATTTAGCCATTGGTCACCTGCGCTATCGCCTGGCGGGCGATTTATGATTTGCCTCTGATTTCTCTCTCGTGGTCGCCCGGCGACTCTGGGCTTTTCGGCCAGCTGTGATACAGTTTATTCACAATTCAGGCCCACCGCGCGCCGCAGGGGAACACTCCGGCTGCGGTACGAAGCAGAAGAGCGGCCTGGCACCTATAACTCACCGAGACGTTTAAGGGTTTTTATGACACAACAGCCACAGGCAAAATACCGCCACGATTATCGCGCGCCCGATTACACCACGACCGATATCGATTTGGACTTCAGTCTGGACGCGGAAACCACGCGCGTGACCGCCGTCAGTAAAATCAAACGTCAGGGCGCGGCCGGCGCACCGCTGGTGCTGGATGGCGAAGATCTGACGCTGGTGAGCATTCAGGTGGACGGCCAACCGTGGAGCGCCTACCGCCAGCAGGATAACCAGCTGATCATCGAAGCGTTGCCGGCACAATTCACTCTTACCATCGTCAACGACATTCACCCGGCGAAAAACACCGCGCTGGAAGGGCTGTACCTGTCCGGCGATGCGCTGTGCACGCAATGCGAAGCCGAAGGTTTCCACCACATTACCTATTATCAGGATCGCCCGGACGTGCTGGCGCGCTTTACCACCCGCATCGAGGCCGACAAGGCGCGCTATCCGTTCCTGCTGTCGAACGGCAACCGCATCGGCCAGGGCGAATTGGCCGATGGCCGCCACTGGGTGCAATGGCAGGATCCGTTCCCGAAACCTTGCTACCTGTTCGCGCTGGTGGCGGGAGACTTCGACGTGCTGCGCGACAGCTTCACCACCCGTTCCGGCCGTAAGGTCGCGCTGGAGCTGTTCGTCGATCGCGGCAACCTGGATCGCGCCGACTGGGCGATGACGTCGCTGAAGAACTCGATGAAGTGGGACGAGACCCGCTTCGGCCTGGAATACGATCTCGACATTTATATGATTGTGGCGGTCGATTTCTTCAATATGGGCGCGATGGAGAACAAAGGGTTAAACATCTTTAACTCCAAATACGTGCTGGCGAAGGCGGAAACCGCCACCGACAAGGATTACCTGAACATTGAAGCGGTGATCGGCCACGAATACTTCCACAACTGGACCGGTAACCGCGTAACCTGCCGCGACTGGTTCCAGCTCAGCCTGAAAGAGGGGCTGACGGTGTTCCGCGACCAGGAGTTCAGTTCCGATCTGGGATCGCGTTCGGTCAACCGCATCGACAACGTGCGCGTGATGCGCGGCGCGCAGTTCGCCGAAGACGCCAGCCCGATGGCGCACGCCATCCGCCCGGACAAAGTGATCGAGATGAACAACTTCTACACCCTGACGGTGTATGAAAAGGGTTCCGAAGTGATCCGCATGATGCACACCTTGCTGGGGGAGGAGAACTTCCAGAAAGGGATGCAGCTCTATTTCGAACGCCACGACGGCAGCGCCGCCACCTGCGACGATTTCGTGCAGGCGATGGAGGACGCGTCCAACGTCGATCTGTCGCGCTTCCGCCGTTGGTATAGCCAGTCCGGCACGCCGCTGTTGACGGTTCGCGACGATTACGACGCGGAAACCCAGCAGTATCGCCTGCATGTCAGTCAGCAAACCGCGCCGACCGCCGATCAGCCGGAGAAATTGCCGCTGCATATCCCGCTGGATATCGAACTGTACGACAGCGAAGGCAACGTCATTCCATTGCAAAAGGGCGGCCTGCCGGTCAATAACGTGCTGAACGTCACCGAAGCGGAGCAAACCTTCGTGTTCGACGGCGTGGCGCATAAGCCGGTGCCGTCGCTGCTGCGCGAATTCTCCGCGCCGGTGAAGCTGGACTATCCGTACAGCGATCAGCAGCTGACCTTCCTGATGCAGCACGCGCGCAATGAATTTGCGCGTTGGGATGCGGCGCAGAGCCTGCTGGCGACCTATATCAAGCTGAACGTGGCGCGGCACCAGCAGAAGCAGCCGCTGTCGCTGCCGCTGCACGTGGCCGATGCGTTCCGCGCAGTGCTGCTGGACGAAAAACTGGATCCGGCGCTGGCGGCGCAGATCCTGACGTTGCCGTCGGAGAACGAAATCGCCGAGCTGTTCGCCACCATCGATCCGGAAGCGATCGCCGCGGTGCATGAAGCGATCGTTCGCTGCCTGGCGCGGGAGCTGGCCGATGAGTGGCTGGCGGTATATCACGCCAACAAGACCGACGGCTACCGCGTGGAGCACGCCGAGATCGCCAAGCGCGCCTTGCGTAATGTGTGCCTGGGCTATCTGGCGTTCGGCGAAGATGTGGCGCTGGCGGATCAGCTGGTGAGCGAACAGTATCGCCAGGCGGACAACATGACCGACTCGCTGGCGGCGCTGTCTGCTGCGGTCGCGGCCCAGCTGCCGTGCCGCGATGCGCTGCTGGCGGCGTTCGACGAACGCTGGCATCAGGATGGCCTGGTGATGGATAAATGGTTCGTGCTGCAGGGCAGCAGCCCGGCGGCAGACGTGCTGAGCAAGGTGCGCGCGCTGCTGCAACACCGTTCGTTCAGCCTGAGCAACCCGAACCGCACCCGTTCGCTGATCGGCGGCTTCGCTTCCGGCAACCCGGCGGCGTTCCATGCCGCGGACGGAAGCGGCTATCAGTTCCTGGCGGAGATCCTCAGCGATCTCAACCAGCGCAACCCGCAGATCGCCGCGCGCCTGATTGAACCGCTGATTCGCCTGAAGCGTTACGACGCGGGCCGCCAGGCGCTGATGCGCAAGGCGCTGGAACAGCTGAAAGGATTGGAAAACCTGTCCGGCGATCTGTACGAGAAGATCAGCAAGGCGCTCGACGCCTGATCTTTTCGCGCTGGATAGATCAAGGGACGGCCTGCGCCGTCCCTTTTTTCATCCCTTCAATTCGCCGCCCGACGGCCGCTGGCCGCTGTGGCCAGCGGTGATAACACCCGCTCCAGCACTTCGGCCTCCAGTTCCGCCAGCCGGGCGGAACCTTTGCGGCGCGGCCGCGGCAGATCGAGAGTCAGATCCAGCCCGATGCGGCCCTCTTCAATCAGGATCACCCGATCCGCCAGCGCGATGGCTTCGCTGACGTCGTGCGTGACCAGCAGTACGGTAAAACCGTGCTGTTGCCACAGCGTTTCTATCAGCCCCTGCATCTCGATGCGCGTCAGGGCATCCAACGCCCCGAGCGGTTCATCCAGCAGCAGCAGGCGAGGGCGGTGGATCAGCGCGCGCGCCAGGGCGACCCGCTGCTTTTGCCCGCCGGACAGCGCCGCCGGCCAGTCGCGGGCGCGATCCGCCAAGCCGACCGCGTCCAGCGCCTGCAGCGCCGCATCGCGCCACTGGCCGCGCAGCCCCAGGCCCACGTTGTCGATCACCGTTTTCCACGGCAGCAGGCGCGCATCCTGAAACATCAGCCGGGTATCCTCTTTAGCGGCGGCAAGCGGCGCGTTGCCGCTGAGCAGCGCGCCGCTGCTGGGTTGTTCCAGGCCGGCCAGCAGGCGAAGCAGGGTGCTCTTGCCGCAGCCGCTGCGGCCGACCACCGCCACGAACTGCCCGGCGGAAATGCGCAGCTGAATATTGTCCAGCACGGTGCGGTTGCCGTAACCTTTGCCGATGGACTCCAGCGTCACCGGCGTGCCTTGCGCAAGGCGAGCGGGAAGGGTCATAGCGCTTCTCCCTGTTTCAGTTGGTAGGCCGGATGCCAGCGCAACCAGACGCGCTCCAGCAGTTGCGCGCCCACGTCCGCCAGCTTGCCGAGCAGGGCGTACAGCACGATCGCCACCACCACCACGTCGGTTTGCAGGAATTCACGCGCGTTCATCGCCAGGTAGCCGATGCCCGAATTGGCCGAAATGGTTTCGGCGACGATCAGCGTCAGCCACATGAAGCCGAGAGCGAAACGCACGCCGACCATAATCGACGGCAGCGCGCCCGGCAGCACCACCTGCGTAAACAGGCGGAAACCGCTCAGGCCGTAGCTGCGGGCCATCTCCAACAGGCCGCGATCGATGTTCTTGATGCCGTGATAGGTATTGAGATAAATCGGGAACAGCGTACCGAGCGCCACCAGAAAGATCTTGGCGGATTCATCGATGCCGAACCACAGGATCACCAGCGGGATCAGCGCCAGGTGCGGCACGTTGCGGATCATTTGCACCGAGCTGTCCAGCAGGCGTTCGCCCCAGCGCGACAGCCCGGTAATAAAGCCGAGGATCAGCCCGATGCTGCCGCCGATGGCAAAGCCGATCAGCGCGCGCTGGCTGCTGATGCTCAGGTGCTGCCATAGTTCGCCGCTTTGGCTCAGGCTCCAGAAGGCGGCCAGCACCGCGCTCGGCGCCGGCAAAATGCGGTTGGACAGCCAGCCGGTTTCGACGGCGATCTGCCAGAGGATCACCAGCGCCAGCGGCAGCGCCCAGGGGGCCAGCCGATACAGGATGCGTTGCGCGTTCTTTGCCATCGGGGCGCTCCTCAGCTCTGCGACACTTTTTGCGGAACATAAATGTTGGCCACCACTTCGCCCTGCGGGCGCACCGGCTGAAGGCGCGCGGGCGTTTCCTCCTGCGCCAGATCGAGGTGCGGGAACAGCAGTTCGCCGACGCGGTAGGCCTCTTCCAGATGCGGATAGCCGGAGAGAATAAAGGTGTCGATGCCCAGATCGGCATATTCCTGCATGCGCGCCGCGACCGTCGGGCCATCGCCCACCAGCGCGGTGCCGGCGCCGCCGCGCACCAGGCCGATGCCGGCCCACAGGTTCGGGCTGATCTCGAGGTTGTCCTTCTTGCCGCCGTGCAGCGCCGCCATGCGCCGTTGGCCGACGGAATCGAAGCGCGCAAAGGCCTGCTGCGCGTCGGCGATGGTTTCCTCATCGAGGTGGGCGATCAGCCGATCGGCGGCGCGCCAGGCCTCTTCGGTGGTTTCCCGCACGATGACATGCAGGCGGATACCGAAGCGTACCTGGCGGCCTTTCGCCGCCGCTTTGGCGCGCACCTCTTCGATTTTCTCTTTAACCTGCGCCGGCGGCTCTCCCCAGGTGAGATACATTTCTACCTGTTCGGCGGCCAGATCCTGCGCGGCGGCGGAGGATCCGCCGAAATAGAGCGGCGGGCGCGGCTGCTGCACCGGCGGGAACAGCAGTTTGGCGCCTTTCACCTGAATGTGCTTGCCGTCGAAATCGACGGTTTCGCCTTCCAGCACCCGGCGCCAGATGTGGGTGAACTCGGTTGAGGCTTCGTAGCGCTCTTCATGATTGAGATGCAACCCCTCCGCCGCCAGCTCTTCCGGATCGCCGCCGGTGACCAGATTGAACAGCGCGCGCCCGTTGGACAGGCGATCCAGCGTCGCCGCCTGGCGCGCCGCCAGCGTAGGGGAGATGATGCCCGGCCGCAGCGCGACCAAAAACTTCAGCCGCTGGGTGACCGGGATCAGCGAGGCGGCCACCAGCCAGGAGTCTTCGCACGAGCGGCCGGTGGGGATCAATACGCCGCCGAATCCCAGCCGATCCGCCGCCTGGGCGATCTGCTGCAAGTAACCGTGATCGACGCTGCGCGCCCCCTGTGCGCTGCCGAGATAGTGGCCATCGCCGTGGGTGGGTAAAAACCAGAAAACGTTCAGGCTCATCGTCAGTGTTCTCCCATTGTTTATTGCGCGCTTGGGCGCCAGATGCGTTGTGAGATGTCGACCTTCACCGGCACCAGCCGGTTGGCGTAAAACAGGTCGGCGGTTTGCTGCTGCGCGGCGATCGTCTGCGCATCGAGCGGTGTGATGGCGGTCGGCGGGCGGTGATCCAGATAGCTGGCGATCACCGGCTCCGGCAGCCCCATGGCGTTGGCCAGCAGGGTCACGCTTTGCGCCCGGTCGCTGCGGGTGAGCGCATCGGCCTGGGTCAGCACGGTCAGAACCTGGCTGATAAAGCTGCCGTTGGCTTCGGCGTAGGGGCGCGCCGCCAGATAGAAGGAACCGGTCTGGTTCAGATCGGTGCCGTCGCCGAGCACCCGTACGCCGCCCTGCAGCAGCGCGGCGGAATAATAAGGATCCCAGATGGCCCAGGCATCGACGTTGCCCTGCTGGAAGGCGGCGCGCGCATCGGCGGGGGTCAGATAGGCGGGCTGGATATCCGTAAATTTCAGGCCGGCCTTTTGCAGCGATCGCAGCAGCAGGTTGTGCGAGCTGGATCCTTTCTGGAAAGCGACCTTATGGCCTTTCAGATCGGCGACGGTTTTGATCGGGCTATTTTCCGGCACCAGGATCACCTCCGCCTTCGGTTTGGGCGGCTCAACGCCGACATACAGCAGGTCCGCGCCGGCGGCCTGCGCGAAGATCGGCGGAATATCGCCGGTGCTGCCCAGATCGATGCTGCCGACGTTCAAGGCCTCGAGCATTTGCGGGCCGGCGGGAAACTCGATCCAGCTGATGCGGGTAGCGGGGAAACGTTCCTCCAGCAGCCGGTGGCTCTTCGCCAGCACCAGGCTGACCGATCCTTTTTGGTAGCCGATGCGGAACTGCGCCGGATCCTGCGCGGCGGCGGCAGTGGCCCAAACCAACGACAGCAGGCCGGTGAGGGTAGCGGCGCTCAGCCAGCGCCGTAAAACGATGTGTTTTTTCATTCAGGCTCTCCTTTTCCAGGCATTTCAGGCGGTCTGACGCGCCGCCAGCGGCGAAGCGACGCGCAGCGCGGGTGGTTTGCGGCGGCCAAGCGCCAGATAGAAACTGGCGAGCGCCTCTTCCAGCCGGGCGGCGACGGCGTCGGTGAGCGTGGCGCCTTCGCCGGCCAGTTGGATCTGGCTGTCGTCGGCGAACACGCCATGCAGCACCTCTTGCGCTTTCAGCGCCGCCAGCACCGGTTTCAGCGCGTAGTCCACCGCCAGCATGTGGCCGATCGAACCGCCGGTCGCCAGCGGCAGCACCACCTTATGATCCAGTGCGCGTTCCGGCAGCAGATCCAGCAGGGTTTTCAGCGCGCCGGAGAACGACGCTTTATAAACCGGCGTGGAAATCAGCAGGCCGTCGGCCTGCGCCAGCTGGTCGGCAAACGCCTTGATCGCCGGGCTGTTGAAGTTGGCATACAGCAGGTCTTCGGCATCGAAGTCGTGCAGGGTATAAGCCGTCACTTCCACCCCTTGCTGCCGCAGCCAGTTCTGGCTCAGCGCGAGCAGTGCGGCGGAACGTGATGGGATGCGTGGGCTGCCGGCCAGTGATATAACGCGCATTGCCACTCCTTATAACTAAAAGTTAGGTTTAATTAGAAAATCAATGAGAAGTGTTTTAAACCTACCAGCAACCGGGCGCGTTTTTTAAATCTCATTTTTTGATTTGGATATGCGCAAAAGCGGATTGGCGCCGATTTGGCGGTGAAGCGGGAAAACGATTGCGTAAAAACCGCTTTTTTTGCCTTTAATCAATTCCAATTAGGCGGGGGATACCGGATAATACGCCCCCGGTTTGCAACCGGGAAATCAGGAGAGTCCATGTACTACCCCCTCATCAGGAAAGCGTTGTTCCAGCTCGATCCCGAGCGCGCGCACGAAGTGACCTTTCGTCAGCTCAGCCGTATTACCGGCACCCCATTAGCGTTTCTTGTCCGTCAGTCCGTGCCGACCAAACCGGTCAGCTGCATGGGGCTGTCGTTTAAAAACCCGTTGGGATTGGCCGCCGGTCTGGATAAAAACGGCGAATGCATCGATGCGTTCGGCGCGATGGGCTTCGGCCATGTGGAAGTCGGCACCGTGACGCCGCGCCCGCAACCGGGCAACGACAAGCCGCGCTTGTTCCGCGTGGTTGAGGCGGAAGGCCTGATCAACCGCATGGGGTTCAATAACCATGGCGTGGACAATCTGGTTGAAAACGTTAAGAAATCCCATTTCGGCGGCATTCTTGGGATCAATATCGGCAAGAATAAAGACACCCCGGTCGAACAGGGTAAAGACGATTATTTGATCTGCATGGATAAAGTTTATCCGTATGCCGGTTATATCGCGATTAACATCTCTTCACCGAATACCCCGGGGTTACGATCCTTACAGTATGGCGAAGCGCTGGACGATCTTTTAGCTGCGATTAAAAATAAGCAGCAGGAATTACATGCGCGCCATCACAAATATGTGCCGGTGGCGGTAAAGATCGCGCCGGATCTTTCAGAAGAAGAATTGATCCAAATTGCCGATAGCCTGGTGCGGCATAATATCGATGGCGTGATCGCCACCAATACCACTTTGGATCGAAAATTGATCCAGGGGTTAAATTACTGCGAACAAGCGGGCGGGTTAAGTGGGCGTCCGTTACAATCACGCAGCACGGAAGTGATCCGTCGTCTTTCCACCGAACTTCAAGGGCGCCTGCCGATTATCGGCGTGGGCGGCATCGATTCGCTGACGGCGGCGCGCGAAAAAATGGAGGCCGGCGCGAGCCTGCTGCAAATTTATTCCGGATTTATCTATCACGGCCCGCGTTTGATTAAAGATATCGTTACCCATATCTAATATTTTTCCTCTCATTTTATTCCGGGGGTTTATTTCTGCCCCCGGCTCGTCTATATTTTGTTCGTTAGCATAAATATCGTTCGCGGAATTATCCGATGTTTAAGCTATTTTATCGGTGATAAAATCGCCTTTTAGGGTGAGTGCGGCGTTGGCATAGGCAGCGAGAAGGATACGAAATGAAGATAAAACCTGACGATAATTGGCGTTGGTATTTTGATGCCGAACACGATCGGCTAATGCTGGATTTAGCTAATGGTATGATCTTCCGTTCACGTTTCCCGGCCAAAATGTTAACGCCGGACGCCTTCGATGAATGCGCTTTTTGCGTGGATGACGCCGCCCTTTATTTCACCTATGAAGAACAGTGCAAGCAGATCAAACTCAGCCATGAGCAGCGCGCCGAGCTGGTGTTGAATGCGCTGGTCGCCTACCGCTTCCTGAAACCGCTGATGCCGAAGAGCTGGCATTTCTCGCAGCAGCATTACCCGCTGCAGCCGAAAAACGGCGAGCTGGCGGCGGTGAAGGTGATGGAAAGCGGCGTGGAAGCGCGCTTGCTGGTGGTGGAGGCCGGGGATAACGCCAGCCTGTGCCTGCTGGCGCAAAATCAACTGACGGTCGCCGGCCGCACCATGGTATTGGGCGACGCCATCAAGGTGATGCACGATCGGCTGAAACCCTGCGCGCAGGATGAAAGCGCCGCCCCGGCTTACGACAGGGCGGTATAAGGCGGATTACGCCAACGTCAAATCACTTTTTGGGATACAGCTGCAGCACAGGATGGTGCCGTTGTCGCCCAGCGCGCTTTTCTTCAGCGGCGCGACCTCACCGCTCAACAACGTAATGCGGCAGCTGCCGCAAATCCCGGCGCGGCAGGAGTAAGGCACGTGAATGCCTTGCTGTTCCAGCTGTTCGAGCAGGATCTGCTGGTTGTTGCCGGTAAACACCTTTCCTTCATATTCGATAGTGACGCTGTGCTCGCTGTCTTGCGGCGCCTGCACGCTCTCCACCACTTTGCCGGCGCCATAAGGGCGCGGCGGCTTGGTCGACAGCACTTCCACCGTATCGCCCACGCGGATGATGCCGCTGCTGCGCGCGATCATGTTCTGGCCGAAATCGATATCGCCGTTGTCGGAGGAGCGGAATTTTTGCAGCGTACTCAGCGGTTCGCCGCTCGGGTGCTTGCGGCCGCGCTCGGTGCTGACGGTGGTGAGCACGCAGCGGCTGCAGGGTTTCACCAGATCGAACATCACGTCGCCGACGCGGATCACCTGCCAACCGTCCTCGGCCCAGGCGGCTGCGCCGCTCACCACCAGATTGGGGCGGAACTGCTCCAGCTTGATGCTGCCGGGGCAACGCCGCTGCAGATCGTTGAACGAAGCCTGGTTAATCAGCAGATAAGGGTAGCCGTCGGCAAAGGTCAGCGGGATTTCGGGGTGTTTTTTCACCCGTCGGGTCAACTCCGGCCCCAGCCAGCGCAGTTCAACGTCGCGCTGGAAATAGCCGCTCAGCCAGCGGTTGATCTCATCCGGCGCGATCAGTGCGGTGAAATGGTTGCCCCACACCTCGGTCGGCTGCGGCGCGGCGGCGAAGTCGCTGAAGCGAATGGCGGCGCTTTCGCCGTCCGGCGCGGTCAGGAATAGCCCGTCCGGCAGCAGCGCCGGCGTGAACAGCACCATCTGCGGGTATTGGCGCGCGGTAATAAAGGTGCCATCCGGCTCGGTGATCATAAAGTTGCGGTCGAAGGCCAGACCGCTGCTGCCGACCTGGGCGTAAGAAAGCTGCAGACCGCGCAGTGATTTAACCGGATGGACGTAGAGTCTGGAAAGCGTGATCACCCTCATCTCCGTGCGATTATTAAATAGAAGGGAGCAACTTTATGACAAGCGGTGCGGATTAGCTATAATGCGCAACAATTTTCTTTTTGGTGATAAGCACGATATGAACTCTCTGTTTGCCAGCACGGCGCGTGGATTGGAAGAACTGTTAAAAAGCGAGCTGGAAGCGCTTGGCGCTCACGACTGCAAAGTGGTGCAGGGTGGGGTACATTTTCAGGGTGACGATCGTCTTCTGTACCAAAGCCTGCTGTGGAGCCGCCTGGCTTCGCGCATTCTGTTTCCGCTGAACGAATTCCGCGTGCACAGCGATCTGGATCTGTACCTCGGGGTACAAGCGATCGACTGGCCGAGCATTTTTGGCGTGGATAAAACCTTTGCCGTGCATTTCAGCGGCGTGAACGAAGAGATCCGCAACAGCCAGTATGGCGCGCTGAAGGTGAAAGACGCCATCGTCGACAGCTTCACCCGCAAACTCGACCAACGCCCGACGGTTGCCAAGCAGCAGCCGGATATTCGCGTTAACGTCTTCCTGCAGCGCGATATGGCCAGCGTGGCCCTCGATCTGAGCGGTGAAGGCCTGCATCAGCGCGGCTACCGCGATCTCACCGGCCAGGCGCCGCTGAAGGAAAACCTGGCGGCCGCCATCGTGCTGCGTTCCGGCTGGCAGCCGGGCACGCCGATGCTCGATCCGATGTGCGGCTCCGGCACGCTCTTGATCGAAGCGGCAATGATCGCCGCCGATCGCGCGCCGGGCCTGCACCGCCAACACTGGGGCTTCAGCGCCTGGAACGGCCACAACGCCGAACTGTGGCGTGAAGTCACCACCGAAGCGCAGGTGCGCGCACGCCGCGGCCTGCAGGAAACCGCCTCTCGCTTCTTCGGCTCCGATATCGATCGTCGGGTGATTGAAATGGCGCGCGGCAACGCCCGCCGCGCCGGCGTCGCCGAGCTGATCACCTTCAACGTCGGCGACGTGGCGCGCTTGGCCAATCCGCTGCCGGAAGGCCCGCACGGCACCGTGATCAGCAACCCGCCGTACGGTGAGCGTCTGGAAAGCGAACCGGCGCTGATCGCGCTGCACAACATGCTGGGCCGCGTGATGAAAAGCGCCTTCGGCGGCTGGCAGCTTTCGCTGTTCAGCGCCTCGCCGGAGCTGTTGAGCTGCCTGCAGCTGCGCGCCGAGCGCCAGTTCAAGGCGAAGAACGGCCCGCTGGAGTGCGTGCAGAAAAACTATCAGCTGGCGGCGAACCCGGCCGGCGCCACTACCGGCGGCGTGCAGGTGGCGGAAGATTTCGCCAACCGTCTGCGCAAAAACTTGAAGAAGCTCGACAAGTGGGCGAAACAGCAGGGCATTGAATGCTACCGCCTGTACGATGCCGATCTGCCAGAATACAACGTCGCGGTGGATCGTTACGGCAGCAAGGTGGTAGTGCAGGAGTATGCGCCGCCGAAAACCGTCGATGCGCAGAAAGCGCGTCAACGCCTGTTCGATGTGATCAACGCGACGCTGGCGGTGCTGGAATTGCCATCGAATCAGCTGATCCTGAAAACTCGCGAGCGGCAGAAGGGCAAGAATCAGTACGAGAAGCTGGCGCAGAAGGGCGAGTTCCTGCTGGTGGAAGAGTATAACGCCAAGCTGTGGGTTAACCTGACCGACTATCTCGATACCGGCCTGTTCCTCGATCACCGTATTGCGCGCCGCATGCTGGGCGAGATGAGCGGCGGCAAGGACTTCCTCAACCTGTTTGCCTATACCGGCACCGCCAGCGTGCACGCCGGGCTGGGCGGCGCGCGCAGCACCACCACGGTGGACATGTCGCGCACCTACCTGGAATGGGCGGAGAAGAACCTGCGCGCCAACGGCCTGACCGGCCGTCAGCATCGGCTGATCCAGGCCGACTGCCTGTCGTGGCTGAGCAACGCCAACGAACAGTTCGACGTGATCTTCATCGATCCGCCGACGTTCTCCAACTCCAAGCGGATGGAGAACACTTTTGACGTGCAGCGCGATCATCTGGCGCTGATGAAAGATTTGAAACGGTTGCTGCGCCGCAACGGAACCATCATGTTCTCGAACAACAAGCGCGGTTTCCAAATGGATATGGCAGGGCTGAGCGCGCTGGGCCTGGAGGCGAAAGAGATCACCGCCAAGACGCTGTCGCAGGACTTTGCCCGTAACCGTCAGATCCACAACTGCTGGCTGGTGACTCACGCCGGCGAAGGAAAATAATTACTATGTCGTTAATCAGCATGTCCGGCGCCTGGCTCTCTTTCAGCGATGCGCCGCTTTTAGACAACACCGAAATTCATATCGAAGACAACGAGCGCGTGTGTCTGGTCGGGCGCAACGGCGCCGGTAAGTCCACGCTGCTGAAGATCCTCGGCAAAGAGATCCCGCTGGACGACGGCCGGGTGATCTACGAGCAGGATCTGATCGTGGCGCGCCTGCAACAGGATCCGCCGCGCAATATCGGCGGCAGCGTGTTCGACTTCGTGGCCGAAGGCGTCGCGGAGCAGGCGGAACACCTGAAGGCGTACCATGCGATTTCCCATCTGGTGGAGAGCGACCCGAGCGAGAAAAATCTTGCGCGCATGGCGCAAATCATGGAGATCCTCGATCACCAGGGGCTGTGGCAGCTCGACAGCCGCATCAGCGAAGTGCTGCTGCAGCTGGGGCTGAACGGCGACGCCGAGCTTTCCTCGCTGTCGGGCGGCTGGCTGCGTAAAGCGGCGCTGGGCCGCGCGCTGGTGAGCTCGCCGCGTGTGCTGTTGCTCGACGAACCGACCAACCACCTCGATATCGAAACCATCGACTGGCTGGAAGGCTTCCTGAAAGAGTTCGACGGCAGCATCGTCTTCATCTCGCACGACCGTTCGTTTATCCGCAACATGGCGACGCGCATCGTCGATCTGGATCGCGGCAAGCTGGTTTCCTGGCCGGGCAACTACGATCTGTATCTGCAGAGCAAAGAAGAAGCGCTGCGGGTGGAAGAGCTGCAAAACGCCGAGTTCGATCGCAAGCTGGCGCAGGAAGAGGTCTGGATCCGTCAGGGCATCAAGGCGCGCCGTACCCGTAACGAAGGCCGCGTGCGTGCGCTGAAGGCGCTGCGCGTCGAGCGTTCAGAGCGCCGCGAAGTGATGGGCACCGCCAAGATGCAGGTGGAAGAGGCGACCCGCTCCGGCAAAATCGTGTTCGAGCTGGAAAACGTCAATTATCAGGTGGGCGAAAAAGTGCTGGTGCGCGATTTTTCCGCCCAGGTACAGCGCGGCGATAAGATTGCGTTGGTGGGGCCGAACGGCTGCGGCAAAACCACGCTGCTGAAACTGATGCTCGGTCAGCTGAAAGCCGACAGCGGCCGCGTGCACTGCGGCACCAAGCTGGAAGTGGCTTATTTCGACCAGCACCGCGCGGATCTCGATCCGGAGCGCACGGTGATGGACAACCTGGCGGAAGGCAAGCAGGAAGTGATGGTCAACGGCCGTCCTCGTCACGTCTTGGGCTACCTGCAGGACTTCCTGTTCCACCCGAAACGCGCGATGACGCCGGTGAAGGCGTTGTCGGGCGGTGAGCGTAACCGCCTGCTGTTGGCTAAGCTGTTTCTGAAACCGAGCAATCTGCTGATCCTCGATGAACCAACCAACGATCTCGACGTCGAAACGCTGGAGCTGCTGGAAGAGCTTATCGACGGCTATCAGGGCACCGTGCTGCTGGTCAGCCACGATCGTCAGTTCGTCGACAACTCGGTGACCGAGTGTTGGATCTTCGAAGGCAACGGCGTGATCAACGCCTTCGTCGGCGGTTACTACGATGCGCATCATCAGCGCGCCACGGCGAAACCGATTCGTCAGGCGGCGCCGAGCGCGAGCAAACCGGCGGCGGAGAAAAAGGCCGAACAGCCGAAGAAAGCGGCGGCCAAGCTGAGTTACAACCTGCTGCGCGAACTGGAACAGTTGCCGCAGCGGCTCGAACAGCTGGAGGCGGAGATCGAAGCGCTGCAGGCGCAGATGAGCGACGCCGACTTCTTCACGCGGCCGCACAGCGAAACGCAACAAGTGCTGACGGCGCTGGCTAACGCCGAGCAGGCGCTCGAGCAGGCCTTCGCCCGCTGGGAAGAGCTGGAAGCGATGAAAAACGGCTGACCGTTGCGATACCGCCCGCGCGCTGCTGCGGGCGGTATCGACGTGCCGGTGAGCAACGTTATTTAGGAGGAATATGGTGTGTTCCCACAACAATCATCAGCAGCATAGTCATTCCGCACCTTCGGCGGAGCACCAGGATAACCTGATGCTGTGCCCGCAGTGCGACATGCTGGTGGCGCTGCCGCCGCTGGCCTATGGCAGCAAAGCGGTATGCCCGCGCTGCAAAACCACGCTCAGCGCCCGCTGGGACGAGCCGCGCAAGCGGCCGATCGGTTACGCCCTCAGCGCCCTGTTCATGCTGGTGCTGGCCAACATTTTCCCGTTTATCAATATGCGCGTCGCCGGCATCGGCAATGAAATCCGGCTGATTC
Source organism: Serratia sp. CY29653 (assembly GCF_052169255.1). Lineage (NCBI taxonomy): Bacteria > Pseudomonadati > Pseudomonadota > Gammaproteobacteria > Enterobacterales > Yersiniaceae > Serratia > Serratia sp. CY29653. The sequence continues at coordinate 1,879,115 of NZ_JBJNLC010000001.1, read as the reverse complement.
AAATTCCGGAAGTCATGGTGGCGGAAGACTACGCCAGCATGGCCACGTTGTTTATGGTGTTCGTGCAGCTGATCCCGGCGTTTTGCATGGTGGCGATCATTCTGCTGTGCGCCAAAGTGCGTTTGCCGCTGAGGCTGAAAGAGTGGATGGCCCGGGTGCTGTTCCAGTTCAAGACCTGGTGCATGGTGGAAATTTTCCTCGCCGGGGTGCTGGTCAGCTTCGTCAAGCTGATGGCCTACGGCGATATCGGCATCGGCAGCAGCTTCGTGCCCTATTGCCTGTTCTGCCTGCTGCAGGTGCGCGCCTTCCAGTGCGTGGACAGGCGTTGGCTGTGGCAGGACATCGAACCGGCGCCGCGTATCGAGCGCCCGCTGACGGTGGGGCGCACCGGCATGCGGCAGGGCGTGCGCTCTTGCGCCTGCTGCACGGCGATCCTGCCGGCCAATCAGGTGCGCTGCCCGCGCTGCCACACCAACGGCTACGTACGTCGCCGCCACAGCCTGCAGTGGACGCTGGCGCTGCTGGTGACCTCCGTCATGCTGTACATTCCGGCCAACCTGATGCCGATCATGGTGACCGAGGCGCTGGGCAACAAGATGAACTCCACCATCATGGCGGGGGTGATCCTGCTGTGGGGCGACGGCTCTTATCCGGTGGCGCTGGTGATTTTCATCGCCAGTATCATGGTGCCGTCGCTGAAAATGCTGGCGATCGGCTGGCTGTGCTGGGATGCCAACGGCAGGAAGAAACCGCGCGCCGACAGCGAGCGCATGCATCTGATTTATGAAGTGGTCGAATTCGTTGGCCGCTGGTCAATGATCGACGTGTTTGTGATCGCCGTATTGTCGGCGCTGGTGCGAATGGGGCAGTTGATGAGCATTTACCCCGCGACGGGCGCCGTGCTGTTCGCGCTCGTGGTGATCCTCACCATGTTCGCCGCCATGACATTTGATCCCCGGCTGACCTGGGATCGCGCAAGTGAAACAATCAACAAGGAGCCGCAAGGTGACGGAAAATAATCATAGCGTCGCGGACGTCGAGAAGATCAAGCGCTGGTCGCCGGTGTGGATCATTCCCATCGTGACCGCGCTGATCGGCGCCTGGATCCTGTTTTACCACTTCAGCCATCAGGGGCCGGTAGTGACGCTGGTCACCACGACGGCGGAAGGGCTGGAAGCGGGTAAAACCAAAATCAAAAGCCGCAGCGTGGACGTCGGCGTGGTGGAAACCGTCACGCTGAGCGAGGATCTGAGCAAGGTGATGGTGCAGGCGCGCCTTAATTCCGGCATGGAGAAATTGCTGCGCCAGGACTCCGCCTTCTGGGTGGTGAAGCCGCAGATCGGCCGTGAAGGCGTCTCCGGGCTGGGCACGCTGCTCTCCGGCGCCTATATCGAACTGCAGCCGGGCAACAAGGGCAAAGACGGCAAAGACAACTATCAGCTGCTCGACGCGCCGCCACTGGCCTCTCCGGATGCCAAAGGGCTGCGCATCGTGCTGGACAGCGAAAAATCGGGCCAGCTCAACGCCGGCGATCCGGTGCTGTTCCGCGGTTACCGCGTCGGCTCGGTGGAAACCAGCTATTTCGATCCTAAAACGCGCGCCATGCGCTATCAGCTGTTCATTACCGCGCCTTACGATCAGTTGGTCACCACCAACGTGCGCTTCTGGAAAGACAGCGGCGTGGCGTTCGACATGTCGGCGCAGGGCATGCGGGTGGAGATGGGGTCGCTGACCACCCTGTTCAGCGGCGGCGTCAGTTTTGACGTGCCGGAGGGCTGGGATCGCGGCGAACAGGCGAAAGAGAAGGCGGAGTACCAGCTGTTCGACAACCAGCGCAGCACGCAGGATTCGCTGTATACCGTGCATAAGGACTACCTGCTGTTCTTCTCCGATTCGGTGCGCGGCCTGCAGCCGGGCGCCCCGGTCGAGTTCCGCGGCATTCGTCTGGGCACGGTGGCGCAGGTGCCGTTCTACAAAGAGGGCATGGCGCAGCGCCTGGACAACGATTACCGCATTCCGGTGTTGATCCGCATCGAGCCGGATCGCTTCCAGAAAGAGCTGGGCGGCAATTTCGATATCGAAGGGCATTTGAAAGACGCCGAGTCCCGCGGCATGCGTGCCTCGATGAAGTCCGCCAACCTGCTGACCGGTTCGCTGTACATCGATCTCGACTTCTATCCGCAGGAGAAACCGTGGAAAGGGCCGCGCGAGCTGTTCGGTTATCCGCTGATGCCGACCACCAGCGGCGGTCTGGCGCAGATCCAGCAGAAACTGATGCAGACGTTGGATAAGATTAATTCGATGCCGATCAATCCGATGATCAACGAAGCGACCAAGACGCTGGCGGAAAGTCAGAAAACCATGAAATCGACGCAGCAGACCATGAAGTCGCTGAACGACATCATCGCCAGCAAAGAGATGCAGGCGCTGCCGCAGGACATGCAGAAAACCCTGCTGGAGCTGAACCGCAGCATGAAAGGGTTCCAGCCTGGTTCGCCGGCTTACAACAAGATGGTGGGCGATATGCAGCGCCTCGACCAGGTGTTGCGTGAGCTGCAACCGGTGCTGCGCACCCTGAATGAGAAGAGCAACGCGCTGGTGTTTGAAGCCGCCGGCAGCACTGACCCTCAGCCGAAGAAGGCCACGAAATGATGAAATGGATCCCGGTAGCCCTGGCGCTGTTGCTCAGCGCCTGCAGCAGTTCGCCACAGAAGACCTACTATCAGTTGCCGGCGCTGGGTGCGCCGGCCGCGGCCGGCAGCAGCGGTGCCTCCACACGCCAGCTGTGGCTGGAGCACGTGAGCGTGGCGGATTATCTGGCGCAGAGCGGCGTGGTGTATCAGACCAACGACGTGCAGTATGTGATAGCGCAGAACAATCTGTGGGCCAGCCCGCTCGACCAGCAGCTGCAGCAAACGCTGGTCACCAACCTGAGCAGCGCGCTGCCGGGCTGGGTGGTCTCTTCGCAGCCGATGAGCAGCGATCAGGATGTGCTCAACGTCACCATCAGCGGCTTCCACGGCCGTTTTGACGGCAAGGCGATCGTTCGCGGCGAGTGGGTTCTGAACCGCCAGGGGCGCTTGATCAAACGGCCTTTCAGCCTGGAATTGAAACAGGGCGAGGACGGCTATGATGCCCTGGTGCGCACCCTGGCGCAGGGCTGGCAGCAGGAAGCTCAGGCTATCGCAGCACAGATGGGCGGCATTTAGTCATAATTTGGTCTAAAATCGTCTAATCCCTGTCAGCGTGAAAATTCGTTTTTTTTCGCTGGCAGGGATTTCTATTTAATTTCAAAAAGTTAAACCCTTCCCCGGCAGATCAGCCACTTAGCACTTTCCTCGGGCGTAGCTCACAAATATGACATTGGCGTGAATTTTGCGCATTGATCTTCTCTTCTTTTAGCGCTATTGATTACTCGTGGCTGCGCAAAAAGCAGCCATTGTTTTCTTTCCACCAGACCAAAATGAGGGAAACGAGGCATGAAGAGACAGAAACGCGATCGTCTGGAAAGGGCGCATTCGAGAGGGTATCAGGCAGGTATTTTAGGGCGTTCCAGGGAACATTGTCCCTACCAATCATCGGTGGACGCCCGGTCTCAATGGCTGGGAGGTTGGCGAGAAGCCATGGAAGACAGGGCTGTGACCGCTTAAGCGGCTCCCTGTCAAATAAAAGGAATAACCTCCGCCCTTGGCGGAGGTTTTTGTTTGTGCCGTTTATTCGTCCTGCCAACGTTTCAGTAAAATACTCGCATTCACGCCGCCAAAGCCAAAGCCGTTTGATAAGGCGTAGGTCATGTCCATCGATTCAGCCCGTTTCGCGACCAGATGCAAGCCTGCCGCCGCCGGATCGGGATTGTCCAGATTCAGCGTTGCAGGAGCTATCTGATCGCGCAGAGCCAGGGCGGTAAAGATGGTTTCCAGCCCGCCGGCGGCGCCGAGCAGGTGCCCGGTCGCTGATTTCGTCGAGGTCACGGCGACAGTCCCGGCGGTGCCAAACAGGTGCTTGATGGCATTGATTTCGCCTAAATCGCCTACGGGTGTCGAAGTCGCGTGCGCGTTTAAATGCTGAACCTCTTCTGGGGCGACATTCGCCTGCTTCAACGCGATTTTCATCGCCCGATAGGCGCCGTTGCCGTCTTCAGCGCCGGATGTCATGTGGTAGGCGTCGGCGCTGGTGCCATAGCCGACAATTTCCGCGAGCGGCGTGGCGCCGCGCGCAAGCGCGTGTTCCAGCGTTTCAATCACCAGCATACCGGCGCCTTCTCCCATGACAAATCCGTCCCGGGCGCTGTCGAAAGGCCGAGAGGCCTGTCGCGCCAACTCGGCCGGTGCGGTGGACATGGCGCGCGCGGCGGCGAATCCGCCCAGGCTGACGGTATCGATAGCGGCTTCGGTACCGCCGCACAGCGCGATATCGGCTTCATCATTGCGGATCAGACGCACAGCGTCGCCAATGGCCTGCACGCCGGCTGCGCAGGCGGTGACCGGCGCACCAATCGGGCCTTTGAAGTGATGCTTGATGGAAACGTGACCGGCCGCCAGATTGACCAGGAAAGAGGGGATGGTGAATGGCGACAGGCGTTTGGCGCCGCGGCTGTCGGTGGTGCGTACCGCCTGGGCAATCGCCGGGAAGCCGCCAATACCCGAGGCGATGACGGTGGCGGTGCGCTCTCGCTTTTCCTCCGTATCGGCTATCCAGCCGGCCTGACGAACGGCTTCATCCGCCGCTGCCATGGCAAACAGGATAAAGCGATCCATTTTCTTTTGATCCTTGGGGGCGACGGAAGCGTCGGGGTTGAATCCCGCTTCAGCATCTTGCGCCAGTTCCGGGACCTGGCCGCCGACCTTGACCGGCAAATCTGCCACGATCTCGTCAGGTAAAGCCCGAATGCCGGACTCTCCTTTTAACAAACGTTGCCAGATGCTCTCCACGCCGCACCCTAACGGGGAAACGGCGCCCATGCCGGTAATAACGATACGACGATTGCTCATGACTGCTCCTTGGTAAGTTCGGATACATCGGCGAGGCGCCGCTGCCGCATCAGTTCGGCGCGTTGACGTATGCCGTCATTTGCCGCAGGCCCTGGTGCCAATGTGACAAACTGCGACGGCACCTGCTGTTGGGTATCGACATTGACCAACTGGACCTGGATCGGCCGATCGGTGCGGCCGTCGACTAACAAGGCGCTAACGTCCCCGTCGATCAAATGGCGATTGCCCCATTCTGAGAAAGCGGCCAGCACGGGGAGAAAATCGTTGCCGCGTTCGGTGAGCAGATACTGATAGCGAGCCGGCCGCGTTTGATAACGTTCCTTGTGCAGAATGCCGTGGGCCACCAAATCCTTCAGGCGCCGGGCCAGGAGCGTCGGCGACATCCCCAGACTTTGTTGGAATTCGTCGAACTTGGACAACCCCTGAAAGGCATCACGCAGGATCAGGATGCTCCACCATTCTCCGACGCGATCTAATGAACGCGCGACGGGGCAAGGTGCATCGCTAAAGCGAGTTTTTTGCATATCGCCTCTTTGTAGGTACATTTATTGTAGTTACATGAATGGGCATACTAGGTGATTTTGAGGGGCAATAAAATAACCGGAAGCAAAAAACTGCTATCGCGTCGATAGCGGGCTGCAGAGAGGAGACTTCGCTCAATGGGCCTGTGGCTTTAACCGTTTCGGATGAGAATAGGGCAGAGAAAGGAGGGAAAAGGCGTTTCAATAGCGGGCGATTAAAGGTGGTGGATGGTCTTTAAACGATCAGAGAAAGAAATGCCGCCACGACAGACGTGACGGCATACGTCGAACGTTGGAAAAGAAGGCGATGGGCGCCTTCTCGTCAGCGTGATTAGAACGCTGCGGTATCCTTGAACAGGCCTACTTTCAGATCGGTGGCGGTATAGATCACTTCACCGTCAACCAGCACTTCACCATCGGCGACGCCCATAATCAGCTTGCGGGTGATGACGCGTTTGAAGTTAATACGATAGGTCACTTTCTTCGCGGTTGGCAGCACCTGGCCGGTAAACTTGACTTCACCGACACCCAACGCACGGCCTTTGCCTTCGCCACCCAGCCAACCGAGGTAGAAACCGACCAACTGCCACATCGCATCCAGGCCCAGGCAGCCTGGCATGACCGGATCGCCGATAAAGTGGCAACCGAAGAACCATAGGTCCGGATTAATATCCAACTCCGCTTCCACATAACCTTTGTTGTGAGTCCCGCCGTCTTCCGTCATCTTGACCACGCGGTCCATCATCAACATGTTACCTGCCGGCAATGGTGGGCCACCGGCGCCGAACAGCTCGCCACGGCCGGATGCTTCGAGGTCTTCTTTCGTATAGGAATCGCGTTTATCTACCATGTTCTCAGTAAGCCTTATTTTAATGAAGGACGCAGGTTAGCTAACACGTGTACGCTGAACAAGTCCGATCAGCCGTGGTTGAACCAGTTGAGCCAGCGCAGCGGCCACGGACGACGGCGTTCCTGCAGGCTCACCTGCGCAATCCGTTCCTGAATGGCCGCCAACAAGTTCGGCTGTTGTTCGTCAGAGTAGAGGCAACCTGTGAGCAAAGGCAAGGCTTCCGCCGCGCTCTCTACCGCCCACAGATGGAATTGCCCTTCGCGTACCGCGTCGACGACATCCTGGCGCAGGCACAGGTGGCGCACGTTGGTCGCGGGCAATACGACGCCCTGTTTACCCGTCAGGCCGCGGCGCAAACAAACCTCGAAGAAACCTTCGATCTTTTCGTTAACGCCACCTATCGGCTGTACGTTGCCGAATTGGTCGACGGAGCCGGTGACGGCGATCTGCTGGGTGATCGGTTGCTGTGACAAGGCGCTGATCAACGCGCACAGTTCAGCCAGCGAGGCGCTGTCGCCGTCTACTTCACCGTAAGATTGCTCAAAGACGATGGAAGCGGAGAAGGGTAACTGCTGATCCAGATCCAGCTCGGCGATCAAAAACGCCTGCATGATCATCATGCCTTTAGCGTGCAGGTTGCCGCCTAGTTCGGCTTTGCGCTCGACGTCGGTGAACTCGCCATCGCCGAGGTGCACAACGCAACTGATGCGCGACGGTTCGCCAAAACTGCGTGGATGGCCGGGATAATCCAGGACTGACAGGCCGTTGATTTGCCCGATCACTTCACCCTCGGTCTCAATCAGAATCTGGCCCAGCTCGATTTCATCCTGCATACGTTCGGCCAGATAGCTTTCACGCCATTCGCGGGCATTTAACGCCGCTTCAAACGCTTTGGCCGTAATGCGATCTTCTTCGGCATACAGTGCGGCTTCGGACAGCTGCTGGCCAAGCCAAACCGGCGAGAGTGGCAGGATGCCCTGGTCGCCGCTGTAACGCACGGCCTGAACGATCAGCGGCGCCCAGGCGTCGCTCGCCAGCATCGGCAACTGCTGGTCGGCAATCACGCCGTTGACGTAGCCGCACCACTGCGCCATATCATCAACTTCAGTCAGCTGCAGATCGTCTTCGAATTCACCGTAGACCGCTTGTTCACTCAGTTCTGGCTCGATATCGTGAAAATCGGCCAGGCCGTGGCGATCGCCGACCACAATCAGCCGCAGCTCCAGCGGCATTGGCGGAATGGCTACCGGCAGCGGGCGGGTTTCGTCTGGCGAAACCCAATGGAACTGACGTTGGCCGATCATTTGCTTCAGCCGCAGCCATAGCAACGGCTGAGCCAACAGGGCGCGGGCCGACAGAATCAAAATGCCGCCGTTGGCCTGGTGCACCAGACCCGGCTGCAGGGTGATGTCGCCATTGTGGATCCGTACGCAGCCAAACAGTTGCTCCGGCTCAACCCACTCCTGGAACAGGCAAGCGCCGCCGGCGGCAAAAGGTTCATCGCCACGGCTGGCCGGCTCTACGCTGACTTTGCCATCCTGAATGACATAGTGGCTGCCGCGGCATGCCGTGTTTTTCGGCAGCAGTGGCGTGACGGCGTGAGCGATCAGTTCCAGATACTCTCGTGTTTCTTGCGCCTTCAACAGCATGAAACGCGGTGGCGATTGGGGGTGGCAAAATAGCGTCAGGGCATTTTCCAGCCGAGGCTGAATGGCGGAAAAGGGCACGGGTGCCAACTGAGCGGCGGTATCAAATATCGCCTGATAAGGCGTTACGTCCGGCAATAAAGATTGCCATTCAAGTCGGTTATTGGTCAAAGTGTTAGATGCAATCGTTAAAAAGGGAAAGGGCGATTATACAAGAATAACGGCGGCTTGATACATGCGGAGTGCCAGTTGGCATCAGGGAGTTTGACATCGCGCGGTGACTGTGCAAAAAACAGTCTAAAAGACGGCTTAATTGCCGGGGAAATTTGGCGCAAAGCTGTTATGCTTATTTGAAGTTACGCGGTCACTGAAGAGCTCAAGATGAAATATCAGCAACTGGAAAATCTGGAGAGCGGTTGGAAATGGAAGTACCTGGTGAAGAAACATCGGGAAGGGGAACTCATTACCCGCTACATTGAAAACAGCGCTGCTCAGGAGGCGGTTAACGAGCTGCTGAAGCTGGAAAATGAGCCGATAAAGGTACTTGCATGGATTGCCGCTCACATGAATCCGGAACTGGATAACCGGATGAAACAAACGATCCGCGCCCGCCGTAAACGTCATTTTAACGCAGAACATCAGCATACGCGTAAAAAATCTATCGATCTGGAGTTTTTGGTTTGGCAACGATTGGCTGCCCTGGCGCGCCGACGTGGCGTTACGCTGTCGGAAACCGTCGTGCAGCTTATCGAAGACGCTGAACGCAAAGAAAAGTATGCGAACCAGATGTCGTCGTTGAAAGAAGACTTGAAGGCGATTCTTGGCAAAGATCCCAAGTAAGTGCGTGAGCGCGCCTTTGTTGCGCTTGGTTTCAACAATAGGACGAAAAAAAACCCCGCTATGCGGGGTTTTTATTAGGCGAGTAAACTTAGCCCTGAGGCTGAGTTACAACGTCTTTGATACCTTTAACTTCGATCTCTACGCGACGATCTGGTGCCAGGCAAGCGATCTGAGCTTTGGTAGCGCGGCCAGATTTGTAGCCACAGGTGTTGCCAGTAACTGCATCTGCTTCACCCATACCACGTGCAGAGATTTTGTCTGACGGGATGCCTTTGGAGACCAGGTAGTCAACAACGCTCTGTGCACGTTGTTCGGACAGTTTCTGGTTGTACTGGTCAGAACCAACGGCGTCGGTGTAACCCAGAACAACTACGGAACCGTCTTTAGGATCCATGGAGCTCAGTTGGCTGTACAGCTGATCCAGAGCCTGCTGGCCTTCTGCTTTCAGAGTAGACTTGTTGAAGTTGAACAGCACGTCAGACTTCAGAGTGAAACGCTTGGTTTCAACAACTGGAGCTGGAGCCGGAGCTGGTGCTGGAGCAACTACGTCATCCTGACCGAAGCGGTAAGAAACGCCCAGGCTCAGCATGGTGTTGTCTGGACGTGCGCCAACGGTACCTGCGTCACCGATGTTGCTTACGAACTGGTAATCCAGGCGAGTAGCCCAGTTTTTGGTCAGTGCGTATTCAACACCAACAGCAGCCAGCGGAGAAACGCCGGTGTCGTGGTCGCTCAGACGCTGACCAGTACGGCCGTAGTTAGCTTTGGAATCTGCACGCCATACCATACCACCCAGACGAGTGTAGATGTCCAGATCGTCAGCAATTGGGTAGCTCAGTTTAGCGGCCAGTTGAACGCCCTGCGCTTTGAAAGCACCGTTGTTCACGCTGCCTTTGTAAGGCATGCGGCCGAGCCAGTCATAGCCCAGTTCGAAGCCCAGGTATTGGTTTGCCTGGTAGCCCAGGAACGCGCCGGCACCCAGCTGATCTTTGTGGGTAGGACCGTTGCCGATACCGTTCTGGTAACCGTTGCCGTAGAAGCCAACGTCATGGTACTGGGACCAGCCCAGTTTAGCACCGGTGTACCAAGTGTTATCTTTTGGAGCGGCTTGCGCTACGGTAGCGAAACCTGCCAGTGCCACTGCTAATGCGATAGCTGTCTTTTTCATTTTGCGCCTCGTTATCATCCAAATAGGCAATGAGCTTTAAAGCTGTTTTAAGCCCTTGGTTAAATTCCTTCGCCAAGGTTTAAGCCCTCGTTTGTTACTCGCCAGTTTTTCTGACGTTATAGAGCAACCTTGGCGATGTAAAGTCTACAACGTGGCGCGAAAGTTACAAGTGTGATGTGATAAGGCTCTAAAAAAAAACGCGGAATCGTACATATTTGCTAACATTCTTAGCCTAAAAAAACGGCGATTCCTTGGGCGTTTTTACTTGCCAAACCGCAGCCGGACTAGCTTTGTGCCTTCCACCGCAAAGGTTCCGCTTATGGGGTGCGAAAATGATGGGAAAAATCCTAAATTTACTTAATGATACAAAGAAGAGTGAATTTTTAGGGTGGAACAGTGTCCGTGAGTCGGGTTAATGTCACGTTGAGGGCGCATGATAAACCCATAGGCATTACCCAATTCTGCCGCACGTCTTAATTTTAGACGATCCTCCTCCGTTAGCTCGGGCAACCAGCCAAGAACCACGCTGTAATTTCCCGTTTGCAGCGCTTTTTCCATAGCCTCGACCGTATTCACCGGGCTGATTTGGCTCAATTGCACCATCTTATCTACAGGCAGGCCGGATTGCTGCAGCCATTGCTTGCTTAATTTTTGCTGCGGTGTCAGCCACAGAAGCCAGCGAGACTGCTTGCCCAGTTGCAGCAGCAGGGGCAACAGCAATTGAGCCACTGCGGGCTGGCGCTCGTTGTAAACAAGTTCACTGATCAAGCCATTCTCTTTGCCGACATCCGTGTTCTTCTCAACATTGCGCGCTGTAAAAGAGCCTTGGCTGAAATGAGGTTGGTAGAGTGATTGAGTACGCATAAAGTTCCCGCCCGTCGTGTTACTGTATGTTTATACAGTATCCCTGATTTGGGATAAGATCAACCCAAATTTTCGTAGCGGCTCGCATAATTGCGATCATTTTTTGTACCGGTGTTTTTTGTGATTGGCATGCGGGTGGATAGTGCGTATTTTCCTAATTAGTTGTTCACGTTACTCTTTTCATTGATAAGAGAAATAATACGACCGGAACCTAAAAAGGAGAAACGCTATGAAAAGGATGTCGATACGAAGGATCGCACAGGCTAAAAATTGCTTCGCGGCGCTGGGCGCCATCACCACGCGGTCACAGTTTGGCGGCTACGGCCTGCTGGCCGAGGGGGTAATGTTTGCAGTGATAGCGGAAGGAGAGTTGTACCTGCGGGCTACGGCGAGCATGGAACCGGCTTTTCGCGCCAGAGGGATGGTCAATATGGTCTATTCCAAGCGTGGAGTGCCCATCACTTTGCGTTATTACTGGGTTGACGAGTCGCTGTGGCGGGAACGCAACGAGCTGGTGGGGCTGGCCTGGCAGGCCGTCAGGGAAGCGCGTCGAGAGCAGCGCCTTAAGGCCGGCGATCACGGTCGATTGAAGGCGTTGCCGAATATCGATGTCAACATGGAGCGCTTGCTATGGCGAGCGGGTATCCGCAACGCCTATGACCTGCGGCTGCAAGGCGCTAAACGCAGCTATCTCCGCCTGCTGCAACAGCAGACCAATCTGGGGCTGCGCGTGCTGCTGTCGCTGGGCGGCGCGATAGCCGGTTATCATCAGGCGGCGTTGCCGGCCGAATTGCGCAACGAACTGGTGCGCTGGTTCGATCATACGATGGCGATGCGCCGCCATGGGCATGAGCCAGTGGTTCAGGGCCCATCGAGCGAGCCCTGAATAATTAGATTGCCTTATTGATTTGGGCGTGGAGTGCGGTGAGCTCCGGCAGCAGTTCGAGCATCAACCCCACCTGTTGCAACACCAACTGCTCTTTGCTTTCAGGTTCCGGAACGGCTCTGCGAATGCGCTCCGCCAGCTGTTCCAGCGCTCGCGCAATGCGCTGGCTGTTCCGTTCTTCCTGATGCAAGGCGCCGTCCACGTAACACACGGCATCATTGAGCAGATCGAGGGTGACAGGGGTATTCAGCCGCTCGCGGTGCGCCCCCAACGCCGAGATATAACTCAGGAGAGTGTGGTTGAGGCAAAGCAGGCGGAAGGCGGCTTCCTGCAATTCCTTGTCGGCCTTGGGATCGGCGGACATGTTGGAGATGACCGAAGCCAGTTCGGCATCGCTGTTGTGGGCATCTCGCCGCGCAATGCGGTAGGCGAGGCCGTTATCTTTACCCTGGTGGTATTGCACCAGAATGGCGTCCAGATAACGGCAGTTGGCATTCAGGGTTTTATCCACCACCGCCGGCAGTTGGCGGAATTTCCAGTCCGGCCAGATAAAGCTGACCGCCGCCCAGGCGATGGCGCAGCCCAACAAGGTGTCGTAAACGCGCGGGGCGGCTACTTCGAATCCTTCACCCAACAGGTTAAAGCATAACAAGACCAGTAGCGTGATGAACATGGTGGCGTGGGCATACTGGACGGTGCGGAAAGCGAAAAATAGAACGCCGGTGATGACGATCAACACCAGCTGTCCTTCCAGTGAAGGCACGAAATAGAGGATCGGCAGGCCGATCAGGATACCGGCCAGGGTGCCGATGATGCGCAGCGCCAGGCGTCGGCGGGTAGCGTTGTAGTTCGGTTGACAGACGAACAGGCTGGTCAACAGGATCCAGTAACCGTGCTGCATGCCGGTGAACTGGATGAAAGCGTAACCCACGCACAGCACCACCGACATGCGGATCGCGTGGCGGAACAGGGCCGATTGCGGCGTCAAATGGCGGCTGATGCGCAGGCGGATGTCGCTCCAGCCGGTTAAGCGATCGTCGGCCAGGCTGTTCTCTTCCGCTTGCCCGCTTGCCAGCGTCTGCTCTGACTCAATATTGGCCAGCTGCGCATCGATCGCATGCAGGTTTTTCAGCAGGTGCGCCAGCGCCTTGGTTTGTTCTGAATTGCCCTGGGTTTCGGCGATGCGCGCCAAGGCCTCCTGAATGCGGCTGAAGGCCGGCTCAAAACGCGGGTTGTGCTGGTATTTTTGCCGCAGCAGGATCGATTGTGCCAGTTGGCGGCAGGCGCGCGCCTGCATGCTCAGCAAACGCTGGAAGCGGAATAAAATATCGCTGTGGCGAAATTGCCGGCTGAGCGCGTGATACTGAACGTGGGAAGAGCTGGCGCGTTCGTGGATATCCTGCGCGACAAAATAGTAGTGCAAGGTACGGCGGGTGCCGCGCTGGCCGCGATCGCCTTTCAGGCGCGTCAGCAGCGAGGCTTTGGTCTGGTTAAGCAACGCGACCAACGCGCTGTTGGCCATCGCAACATCCATCCATGGCAGGTCGGCGTCGCGTTCGGCGTCGGGATCGAACAGGTTGGCTTTGGCATCCAGATAGTTGGCCAGTTGATCGTAGCAGCGCGCCAGGTTCTCTTGCAGTGGCCGGATAGGGAACAGCAAGTGGCCCGCCAGCGTCAGCAGGTTGTACCACAGCGCACCGATCACCAGCAGCAGCGGTTGCTGATACCAGGCATCGTACATGGCGGTGCCGAGCATAGTGTAAACCGCGATCAGCAGTGCGCCGAAGGCGATGGTGGCGTAACGTTGCCCCAAGGCGCCCAGAAGGATAAAACCGCAGGTCGACGTGGTTAAGCCAAGGGCGAACAACCAGGGATAGGGGAACAGCAGCTCGATTGAAGCTGAGGCGACAAAGAAGCACACCAGCGTGATCAGCAGGTTGCGTAACCTGCCGGCCAGGCGGTCATCCAAGTCGGTCAGGGCCGCTGCCACCACGCCCAGCGTCAGCGGGATGGTCAGCTTGGGAATGCCCAGCCACCAGGGAACGGCGGTGGTGCCGATCAGCGCAATAAGGATGCGCAGGTGATACAGCAGATTGCTGTTATAGGTGTAACGACGTACTGCGGGTGCAAAAGAGCGCACGAAAAACTCCTCAAACGGAGAAAAAATTAACGCTGATGATAGTGGCGGCGAGCATTCTCAATACGCGCTTGCTGAGCCATTTCTACCGAGACGACGCGGCGCCCCACCGGCCACAGCGCGATGGCGGCAATTTTGAAATTGGCGATGCCGACCGGAATGCCGATGATCGAAACGCACTGCACGATACCGGCGGCGATGTGTGACAGGCACAGCCACCAGCCGAACAGCACCAGCCAGATAACGTTGAGCAGTGAGCCGCCGGCGGAGAGCAGCGCATTGCTTTTTTCCGGGTAGAGCTCATCGACGTGGATTGCCTCATTGCCGAACGGCACCAGCGACAGCTTGGTGATTTCCCAGCAGGAGCGGGTGAGCGGCAGCGTGATGACCAGCAGCACGCTGAACACCGTGGCGATGAGCCAACCCAGCGTGGTGAAGAAACCGCCCAACACAAAATTAAGAATATTCAGTACAGTACGCATAGACGTCATTCTGCTCTAATGTTGGCCAAACCGCGATGCGGGCGTATTCACGATAAAAACGCAAAATCTATTCTACCCTTTTTTTAGCGCTAGAGTGCCACTGCTTATCGCAGGTAAACTGGCAGATATCCGTTATTTAATCTCAACATAGTCATGGCGCGACGATATGGAACTTAAAGCGACATCGCTGGGGAAACACCTGGCTCAGCACCCTTATAACCGCGTGCGGTTGCTGCACGCCGGCGTTGAGGTGAGCGGGGAAAAACATGAATACCTGATCCCCTTCAATCAACTGATTCAGGTCAGGTGCAAGCGCGGCATCGTCTGGGGCGAGCTGGAATTTGAATTGCCGGACGAAAAAGTGGTGCGACTGCACGGCACCGAGTGGCAGGAAACGCAGCGTTTTTATCACTATCTGCAGCAGGCGTGGCAGCAGTGGAGCGCCGAAATGAGTGAGGTCAGTGCCGGCGTGTTGCAACAGCAGGTGGCACAGATTCAGCGCATTGAGCAGCAAGATAAATGGTTCAAAAAGTCTGAGCTGGGCAAGCTGCAGCAGCAAATCCGTGAAGCCTTCTCCGCGCTGCCAATGCCGGTGGCGCGCCTGGAGGAATTCGATAACTGCCGGGCCGATTACCATCTGTGTCTGCAATGGCTGCAGCAGGGGCAACGCAGTGTCGACCAACGCAACCGGCAGTGGACCGATCGCATGCTGGAGCAACATCACGACTTCTTCCAGACCGTCGAGAGCTCACCGCTCAATGACTCTCAGAGCCGTGCGGTGGTTAACGGCGAGGATTCCGTCCTGGTATTGGCGGGGGCCGGCAGCGGCAAGACGTCGGTGCTGGTGGCGCGCGCCGGCTGGCTGCTGCGCCGTCAGGAGGCGGAGCCGGGCCAAATCTTGCTGTTGGCGTTCGGCCGTCAGGCTGCGAGTGAGATGAATGATCGCATCAAAGAACGTTTGGGCGATGTCGGTATTCAGGCCAAAACATTCCATGCATTGGCGCTGCAGATCATTCAACAAGGCAGCCGCAAAGCCCCGGCCATCAGCCGGTTGGAAACCGATGCCAGCGCGCGCAAAGCGTTGCTGATTGCCCATTGGCGCGAGCAATGTGCAGAGAAAAAAGCCCAGGCGAAGGGGTGGCGTCAATGGTTGACGGAGGAGCTGGAATGGGACGTGCCGGAAGGCGACTTCTGGCAGGATAAACGCCTGGCGGACCGGCTGGCGGGCCGGTTGGAACGCTGGCTGGGGCTGATGCGCATGCACGGCGGCAGCCAGGCGGAAATGATTGAGCAGGCGGATGAAGAAATCCGCGATCTGTTTTCGAAACGCATTCGGCTGATGGCGCCACTGTTGAAAGCCTGGAAAAGCGCCTTGAAAGAGGAAGGAGCGGTGGACTTCTCCGGCCTTATTCATCAGGCGGTCAACATTCTCGACAAGGGGCGCTTCGTCAGCCCGTGGAAACATATTCTGGTCGATGAGTTTCAGGATATCTCGCCGCAGCGTGCGCTGTTGCTGGCGGCGCTGCGTCGGCAGAACAAGCAGACCTGCCTGTTTGCGGTGGGGGATGACTGGCAGGCGATTTATCGCTTCAGCGGCGCAGAGTTGACGTTAACCACGGCTTTTGCCACCCACTTCGGCGAAGGGGCGCAGTGCGCGCTGGACACCACTTATCGCTTCAACGAACGTATCGGCGAGGTGGCCAACCGGTTCGTGCAGCAGAACCCGCACCAGCTGAAAAAACCGCTCAACAGCCTGAGCAAGGGCAATAAAAAGTCGGTGGCGATCCTGCCGCACGAGCAGCTGGAGCCCCTGCTGGATAAACTGAGCGGCTACGCCAAGCCGGATGAGCGCATCCTGGTGCTGGCGCGCTACCATCATCTGAAACCGGAAGCGCTGGCGAAGGCGGCCACCCGCTGGCCCAAGCTGGATCTGGAATTTATGACCATCCACGCCAGCAAGGGGCAGCAGGCGGAATACGTCATCATCGCCGGTTTGCATGATGGGCGTGACGGCTTCCCCGCCGTGGCGCGCGAGTCGGTGTTGGAAGAGGTGCTGCTGCCGCAGCCGGAGGATTTCCCGGATGCCGAAGAGCGCCGTCTGCTGTATGTCGCGTTGACGCGCGCTAAACATCAGGTGTGGCTGTTGCAGGATCGTGAACGTCCTTCGGTGTTCGTTGAACACCTGCAGGATCTTGGCGTACCGGTGCAGAAAAAACCGTAAGCCTGGGCCTGGCGGCTGCCAGGCCGCGAGGACTATTTCAGGCGGTCTTGCAGGTAGCGCTGATAGTCGGGGATGGCGATCTCCACCTCGCTTTTGAACAGCGGAGAGTCGATCAGAAAGTCGGCGGTCGAGCGGTTGGTGGCCACCGGAATATTCCATACGGTCGCCAGCCGCAGCAGCGCCTTCACGTCCGGATCGTGCGGCACCGCGTTCAGCGGATCCCAGAAGAAGATCAGCATGTCTATCTTGCCTTCCGCAATCAGTGCGCCAACCTGCTGATCGCCGCCCATCGGGCCACTCAGCATGCTGGTGACGGGAATGCCGCTGGCGCGCTGGATCAGATTACCGGTAGTGCCGGTGGCGTACAGCTGGTGCTGCGCCAGAATGGTCTTGTGGCTTTCTACCCACTCCAGCAGGGCCTGTTTGCGGTGATCGTGCGCCACCAGCGCAATGTGTTTGCGCGCGGCGATAGTGCGGGTGGTCAATTCCATCTCGGTGTCCTTCGCTAATCGGGGAATGTGCGACAGATTACTGAAACTGTTTTTCACTGCCTAGCGTTTGCGCTTGAAAATGCGAAGAAAAGACGCCTTTACGGGGAAAGGCGCCGGGAGGGATCAGCGAATCGGTTGTTTATTGGCCCAGCGCAGAAAACGCTTCTGTGTTTCCTTGTCGGCCTGTTGAAACCAGTATTGCAGCATTTGTTCCGACACGTTTTCACCTTTCAACGTCACCGTCGGGGCGTTTATCGGCGCGCCGGCCAACGCGAGGGCTGAGGCATTGCCCGCGTTCGCCTGAACAAAGCTCGGAACGGAGGCCGGGCGGTTCTGGCGGTTGTAATCGGTCATCACCTTTTCCAAATCGGTATTGAAGGTGACGCTGTCGGGATGCAGCACATCATGCCGGAACGGCAGGGTGTTGCCGTCTTTATCGACCACCAGATAATTCAACGTTCTGTCAAAGCGTTGCGCATCACGATCGTTCTCGATGCGTGGCAGTTCGATCGCCACCTGGCTGATCTTTTGCGTATTGAAGGTGGCAACCAGCGGCAAGGAAGCATAGGCCTGCGTATGCTGGCCGGAACGTACGGTTTTGGTCACTTTAAACAGCAACTGGTGCTGCCCGCCATCCAGTTCAAGGCTGTCGGCGCCTTTTAACAACGAACCTGTCATTTTCTTGCCGTCGACCACCAGTAGGTCGATGTCCGGGGAGAGTTTCAGGGTCGTAGCCGCGGCAGGCATGCTGATGCTGAGCAACGCCGCAACCACCAGACCAAATTTCATCATTATCTCCTTATAAAGTGGCGTAACGCTAAGTGTTGAACACGGCATAGGTTGTGTCAAAATTTTTCAATCGGGTATTTTGTTTACATTTTTACATATTTTATCGCGATTAGACATGACCATGCGCAGCTGAACCGCGACAGCCTCTGACCATAAGATTGCGGTGAAGTTTCCCTTGCGTTGCGTTTAACCGAACGAATGCCGATCGGTTACACTCGAAATGGAAAGTGACGCAGTGATAAACGGGAGTTGAAGATGCAAGATCAAGAGATTGTTGAGCTGTTGCAACAGGTGAAAACTATCGCGCTGGTCGGTGCCAGCGATAACCCATCACGGCCCAGCTATGGGGTGATGGCGTATCTGTTGGCGCAAGGGTATCAGGTGATCCCGGTCAGCCCAAAACTGGCGGGGCAGACGCTGCTGGGGCAGCAGGTTTACCCTACGCTGGCCGCTATCCCGCAGCCGGTGGATATGGTTGACGTGTTTCGCAATTCAGAAGCGGCTTACGGCGTAGCGCAAGAGGCGATAGCGATCGGCGCCAGGGCGCTCTGGCTGCAGATAGGGGTGATTAACGAGCAGGCGGCAGCGCTGGCGCAACAGGCCGGGTTGCGTGTGGTGATGGATCGCTGTCCGAAAATCGAAATCCCGCGCTTAGGGTTGGAGCGCTAAATAAAAAGGGCCAGGCGCGATGCCAGGCCCTCTCGGGTTTCTCAGGTCTTGGCGCGGTCAATTGCGCAAGCGTGGCGCCTGTAGCTGGTGACGGATGGATTCCGCCAGTTCATCCAGCGATGGTTGCTCGGGGTGTGCCTCCTGGGCTTCGCTATCCAGCTGCGCTTCCGCCAGATAGGTGTGTACCGGTTGGCCTTCCTCGTCTTCCATCACCACGTGGTACCAAGGGGCTGAACGCAGTTCATCGTTCGCCGCTATTTCGTCAGCTTTGGGTTGTTCCAAAGAGTATTCCGGGTCGATATCGATCACGACGCCCAAATACCCCAGCAGTTTATGCCTAACCTGTTGTCCGATACCGAATTTGCTGGCAATCATGATGACCTCCTGAGAAACAATGCCTTGCTCATATATGGGGGCAGGGCAGCGCATTTCAAGTTACATCACCCGACAAGCGAATCCTTTCAGATACAGCCCCTCAGGGTATGTGGCGATCACCGGGTGATCGGCAGCCTGTCGGAACTGCTCTATAAATTGTACATCACGTCCGGCATCTACAGCGGCGTCGGCCAAAATTTTCTGGAACAGGTCGGTCGGCATCAGGCCGGAGCAGGAGAAACTGAGCAGAATGCCGCCCGGATTCAGCAGCTGCAGCGCCAGCATGTTGATGTCTTTGTAGCCGCGGCAGGCGCTGGCCAACTGATTCTTGTTCTCGACGAATTTCGGCGGATCCATGATGATCAGATCGAATTTTTCGCCTTGAGTGCGGTAGTTGCGCAGCAGTTGGAACACGTCATCGCGAACGAACTCCGCTTTGTTCAGATCCAGCTTATTGAGCTCGACGTTCTGTTTGGCGATATCCAGCGCCGCCTGCGAGGTATCCACGCTGATCACCTGCGCGCAACCGCCCATCAAAGCGGAAACGGCGAAGGCGCCGGTGTAGGAGAAGCAGTTCAGCACCCGACGGCCGGCGGAGTAATTGCGCGCCGCCAGGCGGCTGTCGCGCTGGTCGAGGTAGAAACCGGTTTTGTGCCCCTGCTGAATGTCCACCAGCAGCTTCATGCCGTGTTCGGTGATCGGCAGCAGTTCCGGCGGCAGATCGCCAAATACCGGGCCCTGCGCCAGCGGCAGGCCTTCTTTTTTACGTACCGCAACGTCGGAGCGATCGTAGATCGAACATTCCGGGTAGCAATGCTGCAGGGCGGAAAGCAGGGCCGGGCGCTGGTATTCGGCACCGGCGGACAGCAGTTGCAGCACCAGGAAATTCTGGAAGCGATCGATAGTGATGCCCGGCAGGCCGTCGGACTCGCCGGCGATCAGGCGGTATCCGTCCAGACCGTCGCGCTGTGCGACCCAATCGCGCCAGCTTTGCGCTTGCTGCAGGCGGCGAATGAAGAAATCGATGTTAATCTCTTCATCTTGCTGGAAGGTCCAGACGCGTGCGCGGATCTGCGACTCGGGCGAATAGGCGCCGCGTGCCAGCCACTTACCCTGGCTGTCGAGGATATCGATGGTTTCACCGGAGTGGGCTTTGCCCTCAACGCGTTGAACGGCGCCGGAGAACACCCAAGGGTGGCGACGGAGTAAGGACTTTTCACGTCCTTTGGCGAGATATAAGCGCATGGTTAAACTACTTTTTATTCAATGGGTTAATTGGCTGACTTAAGCGTTTGCCAAAATAAGTTCGTCATCATAGCTGAATCTTACGGCGTTCACTACCGCGTTGGATCGGATTGTATCGCGTTATCTCTGCGGGCGTCGCACCGAAGAGAGAGAAAGTGCAGCCTTCAAACTGAAGAAATGGCAGCTTAAATGGGTGTATGATAGCGAAGCAGAGATGACGGTGCGTTGATTATCGTGTGAAGGCGCTTCGTTGCCTATAGCCATCAGTATTCGGCAGGAGGGGTAGAGAAAGTAAGGCTGAAGAGTTATATTTTTATTCGCGTTAAAAAAGATTTTGGATGTTTTTACAATATAACGTAAAGGGAATGTACCGGTGAGATTTTTCTTATTTTTCATTTTTTTGATTTCGGCTAACATAGCATTCGCTAACGAGTGGGTTTTTATTGAAGATGAAAATGCTATAAGTGATGGGGTATTAAAGGTTTCTGTCCAGGGTGGACATTATAAGATTTCATTCCCTCCCTCTGCCAACCCTAATTCAGGTTCTGTGTCGATTAATGGTGAGCGATTTTACGGCAACCGCTCTTTTGGATTCGACGGTAATCAAGCGGACAGAATGATTGAAATGCTCTTAAAGGTAAAGAGTGCTCAGGTCGAATACGATGATCGTTTTAAAACGAAAGTCGTTCGCAAGTCGATTGATTTTTCAGATGTTACAACACCCATTGAAAACTTGAAAAATAAAAACCATTATCATCTCTCCCATAAGTGATGATAGGGCAGACGTCTGTAACTTGAAAGCGGAATAGCGCTGTCACGTGGCAGCTCGACGTCAGGTGCGAACAACGATGACAGGGTGACGGCACTTTCTTGTGAGTAAGCAATCTCATCGTTCAAGAACGTGGATTGAAAATCACCATTTTTTAATCGACTGATTGTTAGTGTTTTTTTGCACGATTGTGAGTGATTGGCTACAGGTTTCCGTTTGTCTCACGAAGGGAAATCTATCTGCTGGTTGATGGAGTTGTAAGTGATTTGTAGGTTTTTTGTGAGTTTTAGGGTTTTTCTCATTGGCAAAAATCTTAACTTAATCTGTTATTGAGCACCTGATGTTTATTATGCAGATATTAGGATTTTTCTTAAATGTCTAAAGAAAGAAGCTTGTCGTTTGATTTTTTGAAAGGGTTACTTATCTTGCTCGTCATCGTGGGACATTTATTGCCAGGCAGCGCTGATGTCGGTTTGCGTGGGGCAATATATTATTTCCATATGCCGCTTTTTCTAGGGGTGACGGGCTACTTTGTTCGGCGTTATTTTCTTGATGGCGGCGTGATTAGCGTGCTGAAAAAGTATCAGTGGCGCATGATAATTCCTTATATGTTGGCGTTCGTTGTTTACAGCGTTTATTCTCTTTACTCCTCAGAAGAAGTCGGTTTAAAGCAGTTCATCGGTCTATTTCTTTACCCCTACTATCATCTTTGGTATATCCCAGCAGTGATCATATTCGTGCTATATACTATGGTCATTTACAAGAGTAATTTCTTAATTGGTTTCTTTCTGTTCACTTCCGCTATGTTATCTATTGTCTGGTACTGTTACGCCGACACGCTGGAAAACCAATATGCCTGGCTGAAATTCATTGGTGATAAGCGTTTCTATTATTACTACTCCTTCTTTTTATTAGGTTTCCTGGTCGGGGATAAGAATTTTCACGGTAACCCGCTGGCGTTGTTCGCTATTGCGTTGGTCGTAGGCATATTAGGGTACTATGAACCGAACGGGGCACTGCTGGATGCCGCCTCATGGTTTGCATTTAATGCTGCGCTGTTGCTGTTGATGGTGAGTTTGTGTAAACGCCTGAAGCTGAGAATTGAGGGCTTTGTGGTCAAAATGGGGCAGGTATCTCTACCTATTTATCTTTGGCATGTGTTACCCATTTTGCTTGTCGGAGCAATGGTCGATAAGGATACGCTAGGTTTTTATCTCAGCGTAACGGCCATTATTTTCGCTCTGGTCATCATATTTATCCGCTTGCGTGGCAAAAGCAGATTTATCGACTCTTTCTTTTACGGGGAAAGGGCCAACTGGCTACCTGCCGAAAAATAGCAAGTCTGTCCCGGCCGAGGGAGCTCGGCCGTCTACTTTTTACGTAAGCCTCTATTATACAAATTGTTGTCCTCTGGCTCCTTGCCTCTTTATCTTTTGATTGAGTTTCTATACTCAATACATACTTATTCTTTAGACAAGATAACAGGGGGCGATTATGACACAAGTTTGCATTGCTGCGTATGTGTATGGCGTGGTGCAGGGGGTCGGGTTTCGCTATTCCACCCAGCGGCAGGCCGAGGCGTTGGGGGTGACAGGCTATGCGCGCAATCTCGATGACGGCAGTGTTCAGGTGGTGGCCTGCGGCACACTGGCGCAGGTGGACAAGCTGCTGGAGTGGTTGAAACAGGGCGGCCCGCGCAGCGCGCGCGTCGAACGTGTGCTGGTGGAGCCGCAGGGCCTGGCTGATTACAGTGGGTTTGGCATTCGTTATTAAACGCTCGCCTGCTGCGGCGCTGCGGGCAGAGCGGTCAAATGCATTTTACCGGTTTCGGCAATCCGGCGATTTTGGTGGCTTGTTTGGCCGGCCCTTTCGGGAACAGGCGATACAGATAGCGGCTGTTGCCTTTTTCTTCGCCGTATTTCTGCGCCATCGCTTTGACCAGCATGCGGATAGCCGGTGAGGTATTAAATTCCTGATAGAAGTCGCGCACGAAACGCACCACTTCCCAGTGTGCTTCGGTGAGCACGATCTCTTCCTGCGCGGCCAGCAGCGGCGCCAGCCCTTCATGCCAGTCGGCGCTGTTTTTCAGATAACCCTGCGTGTCAGTGTCGATAACCTGACCTTCAAACTCCAACATACTGCCTCGATAACGGATAATTCGGAACGGCCGCCAGTTTAGCAAATTTTTTCAGCCGCAAAAAACAAAGCCCCGCCGGAGCGGGGCCTGGAAAGCTGGTGTAACGTGCGATCAGTTGCTGCGGGCGAAGCCCAGAATGCTCAACAGGCTGATGAACATGTTGTAGAGCGACACGTATAGGCTAACGGTGGCGCGAATGTAGTTGGTCTCGCCGCCGTGAATGATGTTGCTGGTTTCCCACAGGATCGCGCCGGCGGAGAACAGGATGAACAGCGCGCTGATGGCCAGGTGCAGGGCAGGGATCTGCAGGAACAGGTTGGCGATCACCGCCACCAGCAGTACCACAAAACCTGCCATCATCATGCCGGACAGGAATGACATGTCTTTACGGGTGGTCAGCACATACGCCGAGCAGCAGAAGAACACCGCTGCGGTGCCGCCCAGCGCCAGCATGATCAGATCGCCCGCGCCGGCGTTCAGGAACGAGCTGAGAATGGGGCCGAGGGCATACCCCATGAAACCGGTCAGCGCAAACGCCGCCAGGATGCCTGCCGGGCTGTTGGCCAGTTTATGGGTCAGGAACATCAGGCCGTAGAAACCAACCAGCATCAGCAGCAAGCCCGGCGCCGGCAGCCCCAGCATCGTGCTGGCGGTCGCGGTCAGCGCCGAGAAAGCCAGCGTCAGGGATAACAGGAAATAGGTGTTGCGCAGGACTTTATGCGTGCTGAGCAGCGAGTCGCGCGAAGAAGATGAGACGACAATGCGGTCCATAATGCTCTCTCTTATCAAGCCATCACAAAATAATCCCGATGATAGGCAGCGCAAGCGCTTGATTAAAGTTTGTTTACCAATCTTTACCCTTAGTTATCATTGTTGCAACAGCAGGGAGGAGCGGACGCGCGTTTGTTCACCGTTTGCTGCGTCTTCGCCGATTTTTCGCGCGGTTGAACGCGCCCGGGCTTTACAAGCGAATGAGGTCTGTTTATAGTGCGCGTCGTTGCGGAGGGGTGGCCGAGTGGCTGAAGGCAACGGTCTTGAAAACCGTCGACGGGAAACCGTTCCAGAGTTCGAATCTCTGCTCCTCCGCCATACATTCTGACCCCGTGCTCTCTGAGCACGGGGTTTTTGTTTTTGCGTGCGCAGAAACCGAGGCGCTTTTGCAGGAAACGCGATCGGCTATTGATAAGGGCTACGCATCGGTGAGATTATGCGGTCATCAAGGTTGGCTGCTCGGATGCCTGCTGCTGTCAGGCACCGCCGGGGTGATAAACAACGCCGCCTTATCGATTTCGCTTAATGCTCTCATGGAGACAGAGATGAACTGGTATCAAGTCGCCCTATGGACCATGATCTTTCTGAAGTCCGGCGCTTTCCTGGTATTCGTGTGGTGGTGGATGTTCAAACGCGCAACCAAACCTTATGTGCGCCCGCAAGACGTCGTGGTGGACGATACGCCGTATGATGAGAACCTCACCATGGAAGAGGTGATGAAAAACCATGGCATCGGCCGTACGGATATGTCGGTAAAATAGCCCTTCCTCCCCAATCGGTATCTGGGGCGTGTTTGCCATAAGCGCGCCCCATTGCGATCCTTCGCTGTCTCTCTATGGCATTCTGTTCTCAGGTTAACGGCATAGCGTTACCGGGAAAAGCACGCCATGAACGATGTACGCATCTTGCCGAGCTTTACGCATCGAAAAAACGCCGTTCTTAATGCCGAGAGAGATCATGGGGATTTCCTGGGTCAGCTCATCCGGCGCGTTGTCGTCGGGCGTTTTACTGATTTCTCGGTGGGTGGTCATGTAAAACCCGTCATCTAACCTCTTTATATCAAAGTTTATTTTCCTATCCAGGCTGTAGGTTTTGCCTCTCACGGTGATGTCCCCACGCTGCACGATCATGGCATGATGTTCGTCATAGATGAATAAACTGCCCGTCACTTTTAATTCCAAGTCATCGCCTGAAGCTAATCGTTTTTTAGTGATCGTATCGGCCTGGCAATTCATATGCACAGGCGCGGCGGGGGTTAAAACGCGAAACAGCACAATGAAGAGAATCACTGCCAAAAATCCGATAGTCAGCATTTTGGGGTTGAGCAATGCGGCCATTTATTTTCCGTTGAGAATTTTGTAGGTAACACACTGGGTATATCGATCTTGTGAGCCGAGATAACACACACCGAGGAAGGTGTTATAAGTCAACGTGTGTTTTACGGAGGAAAAATAGATGTCCGCTTTACTGGCTATACAATCCACACCGCTCTCTTCTAGCGCCTGGTTGACCATGCGCTTTTCCCGTTCGTCATCAATATGCTTGTCCGCATCCAGAGAATACAAGGTGCAGCGGTCTTTTTTCCCTAACGAGATTAAATTTTCTCTGGGTTGATCAGGTGGTTCAACAGGATAGAACGCCGCGACGAACAACAGCGGAATAAATGCGCCGCAGATAGCGGCAATAGCGCGAATATTTACCTGTTTCTGCGGCGGCATGTTATGTGATTCGGCAACCGACGGGAAAGACGAAAGCGGCACTGAGGCGGCAGAAGGGGGCGTTTCATTAACGGTTGCCTGCGGTGATGGGTAAATATCAATCATGGCGGTAAAGCAAAAACCGACTTTCGCCAGGGTCTTTATCGGCGAGGTTTCTCTCCCCAGCAGTTTGAACGCTTTCCTTATTTCACTGACGGCTACATTGAGGCTGATCGATGAGCCTGAAAAACCATACTCTTCCCATACCTTTTTTATCAATACCTCACGTTTCAATGGGATATTCGGATGAGTCAGCATTTCAATTAACAGGCGCGAGGCCGGATTGGATATCCGTATCGATGACTCATCGTTATCAATGAGTTGGAGACGACACGCATTTGCGTCATAGATCACGCAGAGGTCGATAATATATTTCATGTATTCAGGTTTTTATAATGGTATAGGCTTCCAGGTCGCGGCTAGTATTTAGTGAAACGTCGGTCAGGTCAAGGTTCTGGGTGGGAAACATAAATAATTCAGGGGGATTTTTATTTCTTCGACGAACAGAATGCATGGTGCATTGCTCGTTTTTTTGTGATAAATGGCATTAAATTCTGAAGATATCTAATTTATTAGATTATAATAATTAAAATTTACGTTAATAAAAATAATGTTCCTGTTGTTAATGATTTGATGCAGAATTATCTTAGTGTTTTACGGCGCCTGCTTATGTGCCGGGCGCTTATTGATGGCTCCCAAACGGCAATGCGATTTTTCCAAGAAAACGGCAGGTGTTTAGTGCAAGGCATCGCCGTTGTCTTTAGCCATGGATGGAGGAAGTATGCTCAGTATCGGTATCGTATCTGAAAACATCTTTTTCAGAGAGGCGATAAAAAGGATATTGGCGCCAAGGATTTTTCATAAGGATCACGTTATTGCTTACTACGACGATCTGCCTTTGGCCATGGGGCGAAATTGCCACGATATTCTGATCGTCGATGATGCGATCAAAAGCCTGTTGCGTTTCAGCATGGCGGCAGCGTTATTGTCTGCTATTCATGGCGTGAAAATTTTTTTGACGACAGAAGAGAAGCGTCGTCTGTTATTTCGTTCTGTCACGCGTGATGTGGTGGTGCTCGATAAAAGAGTGCGAGTTCCCGACATGAATAAGGAATTGTCTTTGCTGCTGGCTAATATTGCGCAGCATTCTGCATTAAATGGAAACGTTGAGGGTGGGGCGGCCCGCAATACGAAAAGTTGCCTGACTGAAAGTGAAGTGGAAACGCTTCATTTGCTTTCTTTCGGCTATACGGTGACCCAGGTATCCCGAATGCTTGATAAAAGCGTAAAAACGGTCAGCACGCAGAAATGCAGTGCATTACGCAAAATGGGATTGAAGAATCGGGTGCACAATTTATTGGGAATTTCATCCGGTTTCTCAGCGGTTATCTAGGAGTTCGTTATTTTGTCACTTTAATTATCGGCTGATGAATAACGCTATGGCTTGATTTTATAAAAACAGGAATGTGTTCACCCTTTTGCCTCTGTATTACGGGGAGGGATTGTTTCATCCCGCCAGCAGCGGCTGCTTTTTATTTATTCTCTCAAACCAAACTGTTATGGAGTTTTATCTCATGATGAAGAAAATGCTTTCTGTTGCAATCATGGCGGCCGCGGTCGCTGCGCCGGTGGCTTTTGCTGAAGACAATTCCGCCGGTGGCGTGATTAACTTTACCGGCGCCATTACCGACACCACCTGTACGATTAACGGCGGCAAGAGCGCGGATTTCACCGTAGCACTGAGCCCGATCTCGGTGACCGATGCGGGTAACACCGTCGGGCCAATCACCAAGAACAAGAAGTCCTTCTCGTTGACCTTCTCCGGCTGTTCGCCGGCGGCCGGTACCGCGGGCACCCCGCTGAAAATCTACTTCTCCTCCGCGGATAACATCTCCACCGACGGCAAATATTTGCTGAACAACTCGGTCAACGAGAACGACGCTTCCGTCGCGAAAAACGTAGGCTTCTCTCTGGCGGAAACCGGTTCTTCCACCCCGATCCAACTGAACGTGCCTTATGTCACCGACATCATGGGCGACAAAGAGGCGCCGGATTCAGAAACCCTGACGCTGGACGCGTACTACTACAAAACCAACGCCGAAGCGGCAAAAGTGGGCGCTCTGAGCTCCAACGTGACTTACACCATTTCTTACCTGTAATCGCGCTGACAGCCAGGCCCTTGATAGGGCCTGGCCACCCGGGGGAACGATGAAAAAATACATGATGATAGCGGCGCTGTTGCTGGGTTCCGTTGGTGCGCAGGCCAATGTGGTGGTTAACGGCACGCGGGTGATCTACCCGGCAAACAACAAGGACGTGATTGTCCAATTGCTGAATAACGGTACCGACCCCTCGCTGGTTCAGGCCTGGATCGACGACGGCGATATCAATTCCACCCCGGAAACCGCCAATGTGCCGTTTTTGCTGTCGCCGCCGGTGGTGAAAGTGAACGGCAACAGCGGGCAGCAGCTGCGTATTCAGAAAGTTGGCGCCGCGTTGGCGGCGGATCGTGAATCGGTGTTCTACCTCAACGTGCTGGATATCCCGCCGACGCCGGAAAACCTGCAGGGCACCAATACGCTGCAGCTGGCGATCAAGTCGCGCATCAAACTGTTCTACCGCCCGCAGGCGTTAACCCGCGGCGTGGAAAATGCGTTGGAAGAACTGACGCTGCAAGCCAATGGCAAAGGCTTCAACGTCATCAATAAAAGCCCGTATTTCATTACGGTAGCGAATATAGGCCAAGGTGCGGACAAGCATCTGCTGGTTGATTCGCTGATGGTCGCGCCGTTTTCCACCCAGTTTGCCGCCAGCAAACGAGCGGTCAGCAAAAACGCCCGTTATGACCTGATGTATATCGACGATCTGGGGGCTTACAAGTCTAAAGCCATCACCGCACACTAACCTGAAAGAACAACAATGAAGCTGAATAAAAAAGTCCTCTCGCTGCTGACCGCCTCTTCATTCTTGTTGCCGGATACGGCCTGGGCGGTGACGTTCGATACGTCGCTGTTGGCCGGCGAATCGCGCGATTCCGATCTCTCGCGTTTTTACCTCAATAATGACATGCCTGCCGGCCGGCAGGAGATCGATGTGTATGTCAACCATGACTGGAAAGGGCGCTATGCGCTGCTGTTTGGCACCCAACGCGACGATATCCAAATCGACTACCAGGATGCGCAGCGGCTGGGCATCGATCTGAGTCAATTGCCGACGCCTCAGGCGCCCCAGACGACGCTGTCGATCGCCACGCTGGTGCAGGGCGGCCGGTTCGATATGGACGTCGGCGCGCTGAGCCTGCGGCTGACGGTGCCGCAGGCGCGGGTCAACCGATCGGAGGCGGGATACGTGGATCCGGCCTTCTGGAATCGCGGCATCTCCGCATTGACGCTGGCCTACAACGCGACGTACTACCACGCCGAGGCGCGCGGCGACGGCAATCGCAGCAACAACGACGATTTTTATACCGGGCTGGAATCCGGGATCAATCTGGCCGGTTGGCAATTTCGCGACAGCAGCAGCTTTCGCCACGGCAGCGGGCGGGGGAGCCACTGGCAGAACAACACGCGCTATCTGCAGCGCGGCTTCGCCGACATCAAATCCAACCTGACCGCCGGCGATTTTTATTCGCCGGGGGATCTGTTCGACTCGGTGCGCATCCGCGGGGTGGCGCTGGCGTCGGACATCAGCATGCGCCCCAACTCGCAGCAGGGCTTTTCACCGATCGTGCGGGGCGTGGCGCAAACCAACGCCCTGGTGAAAGTGGTGCAGAACGGCAACGTGATCTACCAGGAAAACGTGCCGCCGGGCGCCTTTACCCTCGACAGTATTCAGCCGACCGGCTCGGCGGGCGATCTGTGGGTGACGGTCAAAGAGGCGGATGGGCGTGAACAGTCGTTCAGCGTGCCGTTTTCCGCCGTACCCAACATGTTGAAACAGGGCGTCAGCCAATACAGCGTGCTGGCCGGCAAGGTGAACGAAAGCAATACCGATTACGATCCCGGCTTTGTGCAGGGCACCCTGCAGTACGGTTTCAACAACCTGGTAACCGGCTATGCCGGCAGCATTTTGAGCGACGACTATCAGGCCTGGCTGCTCGGCAGCGGCTGGAACCTGCCGATAGGGGCGGTGTCCATCGACCTGACGCATGCCGATACCCGCCTGAAAAACCGCCGTGAAAGCGGGCAGAGCTTCCGTATTGCCTACAGTAAATTTCTCGATGCCACCGCGACCAACTTCACGCTGGCGGCCTACCGTTACTCCACCCGCGGTTACTACAGCTTTACCGACGCCATTTACTCTAATGACGGTTACCGCCAGCTGGAACGGCAGTTTGAACGCTGGCGCGACGAGGAGGGTTTGTCCGAACTGGATATGAACACCTGGGATGCGCTGCGGTCCGCCCGGCCGAAAAATACCTTTACGCTTAACCTGAACCAGCGTCTTAACGAAGGGTGGGGCACGCTGTTCTTCTCCGGCTCCCAGCGCGATTACTGGACGGCCAACGCGAAAAGCCGCGAATACCAGTTGGGGTACTCCAACAATCTGGGGCGCGTCAGCTACTCCGTTTCCGCCAGCCGGGTGCGCAACAGCCAGCGTGAGGAAGAGACGCGTTATTACCTGTCGTTCAGCCTGCCGCTGTCGGTGTTCGACAACAACGCCTACCTCAGCACCGGCCTGTCGGCGACGGACTCTCACTATCAGCAAAGCACGGTCAGCCTGAGCGGCAACGCGCTGGAGTCCAACCGTCTGAGCTACTCGCTGAACGGCAGCAATCGCAGCGGCGGCGACAACATGGCCGGCGTCAATGCGGCCTACCGTACCCGTGTCTCGACGCTTGGCGTCTCCTACAGCGAAGGCAACGATTATCGCCAGAGCGGCCTCAGCGCGCGCGGCAGCCTGGTGGCGATCCCCTGGCATGTGCTGGCGTCGAACGAAATCGGCAACACCATGACGGTGGTCGAGGCGCCGCAGGCCGAAGGGCTGATGGTCAACGGCGACGAAAGCATCGTGACCAACGCCCAGGGCCTGGCGCTGGTGCCCTATGCCACGCCATACCGGCAAAACTCGGTCACGCTGTCGGATACCGGCCACAGCAGCGGGGCGGAAATCAGCGGCAACGTCGCCAACCACGTGCCTTACTACGGCGCGGTCAGCTACCTGAAATTCGAAACCGATCAACGTCAGCCATTCCAGCTGCGGGCGCAGCGCGCCGATGGTGCACCGCTGCCGTTCGGCGCCGAAGTGCTGGATGAAAACGGCCGGTCGATAGGCTTTGTCGGCCAGGCCAGCGTGCTGTACCTGCGCGTCGAACAGCCGCCAACGGCGTTGACGGTGCAACTGCGCGACGGCCGTTGCCGTATCGCCAAACCGACTCTGGCGCTCGACGCGTCGCCCGGCGTTTGCCGCTAATACAGGATAACCGAACCTATGATCAGGCTGATTTTTTTGCTGCTGCTGTCCGGGTTGTTCAGCGGCTATAGTTATGCCACCTGTTTTGGCAAAGGGATCTCATTTGCACCGGCTTTGAATGTCGATCTCTCCGATAAGCTGAATGCCAACACCCCGGTGTGGGAGGAGCAATACAGCACCCAATATGTCGGCACTTTTGACTGCAGTTCTTCAAAGAGCAAATTTACCTATACGCTCAAGCTGTCGCCCGATAATAAGAATGCGGCTATTTTTGGTTTTAACAACGGCACGCGGTGGATACGCGCGCAAATCGTCAATAAGATTGGCGATCGTGAACTGTCAAAGCGCGGCGAACATTCCGCCGCCGAGTTAAATACGCCGATGACCGTGCGCTACTCATTAGAATCGAAGCCCAAAAATGGCCGTGTGGTGCCGGGGGATACGTTGATGCTGGATGACGCGCTGATGGTCTCGGACATTACCGGCATAAAGATATGGGAATTGCCGATTTGGCTGTTGCAGCAAGTAGGGAAAATACTCAGTTGGCTCCTGACCGGCAACTGGCCTTATGACGAACGCGATATGTACGGCCAGCCGATGAACATCAAATACGCGCCCAAAACCACCACCTGCCGTTTCGACAACGCCGGCCTGACGGTCAGATTGCCGAAAATGGGCGTGGCGCAGGTGCTGAATAACAACCAACCCGGCTACACGCCGTTCTCGCTGAACATCAGCTGCCAGAACATGCAGCAGGAAGGCATCGCCGATCGCGCCGTCGAGATGTTCCTGTCCAGCAATAACCTGCTGGCCTCCGACGCCAGCGTGCTGACCAATGCCAACGCGGGCGGCACGCAAGGGGTGGGGCTGCGCTTGGTCAAACGCGATATGCCGAGCTCGCCGGTGGTACTGTCGCCCTCCAATGTCGATCGCGGCAGCGCCACCTCATTGTTTCACGTCGCCGCCGGCGGCAGCCTGAACAGTCACTTTATCATCGGCATGGGCGCTTATTATTATCCTTATCAGCGCGATGGCGTGACGCAGGGTGAAATCAACACCTCGGCCACGCTGAACATTATTTATCCCTGATGAATGGGCGGGTGCAAAAAAACCGGCAGCCGCCGCTGCCGGGGTTGGTTATTGATAAGTCATCGCGCTGGCGTGCAGCTTGTTATTGCCTACGATCGCGATGATTTTGTAGTAACGGGCGCCAGCCTTGGCGGTTTTGTCCGCCAACATCTTTTCCGCATCGCTCAGATTCGCGGCACCGCTAACGGTAATCACCTGGCGCGGCGTCAGGGCGTCCGCCTGTTGACTATTGATTTGCGTTGCCGCGACTGTTGCGCCTGAAAAGACAAAAGCCCCTAGCAGCATCGTTTTCAACATGAAGTTCTTCATGATGTTCTCCCCAAGCGCAATACGCTTGTTCTTTGCTATGGTTGAATCTTTTTGTTTCGTTATGCTAAAGGATAAGCAGCGAGGTGCCGGCGCGGTAGTGCCTGAAAGCGTAATGCATCGTTTCCAAACTGGAAACGATAAGGAGGGGGCATGCAGGATTTGAACGATCTTCAACTGTTTGCTTTGGTGGTGCGACATGGTGGTTTCGCCGCAGCCGAGCGGGCGAGCGGCGAAGCCAAATCCAAACTCAGCAAACGCGTGGCTCGTCTGGAGGCGAGTTACGGTGCGCGGTTAATCGAACGTTCGACGCGCAGTTTCCGCGTCACGGATATTGGCCGCGATGTGTATCGGCAGTGTGAGGCGATTATCGAGCGGTTGGAGGCGACCGATGCCATTGTCGCCCGTGCGCGCGACGAAGTGAGCGGCTGCCTGCGCATCAGTTCGCCGCCCGGTTTGATGCAGTATTATAATTCCCATCTGCTGTTGGGGTTTATGGCGCGTTACCCGGACGTGCGCGTACAACTGTTGATCCATGAGCGCCATGTGGATCTGATCAACGAAAAGATCGATGTGGCGTTTCGCATTACGAGTCATTTCGACCAGGATCAATCATTGATAAAGCGCGATCTTGGCGTACGGCAACGCATTTTGGTCGCCGGCGCGCAGCTGGTGGAGAAAGCCGGCGGCTTGCCGCAGTCGTTCGAACAGCTGGCCAGCTTGCCGACGTTGTCGATGGGGGAGTGGCTGGACCGCGATCGATGGGAGTTCGAGGATATTGCAGGCAATCAACGTACTTTCGTACACGTCCCCCGGCTGTGTTGCGGGGATTACAGCACGTTGCATAGTGCGGCGATTGCCGGGATGGGCGTCGCGTTTTTGCCGATCCATTTGTGTGCCAACGAATTGCGAACGGGTCAACTGCTGCGTCTGCTGCCACAGTGGCGTGCGCCGAGCAGCATTGTGCATCTGGTGTTCACCAGCGGCAAAGGCCTGTTGCCGCCGGTGCGGGCGTTTATCGATCACAGCGTCGCGGTATTCGCCGAAGCCAATCGCCGCCTCTCGATGATGCCGGTTGCCTAGTCGCCTGTCACTGCCCATCCGGGTGTTCGAAAATATGCGCGCCGGCTCCTTGCCGGCCCAATATATCGTTCGGGTTGCGCAGCGGGCAGTCGGCGAGCGACAGGCAGCCGCAGCCGATGCAGCTATCGAGATGGTCGCGCAGCACCGTCAGCCGTTGAATACGCTCATCCAGTGTTTTGCGCCAGGCGGAGGACAGCACTCCCCATTGTTCTGAGGTCAGCTTGCTGCCGATGGGGAAACGGCTCAGCGCGGCGCGGATCTCTTCCAGCGGAATGCCCGCGCGCTGTGCGATCTTGATCACCGCGATATAGCGCAATACCACCGACGGATAACGCCGCTGATTGCCGGCGTTGCGCGTCGCCTGAATCAGCCCTTTACTCTCGTAGAAGTGCAGCGCGGATATCGCCACGCCGCTGCGTTTCGCCACTTCCCCGACGGTCAATAGCCGATTGGCGTCAATCGGTTCATTTCTTGCCATTTTATCTTCCTCAACTTGACCTCAAGTTAACCTGAGGTTTTATAGTTCAGCCTGCCGGGCTTGGCAACCGGCATCTCTCGAGACCTGCCCCCGTCTTATTGGGGAGAAGGATGGCTTTGGCTGTAAAATCAGGAAGAAACCGTTATGCAACGCTTTATCAACACCGCTCTGGACAGTTATTGGCTTTGGCTGCTCGCACGTCTGTGCTTGATGGTGATTTTCATCTCGTCGGGGCTCGCCAAGCTGTTCGACATCGAAGGGAGCCTGGCGGAGATGCGCGCCGCCGGTTTGCATCCGGCCTGGCTGTTCAACCTGGCGTCGGCGGCGGTGCTGCTGACAGGTTCGGTATTGATCCTGCTGAACCGGTGGGTGTGGCTGGGCGCCGGCATGCTGTCGGTGTTTCTGATCCTGACTATCGCGATCGTCCACACCTTCTGGAATATGTCCGCTCCCAATATGCAGATTTCTCTCTACTTCGCGCTGGAACACATCACGGTGATCGGCGGGCTGTGGGTGACGGCCATCGCCAGCCGTTTGCGTCAACGTCTGGCCAACACGCGTGAGGCTGCATGATGAAACGATATCTCATTATCGCGGCGCTGCTGGCGGTACTCGTCGTCGCTGCGGTAGCGATGCGTTCCACCGCGCGGCAAAGCGAAGGCGCACCGGCCTATCCGCCGGTGAAAGTGGCGCTGGCGCCCGCACTGCGTGAACAGGCGGCGCGCAGCTACGCCGGCGTGGGCGAGCTGGAGGCGGCCAGCCAGGTGGAGGTGGCGGCGGAAACCAGCGGCCGCATCACGCGCATCCTGTTCGAATCCGGCCAAACGGTGCGGCAGGGGCAGTTGCTGGTGCAGCTCAACGATGCGGTCGAACAGGCTGAGCTGGTGCGTCTGCAGGCGCAATTGCGCAACGCCGATCTGCTGCTGGGGCGCATGCGAAAACTGATGAACCTCAACGCCACTGCGCGGCAACAGTTGGACGATGCGCTGGCCGAGCGGGATATGGCGCTTGGCGCGGTGCGGGAAACGCAGGCCAAAATTGCGCAGAAGGCGATCCGCGCGCCGTTTTCCGGCGTCATCGGCATTCGCCGCGTGCATGAAGGGCAATATCTTAACGCCGCCGAGGCGGTGGCGAACCTGGTGGACGCCGATACGCTGCGCGTCAACTTTTCGCTGGACGAACAAAGCAGCGCCGGGTTGGCGCCAGGCCAGGCGGTGTCGGTGCAGGTTGGGGCGTATCCCGATCGCGCTTTCCCCGCTGTCATTACCGCTATCGACCCGATGATCGGCAAATCCCGCACCGTGCAGGTGCAGGCGACGTTGACCAACCGTGAGGGATTGCTGAAGGCCGGCATGTACGCCGGCATTCGCGTCACGCAGCAGCAGCGCGTGGCGGTGTTGACGGTGCCGGAAACGGCGCTGACTTATACCGCGTACGGCGATACCGTGTTTCTGGCCCAGCAGGGTGAAAAGGGCATGACGGTCAAGCGCGTTTCGGTCACCGTGGGTGAGCGCAACGACGGGCGCGTCGAGATCGTCAATGGCCTGCAGGAAGGCGATCGGGTGGTGACTTCGGGCCAGCTCAAGCTGAGCGACGGCATGGCGGCCGAGCCGGTGGCGCAGGATACCCTGAACGCCGCCCAGGCCGGTTCCTGAGGAGAGACCGATGACATTTACCGATCTGTTCGTGCGCCGGCCGGTGCTGGCGCTGGTGGTCAGCACCCTGATCCTGCTGTTCGGCGCGCTGGCGCTCAGCAAGTTGCCGATCCGCCAATACCCCCTGCTGGAAAACTCGACCATCACCATCAGCACTGAATATCCCGGCGCGTCGTCCGAGCTGATGCAGGGCTTTGTCACGCAGCCGATCGCCCAGGCGGTGTCCTCCGTCGAGGGCGTTGACTACCTTTCTTCCTCTTCGGTGCAGGGGCGCAGCGTGGTGACGGTGCGCATGGCGCTGAACCGCGATTCGACCCAGGCGTTGACCGAAGTGATGGCCAAGGTCAATCAGGTGCGCTACAAGCTGCCGGAGCAGGCTTACGATCCGGTGATTGAACGTTCCGCCGGTGAGGCTACCGCCGTGGCCTATGTCGGCTTTTCCAGTAAAACGCTGTCCACGCCGGCGCTGAGCGAATACCTGACGCGGGTGGTGGAGCCGATGTTCACCACCATCGACGGCGTCGCCAAGGTGGAAGTGTTCGGCGGGCAAAAAATGGCGATGCGCCTGTGGCTGGACAGCGATCGGCTGGCCGGCCGCGGCCTGACCGCCGCCGACGTGGCCGACGCGGTGCGGCGCAACAACTACCAGGCGGCGCCGGGCAAGGTGAAAGGGCAGTATGTGGTTGCCAACGTGCGGGTGAATACCGATCTCACCAGCGTTGAGGAATTTCGCAATCTGGTGGTGCGCAACGACGGCAATGGCCTGGTGCGCTTAAAAGACGTCGGCACCGTGGAGCTGGGCGCCGCGGCCACGGAAACCAGCGCCCTGATGGATGGCGAACCGGCGGTGTTCCTCGGCGTCTTCCCTACGCCGACCGGCAACCCGCTGGTGATTGTCGACGGCATTCGTCACCTGATGCCGGCGATCGACAAGATGCAGCCGCCGGGCGTGAAGATGGCGCTGGCGTTCGAAACCGCGCGCTTTATTCAGGCCTCGATCGATGAAGTGGTGCATACCCTGCTCGAAGCGCTGGTGATCGTGGTGGCGGTGATCTACCTGTGTCTGGGGTCGCTGCGCACCGTGTTGATCCCGGTGGTGACCATTCCGCTGTCGATCCTTGGCGCTGCCGGGCTGATGTTGGCCTTCGGCTTCAGCGTCAATTTGCTGACGCTGCTGGCGATGGTCCTGGCGATCGGCCTGGTGGTGGACGACGCCATCGTGGTGGTGGAGAACGTGCATCGTCATATCGAAGAGGGGAAAACGCCGCTGGCGGCGGCGATGATCGGCGCGCGCGAGGTGGCGGGGCCGGTGATCGCCATGACCCTGACGCTGGCGGCGGTCTATGCGCCGATCGGCCTGATGGGCGGGCTGACCGGCGCGCTGTTTCGCGAGTTTGCGTTGACGCTGGCCGGGGCGGTAGTGGTGTCCGGCGTGGTGGCGCTGACGCTGTCGCCGGTGATGAGCTCGCTCCTGCTGCCGGCCAAACAGAGCGAAGGGCGCGTGGCGCACGCCGCCGAGTGGTTCTTCGGCGGTCTGACGCGGCGCTATGCGCGCGCGCTGGATTTTTCGCTGCGCCACCGTTGGTTGACCGGCGCGCTGGCGTTGCTGGTGATGATCAGCCTGCCGCTATTGTACCTGATGCCGCAGCGCGAGCTGGCGCCGACCGAGGATCAGGCCATCGTACTGACCGCCATCAAGGCACCGCAGCACGCCAACCTGAACTATGTCGAACGCTTTGCCTACAAGCTGGACGAGGTTTACAACCGCATGCCGGAAACCGAAAGCCGCTGGATCATCAACGGCAGCGACGGCACGGCGTCCGGCATCGGCGGCATCAACCTGACGCTGTGGCAGGCGCGTCAGCGCTCGGCGTCGGCGGTGCAGGCCGATCTGCAGCGGGCGGTGAACGACGTCGAAGGCACCAGCATTTTCGCCTTCCAGCTGCCCGCCTTGCCGGGCTCCACCGGCGGGCTGCCGGTGCAGATGGTGCTGCGCACGCCGCAGGACTACCCGCAGCTGTATCGCACCCTGGAAGAGGTGAAGCAGAACGCCAGAAACAGCGGCCTGTTTATGGTGGTGGACAGCGATCTGGACTACAACAACCCGCTGGCGGAGGTGCATATCGATCGCGCCAAGGCCAACAGTCTGGGGATCCGCATGAGCGACATCGGCGAATCGCTGGCGGTGCTGGTGGGGGAAAACTACCTCAACCGCTTCGGCATGGACGGCCGCGCCTATGACGTGATCCCGCAGAGCCTGCGCGAACAGCGGCTGACGCCGCAGGCGCTGGCGCGACAGTACGTCCGCACGCAGGACAATACGCTGGTGCCGCTCTCCACCGTGGTGTCGGTGGCCGTTAAGGTCGAGCCGAACAAGCTGACCCAGTTCAACCAGCAGAACGCCGCCACCCTGCAGGCCATTCCCGCGCCCGGCGTTTCGATGGGTGAAGCGGTGGCCTTCCTCGAACGGCAGGCCAATGCGCTGCCGGCCGAGTTTAGCCACGACTGGCAGGGGGATTCGCGCCAATATACCCAGGAAGGCAGCGCGCTGGCATTCGCGTTCCTGGCGGCGTTGGTGATCATCTATCTGGTGCTGGCGGCGCAGTACGAGAGCCTGAAAGATCCGCTGATCATCCTCATCACCGTGCCGCTGTCGATCTGCGGCGCCTTGCTGCCGCTGGCGCTGGGCTACGCCACGATGAACATCTATACCCAGGTCGGGCTGGTGACCCTGATCGGGCTGATCAGCAAGCACGGCATTTTGATGGTGGAGTTCGCCAACGAGTTGCAGATGCATCAGGGGCTGACGCGCCGCGCCGCGATTTTGCAGGCGGCGCAAATTCGCCTGCGGCCGGTGTTGATGACCACCGGGGCGATGGTGTTCGGCTTGATTCCGCTGCTGTTCGCCAGCGGCGCCGGCGCCGCCAGCCGCTTCGGCCTGGGGCTGGTGATCGTATCCGGCATGCTGGTGGGCACGCTGTTCACCCTGTTTGTGTTGCCGACGGTGTATACGCTGCTGGCGCGCGATCACGCGGTGGCGTCGCCCCGGCAGCGTGAACTGGCCGCGGCGCAAAAGGCGCTGATGGAATAAACCGCCGGCGCCCGTATGAAAAATAAACCCGCCGCGGCGGGTTTTTTCGTCAGTTTTTGCAGCCCATCAATTCCGGCAGGACGCCGGGCTTGCTCTTCAGCGAGGCCTGTACGTCGTCCGGCAGACCGGCCCAGATGATCAGACCGGTGCGTTTCTCGATCTCGTCCACCGTCACGCGGAATTGGCAAAAATCGGCGCCCTTCGGCGTATTCTGATCGAACAGGAAAGCGGCATAGTGGTTCACCGCCGGGCTGTTGTTGATGAAAATCACTTTCCAGTAGGCGCTGGGGATGGTGTGCGCTTTCTGGGTGCCCGGCAGTTTGCCCATATTGCGCTCATACAGCGGCCCGGTCACGGTATAGACCGAGGATATATCGGCGCGATCGATCAGCTTGCGTTCCTGATCTTCCAGCCGCGCCCAGGCGCCCTGGTTCAGATCGGACTTTTGCGGCGTGATGTTGGACAGGTAGTTCAGCGACTCCCAATCGGAAACGCCCGCCAGCGAGGCCAGCGGCGCCTGATGACCGCGATCGACCTTCAACGCCGCATTGGCGCCGGTGTAATCGGCGGGCGCCAAAGTGTCCGCCGGGTTGAGCGCCGGATCGGTTTTCCAGTTGCGCGTCTTGCCGCTGGCCGGCGTGTCTTTGGTGATGTGATAGGCCACCCAGTTGGCGAACTTGGTGGTGCTGTTGTTGTTCAACGTATAAGCGTGACGCACGATCGATACGTTGCTGCTGCCGCCGGTCGGGCAGCCGACCGCGCAGTTGTCGATGGATTCGAGCGTGTCGGCCGACGCCTGCGCGGCGAACAGCAGGGCGGCCAGGGCCAACATCTTGTTGTTAAAACGCATATTCATATCCTCAATAAGTTAAAAAGCACTGTATATATTTACAATGAATTAAACTTATCGCAGTGAAACGAATACAACAATGCAATACATTCATGTTGTGAATGTGTCGGCGTTGGCAGAGCGGAACGGCGCCCTGTACGCCGCTCGGACTATCAAAAACGCCAAAACGCGCGTGAACAGAGGATCAACATCGGATAGATCTCGAGGCGGCCGAGCAGCATGGCGGCGCACATCAGCCATTTCGCCGCGTCGTTCAGCGTGCCGAAACCGGCGGCGGTTTCTCCGTACCCCAGCCCCATATTGTTGATGCAGGCGGCGACGGTGGCGAAAGCGGTGACCAGATCATAGCCCATCAAGTTCAGCAGCCAGATAAACAGACAGGTGAACAGCACGTAAAGGAAGAAGAAGCTCCAGACGGAGCGCAGCGTCCGATCCTGGATCGGCGCATTGCCGACCTTGATGGTGTACATGGCGTTGGGATGCACCAGCTGGTTGATCTCGAGCCGGCTTTGTTTGTACATGATCAGAAAGCGCAGCGCTTTAATGCCGCCGCAGGTGGAGCCGACGCAGCCGCCGAAGAAACTCGCCGCCAGCAGCAGCATGATGGTGTGGGACGGGATCCGTGTGTAATCGGCGATGGCCAGACCGTTGTCGGTCATCATCGAACTGGTGAGGAAAAAGCCGTGCACGAAGGCGTCTTTGACGCCGTACATGCCCGAGCGGTACAGCTCGATACACACGATCGCCACGACGATGGCCAGAATCAACAGGAAAAAGCGCAGCTCGGGGCTGCGGTATAGCGGTTTCAGGCTGCGACGGCCGACGGCAATGAAATAGAGCGTGAAGTTCACCGCCGCCAGAATAGAGAAAATGCCGCCGACCATTTCCACCGCCGAACTGTCGTAGTACCCCAGGCTTTCGTTACGGGTGGAAAATCCGCCGAGCGACACGGTGGAAATGCCGTGGCACAGCGCATCGAACCACGGCATGCCCGCCAGACGAAAGGCGACGGTACAGGCCAACCCCAGCCCAAGGTAGATCAACCACAGGTTTTTCGAGGTATCGGCCAGGCGTGGCGTCAGGCGTTCCTCCTTGAACGGGCCGGGCATTTCCGACTGGTAAAGTTTGGCTCCGCCGATGCCCAGCAGCGGCAGCACGGCTACGGCCAACACGATAACCCCGAGGCCGCCGATAAAATTGAGCTGGGAGCGGTAATAGAGGAACGATTTGGGCACGTTCGAGACGTCATTCAGCACCGAGGCGCCGGTGGTGGTGATGCCGGAGACTCCCTCAAACATCGCGTCGACCAGCCGGACGTTCAGCGTGTCATCCAGCCACAGCGGCAGGGCGCTGATCGCGGAAAACAGCAGCCAAAACATCACGATGATCAGAAAGCCGTCCTGGGTGCGCAGCTGTACTTTCGACTGCCGGGTGCTGAACCAGCCCAATCCGCCTAGCGTGGCGGCCACCACCAGGGTATAGAAAAATGAGAAGGCGCTTTTTTCTTTATACAACAGCCCCATCAGCAGGGGCGGGATCATTGAAAGGCTGTAAAGAAGGACCAAAAAGCTGCAAAGATGAATAACGACCAGGATCTGTTTGGTTCTGACCATACTGTTGCTCGGAATGCCTGCCGACAATGCGTCAATTTATTGAAGTGTATCAAGCATAAAGCAGGCGATATAAAAATAACGTAAAAATTCATATCGCCTAATAAGTATGGCGGGGCGTTATTCCAGCAGGTTGTTGACCGTAC
The DNA here is from genome assembly GCF_052169255.1 of Serratia sp. CY29653. Classification (NCBI taxonomy): domain Bacteria; kingdom Pseudomonadati; phylum Pseudomonadota; class Gammaproteobacteria; order Enterobacterales; family Yersiniaceae; genus Serratia; species Serratia sp. CY29653. The sequence continues at coordinate 1,837,786 of NZ_JBJNLC010000001.1, read as the reverse complement.
GGCGCACATAGTGCGTCATCTGCGCCAGATCGTCCGGCGACACCGGGCCGCCGCCGGCGCGCACCACCTGCTGTTCGATCTGGGTAATCTCCTGCTCGACCTTGTTGGCGATCTGCACTTTGACTATTTTGTCCACCGAAGACAGCAGCACCTTCAAGACCACTTTCAGCGCGATGTTCTCGCAGAACGAGTCGTAGTGATGAACCGGCGGCGGCGGGGCCGGAGCCGGCTCGGGCGCGCGCGGAGCCAGAGCCTTGAAGCTGTCTACATTTTCAATAATAAGATCCATGTCTCTTATTAGTTCATCAAAATCTTTAGACACTGACTTATTCCCTTCGCTGTGCGCAAAAAACAGAACGCCCGTCCTCGGGCTGAAAGCGGATGAGCGACGGGCAGAACGAATTCGGGCCTGGCCTTCAGACGCTGAATGGCCGGGGGAGGGGCATTCTAACCTTGCGGCGGGTCGGCAACAAGATGGGGCCGTGCGAATGCGCGGCCCTTTGAATCACAGGCGCAGGAGGGGGCTTAACTTTTCAGCTTGGCGGTGATTTTTGCCACGTGCTCGCCCTGATAGCGGGCAATGGTCAGCTCTTCGTTGCTCGGCTGCCGCGAGCCGTCGGCGCCGGCGATGGTGGTGGCGCCATACGGGGTGCCGCCGCGCACCTGCGAAACGTCAAACAGCTCTGGCATCGCATAGCCGATCGGCACGATGATGAAACCGTGGTGCGCCAGCGTGGTCCAGGTGGAACTGATGGTGTGTTCCTGGCCGCCGCCGGTGCCGGTGGAGGAGAAGACGCTGCCTACCTTGCCGTACAGCGCGCCGGAAGCCCACAGACCGCCGGTCTGATCGAGGAAGGTGCGCATCTGCCCGGCCATATTGCCGAAGCGGGTCGGCGTGCCGAAGATAATGCCGTCATAGTCCGCCAGCTCTTGCGGGGTGGCGACCGGCGCCTGTTGATGTTGTTTGCCCCCGGCTTTGGCGAAGGCCTCCGGCGTCATGGTTTCCGGCACGCGTTTAATCGTCACGTCCACGCCGTTAACCCGATTCGCGCCTTCGGCCACCGCCTGCGCCAGGCTTTCGATATGGCCGTACATTGAGTAATAAAGCACCAACACTTTCGTCATGTTCCGTACTCCCGCTCAGATGATTAACAAAAACCCTTGATAAGCATAGAAGCGAATGACGAACTTGGTTTTGTCGGATGGCGGATTCAGGGCAAGCGCCGCAGCTTGTGCGCCAGCCGCTGTTCCTGCCAGCGTGCCGGCGGGCGGTCAGAAGGCGACGTTGCGGATAAAGCGCAGGGGCAGGTTGCCGTGGTTGGCGTAAGCGTAGCGTTGATCGCTGTTGAAGGTTTGTGCGGCGCCGGCGCTGAGCGTCAGCGTGCCTTGTTCCAGCTCCAGCGTCAGGGTACCGGCAATCACGTAGATCATTTCGCTCCAGCCTTCGGCGTCCGGGGCAGAGTCATAGCGCTCGCCCGGCATCAGCGTCCATTCCCACAGCTCGGCCCGTTGCCGCGCCGGCACGCTGGCGGCGAACAGCGCCTGGCTGCCCGGCTGCGCGCCTTGCCAGGCCAACTCGCCCACCAGATGGCTGCCGCGCGCCTCCGGCGCCTGGATCAGATCGGTGAAAGAAATCGCCAGGGCGGCGGCGATCTTGTCGAGCACCGCCAGGCTGACGTTGCGATCGCCGGCCTCGATGCCCGCCAGCATGCGGCGGCTGACGCCGGAAAGCTCGGCCAGCGCCATCTGGCTCAGGCCCGCCCGTTGGCGGTAGCCGCGCAGATTGCTGCTCAGGTATTGCAGCACCTTGGGAGGATCGGTTTTTGCGTTATGCGCCGTATTGCTCATCGCCGGACTTTATCTCATACTGGCAGGATCTGTGCATTATATTGCACTCAGCAGGAAGGGCAAGTCGGTGTCAGCAGCAAAAAAATCCTTTATTTCCGCCGTGGTTCCGCAAATCAGGTTGCCGGAAGCGGTGTTGATTTTCATCACCATGATCTGGGGCGGCACCTTTTTGGCGGTGCATCACGCGATGCAGGTCAGCGGGCCGTTCTTTTTCGTCGGCCTGCGTTTCGCCACCGCCACGCTGGCGCTGACGCTGTTTTCGCTGCGCGTGCTGCGCGGCCTGACCCGGTATGAACTGAAGGCGGGCGTGCTGATCGGGCTGGCGATCATGTTCGGTTACAGCATGCAAACCGTCGGCCTGCAGACCATCACCAGCAGCCAATCGGCGTTTATCACCGCCATGTACGTGCCGATCGTGCCTCTGTTGCAATGGCTGGTGCTGGGGCGCTTCCCCGGCATCATGTCGTGGATCGGCATTCTGCTGGCCTTCACCGGCCTGATGCTGCTGGCGGCGCCGAGCAGCACCGACATGACGCTGAGCCTCGGTGAAATTCTGACGCTGGCCGGCACCCTGGGCATGGCGGCAGAGATCATTCTGATCGGCGCCTTCGCCGGCAAGGTCAATATCCGCCGAGTGACCATTGTGCAGCTGGCGACCGCCTCGCTGGCCTCCTTTTTGATGATGGCGCCGACCGGCGAGTCGCCGCCGCCGTATTCGGATTACCTGCTGTACAGCGCCATTGGGCTGGGGCTGGCCAGCGCCTTGATTCAGCTGACCATGAACTGGGCGCAGCGCAGCGTTTCGCCGACGCGCGCCACGGTGATTTACGCCGGCGAACCGGTCTGGGCGGGCATCGTCGGGCGGTTGGCCGGCGAGCGTTTACCGGGCGTGGCGTTATTGGGGGGCGCGTTGATTGTAATCGGGGTGGTGGTCAGCGAGCTGCGCGTGCGGCGCAGGGATAAAGCGGCGGTGGCGACGGAAGCGGATTAGCGCAGAGACATAGAAATCAGGAAGGGGCGGAGATATCCGCCCCTTTTGCATCATGCGGTTTTCTTCTTGCGCAGGAACACGTAAGACAGGCCGAGCACGATGAACCACAGCGGGGTGACGATCAGCGCCTGGCGGGTGTCTTCGCGCAGCGACAGCAGCACCAGCACGAATACGAAGAACGCCATGCACACCCAGCACATCAGTTTGCCGGCCGGCATCTTGTAGATCGATTTCTGGTGCAGCGCCGGGCGCTGTTTACGGTAGACCAGGTACGAGCACAGGATGATGGTCCAGACGAACATGAACAGAATCGCCGATACGGTGGTCACCAGGGTGAAGACCGTCATCACGTTCGGGATCAGGTAAATCAGCACCACGCCGCCCAGCAGGCAGATGCAGGAGAAGGTAAGGCCGTTGGCCGGCACCGCGCGCTTGGACAGGTTGGCGAACGATTTCGGCGCGTCGCCTTCCTGCGCCAGCCCGAACAGCATGCGGCTGGTGGAGAATACGCCGCTGTTGGCGGAAGAGGCGGCTGAGGTCAGCACCACAAAGTTGATCACGCTGGCCGCGGCCGGCAGGCCGATCAGCACGAACAGCTCAACGAACGGGCTCTTGTCCGGCACCACGGAGCTCCACGGCGTCACCGACATGATGACGATCAGGGCGAACACGTAGAACATGATGATGCGGATCGGAATCGAGTTGATGGCGCGCGGCAGCGATTTCTCCGGATCCTTGGTTTCCGCGGCGGTGGTGCCCACCAGCTCAATGCCGACGAAGGCGAATACCGCAATCTGGAAGCCGGCGAAGAAGCCGCTGATGCCTTTCGGGAACATGCCGCCGTCATTCCACAAATGGGTGAATGAGGCCACGGTGCCGGTCGGCGATTGGAACTGCATGGCGATCATCACCAGCCCGGCGACGATCAGCCCGACGATGGCGACGATTTTGATCATCGCAAACCAGAACTCCATTTCACCGAACATTTTCACCGTCGCCAGATTAAGGCCGAGCAGCAACAGCACGCACAGCAGCGAAGCGATCCACTGCGACAGCTCGGGGAACCAGAACTGGGCGTAGGCGGTGATCGCCACGACGTCGGCGATGCCGGTGACCACCCAGCAGAACCAGTAGGTCCAGCCGGTGAAGAAACCGGCCCACGGGCCGAGCAGATCCGCGGCGAAATCGCTGAACGATTTGTATTCCAGGTTGGACAGCAGCAGCTCGCCCATGGCGCGCATCACGAAGAACAGCATAAAGCCGATGATCATGTACACGAAGATGATCGAAGGGCCGGCCAGACTGATGGTTTTACCGGAGCCCATAAACAGACCGGTGCCGATGGCGCCGCCGATGGCGATCAGTTGAATATGTCGGTTAGTGAGGTTTCGCCGTAGATGATCTTCTGAAGCGGGCGTCGCGTCAGTCGCTATTTTAGAGTGATCTACCATCTGATGATGTCCTGTTTTACCTGTCATTAGTGAAGTCGCGAGCTCTGAAGTGGCTCTTTTTTATACATTTATCCGGTTGGTCCGGCTTTAGTAAGGTAGTGCAATAACGCCACCTTTGTGCAACATGTTTACAACATTTATACGCGGGATAAAAGTCGATCAATCTTTACACGGAGGAGGCAAATCGGACGTTCAGGGAGCGGAAGATTACTCTTCAAAACGTGGGATTAACAGACCTTATGCGGCTTATCTCGTTGATTAAACAAAGGGTTGTAAAATTCGCATGAGAAAAAGTAATGGGTGTAAGCGTTCGACAGCGGCGCCGGCGAGTAAGACAGTTTAGCGCGTTGAGTTGTTCGATCAGTCGCTAGAGCCGTTGACTTTTAATCAATGGGTCACAGGTTCGAACTCTGTACGACCCGCCAACCAAATCAGCGTGTTACGCTCGGACTTTTCTCTGTTTGTTTCCTCATTGCGCCGTTTTAAGCGCGCATTCTGCAAAAAAATTCGCATTTTTCGACTGATGTTCAGAAAGGTGATCTGGCGCAAACTGCGATGTTGCACCGCAGTTTATACGGCAAGAGAGGCTGTGCGCTGGCGCAACGTCGGCGCATGGGCCGAACATTTGCCCAAGAATCTTTCAGGTCAAGGTACGGGGAATATATGCGCAGCCGACATCAAGATCAGCGCCCAGACGGCAGCCGAGAGCGCGGCGGTGGCATAGACGCGCCCCAGCGGCAGTTTCAGCATGCCGGCCATCAGCGGTACGGTATAGCGCATCACCGCCAAAAAACGCGAGGCGAACAGCAGCGGTAGCCCTCTCTTTTGCAAGGCGCGCTGGGCTTTGCGCAGCGGCGCGTGAAAGCGTGCCGGCAGCCGGCGGCCAAGATCGCGGCGGCATAGCAGCGCGCCACAGTGGAACGACAAGATCGATCCCAGCGCGGCGCCGAGGGCGATGGCCGCCCAAACGGCGCCGAGGGGCAGCGCGTGCTTGCCCGCAACGATGCCCATCAGCAGCGTGACCGAAGCGGGCGGCAGGATGGAGGAAACGAAGATCACGGATTTACCCAGCGCAAACAGGAAAATCAGCAGCAGCAACATCTCCGGCTCCGGACTGTATTTGGCGATAATGTGCGTCAATTCATCCATTTAACACCTGCGGGCGAGGGGACTGAGTGCCAGTGTCCCATCCGCAGGTTCAATAAGGGTTAAATAACGCGCCGCTATCCGGCAATCTCTGCGTCTTGCTTGCTCACCTCGGCGCGCCGGTTTCTGAGCGCCCACAACAGCGCGGCGCACAGCAGCGAGAAAGCGGCCAGCACCAGCGGCCCGGCATGCGGGCTGTGAAAACGCTGTTCCGCCTCGGTGCGGATCAGCGGGGCTAAAAAGCTGAACGCGGCGCCGAGCGTAGTGCAAAAGCCGATGCCGGCCGCCAGCGCCGGGCCGGTGAGCACCTGAGCGGGAAACGTCCAGAAAATCGGCTGTACCGCCAGGAAACTGACTGCACAACAGCTCAGGGCGACGATAGCGAGCAAAGGGCCGGCATAGGAAGAGACCACCAACCCCAGCGCCGCCGCGATCATGCAGCCGACGGCGATCGGTAATCTTCTGGCGGTGTTTCTGTCGGCAAAGCGCGGCAGGAAATAGACGCCCAGCGCAGAGAACGCCCAAGGAATGGCGGCCACCAGCGAGGCCTTGAAGCCGAGATGGGTGCCCATCAGCGAGGCGACCTGCGACGGCAGGAAAAACATCAGGCCGTACACGCCAATTTGCAGGGTGCCGTAGATCAGCGCCAGATGCCAAACTTTGCCGCTTCTCATCGCCGCTTTGACGCTGCTGGTTTCGGTCTGCTGCTGTTCGGCGGCCAACTGTGCCACCAGCGCCGCACGCTCTTCCTCGGTCAGAAAGCGGGCCTGCTGCGGGCTATCGTCGAGATAGAAAAAGGCGAAGACGCCGAGGGCGACGGCCGGCAGCCCCTCCAGCACGAACATCCAGAACCAGCCGGGTTTGCCCAGCACGCCGTGCATCTCCAGCAAGGCTCCCGACAGCGGCGAGCCGAGCGTCAGGGCCGCCGGCACGCCGAGCACGAAAATGCCAATGACCGAGGCGCGCACCTTATTGGGAAAATAGATCGACGCGAGCAGCAGGATGCCGGGGTAAAAGCCGGCTTCCGCGATCCCCAGCAGAAAGCGCAAGACGATAAACTGCTGTTCGTTGGTCACCAGCCCGGTACAGGCCGACAGCGCCCCCCACAGCGCGGTGGTGGCGCTGAGCCAGCGTTTGGCGCCCCAGCGGTTCATCAGCAGGTTGGCCGGGATGCCGAACAGCGCATAGGCGGCAAAAAATATCCCGGCGCCCAGGGCAAAGGCGGATTGCGACAGCGCGATATCGATGGCCATCGCGTCCTTGGCAAAGCCGACGTTAACCCTGTCGATAAAGGCGATGAAGTACATGGCGAACATCAAGGGCACCAGTCTGCGCCAGGTTTTGCGGATGGCGGCGTTGAGCGCTGGAGCGGCATAGGTGGCGTGATTCACTGGCGATAACCTCTCTTCTGAGAATGACAAACGTCGGTCACAGGACCGTCCTGATGCCGTTGCCCGCAACACGGCGGTAACCACGGATTTTTTCGTGAGCCTTAAAGGTCTAAAGGACTAATGGTCAGGCCTTTAGGGCGAAAAAAACGCCGCGTATCGAGTCGGCAGGTTGGTGCAGACATCACCACGGTGAATGGTGTGTTGCTTTCTTGTTAATTAAAAGTTCACACAGGGCTATGGCGCGTTCAAGCGCTTTGATCGCGATCTGTGTGCGCTATCACCGAATTGGCAACCCGGTGGTAGACCCGGAGAAAGGCGCTTTCATCTCGTGAGGGGGGGATATAAGGTGAAACGCGGCAAAACAAAATACAGGAGCGCTACATGCTGAAGGTCATCGCTGAAGATTTTATCCACCCGGAACACATTGCAACCGTTATGCCATGGTATCGCGAGCTGGTGGAGAAAACCCGGCAGGAACCTTTGTGCATCAGTTATGAGCTGTGTATCGACCAGCAGGATCCCGGGCATTTTATTTTTATCGAAAGCTGGCCGGATCGCGCCGCCCTGGATGCGCATTGCCAGACCGAGCATTTCACCCGGCTGGTGCCGCAGATCAACCAGCATCAGCGCAAGCCTTGCACCTTCCTGTTTATGCAGGTATTTCCTGAAACAGGTGATAAATAGGCGAAAAAATCCCCGCAGGGGGCGGGGTCAATGGCTTCTCACTACTATCTTGTTGTGATTAAAAAATAGGCTGATAATGATTTTCATTCTCTAAGAATGCTCTTAAATAAATCAGCCTGGTGAATGATTCACCGCCGGCTTTTCGCTGACTGTTTTAATGGCGCGCAACATACGGCGGCGTATCAGCCCGCTGACCAGGCGAATCGCATACCAATAGGGGGTAAACCGCCGCCGGCTGGCGTCGTCGGGGCAGAAGATGCGCGTTTCCGTCACCAGGCGGCAGCGGCCGTCCGGCAGAGGGCTCACGACATAACCCAGCGCCAGTTTGGCGACGCCGGGCTTAACGAAGGCCAGAAAGCCCGCCCCGTCAGCGACCTGCTCCAGACCGTATTCAGCCTGCCAAAAGCGGCCGATCAGGCCATAGACCAACGCGCTGTCATCTTGCTCAAGCAGGCAAAAGTTATGCAGGCCAAACGGCGGCGGGCTGGGTTTATTGCGTGGCATCAGCCGCGCGGGCAATTCGCGCAGCGCTATCATGCTGCGGAAAAAACGGTCGTGCTTGGGATCGTAAGCGGCCACGGCCGCCAGGATCCGTGCCTGTGGCGCGGCGATGGCGATCGCATGCCGCTCCGAGAACTGGTATTGCCCAAGGTATTTATTCAGCAGCGTCATGCTTTGCATTCTCCCGCCATTCGCTTTGCAGCAGAGCGAAACCGAATTCGTCGCCCCACGCGCCTTTGAAAAACACGTTTTGCCGCCAATGGGCCTCGCGCCGAAAACCCAGTTTGCCGAACAGCGTGGCGGCGGCAAGATTACGCGCGTCCACCACCGCAGTAATACGGTGCTTCGCCAGCGGCCCGAACAGCAGGGCGATGACGGCGTTCAGCGCCTCGCGCGCCAGCCCTTGACGCTGGTGGCTGGGCGCGAAGGTCACGCCCAGTTCAGCCTGGCGCCCCTCATCGAAGAAATGCACCGCGATATCGCCGAGCAACGCGCCGTCCTCGCGGCGTTCGACCGCCAGTTGAAACCAGCTGTCGTCACGGTTGAATTCGAGCCGCCGTTGCTGTGCGAAAAAGGCCTGCGCATCGGCGGCGCTGTAGTCGCTCCAGCTTTGATAGCGCGCCACGTCCGGGTGGCTGCGGTAGGCGGTAAAGTCGGGCAGATCGTCGGCGGTGAACGGGCGCAGGCGAAGTCTGGGGGTCAGCAGAGGCAAATGGCGCATTGTTTTTCCTTATCAGCGCATTAGGGCTACCGCAGTGTAACCCGGCGCCGAGAGGCGGGCTGCGTAAAATGAGCGGTGGCGAAAAAGCGGGAAATGCCGGTTCAGGCGAACCGGCGGGAGAATTATCGGCGGGCGGCAGCCTGGCGCAGGCGCTCGACCGGGCCTTGTTGAAAAGCGAATGAGGGGGCTTCTTGCCGTGCCAGCCCCTGGCGCACGATGGCCTTCACCGTTTGGCTGGCGGCAAGATCTTTTGCGGCGATCTGTTCGGCGATGCGCAGCGCCTCTTCTCGGGCCGCCCCCTCGCTGATACGGGAAATGGCGCCGTGTGACAGCGCCTCCCGTGCGCCGACGGTTCTGCCGGTCAGCAGCCAGTCGAGTGCGACATAGGGGGAAATGCGCGCCGGCAAGCGCGCGCATCCACCTTGTGCGGCGACTAACCCGAGCCCGGTTTCGGGGAAACTGAAGCGCGCGTTCTGGCCGGCGACGATCAGATCGCACGCCAGCGCCAGCTCAAAGCCGCCTCCGTACGCGATGCCGTCAACGGCGGCGATGATCACCTTGGCGATCTGCGCATGGATCAGCCCGCCAAACCCCTCCGGCGTGACGATGGGCAGTTCGCCCTGACGGAAGGCGTCGACATCCATGCCGGCGGAAAATACCGCCGGTTGACCGGCCAGAACGATCGCGCGCACCGAGTCATCGTTATCCGCCTGCCGCAGGTAAGTGCGGATCAGCTCGGCCATCTGCAGGTTGATGGCGTTCTTTTTTTCCGGCCGATTGAGGGTGATGACCGCAACCTGTTCGCCATGGCGCTCATAAAGCACCGGAAGGGCTTTACTCATTGCCGGTCTCTCCCCGGAAAAACAGCAGTGTCAGCAGCAGGGCGATGGCGCCGAGCGGCAGCGAAAACAGAGGCAGGTAATGGGCCGGCAGCGCGTAGAGCGTCAGGCCGCCCAGCATGCCGCCCGCCGCGATGCCGGCGTACAGCACCGAGCTGTTGAGCGACACGGTCAGCGCGCCAAAGCGTTTCGACAGCGACAACAGGTGATGCTGGATCGGCACCAGGTACATCCAGCCGGTGATGCCCCAGACCAGAAAGATGGCCAGCACCCACCAGGCGGAAGTGACATAAAAGGCCAGCAGGAACAGGGACAGCGTCTGGATCGCCACGGAAAACAGCAGCACGAACTTGCTGCCGAGGGCATCGGTTAACGCGCCGGAGGCAAAGTTGCCGATCACCGCGCCAATGCCGAACACCAGCAGCGCGAGGGGCAGGATCGCCTGCGGGCCGAACTGGGTGTTTTTCAGCAATACGCTGACGTAGCTATAGACGATGTGTTCCGAGCAAACGGCGAAAAAGGTGATCAGCAGCGTGGTCAGCACCGCCTTTTGCCGCAGCGGGGCGAGCCGCTCTTTCAGCGAATGCTTGCCCGGCGGCGCGATGGCGCGCAGCGCCAACGACAGGCCCAGCAGCGCAATCGCCCCCAGCAGGGCGATGAACAGGAAGATTTCACGCCAGCCGATCAGTTTGGCGAGAAAGGTACCGAACGGAATGCCGAGCGCAATAGCCAACGTCATGCCGCCATAGACGATGGAAATGGCCAGGCCGCGGCGTTTTTCCGCCACCAGCCCCACCGCGGCGGCGGCGGCCTGCGGCGTGTAACAGGCTGCTCCCAATGCGGCCAGCACTCTGCCGAGCGAGATCTGCAGGTAGCTGGTGGCCCAGGCGCAGGCCAGGTTGCCGGCGATGAACAGCACCAGCGCCAGCTGCAGGATATGCTTGCGGTTGACGTTGCCCAGCAGCCAGGCGGTCAGCGGCGCGAACAGCATATAAGCCAGTGCGAATACCGATATCAACTGCCCCGCTTGCGCAGGGCTGACGGCAAAGGTATCGGAAATGTCGCTGAGCACGCCGGCGACGATAAAGGCGTCGGTGCCGATGGCGAACGTGCCGGTCGCCATCAGACAGAGCGTGACCAGATGGCCGTTATAATCCGCTAACGTCATCCCGCCCTCCGCAGATCGTTCGCCGCCCAGACCCGCCCCAGCGCGGCCAGGAACGTCTCCACGTCGGCATGGGAGTGCGCCGAGGTCGGCGTCACCCGCAGCCGCTCGCTGCCTGCGGGCACCGTCGGCGCATTGACCGGTTGCACGTAAATATCATGCTCATCGAGCAGCACTTTGCTGATGTGTTTGTTGCGGTGCGGATCGCCGACCCTCAGCGGCAGGATATGGCTGTCGGCCGACACCAGCGGGATGCCGGCGGAGCGCAGGCCGGTTTTCAGGTGATCGACGATCGCCAGCAGGTGCTTGCGCTGGGTGTCATGCTCGAGGTTGTATTTAAAACTGGCCAGCGCGGCGGCCACCACCGGCGCCGGCGACGAGGTGCTGAAGACGAATGCCGGAGCCCAGCTGCGCACCGCCTCCACCACCGAGCGGGGCGCGGCGATATAACCGCCCGCCGCGCCGTAAGATTTGCCGAACCCGCCCTGAATAATGGTGATTTTATCCAGCAGGCCCAGCTGTTCGGCGTAGCCCAGCCCCCGTTCGCCATAGACGCCGGCGGAGTGGATCTCGTCGAGATAGGTCAGCGCCTGATATTGCTCCGCCAGCGCCACGATCTGCGCCAGCGGGGCGAAGTCACCGTCCATGGAATACAGCGACTCGAAGGCGATCAGCTTTGGCCGCGCCGGATCGGCGGCCTGCAGCAGTTCGGCAAGGTGTGCCACGTCGTTGTGGCGGAAGATCTTTTTCTCCGCTTTGCTGTAGCGGATACCGTAAATCATCGAGGCGTGATTCAGCTCGTCGGAGAACACGATCAGATCGGGAATGGCGTCGCACAGGGTGGACAAGGTGGCGTCGTTGGCGCCGAAACCGGTGGTGAACAGCAGCGCCGACTCTTTGCCGTAGGCGCTGGCTAACAGCGTTTCCAGCTCACTGTGGTAGACCGAGGTGCCGGAAATGCTGCGGGCGCCGCAGGTGCCCAGCCCGACCCGGTTAACCGCTTCGGTGGTGGCTAGCAGCACTTTGGGGTGGTGGCTCATCGCCAGATAGTCGTTCGAGCACCAGACGTTGAGGCGGCGCTCACCGTGGTGCCCGTGGCTGGTGGCCCAGGGTTTGTCCTGCACGCCGCGTTCAAGGTTGAGGAACTCGCGAAAACGCCCCTGTTTTTTGGTTTCCGCCAGCTTTTCTTCAAGAATGTTCAGTACGCTCATCGTATGTTCCTTGTGTTAAACGGCTTTAAGGTTTAATGACAGACCCTGACCGACGCCGACGCACATCGTCACCAATGCGTTGCCGGCCTGCCGATCGCGTAGTTCCAGCGCCGCCGACAGCACCAGGCGCGCGCCGGACATCCCCAGCGGGTGACCGAGCGCGATGGCGCCGCCATTCGGGTTGACCCGCGCGTCGTGGGCGTCGATGCGCCAGTGTTTCAGCGCCGCCAGAACCTGTGAGGCGAAGGCTTCGTTAATCTCGATGATGTCGAAGTCGTTCAAGGTGAACCCGCCGCGCTGCAGCAAGCGCTCGGTGGAGGCGATCGGCCCCAGCCCCATCAGCGCCGGTTCAACGCCGGCGGCCGCGCTGTCGCCGATCTCCGCCAGCGGTTGCCACCCTTGGCGTTTCACGTAGCGCCCGGAAGCCAGCAGCAGCGCGGCGGCGCCGTCGTTGATGCCGGAAGCGTTGCCCGCGGTGACCGAACCGCCGGCGGAGAACGCCGGTTTCAGCGCCTGCAGCTGCTGCAGCGTGCTGAGGCGCGGGAACTCATCCTGCGCGAATGTACGCGTGGTCTTGCGATCCGCCGGCACGTCCACGGGCGTGATTTCCCGCGCCAGCCGGCCGCTGTCGATCGCCCGGCGGGCCTTTTGCTGCGAGGCCAGTGCGAACAGATCCTGCTCCTCGCGCGAGATGTGCTGCCGTTGAGCCACGTTTTCCGCCGTGATGCCGAGCGGATCGCTGCCGTAGCGCTCCGCCAGCCGCGGGTTAACAAAGCGCCATCCCAGCGTGGTGTCGTACAGCTTCACCCCCTTGTCGAACGGCGTGTCGCCCTTGCTCAGCACATAGGGCGCGCGGCTCATGCTTTCCACGCCGCCGGCCAGAATCAGTTCGCTAAGGCCGCTGCGGATTTTCGCCGCGGCGTAGATCACCGCATCCAACCCAGAGGCGCAAAGGCGGTTGAGGGTGATGGCCGGCACCGACGGATCCAGCCCGGAAAGCAGCGCCGCCATGCGGGCGACGTTGCGGTTGTCCTCGCCGGCCTGGTTGGCGCAGCCCAGCACCACTTCGTCCAGCTTCGCTTCCGCCGCCGGATGGCGCTGCAGCAGACTGCGAATGATCGTTGCCGCCATGTCGTCGGGGCGGGTATGCGCCAGGCTGCCGCCATAGGCGCCAATCGCCGTGCGCGTGCCGTCGATCAGATAAACGCCGTCATCGTTAATGCTCATCATGGATCCTTAAGGCGTGGTCGTCAGCGCCGGTTGCGCGGCGTGCAGAAGGGTGTAATGCGGCGCATAGCGTGCTGCGTGCAGCAGCTGCGCCAGGTTGCTCAGCGTCGTCCTGACGTTTTTCTCCCCCAGGCTATCGAGCCAGCCGAAAATGCCGTCGGCGTAGTTAACGCCGGCGACGGCGGCGACATCGATGTCTTCCCGGCTGCAGACGCCGCTTTCCACCATGATCACCGACTCGTTGATCAGGCTGCTGAGGACGCGGGCGACGATCAGCGCCGGGGAGTCCTTGATAAATTCAACCTGCGGGATTGCCGTGTGCAGCAGGCGTAAAAACAGCGCCTTATTGGCCGCAGAGGCGTGGCGGTTGTGCGCTGCCACCAGATACGCCGTGTCGGCGTAGTTCAGGGCGACATCGACCACAAAGGCATCCGCCGCCGTCAGCTCCGCCAACTGGCTCGCCGTGCGGCCATCGGTGACGCTGACGGTGAAAGCCTCATTGATCTGGACGGCCGGCCCCAGGCCCGGTAAGGCCGGCCGTTGCTCCACGCGCAGCCGTGGCCACTGAAGCGCGGCCCGCTGTTGCAACAGGGTAAAAAAAGGGTGTTCGCCGTAAACGCGCAGCGTCTCGACGTCTGCATCGGTGGCGGCCGTTACCGGTAAGGCGTTTTCTTCGGCGGCAAAATAGGAGCGGCCGTTCTTTTTCCCCAACAGACCGGCATCGACCAGCGAACGCTGCAGATGGCCGGGGGTATAGCGCGGATCGTATTGCATGTCCTGCCAGATTTGCCGGCTGACCTGATAGTTGATGTCCTGGCCGATAAAATCGGTCAGCTCGAGCGGCCCCATGCGAAAGTGCCCGCCGGCCTTGAGGGCGCGGTCGATCTGCGGCGCGCGCGCCACGTGTTCTTCCAACAGGCGGAACCCTTCCAGGTAGTAGGGGCGGGCCATGCGGTTGACGATAAACCCCGGCGTGGCCTGGCAGACGACATCGCGTTTCCCCAACGCGGCTACCAGCTGACGGCAACGTTCGGTGGTGGCGCGTGCGGTAAAGTAGGCCGGGATGATTTCAATCAGTTTCATCAGCGGCGCGGGATTGAAAAAGTGCAAACCGATAAACCGCTCGCTGTGCGTCACCGCGGTTGCCAGCTTGTTAAGCGACAGTGAGGAGGTATTGGTGGCGATCAGCGTGTCGGGCTTGACCGCCGCGGCGATGGCCGCCAGCACCTCAAGTTTGGTTTGCTCTTGCTCGGCGATGGTTTCTATCACCAGATCGCTGTCGGCGATAGTCTCAAACACCGAGGTGAACACCAGATTGGCCAGCACCGCGCCTTTATCCTGCAGCGCGATCTTGCCCTGTTCGACTTTCTTGTTCAGGTCTTGCGCGATATATTCGCGAGCCTGATTGAGGGTATTGCCGTTGCGATTATAAAGCACCGTGCGAATACCTTTTTGCGCGAAAAGATAAGCGATGCCTCTGCCCATCGTTCCCGCGCCGATAATCGCAGCCGATTGAATTGCCGCATTACTTTCTGCCATAGAAAATCCCCGTCACTGTATGCCATGCGAAATTCGCAAATGCTTATTATCTCTTTGGATTTACGGCGGCACCGGGTGCCTGTCTGGAAAGTAATTGGCGGTGCCCTGGCTGTCTAACGGTAGAAATGACAGGTTTACGCGCCGAGGATATTATGCTATTCGCGTAGTTTTCCTGTGCGGCGCAATAAAAAGGCTTATTTTAAGGGGAATAGCTTTTTTCGTTATAGCGTTGGTATTTTTTATTATATGAAACGGCTACTGACGCCGGACGGCGATATTCTATAGTGAGTCTGACCTATCGATAAATCGGCATCGCTATCTGGAGAACCTGCGTTATGGATACCCGCACTCAACGGCTCATGGCGGAGGTGATTGGCAGCCTGGCCGATCGCGAACGTTTTCTGACGCAGCTGGGGCCCTGCGCTGAGGCGTTGGGGTTTGATTATTTCTCCTACATCGTGTTTTCCTGTTATCCGGCCAGCCGCCCCAAAATGCTGATCGAAGGGAATTTTTCAGCGAACTATCTCGAAGATTATCGGCGGCAGCGGGTGTATTTGCAGGATCCGGTTATTGAGCGCGCTCACCATTCCACGCTGCAGTTTCAGTGGGACGAAAGCTTTTATCACGAGCGGCCGCTGCTTTGGCGGCATATGGCGCAGTTCGGCCTGTGCGCCGGTTGGTCGCAGTCAGTCAAGGATTGCTATGGCCGGCTGGGGATCCTGACGTTTGCCGGCAAAGCGCTACCCGAGCAAACGCCGCAAGCGCGGGCGGCAAATGAAACCTTCTTCCTTTGGCTGGCGCAAACCGCCCATAAAACGCTGCGTGAAGCCTTGATCTCGGTGAACGACGATGCGATAAAATATGTGCTGACGCTGCGCGAAAAAGACATCCTACGCTGGTGCAGCGAAGGGAAAACGGCGGAAGAGATCGCGCTGTTGATGGGGGTGAGCGAGCGCACGGTCAATTTCCATATCGGTAACTCGATTAAAAAACTTTCTGTCGCTAATAAGACCGCCGCCACCGCCAAAGCGGTTTATTTGCAGCTGATTTAATCTTGAGTAATAAATAATTAAGTCCCTATCCGTTATCGGCGTGATGTTTATATTTTGTTAAATTAAGAACTGTCCTTATTCAGTATTTACCCCCCGATCACAAAAGCGTGATAAAGCGATTCACCGCGGCCGTGCGCGGCAGTATTCTGTAGGCACCCGGTTTACATAGAAAGGACGTGATATGTACAAGACTATTTTAGTGCCGATCGATATTGAAGAGGATCTGTTGACTGAGCATGCGCTGAAGCATGTGGAATATTTGGCGAAGCTGTCCGGCGCTAAAGTGCATTTCTTCCATGCGCTACCGGATGCCTCGGCTTTTGTTACTGCCTATTCGTTCGGTCTCAAGGAGTTTGAGAATCAGGCGGAAGTGAAGGCGGTGGATAAACTGAAGAAAATCATGTCGGAAATCGATCTGCCGTTGGATCGCCTCAATTACACCGTCAGCTTCGGCTCTGCACGCGATCAGGTGTTGGAACTGGCGGAAGAGATCGACGCCGATCTGATCATCATCGGTTCGCGTCGCCCGAGCGTGAAAACCTATCTGCTGGGATCTAACGCCGCCGCTATCGTTCGCCATGCCAATATTTCGGTAATGGTGGTCAGATAATCCGTCTTAAGCCCACCGTTTTCGGGCGCGTTCTGCGGTTGCCGGCCGGCAGCAGAGCGTGCCTGGCGCTTTATTGCCATCTCAGCCTGAGCTGCTACGATTTTAGCTGACGTTTTTATGCCAACCGGGCCACCGGCTTTGCGCATATTCTTCATTTCAGCCAGAAAAGGGGCAGCTATGCCATTAGAAGTCGATGGGATTATCAGAGGCGATCGGGGCAGTGAACCGAGCCGTTGGCAGCATGCGTCAACCAAGCCGCTTATTACGCTGACCTGGCATCACACCATTCCCTGGAACTGTTTGCGTAATGTCTGGAATGGTCTGGTGGCGGGGCAGCATTGGGACGCGCTGGACGAGTTTATGAACCTGATCGGTGTGCCAAGCCGCGCCGAGGTGCTCAAACAGATCAAGAATAGAAATCTGCAGGATCGCGATGGATTACACACTCTGGTGACCTGGCAAGGATGGAATATCGTCGAGGGGCCAGGTAACGAATATCGCGCGCAGGGGGACGATCCCGGCGAAAACTTCGACGGTTGGTCGGGTAAGGGAATGAGCAATAATCAGCAAGCGACGCTGCAGCAGGTCAACGTGTTGTATCAGGTGATGGCGCCGTTGGGAAGCCGGGCGCTGGATGCCGCCAGACAGGCGCCGCCCATTACCGCTGAGGAAGCGGGCGTCTTGCAACGGACGATTAAACAGACCCGCCCAACGTTGCGAGGAAAGGAACCGATCCGGTGGCAAGAAGATATGTGGCATCAGGTGCAGCCGGGTAAAGAGGCGAAACACTTTGCCCGCTGGGACACCAAACCGGTGTGGCGCAAGCGCCTGCACAGCGATCTGGCTCAGGCAGGATAAGCCTTTCCCCGCGCCGGGTTGCCGGCGCGGGGCATTAACCCGGCGCTAATCGCACAGCGCCACGATTTCGTCGTACAACGTCCTGGGGATTTCCACGCCGTATTGCTCGCTCTGGCGCCGCTGCCGATAACGGCGTTCGCCGGGAATGCGTGCGCCTTGCGCCTGCATATCGGCAAACATCGCCTCTGCTCCGGCGAAATATTTCGCCTTATCCGCACCGAGAAAACGCTCGGGATCCAACGCGATGATCAGCTCACCGCCGTAAGGCGACGAACCGGTGCCGTCGTCATAGGCCAGCGATTCCTTGCTGGTCATATCGCCGATCAGCGGCCCGGCCAACAATTCCACCATCGCTGCCAGCGCCGAGCCCTTATGCCCGCCGAAGGTCAGCATTGCCCCCTCCAGCACGCTGGCGGCATCGGTGGACGGATTGCCCGCCTTATCAATGCCCCAGCCTTCAGGCAGCGGGGTGCCGGCGCGGCGATGCAGTTCGATTTCGCCGCGCGCCGCCGCGCTGGTGGCCATGTCGAACAAAAACGGCGGCCGATCCGCACGCGGCCAGCCGAAAGCGATGGGGTTGGTGCCGAACAGCGGTCGCGAACCGCCGGCCGGCGTCACCCACGCGTGGCTGGGTGTGCAGGCCAAGGCCACCAACCCCTGTTCGGTCAGCGGTTCGATGTCGGCCCACAGCGCGGAGAAATGCACGCAGCGGTTGATCGCCAGCGCGGCGATGCCATTGGCGCGCACCTTCTCGATAAAGACCGGCAGAGCGGTGCGGTAGGCCAGCAGGGAAAACGCGCCGCCGGCGTCGGCGCGCAAGATGGCCGGCGCCTGGTCGAACAACCTGGGCATCGCATCGGCAGAGACCTTGCCTGCCCGCAGCGATCGCATGCAGCCCAACAGCCGGTATAGCCCGTGAGAAGCGCAGCCGTCGCGTTCGCCCTGGGTGACATTTTGCGCCACCGCCTCGGCATGCGCCGGATTGAAACCGTTGCTGCGCAGCGTACGCAACGCCAGTTGATAAGCCTGTTCCAGCGACAGCACGTGCATGGATGTCATTTCGATGTCCTCCCCGAGTTCATTCTTCTTCATCGCCGATAAAATTGGCCTGGGGTAAACAGGTATAGGCGCCCCAGTAGTAAATCGCCAGCGAAATCACCGCCATGGTGAGGGTGTCCCACGGGTGGGCAATAGCGCCGATGCCGCCGAAGCTGCTGAGATAGGAAAGCCCGATCACCAGCGCATAGAAGACGATCAGCCACAGCGAGGACCAAATTTGCTGCCGGAGGCTAACGGCATGGGTCGGCACCTGATTCTTGAACAGGATGTAGATGAAGAACATCAGGATCTGCAAGCCGAGCAGCCAGGAGACGGTGTCCCAGCCGGACCAGAAGACGATCAGCGCCGAAATGATAAACGACAGCGGGCCGAGCACGCAGAAACCGCGCACCCGGAACGGACGCGGCATATCGGGCGCATTGCGCCGCAGCCCGGCGGCGGTGACCGGGGCGATGGCGTAGCTCAGCACCAGGGCGGCGGACACCACGCCGATCAGCTTTTCCCACGACGGGAACGGCAGCGTCCAGAATACCGAGAGAGCGAAGGTCAACCACAGCGCCGGGCGGGGGATGCCGGAGTCGCCATCCACCCGGGTGAACAGTTTGAAGAAGGTGCCGGCGCGCGCCCAACCGTAGATCACGCGAGGCGTGGCGTTCATATAGATGTTGCCGGTGCCGCTCGGCGAAACGATCGCGTCGCTGACCACCAGAAACGCCAGCCATCCCATGCCGAGCGTGATGGCGATGTCGCGGAACGGCAGGGAGAACTGTTGGCTGATGCCGGCCCAGCCGCCGCTCAGCATCTCGCTGGGGATACTGCCGAGAAACGCTATCTGCAGCAGCACATAGATGATGGTGGACAGCACCACCGACAGGATCAGCGCGATGGGAATGGTGCGCTGCGGCCGTTGCACCTCGCTGGCGACCGAAATGATCGGCGTCAGGCCGAGGTAGGCAAAGATGATGCCGCCGGCGGAAATGGCGGCCTCAACGCCGGCGGAACCGAAGGGGGCAAAGCCCTGGCTGTGCAGGTTTTCCGGTTTGAAAAAGCTGAACAACACCACGATCACCAGCAGCGGCACCAGAAACTTCAGCACGCTAATCAGGTTATTGGATTTGGCGAAGGTTTTGACGCTGTAATAGTTGAGCGCGAAGAAAAAGCACAGCAGCGCCAACTGCACCAGCCAGCCGACCGGGGTCGGGTCGCCGGAACCCGGCTGGCTGAGGAACGGGAACCAGGCGGCGGCGTACTGCCGGGCGGCGACGACTTCGATGGCGATCAGGCTGGAGAAGGCGATCAGCGTGATAAATCCCAGCAGATAACCCATCAGTTCGCCGTGTGAGAATACCGGATAGCGAATGATGCCGCCGGCGCGCGGCAGGGCGGCGCCCAGCTCGCAGTAGACGATGCCGAGCAGCAGCACCGCCAGGCCGCCGATCAGCCAGGAATAGATGCCGGCCGGGCCGGCGATGGAGGAGACATGGCTGGCGGCGAACAGCCAACCGGAGCCGAAGATGGCGCCCAGACCGATGAACGTCAGATCGGTGAGCGTAAGCTGCTTCTTGAATTTGCCTTGGGTTGTCATGGTATTACCCTTTTGTTATTGAGTGGCAGGCAGATGCGGCCGGGCTAATTTTGGGCAGGTGAAACCAGGGGATCTCGGGTGTAAACGCCGTTCACCAGCCGTAGCAGGTTGAGCGGGTTGGCGTCCTGCAGCGCCGGCGGCAACAGCGCTGCGGGGGGGTTTTGCAAACAGACCGGCCGCAGGAAACGCTCGATGGCCAGCGTGCCTACCGAGGTGCCGCGCGCGTCGCTGGTGGCCGGATAAGGGCCGCCGTGCACCATGGCGTCGCACACCTCCACCCCGGTCGGATACCCGTTGAACAGCACCCGACCGGCTTTGCGCGCCAACAGGGTTGTCAGCCCGGCGGCCATCGCGAGATCGTCGTCGTCCGCCAGCAGCGTGGCGGTCAACTGGCCTTGCAATGCCGCCAGCGCCGCATGCAGCTGCGCTTCGTCATCCATCGCCACCAGGATGCTGACCGGGCCGAAGACCTCTTGTTGCAGCAGCGGGTCGGCCTGCAGCAGCAGCGCCCCCTCCGCCTGATAAAGCTGCGCCGCCGCGCGAAGAGCGGGCGTTTCGCTGCGGCCTGCCAGACGCCGCATACCCGGGTGGGCATCGAGGGCCGCCAGCCCGTGACGGTAGTGCTCCAGCGTGCCGGCATTCAGCATCGGCTGCGGCTCGGCGGCGTTGACCAGGGCGCTCATCGTTTCGGCCAGCCGATCGAAGGCGGCGCCGCGCAGCGCGACTATCACGCCGGGCTTGGTGCAGAACTGACCGCAGCCGAGCGTGAAGGAAGAGACCAGTTCCTGCGCGATGCGCTGCTCGCGCCGCGCCAGCGCCTTGGGCAGGATCACTACCGGGTTGATGCTCGACATTTCGGCGAAGACCGGGATAGGTTGAGGGCGTTGCGTCGCCAGATCGAAGAGCGCCCGGCCACCTTGCAGCGAGCCGGTGAATCCCACCGCCTGAATCGCCGGATGTTGGACCAAATCGGCCCCCACGCGGTTGCCGAAGATCATGTTGAAGACGCCGGCGGGCATCCCGGTGCGTTCGCGTGCGCGCTCGATCGCCTGAGCGGTCAGCTCCGCGGTGATCATATGGCCGCTGTGCGCCTTGAACACGATCGGGCAGCCGGCGGCGAGCGCGGCGGCGGTGTCGCCGCCCGCGGTGGAAAACGCCAGCGGGAAGTTGCTGGCGCCGAAGACCGCCACCGGGCCGAGCGCCGTGCGGTATTGACGCAGATCGGGGCGCGGCAGGGGGGAACGCTGCGGCAGCGCGCAGTCGATGCGCACGCCCTCGACGTCGCCGCGCCGCAGCAGCGTGGCGAACAGCCGCATCTGGCCGCTGGTTCTGGCGCGTTCGCCGCTCAACCGCGCCTGGGGCAAGGCCGTTTCCTGCATGGCGAAGGCGAAGAAAACATCATCCAACGCGTCTATCTCCTCGGCGATGGCGTCGAGAAAGTTAGCGCGTTGTTCCGCGCTGAGCTGCGAATAGGGCGCAAAAGCCGCGGCGGCGGCTTCGGCGGCGGCGGCGGTTTCTGCCGCCGTGGCCTGGTGGAAGCGGTAGCCGGTCGGCTGACCGTCGTCGGCGCGCAGGCTGAGCAGCGCCGCTTCCCCTTCGGCGCGGCGCTGGCCGCCGATAAATTGTTGGCCGCTGATGGCGGCATAGCGAGCGTTGGGCATCGGTTCCCCCGGTAGAGAAAGCATGACGCCCGGCATGGCCGGGCGGTGAAGGCGTTACAGGCCGACGTTCGGCAGCGCCGGGCGAGTGGCCAGCGCTTTATCGATCATGGCGTTGATCTCGCTGAGCGTTTCCCCCTGCAGCGCCAGGCGCGGCGGACGAGTGACGGCGCTGCCGCGGCCGACTCGCTGCTCGCAAAGCTTGATGCACTGCACCAGGTCAGGGCGGGCATCGAGGTGCAGCAGCGGCATGAACCAGCGGTACAGCGCCAATGCTTCCTCATAGCGTTTTTCCTTCGCCAGCTGGAACAGGGTTTCCCCTTCGCGCGGGAAGGCATTGGACATGCCGGAGATCCAACCTTGCGCGCCGACGGCGATGCTTTCCAGCACCACATCGTCCAACCCGGCGAACAGCACGAAGCGATCGCCGACTTCGTTGCGCAGATCGATAAAGCGGCGGGTGTCGCCCGACGAGTCTTTGAAGCACACGATGTTCTCGCAGTCGACCAGCGAGGTCAGGATGTCGGGCGTGACGTCATTTTTGTAAATGGGAGGGTTGTTGTAGACCATGATCGGCAGATCGGTCGCGCCGGCGACGCTGCGGAAATGCGCGGCGGTTTCGTGCGGCTTGGCGGAGTAGACCAGCGCCGGCATCACCATAATCCCGTCGACGCCGGCCTTTTGCGCTTCACGCGCCATATTCTGCGCGAAGGCGGTGGTGAACTCGGCGATGCCGGCGATCACCGGCACTTTACCGTCGGCGGCGTCTCTCGCCACTTCGATCACCGCCAGCTTTTCCTGCACCGTCATTGAGGTATTTTCACCGACGGTGCCGCACACCACCAGGCCGGAGACGCCGTCGCGCACCAGGTTTTTGATCACCGTATGAGTGGCGTCGAGATCCAGAGAGAAATCGTTGCGGAACTGGGTCGTCACCGCCGGGAATACGCCGCTCCAGCTTATGGCTTTATGGCTCATCGTGTTTGTCCTGTCATCCGTAAGTGTTAATGAAAAGTGAATCTTTGGTAAGGCTCACCGACAGATTGACCGGTATTGCGCAGGGAGGCTTGACGCTTTTCGCCGATTGCCGCGACGAAATTGGCACAATGCCGGCGGAACGCGGGCGTGAAAAATCTGGGCGCCGGCGCACCGTGAAAAGAGGGGGGTAACCAGATAAATCAGCGCGTTAAGCGGAAAGCGTCAGGCGGAAATCGCGCGGCGTGGAGCCGGTCATCGCTTTGAACTGACGGCTGAAGGCGCTGTGATCGGTGTAGCCGCACTGCAGCGCGATGTCGGTGATCGGCAGATCGCCGGCCAGCAGTTCCGTGGCCTTTTCCAGCCGCACTTTATGGATCATCTGGCGCGGGGTGAGGTGGAAGATACGTTTGCAGTAGCGTTCGATCTGCGCCACCGACAACCCGGTCAGTGCCGTCAGCTCCTCAAGCGCGATCGGCCGGGCATAGTGGCGGCGGATGTGCACGTCGATCGCCGCCAGCCGTTGGTAGGCCGGGTGATTGGCCCTGGCCTCCTGCAGATCGTGAGAAATACCCGCCATACCGATGATTTTTCCCTGCGCATCATACAGCGCCAGCTTTTGCGTCAGGCACCAGCCGGTTTCTCGGCCGTTGTACAGGTGCATTTCCAGCTGATCCTGGATCAGCACGCCGTGGCGCAATACCCGCAGATCCTGCTCGGTATAGCCGGATCCGAGCTGAGCGGGAAAAACGTCGGCGGAGGTCTTGCCCAGCAGCGGCGTGACGGTTTTGAAACCGCAGCGCCTGGCCAGCGTGAGGTTGGCCAGCAGGTAGCGGGCCTGGGCGTCTTTGATAAAGAACACCACGTTGGGGATCGCGTTCAGCAACGGCGCGATCAGCGCCAGCGTATTCAGCAGATCGCGCAGGTTGTTCGGGCGCTGCTGCGCCAGCCCGTCGCACAGGCGTGACAGATGTTCGACGGCAAAAACGTCCTCCTGCTCCGGCAGCCCCACGAGTGAAGGCGGCGAGAGAGAAACCGGAGGCTGATAGTCTGAAGTGGATCTCATAGCAGTCCCTTTTCGGTCGTTAGCCGGGAAAACAGGCGGGTCAGGTTGATGTCTTCGCATCAATATTAACTTTTCTGTAACGAATCAAGCGCTATTTCCGGCCACCTGCCAAATATGCGGATTGCCGCATACTTTTGCCGGACGGCGCGTGGCGGTTGCTTGAAAACTGCGGCGTTTCTCGTCATGCGGAGATTTAGCATGAAAGTAACGCCATGATAAATAAGTTATTGTTATGGCATTCGTTAATATCATGCCCGCAACGCGTCAGGCCTGACTTTTGTCACTATGCTGATTTCTTCATTCGCCGCGCCGAAACGCATCAAGCCGTTAAGCCCACATTCGTTCAGGCTAACGCTATTGGTAACATCTCATTAACTCAGGAGACGCCGATGGCACTTTCTGCGCATATCACCGCTTTGCGGGCGATCGATTCTCATACCGGCGGAGAGCCGACCCGCCTGATCGTGGAAGGTTTTCCCGATCTCGGCGCGGGCAGCATGGCGGAACGGCGGGCGCGCTTCGCGCAACATTATGATGATTGGCGCTGCGCGGTGATGCTCGAACCGCGCGGCAATGACGTGCTGGTGGGGGCGTTGCTGTGCCGACCCTGCTCGCCACAGGCCACCGCCGGGGTGATCTTCTTTAACAACAGCGGCTATCTGGGCATGTGCGGGCACGGCACTATCGGGCTGATCGCTTCGCTGGCGCACCTGGGGCGCATCCACGCCGGGCGTCACCTGATAGAGACCCCGGTCGGCCCGGTAAACGCCACGCTGCACGAGGACGGCAGCGTCACGGTAGAGAACGTGGCGGCTTATCGTTACCGCCGCCAGGTGCGGCTTGAGGTGGCGGGTTACGGGCCGGTGACGGGTGACATCGCCTGGGGCGGCAACTGGTTCTTCCTGATCGGCGAGTCGCCGTTGTCCATCGATAAACAAAATCTGGAGGCGTTGACCGCGTTCACCTGGGCGGTGCGGCAGACGTTGGAACAGGCGGGCATTCACGGTGAAGACGGCGGAGCGATAGACCATATCGAACTGTTCGGTGACGATCCGCAGGCCGACAGCCGCAGCTTCGTGCTGTGCCCCGGTAAAGCCTATGATCGTTCCCCGTGCGGCACCGGCACCAGCGCCAAACTGGCGTGTCTGGCGGCGGACGGCAAACTGCCGCCGGACACGCAGTGGCGGCAGGCCAGCGTGATCGGCAGCGAATTCCAGGCCTATTATCGTTGGAACGGCGATCGCATCGCCCCCTTTATTCGCGGGCAGGCCTACGTGTGCGCCGATAGCCAGCTGCTGCTCGACGAACGCGATCCCTTCGTCTGGGGAATACGCTGATGGGCGCCGAGCGGGGAGCCGATGTCATCGTGGTCGGCGCCGGCATCATCGGCGCCGCCTGCGCCTGGCGGTTGGCGCGGGAAGGTTATCGCGTCTCGGTGGTGGACGATCGCCGCGCCGGCGCCACCGCCGCCGGCATGGGGCATCTGGTGTGCATGGACGATAATCCGGCCGAGCTGGCGTTGAGCGCTTATTCACTGCGGTTATGGCGTGAAGTGACGGGGCGCATGCCGCAAGCGTGTGCCTGGCGCGGCTGCGGAACGCTATGGCTGGCGGATAAATCGGATGAAATGGCCGTCGCCGAGCAAAAGCGGGTGCGGCTGGCGGAGCAGGGCGTGGCCGCGGAATTGCTGACGGCGGAACAGATCGCCGCCATGGAGCCGATGCTGCGGCACGGCCTGGCCGGCGGACTGCGGGTGCCGGGCGACGGCATTCTGTATGCGCCGCTCGCGGCTCGCTGGCTGTTGGCCGACGGTGGTGCGGCAATCAACGTGGTGCACGGCGAAGCGGCAGCGCTGGAGGAGGGAGCCGTGCGGCTGGCGGACGGCAGGCGCCTGGCCGCGCCGGTGGTGCTCCTGGCCTGCGGCCTTGGGGCCAATGGCCTATTGCCGCAGACTTTGCTGCACGCCAAAAAGGGCCATCTGGCGATCACCGATCGCTACCCACCGCGGGTGCGGCATCAACTGGTTGAGTTGGGGTATGGGGCCAGCGCGCATGCCAGCGACGGCACGTCGGTGGCATTCAATGTGCAGGCACGGCCCACCGGGCAATGGCTGATCGGTTCTTCTCGCCAGTTCGGCGCCGTCGATTCGGCGTTGGACATGCCGCTGTTGGCGACGATGCTTGCGCGTGCGCAGCATTTCTTGCCCGCACTGGCGCAGATGAACATCATTCGCTGCTGGACCGGGCTGCGCGCCGCCTCCGCCGACGGGCTGCCGCTGTTGGGCGCGCATCCACGGCATTCCTGGCTGTGGCTGGCACTGGGGCACGAGGGATTGGGCGTCACGACCGCCCTCGGCAGCGCTGCGCTGATCGCTGCGCAGATCGGCCGGCAAACGCCGGAGATTGACGATTCCCCGTATTTGGCGGCGCGGGCGTTTGCCGCCGAGGAGCTGCCTGTATGAATGAAAGACAAAACACGATCACGTTGAGCATCGATGGCGAGCACCGGCGGGTGCCGGTTGGTCTCAGCGTTGCTGCGGCGCTCAGCCTGTGCGGCGACGATCGTTGTCGGTTGTCTGTTTCACATCAACCGCGCGCTCCCTTTTGCGGCATGGGCGTTTGTCAGGAATGCCGTGTGACCATTAACGGTCTGCGTCGCCTGGCGTGCCAAACGCTGTGCCAAGCCGGCATGCGCATTGAGAGGAGCGATGATGAGTAACTTAGACTGTGAGGTGCTGATCGTCGGTGCCGGGCCGGCCGGCATGGCGGCGGCGCTGGCCGCGGCGGAAAGCGGTGGCCAGGTGCGAATGATTGATGATAATCCGCATCCCGGCGGGCAAATTTGGCGCGATGGGCCACAGGTGGTTTTGCCTGAAACGGCGAACCGCTATCGGCAGGCGGTGGCGACGAAGGAAAATATTGCGCTGCAGCACGGTTGCAAGCTGGTGGCGCAGTGTGGCGCTAACCGATTGGCATATGAAGACGCCGAAGGCTGCGGCGTGATTCGCTATCAAAAGCTGATTCTGTGCAATGGCGCGCGTGAACTTCTGCTGCCGTTCCCCGGCTGGACGCTGCCGGGGGTGACCGGCGCCGGTGGTCTACAGGCGCAAATCAAGCAAGGGCTGGCTATCCGCGGCGAACGAGTGGCGATAGCCGGCAGCGGGCCGCTGCTGTTGGCGGTGGCGAACAGCGTGAAACAGGCCGGAGGCGAGGTGGTGCTGGTGGCTGAGCAGGCGCCGCTTTGGCGGTTGGCGGCGTTCGCCGGCGGCCTGTGGCGTTGGCCAGGCAAGCTGCGTCAGGCGCTTTCTCTGATGCCGCATCGTTACCGTGCCGGTAGCCGGGTGCAGGCGGCGTTGGGGCAAGAACGTTTAACCGCGGTGCGCGTCAATAACGGCGGGCGGGAAAGAACGATCGCCTGCGACAGGTTGGCCTGCGGTTTTGGTCTGGTGGCGAACATTGAGTTGGCGATGCTGCTGGGGTGTCGGATAGAACACGACGCCGTAGCGGTGGATCATTGGCAGCAAACCAGCCAGGTGCAAATTTTTGCTGCCGGGGAATGTACCGGCATCGGCGGCAGTGAATTGGCGCTCACCGAGGGCGCCATTGCCGGTTATGCTGCCACCGGGCAACGGGAAAAGGCGGATCGCCTGGCGGCGCAGCGGCGGCGATGGCAGCGTTTCGCCACGGCGGCGGCCAGTGCCTTCGCTCTCGATGAGCGCTTGGATTCGCTGGCCAAACCACAAACGCTGCTGTGCCGCTGTGAAGACGTCATGCTGGAACAGGTTCGTCATCAGCCGGATTGGCACACGGCCAAGCTGGGCAGCCGCTGTGGCATGGGGGCATGTCAGGGTAAAGTCTGTGCGACGGCGGCGAGGCAGCTTTTTGGCTGGCCTTTGCCGCCGCCGCGTGTGCCTTTAACGCCGGTCAGAGCGGAAACGTTGGTTGCGCTGGGGCTGCTTGGCGATGACGACGACGGCTGAATGGGTTAGCGGGCATTCCGCACCCGGCAAACGCCGCTATATCACCATTGCGGCCAATAGTAGGTTTTCTCTCGCCAGCCTTTGCCGTACATGCAGGCTTCGATGGTGGCGTCTCGTGCGGACTGATTGCGATCGGTTTGCACTGTTTTAATCGACGGTTCCTTGTCATAGCGGTATCCCGATGGACAGTCTTTCTTATTTTTCTCGCAAGGAATGTATTTGTTTTCGTAGCTGAACTCCACGTCCCGCACCACGTCCGGCGGAAAACGTTCGTAGCCGCGACTGCGGCATTCGGCATATTCGGCATTTCGGGTACTCTCAACCGCGCCGGGCCTTTCCCATTGGGTGCAGGCGGTCAACATCAATAACGGTAAGGCAATCAAACAACGGCAATTCTTCATGGTGTCCCTAACTCTTTCTCTATCCTGAGGCTCGCTGACTAGGAATGTTCCTAACCGGTGAGGTAGGGCAGTGTAATAAACTGGCGCAATAATTGGAAATGATAATGGTTATTGTTTAGGTATGATTGAGGAAGTGCCGCGTTGAGAGAGGATGTGGCGCATTGAGTGAAGTCTGTAGGAAGCGGCGACCTCATGGCGAGGGCAGGTCGATGTGGCGCTGGTTTTATTCATTCTCTTTTTGCCGCAAGGATCCGAGCATCATTGCATCGTTATGAGTAGAGAAATAATATGCAGGCTAAGTATGTTCTTGGCTGGTTTGAATATTATCTTTATTTAGGATATTTACCCATGCCAAGAATTTAATTCTCGGTATTAATACCCTATTTTTTTATTTCTGTTTTTTTAATGGGGTTTTATTTTCGGATTTTATCCAGAAGAGAATTTTTAGTTACAGGGAATTCATTTGCATTTTAATTTTGGATTTTTTAAATTCAGTTCAGAGGAAGGATAACCGTTCGCGACAGCTACAAAAAAGGAGTTTATTTTGTCAGGGATAAAGAAAACGCCTGAAAGTCATGACGGTTTACCTGCACCATCAGAGGATTATGATACTTTTAAGCACCTCTCCGATGTTGGCTCCGTGTTGGGATATGGGCGAACTCGCTTTTATCAGTGGTGCCGTAGCCGCGGATTTCTAACTCCGATGAACGTTCCGTCTCATGAAATGATCGCCCTGGGATATATGGTGGCGGTGTTATCAGAGACCGGCCATACCCGGGTTTACGTTACGCAGGATGGTTTCAGTTACGTCAGTGGCGCTTTTGCTGCAGATATCCAACGTGGCATGATCAAGTTTTAAATCTGCAAGAATCGCCTTTATTTCAATGGCTTTAATGCAGAATCTTCTTATCCCTGCAGGTTCGTGGGAGGAGTGGGAAGTTATCCGATTTTTCGTCTCTGCGGTATGAATGCTACTGGAGACAGCTATTCTCTTGTTACGATAAGCATTATTTTCTTCAGGAGCCAAGGATGAAGCATTACGCCGCGTTGTTATTTGCCTCTGCACTGTTGACGGGATGTGCGACCCAAGCCGTGCCGCCGCAACAGGCTGAGTTGCCCCCCCCAAGCCGTCTGATGCTCTATCAGAATATCCCGGATACGCCTTACGCCACGGTGGTCGTGGTGCGCGACAGCGGAATGCTGGCGGGCAGCTGCCGCACCGGCGTCTATGTGAATGGGGAGTTTGCCGCTTCGCTGGAGGCGAAAGAAAAAGCAGAGTTTCGCGTGCCGCCAGGCAATGTTTCGGTCAGTATCGGGCAAGATATGATCGAGAATCACCTGTGTATTTGGCGTGAGACCGGCGGCAGTATACCGATGACGCTGCGCGCCGGTGAAAGCCGCTATCTGCGTATCGCCGGCGATCGGCAGCGTGGCTTCGTTTTGCAGGCGGGGCGACCGTAATCTGCCCTGGCAAGGGCGTTAACGCCCTTGCCACCATCCCCACAGCGTAATGAGTAGCCACGCTGCCGCAATCCAGCACAGTACCGCCGCCCCCAGAGCCAACGACAGCCGCAGACTGTTGATCAGGAAGTACAGCGAGATCAAATACACCAGGTAGGGCAGCACCGCCCACATGCCAAAAATCAGCGTGGTTTTCAGCGCCGCAATGGAACGCTCGTTGCCGACAATGTAATGCGCAATCAGGGCGAAAGTGGGAAAGAGCGGGACTAAACCGGCGATATAATAGTTGCGCGTTTTGGCCAACAGGCCGATCAGAACCACGACCAGCGCGCCGATCAGCGCTTTGACAAGGATGGCCATAACGGTCTCGGGTGTGGGGGAAAGTCAACACACTGCCCGAAAGCACGTGCAAGATCAATGGGGTGTGGCGTAGCGTGGTGAAAAGCAGACCCACAAGAAGTGCGGGTCTGGGGCGCAACGCTTACTGACGGTAAGCGTGCTTGATTTGCTGAATGCTGTTCTTGAAGATTTCTGCCTGGGTCGGATCTTCAATCTGCGCGATGAAACGTTCCATGTTGATGATGACTTTCCCGGCGTCAGCCTGGCCGATCGACTTCAAGATCAGCGTCAGCGTAGCTTTGAGGCACGCAACCTCGGTCGCCAAGATTTCCGGGTTTGCAGACGTAGTGAAATCAACGTTGCTCATTTTCTCTCCTGATTTTTTGAGGCCGTAGCCTGATACAAGCTGCTTTGGCACGCTGCGCGCGGGCTAAACGTTGCCCCGCGCGCAGCGGCGAATTTAACTGGGCGCGGAGTATAGCATAGCATGCGTCCGTCATCTGCACCGGGCTTGCTCCGGTCATGCGGGTGGGCAACGTTCGCTCATTGCCATGCTGAATCATCGGCTGTCGGCCAGTTATTTCGAGGTGGTTAACAAGTATTTGTCCGGCACGTTATTGTTGAACAATGGGGGGGATTATAATTATTTGGGCGGGGAACACCGATTTTACCGGCGTTTGCCGGGAATAATAGTTTCGAACGCGGGTTGCCAAACCCACGTTGGCGGCGGATTTTGTTACGCCTTTAAATATCAAATGATTACAAACAGCCAATGGCCGTGTTAATATTATGCATGTCGCGATTGCTTACACAGATTTCTCACGCGCAACATGATTGTCGCGCTATCCTGTGTTTGGTGCAGCGTCGCGCAATTATTTTCGTCGTCCGATCTTTTCCAACGTGACGATTTATCGGCGGCATAGACGGCTAAAATTGAAAAATCAGCTCTGCTCCGCAAAGTTATTCGAAAGTATGTATTAATCTGTGTTCATTCTTGTCTGAAAAACAAGTAATATCTCTGGCGAAAACAGAGGCCGATTGCGTTACTCCCTTTTTTTGGAGATTTTTCCTTGATTAGCGTTCTTCTTGTTGATGACCACGAACTGGTGCGCGCAGGGATACGACGCATTCTTGAAGATATCAAAGGTATAAAAGTTGTCGGTGAGGCTCAGTGCGGTGAAGACGCCGTAAAATGGTGCCGTGGCAACGCTGTCGATATCGTGCTGATGGACATGAATATGCCGGGCATTGGCGGGCTGGAAGCCACGCGCAAGATTGTGCGTTATGCACCCGACGTCAAAGTCATCATGTTGACCATCCATACTGAAAATCCTTTGCCCGCGAAGGTGATGCAGGCGGGTGCCGCCGGTTACCTGAGCAAGGGCGCCGCGCCGCAGGAAGTGATTAACGCCTTGCGTTCCGTGCATGCGGGGCAGCGCTATATCGCGTCTGATATCGCCCAGCAGATGGCCCTGAGTCAGCTGGAGCCGCAGGCTGAAACGCCGTTCAGCTGCCTGTCTGAACGCGAGTTACAGATCATGTTGATGATCACCAAAGGCAAAAAGGTGAATGAGATCTCGGAGCAACTGAGTCTCAGCCCGAAAACGGTGAACAGCTACCGTTACCGCATGTTCAGCAAACTGAATATCAGCGGCGACGTCGAATTGACTCACCTGGCCATCCGACATGGATTGTTCAATGCGGAGACGTTGTTAAGCAGTGAATGACCGTTTTGATGCCAAAGCCTTCCTGAGTACCGTCACCAGCCAGCCCGGCGTCTACCGTATGTACGACGCCACGGGTACGGTGATCTACGTCGGTAAAGCCAAAGACCTGAAAAAGCGTCTCGCCAGCTATTTTCGGCAGCAGGTCAGCAGCCGTAAAACCGAGACGCTGGTTAAAAATATCGCGCAAATAGACGTAACGGTTACCCATACCGAAACAGAAGCGCTGCTGTTGGAACATAACTACATTAAATTGTACCAACCGCGATATAATGTTCTTTTGCGAGACGATAAATCTTACCCACTGATTTTTCTCAGTGCGGATACCCATCCCCGTTTGGCGGTGCACCGCGGCGCCAAACACGCCAAGGGCGAATATTTCGGGCCTTTTCCCAACTCTTACGTCGTACGCGAAACGCTGGCGCTGCTGCAGAAGCTGTTCCCGATCCGCCAGTGCGAAAACAGCGTATATCGCAACCGGTCGCGCCCGTGCCTGCAGTATCAGATCGGCCGCTGTCTGGGGCCTTGTGTTGCCGGCCTGGTGAGCGAAGAAGAATACCGGCAGCAGGTGGACTACGTACGGCTGTTTCTTTCGGGCAAAGATCAGCAGGTATTGCACCAGCTGATTGCGCGTATGGAAGAAGCCAGCAAACTGCTTAATTTCGAAGAGGCGGCGCGCATTCGCGATCAAATTCAGGCCGTGCGCCGCGTCACTGAGCGGCAGTTCGTGTCGGGCGACAGCGACGATCTGGACGTGATCGGCGTGGCGTTCGATGCCGGTATGGCGTGCCTGCACGTGCTGTTCATCCGTCAGGGCAAGGTGCTGGGCAGCCGCAGCTATTTCCCTAAAGTGCCGGGCGGCACGGATATGGGCGAAGTGGTGCAGACCTTTGTCGGTCAGTTCTATCTGCAGGGCAGCCAGGCGCGCACGCTGCCCGGCGAGATCCTGCTGGATTTCAGCCTGCCGGAAAAAGACCTGCTCGCGGAGTCGCTCTCCGAGTTGGCGGGGCGCAAGATCCAAATTCAAAGCAAACCGCGCGGCGACCGCGCCCGTTATCTGAAGCTGGCGCGTACCAACGCGGCAACGGCGTTGACCACCAAGCTTTCGCAACAGTCGACTATTCATCAGCGGCTGGCGGAATTGGCCAAGGTGCTGAACCTGACGGAAATCAACCGCATGGAGTGCTTCGATATCAGCCACACTATGGGCGAGCAGACCGTGGCTTCGTGCGTGGTGTTCGACGGTAACGGCCCGGTGCGCGCGGAGTATCGGCGCTACAATATCAGCGGCATCACTCCCGGCGATGACTACGCGGCGATGACGCAGGTGCTGAAGCGCCGCTACGGCAAGGCGCTGGAAGAGAAAAAGATCCCGGATGTCATCTTCATCGACGGCGGTAAAGGGCAGCTCGGCATGGCGATCGACGTATTCAAATCGCTGAACGTTACCTGGGACAAGAATAAGCCGCTGCTGATTGGCATCGCCAAAGGCGCCGATCGCAAGGCCGGATTGGAAACGTTGTTCTTCGTGCCGGAAGGCGAGGGGATTTCGCTGCCGCCGGATTCGCCGGCGCTGCATGTGATCCAACACATCCGCGACGATTCGCACAATCATGCGATTACCGGCCACCGGCAGAGAAGGGCGAAAGTCAGAAATACCAGCGCATTGGAGCTGATTGAAGGCGTTGGGCCGAAACGGCGCCAGGTGCTGTTGAAGTATATGGGCGGACTGCAACCTTTGTTGAACGCCAGCGTGGAGGAAATTGCAAAAGTGCCGGGTATTTCACAAGCATTGGCAGAAAAGATCTACAATGCATTGAAACACTGAGGGCAATGTAGCAACATACTCTTAATTTCCACTCTAGCCAGATAGTTACCGTAGCATTATGCAATTGAATATACCGACTTGGCTTACCCTGTTTCGCGTAGTTCTGATCCCATTCTTTGTGCTGGCGTTTTATCTGCCGTTCAACTGGGCTCCGATGGTTTGCGCCGTTATCTTTGTGTTCGCCGCCGTCACCGACTGGTTTGACGGCTTTCTGGCACGCCGCTGGAAACAAACGACGCGCTTCGGGGCGTTTTTGGATCCGGTCGCGGACAAAGTGATGGTGGCGGTGGCGCTGGTGCTGGTGGCGGAGCACTACCACAGCTGGTGGATCACGCTGCCGGCGGCCACCATGATCGCCCGTGAAATCATCATTTCGTCGCTGCGCGAGTGGATGGCGGAAATTGGCAAGCGCAGCAGCGTGGCGGTATCCTGGATCGGCAAAGTGAAAACCATGGCGCAGATGATGTCGCTGGTGGGTTTGCTGTGGCGGCCGGATCGCTCCGTAGAGTATGTGGCGATTGGCTTGCTGTATATCGCGGCGGTGCTGACTTTCTGGTCGATGTTCCAATATTTGAAAGCGGCGCGCAACGATCTGCTGGAACCGTGATCGATACGCTGCAAAAATCGGCAAACGATCGTGATGAGCCAACAATTTTATTGACTCATCACGTCAGGCAAGTAGAATGCATCGCATCAGACGACAACGATGAATTGCCGAAAGATAGCAAATAAATCAGTCAGTTCTGGTAATGCGGGAATAGCTCAGTTGGTAGAGCGCAACCTTGCCAAGGTTGAGGTCGCGAGTTCGAGCCTCGTTTCCCGCTCCAAACATTATCCTGTTGAATCCCCGTGATTCGGCAGGTAAGCGAAAAGGGGCTTCGGCCCCTTTTTCGTTTTCTATTCCTTTGCCGTCCGGTGAAACCCTTCTTCATCCTGCTAGCTCGATTATTGCCACTATATCTGCTGTCGTTTTCATACCCCAGGATGCATCCGTTGCATGGTGCAATCAGGCACATTTGATTGGGCGCCGTACGGTGCACAATCTGACGTCAGTCTCCAGCCTTGCAGTTGCGTTGGCCGTTCGGGGCAGCGGCACCGGAGATTCATGATAATGTTATGCCTGATATCCCATCACCATAAGCAAGTGAAAAGCCGCAGAGGGCGCGGGTAAGCGATTCCTGCCGAGAAAAAAGATCCGATTTGCCCGTGAATCCCTGAATCGATGCATATAAAATCAACATTTCGCTTGCCTTTCCGTTGGCATTGTGAACAGTGCGCCCACAAAATAAGCAGTTGAAAGCGTTAGAGAACTTTTTGCTATTTCGGGGGGTTGCCAAGGTGGGGGGTTTAGTCCATAATGCAGTCCATCGATTCGGCGGTAACGAAATAAATTACTTAAGAATCAGATGATTAAGATAAGCGATTTCAACATCGCCGATCAAAAGAACAAAACGAAGTGGGTGAATCACCGGCTTTGGCCTGAAAAGGCAAACAGAATAAAGGCGCGTTAACAAAGCGGTTATGTAGCGGATTGCAAATCCGTCCAGTCCGGTTCGACTCCGGAACGCGCCTCCAACTTTCCCGAGCCCGGGTGGTGAAATCGGTAGA
Source organism: Serratia sp. CY29653 (assembly GCF_052169255.1). NCBI lineage: Bacteria > Pseudomonadati > Pseudomonadota > Gammaproteobacteria > Enterobacterales > Yersiniaceae > Serratia > Serratia sp. CY29653. The sequence goes on along the minus strand of NZ_JBJNLC010000001.1, from coordinate 1,802,869 downwards.
CACAAGGGATTTAAAATCCCTCGGCTTATGGCTGTGCGGGTTCAAGTCCCGCCCCGGGTACCAGGGAACGAAAATACCGAATAATCAAAGCAATAAGTAGTAATGTCGTAGACCGCCGAGAGGCGGTTTTTTTGTGCCTGAAATTCGCGTTACACCTGTATTCTTCCTTTTTTGTCATACCCCATGCCCATGGATTGTCATCCTGCTTGCAGGGAGCCCCGCAGGGCTCCGCAGTACCAATCATAAGAAACCGAACGCCGCAGCGAGGATCCAGCCGAAGACGCAGGAGACGCTAACGCCGATCAGGCCGGGCAGAATAAAGCTGTGGTTGATCACGAAGCGGCCGATGCGGGTGGTGCCGGAGCGGTCGAACTGGATTGCCGCCAGATCGCTGGGATAGGTTGGCAGAATGTAATAGCCGTAGCAGGCCGGCGCCGAAGCGACGATATAGGCCGGGTTGACGCCGATCGCCAGCGCCACCGGCACCAGTGCCGCCAGCGCGGCGGCCTGCGAGTTGACGAATTTCGACACCAGCAGCAGGATCAGCGCATAGGCCCAGGGGTACTCTTTCACCAGCACGCCCAGCGTGGCTTCGATCTGCGCCAGGTGCGCGCCGAACATGGTTTCCGCCATCCAGGCGACGCCATACACCGCCACAATGGCGATCATGCCGGAGCGGAACACTTCGTTTTTAGAGATAGACGCCGGGTTGGTGCGGGTGATGATGACGATCAGCGCCCCGGCCATCAACATGCACATCTGGATCACCAGGACCATGGAGAGCGGCTTGCCGCCGAAGCTGGGCCGCAGCTCGGAAAATGCCCCCAGCACCGCCACCAGGGCGATGGTAGCGAGGAAAATCCACATGGCGATCCAGTTGCTGCGCGGCAGCACCCGGTCCAGCAAGGTGGCGGCATCGCCATAGACGTAGCGATGGTTCTCCGGCACCGAGATGAACGTCTGGAACTCCGGGTCTTTGTCCAGATCTTTGCCGCGGAACCAGCTGAAGATGCCGATCGCCAGAATGCCGCACAGGGTAGAAGGAATGGTGATCGACAGCAGATCGAGGAATTCCAGATGGCGGCCATTGAAGGTATAGCTGCTGAGCATCGCCACCAGTGAAACGACCGCTACCGAAACCGGGCTGGCGATAATGCCCATCTGCGCGCCGATCGAACTGGCCGCCATCGGCCGTTCCGGGCGGATGTTATTTTTGATCGCCACGTCATAAATGATCGGCAAGATGGTGTACACCACGTGCCCGGTGCCGCACAGAATAGTGAGAATGCAGGTCACGAACGGTGCGATGATCGAGACGTAACGTGGGTTGCGCCGCAGCATCCGTTCGGCGATTTGCAGCATCACGTCCAGCCCGCCCGAGGCCTGCAGGGTGGCGGAGGCCGCCACCACCGCGATGATCACCAGCATTACGTCTACCGGTGGTTTGCCGGGCTGCAGGTGAAAGCCGAACACCAGGATCATCAACCCGATACCGCCCAGTAACCCCAGCGCAATGCCGCCCTTGCGCGCCCCATACAGCAGGCATGCCAATATAACCGCTAATTGCAGAAAGAAATCCATGATAGATACGCCTTAATAATGTTGAACTTAACTGCGTTCAGTTTCCGGCGGCGGTTACAACAGAAAATTGTTTTAAATCTAAAGGCGCTAAAAAATTGTGGTTATTAACGCTAAAGAGTGATGGTGCTCACACTCAGTGAATCAAGGGGGAAGGAGCCACCAGCACGAAAAAGCAAGCCAACAGGTCAGACCTCTACTATATGAGAGGTTTACTGATCCGAGGAGAAAACCATGGACCCGACAAAAATGACCGGGCTGGCGCTGTTACAGGCTGCAATGGCCGGCAAGATCCCAGCGGCCTCGATCGCTGAAACCGTGCCCATGAAGCCGGTTGCGGTGGAAGAAGGGTATATCCGCATCGTGGCGCGGGCAGACGGGCGCCATCTGAATCCGCTGGGTGGCGTACATGGCGGCTTTGCCGCCACGGTATTGGACTCGGTGACCGGTTGCGCGGTGCACAGTACGCTGGGCGCAGGCGTAGGTTACGGCACCGTCGATCTGCAGGTAAAAATGCTGCGCCCTGTGCCGAAGGAGAGTGACCTGATCGCCGAGGGGCGTCTGGTCTATGCGGCGAAGCACGTCGCTTTCGCTGAAGGCACGCTCAAAACGGCGGAAGGGAAGCTGCTGGCTTCGGCAACCGCCACTTGTTTTATCATTCGCCCCACCGAACAAGCACCGCAATAACCTGCTCGTTATCGGGCTTCGGGCTATCAACCCGGGGCCCGATGCATTTCTCTTCGGCTGCATAGATTGCTACGCTACGATGACAGGCGCGATACGCCATTGTGGTCTAGTATTCTTGGGTAAAAATTTATCGGAGTGATTATGCAGCCGTATAAAGAGGTTGAGTTTGATCATGAGCTTTGTCTGGCGATCGGCAAAGCCGTATTAGACGTGGTGGCGCAGGGGGAGGAAACCAGCGCTCCGGCGGTGATGAACGCGATTGAGCGGTCGGTGGAACAGGGGTTGAATGACGACGAAACGGCCATCGCCGACGACGCCCTGGATTTGATGGCTCGTCTCGTTCACGGCTTCAGCTTCATAAATCTAGCGGATGAAGAGGATACTTCCCATGCATTGGTTGAATTTCAAACGCTACAAGAGTGACGTTGCCAAACAGGCCGTGCCGCCGCATTTGAATGCGGCTGAATTTGCGCGGCATTACGCCGACAAGCCGCAAGCCGATACGGAAGAGTATCTTTCGCTGAGCGGGGAGATGTGCTGGGATGCGGTGGTGCTGTGCGCCCACCGTTCAGGCGCGCTTAGCAAGGCGAAATACAAGCAGCTGTGGCAGACGGTGTTCGATAAGCAATACAAACATTTCGTCAGCCCTGACGATACCGAGATCCGCACCATGGCCGATATGTTGCGCGCGCCGCAGGGATGTTTTATCGGCATATTTTCCCTGCGTGACGCGACGGCGCCCCGTTTGCTGCATGCCATGATCGGCACCGGTGCAGGCTTTGCCGCCGGCAATAAAAATCTTTGCATCGGCGTGGGGGGCGCGGTCGGCTGGGAAAATCTCAATCTGGCGCGCGATCTGCGCTGGCAGCCGGAAGGCGGTTTTTTACGCCAGGGCGACAACGAAGTGCTGCGCATTTTTTACCGGCCTTTCCCCGCCTGAGCCGGTTCGCCCGCTTTTAGAGTAAAAAAAACCGCCGTCTGGCGGTTTTTTGTTGGCGGGTATCCCCCTTATTTGAACCCGCCGTTGCGAATGAACTCGAGACCGGCGGCGGTGATCCGCGTTTGATGCGGGTCGACATCATAGTTGTTCTCGTCGATGTCGCTCATCACATAGGCCTGTATCAGGCCCTTGGTTTTGAGATAGGCGAAGGGATCGGCGAAGGCGTGCGGGCTGGTGGCGTCTTGTTTCCACAGTTCATAGGTTTTTTCATCCAGCGTGCCGGGGTGATTGGCGGCCAGCCGGGTCAGGATCTGATTGTAGAACGCATAGTCGGTCATGATGCGGTCCTCTTTATCGCGAGCGACAGTCTCGGAAAATGGCGGTAAGGTCTTTCAATCATAGCCGATGTTTTCCGCCGTCGGCATGGGGTTAGCCGCGTTGGCTTTCAATCCAGTGGAACAGACGTGAAATGCTCAAGATGATATCACCGATGTTGAAGAGTGCGCCAAGCCACAGGGCGAGCATAACCAGGATGCCGATGATGATGGAAAGGTCTATCGTGCTCATGATTATGTTCTTCATTAAAAAGGTGTGCGGCAAAGCGTGCCACCAATCCCGCTTGCCATAAAATGCGCTGCGCATTATTCCGTTTGAAATCAAAGTAACAAAGCCACCTAAACGGGTGGCCTTTGTGTTTTCGCGCCGGTTAATCCAGCTTGGGATGCTGGTCGATCAGGATCTGCTTTTTCTTTTCCAATTCGGCGATCTGCGCGTTGATGTCCTCGACTTTCTGTTCGATGTTGTCGTAGGTCTCCTGCAGCAGCTCTTTCGCTTCTGAGCGATCCGAAGCGGCCGGCGTCGCGCCGCGCAGCGGCTTGTTGGCGGTTTCTTTCATGTACAGACCGGTGATAAGACCGATCACCGCCACAACCATCAGGTAGTAGGCCGGCATGTACAGGTTGCCGGTCGCTTCGACCAGCCAAGCGGCGGCGGTCGGCGTCGCACCGGCGATCAGCACCGAAATGTTGAACGAAATCGCCAGCGCGCTGTAACGGATGTGCGTCGGGAACATCGCCGGCAGAATCGAGGCCATCACCCCGGTGAAGGAGTTGAGCAGCACCGCCAGCACCAGCAGACCGACGAAGATCAGGCCAATCACGTTGCTGTTGATCAGAATGAAGCACGGGATCGCCAGCGCCAACAGGCCGATGCTGCCGCCGATAATGAACGGCTTACGGCCGATGCGGTCGCTGGTCAGGCCGATTACCGGCTGTACGAACAGCATGCCGATCATGATGGCGATGATGATCAGAACGCCGTGATCTTCCGAGTAGTGCAGGTTATGCGACAGGTAGCTCGGCATGTAGGTCAGCAGCATGTAATAGGTCACGTTGGTGGAGATGACGATACCGACGCACACCAACAAACTTTTCCAGTGTTTGGCCGCGATCTCTTTGAACGAGGTTTTCGGCGGATTTTCGATGGCGTTGCGGTCATCTTTTTCCATCTTGTCCACGTGCTGCTGGAACGCCGGGGTTTCTTCCAGCGCATGGCGCAGATAGAGACCGATCAGGCCCAGCGGTGCGGCGATGAAGAACGGGATACGCCAGCCCCAGTCGAGGAAGTTGGCTTCGCCGACGATGCTGGAGATCAGCACCACCACGCCTGCACCCATCACAAAGCCGGCGATGGAACCGAAGTCTAACCAGCTACCCATAAAACCGCGTTTGCGATCCGGCGAGTATTCGGCGACGAAGATCGCCGCACCGGAATATTCACCGCCGACGGAGAAGCCCTGCGCCAGTTTGGCCAGCAGCAGCAGGATCGGCGCCCAGATGCCGATCGACGCATAGGACGGGATCAGGCCGATACAGAAGGTGCTGACCGCCATAATGATAATGGTGATCGAGAGCACTTTCTGGCGACCGAACTTGTCGCCCATGGCGCCGAAGAACAGGCCGCCGAGCGGACGCACCAGGAAGGGCACGGAGAAGGTCGCCAGCGCGGCGATCATTTGCACGCCGGGAGAGGCGCCGGGGAAGAAGACCTGGCCAAGCGCATAGGCGACAAAGCCGTATACGCCGAAGTCGAACCACTCCATCGCGTTGCCCAGGGCCGCCGCGGTGATCGCCTTCTTGAGTTTGCTGTCATCGATGATGGTGATGTCGTTAATGTGCATCGGTTTATGTCGTTTTTTTCTTAACTTCATATAATCATCCCTTAATGAATTATTCGTTGTTCGTGAAAGCGTAATCTCCGTTCACTGTTGTTTTCGAGTTATCAAATCGGCTAATCGAATCGCGGTTCAAGACGATTCATTATCCACATTTAAGTTGGGATGTGGATCACAAAATATCGTCGTTTATGCCAAGGTTATGTCATTTAGGTGACTAATTATTTTGCATCTATAGCTTAACGTTATATCTTGCGCCGATCAAATCCAGCAGTTTAACTTAAGTGTTTGCACCGATTTGGTGCGAGAATGGTCTAATAATTGTGCGATTTGACGGTTTTTCGTCTGATTAGGAATGTTTGAAGTATAGAGAGTACGGGAGATAAAACAGGAAAAATTGATGTGTTCACCGCTAAAAAATCACCTGGCCGGAGGATGGCCAGGCTGTTTGGTTTAGGGTGCCGACGAACCGCCGAATTCCAGATAGATTTTCGCCAGGTTCTGGTACTGCGCGAAGCGGTTCTCGTCCACCGCCAGTTCCGCCTGACGGCGCTGCTCCTGAGCATTTAGCCAGTCGGTAATGGTGACGGCACCCTGCCGGTAACGCACCTCGTTCAGCCGCTCCGATTTGCGCGCCAATGCCAGCGAGGCCTGCAGCTGCGTCTCTTGCGCCCGCAGCTGTGCGCGCAGCGACAGGGCGTTGTTCACATCGCCCATCGCCTTGTACAGCGCCTGCCTGAATTCCAGCACCTGCTGTTCGTAGTCGTTACGGGCGATCTTGATATCCACCCCCATTTGCCGCCATTGCAGGAACGGCAGCGTCAGGCTGGCACCGAGGCTGCCCGTCGGGTTGCGCAGGAACTCCAGCAGCGCGCTGCTGCTGGCGCCCAGCGAACCGGTCAGGCTGAACGCGGGATAGTACTGCAGACGTTTCTCGTCGACGTTGGCCAGGGCGGCGCGCAACCGCAGCTCTTTGGCGCTGAGATCCGGGCGCCGGCTCAAGACGCTGGCGGGAATGCCGGTGTTGATCTGCGGCATCGCCGTCGTCGGCAGGCGTGCGGGCGCTATGGTGGCCTGGCCTGAAGGCGCGCCCAGCAGCACCGCCTGTTCGTTCAACGCCTGTTGACGCTCGTGTTGCAGCGTCAGCAGCCGGCTTTCCTGCGTCAGCACGTTCTGTTCCGCGTTCACCACGTCCAGCGCCGAGATGCTGCCGGCCCGGTAGCGGGCGTTGGCCAGCCGCAGCGTCTGTTTGGCGTAGGCGATGCTCGCCTGGCTGACGCCGATCTGCTGATTGAGGAAGCCGATGCGCCAGTAATTCGTGGCGGCGTTGGCCAGCAGCGTCAGGCGCGCCGTCTGCAGATCCTGCTCGGAAGCCTGGCTGGCCCACTCGGCGGCATCGCGCTGGCGCGCCAGTTTGCCCCAAAGGTCGACTTCATAGCTCGTAGAGAGCGTCGCGCCGCTGGTTTTATTCCAGGCGGAGGACTCCGACAGCGGGCGATTGATGCCGCTGTTCAACGAGGCGTTGACGTCGGGGGCGGTGCTGATGCCGACGCGTTCCGCCTCGAGCCGCGCACGGTAGACGCGCAGCACGGCGACGGCCAGATCGTTGTTGCTGGCCATCACCTGTTGCAGCCAGCGATCGAGCTCGGGATCGTGGAAATCGCGCCAGTCGAACGGCGTCGGCGCGGCGTTGTCGGCGGCGTGCTGCCAGCTCGTCGGATAGTTGACCTGCGGCGCCCGGTAGTCGCTTTTCAGGGCATTGCCGCAGCCGGCGGTGAGCAGGGCTGCGAGGCTTAACGCCAGGGGAGATAAAATTTTCATGGGTTACTCGCTGGCCAATGAAACGACCGGATCCATCCTTGCCGCTTTGCGGGCGGGGAGATAACCGAAGATCATGCCGATTAAGGTTGAACAGAAAAACGCCGTCGCGGCGGCTTGCCAGGAATAGATGGCGGTGAACATGCCGCCCGCCAGCGAGGTGAACAGCGACCCGGCGGCGAACGACAGTGCGATGCCCAATGCGCCGCCGATCAAACAGACCAGCACCGCCTCGATCATGAACTGTTGCATGATGTCGCCGCGCCTTGCGCCGACCGCCATGCGCACGCCGATCTCATGGGTGCGCTCGGTCACCGAGACCAGCATGATGTTCATCACGCCCAGGCTGCCGATCACCAGCGAGATCGAGGCCACCATCAGGATCAGCAAACTGAGCGTCATCGAGGTGCGCTCGATCGATTTACGGAACTGATCGCGGTTGAACGTCATGAAATCTTTTACGCCATGGCGCTGAGTCAGCAACTGCGTGATGGCGCTGACGGCGGCATCGCTGGCGACGTCATCCTTCAAGCGCACGGTGATGCCGCTGAGCGTGGTTTTGCCGACCATACGGTACATCACCGTACTGTAGGGCATCCAGACGCTGATGCGGTTGGGCGCGTAGCTGTGTTCGCTTTTGGCGACGCCGACCACCCGTGCCGGCACCGAGCCGAGAAACACGATCTGGCCGAGCGGCTCGACGCCGAAATCGCCGAACAGCGCCTGGCGCGCATTGTCGTCGATGATCACTTCCTGCAGCGCGTTGCGATCGTCGCGGAAGGTGGCGCCTTGCACCAGCGTGATGCCGTTGACGCGGAAATAGTCGCGGCCGACGCCGGTGATTGACGCAGTGGCGGATTTGCTGCGAAAACGGATGCTGTCGGACGCGCTGACTTCCGGGCTGACGCTGTCGACGAAGCTTTGCTGCGCCAGCGCGTTGGCATCGGCCGGCACCAGGGTGCGGATGCTGTCGATGGCGTCGTCGAAGAAGTCACGTCCCGGATAGATGCTCACCACGTTGGTGCCGAGCCCCTTGATATTCTCCAGCGTGCGCTGTTTGGCGCCTTCGCCCAGCGCCACCACCGTGACCATGGCGGCGATGCCGAAGATAATGCCGGTCATGGTCAACGCGGTGCGCAGGCGGTGGGCGTTCATCGCCTTCAGCGCCATGTGCAGCGACTCGCGGGTGCGGTCGATAAGACTTTGCCAGCCGCTTTGCCGGCTGCGGTTCGGCGGCGGCAGCACTGCGGAGGGCGCCGATTGGCGGCCGCTGTCAGCGATGATCTCGCCGTCCCGCAGCTCGATGACGCGCTGCGCATGTTGCGCCACTTTCATATCGTGGGTGACGATCACCACGGTGTGGCCGCGTTGGTTCAGCTCGCTAAGGATCGCCAGCACTTCCTGGCCGGATTGGGTGTCCAGCGCGCCGGTCGGTTCGTCCGCCAGGATAATTTCGCCGCCGTTGATCAGCGAGCGCGCGATGCTGACGCGCTGCTGCTGGCCGCCGGAAAGCTGGCCGGGCTTGTGGTCTTCGCGCCCCTCCAGGCCCAACCGCGCCAGCAGTTGCGCCGCTCGCTGCCGCCGCTGATCGCGCCGGGCGTTGGCGTAGATGGCCGGAATTTCAACGTTGCCCAGCGCGCTGAGATCGGGCATCAGGTGGTAACGCTGGAAGATAAAGCCGATATGCTCGCGGCGCAGGCGGGCCAGTTCGTCCGGCGACAGGTGGGCGGCGTTCTGGCCGCTGATGTAGTAGTTGCCGCGATCCGGCACATCGAGGCAGCCCATGATGTTCATCAGCGTCGATTTGCCGGAACCGGAGGCGCCGATGATCGCCACCAGTTCGCCGGCGGCGATGGTCAAATCGATATCTTTCAACACCGTCAGCGCCTGGCCGCCGTTGGTGTAGGTTCGGCTGATGCCTTTTAGCTCGATGATCGCGTTCACAGGAAGATGCCATCCTCAGCCGGCTTGGCGGCGGGCTGCGACAGCACCACGGTTTCACCGGCTTTCAGGCCGCTGAGGATCTGAATGTCGACGTTGTTGGTGATGCCGGTGGTCACTTTGCGCGTTTCCAACCGCTGGTCTTGGGTCAGCACCTGCACCTGCTGCTCTTTGCCATCGATTTTATGCACTGCCTGGATCGGCACCAGCAGGGTGTGCTTCGCTTCGCCGAGCAGCAAGGACACCTGCGCGGTCATGGCGATGCGCAGGCGGTTTTCCGGGTTGGGCACGTCCAGCAGCGCGTTGTAATAGACCGACGCGTTCGAGGTGCCGGAGCCCGAAGCGGAGCTGGCGCCGGCGAGCGAGTCGTCTTTCATTACCGATTCCGGTGCCAGTTCGATGGTGCGCAGCGTGGCGTCGTAGCGTTTATCCGGATCGGAAAAAATGGTGAAGTACGCCTTTTGCCCCGGTGAAATGCGGGTGATGTCGGCTTCGGAGATCTGCGCCTTGATGGTCATCATATCCAGTCGCGCCAGCTTGACGATGGTCGGCGCGCTTTGGCTGGAGTTGACCGTTTGCCCCTGCTGCGTAACCACGGCGATGACGATGCCGTCCATCGGCGCGACCACGCGGGTATAGCCCAGATCGATTTTTTTCTTGTCGACTTCAATCTGCGCCTGCACCAGGCGGGCATTGAGCGAAAGCTGCTCGGCGCGGGTGGTGGCGAGCGTGGCTTCGGCGGTTTCGAAGTCCTCCCGCGAGCTGGCTTCGTCGTTCAGCATGCGGCGCTGGCGTTTGAAACGCGACTCGGCCTGTTTCAGCTGCGCCTGTTTGGCCTGCAGTTCGGCCTTGATGACGTTCAGCGCCGCCTCGGCGTTGCGCAGATCGTTGCGCTGTTGCAGATCGTCGATGTCGGCGATCGGTTGCCCTTTGGTGACGCGATCGCCCAGTTTGACCTTCAGCGATTTCACTTCACCGGAGACCCGCGCCCCGACGTTAACACGTTCGACGGCATCCAGTCGCCCGGTGGCCAGCACGGCGTTCTCGATATCGCCCAGGCGGGCCGTTGCGGTAACGTAATCCTGCTGCGGCGGGCGTTGCCAATAGAGGGCCAGCGCGATGGCGGCGCAGATGAAAATGATGACGACGATCAGCGTCAGACGACGGGGTGTGAGTTTCAGTGAAGTCATGCCCAGGTTTTCCATAACGATAAAAGCGGCGGTTCCAGTCTGCCATCATGGCAGCGCCAGCTTGAACTGGCGCTAAACGTGAGGCGCTTTCCCGCTGGAAAGGGGATAGTAAAGGCTTTCCCGCTAAAGATCACGGCGAGTTATTATCCTTCGGGGTGCAACCGGCTGTGTGGCGCGTTATACTGGCTAAAAAACCAGTATTCATTCATCAGCAGGATAACGCCGCCGCCATGATGCCAAACCGCCTCGAGCCGGAACTCGACATTTACCAATACCCGGAGCACCTGCGCGCCTGCCTGGCGCCGTTGCCCAAGGGGCCGGGCGTCTATCTGTTCCACGGCGAGAGCGAAAGCCTGCCGCTTTACATCGGTAAAAGCGTCAACGTACGCAGCCGCGTAATGGCGCATTTTCGCGCGCAGGACGAGGCGAAAATGCTGCGCCAAACCCGGCGCATCAGCTTTATCGAGACCGCCGGCGAGTTGGGCGCATTGCTGCTGGAGGCGCAGTTGATCAAGCAGCAACAACCGTTGTTCAACAAACGCCTGCGGCGCTCGAAACAGCTGTGTGCGCTGCGTCTGCAGGCGGACACGGTGACGATTGCCCACGCCAAAGAGATCGATTTCGCCGTCACTCCCCACCTCTACGGGCTGTTTGCCAATCGCCATGCCGCGCTGGAAAAATTGCGCGCCATCGCCGACGAGCATCGTTTATGTTATGGCAAGCTGGGGATCGACAAGCTGCCCGCGGGGCGAGCCTGCTTCCGCTACAGCCTGCGCAAGTGCGCCGGCGCTTGCTGCGGCGTGGAGTCGGCGCAGGAACATGCGCGGCGGCTCAGCGCGGCGCTTGAACAGCTGCGCATCGCCTGTTGGCCATTCGCCGGGCGCGTGGCGTTGGAAGAACAGGGCGAGACGCTGCGTCAGTACCATGTGATTCACAATTGGTTTTATCTGGGCTCGGTCAGCTGCCTGGCGCAGGCGCAGCGGCTGCAGAGTGCGGCCAGCCATTTTGACAGCGATGGCTACAAGATTTTGTGCAAGCCGCTCATGGCCGGCGATTATCGGATTATTGAGCTGCCGTAATGCCATAACGCTGTCGATAGCCTAAGACTTATCTGTAAATTCAGCGCATTATGCTAAAAAAGCTTGAGTCCATAATGTTGTTATGGATAATGGCGCCCCGAAGCGAAGGAACGCGCTATTAACTCAGTTGGCAGAGTGATTGGTTTTATAATGGCTTGTTTTGGCTTGAAAATTGATAGACGCGGGTTCGAGTCCTGCATAGCGCGCCAGCTTTCTTCCCTTCATCTCACCGCGCTTACCGTAAAGCGCACCCGGGTTGATTTGCACTATCGGCTCCTCGTTGGGATTTTCGGGTGTGCTTTACCGTAACCGCTGGCTTTCCTTCCTCTTTCTCTTTCGATCCTTTGCTAAACTGTAATCAGGCAGGCTTGCTGCCCGGCAACAGGAGGTCGATATGTCTCACTCCGAGCAACTGCAGGAACTCTTGCAACGCGTCGCCGCCCTCGAGGCGAGAGAGAAAGCGCTGAGCGCCGCGTCCAACGCTTATCAGGCGATTATCACCACCATGTTGGGCAATATGGAAAAGACCGAACGCGAGCGGATCATCGCGATGATCGATCAGGCCCATGAAATCGCCTACGCCCGCGCCATTCAACGCAGCAACGAACCGCAAAAGCAGAAAATCAAACAGGCCGACGATGTGGCCCAGCGCATGTTCATGTTTGCGCAAGGCAAGGCCGCCCAACCGCGCTGAAGCCGAACTATAACAGTTGCAGCCATTAAGTTGGCTAACTGATCTACCTGGCGAAACTGTACTTGTGTTACTTTTAGCGGTGAGATTTGATGGCAATGCTGTTTCCAGCATAAGGTTGTAACGATGGACGCGATTAAAAGCATCTTGGTTAAAGAGATTGAACAGATCAATCGGCGCGAAGGGCGTGACGGCAAGCCGCGCTTCAACAGCGAATTCGCTCGCACTCACCGCTATCTGTGCCTTGCCATGTTCGCCGGTTATTTCGCGGTGATCGCCGTGATGTACCAGGTGCCGTACATGGGGATATATGCTTTCCTGGGCTTCACCGCTTTTGTGCTGTTCATGTTCGCCATGCTGCTGATCGAGATCCGGCCGGTATACCGCTTCGAGGACATCGGGGTGCTCGATCTGCGGGTTTGCTACAACGGCGAGTGGTACTTTACCCGCGCGCTGTCGCCCTATGCGGTGCAGCAACTGCTGGAGGAGCCGTCCATCGGCGCCGCGCTGAAACAGAAGATGCGCGTGATCATCGGCAACAAGGGCGAAATCGACTTCTACGACGTGTACGACATGGCGTACGGAAAAAAGCCGCAGGATGAGCAGCCGCAGCTGGCGGCGGCAAACTGAAAGGTTTCCGGCCGGCGGCTTGTCGATTATACTCAGCGTTTGAACGCGAAGCAGAATGAGGATCAAGCGATGAGTGATGATATTTTCGATTTTGATATCGATGCCGAACTGGCGAAAGCCGAAGAAAAAGCGGCGCAGAAGGTAAAAGAGGTCCCTGAGTTCCTCGAAGACGAAGCGGACTGCGAAGGTTGCAAGATCTGATCGCCTGCCCCATAAAAAAAACCGCCGCGGCGGTTTTTTTTATGTCTGAGCGTCGTGGGGTGTCAATCCAGCACGAATCCCCAGATCAGCAACGTCGCCACCAGAATCAGGCAAAGCGCGGACACCGTCACCAGTATTTTCCCCAGAATGTCTTTTTCTTGTTCCTGCTGCGTCACGTTGAAATTATCCAATTAAAAGTCTATGGACCAAACCGGCGATGCTGAGATCGAGCGCCGCTACGCCCAGCGCCATAAGCATCATTACCGAAAGAAATCGAGTCTTGCCGTTCACGTCCTTCATCCCTGTGGACGCCGCTGTTAAGTTTTTATATCAAAGGGATATAATTCAGCGACGCCCTATTTCATGCATCATGATAGTGATTAAGAACGTTCTTAAGGCCAGAAGTTCCCTCGTCTGATAACGCAGCCGGTGCGGCAGCGTCAGTCGGTTACGATCCGCACGCCTATCTTGCTGACTTGATTGCCGTCCATTTCGGCGATGGTCCAGGTCAGGCCGTCCCATTCCACCTGGTCGCCGATCACCGGTTCGCCGCCGATCAGCTGAATGACGAACTGGCCCAGCGTCTGCTGCTCGTCCACGTCGTCTTGCAGATTGAGGCCATAAAGCTGCGAGATGTCGCTTAAACGGGCATCGGACTGCAGGATAAAGTCGCCGAAGAAGCGCTCGTCGAGCGTCACGGCCGGCGCCTGGCTAAACAGTTTGCCGAGGATGGGCAGGTCGTGCTCATGGCCGATAACGCACAGAATATCGTTCTCCCGCAGGCGGGTACTGCCGCTTGGATGCAGCAGTTCTTTGCCGCGGAACAGGGCGGCGATGCGGGTATTGGGTGGCATCTTCAGCTCTCGCAGCGCCGCGCCGACGCACCAGTTTTCCGCCGAAAGCTGATACACGAACTGTTCCCACTGGTTTTCCGGGTGCACGTCCAGCCCAACGCGGGAGATCGGCGTCAGCGCCGGCGGCACGATCACCTTGGCTTTTTTGGCGGCAAACGACAGCGTGGTGCCTTGCAGCAGCAGGGAGACCAGCACCACGAAGAACGCCACGTTGAAAAACAGCTGGGCGTTGGGCAGCCCGGCCATCATCGGGAACACCGCCAGGATCACCGGCACCGCGCCGCGCAGGCCGACCCAGGAAATAAAGCCGCGCTCGCGCAGGGTAAAGCTGCGGAACGGCAGCAGGCCGATAAACACCGACAGCGGACGGGCGAACAGGATCATCCACAGCGACAGCAGCAGGGCAGGGATGGCGATCGGCAGCAGCTCGTGCGGGTTGAGCAGTAGGCCAAGCACCAGGAACATGCCGATCTGGCTGAGCCACGCCAGGCCGTCGAAGGTTTGTACGATGCCGTGCCGGTTGCGGATCGGCCGGTTGCCCAGCAGCAGGCCGCACAGATACACCGCCAGAATGCCGCTGCCGTCCAGCGCGGTGGTCAGCGCAAAAATAAGAATGCCGCCGCTCACCGCCAGCAGCGGATAGAGGCCGTCCGCCAGTTTGATGTGGTTGATCAGCGTCAGCAGCAGCCAGCCGCCGCCCAGACCGAAGACGATGCCCATACCGAACTGCTGCATCAGATGCAGCGGGAAGGCCCAGCTCAGCGCGGTTTCCCCGGCGGCGATCATCGCAATCAGCGTGATGGTGAGAAACACCGCCATCGGATCGTTGCTGCCGGATTCGATCTCCAGCGTGGCGCTGACGCGTTCGTTCAAACCTTTGCCCCCCAAGAGGGAGAATACCGCGGCGGCGTCGGTGGAACCGATAATGGCGCCGATCAGCAGCCCCTGCAGCAGATCGAGATTGAACAGCCAGGCGGCGGCCATGCCGGTCAGACCGGCGGTGATCACCACGCCGATGGTGGCGAGAGACAGCGCCGGCCACAGGGCGACGCGGAAAGAGCTGACCCGGGTACGCATGCCGCCGTCGAGCAGGATCACCGCCAACGCGAGGTTGCTGACCAGATAAGCGACGGGGTAATTGCTGAAGACGATGCCGCCGGGGCCATCGACGCCGGCCAACATGCCGATCGCCAGAAAGATCACCAGGATCGGAATGCCGAGCCGGGAAGAAAATGAGCTGAGCAGAATGCTTGCCCCCACCAGCACGGCACCGATGACGAACAAACTGTTAATGGTGCTGGCATCCAAAATATCGCTCTCCTGAGGCTGGGGGATAGGGGGCACTGCGAGTGTGTCGATGATAACGTGTTTAGTGGGTAAAACGCCAAGGCTGATTGCGAAAACAACCGATCAATTATTGCCCTTTGGTGTGATTAAACGAAGAAAGTGAGGAGAAGAAGGAGATTCCCGCCTTTTATCCAACATTATCAGGCTGCTGTATTTCTGATTCGGCAATAATGTTCGATCGTGGCTGAGGGAAAAACCATTAAGCCCGCGCAGGCAGGCTTAATGGTTTGCAGGCGCGGTAGGATTAATGATCGAGCGATTCCAGCGCCCGTTTGATCAGCTCGGAGGCCAGCTTGCTTTCCGCTTCGGAAATGCCGTCGAGATTGAAGTTGGAGAGCTCAGCGACCAGAATGCTGCGTTCTTTGCCGCTGATTGAGGCGTCCAGCGCGGACAGCAACCTGCCGAGGATCTTCAGCAGGGTGGCGTTTTCCGCTATGGCTTCCTGAGCCGGAGTGTTCTTGTCGGTCATTCAAAATCCTCTCTGTCGTGACGGAAGGGAGATGCAGCTAACGCCATCGAATGAATTAAACGATCGCGCAGCCCTTCGGGGGTGTTGAGCCCAATCACTACCGTAAGGCAGGGATCCGGATTTCTACTTATGCATTGCAGTTATAACGGCTAGGTTATCTATGCAGCCGTATCACTTTGCCCTAACGGGCGACGTCAGGCTGAGCAATGTGTGCTCTGCATGCAAACGACCAGTATAGGCTTTTTGCGCGGCGATAATATGACAGAAAGCCCCTGCAAATGTTCTGGGTTACAGGGGCCAAGGTTATTGCGGCTTGCCGGAGAACAGGAAGCGCAGCAGCGGAACGCGTTTGTGCAGTTCATATAACGCGAAGGCCAGCGAGAACACAAACAGCAGGCCCAGCAAGAATCCCAACAGGTTGTTGCCGATATAAGGCGTCACGAAAGCGCCATATATCAGGGTCAACGGATGGTGCACCAGATATATAAACAGCGAGGCGTTGACCAGATAGGTGATGCGCGGCGAGTGATAATTCAGCAGGTTATGCCCGAAAGAGAACGCCACGTTGGTCATCAGGATCCCCATTAGGGTTTTGATCACCACTTCCAGCTCGAACATATAGCTGCTGTGCGCCAGCAGCTTTTGGTTCAGCATATATGCGATAAACAGCAGCAGCGAACCGAGCAGCGCCAGCGGTGAGCGGCGCAGAAAAATCTCCTTAAGCCACACATACTTAAACGCATAAGCGCCGAGGATGAAGAACGGCAGGTAGAACATCGTCTCCATCACCACGAAATTGAACAGGCCGTTGGATAATAGCTGCGGTGCAAAAATTAAAATAATGCGGTGCGTGGCCGAATAGCATATCGCATAAATAAAGAAATACAGTGAGATGTTTCCTAATCCACGCATTCTGTTTATTAACGCAGGAATATGTTCACGGGGTTGACGCTTGATGTTGCGGAACAGATAAAAGCAGGCGCAGGTTAACAATGACAGGGTCAATAAGAACCAAAGATGAGACACCAATTCCCAAACTGTTACATTTATTTTCTGATAGAGAGAAAACTCATCCCAGCCGTTTAATTTATCGGTGAAATATTTCAGCATGAAAAACTGCGGCACCGTGATTAGCGGGATGGAACTCAACAGCGGGATCGCCACCCGCTCCAGCCGGACCTTCAGCCACTGGTGGCGCTCGTAACGCTCGTAAAGCATGTAGGAGAAGTAGCCGGAGATCACGAAGAACACCTGCATGCGGAAGGCGTGGATGAAGTCGTTCAGCACCGTGAGTGAGAAAGAGGGCGACGGGCTGTTCACCGCCCAGGCGTGGCTGGAATAGATCAGGGAGAGGTGAAACGGGATGCCGAGCAACATCAAATAGGCTCTGATGGAGTCGAGAAAAAACTCGCGCTGTTTGCTGCCTTTAGTCATAGATTACCGCTGGTGATTTAATCGAGTGTTCATTAACACGCTTAATAAGTCGTCAAACGTTAAATTGTTATCCGGAACCCTACTATAGCCCCCCGCATTTTTCCATAGCGTCTTGTTGCGCGGCTTGCTACGCTGGTGTTCCATCAGCTGCTTAAACAATGAGCCGTAAACATGAACCATCCATTTATCATGTTGTCGGAAAGCTGAGTAATCCATTAATATGGATTTAAATGATTTGAGCACACGAATAGGGGGGGATGTGCTAGTTAATATATTATCCGGACAACCACGCGCCGCGAGCGTTCGTTGGTTAGGTGCTACCGTATTGTTCACGCTGTTCAGTTCGCCGGCATGGGCCTTTTCTATTGATGATGTGGCCAAGCAGGCGCAGGATCTGGCGGCGAAAGGTTTCGAAGCCCCGAAGAGCAACCTTCCTTCTCAGTTCCGCGAGATGAAGTTCGCAGACTATCAGCAGATTCAGTTCAATCACGATAAAGCCTATTGGAGCAAGCTGAAAACCCCTTTCAAGCTTGAGTTTTATCATCAGGGGATGTACTTCGACACGCCGGTGAAAATCAATGAAGTCACCTCCACCAGCGTAAAACAGATCAAGTACAGCCCGGATTACTTCAACTTCGGTTCGGTCAAACACGATCCTGAATCGGTGAAAAATCTCGGTTTTGCCGGCTTTAAGGTGCTCTATCCGGTCAACAGCGCCGACAAAAACGATGAGATCATGAGCCTGCTTGGCGCGAGCTATTTCCGCGTGGTGGGTAAAGGGCAGGTTTACGGGCTTTCCGCTCGCGGCCTGGCCATCGATACCGCTTTGCCGTCCGGCGAAGAGTTCCCGCGTTTCCGCGAATTCTGGGTTGAGCGTCCGAAGCAGGGCGACAAGCACCTGGTGATCTATGCGCTGCTGGATTCCCCGCGCGCCACCGGGGCTTACCGTTTCACGGTGATCCCGGGCCGCGACACCACTGTGGACGTCGAGTCCAAAGTGTTCCTGCGCGACAAGGTGGGCAAACTAGGCCTGGCGCCGCTGACCAGCATGTTCCTGTTCGGGCCGAACCAGCCGTCGCCGACGTTGAACTATCGTCCGGCGTTGCACGACTCCAACGGCCTGTCTATCCATGCCGGCAACGGCGAGTGGATCTGGCGCCCGCTGAACAATCCTAAACACCTGTCCGTCAGCACCTATACCGTGGAGAATCCGAAAGGCTTCGGTCTGCTGCAGCGCGGCCGCAACTTCAAAGAATATGAAGATCTGGACGATCGTTACGATCTGCGCCCGAGCGCCTGGATCGAACCGAAGGGCGACTGGGGCAAAGGCAAGGTTGAGCTGGTGGAGATCCCGACGGCGGATGAAACCAACGACAACATCGTCGCGTTCTGGACGCCGGATACGCTACCGGAAGCCAAAAAGCCGCTGACGCTGAGCTACCGCCTGAACTTCACCCGCGATGAAGACAAACTGCATTCGCAGGACATCGCCTATGTGGCCCGCACCATGCGTTCGACCGGTGACGTGAAGCAGTCCAACCTGATTCGCGAGCCAGACGGCAGCGTGGCCTTCCTGGTCGACTTCGTCGGCCCGGTGTTGAAAGGGCTGGACGCCAATACCCCGGTCGCCTCTCAGATCAGCATCGGCGACAACGGTGAAATGGTGGAAAACAACGTCCGCTATAACCCAGTGACCAAAGGCTGGCGCCTGACGGTGCGTCTGAAAGTGAAAGACGACAAGAAGCCGGTAGAAATGCGCGCGGCGCTGGTCAATGGCGATAAGACTCTGTCGGAAACCTGGAGCTATCAGCTACCTGCCAATGAATAAGCCTACTCAACCCGCCCAGGATTATCTTGCGGCGCTGCCTCTGACCGCCGAGCGGTCGGAGGCGCTCAACCCTCAAACGGCGGATGACGCTCAGGCACTGGAGGCGCTCCATCGGCAGATGGGCGCCGCCGACGCCAACGTCAATAGCCTGTCGGCGGATGACGTGGCGCTGGCCTCGGTCAAACCGCGTATCGAAAACGCCTGGCCGGATGCGGTCAGCGATGACGACTTCGATACCGACGCCGAAGGGCGCGCCATTCTGAAGGCGACGCCGCCGATCAAACGAACCACCATGTTCCCGGAAGCCTGGCGCACCAACCCGGTGGCGCGCTTCTGGGATTCTCTGCTGGGGCGTTCGCCGCACAACCGGCACGCCACCAAAGAGGAGGCCGAGGCCGAGAACCGCTGGCGTACCGTCGGCTCCATGCGCCGTTATGTGCTGCTGGTGCTGATGCTGGTGCAAACCGGCATCGCCACCTGGTACATGAAAACCATCTTGCCTTATCAGGGCTGGGCGCTGATCGATCCTATCGCCATGCTGGATCAGGATCTGATGCAGTCGGTGCTGCAGCTGCTGCCATATGTGCTGCAAACCGGCATTCTGATCCTGTTCGCCGTACTGTTCTGCTGGGTCTCGGCCGGTTTCTGGACCGCGCTGATGGGCTTCCTGCAGCTGCTGATCGGCAAGGACAAATACAGCATTTCTTCCACCATCAAGGGCGATGAGCCGATCAATCCGGCGCACCGCACCGCGCTGATCATGCCGATCTGCAACGAAGACGTCGAACGCGTGTTCGCCGGCCTGCGTGCGACCTATGAGTCCGTCGCCGCGACCGGTCAGCTGGAACACTTCGATATCTACGTCTTGAGCGACAGCTACGATCCGGACATCTGCGTGGCGGAGCAAAAGGCGTGGATGGAGCTGTGCCGCGATGTCGACGGCCACGGCCGCATCTTCTATCGCCGTCGCCGCCGCCGCGTCAAACGCAAGAGCGGCAACATCGACGACTTCTGCCGTCGTTGGGGCGGTGAGTACAGCTACATGGTGATCCTGGACGCCGACAGCGTGATGAGCGGCGAATGCCTCACCGGGCTGGTGCGTCTGATGGAAGCCAACCCGAACGCCGGCATCATCCAGTCCGCGCCGAAGGCGTCCGGCATGGATACCCTGTATGCGCGCGTGCAGCAGTTCGCTACCCGCGTTTACGGGCCGCTGTTTACCGCCGGCCTGCATTTCTGGCAGCTGGGCGAGTCGCACTACTGGGGCCATAACGCCATCATCCGCGTGAAGCCGTTTATCGAGCACTGTGCGCTGGCGCCACTGCCGGGCGAGGGCTCCTTCGCCGGTTCAATCTTGTCGCATGACTTCGTTGAAGCGGCGCTGATGCGCCGCGCCGGATGGGGCGTGTGGATCGCTTACGATCTGCCGGGCAGTTACGAAGAGCTGCCGCCAAACCTGCTGGACGAGCTGAAACGAGACCGTCGCTGGTGCCACGGCAACCTGATGAACTTCCGCCTGTTCCTGGTGAAGGGCATGCACCCGGTGCACCGCGCGGTGTTCCTCACCGGCGTGATGTCCTACCTGTCGGCGCCGCTGTGGTTCATGTTCCTGGCGCTCTCCACCGCGTTGCAGGTGGTGCACACCCTGATGGAACCGCAATACTTCCTGCAGCCGCGGCAGCTGTTCCCGGTCTGGCCGCAGTGGCGGCCCGAGCTGGCGATAGCGCTGTTCTCCACCACGCTGGTGCTGTTGTTCCTGCCGAAGCTGCTCAGCATCGTGTTGATCTGGGCCAAGGGCGCGAAAGAGTACGGCGGGGCGTTCCGTCTGTTCATTTCGATGCTGATGGAAATGCTGTTCTCGGTGCTGCTGGCACCGGTGCGCATGCTGTTCCATACCGTGTTCGTAGTGAGCGCCTTCCTCGGTTGGGAAGTGGTGTGGAATTCGCCGCAGCGTGACGACGACGATACGCCGTGGGGCGAAGCCTTCCGCCGCCATGGCTCGCAGATGTTGCTGGGCCTGGTGTGGGCCGGCGGCATGGCGTGGCTGGATCTGCGCTTCCTGTGGTGGTTGGCGCCGATCGTGTTCTCGCTGATCCTGTCGCCGTTCGTGTCGGTGCTGTCGAGCCGCGCGACGCTGGGCATGAAGAGCAAACGCGCCAAGCTGTTCCTGATCCCGGAAGAGTACAACCCGCCGCGTGAGCTGTTGGCGACGGAAGAATACCTGCATCTCAACCGCAATCGCGCGCTGACCAACGGCTTTATGCATGCGGTGGTCAACCCGTCCTTCAACGCGCTGGCGACGGCGTTGGCGACGGCGCGTCACCATCTGCGCGCGACGCTCGATCGCAACCGCGAGGAGCGGGTGAACGAAGCGCTGCAGCTGGGGCCGGAGAAGCTGGCGAAGGGCAAACGTCTGGAGCTGCTGAGCGATCCGGTCACGCTGGCTCGTTTGCACCAGCGCGTCTGGCTGTTGCCGGAAGGCGCCGCCTGGCGTGAGCACTATCAGCAGTTGCCGCACAACCCGCTGGCGCACCCAACGGGCCGGCGTTAATCGCTGAACGGCAACGCCCAGACGGGGAATGCGCATGGCGCATTCCCCGTTTTTTTTACCTTTTGCTTACGTGCGCCGGTGCCGGCGGAGAAAGGGAACTGTGGTAGACTGCGGCCGATGCGTTGTTCACTCGCGAAACAACCCCCTTGCTCAGAGTCAATGTCGTGAATCTCTCTTCCTACCTTCGGCTGGCCTGCGTGGCGGCCGGCGTGATGGCCCTGACCGGCTGTGGCAGCATTATCAGCCGCACCGTGCCCGGCGCGGGGCATGGCCACCAGTACTATCCCGGCGTGCAGTGGGATCTGCGCGATACGCCCTGGCGCTACGTCACGGTGATAGATGTGCCGCTGTCGATGGTGGTGGACACCTTTATGCTGCCGTTCGATGCGCAGCACGGCCCCTATGAATAAACCCGCTCAGCGGGTGGCGAACACCACCAGCTGATAGCCTTTCTGCCCGCAATGGAAAGGCGCCAGCGCCGTCATGCCCAGCCCTTGCACGTGAGCGGCCAACGAATGCGGATTGTCGTCGTCGATAAACAGCGCGCCCACGTCGTAGTCATGGCTGGTATGCGCTTTGACCGCAGCGTAAAGGCGCTTCAGCACGCCTTTGCCGCGCCAGGCGGCGGCGAGGCAGACCGGGCCGTAGAGAAACACCCGCAGTTCATTCAGCGCGCGTCCGGCGAAGGATTGCGTGGCGAGCGTCGCCAGCATCGCGTCCACCACCGGCGGGCGCGGTTGCACGTTGGCGGGCATCAGGCAAACAAACCCCGCCAGTTGGTTTTCCTGTTCAGCCACTAGTATGCCGATGCCGCGGTTGATCGCCGCCAGCTGCACCTCATTCATGCGCGATACGATAAATCCCTGCCGTTTTTGGCGCTCGTCGAGCGCTTCCGGCACGTTTTCTCCCTGCAGCTGCAAAATGGCGGGGTAGTCGGTGGGGCGAGCCCGGCGAATATTCATGCTGCCTCCTTGGCGATGAGTGCGTAGTGCGGGTTAACGTTCATCCCATTCATCGGCCGCGGCCTGGCCTTCTTCGGTATCCAGCGGCGGCTCGAGCTGGAAGTCGCCTTCTTCCCATTCGTACAGGGTATTTTCATCTATCCACTCGGCGGTGATCTCCACCTCGTCGTAGTCACCGTCGAAGATTGCCTGCGCCGCCGCACCGCTGCGCAGCGGCAGGCACTCCACCGCTTCGCCTTCTTCCTCGAAGAACTCGGCCTGCCACATCGTGTCGCCATCCTGCATCACGTACTTTTGCAGATTGAACTGCTGCGGCACCGTCGGCTCGTCATCGCCGCCGCCTTCGGCGGTGTCGATAAACTCTTCGCGTGCGGCCTCGATGGCTTCTTCCAGGGTTGCATACAGGCTCATGTTCGCCTCCGTTGACAATGAGAGTAGAGCGCCCGGCGGCACTGCCGGTGCGGTGGGGGAAACGTCAAACCTAATTGTTGTCTCACTGGCGCAGGATGCAAATTTTTTTGTTGTCCGCATTGCGACGATGGTTGTCCGCAAAGCGGGAGAAGAGGCGGCGAGGGCGGGAAATAATGGCGTCATCGTTCATTCAGGCGTCAGGAGAAGCCCATGTTAATCGACCCTTCAAGCAAATATCGACCGTTCCCGCCGGTGGCTTTGCCGGACCGCCAATGGCCTGCGCGTATGCTGCGGCAGGCGCCGCGCTGGTGCTCCAGCGATCTGCGCGACGGTAACCAGGCGCTGGCGGAGCCGATGGATAACGCGCGCAAGCGCGAGTTCTATCAATTGCTGTTGCAGTGTGGTTTTAAAGAAATTGAAGTGGCTTTCCCTTCGGCGTCGCAAACGGATTTCGATTTTGTGCGCACGCTGATTGACGAGCAGTTGATCCCGGACGACGTCACGATTCAGGTGCTGACGCAGTCGCGCGACGATCTGATCGACCGCACCTTCGAGGCGCTGCAGGGGGCGCCACGGGCTATCGTGCATCTGTACAACGCCACGGCGCCGATGTTTCGCGACATCGTGTTCCGCCAGGATAAGGCCGCCACCGTGGCGCTGGCGGTGAACGGCGCGCGGCGCATTCGCCGGCAGTGCGAGGCACAGCCCGATACCGCGTGGTGCTTCGAGTATTCGCCGGAAACCTTCTGTTTTACTGAATTGGCGTTCGCGCTGGAGATCTGCGAAGCGGTGGCGGCGGTGTGGCAACCGGGGCCGCAGCGGCCGATGATCATCAATCTGCCGGCGACGGTAGAAGTGAGCACGCCCAACGTGTATGCCGATCAGATTGAATGGTTCTGTCGCCACTTCAGCCGCCGCGCCGATGTAACGATCAGCGTGCATCCGCATAACGATCGCGGCACCGGCGTGGCCTGCGCGGAGCTGGCGCTGTTGGCCGGCGCCGATCGGGTCGAAGGCTGCCTGTTCGGCAACGGAGAGCGCACCGGCAATGTCGATCTGGTTACGCTGGCGTTGAATCTCTATACCCAGGGCGTGGCGCCGGGCCTGGACTTCAGCCGCCTGAAGCAGGTGGTGGAGGTGGTGGAGCTGTGCAATCAGCTGCCGGTGCACCCTCGCCATCCTTATGCCGGCGAGTTGGTGTTTACCGCCTTCTCCGGTTCGCATCAGGATGCGATTAAAAAAGGCTTCGCCGCCCAGTGCCAGCGCCAGGATGGCTGGTGGCAGGTGCCTTACCTGCCGCTCGATCCCGCCGATGTCGGCTGCAGCTATGAGGCGGTGATCCGGGTCAACAGCCAGTCCGGCAAAAGCGGGGCCGCCTGGCTGTTGGAACAAAATCACGGGCTGGCGTTGCCGCGCGGTTTGCAGATTGATTTCAGCCAAGTGGTGCAGCGCGCGACCGACGGCAGCGGCAAGGAAATGAGCGGCGCGCAGCTGTGGCGCTTATTCCGCGACACCTATGGGCTGGTGGAGCAACCGCGCTTGCAGCTGCTGAGCTACCAGACGGAAAGCCACGGCATAGAGGCCTACAGCTTCAATGCGCGGGTTGCCTGTGAGGGAGAGCCGCTGCGGCTGCAGGGCGCCGGCAATGGCCTGCTTTCCAGCGCGGTGGATGCGCTGCGCCAGCGCTTCGGCTTGCCGCTGGCGATCGAGGATTACCACGAGCATACGCTGGGGCACCAGAGCGACAGCCGGGCGGTGGCCTATATTCGCTGCTCGTTGCCGCAGGGTGAGGCGACCTACGGCGTTGGCATCGACGTCGACTCCGCCAGCGCCTCGCTGCAGGCGCTGCTCAACGTCGCCGGGCGCTATCTGGCGTCAACGTCGGCGCGGCCGGGCTGAAATAGTCGCTGGGCGCGACCCCCAGCACCCGGCGAAACATGGCGCTGAACGCGCTGGGGCTGTCATAGCCGAGATCCAGCGCCACTTCCAACACCGAGCGGCCGGTCGCCAGCGCGTTCAGCGCAGCCAGCAAACGGGCGCGTCGCACCCAATCGCTAAAATGCAGCCCGGTTTCGCGCTGGAAGCGCCGCGACAGGGTGCGTCCGCTGACGCTGAGATGAGCGGCCGCCTGTTCCAGCGTCCAGGGCTGCGCCAGCGTAGCCTGGATATGGCGGCACAGGGCGAGCAGCGAGGCCTCACGCGGTTCAGGCAGGTGCAGCGGCAGGATCGGCAGCATTCGCAACTCATCCAGAATCAGTTCCATGACGCGCTCATCGCGTCCGCCGCTCGGGTAATCGGGCGCAATCTCCATCGCACAGATAATCAACTCGCGCAGCAGCGGAGAAACCTGCACCACCTGGCATTGGGCCGGCAGATCGGCGCGCGCCAGCGGATCGACGAACAGCGTCCTGGCCGCCACCTGGCCGGTAATGCGCAGACTATGCACCACCTTAGCCGGCACCCAGACGCCGCGGCCGGGCGGCACCACCCAACTGCCGAGCCGGGTCGTGACCTGCACCACGCCGCTCAGGCTGTGAATCAGCTGCGCGCAGTGATGGTAGTGATCCGGCTCGCTGTCGCCGTGGCGATAATCCTTGGCCAACGGCCGGACAGGCTGGTCGGGCGGCAGAACGTCGTGAAACAACAGCATCGTAAGCAGGCTCCGCGCGGCAAAAGGGGGAAGACAGCATGCCATGCGGCGCTGTTTCACACCAGTCTGTGGCGCGGTACGGCGAAATGGTTTATAAAATAATATTATATAATTTTATAAATTGATGGAGGGGCAATGGATATTGACGCGATGCGCAAGGCGGCGGCGCAGGCTGGCGCGATGCTGCGCACCTTGGGCAACGAAGATCGGCTGCTGCTGCTGTGCCGGCTCAGCCAGGGCGAGATGGCGGTGAGCGAGCTGGCGCAGGCGCTGGATATCCGCCAGCCGACGCTGTCCCAGCAGCTTGGCGTGCTGCGCGAGGAGGGATTGGTCTCCACCCGACGCGCCGGCAAGCAGATTTACTATGCGGTGGCCGATGCCAAAGCGCTGGCGCTGCTCCATACCCTATATCAACTCTATTGCCCACAGCCGGAGAACCGCGATGACCATTGACTGGCAACACTTCACGCCGTATTCCGCGCTGGCGGGCGGAGCCATTATCGGCGCAGCGGTGGCGCTGCTGCTGCTGTTCAACGGCCGGATCGCCGGCATCAGCGGCATTACCGGCGGTTTATTGAGCGCGGGTGGCCGCGAGCGGGGCTGGCGCGCCGCATTTCTTGGCGGGTTACTGATTTCCCCCTGGCTGTATGCTGCCGCAGCGGCTTTGCCGTCTGCTGAGATCGCGGCCGGCAGCGGCGGGCTGGCGGTAGCAGGGCTGTTGGTGGGGGTGGGGACACGATTGGGCAGCGGTTGCACCAGCGGGCACGGCGTGTGCGGCGTCGCGCGGCTGGCGCCGCGTTCGCTGGCCGCCACGGCGGTGTTTATGCTGCTGGGCTTTACGACCGTGTGGCTGATGCGCCACCTGCTGGGAGGGTGAGATGTTTAAATCCCTGTTGGCGCTGCTGAGCGGCGTGATTTTCGGTCTGGGGCTGATCGTCGCCGGCATGGCCAATCCGGCCAAAGTGTTGGCGTTTCTCGACGTTACCGGCCAGTGGGATCCTTCGCTGGCGCTGGTGATGGTTGGGGCGATCGCGGTGGCGGCGCCGGCCTTCTTGTGGGCGCGGCGACGCGAGCGGAGCCTGTTGGGCGAACCGCTGCAGATCCCGGCCGCCGGGCGTGTGGAGCGCCGTTTGCTGGCGGGCAGCGCGCTGTTCGGCGTCGGTTGGGGCATCGCGGGCATTTGCCCTGGCCCCGCCTGGGTGTTGGCGGGGGCGGAGATACAGCGGGTATGGCCGTTCCTGCTGGCGATGCTGGCGGGCATGGCGCTGTATGAGATTATCATGAGGCGGAGGCGTACATGTCGATAGCCAAGGCGGTGTTGCGCATCGCGCGCCCGACCGATCGGTTGCAAGAGATTGCCGCGCTGTATTGTCGCGGGCTGGGGTTCGAAAAGCTGGGCGAGTTTGTCGATCATCAGGGCTTTGACGGCATAATGATCGGCCATCCGCAGCATGCCTACCATCTGGAGTTCACGCAGCATCGCGGGGTGCGGGTCGGGCAGGCGCCGACGCAGGATCATCTGCTGGTGTTTTATCTGCCTGATGAGAACGCATGGCGAGCCGCGTGCGAGCGGATGCGGGCGGCAGGATTCCTGGCGGTCACCGCTTATAACCCCTATTGGGATAGGGCGGGGCAAACCTTTGAAGATCCTGACGGCTACCGGGTGGTCCTGCAACATCAGGCCTGGCAAGGATAAAAAAAACCGGCGCCTTGAGCGCCGGTTTGCGAGATAAAAAAGGGGTATCCGTCAGGCGCTGGTCGCCGGTTTCTGCGCGCTCTTGGTCTGGGTATTTTCCAGCATGCGGCGAATCGGCACGATCAGCACGATAAGCACGGCGGCGCAGATCAGCAGCGCGACTGAGCAGCGAGCGAACAGATCCGGCAGCATATCCAGTTGGTCGGCCTTGACGTGACCGCCGATCAGACCGGCCGCC
This sequence comes from Serratia sp. CY29653, assembly GCF_052169255.1. Classification (NCBI taxonomy): domain Bacteria; kingdom Pseudomonadati; phylum Pseudomonadota; class Gammaproteobacteria; order Enterobacterales; family Yersiniaceae; genus Serratia; species Serratia sp. CY29653. The sequence goes on along the minus strand of NZ_JBJNLC010000001.1, from coordinate 1,775,501 downwards.
AGGTTGCCCAGCGCGCTGGCGCAGAACCACAGCCCCATCATTTGCCCGCGCATTCTCTCCGGCGCCAGCAGCGTCATGGTGGCCAGGCCGATCGGGCTCAGGCACAGCTCACCCAGCGTCAGCATCAGGATACTGCCCACCAGCCACATCGGCGATACGCCGGCGCCGCCGTTGCTCAGCACATTCTGCGCGGCCAGCATCATCAGGCCGAAACCGCCGGCGGCGCACAGGATACCGATCACGAACTTGGTGATGCTGCTTGGGCGCACGTTATTGCGCGCCAGCGCAGGCCAGGCCCAGCTGAACACCGGCGCCAGCAGGATGATGAACAGGGCGTTGATCGACTGGAACCACACCGCCGGGATCTCGAAGCCGCCGACCATGCGATTGGTGTAATCGTTGGCGAACAGGTTGAACGAGGTCGGTTTCTGTTCAAACGCCGACCAGAAGAACGCGGCGGAGATCAGCAGGATAAAGCACACCAGCAGGCGAGCGCGCTCTTTGCGGCTCAGGCCGGCAAAGGCGAACAGATAGATGAAGTACAGGGTGACCGACGCGGCGATCACGTACACCAGCACGCTGGCTACTTCGACCGGGTTGATGACGATGGTGCCCTGAGCGATCAGCACGATGACCGCAGCCAGGCCTACCGCCAATGCCAGCAGCCAGGCGCCGACGCCTTTTTTCTTCGCGATCGGGCTGTTCCAGGTGGAATCCAGGCCCACTTCGCGGTCATAGCGTTTCATCGCCGGGACGGCGAACACGCGGAAGATCACCAGCGCCACCAGCATCCCGATACCGCCGATGCCGAAGCCCCAGTGCCAGCCGTGTGACTTGATCAGCCAGCCGGAGATCAACGGGGCGATGAACGAACCGATGTTGATGCCCATGTAGAACAGCGAGAAACCGCCGTCGCGGCGCGCATCGCCTTTCTTGTACAGCGTGCCGACCATCACCGAGATACAGGTCTTGAACAGGCCGGAACCGAGCACGATGAACATCAGGCCGATGAAGAACAGGTTGGTGCCCATCACCGCGGACAGGGCGATCGACAGGTGGCCGAGGGCGATCAGAATCGAACCGTACCAAACGGCCTTGCGTTGGCCGAGCCAGTTGTCCGCCAGCCAGCCGCCCGGCAGCGCCGCCAGGTACATGCTGCCGGCGAAGATGCCGACGATCGCCGACGCGTTCTCGCGCGCCAGACCCAGACCGCCGTCGTATACGGTGGCGGCCATAAACAGGATCAGCAGCGGACGGATGCCGTAGAACGAAAAGCGCTCCCACATTTCGGTGAAGAACAGAGAACCCAGCGGATAGGGATGGCCGAAGAAGGTCCGGCTTTCTGACTTATTGACAGAGGATTGCATAACGATTTCCCAATAAAAAGGCGCTGCATGGCTGCAGCCCGTACTGTGGTTGTATGTGTATTTAATGAAGGCGATCCGCCCAATGCGGATTACCCGACAAAACCGCGGCTGCAACGCTGATAAACCGTGGAAAGCGTGCTGACCTTTTCTTCACTTGGCCGATGGTTCACATCTGGCATGATATTATTTAACCATTTGATAACTGGTCGTTGGTTTTGTCTAGTACCTGTATCCCATTTTTTAGACGAAAAGTCGACAAGCATCTCCTTTTCTGGTTTTTCTGTTGGTTGTGGCAGGAATATGATTGACAGCGGGTTTTATGCGCTGAAAGTTAATTAATTGTTGATAAACAAGATGTTGTAGTAAGAATGTTCCGAGTGGAGCGAAAATTCGCCGGCCCGCAGGAAGCATTATTAAAAGTAGGGGAAACGCGCCGTTGATCCGGCCAATCGCGGAAATTGGCGATAAATGCAGCTATTGTTCTTCCTGGAGCGTGTCTTCCCGCATATAGCCCGGCCGCCGCCGCAGACACCACCAGGAATAACCGGCGTTGAACAGCACCACCAAAGCGGTGACGGCGAAGACCGCGCGAAAACCGTAGCCGGCGGAGACCGCGGCGCCGAGCAGCGGGCCGCTGACGTTGCCGACGTCGCGGAACGACTGGTTGTAGCTGAAAATGCGGCCGGCGACCTGATTGGTGCAGTTATAAATCAACAGCGTCTGTACCGCCGGCAGCAGCGCGCCGTCGGCCGCCCCCAGCAGAAAGCGCAGTACGCCGAGCTGCCACGGTGTTTGCACGAACGCCATCGGGATCAGCAGCAGCACCGAGACGATCAGCATAAAGACCAGAATGCGTTCCGGGCCGATGCGATCGCCCAGTTTGCCCAGCCGTGGGGTGCTCATCAATGCCGCGACGCCGGGCACCGAGGCGATCATCCCGCTGATAAACGCCAGATTATGGGTCGCGCCGGCCAGATCGCGCACATACAGCGTCAGGATCGGGGCAATTGAGCCGGTGGCGATCTGGATAATCATGGTGGTGACGAACAGGCTGAGCACCAGCTTCGGGTTCTTCAACGAGGCGAACACCTGTTTTGCGTGCAACATGTCGCGCTTTTGCACCGGGGTGAATTGCTCTTTGACATACAGCAGCGTCAGCACGAAGCAGACGAACAGCACCGCGGCGGTGATATAAAACACCGGACGCAGGCCGTACAGATCGGCCAGCAGGCCGCCGATCAACGGGCCGACCAGCGCACCGCCGACGCCGCCGGTAGACAGGGTGCCGAGCGCCCAGCCGCTGCGGTTGCGCGGCACCTGGGTGGCGATCAGCGCGTTGGCGTTGGGAATGAACCCGCCGAGCAACCCCAGCACCGCACGCAGCGCGAGAAACTGCCAGACCGTTTGCGCCATGCCCATCAGCACCATGACGATCGCCATGCCCAGGGCGGAGCGCAGCAGCATCAGTTTACGGCCGCGTCGGTCGGCCAGGGCGCCCCAGAACGGCGCGGCGATAGCGGAAAACAGGAAGGTAATGCTGAACAGCAGACCGGACCACATGTTGAGCGCCTGATGGCCGGTTACGCCCAGGGTCTCGACGTACAGCGGCAGAAACGGCATCACCAGGCTGAAGGCGGCGCCGGTGAGAAAGCACCCTACCCAGGCGACGAAAAGGTTGCGTTTCCAGTTAACGGGTTCTGCTGCCGAAGCCATAAATGTCCATTGCCGAAAGGTGACGCGTTTTGCCGGCGGCAAAAAGATGAGGGGCAAAACGTGAAAGTTAGCCTGATAAGTATGCGCCGCCAGCGCGGCTACGGCAAACCAGAGGACGGGAATAGGGCGAAAAATGAAATAAAGTTTTAAAAATGACGCTTAAACCTTATTCCGCGCTTGGCGCGCGGAATTTTCAGCGTTTTATAGGCCGGCCAGCGCCTCGAAACCGGCGGCGGTGGTGGTGGCGCTAAAGTCAGTGACCTCGTAGTGAGCCACGGCGTTGAACGGATCTTCGGCCAGGATGGCGTCCAGCCGCGCGCGCTCAATGCCCTTGGCCAGGATCACGCCGCCGGTGCGGGGATTCTTGCGGCCGGAGGCGATGAAGGTGCCGTCCTGAAAATATTTCTTAAGCCAGGCGATGTGCCCGTCAAGGTGGCTGTCGACGTCGGCGATCGGGCGATGGTAGGTCAGGCTGACAATGTACATGGCGGCTCCGGGGTTGGTGGCAAAGGCTTTACCATCCCACCCTCGCCGTCGATTCTCAAGAGGCGCGCAATAAAAAACCCGCCGGCGGCGGGTTTGCTTTATCAGTAGAGCGAAGGCTCGCCTTCCGGGCGGGTCTTGAAGCGGCGATGCAGCCACATGTATTGATCCGGCGCCATCAGGATCTCTTTTTCCACCACTTTATTCATAAAGGCGGCGGCATCGAGTTCGTTATCCAGCGGGAAGTTTTCCACCGCCGGCTGCATGATCAGCTCATAGCCTTTGCCGTCCGGCAGGCGGCGCGGGGTGAACGGAATGATCGCCGGTTTGCCCATCCGAACCAGCACGTAACTGCCGGTGGTGGTGGCGGCTTTGTCTACCGCGAACAGCGGCACGAATACGCTGCTGCGCGGGCCGTAGTCGTGATCCGGCGCATACCAGATGATATCGCCCTGTTTCAGGGCGCGGATCATGCCTTTGATGTCTTTGCGATCCAGCATCGATTTGTTGGAACGCATGCGGCCCCAGGTTTGCAGCCAGTCCATCAGCTTGTTGTCGTGCGGGCGGTAAACGCCGATGCCCGGGTTGTGAATGCCGAAGATGCGCGCGCCCAGCTCCAGCGTCAAAAAGTGCAGGCCAATCAGCAACACGCCCTGCTGGTTGTCGCGCGCCTTTTGGATGTGCTCCAGGCCGCTGACCTTGAACCAGCGCTCGATGCGCCAGTTGGGCCAGAACCACGCCATGCCGGTTTCAAACAGCCCCATGCCGACCGATTCGAAATTCTTTACCACCAGCGCATCGCGTTCGGCCTGCGGCATGTCGGGAAAACAGAGCTCGAGGTTACGCTGGGCGATAGCGACGCGTCGCTTGAGAAAGCGCATGGAAAATCGCCCAATCGAGGTGCCGAGCCAGTAGATGACGGGATAAGGCAGCAACACCAGCAGATACAGCAAGCCGATGCCGACCCAGGTCAGCCAGTAGCGCGGGTGCAATAAGGAACGATTGAAAGTAGGAACTTGAGTCATGGGTTCTCTGTTTGAATACGGTTGTTTAAGTGTAATGACAGAGTCATAGCATGGTCTGGCAGCCGGGTGAGCTCGGCGGCAAGGTTCGTTTCTGCCGTTTGTTTGCGACTATTGTGGCATTTTTCTGGCGATCCGGGAAAACACAACGCATTAAAATCCCTTTTTGGGCGCTAAATATGCATCGAATGCCGAATTTTTCCACAATCTTTCCTGCCAAAGATAATGGCGATATTATTGCTGGTAATTATTCAGAGGGTAAATATGTTGGCACCATGGATCAGTGCGGGGCTGCTGGTTTTGGGCGGGGCGGTCGGCAGCGTCGGCGCGCATCTGCAGGTGAACGCGATATTGGCGCTCGCCGGCGTGATGATGGCGCTCGGTATGCTGGCTTCCGCGTTTACCGAAGGCGGCGGACGCTGAACGGGGCGTTTGCGCCAGGGCTGCGCGGCGGCGGTTTTTCGGGTATGATGTGCGCCGCGCGCGGGCCGGCAGGCTGCGCGCGATGATCAGTCACCTCCCGAAAGACAGGAAAGTACACCATGCCAGTGTTACATAACCGAATTTCTAATGAGGAACTGAAGGCGCGCATGCTGGCGGAAACCGAGCCGCGCACCACAGTTTCTTTTTACAAATATTTCTCCATCGACGATCCCAAAGCGTTTCGCGACAGCCTGTACGTTCAGTTCGAAAAACTGAAGGTGTTCGGCCGCATCTACGTGGCGAAAGAGGGCATCAACGCGCAGATCAGCGTGCCGCAGCATAACTTCGACGCGTTCAAAGCCGCGCTGTTCGCTTCGCACCCGGCGCTGGATCAGGTTCGCCTGAATATCGCGCTCGAAGACGACGGTAAATCCTTCTGGGTGCTGCGCCTCAAGGTGCGCGAGCGCATCGTGGCCGACGGCATCGATGACGAGAGCTTTGACCCAAGCAACGTCGGCGAATATCTGCAGGCCGATCGCGTCAATCAGATGATCGACGATCCGAATACGGTGTTCGTCGACATGCGCAACCACTATGAGTACGAAGTCGGTCACTTCGAAAACGCCATCGAGGTGCCGTCGGATACCTTCCGCGATCAGCTGCCGATGGCGGTGGAGATGCTGCAGGACAGCAAAGACAAAAACATCGTCATGTACTGCACCGGCGGCATTCGCTGTGAAAAAGCCAGCGCCTATATGCTGCACAACGGCTTTAAAAACATCTACCACGTGGAAGGCGGGATCATCGAGTACGCCCGCAAAGCGAAAGAGCAGGGGCTGCCGCTGAAGTTTATCGGCAAAAACTTTGTGTTCGATGAGCGTATGGGCGAGCGCATTTCCGACGATGTGATCGCCAACTGCCACCAGTGCGGGGCGCCGTGCGACACCCACACCAACTGCAAAAACGACGGTTGCCACCTGCTGTTCATTCAGTGCCCGAGCTGCGCCGCCAAGTTTGAAGGGTGCTGCAGCGAGATTTGCCGCGAAGAGCTGAAGCTGCCGCGCGAAGAGCAGCGCGCGCGCCGTGCCGGCCGTGAAAACGGCGTCAAGATCTTCAATAAGTCGAAAGGCCTGTTGCAGACTACGATGCACATTCCGGCACCGGAAGAAGAAGGCCCAGCCCGCTGAGCCTGAGGAAATGAGAAGCCCGGCCGCCAAGCCGGGCTTTTTTACTTATTTCTCGCGCACGCCTTCTACGGAGATGATCAGCTCAACGTCTTGCGATGCCGGGCCCAGATCGGTGGTGATGCCGAAATCTTTCAGCTTGATCTTGCCGTTGGCTTCAAAGCCGGCGCGGTAGCCGCCCCACGGATCGTTGCCCTGGCCAATCAGTTTGGCGTCCAGCGTAACCGGTTTGGTCACGCCGTTCAGCGTCAGGTTACCGACCACCGCATAACCGTCGCCGCTTTTCTTCACTTCGGTGGATTCAAACTTGGCCTGCTTGTTCTTCTCCACGTTGAGGAACTCGGCGCTGCGCAGGTGCTTGTCGCGCTCGGCGTGGTTGGTGTCGACGCTGGCGGTATTGATGGTCACGTTGACTTTGTCCTTGGACGGATCTTTTTCGTCGAAGGTGAAGCCGCCGTCGAAGTCTTTAAAGCTGCCGTACAGCCAGCTGTAGCCCAGGTGCTGGATGCGGAATTCGATAAAGGCGTGCTGGCCCTGTTTGTCGATCTTGTAGTCCGCCGCCAGTGCGGAACCGGCGCTCAGCAGCAGGGCGCCTGCGGTCAGGCCCAATACGGTCTTTTTCAACATAGCAATCTCCATAAATCCAAAGGTTAATCGGCGCTGCTACCCAGCATCCGTTTCAAAGTGACATCACGATCGATAAAATGATGTTTAAGCGCGGCCAGCCCGTGCAGTACCGAGAGCACTACCACGGCCCAGGCCAGGTAAAGGTGTATGGCGCCGGCGGTGTCGGCTTGCTCCGCCATGCCGGTCACGGTGGCGGGTACGTCGAACCAGCCGAATACGCTGATCGGTTGGCCGTCGGCGGTCGAGATCAGATAGCCGCTGATCAGAATGCCGAACAGCACGGCATACAGCGCCAGATGCGCGAGAATGGCGCTGACGCGAGTGAGGCGGCCATAGCTGGCCAGAGGCTTGGGCGGCGGCGAGACAAAGCGCCAGATCACGCGGATCACCATCACGATGAACAGCAGCGTGCCGATGCTTTTGTGGATCTCCGGCGCCTGGTGGTACCAGACGTCGTAATAGCCCAGCGTGACCATCCACAGGCCGAGGGCGAACATGCCGTACACCGTCAGCGCCACCAGCCAGTGGATCAACACTGACACATGGCCGAAACGATCGGCGGTATTTTTCCAGAGCATCCTGTTTCCTTCGATTACCGATTGGCTGGCTGCAATAATTAAACTTTAGGAAACATAAAATCAATAATAAATTTAACTATGTTACTTCTTAGAAATATTAGTCAGTGAATTTGTTTGAGATGTTCGGAGTTCATCAGATAAATCGTTGAAGATGATATGATTTCTTTCACGTGGCGATTATGCTAGTTGTTGAAAATTAGGCTTATTATCTATTAATGTCAGCTTTTGTCATTTTACGTAAACCGTTCATGGATTGCTGGGCGGGATTATTGGTTGGCAAAGGTTATGCCTATTTCTCGCGGCGAAGAGCAGGGCGGAAAGATTAAATTATTCGAACGGTTACGCTAAATCCTCTGCGGCGTGACGGCCGACTTTGCTACCATTAGCGCCAAGAGTCGGCTCTTTGTGGCCGGTTAACCCAGTGAAATAACAAGGAAACGTCATGGGCCGAACCCGAGTAACCGACAGCAGCCTGCGTTTGGCCGTCCTGTTGGCGATGTTGGTGATCATTTTGGCCGGGGTGAAAGCCGCCGCCGACATCGTGGTGCCGTTTCTACTGGCGGTATTCCTCGCCATGGTGCTGAACCCGCTGGTGACGATGCTGGAACGCCGCCGGGTGCCGCGCATCCTTGGGGTGACGCTGCTGGTGACGGCGGTGATCGTGGTCGTGATGCTGTTTATCGGCATGCTGGGCGCTTCGCTGAACGAGTTCGCCCGCTCGCTGCCGCAGTACCGCGGCATGATGATCGAGAAACTGCGCGAGCTGCAGCATTACGCCGATCGCTTCAATATCAGCCTCTCCAGCGAAGCGATGCTGCAGTATGTCGATCCCAGCGCGGCGATGAATCTGGTTACCCGCATGCTGGGGCACCTGTCTGGCGCCATGACCAACGTCTTCCTGCTGCTGATGACCGTGGTGTTTATGCTGTTTGAAGTGCAGCTGCTGCCTTATAAGCTGCAGCAGGCGTTGGATAAGCCGAACGAAGGCCTCGCCGCGATGCGGCGGGCGCTGGACGGCGTGACGCGCTATCTGGTGATTAAAACCATCATCAGCCTAGCCACCGGCGTGATCGTCTGGATCTTCCTGGCGGCGGTCGGCGTGCGCTTCGCCTTTATCTGGGGGCTGCTGGCGTTTCTGCTCAACTATATCCCCAATATCGGCTCGGTATTGGCCGCCATTCCACCGTTGATTCAGGCGCTGCTGTTCAACGGATTGGGCGATGCGCTGGTGGTGGCGGGCGGCTTTATCGCTGTCAACATGGTGATCGGCAATATCCTCGAACCGCGGGTGATGGGGCGCGGGCTGGGGTTGTCGACGCTGGTGGTGTTCCTGTCGCTGATCTTTTGGGGCTGGCTGCTCGGCCCGGTGGGCATGTTGCTGTCGGTGCCGCTGACGATCGTGGCGCGCATCGCGCTGGAGACCACCGAGGGCGGCTATCGGCTGGCGGTTATCCTGGGGGACGGCCGCCCGCCGCGCCAGCCTCCGGCGGCGCCGGAGTAAGGAAGATTTTTCCGCTGACGCCGGGCTGCGCGGCGTGTTGCAGCGCCGCTGCGTACTGATGCAGAGGGTAAATCGCGGCGGGCGGGCGCAGCGCCAGCTGGCCGCGGCGCAGCAGCTGGAATAGCTGATAAAACGCCGTTTGCCACTGCGCCGGCGCCGCCTGCGCATTCCATTTACGCAGGTGGAACAGCGAAGCGCGCAGCTTTAACTCGTCCACTACGCGCCGCCAGTCCACCTGGCGCCCGCCTAAAAGGCCCAGCGCCACGAAATCGCCGCCGGAGCGAACCGCTCGTGCCAGCTGCAATCCGTCTTCTCCGCCGATGCAGTCGATGGCGGCGCGGGCGCCAAAATGGGGCATTTGCGCCAGCTGCGGCGCTTCGATAACGCGCCAGGCGCCGGCGGCCAGCAGCGCCTGGCGATGGGCGGCGTTGCGCACCACCACCGCCAGACGAATACCACGCAGCGCCGTCAGCTGCGCCAACAGCAGGCTAACGGCGGAGCCGCCGCCGTTGAGCAGCAGCACGTCGCCGGCGTTGAGCGGCAGCCATTGCGTCAGCAACACCCAGCAGGTGAGCGGGTTGATGTAAATCTGCGCCGCGTCGTTGTCGTCGATGTCGTCCGGCACCCACACCACCCGATCCTCAGGCAGCGTGACGAAGGTTTGCCAGCTGCCGTCACCCGCTACCGCCAGCGCGCGTCGGCCGGTCGAGCGCCCGCTCTGCGGATCGACGATGACGCCTGCGCCTTCATAGCCCGGTACCTGCGGCAGGGCGATACGGTGCGCGTATTGGCCGTGAATCGGGATCAGGTCGGAAGGATTGATCGGGGCATAGCGCATCTGCAGCAGCAGCCGGCCGGGGCGCAGCGGCGGCCTGTTCACCTGCTGCAGCGTCAGCACCTGGGCGGGATCGCCGAAGCGGTTGAAGCTCAATCGGGGAAATGACGACGGCATGGGTTACAGTACGAAGAAAAAGTAGACATCCAGCGCCAGCAGCACCAGCCACAGGCAAAGATACAGCACCAGGTGCTCACGCACGTTGTTGACGATAGCCGCCAGTATTCGGTTTAACATTTCAGCCGCCAGAAGAAAGAGACCTTTGATTATAGTCCTTTTCTCTGTGTCTTTTATAGCGCGCCGCGCATGAGCGCTGGAAGAATGGCGATAAAAAAGCCTGCGTTATCGCAGGCTTGATGTCATACCGCCAGCAGCGCCAACGGCGTCGAGTTCGTTGGCGTGTTCGGCGGGTAGAAATAACGCAGCACGTTATACAACGAGTAGAACTCCAGCCGGTTGCGCGCGTTGATCTTCTCCGTGATGTGGCGCTTGTGCACGTACACCGTATGCGAGCTAATTTGCAGTTTTTTCGCGATGCGGTAGTTGGGCATCTCCGCCATCCAATATTTCATCACCGTCAGTTCCTGCGGGCTGAACAGGGAACGCTCTTCGCCGTCATCGGCCAGCGCCAGCGGATTTTCGCGCAGCGTGCGCAAGGTGAGCGGCAGAATGCTTTTATTGAACAGAAACGCGTTATCGGCGATGCGCATTGGCGTTTCGCTGTAAGGGTAAGGCGTATCGAGATAGATAAACAGCAGGGCAGACTGGCTGGCTTCCATAAACGCCAGCAGCTGTGCGTCCGCTTCGTTATAGCGGCACTGGTTGCTGAGGTTCACCAGAATGTGGCTCGGCTGAAAGCTGGCCAACAGCGGCGTAGCGTACTCAATGCTGTGGCAGCACTTGATCGTCGTAATCCCACTATCAGCAAAGTAGCTGGCTATACCGACCCGGGTGAAGCAGCATTCGTCCACGACAAGTAGTTTCATGGTGACGTCCTTGTTGAAAGCCGATGGAGCATATCTTCTGTAAAATAGGACTTACACTGCAAGTGTTCAATTCGGAAATTCAACTGCTGAATGCAAGAAATTTCCGTTATAAGAATTTTTACTTGGTATTTAAAAGAGTTAGCAGGTTAAGAAATTGTAACCGTCAGATTTCGCTGTCCAGGGCCCGACGGGAACCAGGACAGCGACAGCCTTCGCTTAGCTAAATCGTTTCAGACCAAAGCTGGAGACGTCGACCGGCGGCGCTTTGTCCTGCGCGAACAGCGCGGCAATCTCGCCCAGTGCGCTGGCGAACTTGAAGCCGTGGCCGCTCAATCCGCTGATGACCATCAGACGATCGCACTCCGGCAGGGTATCGATAATAAAGTCTTCGTCGGGGCTCATGTCATAACTGCAGGCTTCGCCGTGTAAACATACGCCTACACCCGGTAAAAACTGCCGCAGGAAGGTGAAGACTTCGGTGCCGTCGCTGGCGTGGCTGCCGAAAGGTTTACGCTGCTCGGGGGCATCCATCGGCTGGCCACCGTCGTGTTTGCCCACTTTCAGGCCGTCGTTATCCGCCGGGAAGCCGTAATAGTGCGTGCCGTCTTGCGCTTCAACGGTAAAGGCCGGGAAGCGATTGTTCACGCTGTAGCGGCCATCCGCCTGATGCCAGGAGAATACCTTGCGCAATGGCGCAACCGGCAACTGCGGCAACAGCGCTTTCACCCAGGTGCCGGCGGTGACCACCGCTTTTCGCGCCGTGAAACGCCCTTCGCCGGTGACGACTGCAACGCCGCCATCGAGAGGCTCCACCGCGCTGACCGGGCAGTTGAACAACTGGCTGCAGCCGGCCTCTTTCGCCAGCTTGATCAGGCTGGCCACCGCCAGTTCGGAACGCAGGAAGCCGGCGTCCGGCTCGAAAACGCCGACGTAACCTTCCGGCGTGCGGAATTCCGGCCAGCGTTGAGCGATTTGTTCGGCGCTGAGGGTTTGCGCGTTCAGGCGGAATTTTTGCGCGCTCTGCTGAGCATTGCGAATGAATTCGGAGTGCTGCGGCCCCAGGTTGAGTACGCCGCACGACTGGAACAGTTCCTCGCCGGAATGTTGAATCAGCGCATTCCACAACGCCTGCGCGCGCAGCACCAGCGGCACGTACTTTTCACCTTCGCCGTAAGCGTGACGGATGATACGGGTATCGCCGTGATGGCTGCCGTTGCGGTGCGGGGGAATGGCGCTGTCGATCATCAGCACTTTCAAGCCGGCGCGGGTTGCGTAATACCCTGCCGCTGCGCCGACTGAACCGCTGCCCACCACAATCAAATCATATTCCACGTGCCGACCCTCTCTGATAGCGATTTCTTATCGCCCCATGATAAAAGGTTGGCGGGCGCAATGCACTGATTGAACGGCGAAAGGCAAAGAAAAAGGCGCCGGGAATGGGGCGCGGCGCCTTAGGGGTTAGGGGACGATGAATCAATGTTTTCTGCGATCAAGATCCTGATAATCCGTAGCTTCAATCTTGGCGATGCCGGCCTCTAAGATATTGATTAATTGACGGGCGACATCTGTGGTCAGCCAAAGCGTTCTGTCTACTTGGGCTTCTTCGGGCGTTTGGTCTAGTGAAGACAGGTAATGAAGGCGTATCATCATGGCGTCGTAAACGTCGACAGTACTGATATCCCAACCGACAAGCGGGTGCGTCTGAATTACTTCATCATTTCTGTCCATAAAGACCCCTTATTGAGTAGTAACTACCGTGAGTGACTAACGAGGATCAATGCGGCTCATCATCATGAGAGCAATTACAGTATACGCATCTGCTTTCATCGGTGGAGGGGGTTGTCACCAAAATTTGCAAAATAAATATTTATTTGAGCAATTATTCTACAAATTTGTATGTGTTGCAGTGGGTGAGTACAGCGCGGCGCGTTATTCCGCGTCGGCAGGTGGCGATGCACCATACAGACATTTTTCCAGCTCTTCGGCCAAATGGGCGAAATGCTTTTGCGTTTCGGCGTCGCGATTCTGGCTGTGCGATTCCAGCTTCAGGCTGTGGATCAGCCGCTGGTTGGCTTTGTCATCCAGGCTGAAGGCCAGATAAGAGAAAGCCACTTCCAGTACGTTCAAGCGCCTTTTCTGATCGGCAATCAACGCCAGCAGTTCGCCAAACGTCATTGCGTCTTCGGATTTCACCTTGTCCGGGGCCATGCTTACTCCTTTGCGTTAAATACAGCGCTGAGGCGGATTTTGTTCCAGAGTAAGGGTAAGCGATGAATGGGCTGGGCGCCAGAAACAAAAAAGTGCCGGTGTCAAGTCTTTCGTGTAAATCACGAAGGGCTTGAAACCGTATGTGGGGCAGTAGGTTAGCTCTTTTCGGGGCCGCTTTGCAGCACTGCGGCTTCGTGGGCTAGGAGCCACATAAGAGCGTCGGGAGGGGAAGCCGCATCGCACTGTGTCGTGCTTGATTGCCGAGGAACGGCGGGCCTGCCGCATCATCATAGCCCAAGAGGCTTGGCGGCATCCAGAACGAAGAACGCGCAGCCTTGGGGCTGCGCGTTCGATGGATGCGGCGGGCGATGTACGACACCATCATGCCGGCTTCGATGGCGCGCTCCGCGTGGCCGTGCCCTTCCTGAATCCCCTGTCTCCCGCCATGAAGGCTTCCAGCATGTGCGGGATCAGCGTCATGGCATCTACCGCCTCGCCATACGCCTGCGCGTGCAGCGCGGCGTAGCGATCGAGGTCGGCTTTCAGGCTGGCCGGACAGGCGAAGGTCAGCTTGACGCTTTCGGTCTTGGGCAGCGGCCCGAGCCGCAGCTTCTTGGTCGTGCTCATTGCGAAGCCCCCCGGTTGAAGAACAGCGGCTGGTACGGCCGCAGCACAAGATCCCGGTTGACGATGATCCGCACCGGCAGGCCGGGCCGGCTGGTCAGCGTGGGTTGGATGTTCATGTTGCGCCGGGTCATCTCCTGGCCGACCTGATTGATGCTGTCCTGTGCGCTGTCGCGTCCGGCGATGACGATGCGGTTGCCGTCCTGGCGGTTCTCCGGCGCGGCCAGCTCGGCGCCAACGCCCAGCAGCGTCGTCAGCACAGCACCGGCGACGATGCGATCCCAATGCCAGTCCACGTCGTCTTCCAGGCCGGCGTAGCCGGCCGGGTCGGTGCCCACGAGGTTGTCGAGCGTCAGCGAGGACGTATCGGGCAGGATGATCCGGTTCCACACCACCTGCACGCGGCTCTGCCCGTAGCTGACCTGGCTGTTGTAGCGCCCGAGGATGCGCGATCCCTGCGGGATCAGCAGGAACTTGCCCGTGGCCGTGTCATAGACCGGCTCTGTCACCGTGGCGATCACGTCGCCCGGCAAGTCCGACTTGATACCTGTCACCAGCGCGCCGGCGATCACCGTGCTCGCCATCACCTGATAAGGCGATGCCGGCAGCGCCAGGTTGCCGGAATTGCGGGTTTCCGTAGAGCCGCCTTTCAGGAATGCCTCTTTCTGGTCTTGCCGGTTCTGCACGGCGGTCGGATCGGCTGGCTGTGCAGCCACAGAGGCCGGCCCGGCAGCGAGTGGGTCGAAGGCCGCGAGCGCGCTGGCAGCGCCAGGCACCCCCGGCGCCGCCTGCGCCACCGTGGCGGCGGCCTGGCCTTGGCCGCCCGAGCGGAAGAACACCGACGAAGCCGCCGCCGCATCAGCTTCCTTGCGCAAGGCATCCTCGGGATCGTGACCCGGAGGCGTATAGGCCGGTGTCACCGGCTGCTGCGAGTTCACGATGGCCGGGCCAAGATCGCCCGGTAGTGGCGGCCCCAGTTCGGGTGCGGCGGGCGGCAAGGCCGGCAGCTTCGAGTAATCGGTTGGCAGCGCGTCCAGCCCTTCGGACTTCGACACGCGATCGACGTTGTAAAGCTCGGCCTGCTCGCTGGCTCCGCGCCGCTGCGGCTGCAATGACCAGATCGTGGCCCCGAACACGGCGACCGACAGGCCGCCGGCAAGGATGGCCAGCGTGCGCCGATTCAGGCGCGTGACCGGGCGCGGCTGGGCGCGCAGCGCCACCGCCTCGGGCGCTACCTTGCCCGCCTGCGGCGTGGCAAGGTCAGGGGCGTCGTCTTGGCTCATGGTCAGTTCCTCCGCGCAACGCCGTCCGTGCGCTCGATTCGCACCACGTCGCCCTTGTCACTGCCCAGGCGCAGTTCGGCCGCGCCGAACAGCCGATCCACGATGTAGTACGGCGAGCGGAAGCGGTAGTTCACCAGTTGTCCATCGCCCTGCGCGCCGATGACGAACAGCGGTGGCAGCTCGCCTTGCGCGATGCCCGGCGGAAACTGGATATAGACCTTCTCGCCGTCATCGAAGGCGCGCAGCGGCTTCCACGGCGGATTGCTGCCGCTGATCGCGTAGCGGAACCGCAGCTTCTCCAGCGACAGTCCGGTATCGACCGGGGCGGCGGCACTGGCCGCCTGCGCCTGGCGCTGCAATGCCAGCATCCGGTCGCGCGGGTACTCCCATGACGCCGACGCCATCCACGTCTTTTCCGTCGAGGTCAGCTCAAGCAAATAGGTGCGGCGGCTGGTAGTGATGACGAGGTTGGTCTTGAGGCTCGAGCGAATCGGCTTGACCAGCACGTTCACGCGCAACTCGGCGCCGCTGCCGCTGGACGTGTCACCCACGATCCAGCGCACGGTATCGCCGGCGGCTACCGTCACCAGTTCTTCGCCCGGCTGGAGCGAAATCACGGTCACGCGACCCACGGCGGCATAGACCTGATACAGCGCGCCATCGGTGAAGGGCCAGACTTGAATCGCGTTGACGTAGCCCTCGCGCGTGGGTGCGACGCGGGCCTCGGCATTGGCGCGCGAGACGCGCACCTTCTCGTCGGCCGGTTCCGGCGTGGGTTTGGCGTCTTCTGCTTCGGGCGCTGGCTTCAACTGCGCCGGCATCGGCAACACCTCGGGTACGGCCACCACCTCCACCGGCGCGGGCGGCTCGGGCAGCGGCTGAGCCTGCACCGGCTCATCGAGCGAAATCACCGGCGGCGGTTTGCCCTGCGTGGCGCAGCCCGCCAGGGCCGCAAGCATCAGCACGGAAACGTAAATACGGAAAGACAGGTTCATGGCTTGGCTCCTTCGGAAGAATCCAGTTCTCGGCTCCACGACAAGCCGTTGACGTAGATGCCCAGGGGGTTCTTGCGCAGGCGTTCTTCGGTGCGCGGCGGCTGGAGCACGATGGACACCACGGCCGTCCACCGCTCTAGGCCAGCCGCGGCGCCGTTGACGTAGCGGCGTTCCGTCCAGCGCACGTTGAAAGACGTGTCGCTGGCGCGCACGACGCTGGCGATCTGCACTGTCACCGACTCCCTGCCGATGCGTGCGAATGGGTCGTTGACCCGCGCGTAGTCGTTGAGCACGGCTGCGCCCTTGTCGGTCGTATAGTCGTAGGCGTCCAGCCAGTTTTGGCGGACGACGATGGGGTCGATGGACAGCGAGCGCACCAGCGTCACGAAGCGCGCAATGTGGTGCGCGGTCTGCGCATCGTTGGGCCGGTAAGGCGTGGCGGCTTCGCCGACGGCGCGCACCTGGCCCGCGCTGTCCACCTCCACCACGTAGGGCGTCACGATGGACTGCGCCGAGCGCCACACCAGGCCGCCAGCCATCAGCAGCGCGAGTGTCAGGCAACCGAAGGCCATCAGCCGCCAGTTCTTCGCCTGCACGCGCGGCGAGCCGATACGCTCGTCCCATACCTGGCCGGCAGCTTGGTACGGCGTGGCAGGCTGCGGCGTGTCGGCATAGCGCACCTGCGGTTTCTTGAATCGCATTGTCAGTTCTCCTTATGAATCGGAATCGCGCAGGCTCGGCCCCTGGCCGGAGCCGCCGCCGTCGCCGCCGCGCAGCGCATGGGCGGTGGTGGTCGCGGCATGGGTGAGTTGCTGGCGGCGATGCAGCCGCTTGGCCCAAGCGGGCTGTGTATTGGCTGCGCCGGACGTGGCCTCGCCTGCGGCGGCCTGGCCGGATGCTCCGGCTGCCGAGTCGCCGTCAGCCGCCTGGCCGTTCCAACCAGAGCGGAAGGGAGCTGCCATGCGTTGCCCAGCAGCGGAAGCACGGGATGCGATGCCGCGCCCGGCGGACTGCGCGCCGGTCTTGGCGACGTTGCCCAAGCCGGCCATCGCGCCCTTCGCGCCACCGCCTGCGGCGGCGGAACCGGCCTGAAACGCCGAGCGTGCGCTGCTGGCCGTCGAGGCGGCAGCACGCGCGCCGCTGCCAGCGAGCTTGGCGGCGGCAGGCGCCATGCGCGCCCCGGCCATGACGGCGCCGCCTACGCCCGTCGCGGCAGCGCCGACGGCAACGGCCGTGCCGGCGGCGCCGACAGCGGCCCCGGCCATCGCGCCCGCGCCGAGTTGCGGCGCACCGGACACCAGGCCCGTGGCGATACCGGGGCCGAAGATCCCGAGCGCCAGCAAGGTGAGCGAGGCCAGCATGATGACCAGCGCATGGTCGATGGAAGGCTCGGCGGGATGGACTTGGAACTCCGCGAACACGCCCGAACCGATGCCGACGATGACAGCCAGCACCAAGACCTTGACGCCAGACGACACCACGTTGCCAAGCACCTTTTCCGCCAAGAAGCTCGTCTTATTCCAGAGCGCGAAAGGCACCAGCACGAAGCCTGCGAGCGTGGTCAGCTTGAACTCGATCAACGTGATGAATAGCTGGATCGCCAGCACGAAGAAGCTCAAGACCACAATCAGCCAGGCGAGGAACATCACCGTGATGGCGTCAAGATTGACGAACACCTCGGGGAAGCCGGCCATCTCGCCGACTTGCTCCAGAATCGGCGCTCCTGCGTCGATGCCGGTTTTCGCCAGCCGGCCCGGCTGCAAGAAGTTCTCCATCGTGATGGCCGAGCCGGTGGCGGTGATGCCCAGCCCGGCGAAGGAGCGGAACACGATGCCGGCCAGCCAGTTGAAGTTGCCGATGATGTAGGCGAAGGCACCGACGTAGAGCACCTTGCGCAGCAGCTTGGCGATGACGTCCTCGCCCTGGCCGGTGGCGTGGCTCATCGCCCAATACAGTCCGGCGATCGTCATGTCGATGACGATCAGCGTTGCGGTGAGGAAGGCCACTTCGCCCTGCAACAGCCCGAAACCCGAGTCGATGTAGGCGGCGAAGATACTGAGGAAGCGGTCGATGATGGTCACGTCATTCATGGCGCGTCCTCTTGATCGGATGCGGCCGGCGATTCGCTGCCGTCGTCCGATTCGGCCGGTGCATCGAAACTTGGCGGGATCGGCGGCAGGTCGGCCAGCGTCTGGTACTCATCCGGCCCGGCCTGGCCGGAGAAGAAGCGCCGCCGGAAGGCTTCGGCGGCGGCGCGGCAAGCGTCCTCGCCCGTGGCCTGCCGGTCGGCCGCGCATTGCGCGCGCAATGCCTTGAGCCGCACGGGATCGGCGGTCAGGGCATCGGCAAGGTTGTCGGTCGGCTGCTCGCTGCAAGCGGCCAGCAGCGCCACAAGCAGCGAAACCGACAGGGCGAGGACGCATCGCATGGCGGCCTCCGTCAGTTGCCGTAGAAGTCCACGCGCTGCGGCGTGTACGGCGTGCCTTCACCCAGGAAGCGCCGCCGCACCTCGCGGGCGCGTTCGGTGGCCGCCGCCTGCCGCGCCAGCTCCAGCGAGGCGGCCCGGTCTTGCGTGATCTGGAGCCGCTGCGACTGGATCGACTGCTTGGCCTGCAAAGCCAGCAACTGGTTCATGGCCTGCATCGCCTGCAACGCGCCTTCGGCCGACTGGCTCTTGCCCACGAGGTCGGCCAGCACGCTTTCGTCTTCGCCCAGGTTCTGCGATACCTGCGCTTGCATCTGCATGGTGGTCTGCAAGCCGTGGAGCGTGTTCCTCCAACGCTCCTGCGCGTCGCGGTACATCTGGTCGCCGCTGACGGTGGCGGCGTACTGCTCGGGATACAGGCGCGCGAACTCCCGATCCAGATTCGTCACGTCGTAGGCCAGGCCGCGCGCCTGGGCGATTAGCCGCTCGGTCGTCGCCAAATTGGCGCGCAACTGGTTCACCACGCTGGACGGCAGGCTGGCGAGGTTGCGCGCCTGGTTCATCAACATCTGCGCTTCGTTCTGAAGCTGCTGGATCTGGTTGTTGATCTGTTGCAACGTGCGGATCGCGGTCAGCGTGTTCTGCACGAGGTTCGTGGGATCGACCACGACCCATTGCGCATGGGCGGTGGCGGTGCAAAGCATGGCCGCGATGGCGGCGGCGATAAGGCGCTTATTCATGGCAGGTTCTCCAGAGGTTGGTCAGCGAGGGAACCCGGCGCGAGGCCGGGGAACGAGGGCAGCAGGTCGGCCGCCCAATCGAGGCCGCGATGGCGCAGCCAGGCGCCCGCGAAGCCGGGCACGCCGGCGTCCAGCAGCACGCGGTCTATGTCGCGCTGGTCTTGCGGCGTGGAAGCGCCCGCAAACGCCAGAGCCGCCGGCCCCAGGTCGAGTTCGAACAGGCGGTTGCCGAGGCGGGATTGGTAGTAGTAGTCGCGCTTGGGCTGCGCGGTGGCGACGATCTCGATCTGCCGCCTGTTGAGGCCGAAGCCCTCGTAGATCGTGCGAATCTGCGGCTCGGTGGCCTGCGGGTTGGGCAAGAAAATCCGACTCGCGCAGCTCTCGATGATCGCGGGCGCGATGCTCGAATCCTTGATGTCGGCGAGGCTCTGCGTGGCGAAGATGACGCTGACGTTCTTCTTGCGCAGTGTCTTGAGCCACTGGCGGATACGCGCGGCAAACACCGGGTCATCGAGGAACAGCCACGCTTCATCAAGGATCAGCAGCGTGGGCGCCCCGTCGAAGCGTTCATCGAAACGCGCAAAGAGGTAATGCAGCACGGCCATGACGGCGGCCTTGCTGTGCATCAGCTCCTCCATCTCGAAGCACTGCACGTCGGCCATGCCCAGCCGGTCGTGGTCGGCGTCCAGCAGCTTGCCGTGGGCGCCACCCAGCACATAGGGCGACAGCGCTTGTCGCAGCGTGTTCGATTGCAGCAGCACGGAAAGTCCCGTCATCGTGCGCTGCTCCACCGGCGCACCGGCGAGACTTCCCAGCGCCGACCAGATAGCCGCCTTCTCGTCGGGGCCGATCGCCACGCCTTCGTGCAGCAAGCGGCCTTCGATCCATTCGGCGGCCCAGGTGCGGTAGCCCTCACGGTCGATGCGCGCGAGTGGCTGGAAGGCGATTTCGCCATCCGTGCCCAGGTCGTAGTGTTCGCCGCCCAGGCCGAGGATGGCGGCCCGCATGGAGCGGCCCATGTCGAAGGCGAAGATGCGCGAGCCGCGATAGCGGCGAAATTGCATCGCCAGCGTGGCGAGCAAGACCGACTTGCCCATGCCGGTCGGCCCCGCGACCAGCGTATGGCCCACGTCGCCGATGTGCGTCACCAGCCGGAACGGCGTGGCGCCGTCGGTGCGTGTCACGATCAGCGGGGGGCCGTCGAGGTGTTCGTTCTTCTCCGGCCCGGCCCATACCGCCGACACCGGCATCATGTGCGCCAGATTCAGCGTCGAGACGATGGGCTGGCGCACGTTGGCGTAAGCATTGCCGGGGAGCGAGGACAGCCAGGCATCCACGGCATTGAGCGTTTCAGGGATGGTGACGAAGCCCCGACCCTGGATGACGCGCTCCACCATGCGCAGCTTCTCGTCTGCGACGGCGGCGTCCTCGTCCATGACGGTGACGGTCGCCGTCAGATAGCCGAAGGCGACTTGATCGCTGCCCAACTCCTGCAAGGCGGCGTCGGCATCGGCGGCCTTGTTGTTGGCGTCGGTATCGACCAGCGGGCTTTCCTGCTGGAAGATCGTTTCGCGCAGCAGCGCGATGACGTTCTTGCGCTTGGCGAACCACTGGCGGCGCAGGCGGGAAAGTTCTTTTTCCGCCTCGGCTTTGTCGAGGCAGAGAAAGCGCGTGCTCCAGCGGTACGCAAAACCGAGGCGGTTGAGGTCGTCCAGAATCCCCGGCCAGGTCGAGGTCGGGAAGCCCCGCACCGACACCAGCCGCAGGTGCTGATCGCCTAGCATGGGCGCCAGGCCGCCGATCAGTGCGGAATCGGTGAGCAGCGCGTCGATGTGGAACGGCACTTCGGGCACGCCGACGCGGTAGCGCCGCGTCGAGATGGTCGCGTGCAGGTAGGTCAGCGTCTGCGCGTCATCGAGCCAGTCAATTTCCGGCATCACGCCGTCGAGCAGGTCAAAGACGCGATCCGTTTCCGCGACGAAGGCTTGCAGCCGCTCGCGCCAGTCCACGCCATTTGTCGGCGTGTTCTCGTAGAGCATCTTGGCTGCACGAGCACGGGATTCCTCCGGCGGCAGGTACACCAGCGTCAGGCGATAGCCGCTCTCGAAGTGATGGCCGGATTCCTCAAACGCGGCCCGGCGTTCTTCCTCCACCAGCCACGAAAGCGGCTCGGGAAACTCCGAGCGCGGATAGTCGGCGGCCGCATGGCGCTCGGCTTCGATGAATAGCGCCCAGCCCGATCCCATGCGGCGCAGCGCGTTGTTCAGTCGCGCCGACGTGGCGATCAGTTCGCCTTGCGTCGCGCTGTCGAGGTCAGGCCCGCGAAACCGGGCCGTGCGCTGGAAACTGCCGTCCTTGTTCAAGACGACGCCCGGCGCGACCAGTCCGGCCCAGGGCAGCCAGTCGGCCAGCAAGGCCGGGCGCTGGCGGTATTCGGCGAGATTCAGCATCGCGGCGTCCTCCCCTCAAACATCCAGCAGCGGCTTGTGTTTGATGTGGCGGGCGAACACGGCCATGAACTGCGGATCAAGGCGCGCGCCCCAGACCGCCAGCGAATGGCCGACGATCCAGAGCACCACGCCCGGTATCCACAATTGCAGGCCCAGCCCGACAGCGGCGGCCAGCGTGCCGTTGGCGATCGCCACGGTGCGCGGCGCACCGCCCAGCAGAATCGGCTCGGTCAGCGAGCGATGCAGCGGCACCTCGAAGCCGGCGGCGAAGGTGTCCGGGGCACTCATACGACGGCCCCGCCGGAGAAGCTGAAGAACGACAGGAAGAAGCTCGAAGCGGCGAACGCGATGGACAGGCCGAAGACGATCTGGATCAGCTTGCGGAATCCGCCCGACGTATCGCCGAAGGCGAGCGCGAGGCCCGTGGCGATGATGATGATGACGGCCACGATGCGCGCCACCGGCCCCTGGATGGATTCGAGGATGGATTGCAGCGGGCCTTCCCACGGCATCGAGGAACCGGCGGCCTGCGCGGTTCCGGCCAGGAACAACAGCAGCGCGGCCAGCAGCAGCCCTTGTCCCGCAGGACGGGCCAGGCAGCGCAGCCGCGCAAGACGCAAAGCCGGATTTGCAGAAAAACGGAAAGCAGGAATGGTCATCTGCGTCATGGCAGTTCTCCAAGTGAGTCAGGGGGTGGGGAAGTCGCCGCAGCGGGTGCGGCATCGGGAAGTGGCTGAAGCTCGGGAAACGGCGTTTCCAGCGCGTCCGCCAGTTGGTAGCCCACTGCGTCGAAGCCGACGACACGGGCGATGCTCTCGATGCGGCGCTTGCGCCCGCGTCCGGCGATGTGGATCACCACGTTGACCGCCTCGGCGATCAGCGCACGGGGCGGATTCACCGCCACTTCGAGAATCAGTTGCTCCAGGCGCAGCAGCGCGCCGAGCGCGGAGCCGGCATGGATCGTGGCGATGCCGCCGGGGTGGCCCGTGCCCCATACCTTGATGAGATCCAGCGCCTCGGCGCCGCGCACTTCGCCAACGACGACGCGATCAGGCCGCAGGCGCATGGACGAGCGAACCAGCTCGGTCATCGACACCACGCCTGCGCGCGTGCGCAGGGGAACGTGGTCACGGGCCGCGCATTGCAGCTCCACCGTGTCTTCGAGCACCAGCACGCGGTCGCCCGTGGCGGCAATCTCGGCCAGCAGCGCATTGGCCAGGGTCGTCTTGCCGCTGCTGGTAGCGCCGGCGATCAAGACGTTCTGCCGCTCGCGCACGGCGCGAACGAGAAAGCCCGCTTGCGCGCTGGTCATCATCCCGTCGATGACGTACCGCTCCAGCGGAATGACGCCGATGGCGCGCTTGCGCAGCGCGAAGGCTGGCCCCGGCGCGGCAGGCGGCAAGATGCCCTCGAAGCGTTCTCCCGTTTCCGGCAACTCGGCCGACAGCAGCGGTTGGCCGCGATGCACCTCCGCTCCGACATGGGCTGCCACGAGGCGGATGATTCGCTCACCGTCCGCTTCGGACAGTTCCACGCCCATCGGCGCCCGACCACTGGAAAGCCGATCCACCCAGAGGGTGCGATCGGGATTCAGCATCACCTCCACCACGTCCGGGTCTTCGAGTGCCGCGGCGATCAGCGGCCCCATCGCCGTGCGCAGCATCTGGAAGCGGCGGTCGAGCGACGTGGCGCTCATGGACTGCGGAACGGCGCTCATGACGCACGCTCCTGCGCTTGCGCGGCTGCCGCCGCGTCTTCCATCCGCATCGGGTCGGGATGCAGTTCTTCCACCACGTCGCGCACCAGGCTGCGCCCGCGCAGCAGGTGCCGGCCCAACTGTTCAACGAACTGCTCGAAGCGCGCTTTGCCTTGGGCGCGGGCGGCCTCTTGGTGTGCCTCGGGGACTGGCGTGCTGACCGTGAGGTAGTAGCGAATGAACAGCGCCAGCGTCTCGATCTGGATGTTCTGGTCGCGCTCCAGGCGTTCGGTTTGGCGCGACAGGCGATCCAACCGCTTGGCGATGGCCGCCTCGCGCTGGTCGGCGGCATCGGGCGACAGCCAGGACGCCAAGGCAGCGGCGACGATGGACGACTTGGACACGCCTTTCATGGCGGCCAGCTCGTCCAGGCGCTTGGCGTGCTCTGGCTGGATGAATAGGTTGAGGCGGTAGTGGCTCATAGCTCGATTCCGTCGTTGGGGTCGAGGGAAGCCAGCCGCGCCGTGCGCTGCATGACCGGGTCAAGCTGGCGAGGAAGGGGAAGCGGCAGGTCGTCGTCGTCATCGAGCAGCGCGAGGTCGGCAGTCGGCACGGCCAGCTCGGGGGCGTAGGTGACGGTTTCGGAGAGTTCGGGTTGGCGGCGCGGGCCGCCGTCATCCGTGGAACCCAGGCCATCGGCGGATGCCGTGGCCGGTGCGGCGGGCACGGCGGGAACCGCCAACCCGCTCCAGTCGTCGGGCCGCGATGGCGGCGCGTCTGCGTACTGCCCGCCCGCCAGTACGGGCGGCGACAGCACGCGACGCTTGAAATTGCCGTCCGCGTAGTAGCGCAGCTTCTTCGCCTTGATTGGCGCGACGCTGGACACCATCACCACCGCCTCGTCGGGCGGAAGCTGCATCACTTCGCCCGGCGTCAGCAGCGGGCGCGCGGTTTCCTGGCGCGACACCATCAGGTGGCCCAGCCACGGCGCGAGCCGATGGCCCGCGTAGTTGCGCTGGGCGCGCAGCTCGGTGGCCGTGCCCAGCGTCTCGGAGATCCGTTTGGCGGTGCGCTCGTCGTTCGTGGCGAACGTCACGCGCACATGGCAGTTGTCGAGGATGGAGTGGTTTTGCCCATACGCCTTGTCGATCTGGTTGAGCGACTGCGCGATGAGGAAGCTGCGGATGCCGTAGCCCGCCATGAAGGCCAGCGCCGTCTCGAAGAAGTCCAGGCGCCCCAGCGCAGGGAACTCATCGAGCATCAGCAGCAGCTTGTGGCGGCGCTCGATGCCATCGGAGCCATCGAGCGATTCGGTGAGGCGCCGTCCGATCTGGTTGAGGATCAGGCGAATGAGCGGCTTCGTCCGCGAAATGTCCGAAGGCGGCACCACGAGGTACAGCGATACCGGATGCTCGACCGCGATCAGGTCGGCGATGCGCCAATCGCAGCGCGAGGTGACTTCGGCCACCGTCGGGTCGCGGTACAGGCCGAGGAACGACATGGCGGTGCTCAACACGCCGGAACGCTCGTTGTCCGACTTGTTGAGCACTTCGCGCGCCGCCGAAGCGACGACAGGATGCGGCCCATCGCCCAGGTGGGGCGTGGTCATCATCCGGTGCAAGGTCAGCTCGAACGGGCTGGCCGGGTCGGAGAGGAAGTTGGCGACGCCGCGCAGCGTCTTGTCTTCGCCGGCGTAGAGCACATGCAAGATCGCACCGACCAACAGCGCGTGGCTGGTTTTCTCCCAATGGTTCCGGCGCTCCAATGCACCTTCGGGATCGACCAAAATGTCTGCGATGTTCTGAACGTCGCGCACCTCATGCGCGCCTCGCCGCACCTCCAGCAGCGGGTTGTAGGCCGCCGACTTCGCATCGGTCGGGTTGAACAGCAGGCAATGCGAGAAACGCGAGCGCCAGCCTGCGGTGATCTGCCAGTTCTCGCCTTTGATGTCGTGGATGACGGCGGATGCGGGCCAGGAAAGCAGCGTCGGCACCACGAGGCCAACGCCCTTGCCCGAGCGCGTAGGCGCGAAGGTCAGGACGTGTTCCGGGCCTTCATGCCGCAGGTACTGGCGGTCGTGCTGGCCGAGGAACACGCCGGCCGGTTGCGTGAGGCCCGCCTTGCGAATGTCCTGCGCGCTAGCCCAGCGCGCAGAGCCGTAGGTGGTAACGAGGCGAGCTTGGCGCGAGCGCCAGACCGACATGGCGATGGCAACGCCCACGGCGACCATGCCGCTGGTGCCGGCGATGGTGCCGCCGGTGTCGAATACTTCCGGTGCATAGGCCCCGAAGAAGAACCACCACTCAAACAGTTTCCAAGGGTGGTAGATCGACGTGCCAAGGAAGTCGAACCAGGGCGAGCCAAGGCGTACTTGATAGCCAAGGGCGGCTGCTGTCCATTGTGTGGCGCCCCACACGCCGGCGATCACGATGCCGAATACGACGGCGATCTGACCGAACAGCACGTTCGTCCCTTGCATGACCTGGCCTCCGATTTCTCCTGAGCTGATTCCTCATGGAAAGAGCGGCACAAAGGCGTGCCGCAGGCGTCAGGATCGGTGCCGGGTCAGTGCCGGTCAAAGACCGTTTTCAGCAGAAAGGTCGAGCAAAAAGACAGAATGAGTGTGACGGCGAGCCAAAGAAAAACGCCGCAAGCGAAGGCGCATTGCGGCGTGTCGAACAGAAAAATGAAGGCGATGCGGCGAATCGCCAACGATCAGAACTTGGGCGGTTCCTTCGGCGGCGTGTACGGCGTTTCGACGTCGCCATAGAACCGCTTGCGTGTGGCCTCGGCCACTCGGTTGCACAGCAAGTCGCCGAGCTTGGGGCGATCGGTCTTGCATTGCTGGCGCAACTCTTTGAGCCGTTCGGGGTTGGCCGCCAGTTCTTCCACTGTCGGGATATTCGCTTCCGACGTGTTGGCCTTCTGAGGCGTCTCGGACTGGCCGCAGGCAGTCAATGCGGCCACCAACAAGAATGGGACGGTCTTCTTCATGGCGGAGGCTCCTCTAGGAAATCGGAATGACGACCCGCCTTGGGCCTTGCGGGTTCCGGTGACTCGATGGCCTGCACGCGCTCAACGAACCGCGCCAGCACCTCGGACGGCTCGCCGTCGGGGTACAGCAGGTAGGTTGTCAGCGGCGGCACGCGCAATGCCAGCGGCCGGGCCACCACGCCTGAATCGGGATTGGCGGCAATGCGCGCGGCGCCAGTAAACCCAAGCGCGAGGCCGGCCGATACCAAGGCCATCATCAGATCGCACGTAGCGACACGCTCTGCGACCAGCGGCTCAATGTCGGCTCGGCGCAGCACCCGATCGACGAATTTGGCATGGCCTTCGCACACTTGTGGATCGCACAGAACCAGCGGATAGCGCAGCAGTTCCTCCAGAGGGATGCGCTTGTGTGCCAGCAGCGGATGCCGCGCTGGCACCGTCACGATGAGCGTGTCATTCCAGGCCGGCATGGTGGCGATGCCATCGCCCACGTCATCGGACTGTGCAAACCCCACGTCGTACATATCTTCATGCAGCCCCTTGATCTGCTGAGACAATGGCACCTCGAAGAATCGCAGTTCAACCTCGGGTTCTTCTTGGCGGCACAACGCCAGCAAAGCTGGCAGGCGCGATGGCGTGATGCCATCGGACAAGGCCACACGCAACTGCCCATGAAAGCCATTCGCCGCTGCTTTCACACTGTCGCGCGCTTGTTCCAAGGCGGAGAACACGCGGCGCACATGCACTATGAAGAGTTTGCCAGCACGAGTCAGCCGCGTACTGCGTGTGGTACGGGCGAGTAACACAACGCCCAATTCTTCTTCCAACTCCTTGATGGCTCGGGACAGGGGCGATTGCTCGATGTGCAGCTTCTCTGCGGCACGTGCGAAGTGAAGTTCCTCCGCTACAGCGAGAAAATATCTCAGGTGTCTCAATTCCATCGAATACTCACTCCCTGCGAACCAAGAAAGAAGCCGCTCCTTAACCATTGCCGGAACCTCGACTTGTTCATCCGGGCCAGCGCCGATGCAGCGTGTCGATGACAAACGGATGTGCGTGCGGCGCTACGCCATACGACCGAAGATGCGCATGGTCATCTGGAAGATCGCCATGCTCATGCACAAGAACTGATTGGTCGTCTCGCGGCCAGCTCCGAACTGCGGCAAGCATCCCAACGACCGCAAGGCAACTCAGAGCAGCCAAGGCAACGCCAAGACCGAACTTGAGGCCGACCCAGCCTGCCAATGGGTACGCCAGCAGCCAACAGATATGCGAGAAGGAGAATTGCGCGGCGAACACCGCTGGTAGATCCTCCTCGTGTGCCGACCGCCGTATCAAGCGCCCTCCAGGCGTCACCAATCCGGCATAGGCAACGCCCAACACGCCCCATGCCGGCAGCAGCAACGCCCAATCTCGCCAAGATGGCAATGCGATCCAGGCGGCAGCAGTGGCCAGCAGCGCAAGCACCATCATCGTCGCGGCGGACAACATCACGCAGCGATCAGAGATTCGGTCAAGCACCTTGGGCAATAGCAGCGCGGCCAACGTGGAACCGCCTCCGAAGGTCGCAAGCGCCAGTGCAACCTGCTGTTCGCTGCCATCCAAGAAGTTCCGAACGATCACGATGGTGTTGACGAACACCATCGCCCCACCGGCCGCCGCGCAAAGATGCAATGCCAGCAGACCGCGCAACCGTGGCGTTTGGAGGTAGATGCGTGTTCCGCGAAGGAGTCTTTCGCCGAATCCACCGTTGCGCCTACTAGCGACGACGACTGCCGGAAGCGCCGCCGCCTTAATCAGTCCGGCCGAGAACAGAAAGCCGAAAGCCGTACCTACTAAGCCAGCAAGGTGGATGCTCATGTGACCCTCCGCCTCAGAAAAAAATGTTGTAGAGTATTATTCTACATTGAGATAATATCTACAACATGAAGATGATCACCCTGATTCTGTCTTTGCCCACCGAGAACGCCACAGCCCGGCAACGGGTCTGGCGTGCCCTCAAGGCATCCGGCGCCGCCGTCCTGCGCGACGGTGTCTACCTGATGCCGGAACACGAAGATTGCCGCACCACCCTGGAAGGGCTGGCGGCCGAAGTGCGCGAGGGAGGAGGGAGCGCCCATGTGCTGCACATCGAGGAGCCGGAGGGAGAGAGCTTCGTCGCCCTGTTCGATCGCGGCGCTGAATTCACCGCCCTGTCAGCCGAAGTGGCACAGGTGCGGGAAACGCTGACCCCCGAGACCGTTCAAGACGCGCTCAAGCAAGTGCGCAAGCTGCGCAGGGCCTTCACCAATCTAATCGAAATCGACTTCTTCCCCGGCGAAGCGCAACGGCAGACGGATGCCGCCCTGTGTGAACTGGAACTGGCCTGTGCGCGGGCCTTGTCCCCGGACGAACCGCAGGCGATGAACGGCGTGATTGAGCGCCTGGGCCTGTCCGACTATCAGGGCCGTACCTGGGCGACGCGGCGCCGGCCCTGGGTGGACCGGCTGGCCAGCGCCTGGCTAATCCGCCGTTTCATCGACCCGCAGGCGCGGATTCTGTGGCTGGACAGTCCTGACGACTGCCCGCCCGACGCGCTGGGCTTCGATTTCGATGGTGCCACCTTCAGCCACATCGGTGGTCGCGTCACCTTCGAGGTGCTGGCTGTGAGTTTCGGGCTGGAACAGGCTGCCATCGCACGGCTTGGCCTACTGGTGCATTACCTCGATGTCGGTGGCATCCAGCCGCCCGAGGCGGTCGGCATCGAGAGCGTACTCGCCGGGCTGCGCGAAACCCTTACCCAAGACGATTCGCTGCTGGCCGCCGCATCTGCTGTCTTCGACGGCTTGCTCGCCAGCTTTGACAACAAAGGAGCAACCATAACGTGACAAATAACGTGACAGAAAGTTTGACGGAGGACGTTGTAGTGGCGGCTCCGCCGCCGGTCGGTTTTTGGGAGGCTTTTCGTCTCTGGCTAAAACTCGGTTTCATCGGCTTCGGCGGCCCCGCCGGACAGATCGCCCTCATGCACCGGGAACTGGTCGAACAGCGCCGCTGGATCAGTGAACGCCGTTTCCTGCACGCGCTCAACTACTGCATGCTGCTGCCGGGTCCGGAAGGGCAGCAGTTGGCCACCTACATGGGCTGGCTCATGCACCGTACCTGGGGAGGCATTGTGGCGGGCACCCTGTTTCTGCTGCCGGGGCTGGGCTTCCTGATCCTGTTGTCGTGGCTCTACATCGCCTACGGCGACACGGCCCTGGTGGCGGGACTGTTCTACGGCATCAAGCCCGCCATCACGGCGGTCGTGGTGCAGGCCGTGCATCGCATCGGCTCGCGGGCACTCAAGAACAGCGTGATGTGGGCCATTGCCGCCGCCGCTTTCGTGGCCATCTTCGCGCTGAACGTGCCCTTCCCCTACATCGTTGCCGGCGCCGCACTGACCGGCTACATCGGCGGGCGCATTGCACCGCACAGGTTCAAGACGGGTGGTGGTCATGCCGCAGCGGACAAGTCCTACGGCCCGGCACTGATTGATGACGACACACCAACGCCCGAACATGCCCGATTCCGCTGGTCCGGCCTGTTGCGCGTGGCCGTCGCCGGCTTTCTCCTGTGGTTGATTCCCATGGCGCTGCTCACGGCAGGCTACGGCTGGGATCACAGCCTGACGCAGATGGGATGGTTCTTCACCAAGGCGGCCCTGCTGACCTTCGGCGGCGCCTATGCGGTACTGCCCTACATCTACCAAGGCGCGGTTGGCCATTACGCCTGGCTCACCCCGACGCAGATGATTGACGGCCTGGCCCTCGGCGAAGCGAATCCGGGGCCACTGATCATGGTGGTGGCTTTCGTCGCCTTCGTGGGCGCCTATGTGCAGGCGCTGTTCGGTCCCGACCTTCTGTTCGTCGCCGGTGCCGTCGCGGCGGCGCTGGTGACCTGGTTCACCTTCCTGCCTTCCTTCATTTTTATTCTCGCCGGCGGACCGCTCGTCGAATCGACCCACGGCAATCTTCGCTTCACGGCGCCCTTGACCGCCATCACCGCAGCCGTCGTCGGTGTGATCCTGAACCTGGCCGTGTTCTTCGCCTATCACGTGCTATGGCCCGAGGGCCTGGCCGGGCGCTTCGACTGGATATCGGCGCTGATGGCGCTGGGAGCGGCTGTAGCCCTGTTCCGCTTCAAGCGCAGCGTCATCCAAGTCATTGCCGCCAGCGCTGTCGTGGGCCTGGTGTTGAAAACCCTGATTCTGTGAGGAACGAAGCCATGTCACTTGAAATACGCGCCTTGCCAATTGATCCAACCAGTCTCAGGGGTCTATCGGAACGACTGATTGTCAGCCACCATGAAAACAACTATTCAGGCGCGGTCAAAAGACTCAATGCCATTCGCAGAAAGCTCGCAGAACTTGATTACTTGAATGAGGCTGGATTTCTGATCAATGGCCTCAAGCGAGAAGAACTGGTGGCCTACAACTCGATGGTGCTGCATGAAGTGTACTTTGCGGCGCTGGGCGGTGATGGCCAGTTGCCGCCCGGCGACTTACGGGACGCCATTGAGCGCGACTTCGGAAGTCTGGCTCGCTGGCAAACCGAGTTCTCTGCAATGGGCAAAGCATTGGCGGGGGGTTCTGGCTGGGTGCTGTTGGTCTGGTCACCGCGTGATGGTCGGCTCAGCAATCAATGGGGATCTGATCACTGTCACGCCATGGCAGGGGGAACGCCCATACTGGCCCTGGATATGTATGAACACGCCTACCACATCGACTACGGCGCGAAGGCAGCAGCCTATGTAGATGCATTTATGGAAAATATCCTGTGGGATGAAGTGGCCAACCGATATATCCAGTGCGCCCGGACAGCCTGATCAGCATCTGCGCTTTGATGAAGGGTTCGATCAAGTCAGCCGAGTCACGAAGGAGGCAATGATGAAGTGGATTACACGTGAACGTCCCAAAATCGACCGTATCGCTTGTCCCTGGCTAATTCTGCGCTTCATCGACCATGATGCCGAGTTCCTTTACGTACCCGCATCAGAGGTTCTAGCCATTGCAGAGAAAACGGGTGCGATACCCTATGACATCCCAGGAGTAGAGTTTAGCCACGTCGGGGAGCAATGCAGCTTCGATGCCTTCTTGGCAAAGTACCAGCTAACCGAACCAGCACTCGTGCAGTTGGCCAACATCGTGCGCGGTGCCGACACTTCACGCCTCGAACTCACACCACAATCGGCGGGCCTCTACGCGATCTCGCTCGGCCTATCGCGCATGTTCGTGGACGACCACGAGATGCTGCGCCACGGCCTGGTGATGTATGACGCCCTCTATGCTTGGAACCGAGAGGGTCAAGACGAAACCCATAACTGGCCGCCTGCCTGAATGAACCCAAGCCCTTGGGATCAACAACCCCCAGGCGGCCTGGCAACACATTGAATCAGGAAGTGCCCTTTCGAATAGGCTGGCACTCCACTTCCGATGTCAGCTAGCAACGCACGACGTTCGTGAGGCTGCGATAGGAATATTCTGCGTATGCCAGACAGATTTCTATAACCAAGCTCTTTATGACAAGACCTGCGGTTTCATGTTGACGCTGGATGGATCTATATCAGGAGATCAGCCAACGGCAGGCCCACGCTGCCGTCCTATCTCCCAGGACACCCCGCCGCCGCGCACCGTAGCGGCAAGCTGCTGGCCCAGCCGCTGCTCGACCACCGGCCGCCACGGCACCAGACTGAACCCCTTGCCGTCATCGAGCATGGCGTAGCGCCCGCTGGCGAGCATGACGCTGCGCCGGTAGATACCGGCCACGCGCTGACCGTCACCCGCAGGCCGATATTCCAGGCCGGTTTCGGCCGCAATGTCCCTGGCGGCCTGCGCCAGCTCCCGATTGCGCAGCGTGCCCAGCAGATTGCGCGCCAGGATCACGCGCTGCCCACGCCGCTCTGCCAGCCCCTGTTCGGCCAGGAAGTCGGCACGGTGCTGCATCGCCTGTTTGGCCTCGCTGCCAAAACCCAGGTCACCCAGCCCCGACCCGCCACCGATCAACTGCTGGTCGAGCCAAGTGGCACCGATCACGCGGGCCTGCCGCTCGATGGGCAGGTGCGATTTCAGTTCCACCGCCACGCCGCCCAGGCGCTGCGCGTCATAGCGGCGGCCCTGTTCGGCCAGGTCGTTCGGCACCTTCCATAGCCCCTCGGCCACGCGCTCCACGATGCCGGCGCGGCGCAGGGCTTCCAGCCGGCGGACGTGGGCCGCGACGACTTCGTGCGAATCGCGGCCCGGCACGGCCTGACCCTGCGCGACGGCCAGGTGGTGGTCAGTGCGGTACAGGCCATCGCTCGCCAGCGCGGCGATGTTCTTGTCGGCCGCGCGCACGTCGGCCGACCCCTTCACCTCCACCACGGCGCCAGTCGGGTAGTTCGCCAGCTCGTCGCGGGCATTGAGCGCGACGTAGTGGGCCTTGCCGTCCACGCCGTCGATGACCAGATAGCCCCGGTCGCGCAGCTCGTCGGCCAGTCCCTTCGCGGCCACGCGGCCGAGGATGGTTCGGCCCTCGTCGCCCGGCTCGAACACCGCCAGTTCGCGCGGCTCGCCGCGCATCGCCCGCTGCATGGTGCGGATGATGTCGCCACGTTCGCCCAGGGCGCGCAGGGTCTTTTCCGCGTCGGCATGGACGGCCCAGGTGCCCGGCTGCATCTCGTCGGCCAGGCCCAGGCGCTGCAAGCGTTGCAGCCGGCCGATCAGCAGCAGGCGCTGGCGTTGCAGCCCAGGTTCGTTGAACCGTTCGATCTGCACCCGACCATCCTCGCCGGCCTCTCGTTGCAGGGTACGGTCGAGGCTCGTCCACCGTTCCTGCTCCACCTCGCGTTGCAAGGTCTGCTGGATCTCCAGCTCGGTGCGCGGCCCCAGCCATTCGGTCGCCAGTTCGGCGGCGCGATGGCGGAAGCCATCGGCGATGTAGTCGCCCGCGATGATGAGGTCTTTGCCGGTGTCGTCGCGTCCGCGCACGACGATGTGCGTGTGCGGGTTGTCGGTGTTCCAGTGGTTGACGGCTACCCAATCGAGGCCCATGCCCAGGTCGGCCTCCATGCGGCCCATGAGGTGCCGCGTGTAGGTGCGCAGGTCTTCCAGCTCGGCGCCGTCCTCGGGCGAGAGGATGAAGCGGAAGTGATGCCGGTCGTCGGCGCAGCGTTCCTTGAAGGCGTCGAGGTCGGCGGCATCGGTCTGCGGCCCGTAGGCTTGGCCCGGCTCGCCATCGCGGCCTACGCCATCGCGCTCGATGTAGCGCAGGTGCTTGGCGAGCGACTGCGGGCTGGCCTGGCGCTGGTTGACCAGCAGCGTCTTGATGGTCACGCGCCGCGACATGGGCGTCAGCTTCGCCCCGGCGAAGCGCGCCGCCGTGTGGCCGCGACCCAGGCGCGAGCCGGGCCGCTGGCCCGTGCCCCTCCCGGAGCCGCCGGCAGCACCAGGACGACGCACCGACGACTTGCCGCTGCTGGCCTTGCCTGCCTGCTTGAGCACCTTGGAGACGAAGCCCTGGCCCCGGTTCTTCGGGGCGCTGGGGCGGATGCGGAAATCATCGTCGCGGCGGTCGGTCATGGCTGCGCCCCCTGCAAGCTCTGGCGTGTCCGGTCGTGCGAAGCACGCGGACACGCCCGCATCGGCGCGGGCTTCGCGCCCCACGCGGCACGGCGGCGAAGCCGCTCCGTGCCGCGCAACCCCCATGTGCAGACTGGCTTTCGACGCGGCCCGGTGCCGCGTCCTTTTGTCTTGCCTTCCGCCTTTGCCCCTCGCTGTCGCTCCGGGCGTCGGCGGCCCGGCGGCGCTGCGCTGCTTGCAGCCAGCCCGCCGGCGAACGCGCCAATGGCCGCAGGCCGGGCGCGTTCGAGGCAAGACACCTGCACGCTGGACGGCTGCGCCGGATGTTGCGCGAGGCGCGGCGCGAATGCGCCCGCGCTGCACGCGCGACGACACGGCGGCAGCCACTGGAACGACATGCTCGATGGCACGACGAGAGGCACGGCAACGTGCAGCGAATCGACGGCCATCATGGGCGTGTCTCCAGCCAGACCGGGTGCGCGACGCCGATCACGGCGGATGCGCTGACCGGGCCGAAATAGCGGCTGTCGAACGATGCCGGATTGGTCACGCTCAACAGGAACAGCTCGCCCGGTTCGAGGCGGCGGCAAAGCTGCAAGGATGGCAGCGGCCGGCCCAGCCGGTCGGCAGGCAGCGAGGCGGCCGCAGGCACGCCGTCGATGCGTACCTGCCCGGCGACCATGCAAACGTGTTGCGGCGCGACCGCGCCCACACGTTTGAGCAGCGGAACGCGGGTCGGCAGGTAGCCGCGCTGCGCAGCCAGCATGGCGGCCCTGTCGGGCAGCGGCACCAGCACGATGCTGTCCACGGACAACGGACGTGGCAGCGAGGCGGTGCGCGGGTCGAACGGTTCGATGCGATACCAGCCGACCGCCACGCTGTCGGACGGGTTGTAGGTCAGACGCGGCAGCGGCGACACGAAAGCCGCCCAGGCCAGCGCAGCGAGGCCGACGGCAGCGAAGCCCGCCAGCACGATGCGAACGCGCAGGCGCGAGCGAGGATGCGGCGCGGCTTCGTGCGTGCATGTGGTGTTGGATTGGGTCGTCATGGCAGCGCCTTTCCGGCCAGCCAGGCGGCGTGCCGCTCGGCGGTGTATTCGGGCAGCGCCAGGCGGGCCGCCAGACGGTTGCCCAGCGTGCGCCAGTACGCGGGCGACACGTCGATGGCGGCGATGCCTTGCCCTTCGATGCCGTCGATGCGTTCCAGCACGGCAGGCACCGCGTTTTCGCCTTCGGCGTGCAGCAGCAGGCGTGCGCCCGGCCGCACGCCGGGGATGCGCTGCATGTCGTCCAGCGGCGTGGCGGCTTGCATCACCATGAGTTGCCAGCGGATCGTGCCGTAGTCGTTTGCTTCCCAGCGCACGCGGCAGAACATTGCACGCGGCAGGAACACCGCGCAGCGCCGCCAGCGGTCGAGCCGCAGCGTGCGCGCCGGCTCGCCGAAGCGCAGGTAGAGCTTGAAGCGCGGTTCGATGTAGGCGAGCGATACGCGAGTCAGCGGCACGCTGCCAGCTTGGTCGGCGAGCGTCGAAAGCGAAGGCGGCGGCGCAGCAGCCGGTGCAGCCGTCGCCGCATGAGCGGCAGGCAAGGCGGATCCGTTCATGGCAGGTTCTCCGGGCGCTTGTCGGGAAACTCCCGCTCCAGCAGGCCGCGCAGCAGTTCGGCCACGGTCACGCCCTGGCCGAAGGCGGCGATCTTGATGCGCGCGCGCAGCGCAGGCGTCACGTCGAGCGTCAGGCGTGCGGTGTAGAGGTCGCCTTTGTTGAGTGCATCGGCATCGCCCTGGCGAATCCACGCCTCGGCGTGCGGATTCGCGGGCGGACGTGCGCCGATGCCGACGCGCTTGCTGCGCGGGCTGCTCATGTCGGCCACCGCAGCAGTTCATCGGTGAGCACGGCAATCTCGCGTGCGGCGGCGCTGTCGGGCGCGGTTTCGCGGGCGAGCCGGCCAGCGGCCACGCTGTCGGCGAAGACGATGCGCTGGCGCACTTCGCTGTGCAGCGCCGGCAGCGGCTGTTCGGCCAGCGATTGCCGTGCTTCCCTGCCGATGATGGTGGTACTGACGCGCCGATTGATGACGAAGGCCGCGCGCAGCGCAGGCCGGAACACCTGTGCCTCGCGGATCAGCGCCACCATCTCGGCGCTGGCCCAAAGGTCATACGGGCTGGGCTGCACGGGAATCAGCACGCGCTCGGCCGCCAGCAGCGCGGAACGCGCCAGGGCGGCGATGCGCGGCGGGCCGTCGATGATGATGTGATCGGCGCGGCGGGCCAGCTCCGGCGCTTCCTGATGCAGCGTTTCGCGGGCGAGGCCCACGGCGCTGAACAGCCGTGGCAAGCCCTGCTGGCTTCTGCGCTGCGTCCAGTCCAGCGAAGAACCCTGCGGGTCGGCGTCCAGCAGGATGACGTGCAGCCCGCGCATCGCCAGCTCGCCCGCGATGTGGGTAGCGAGTGTGGTCTTGCCGACGCCGCCTTTCTGGTTGAGAAACGCGAAGATCATGGCGCGGCCCTCCCTGCTGGAAAGCCGGCCTGGCCGTGCCGTTTCGTGGTTGTCCACCGAAACGACGCGTTTCTACTAAAAGTTAGAGATTTATAGTTAGGTAAGTTAGAGGGGTCGCAAACCCGCGCCGTTACTGGCTTTGCGGCGTTTTCGTACTCCTGATAGCACGATAGGCGTACTCCCGATAGCACGATACCCGGCACTCCTGATAGCACGAGGCCGTCCACAGCTTTTCCCGCAGTTATCCCCGTGCCGTGAACGGCACGGGCCGGAAGGTCAGCAGTTCCAGCTTCTCGTCCGGCATCGACTCGATGCCCAGGACGTAGCCGGGCAGCGACTGCCGCGCGACCAGCACGCGCAGGTCGTAGGCGAAGTCCGAGAAGCGCGCCGCGCTGCCGGACTTGCGGTGCAGATGCCGGAAGTCGAATTGCCAGCCGTGTTCCTGCCGCCCGCCGTGCTTGCGCACCAGGCGATACAGCCAGCGTTCGATGCCACCTTTCAAGCGGAAATAGGCCGGGTCGATGGTCAACACCAGGGCGGCATCGAGCACGCCGGCATAGAACCAGTCCGGCAGGATCAGCTCGATGCCCAGCGGCGTGCCGCTGGCGTCGGCCAGCTCGCGCCATTCGTTCACCCACGAAAAGCGGTGCAAGCGCCTCCCGGTGGTTTCGCGGATGGAAGTCGCCACGCTGGTCGATTGCAGCCGGTCGAGCGCGGCTTTCAGGCGCTGGTAGTCGTTCAAGGACGTGCCGCGCCCGATGAAGCGCAGGATTTCGTAGGGCGTGGCGTGTATCCAGCGCGACGGGCGAATGCCTGCGTCGCGCGCCTCCACGATCTGCGAGGCCGCCCAAATCAACACGTCGGCATCCCATATCGTGGCGATGCCGTGCTCGGCCGTGCCTTCCACGCGGATGGTGATGTTCCCGCTGCGGAAGTCGATCGGCGCCGTGCGCCGCGACTTCGCCAGCGAGAAGAACGGAAAGGCCATCAAGTCCTGGCTGTCGCGCGGCGCCATGCCGTCGCCCGGCAGCGCGCGGAACAGGTCGAGCTGTTCCCGCTGCTGCGATCGCTGCCCCGACGGCAGCGATGGGCTGGACATGACGATGGCCACCGGCGAGCCGACGATCAGCGGCCATCACGGTAGTCGCCCGCGTGACGCTCGGCATATTCCGGGTCGGACGTGGCCTCGTAGCTGCGCTGGTCGGCCCAGGCATCGAGGTCGGCCACCGCGTACATGACGCGGCGGCCGAACTTGCGGAACTTCGGGCCGCCGCCGATCACGCGCTGTTTCTCCAGCGTGCGCGGCGACAGACGCAGGTATTCGGCGGCTTCGTCGTTGGTCAGGTAGCGTTGGGGCTGCACGGGCGCAGCGACAGCAGCGGCGGCAGGCCGCAAGGGAGCGGGTCGCATGGGATGTACCTCCATCAAGCCCGGCCACACCACGCGGCCGGATAGAGGCACTTTCAAGAAAGCAAGGCTTCCTGCTCAGGGACGTTTTGCAGGGGATGCAGCGCGTCCCTGTGCAACGGGCGGAAGCTGTGCCAGGCGGCGATAGCCGCCGCGCATCAGCGCATCGCCCCGGTGCACCAGTCGCCGCACGCGGGCGCGCAAGGCGCTATCGGCGTACCAGTCGGCGGCGACAGCATCGACGCCGAACAGCCCTTCGGCCACGTCGCGCAGGGACGCGCCCGCGAGGGTGCCGTCGAGCGCCTGGAGCGTGTTCAACTCCAGCAGCGCAGCGGGTGCCGGCCGCGACCGTGCCGTTCCCGCTGGCGCTGCATCGCCAGCGGCGGCCAGCTTGTCCAGTTCGGCCGCCAGCGCCTGATAGCGTCCGCAGGATGCGGCGCAGGCGCGAATGGCATAGGCGTAAGCCATGCCGTCGGCCAGGCCGGGAGCGATCACCAGCCGCAGGCAGCAGCCCAGCCAGCGTGTCAGCAGCACCAGGCGCTTGCCGTCGTGGATCAGGTGCTTCTGGCCGGGAAGGCACCAGAACGCGAAAGCCACCGCGTCGGGCGGCGGGTCGGCGTCCGGGTAGAGCTGCACTACCGCATCGTGATCGGGGAACCAGGCCGGGTGCGCGTCGCGCGCATCCAGGGCGGGATCTTCCAGCAGGCGCAGTCCCCAGCGCGCGGCGGCCTCTGGCCGGCGGCGGCGGCGCAGCCAGTCGCGGCGGTAGTCGGGGTGGCGACGCAGGTATTCCCACGCCAGCGCGGGGCCGTCGAGGTGCAGCATGTAGAGATACGCGGCGGTCGGATACCAGTGTTCGGCGCTCGGGTCAGCCATGACGCAGCCTCCTGTCATTCAGCAGGAACGTCGCCACGGATTCCGCTGTGCGGGAGCTATCGAGTCGCCATCAAGTCGTCATCGAAATCGGGGTACTCTGTAACTGCGGTGTCAAGACCGATTGGCTCCAGGGCATTGCGGAAATCGTCTGAATGCGACGGTTGCGCGCCACAAAAATGGTGCGCAGCATGGAGCACCGTGCAGCAGCCCGCGCCATAGATCATGACTGTTTGCATCAGAAGCGCACCGCTTCGGTGCAAGAGTGCGGATTCAGACCAATCAGGTCTTGGGTAAGACTGAAATAGTCAGAATGCGCCGTCGTTGGCTGGGACTGCTCAGTCGGTGATCGAACCGTTTTCCTCGGCCAGCCGCAGGTACTCCGACAGCCGCCGCACGGGCTGGAAGTAGCGATCGCGCATCACAGGTTGCTTGTGCGGCCCGACGATGGACGCCAGATCGGACAGCTTCACATGGCCCAGGCCGGGCATGCCTATTCCCAGGTCGATCAGCCCCCATGCCGTATCGCCATCGGCCGGGTCGAGCGCGGCCAGCAGCCAGGTGGCGTGCGCGTCGGGGGTGAACAGTCGCACCGCCGGCATTGGGTCGATGCTTCGGCCAGCGGCGCGTGCCGCGCCGACGGCGAGCAGTTGCGCCCGCTGTTCAGCGGTGACGAGCGGCTGGGTCATGGCCCGAATCCCCACGCATCCGAGGATGCACGGATACGATTTTCCACCGAAGCGCGGAACCGCCGAAGCGGATGCGTGCTTTGGCGGGAAAGCACGAAGGCGCAAGCCATCGAATCCGTACATGCACGGAAACGCGGAAGCGGAATTGCGCAGGCCAGGAAAGACACAGATGCGGTTCCCAGATTCTGTCGGAATCCGCCCATGCGGATTTCTGCAAAGGCACGAATACGGAAATCAACGACACCAAATGCGCACTATAGTTTGTAGCCCTATAGTGCGCAATCGGCTGTCATCTTGGTTTTCTAAGGAAAACCATAGGTGGCGGCGAAAGACTCATTGGCGACAGCAATACGGACGGTCAGGAAAGCGCGCGGCTTGAGCCAGGAAGCGTTCTCCGACGTGTCCAGCCGTACCTACCTGAGTTTGCTGGAGCGCGACCTGAAGAGCCCGACCATGCACAAGCTGACCGAGCTGTGCGAGGTCATGGACGTGCATCCGCTCACGTTGCTGACGCTGGCCTATGCCGGCGACAGCACGCGCAGGGCCGATCAGCTTCTGGCGCAGGTGCGCCAGGAGCTGGAGGCGGTGTTGAAGGAACGCGACACGCCGTAGGCGCGTGCGTGACGTGCTGCGCCAGCAGCACGGCGCCCCGCCGCAATGGACGGGGCGCGGTGGGCGGCCGTCAGGCTGCCTTGGGCTTGCTGCGCGACCAGATCAGGTCGTGCGTGCCGTCCTCGTTCTCGATCAGGCGGGCATAGACCGTCGCCGGGAACGAAGGGTCGTCGATGCTCACGGACAGGTACTCGCGCCCGGCCTCACTGGTCTTCTTCCACGCCGCGCCGATCTCGTGGCCGGCCGCCTGAAGGTGGAAGTCGGGGGCGTTCTCGCTGTCGCCCTTGTCGTTGGGAACCAGCTTGACCTTGACGTTCAGGGTCAGGGTGCGGAGCTGGCCGGTGAAGCCGTCTTTCTCTGCGGTGAAGGTGCCGATGTTAGCCATGATGTTTCTCCTTTCGGGTTGAACAAGGTCGCGCCAGTGCGTCCTTGTTGTGATCCGGCCGGCGGGGGATGGGCTGGCCGCACCGCGCAGCGGTCGCAACACCGTGGAGAACCTGGAAGCGAAAAGAATTTGCCGCGCGAGGAAGCCGCGCAGCGGCGGGGAAATTGTTTTCGCTGGAAGGTTGCGGCCATGAAGCCCAAGGCGTAGCCGTTCCCTCGCCAGGATTCACGACAAGCCAAGGACGCACGGGCCGCCCGCCCCCGAAAGGAGACATGGCCGACTCGGCATCCCCGCGTGACGGCTGCACCGGCTTGCGCCCTGACGCGAACCAGGTCAAAGCCCCGACGACAAGGCCAGAGCGCCCCTGCCGCAGCGCGCGACCACATGCTTGAGGCGTGGTGTGGATGCTCCATAGCGAGGCCGGGTGGCGTGTCGGTGAATCGCCCTTCGTGACGTACAGGCGCGAATCGCCAGCGTCGGGGACGGCACGCTATCGCACAACCTGCCGCAGCAAGCCGGGGCGTAGCCCTACAAGCCCCGCCCATTGCGGCGGGGCGCCATCGAAACCTTGCCCGCGCCAGCGGGCACCGATGGACGTGTCGCGTGCAAGGCACTTGCACGTCCGCCCCGTTGCCGCCTGGACGAAGGCGGCAACGGGGCGATTTTGACTTCGACGTTGGAACCGGGCGCGGCCACCGACGCCCCGGATTTTTGACCACCGGCCCCAAGGCGGAACGGCTTGGGGCCGGTGCTGCTCGTTATTCCTTGGTTTCGACAATCCACCACGCGGCACGCGGCAAGGTGTGGCCGGTAATGGGATGTAGGTCGGTCAGGTCGGCGCGGGCCGTCCAGCCACGCGGCGGACGGTAGCCGCGCACGTCGCCATCGCCGTGCCAGCGGCGGGCGCGTACCGTACCGGGGGCATAGATCGCCGCCATGCGCGGGCGGTCCGTGGTGTTGCGGCTCATGATAGGAATCCTTGGCGTGAAGCGCCCCGGCCGGAACCGGGGCGCTATCTGCGGTGCAGGATCACGCGGCCAGTGCCTCGGCCTGCGGCAGCTCATCCGCCACGGCGGCGACTTCCTCCGGCGCTTCGGCGCCCGCATCCACTGCCACGGCCTGCGCGTCCTGTTGCGGGCTTTCGGTGCGGAAGATGGCGGGCATCCAGCCCGTACCATCGGCCAGCCGTTCCGCTTCGCTGGCAATGTCGGCCTTCTTCAACTTCGCCAGCCGTGCAGCGTGCGACGGTGCGAACTCGCCCACGGCTTCCAGAATCGCGGCCTTCGGCACATGCTGGAAATACCCGTCTGCGGTGGGCTGCCACCATGCGGCCATGTCCAGCCCCACAGCCTGCGCCAGTTCCGCGCCCGGCTGGTGCGCAGTGGCGCGAGGCGTCACCACGTCCACGGTCGCCGCTACGCATACCGCCAGCAGCCGCACCAGTTCGCCTTGCTCCATCGCCAGCAGCGCGACGAACAGTTCGGCGCTGTCCTGCGGCAGCGCTTCGCCCGCGACCTGCTGCAACTCGCGCTGGGCGACGGCGGCGGGCGACTCGGGCCAGTCGGGGGCCATGCCTTCCAGCCGGTCTTGCACTTTCAGGCTCACGCCCAGCGGCAAGTCGTGGCCGTAGTGGTTGTCCTGCAAGACGCTCTGCACCATGCCATGCACCAGCGCGGCCAGCGCGACTTGCGGATGCCGGGCGACTTCGATTTGCAGCGCGGCGGTGCGGTGCGCGCTCAACCGCTGCGCCAGCCGGTCGGACAGGCTCGCGGCCTTGGGCTGCTCGGTGTCCTCGCCTTCGTCGTCGTTCCCGGCCTCGCCTTCCGCGCTGCCGAAACCCTGCCGCAAGCGTTCCAGCGTGCGCAGCGCCTTGGCTTCTGCCTCGCGCAGCAGCCCGCGATGAATCACGGCTTCGCCGCTGCGGTCGAGGGTGACGATGGCGCCGGCCACGGCGCGCACATCCGGGGCGTAGCCCTGCAAGGCTTCCTCCACGGCTTGCAGTTCCCCGGCAACCTGTTCGCGGCGCGGTTCCAGCGCTTCGGTCTTGTCCTCGTCCTCGGCGTCGTAGGCTTCTTCCAGTTCGGTGTCGATCTTGTCGAGGCGGGTTTGCAGCGAGGCGATGCGGCGGGCTTCGCGGGCGCTCGGTTCGCGGCGCTGGCGCGGTGCGTTCTGGAACGCCTGCCGCTCGGCGTAGCTCATGTGCGGCACGGCTTCGACCCACGCCCAACCCTCGGCGCGCACGTCCCCAGCCAGCGCATCCAGCTTGCCGCGCACCAGCGTTTCCAGCAGCGTGGCGTCGGTCAGGTAGGTTCCGGCATCGCCTTCCGCGAACAGGTCGCGGCGGATGCCGCCGCCCGCCGCCGTGTAGGCGTCCAGCCCGGCGAAGCGCACCAGCGGATGCGTGGCGTCGATTTCGCGTTCGGTCAGGCGTTCGCGCAGCGCGGACGCGCCACGCTGCCATTCTGGCGCACCGTAGAACGCGCTTTCCTGCGCGGCGTGGTCGTCGGTGATGGTCAGGGCCATCAACTGTTCCAGGGTGACGGCTCCGGCGCGGTAGTCGGCCAGCAGGCGCGGCGAGACGTTGGCGAGTTTGAGACGGCGCTGCACCACCAGCGGGGTCACGCCGAAGTCGGCGGCAATGTCTTCGATGGGGCGGCCTTCCTTGACCAGTGCGGCGAACGCCTCGAACTGGTCGGCCGGGTGCATCTGCTCGCGCAGCAGGTTTTCCGCGAGGCTGACGGTACGGGCCGAAGCATCGGGCACCAGCAGGCACGCCACTTCGTAGTCGGCAGGGATGCGCTTCTTCTTCGCCAGCAGCTTCAACGCGGTCAGTCGGCGGTCGCCGGCCACCACTTCGTACTGCTCGCCATCGGCGGCGAGGATGACGACGAGATTTTGCAGCAGGCCGATGCGGGCGATGCTCGCGGCCAGTTCGGGAATGGACAGGCGCGGGGTCTTGCGTGCGTTGCGCTTGGAGCGGCGCGGCAGCAACTGCGAGAGTGGAACCAAAATCAGGTTCTTGCTCGGGTCGGCCACTTCCAGCGGCGCGGCAGTTTCGATGGCGCGGGTTTCGGTTTGGGTAACGGCGTTCATGGTGATAACTCCTTGCGGTTAGGGATGCAGCAGCGAGAGAAGCGGCAAGGGCTGCTGCCTGCCCCTGCCGCGTGGGGGTTCAGGCTTTCAACTGGCGCATGCCATCGGCCAGCAGCCAAAGCGCACGGTTGAGGCGGATGTTCTGGTCGATGCCCTGTACCGGGCGGGTTTGCTGGCGGCGTCCGTTGGCGCTGCGCCCGCGCAGGCCGCCTTGGGTCAGGTTCTCTTGCGTGCGGTTGAACACGCTCCACAAGTCCGGGCGGCGGTCATCAAAGCGGCGCGGCATCAGGATTTGCGATTCCGTGATGGGCGCGGGCTTGTCGGGGTCGTCGTACTTGAGGGCCAGCGCGGCGCGGGCGAACACTTCGGATTCGCCATCGTTCAAGGTGATGGCGCGCATGGAATCGCGGGATTCCTGCACGCGGTCGAAGCCGCGCAAGACTTCGTAAGCGCCTTCGATGACGGAACCGGCCACGTCGCCTTTGTGGGGCACGCGCACGTCCGCCACCGTGTCGCCGCAGACAAGGCCATTGCTGCACACGAACCGGAACATTCCGGCCAGCATCTGATAGCTGCTCGTGCCGTCATGCGAGTTCAGCAGCACGATTTCGTTAGCCTCCGCGCCGTTGATCTGGCTGGCGTGGCGCAGGCGCAGCATGTGTTTGGTGTAGTCGCGGCGGTCGTCGTGGCGCACGCGGGTTTGCGCTGCCATGAAGGGTTCAAACCCTTCCTTGCGTAGTTCCGCCAGCACGGCGGCGGTGGGGATATAGGCGTACCGTTCGGAACGGCTTTCGTGCGGCGCGTCCGCGAAGATGGACGGGGCCACACGGCGGATTTGGTCATCGGACAGCGGGTAATCGCTGCGCAGCGACGGGGAACGGGAAGCGAATCGGGATGCGAGTTGCATTGCATTTCTCCTGACGAAAAGGGTTTGCTGTTCAAACCGCACACCGGATTCCTAGATTCGGAGCCCAGCCTTTCGGCTGTTCGGTGCGGTCGGCACGAGGAACCCGGTTGGCCCTGTTGC
Organism: Serratia sp. CY29653; assembly: GCF_052169255.1. Taxonomy (NCBI): domain Bacteria; kingdom Pseudomonadati; phylum Pseudomonadota; class Gammaproteobacteria; order Enterobacterales; family Yersiniaceae; genus Serratia; species Serratia sp. CY29653. Next base: position 1,731,208 of record NZ_JBJNLC010000001.1, on the reverse strand, counting down.
CACCGTCTTTCCTGAGTTCATCGCCCGCGGCCAAAGGAGCGCGCGGACGGGGGCCGTCAAGGAGACAAGCGCAGGGTTGGTGCGGCCCGCAGGCGCAGCCGAGGACACGGCCCTGCGCGCCTTGACGGCACACGGGAGCGGGCTACGGTCGCGGGTAAGGTGATGAAGTCAGGGGAGACGGCTGGACAAGGCAACGGCCATCCCTTTGTGCTGACCGCACGCAAGCGAAGCGCGCAGGCCCGAAGCTGGAAGCCGGGCCGGAGGCGTCAGGGATGTGGAAGGCTGGCGAATGCCAGTCCCGTCAGGGATGAGCGAATAGCGAACCTGGAGCAGCGCGGTCCGCGAAGCGGAGACGCAGGCGCACACTTTCAGCTATCATTTGTAAGGAAATTTACAAGAAAGTATTTCAAGCCAGCGATTAATTACGACTTCAGTTAAATAACTATCGCAATCCTCAATTCGAGATTTGCTTCATCGAAGCACCAACGACAAATGGAGATAAGTCATGGCGAATAAATGCTTTCTGAGCTTTCACTATAAACAGGATAGTTGGCGCGTGTCGCAAGTTCGGCAAATCGGAGCTATCGAAAAACAGCCTCTACTGGATTCGAACAAATGGGAAGAAATCAAGAAAGCAGGCGATGATGCCATCAAAAAATGGATCGCCGACAACATGAAAGGCAAAGAATGCCTTGTCGTACTTGTGGGCGAGAAGACTGCCAGCCGCCGCTGGGTCAAACACGAGATAAAGAAAGCCTGGAAGGACGGGCTGGGTGTACTCGCCATCCATGTCCACAATCTGAAAGACTCAGACGGAAATCAGTCGTCGAAAGGATCTAATCCGTTTACAGGCCTCACCGTTGATGGAGAAGCTGTCACGGGTAAAGTCTACGATCCGCCATACACCACCAGCACCAATGTGTATGACTACATCAAGTCGAATATTGAAACTTGGGTCAGCGACGCTATAAAGGCACGATGAACCGGCAATATCTGAATTGCATCCTGCGAGGTGTCGTTTGCTGTGGAGGATGCGGGTCACCTACATCCAAATTTGCCTGGGTTTAGTGTAATAGATGGAGTCAAAATGCCACGCAGAACATTCTTTTCTTTTCACTATGAGCCTGATGTATGGCGCGCCTGGAATGTCCGCAACAGTTGGGTTGTGAAGGAATCCGATGAGGAAAGCCGGGGCTTCTTTGACAGCAGCGTGTTTGAGGCATCGAAAAAAGAGAGTGACGATGCACTAAAGACTTTTCTCCGCAAGGGGTTGGAGAATACTTCGGTAACTTGTGTCCTTGCTGGAACCCATACATGGTCACGGCGATGGGTGCGCTACGAAATTGCTCGCAGTGTTATCAAGGGAAACGGCTTGCTAACCGTTTTCATTCACGGTGTCCAGAATAAAGACAAAGCGACATCTACAAAGGGTGCTGATCCATTGGCGCAGATGGGACTTTATAGAACCGATCGCGGCATATATCTCGCCGAGTGGAAGGACGGAAAGTGGGTGGCCTACGCAGATTACACGCTTGCGATTCCTGAGGGTGATCTGTGGTTCACAGCACCAAAAACGAATAGCGTAGTCCAACTGTCAAATCACTGCCTGAGTTACGATTTCATAGGCCAGGATGGCAGGAAAAATATTGGCGGATGGATTGAAACTGCTGCGGGAATGGCTGGCCGATGAGCGAGAACTCAAGCATGAGATCACCCTACCAGCTTATCCTGCTGGGTGCGGTCCATGGGCATGACACTCGCCTCCGCCGTAGCGTTGATCTGGCGCTTCAGGGGCTCGGGATTCCGAGCAACGCAATTACGTTTCTCAGCGATGCCAACGCCTCTAACCGCAGCTTAAAATCGCCGGTGATGGCAGTATTTTTCGGCTCGTCGGAAAGCACTGCCGATACCGCACTTGTGACGGAGTTGATTGATGACTCGATCGTTATCGCTCCGGTCGTTTCGGATTTGTCCCAGGTTCATGCAGAAATTCCGCCGCAGCTCAGACATGTCAATGCTATTGTATTGGGCACCAACGATGAAGGCATCACCCGCCTCGTTACGCTAGTCCTTGAGACATTTAGGCTGTTGCGACGTGAGCGACGACTTTTCATCAGTTACAAACGAACAGGGTCTCAGCCGCTGGCCGATCGGTTGTACGATGCGCTCGATGCTCGTGGCTTTGACGTTTTCATCGACGTGAGGTCAGTGCCTCCAGCCGCAGATTTCCAATCACAACTCTGGCACAGGATGTCGGATTCCGATGTCGTGGTGCTGATCGACACACCTGGCTTCAGAGAAGGTCGTTGGACGGCTGAAGAATTGGCGCGCGCAAACGCGACCAATGTGCAAATCTTGCACCTACTATGGCCGGGGCAAAAGGAAGACCCTGCATCGTCCTTCAGCCACTTCATGAAGCTTAGGCGTCGGGACTTCTTTGGATTTATTCCAATGCGGGGGCGTTGGGCCACGAAGGGATTGGTGACGAGAATTTGCGACGAGGTCGAACGGCTACGCGCACCAGCAATTGCCGCCCGCCACCGATATTTGGTCGATAACTTTTGCGACGCCGCCCGCGACGAGGGACTTGATCCAAGTGTTCAGATTGAAGGCTGGATTTCTCTCAAAACCGAGTCCAATCGAACGCTGGCGATCGTACCGGCAGTGGGAATACCAACCGCTGATCGCATCAACGAAGTGTTCGAAGCCATTACCAACCCCACTGTTGAGACGAGAGAAATATGGGTGATTTACGACAATAGAGGTGTACTGAGAACGTGGCTCTCTCACCTAGATTGGCTTGACTCGTATTTGCCGATCCGGGCCGTGCAAATGTCGAAGGCGCCACAACTTCTGAAGGAGCTCACCGCATGATAGATATATTTCTATCTGCCAGCGTGCCTTTGCCTGATCGCAATCGGGTATTTTTCGACACCGCCGATGTTCTTGCTATACGGGAAGCAATCAAGGCTTTGGTTGAAGTAGTGTTGCCGATTGGACGAATCACGTGCGGCGGCCATCCGGCGATAACGCCGCTATTGGCTCTCTTTTCCCGCGAGGCAAACCTTGACCGCAACAGGGTGGCGATTTACCAAAGTAAGCTTTTTGAGGGTCGATTGCCTCCTGAGCTAGCGGAGTTCGTCGACGTGCATATGGTGCCAGCGGTTGATGGCAACAGAGAAGCCAGTTTGACGGCCATGAGGCAAGCAATGATCGAAAGCCGCCGTTTCAGCGCAGCGGTGTTCGTCGGCGGCATGGAGGGGATCTATGAGGAGCATAAATTGTTCGTCGAACACCATCCCAAAGCTACAGTGCTCCCGCTTTCAACAACAGGGGCCGCCGCCAAAATAATTTATCAACAGGGAGAATATGATCCAATTTTTTCACGCGACCGAACCTATTCCAGCTTATTTCGTCGAAAGCTTCTGCCTGTGGATTAGCCGGGAAATTTTGCAGTAACTGCGTTCAGTAAGCTTGATGGAGCGAATAAAAAAATGGGGCCGCCTGTGCAGCCCCCTCGGTTCACAATAGCCCTCGCTCTGCAAATGAAGTTGTTTCCTGCCCGGCCACAACGACGTGATCCAGTGTGCGCACCTCCACCAGCGTCAGAGCCTCTTTCAGTCGCTGCATCAGTGAAAACCTGGCGAGTTGGATAGAAGGGGCGGTATCCGCTCGCTAAAATGCTGGAGCAATTCGTCAGAACAGCGATCCAGTCTTCATTGGATGTCCATACAGTTCAGAGATTTGCCCTTGAAACTGCGTCTGTCCGCCATAGCTCGGATGCCTCACGCAGATAACAGGCACGCTATCCGTGATTCGATGAGCGGCTGCGGCAGCATCGTTGCCGATGGCGACGATGCGCGAGGGACGAAGCAGAACGATGAGCTGTTGTAGTAGCTCTTCGCCGGCTCGCCTTTCACGGGCGTTGTGTTGCCGGTTGGTGAACGGATCCCCTGATTCATGAGGGTGAAGTGGGAAAACATTCCAGAGAAAGATGCGAGCATCAATGTGCTCTAGCATTCCCCATATAACCGCAGCGGTTCGCTCGGCTACGGCATTGCCGACTGTGGGCCGTTCTGGAGCCAGATCGACATTCCAACGTTTGGCATGTTGGCTCATGTGAACATCGTCAGTCAGGGCCAACCCAGTTCGGCGGCCTCCGCGATACCCCAAATCTCGACCGATCCAAATCGCATCTACAGGCTCCTCTGAAGCGCGACGCAATAATGCGGAAAGTGCGGCGGCGCGGCGGCGGGGCGCGTCTCGACGATCATGAACTTCACAGCGATCAGAATAAGGATTGAAGCAGTCCTCAAATTGCAGCGAGGAAACTGATTCAACAAAGGGGTGGATTTTCATTCTTAAGACTCAAGCGGCATATATTGTAGGGTGCGTTCTTTTCGGTTGCCGATGATCCAGCCGCCTTGATTTTTCTTGATTTGACGGAATACGGAATATCCGTCCATGATGGCTTTTTCCCAAAGCTTTAGCGGGCACTTCTCAACCTCATAGCCACTCACAAACTCTTCAATGGTTTTGAGAATCCCAAGGGAAACCTTTTCTTGATTCTCAAAATAGTTTAATTCCTTGGCTCTAGAGAAAATCCATGCCGTAAGCCCTTCCTCAACGACGATTGCCCGGCCGCTGTCTTGCTCTTCATCATATTTGGACTGGCTCTTTCGCTTGTGCTTGATCAATGCCCGTATTACAGGTGACCAATGCAAGATGGCTGCATATGCAAAATGGAAAACATCATGAAATCGGTAGCCATCTCGGTCAGCGATGTTGTCGGTCAGGGGATCACCTATGAATACGCCATTCCATTGGAGATAGCTTTTGCCGCTACCGCGTTGATTGACTCGGATCTTGAACTCTCTAGGGAGCTGCTCTTCTATTCCAAACTCGCTATCGAAATCAAGGCCAATCAGGTCAACCGCCTGTGGCTCCAAGAATGCACCCCTAGCTTTCCGGAGGTTCCCCCGCGCTACGTCCGAGAACGCCAACTCTGCGGCATGGATTGCATCGAGATAGGCTCGCGCGAAGGTGACCACGTCATTGCGCGCAGGCCCACTTCCCAGCAGAGCTGCGGCCGCCTGCCCCAAGCGTACCAAGGTAATGTCCAACGACGCAGGGGCCGCCACAGGCATGGCGATGTAAGCGAATGCACCTTCGGCTATGTCGCTTGCTGCCCCTATGTTCTTGAAGTTCCCGTGATTCGCCGCCTCGGCAAAGATATCTTCAAGTGGAGCTTGCATGCGCCGGCAGATCGCAGCCAAATACCAAAGCGTATCACCGAATTCTTCTTCCGCCGCCCTTCTGAAACCAGGGTACGCAGATTTTTCCCGGACATGTTTTTTGACAGTAGACATTATTCCACCGACTTCCCCATAAAGCCCTTGAAGGACAGGATTGAAATCGGTTGGACTGAGTACATCCGTAGCTGCAATTTCCGAAGCGTAGTCCGAAAGCAGCAGAGAACCTTCCTTGTGCATCGGTTACCTCCGAAGCGTCAGCCATTCGAATGGAGCGCCCTGATATCCATTCAGCCCAAAGCTACGAACCCATTGCTCTAGGTTCGCAATCAGTTTTGGATCGTCAAAAGTAGTTAGACCTATTCCTGTTTTGCATAGAGACCGGCCTTGCTGGTCTTTTAGCTCTTCCGGGAACTCCGGCCCCTCTCCTCCGAAGTACACGAAGTCATTGCTGATGAGAACCCTGTTTACACCCGTGTCGCGAGTGACGTGATCAGGATTAAGTGAACCATCGGGGCGAGAGTGAAAGGAATCTCGTTGCTGCCAGACGGCCGCTGGTGCGGCTCTGAAGTAGATATTGTCCCCGCAACTTTGCTTCCGACTACCGTTGCGATAGGGCTTTTTAGATTCAAACCGTGGATCTGCCCCATATTCATCAAATGTCATCGTTTCGGTGACTTGCATCGCATAAACCAGATACCCGCCTCGCCGAACACTTCGATCATTGCTGCCACTGCCTACCACCCAATCACCGATGTCAGCGCCCTTGCGGATATTTGGCTTGCAGGTTGCAAGCGTGCAGTATTCGTAAAAGGGATTGGGTGCGAAACCACTGTCGTACCGCACCACGTAGGAGTGGACACGTGCCATCAGCAGGGATGCCTTTTCAGAGGAACCGGATCACAGGCGCCACCGTCGGGTTTTTCCCATGTATCTTTTCCGTTGATCGCATCAATGATTGAGTCACCATTCCAGCCGACCAAGGCATCGGCGTATTCTTTCAGTGCCTCAGGAATGTCGCATTCCTTCTCACCATGCTCCCAGATGCCAACAATACGTTTGCCTTGCTTGGCTGCATATTCGATTTCCCAGGTCACCCAGTCGCTATCTTTCGTCTGGGGTGAGACGTAGCAAATAAATACGCCCGCCCAGTTTATCGCTGGGGCCAGAATCTGCGTCTTGATGTAATGCTCATCCGTGGCGTTGTTGAACTTTCCTGTATGGATGGAGGAGTCCCTTACATCCATCCCTTTCGGAGCCAGCAGATCTTTGAGCTTTTGGAGCCCATGATCGTCCTTATGGACATGGCTGATAAACACGTTCCTTTTCTCTGCCATCTGTCACCTCCATCGACGTTTTGATAGCGTAAAAGATCGTAACTGAAATTAGGTGGTTATGGCAGAAAACGCAGATCAATCAAAGGATCGCCCGGAGCCCCTTGTCGGCGATGATGTTGAGCAGCTTCAGCGCCGGGCCAGCGGGTCGGGTTTCACCTTGCTCCCACTTGCGCACGGTCGAGGCCGAGGTGTGCAGGTGATGCGCGAACACCGGCTGGCTGAATTTCAGCGTCTCCCGTAGGCGCCTAATGTCCTCGGCGCCAAACTCCCGCACTGGCGGCGGGCAGATCGCGTCGAACTCGCGCATCGTCACCTTGCTGATCGCACCCACTTCATGAAGCGTGGCCAGGTCGTCACGCAGGGATTCAATGATCTTGCTCACAATGCACCTCCAATAACACGCCCGACTGCAACGCCTTCGATAACGTTTCCCCGGACAGTTGCAAGAACGCTTTGCCGGCGAATTGCAGCGCCTTCTTCTCGTCCTGCGTGATGTTCGCCTTGTCGTTCTTCGGGAACCCATGCAGGAACACGTAGCGGCTGCCGATCCTGGCCGATACCAGTGTGCGGTAGCCGCCGCTTTTACCACCACCGGGGCGGGCCACCCGCTTCTTGTAGAGGGAGCCGCCCAAGTCCGCGTCGATCAGACCGCTTTCCATCTCCTGAACCGCCTTGCACAACGCGGCATCGGACAGCTTCTCGCCCGACTGCCAGCGTGCAAAGTCCTTGCGCTTGAGGATGACCGTCATTTCGACCTCCAAACTATACCCGAAACGGGCATACTTTTCCAGTCTCCGGTGTAGCACCTAGATAGAAGGGATGGCCCGCCCGATTGTCGTGACGCCGGCACGACAATCGGAGCCGACTGGACGGGATGCCGGCCACCGATCCGCGGGCATCCTTGACCGAAATCAGCAGCGCATAGGCCGACCACGGCAGCGTGAAGACCTTGGCCAGCTCGGCGAGGCCGAATTTCCCAGACACTGTCTCGGAAATTGCGGAACGGGGATAGTCGGCCGCCAAGGCAGCGGGGGGCGCCACCGAAAGCGTCCTCTTGCTCATGCCGTGGCCTCCGCAGGGCGCCGCGCGCCCGTGATGGCCTGCCGCCGACTCGCCACCAGTTCGGCAGCATCCCGCACCGGCTTGTCCTCGGTGTGGACGTAGTGCATGAACATCGCCACGGTCTTGTGGCCCGTCAGCTTCATGCCTACCTTGGTCGGCACTCCCGAATTGGCAATGTCGGTCGTGGAGCGGTGGCGGATGCCGTGCGTGCCGACGTGTGGGACGCCGGCTGCCTTGAGCACCCGGCACCATCCGCCATAGTGCTCGCCAAAGGTCAGGTGCTTGGTCGGGTCGTTGGGCGAAGGCAGGACGTAGGGGCAACCTTCTCGGCGCGGTGCCGTCGAGAACAGTCGATAGGCTTCCGCGCTCATGGGCTTGGAGAGGCCGCCGGTCTTGCTGTCGGGCCAGACCACGCGCCGGTTCTCCAGATCGACCCAATCCCATTCAAGCATGCAGATTTCGGAGCGGCGGCCGGCGAACTCGAATTGCAGGCGAATCGCCAGCGGGATGACGTAGTTCTCCAGTCCTTCCGCCTCCAGCTTCTCCAACTGGCGGAAGATCAGCGCCAGTTCGTCGTCCACGATGAGCCGGGTTTCCTCGCCGGGCGGGTACATCGGGACGTGGCGGCACGGGTTCGTGCCGTCCGGGCGGTAGCCCCACACTTCGGCCAGGTTGAACATCTTGCGCAGCACGCCGAAGGCGTTGTTCGCCTCGGCGGGCTTGTAGGCCAGTTTCTCCATCAGCCCGGCAATGTCGGGCCGCTTCACGTCCTGCACCTTCTTGCGGCCGATCAGCGGGACGATGCAGCGGTCGATGACGGCCTGATAGCCGCGCTGCGTGCTCGGCTTGTTGCGCTTCTTGGAGTAGTCCTCCATGAACTTCTTGCACAGCGCTTCGACCGTGGGCGCCTTGCGCGCCTCGGCCTTGGCGCCGCCGGGGTCGCCGCCTCGGCGAACCTCGGCCAGCCAGTCCTGCGCCATGACGCGGGCCTGCTCCACGGTCAGTTCCCCGAACAGGCCCAGCGAGGGCTTGCGGGGCTGCCCGGAGTTCGTGCGGTACTGGAGCATGAACACCCGACGGCCCTTCGGGGTAATCTTGCAGAGGAAACCCGGCACCACGGTATCCCGTAGTTCGATGTCCTTGGCCTGGGGTTGCGCCGACTCTACGGCGGTCTTGGTGAGCTTGATCTTCGCCATGATGACTCCTTGGAACGACCCGAATTCCAAGAGCCAGATAGGAGCGGCGCGAGGGAAAACCGGGTCAAGTTTCAGAAAGCACCGGCATATGATGGACGCGCGTAAGTCCTTGATAAACCTGCTTCATCGAGCTACGGCGCAGTCCAGCGAAGTACCGGGCTGGAGTCATCGTCAAACAAAAAAGCCGGAGAGCGACCCCCGGCAAAAACAGCATTGCAGTGTTATTCTGCGCTGAACCACTCGTCCGCGCTTTCCCAGGTTTCCTGAAGGATTTCCTCGATCAGATCCCGGTCGGTTTTGGCGCCCCCCAGCACGGAGAGCCCGTTGGCGCCGGCATAACGTACGTGCACGACGGCGTCTGGAAACTGGCGATTGACCCGTTTGCCCAGTTCACCGGTCAGCGCCTCAATGGCGCCCGACGGCAGCGGCCGGGTTTTATCTATAGTGACTTCAACACGCATAATTGCCCCCGAAGCGATTTACTGTTTATTTATACAGCTAGCCGACTGCGGGGGCAAGAGGGCGAAGAAAAAATATCAGTCTTTCAGCGACCAGTTCAGGGTTTCACCGGCCAGGAAGGGGATCACGGATTCATTGCCCAGGGCGATCTCTTCCGGCTGGGTGGTCGACACGCGCTGCAGCTCGATGAAGTCTTCGTTGAGCGGCAGGCCATAGAAACGCGGGCCGTTGAGCGAGCAGAAGGCCTCAAAGTGCGCCAGCGCGCCGAGCTGTTCGAACACCGCGGCGTAAGCCGGGATGGCATTCGGCGCGTTGAAACAGCCGGCGCAGCCGCAGCTGGACTCTTTGCGATGCTTGAGGTGCGGCGCGGAGTCGGTACCGAGGAAGAAACGATCCGAGCCGCTGGCGACCGCCTGACGCAGCGCTTCCTGATGGACATTGCGCTTGAGGATCGGCAGGCAGAACAGGTGTGGGCGAATGCCGCCGACCAGCATGTGGTTGCGGTTGAACATCAGGTGCTGTGGCGTGATGGTGGCGCCGAGGAAACGATTGCCTGCCTGCACATATTGCGCCGCTTCTTTGGTGGTGATGTGCTCGAAGACGATCTTCAGCTCCGGGAACTGCTGGCGGATCGGTTCCATCACCTGCTCGATAAAGCGCGCCTCGCGGTCGAAGATATCGACGGCAGGGTCGGTCACTTCGCCGTGGATCAGCAGCGGCATGCCGATTTTTTGCATCTGTTCGAACAGCGGGTAAATGCCGGTCACGTCGCTGACGCCGTGGCTGGAGTTGGTGGTGGCGTTGGCCGGATACAGCTTGGCGGCAGTAAACACCCCTTGCTCAAAGCCGTTGACCAGTTCACTGGCCGCCAGAGAGTTGGTCAGATAGCAGGTCATCAGCGGAGTGAAGTTGTGGCCCTGCGGGACCGCCGCCAGAATGCGATCGCGGTAGGCGCGCGCGGCGGCCACGGTCGTTACGGGCGGAACCAGGTTCGGCATCACGATCGCCCGGCCAAATACCTGGCTGGTATAGGGCACCACCGTTTTCAGCATCTCGTCGTCACGCAGGTGGATATGCCAGTCGTCTGGGCGGCGGATTTTCAGAACTTGAGGTTGTGCGGTCATCTAGCTAGGCTCCGGCGGTCAAATACGTCTAATGAAAAGCGAATAATGGGTTTATTCACGCCGGGGTGTAAGGATAAGCGGAAAGCGCCTGAGATGCATCTGTTTGTTGGCGACAAGTTGAAATCAATAGCGCGGCGGGCGCATAGTAACAGGGATTTCAACGATGCCGACGCCAATACCGTCGACTTTCATCAAGTGGAAAGGGAGAAAGCAATGGAAGTACGCGTTATCGCCACCCTGCAAGCGAAAGCGGGATTGGAAGACGCCGTCAGCGAAGCGGTGCACGACATTCTCGAGCCGAGCCGCCAGGAGTTGGGCAACCTGCAATATGATTTGCATCGCGATCTGGAAAAGCCGGGCGTTTTCGTGTTCTTTGAGTGTTGGGCCAGCAGCGAAGCGCTGGATAAGCATAATGAGACGGCGCATTTTCAGCAGTTCGTCAGCCGGCTTGACGGCAAGTTGGATGTTTTAGACATCAAAAAACTGAAAAAGATAGCCTGAGCCTTTTTGCAGGCAAGAAAAAACCCGCCGATGGCGGGTTTTTTTTAGAGCTGCAGATTAACTTATTCGTTAACCGGCTGCGGCTTGGTGGCCGGCGCGGTGGCCTGGCTCACCGCCGAATGGCCGCCTGCCGAGCCTTTGCCTTCAAAGTTGAAGGAAGGGCGCTGCCAGTCGCTGTGCTTGCGTTCTTCCGGCACGTAGGCCGGCGCAGGCGCTTTGGTCATCGGCGCAGTGGCGATGTGTTTGTACAGTACGTCCTGCACGGCTTTCACCGGTGCCGGCTGCTGAGCAACCACAGGCGCAGGTTCTGCGGCGATTGGCGCCGGGGCTTTTTCGACCGGAGCGGCTTCCACGGCGGCTGGCGCAGGCGCTGCTTCTGCCACTGGCGTTTCTTCCGCTTGCGCAGCTTCTGCCGGCGCAGCGTCGACCACAGGCTCGTCTTCCACCGGCTTGGCTTCAACCACAGGTTCTGCCGCAACGGTTTCAGCTACCGGCTCGGCTTCCACTGCCGGGGCAGTCTCTTCCGCTTTCGGTTCTTCAACTGCGGCAGGTGCCGGCGCGGCTTCCACCGGCGCCGGGGTTTCCTCGGCCGGGGTGGCAACGACAGGCGCTACGGCTGCAGCTTCTTCCGTTACGGTAACGGCCGCAGTTTCAACGGCGGCTTCTGGTGCCGGCTCGTTGACGCTGGCCGCAGCCTGAGTTTCTTCCACGGCAACGCTGTGCTGTTCAACCGCTGCGGCGACAACCGGTGCCGCTGCCTGTTCTACTTCTACGGCTTCGGCTTGCACTTCGGCTTCTTCAACCTGAGCAACCGGGTAGCTTACCCAGACTTTGCCCGATGCCATTTCCGGCGAAGCGAACGCGCCCGCCAGCGGCATTGGGGACTGCAGCGGGTAACGCTCATCGCGGTAACGACGACGACGCTGGCCGCTGACGCGCAGGTGGCGCGGTGAACGACGGGAACGGCGCGGCATGCCTTCGCCGTTGCCGCGGTTTTCGCCCTGGGCATCGTCTTCCGGCTGTGCGGCAACGGTTTCCGGCAGCAGCTTGACGCTGTCGTCGGCGGTCGGCTGCGCGACTTCGGCTTTCGCTACCGGCGCTTTCGGCGCCAACAGCTCTTCCGCTGCACGCTGCAGTTCTTCTTCCGCGGACAGGATGCGCACCTTCTGCGACAGAGGGCGGCGCTGGCGGCGCTGCATGTTCTGCTGCTGGCGTTCTTCCTGCTCTTCATCGGTGCTCTCGACAGCTTCAACGCTTTCCAGCGCTTTCACTTCCTGCTGCGCCTGGCGTTTTTCTTCCTGACGACGACGCTGGCGTTCAGCACGCTGCTCACGGCGTTGCTGCTGATCTTCGCGCGGCGCTTTAGCGCTGTCTTCCGAGGCGGTTTCCTCCGCTACCGGCGCGTTCTGCTGCTGGTTGCGGCGGTTACGGCGCTGTTCATCGCGGGATTCACGCGATTCACGGCCTTCGCGGTTCTCACGCGGCTCACGGTTGTCGCGCTCGCGATTGTCACGGCCTTCACCGCGCTCTTTACGCTCGCCGCGTTCCGGACGGTCGCCACGCTCACCGCGCTCTTTACGGCCGGTGCCTTGGCGACGCTGACCGCGACGATCCTGACGACGGTTTTCACCGTTGCTTTCCGCCTTCGGCGTTTCGGCCGGTTTGGTTTCTTCGACGGCAGGTTGTTCCTCACCGGCGAACAGGCTCTTCAGACCACCGAACAGGCGGCCCAGGAAGCCCGGCTTGGCGGCGGCCGGCGCTGCGGCTTTAGCTTTGGCGGCGGCAGCGGCAGGCTTGGCCACGGCGACAGCTTCTTCAGCCGGCGGTGGCGCATCGGCGGACAGGGGGAAGGAAGCCAGGGCCGGTTGCTCCGGACGCTTGCGTTCCATCGGCGCGTCTTCCAGCGGGCGCTCCATGTCTTCTTCGTGCAGCTTCGGCAGCAGGTAGCTGAGGGTAGAGGTTTCCTCGCCCTTGCGCACGCGCAGCACCGAGTAGTGCGGGGTTTGCATTTCATCGTTAGGCACGATGACGGCTTTCACGCCACCCTGACGTTTTTCGATCGCGCTGACGGATTCGCGCTTTTCGTTCAGCAGGTACGAAGCAACCTGAACCGGGACGATAGCGTGAACTTCTTTGGTGTTTTCCTTCAGCGCTTCTTCTTCGATCAGGCGCAGGATGGACAGCGCCAGCGATTCGTTGTCGCGAATGGTGCCGGTGCCGTTACAGCGTGGGCACACGTGGTGGCTGGACTCGCCCAGCGACGGGCTGAGGCGCTGACGGGACATTTCCAGCAGGCCGAAACGGGAAATGCGGCCGATCTGGATGCGCGCGCGGTCTTGGCGCACGGCATCGCGCAGGCGGTTTTCCACTTCGCGCTGGTGGCGAACCGGCGTCATGTCGATGAAGTCGATGACGATCAGGCCGCCAAGGTCACGCAGGCGCAGCTGGCGAGCGATCTCGTCCGCCGCTTCCAGGTTGGTGTTGAACGCCGTCTCTTCGATGTCGCCGCCGCGGGTGGCGCGGGCGGAGTTGATGTCGATGGCGGTCAGCGCTTCGGTGCTGTCGATGACGATCGAGCCGCCGGACGGCAGGCGCACTTCACGCTGGAAGGCGGATTCGATCTGCGATTCGATCTGGTAGTGGCTGAACAGAGGGATTTCACCGCTGTACAGTTTGATTTTGCTGCTGAAATCCGGGCGGCCCAGCGCAGCGATGTGCTCTTTGGCCAGATCGAGAATTTTCGGGTTGTCGATCAGAATTTCGCCGATGTCCGGGCGCAGGTAATCGCGGAAGGCGCGCACGATAACGTTGCTTTCCTGGTGGATCAGGAACGGCGCGGGGCGGCCTTCGGCGGCTTTTTTAATCGCTTCCCAGTGCTTCAGGCGGAAGGAGAGATCCCACTGCAGCGCGTCGGCGGATTTGCCTACGCCCGCGGTGCGAACGATCAGGCCCATGCCGTCCGGCAGTTGCAGCGAGGAGAGCGCTTCTTTCAGCTCGGTGCGATCGTCACCCTCGATGCGGCGGGAAATACCGCCGGCGCGCGGGTTGTTCGGCATCAGCACCAGATAACTGCCCGCGAGACTGATGAAGGTGGTCAAGGCGGCGCCTTTGTTGCCACGTTCTTCTTTGTCTACCTGAACGATGACTTCCTGGCCTTCGCGCAGCACATCTTTGATGTTCGGGCGGCCATGGGAAGAGTAATTGCTAGGGAAGTATTCGCGGGCGATTTCTTTAAGAGGGAGGAAACCATGTCGTTCTGCGCCGTAGTCCACGAACGCTGCTTCAAGACTTGGTTCAATGCGGGTGATTTTGCCTTTGTAAATATTCGCTTTTTTCTGCTCATGACCCGGACTTTCGATATCCAAATCATACAGCCGCTGTCCATCTACGAGGGCAACACGCAACTCTTCCTGCTGAGTTGCGTTAATCAACATTCTTTTCATCTTAACTTACTCGTTATTTTTACATTATCGACAAAGCTGCGGGCAAAATAACCTCATGGCCGGAGTTAAACCGAAAGCCCCGTGTCTTCTCGCAAAGCCGTCAACCTCACGGTTGTCGCCTGCATAGGGGCGCATTATCTCGGTAAGCCTGCTTTTCTTTGTGAAAGACAGCACTTTTACTAGGGGAATAGCCTCTGATTTACGTCGACAGATCTGATTCCATTTGCCGGCCAAGCTGCAACCCGCAGCCCGCTAATTGTTTGATTTCGCATTACGTCTTACGCCATTGCTGCGTTTTTGCGCGATCAGACAAATTTTATAATTCCACCGTTTTCCCTGTTTAACGAGAATCAACGCGGAAAGTGACTGCATTATTCCACTGCTGATGCCGTTATAGCAAGGTGACTTTTCCTTAACTGCGGAAGAAATCGCAAACGTTCAAACCGGCTTGCTGCCTTATTGTCCGCTGGGGTTTCGCCCGCCGTCAGAGAGACAGTTAAGCACAGAAAAAGATGTGGCGCTATTCACGCGCTCTATTTAGAATCCCGCACCATGAAAACGAACAATCCAGCAGTACAATTCATCACGATTTCCGACGACGAAGCCGGTCAGAGAATCGACAACTTTCTGCTCGCTCGCCTGAAAGGCGTGCCGAAGAGCATGATTTATCGCATCGTGCGTAAGGGCGAGGTGCGGGTCAATAAAGGGCGCATCAAGGTCGAATACAAATTGGCGGCCGGCGACGTGGTGCGCGTGCCGCCGGTGCGGGTGGCCGAGCGCGAAGAGACGCCGGTGTCGGCCAAGCTGGATAAGGTAGCCGCGCTGGCCGATTGCATTCTGTATGAAGACGACCACCTGCTGATCCTCAACAAGCCTTCCGGCACCGCGGTGCACGGCGGCAGCGGCCTGAGCTTCGGCGTGATCGAAGGGCTGCGCGCGCTGCGCCCGGAAGCCCGCTTCCTCGAGCTGGTGCACCGTCTGGATCGCGATACCTCCGGCGTGCTGCTGGTGGCCAAGAAGCGCTCCGCGCTGCGCTCGCTGCATGAACAGCTGCGGCTGAAGGGGATGCAGAAGGATTATCTGGCGCTGGTGCGCGGCCAGTGGCAGTCCCACTGCAAGGCCGTACAGGCGCCGCTGCTGAAAAACATTCTGCAAAGCGGTGAGCGCATCGTGCGCGTCAGCAGCGAAGGCAAGCCTTCGGAAACCCGCTTCAAGGTGGAAGAGCGTTACGAATTCGCCACGCTGGTGAAGGCCAGCCCGATCACCGGGCGCACTCACCAGATCCGCGTGCACACGCTGCATGCCGGGCATCCGATCGCCTTTGACGATCGCTATGGCGACCGCGAGTTCGATCGCCAGCTGGCGGGTACCGGCCTGAAGCGGCTGTTCCTGCACGCCGCGGCGCTGCGCTTCGAGCATCCGGCCACCGGCGAAACGATGCGCATCGAAGCGCCGATGGACCAAGAGCTGCGCCACTGCCTGCAGGTGCTGCGCCGGCAGGTGGCCAAGTAATCCGCGTCAGACCAGCGGGTTGATGCCTTCAGCCCGCAACATGTCCAACAGCGCGATCAACGGCAGGCCGATCAGGGCGTTCGGATCCCGGCCTTCCAACCTGTCGAACAGCGCGATCCCCAATCCCTCGCTCTTGAAACTGCCCGCGCAGTTCAGCGGTTGCTCCAGACGTACATAGGCGGCGATCTCCGCTTCGCTCAACGCGCGAAAATGCACGTGGAACGGCTCGCACAGGGCCTGCAGCTGCTTGCTGCGGCCGTTGTACAGCGCCAGGCCGGTATAAAAAGTCACGGCCTGGCTGCTGGCCTGGCGCAGCTGCGCCCGGGCGTTTTCCTCGGTATGGGGCTTGCCGGTGATGTTGCCATCGATCACGCAGACCTGATCGGAGCCGATGATCAGATGCTCGGGATAGGCGAGGGCCAGCGCCTGAGCCTTCGCCGCCGCCAGGCGCAGCACCAGCGCTTCGGCGCTTTCGCCCGGCAGTGGGGTTTCATCCACCTCGGGTGCGGCGCAGTCGAAGGGCAGCCGTAACTTCTCCAGCAGCATTTTTCGATAGGGTGAGGTGGAGGCTAAAAGCAATCTCTGCATAATTTTTTTCGCAAACCGTAGCGTAAATGGGTATGGCATTTTAAACTGTCGGCCGCTGTGGAAGCGAATATTGGTGAAAGGAGCCGTTTTACGGCCTTTTTCTTTGACTCTATGTCGTTACAAAGTTAATATGCGCGCCCTATGCAAAAGGTAAAATTACCCTTGACCATTGATGCGGTACGTACCGCTCAGAAACGCCTGGACTATGCTGGTGTCTATGCGCCTGAGCAGGTTACTCGTGTTGCCGACTCCGTGGTCAGTGTGGACAGTGATGTCGAGGTGTCGTTGTCGTTCAATATCGACAATCAACGCCTCGCGGTGATAACAGGGCATGCGGACGTCACGGTAACGTTGATGTGCCAACGCTGTGGAGTCCCGTTCGAACATCAGGTTCACACAACATATTGTTTTAGCCCGGTCGTCAATGATGAGCAGGCTGAGGCATTACCGGAAGCGTACGAACCGATCGAAGTTGACGAGTTTGGCGAAGTCGATCTGTTGGCGATGATTGAAGACGAAATTATTCTTTCACTGCCTGTCGTTCCGGTACATGAATCTGAACACTGTGAAGTGTCCGAAGCGGACATGGTATTTGGCCAACTGCCTCCCGAGGCGGAGAAACCGAATCCGTTTGCCGTATTAGCCAGTTTAAAGCGTAAGTAATTGAGGAGTAAGGTCCATGGCCGTACAACAGAATAAACCAACCCGTTCCAAGCGTGGCATGCGTCGTTCTCACGATGCTCTGACCACGACTACTCTGTCTGTAGACAAAGTATCCGGTGAAACTCACCGTCGTCACCACATCACTGCCGACGGTTTCTACCGCGGTCGCAAGGTTATCGGCTAAGTAGCGATACCTTGACTCGTCTAACCCTGGCGTTAGATGCAATGGGCGGGGACTTCGGTCCCTGCGTCACAGTGCCTGCTTCGTTGCAGGCACTGGCCTCTAATTTACAGCTTCATCTCCTGCTGGTCGGCAATCCCGACGTCATCTCCCCTTTGCTTGCCCACGCCGATCCGGTTCTTCTGGAGCGTCTGCAAGTCGTGCCCGCCGAGTCCGTGATCGCCGGCGACGCCAAACCTTCACAAGCGATACGCGCCAGCCGCGGCACGTCGATGCGCATTGCGCTCGAGCAGCTCAGCAGCGGTAAAGCGCAGGGCTGCGTCAGCGCCGGCAATACCGGTGCGCTGATGGGATTGGCGAAGCTGTTGGTCAAGCCGCTGGAAGGCATCGAGCGCCCGGCGCTGATGACGGCGATCCCGAATCAGCAACGCAGTAAAACCGTGGTGCTGGATTTGGGCGCCAACGTCGAGTGCGACAGCACCATGCTGGTGCAGTTTGCCGTGATGGGCGCGGTGATGGCGGAAGAGGTGATCGGCATTGCGCAACCGCGGGTGGCGCTGCTGAATATTGGCGAAGAAGAGACCAAAGGCCTGGATAATATCCGCGAAGCGGCCGCTGTGCTAAAAAATACTCCGGCAATCAACTATATTGGTTACCTGGAAGGAAACGAGCTGCTCACCGGCAAGACCGACGTGTTGGTGTGCGATGGCTTCGTGGGCAACGTCACCCTGAAAACCATGGAAGGGGTGGTCAGGGTGTTCTTATCGCTGCTGAAATCGTCCGGCGACGGCAACAAGCGAGCGTGGTGGCTGAAATTGTTGGGCCGTTGGTTGCAAAAACGGGTGGTTAAGCGGTTCGGCCACCTGAACCCCGACCAGTATAATGGCGCATGTCTGTTAGGATTGCGCAGCACCGTAGTCAAGAGCCACGGCGCTGCGAACCCTCACGCGTTTGCAGTCGCAATCGAACAGGCTGTGCAGGCGGTGCAGCGGCAAGTCCCGGAAAGGATTGCTGCGCGCCTTGAGGCTGTATTACCTAAGAGTGACTGATCGTACATGTATACAAAGATTCTCGGTACGGGGAGTTATTTGCCCGTACAAGTGCGCACCAATGCTGATTTGGAAAAAATGGTGGATACCTCTGACGAATGGATCGTCACGCGTACCGGTATCCGCGAACGTCGCATCGCCGCTGCGGATGAAACCGTCGCGACGATGAGCTTCCAGGCCGCTGAGAAAGCGCTGGAAATGGCAGGTGTGGCTAAAGAAGACATTGGGCTGATCGTCGTGGCGACCACCACGACCACTCACGCGTTCCCGAGCGCGGCGTGCCTGGTGCAGCAAATGCTGGGTATCAAAGACTGCGCGGCGTTCGATCTGGCTGCGGCCTGTGCCGGCTTTACTTACGCGCTCAGCGTGGCCGATCAGTACGTGAAGAACGGCGCGGTCAAACATGCGCTGGTTATCGGCGCGGACGTCTTGTCGCGCACGCTGGATCCTGAAGATCGCGGCACCATCATTCTGTTTGGCGATGGCGCAGGGGCGGTGGTGCTGGGGGCTTCTGAAGCGCCGGGCATTCTGTCTACCCATCTGCATGCCGACGGCAGCTACGGCAACCTGCTGACGCTGCCGTACAAGGATCGCCAGAATCAAGACAAGCCGGCCTATGTCACCATGGCGGGCAACGAAGTCTTCAAGGTTGCGGTTACCGAGCTGGCGCGCATCGTCGACGAGACGCTGCAGGCCAACAACATGGACCGCAGCGAGCTGGATTGGCTGGTGCCGCACCAGGCCAACCTGCGCATCATCAGCGCAACGGCGAAAAAACTGGGCATGGGGATGGACAAAGTGGTGGTGACGCTCGATCGTCACGGCAACACCTCTGCCGCCTCGGTGCCTTCCGCACTGGACGAAGCGGTGCGCGACGGGCGAATTCAGCGTGGCCAACTGGTGCTGCTGGAGGCCTTCGGCGGCGGCTTTACCTGGGGCTCGGCGCTGGTTCGTTTCTGATTTGGACAGGAAGAAAAAATGACGCAATTTGCTTTTGTTTTCCCGGGCCAGGGGTCGCAGACCGTTGGCATGCTGGCCGAGTTGGCCGCACAGTTCCCGATCGTCGAAGAAACCTTCGGCGAGGCGTCTTCCGCCCTGGGTTACGACCTGTGGCAGCTGGTGCAGCAAGGCCCGGCGGAAGAGCTGAACAAAACCTGGCAGACCCAACCGGCTCTGCTGGCCGCCTCGGTGGCGATTTTCCGCGTTTGGCAACAGCAGGGCGGTAAAGCGCCGGCGCTGATGGCGGGTCACAGCTTGGGCGAATACTCGGCGCTGGTCTGCGCCGGCGTGCTGGACTTCAAGGCGGCGATCCGTCTGGTCGAGCTGCGCGGCAAGCTGATGCAGGAAGCGGTGCCGGAAGGCACCGGCGCGATGTACGCCATCATCGGTCTGGACAACGACGCGATCGCCAAGGCGTGTGAAGAGTCTGCGCAGGGGCAGGTGGTTTCTCCGGTCAACTTCAACTCGCCGGGCCAGGTGGTCATCGCCGGCAACAAAGAAGCGGTTGAGCGCGCAGGCGCCGCCTGCAAAGCCGCAGGCGCCAAGCGCGCGCTGCCGCTGCCGGTGAGCGTGCCTTCACACTGCGCGCTGATGAAACCGGCTGCCGACAAGCTGGCCGTGGCGTTGCAGGACATCACCTTCAACGCGCCGCAGGTGCCGGTGGTGAACAACGTCGACGTGCGCACCGAAAACGATCCGGAAGCGATCCGCAGCGCGCTGGTGCGTCAGCTGTATAGCCCGGTGCGTTGGACCGAGAGTGTAGAGTTTATCGCAGCACAGGGAGTGACGTCGCTGCTGGAAGTGGGGCCGGGCAAAGTGCTGACCGGTCTGACTAAACGTATTGTTGACACCCTGACGGCTGCGGCGGTGAACGACACCGCCAGCCTGTCGGCGGCGCTTGAACAATAAAGAGGAAAATGATGAGCTTCGAAGGTAAAATCGTTCTGGTCACCGGCGCGAGCCGCGGTATTGGCCGAGCTATTGCAGAAACGTTTGTGGCACGCGGCGCCAAAGTGATCGGCACCGCGACCAGCGAGAGCGGCGCTGAAGCGATCAGCAGCTACCTGGGCACAAACGGCAAAGGGTTTATGTTGAACGTTGTTGATGCGCAATCTATCGACAGCGTGCTGGCATCGATTCGCGCCGAATTTGGCGAAATCGACATTTTAGTGAATAATGCCGGCATCACGCGTGATAACCTGCTGATGCGTATGAAGGATGATGAGTGGGAGGATATCCTCGACACCAACCTGACTTCCGTATTCCGCCTGTCAAAAGCGGTAATGCGCGCTATGATGAAAAAGCGGTTTGGCCGTATCATCACCATCGGTTCCGTTGTCGGCACCATGGGGAACGCAGGGCAGGCGAACTACGCGGCGGCTAAAGCCGGTCTGATTGGTTTTAGCAAATCTTTGGCACGTGAAGTTGCTTCGCGTGGCATTACGGTCAACGTCGTGGCACCTGGCTTTATTGAGACGGACATGACACGGGCGTTGACAGATGATCAACGCGCAGGCATTTTGTCATCAGTTCCAGCCAACCGGCTGGGCGATGCTAAAGAAATCGCCAGCGCTGTTGCATTTTTGGCCTCTGATGAGGCCGGCTATATCACCGGTGAAACGCTACATGTCAATGGCGGCATGTACATGATTTAAAAAATGTGAAAACCATTTGCGTTATTTGAGGCAAAAACCGCAAAATAGCGTAAAATCGTGGTTTGACCAGCCGGGATTTAGTTGCATCTTTTTCAGCATTTTATACACTACGAAAACCATCGCGAAAGCGAGTTTTGATAGGAAATTTAAGAGTATGAGCACTATCGAAGAACGCGTTAAGAAAATCATTGTTGAGCAACTGGGTGTTAAACAGGAAGAAGTTTTGAACAACGCTTCTTTCGTTGAAGATCTGGGCGCTGATTCTCTTGACACCGTTGAGCTGGTAATGGCACTGGAAGAAGAATTCGACACCGAGATTCCAGACGAAGAAGCTGAGAAGATCACTACTGTTCAGGCAGCTATTGATTTCATCAACGCTAGCCAGCAGTAAGAGAACATATCTAGGCGGTCGCTCGACCGCCTAAGTTTTTTCTATCCCTAGTGTCATATTTTTCCCTCCCTGGAGGACAAACGTGTCTAAGCGTCGAGTAGTTGTGACCGGACTGGGCATGTTGTCTCCTGTCGGCAATACGGTAGAGTCCACGTGGAACGCTCTTCTTGCCGGTCAGAGTGGCATCAGCCTGATCGACCATTTCGATACCACTGCCTATGCGACCAAGTTTGCTGGCCTGGTAAAGAATTTTAATTCCGAGGATTTCATCTCGCGCAAAGATGCGCGCAAGATGGACGCCTTTATCCAGTACGGTATCGCTGCCGGCATGCAAGCCATGCAGGATGCAGGCCTGGACATCACCGAGGCTAACGCCAGCCGCATTGGAGCCGCGATCGGTTCCGGCATCGGCGGCCTGGGTTTGATCGAAGAAAACCACAGTTCACTGGTTAACGGTGGCCCACGGAAAATCAGTCCGTTCTTCGTGCCATCCACCATCGTGAATATGATTGCCGGTCACCTGACAATCATGTACGGCATGCGTGGCCCAAGCATTTCCATCGCCACCGCCTGTACTTCAGGTGTGCACAACATCGGCCATGCGGCGCGTATCATTGCCTACAATGATGCGGACGTGATGCTGGCCGGTGGGGCAGAGAAAGCCAGCACCCCATTGGGCGTCGGCGGCTTTGGCGCAGCGCGCGCTCTGTCCACTCGTAATGACAACCCGCAGGCGGCGAGCCGTCCGTGGGATAAAGACCGCGACGGTTTTGTGCTGGGCGACGGCGCCGGCATGATGGTGCTGGAAGAGTACGAGCACGCGAAAAAGCGCGGCGCGAAAATCTACGCCGAAGTGGTGGGCTTTGGGATGAGCAGCGATGCTTATCACATGACGTCGCCACCGGAAAACGGCGCAGGCGCTGCGCTGGCGATGGAAAATGCCCTGCTTGACGCCGGTGTGACCCCGTCACAAATCGGCTACATCAACGCGCACGGCACCTCTACGCCGGCGGGCGACCAGGCGGAAGCGCAGGCGGTGAAATCCGTCTTCGGCGCCGATGCAGAGCGCGTGCTGGTGAGCTCGACCAAATCGATGACTGGCCACCTGTTGGGTGCGGCAGGCGCGATCGAGTCTATCTTCACCGTGCTGGCGCTGCGCGATCAGGCGGTACCGCCAACCATCAATCTGGATAACCCGGATGAAGGTTGCGATCTGGACTTCGTGCCTCACGAAGCGCGCCAGGTCAGCGATATGGAGTTCAGCCTGTGTAACTCCTTCGGCTTCGGCGGCACCAATGGCTCGCTGATCTTCCGCCGAGTGTAATTCGCGCTGTGGATAGCTGATGAAAGCCCGGTTTTTTAACCGGGCTTTTTTACGCCTATCGTCTGGACACCAACAGGGCTGCGTATCGCCTCGTCGCCTGCTATTCTGCGAGCGTAATGAAATCACCCGGCAACAGGAGGAAGCATGTACTGGATTAACGGACAACGCCACGATGCGCTGGCGCCGAGCGATCGCGGCCTGCAGTTCGGCGATGGCTGCTTTACTACTGCCCGGGTTACCGATGGTAAAATCGAGCTGCTGCCCTGGCATCTGGAGCGGCTGCAGCAAGCGGCGCAGCGGCTGATGCTGCCCGCCACCGATTGGCTGGCTTTCGAACGGGAGATGGCGCTGGCGGCCGAATCAATTCCGCTCGGCGTGGTCAAAGCGATACTGACGCGCGGCAGCGGCGGGCGGGGTTACAGCCCGACGGGGTGCGAAAACCCGACGCGTATCGTGGCCCGCAGCAGCTACCCCGCGCACTATTTGCAGTGGCGCGAGCAGGGCATCACGCTTGCGCTCAGCCCGGTGGCGCTGGCGCGCAATCCGTTGCTGGCGGGGTTGAAGCATTTGAACCGCCTGGAGCAGGTGCTGATCCGCGCGCATCTTGACCAGACGGCCGCCGACGAGGCGCTGGTGCTTGACACTGCCGGTATGCTGGTGGAATGCTGTGCGGCTAATTTGTTCTGGCGTAAGGGAAAAGCGGTATTTACCCCGGATCTGAGCCAGGCAGGCGTCGCGGGCCTGATGCGGCGGCGGGTGATCGCGCTGCTGGCGGGCTCGGAATACCGTCTGCAGTGCGTCAGTGAACCGCTGGAGACGCTGGCCGATGCCGACGAAGTCCTGGTGAGCAATGCGCTGATGCCGCTGCTGCCGGTAAACGCTGCGCAATCATGGCGCTATGCTTCGCGCCAGCTGTATGATTTTTTGCGTCCACACTGTTAACCATGGCTGATTGATGAAGAAAAGAAAGCTGAAGGTCCTGTCTATTATTGTTGTTCTGGTATTGGCGCTGCTGTTTTGGGGCTACCAGAAGATCGAACGCTTTGCCGATACGCCACTGGCTATCCAACAAGAAACCATCTTCAAACTGCCGGCCGGCACCGGTCGGGTAGCGCTGGAAGGGCTATTGGTGCGCGATAAGCTGGTGCGCAACGGCCGCTGGTTCCAGTGGCTGCTGAAGCTGGAGCCGGAGCTGGCGGAGTTTAAAGCCGGCACCTACCGGTTCACGCCGGGCATGACGGTGCGCCAGATGCTGAAACTGTTGGCCAGCGGCAAAGAGGCGCAGTTCACCGCACGCTTTATCGAAGGCTCACGCCTGCGTGACTGGCAGCAGGTGCTGCAGCAGTCCAAATACCTGAAACACACCCTGGCGGGCAAGAGCGAAGCGGAGATTGCCGCAGCGCTCGGCATTCCTGCGGGAGAAACGCCGGAAGGGCATTTGTACCCGGATACCTATCAGTATACCGCCGGCATGAGCGACATCGCGCTGCTCAAACGCGCACACGTGCGCATGAACAAAGCGCTGCAGGCCGCCTGGGCCGGCCGCGACACCAGCCTGCCGTATAAAACGCCGGAAGAGCTGCTGACCATGGCCTCGATCGTCGAGAAAGAGACCGCGGTGCCGGAAGAGCGCAGCAAGGTGGCGTCGGTGTTCGTCAACCGCTTGCGCATCGGCATGCGCCTGCAGACCGATCCGACGGTGATCTACGGCATGGGCGAAAGCTATAATGGCAACATCACGCGCAAGGATCTGGAGACGCCGACACCGTACAACACCTATGTGATCGCCGGCCTGCCGCCAACGCCGATCGCCATGCCGGGTGAGGCCTCGTTGCAGGCGGCCGCCAATCCGGCCAAAACGCCTTATCTCTATTTTGTCGCCGACGGCAAGGGTGGGCATACCTTCACCACCAATCTGGCGAGCCATAACCAGGCGGTGCGCGTGTACCGTCAGGCGTTAAAGGAAAAGAATGAAAAGTAAATTCGTTGTTATCGAAGGGCTGGAAGGCGCGGGTAAAACCACCGCGCGCGATACGGTGGTCAAGGTGCTGCGCGAACACGGCGTCAGCGACATCGTCTTCACCCGCGAGCCGGGCGGCACGCCGCTGGCGGAGAAGCTGCGCGATCTGTTCAAGCGCGGCATCGACGGCGAATTGCCGACCATCAAGGCCGAAGTATTGATGCTGTACGCCGCGCGCGTACAGCTGGTGGAAACGGTGATCAAACCGGCCCTGGCGCGCGGCGCCTGGGTGGTGGGCGATCGCCACGATCTCTCTTCACAGGCTTACCAGGGCGGCGGCCGCGGCGTGGATCCGCAGCTGATGAGCTCGCTGCGCGACACCGTGCTAGGGGATTTTCGCCCGGATCTGACGGTGTATCTCGATCTGCCGCCGCTGGTCGGCCTGCAACGCGCGCAGGCGCGCGGTCAGCTGGATCGCATCGAACAGGAGGCGCTGCCGTTCTTCGAACGCACCCGCGCTCGCTATCTCGAGCTGGCGGCGCAGGATAAAACCATCGTCACCGTCGACGCCGCCCAGCCGCTGGAGCAGGTGACCGCGGCGATCCGCGACTGCGTCGGCCACTGGCTGCGGCAGCAGGAAGGCGCATAATGAACTGGTACCCGTGGCTGAACGGCCCTTATCGCCAGCTGATTGGGCAGTACGCCGACGGCCGAGGCCATCATGCGCTGCTGCTGCACGCGGCGGCGGGCAACGGTGATGATGCGCTGGCCTACGGCCTGAGCCGCTGGTTGATCTGCCAGCAGCGCAACGGTGAAAAAAGCTGCGGCGAGTGCCACAGCTGCCGGCTGATGCTGGCGGGAAACCACCCGGATTATCACGTGCTGACGCCGGAAAAGGGTAAGAGCAGCCTGGGCATCGAGCCGATCCGCCAGGTGATTGAAACGCTGTACGCCCACGCGCAGCAGGGCGGCGCTAAAGTGATTTGGCTGCCGCAGGCGGAACAGCTGACCGAGGCGGCGGCCAACGCGCTGCTTAAAACGCTGGAAGAGCCGCCGGAGAAAACCTATTTTCTGCTAGGCTGCCGTGAGCCGTCGCGGCTGATGGCGACGCTGCGCAGCCGTTGCCTGTATTGGCATTTGGCCAGCCCGGATGAGCAGCTCAGCCTGCAGTGGCTGGGCCGACAGGCGGCCGGCTCTCAGACGGACCGCCTCACGGCGCTGCGCCTGCACGACGGCGCGCCGCTGGCCGCCGAACAGCTGTTGCAGCCGCAGCAGTGGCAACAGCGCAGAGCCCTGTGCGCCACGTTGAGCGCCGCGCTGCCGCAGCGCGATATGCTGTCGCTGCTGCCGGTGTTGAACCATGAAGACGTCGCCGAGCGCCTGCACTGGCTGTGCGCGTTGCTGGTGGACGCGATGAAGTGGCAGCAGGGCGCGCATCACTATGTATTGAATCAGGATCAGCAGCCGCTGGTGCATCAACTGGCCAGCCTGCTGAGCAGCGCCTCGCTGCAGCAGATCGTGCAGCAGTGGCTGAACTGCCGCCATCAGCTGCTCAGCGTGGTGGGCGTCAACCGCGAGCTGCTGCTGACCGAACAGTTACTTCGCTGGGAACAGATGCTCGGCGCCGCCGGCTATTCCCAACCTCATTCGCTGTAAAGTAAAAGAGTTAAAAATTATGTTGTTAGTCGATTCTCATTGCCACCTTGACAGTCTGGATTATCAAACGCTGCACCAGAATGTGGACGATGCGCTGGCCAAAGCCAAGGCGCGCGACGTCGGCTATGTGCTGGCGGTTGCCACCACGCTGCCGGGTTACCGTTCCATGACCGAGCTGATCGGCGAGCGCAACGACGTGGCCTTCTCCTGCGGGGTGCATCCGCTCAATCTGGAAGAGGGGTATGATTACGCCGAACTGCGTCGCCTGGCGGCGGCGGAGCAGGTGGTGGCGCTGGGGGAGACCGGGCTCGATTACTTCTACCAGAAAGACAACCTTGAGCTGCAGCAGGACTCTTTCCGCGAACATATCCGCATCGGCCGGGATCTGAACAAGCCGGTGATCGTCCACACTCGCGATGCGCGCGCGGACACGCTGGCGATCCTGCGTGAAGAGAACGCACAGGACTGCGGCGGCGTACTCCACTGCTTCACTGAAGATCTGGCCACGGCCGAAGCTCTGCTGGATCTGGGCTTCTACATCTCCTTCTCGGGCATCGTCACCTTCCGCAACACCGAACAGCTGCGCGAGGTGGCGCGCTATGTGCCGCTGGATCGCATTCTGGTGGAAACCGACTCGCCTTATCTGGCACCGGTGCCGCATCGCGGCAAAGAAAACCAACCCGCCTATGTGCGCGATGTGGCTGAATACATGGCGGTATTGAAGGGCGTCAGCCTGGAACAACTGGCCGAAGCCACCACCGCCAACTTTTCACGTTTATTTCACCTCGAACTGTGATCTTTGACCTAGGCTATAGCTGTAGGTCATTGTCTGCATAATTTTTTTTAAGCTCGTAATTAATCACTGAAACGGGTAAGGTTCCCTCCCGTTTCAAGGTGATTGATGCGTGTTTTTTGGTCTGTTTCGCCAAAAAACAGCCGGTTTATGCAAAGTTACCGCGGCTCGATCATCGAAACGTGATTGTCATCAAACATTGCGCAGGCTATTTATTTTACTCTGCGTAATAAATTCAAGGGGTGCACAGACACCCTGAATTGCAGGGGTTTTTCTCCCCCCCTTGCAGCGCGAATTATCGCGACAAGAAGTAGCAAAGCATTATTACTCAGGAGCACACTCAACTATGTTCAAGAACGCATTTGCAAACCTGCAAAAAGTAGGTAAATCGCTCATGCTGCCGGTGTCCGTGTTGCCTATCGCAGGTATCCTGCTGGGCGTCGGCTCCGCCAACTTTAGCTGGCTACCTGCGGTAGTCTCCCACGTGATGGCGGAAGCGGGCGGTTCGGTCTTCGCCAACATGCCGCTGATTTTCGCCATCGGCGTCGCCCTGGGCTTCACCAACAACGACGGCGTTTCCGCGCTGGCGGCGGTGGTGGCCTACGGCATCATGGTGAAAACCATGGCGGTGGTTGCGCCGCTGGTGCTGCACCTGCCGGCTGAAGAGATTGCGGCCAAACACCTGGCGGATACCGGTGTGCTCGGGGGGATTATCTCCGGCGCCATCGCGGCCTATATGTTCAACCGCTTCTTCCGCATTCAACTGCCGGAATACCTAGGCTTCTTTGCCGGTAAGCGTTTCGTGCCGATCATTTCCGGTCTGGCGGCGATCGTTCTGGGCGTAGTGCTGTCCTTCATCTGGCCGCCGATCGGTACGGCTATCCAGACCTTCTCGCAGTGGGCGGCTTATCAGAACCCGGTCGTGGCCTTCGGCATTTACGGCGTGGTTGAGCGTGCTCTGGTGCCATTCGGTCTGCACCACATCTGGAACGTACCGTTCCAAATGCAAATCGGTGAATTCACCAACGCGGCGGGCCAGGTATTCCACGGTGATATTCCTCGCTACATGGCGGGCGACCCTACCGCGGGCAAACTGTCCGGCGGCTTCCTGTTCAAAATGTACGGTCTGCCTGCTGCGGCCATCGCCATCTGGCACTCGGCCAAGCCGGAAAACCGCGCGAAAGTCGGCGGCATCATGATCTCCGCCGCGTTGACCTCGTTCCTGACCGGTATCACCGAGCCGATCGAGTTCTCCTTCATGTTCGTCGCGCCGATCCTGTACGTGATCCACGCTATCCTGGCCGGCCTGGCGTTCCCAATCTGCATCCTGTTGGGCATGCGCGATGGCACCAGCTTCTCGCACGGCCTGATCGACTTTATCGTACTGAGCGGCAACAGCAGCAAAATCTGGCTGTTCCCAATCGTCGGCATCGTCTACGGTCTGGTGTACTACACCATCTTCCGCGTGCTGATCGCCAAGCTGGATCTGAAAACCCCGGGCCGTGAAGACACCGCTGCCGAGCAGACTGCGCAGGGCGGTTCCGAAATGTCCGCGGCGCTGGTTCAGGCCTTCGGCGGTAAAGAAAACATCACTAACCTGGATGCTTGTATCACCCGTCTGCGCGTCAGCGTGGCCGACGTGTCCAAAGTTGACCAGGCGGGCCTGAAGAAACTGGGCGCAGCCGGCGTAGTCGTCGCGGGCTCCGGCGTGCAGGCCATCTTCGGCACCAAGTCCGACAACCTGAAAACCGATATGGACGAATACATCCGTAATCACTGATTCAGGCAGGGGAGTTATCAAGGGAGGCGAAAGCCTCCCTTTTTTATTGCCTGCCGTCAGGCGCCCAGGCGCTGTTCGAGTTCGGCGAGAGAAGGGAGGAACCAGACCTGTTCGCCGCGGTTGGCCTCACGCACGAAATCTTGCAGCGCGTTGCTTTGCGCCAGCCAGGGGGAGATATCGCCCAGCAGCGCAACGCGCAGGCGGTAGTTGATGAATTTCTGCAATACGGCGCCGGCAATGCCGCTTTTGAGCTGGAAAAAGGTGGCGTCGAGGCGGTTGATGGGGAGGGCAATCATTCCGGCATCGTGCTCAAAGGCGGGCGCGATAAACAGGCTGACGTCGTTTTCGTCTTTCAACATCGGCCCGGCTTCGGCGAACACCACTAGGCGCAGATCGTGGATTTGCTGCACGGCGTAGCTCATCGGCGCTCCGGGAGTCAGGGCTTGGCGTGCTTTTGCAGGTAATGCTCGAACACCGCCAGCGTTTCGTCCGAGATATGGTGCTCAATCCCTTCGCTGTCCAGCTCGGCGGTTTCGCTCGGCACCCCGACGCACATCAGCAGATCGACCACGATGCGGTGACGGCGGCGCACCTTCTGCGCCAGCAGCTCGCCTTCCTCGGTTAAAAACACCCCGCGATAAGGGCGCGATTCCACCAGCCCGGCGCTTTTCAGCCGCGCGATATTTTTGATCGCCGTCGGGTGAGACACGCCGAAGCGGCGCGCGATGTCGGTGGTTCTGGCTTCGCGGGTGCTTTGCAGCAAATCGGCGATCAGCTCAACGTAATCTTCGATCAGCGCATTGGATTGCGCTTCGCGGGCGCGGCTAAAACGCAGGGCGTGCTCGGCCTCGTCCGGCATGTCGGTCTGGGCGTGGCGGTCGGCGTTATCTGGCGCGCGGGTAACCATAGCGTGGGGCGTCCTGTAAGCATAAAAATGGCGTCTCCCGGCAATGCGGGGAGGGTTGCCCTAAGTTAGTCCAAATAGCACACATTATCAATTCGATGCCACGCATTGTGGTAGTTAGAAATATCTCTACACAAAGCCAATGAATTTCGCCTGTTGCATAAAGTGTAGCCGATGCTACATTGTCGGCATGGTAGGTGGAAAAATAACCAGTGAAAGATTGAGGGTAATTCATGCGTGACGCGGCAACCACTCCATCGTTAACCGAACGGACCAACATCGCGATTGGCGCCGCCCTTGCCGGACGCAAGCGCGGCGCCTTTACGCCGTTGCTGTTCGCCGGCCCGGCGGTGATTGCCTCTATTGCCTATATGGATCCCGGCAACTTCGCCACCAATATTCAGGCCGGGGCGAAATACGGCTACAGCCTGCTGTGGGTGGTGGTGATGGCCAACCTGATCGCCATGCTGTTCCAGGCGCTGTCGGCCAAGCTCGGCATCGTCACCAACCGCAATCTGGCGGAGATGTGCCGCGACCAGTTTTCACGGCCGGTAGTGATCGGCATGTGGCTGCTCAGCGAAGTGGCGGCGATGGCCACCGATCTGGCGGAGTTTCTCGGCGGGGCGATCGCGCTGGCGCTGCTGTTCCATATGCCGCTGCTGGCGGGGATGGGGGTGACGGCGGTGATCACCTATGCGCTGTTAATGGTGGAAAAGAAAGGTTTCCGCCCGGTCGAGCTGATGATCGGCGGCCTGGTGGGCATCATCGCGCTGTGCTATCTGGTGGAGATGTTCATCGTACCGGTGGACTGGCAAGCGGCCGGCCTCGGCATGGTGACGCCGCAGTTGCCGGACGCGCAAGCGCTGACCATCGCCGTCGGCATTATCGGCGCCACCGTGATGCCGCACGCCATTTTCCTGCACTCGGGGCTGACCCAGCACCGCAGCCCGGCCAGCGACAACGGCGAGCGGCGCAAGCTGCTGCGTTTTTCCAATATTGAGGTGGTGATCGCGCTGGCGCTGGCCGGGCTGGTGAATATTGCGATGGTGATCATGGCCTCGAGCGCCTTCCACGCCGGTAACAGCGACGTGGCCGAAATTGGCACCGCCTACCATACGTTGACGCCGCTGTTCGGCGCGGCGGCCGCCGGCATCTTCCTCGCTTCGTTGATCGCCTCCGGCATTTCCAGCTCGGTGGTGGGCACCATGGCCGGGCAAATGATCATGCAGGGCTTCGTTGGCTTCCGCATCCCGGTATGGGTGCGCCGCCTGGTCACCATGGTGCCGGCGTTT
This sequence comes from Serratia sp. CY29653, assembly GCF_052169255.1. Lineage (NCBI taxonomy): Bacteria > Pseudomonadati > Pseudomonadota > Gammaproteobacteria > Enterobacterales > Yersiniaceae > Serratia > Serratia sp. CY29653. Next base: position 1,700,087 of record NZ_JBJNLC010000001.1, on the reverse strand, counting down.
ATCGTGGTGGCGATGGGCGTCAACGCCACCGACGCGCTGGTCTATAGCCAGGTGGTACTGAGCCTGGCGCTGCCGGCGCCGATGATTGCGCTGGTGATGTTCACCCGCCGCCGCGACATCATGGGCGAGTTCGCCAACGGCCGCTGGACCAGTCTGGCGGCGGTGGTCGGCACGGTGGTGATCGTGCTGCTCAACGTGGTGCTGTTGTTGCAGACCTTCGGCGTCGATATTCCCGGTTTGGGGTGATCTTGCGGGCCGCGCGGGGCGCGGCCGCGTCGCTAAATTATAAATTTCCCACACCACCGTCCATCTGCAGCTCGGCGCCGACCATAAATGCCGACTCGTCCGCCGCCAGAAACACCGCCGCTTTGGCCAGCTCCAGCGTGCTACCCATGCGGCCGATCGGTACCAGCGCGCGGATATCGTCGCGTAATGCCTGTTCATCCGCTTCCGCCAACCCCAGCTTACCCAACGCCGGGGTTTCGGTCGGGCCGGGGCTGAGGCCGTTAAGGCGAATGCCGCGCGCGTGCAGCTCGCCGGACAGCGTTCTGGCCAGCGACAGCAAGCCGGCTTTGCTGGCGGCGTAGGCGCTGCTCTGCGGCAGGCCGATATGGGCGCTGACCGAACCGCACAGGATCACCGAAGAAGGGTTGGCCAGCAGCGGCAGCAGCGCCTGGATCAGAAAAAACGGCCCCTTCAGGTTGATGTCCATCAGCCGCTGATAGCTCTGCTCATCCCACTCCTGCAGCGGGCGATGCGTAACGTCGCCGGCGTTGATGTACAGCACGTCCAGCCGCGGCCACCGTTGCCCCAGCCGCTGCGCCAGTTCGCGCTGCTGCGGAATATTGCCGGCGTCGCTCAGCAGCAACAGCGCCTTGCCACCCAATGCCTGGCCCGCCGCGTCCAGGGCGCTTTGGCTGCGCCCGGTGATCGCCACCGTCGCGCCCTCGGCGATGAACTGGCGGGCGGTTTCCAGCCCGATGCCGCTGGTGCCGCCGGTAATCAATGCGTATTTGCCTTGCAGTCGTGACATAACCGATTCCTCTTTAGCGTCAGTTGCGGCATTATTTGCGCTATAGTTCCTTTTGCATAGTAGGCACCTTTTGGATACTAAAGGGCGAGGTGGGATGAAATGACGGCGCAAGCGCCATTCGCGGCGGAAAATAATTTGGCGGCGTTGCCGCCGGCGGGCGAATCCTGCCCGATGGTGGACTTCGTCAATCTGGTGTCGGGCAAGTGGGCGATACCCATCCTGTACCGGCTGATAATGATCGATGGCCCGGTGCGATTCAGCGAGCTGCAGCGGGCGGTGGCGCCCATTGCGCAGAAAGAGCTGACGCGTCAGCTGCGGCTGTTCGAGCAGCGTGGCCTGGTGACGCGGCAGGTGTTTCCCGAAGTGCCGCCGCGGGTGGAGTATCAGGTCACCGCGCTCGGTAAATCGCTGCGGCCGACGCTGGACTCGCTGGCCGAGTGGATGCGCCGACACGCGCCGCAGCTGATCGGCGGCTAGTCGCCGATGCCCGGCGGGTTGATGGCGGAGCGCTCGATCTTTTCATCGCCTTCGCCCCAGCGTTCCAGCACCTGCGCGTATTCGCCGCTGACGATGACGCCGTTGATGGCGGCGTTGACGGCGTTCACCAAACCGTTGCCTTTTTTGGTGGTGACCGCGACGTAGGCCACGTTGGGGCCGATGCCGACCATTTTGGTTTTGCCGGTCAGCGCCGCCTTGTAGGCGCCGGTGGAGTGGGGGCCGAAGAACGCATCGGCGCGCCCGGACTGAATGCTCAGGTTGGTGGCGGCGTCGTCGGTCACGTAGATCGGCTGCACGGGCGGCAACCCGGCGGCGCGGTTTTGCTTATCCCATCCCAACAGTATGTTTTCCTGATTGGTGCCGGATCCGACGATGACCCGCAGCCCGGCGACGTCCTGCGGCCGGTTGATCGAGGTGATGTGGCTGGTGGATTTGACGTAAAAGCCCAGCGTGTCCACCCGATAAGTGGCGAAGTCGAATTTGGTCTTGCGCAGTTTGGTGACGGCGATGTTGAAGATCGCCGCGTCGTATTTGCCGGTGCTGATGCCCAGCGGCCAATCTTCCCACGAGGTAGGCACCAGATTCAGCGCCAGCCCAAGGCTGTCGGCCACCAGGCGGGCGATGTCCGGATCGCTGCCGATCAGCGTTTTATTGTCCTCGGCGAACAGCGCCAGCGGCGGGGAGTTCTCGAACGCCACCGCCACCGTCAGCTTGCCGGGCACCGCGAAGTGAAAGTTCGCCGGGATCAGCGCGATAGCGGCGGGGTTTTTCGCTGCGCGTATCGGCTCTCGGTTAGCCTGCAGGTCGATACCGCCTGCCGTGGCCGCCTGAACGGCGGCGCTCAGCAACAGCGCGCACAGCGCCGGTATTCTCGGTGACATAACGCCCTCTATCCTTTGTTAATCATGGGGTTAATATTGGCGGCGGTACGGGGTAAGTAAAGCAACAATAGTGAATAACCAAAGCGAAAAGGTGCACAAGCGGGGCGCCGGCCTGCGCGAATCTGCAGCACTCGACGTGGAAAGTGCGCAATCAGGTTGAAAGCAGTAGAATTTGTCACTCATACTGCGTACAGCTAATTGTGTAAAACAAGGAACGCCAGATGGCCGAAGAAACGATTTTCAGTAAAATTATCCGCCGCGAAATCCCTGCTGATGTGGTTTATCAGGACGAACTGGTCACCGCTTTCCGTGACATCTCTCCCCAGGCACCCACCCATGTGCTGATCGTTCCCAACGTGCTGATCCCAACCGTCAACGACGTGACCGTGGAGCATGAAGCCGCGCTGGGCCGCATGATCACCGCCGCGGCGAAGATCGCCGAACAGGAAGGCATCGCCGAGGACGGCTATCGCCTGATCGTCAACTGCAACCGCCACGCCGGTCAGGAGGTCTATCATATTCACATGCACCTGGTCGGTGGCCGCTCGCTGGGGCCGCTGCTGTCACGTTAAGCGAGGAAATCATGCGCGGTAAAAAAACTCTCCGTGGTCTGATGGCGTTGGCGCTGCCCGCCGCGTTGCTGATGGGATGCAGTTCATCGCCCGGCATCGCGGTCAACCAAGGGCAGACGGTGGTGATGGATCCTTCGGTGCTGACCGCCGGCATTTTGGCCGATACGCCCTCGATTTCGAACGCCTCCGGGCGGGTGATGGCGACCTCGGTGCTCAACAACAGCCAAATGACGCCGGTCACCGTACATTACCGCTTCTATTGGTACGACGCGCAGGGGCTGGATATTCGCCCCTTCGAGAAACCGCGCGAGATCGTGGTGGCGCCCGACTCGGACGCCAAAATTTACTCGATTAACGGCAATCTGGACGCTAAAAGCGCGCGTCTGTATCTGTACCTGTAAGCGCTTGCCAGGTTTGGAGAAAAAGCATGAAAAAGTACGTCTTAGTGGCGCTGGCCGCATTAACCCTCAGCGGCTGTCTGTCGCGCCCGCCTGAGCCGGAACAACCGTTGCCGCCGGTCACCGTCGAACCGGAACAGCCGACGCCGCCGGTCGAGCAGCCGCAGCCGCCAACCACCGAGCCGGTGCCGCAGCCGCCGAAAATCCAGCAGCTTGACTGGCTGGGCAGCGTCCAGCCGCTGGTGGGGCAGATGCTGAAGGCCGATGGCGTCACGGCCGGCAGCGTGCTGCTGCTGGACAGCGTCAAGAACAACACCAACGGTTCGCTGCAGATGGGCAAAGCTACCGCGGCGCTGTACAAGGCGCTGGCGTCGAATTCCACCTTCAGCGTGGTGCCGGAAGCGAAGCTGACCAGCGCCAGACAAACGCTGGGCCTGTCGGCGGATGACAGCTTCGGTTCGCGCAGCAAGGCGATTGGCCTGGCGCGCATCGTCGGCGCGCAGTACGTGCTGTACAGCGACGTCAGCGGCGACGTGAAGTCGCCGGCGTTGGATATGCAGCTGATGCTGGTGCAAACCGGCGAGATCGTCTGGTCGGGCAATGGCGCCGTTAAACGCTGAGGCCGCGCTGCGACGATTGATGGAAACCAGACTGCCGGCGGTGAATACCGCCGGTTGTCATTTCAGCCCGGTGCAGGGGCTGACCGGCGAGAGCTGGCGCATCGACGGCGCGGGCATCACGCTGTTGGCGCGCCAGCACAGTGAGGAAAAACGCGCGCTGGGCGTGAGCCGACGGCGGGAAGCGCGGGTCTTGCGCCGCTGCGCGCCGGGGCTGGGGCCGCGGGTTTTCGCACAGAATAATCAGTGGCTTATCCTCGAATGGCTCGAAGGTGACGTCGTCACAGATGCCGAGTTTGCGACGCTGAATGAGCGCGGCGAGCTGGCGACGATGGCGGCGGAACTGCATCGGCGGCCGCTCAGCGGTTACCGGCTGGATCTGCGGCGGCAGTTCCTCCGCTACTGGCCGCAGCTGGATACGCGGCGTGTAACCCCCGCCTGGCTGCGCCTGCAGCGCCATTTTTTGCTAAGTGTGCCGCCACGGCCGCTGCGCCTGGCGCCGCTGCACATGGACATCCACCCGGGCAATTTGCTCGCCACCGGCGAGGGGCTGCGATTGATCGACTGGGAGTATGCCGCCGACGGCGACGTGGCGCTGGATATCGCCGCACTGTTTCGCGGCAATGGTTGGTCGGCCGGGCAGCAGCAGCGCTTTTTGCAGCACTACGCGCGCCAGGGCTATCACGACGCCGCCCGGCTGCAGGCCCAGGTGCGGGGCTGGCTGCCGTGGGTGGATTATCTGATGCTGCTGTGGTTTGAAGTGCGCTGGCAGCAGAGCGGCGACGCCGAATTTTTACGCTGGGGCGCTGCGGTGCGCCGGCGATTCTGTTTATCATCATCCGAATTCTGAACGAACAATAATGAAGTGAGGTGCCCGTGGGCCCAGTAATGCTAGATGTCGCCGGCTACGAGCTGGATGCAGAAGAACGCGAGATTCTGAAACACCCGCTGGTTGGCGGATTGATCCTGTTTACCCGCAACTTCCACGATGCGGAGCAGTTGCGTGAGCTGGTGCGCCAGATCCGCGCCGCCTCGCACGATCGGCTGGTGGTGGCGGTAGACCAGGAGGGCGGGCGCGTGCAGCGCTTCCGCGAGGGCTTCACCCGCCTGCCGGCGGCGCAGTCGTTCGCCGCGTTGCACGATGCGCAGGAAGGCGGCCGGCTGGCGCAGGAGGCCGGCTGGCTGATGGCGGCGGAGATGATCGCGCAGGATATCGACATCAGCTTCGCACCGGTGCTGGACATCGGCCACGGCAGCGCGGCGATCGGCGAGCGTTCGTTCCACAGCGATCCGCAGCAGGCGCTGGCGATGGCGGAACGCTTTATCCTCGGCATGCACAGCGCCGGCATGAAAACCACCGGCAAACACTTCCCTGGGCACGGCGCCGTCAGCGCCGATTCGCACAAGGAAACCCCGCGCGATCCGCGGCCGCTGGCGCAGATCCGCGAGCATGACATGGCGATCTTCCGCGAGCTGATCAACCGCCAGCTGCTGGACGCCGTCATGCCGGCCCACGTCATCTATACTGAAGCGGACCCGCGCCCGGCCAGCGGCTCGCCTTACTGGCTGCAGCAGATCCTGCGTCAGGAGCTGGGCTTCGACGGCGTGATTTTCTCCGACGATCTGTCGATGGAAGGCGCCGCCATCATGGGCAGCTACGCCGAGCGCGGCCAGGCGGCGCTGGATGCCGGTTGCGACATGATCCTGGTGTGCAACCACCGCGAAGGTGCGGTCAGCGTGTTGGATAACCTGTCCCCGGTCAAAGCAGAGAAGGTGAAGCGGTTATATCATCGCGGTCAGTTCACCCGTCAGGAACTGCGCGACTCCGAGCGCTGGCAGCAGGCGCACAAGGCGCTTAGCGCGCTGAGCGAACGCTGGGAGGAGCACAAGCAGCGTTCGCAGGGGTGAATCCAGGCGCCGCATCGCGGCGCAGAGCGGAAATGATGAGGGCCGCGCCCGCGGCCCTTGGCTTGTTGCGAGGATCCACATGATTATCTATTTGCACGGCTTCGATTCCACCAGTCCCGGCAATCATGAAAAGGTGTTACAGCTGCAGTTTATCGATCCGGACGTGCGCTTCATCAGCTACAGCACGCTGCATCCGCGTCACGACATGCAGCATCTGTTGAAAGAGGTGGACAAGGCGGTGCAGCAGGGCGGCGACGCGCACCCGTTGATCTGCGGGGTCGGCCTCGGCGGCTTCTGGGCGGAGCGCATCGGCTTCCTGTGCGGCATTCGCCAGGCGATGTTCAACCCGAACCTGTATCCGGAAGAGCACATGCACGGCAAGATAGACCGGCCGGAAGAGTATCGCGATATCGCCACCAAGTGCGTGGAGGATTTCCGCGAGAAGAACCGCGATCGCTGTCTGGTGGTGCTGTCGCGGCACGACGAGGTGCTGGATAACCGGCGCAGCGCCGAATTGCTGCATCACTACTACGAGATCGTGTGGGATGAACAGCAGACGCACAAGTTCAAAAATATCTCCCCCCATTTGCAGCGGCTCAAGGCGTTCAAGGCGCTGGGTTAACAGTTTCATAACGCTGCCGTGAGCCGCGCTTCCCGTTTTTCACCGGCGGAAAGTGCGGCTTTTTTGTGCGCCCAGGCAAGATTTTGCGTGGCAATCGGCAAAATTTAAAACTGTGACTCAGCGCTAACTATTTGAATCACAATCGCCAAAAAATCCCCGCGTCCAGCCTTTAACCAAAAAAATTTGATGTACGTCAATTTTGGTATGACCAAATAACCTCACATGCTATTCTGGCTGCAGAGAGCCGATTTATTTTAAGCGAACCCTATGTATTCTAAGGATATTATTTATTTACCCTGGAATAACAAATGGTTCACATTTAGGGGGTTATTTTGACAACGCCAAAGAAGAAAATCGTTATTGTTGGCGGCGGCGCCGGTGGCTTGGAGCTGGCGACCAGCCTGGGCCATAAACTTGGCCGCAAGAACAAAGCGGAGATCACGCTGGTGGATCGCAACCACAGCCATTTGTGGAAACCGCTGTTGCACGAAGTGGCGACCGGTTCCCTCGATGACGGCGTGGATGCGCTCAGCTACCTGGCGCACGCGCGCAACCACCATTTCAGCTTCCAACTGGGGTCGTTGACCAACATCAACCGCGAGACGCAAACGCTGCAGCTGGCGCAGATCTGCGACGAGCAGGGCGGCGAGCTGGTGCCGGCGCGCGAATTGCCGTACGACATCCTGGTGATGGCGCTGGGCAGCACCTCGAACGATTTCGGTACGCCGGGCGTGAAAGAGCACTGCATCTTCCTGGATAACCCGCATCAGGCGCGTCGCTTCCACAACGAAATGCTCAACCTGTTCCTGAAGTTCTCGGCGCAGCCGGGGCAAAAAGAGCGGCTCAACATCGCCATCGTCGGCGGCGGCGCCACCGGCGTTGAGCTGTCCGCCGAACTGCACAACGCGGTGAAGCAGCTGCACAGCTACGGTTTCGAAGGCCTGGACAACAGCGCGCTCAACGTGACGCTGGTAGAAGCCGGCGAGCGCATTCTGCCGGCGCTGCCGCCGCGCATTTCTGCTGCGGCGCACCAGGAGCTGATCAAACTGGGCGTGCGCGTGCTGACCAACACCATGGTGACCAGCGCCGATGCCAAAGGCCTGAACACCAAGGGCGGCGAGTTCATCGACGCCGATCTGATGGTGTGGGCAGCCGGCATCAAGGCGCCGGACTTCATGAAGGATATCGGTGGCCTGGAAACCAACCGCATCAACCAGCTGGTGGTGGAGCCAACGCTGCAGACCACGCGCGATCCGAACATCTTCGCCATCGGCGACTGCGCCTCCTGCCCGAAAGAGGGCGGCGGTTTCGTGCCGCCGCGCGCCCAGTCGGCGCACCAGATGGCCTCGCGCTGCGCCACCAATATCCTGGCGCTGATGAACGGCCAGACGCTGAAGCCATACGTGTATAAAGACCACGGCTCGCTGGTGTCGCTGTCGCGCTTCAGCACCGTCGGCAGCCTGATGGGCAACCTGATGCGCGGCTCGATGATGGTGGAAGGGCGCATCGCGCGCTTCGTCTACATCTCGCTGTACCGCATGCACCAGGTGGCGTTGCACGGTTACATCAAAACCGGCCTGATGATGCTGGTGGGCGGCATCAACCGGGTGATCCGCCCACGTCTGAAAATGCACTGATCCCGCCTTTGTCGACCAACCCGCGCCGGTTCGCTCGCGCGGGTTTTTTTTATGGCGGCGCGAGGCGATCGGCGGCGGTTGCTTGATTCTTCAGCATAAGCTGTCGCCGGCATGGGTAAAATTCTTAAGATTCCTCCTAAACAGCGGAAAAACGGCCGTTTTCCCGCATTTTTGGTCCCCTTGTCTTATTGCGGGGCTTCAGATCATTGTGCAGACTTTACCTCGTTTACAGACGGCGCGTCGCGCACGCCGTAAACCGGGATACCGCAAGCCGCCCACGCGCAAAATAATAAGCGCGGTGCCATGCCGGTAACAGACCCCGGAAAAAATGCGTGGTAACACTTTCAGGAGGTTTCCTGTGAACAAGTCAATGTTAGCCGGTGTTGGAATTGGTATCGCTGCCGCTCTGGGGATTGCCGCGGTAGCCAGCCTGGACGTCTTTTCTGCCGGTCCGCAATATGCGCAGGTGCTCGCCGCAACGCCGATTAAAGAAACCATCAAAACGCCGCGTCAGGAATGCCGCAACGTCACCGTTACGCACCGTGCGCCGGTGCAGGATGAAAACCGCATCGCCGGTTCTGTGCTGGGCGCAGTGGCGGGCGGCGTGATCGGCCACCAGTTCGGCGGCGGTCGCGGGCGCGACGTGGCGACCGTGGTCGGCGCGCTGGGCGGCGGCTATGCCGGTAACCAGGTGCAAGGGGCGATGCAGAATAACGACGTCACCACCAGCGTGCAGCAGCGTTGCAAAACGGTCTATGACAAGTCTCAGAAAATGCTGGGCTATGACGTGACCTACAAGATCGGCAATCAGCAGGGCAAGATCCGCATGGATCACGATCCGGGCACGCAAATCCCGTTGGATAAAAACGGCCAGCTGGTGCTGAACAGAGCCTGATCGCCACATTCGAATTAAGCCCGCGGGCAGTGTTAGTTCTGATCGTTTAACCCGGTTAAGCGAGCGGCGTTAACATTGACGCGGGTTTCTGTTTTCTGCCCGCCCAACAATTTGCGATCGTTCTAATGTCTGCGTGCGATATCACTGGGCAAAACTTCAAAAAAGCCCCCGCGTTTGTTATATTATTGTGCAATTAAGCGGTGTTATCGGCGCCAATCGCCACACCGGCCAAACCTGAGTATTTCGTCTCGCAGAGATAACGACATGTTAGATTTTCGCTTTCCGACAGCGTTGCAAATGGTCCTTAGCGTCGCCGTAGCTGAGAAGCAGGGCATGCGTTCGACGAGCGCCACCCTTGCCGCCGCTCTGGAAGCCAACCCCAGCTTTATCCGCAAACTGATGGTGCCGCTGACCAAAGACGGCATCATCGTTTCCACCCTGGGCCGCAACGGCTCTATCCACCTTGGCCGCCCGGCGGAAGAGATCACCCTGCGGGACATCTATCTGGCGGTGATCGACGACAAGCGCATCTGGGCTTCCCGTCCTGAAGTGCCGGCCCGTTGCCTGGTGAGCGCCAACGCCTGCTGGTATTTCAAATCGGTGGTGAACGAAGCCGAACAGGCTTCGCTTGCGGTGCTGGCGCGCCATACCGTGGCCGATTCGCTGGCCGAACTGGAGCGGGGCGACAAGCGTGCCTGCGCGGAGTACGCCGCCGCGCAAGAGGCTGAAACCGCCGACAAATAATCGCGGTTCGCATGCATAAAAAAAGGTCGGGCAATGCCCGACCTTTTTGCATTTTAACGCCGCGTTCAGACGGTCTGCGGCTGCGCTTTGCGCGCCACCAGGCGCCGCAGCGTGACGTAGAACACCGGCGTCAGGAACAGCCCGAACAGGGTGACCCCCAACATGCCGGAGAACACCGTGATGCCGGTGACGCCGCGCACCTCGGCGCCGGCGCCGTGGCCGAGGATCAGCGGGATGGTGCCGGCGATGAAGGCGATGGAGGTCATCACGATCGGCCGCAACCGCAGGCGACAGGCCTCCAGCGCCGCCTCGACGATGCCTTTGCCCTGCATTTCCAGCTCGCGGGCGAACTCGACGATCAGAATGGCGTTCTTGCAGGCCAGCCCCATCAGAACGACCAACCCGACCTGCACGAACACATTGTTGTCGCCGCCGGTCAGCCACACCCCGAACAGCGCCGACAGCATGGTCATCGGCACGATCAGGATCACCGCCAGCGGCAGCGTCCAGCTTTCGTACAGCGCCGCCAGCGCGAGGAACGCCAGCAGCACCGCCACCGGGAACACCACCAGCGCGGCGTTGCCCTGGGTCGATTGTTGGTAGCTCAGATCGGTCCACTGGATGTTCATGCCGTTCGGCAACAGTTTGCCGGCCATCTGCGTCAGCGCGCCCATCGCCTGGGTAGAGGAAAGCACGCGCGGATCGGCGTCGCCGATCAGATCCGCCGCCGGGAAGCCGTTATAGCGGATCACCGGATCCGGGCCGTAGGTAGTGCCGATGTTGACCATGCTGCCGATCGGCACCATTTCACCCTTGTCGTTGCGGGTGCGCAGGTTGGCGATGTCCTCTACGCTGTCGCGGAACTGGCCGTCTGCCTGCGCCATCACTTTCCAGGTGCGGCCATAGCGGTTGAAGTCGTTGATGTAAGACGAACCGAGGTAGGTCTGCAGCGTGCTGAACAGCGCATTGAGCGGCACCCCCTGCGCCTTGGCCTTGTCGCGATCGATTTTGGCGTCCAGCTGCGGCACGTTGGCCTGATACGAGGAGATCGGGAACCCCATCCCCGGCGTTTGCATAATGGCACCGGACATGGTGTTGATCGCCGTTTGCAACGCGCCGTAGCCCAGCCCGGCGCGATCCTGCACGTACAGCGAATAGCCGGAGCCCTGGCCGATGCCGAGGATCGGCGGCGGCATGATTGAGAAGGCGAAGCCTTCCTGGATCTGTGAAATGCGCGCGTTGATCTCGGCGTTGATCTGCGCCGCGGTACGGGTACGGGTGCTCAACGACTCCAGCGCGAAGAACACCGTGCCGGTATTCGGCGTATTGGTGAACTGCAGCGCGTTCAGGCCGGGGAAAGCCACCGCATCGGTGACGCCGTCCACGCTCAGGCCGATGGCGCTCATCTTGCGGATCACCGCATCGGTGCGTTCCAGCGAGGCGCCTTCCGGCATTTTCACGCCGCCGATCAGGTACAGCTTGTCCTGCGTCGGGATAAAGCCGCCGGGCACGGTCTTGAACATCACCCCGGCGGCGGCCAGCAGCAGCAGGTAGACGACAAACACCGCGCCGCGCCGGCCCAGCACGCGGGAGACGCCGCGCTGGTAGCGTTGCGAACTGCTGGCGAAGAAGCGGTTGAACGGCCGGAACAGCCAGCCGAACAGCCGGTCGATCAGGCGCGACGGCAGATCTTTCGGCGCGCCGTGCGGTTTGAGCAAGCGCGCCGCCAGCGCCGGCGACAGAGTCAGCGAGTTGATGGCGGAGATCACCGTCGAGATGGCGATGGTGACGGCGAACTGCTTATAGAACTGCCCGGTAACGCCGGAGAGGAACGCCATCGGTACGAACACCGCACACAGCACCACGGCGATGGCGATGATCGGGCCGGAGACCTCGCGCATCGCCTGGTGCGCCGCCGCCAGCGGCGACAGCCCCTCTTCGATATTACGCTCGACGTTTTCCACCACCACGATGGCGTCATCCACCACGATGCCGATCGCCAGCACCAGCCCGAACAGGCTGAGGGTATTGAGCGAGAAGCCCAGCAGATACAGCGCGGCGAAGGTGCCGACCACGGAGATCGGGACCGCCAACAGCGGAATGATCGAGGCGCGCCAGGTCTGCAGGAACAGTATGACCACCAGCACCACCAGGATCACCGCTTCCAGCAGCGTATCCACCACAGCACGGATCGAATCGCGCACGAACACCGTCGGATCGTAAGGCGATTTCCAGCTCATGCCGTCCGGGAAGCGGGTCGCCAGCTCGGCCATCTTGCCGCGCACCGCGTCCGACAGCTCGATGGCGTTGGCGCCCGGCGACTGGAAGATACCGATACCGACCGCATCCTTGTTATTGAGCTGGGCGCGCAGCGCGTAGCTGCCGGAGCCCATTTCGATGCGTGCCACGTCGCGCAGCCGCACGATCTCGCCGTTGTCGCCGCTCTTGAGGATGATGTTGCCGAACTCTTCTTCGGTTTGCAGGCGACCCTGGGCATTGATCGACAGCAGATAGTCGCTGCGCGTCGGCATCGGCTCCGCGCCGAGCTGGCCGGCGGAGACCTGCACGTTTTGCTCCTGCATGGCGCTCACCACGTCGGAGGCGGTCAGCCCACGCGCGGCGACCTTGTTCGGATCGAGCCAGATGCGCATCGCATACTCACCGGCGCCGAAGATCTGCACCTGGCCGACGCCCGGCAGGCGGGCCAGCTCATCCTTGACCTTCAGGGTGGCGTAGTTGCGCAGGTACAGCGAATCGTACTTGCCGGAAGGCGAGACCAGATGCACCACCAGCGTCAGCGCCGGGGACTGTTTCTGAGTGGTGATGCCCTGGCGGCGCACGTCTTCCGGCAGGCGCGCTTCGGCCTGCGCCACGCGGTTTTGCACCTGCACCTGGGCCTGATCGGGATCGGTGCCCGGGCGGAAGGTGACGGTGGTCACCAGCACGCCGTCGGAACCGGCGACCGATTTCATGTACATCATGTTTTCGACGCCGTTGATCGCTTCTTCCAGCGGCGTGGCCACTGTTTCAGCGATCTCTTTCGGGTTGGCGCCCGGGTATTCTGCGCGCACCTGCACGCTGGGCGGCACCACGTCCGGGTACTCGCTGATCGGCAGCAGCGGGATGGCTATCACCCCGGCGACAAAAATCAGTATCGACAGCACCGCGGCAAAGATCGGTCGGTCGATGAAAAAGCGGGAAAAGTCCATGGGTCAGAAGTCTCTGCTGGGAGCTTAGTTAAGTGCGGAGGCGATAGGGTTCATGGCGACGGTTTTCGCGTCGACCGGCATGCCCGGCATAAATACTTTCTGCATGCCGTCGACGATCACCCGATCGCCGTTTGCCAACCCTTTCTGCACGATGCGCAATCCTTCGGCCATGCGGCCCACGTCGATGTCGCGGCGCTGCGCCTTGCCGTCTTTATCGACGATGTACACGAACTTGCGGTTCTGGTCGGTCATCACCGCTTTATCGTCGATCAGCATGGCGTTGAACTCGGCGCTGCCGGGCATCTGTACCCGGGCGAACAGCCCCGGCGTGAAGCGGCGATCGCGGTTATCGAGCAGGGCGCGCATGCGGATGGTGCCGGTTCCGGCGTTCAGCTGGTTATCGGTGAAATCCACCAGCCCCTGATGCGGGGTGCCGTCTTCGCCTACCAGGCCGACTTTCACCGGCAGGCGCGCGTCGTGCCGGCCCTGCTGCTGATAGCGCAGGAAGGTGGCTTCATCCACGTCGAAATAGACGTAGACCTTGTCGAGCGACACCAGCGTCGTCAGCACGCTGGCGCTGTCGCCGGCGGTGACCAGGTTGCCGGCGGTGATCATTGCGCGGCTGGCGCGCCCGTCAATCGGCGCGGTAACGCGGGTAAAGTCGAGATTCAGCTGCGCCATGTCGAGCTGGGCCTGCGCTGCCAGCACGTTGCTTTGCGCCTGCGCGGCGGATGACCGGCGCTGTTCCCAGACTTCCTGAGAGATGGCCTGAGTGCCGATCAGTTTCTCGGTGCGCGAGGATTCGCTGCGCGCCAGGGCGGCCTGGTTGCGAGCCCGCACCAGCTCGGCCTGCGCCTGTTCGCGTGCGGCGCGGTAGGTGCGATCGTCGATGGTGAACAGCACCTGGCCTTTTTTCACCTCGTCGCCTTCGGTGTAGTTGACCCGTTCGATGTAGCCGGAGACCCGTGGGCGCAGCTGTACGCTCTGCACCGCTTCGACCCGGCCGTTGAAGGCATCCCACTGGCTGATCGGTTTGACCACCACGCTGGCGGCGCTGACCACCGGCGGCGGTGGCGGGGCGTTGTGCGCGACGCTGTTGTCGCACCCGGCGAGCAGGGCGGCCAGCAGCGCCACCCCGGAGAGCCGCTGGCCCAGAGCGACGGCGCGCGAGCGGCCGCCGGCGTTGAACGATGAGTTTGGTTGATTTGCCATTATTTTTATTCCGATGAGTAAGTGCGGTCAGGCCCCATACCCGGCCCTGTTCTCCGGGATTCGCCCCGCGCCGGCGTGCGGTGAGGGGGCGGCTGCGCCATGCAGCGGCGCAACGTTAGGTTTTGAAACACATTGGTGTCACATTAATGTATCAATATCGGTTACATTAATTGGGTGGAGTATAGTGGCGGCTTTCCGGTAAATGCAATAATAAAAATTGCATTTAAAGCGAAACTGTTGCAACGTATGTGCATCGGGCAGAGGGGAACCCTGCCAAATGATGGGAGCATCAGCATGAACACTATGGGCTTTATTACCGATTTGAAGGCGTGGATCGACAACAATCTGGAAGAGAAACTGGATATCAACACCGTGGCGGATCGCGCGGGCTATTCCAAATGGCACCTGCAGCGCATGTTCAAACGCCAGACCGGCTACGCGCTGGGGGAGTATATCCGCATGCAAAAACTGAAAGTGTCGGCGGAGCGCCTGGCCAACAGCGGCGAGCCTATCGTCAGCGTGGCGATTTCGCTCGGCTTCGATTCACAGCAGTCGTTCAACCGCAGCTTCAAACGCCAGTTCGGCCAAACGCCGGGCGACTGGCGCCGCGCGTTGGCGCAGCCGGCGTCTATGGGGCGCACGCATCACTGAGCGGTTGGGCAGTGGGGATAAAAAAGCCTGAATTTGCGTTCGGGCTTTTTTGTCTATGTGGAAGGAGGGATAGATTCGCTGCGCTCACCCTGCGGGCCGCCGTTGGCGGTCCAAAACGCAGGCGTTTTGTCGAACCCTGTCGAGGGTTCTCACCCTCCCGGTCGGTGCGCTATGCATACAAAAAAGCCTGAACGTGAGTTCAGGCTTCTTCGTAGAATATGGCGGTGAGGGAGGGATAGATTCGCTGCGCTCACCCTGCGGGCCGCCGTTGGCGGTCCAAAACGCAGGCGTTTTGTCGAACCCTGTCGAGGGTTCTCACCCTCCCGATCGGTGCGCTATGCATACAAAAAAGCCTGAACGTGAGCTCAGGCTTCTTCGTAGAATATGGCGGTGAGGGAGGGATTCGAACCCTCGATACACTTTCGCGTATACACACTTTCCAGGCGTGCTCCTTCAGCCACTCGGACACCTCACCATATTTTTTTGTTGCGAAATCATCGCTGCAACGGGGCGCTACTATAGGGAGTGGGGCCGATCCGGTCAAGAATAATTTCTGTGTTTTTGTTCGTCCGCTCAAGCCGTGCGCACTTTGCTGAAAACTGCGGCGAACGGCAGGGCAGATGTCATGAATAGGCGAGAAAATCAGCGGTAAGGTTCGTGGATAACCGGCGGAAATGGGGAGCGCGGTCGCAGAGGGTGGGGAGATGCGCTGCGCGCACCCCTCTCGGCGGTGCACCGTGCAAAAAAAAAAGCCTGGACGCGAATCCAGGCTTTCTCTTTGAATTTGGCGGTGAGAGAGGGCTTGATTCGCTGCGCTCACCCTGCGGGCCGCCGTTGGCGGTCCAAAACGCAGGCGTTTTGTCGAACCCTGTCGAGGCTTCTCGCCTCTCTCGGCGGTGCGCCATGCAAAAAAAAAGCCTGGACGCGAATCCAGGCTTTCTCTTCGAATTTGGCGGTGAGAGAGGGGTTCGAACCCTCGATACACTTTCGCGTATACACACTTTCCAGGCGTGCTCCTTCAGCCACTCAGACACCTCACCGTTTTGTTGCCGAAAACGCTTTGCGCTGTCGACGGGCGCTAATGTAGGAGAATCTGATCTCAGCGTCAACCCTCTTATTTCATTCTCATGACTGTTTAGCCAAACTTGCAGCAATTTGCTGATTTACCGAACGATATTCCCACTCGCGGCCGCCAGCGGGCAGGGCTGGCAGCGGTAAGAATCCATGAAAGACGATCGCTTGACCTTTTTCTGTGCAGATAGCTCAATATATCGCCATTGAGGTTGGGTTGTTTGCTGTTATATGCATTAATACTGGATTATTAGTCAGATGTGTCGCTAAATGGAATCATGTCGGCGCGGCGTTTTTGGCAAGGAACATCACGTCGCCGCGCAGATTGCCGGGTGACAGGCCGGCGATATCGCAGACAGGGACAGACTCATTACATAATAATGCAGTAGAGGTTCGTTGTGACTCCTTCAGATGCCATACCGGCGCCGCAAGCGCGCCATGCCATTCCCCCCGGTGCGGGGGCGCTGTTCTTCATCCAAATCTTCGCCACGCTAGGCTTCGCCGTGCTCTACTCCACGCTGGTGCTGTACGCCACCAAGCGATTGGGTTTCAACGAAAGCAGCGCCAACGCCATGATGGGCGTGTTCGGCGCCTTCAACTATGGCCTGCACATGTTCGGCGGTTACCTCGGCGGCCGATTCCTCAGTAACCGCAATCTGTTCGTGCTCGGCATGGTGCTGCAGGTGATCGGCTGCGCGCTGATTGCCGTCGCGGGCGTGTGGGGGCTGTACTGGGGGCTAGCGATGTTCCTGACCGGCAGCGGCCTCAACGTCACCTGCATCAATATGATGCTCACCCAGCGTTTCAAGCCGGACGATGATCGGCGCGAATCGGCGTTCCTGTGGAACTACGCCGGTATGAACCTCGGGTTCTTCGTCGGCTTTACCGTTGCCGGTTATTTCCAACTGACGGAAAACTACCGCGCGCTGTTCCTGTTTGCCACGCTGGGCAACGCCGCGGCGATCGTCGTCGCCGTCTGCCGCTGGCGCATTCTGGCGGATCTCAATACGCCGCTGCGCGACGCCAGCCGCAGCCAATACCGTTGGCGCATGCTGGTCGGGCTGGCGGTGCTGGTGGCGCTGGTGCCGATCATCCGTGTGATGCTGACCCACGCCGAGTTCAGCGGCCACTTCGTGATCGTGCTCGGCGCGCTGATCTTCCTGATGCTGTGCGTGGTGACGCTGCGCCACCATCCGCGCGATGAGCGCCGCAGAATGGCGGCCTATCTGATCCTGGCGCTGGGCTCGCTGGTGTTCTGGGCGCTGTACCAGCTGGCGCCGATGGGGCTGATGCTGTTCTCCGAGCACAACATCAACCTGAACGTTTACGGCATTCAGGTGGCGCCGCAGTGGATCCAGAACATCAACACGCTGGTGATCGTGGTGGGCGGCCCGCTGCTGGCCTGGTGGTTCAACCGCTTGCGCGCTCGCGGTTGCAACATCGACATTCCGCTGCAGTTCTCCGGATCGCTGTTCTGTATCGGGCTCGGCATGCTGGTGCTGCCGCTGGGCATCAGCATGGCGGGCGGCGATGGGCTGGTGGCGTTTAAATGGATCGTCATCAGCTATGTGCTGCAAAGCGTCGGTGAATTGATGATCTCGCCGATCGGTTACGCCATGATCGGCAAGCTGGCGCCGCCGCGCTATCAGGGCGTGATGATGGGCTGCTGGATGATGGTGACCGGCGTCGCCTCGGTGCTGGCGGGCTACGTCTCCGGCCTGATGCCGGAAAACAGCGGCAGCACGCCGCTGCAGACCAACCCCGGCTACAGCGAAATCTTCAGCGCGCTGGGCTGGGGGGCGACGGGCGTCGGCGTTGCGATGCTGATTCTCATTCCGCTGCTGCGGCGCCTTATCCGGCGCGACGGCCCGTCTGCCGCCTGATTGGCTAACATGCACAACAGCCCCACTGGTCGGGGCTGTTTTTATTTTGGGCTTTAACGCTTGCATCCGGCGGCGAATCACGGAAGGCTGGAGGTAAACCAATAAAAACAAACGGGAGCCCGCAGTATGAACATCATTTATTACCACCCCTTGTTTAACGCCCAGGAATGGCTGGCCGGCATCAAGCAACGCCTGCCGCAGGCCGAGATCCGCGAATGGCAGCGCGGCGACGAGCGGCCGGCCGATTACGCGCTGGTGTGGCGCCCGCCGCACGAGATGCTGGCCAACCGCCGCGATCTGAAAGCGGTGTTCGCCCTCGGCGCCGGCGTTGACGCGATCCTCGATCAGGAGCGCAAACACCCCGGCACGCTGCCTGCCGGCGTGCCGCTGCTGCGGCTGGAGGATACCGGCATGGCGCAGCAGATGCAGGAATACGCGCTGAGCTATGTGCTGCGCTATTTCCGCCGTTTCGACGAGTATCAGGCGCTGCAGCAGCGGCAGGAGTGGCAGCCGCTCGATCCGCACTCGCTGGATGATTTCACCATCGGCATCCTCGGCGCCGGCGTGCTGGGGCAGAGCGTGGCGCGCAAGCTGACCGAGTTTGGCTTCAGCGTGCGCTGCTGGAGCCGCAGCGCCAAACAGATCGATGGCGTGCAAAGCTTCGCCGGGGAGGCGCAGCGCGCCGCCTTCCTCGATGGCGTCAAATTGGTGATCAACCTGCTGCCCAATACGCCGGAGACCGTCGGCATTCTCAACCGCGAGCTGTTCGCGCAGCTGAGTTCGGGCGCCTATCTCATCAACATCGCGCGCGGCGCGCACCTGGTGGAAGCCGATCTGCTGGCGGCGCTGGAGCAGGGGCAACTGGCCGCCGCCACGCTGGACGTGTTCGCCCGCGAGCCGCTGCCGCAGGATCACCCGTTCTGGCGTCATCCGCGTGTCACCATTACCCCGCATATTGCTGCCATCACGTTGCCGCAGCAGGCGATGGATCAGATCGCCGCCAACATCCGCGCGCTGGAGGCTGGGCATGCCCCGGCCGGCGTGGTCGACAGGCAACGGGGGTACTGATCCTTCTGCCGCCGTTCGGTAGCTGATAAGCTGTTATCGTCATCGCGCCTGCCCGTGCCTTTGCGGGTGGCCCTCTGGAAGGAGAAACAATGTACCCCGTTGATTTGCATATGCACACCGTCGCCAGCACCCACGCTTACAGCACGCTGCACGATTACATCGCCGAAGCCCAGCAGAAGGGCATCAAGCTGTTCGCCATCACCGATCACGGCCCGGACATGGCCGATGCGCCGCACTACTGGCACTTTATGAACATGCACGTGTGGCCGCGCCTGGTGAACGGCGTGGGCATCTTGCGCGGCATCGAAGCCAACATCAAAAACCTGCAGGGCGACATCGACTGCACCGGCCCGATGTTGACCGCCACCGACGTCATCATCGCCGGTTTCCATGAGCCGGTGTTTGCGCCGCAGGATAAAGCGTCCAATACTGAAGCGATGATCGCCGCGATGGCGCAGGGGGACGTGCATATCATCAGCCACCCCGGCAACCCGCGTTACCCGATCGACATTCCCGCCGTTGCGGCGGCGGCGGCCAAATACGAGGTGGCGCTGGAGCTGAATAACTCGTCGTTCACCCACTCCCGCAAGGGCAGCGAGGCCAACTGCCGGGCGATCGCCGCCGCGGTGCGCGATGCCGGCGGCTGGCTGGCGCTGGGCTCGGATTCACACGTCGCCTTTTCGCTGGGTAACTTTGAGCACTGCGAGCGCATTATCGAAGAGGTGGGCTTCCCGCAGGCGCGTATTCTCAACGTCAGCCCGCGCCGGTTGCTGGACTTTCTCGAGCGGCGCGGCAAGCCGGCGATTGCGGAATTGGCCGATTTGTGACATCGTCCCGGCAAAATTTTCCGTATTGTATAAGGCATTATCATGAATGAGTTTTCCATTGTCTGCCGCGTGCTGGGTACGCTGTTCTACCGTCAGCCGCAGGATCCGCTGCTGGTGCCGCTGTTCGCGCTAATCAAAGAGGGCAAGCTGCAGCAGCACTGGCCGCTGGAGCAGGATGATCTGTTGAAGCGCCTGCAGCAGGGCTGCGACGTCAACCAGCTGGCGACCGACTTCAACGCGATGTTCGTCGGCAGCGAGTGCAGCGTGTCGCCGTTCCGCTCCGACTACGTCGAAGGCGCCAGCGAAGCGGACGTGCGCACCTTCCTGCAGCAGCGCGGCATGCCGCTGGCGGAGGCGCCGGCCGACCATTTCGGCCAGCTGCTGCTGGCGGCGTCCTGGCTGGAGGATCAGTCGCAGGAAGATGAAGCGCAGGCGCAGATCGCCCTGTTCGACGAGTTCCTGCTGCCGTGGTGCGGCCGCTTCCTCGGCAAAGTGGAAGCACACGCCACCACCGGTTTTTACCGCACGCTGGCGCTGATGACCCGCGACGCTATCCAGGCGATGCGCGACGAGCTGGCGGAGTACGAGCAGGACGACGAAGCGGGCGACGAAGAAGCGTAACGCCGCAGCTTACCCAGGCGGGCCGCCCGGCCCGCTAAACACAGGTTTGCATCCCCCAGACGTAAATTGACAAAAGATCCCTTAATCTGGCGGTTTACCGTCGGCTCGGCCGCGCCTGCGCGCCGCGCTTTTTCACGCAAGGGGCAGATGATGAAAAGTAACTGGATGCAGCAGATTCAAACGTTGATCGGGCAGAAGGCCGGCGCGATGGGCGGGGCGGAAGGCATCGGCAAGCTGCTGGCGCCCACGGCGCTGGGCGGCCTGGTCGGCGTGCTGTTGGCCAACAAGTCCTCGCGCAAGCTGGTGGGCAAGTTCGGCAAGAATGCGCTGATTATCGGCGGCAGCGCGGCGGTGGGCGCGGTGCTGTGGAACAAGTATAAGCAGCGGGTGAAAGAGACCCATCAGGACGAACCGCAGTTCGGCCTGCAAACCACGCCGGTGGATCTGCGCGCCAAACGCCTGGTGCAGGCGCTGGTGTTCGCCGCCAAGAGCGACGG
Organism: Serratia sp. CY29653; assembly: GCF_052169255.1. NCBI lineage: Bacteria > Pseudomonadati > Pseudomonadota > Gammaproteobacteria > Enterobacterales > Yersiniaceae > Serratia > Serratia sp. CY29653. The sequence goes on along the minus strand of NZ_JBJNLC010000001.1, from coordinate 1,679,243 downwards.
CCATATCGATGCCGACGAGCAGCGCGCCATCGATCACAGCCTGGCGCAGCTGCAGGTGGGGGAAGAGGCGCAGGGCTGGGTGCAGGAAGCGATCGAGCAGCCGCTCAACCCGGAATTGATCGCCCGCAGCGTGCAAAACGAAGACGAGGCGCTGGAGGTTTACTATTTGAGCTGCCTGGTGATCGACGTCGATCACTTTATGGAGCGCGGCTACCTCGACGCGCTGGCGCAGGCGCTGAAGATCCCGGCGGACGTCAAGCAGGGCATCGAGAGCGACGTCAACGAGAAAAAGCGCGAGCTGGCGTAGCGCCGCTTGGCAAGCCGGGGGGAATCGTGTCACTCTTGCCGCAATCTATGTAAGCGGATGATTTAGCAATGATGACCCCACCGAAAGCGGAAAAACGCCCTTATCCCATCACCATCCACGGCGACACGCGCGTGGATGACTATTACTGGCTGCGCGACGACGAGCGCGCAGACCGCCAGGTGCTGGACTACCTGCAGGCGGAGAACGCCTACACCGATGCGATGCTGAAACCGCAACAGGCGCTGCGCGAAACCCTGTATGAAGAGATGGTGGCGCGCATTCCGCAGCAGGAACATTCGGTGCCTTACGTGCGCCACGGCTATCGCTATCAGACGCGCTATGAGCCGGGCAATGAATACGCGATTTCCGTGCGCCAACCGCAGGCCGAGAGCGAGCGCTGGGAGGTGCTTATCGACGGCAACCAGCGCGCCGAGAATCACGAGTTTTACACCCTGGGCGGGCTGGACGTCAGCCCCGACAACCAGCGGCTGGGGGTGGCAGAGGATTTCCTGTCGCGCCGCCAGTATGACATTCGCTTCAAGAACCTGGCCGACGGCAGTTGGGCGGACGAAGTGCTGGAGAACACTTCCGGCAGCTTCGAGTGGGCCAACGACTCCTCGACGGTGTACTACGTGCGCAAGCACGCCAAGACGCTGTTGCCGTATCAGGTTTATCGTCACGTGGTGGGCAGCGATCCGCAGCAGGACGAGCTGATTTACGAAGAGCTGGACGATACCTTCTACGTCGGGCTGGAGAAGACCACCTCTGAGCGCTTTATCCTGATCCACCTGAGCAGCACCACCACCTCGGAGATCCTGCTGCTGGACGCCGACCGTGCGGACGCCAAGCCGCAGCTGTTCGTGCCGCGCCGCAAGGATCACGAATACGCCATCGATCACTATCACCAGCATTTCTACATCCGCTCCAACAAGGACGGCAAGAACTTCGGCCTGTACCAGAGCGAACAGGCGGACGAAGCGCAGTGGCAGACGCTGATCGCCCCGCGCGCCGACGTGATGCTGGAGGGCTTTAGCCTGTTCCGCGACTGGCTGGTGGTGGAGGAGCGCAGCGCCGGCCTGACGCTGCTGCGCCAGATCCACTGGCAGACTGGCGAAGAGAAGCGCATCGCCTTCGACGATCCGACTTACACCACCTGGCTGGCGTACAACCCGGATCCGGAAACCTCGCTGCTGCGCTACGGCTATTCGTCGATGACTACCCCGACCACGCTGTACGAGCTGAATATGGACAGCGGCGAGCGGACGATGCTCAAACAGCAGGAAGTGAAGAACTTCACGCCGGAAAACTACCGCAGCGAGCGAGTGTGGGTGAAGGCGCGCGACGGCGTCGAGGTGCCGGTATCGCTGGTGTATCGCCAGGACAGCTTCCAGCGCGGCGCCAACCCGTTGATGGTGTACGGCTACGGCTCCTACGGCAGCAGCATGGATCCGGCGTTCAGCGCCAGCCGCCTGAGCCTGCTCGATCGCGGTTTCGTGTTCGCGCTGGCGCACATTCGCGGCGGCGGCGAGCTGGGGCAGCTGTGGTATGAAGACGGCAAGCTGTTCAACAAGCAGAACACCTTCAACGATTTTATCGACGTGACCGAAACGCTGATCGCCCAGGGTTACGGCGACGGCAAGCGGGTGTTCGCCATGGGCGGCAGCGCCGGCGGCCTGCTGATGGGGGCGGTGATCAACCAGGCGCCGCAGCTGTTCCACGGCGTGGTGGCGCAGGTGCCGTTCGTCGACGTGGTGACCACCATGCTGGATGAGTCGATCCCGCTGACCACCGGCGAATACGACGAGTGGGGCAACCCGAACGAGCAGGCCTATTACGACTACATCAAGCAGTACAGCCCGTACGATCAGGTGAAGGCGCAGGCATACCCGCATCTGCTGGTGACCACCGGCCTGCACGATTCGCAGGTGCAGTATTGGGAGCCGGCCAAGTGGGTGGCCAAGCTGCGCGAGCTGAAAACCGACGATCGGCAGCTGCTGCTGTATACCGACATGGATGCCGGCCATGGCGGCAAGTCCGGGCGCTTCAAGGCCTATGAGGATATTGCGCTGGAGTACGCCTTCATTCTGGCGCTGGCGGAGTAACGGCATTCGGCGGGCGGCCTGCGCCGCCCGCCGTGTTAGCCAATCAGATAGTATTTCAGCGTGTGTTTCATGTCCGGGCTCAGATCGTCGATGGATTTCAGCATCCAGCGCAGATAGCCGGGATCTTCCTGGGCGATGCGATCGATCTCCTGCCCGCGATACTTGCCGAATTTGAACTTCTTCAGCAGCACCGGTTGTTCGGTGATCTGCACCATTTGCTCCGGCGTCCAGCCCGAATCCTTGATGATGCGTTGCAGCAGCGCGGCGGTGACGTAGCAGTCGTACAGCGCGCGGTGCGGGTACAGCGTGGCGTCTGCCGGCAGCTGCACGTCCAGGTTCAGCGCGTAGCGCAGATATTGGTTGCCGTACTTGATGTCCGGATACAGCGTGCGCGCCAGCTTGAGCGTGCAGATCCAGGCGCCGTTCATCTCCGGCAGCACGCCGCGATCGAAAGCGGCGTTGTGCGCCACATAGTAGGGGCTGCCCTGATAGCGGCCGATTGCCACCGCAATGCGCGGTTTGCCTTCCACCATCTGTTCGGTGATGTGATGAATCGCCATCGCGTCGAGGCTGATGGGGCGATCCGGGCTGACCAGATCGCTCATCGGGTTGGTCAATTGGCCGTCGAGCAGATCGAGGGAGGCCACTTCCACCACGCCGCCGTCCAGCCCGCAGGTCTCGGTATCTATTACGCGTAACGTCATGTTTTCCTCCGCGTTGCCGTCAGCCCTCAGCTTAACCGGCACAGGCGGCCGTGCCAACCGCCCCCTCGCTACAGGCAATAAAAAACCCGCCTTGGCGGGTTTAATGACGGATGGAAGGACGCTTACTCACCAGACGGATGCGCTTTTTTGGCGCGTTTCTCCGCACGTTTCTCAGCTGGGGTTTTCAACGGCTTCTTCTTCGCATTCTTTTTGCTATCCATTCCCTTACTCATGATGGCCTCTCGTTACCTATGATTGGGTGGCTTGCTCAGCCATTAACCGCCTAAAGCCAAGAGGATGCAAGCGGCAAAGTGCAGGTTTAGGTTAACCGGCTGTTTGTGCATGAAATTTTGTTTTTGGATGACCGGGTGCTAAAAATAAATATTATGTTATAATGTTACACTTTTGGTGTTGGGAGAGCGCAATGACAGTCATGACGTTACCGGATGCGCAGCAACTGCTGGCCATGCCGGATTCTGATTATATGAACTCGGTTCAACGGGCGTTTTTCCGCCAACTGTTGCAGGACGAGCGGCAAAAGTTGCTGCTGCACATCGATGAGCTGAAAAAAGAGATCGACGGCGGCGAAGCGACGGGCGATGAAGCCGACAAGGCGGCGCGCGAAGAGGATCTGCGCCTGCTGTTCCGCCAGTTGGATCGCGAAAGCCGCCTGCTGCCGAAAATCGACGCGGCGCTGGCAAGGTTGCAGAACGGCGAGTACGGCTACTGCCGGGAAACCGGCGAACCTATCGGGCTGGCGCGCCTGCTGCTGCGCCCGACGGCGGAACTGAGCATCGAGGCGAAAACCGCGCAGGAGATGCGCGAGCCGCATATGCGCAAAGGTGGCTAACTGAGTTCCCGGGGGGGCGAATGCGCCCCTCAACCGATAGGGCCTGTGGGCATTTTGCAGGCAGGTCGTTGCGATTTTGAGCAAACGCGCGCTGAGTTCTCGGCGCGCGTTCTAGTTTTCGGGTTTTACCGTTGACCTGCCGGGCGGCTTCCGCTTTGATGAAAGCATGACTCACAGAGAGACGGAAAGCGCCATGGAACAATTACGAGGTTTGTACCCGCCGTTAGCGGCATACGACAGCGGTTGGCTGGACACTGGGGATGGCCACCGGATCTACTGGGAGCTGAGCGGCAACCCGAACGGTAAGCCGGCGGTCTTCATTCACGGCGGGCCGGGCGGCGGCATCTCCCCGCATCATCGCCAGTTGTTCGATCCCGAACGCTACAAGGTGCTGCTGTTCGATCAGCGCGGCTGTGGCCGCTCCCGTCCGCACGCCAGCCTGGACAACAACACCACCTGGCATTTGGTGGCCGATATCGAGCGGCTGCGCGAAATGGCCGGCGTCGATCAATGGCTGGTGTTTGGTGGTTCCTGGGGGTCGACGCTGGCGCTCGCCTATGCGCAGACCCACCCGGAGCGCGTCAGTGAAATGGTGCTGCGCGGCATTTTCACCCTGCGCAAGCAGGAGCTGCATTGGTATTACCAGGACGGCGCGTCACGCTTCTTCCCGGACAAATGGGAGCGCGTGCTGTCCATTCTGTCGGATGAAGAGCGTAAAGATGTGATCGCCGCCTACCGGCAGCGGCTGACCTCGGCCGATCCGCAGGTGCAACTCGAAGCGGCCAAGCTGTGGAGCGTGTGGGAAGGGGAGACGGTCACGCTGTTGCCGAGCCGCGAATCCGCTTCGTTCGGCGAGGATGATTTCGCGCTGGCGTTCGCCCGCATTGAAAACCACTATTTCACCCATCTGGGCTTCCTGGAGAGCGATGACCAGCTGCTGCGCAACGTGCCGCTGATCCGCCATATCCCGGCGGTGATCGTCCACGGCCGCTATGATATGGCCTGCCAGGTGCAGAACGCCTGGGATCTGGCCAAGGCCTGGCCGGAAGCGGAATTGCATATCGTGGAAGGGGCGGGGCATTCGTATGACGAGCCGGGCATCTTGCACCAGCTGATGATCGCCACCGACCGGTTCGCCGGCAAGTGACGCAAAAAAACCGCCGTAACGGCGGGTTTTGTTATTTGGCCTTCGGCTCGTACGGCAGGCGCGAAAACTTGTGGGATTCCGCGCGGTAGTGCGCCACACGCTCGCGAAAATAGTCGCGCAGCGGTTCCGGCTGCTCGCGCTCCACCACTTCCGGGATCACCGGCATGTTGTAGCGCTCTTTATACGCCACGCCTGAGGCGGCGAGATCCACGTTCACCCTGTCCATCTCTTCTTTGGACAGCTCGGCCAGATTGTAACCCACGCTATGCTCCTTACTTACTTTGCCGTATTGAACCTGCGCAGAAGGTAATCCACCCGGCGACGCTTGGCAAGCCCGTAGCGCCGCCGCGGCGGACGATATTTTCCAAAGAGTAATGCAATCTATTTATTCTTTTAAATAAGAATGATTCACTTTTTGATTAAAATAAAAGATGGGAATAATTATCATAATAATTAGCGTGAATTTCTATATGATTTTATGTGTTTGATTTTAATTAAATAAATAATTAATATTGATCGGGTGTAAATAAGGTGTTTTTATTTTTACGGCAGCAGGGCATAATGCGCGGAAATTAAATTCATGACCTGCAAAATAAAAGGAATCATTATGCTGACGCAAGAAATGACTCAAAAGCTGAATGAGCAACTGAATCTGGAGTTCTACTCCGCCAACCTGTACCTGCAAATGAGCGCATGGTGCAGCGATAAAGGCTTTGAAGGCGCCGCCGCATTTCTTAAAGAGCACTCTCAGGAAGAGATGCAGCATATGCAACGTCTGTTCGACTACCTGAGCGACACCGGCTCTTTGCCGCTGCTGGGCAGCATCGCCGCGCCGCCGGTGGCGTTCGAATCGCTGGCGGACGTGTTCCAGCAGACCTACGAACACGAACAGCTGATCACCCGTCAGATCAACGAACTGGCGCACGCCGCCATGACCGCACACGATTATTCCACCTTCAACTTCCTGCAGTGGTACGTGGCGGAGCAGCACGAAGAAGAGAAACTGTTCAAATCCGTGCTGGATAAGCTGGCGCTGGTGGGCACCAGCGGCAAAGGCCTGTTCTTCATCGACAAAGATCTGAAGAAAATGGGCGCGATGGGCCAGGGCGGCAACGGCCAGGCTTAATCTGCAACAAAACACCGAAAAACCGCGCGCGGGCGAGCCTGACGCGCGGTTTTTTTTACCCTGCGTTTATCGCGGTTATGCGGCGATACGTGCTGCCGGATCGCAAAATGCCAGCGATGCGCTCGACTTGCCGCAGCACGGTCGTTATGATTTACCGCGATACGCTACAGGGATGGTAGAGTCAAAACAGCGGGTTAGCCGATACAACCCGTTTTTCTGTTTACCCGTGGCGCAATCATTTGCGGTGGGTTGGGGCCGCTGATACATCGCCTTGGCTGTGGCCTTAACCCTTATGACCCTCTTTATACTGTTAAGGGATACCACTGTGATCGGTAAAATTCGTTCCTCTTGTCGCCTGCTTTCCACCGTTTTCGTCCTGTTCGTCGGCCTGTCTTCGCAGCAAGCGCTGGCGCACGCCCACCTGAAAGTGGAAACGCCGAAGGCCGACGCCAGCGTCAGCCCGGCGCCGAAGGCGCTGACCCTCAGCTTCTCCGAAGGCATCGAACCGAACTTCAGCGGCGTGAAAATCACCGGCCCGGACAACGCCGTGGTGAAAACCGGCAAGCTGCAGCTCGATCCGAACAACAACACCCAGGTCAATGTGCCGATCGAAGGCGAGCTGAGCGCGGGCAAATACAACGTCAGCTGGCATGTGGTTTCGGTCGACGGGCATAAAACCAAAGGCCAGTACAGCTTCACCGTAAACTGATCGTGAGTCTGGCGACCCTGTTCGTTCTGTGTCGCTTGGTGCACTTTGCGGCGGTGATGCTGATGTTCGGCATCAGTCTGTTCACCGCCTTATTGTCACCGCAGCGCCTCTCCCCGATCCTCTCCCGCGATGTGCGCCCGCTGCTGCTTGCCGGCACCTGGATTGCCGGGCTTTCCGCCGTGGCGCTGCTGGCCATTCAGGCCGGGCAAATGGGCGACGGTTGGGAAGACGCCTGGCGGCTGGAGGTCTGGTGGGCGGTGCTCGGCACCACCTTCGGCGAAGTGTGGCGCTGGCATCTGGGGCTGTCGCTGCTGGCGATCCTGAGCCTGCTGCTGCCGGAACGGCCACGTGCGCAGGCGTTGGCGCTGTGTTCGGCGCTGCTGCTGGTCAGCCTGGCGTTCATCGGCCACGCGGCGATGCACGAAGGCGCGCTGGGCGCGCTGCACCGCGCCAACCATGCGGTACACCTGCTGGCCGCCGGCTACTGGTTCGGCAGCCTGGCGCCGCTGCTGGTTTGCCTGCGCTATCTGCAGCCGCCGCAGTGGCGCAGCGACGCCATCACCACGCTGATCCGTTTCTCGCGCTGGGGACACCTGGCGGTGGCGGCGGTGATCGTCACCGGCATCGTCAACAGCCTGATCATTCTCGGCGGTTGGCCGCTCAACCTCAGCTCGCCTTATCAGCGCCTGCTGCTGATTAAAACCGCGCTGGTGGCGCTGATGGTGATGGTGGCGCTGGCCAATCGCTACGCCATCGTGCCAGCAATGAGCCGCGTACCGGCGCTGGCGCAGCGCGGCGTGGTGCTGGCCTGCTGGCTCGAAGTCGGGCTGGGGGGGGCGGTGCTGCTGCTGGTCAGTTTATTTGCAACCTATGCGCCGGTTTGAATTTCGGCTTGCCGCAACCGGGCAAGCTGCGGGAAAATCGACGTGAATAGCAACCTTAAGGCCAACACATGAAATCGGTATTACTCGGCATTACGCTGCTGGCAACCGCGACCGGCGCGCTGGCGGCAGACAAACTGGTGAACATCACCAAACTGGAGTACGGCAAACAGTGGGCGTTCACCAAGGAAGAAGTGACGCTGCAGTGCCGCAGCGGCGGCGCGCTGTTCGTGCTGAATAACAGCACCCTGATGCAATACCCGCTCAACGACGCAGCGGAGCAGCAGGTGAAGAAGGGCCATCAGCGTGCGCAGCCGCTGGAGGTGCTCCTGCTGGACGACCCTGCCGAACCGGGGAAAAAAATGAGCCTGGCGCCGTTTATCGAACGCGCCGAGAAGCTGTGCGCTGACTAACCGCTTGTTTGCCAACGCCTTGCCCAGCGCGCGCGGATTGATGCGCATTTGCCGCATAGTTATTTCGTCACGAAACTATCACGCGGCCGCCGGGCGGCTGGCAAAACTGGCGCGGTAGGCTACTCTTAAAGTGCACGGCTGAACAAGCCCTGCATTAAATGCCAACTTTTAGCGCACGGCTCTCTCCCAAGAGCCATTTCCCTAGACCGAATATAGGAATCGTATTCGGTCTTTTTTTGTGTGATTGATTTATAAGGAAATTCCACTTAAAGCGCCAATAAAACTTTGGTTTCTCTTTCCAGTCGTAACACCTCAGCTCCGCACTCCTCACCCGCACATATCGCTAATTTAGCCGCACCAAAAGTCATTACGTCATTTATGGCGCTGATAAGCTCCGGTCATTGCTCCCATCACCGGTTAAACGAGAGTGACATTATGGGGAATATCAAGGCATTGGGCGTTGTAAAAGGAAACCTGCGTTGAACGATCGGCTGAGCCAGTTGAAGAGGGCGCTGCCAGGTTATCTCGAGGCGTGGCGTGAGGGCGCTTTACCCTCTGACTGGGGGCAGGTGGCTAATCCTGGAGTGGTTGCCGCCCTGTTGGCGGAGTGGGAGGCGCTAAGCGAATTGGCGTCGCTGTTCGAAACCGCGACTGAAACCCCAACCGATCCCGCCGCGTTTTGGCAGGCGCGCGCCGAGCTGATGGCGCAGCGCAATCGTGAACTCCGTGCCCAACTGGCGACGCCAATCCGTTTGCCCGGCGCACGGGTAGCCTTCTTTGGCTATGTGAAAACGGCGGTGATGGACGCCAGGCAGGTGAAGGCGGCAATTCGCGATGCCGGTTTTACCATTGCGGGCGACGACCAAAGTGAGAACACGACTTAACGCGGCTTCTTCTCAAATTTCTCGGCAAAAAAGAACCGCAGCAATTTATGGGTCCACAGCAGGATGGCGCCGACCACCACCAGCGAGACGACGAAATGCGACAGGTTTTTCGGCGCGGCGTAGCCGTGAGTAAAGAAACCCCGGCGCCGTTGAGCAGCAGGGTGGCGATCCAAAAGCCGAGTAGCAGGCATAAGGTACGGAACAGTTTAAACATCGTTATCACCGAAATACTGAAAGTACCGACCGAGCGGAGAGACTCAGCCGGAGCTCTGATTAGTTAAAACAGCTGAGTGTGAGCAGGTATTGCTGCCTTATTGCTGTTGCTGTTGTTCTTGTTGCCACCGTTGTTGTTGACGCGGCCGTTGCTGACGCGGTTGTCGGAAAAGTTACCGGCACCGGCGATCAGGTGGAAGTATTTAGCCTCGATCTCTTGCATAAAACTCCCTCTTTATCGATACGGTTAAATAGCGTAAAGCTTGCGCAAGCCAACTGTTTTTAACAGAAAAAACGGCGGGGATAATTACCGGTTCGGATAAGAACAGGGGATTTATTTGCAGGTATTTACCAGGCTGATAAGCGTGCCGGAGATTGATATTCCTGCGTGAGTCATTTCGCTTAACAAGACGTTCTTTACGATGAATGGCGCCGCCACCGGCGCGCAGCAAGGTTCAATTCACCCAGCCAATTTGTTAGGATCGCCCGACCTACATGACTATTGGTGCAGTACATTGAAAATTAAAGCGTTGTTATTTGTTGCGTTGGCCGCACTGGCCGGCTGCAGCCAGGAGGGAACCTCGATGAATCAGCCCGCAAACGAGAAAGACGGCCAAACGGAAGTGTTGCTGGTGAACAGCGCGCTGGTGGACTGCGTGGGCGTCGCCCCGATGAAGTGCATGCAGGTGCGCCGCTCCGCGCAGCAGCCGTGGGAGTTGTTCTATACCGGCATCGAAGGTTTCACCTTCGAACCGGGCTATCAGTATCGGCTGAAAGTGCGCGTTACTCCGGTAGAGAACGTGCCGGCCGATGCCTCATCGCTGCGTTACACGCTGATTGAGCAGTTGGAAAAGAACAAGGCGTGACCCTCGACAGGCCGGGTAATCGCAATCCGGCCTGCCATGATTATCCCTTTACCATCATGACATGCCTCGGCGGTGGGCTTGCCGACTGGTCTGTTCACTGCGCTTGTTTTCGCACTTTCTTAAGTATATTGAGAAAATCAGGTATATTGTCCTTCGGTTTTTAGCTACCAAGAAAAAATTACTATGATTATCAAACCTAAAATTCGTGGTTTTATCTGCACCACCGCTCACCCAGCAGGCTGTGAAGCCAACGTCCGTGAGCAAATCGCCTACGTTAAGTCGCGCGGCGAACTGAAAAACGGGCCTAAAAAGGTGCTGGTCATTGGTGCATCCACCGGTTACGGTCTGGCCTCGCGCATCAATGCCGCTTTCGGCAGCGGTGCGGCCACCATCGGCGTATTTTTCGAGAAGCCTGGCAGCGAAGGCAAAACCGGTTCCGCCGGTTGGTACAACTCCGCCGGTTTCGACAAGGCAGCTAAAGAAGAAGGCCTGTACGCGAAAAGCATCAACGGCGACGCATTCTCCAACGAGTGCCGTCAGACCGTGATCGATCTGATCAAAAAAGACCTGGGTCAGGTTGACCTGGTGGTTTACTCGCTGGCTTCGCCGGTGCGTAAGATGCCGGAAACCGGCGAAGTGGTGCGTTCCGCACTGAAGCCGATCGGCGAGCCGTACAAATCCGTCGCGCTGGACACCAACAAAGACGTGCTGGTTGAAGCCGTGGTCGAGCCGGCCAACGAGCAAGAAATCGCCGACACCGTGAAGGTGATGGGCGGCCAGGACTGGCAGCTGTGGATGGACGCGCTGGACGAAGCGGGCGTGCTGGCGGATAACGCGCAGTCTGTCGCTTACTCCTACATCGGTACCGATCTGACCTGGCCAATCTACTGGCACGGCACGCTGGGCAAGGCGAAAGAAGATCTGGATCGCGCGGCGCACGCCATCAACCAGAAGCTGCAGGCCAAAGGCGGCGCGGCTTACGTTGCGGTGCTCAAGTCGGTGGTGACTCAGGCTTCCTCCGCCATTCCGGTGATGCCGCTGTATATCTCCATCGTGTTCAAAATCATGAAGGAGCAGGGCATTCACGAAGGCTGCATCGAGCAGATCCAGCGTCTGTTCGCCACCAAGCTGTACAGCGGCGCGGCGCCGGACACCGACGAGAAACACCGCCTGCGTCTGGATGACTGGGAACTGCGCGACGAAGTGCAGGAAACCTGCCGTGCCATCTGGCAGCAGCTGAACGACAACAACATCAACGAACTGACCGATTATCAGGGCTACAAGGCGGAGTTCCTGCGCCTGTTCGGCTTTGGCCTGCAGGGCGTTGACTACGACGCCGATCTGAGCGGCGAAGCCAATTTCGACGTGATCGAGCTGGTCTAAGCGCGTCGAGCGGTCAAATAAGGTCGGGTTAGCCCGGCCTTTTTTATTGCCTGCGAATTATCGGGTGGCTAAGCGAAAATGTTTATTTTGGGTTAACAGACGAACCGGGTGATTAACATCGGCAGTCGGATGGTGAAATAACGGCGGTTATTAAACTAAAGAAAGTCATTTTTTTATTTACCCTTGCCGCCGGCTGCGGGTATTTTATTTCCTTTAAGGAGGAAATTATGACATGGCGTTATTGTGCCACGGTATCGTTGTTTTTGTTGAGCGGCTGCAGCGCGATTCAGCCGACGTCGACGTCCCCAGACTGGTCTCAGCCTCAGCCTGCCACGCGGGAGCAGCGGCAACGCATCATGGCGGGTGAGTCCGCCTCCTCGGTATTACATGAAGGAAACGTCGGCATTGGCGGCACCTTTGATGGGGCGAAAATATTCGATCGTTAAGCCGCTAAATATATTCAGCCAAATTAATGCGCGCATTCTGCCGATATTGTCGGAGGGTTTACCTTTCCTGCGTTATTCTGCCGTGGCCCAACCATTCATTGCGTTAACAGACAATTCGTTTTCCTTATAGGGAACCGCCGGTTTATTTCGGCGTAATCAAAGGAGTTGCCCATGGCGAAGGAGATGGCCGCGATCTTTCTCTTGCTGTTATCGCCGCTAAGCCAAAGCGCCGGCGCGGCGCGTTACGACAGGCCGTGCGAAGGCGTGTCGCCGGTGCTGTTTCAAAAGCGCCTGAAAGCGTTGGCGCAGGATCTGCGGCAGGAAATGAGTGAGGAAGCGACGCCGACAGAGCGCGATGCGGAGGAGCTGGCGCGCTTGGCGGAGTGCGGTATCGAGCCCGGCAAAGCGCCCGTCACCGGTGGGCAGCGAGCGCCGCATTCCGAGGAAAAACCGCCGGCATCGCCGAACGGTTGTTGAGCCGGCGTGCGCGCAGAGTCAAGCGATGTAAAAGGAGTCATTGATGAAAAGGATTGTGTTGGCCGGCGTGGCCTTGTGTAGCTGCTGCTTCGCGCAGGCGCGGGTGGATTTGGAATACCATGCGGCGCCGCCGAAGGACAGTAAGGTCACCGAGGAGTACCAGAAAAAGCGCGACGCATTGCGCCACAAGGTGTGGAATGTCGATAACCTGACGCTGGCCAACGAGCAGGCGATTGCGCGCGAACAGCAGCGCGAGGCGGCAGAGACCGCCGAGCGGCAGCAGCGGAACCTGGAGCAGCAGCAGAAAAAGCAGCGCTGCCTGCGGAGACACTCGAAAGATCCTCACCGCGAGGCGAAGTGTTACACGCACAGCTTCTAACATTAATCGTCCGGGCGCCATCAGCGCCCTGCGTCGTTTAGGCCGGGCGGCAATGCTCCTTCAGCATGGCGATCGCGTCCGGTTTCAGCTGATACAGATAGACCGGGCGGCCGGTGGCGCCGTACAGAATACGGGTGCCGAGAATGCCGCTCTCCGCCAGATAGATGAGGTACTTGCGGCAGGAGACCCGCGAAATGCCGATGGCGTTGGCCAGATTGTCGGTGGAAAACTCGTTATCGTGCTGCTGTTCGATCCACTCGCACACCGTGCTCAGGGTGATGCTGGTCAGCCCCTTCGGCAGCTTTTTGCTCTCCTGGCCGCCGGGCTGGCGGCGCAGCAGGCTGTCGACGTCGGCCTGCGAAAACTCGCGCTGCGCCAACAGCTGCGACTGCTGCCGGTAGTGGCTCAGCGCCTCCTTGAAGCGGCTGAACTGGAACGGTTTGATCAGATAATCCACCACCCCGTAGTGCAGCGCTTTTTGCACCGTGTTCACGTCGCTGGCGGAGGAGATGATGATCACGTCGGTCTTCTCGCCCAGTTCGCGCAGGCCGGGCAGCAGATCCAGCCCGTTCTCCTGCTGCATGTAGATATCCAACAGCACCAAATCGATGCTGACGCCGGCATCGGCCAGCAGCGCGCGCGCCTGGCTCAGAGTGGCGACCGTCGCCTGGCAGTGAAAACCACCGACCTGGCTCAGGTAGTATTTGTTCAGCTCCGCCACCATCGGGTCGTCGTCGACAATCAGTACGTTAATCATGGGTTCTGCTCTTGGCCTGATAGGGAAGGTGCACGAAAAATTGGGTCAGCTCGCCCGGTTCGGACTCGAAATCGATGCTGCCGCCCAGTTTCTCCAGATGGCTGCGGATCAGCGCCAGGCCGATGCCGCGTCCGGTTCCCTTGGTGGAAAATCCGTGTTCGAAGATGCGCGCGCCGATCGCCGGATCGATGCCGGGGCCATCGTCGCTGACGATACAGTGTAATTGATCGTCGTGATGATGGAAGCTCAGGCCGATCTCGTGGCCCTCAACGCCGTCGATGGCGTCGATGGCGTTTTCGATCAGGTTGCCGAGCACGCTGATCAGCACGTGGGTGGTTTCCGCATCGTCGGTTTCCGGCAGCAGGCTGGTTTCCTCGATGGTCAGCTCAACACCGGCTTCGTGGGCGCGGCTGATTTTGCCGATGAAGAAGCCCGCCACTTCCGGCGAGTGGATCTTGCGCAGCAGCGCGCCGATCTCTTCCTGATAGTTGCTGGCGGTGTTGATGATGTAGTTTTCCAACTGCTGATAGGCCTTCATGTGCAGCATGCCGAGTATCACATGCAGCTTGTTCATAAATTCGTGCGACTGCACCCGCAGCGCATCGGCGTAGTGCGCCATGCCGCTCAGCCGCTGCAGCAGGCGGCTGACCTCGGTCTTGTCGCGGAAGGTGGCGATGGCGCCGGTCACCTGGCCGTTGACGATCACCGGCACGGTATTGGTCAGCAGTTCGCTGCCGTTGAAGCCGATCTGCCGATCGCGCAGCGGTTGGCCGCTGGCCAGCACCTCCGCCAGATGCAGCTGCGCCGGCCAGTGCTTGCTGGCGGCTTCCAGCAGCAGGTTTTCCACCGGGCCGCTCTGGCGCAGCAGGCGCTTGGCTTCGTCGTTGACGATGGTGATGCGGGATTCGTTATCGACCGCGATCACGCCTTCTTTAATCGACTGCAGCATGGCGTTGCGCTGTTCGAACAGGTTGGAGATTTCGTAAGGCTCGAAACCCAGCATGATGCGTTTGAGCGCGGAGACCAGGAAGAAGGTGCCCAGGCTGCCGACCAGGGCGGCGAAGGCGATGGTCCAATAGATGATCCAGCGGCTCTCCGCCACCACCCGCTGCACGGTGTCCAGCGCGATGCCGAGCGCCACAACGCCGATTTGTTGTTTCTGCGCGTCATACACCGGCACGAACACCCGCAGCGCCGGGGCCAGCGTGCCGCGGTTGATGGCACTGTTGACGTGGCCTTGCAGCGCGGGCGCCAGATCGTCGCCGATAAAATGCTTGCCGATCAGCCAGGGTTTGGGGTGCGAATAGCGGATGCCCTGCATATCCACCACCACCACGAACAGCAGCTCGTTTTGATGGCGCACCTGCTCGGCGAAGCGTTGAATGGCGCCGCTTTGATCGCGCCGCTGCAGGCCGTCAACCACGGTGCTGGAGAGCGCCAGCGTATTGGCGACGGCGATGGCTTTCTGCTGCAGCTGATCTTGCCCCTCGCGGCTCATCTGCACGAAAAACAGCGCGAACACCACCAGCAGCACCGAAGCGATGATGGCGGACACCATCAGCGTGATGGAGGTGCTCAGCTTGAGCGGCACCCGTTGTTTTGGCATGGCGGTTCTCCGAATGGCGATATCACGGCGTATTCTAGCGAGGAATGAGGCAAGCTGCAGTTACCGGCAGCAGGTTATAGCATGCTGCCGGGGAGCGGGGGGCTTATTTTAGTTACAAAAGCGGGTCACTGCTGGTGGTAGATCTCCAGCGCCTGTTGGCCGCTGGCGCCCTGATGGATGATTGCCATCAACGCGCGCACCACCTGCGACGGATTGCTGTGTTGATAGACGTTGCGGCCGTAAACCATGCCGGAGGCACCCTGGGCCATCAGCGCGGCGGATTTCTCCAGCACCGGCCCCAGCTCCCCCTTGCCGCCGCCGCGCACCAGCGTCGGGCAGCGCGCCGCTTCCACCACGCGGTGGAAATCGTCCACCCGATCGGTCGGGTCGGCCTTGATGATGTCGGCGCCCAGCTCGCGCGCCAGCCGCACCAGCGGCACGATCTTCTCCACGTCGCCGAGCGAGCCGTAGGCGGCGCCCTGGCCGGCCGGCGCCATCACCAGCGGTTCGATCATCAGCGGCATGGCGTAGCGATCGCAGGCGTGGCGCAGGCGGCCGATGTTCTCCACGCACTGGCGGAAAATGCCGGGCTCATCCGGGATCATATACAGATTGACCACCACCGCGGCGGCGTCCATTTGCAGCGCCGCCAGGATTGGCGCCTCCGGATTGTGCAGCACTGCCCACATCTCGCGGTGGCGGGCGGCGTTATAGGCGTTGCCGACGTCGGTGCGCATCACCAGCGCCGGTTTTTCGCGCTGCGGCGCGCGCTGCAGCAGATCCGCCTGGCCGTAGTTGACCTGAATGGCGTCGGGGCGCGCGGCGATCAGGTTGCCCATCACCCGTTCGATATCTTCCAGGCCGATCAAGAAATCCGGTTCGTTGGCGATGCCGTGATCGATCGCCACGTCCAGGCACTTGCCGTTGTTGAACAGGCGGTTCATCCGCACCTTGCTGCTGAGCTGCATGTCAGGTCCTCCTGAGATAGGGATATGTCCATTATTGCCGAATAAGGATGGTCGGGAAACGCGGAAACCGCAAACTGCGCGGCCGCTCGCAGTTTTTGCCGGCGCACGAAAGGAGCACGCTCGCCGGCGGCTTGCACTTCATTTGTTAGATCCGTGTCATGTTTTTGTTAATAAGCCATTCCAAAATGCATGTTTCGCTTGTTTGGGTTAAAAAGTTTCAATAATCTCAATTATGAAATAAACATTTAAAAAAGCGGTAAGGACGCCGTTTGTTGTGCCAGGGGTTTATTTCAATTGGTTGTTTTTAATCTGTTTTGAGACATCGATCACCATTTTTACAACGGCCTTGATACGGCGATAACGCGGTAAATTCGCCGTATCAAAGGGATAACACCGACCGTATTGTTGTTTGAATGTAAAAAATATTTTTCATTAGCTGTCAACCAACAGACCTCTTCATTCTAACGATTAAAGGGTAACGAACATGAAGCTGAAGAAACTGATCGCCGCCTCGGTACTGATGTGCATGCTGCCGGCCAGCGTGCTGGCGAAAGACATCAAGATCGGCGTTTCCATGGCTTACTTCGATGACAACTTCCTCACCATTCTGCGCCAGTCGATGCAAAACAAAATGAAGGCCGACGGCAACGTCAGCGGCCAGTTCGAAGACGCCAAGGGCGACATCGCGCAGCAAATTCAACAAATCGAAAACTTCGTCAGCCAGGGCGTCGACGCCATCATCCTCAACCCGGTGGATACCCAGGGCGTCAAGCCGATGATCAAGCTGGCCGAGAAGGCCAAGATCCCGCTGGTGTTCGTCAACCGCAAGCCGGAAGTGGCGCTGCCGGCCGGCATGGCCTACGTCGGCTCCGACTCCAAGCTGGCCGGCAAGCTGCAGATGGAGGAACTGGCCAAGCTGATGAACGGCAAGGGCAACGTGATGATCCTGATGGGCGAGCTGTCGAGCGAAGCCACGCGCGACCGCACCCGCGGCGTGGAAGAGGTGGCGGCCAACTACCCCGGCATCAAGATTATCGATAAGCAAACCGCCAAATTCTTCCGCAAAGAGGCGGTAGACGTCACCACCGACTGGATTTTGTCCGGCCAGCAGATCGACGCCATCGCTTCCAACAACGACGAAATGGCCATCGGCGCTATTTTGGCGCTGAAGCAAGCCAAGAAATCCGGCGTGCTGGTGGCCGGCGTTGACGGCACGCCGGACGCGCTGGAGTTCATCAAGAAGGGCGATCTGGCGCTGAGCGTGTTCCAGGACGCCAAAGGCCAGGGCGAAGGCGCGGTGCAGACCGCCGTTCAACTGGTGAAAGGCGAGAAAGTGGAGAGCAACGTGCTGATCCCTTACCAGCTGATCACCCAGGCCAATTACCAGCAATTCGCCGATAAAAACAAGAAATAAGCCTTGAAGCCCGCCGCGGGCGCCGGTGTGGGGCGCGTGCGGCGGAAAACGTGGGTCAGTGCGGAGGTAAGCGGTATGTACCCTTATGTTCTTGAGGCCGAAGGCATCAGCAAGCAGTTCCCCGGCGTCAAAGCGCTGGATAAGGTCTCGATTAAAATCAAACCCGGCAGCGTGCACGCGCTGATGGGGGAAAACGGCGCGGGCAAATCGACGCTGATGAAATGCCTGATCGGCATCTACCACCCGGACGAAGGCTCGATAAAAATCAAAGGCCGGCCGGTCACCTTCAGCGACACGCTGCAGGCGCTGCATTCGGGCATTTCCATGATCCACCAGGAGCTGAACCTGGTGCCTTACATGACGGTGGCGGAAAACATCTGGCTGGGGCGCGAGCCTGCGCGGCTGGGGTTCGTCAACCACGAACAGCTGAACGAACAAACCCGCGAGCTGCTGGCGCGGCTGAACATCAAACTGCAGCCGGACACGCTGGTGGGCGAGCTGAGCATCGCCAATCAGCAGATGGTGGAGATCGCCAAGGCGGTGTCCTACAACGCCGATGTGCTGATCATGGACGAACCGACCTCGGCGCTGACCGAAGGCGAAGTGGTGCACCTGTTCGCCATCATTCGCGAACTGCGTGAGCAGGGCAAAGGCATCATCTATATCAGCCACAAGATGGACGAGATCTTCGCCATTACCGACGAAGTGAGCATTTTCCGCGACGGCACCTTCATCGCCTGCGACAAAACCGAAAACCTGACCAAACAGTCGCTGATCACCATGATGGTGGGGCGCGAACTGACGCAGATGTTCCCCAAATTCAACAACAATATCGGCGAGGAAGTGCTGCGGGTGGCGGGGCTGCGCCGCAGCGGCTGGTTCCATGACGTGTCGTTCAGCGTCAAGCGCGGCGAGATCCTCGGCGTCGCCGGGCTGGTGGGCGCCGGGCGCAGCGAAGTGATGGAAAGCCTGTTCGGCATGCACCCGGCGGACGGCGGCGAGATCTTTATCGAAGGCCAGGCGGTGAAGGTGGATTCCCCGGCGAAGGCGATCGAGAGCGGGCTGGCGTTCCTCACCGAAGACCGCAAGAAATCCGGCCTGTTTCTGGTGCTGTCGGTGGTCGAGAACATGAGCATCGTCAACCTGTCGGAATACATCGGCAAGAACGGTTTCGTCAGCCATGTGCAGATGGCCAAAGACTGCATGGAGCAGATTAAAAAGCTCAACATCAAAACGCCGACCATGGATCAGATCATCAATAACCTCAGCGGCGGCAACCAGCAGAAGGTGCTGATCGCGCGCTGGCTGCTGGCGCAGCCGAAAATCCTGATCCTCGACGAACCGACGCGCGGCATCGACGTGGGGGCGAAAGCGGAAATCTACCGCCTGATCAGCGAGCTGGCCAACCGCGGCGTCGCCATCATTCTGGTCTCCTCCGAGCTGCCGGAGATCCTCGGCATGAGCGACCGGGTAATGGTGATGCACGGCGGCCGCATCACCGGCATTTTGGACAAAGACGACGCGGACCAGGAGAAGATCCTGGCGCTGGCCTCAGAATAACGAAGGGTGAACATCATGAGTAACGTAAAGATTGAGAAGCCGCTCTCCGCCGATTCAACGGGCAAGGGAACGCTGTTCTCCGGGCTGAGCGGCAAAATGCCGAAGGATACCGGCATCTTCATCGTGATGATCGGCATCGCGCTGATCTTCGAAATCCTCGGCTGGTACATGCGCGATCAGTCGTTCCTGCTGAATCCGAACCGCCTGCTGCTGATCGTGCTGCAGGTGGCGATCATCGGCATCATCGCGGTGGGCGTCACCCAGGTGATCATAACCACCGGCATCGATCTCTCCTCCGGCTCGCTGATTGCGCTGACCGCAGTGGTGGCGGCCAGCCTGGCGCAGACCTCGGACAGCATCTCGCCGATGTATCCGGGGCTGCTCGATCTGCCGGCGGCGATCCCGATCGGCGCGGGGATCGGGGTGGGCATCGTCTGCGGTTTTATCAACGGCTTCCTGATCACCCGCACCGGCATTCCGCCGTTCATCGCCACGCTGGGGATGATGGTGTCGGCGCGCGGCCTGGCGCAGTATTACACCAAGGGCAACCCGGTCAGCTTCCTGTCGGACGGCTTCACGTCAATCGGCCAGGGGGCGATGCCGGTGATCATCTTCCTGGTGATTGCGGTGATCTTCCATATCGCGCTCAAGCACACCCGCTACGGCAAATACATCTACGCCATAGGCGGCAACATGACCTCGGCGCGGGTCTCCGGCATCAACGTCAACAAGTACCTGGTGACGGTTTACACCATCGCCGGCGGCCTGGCGGGGTTGGCGGGTGTGGTGCTGGCGGCGCGCGTCAGCAGCGGCCAGTCGAGCATGGGGATGTCGTATGAGCTGGACGCCATCGCCGCGGCGGTGATCGGCGGCAGCAGCCTGATGGGCGGCGTCGGGCGCATCACCGGCACGCTGATCGGCGCGGTGATCCTGGGCCTTATCAAAAGCGGCTTCACCTTTATCGGCGTCGACTCTTACATTCAGGACATCATCAAGGGCGTGATTATCGTCGCCGCCGTGTCGATCGACATGCGGCGCAACCGTAAAAAACACTGATTGCCGTGAATTGCCGCCGGCGTCAGGGGTGGCCGGCGGCGTTTTTTTTACCTGGGGGGCACATCATGAACTACCTGAAAGGGCTGTGGCTGGCGGTGGCGCTGTGCGCGTCTACCCCGGCATGGGCGCAAACCATCGGCGTGTCGATGGCCTATTTCGACCAGAATTTCCTCACCATCATCCGCCAGGCGATCGACAAGGAGGCCAAGGCGCGCGGCATCACCGTGCAGTTCGAGGACGCGCGCGGCGACGTCGGCCGCCAGACCGATCAGGTGCAGAGCTTTATCAGCGCCGGGGTGGACGCGATTATCGTCGATCCGGTCAACTCGGCCAGCACGCCGGTGATGACCAAAATGGTGCAGGCCGCCGGCGTGCCGCTGGTGTACGTGAACCGCACGCCGGGCGATGCCAAACTGCCGCAGGGCGTGGTGTTCGTCGGCTCCGACGAGCGGGAATCCGGCACGCTGCAGATGGAAGAGCTGGCGCGGCTGGCCGGCTATCAGGGCAACGTGGCGGTGATGATCGGCAACCTGACCGACGCCGGCGCGCTGCAGCGCACCAAAGACGTGGAGCAGGTGGTGAGCAAGTACCCGAAAATGAAGGTGGTGCAGAAGCAGAGCGCCAACTATTCACGCAGTGAAGGCATGGATCTGATGATGAACTGGCTGACCAACGGTGAAGCGATCGACATCGTCGCCGCCAACAACGACGAGATGGCGATCGGCGCAATCATGGCGCTGCAGCAGGCGGGCAAGGCGGACAGGAAAGTGCTGATCGGCGGCATCGACGCCACGCCGGACGGCCTCAAGGCGCTGGCCTCCGGCAAGATGCAGGTCACGGTGTTCCAGGACGCGGTCGGCCAGGGCAAAGCCTCGGTCGATGTGGCGCAGCGCATGATCAACGGGGAAAAACTCGAGCCGTATTACTGGATCCCGTTCGAGCTGGTGACGCCGGCCACGATGCAGAAGTATGCGGCCAGGCCGTGAGTTAACCGTCAGATTCGCGTTGCCGGGGCGCTGCTTGCAGCGCCTTTTTTATTGGCGTCAGTTACATGTCCGCTTGCGGCCAGCGCGGCGCCGGATCTTGCTTCACACTGAGGATCTTTAAACCGTGTGAGGATGAGCGATGAACGCATTAAACGGCAAGGTGGCGGTGATCGGCGGCGCCAGTTCGGGGATCGGCAAAGCGGCGGCGCTGCTGTTCGCCCGCCAGGGCGCAGCGCTGGTGTTGGGCGCGCGGCGCGAGCCGCTGTTGGCGGAGCTGGTGGAGGACATTCGGCGCGAGGGCGGCCGGGCGCTTGCGGTGGCGGGCGACGTGCGCGACGAAGCCTTCGCCGAACGGCTGACGGCGACGGCGGTCGACGAATTCGGCGGGCTGGATATCGCCTTCAACAACGCCGGCACCTTGGGGCCGCTGGGGCCATCGCTGGCGTTGAGTGCCTCAGAGTGGCGCGAGGTGCTGGAAACCAACCTGTCCAGCGCCTACTACGGCGCCAAATATCAAATCCCCGCCATGCTGGCGCGCGGCGCGGGCTCGGTGATTTTCACCTCCACCTTCGTCGGCCACACCGCGGCGTTTCCCGGTACGGCGGCCTATGCGGCCGGCAAGTCGGGGCTGATCGGCCTGACGCAGGCGCTGGCGGTGGAATTCGGCGGGCGCGGCATTCGGGTGAACGCGCTGCTGCCGGGCGGCACCGATACGGCAATGGGGCGGCAGATGAGCCATACCCCGGAGGCATTGGCGCAGGTGGCCGATCTGCACGCGCTGAAGCGGCTGGCGATGCCGGAGGAGATCGCGCAGGCGGCGCTGTATCTGGCGTCTGACGCAGCTTCATTCGTCACCGGCACCGCGATGCTGGTGGACGGCGGCGTGTCCATCCAGCGCGGCTGAGGCCACGGGCGCCGTGGCCTCAGTGGGCGTCAGAAAGCGGACAGGTGGCGGCGCACGATCTCGCGGCCGATCTCCAGCGAGGCGGTCGCCGCCGGAGAGGGGGCATTGCACACGTGCAGCGAGCGTTTACCCTGCACGAAGTGGAAGTCGTCCACCAGCTTGCCGTCGGCGGTCAGCGCCTGGGCGCGCAC
Organism: Serratia sp. CY29653; assembly: GCF_052169255.1. Lineage (NCBI taxonomy): Bacteria > Pseudomonadati > Pseudomonadota > Gammaproteobacteria > Enterobacterales > Yersiniaceae > Serratia > Serratia sp. CY29653. The sequence continues at coordinate 1,656,914 of NZ_JBJNLC010000001.1, read as the reverse complement.
GCCGGCCGGGCCGGGGCGAATATCCTGCTCCTGCAGCGCCGGGATCAGCCGACGGGCGTTCTCGGCAAAGCGGCGGCGCGACAGCGAACGGCGCATTTCCGCCAGCCCTTCGCCGAGGTAGTTGCCGGCGATTTTCCAAAAGCCGCGATAGCCGAGCACCTCGCTCAGATCGCGCAGGCTGAAGTCGCATTTGCGGTAGCCTTCGCGTTTGAAGGCCAGCACCGCATTGGGGCCGACGTCGCGCTTGCCGTTATACATACGGGTAAAATGCACGCCGAGGAAAGGGAAATCCGGGTTGGGCACCGGGTAGATCAGATGGTTGACCAGGTGATTTTTCGCGTCGTCCAGCACATAGTATTCACCGCGGAACGGCACGATCTTCATGCCGGTTTCGTAACCGGCCAGTTTGGCGATGCGATCGCTGAACAGCCCCGCGCAGTTGATCAGCAGTTTTCCCTCGAAGGTGTCGCCGGCGGCGGTGACGGTGACGCCGCCGGCGTGTTCGCGGATGGCCTCAACCTGATGGCCGTAGGCGATCTCGCCGCCGCGCCGCACGATGATCTCCGCCAGCTTGGCGGCCACCTCCGCGTAGTTGACGATACCGGCGTCGGGCACCAGCAGCGCTTCAAGGCCATTGACGTGCGGTTCGCGCTCCCGCAGCTGCGCCTGCGACAGCCGGGTGACCTGCAGGCCGTTTTGCAGGCCGCGCTGATAGATGTTCTCCAGCCGATCCAGTTCGTTTAGCTGGGTGGCGACAATCACCTTGCCGCATTGGTCGTGATACAGGTCGTGTTCGCGGCAGAAGGCGAACATGCTGCGGTTGCCCTGTTTTGCCAACTGCGCTTTCAGGCTGCCGGGCGTGTAGTAGATGCCGGAATGCACCACGTTGCTGTTGTGGCCGCTTTGGTGCGCCGCCGGGCCGCGCTCTTTTTCCAGGATCAGAATGCGCCGCTGCGGATCCGCTTCCTGCAGCGCATTCACCACGCCGAGCCCCACCAGGCCGGCACCGATAACGATCGCGTCGTACATCACGGCTCTTGCTCCTCGTTTTCCAGGCGGCGTAATTTGCCGCGTACGTTGTTCAGATGGCTTTGCATGGCGGCGGTGGCCGCCGCCGCATCGCCGTCGCGAATGGCGATAAATACCCGCTCATGTTCGTCGATCACCCGCTGGCGCTCGGCCTGCCGCCCTAGGTTTTTGCTGAGCGAGTACACCAGCACCCCCAGATACAGCTCGTGCATGTTATCGAGGATCTGCACGAAAAACGGGTTATGCGAAGCCTGCATGATGGCGCGGTGGAACAGGTAGTCCTGCCGATAGCCGATCTGGCCGTCGTTGAGCGTACAGTCACGAAAGGCGAGGTGCGCCTGTTCGATCGCCTGCAACTCCTGTTCGGTGCGGCGCTCGGCGGCCATGCGCGCCGCCTGCTGTTCCATGACTTCGCGCATTTCCAGCAGCGCTTCCACCTCGCGGCGGTCGGCTACCTCCATCACCAGCGGTTCGTATTTGCTCAGCAGCGAATGCTGTTCCACCCGGTGGCCGCCGCCCTGGCGTGAGGAGATGATGCCGCTGACCTCCAGCACGCCGAGCGCCTCGCGCACCGGCACCCGGCTGACGCCGAACGCGTCCGCCAACACGTTTTCCGACGGCAGCTTCTCGCCGACCGGAAAGGTGCCGTCGTTGATGCCGGCTTTCAGCTGCGCCAGCACCTGATGAGAGGCTTTCTGGCGCGTGACCTTGCGGATCATGACGCGCCTCCCGGCAGCGCGGCGCGCTGTTTATAGCGCAGCAGGTGCATGGCGGCGGCGGCGGCGATCAGGGCCGCGCCGCCCAGATCGGTCATCAGGCCCGGTTTGATCAGTAAAATCGCCGCCGCGGTAAACAGCACCCGCTCCAGCCAGTGGGTCTTCATCAGCCAGAAATTGGCGCTGGCGATCGACAGGGCGTAGATCCCCACCAGCGCGCTGATCACCATATGCAGCACCGACAGCGGGTTGAGATCGTCGCCCTGCATCAACAGCGTCGGGTTGTAGACCAGAATGAACGGGATGATAAAGCCCGGCAGCGCCAGGCGCACCGCGTCCCACGAGGTTTGCATCGGATCGGCGCGGGCGATGCTGGCGGCGGTGTAGCTGGCCAGCGCCACCGGCGGCGTGATGTTGGACAACGCGCCGAACCAGAACACGAAGAAATGCGCCGCCAGCGGCAGCACGCCGGCTTTGATCAGGATCGGCGACACGGTGACCGCTACCACGATGTAGAGCGCGGTGGAGGGTAGCCCCATGCTGAGCACGATGCACACCAGCATCACCACCAGCAGGATCATCCACAGGGTGTTGTCGGTCATGGCGACGATGTTGAACGCCAGCGTGGAGCCGATGCCGGTCATGGTCACCACGCAGATGATCACGCCGATGGCGGCGCAGGCGATGGTGACCTGGATCGAGCCGCGTGCCGCGTCGTTCAAGGCCAGCGCGATTTTTTTCGGCGTCATGCGCACCGAACTGTCGGGGGTGAGCCAGCTGGCGACGATAATGGCAATGATGCCGAGGAAGCCGGCATAGATCGGCGTTTTGCCCAGCAGCAGCGTGCCGATGACGATGACGAGCGGCAGCAGCAACAGCCCGCGCGCCTTCAGCACCGCGCGCACCTGAGGGATGTTCTCCTTGTTGATGCCCTTCAGGCCCTGTTTCTTGGCCTCCAGGTCGATAGCCATGATCAGCGCGGCGTAATAGAGCAGCGCCGGCACGATGGCGGCGATGACGATGGTGGTGTACGAGATGCCGAGGAAGCCGGCCATGATAAACGCCGCCGCGCCCATGATGGGGGGCATGATCATGCCGCCGGTGGAGGCGGTGGCTTCCACGGCGCCGGCGAAGCGGGACGACAGCCCGATGCTTTTCATCAGCGGAATGGTGAAGGTGCCGGTGGTGGCGACGTTGGCCACCGCGCTGCCGCTCAATGAGCCGGTCAGTGCCGACGAGATCACCGCCACCTGGGCCGGGCCGCCGCGGCGGCGTCCGGCGGCGGCCAGCGCCAGATCGTTGAACAGCGCGGTTGCGCCGCTGACGCTGAGAAAGGCGCCGAACAGAATAAACACCACGATGGCGGTGGAGGCGGTGGACAGGGTGATGCCGAAAATCCCCTCGCTGGTCATGAACAGCCGATACAGCAGGCGTTCCACCGAGAAGCCACCGTGGCCGAAGATGCCCATGAAGTACTGCCCGAACAGCGCATAGAGGATGGCGAAGCTCGCCAGGCCGGGGATGAAATAGCCGGTGGTGCGCCGCGCGGCTTCGAACAGCACGCCGATACCGATCGCCGCCATCACATAGTCGGTGGCGTTGGGGATGCTCTTGCGCACCACGTGCAGATCGACGTAGTTAACGTAGAAATAGCCGTAGCTGACCAGCGTCAGGATGATGAACAGATAGTCCCAGCGGTTGAAGCTGCGGGTGGCGTGCCGGGCCGAGAAAGGGAACAGGATAAAGCCCAGGATCAGAATGCCGCTCAGGAACGTGGTGTTGCGGTAGAACTCCTGCGTGTTGGACAACGCGTTGGCGTAGATGGCATAGGCGGAAATGGCGATCGCCAGGACGGTTGCCAGCTGCAAATAGATGCCGCTCAGCGGCCGGTTGCCGGCGCCGGCTTCCTTGTCCAGATCGACGGCGGGCTGCGGTGAAGAAGGGTGAGTGCTCATACGTCCTCCTGGGTTAGGGATTGGCGGCCAGCGCGGCGGCTTCCGGCGGGATCAGATAATCGGGTATCTCGACGCCGGCTTCGCGGTAGTAGCGATAGGCGCCGAGGTGCAGCGGCACGGAAACGCCTTTCAGCGCATTTTCCAGCGAGATGTATTTGGCCGAGCTGTGCACCTGGTGCACTTCCGGCAGGTTTTCGAACATCGTTTTGGTCAGGTCGTACACCAGCTTTTCATCGAGCCGGCTGAGGGCCACCAGAATATTGGGCTGCGCGATGGTGGCGACCGCCTTGGGCTGGCGCGGGTAGGTCTCTGCCTTGATGTCGAAGCGGAACCAGGAATTGGCGATGGCGTTGATGCTGGCCAGCTGTTCGTCGGTGACTTCCAGGATGCGTGCCGGCACGCCGCTGGCATACATGTCGGTGACGGCGGCGGCCGGCACCCCGGCGGGCAGGGCGCCGCCGTCCAGGCGCCCGTCGCGCATCGCGGAAACCGTATCGCCGTAGCCGAGGTATTCCGCCGACAGCGACTTTTTGGTCAGGTTAACGCCCTGCAGGATGATCATCGTCGACTGTTCGGTGCCGCTGGCCTGCGGCCCGACGGAAAAGCGCGTGCCGGCGATATCGTTCAGCGTGCCGTCTTTGACCCGGCTTTCCAGCATCACGAAGTGTTCGACGTTGGGCCACAGCATGGAGATGGAGCGCAGATCGCCGTAGGCGCGGCCGTCGAAGTTGCGCACGCCCTGATAGGCTTCGACGGCGATCAGGCTCTGCAAAATCGCCAGCTGCGCCTCGTCTTTTTGCAGCAGGTCGATATTCTCGATCGAACCGGCGGAGGATTGGCCGGTGACCTGTATCCCCTGGCGTTTCAGCCGGTTGCTCCAGACGTTGGCCAACCCGACGCCCATCGGGTAGTAGGTGCCGCCGGTGGAGGCGGTGGCGACGGAGAGGAAGGTTTTATCGGCGTTTTCCGCTTTACCGGCGATGGCCAGCAACGCGGCGCCGACCACGGCACAGGTAACAAGCAACGCTTTGATTTTTCTATTTTTCATCATTTTCCCCAGCGGTTTTTTGAAACAAATAGAAAACATTTACGCAAACTTGTATACAACATGGCAGCTTTATTCACCTAAAGCGCCGTGCTTGATTTGTGATCTGAGTGGGCGAAAATTGAACGGCGCGGTGGAGGGCGGAAATGGAAAACCCGTGGCGGGCGCCACGGGCATGCGGGGGAGGGTTACCAGCCTTTGACGGCGTCGCCCTTGTAGATATCGGCGGCGCTGGCTGCCACTTCATCGGTCTGATAGGCCTTGACCAGATCCTTCACTTTCTCGCTGTCTTTGTTGTCGATGCGGCTGGCGAAGATGTTGACGTACGGCGAGTTTTTGTCTTCGACAAACAGCCCGTCCTTGGCCGGCGACAGGCCGATCTGGCTGGAATAGTTGGTGTTGATGATCGCCAGCGTCACTTTCTGATCGTCCAGCGCGCGCGGCAGCTGCGGCGCTTCAATCTCGACGATCTTCAGCTTTCTCGGGTTGCCGACGATGTCCAGCGCGGTCGGCAGCAGGCCGACGCCGTCTTTCAGGGTGATCAGCCCCTGTTTTTGCAACAGCAGCAGCGAGCGGCCCAGGTTGGTCGGATCGTTCGGCACCGCCACCTGCGCGCCGTCCGGCAGCTGGCTGAGTGCGGTTATCTTCTTCGAATAGCCGGCGATCGGGTAGACGAAGGTGTTGCCCACCGCGGCCAGCTTGTAGCCGCGCTCCTGCATCTGCTTGTCGAGATACGGCTTGTGCTGGAAGGCGTTGACGTCCAGATCGCCGTTATTCAGCGCTTCGTTCGGCAGCACGTAGTCGTTAAAGGTCACCACCTCCACGTCCAGATCGTATTTCTGCTTGGCGACCTTTTGCACCACCGCCCACAGCGACTGATCGATGCCGGCGCTGATGCCGACCTTGATGTGGTGATCGTCCTGTGCGGTCGGGCCACAGGCGGTCAGCAGCAGCGTGCCGGCGGCGGCCAGCGCCAGGGTGAGGTTTTTCAGCGTAAATGTCATTTTCCCAGGGTCCTTGTCAACATTGCCTGCTAATTTGGGCGGGCAGAATAGTGGCAGTGACTGTAGGTGAGCGTCGGGATAAAACAAAATACTGATTCACTATGACTCATAGCGATTAGCTATGAGCGGCCGCCGCCTGGCGCGGTGCGGATTGTTTTGACGGCGAATCGGCGGGCTTATTATGATAGCTGTTGGCCCGCGAGGGCAGACTGGGTACTGAAACGAAGGAAAAAACAATGCGATTGAACACTTGGAGCAAGGCGCTGCTGCCGCTGGTGGTGTTGGCCTGCGTCTCGGCGACTCAGGTTCGGGCGGCGGAGAGCGATACCGGGCCGATCCCCAAACAGCTGCTGGGCAACTGGCGCGTCAGCAAGATCGTGCCGACTCAGACCACCGGCTGCTGGGATCAACAGCAGGCGCAGAGCCTGATCGGCGGTAAAATCAGCTATAAGGCGGATGCATTCAGCTGGAACGGCACGGCGCTGAAAAGCGAAGGCGCCACCGTCAGCACCGTAGAAGCGCAGGAGTTCGTCGAGGACAATTCCGGCAGCAGTTCCTACATCGATTTCCCGATGCTGGGCATCAGCACGCCGTCGGTCGAGCGCGTGGCCATTCAGCACGCGGATACTGTCATCAAAGGCATCACCGATCAGGGCACCGATGGGGTGCCCGGCGATAACGTGCTGGTGAAAGACGCCAACACGCTGATCCTGTCGCTGTGCAACGTCTGGTTTGAGGCGCAGCGCGAAAAGTAATCTCTCCCTTCCGCCCCGGAAACGGGGCTTTCCCGCCGTTATCTCTCCCGCCGCGCGCGCCGTTTCTGAACTAAAATTAACCATAACGATATGACTCTGACGTGATATCGGAGCCTCGGCTCTACCGAGTCCATGACAGGAGGCGCTATGTGTTACCACCATATTGTCATCGCCACCGATCTGAGCGATGACGGCAAACGATTGGTCGAAAAGGGGGCGCTGTTAGCGGAGGCGCTGAAGGCCAAACTCTCGCTGATCTATGTGGACGTTCACTACGACACCTACCACGCGGCGATCGGCTTTTCGGAGCACAGCTATGAGGGCGCGTCGTTCGAAGAGAAGATCCGCAAAGAGCTGGAACCCACCACGCAAAACGTCAATTATCCGATCGCGGAAGTGATTATCGGGCGCGGCGGCTTTGTTGACGAACTGCGCACGGCAGTGGTGGACAAGAATATCGATCTGCTGGTGTTCGGCCACCACCACGATTTGTGGAGCAACCTGTTTTCTTCCACCCGCAACGCCATCAACCAGCTGAATATCGACGTGCTGGTGATCCCGATCCGCTCATAAACGCGGGCCACCGCCGGGCAACGATGGCGGTGGCCGCTGCGGCTTATTGCGTGAAGAAGTCGTTATACAGCATGTACAGGTGCGCCGCGCTCCAGGAGAAGTTCGGCGCGCCTTGTTGCTTGCCGGTGAGCGGGTTGTAGTTCTCGCGGATCGGCCCGTCGGCGACCAGGCCGTCGGCGTGGCGGAAGAAAGCCTGCGCCATCGCCACCGCATCGTCGCGATAGCCGTAGCGTTCCATGCCCTTGAGGCCGAAATACAACTGATCGACCCACACGCGGCCGCGCCAGTAGATGTCCGCGCCGAACGCCGGATTGGTCAGCGCCGCGGTGCCGAGCGGCACGTAGGTATTGAACTCGCGCGGATCCTTCATCACCCTGACCACCGCATCGGCGTGCGGCTGGCTGGCGGCGCCGTTGAACAGCGGCGACCAGCCTTCCGGCCCTTTTCCGCGTTCGACGATCGGTTTGCCGGCGCAGCCGTTGGCCAATGGCCGCTTTTCGATGCGGATGTCATAGAAGAAACCGCTGTGCTTGTCGAACATGCAGGTGTTGATGTAGGCCGCCAGCCGGTCGGCTTTGGCGCGGAAGGCGGCGGCCTCGGCGCCGTGGCCCAGAATATCGGCCATCTCCGCCAGATAGCGGTTGTCGCTGTACATGTAGCTGGCCTGATCCACCGATTCCTGCAGCAGCGAGTAGCCGAGCAGCGTGCCGTCCGGCGCGCGGTTTTCGGCGAATTTTACCTGCCAGTCTTCGCGTTTGCCGCCCTGCGCCAGGTAGCGCGCCAATTGATCCGGATCGATAAAGCCGAATACCGCCGCGTCGTCGCGGCCCGACTCCCAGGAGGCGGCGGTCTGCGCCGGGATCTCGATGCTGTCGTACTGCCCCTCGCGCACGATGCGATCGTAATTGTCGAGGCCGGCCAGCGTTTGCTCGCGCTGCCCGCGCTTGACGGTGAACAACATGCGTCCGTCGGGGGTATTGTGCGCTTTGTCGCGGGTGGCGCCGTACTCCGGCACGCCGTTGCCGTTGTGGTCACGGTTGCGCAGCCACCAGTCATGGTAGGCCACCAGCTTCGGGTACATCTCCGCCAGCCAGCCCTTATCGCCGGTGACGCGATACACCTCCATCACCGCCCAGGCCGCCAGGCTCGGCTTGGTGTTGCGCTCGTTCCAGTTACCGCCGTCGCCGCCGCGCTCCGGGCTGGGGTTGTAGGCGATAAGGTCGGGCAGGAAACCGGCGTCCCACGGGCGCAGGGCATCGCCCGGCCGGATCTGGAAGGCGAACACTGCGCGGATGTTGTCCTTGGCCACGTCCGGGTTGAAGTGCGCCATGGCGTAGGCCTGTTTCCAGGTGTCCCACGGCCAGGTCTGGTTGCCGGAGAACCAGCGTCCGGTCACCGAGGGGGTGACCGAGTCGAACTTCATCGCCCCGGCGGCACCGCGCCAGTTGCCGTTGAGCGTTTCCATCGCTTTGACCGCCACGCGGGTTTGTTCCGCCGTGGCGTGCGGGTTGCTGAGCCCTGTGGCGAGATAGCGTTCCCAACGCTGGGCCGACGCGGCCATATAGCGCTGCGGGTGAGCGAGGATGTCGGCGATGGCGCGTTGTTCGCGCCGCGCTTCTTCGGCGGTAAGCAGGTGCGAGTAGGTGGTGTACAGGGTGGTGGAGCCGGCGATGCGCGCCGTGGCGCGGAAGCGATGGCCGTCGACCGTGGTGCGCTGCGGCAGCGATTTGTGGATCTGATACTCGGACTGGCCGGAAGTCATCAGCTGCGACGGCGCGCGCACTTTGCCGAAGTTGACGCGCAGGCCGTCAGCCGTCGGCACAATGCGGCGCGTGTAGTCAGGAAATGCCTGCGCGAGGGTCGCCGGCGGCTGCGGTTTTTGCTCTTTGGCCGCGTAGCGCTCCAGCAATTCACCGTCCCACACCAGCTCCAGCGGCGTGTCGGTCAGGATTTGGGTTTCCAGCAGCGAAGTGCGCGCGCCAGCGAAGCGCAGCGTCAGGTTGACGGTCACGCCCGGCGCGCTGAGCCGCTGCACCAGCGCGCCGGGCAGGCTGTAGGCCGTCATGGTGAAATGCACCGGTTTACCGTCTCGATAGACGCTGAGCCGATCGAAATTGTTGGCCATAAAGTTGATGTACTCTTCGGTCAGCAGCGCCGGGCCGGGGAAACCGCCCATGCCTTCCGGCCCGCTCGGCAACAGGTGGCCGTGCCAGGCGCCGAGATCGAAGAACGGATTGAAGCGCTGGTGATCGTCGAAATCGTAATCGAGCATAAAGTGCGGCGCGCCGCGGCGGTCGATGACGTTTTTATAGCGCTCGGCCAACGGGGCGTCGGCGTCGGGCGTTTTCGGCGCGCAGCCCGTCAGCGTCAGCGCGAGGGTGAGGGCAGTGGCCAGCGGGGTCAGGGGAGTCATGTTCATCGTAGGAGCCTCAACGGTTACCAATAGAAATATTGCATCAGGAACACCGAGTTGCTGGCGCCGGTGCTGTCGTTGCGCATGAAGAATTTGCTGTCCAGCGCGGTGGCCAGCTTGCCGCCGGCGTATTCATACCAGACGCCGAACTGGGCGTATGAGGTGGCGGTATCCGCCGCATTATCAAACCGGTGGCGGGCGTAGCTGTAGGCGGTGGAGAGATACAGCCCTTTGGCAGTTTCCGTCATCGCGCTGAGCATCAGACCCGATTCGCTGCCGGGATGGCCGCCGCTGTCGCCTTTGCCGGTGTGGTGCCAGACGCGGCCGGCCAGGTGTTGGCCGCGCAGCCCCAGCAAAAATAGCTGCCCCAGGCCGTCGGTCACTTCCAGGCCGTTCAGCAGCGTCAGATTGTCCTGCAGGTCGTACTGGGTGTAGCCGTTGATCATCGCCCGATAGGTGTACTTGTCGGAATAGCGATCGTATTTGCCGAAGTGCAGCAGCGCCTTGCTCTCGTCGATGCGGCTTTCCGGCGCCGCCGTCACGCTGTAGCGAAAGCGCCCGGTCAGGTTTTGCAGCTTGGCAGCGTAGCTGAGATCGCGGGTGTTGGGGATCACGTAGCCGTATTCCGGCGTGAAGTCGCCCCACCATTGCAGGTCGTCGAGCGACGAGTCGTTGCGCACGCTGAGCATCATCTCGGTGCCGTCGTCGGTGCGGTAACCGCCGTAAAAGCGGTTCAACCCGCCCTCGAAGCCGCCCCAGCCGTGGCCCGGCGTCCAGGCGTGGCCCTGGCTGTCCGCCTGCACGGTCCAGCCTTCGCCGTAAATCAGGCCGAACCAGTGGCCCCGTTTGATCTCCAGGCCACCTTCGATATAGGTGCCGTCGCTGTATTGATGCTGATGTTCGCCGTTCAAATAGACGCTGCCGCCGATGCCTAGCTCGCCGTAAAAACGCAGGGCGGTCGCGGCGCTATCGGGTAGCGGCGGCGGTGGGAGCTGATTGCGCTCCGCCGGGGTCACCGGTTCCTGCGCCGCCCAGGCGGGCGCGTTAACGAGCAGCAGCAAGGGCAACAGGGCGTGATGGCTTAGTGGTTTCATGGGGCATAGGCCTGATGTTGGATGGATCGGAACGTCAGCCGAGCGGCGGCTCACGCGAGGTCGCTCCCGGCTCCCTGGGAGAAGAGAAAAAGTCCGCCTTCACGGGGCGGTAAACGGCAGGTATATTAGTAAAATTTTTAGTAAAAAATATGCTTTAATCAGTAAATCGTTAACTTGATCACAGCGGGTGAAATGGGTATCTTTCGCTGCAGGCGCCCGGCAACGGCTGGCATGAGCGTGTTCTGGCCCGGTCTGGGAAGGAGAGGTCGCGAGTGGCGCTGTACGCCACATCGCTATCCGATTAAGCTACCGTTTTTCGTCTGTGCATTGGGACTCTATGGCCACACTGAAGGAAATTGCTGAAGCCGCTAATGTGTCCGTCGCCACCGTTTCGCGCGTGTTGAATGACGACCCCACCCTGAGCGTGAAGGCGCAAACCCGCCAGAAGATCCTGGAAGCGGCGGAACGCCTCGAATACAAGATCGCGCCTTCCAAACGGCAAAGCGGGCAACGCCTGCATTTCGCCGCGCTGTTCACCTATACGCAGGGCGTGGAGATCAACGATCCCTATTACCTGGCGATGCGCTACGGCATCGAGACGCAGTGCGAAAAGCTGGGCGTGGCGCTGAGCGCCGGTTACGACTTCAACGGCGACAAGGCGCTGCCGGCGGCCGACGGCCTGCTGGTGATCGGCCGGCCACAGCCCGCGCTGTATGAGCAGCTCGGGCAGCAGGAAACGCCGGTGGTGTTCATCGACGGCGTGGTGGAGGATGAGCGGTTCGACTGCGTCAATGTCGACCTGTACAAGATCAGCCGCAAGGTGATCGACTACTTCATCGGCCGCGGCTATCAGCGCATCGGCTTTATCGGCGGGCGCGACCATCCGGCCGGCATCGACCAGCGCGAGCAGGCGTTCGTCGAGTATGGCCGGCAGCAAAATGTGGTGCGAGCGCAGGACATTTACCACGGCGATTTCAGCAGCCAGTCGGGCTACCAGTGCGCGAAAGCGATGTTGCAGAGCCAGAATGGCTATCCGCCGGCGCTGCTGGTGGCGACCGATTCGATCGCGATCGGCGTGCTGCGCGCGCTGCATGAACACGGCATTCAGGTGCCGGGGCAGATCGCGCTGATCAGCGTCAACGATATTCCCACCGCCCGCTTTATTTTCCCCGCCTTGTCCACGGTGCGCATCCCTTCGGAAACCATGGGCGCACAGGCCGTCAACCTGCTGACGGAGCGGCTGCGCGATGAGCGCGCCGTCCCGCTGTCGATCTTCGTTCCCAGCTCGCTGCAGCTGCGCGACACCACCGTCGCCTGACCGGCCCCCGCCTCGGCGGGGGCGTTGGCGCTCAAAATTAACGTCATGATAAAAAAAGGCCTTTGAGATTTATTGTGATCCTGTCGTCATTTGGTAAATATCAACTGTAATTTTTACTAAATATTTACTATCGTTTCCGCATTGCACAGGTGTCGGGAGACGTGACGTGAATAATTGGGAAAACATTGAAAAACAGTCGGAGCACCGGTTGGCGCCGCGCGCGAGCTTCTTCAGCTACGCGGACGCCGGGCAGGCGCTGAGCTTCGATCGCAACGCCAGCCGGCGTTTCCAACTGCTGAGCGGCCGCTGGCGCTTTCGCTTCTTCGAGCACCCGGCGCAGGTGCCGGCGGCGTTTTACCGAGAGCCGATGAACGACTGGGGCGATATGGCGGTGCCGGGCATGTGGCAGTTGGAAGGGCACGGCCACCTGCAGTACACCGATGAGGGCTTCCCGTTCCCGATCGACGTGCCTTACGTGCCGACCAATAACCCCACCGGCGCCTATCAACGCCACTTTACGCTCGACGCCGGCTGGCAGGATCAGCAAGTGCTGATCAAATTCGACGGCGTGGAAACCTACTTCGAGGTGTACGTCAACGGCGACTATGTCGGCTTCAGCAAGGGCAGCCGGCTGTGCGCCGAGTTCGACATCAGCCCCTATGTGCGGCAGGGCGAGAATCTGCTGTCGGTGCGGGTGATGCAGTGGGCCGACTCCACCTACATCGAAGATCAGGACATGTGGTGGATGGCCGGCATTTTCCGCGACGTCTATCTGATCGGCCAGAGCGCTACCCACCTTCACGATCTGACGCTGGTCACCACCTTCGATGAGCGCTATTGCGACGCGCAGTTGGCGATCGATGCCGAGCTGCGCCATCTCGGTGTGCAGGCCGCCGAGGGCTGCCGCCTGCAGGCGCAGCTGTTCGACGGCGATCGCTGCGTGGCGGAGCAGTGGCACGACGATCTGCGCATCGAGCGGGCGCTAAGCTGCCGTTTCGAATTGCCGGTCAGCTGCCCGCAGCAGTGGAATGCGGAAAATCCCTATCTGTATCAGCTGTTGCTCAGCCTGTATGACGGCGCCGGCAACCTGCTGGGCGTGGTGCCGCAGCGGGTGGGGTTCCGCGAGATTGCGGTGCGCGACGGGCTGATGTACGTCAACGGCCGCTACCTCAAGCTGCACGGCGTCAACCGGCACGATCACGATCACCGCAAAGGGCGCGCCGTCGATATGGCGCGGGTGGAGCGCGATATCGTGCTGATGAAGCAGCACAACATCAACTCGGTGCGCACCGCCCATTACCCCAACGATCCGCGCTTTTACGAGCTGTGCGATCTCTATGGCCTGTTTGTGATGGCGGAAACCGATTTGGAGAGCCACGGCTTCGCCAACGTCGGCGATCTGAGCCGCATCACCGACGATCCGCGCTGGGAGCAGGCCTACGTCGAGCGCATCGAACGCCACGTGGCGGCGCAGAAAAATCACCCGTCGATCATTATCTGGTCGCTGGGCAACGAGTCCGGCTACGGCTGCAACATTCGCGCCATGGCCCGGCGCTGCAAGGCGCTCGATCCGACCCGTCTGATCCACTATGAAGAAGATCGCGACGCCGAAGTGACCGACGTGATCAGCACCATGTATTCCCGCCTGGCGATGATGAACGCCTTCGGCGAATACCCGCACCCCAAACCGCGCATCCTGTGCGAATACGCCCACGCGATGGGCAACGGCCCCGGCGGGCTGTTCGAATACCAGTCGGTGTTTAACAGCCACGCCAGTTTGCAGGGGCACTACATCTGGGAGTGGTGCGATCACGGTCTGCTGAGCCACGACGAACAGGGGCGCGAGCGCTACCAGTACGGCGGCGATTACGGCGACTACCCGAACAACTACAACTTCTGCATGGACGGCCTGATCTACCCGGACCAGCGCCCCGGCCCCGGCCTGCGTGAATACCAGCAGGTGCTGTGCCCGGTGGAGGTGACGGCGGAGGAAGGCGCAGGCGACGTGCTGCGGGTGAAAAACCGCTATTGGTTCAGCTCGCTGGCGGACATCACGCTGAAGGTCAGCGTCAAGACCGACGGCCGCCAGGTGGCGAGTTACGAATTCAAGCTGCCGCACCTGCAGCCGGGCGAGAGCGAAGACATGCACCTGCCGGTGTTGGCGCTGGGGCAGGGGGAAACGCTGATCGACGTGGCGGTGCATAAGGACAGCGCCACCCGCTACAGCGAGAGCGGCCAGCGGCTGGGACATTATCAGCATCTGCGCCGGGCGGCGACGCGGCGACCGGCTCCACCACCGGCCGATGCGCCGGTGCTGCAATGCCGCGAGGAAAATCATCGGCTGATCGTCAGCGGCGGCCGGTTCCAGCTGGCGTTCTCGCTGCTGAGCGGCGAACTGCTGTCGTGGCGGGTAGACGATGAAGAAGTGGTGGGGCGCGCGCCGCGCATCACCTTCTTCAAACCGGTGATCGATAACCATAAACAGGAATATGAGGGGATTTGGCTGCCGCATCACTTCCCCATCATGCAGCAGCACTTCCGCCGCCTCACTCGGCAATGGCAGGGCGAGGATCTGCTGATCGAGGTACATAGCCTGATCGCGCCGCCGGTGTTCGACTTTGGCATGCGCTGCACCTACCGCTGGCGCATCTCCCCGCAGGGCTACGTCAGCCTGGATCTGGCCGGTGAGCCTTACGGCGATTTCCGCCAGATTATCCCGAAAATCGGCCTCGATTTCGGCATCAGCCGCCGCTTCGAGCAGGTTGAATACTACGGCCGCGGGCCGGGCGAGAACTACCGTGACAGCTGCCGGGCCAACCTGATCGGCCACTACCGGCAGCGCGCCGACGCGCTGTTCGAACACTATCCGTTCCCGCAGGACAACGGCAATCGGCAGGACGTGCGCTGGCTGAGTTTGCAGGACGCGGCGGGCAAGGGGATCTTCATCCAGCCGCGGCGGCCGATCAACTTCAGCCTGTGGCCCTACAGCGCCGAGATGCTGCACCAGGCCCAGCACATCAACGAGCTGGAGCCTAGCGACTGCCTGACGCTGAACCTGGACGACCAGATCCTCGGCCTCGGCTCCAACTCCTGGGGCTCCGAAGTGCTGGATACCCACCGGGTCTATCTGGCGCCGTTCAGCTACGGCTTCACGCTGGTGCCGTTCGACGGGCGGCAAACGCAGGGCGCCGCGCTCGCCGGTTATGACTTCGCGCCCGCTCACCACCACCCGCAGTCTGCGGAGGAAAACGCATGATCATTCTCGAATCCCTGGCGGAGTTCCAGCGCATCTATCACAGCGGCAAGAAGTGGCTGCGCTGCATGGAGGCGATCGCCAATGTCGATCGCATCAGCCCGAACGTGTGCCATTCGATCGGCGACTCGCTGACGTATCGGCTGAGCGTCGGCGCCGGCCGCCAGCACGGTTGGCTGGAGGGCAACCGCCGCTACTTCGACGTGCACTATTACCTCGAGGGGGAAGAGACCGTCGAGGTGGCCGACAAGCGGGCGCTGACGACGGTGGCGCCCTATCAGGACGAAACCGACCGCGAGTTTTTCAGCGGCGAAGGCGAGAGGCGCCGGGTCGGCAAAGGCAACGTGGCGATCTTCGAAAATCACCAGGCTCACCGCTTCACAGAAAGCGGCAAGGTAAAAAAAGTCATTTTAAAAGTGACGGTGGAAGACAGCTATTTCGTTAACAAATAGCGAGCTCGCCGATCGATAACAACAAACCGAAGTCCCCTACACCATTCGGAGAATCTCTATGGCTGCGTCGAACAGAAACACCATCGGCAAGTTTGGCCTGCTGTCGATGACGTTTGCGGCAGTGTTCAGTTTCAACAACGTGATTAACAACAATATTCAGCTCGGGGTCGCCTCGTCGCCGGTGTTCCTGGTGGCGACCATCATTTACTTCATTCCCTTTTGCCTGATCATCGCCGAGTTCGTCTCGCTCAACCGCAACTCCGAGGCCGGCGTTTATGCCTGGGTGAAAAGCGCGCTCGGCGGGCGCTGGGCGTTTATCACCGCCTACACCTATTGGTTCGTGAACCTGTTCTTCTTCACCGCGCTGCTGCCGCGCGTCATCGCCTACGCTTCTTACGCGTTCCTGGGCTATGACTACGTTTTTACCCCGCTGACCACGGCGATCATCAGCATCTTCCTGTTCGCCTTCT
Organism: Serratia sp. CY29653; assembly: GCF_052169255.1. Taxonomy (NCBI): domain Bacteria; kingdom Pseudomonadati; phylum Pseudomonadota; class Gammaproteobacteria; order Enterobacterales; family Yersiniaceae; genus Serratia; species Serratia sp. CY29653. The sequence continues at coordinate 1,640,837 of NZ_JBJNLC010000001.1, read as the reverse complement.
CGACCTACATCTCCAACAGCGGCGCAAAATTGCTGGGGCCGATGACCTCGGTGACCTCGTCGCTGATGCTGCTACTGACGTTTTCCTACATCGTTCTGGCGGGCGCGGCGGTGCTGGGCGGCATCGAGCCGGCCGACCCGATCAACGTGCAGGCGATGACGCCGAACTTCAACTGGGCGTTCCTCGGCATTACCGCCTGGATCTTCCAGGCGGCAGGCGGGGCGGAGTCCGTGGCGGTGTACGTGAACGATGTGAAAGGCGGCAGCCGCGCCTTCGTGAAGGTGATCATCGTTTCCGGGCTGTTCATCGGCGTGCTGTATTCGGTGTCTTCGCTGCTGATCAACGTGTTCGTCCACCGCGCTGACCTGCATTTCACCGGCGGCACGGTGCAGGTGTTCGAAGGCCTGTCGGCGCACTTCGGCCTGCCGACGGTGCTGATGAACCGCTTTGTCGGCATCGTCTCCTTCACCGCCATGTTCGGCTCGCTGCTGATGTGGACGGCGGCGCCGGTGAAGATTTTCTTCACCGAGATCCCGAAGGGCATTTTCGGCGAGAAAACCATTCGTCTGAACCGGCACGGCGTGCCGACGCGCGCTGCCTGGATCCAGTTCTTCATCGTCATCCCGCTGATGCTGATCCCGACGTTGGGTTCCAGCAGCGTGCAGGATTTGATGAACACGCTGATCAACATGACCGCCGCCGCCTCGATGCTGCCGCCGCTGTTCATCATGCTGGCCTACCTGAATCTGCGGCTGAAGTACGACCGGGTGGCGCGCGATTTCAAAATGGGCTCGCGCCTGCAGGGCATCGCCATCGTCAGCGTGCTGATCGCCATCTTCACCGTCGGCTTCTTCGCCTCGACGTTCCCGACCGGCGCCAGCATCATGACCATCGTGTTCTATAACGTCGGCGGGCTGGTGGTGTTCCTCGGCTACGCCTGGTGGAAGTACAACCGCTACGCGAAAAGCCTGAGCGCCGAGGCGCGCTACCACGAAGACATGCCGTTGGCGCGCCTCGCGCTCGAAGCGCAGGAAGGGGCGCAGGCCGGGCAATCCGTGCTGACCACGCCCGCTTGCAATAAGCCGCTGTAATCTCTCCTCTATCGGCTCCGCGCTCCGCGCTCCGGCGCGGAGTCTCGCTTTGCGCAAAAATCCTGCCCTGGCGCTTGCATAATACATAAGTGAATACTAATGTGTTTGTATGAACGAAAATGACATCTTCAAGGCGCTGGCCGATCCGACTCGCCGCACCATCTTCGACAAGCTCGCCGTCGGCAGCATGAACGCCAGCGCGCTGCGCGAAGGGCTGCCCATCAGCCAGTCCGCGATGTCGCAACACCTGGCGGTGCTGCGCAATGCCGGGCTGGTGCGCGAGACGAAGCAGGGGCGCTTCGTCAATTACCAGGTCGACCCGGAAGGGCTGGCGCAGATCGCCGATTGGCTGGCGAAGTACCGCGCCTGGTGGCCGGCGCGCATCGACGCGTTGCAAACCTTGCTGAAGGATATGGATCAATGAACAAACAGGCTGAGCAGCCGCCGCGCGATCGGCTGATATTGGAGTATTCGCTCGATGCGCCGCCGGAAAAAGTGTGGCGAGCGCTCAGCATTCCCGAGCTGCGCGAGCAGTGGCTGCCTCCGGGGGATTTGGCGCAGGCCGAACCGCTGGCCGCCACGCCGGGCGAAGCGGTGAGCTACCGTCTGCGTGACGACCGGCCGCCGTTCCTTGAAAGCGTGGTGACGCTGCAGATAGTGCCGGACGCCGCTGGCGGCAGCCTGCTGCGGATTATCCACCAGCTCGACGCCGCCAATGACGGTTCGGTGACGATGATGCTCGCCGCCTGACGCGTTAAATTCATTTCCCTTTTGCCAACCCAGGAGTTCACCGATGCGTGAGAAGATGATGCTCGTCCCGATGGTGGTGGAACAGACCAGCCGGGGAGAACGTTCCTTTGATATTTATTCGCGCCTGCTGCGCGACCGGATCGTTTTCCTCAATGGCGAAGTCAACGACGACGTGGCCGAAATGCTGTGCGCCCAACTGCTGTTTCTGGAAGCGGAAAACCCGGAGAAACCGATCCACCTGTACATCAACTCGCCGGGTGGGGTGATCACCAGCGGGCTGGCGATTTACGACACCATGCAGTATATCCGCGCGCCGGTGCATACGCTGTGCATGGGCACCGCGCGCTCGATGGGCTCGTTCCTGCTGATGGCCGGAGAGCCGGGCCACCGCATGGCGCTGCCCAACGCCAGCCTGCACGTGCACCAGCCGCTGGGCGGCTTTCAGGGGCAGGCCTCCGACATCTTGATTCATGCCGAAGAGATGAAACGCACCAAAGACACGGTGATCCGGCTGTACGCCAAACATTGCGGCCTCAGCTACGAAGAGGTGGAGCGGGTGTTGGATCGCGATCGCTTTATGACCGCCGACGAAGCGGCGGCCTGGGGGTTGATCGATCGGGTGCTGCGGGAAAGGTAAACGGCTCAGCGGGGCTCGGCGGCCTGCGGCGTGTGCCAAACCCGTTCAAGCCCGAATTCGACCATCGCGAAATAGAGGCTGAAATAGCGCTCCGCCATGATAAAGAACGAACTGTTGAGTTCGATCACCACGTTATTGGTGGTGGTCAACAGGCCGGATTTTTCCGCCGCCTGCAGAATGCGATTCACGTGCGCGCGTGAGACGGAGCACGACTTGGCGATTTTCGCCGAGGAGAGCAGCAGAAAGGGGGAGTCCTGCCGGATGCTTTCGATATGCAGCATCAGCAGCACCATGTGGCCGGCGTCCTTGCTGATAAACAGCCCGGATTGCGGCACCAGATCGATCAGGTAAATTTCCTTGAGCATCAGCTGCCCGTAGGCGGCGAAAAAGGTGGGCAGAAAGTCGGGCGCCGCCAGCAGCGCCGCGATAGGCATCTGTGGCGCCAGCGCTTGGTAGGGCCGCGCCATCGAGGCGATCAGCGCCTGGGTTTCCGCCAGCGCGTGCGGCGTAGGCTTATAGCGCAGCTGGCGCTTGTCATGTTCACAGGGTTTGACCTCCAGCCGGCGGCCGACCCGCAAAAAGAACAGAAAGGAGTCCAGGGAGTTCTCGCTGATGATGTTCTTCCCTTTAAAAAAGGCTTTGATGTCTTTCAGCCCGGCGGCGGGCTGGTGGTAGTAAATGGACAGGATGGTGGAACAAATGATGAACCGGCTGTTCCTGAAGATGATTTTGTAAAACAGCGGATGCTTCTTGTAGGTCTCCTTCAATAATTCCCCGTGTTTGACGATGGCGGTATGAAATGCCGGTGACTGCCTGATGTTGTTGGCCTGTTTCTCCAGGTGAAACTGTAGCTGGAATCTGCTTAGACTCATTTTTCCCTATTTCCTGTACTTAAAAAAATGTACTGCTTTTTATCGTTATGGGGTTGCTGTGTATGACTTGACGATCTGCTGGCCCTGGTCGTTGATGAAGGTGGCCTGAACGGTGATCTGAGAAGGGAGCGTCGGCGCCGCAACGCCGTCGAGGTGATAATCCCGCATGCTGAACGGTGCGGTCATCATGTCGCTTTCTTGCCGCACCGGGTAATCGCGCCTGCCGGTTTGCACGGCGATGCGGGCGAAGGAGAGATAAAACGCCGACCGGTTGTGACAGCGCAGCAGATAGCCGCCCGGCGATTTTTGCAGCGAGAACGAGACGGCCTCGGCCGCGTTTTCGGCGTTTCCCTTTAGCGCTTTGGGGCGGTAGAAGATTTTCATCTGCGTGTTCATCGCCAGCGTCACGCGCGACGTCAGCGGCGGCCTGGTCGGCTGGCTGGGCGGGATCTCATACAGATTAAGCCAGAACACCGACTCCCGGTCGGTGGGCAGGTTCGCGCCGGCAAACAGGATCCGCAGCCCTTTCAGCGCCGAAGGCGGCAGGGCGAATACGCTGGGCAGGGTGACAAACGGCGCGCGCGACAGTTCGGGGGCGGCGTTGACGTCGCCGTTATCGACCCAGGTTTGCGCCACGATCGGATAGCCGTTGGTGTTGAGCAACATCAGGGTTTTTTCCGTGTCGCCCTCGCGGAAAATCACCCGGGTGGCGGAGGCGATGATGCCCGCCTGCGCGCCCATGGCCGCCAGCGCCAGCAGCAGGGCGCATCCCATCGTCAGATATTTCTTTCTCATCATTGCACCTTAACCCAGACGTAGGCCCTGGCGTCCACTTTGCCGGCGGTGACCGTTTGCCCGGGCAGCCGGGCGAGCGTGGCGGTGAGCTGGGTGGTGTAGTGGGTGAACCCTGCCGCGGTGCTGCCGCCGCCGCTGGCGCCGTTGAGCACCGGATACCAGCCGGCGTCGTTGCCCTGCGGGCATTGCCCGGCGCTGCAGCGCGCCCAGCCGACGAAATTCATCGGCGCGCCGTTGCCGGCGTTGGCGAGCGCGATGCCCACGCCGGTGGCGACGCTGCTGTCGGTGCCGTAGCCGCTGGAGAGCAGGTAGCTCACGCCGCCGTTGGCGCTGACCAGCCCGAGCTGCTGCGCCGCAACGTAGCTTTCATACGGCACCTGCAGGCCGAGGGCGGTATTGTTGCTGCTGACGCCGGACACGGCGGCATTGTCGCATTCGATATTGATGGTGAACTGCGCCTGTGAGGTTTGCCCGGCGGTCAACTGGCTGACGGATATGGTCGGCAGGATCACCAGCGGCGTGACGTTGCGCGCCACGCAGGTGGCGGTATAGGTCAATGAGGAGATTGGTGCGGTGCCCATGCCCATTGCATTCCAGCGCCCGGTGCCCCAGGTGGCGTAGTTGGTGGCGGAGTCGCTGCCGATAGGATCCGAGGCGATGCCGGGCCCCTGAAAGGTGACATAGCCGTTCGGCTGCGTGCAGGTATAGTTCGAATTGCCGGTGGTCGAGGCCATGCCCACCAGCGGGTTGCTGGTGCTGTAGCCGCAGTAGTTGCTGGCGCCCGCGCCCGGCAGCGAGCTGATGCGGATCAGATCGGCGCGGATGGCGCTGAAGTCTTTCACCCGGATCTGAATTTTGCTGCCGACGGTGGCGTAGCGGGTAATCGGCGCCGACTGCCAGTAGCGGGTAAAAACCTTGCCGGAATCCAGATGGGTCAGGCGGATGCCGACGTAGGGGAAGTAGGTGGCGTAGTAGTTGGGGTTACCGTCCTGGGCACCCAGATCGTAATAGCCGCCGACGCGATCGTCGCCGTTGGTGGCGAAGACTTCATAGATCTGCCCCGCGTCGCCGGCGTCGCACTCATACAACACCTTGTTGGGGTCGGGATAGCGCGTGCCGGAGGTGAGATCGAACACGCTGGTGCCGAGCGGCGTGCCGACGGGCTGCAGGTAAGTGCTGGTCAGGTTAACCCGGCCCAGCGCCGTGCCCACCCCGCAGGGATCGCAACCGGAATCGATCCAGGGGGCGACCCGGGTGCATTGCGCCAGCGCGGCGGGCGCGCCGAACAGCGACAGGGCGAGCAGCGCCAGGGCGGCGATCGGGTAAAAAATGCGTTTCATCGTCTCTCCTGAGAATCAGTGTGAACGGGCTAGCGGCACGGGGCGCTGAGCCGTTGAATCGGGCCGTCTTCCCCGGCGGGCAGGCGGTAATGCAGCGTGCACTGTTGGCCGGGCGCGTCGCCCCAGTTCAGCGTCAGCGCGCCGGCATTCCGGTCGCTGCGCAGATACACCTGATTGGCCTGGCCGACCATGCCCACGCTGTTGCCCGTTGCGTCGAGGACGTTGGCGCCCATCGGGATCGGCGCGTTATCGGGCCGCTGCGCGGTGATCAATAGCGCCTGGCCGCGCACGGTGTTGAAGCGCAGGCGCACCGTGGCGCCGGCGTACGGGGCGACGCGCCGCTGGCCGTCTTCCAGCTCCGCTTTGTCGTTCATGCCCTCGGGGTTCAGCGCGACGGCGTTGTAGTGATAGGGCACCAGCGACGGCGCCAGCGCGTAGCCAAAGCGATCGACGCGCGCCCCCTGGCCGTCCATCACCCGTGCGCCGCTGGCGCCGGGCGCCTCGATCAGGGCGAAGGTATCGCCGACATACGGCCCTAATGTCACGCCGCCGCGGTGCGCCACCACCGCCCCCTGCAGCGACAGGGAGCCTTGCCGGTACTGGCGCGCGGTGGAGAACGAGCCGGTGACGTTGGCGTAAGGCAGACGGGTTTGCAGGTTGCCGCCCCAGATGCTTTGTTGGCGATCGTCGTCGGTGGTGAAGTTCAGGCCGTAGCTGACCGGCTGTTCGTCGCCGACGCTGCCCGACAGCGCGGCCTGATAGTTGCCGCCCTGGCCCTGGCTGTGGTTGGCCAACAGCGAGACGCTGGGGGCGGATGACGAACGCCCGAGCGGGAAGCTCAGCGACAGGGCGGTGACGGTCTGCGCGCTCTGCGCCAGCGGCGCGCTGTAGACGTTATCCAGCGGCCCGTAGCCGCGGTAGTCGCCGTTGCTGTAGCCCAGGCTGCGGGTGCGGGTGACGGAGAGGTTAAGCGCCACGCCGTTGCCGAAGGTTTTTCCCCAGCCCAGCTGGAGCTGATTGTCGCGGCCGCGCTGATCGCGGTAGTCCTGAGTCGAGCCGGACATCGTCAGGCTGCCGAACGCGCCCATTCCCTGATTGACGGCGACCTCGAAACGCGACCGCTGGCGGTAAGAGTCGGACTGCCAGCTTTGGCCGGTGGCGGCGGCGCGCCGCACGCCGAGCACGTCGCTGAGATCGCGAAAGCCTTCGGTGGAGTAGCGGTAGCCGGCGATGGACAAGGTGGTGTCCGTCGGGCTGAAGGTTCGGCTGTAAGAGAGGTGCAGCATCCAGCCGGCGGCGCCGCCGTCCGGCAGGCTGGCGTGGGAATAGGTGGTATCCATGCCGAAGGCGCCCAGCCAGCTGCTGTACACGCCGCCCAGCATCATCGCCTGATAGCCGTCCGCCAGCTGGTTGCCGAGGTTGAAGGTCAGGGCGTTGGTCAGGCCGTGCTGCCAGGTCACTTCGCTGAACAGATCGTTGTCGCCGACGTAGCGGGAACGGCCGACGATCGCCGAGTAGCGCGACTGGCCGGGGCGGATGGATTCCGGCACCGCGGCGAACGGCACGGTGAAGGTGCTGACGCTGCCGTCGGCTTCCGTCACCACCACGGTGAGATCGCCGGCGTAGTTGGTGGCGTACAGATCGTTGATGGCGAACGGCCCCGGCGCGACGGTGGTTTCATACAGCGTGCTTTTGCCCTGCAGCACCGTCACGCGCGCGTTGCTTTTCGCCACGCCGCGCACCACCGGCGCATAGCCGCGCTGCGAATCCGGCAGCATGCGGTCGTCCGAACTGAGCTGAATGCCGCGAAAGCCCAGGCCGGAGAAGAAGTGCCCGTCGGTAAAGCCTTCGCCCAACAGCATTTCGCTGCGCCAGGGCAAGATCGCGCGCTGCACGTAGCGGCGGCTGGTATCCAGATGGCCGCCGAACTCCCGATCGTAGCGGTAGCTGGACTGCTGGCGGTAGCGCCATAGCCCGAGGTTGAAGCCGCCGTTCAGGTTGGCGTAGGTCGAGTCGAGATCGCGGGTTTGCCCCTGTCGGTAACTGACGTGGTACTGGTTGAGGTTGTAATTGACGAAGGCCATCGATTCGCCGCTGTCCAGGCTGGCGGGATTGACGTTGCCGCGCGGCCGGCCGTTCAACAGCGCCTGCGGAATGCTCAGATCCAGCCGCAGCCGCGAGATATCGGCGTTCACCGTGATGTCCTTCAGATCCCGGCCGGGCAGCAGGCATTCCGCTTCGGCGGCCGCCGGCGGATTTTTCAGCCCGAAGCGCGCCAGCTGCGCCCGATCGAAACAGGGCAGCACCTGCTTGCCTGCGCGTACGAAGCGAATTTGATCGCGTTCGAGAAACTGGCCATTGAGGTACAGATCGATCTGATAGCTGCCGGGAGCGACGGCGTCCTGTTGGTTGAACTGGCTCAGGGCGCTGTTGCTCAGCACGCTGCCGCGCAGCAGCGCGGGATCGAAGGTATAGCCGTCGGCGGCGGCGCAGCCCAGCGGCAGCGCCAGCAGCGCGCAACACCAGCGTGCGGGCAGCGGCGTCGCCTTGCAAGCATCGAACATGAATACCTCCCTGTCTGGTTTCAGCGCGCGACGTCCAGGGTGCGTGAGATTTCCACCCCATAGTCATTGATGACGCGCAGTGCAACCTGCCGCACCTCCCCGTTCACCGGCCAACTGGCCTGTGAAAACGGCGGGATCAGATCCGCCTGCGGGATGGCGATGCGCTTCGCGCCGCTCAGGATCGCGGCCTGGCTGACGTTGGCGTAGTAGCCGGTCGGGTTGTCGACGCGCAGCGCGTTGCCAGCCTGGCGCAGGCTGAGCCGATCGATGACGTGGTTGGCGTCGCCGGCCAGCCCGGCGGGGCGATAGAACACCTTCAGCCGATTGGTGACCACCAGCAGCAGTTTGTTTTTGTCGCTGTCCGTCTGGCGCACGGCGGGCACCTGCAGGAAGTTGAGGTAGAACAGCGATTCGCGATCGCGCGGCAGCGGCTGGCCGACGAACGACAGCCGCACCATCTGCCCGCTGTGCGGATTCATGCGGAAGATCTGCGGCGAGGCGACGAAAGGCGCATCGGCGTTTTCCGGCGTGGATTTGGGGTTATTGATGTCGAGCCAGATCTGCATCAGCGCCGGGGTGCCGTCGTCGTTGGTGAACTGCAGCGTTTTTTCCCGCGCCTCGGCGGGGTAGATCACGCGGTTGCCGAGCAGCGTCACGCTGGCCGAGGCGTGGGTAGCGGCAAAACTCATCAGGCAAAGCGACAGGGCGGCCCATCGGCGGGCGGAGCGGATTATCTGCGGCATAAACGTGAACCGATATAGGGAGCGAGTCATTCAGCGCCGCCCGGCGAAGGGCGGCGCTGGCATCAACAGGTATGGCGCCTGACGCCGGCTTATTTGTAGCTAATGGCGAACTGTGCGGTGGCGATCACCGAACCGGCCGCCACGCCGGTGTCTTCCGCGTAGTAGCGGGCCACCAGGTTCTGCGAGGTGGAGGTGGCGTCTTTGGCCAGCGTCATCGCCGACGTGGTGACGGTCGAACCGCTGGCGAACGACAGCGGCGTAGTGGCGTCGCTGTCCAGCAGTTGAATGGACACCTTGGCCGCATCGCCCGCGTTGCCCAGGTTGCCGTTGGTGGTCGGGTTGTTGCCCGCCAGCACGGTTTTGATCGCCGTATCGCTGGTTGCCGCCGCGCAGCCGGTCACGTTGACGGTGAAGGTGGTGTCGCCGGCGGTGGCGCCTTTGGTGGCGAGTTTGCTGGCGGCGACGGTCGGCAGCAGAACGACCGGATTGGATTGGTTACCGTTAATATTCACCGAGCAGGTTTGCGTGCTGACTTCGCCTTTAAATTGCACCGTATTGGACGAAGCGGCCGCACAGGCGCCGGAGAGAGCCAGCATGGATAATGCGACTAATTTAACATTCATGTGAAATGCCCTTTAATTTACTTTAGATAAAAGCTTTCCTGACAGTAATAAATTACTGACGTGCGGTTGTTGATTAATCATGTTGCGCAATTGTTTTTTAAACGCGTCGGCAAACATGGATTTTCATCCTAACAAACTAAGAATTTTCCCTATAGATGTTTTGAATAAGGCAATAAGGTTATGGTGCCCGTTGTTACATTTTTTTTCATTTCCGCTTATATCATACAAAATAGAAAATAGATCTATATCATTGCATTGCGTTTTTATTGGATCGCCAGTTTTTTCTGTGGAAATAATTTGAAACATTCATGCCTTTTTTGCGTATTAATCAACATGCTGACGGTTGCGTGATTATTTGAAAAACATGTTATCAAGATGTTTTATATCGGTGTGCTTTGCAGGCGAATTACCCCAAAAAAGAGCAACGACAAGCCGCCTGAGGTGTGGAAGCATGCTTTCATGCTGATAAGGAGAATTAAAGTGAGAGTGATTTATATCGACGGTTCACCGCTGTGCCGGCTGGGTATGAAAACATTACTGGGCGGCGGCGTGATAACCTTATCCTCACCCAATATGAATATTATTAAAAATATAATTCCGGCGCCTGATTTAATTATTACGGAGTTTCCTCAGGAGATTTACCGGTTCGAGGCGTATTTAAATTTCATTAAATATTCACGTGGTGAATATAAAGATGTCCGGTTACTGTTCTTTATCGATAAGACTTCGCCGCTGATCCTGGCGTTTATCGCCGCGGCGCAGCCGGATGCGATTTTGCACAAACGGGAAACGCTGCAGATGGTGCGGGAAACCTGCGCGGCGCTGGTCTGCCGTGAGGAGGAAGGTGAGCGGCGCGTGATGAACCGGCAGCAGGCGGCGGCAATCACGCCTGGCGAGGCGGCGGTGCTGTGTGAAACCGCGCGCACGGAAGATATTCGCCTGACCGCGCGGCGGTTGAACCTGCACCCGAAAACCGTTTATTCGCACCTCAACAATGCCGGGAAGAAGTTCGGCACCCGCAATCGGGTGGAACTGCTGAAGATGATTGCGCTGCTGTAGCGCGCCGCTAACGGGTTTTGCGGCGGCAGCGATTCGCCGGTCACTCGGCGGCAAACCGGCCCTCGGCGTGGAAGGGGGAAATGGGGGAGTCTGAGTCTGGGGAGATAAAAACAAAAATCCACGCCGAAGCGTGGATTTTTCCGTTTCCGGCAGCCGAGAGCAATGCTACGGGGAAGGGCTTAGACGTTGAACAGGAAGTTCATTACGTCGCCGTCTTTGACGATGTAGTCTTTACCTTCGGAGCGCATTTTGCCGGCTTCTTTGGCGCCTTGCTCACCCTTGTAGGTGATGAAGTCGTCATAAGAGATGGTTTGCGCGCGGATAAAGCCTTTTTCGAAGTCGGTGTGGATCTTGCCGGCCGCTTGCGGAGCGGTGGCGCCGACCGGGATGGTCCAGGCGCGCACTTCTTTCACGCCGGCGGTGAAGTAGGTCTGCAGGTTCAGCAGCTCATAACCGGCGCGGATCACGCGGTTCAGGCCCGGCTCTTCCAGGCCCAGCTCGGCCATGAACTCGTCGCGCTCTTCGTCTTCCAGCTCGGCGATGTCGGATTCCACGGCGGCGCACACGGCAACCACCACGGAGCCTTCGGCGTCGGCGATTTTACGCACGGTGTCCAGGTACGGGTTGTTCTCGAAGCCGTCTTCGTTGACGTTGGCGATGTACATGGTCGGCTTCAGCGTCAGGAAGCTCAGGTATTTGATCGCCGCTTTGTCTTCGTCGCTCAGATCCAGCGCGCGCAGCATGCCGGCGTTTTCCAGGTGCGGCAGGCATTTCTCCAGCGCCGCCAGCTCGGCTTTGGCGTCTTTGTCGCCGCCTTTGGCTTTCTTCTGCACGCGGTGGATGGCGCGCTCGCAGGTGTCGAGGTCAGACAGCGCCAGCTCGGTGTTGATCACATCGATGTCTTCGGCCGGATCGACCTTGTTGTTGACGTGAATGATGTTGTCGTTCTCGAAGCAGCGCACCACGTGGCCGATGGCTTCGGTTTCGCGGATGTTGGTCAGGAACTGGTTGCCCAGGCCTTCACCCTTGGACGCGCCTTTCACCAGGCCGGCGATGTCGACGAATTCCATGGTGGTCGGCAGAATGCGCTGCGGCTTGACGATCTCGGCCAGCTTATCCAGACGCGGATCGGGCATCGGCACCACACCGGTGTTCGGTTCAATGGTGCAGAACGGGAAGTTGGCTGCTTCAATGCCCGCTTTGGTCAACGCGTTGAACAGGGTGGATTTGCCTACGTTAGGCAGGCCGACGATACCGCATTTGAATCCCATGTTATAATCACCTTAAATATCTTAACTATCAGCCGGTTAGATTTAATCGGCTGCATAAAGGGCAAAATAATGCCGCCATTATACACGTAATGGGCGTTTATCTCGATCAGACTTGTTTGGCCGGGGCGAGCCCAGCGCCCGCGGCCGGTTTTTGATTGAGATTTGGATCACATTTACCCATACTGGCCGTTCCGATTAACCGACAGGAAACGCGCCGGATGTATTTCTTGCCTACGCCACCCTGAGCTGTGCCCGCCTGCAGTCTGCCGCACCTTGCGGTACCCCATACCCGCTACGCGGGGAGATGATGTCATCTGTCATAAGTGAATAATGCATGTTTAACCTGAGTAACGTCAGGATCGCGGACGTTAAAAATGAAGTCCTGGCGGGCTTTGTGGTGGCGGTTTCGATGATCCCCGAGGCGGTCGGCTTTTCGCTGGTCGCCGGTCTTTCGCCGATCGTCGGTTTGCATACCGCGTTTATTATCGGCCTGGTCACGGCGCTGTTCGGCGGCAAGCCGGGCATGGTTTCCGGCGCCGCCGGCTCCATTGTGGTGGTGCTGATGAGCCTGGCGGCGCAGTACGGCATGGGCTACGTGCTGTGGGCCACGCTGTTTGCCGGGGGCATTCAAATCCTGATCGGCGCCTTCCGGCTGGGCAAGTTCATTCGTCTGGTGCCGCTGCCGGCGATCCACGGCTTCGTCAACGGTCTGGCGATCGTCATCATGCTGGCGCAGCTGAAGATGATCGCCGGGCAGGGGCCGCTGATGTACGGCCTGGTGGCGCTGGCGATTGCGGTGGTGGTGCTGTTCCCGCGCCTGACCAAAGCCATTCCGTCTTCGCTGGCGGCGCTGCTGGTGGTTTCGGCGTTAGCGATCGGCCTCAATCTGCACACGCTGCGGGTGGGCGATCTGGCGGACATTTCCGGCGCGCTGCCGCACTTCAGCCTGCCGACGGCGCCGTTCACCCTGGAAATGGTGCGGGTGGTGCTGCCCTATGCGGTGGTGATTGCCCTGGTTGGTTTGATTGAATCGCTGCTGACCATGACGGTGCTGGATGAAATGGGCGGCAAGAAGGGCAACGGCAATCGCGAAAGCATCGCGCAGGGCGCCGGTAACGCGGTGTGCGGCCTGTTGGGCTGCTTCGCCGGCTGCGCGATGATCGGCCAGTCGATCATCAACTTCACCTCGGGCGGGCGCGGGCGCCTCTCCGGCACGGTGGGCGCCATCCTGCTGATTCTGTTCGTGGTCAGCCTGTCGCGCTATATCGGCCTGCTGCCGGTGGCGGCGCTGGCCGGGGTGATGCTGGTGGTGTGTTACAACACCTTCGAGTGGAGTTCGCTGCGCCGTTTGCGCCGTATGCCGAAGGCGGACGCGCTGGTGATGCTCGCCGTCACGCTGATCACCATCTTTACCGATCTGGCGGTGGCGGTGATCAGCGGGGTGATTATCTCGGCGCTGGTGTTCGCCTGGCAGCAGGCGCGCATTCGCGTGCGCCAGCGACAGGTAACGGGCGATGTGGCGGTGTATCAGCTCGATGGCCCGCTGTTCTTCGGCTCTGCCGCCGCTTTCGCCGAGCTGTTCGAGCCGCAAAGCGATCCGCAGAACGTGGTGCTGGATTTTGCCGGCACCCGGGTGATGGATTCCAGCGGCGTAGAGGCGATCGATAAGCTGACGGCGCGTTACCTGGCGGCGGGGAAAAGCATTCGGCTGCGCCACCTGAGCGGCGACTGCGTGCGCCTGCTCAAGCGCGCCGGGCCGTTTTGCAGCCATGAGCTGGACGATCCGCAGTATTACGTGGCGGAGGAGGGCTTCACCGCCGATGACCGCCGCGTGAGCGAGGAGACCTTCAACCCGCGCGGCTAGAAGCAGGCAGCGGGCAGGGCGCCCGCTGCGGCAAGGTTCAGGCCTGCGCCTTGAAGCTGTGCAGGCGCTGAACGGTTTTTTCCAGCCCGTCCTTCATCAGCATCTCGGTGCAGCGCAGTGACTCGTCGATCGCTTCGTCGATCATCTTCTGCTCGCTGGCCGGCGGCTTGCCGAGCACGAAGCCCACCACCTTGTTCTTGTCGCCCGGATGGCCGATGCCGATGCGCAGGCGGTAGAAGTTCGGGTTGTTGCCGAACTTGTTCTGGATGTCTTTCAGGCCGTTGTGGCCGCCGTTGCCGCCGCCGAGCTTGATTTTGGCGACGCCGGGCGGCAGATCCAGCTCGTCGTGCGCCACCAGGATCTCGTTTGGTTCGATGCGGTAGAAGTTGGCCATCGCCAGCACCGCTTTGCCGCTCAGGTTCATGAAGGTGGTCGGCACCAGCAGGCGCACGTCGTTGCCCGCCAGGTTCAAACGAGCGGTATAGCCGAAGAACTTGCTCTCTTCTTTCAACTGCTGATTGTGGCGCTGGGCCAGCAGATCGACGTACCAGGCGCCGGCGTTGTGGCGCGTTTGGGCATATTCCGCGCCCGGGTTGGCCAGGCCAACTATCAATTTAATACTGCTCACTGGGAGATTCACTATGATCAGGGTAATGGAAAGGGTCTTAGTCTACCTGCCGGGGCGGCGAATGACAAAATCCGATCCCCGCCGTCGCCTTAGGTAAGAAAGACGAATGATTCATTAGCTGAATAATTCAATTTGTCCGCTAATTTTCAGCGGCGCGTTAAGAAGTGTCAATAATTCTTTACCATTTGTGATCGCCTCCGCAATCCCCTTGCCGCAACAAGGACTATACTTAACTTATCAAAGTGGGTTAACAAGTTGCAGCGTTATCCCGGTTGGCACATGGCAATCATGGAGGTGGCATATGAAACGTAGAAGCGCGGACAGAATGGGCAACTTTTTTATGGGGCTGGGGCTGGTCGTGATGATCGGCGGTGTCGGATACTCCATTATTGCTGAAGTATCCCAGTTCAATTTACCGCAATTTTTCGCCCACGGCGCCATCATGAGTATCTTCGTCGGCGCGCTGTTGTGGCTGGTGGGCGCGCGTATCGGCGGCCGCGAGCAGGTGGCGGATCGCTACTGGTGGGTAAAACACTTTGATAAACGGTGCCGTAACGACCAACATCGTTCGTCGCATTGATTAAAAAATCAGAAGGGAAGCGAGAGCAGGGCAAGGGAAAATCTGCCGTGCATTAAGGTTTGAAGTCATGTTGGACTACGAGTAGAAAACCCGTTGTTGCTTACGCACCAACGGGTTTTTCTTTTTCTGCTGTCGGGCACGCTATCTTTCCGGCGCGGTGGGCGCCGCACCGGAAAGACGACGAATCAATGCTCGAACATTGCAGAGATCGACTCTTCGTTGCTGATGCGGCGGATGGCTTCAGCCAGCATGCCGGACAGGGTCAGAGTGCGAACGTTTTTCAGTGCCTTGATTTCCGGCGACAGCGGAATGGTGTCGCAGACGATCACTTCATCAATCACCGAGTTCTTGATGTTGTCCACGGCGTTGCCGGAGAAGATCGGGTGCGTCGCGTAGGCGAATACGCGCTTGGCACCGCGTTCTTTCAACGCTTCAGCCGCTTTGCACAAGGTACCGCCGGTGTCGATCATGTCGTCGACCAGCACGCAGTCGCGGCCTGCCACGTCACCGATGATGTGCATCACCTGAGAAACGTTCGCGCGCGGGCGGCGTTTGTCGATGATGGCCATGTCGGTGTCGTTCAGCAGTTTGGCGATGGCGCGGGCACGCACTACGCCGCCGATGTCCGGGGAAACCACGATCGGGTTTTCCAGGTTCTGCTGCAGCATGTCTTCCAGCAGGATCGGGCTGCCGAACACGTTGTCTACCGGAACGTCGAAGAAGCCTTGAATCTGCTCAGCATGCAGATCCACCGTCAGAACGCGGTCAACCCCTACGCTGGAGAGGAAATCGGCAACCACCTTGGCGGTGATCGGCACACGCGCGGAACGCACGCGGCGATCCTGGCGGGCATAGCCGAAGTAAGGGATAACGGCGGTAATACGACCTGCGGAGGCGCGACGCAGGGCGTCGACCATCACAACCAGTTCCATCAGGTTGTCGTTGGTCGGGGCACAGGTGGACTGGATGATGAAAATATCACCGCCGCGTACATTTTCGTTGATTTGCACGCTCACTTCGCCGTCGCTAAAACGACCTACAGCGGCGTCACCAAGGCTGGTGTACAAACGGTTGGCAATACGTTGTGCTAGTTCCGGGGTGGCGTTACCAGCAAAAAGCTTCATATCAGGCACGAGAAGAACCTCAGGCTTGCGTCCAGAGAAGATATTGTCATACGACATCGCCAAGGGGCAGTCGGCGACGCCGGCGCAATATACATACGGGTATGTAAAACTAAAATTGAGACCGCAGGCAGCGCAGGGATAACAGGGCCAGGTGTGCATGACCCTGCGCAGCGAAACGTTGAGCTACGACTCAAACCGCCCGGAACGAATGCGATGTAGTGGGGAGACGTTAACGCCGCGCGCTACAAAACCACACAACCACTCCGGGGCTTGATTTAACACCTGACGGGCGGCGATTTCTGTGTCGAATTCAGCAAACACACAAGCACCTGTGCCAGTCAGGCGTGACGGGGCGTATTCTAACAGCCATGAAAGAAGCTGTTCAACCTCGCGAAAACGTTTTCTTGCGATCGGTTCGCAATCATTTGCGTACGGTGCCTGCAACAGCTCACTTAAGGAGCGAACCGGGGTGTCTCTTTTCAATTCGGGGTCGCCGAAGATAACCGGCGTCGGGATGCCGACGCCGGGATGCGCCACCAGATACCACTTTTCCTGCGGCTCGGCCGGCTGCAGGCGCTCGCCGATGCCTTCGGCGAAGGCGGCGTGGCCGCGCACGAACACCGGCACGTCGGCGCCGAGGCTGAGCCCCAGCTCGGCCAATTGGTCGTCGCCAAGACCGCAGCGCCACAGTTCGTTCAGCGCCACCAGCACGGTGGCGGCGTTGGAGGAGCCGCCGCCCAAACCGCCGCCCATCGGCAGGCGCTTGTCGATGCTGATGTCGGCGCCGCGCGGTGCGGTCTGCAGGCCGCGTTCATCGCAATAGCGCTGCAGCAGGCGGGCGGCGCGCACGATCAGGTTCTGCTCGTCCGGCACGCCGTCGACCGGCGTCAGCAGATGAATGCGATCGTCCTGGCGCGGGTCAATGGTCAGGGTGTCGCCGTAGTCCAAAAACTGGAACAGCGTCTGCAGCAGGTGATAGCCGTCTTCACGACGGCCGGTGACGTACAGAAACAGGTTGAGTTTCGCGGGGGAGGGCCACTGGCGGATCATTTGAGCGTCCAGTTATCCATTTTCAGCTTGATGCGCTGGTCGCCCTGCTGCAGCTCCAGACGGTTCGGCAGCGTCGGCTGCACCTCGTTGCTGTAGCCCTGGTAATCCACTTTCCAAGTCTGGCCGCCTTGCTGGTAGGTCAGCTTGCTCAGGCGATATTGGTCATCCAGCGCAAAATCGCCGGCTTCGCCCGGCAGGCCGAGCATCCACTGGCGCAGGTTGTTCAGCGGGATCGCCATGCCGGTCAGCTTGCGGATCATCTCTTCCGGATTGTCGCTGACGTAGCGTTTGCCCTGGTTGTCGGTCAGCTGCACCACGTTTTTCTGCACGTTGAGATCCATTTCCGTGCTGCCGAGCGGGTTGGTCAGCAGCAGGCGGTAGCGCTCCGGCGAGAACTGCTGCCAGAAGAAGCGGGCGTAGACTTTTTTCTGATCAGACAAGTAGGCGAAGGAGCCGCGGGTCTGATAGGTGCTGAGCTGCTGCACCGCCTGCTCATGGGCGCGCCACTGCGGTGAGGTCGGGCTGGTGGCCGGGCCGGTCGGCTTGGTGGTGGTACAGGCGGCCAGCACCAGGCTGGCCAGCGGGATCAGACGGAGCAAACTAACTTTGCGTATTGGCATAACTTTCTCTTGTCCTTTTGTCCTTGCGGGCATGCGCAACGAAACCCGGATTCAGCGCTCACGCTAACGGGGCGGCGGCGGCGCGTCAATTTTTTGCTGCATCGCGTTGAATCTTGCCGCTTTTACCGGCGCAATGCCAACCCGGCACGCGCGTCGGGGTCGCCATTAAGCGTAACACAATCGCCTGAAGGCGGGGGAGGCGCGCCCGATAAGCGGTGCCTTCGTTGCGCAAACGCCGCCGTTGTGTACGCCGAATAGCGTGCGCGTTATCGCAAACTGCGCTAAAATTTAAGCAATCGACCTACCTCATGACTATTTATCCTGCTGTATTTATTGCTTATTCATTAATTGATGTCATCTATGACAGCGATTGAACGGAAGATGCGGTTGTTACTTTTATTGATCCCGCGCATCAAGTAGAATGCCGTTCAACGAGAACCCGTACCAAGATAAGTATTACTCGAAGCAATGACCCTGCTGGCGTTAGGTATAAATCACAAAACCGCTCCGGTTTCTCTGCGTGAAAGGGTGACCTTCTCGCCAGAGTCCATCGATGAGGCGCTGACCAGCTTGCTCCAACAACCGTTGGTGCAGGGCGGCGTCGTGTTGTCCACCTGCAACCGCACCGAGCTGTACCTCAGCGTAGAGCAGCAGGAACACATGCACGAGCAACTGGTCGCCTGGCTGTGCGCCTATCACAACCTGCGTCCGGAAGAGGTGAAGAAAAGCCTGTACTGGCATCAGGGCAACGACGCGGTCAGCCATCTGATGCGGGTGGCCAGCGGGTTGGACTCATTGGTACTGGGCGAACCGCAGATCCTCGGCCAGGTGAAAAAGGCCTTCGCCGAGTCGCAACGCGGCCAGTCGCTCTCCGGCGAGCTGGAGCGTCTGTTCCAGAAATCCTTCTCTGTCGCCAAGCGCGTGCGCACCGAAACCGACATCGGCGCCAGCGCGGTTTCCGTGGCGTTCGCCGCCTGTACGCTGGCGCGCCAGATCTTCGAATCGCTGGCCGATCTCAACGTCTTGCTGGTGGGCGCCGGCGAAACCATCGAGCTGGTGGCGCGCCACCTGCGTGAGCATAAAGTGCGGCACATGATCATTGCCAACCGCACCCGCGAGCGCGCGCAGCTGCTGGCGGACGAGGTCGGCGCGGAGGTGATCACCCTGCCTGAGATCGACGAACGTCTGGCGGACGCCGACATCATCATCAGTTCCACCGCCAGCCCGCTGCCGATCATCGGCAAGGGCATGGTGGAGCGCGCGCTGAAGGCGCGCCGCAACCAGCCGATGCTGCTGGTGGATATCGCCGTACCGCGCGACATCGAGCCGGAGGTCGGCAAACTGGCCAACGCCTATCTGTACAGCGTGGACGATCTGCACGCCATCATTCAAAGCAATCTGGCGCAGCGCAAAGCGGCGGCGGTGCAGGCGGAATCGATCGTGCAGCAGGAAAGCACCAACTTCATGGCCTGGCTGCGCTCGCAGGGCGCGGTGGAAACCATCCGCGACTACCGTTCGCAGGCCGACCAAATTCGCGCAGAGATGGAGGCCAAAGCGCTGGCCGCCATCGCGCAGGGCGCCAACGTGGAGCAGGTGATACACGAGCTGGCCCATAAACTGACCAACCGTCTTATTCATGCCCCCACCAAATCCCTCCAGCAGGCCGCCGGCGACGGCGACGTGGAGCGGTTGCAGTTATTACGCGACAGCCTCGGGCTGGATCAGCATTAGTTTTCTCTATTAACAGGGTTTATTACCACGCATGAAGCCTTCTATTGTTGCCAAACTGGAAGCGTTACAAGAGCGCCATGAAGAAGTGCAGGCGCTGCTCGGCGATGCCGGCGTTATCGCCGACCAAGACCGGTTCCGCGCGCTGTCGCGAGAATACGCGCAGCTGACCGACGTCAGCCGCTGCTTCCTGGAATGGCGTCAGGTGCAGGAGGATCTGGAGACGGCGGAAATGATGCTGGACGATCCGGAGATGCGCGAGATGGCGCAGGAAGAGCTGAAACAGGCGCGGGCGGCCAGCGAAGAGCTGGAGCAGCAGCTGCAGGTCTTGCTGTTGCCGAAAGATCCAGACGATGAGCGCAGCTGCTTCCTCGAGGTGCGCGCCGGCACCGGCGGCGATGAGGCGGCGATCTTCGCCGGCGATCTGTTCCGCATGTACAGTCGTTACGCCGAAGGCCGCCGTTGGCGCGTCGAGGTGATGAGCGCCAACGAAGGCGAGCACGGCGGCTTCAAGGAAGTGATCGCCAAAGTCTCCGGCGATGGCGTGTACGGCCAGCTGAAGTTTGAATCCGGCGGCCACCGCGTGCAGCGCGTGCCGGAAACCGAATCCCAGGGGCGCATCCACACCTCCGCCTGCACCGTGGCGGTGATGCCGGAAGTGCCGGAAGCCGAGCTGCCGGACATCAACCCGGGCGATCTGAAAATCGACACCTTCCGCTCCTCCGGCGCCGGCGGCCAGCACGTTAACACCACCGACTCGGCGATCCGCATCACCCACCTGCCGACCGGCATCGTGGTGGAGTGCCAGGACGAACGTTCACAGCACAAAAACAAAGCCAAGGCGATGTCGGTGCTGGGCGCGCGCATTCGCGCCGCCGAGATGGCCAAGCGCCAGCAGGCCGAGGCGTCCACTCGCCGCAACCTGCTGGGCAGCGGCGATCGTTCCGACCGTAACCGCACCTACAACTTCCCGCAGGGGCGGGTGACCGACCACCGTATCAACCTGACGCTCTACCGTCTGGACGAGGTGATGGAAGGCAAACTGGACATGCTGATCCAGCCGATCGTGCAGGAGTATCAGGCCGACCAGCTGGCTGCGCTGTCCGCCGAGCAAGAGTGATGGACTATCAACACTGGCTGAAAGCCGCCGCCGCGCGTTTGACCCACAGCGACAGCGCCCGGCGCGACGCGGAAATCCTGTTGGGTTTCGTAACCGGCAAGGCCAGAACCTTCCTGATGGCGTTCGGTGAAACCCTGCTGACGCCGCCGCAGCAACAGCAGCTGGAGACGCTGCTGGCGCGCCGCGAGCGCGGTGAGCCGGTGGCCTATCTGGTGGGCGAGCGCGAGTTTTGGTCGCTGCCGCTGTCGGTTTCGCCCGCAACGCTGATCCCACGCCCGGATACCGAATGCCTGGTGGAATTGGCGCTGGCGCGTCTGCCGCCGCAACCCTGCCACTTCCTCGATCTCGGCACCGGCACCGGCGCCATCGCGCTGGCGCTGGCCAGCGAGCGCCCAGATTGTTCGGCAATCGGCGTCGATGTGCAGCCGGAGGCGGTCGCGCTGGCGCAGCATAATGCGCGCAAGCTGAAGATCGACAACGTCCGATTTCTACAGGGCAGCTGGTTTGCGCCGGTGGCGGGGCAACGCTTCGCGCTGATCGCCAGTAATCCGCCCTATATCGACGCCGCCGATCCGCATTTGTCGCAGGGCGACGTGCGCTTCGAGCCGGGCAGTGCGCTGGTCGCCGCCGATCATGGGCTGGCGGATCTGGCCGCCATCGTGGGCCAGGCGCCGCACCATTTGCAGCCCCAGGGTTGGCTGCTGTTGGAACATGGCTGGCAGCAGGGCGAGAGCGTGCGCGCGCTGCTGCAGGCCGCCGGATTTTCCGCTGTCGCCACACACCGTGATTACGGCGACAACGACCGCGTGACGCTCGGCCAATGGCCGGGATAATCGCCACTGATAATAACGACGCCCGGGCCATTTAAGGGAGCATCATGACTGCATACACCGCGTTGAAACATTTCCATTTGCTGACGGTCGCCATCAGTATTACCTTGTTTGTGCTGCGTTTCTTTTGGCAGTGGCGCCGCTCGCCGATCATGGGCCGCCGCTGGGTCAAGGTAGCGCCGCACCTGAACGACACGCTGCTGTTCGTCAGCGGCATCGCGCTGGTGGTGACGTTCGGGTTTTATCCGCTACTGGGTATGGACTCATGGCTGACCGAGAAGCTGTTTGGCGTTATTATCTATATCCTGCTTGGCTACGTCGCATTGGGCAAGAAGACCAAAAGTCAGCGGCTGCGAACCGTGGCGTTCGTGCTGGCGTTGGGCTGCCTGTACCTGATAATTAAACTTGCCACGACGAAAATACCGTTTCTGATGGGATACCTATGAGTAGCATTGCTGATTTTGAATTTAACGCCTCGCCGCTGAGCGAAGGGGTGATCCTGGTGTCGCAGTCGGTGCGGCGCGATTTCCCGGCTGCCGACGTGGAGCGCAAGCTGCAACAGCTGGTGGACGAAGCGCGCGCGGTGGTGCCGGTCGATATCACTCAGGAGCAGCAACTGGATGCGCTCATCGAGCTGTTTTACAAGACCTGGGGCTTCGGCGGCGCCAGCGGCGTGTACCGCCTGTCGGACGCCATCTGGCTGGACAAGGTGCTGGAAGGGCGGCAGGGCACGCCGGTCTCGCTGGGCACCATTTTCCTGCACATCGCCAACGCGCTGGATCTGCCGCTGCTGCCGGTGATTTTCCCCACTCAGCTGATCCTGCGCGCCGACTGGCTGGACGAGGAGCTGTGGCTGATCAACCCGCTGAACGGCGAAACCCTGAGCGAACACCAGCTGGAAGTGTGGATCAAGGGCAACCTGGGGCTGGGCGCCGAGCTGGAAGACGACGACCTCGACGAGTCGGAGAACATCATGGTGGTGCGCAAGATGCTCGATACGCTGAAGGCCGCCCTGATGGAAGAAAAACAGCTGGAAATGGCGCTGCGCACCAGCGAAACGGTGCTGTGCTTCGATCCGGAAGATCCGTACGAGATCCGCGACCGCGGGCTGATTTACGCCCAGCTGGAGTGCAACCATATCGCGATTTCCGATCTCAACTATTTTGTCGAGCAGTGTCCTGAAGACCCGGTCAGCGAAGTGATCAAAGTGCAGATCCATTCGATTGAGCCGAAACAGGTGACGCTGCATTAATTCAATGACTCCGCGCAGTGTGCAAGGCGACGGTTACAACCTTAACAAAGGCGAAAGCATGAAACAGAAAGTGGTTAGCATTGGCGATATCGACGTAGCAAACGATCTGCCGTTTGTGCTGTTTGGCGGTATGAACGTGCTGGAATCGCGCGATCTGGCGATGAGCATCTGCGAACACTACGTCACCGTGACGCAAAAACTGGGCATTCCTTACGTATTCAAGGCCTCTTTCGACAAGGCCAACCGCTCTTCCATCCACTCGTACCGCGGTCCGGGCCTGGAAGAAGGGATGAAGATCTTCGAAGAGCTGAAAAAAACCTTCGGCGTGAAAATCATCACCGACGTGCATGAAGCGGCGCAGGCGCAGCCGGTTTCCGAAGTGGTTGACGTGATCCAGTTGCCGGCCTTCCTGGCGCGCCAGACCGATCTGGTGGAAGCGATGGCGAAAACAGGCGCGGTGATCAACGTCAAGAAGCCGCAGTTCGTCAGCCCGGGGCAGATGGGCAATATCGTCGACAAGTTCAAAGAGGGCGGCAACGACCAGGTGATCCTGTGCGATCGCGGCAGCAACTTTGGCTATGACAACCTGGTGGTCGACATGCTGGGCATCAACGTGATGAAAAACGTGACCGGCGGCCATCCGGTGATCTTCGACGTGACCCACGCGCTGCAGACCCGCGATCCGTTCGGCGCCGCGTCCGGTGGCCGTCGCGCTCAGGTGGCCGAGCTGGCGCGCGCCGGCATGGCGGTCGGCCTGGCCGGTCTGTTCCTCGAAGCGCACCCGGATCCGAACAACGCCAAGTGCGACGGCCCGTCCGCGCTGCCGCTGGACAAGCTGGAGCCGTTCCTGGCGCAGATGAAAGCCATCGACGACCTGGTGAAGAGCTTCCCGGAGCTGGATACCAGCAACTAAGCGCTCGTCGCCATAAAAAAAGCCCGACTCGTCGGGCTTTTTTACGTTTAGGCACCGGTGGCCGCCAGCGCTTCCGGCAGCGTCGGGTAGAACTGCAGGCGGCCCTCTATCGGTTGCACCCGCGCGCGCGCCAGGGTTTTCAGCGGCTGGAACGGCACGTCGGTGATCACCAGCTTTTTGTCCGCCGGCAACTCGTCGATAAAGCGCCGCAGGGCGCTCAGGCCGCCGGCGTCGAGCACCGGCACCGCATCCCATTGCAGCACGATCGTGCGGTAGCCTTCGCTGCGCGCCAGCAGTTCGGTAAAGATGCGCTCGGCGGCGGCGAAGAACAGCGGGCCATTCACCCGCAGCACCAGGCGGCCGTGGTCGGCGCTCAGCTCACTCAGCTTTGTCATACGGGCGATACGGCGCATAAACAGCAGCGACGCCAGCACTATGCCCACGGTAATGGCGATCACCATGTCGAACAGCACCGTCAGCGACATGCACAGCAGCAGCACCAGAATGTCGTCCTTCGGCGCCCGGCGCAGCAGGTAAACCACCTTGTGCGCCTCGCTCATGTTCCAGGCGACCATCAGCAGCAGCGCCGCCATCGCCGCCAGCGGCAGGTAAGAGAGCCACGGCGCCAATACCAGCAGCGCCAGCAGCACCAGCAGCGCGTGGATGATGGCGGACACCGGCGAGGTGGCGCCGGCGCGCACGTTGGCCGCCGAACGGGCAATCGCGGCGGTGGCGGTAATGCCGCCGAAGAACGGCGCGATGATGTTGCCCGCGCCCTGGCCGATCAGTTCGCTGTTCGAGTTGTGCTTCTTGCCGGTCATGCCGTCGAGCACCACCGCGCACAGCAGCGATTCGATCGCGCCGAGCATCGCCATCGAAAACGCCGCCGGCAATAGGGCGGAAACGGTTTGCCAGCTCAGGGTGAACGGCTGCCCGCCGCCGCCCGGCAGATCCCAGGGCAGTAGCAACTGCGGCAGGATCGGCGGGATGCCCTGTCCGCTGCTGCCGTCGGCCAGCAGGTAGCTGAAGCGCGAGCCGATGGTCGCCACCGGGTGATCAAACAGCGCCAGCAGCCCCATCAGCGCAGTGCCCGCCAGCAGCGCCGGCAGGTGGCCAGGCACCCGCAGGCCGAGCTTGGGCCAGAAGATCAGGATCAAGAGCGTCACCGCGCCGATCAGGGTATCGCCGAAATCCAGCGTCGGCAGGGCCTGCAGCAGGGCGTGCAGCTTGCCGACGTAATTTTCCGGCGTGTGCGCCAGCTGCAGGCCGAAGAAGTCCTTGATCTGCATGGTGGCGATGGTGATGGCGATGCCGGAGGTAAAGCCGAGCGTCACCGGCAGCGGAATGTACTCGATCAGCCGGCCCAGGCGCGCCAGCCCCATCAGCAGCAGAAACACCCCGGAGATCAGCGTGGCGACCAGCAGGCCGGCCAGGCCGAACTGCTGCGAAACCGGATACAGGATCACCACGAAGGCGGCGGTGGGGCCGGAGACGCTGTAGCGCGAACCGCCGCTGACGGCGATGACGATACCGGCGATGGCGGCGGTGTACAGGCCGTACTGCGGCGGCACGCCGCTGGCGATCGCCAGCGCCATCGCCAGCGGGATGGCGATAATACCGACCGTCACCCCGGCGATAGCGTCTTTCAGCAACCGCGCCAGGCTATAAGGTTCCCGCCAGCAGGCGTCTATCAGCGCGCTGAAGGGGCGAATTCTGTTTATTTCATGCGTTTTCATCTACGGTGCGTACCAAATCTTCAAAAGTGAAAGGAATGGCGGGCCCGATGAGGTCCGTCTTGTCACGTGACAGATACCATACGCCTTTTGCTCAGCGGATTACCAGACCTGTGTCAATTTGGCGCAGGAAATCGGAGAGTCGCCATTTTGTTTGGGGCTAAATGCCGATAATAGATAAGTCGGCCGCAGATTCTGCGGCTGAAAAGGAAAGGAATAATCGAGGTTTTAACGGCTAGTGGAGTTCGGGCAGGGATAAGCCGAGAAAGTTCGCTAAAGTACTCACCAGCAACTGATGGTCTTCTTTCTGCGGCGCGCCGGAAATGCTGATGCTGCCGACGCAGCCGAGGCCGGTCAGGGTGAGCGGGAAGGCGCCGCCGTGCACCGAATAGTCGCGCACGCTCAGCCCGTAGCGTTCCTCCAGCGACGTTTGCCGCTGCTGCAGGCGCAGGCCGATGGCGTAAGAGCTTTTGTGAAAATGATTCACCAGATTACGCTTGCGCCGCACCCAGTCGGCAATGTCCGGCGTGGCGCCCGGCATGGCGTAATAAAACAGCGTTTGCCCGGCCAGTTGGATCTCGATGGCGATGCTCAGGCCGCGCCGCTCGGCGGCGGTTTTCAGCGCCGCGCCCAGTTCCCAGGCGGTGGCGGCGTCAAAATGGGTAAAGGCCAGCGTCGCTTCCTGTTCGCTGAGCGCCTGCAGTTCATCGTCGATATTCATGCGGTTCTCCCCCAATAACACAGGGCACAGAGTAGCCTGAAGCGTCTGGGGAGGGATAGAAGGCTTGGCGATAAGATAGAACCGCCCGGCCGCAGCCGGGGATGGGAGTGTGCGCCCCGGCGAGCGGGGCGCGTGGCCTCAGGCCGCCAGCGTGTGTTCGCGGAAGGCGTCCAGCAGCTCTTCGGTGAACGTCAGGCGTTTTTGGCGATCGGCCAGATCGAGCGTGAACTTCAGCTTGCTCGGGCCGTCCAGGCGGTAAACCTGCGGATTGCCCTGCAACAGGCCGATCAGATAACCAGGATCGACGCGGTTGTTGTCGCCGAACTCGATAAAGCCGCCGCGCTCGTTGCTCTCGATGCGTTTGATGCCCAGCTTCTGCGCATGCAGGCGCAGCGCCGCGCACTGCAACAGGTTGCGTGCCGCGTCCGGCAACTGGCCGAAGCGGTCGATCAGCTCGACTTTCAGCTCATCCAGCTCGCCGTCGCTCTTAGCGCTGGCGATGCGCTTGTACAGCGACAGGCGGGTATTGACGTCGGGAATGAAATCTTCCGGCAGCAGCGCCGGCATGCGCAGTTCCACCTCGGTCTGGCTGCTGGTGAGATCTTCCAGCGACGGTTCGCGGCCATTTTTCAACGCATCGACGGCGCTTTCCAGCAGCTCCATGTAGAGCGAGAAGCCGACGGTGGTCATCTGGCCGCTCTGGTCTTCGCCCAGCAGTTCGCCGGCGCCGCGGATCTCCAGATCGTGGGTCGCCAGCGCGAAACCGGCGCCGAGATCTTCCAGCGACGCGATGGCCTCGAGCCGTTTATGGGCGTCGGCGCCCATGGCTTTCGGGTTTGGCGTCAACAGATAGGCGTAAGCCTGGTGGTGCGAGCGCCCGACGCGGCCGCGCAGCTGGTGCAGCTGCGCCAGGCCGAAGCGATCGGCGCGCTCGATGATGATGGTGTTGGCGCTGGGAATATCGATGCCGGTTTCGATGATGGTGGTGCACACCAGCACGTTGAAGCGCTGGTGGTGGAAATCGTTCATCACCCGTTCCAGATCGCGCTCGCGCATCTGGCCGTGGCCGATGGCGATGCGCGCTTCCGGCACCAGCTCCGCCAGGCGCTGCGCCGCTTTCTCGATGTTTTCGACGTCGTTGTAGAGGTAGTAAACCTGGCCGCCGCGCAGCACTTCGCGCAGGATCGCCTCGCGCACCACCAGGCTGTCGTATTCGCGCACGAAGGTCTTCACCGCCAAGCGGCGTGCCGGCGGGGTGGCGATGATCGACAGATCGCGCATGCCGCTCATCGCCATGTTCAGGGTGCGCGGGATCGGCGTGGCGGTCAGCGTCAGGATATCGACGTCGGCGCGCATCGCCTTGATGCGCTCCTTGTGGCGCACGCCGAAGCGGTGCTCCTCATCGACGATCAGCAGCCCCAGGTCTTTCCAGCGCAGATCGCTCTGCAACAGCTTGTGGGTGCCGATGATGATGTCCACCTTGCCTTCTGCCGCGTCGTCCAGCACCTGCTGCTGCTCTTTGGCGCTGCGGAAGCGCGACATCATCTCGATGCGAATCGGCCAGGTGGCGAAGCGATCGCGGAAGTTGTCGAAGTGCTGCTGCGCCAGCAGGGTGGTCGGCACCAGCACCGCCACCTGCTTGCCGT
The DNA here is from genome assembly GCF_052169255.1 of Serratia sp. CY29653. Lineage (NCBI taxonomy): Bacteria > Pseudomonadati > Pseudomonadota > Gammaproteobacteria > Enterobacterales > Yersiniaceae > Serratia > Serratia sp. CY29653. The sequence continues at coordinate 1,613,283 of NZ_JBJNLC010000001.1, read as the reverse complement.
TTTCCACCGCCAGGAAGGCGGCGCGCATCGCCACTTCGGTTTTGCCGAAGCCGACGTCGCCACACACCAGGCGATCCATCGCCAACGGCTGACACATGTCGCTCAATACGGCATTGATCGCCTGTTCCTGATCCGGCGTGGTTTCGAACGGGAAGCTCTGGCAGAACAGCTGATACTGTTCGCGGTTGTGTTTGAAGGCGAAACCGGCCTTGGCGGCGCGCTGGGCGTAGATATCCAGCAGCTCCGCCGCCACGTCGCGCACCCGCTCGGCCGCTTTCTGCCGCGCGCGCGTCCAGGCGTCGCCGCCCAGTTTGTGCAGCGGCGCGTTTTCGTCCGCGCCGCCGGCGTAGCGGCTGATCAGATGCAGCGAAGAAACCGGCACATACAGCTTGTCCTCACCGGCGTAGGAGAGGATCAGGTATTCGGCCTTGATGCCGCCGGCCTCCAGCGTGGTCAGGCCGACGTAGCGGCCGACGCCGTGCTCCAGGTGCACCACCGGCTGGCCGGGATGCAGTTCCGCCAGGTTGCGGATCAGGGTATCGGTGTTGATGGTGCGCCGGTTGTCCTGCCGGCGGCGGCTGACGCGCTCGCCGAGCAGATCGCTTTCGCAGATCAGCGCCCGCCGGCGCAGGCCGTCGAGGAAGCCGTGTTCGGCGGCGCCGACCATCATGTAACGGCCCGCCGTTTCCGTCTGATCGAGGCGCTGAATCAGCGCCGGCGCCAGCTTGATGCGGCCGAGCAGATCCTGCAGCGTTTCACGCCGCCCCTCGCTCTCGACGGAGAAAATTACGCTGCCGTCGAAGCCTTCGATAAAGCGCCGCAGGTTATCCAGCGGAGATTTATGCTGCCCCTGCACCGCCAGATCGGGCAGGGCATGGTAGTCCAGATTGGTATTGCCGGCCTTGGCCGGCAGCTCATCGGTTTTCAGCGCGATGCGCGGCCAGGCCTTCAGCTCGCCGAACAGCGCGTCGACGCGCAGCCACAGCGTATCCGGCGCCAGCAGCGGGCGCATCGGATCGACGCGGCGGCTTTCGTAACGCTGGTTGACGTCTTGCCAGAAGCGCTCGGCGGCGCCCTCCAGATCGCCGGTATTGACGATCAGCGTGTTGGCCGGCAGGTAGCTGAACAGCGACGGCAGCGGCTGGCTGAAGAACAGCGGCTGCCAGTATTCGATGCCGGCCGGCCAGGCGCTTTTGCTGACCTGCTGATAGATGTGTTCGGCGTCGCGGCGCACCTCAAACTGCTCGCGCCACTGGCTGCGGAACAGCTCGATGGCGTTCTTGTCGGTGGGGAACTCGTGGGCCGGCAACAGATTGATGGCCTCGACTTCGCTCAGCGTGCGCTGGGTATCGACGTCGAAGATGCGCAGGCTGTCGATTTCGTCATCGAAAAAGTCGATGCGGTAAGGCTCATCGCTGCCCATCGGGTAAAGATCGAGCAGCGCGCCGCGGGTGGCGAATTCGCCGTGTTCCATCACCTGATCGACGCTGCGATAGCCGGCCTGTTCCAGCTGCGCGCGCAGCTTGTCGCGCGACAGGCGCTGGCCTTTCTTCATCACCAGCGCGTGGCCGTGCAGGAACTCGTGCGGGCAGACGCGCTGCATCAGGGTATTGACCGGCAAAATGATCACGCCGCGCGCCATGGTCGGCAGATGATACAGGCTCGACAAACGATCCGAGATGATTTCCTGATGCGGCGAGAAGCTGTCATACGGCAGGGTTTCCCAGTCGGACAGCGTGGTCACCATCTGGTCGGTGAACTGCTGGATCTCGTCGCGCAGCCGCAGGGCGTTTTGCATGTCCGGCGCGATCAGCATCACCGGGCCAGGGTGGCGTTCGACGATCTCGGCGCACTCCACGGCGCACGCCGCGCCGGTCAGTTGCCCCAGCTGGCGCAGATCGCCTGCGCGATCGGGCAGAGAATAACGAGGGGATGAGGAACGGTTACGGCTATCGGAAGTGCTCATTCAGGTATCTTTAATCAATGTGTTAGAGGGCGTTCCGGCACGGATAACCCAGCGCCTTTATGCTGTTTATAGTAGCCCAGCGGCCGGCAAACTGACACAGCAAAAAGCGCTGCTCATCGCTTTTTTGCCGGTTATTTAACCGGTTGACGCCGTCGACTTTTTGCGGCGACGGGTCAATATTGCGCTCATCTGCCGCCGCCGTTCTCCTCTGCGCCACGCAATAAAAGGCCGTCGGGTGTTCCCTAAACGAGGGAGAGCCTTTATCATCCATGATCACTTTGCTTAAGCCACGGCTATCAAACGGATTTCATGTATCAACCTGTCGCGTTATTCATTGGCCTGCGCTACATGCGCGGGCGAGCCTCAGACCGCTTCGGGCGGTTTGTTTCCTGGCTTTCCACCATCGGCATTACGCTGGGGGTGATGGCGTTGGTCACCGTGCTGTCGGTGATGAACGGATTCGAAAAGGATCTGGAGAACAACATCCTCGGCCTGATGCCGCAGGCGTTGATCACCAGCCCGCAAGGATCGGTTAATCCGCAGCAGCTGCCGGCCTCCGAGGTGCAGAAGCTGCAGGGCGTCACGCGCGTTGCGCCGCTGACCAGCGGTGACGTGGTGCTGCAAAGCGCCCGCAGCGTGGCGGTCGGGGTGATGCTCGGCGTCAATCCCGACGAGGCCGATCCGCTGACCCCGTATCTGGTCAACGTCAAGCAGCAGCAGCTGCAGCCGGGCCAATACAACATCATCATCGGCGAACAGCTGGCGGGGCAACTCGGCGTCAAGCGCGGCGATTCGCTGCGCGTAATGGTGCCGAGCGCCAGCCAGTTCACGCCGATGGGCCGCATTCCCAGCCAGCGCCTGTTCACCCTTATCGGCACCTTCCACGCCAACAGCGAGGTGGACGGCTATCAGCTGCTGGTCAACCAACAGGACGCTTCGCGCCTGATGCGCTACCCGGCCGGCAACATCACCGGCTGGCGCCTGTTCCTGCAACAGCCGCTGACGGTCGATACCCTCAGCCAACAGCCGTTGCCGGCGGGCACGGTCTGGAAAGACTGGCGCGATCGCAAGGGCGAGCTGTTCCAGGCGGTGCGCATGGAGAAAAACATGATGGGGCTGCTGCTCAGCCTGATCGTGGCGGTGGCGGCGTTTAACATCATTACGTCGCTCGGCCTGCTGGTGATGGAAAAGCAGGGCGAGGTCGCCATTCTGCAGACCCAGGGGCTGACTCGCCGCCAGATCATGTCGGTGTTTATGGTGCAGGGCGCCAGCGCCGGTATCATCGGTTCGCTGCTCGGCACGCTGCTTGGCGTGCTGCTGGCCACCAACCTGAATAACCTGATGCCGATCCTCGGCGCCCTGATCGACGGCGCTTCGCTGCCGGTGGCGGTCGATCCGCTGCAGGTGACGATCATCGCCGTGGTGGCGATGGCGGTTTCCCTGTTGTCCACGCTTTATCCTTCATGGCGCGCTGCCGCCGTACAACCCGCTGAGGCTTTACGTTATGAGTAACCATCTTTTGCTGCAGTGTGACAACCTGTGCAAGACCTATCAGGAAGGCAATCTGCACACCGACGTGCTGCGCAACGTCAGCTTTGCCATGCAGCAGGGCGAGATGATGGCGATCGTCGGCAGCTCGGGTTCCGGCAAGAGCACCCTGTTGCACCTGCTGGGCGGGCTGGACTCGCCGACCTCCGGCGAGGTGATCTTCAAGGGCGCATCGCTGAACGCCATGTCTTCGGCGGCCAAGGCCGAGCTGCGCAACCGCCAGCTCGGCTTCATCTATCAGTTTCACCATCTGCTGCCGGACTTCACCGCGCTGGAAAACGCCGCCATGCCGCTGCTGATCGGCGGCGCCAAGCCGGCGCAGGCGCAGGAGAAGGCGCGGGAGATGCTGGCGGCGGTCGGGCTGGAAAAACGCAGCAAGCACCGCCCGTCCGAGCTCTCCGGCGGCGAGCGTCAGCGCGTGGCGATCGCGCGCGCGCTGGTCAACAACCCGGCGCTGGTGCTGGCGGACGAACCGACCGGTAACCTGGACAAACGCACCGCAGACAGCATCTTCGATCTGCTGGGCGAGCTGAACGTGCGTCAGGGCACCGCTTTTCTGGTGGTGACGCACGATCTGCTGCTGGCCAAGCGCCTGAGCCGCCAGCTGGAAATGGCCGACGGCCACCTGCAGGCGCAGCTGACCCTGATGGGGGCCGAGTAATGGCGGGAGCCTCACTGTCCTTCCTGACGGCCCTGCGTTTCAGCCGCGGCCGTAAACGCGGCGGCATGGTGTCGCTGATTTCGGTCATCTCCACCATCGGCATCGCGCTGGGGGTGGCGGTGTTGATCGTCGGCCTGAGCGCGATGAACGGCTTTGAGCGCGAGCTGAAAAACCGCATTCTGGCGGTGGTGCCGCACGGCGAGCTCGAGCCGGTCAATCAGCCGTTCAGCGGCTGGCCGTCGATTCTGCAGCGGGTGGAGAAGGTGTCGGGCATTGTGGCCGCCGCGCCGTACATCAACTTTACCGGCCTGATGGAGAACGGCGCGCAGCTGCGCGCGGTGGAAGTCAAAGGCGTTGATCCGCAGCAGGAGAGCCGGCTGAGCGCGCTGCCGCAGTATGTGCAGGGTGATGCCTGGGCCAACTTCAAGGCCGGCGAACAGCAGGTGATCCTCGGCAAGGGCGTGGCCGACGCGCTGGGCGTAAAGCAAGGCGCCTATGTGACGGTGATGATCCCCAACAGCGACCCGGAAATGAAGCTGCTGCAGCCGAAGCGCATTCGCCTGCACGTGACCGGCATTTTGCAGCTCAGCGGCCAGCTCGATCACAGCCTGGCGCTGGTGCCGCTGGCCGATGCGCAGCAGTATCTCGACATGGGTGACAGCGTCACGGGTATCGCCCTCAAGATGAACGACGTGTTCGCCGCCAACAAACTGGTGCGCGACGCCGGCGAAGTGACCAACGCCTACATTTACATCAAAAGCTGGATCGGCAAGTACGGCTACATGTACCGCGATATCCAGATGATCCGCGCCATTATGTACCTGGCGATGGTGCTGGTGATCGGCGTGGCCTGCTTCAACATCGTTTCCACGCTGGTGATGGCGGTGAAAGACAAAAGCGCCGACATCGCGGTGCTGCGCACCCTGGGCGCCAAAGACGGCTTTATCCGCGCCATCTTCATCTGGTATGGGCTGCTGGCCGGGCTGCTGGGCAGCCTGAGCGGCGTGGTGATCGGGGTGATCGCCTCGCTGCAGCTGACCAACATTATCCGGGGCATCGAGAAACTGGTCGGCCACTCCTTCCTGTCGGGCGATATCTACTTCATCGACTTCCTGCCTTCCGAGCTGCACTGGCTGGACGTGCTGATCGTGCTGGCGACCGCCATCGTGCTGAGCCTGTTGGCCAGTTGGTATCCGGCGAGGCGCGCCAGCCGCATCGATCCGGCGCGGGTGCTCAGCGGACAATAAAACCTACGGGGAGGCAGCGATGCCGCCCCGTTTTTTTAGCCTGGGGATGGGTTATGTACTACGGTTTCGATATGGGCGGCACCAAGATTGAGCTGGGGGTATTCGACGACAACCTGCAGCGCATTTGGCAAAAGCGGGTGCCGACGCCGCGTGAAGACTACCGGCAGCTGCTGGCCACGCTGGGCGATCTGACCCTCGAGGCGGATGCGTTTTGCGGCCGGCGCGGCAGCGTCGGCATCGGCATTCCGGGCCTGCCCAACGACGATGACGGCACGCTGTTTACCGCCAACGTGCCGGCGGCGATGGGGCGGCCGTTGCCGCGCGATCTGGCGGCGCTGATCGGGCGCGAGGTGCGCGTCGATAACGATGCCAACTGCTTTGCGCTGTCGGAGGCCTGGGACGACGAGTTTCGCCGCTACCCGACGGTGCTGGGCATCATCCTCGGCACCGGCGTTGGCGGCGGCCTGATCGTCGATGGCAAGACGGTGCCTGGGCGCAACTATATCGCCGGCGAGTTCGGCCATTTGCGCCTGCCGGTGGACGCGCTCGAAGTGCTGGGGCGTGATGTGCCTCGCGTCGCCTGCGGGTGCGGCCACCAGGGTTGCATTGAAAATTACATATCGGGCCGCGGTTTCGAATGGATGTACGCCCATTTCTATGGCCGGCACTTGCCCGCCACCGAGATCATTGCGCATTATCAGGCGGGTGAGCCGCAGGCGGTGGCTCACGTCGACCGCTTTATGGACGTGCTGGCGATCTGCCTGGGCAACCTGCTGACGGTGCTGGATCCGCACCTGGTGGTGATCGGCGGCGGGCTGTCGAACTTCGACGCCATTTACCAGGCGTTGCCGCAGCGGTTGCCGGCGCACCTGCTGCGGGTGGCCCGGCTGCCGCGCATCGAGAAGGCGCGCTATGGCGACGCCGGCGGCGTGCGCGGCGCAGCGTTCCTCAATTTGGTAAACAGGGAAAAGTAAGGAGAGAGTTAATGCACACTCGCCATCGGCTGTGTCAGTTTCGCAAGAGTAAGCATGTGCTGCATCAGCGCTTTCGTTCACGCATTTTTCACCGTGACACCATGGCGGCGGCCGAGCTGAAAAAGCCGTTTGTGGTGGTGTTGACCGGGGCCGGCATTTCGGCCGAGTCGGGCATTCGCACCTTCCGCGCCGCGGATGGGCTATGGGAAGAGCACCGGGTGGAGGACGTCGCCACGCCGGAAGGTTTTCAGCGCGATCCGGCGCTGGTGCAGGCGTTTTACAACGAACGCCGCCGCCAGCTGCAGACGGAGGAGATCGCCCCGAACGCCGCGCACCGCGCGTTGGCGGATCTGGAGGAGTGGCTGGGGGAAAACTTCCTGCTGGTCACGCAAAACATCGATAACCTGCATGAACGCGCCGGCAGCAAGCGGGTGCTGCACATGCACGGCGAACTGCTGAAGGTGCGCTGCACCCAGTCGGGGCAGGTGTTCGAATGGCCCGGCGATCTCAGCGTTGACGACCGTTGCCACTGCTGCCAGTTCCCGGCGCCGCTGCGGCCGCACGTGGTATGGTTCGGCGAGATGCCGCTGGGCATGGACGACATTTACCAGGCGCTGAGCAAGGCCGATTTCTTCGTCGCCATCGGCACCTCCGGCCATGTCTACCCGGCGGCCGGCTTCGTGCATGAGGCGCGGCTGGGCGGCGCCTACGCCATGGAGCTGAACCTGGAGCCAAGCCAGGTGGAGAGCCAGTTCGACGAGAAGCACTACGGCCTGGCCAGCGAAGTGGTGCCGCGCTTTGTGCACAAGTTCCTGGTGGGCAAGGTAGCGCGGGCCGACAGGCCCTGATAAAGGCATCAGGGCGCACTGCGCGCCCTGATGGGATGGCGGGGCGTATTAGCGCCCGGCTTTCAGCTTTTGGAAGTAGCTCTCATACAGCGTGCTGGCGTCGCCGACGTCGTTTTGCCACTCGCCGTGCTCAATCACCGCCTTGTCCGGGTAGAGTGACTTGTCGTTGGCGATCTCCGGCGACAGCAGCTTTTTCGCCGCCAGGTTCGGCGTCGGGTAACCGATGGTTTCCGCCACCTGCACCGCGATTTCCGGCCGCAGCAGGAAGTCTATCAGCTTCAGCGCCCCCTCGACGTTGCGCGCGTTGGCCGGAATGGCCAGGCTGTCCATCCAGAAGATCCCGCCTTCCTTCGGCCAGACGATCTCAAGCGGCGTGCCGGCCTGGCGCGCCACGAAGGCCGAACCGTTCCACACCATACCGACGTTGACTTCCCCTTCCATAAACGGGTTGCCCGGGTTGTCGGAGTTGAAGGCCAGCACGTTCGGCATCAATTTCTGCAGTTCGTGATAGGCGGCTTCGATCTCTTTCGGGTCGGTGGTGTTGCCGGAATAGCCCAGCTTGAGCAGCGCCATCTGGAACACTTCGCGCGCGTCGTCGGTCAGCAGCAGGCGGCCCTTGTACTGCGGCTGCCACAGATCGGCCCAGGCGGTAACGGTAGAGGGATCCTGCTCGTCGCTGTTGACGCCGATGGCGGTAGCGCCCCAGATGTAAGGAATGGAATAGTCGTTGTTGGGATCGAACGGCTTGTTCAGCAGGGTAGGATCGAGATCCTTGAAGTGGCTGAGCTTGCTCTTGTCGATTTTTTGCAGCATGCCTTCCTTGCTCATCTTGGCGATGAAGTACGTGGAAGGCACCACCAGATCGTACGCGCCGTCTTTATAGGTCTTCAGCTTGGCGTACATGCTTTCGTTGGATTCATAGGTGGAATAAATCACCTTGATGCCGGTTTCCTTGGTGAACTGCTCCAGCAGCCCCGGCGGGACGTATTCAGTCCAGTTATAGAAGTACAGTGTTTTGCCGTCAGAGGCGTTTGCAGAGCAGATACTCAGCGCCATCATCCCGGCTGCGAGCAGATGTGACCACTTTTTCATGCAGCGTATCCTTCAGCAGTAGTGAGCAGAACCCGTATGAGCCGCCGTTTTCGGCCGCGCCATACCCCAGAAAGGGGCCATTATAGGGGGCGGGGCGGGGTGGGTAAAGGCGGTTATCCCGCAGGCAAATCAAGGGGTTTGGCGGCTTAAAGCGCATCACAATTTGATTGTCTCGCGCTGGACAGGCGGTGAAGCGCGTGCGAAACAATAATTTTGGCGAATAAACGAGGGCGGCGATGAATTTCAAACAGGTCTTCAGCCAGGCGGAGCTCAGCAAGACGGATCTGACGATTTTGCACTGCATTCTCGATAATCCGGACGCCTGCATCGACGACGGCATCCGTGCGGTGTCCGCACGCTGCTACAGTTCCCCCTCGACGCTGGTGCGGCTGGCTAAAAAGCTGGGCTTTCGCGGCTATCTCGAACTGGTCTATTTCATCAAATTCAACCTGACGATGGCGCCGGCCTATCAGGCGGAGCGCGCTACGCCGGCGGCACCGCCGGCGCAGTTTCTCGATCTGCTCGACAGCGGCAAGATCCTGATCCACGGCAGCGGATTTTCGCAATTGGTGGCGCAGTATATGTACAACAAGTTTATGACGCTGGGCGTAGACAGTTACCTGTCGCTGTGGCCGGATTTCGACATTCTTGACCGTGAGACGCGCTTTCGCTTCGATATGGTGATCGTGATTTCAAAGTCGGGCAACAGCGGCTCGGCGCTGAGCTGGAGCGAGGCGGTGAAGCGTAACCGCATCCTGTTGGCGGCCTTTTGCGGCGATGGCGACAGCCCGCTGGCGCAGCAGGCCGACATGACCTTTCTGTTTGAGGACCGGCAAAAATACGATCACGATATCTACTATCCCAATCCGTTTTTCGGCCACTGTCTGTTGGGATTCGAGAATGTGATCACCGCCTGGTTTGAACGACGCGGCCGCTGACGGCCGCGCCGTTTAGCGCCAGTGCCCGGCATACTGACGGTGAGCCTGCAGGTACTCCTCCACCAGCGTTTTCGCCAGCGAGTAGGAGTTGACCAGCGGGTGCACCATCAGCGCCTTGATGGCCAACTGGCGGTTGCCGGTCAGGATCGCCGCCACCGCCAGCCGTTCGTACTCTTTCACCTGCGAAATCAGGTTCTTCTGGGTGTCGGGAATATCGCGCATTTTGACCGGCTGAATGCCGGCGCTGCTCAATTCGCAGCTGATTTCGATCACGTCTTCCGGGTGCAGAAAATCGAGCGTGTCGCGGTTTTGCATCGATACCACCACGCGTTTTTGCCGGCCGCTGTTGACCGCCTCCAGAATATCGATCGCCACCCCGGCATAGCCGCCGCTGTCCGGCTGTTCGATAAACTGTTGCAGCGTCAGCATCTCACGCGTTTTCACCTTGCCCTGGCTGGACTCGCGCTGCATGTAGGAATTTTCGCGCTGCAGGTAATGGCTGAAGTAGACAGAGAAGGCGTGCTCCAACTGACGGGGGATGTCCAGCTCGCCCAACGCCGACAGCATTTGGCGGTTGATCGCCGCGATTTGTTCGCCGCGGGTCTCGCCGCCCTCGACGATGGCGGCGATCGCCTGCTCACGGTAGTAGTAATAGTAGAGATACTCGTTGAGCATCAGGTTGTCCGACAGCGCCACCAGCTCCGGCGAGAAGTATTTCATGCAGGTTTCGCGATACAGACGCGGATCCGCCAGCAACCGTTCCGTGACCGGCTCGCCGTTGACGCGCGCATTGCGGAACCAGGAAAGGTGATTGAGGCCGAAGCAGTCGACGCTCAGCTGGTCTTCGCGGCAGTCCAGCAGTTCGGCCAGTTCGCGGATGAACTCGCTGGGGGCGTCGCAGATGCCGTAGACCCGGCGCTGGAAGCCGGATTTGATGATCGCCTCGGTCACCATGCCGGAAGGATTGGTGAAGTTGAACAACACCGCGTCCGGCGAGGAAAGCTGCTCGATCAGGCGGCAATAGTCGAGGATCGCCGGAATCGAACGCATCGCCATGGCGAAGCCGCCGGCGCCGGTGGTTTCTTGCCCAAGCAACTGGTGATTGAGCGCGATGCGCTCGTCATGGATGCGGCCTTCCTCGCCGCCGATGCGCAGGGTGGTGATGATGTAGTCGGCGCCTTGCAGCGCCTGGCGCGCATCGCTGCTGAGGCTGAAAGCAATGTCGCCGCGAATGCGCTGGAATACGCCCTGCGCCAGGGCGCCGTAGATCGCCAGATGGCGCTCATCGGTATCCATAAACACCACTTCGGTAATGCCGATGCGATGGGCGTTATAGGCGATGGATTTGGCGAGGAACGGGGAACGCACGCCGCCGCCGCCGAGAACGGTTAATTTCATTCGATATCTCCCATTAATAAAGCGTTAGAGTGCCGCTAAATATTTCTCTACCTGATTTTTGACCTTGCCGACCGTGACGCCGTAAATCACCTGCACTTCACGGCGATTCTTCACCACGCCTTTGGCACCGGTGCTTTTCAACGCGGCTTCATCCACCCGCGCCATATCCTTTAATTCCACCCGCAGCCGGGTGAAGCAGTTGTCGACGGAAATAATGTTTTCCTTACCGCCCAGCGCGCGAATAATGATGCCGCTCAGTTCGTCCGGGTTATTTTTGCGGTTCCGGTAATCCTGTTTGGAATAGAGTTTGACGTCCTGATCATCTTCGCGGCCCGGCGTCTTCAGATTGAGCTTCAGCACCAGCGTTTTGAACACCAGGTAATACACCGCAAACTGCACCAGGCCGATGACCACATACAGCGGCCAGCGGGTGAGGGAGACCGGCAGCGGCAGGTTGTAGGCCAGGAACTCGACCAGCCCGCTGGCGCCCCAGGGGCGCACCTGGAACAGGTTGCAGGCCACCTGCGACAGCGCGGTCAACACGGCGTGGATCACCCACAGCAGCGGAGAGATAAACAGGAAGGTGAACTCTATCGGCTCGGTGATGCCGACCAGGATCGAGGTGGTGATGGCCGGGATCAGAATCGCCTTGGCCAGCATTTTCTTTTCCGGTTTGGCGGTGTGATAGAAAGCCAATGCCGCGCCCGACAGGCCGAAGATGGTCACCATCCCTTGCTGCGAGAAGCGCAGCGCTTCGTTCATCAGCGGCGAGATGCTCGGGTCGCGCATATAGGCCAGGAAAATTGCCTGCGAGCCGGAGACGGTCTGGCCGTCCTGCACGATTGAACCGCCGATGCTGGTGAGCTGGAACGGCGACCAGATAAAGTGGTGCAGCCCGGTGGGGATGAGGAATTTTTCGAAGAAGCCGTAGACGAAAACCCCGAGCGAGCCGGAGCTTTTCATAAAGCCGGTCAGCGCGATCAGGCCCTGTGAGATGGCCGGCCACAGGTAGCTGAAGGCGACGGCGTACAGCATGATGATCGGCGTCATGGCGATCAGTACCAGTTTGGCGCCGCCGTAGACCGAGAACACGCCGTTGAGTTCGACGTTGCACAGGCGGTTGTGCACCCAGGCGATGGTGACGCCGAGGATAAGACCGAGGAAAATGCCCATATCCACCACGGTAAAGCCCAGCAGTTCCGTCTGCCCGGTGCCGTAATATTCGCCGTTGATCTTGGCCGCGACGTGGCCGCTGAGTTGCAGATAAGACGAATTGGCGCCGAGGAACATGATAAAGCACATCACCGCAACCAGCGCCGCTTCGCTTTTTTTGTCTTTGGCCAGGCCGTAGGTAATGCCGATGCAGAAAATCAGCCCGAGATTGCCGAATAACGGCCAGAAGGTATCGCCGATCATTTTACCGATAGAGAACACGGCGGAATGTTCATTGATAAGTGTGGCATTGGTGAGAATAGAACTGAGCGCCAGAATCAGACCGATCACCGGCAGGAAAAATATCGGCCCCATCATGGCTTTGGAGAAAAGCTGCAGCTTGCTTAAGATATTATCGATAATACCTTTCATGGCAGTTCCTTTTTATATTTTAATGGATGACGACGTTGCTGAATAAACTCCCTGGAAGCGAGAAAAAAATAAGGCACCTTGCCTGGATTCAGTTATAGGGGGAAGTTTTCGCCGCTGCAATCGGCGGGGCGGAAATAGGCACCGATGGTCAGGGAGTGACAACCGGTGCCGATTGTGAAGGGGATCACAACCGGGCGCCGCAGCGCCCGGCGGGGAGGATTATTCGGCCTTGGGCGCGCGATCGCGCATCACCCACTGGCTGGCGATCACCATCACCAGCGACAGCAGCAGCAAAATGGTGGCCAGCGCGTTGACCTCCGGCGAGACGCCGACTTTCACCATCGAATAGATCTTCAGCGGCAAGATCTCGTAGCTCGGGCCGGTAACGAAGGAGGAGACGACCACGTCGTCCATCGACAGGGTGAAGCTCAGCAGCCAGCCGGCCGCCACCGCCGGCATCGCCAGCGGCAGGATGATCTTGCGCAGAATGGTTAACTCGCTTGCGCCGAGATCGCGCGCGGCCTCCAGCATTTTCACGTCGAAGCCTTTCAGGCGCGCGTAGACGGTCACCACCACGAACGGCAGGCAGAAGGTGATGTGCGAGAACAGCAGCGACCAGAAGCCGAGCGAAATGCCCAGCAGCATGAACAGCACCAGCAACGAGATGGCCATCACGATGTCCGGCGACATCATCACCACGAACAGCATGCCGCCGACGAACGGCTTGCCGCGGAAGCGGTAGCGGTACAGCGCCACCGCGGTCAGCGAGCCGATCAGCGTGGCGAAGGTAGCGGAGAGCACTGCCATAGTCAGCGAATGGCCGGCGGCCTGCAGCAGGCTGTCGTTGTTGAGCAGCGTGCTGTACCACTGGGTGGTGGCTCCTTGCCAACTGATGCCGAAGCGCGAGGCGTTGAAGGAGTTGACGATCAGGATGACGATCGGGATATACAGATAGGCGTACACCAGCGCCATAAAGCCGCCGCGCAGCAGACGTCCGATCATGCCAGATCCTCCTTCTTGTTCAGCAGGCGGGCGGCCCGGTAATAGACCAGCAGCAACAGCCCCATCACCAGCGTCAGGCAGATGCTGGTGGCCGCGCCGAACGGCCAGTCGCGGATATTGAGGAACTGGCTTTTAATCACGTTGCCGATCAGCAGATTCTTGGCGCCGCCCATCAGATCGGCGACGAAGAACAGCCCCATCGCCGGCAGCACCACCAGCAGGCAGCCGGCGATAATGCCCGGCATGGTCAGCGGCACGATGATGCGGATAAAGGTCTGCAGCTTGCCGGCGCCGAGATCGCGCGCCGCCTCCAGGCAGGACTTATCGAGCTTTTCGATGCTGGAGTAGAGCGGCATCACCATAAACGGCAGCAGGATATACACCAGGCCGAGGATCACCGCTTCCGAGGTGTACATGATGCGCAGCGGCTTGTCGATGACGCCGATCCACAGCAGCGCGTCGTTGAGATAGCCGCGGGTGCTGAGAAACAGCTTCAGGCCGTAGATGCGGATCAGCGAATTGGTCCAGAAGGGCACGATCAGCAGAAACAGCAGCAGCGGCCGCACCTTCTGCGGCAACCGCGCCAGGATAAAGGCGAACGGGTAGCCGATCGCCAGGCAGCACAGGGTGGCGATCAGCGCCATGTTCAGCGAGTGCAGCAGCACCTGGGCATACAACGGATCGAACAAGCGCCGATAGTTGTCCAGCGTGAACACCATCTGCACCAGGTTGGCGTCGTCGCGGGTCAGGAAGCTGGTGGCGATGATCATCAGGTTCGGCATGAACACGAACAGCAGCAGCCAGGCGACGACGCCGACGATCACCACATTCTGGAAGACTTTACGCGATTTCTTCATCGGCCAGCACCACCTCCCAGCTTTCAACCCAGGTCACCGCCATCTTCTGATTGAGCGAGTGATCGACGTCCGGATCGTCTTCGTTGAAGAACTCGCTGACCATCACCGTTTTACCGCTCTCCAGCTCGACCACCGATTCCAGCGTCATGCCTTTGTAGTTGCGCTCGCGCACGTAGCCGATCAGCCCGTCGTGCTGCGCGCTGTCGTTCACTTCTTCCACCCGCAGGTCTTCCGGGCGCAGCAGCACCTTCAGCTTTTGGCCCGGCTCCACCGGCAGATCGGCGTAGATGTCGCACTCGCGGCCTTCGACGTTGGCGCGCACCCGCCGCGGATCGAGGCGCTGCAGAACCACCGCGTCGAAGATGTTGATCTCGCCGATAAAGCTGGCGACGAACAGGTTCTTCGGCTCTTCGTAGATCTCGCGCGGCGTGCCGTCCTGCTCGATGCGGCCTTCGCGCATCACCACGATGCGATCCGACATGGTCAGCGCTTCCTCCTGATCGTGGGTGACGAACACGAAGGTGATGCCCAGCTTGCGCTGCAGCGCCTTCAGCTCGTTCTGCATCTGTTTGCGCAGCTTATAGTCCAGTGCCGACAGCGATTCGTCCAGCAGCAGCACCTTCGGCTTGTTGACCACCGCGCGGGCGATGGCCACGCGCTGCTGTTGGCCGCCGGAGAGCTGGCCCGGCCGCCGCTGGGCGAAGGCATCCAGCTGCACCATGCGCAGCGCCTCTTCGACGCGCGGCGTCAGTTCCGCCGCCGGCACCTTTTGCATGCGCAGGCCGAAGGCGACGTTGTCGAACACCGACATGTGCGGAAACAGCGCATAGCTCTGAAACACGGTGTTGACGTGGCGATGCTCGGCCGGAATGGCGGTGATGTCCTGGCCGTCGAGCACGATGCGGCCCAAATCGGCGTCTTCCAGACCGGCGATCAGGCGCAGCACCGTGGTTTTGCCACAGCCGGAGGGGCCGAGAATGGTGAGGAATTCGCCGTGGTTAATCGTCAGTTCGAGATCGGCAATGATGGTTTTGCCATCGAACGCTTTGCTCAGGGCATGCAGTTCAACAAGGGGTGCTCGAGAGGATGTCTCAGTCATTTATCGTATTACTCTATCCCGTGGGCTAATGCAGATAGAACCGCAACTGGAAAAGACTGCCGGAGCTTGCGGGATGCCCGCTGATCAAATGAAGCTCAAACCAGTTGCGCCAATGGAAATTTTTCGAGCGCGCATGATAGACGCTGAATGCCGGAATTGAAAGCCGATCCGGCCCAGATGCCGCGTTTTTCATCATGATAGCGACAAATGACCCTGTGATGACAGTGTTATTTCCCTCAGAAATCATCACAAAGATTAATGATATTGGCGAATTCTGGTTAAAAATGACCTGACGCAATATTTGATCCTGATCGGTTCCGCATAATGAAACGCGATATTCTGAGGGGCCGCTACCATGGACAAATTACTTGACCGCTTTTTCAACTACGTCTCTTTCGACACCCAGTCCAAAGCGAACGTAAAGCATGTGCCGAGCACCGACGGGCAGTTGAAGCTGGCGCGTGCGTTGCAGCAGGAAATGATCGCGCTCGGCTTCGAGCGGGTGTCGCTCAGCGAACACGGTTGCGTGATGGGCACCTGGCCGGGCAACGTCGCCTGGCCGGTGCCGGCGGTCGGTTTTATCGCCCATCTGGATACCTCGCCGGATTTCAGCGGCAAACACGTCAATCCGCAGATCGTCGAGAACTATCGCGGCGGCGACATCGCGCTCGGCATCGGCGATGAAGTGCTGTCGCCGGTGATGTTCCCGATCCTGCACCAGATGCTGGGGCAAACCCTGATCACCACCGACGGCAAAACGCTGCTGGGCGCCGACGACAAGGCCGGCATCGCCGAGATCCTCACCGCCATGGTGCGCCTGCGCGCGCGCAAAATCCCGCATGGCGACATCCGCGTAGCCTTCACCCCGGACGAGGAGGTAGGCAAGGGGGCGCAGCTGTTCGACGTGGCGGCCTTCAATGCCGAATGGGCTTATACCGTGGACGGCGGCGGCGTCGGCGAGCTGGAGTGCGAGAACTTCAACGCCGCCTCGGTGACGATCAAAATCCTCGGCAACAGCGTGCACCCCGGCAGCGCCAAGGGCGTGATGGTCAACGCGCTGTCGCTGGCCACCCGCATTCATCAGGCGCTGCCGGCGGACGAAGCGCCGGAGACCACCGAAGGCTACCAGGGCTTTTATCACCTCAGCAGCATCAAGGGCAGCGTGGAGCGCGCCGAAATGCACTATATCCTGCGCGACTTCGAGCGCGAAGGATTCGAGGCGCGCAAGCGCAAGATGGTGGACATCGCCCGTGAGGTCGGCAAAGGCCTGCCGCGCGATTGCTATATCGAAGTGAGCATCGAAGACAGCTATTACAACATGCGCGAACAGGTGGCGGAGCACCCGCACGTGATTGCGCTGGCGCAGCAGGCGATGCGCGACTGCGACATCGAACCGGTGATGAAGCCGATCCGCGGCGGCACCGACGGCGCGCAGCTGTCGTTCCGCGGCCTGCCGTGCCCGAACCTGTTCACCGGCGGCTACAACTACCACGGCAAGCACGAGTTCGTGACGCTGGAAGGCATGGAGCAAGCGGTGGCGGTGATCATGCGCATCGCGGCGCTGGCCGCCGAGCGGGCGCGGTAAACACCTTCGTTCCCCGGCCGGCTTGCGCCGGCCCGCATTCCCTTTTCTGATACGCCCGGCGGGCACAGCGCGCCCGCCGTTCTCTTATCGTTCCCTGCCTCATTGTTGTCCCCTTCACCATACAACCCGTGGTGAGGGAATCCCGTTATCCTCAGAGATAGAGTGCTGGTTATGCATACAGGATTGCTGTGTGCTTAACCGGTTTTACAGCTTCGGTGCGGTGAGCCCAGTGGCCAGGGAATGCTGGGGGAATGAGCGCTGTTAACCGCCATCAAACAGGACGTAAGAGGGTAATAATCATGGCAGAAGAAAAGAAAAATGCTCAGGTGATTAACGGCGTTAACGACGATATTGCCGAACTGAAATCGCTGTCTACGCTGCGCCAGCGCGTGGTCAGCGACGGTGAAATCGTCTCCAAATCAGCCAACGGTTTTCGGCTGGCAAATGGCAATACCGGTGTGATGCTGCGTAATGATGGACGCGATTTTTATGCGCTGACGACGCCGGGTGGCCAAGCGCTTAACGGGCAGTGGAACACCCTGCGCCCGTTCTCATTCAATTTGGCGTCGGGCCGGGTTGCGATGCAAAACGGTGTGGACATTTCCGGTGGGGCGGTGGTGTCACATAACGCAGGTATCTCCACCTCGACCACCGGCCCGACCCCGCTTATCAATGGACAAATCTATAACTCCGCACCTATAAAAAGTGATTTCACTAGCGGCAATGTCACCACAACCACCATGTTGGGATCCCGCGTCATTCCGGGGAAGGATAACTTCGGGTTAATTTCTTACCGCGACTGGCAGGGGAATTGGAACGAACTTCAGGTCAGAACTAACGCGGAACTTTCCGTCGGGCAATTGACCAAACGCAATTCTGACGGCTGGTTTTTTGCCAGCCCTCCTCAGAATGCAGATAGCAATAAAGAATCCCTTACCAAGGGATTGTACTTGCAAGCCCCGAATAACAAGCATGCCAATATTTATCACCATGACCATGTGAAATACAACGAACTCGTTATCAACGTGGGCAATGGCGGTCGGAATAGTTGGTTCGTTTTCAAAGAAGATGGCTATGCCGTTACCGGAGGTGGTTGGAACAGCAGCTCCGACGCCCGCATGAAAACGGACATCACCCAAATCGAAGGCGCATTGGACAAACTAGCCCGCATCGGCGGCTACACCTACCTCAAACAGGGCGTGCCGGAAGCCGGGGTGATCGCTCAGGAAGTGGAGAGCGTATTGCCACAGTCGGTCACCCAAACCGAATTGAAGCTCAATGATGGCACCGTATTGCAAGATGCCCGCAGTATCAATATCAACGGCGTGGTGGCGTTGCTGGTTGAGGCGCTTAAGGAGGAGCGCTCACTTCGAGATGCCGAGCGCGAAGAATTTGAAGCTCGATTGGTTGCTTTGGAAAAAGCGATTGCGATCGCCTGATGAATAAACTTTTTTGTAGGTTGCGCAGAGTATTAATCGATGGTGTTGCTGGTAATAAGCACTTAAGAATTTACTCTGCTGCCGAATAACGAAATAAAAGGACTGACACATGAGTGGCGGAGATGGAAAAGACAGCCGTGGCCCAACTGGCGGTATTAAAGGTGGGGCTTCAGACCAGGGGCCCAATGTAGGACACGGTGGATCTATGGATACAAATATTCCTGGCATGGGGGATGTGCATATCGATGGAGTACACGGTTTAAATCCCGGTCAAGATAACAGTACCAACTGGGAGGGGGGGAACGGTAAGGGTGGCAGGGACAGTAGCAGCAGTGGAGACTCCCAAGGAGCGGCAATACGGCGACAGGTGAACGCAATCAAAAATGACCCTAAAGTTAGTAATATCCTGAAGGAGTTACAAAAAAAAGTACGTGCGGTTACAGCTTATGCAAAGGTAGCTTTGAAAAGTGTGGAGGCTGACGGAAAAATACAGGTACAGGTTGGTGAAATTCGTACAAGCGATGAAGCCGCCGTTAGCAGGGCTATTACCTCTGTCTCACAAGTTAAAAATGTACTTGGCGTGGGGTTGCCTGCTCAAGGCGGGATCGTGTTCGCTGGCAATATCGATACCAATCATAGAATCGGTAATTATCAGAACGTACCCAACGGGAACAATAACGGCAACAATTCTGCCGCAGAGGATAAGGCGTCATTAGCCACCTATTCCGAGGTGCTTAATGGGAAAATTCCACCGGGCTTCTGGCTTGATAATAATAGGGTAATGACCGAAATTACTGAGCAGTATGAGATCAACGGCGGCGGCAAAGGGAGCGATCGCACAGGGTATCGGCAACGTAATGTCGAAGTGCCTTCTTTAACCTCGGCCTACCAGCAATTTAAACAGGTAGAACGAGAAGTGGCCGAAGAGGCCCGTAAGGCTGAAGAAGCTCGGAAAGCAGAAGAAGCCCGCAAGGCCGAGGCAGCCCGTAAGGCTGAAGAGGCTCGGAAAGCAGAAGAGGCCCGCAAGGCCGAAGAAGCTCGTAAGGCTGAAGAGGCTCGAAAAGCAGAAGAAGCCCGCAAGGCCGAGGCAGCCCGTAAGGCTGAAGAGGCTCGAAAAATAGAAGAAGCCCGCAAGGCGGAAGCAGAAAGAAAAGCGTTGTTCGCCAAAGCAGGAGTTTTGGACTCTCCGGCCTACACCCCGGAAAAGCTTAAGGCAGCGAACGCTGCGCTGACAGCTGCAGGCGCCGTGGTGCTCAACCGTGCGCCCGCGATGCTGCAGACGTCGATAGTCGGGCAAGGTGTGATGACGACCACGAGCGAACTGGCTGGCTGGGCAGCCAGTGCGTCGTGGCGGGCGGCCTACGAAGTTGGCAGTATACGCGCCGGCACCGTAGTCGCCGCCGGATCGGTGCTGGGGGCTTTTGCCCTCGGCTTCTACCCGACGGAGGTCGGTGCAGGGAGCGATCGGGTGCCAGGGCGTGATGTCAATCTGTTTGCCCTCCAGGCGAGCCTGGCGGCGGCGGGCAGGGCGACCATCCAGCCCGGCATGACCTCGGTCGATTTGCCGGTGCGCGGATTTATCACCACTGACGAGGATGGGAGACAGAGCGTCAACTTCGTCAGAACGGGCGTCGGCGGCGTATCGCCGAGCGTGCCGGTATTCAGACCTGTTCGCGATGAGCTGACGGGGCTGGACAAAATCACGCTGCCCGCAATGGCGGGGGTGCCGGCGAGGACGATACTGATTAACCCTGTGCCGACCGGGCCGGCAGCGCCGGCGCATACCGGTAACGGCTCACCGGGGCCCAAATCGCCAGTGCATACCGGCACCGGCATCAGGCAGGCGGACAGCATCGTGGTCACCACCTTCCCGGCGGATGTGGTGCAGGATCTGCAAGACTTTATCCTGTGGCAGCCGGATGCGACGGAGGTTGGTGTAGAGGCCATCTATGTGATGGTGAGCAAGCCCTATGGTGAAACCAACGCCAGGGGCAAATACAGCGGTCGTGAATACAACACCAATAAAGCTGGAGGCCCCATCCAGAATCTGGATTGGAAAGGGGCCAGCATCGACCGTGCCGGCGTGGATAAGGTGAAGCTGCATACTGGGCGTTTTGAACGGACCCCGGAAAACCAAGTGATGATTGACCGTTTGGATAAAATTTTGAAAGGGGAGCTACAACCTACTGACACTGACAGGCGATTTTATACACATGAAATCAGAGAGTTGGAGAGGTACAGGAATCTTGGCATAAAAGATGGTGAGGTTCCGCACAGTGTTCAAGAACAGAAGGCCGTATGGAATAATACACATACCGCTACGCTTGAAGACTATAGAATAAATGAAAAAGAACAGGCACTTTATACAGATGGGGCCCTACAAGCCGCATATGAACAGGAGCTGAAAGATGCTATGGGAGGGAAGAAATAATGCCTTTAAAAGATATCGTTAAAAATGAAAGTGTAGAAGATGTGCTAACTTTTTTGGGGCCGACCTCTGATTACCGGAAATTGGATCGTCTATATACCTATAATCGCTTTGATGCAATTTCCAGCGGGGAACTCTCTTCTACTTACGATGCATTATTCCAAAAAGGGGTGCTTCAAGATCAAGATGGAAAAGTAGTTAAAGGCCCCAACTGGAAAGAGCCGAAATTCGTAACCGAGAAAAAATACGGTATCGAATAGCCGTGGTTATGGTCTGATTCGTGCATTTTTAACCCCCAGCAAACGAAATTTTGTTGGGGGTTTCCTTTTTTGGAAGGTGGGGGGGCACCATAACGCGAGCCTTGTGCCGGGTGGCTAAAGTAGCGGTCCTCGCTCTTTTTGTCGCCTGGGCTAACGTGCGGATACTGTAGTTAAAACGGGACGCTTGCGATCGGCATAATCGCTTGCCGCAACAAGGCGTTGCTCATAGTGTGGAAGCACATTCCCCACGCATAAGGACCGCATGATGAGCACCGAATACCGTATCGCCAGCCCGCATTTGGCGCAGTTCGTTCAGGCGATTTGGCGCCAGGCCGGCAGTACGGCGCGCGAAGCCGAGCTGGTGGCCGATCATCTGGTGCAGGCCAATCTGGCCGGGCACGACTCACACGGCGTCGGCATGATCCCCAGCTACATGGCGTCGTTGGCGCAGGGGCAATTGCAGCTCAATCAGCACGCCGAAGTGGTGCGCGACGCCGGCGCGGTGCTGACGCTCGACGGTGCGCGCGGTTTCGGTCAGGTGGTGGCCAGCGAAGCAATGGCGCTGGGCATTGAACGCGCCGGCAAGCTGGGCCTGGCGGCGGTGGCGCTGCACAACGCGCACCATATCGGCCGCATCGGCCATTGGGCGGAGCAGTGCGCCCGCGCCGGTTTTATCTCGATTCACTTCGTCAACGTGGTGGGCGATCCGATGGTGGCGCCGTTCGGCGGCAGCGATCGCCGCTTCGGCACCAACCCGTTCTGCGCCATTTTCCCGCGGCCGGGCCGCACGCCGCTGCTGTTGGATTTCGCCACCAGCGGCATCGCCTTCGGCAAGACTCGGGTGGCCTATAACAAAGGGTTGTCGGTGGTGCCGGGCTATCTGATCGACGAACACGGGCGGCCGACTGCCGAACCGAAGGTGATGCACGAAGCGCCGTTCGGTTCGCTGCTGCCGTTCGGCTTGCACAAAGGCTACGCGCTGGCGGCGATGTGCGAAATCCTCGGCGGCGCGCTCTCCGGCGGCCGCACCACCCACGCCGCCACGCTGAAAGCCGACAGCGACGCCATCTTCAACTGCATGACCACCCTGATCCTCGATCCTCAGGCCTTCGACGCCCCGCAAATGCAGGCCGAGGCCGAAGCGTTTATCGGTTGGGTGAAGGCTTCGCCGCCGAGCGGCGAACAGCCGATCGCGGTGCCGGGAGAATGGGAAGAGGCCAACCGCGCGGCGCGGCTGGAGCAGGGCATACCGATCGATGCCAATACCTGGCGGCAGATTTGCGCGGCGGCGGAGCAGGCGGGCATGACGGCGGGGGAACTGGCGGATTACCGCGCGCAGGCGCGCCAGGGATAAAAACTTTATGATTGGTACATTGGATGACGAGCCTGGTTACGCTACTGATGCTGTCGGGGTGTTTGGTATTGATTCTTTCAGACAGCGGCGTCCAATGTATTTTTATGCAGAATGGATTGAATATAGATGTTTCTATCAGCCAATGAGGACAGCTCCCCCCTATCTGCAATGCCTTGTTGATCCAGCACGATGATTTCATCTGAGTAATCGAAGGTGGAACGTCGATGGCTGATATTAATCACGATAGAAGATGGATAAGCGGCTTTGATGTTTTCCAGTACCTCTCTTTCATTAATGATATCAAGAGATGAAGTCACTTCATCCAAAATGATGATTTTAGGTTGACGTAAAAACAGTCGAGCCAAAGATAATCGCTGGCGCTGCCCTCCGGATAATGTCATGCCATTGTCGCCAATTCTGAGATCCAATAACGAGGTTGAGTTATTAAGTGGAAGGTCATTGAGCTGTGCGTGCTTCAAAGCCATAAGGAGTTTTTCATCAGAGGCATCTGGGCACGCAATTTGCAGGTTAAATCGGAGTGTATCCATAAATATATAGTCATTTTGAGCGACGTGGAAAATTATTTCAGCCCGCTGCTTAATTGAGAGTGCATTTATTTCACTGCTGTTTAAATATATCCTTCCCGCATCAGGTTCCAGTTCACCTGAAATCAATTTTGCTAACGTGCTTTTTCCTGCTCCGCTAGGTCCCGTTAAAGTGAAAAAGCCAGCGTGCGAGAATTCAATGTTCATATTTTTAATGGTATATGTCCCGTTTTTATCATATGAATATTGCACATCTCTTAGCGTGATCGAAACTGCCGTGTCTTGTAAATCGGTGGTGTGTGAGTTTTGAGTTGTCGGCGGCTTGATTGATGTAATAAATGTATATAAGGATGCTGTGGACTTTTGCATCGCCGTATACATGGAACCGATGTTCTCTAAGGGAGTCGCCAATAACATGATGTAAGAGGCTATCATGACAAAGTGACCTAAGGTAATCCCCTTGCTTATAACAAAATAAAGAGAAAGTAAAAACGATGAGCCGAAGAAAAAGATACTTAGTAATGCTTCAATAAGTAAGAGTTTGAAATCTGTTTTGAGTAATGCCTCATGTTTATCTTCAATCTTGTTAAGGAGTGTTTTGTATCTGTTAAATAAAAATTCATATGTATTGCAAACTCTGGCAGCCTCCATGTTCTTAACGCTGTCAGTGATGATGCTGTATTTTTTTACCGAGGTAGAGTAAAAATCAGAGTAAAGTTCAGAGATTTTTTTGTTGAACTTTTTCTTAGTGTGAAGGTAAAGGATAAAATAAATTAAGAATAGTGATGATACGAGATAGTCTCCGGATAATAAAATAATTGAAATGCTGAATCCTAGCTGGAATAGAGGGGGGAGTAGGTTGTGTGAGATATTCCTCAGTAAAATTGTCAATTCATCTATAGCCTGATTTAAACGTTGGGTGATATCTCCCGTATTTTCATGGCTATTTACTTCTTTCAAATTGAAAAGGCTTTTAAAATAATTATCAGTCATGTTGATCACGATATTGTTACGTAGCGATGTGATTAATATGAAGTTTAATGCGGAAGAGAGCTTTCGCATGCTCATAATGGCGATATAACTGATAGCAAGGGTAATGATGGAAAGAGATAAACTGAATTCCTTTTCCTCAATGGCATTAATTAGGTAAGCCATAATTACCGGTTGTACAGAAAATAAAAATGTGGCGATCACTGAGATTAAAATCAAAGTGTAAAATTGACGTTTTACTGTGTAACTTGATGACTTGTTGAAATATTTCAATAAAAATAGTATTTTTTCCATCTTTTTACCTTTAATCTTCTTTACAGTATGATGCGGGCCCACACCATACTCTTGAAAATTATTTGATAAACAAATTCTATTTCATGCCAAGCTCAGTTATCGCTGCGTACTGATTTTATCGACCTGAGTATCGGTCATGGTGGTTGTCTTGATTAACAGAATGTCTTTTTCAGTTAACATAAATACTCCATTGTCATTAAATTAGCTAAGTAGCATGCAATTTTTACTGCATGCTAGTTAACTCACTCGTTGCAGAGCCGTAAAGCAGGTGGATGCAATTACAATAAAACTTAATAATATTGTCCCATTCGGAAAATAAAAAGGCTTCGCGTAAGCTAAGTACATAACCACTACGTGCAAAATGACAAAGCTCAGTAAGAGGGAGGTAGCTAAGCGGCTTTATTTGTAACATGAGATTAAAAAGGATTCTGGCGGCGCGTCCATTCCCATCTTGCAGAGGGTGGATATGCATAAACATGACTGCGAAAATGATAGCATGAAGTAATTTGTTATCATCGCTATTTCCCTTTGCGTACTCTCGCAGGTTGGAGAGTGATTCGCTTAATAGTGAAATATCAATGAATTCAGTGTAGTTTCCATCCTTATCGGGGACAGTTCTTATATTTTCTTTCCTAACGGGGGTCGCGCGTCTCGTTATTTCACTTCCTATTTTTTCAATGAATTGGATAAATGATAGGTTATTGTTAACGATGTCGGAAAGAGTGGGGTAAAACTGATGATAGAAGATGGCTTCGTTCTGGCTTGTTGAGTTTTCGCTGGGAAATATATCGAGATCCACATAGGCGCTTAAGCGATGCTGTAATGGTTGGATCCTTTTATCCTCAATTACCTGGTTTGCATTTTCCAGTAACTGCTTGTATTCAAAGGATGTATTCTGAATCAATACTTGTGTTCTGTCTAAAAGTAAGCGTGTATCCGTATGAAAATGATTAACTTTGGGGTAGTCCATACGTAGTAATTTAATGACCTTTCCTTGTATTACGTAATTTTCCATTTTTCATCGTCCATGAAATTTCGTTAATGTGTTAAAAAGGTAGGTTAATATTATTTCGTTTAGGTTTCACAACTATTAATATTTTGTTTCCATGTGTCGAAGTGTTGCCAACTTTTTACCCCCAAAGAAAAGGCCCGCCTAAGCGGGCCGGTATTATGTTCAACAGGAACCACGGCCCCGAGAACTCAGTCGTTAAAGTACCAATACCCGCTGTTGACCAGCGCGGTCAGCAGCGCCAGGAACGACGGGTCGTCCACCGCTTCGCCGAGCAGGGCGGCGTCGACGCTGAAGTGCTGGCACAGGGCGTCTGCGGCCTGCAGCTGGTCGGTGTCGATCAGCTCGCCGTTGACGAAGCAGCGATCGCCGACGCGCAGCACGCGCAACCCGCCCAGGCGCTGCAGCGCTTCACCCTGCTGCAGCAGCTCGTAGATTTCCCCGGCCTGATACGGCGGCTCCGGCGGCGCCAGATCCAGCTCGTGGCGCGACTGGGAGATAAACTCGCCGAACCAGTGCTGGAAGTGTTCCGGCTGTTGCACCAGATCCAGCATCATCTGCCGTAAGGCGTCCACTTCCTGCGGCAGGATCTCCGCCGGGTGTTCGCGCAGTTTAACGTCCGGATCGCCGTAGCGTTTGCTGCCCAGCTCGCGCGCCAGCACGTAGTCGGCGAAGCCGCTCACCAGCTCGCGGCCGTTCGGCGCGCGGAAGCCCACCGAATAGTTGAGCGCGTTTTCCAGCGCGTAGCCTTCATGCGGGAAGCCCGGCGGAATGTAGAGAATGTCGCCCGGCTCCATCTCTTCGTCGATGATGGCGTCGAACGGCTCCACCTGCAGCAGATCCGGGTGCGGGCAGTGCTGTTTCAGCGGCGTTTTTTCCCCGACGCGCCAGCGGCGGCGGCCGGTGCCCTGAATGATGAACACGTCGTACTGATCGAGGTGCGGGCCGACGCCGCCGCCCGGTACCGAGAAGGAGATCATCAGGTCATCCATCCGCCAGTCCGGCAGCTGGCGGAACGGGCGCATCAGCGCCGCGGAAGGCTCATGCCAGTGGTCCACCGCCTGCACCAGCAGCGACCAGTTGTTTTCGCTCAGGTGATCGAAGCTCTCGAAGGGGCCGTGCGCGACCTGCCAACGGCCGTCCTGGTGGCTGACCAGGCGGCTGTCCACTTCGTTTTCCATCGCCAGCCCGGCCAGCTCATCCGGGGAGATCGGATCGATAAAGTTTTTGAAGCCGCGCTTCAGAATCACCGGACGCTTTTGCCAATAACGTTGCAAAAAATCGTTCCAGTCCAGGTCTAATTGATAATCCATGTTCTATTCCAGGAGAGAGGAGTGAGCCTGTGTGCGATTATAACGGAAGTTTGGCCCCGTGGATCGGGGCCGCAGCGGCATAATTTACTCGTTGTGGTGGGTGTCGTGCTGGCGGGCGAAGGTGACCTGCATGCGCGCGCCGCCGAGCGGGCTGTCGCTGATAACGATTTCGCCGTCGTACTGCTCGATGATCTCCGCCGCCACCGACAAACCCAGGCCCTGGCCGGGGCGCAGAGTATCCACCCGCTGGCCGCGCTGGAAGATCAGCTGGCGCTTGCTTTCCGGGATCCCCGGGCCGTCGTCGTCGATAACGATGGTGAGGTTTTTCTCGGAGTGCAGCGAGGTGATCTCCACGAACTCCAGGCAGTATTTGCAGGCGTTTTCCAACACGTTGCCCATCACTTCCATAAAGTCGTTTTTCTCGCCCATAAAGGTCACTTCCGGCGAGATGTCCAGCGTGATCACCACCCCTTTGCGCTGATAAACCTTATTCAGCGCCACCACCAGGCTGTCGAGCAGCGCCGGCACCGAATGGATCTCGCGCGTCAGCACCGTCTGGCCGGAGTTGATGCTGGCTCGGTGCAGGTAGTAACCGATTTGCTGCGAGATGCGCCCGATCTGATCCAGCATGATCGGCTCGGCTTCTTCGATGGTGGTCTGTTTGCCGCTGCGCAGCGAGCGCAGGGTGCTTTGCAGCACCGCCAGCGGCGTTTTCAGGCTGTGGGTCAGATCCGACAGGGTAGTGCGGTACTTGGTGTAGCGCTGGCGTTCGTTGCGCACCAGAATGTTCAGATTGCGCACCAGCCCGCGCAGCTCGCTGGGCGGGTTCTCATCCAGCTGATCGCGCTCGCCGTTCTCCAGCTCGCCCACCTGATTGACCAGCGCCTTGATCGGCCGCAGGCTCCAGTAGGCCGCCAGCCACAGCAGCGGCACCACCAGCAGCAGGTTGGCCAGCAGCACGTAGCTGAACCACTCCCACACCACGTCGGATCGCTGCAGCTCCTGCGGAATGCTGTCGACCACCACGATGGTCAGCGCCGGCAGGCGAGGCGTGGCGGCATAGGTGTTGACCGCCACCGAGTGGGTCAGCGCGTTCTGATCGGTATCGTCGTAATTTTTCAGCTGATCCTGCGCTTTTGGGTTGTCCCCCAGCACTTCGCTACTGACGCGGGTGTCGGTGTCGATTTCGTAAAAGCCGGACTCCTCCAGCCATTCCTTGTTGATCAGCTTCTCCAGCTCCGGCACCTTGCGCTGGCTCCACAGCAGGTTGCCTTTATCGTCGTAGATAAATACCAGCGTCGGGAAATTGAGATCGATATCGGGGGGAATGGCGATGGTGAGCTTGTTGTCTTTCCACTGCGCCAGGCTGAAGAACAGGTTGCTCTCGCCGCGCAGCAGGCGGAAGGCGGTTTTGTCGAAGCTGACGATATAGCCGACGACCGCCACCAAACCGTAAGAGAGCGACAGCGCCAGGATCACCCCGGCGGTCGCCATCAGGAAGCGGGCACGCAGCGAAAACGGTTTTTTATTCTTGTTGAACATTATGTTCACTTCGCGTCAAAACGATAGCCCTGGCCACGTACCGTGGTGATCACTTCATGCGGGTATTCCGCCTGCACTTTTTTACGCAAGCGGCCCATCAGCACGTCGATGGTGTGGCTTTCGCGCAGCTCGGCGTCCGGGTAGAGCTGCAGCATCAACGAATCCTTGCTCACCACCTTGCCGGCGTTGCGGATCAGGGTTTCGATGATGGTGTATTCAAAGGCGGTCAGCTTGATTTGCCGATCGTTGACGCTCAGTTCGCGGCGCGACAGATCGATCTGGAACGGCGGCAGCACGATCACCTGCGAAGCCAGGCCGCTGTTGCGGCGCATCAGCGCCTGCATGCGGGCGATCACTTCTTCCAGGTGGAACGGCTTGGTGACATAGTCGTCGGCGCCGGCTTCCAGCACCGCCACTTTGTCCTGCCAGCTTTCGCGGGCGGTCAGCACCAGGATCGGCAGCTTGGCCTGGTGCGCGCGCCAGCGGCGGATCAGGCTCAGGCCGTCTTCACCCGGCAGGCCGAGATCGACGATGGCGATATCCGGCGCGTGCTCCTGCAGGAAGTAATCGGCTTCCTTGGCGTCTTCGGCCGCGTCGACCTGATGGCCCATCTCGCGCATCTGAACGGAAAGGTGGTGGCGCAGCAGACCATTATCTTCAACAACCAGTACTCGCATGGCGAACTCCTGTGACTATGCGGGTGAACGTCCTGTCACCCACGCGATAAAAAGGGAACACGCTCTGCGGCGTGTCAGGGGATAACGCGGCCACCTGAACCATGTTGACAAAAAGTGCTGAGGCTATGGTAGGTATAACCCGCCCGGCTCGCAAGAGAGCCGAAGCAATGTATTAAAATAAGCGTTATCAATTTGTTCGCCGACATTATCGACAAGTTCTGATAAACGTCGGATAAACAGCGGCGGGGCGACGTTAAACGCAACTTAAACGCGCCGGGCATTGCCCGCGGAAAGAACGTGTGAGCCGGGGCGCTTGATAAGCTTTAAAGGTACTAATAAGGTATTATTGAGGCATCGGCACATTTTCTCAGGAGCGACGGATGAAGCAGTTAACCCAGGCGGAACGCATAGCGGGCGCACTTTACGGACAGATGCTGGGCGACGCGCTCGGCATGCCTTCCGAGCTGTGGCCGCGCGAGCGGGTTAAGCGCCACTTCGGCTGGATAGACGGCTTTCTCGACGGGCCGGCGGAGAACACCGCCGCCTGTTATTTCAAGGCCGGGCAATATACCGACGATACCGCGATGGCATTGGCGTTGGCCGATGCGCTGGTGGAGGCGCAAGGCGAGGTGGTGCCGGAGCTGATCGCCCGCAACGTGATCCGCTGGGTGGACGGTTTTGACGCTTTCAACAAGAACATTCTCGGCCCCAGTTCCAAACTGGCGCTGAGCGAGCAGAAAGCGGGCACACCGATCGCCGAGTTGGAAAACAACGGCATCACCAACGGTGCGGCGATGCGCATTTCGCCTTTGGGCTGCGTGCTGCCTTCCGCGCCGCTGGAGGACTTCTGCCGACAGGTGTGGCTGGCCTGCAGCCCGACGCACAAATCCGACATCGCCGTCGCCGGTGCGGTGGCGATCGCCTGGGCCGTGGCGCGGGCGGTGGAAGGGGCTGACTGGGCCTCCATTCGCCTGGCGTTGCCGGGGGTGGCGGAGTATGCCCAGCGCCGGCAGGAGACGACGTTCAGCCCTTCGCTGGCGGCGCGCATCGAACTGGCGTTTCAGGTGGTGGATGAAGCCACCGGCACCGAGCAGGCCTCCGAGCGGGTATATCAGCTGATCGGGGCCGGGGTGAGCACCATCGAGTCGGTGCCCGCAGCGCTGGCGATGGTGCAGCTGGCGCAAACCGATCCTACCCGGTGCGCCGTGCTGTGCGCCAACCTGGGCGGCGATACCGACACCATCGGCGCGATGGCCACCGCGGTTTGCGGCGCGCTGCACGGCGCCGAGGCGATTGAGCCGGGGCTGCTGGCGGAGTTAAAACGGGTGAATCCGCTGGATATCGGGGCTTACGTTCAGGCGTTCGCGCGTTTTCGCCGCCGCCGGCAGGGCGAGTCGTAAGCCGCCGCGTGACGCAACGGGTCAGCTTTCGCTGGTAAATTCGTACATGTCGCTGCGGCAGAAGCTTTCACTGTATTCGATCGGCTTTTTTTGGTGGTCGAACAGCGTCTGGCGCACGATCAGCAGCGGCATCGGCTCCGAGAGCCGCAGCGCCTGACGGATATCGTCGTCGGCCATCGCCGCGCTGACCTGGCTGCGCAGCGATCCCATCTCCACCTTATTGCGCCGGAAGTAGTCGTACAGCGAGATGCCGATCTCGTCGACGTTGGCAATTGCCGTCACCACCACGTAGGACACCGCCACCGACATTGGCCGCCGATCGATCAGGTGAATGCGTTTGAGCTGGTAGATCGGCGTTCCGGCCGCCAGCTGGAGCTTTTCAGCCAGTTCAGCGCCGGCGGGTATCCGTTCGCGGCTGATCCACTGTGTATCCGGCCGGCGCCCCTGCTGTATTACCTCGCGCGAGAATCCTTTGACGTCCGCCAATGAATAGAACAGCTTCGGCTCGGGCCGCTGCGGTTGGATAAAGGTGCCGTAGCCGCGCGAACGGCCGATGATGCCGTCCTGCTCGAGGCAGGCCAGCGCCTTGCGCACCGTGATGCGCGAGATGCCGAGCCGTTCGGTGAACAGGCGCTCGCTGGGCAAAAAATCCCCCGCATTCAGCAACCCCTGCTCGATGGCCTGGCGCACCGAGGCGTTGAAGCGCAAATACAGCGGCATCGCGCCCGCGCTGGCCAGATCCTGCTGCAGTTTGTCCAGCAGACGCTGGTTGGTCTCCTTGCTCATAGCCGACGGAAGTCCTGTAGCCGCAATGCGATGGCTTATTTAAGGGGATTTCGCCGGGCAGCGCAACTGCCGCCGCCGCCGGGGTGAAATGAGGTAGAGTAGTGCGTCGGCCCCCTGAGCCAGGAGAAACAAATACCCCATGAGCGATACCCCACGACACGCGGACGACGCGGCGATCCTGGCCGCCTTCGCGCAGCAGCGGCGGCAAGGTCTGACCCGGCGTTCGGCGCTGCATCAGGCCCTGATACAACTAATCGCCGCCGGAGAACTGCCCTGGCGGACGCAGCTGCCGCCGAGCCGTGCGTTGGCGGCCCGGCTGACGGTGGCGCGCGACACGGTGGAACAGACCTACGCGCGGCTGGAAGCGGAGGGGTTCATCAGCCGAACGGTGGGGCGCGGCAGCTTTGTGCGTTATCGCTGCGACACGCTGCTCGGCCGTGAACTGCTGGCGACGGCGGCAGGGCAAGAGGCGCGGCTGGCGGAGCGCGAGCTGAGCGATCGCGGCCGGGCGCTGCTGGCGGTCAGCCATACGCCGCACACCAGCCGCCAGGCTTCGCTGACGCCTTCGCTGGCGGACCTGCGGGCGTTTCCCATCGAGCAATGGCTGCAGCAGGAAAAGCAGGCGCTACGGCGGCACGGCGAGCGGCTGTTGGGGTATGCCGATCCGCAAGGGTTGCCGGAGCTGCGCGCGGAGATCGCGCGCTATCTGCAGCGGGAGCGGGGCGTGAAGGCGACGGCGGAACAGGTGATCGTGGTGACCAGCTCTCAGCAGGCGTTGGCGCTGTGTACCCAGGTGCTGTTCGATCCCGGCGATGCGGTGTTCGTCGAAGAGCCGGGTTACCAAGGGGCGAAAAAGCTGGTGCAGTCGGCGGGGCTGCAGGCGCGGCCGATCGGTATCGACGAGCAGGGACTGGACGTTGGGCAGTTGATGCAGGCCTCGGGCGGCGGACGGGGCGTTTACATCACGCCGTCCCATCACTACCCGCTGGGGTATTCGCTGAGCCTCGAGCGGCGGCTGGCGCTGCTGCAGTGGGCGCAGCGGCAGCGGGCCTGGATCATCGAAGACGACTACGACGCCGAGTTCAACTATGACCGGCAAACCAAGGCGGCATTGCAGGGGCTGGACAGCGGCGGGCGCACGTTGTACATCGGCACCTTCAGCAAGACGCTGTTTCCGGGGCTGCGCATCGGTTTCATGATTGTGCCGCCGCAGCTGGTGCGGCCATTGGTCGCCGCCAGGCAGTTTCAGGACGGCTACACGTCGGCGCTGGCGCAGATGACGCTGTTCCACTTCCTGCACGAGGGAGGCTACGCCGAGCATCTGCGCAATATGCGCACGCTGTACAAGGCGCGGTTGGACGTGCTGTACGACGCGGTGCATCGTCACCTGGCGGCCTGGACGCGCCCGGCGTTGCCGCAGGGCGGGCTGCAGCTGGTGTGCCCGTTGGCGGATGCGGCGACGGAGCGGCGGCTGGTGGCGGCCGCCGCCGAACGGGGGATTCGGCTGTACGGCCTGGCGGACTTCTACACCGGCACGCCGCAGCGCGGGGCGCTGGTGCTCGGCTTCTCGGCCTATACGCCGGATGAGATCGTGCGCTTTATCGCGACGCTGGCGCAGGTGTTCAACGCGCTGCCGGTGGCAAGCGACGGCTAAAATTGGTCTGCTCTGTGTTTCGTATTGGTCCGTATTGTACCGTCGCCGCGCGGTGTATTCTGCCGCTATCCGGTTATTTCCCCAATGGAAATAACATCTTACTCCGTGAGGCGCTATGAACCCATACAACCCTGAAGTGACTATCCGCAGAATCAATGGCGACGACAAAGCGCAATGGCTGGCGCTGTGGCAGGGCTATCTCGATTTTTACCGCGCCGACGTGGCGCCGCAGGTGACCGATCGCACCTTCGAACGCCTGGGGCAGGATGAACAGGTGTACGGGCTGGTGGCGCAGGATGCCGACGGCCAACTGCTCGGGCTGATGAACCTGGTGTTCCACCCGTCCACCTGGAGCGCGGTCGGCTATTGTTATATCGAGGATCTCTATGTGTCGCCGCAGGCGCGCGGCCACAAGGTGTCGGAAAAGCTGTTCGAACAGGCGTATCGACTGGCGGAGGCACGCGGCAGCGATCGGGTCTACTGGATGACCCAGGAGTACAACGCGCCGGCGCGTTCGCTGTACGACAAAATCGGCAGAAGAAGCTCGTTTATCGTTTATACCCGTTAACCGCAGGAGGCGTTTATGGCAATGAATCGTTATGGTCAGCCGGTCGGAGAACCGATGCCGGATTGGCAGCCGGCTCGCCGCCCCGGCGGCGCGACGCTCGGCGGGCGTTTCTGCTCGCTGGCGCCGCTCGAGCCGCAGCGGGATTACGCCGCGCTGTTCGAGGCGTTTCAACTGGCGCCGGACGGCCGCGACTGGACCTATCTGTCCATCGAACGGCCCGATACGCCGGCGGCGATGTTGCAGCATCTGGAGACGCTGCAGGCCAACCCGGCGCTGGTTAATCTGACGGTGTTCGACGCCGCCAGCGATGCGCCGGTGGGCACGGTGGCGCTGATGCGCATCGACGAAGCCAGCGGGGTGCTGGAGATCGGCCACGTCAGCTGGTCGCCGTTGATGAAACAGCGCTCCAGCGCCACCGAAGCCATCGCGCTGCTGCTGCGCTATGCCTTCGACACGCTGGGCTACCGCCGCTGCGAGTGGAAGTGCGACAGTCATAACGCGCCGTCCCGCCAGGCCGCGCTGCGCTTTGGCTTTCGCTACGAGGGCAACTTCCGCTTCGCGGTGATCGTCAAGGGGCGCAGCCGGGATACCGACTGGTTCGCCATCACCGCCGACCGCTGGCCGACGGTGCGGCAGGCGCTGGCGCGCTGGCTGAGTGCGGACAACTTCGATGCGCAGGGGCGGCAGATAGCCCGGCTGCAGGTGCTGCGCGGCGAATAGCAAAGAAAAAGGCGGCCCGCAGGCCGCCTTGTCGTTGTCAGGCTAAAGCGCTTATTTCAGCTCGTCGACCATGGTGGTGGCGCGGCCGATGTAGTTGGCCGGGGTCATCGCCTTCAGACGGGTTTTCTCTTCTTCCGGCAGCGCCAGGCCATCGATGAACGCCTGCATGCCGGCGGCGTCCACGCGCTTGCCGCGGGTCAGCTCTTTCAGCTTCTCGTAAGGTTTCTCGATGCCGTAGCGGCGCATCACGGTCTGGATCGGCTCGGCCAGCACTTCCCAGTTGTGATCCAGTTCGTCCAGCAGGTGCGCCTGGTTCACTTCCAGCTTGCTGATGCCTTTGAGGGTGGCCTGATAGGCGATCAGCGCGTAGCCCAGGCCTACGCCCAGATTACGCAGCACGGTGGAGTCGGTCAGGTCGCGCTGCCAGCGGGACACCGGCAGTTTGCCCGCCAGGTGGCCCAGCACGGCGTTGGCCAGGCCCAGGTTGCCTTCGGAGTTTTCGAAGTCGATCGGGTTGACCTTGTGCGGCATGGTGGAAGAACCGATTTCGCCGGCGATGGTCTTCTGCTTGAAGTGGTTCAGGGCGATGTAGCCCCAGATGTCGCGGTCGAAGTCGATCAGAATGGTGTTGAAACGCGCTACGCAGTCGAACAGCTCGGCGATGTAGTCATGCGGCTCGATCTGGGTGGTGTACGGGTTCCAGGTGATGCCGAGCGAGGTCACGAACGCTTCGCTGAACTGATGCCAGTCCACTTCCGGGTAAGCGACGATGTGGGCGTTGTAGTTGCCGACCGCGCCGTTGATTTTACCCATGATCTCCACGCGCTCCAGCTGGCGGTACTGGCGCTCCATGCGGTAAGCCACGTTGGCGAATTCTTTGCCGACGGTCGACGGGGTCGCCGGCTGGCCGTGGGTGCGCGACAGCAGCGGAATATCGCGGTATTCCAGCGCCAGCCCTTTCAGCGCGTCGATGATCTTGCGCCAGTAAGGCAGCACCACGTCCTGACGGGCGCTTTGCAGCATCAGCGCATGCGACAGGTTGTTGATGTCTTCGGAGGTGCAGGCGAAGTGGATGAACTCGGACACCGCGTGCAGCGCAGGCACCGCCGCCACTTTTTCCTTCAGGAAATACTCGACCGCTTTCACGTCGTGGTTGGTGGTGCGCTCGATGGTTTTGATGCGCTGAGCGTCTTCTTCATTGAATTCCGCGACGATTTTGTCGAGGAAAGCGTTTGCGTCGGCGTCAAAAGCGGGAACTTCCTTGATTTCTGCGCAGGCCGCCAGTTTTTGCAGCCAACGTACTTCAACCTGTACGCGGAATTTCAGCAGACCGTATTCGCTGAAAATGGGGCGCAGTGCGCTGACTTTATCACCGTAGCGTCCATCAACGGGGGAAACGGCGGTCAGTGAGGATAATTCCATCGGTAGCAACTCCTGGGATCGATTAACAATGAGCAACGATATTTTGCGCCTGCTTGAACAGACGATTACGGGAAAACATTAACTGCAGGCGGCTGCCGCCGACCTGTTGCCACAGCACGGCGGCGCGAATGCCGGCCAGCAGCGTGGCACGAACCTTGGCCTGCACCTGCGGGTTCTGCAAGATAGCCGGCGAGCCGGTCACCTGGATGCGCGGCCCGAGCGGGCTGACCACGTCGACGTAAATGCCGGCCAGCGCGCTGATGATGGTGTCCGACTCAAGATCGAAGTGCGCCAGCTGGCGTTCGAGCTGGCTGAGGCGTTCACCGAGCGTGTTCATCGCCTGTTTGTTGGCGTTGAGTTTGCGCTCCAGCACCATCAGGCTGATGGTGTAGCGGGTCAGTTCCGCGCCCGGCCCTTTGTTGTTGGCGTTAAGCACGCCCATCAGGGTTTCGAGGCCGACCATCAAATTGCGTTCTTCACCGCCGAACACCGCCAGCGTGGAGGGCGGGTCCATCTGCAGCAGGCTTTTCAGCGAGGTCTGAAAGGCTTCGCGGTTGCATTGCCCTTCATGGGCCAACTGCTGAACCAAACGCGCCGACTGGCTGATACCCGCCATGGCCAGCGTGATGTCATAATAATTCTTCGCCACGATTACTCCTGTAAACGCTGTGAACGGTACATGGCTTACTGCATAAGGTTGTGTGTATCGCAGGGGTAACGGCGGCGGCCGCGAACGGTAACGAACGGGCGTGGCTGTAACAACGATGACAACGAATGCCGCGGATCATGCCACAAAATCGAGGCTAAACCCAGCGTCTAATACGCCCGAGACGAGGCGGAGGCGCCGTACGGCGCAGAACTGCGCAGACAGGCGGCGAAAATCGCCGGCGCGGCGGCGCGAACTTATTGTTGCGGCGGCAAATAAAGTGCGGCGGCTGCATCTATACTGCCAACGTGAGCCCTCAAATAAAGATCTTCATATGCACGTAAAAAACAAGCAGCCGCTGCCGGCGGTAACGCTGGCGGCCATCGGCGTGGTGTACGGCGATATCGGCACCAGCCCGCTGTATACTCTGCGCGAATGCCTGACGGCGGAGGAGGGCATCACCATGACGCCGGCCTCAATCTACGGCTTTTTGTCGCTGATTTTCTGGCTGCTGACGCTGGTGGTGTCCATTAAATACATTTGTTTCGTGATGCGCGCCGACAACGACGGTGAGGGAGGCATTCTGACGCTGATGTCGCTGGCGATCCGCAGGCTGGATGCGCGCTGGGTGCCGGCGGCGGTGCTGATCGGGCTGGTGGGCGGCAGCTTCTTTTACGGCGACGGGGTGATCACCCCGGCCATTTCGGTGCTTTCGGCCATCGAGGGGCTGCAGATTATCGCCCCCGAACTGGACAGCTTTATCGTGCCGCTGTCGCTGTTGGTGCTGACCGCGCTGTTTGCGATCCAAAAACGCGGCACCGGCAGCGTCGGCAAGCTGTTCGCCCCGGCGATGGTTATCTGGTTCCTGACGCTCGCGCTGCTGGGCATCGGCGGCATTCTGCAGCACCCTGGCGTGCTGCGGGCGCTGAACCCTTACTGGGCGGTGAATTTCTTCCTCGAATACAAGACGGTGTCGTTTTTTGCGCTGGGCATGGTGGTGCTGTCGGTCACCGGCGCCGAAGCGCTGTACGCCGATATGGGCCACTTCGGTAAAAAGCCGATCCGTCTGGCGTGGTTTACGCTGGTGGCGCCGGCGCTGGTGCTGAACTACTTCGGCCAGGGGGCGCTGCTGCTGACCAATCCGGCGGCGATCAACAACCCGTTCTTCCTGCTGGCGCCGACCTGGGCGCTGATCCCGCTGCTGGTGATCGCCACGCTGGCGACGGTGATCGCCTCGCAGGCGGTAATCTCCGGCGTGTTCTCGCTGACGCGTCAGGCGGTGCGGCTGGGCTACCTGCCGCCGATGCGCATCATCTATACCTCCGATCAGGAGTCCGGGCAGATCTACATTCCGGTGGTGAACTGGCTGCTGTTCGCAGCGGTGCTGATCGTGATTATCAGTTTCAAACACTCCAGCAACCTGGCCTCGGCTTACGGCATCGTGGTGACCGGCACCATGCTGCTGTCGTCGATTTTGCTGAGCATCGTGGCGGTGAAAAACTGGGGCTGGCCGCGCGCGCTGGGCGGGCTGATGCTGGTTGTCATGCTGTGCATCGACGTACCGCTGTTCGGCGCCAACCTGATCAAGCTGGCGACCGGCGGCTGGCTGCCGGTGGTGCTGGGGCTGATGATTCTGCTGATCATGCTGACCTGGAAGACCGAGCGCTCGCGCCTGATCCGCCGGCTGCGCGACAACCAGGAGGGGCTGAGCGCGCTGATCGAGTCGCTGGAGGAGGCGCCCCCGAAGCGGGTGCCGGGCACCGCGGTGTTTATGGAGCGCACGCCGCACGCGGTGCCGCTGGTGCTGTTGCATAACCTGAAGCACAACAAGGTGCTGCATGAGCGCGTGGTGCTGCTGACCATCGTCACCACCGACATGCCGTACGTGCATAACGTGCAGCGGGTGGCGATCGAACAGCTGTCGGCGAGTTTCTGGCGGGTGGTGGCGAGCTACGGCTGGCGCGAGACGCCCAACGTCACGGACATCCTTTACCGCTGTGGGTTGGAGGGGATGAGCTTCACCATGAACGAGACCTCGTTCTTTATGTCGCGCGATACGCTGGTGCTGGGCAAGCGGCCCTGGTATTTGCGCGTGCGCGGCAAGGTGTTCCAGCTGTTGCAGCGCAATGCGCTGCGCGCGCCGGATCTGTTCGAAATCCCGCCGAATCGGGTGATCGAACTGGGGGCGCAGGTGGAATTTTGAATAAAAAAACGCTGCGGTAAACGCAGCGTTTTTCTTTTGCCGGGCAGTTACGCCAGGCGCTGTTCGATGATGCCGCCGCCGAGGCAGATTTCGCCCTGGTAGAACACCGCCGACTGGCCGGGTGTGACGGCGGAGACCGGTTCGTCGAAACGCACTTCGATGCGTTCGCTGTCGAGCGGGGTCACGGTGCAAGGGATATCCTGCTGGCGATAGCGGGTCTTCACCGTGCAGCGGAACGGGCCGCTCAGCGGCAGGCGATCCACCCAGTGCAGCTGCTGCGCGATAAGGCCGGTAGACATCAGGCGCGGGTGATCGTGCCCCTGGGCGACCACCAGCACGTTGTTGGCCACGTCTTTATCCACCACGTACCACGGATCTTCGCTGCTGTCTTTCAGGCCGCCGATGCCCAGCCCTTTGCGCTGGCCCAGGGTGTGATACATCAGGCCCTGGTGTTCGCCGACGGTCTGGCCGTCAACGCTGACGATCGGGCCCGGCTGCGCCGGCAGGTAACGGCCGAGGAAGTCGCGGAACTTGCGCTCGCCGATAAAGCAGATGCCGGTAGAATCTTTCTTCTTGGCGGTGACCAGCTCCAACTGCTCGGCGATGCGGCGCACCTCCGGCTTCTCCAGCTCGCCGACCGGGAACAGGCTTTGCGCCACCTGCTCGTGGCTCAGGGTGTAGAGGAAGTAGCTCTGATCTTTGTTGCCGTCGACGCCGCGCAGCAGGCGGCTCTTGCCGTCCACGTCCTGGCGGCGCACGTAGTGGCCGGTGGCGATAAAATCGGCCCCCAGATCTTCGGCGGCGAACTCCAGGAAGGCTTTGAATTTGATCTCTTTATTGCACAGGATGTCCGGGTTCGGCGTGCGGCCGGCCTTGTACTCTTCCAGGAACAGCTCAAACACGTTGTCCCAGTATTCCGCCGCAAAGTTCACCGTGTGCAGTTCGATGCCCAGCTTGTCGCAGACCGCTTGCGCGTCGGCCAGATCGGTCGCGGCGGAGCAGTACTCTTCGTCGTCGTCTTCTTCCCAGTTCTTCATGAACAGCCCAGCGACCTGATAGCCCTGTTGCTGTAACAGATAGGCGGTAACGGAAGAGTCGACGCCGCCGGACATACCGACGATTACTTTTTTCTGGCTGTTGTCTGACATGGGGATCTCACGAACTTGAACACGAACCGTGCTGATAAAAACAAGCGCAGGATTTTACCACGTTGGCCGCGCCGGCGCACTGTTCATCTTGTGCTGCCCCGCGCCCTTAAAACGGCCAGGCGAAGCTGCCGACCAGCGACAGCGGGTAGCGCTCCGGCTGCTGGTAGCTGCGAATGCTCTCCGCCACCAGCGCGGAACGCAGGTTGGGCGCCTGCAAGATCTCGTCGGCGCTCAGCCACAGGCAGCGATCGATGTCGCTGTCGTGCGGCTCGGTCGGCAGCGGCTGTTCCAGCTCGATAACGAAGCAAAAACGCAGGAACGGCGTGCGATCCGGCGCGATCCACTGGTGCAGGCGCAGGAACGCCTGCGGCGCGGCGCGGATGCCGGTCTCTTCCCACAGCTCGCGCTCGGCGGCCTGCACCAGCGTCTCGTCGGCCTCCAGGTGGCCGGCCGGCTGGTTCCACAGCGCTTTGCCGTTGATGGTCTCTTCGACCACTAAAAATTTGCCGGCGGCGTGCACCACGCAGGCCACGGTGACGTGCGGTTTGAACATGCGCTCTCCTTACAGCGGTTTGTCGATGCGCCGGTAGATGTCGTCCAGCTCGGCGATGCGGGTGCGATAGCTTTTGAGCAGACAGGCGGTGTCGCCGCCGCACCGCTGGCGTTTTGCCAGCCAGTCCTGCTGGCTGTCCTGCATCGCGCCGCGCGCGCCCATGGCGAACAGGCCGCACAGGAATTGGTATTTTGTGGCCATTTGCACGTCCAGATCGTTCAGCGTGCGGTCGGCGCAGATGGCGCGTTCATCGCTGCCTGCCGCCTTGGCGCAGTCGAAGCTGGCGGCCTGGGCGGCGAGCGGGGCCGCCAGTGCGGTGAACAGCAGCGCGGTCAGTGTGTTCCTCATGGCGCCTCCATCAGTGATCGGTCTACAGGGAATCGATGCTTTTCCATTCACCAGGTTGCAGTGAACCCAGCGAAAGATTACCCATACTGTAGCGAATCAGGCGCAGGGTAGGGAACCCGATATGCGCCGTCATGCGACGCACCTGGCGGTTTCGCCCTTCATACAGGGTGATTTTCAGCCAGCAAGTGGGGATGGATTTACGTTCGCGGATCGGCGGGTTGCGTGGCCACAGCCACTGCGGCTCGGCCACCAACTCCACCCCGGCGGGCAGCGTGGGGCCGTCTTTCAGCGTGACGCCGCTGCGCAATGGCGCCAGATCGCTCTCCTGCGGCGCGCCCTCGACCTGCACATAATAGATTTTGCCGGTGCGCTTGCCCGGCTGGGTGAGCTGCGCCTGCAGCTGGCCGTCGTTGGTCAGCACCAGCAGCCCTTCGCTGTCGCGATCCAGACGCCCGGCGGCGTAAACGTCGGGGAAGGGGATGTACTCTTTCAGCGTGGCGCGGCCGGCTTCGTCGGTGAACTGCGGCAGCACGTCGAAGGGCTTGTTGAATAACACAATTCGGCGCGGCCCTTTCGGCGCGGCGGGTTTGGCGGTATTCGGCTTGCTGAATCGTTTAACTTTGTGATTTCTAACAGAGAATTTTTTCATAACGGTTGAGATTACGGATGATAAGCGCATTATAACCGAATCCGTTTCGGATTGGCGCGGACCGAATATTCAAGTAGTATCTACACGCATCTTACAAAGCATTAACAAAATTGCGCTTGAAGGAGAGGTTGATGGAAAGCAAAGTAGTTGTTCCGGCAGAAGGTAAAAAAATCACGGTTGACGCCCAGGGTAAACTGGTTGTTCCTCATAACCCGATCATCCCGTTCATCGAAGGCGACGGCATCGGCGTTGACGTGACTCCTGCCATGATCCACGTGGTTGATGCGGCCGTTAAAAAGGCTTACCACGGCGAACGTAAAATCTCCTGGATGGAAATCTACACCGGCGAAAAATCTACCCACGTTTACGGTAAAGACGTGTGGCTGCCGGACGAAACTCTGGACCTGATCCGCGACTACCGCGTCGCCATCAAAGGCCCCCTGACCACCCCGGTCGGTGGCGGCATCCGTTCTCTGAACGTGGCCCTGCGCCAGCAACTGGACCTGTACGTGTGCCTGCGCCCGGTGCGTTACTACCAGGGCACCCCAAGCCCGGTGAAACAGCCTGAGCTGACCGACATGGTGATCTTCCGTGAAAACGCCGAAGACATCTACGCCGGCATCGAGTGGAAAGCCGGCTCCGCCGAAGCGGACAAAGTGATCAAATTCCTGCGCGACGAAATGGGCGTGAAGAAAATCCGCTTCCCAGAGCAGTGCGGTATCGGCGTGAAGCCATGCTCCGAAGAAGGGACCAAGCGTCTGGTGCGTGCGGCGATCGAATACGCCATCACCAACGACCGTGACTCCGTGACCCTGGTTCACAAAGGCAACATCATGAAGTTCACCGAAGGTGCCTTCAAGGATTGGGGCTATGAGCTGGCGCGCGAAGAGTTCGGCGGTGAGCTGATCGACGGCGGCCCATGGCTGAAGATCAAGAACCCGAACACCGGCAAAGAGATCGTGGTTAAAGACGTGATCGCCGACGCCTTCCTGCAGCAGATCCTGCTGCGCCCGGCGGAATACGACGTGATCGCCTGTATGAACCTGAACGGTGACTACATCTCCGACGCCCTGGCTGCCCAGGTCGGCGGCATCGGCATCGC
This sequence comes from Serratia sp. CY29653, assembly GCF_052169255.1. Taxonomy (NCBI): domain Bacteria; kingdom Pseudomonadati; phylum Pseudomonadota; class Gammaproteobacteria; order Enterobacterales; family Yersiniaceae; genus Serratia; species Serratia sp. CY29653. Next base: position 1,571,434 of record NZ_JBJNLC010000001.1, on the reverse strand, counting down.
ACCGGGCGCCAACATCGGCTCCGACTGCGCGCTGTTCGAAGCGACTCACGGCACCGCGCCGAAGTACGCCGGCCAGGACAAAGTGAACCCAGGCTCCATCATCCTGTCCGCAGAGATGATGCTGCGTCACATGGGCTGGTTCGAAGCGGCTGACCTGATCGTTAAAGGCATGGAAGGCGCCATCGCCGCCAAGACCGTGACCTATGACTTCGAACGCCTGATGGAAGGCGCTAAACTGCTGAAATGTTCAGAGTTTGGCGACGCTATCGTAGAGCACATGTAAGTGTGTTTGGCGTTTGAATAAGAGCGGGAGCCTTAGGGCTCCCGTTTTTTTATTGTTCGAATGGGCATGGGATATCAAGGATTGGCCGATTCACGCACCACCAGCACCGGGCAATTGGCGTGGCGCACGACGGCGGTGGCATTGGAGCCGAGGAGGTAAGTGATCGCAGAAGGGCGGTTGGAACCCATCACAATAATCTCCGCGTTAAGCGCATCAGCGAGTTCCAGGATCTGATCTTTAGGATCGCCGACGGCCACGTGCGTGGTCACTCTATCTTCAGGCACGCTGAATTCTTTGGCCGCTTTCGCCAACCCTTCGGTCGCTACCGCAATGATTTCGTCTTTGGTTTCTATCGCCGCGGTGGCGGCAAAGCCGAAAGCGGCGTAGGTGGCGCGTGACGGGATCACCGCCAGGAAATGGACGTGGGAGTCTTCGAGCTTGGCGAGCGCGTTGACATGTGGGATGACCTGCTGCGTTAATTCCGGCTCGGTAATATCGACTGGAACCAAGATAGTTTTATACATACTCCCTCCTTATCATTATCAAATAACTCCACTTCTTGGATTATAGCTGTTCGACGCAGGGAAAGGAGAGATCCGTATGGCAGAACTGAAGAAATTGGCCACCGAAAGGTTAGGTATGCGGAAATCGCAAGCATGGATAGAGTGTAGAAGCAGGGTGTACGGGGTATATCAGTTTGATACAGAAAACTAAGTTATCAACTTATTAAATTGGCTTTTTATTTAAATTGGTTATGCTTTTTATGGTTGCCAATGTCGATGGTTGAGCAATATTAATCATAGATTTTCTACTTGGCTACTACCTTAGTGTCGTGTCATATGAAGGACGTAGTGGCTGACTCGATAGCAAAAAGTATCTAGGCGACATTATTGCCACGACGGCGGCTTAGAGCTCCGAACACTTGAGGGATGTCATGATATCTTTGATATGGCATAGTAATGATAAGAAACTGAATGCTCATGGTTATCTATATAGTTAAAACAAGTGATTTTCTATAATTGATCAGTAAAGATAATAATTTAAAAAGACTGTCCTTTAAATAAAGTTAAGGTATATTAAGAAATATTTTTTCATTCCAGAAATGCCGAGGTACATTTCAGATGTTGACTCGGCTTTTGTATTTTTAAACTATTTTTCTGTAGGATCTGTCAGCTGCAATTCAAACGTTCCGCCTTTTCTTGGCATCACTTGGTCGACCATTTTAACAAATTTATTCCATCCGTATCCATTCGAAATGGCGAGCCTTTGCATCATGATAATTGAATGTAAGTGCTGAGCGAGCATAGGGTTACCTACATCATCAGTAAGCCATTGGTGTAATTTGTTTTTTCTGTTTCCTTTTTCATCCCTGGGTGATTTTTTCTCTAACTCCACCAAAATACTATCGCCCAAACGCTCGTATACTAAGTCTCTAGTATAATGAGCTACAACACTGAAACGGTTCTTACTCATTCCCGACCAGGGCCAGCCACGAAGTTTATAAATATTCTCATAGAACTCGTCCGGGAATTTTTTTGCCCAAGCAGCTAACTCTTTGCTAATAACCTTGTCTAAAAATGCCTGTAACGCATCTCGAGGCCTTAATTCTTGGTAACCTGTTGCTTCATCAACTAACGCGATTATCCCTACTTTAGCTAATGAGCGAACTAATATTTCTGCTTTTCTGGCGGTGTCCAACTGGTTACTGCGAGTAATGACACCTGCTTCACGGGCCTGTAAATATACATCACAAACTAAAGGCAATATTGAAGCATCATATCCTTCGAGGGGGACTCCCGAATGTGTTTGATATTTTACTCGGGTTATTGAATCCATTAACTCTTGATTTATAAAAGGTCTTAAGTTGATTGCGTCCATGAAAGCTGGCATAACAACCTCGCCATCTTGTGTTGACTTGACGCCTCGAGTCGGTCGCCCTAATGCTTTAAACACAGACGTTTGAGAAATAATTCTCTTTCCATCGTCAAGAACAGCTACATCTAACTCAGCATCTCCTATTCTGAGGATCCCTTCGTTTTTTGCTACAGGAAGCTTATTTTTTTCTTTTTCCCATCTAACTGAAGCTGCTTTTGAAGCAACGGCTTTACGTTCTTCTGAAGAGAGCTTCGTTGCCCTCGCTTTTCCACCTAGGGATTGTGGGGAACTTTCTTTCTTCATAGCACATCCTCCAGTAGTAGTGAACGTTGCTATTGTATACAAATGCCTACGTCTAGCAAGCATGTTTTCTTTTTTATGCTTGCTGGCGGAGGGCTGCTATAGTTATGAACTTGTGCAAGCCAGTTTTTCACTGACCTTGGCCCAAAATCAGTGCAGTGCTAAATCAGAGATCTTCACCGATACATCATTGCGCTCACGCGCTCGCTTTGATCTTTAAAACCGTTGCTGCGCATCGTGACCACGTAATAGCGGTAGTGGTGTTTCTGCGCGTACTCGCGCACCAGCTCTTCGGCAAACAGGCCGCTGAAGGTGACGGTGGTGACGAAGGTCAGCCCTTTCACTTCGTAGGTGCTAATCTCTTGCGGAGTGCCGATATACGGCGGCGGGAACACGGTTTTGTGGAACTGGCAGCCCGCCAGCAGCAGGGTAAACAGCAGGGCGGCGGAGATTTGCGGTATTTTCATCGGGAAATGTTTTCCTTCCTTGGCGTGTTTTTAGTAACTCTATAATAGGATTACAAAATTTGGCGGGGATGTAAAAATTATCCCGCTTCGGTTGCCGTTTCGTTGAAGTGGTTCCGCCGTCATCCATACGAATGAGGGGTTAAATATGCTTGTGCGCCTTGCTGCGGAAACCGATGCCGCAGCCCTGATCGCCCTGGACAGCGTTGCTCAGAATGCGCCGCAGCGCGCGGCGCAAATCCGCGCCTGGTGCGCGCAGGGCATCTGTTTTCTTGCCGAGGAACAGGGCATGGTGATGGGCTATGGGGTGCTGCACTATCACTTCTTCGGCTGCGGCTTTATCGAGATGTTGATGGTCGGCGAGCGCTATCGCCGCCGGGGCGTCGGGCAGGCGCTGATTGCGGCGTTGAAGTCCCATTGCCGGCACCCGAAGCTGTTCACCTCCACCAATCGCTCCAACCTGCCGATGCAGCGGCTGCTGCTGAACGCCGGATTTGTCGCCAGCGGCCAGATTGACAATCTCGATGACGGCGATCCGGAGCAGGTCTTTTTTATCCCGGCGCGCTGATACAAAACCACTGACAAAAAAGGGGCCCATTGGGCCCCTGCGTGATTCGCTGCGGGAGGTTTACTCCACCGCGTCGGGATGATTTTTGCCTTCCTCGATAAACGCTTCGTCGATCTCTTCGATGTTCTCCTCGCTGTCGCGGCCGGACAGAATGTTCCAGCAGGCGATGAAAAGCGCGGCGATCAAGGGGCCGATGACGAAGCCGTTGATGCCGTAGATCTCCATGCCGCCCAGGGTGGAAATCAGGATCAGGTAGTCCGGCATTTTGGTGTCTTTGCCCACCAGCAGCGGGCGCAGAATGTTGTCCACCAGGCCGATCACCACCACGAAGAACACTACCAGGAAAATGGCTTTCCATAGCATGCCGGTGGCGAAGAAGTAGATCACCGCCGGCACCCAGATGATGGCGGAGCCTACGGCCGGGATAATCGACAGGAACGCCATCAGCGCGCCCCACAGCAGGCTGCCGTCGATGCCGGTAAAGTAAAACGCCAGCCCGCCGAGCGCGCCTTGCACCACGGCGACCACCACCGTGCCCTTAACGGTGGCGCGGGAGACGGCGGCGAACTTCACGAACAGGTGGTGTTTTACGTGCTGGGAGAGCGGCAGCGCTTCGAGCGCCAGGTTCACCAGATAGGGGCCGTCTTTCAGCAGGAAGAACAGCAGGTAGAGCATCACGCCGAAGCCGACGACGAAGTTGAAGGTGCCCTTGCCGATCAGGAAGACGCTGCCCGCCAGATATTGCCCGCCCTTGAGCGCCACCTCGGAAAGCTGCTTTTGTATCTCGGCTGCGCTGTTGAGGTTATGTTCCGCCAGGAAGCGCTGCGCCCAACCGGGCAGGTGGCGCATAAAGTCCGCCAGCATGGTCGGCAACTGGCTGTTGTTGGTCTGCAGCTTGGTGTAGATCACGTTGAATTCCATCGCCAGCGACGAGGCGATGATCGCCAACGGCGTGAACACGATCAGGCAGATCAGCGCCACCGTCAGCAGCGACACCACGCCGTTGCGTTCGCCGACGTACTGCTTCAGTTTCTTTTTTACCGGATGGAAAATCACCGCCAGAATGACCGCCCACAGCACCGAGGAGTAGTAAGGCCCCAGCACGTCGAGAAAGGCGGCGGTAACGATGAACAGGATCAGAATAAAGAATCCCTTGGAAATGCCTTTAGACATCATAGTCGTCCCTCAAAAGATGAATTTTCAGCATAGATGAACTGAATGAAAACAACACTATCATCACCTTTACTTAACCGGTAGGGGATTTTTAGTGGCGTATTCCATAGGGTTATTAAGGGCAAGGCGGGCGCCCCAGGGTGAACAGGCGGCGGCGTGAGAAAAGAAAGAGGGCTAAATAATTAACAAAATTTATCGATTGTGTTTCATTTTGTGAGCCGCGCTTGCCGCCTGCGCCAGGCTTTCCTAGTGTTGATGAGGGCGGCCGTTCGCCCGATACCACGAAGGAGTATGCAAATGACTGAACACAAACGACTCGGCGTCATCGAGAAGGCGCTACTGATCGCCTTTGCTGGCCTGCTGGTGTATTTCGCGGCCACCGGCGCCTTGTCATTGTCAGGTCTCGATCATCATTGGCCTTATCCTTCGCGATAGGCAGGCACCTGCACCAGGGAAAATTCAGCACCGCTTATAACAAACAGAACCACCTTTCTGCTTATCACCCCGCCTTATGCCGCCGGCTGAGAAAAGCCAGCGCCAACAGCGCCCCTGACACGGCCGCCGCCAGCACCAGCCAGGCCGGGGCCGCCCAACCGGCCGCGGCCACGATGGCGCTCAGCGCAACCGGGCCGATCACCTGGCCGAGATAGTTCCCCTGCATCACCAGCCCCAGGCTCAGCGGCAGCAGCGTCGGTTCCGGCGTCGCCGCCGGCGTGGCGGCCAGAATGGTGGCGGGCAGCATGCCGGCGATGGCGCAGAACAGGAAACACAGCGGGATCAGCAGGGCGTTGGGCGTTATCGGCAAGAAAATGCCGATGCCGAAGACGCCGATGATCAGGCTGGTGGCCGCGAGCAGGCTACCGGCGCGCAGACCGCGCGACAGCAAGAGCCCGGCGGCGAGGTTGCCGATGATGTTCGCCGCCACCGCCGCCGCGCTGATACCGCCGGCGGCCGCCAGCGTCAGGCCTATGCGCTGCATCAGGAAAATCGGCAGGAAGGTCATCACCGAGAAAAATTGCAGGTTGTAGGTGGCGAACATCAGCGCCAGCAACAGCGGTCGGCGCGCCCGCAGCAGGGCGCCCAGCGCTCGCCGCAGCGGCAAGGACGGCGCGTGCGTCTCGGCGGTGCGGCGGGACGTGGTCAGCGGCAGCAGCAGGGCGGCCAGCAGCGTCAGCGCCGCACCGGCCTGCCAACTCTGCTGCCAGCCGGCGAGGTGGGGGCCGAAAAACAGCGAAATGGCGATGCCCGCCGGCATGAAGGTGCTCCAGATGCCGAACACCAGGCTGCGCTGCGCCGGGGCGACGATGCGGTTCAGCACCGCCGGCGAGGCGACCACCACGATCACGAAGCCGAGGCCTTCGACAAAGCGGCTGACGATCAACCCGCTGAAGTCGTGCAGCGCGGCGCCGGTAAAGCTGGCGGCGCTGATGATCAGCAGCCCGAGCGCCAGCAGCCGCCGGTCGCCCCAGCGGCGCACCAGCAGCCCGGCGGCGATGCCGCCGAACACCCCGACGAAGGGAAAGGCCGAAATAACCCAGCTCAGCGCTTCGAGCGAACGGCCGAACTCGGCCTCCAGCGCCGGCAGCGCGATGGTGGCCTTGCCCACGTGCAGCGCCGCGGCGATGCCGGCGAACAGCACGTTGATGACGGCTAGCCAGGGCGTGGCGGCGGGGAGAACGCGGTCGATGGCGTCCGGTTTAATCGCGGTCATAACACTCTCCAGTGGCGGTAACGCCATCACTATGTGCTCTTGCAACGGCTGAGGTCGTTCAAATGCTGCGCTATCACGTGGGGAAATTATTCATTTCGAGCTTTATTGAGCGCCTTCGTTGTTTGGTTCGCCAGCGTGCCGCCCGGCGTGGACGCTGATCCCCCTGCAGCGGTTTACTGTTCCGGCACGCAGCAGGCGTGTTGAATTCATTTTATAAGGAGCAGTGTATGTCAGAGATGATGAACGAGAGTGGGGCGCCGGCCATTGAATGGAGCTATGGCGGCCGGGGTGATGATATCAGCAGCAGCCTGAGCCTCGACACGGTTGAGGAGCAGCCGCTGGGTTTCTTGATGACGGTCGATCGGCCGGTGCAGATCTTTAAAGACGCGCTGTCGCCGATGATGGCCTTTGTCACGCTACTGCGCCCGCTGTACGCCAAAACGAGCGAGGGTTTCCAGTACGTGCCGGTTTCCAACCCCTGGACCGACGTGCAGCGCCTGCCGGCCAGCGCGGGCTATCTGGGCGTGCAGGTCAACGCCGGGCTGTTCTTCCACGGCGCCAAGCCGACGCACTATAAAGATCGCGACGGCCAGATGAAACCGATCGACGGCGGCACGCTTTTGCAGCACATCACCGTGCTGCATCAGGTGGCGCAGCCGCTCGGCCCGGGTGAAGGCGCCGTCTGAGCCGGCAGCGTTATTACGGGGGCCGGACGCGGCCCCTTATCGCGCCTTGAAACCGTGCGCAGGTTGGATAAAACTGACTGTCTATTCAAGGAGAAGAGTATGTACAGCGACAACGAGAAAAAGTTTTATATCATCCTCAACCGCAATCACGAACCGGCCACGCTGTTTAACGCCTCCTGCCATCTGACGGCGGGCATCACCGATCTGATCGAACAGCGCCAGTTTCACCACTATCCGAGCAGCCTCGACGGCGTCAGCGCCAATATGAGCCACTACCCGATGGTGATCCTGCAGGCTAAAAACAGCAGCCAACTCAGCAACCTGATCCTCAAATGCAAGGAGGAGGGCGTACTGTCCAACTTCTTCACCACCACCATGCTGTCGCACTCCGCCGAACAGCAGATCGCCGACACCGCCAACACCCCTTACGAACAGCTGGATTTCGTGGCGGTGGCGCTCTACGGCGACGCCGAACAGCTTAAGCCGTTGACCAAGAAGTTCTCCGTCTACCGCTGAAAACGCGGCATCTCAGACGCTGGCGCCGTCGTAGTTGTGGATCTGCAACGCATCCAGCGCGACGTCAGGCACGCAGCGCAGGTTGACGGCGCACATCGCGGCGCCGTCCGGCGCGGTGCCGTAGGCGAAGGGCTGAGCGCCGCACACTCGGCAGAACTGATGGCGGATCTTGTGCTGATTGAAGGTGTAGGCGCTGAGCTGGTCCTGGCCGCTGTTGAGCGTGAAAGCGCTGATGGGGAAGAACGACAGCAGCAGCCCTTTGCGGCGGCAGATCGAACAGTTGCAGCTGAGGGCCTCGGTGGGCAGTTCGGCGTCCACGGAGAAGGTGACGGCGCCGCAGTGGCAGCTTCCCTGGAATGGCATGGCGATGATCCTGTAGCAGGGGGCGTGTTTGCCCAGTATAGTGCAATTTATCGTCACTCGGCCGCGCAGGGCCTGGTTTCCTTAGTAAATGCGCGGTTTTCTGGTAGGTTAGAGGTTAACGTCATCAAAAGGAGATCGCGATGTTAGAACATTACTATCCGGCCAATATGGGCGCCAAACCGGTCACGGACGAACAGCATAAACGGCTGGTGGCGGTGCAGGCGGCGCTGGAACTGATCAAGGCCACGCTGTCGGATACCAACGACGGCAACGGCGTGGACTTCCAGCTGAAGGCGGCGGAGAAGCACATCGGCCCGATGGCCGACGCCATTCAGGAAGCCCTGAAGTAACGGTTCGCCGTCGCCTCAACCGCCCGCCCGGGCGGTTTTTTTTGCGCCGATTACTGCGATTTTTTTAGTAGCGCATTGCCTTTTTCCCGGCTGGTGCCGTGAGCGGCGCGATCCTACTCTAGCGATCCGAGTCCTCATCAGGATCATGCTTATGTTCCGCTTCTGCCTCTTTTCTTTCTTGTTGCCGCGGCGCCGACGCCTCACCCAGCTTGCCGGCGCCGCGCTGTTTCTCAGCGGCGTCATGCAGGCACAGGCCGCGCAGCGCATCGACTTCTCGCCGGATGCCGCCGGCGCCTACCCTGAAGGCATCGCCTGGAATGCGCGCGCCGGCGCGTTCCTGGTGTCGTCCCTGCGTGGCGGGCAGCTCGGCCTGGTCTACCCGGATGGCCGCTATCGGCGCTTTTCCACCGGCAGTGGGCTTATCACCACCTCCGGCATGCTGGTGGACGCCGAGCGCAACCGGGTGCTGGTGTGCAACGAAGACGTGGGCGTATCCCTCAACTCAGCCTCCGGCACGCGCAATCGCGTGGCGCAGGTGCTGGAGTTCAATCTCGATACCGGCGCGCTGCAGCAGACGTACGATCTTTCATCGTTAAGCCGTGGGCCGACGCTGGCCAACGATCTGGCGCTCGACGCACAGGGCAATATCTACGTGACCGACAGCTTCCAGCCGCAGATTTACAAGATTGACCGGGCAACGCGCCAGGTGTCGATTCTGGTGCGCTCGGCGCGTTTGATGCCCGCCGACGCCCCCGCCGCAGCGCAGGGCACGCAGCCTTATCTCAACGGCATCGTGTATCACCCGGATGGCTATCTGATTGCGGCGGACTACACCCGCGGGCTGCTGTGGAAGGTGACGCTGGATAACGCGCCTGCAATAAGTGAAATCAGGCTGCCGCAGCGGCTGAAAGGGCCGGACGGGCTGCGGCTCAAAAACGCCCATGAATTGGTGATCGTACAGTCTTTTCCGGGGAGAAAAGGGGGCATGTCCGGCGACGTAACGCTGCTCTCCTCGAACGACGGCTGGGCCAGCGCGCATATCACGGCGGTCGCCACGCCGCCGGAATTGGATGGGCCGACCGGCGCCGCGCTGCGCGATGGCGAAGTGTGGGTGGTCAACTCCCGTTACCCCCGTTTGTTTGCCGACGTCGCTCGGGCAGAGAGCGTCAGGACATTCAGCATCGTCAAGGTGGCGTTAGAGCGGAGGCCCGCCGATCGGCGACGGTTGCCAACCCTGCCGGAATAGGATTAAATGCCGCACTGGCTGTATAAATAAACAGGTGCGCTGCGATGAGTCTGATGTTGAAGGGTGAAAAGATTGACCGTAACCGCTTTACCGGCGAGAAGATTGAAAACGGCAGCTTTATGCTGTGTGATTTTTCGGGCGCCGATCTGACCGGCACCGAGTTTATCGGCTGCCAGTTTTACGATCGTGACAGCCGACAGGGCGGCAATTTCAGCCGCGCGATACTGAAAGACGCCAGCTTCAGAAGCTGCGATTTGTCGATGGCCGACTTCCGCTACGCCAGCGCCCTGGGGCTGGAGATCCGCGAATGCCGCGCGCAGGGCGCCGATTTTCGCGGCGCCAGTTTTATGAACATGATCACCAGCCGCATCGGGTTTTGCAGCGCCTATATCACCAAAAGCAACCTGAGCTACGCCAACTTCGCCAAGGTGGTGCTGGAGAAATGCGAGCTATGGGAAAACCGCTGGCACGGCGCACAGGTGCTCGGCGCCAGCTTCAGCGGCTCCGATCTGTCCGGCGGCGAGTTCTCCGGATTCGACTGGCGAGCCGCCGATGTCACCCAGTGCGATTTGAGCAACGCGGAACTGGGCGAGTTGGATTTGCGCACCACCGATCTGCAGGGCGTCAAAATGGACAGCCACCAGGCCGCGCAGCTGCTGGAGCGGCTGGGGATCGCGATCGTCGGCTGAGAGGGGTTAAGGCGATGATTGGGCAAATAAGCGATTGAAGGCTTTATCCGCGTCTACCGGAATGCGGCGTTGCATTACCGGGATAGTGAAGCGCGGATCCTGTGAGAGGTGGCGAGCTTGCTCGTTGAGCGGCACGACGGCGATGGCCAGATTGTCGTTGGCCTGCATAACGCCTTCCTGTTCGAACAAGGCGAACACCGGTGCGGTGTGCGCAGTACCCAACGAGCAAGCCGAAATCCAATAGTGCCCGTCTTGGGCAAATTTGCACTGTGCCGTTTGCAGGCTAATTGCGCTGATCTGTTTGGCGATCAAGGCATTCGCGTTTTCCACATAGCTTGGTGGTGCCGGCTGGCAGCCTGCCAAACTGAGTGTCAGCACAGCTAACGTCAGTGTTCTTTTGCCAATCATAGCCATCCTTGAGGTCATTTCCTGCGAATATAAATAATTATCGTAGCAACGATAATGTACCAGTGTCGAGAACAGATTGATTTATTAAGTTTTTATGGCTTTTTCATGACGATTAAGCGCTTATCCCTGTTTTTATAGCAGAGAGCGGTTTCGCGTGAAGGGAAGAACATAACGCGGAAGCGGCGGCTATTTGCGCTTTCATAGTCAGCCCCGGTGCTGTGAGCTTTGGCGATCAGCGCTGCGAGTCTAGCTGTTCGTTGTGTTTCACTCCGCCCGTAGCGACAGGCGTCAGCGGCCTTTTGCGATAATAAATTTATGAGCCATATGAATATAATTTAAAATATATCTTGCTTAAATAACTCAGCCGTGTGTAAATAGCGTCATCGGTTTGTAGTACAGACCTTATGAAAGCAGTTTTAGTAAAGCAGTTCTCAGTATTAGCGATATCCCTCAGATACCTCTTCTTCCGCGAATTTTCTTCTCTAGTGCCCCATAAGTTTCCAATAAAAACAGACCTCTATCGCCCTATGGCGTCGCAAAAATATAAAGGAAATATCTCTATGTCTACTAAAATGACTGGTTTGGTAAAATGGTTTGATGCAGGTAAAGGCTTCGGCTTTATCACCCCGGCAGACGGCAGCAAAGACGTGTTCGTACATTTCTCTGCTATCCAGAGCAACGATTTCAAAACGCTGGACGAAGGCCAACAGGTTGAGTTCACTATCGAAAATGGCATGAAGGGCCCTTCTGCCGGCAACGTGGTCGCGTTATAATTTTCGGCCGAGGTCCGATTTCTTACGACAGCGATGAGGGTTTAAGTCGGAGCAGTTAAGAAATAACGTCCTCAGCCTGAATAAACTCCGGGTTCGCCCGGAGTCTTTACCAATACGTCATTAGCTCAGCAGGAAGAGCGGCAACGAAATTATCCGTTGGCGGACTGGGGTTCGATTCCTCGATGACGTTCCAATAATTAATTATTATTGGCAACAGAAAAACAGATTGCCGCAGAATTAATAACGCCGCGTTTCAGTCTATTTTTCTGTTGTGAAAAAGTCGCGCTTAGGCTGCGTAATGTTGGAGTGTTGGATGGACGCTTACGCCATAACATGACAGCCGGGAAAGTCACCGGCACGCGATTAATAGCCCCGGCCTTGGCCGGGGTTTTTTATGCCCGCGATCTTAACGCTGGGAGTCCAGCAGTTCGTTGTTTTTCACCACGTCCTGCGCTTTGAGGTAGCTCTCGATCAGCAGTTGATAGGCCGGGAAGATTTTGGTGTAAACCTCGGCCCACTGCTGAGCGTCGGCGCGGTTCCAGCTGCCCTGCAGCTCCGAGGCCACGCCGGCGGTGTCGATCGGCACCACGCCGGCCTGCACCACGCGCGCCAGGGTGATTTCCTGCGCCATTTTCGAGTAGGTGCCGGAGGCGTCGATCACCGCGAACACTTTATAGCCTTCGGCCACCGCGCTGATGGACGGGAAGGCCATGCAGACGCTGGTGATGGTGCCGGCGATGATCAGCGTCTTGCGGCCGGTGGCTTTGACCGCTGCCACGAAGTCCGGGTTGTCCCAGGCGTTGATTTCCCCTTTGCGGGCGACGTATTGCGCGTGCGGCGCATTCTGATGGATTTCCGGGATCAGCGGGCCGTTCGGGCCCTGCGGCACTGAAGCGGTGGTGATCACCGGCAGTTTGCTGAGGGTGGCGATGCTGGCCAGGGCGGCGGCGCGGGCGCGCAGTTCGGTCATCGGCATGTCGGCGACGGTCTGGAACAGGCCGCTCTGATGGTCGATCAGGAGCATGACCGCGTCATTGGCATCAATAACAGGACGCTGGCCGTTGAAGTTGGCTGGAGTGTTCATGGTTTTTTCCTTCTCTTGTCGTGAGGTCAATGGGTATCTGCTTTGATTGATAAGGCTGAAACTCAGCGCTTGCCTACAGTGTAGGGAGGGGAGAAAAATCCGGTAGACCGCAAAGGCGGGATGCATCGTTCCACAGATGGAACGATTGCGAGACAGGCGAGCGAACCGGCGCTAGGCTAAACTTAAGGTGCATGAGAAACATGCGGCAAGGAGCGCCATCCTGTTTACGGAGTTGACGAGGAGGGCCGCCATCATGGCTTATCGGCATATCGTTGTCGCCACGGATCTCAGCGAAGACGCCGAGTTCCTGCTGGGCAAGGGCGCCAGGCTGGCCGCCGCGCTCAATGCCCAACTTTCCCTGATCTATATCGACATTCATCGCGCCGGTTATTACGTCGATCTGGGCGTGGGCGATTATAACTACACCGATCGCACCTTTTCAGAGCGGGTGAAGAATATGCTCAATGCGATCAAAGGGCAGTCGTCGTATCCGGTTGAAGAGGTGATCGTCAGCCGCGGCGCGTTGACGGAGGAACTGAACCGGGTGGCGAAGGAGAAAGGGTTCGATCTGGTGATCTTCGGCCACCATCACGATGTCTGGAGCCGACTGGTCTCTTCGGCGCGTCAGGCGATCAACGAGCTGAACGTCGATCTGCTGGTGATCCCCATCGAGAAAAAATAGTCGCGGCCGCCTGCGGGCGGCTGCCGTTTTTCATTCACATCGCTTATCTCTGAGCGGCCATAACCGCCTATCCGCAATAGTCCCGCTGGCTGACAATCCGCCTTGAAAATAGTGACAGGCCGGAATTTTATTCTATCCATCAATATGTTGGCCAAAATCCGATAAAGGTTAACCCAGCGCATTGAAATTACTGACATACCTCCTTTGGGTTAATAAACCGCACGTTTTGACTGGCGCTCAGGGGAGGGGCGTCTTATCCTCGGGGCAATGAGATTTGTATGACTTATATAAATACGTTCACATGGAGGAGGTCTCATGCGTTTTGACAATAAAGTCGTGGTTATCACCGGTGCGGGCAATGGCATGGGGGAAGCGGCGGCGCGGCGGTTCTCCGCCGAGGGCGCCATCGTGGTGCTGGCCGACTGGGCTAAAGAGGCGGTAGACAAGGTTGCCGCTTCGCTGCCGAAGGGCCGGGCGATGGCGGTGCATATCGACGTGTCCGATCACGTCGCGGTTGAAAAAATGATGAACGAGGTGGCGGAAAAACTGGGCCGCATCGACGTTCTGCTGAACAACGCCGGCGTACACGTGGCGGGCAGCGTGCTGGAAACCAGCGTCGATGACTGGCGGCGCATCGCCGGGGTCGATATCGACGGCGTGGTGTTCTGCTCCAAATTCGCCTTGCCGCATCTGCTGAAGACCAAGGGCTGCATCGTCAATACCGCGTCGGTGTCCGGCCTGGGCGGCGACTGGGGCGCGGCCTATTACTGCGCGGCGAAAGGCGCGGTGGTCAACCTGACGCGCGCCATGGCGCTGGATCACGGCGGTGACGGCGTGCGCATCAACTCGGTCTGCCCGAGCCTGGTGAAAACCAACATGACCAACGGTTGGCCGCAGGAAATCCGCGACAAGTTCAATGAGCGCATCGCGCTGGGGCGCGCGGCGGAGCCGGAAGAAGTGGCGGCGGTGATGGCGTTTCTGGCCAGCGACGACGCCAGCTTTATCAATGGCGCCAACATTCCGGTCGATGGCGGGGCGACCGCCTCGGACGGCCAACCGAAGATCGTTTAAGCGTTAACGCACAGGCCCGGCCAGGATGACCGGGCCTGCTGTTTTAGACGCCGATACGGTCGCGCAGCGTGTAGTAGGCCGCGCCGATGGCGGTGAACGGGATCTGCAGATTGCGCCCGCCGAAGAACGGCAGGTGCGGCAGCTTGGCGAAGGCGTCGAAGCGTTCGGCGTCGCCGCGCATCAGCTCGGCGATCAGCTTGCCCGCCAGATGGGTACAGGTCACGCCGTGGCCGCTGTAGCCCTGCATGTAGTACACGTTATTCTCCAGGCGGCCGAACTGCGGCATGCGCGACAGCGTCAGCAGGAAGTTGCCGGTCCAGCGATAGTCGATACGCACCCCTTTCAGCTGCGGGAAGGTCTTCAGCAATTTTGGCCGTATCAGGTTGTCGATGTCGTCCGGATCGCGCGCGCCGTACACCACGCCGCCGCCGTACAGCAGGCGATGATCGGCGGTGATGCGGTAGTAATCCAGCAGGTAGTTACAGTCTTCCACGCAGTAGTTCTGCGGGATTAGCGCCTGCGCGATCTCCGGCGCCAGCGGCTCGGTGGCCACCACCTGAGTGCCGCACGGCATGCTGCGCTTGGCCAGCCGCGGCTCCAGCTTGTCGCCCAGATAGGCGTTGCCGGCGACGATGACGAAACGCGCCTTCACCTGGCCGTTGGCGGTGCTGATCAGCGCCGGTTCGCCGTGGCGGATGTTCGTCACCGCCGATTGCTCGAAGATGCGCCCGCCCTGCAGGCGAATCGCCTCGGCCTCACCCAGTGCCAGGTTGAGCGGATGAATGTGGCCGCCGCTGTGATCGAGCAGCGCGCCGACGTAGCGATCGCTGGCAACCTCCTGGCGCACCCGGTCCGCATCGAGCAGCTCGAGCTGGGTATTGCCGTAACGTTCCCAGTTGCGTTTTTGCTCGATCAGCGCATGGAACTGCTTGTTGTTCAGCGCGGCGAAGATGCCGCCGGGGCGATAGTCGCAGTCGATGGCGTAGCGGCTGATGCGGCTGCGGATGATCTCCGCGCCTTCAAACATCATGCTGCCGAGCAGGCGGGCGCTTTCCGCGCCGTAGCGCTCTTCAATCACATCGATGTCGCGGCTGTAGGAGTTGACCAACTGGCCGCCGTTGCGGCCGCTGGCGCCGAAACCGATGCGCGCCGCTTCCAGTACGACCACGTTATAGCCGGCTTCCACCAGAAACAGCGCGGAGGAGAGGCCGGTATAGCCGCCGCCGATCACGCAGACGTCGCACTCGATCGATTCGTTCAGTTGCGGATAGGGCTGATGTGCGTTGGCCGTGGCCGCATAGTAGCTTTTTACGTGTTCAGTCATGAGATAAGCCCTTATTCCAGCGAGATCCAGGTGGTTTTCAATTCGGTGAACTTGTCCAGCGCGTGCAGCGATTTGTCGCGGCCGTTGCCGCTCTGCTTGTAGCCGCCGAACGGCACGGTCATGTCGCCGTCGTTGTAGTTGTTGACGAATACCGTGCCGGCTTTCAGCTGGCGCGCCATGCGGTGCGCACGGGCCAGATCGCGGGTCCAGACCGCGGCGCCGAGGCCGTAGTCGCTGTCGTTGGCCAGCTGCAGCGCCTGTTGCTCGTCGTCGAAGGTAGTCACCGCCAGCACCGGGCCGAAGATTTCATCGCGCGCCACGCTCATGGCGTTGTTCACCTGGGTGAGGATGGTCGGCCCCAGATAACCGGCGTGGTCGCCCTGCGGATGGTCGCGCCCGTCGAGGAACAGCGCGGCGCCCTGGCTCAGCCCTTGATCGATATAGCCGGCCACTTTCTCGCAGTGGCCGCTGTCGATCAGCGTGCCCATCACCGTGTCGGGATCGAGCGGATCGCCAGGAGCGAAGGCCGCCGCGTGTTTGCGCAGCGCCTGCAGGAATTCCTGCTGAATGCTCGCTTCGACCAGCAGGCGAGTGCCGGCGATGCACACCTGCCCCTGATTATAGAAGATGCCGGCGGCGGCGCTGCGGGCGGCCTGATCCAGATCCGGGCAGTCGGCGAAGACGATATTGGCGCTCTTGCCGCCGGCCTCCAGCCAGACGCGTTTCATGTTCGATTCGCCGGCGTAGATCATCAGCTGCTTCGCCACCGGCGTGGAGCCGGTAAAGGTGAGGGCGTTGACGTCGCGGTGCAGCGCCAGCGCCTTGCCGGCGTCGTGGCCATAGCCGGGCACCACGTTCAGCACGCCGTCCGGCAACCCGGCCTGCTGCGCCAGTTTGCCGAGTAGGATGGCGCTGAGCGGCGATTTTTCGGAGGGTTTGAGCACCACGCTGTTGCCGGCGGCCAGCGCCGGGCCGAGCTTCCAGCAGGCCAGCAGCAGCGGGAAGTTCCAGGGCACGATGGCGCCGACCACGCCGATCGGCTCGCGCTCGATCAGCGCCAGCGCATCGCGGCCGGTGGGGGCGATTTCGCCGTAGACCTTATCGATCGCTTCGGCGTACCAGCGGATGCAGCGAATGGCGCCCGGCACGTCGTCGCGCAGGCTGTGGCGAATCGGTTTGCCGGTGTCCAGCGTTTCCAGCAGCGCCAGCTCTTCGTGATGCTGCTCCATCAGATCGGCGAAGCGCAGCAGCGTGGCTTTGCGCTGCGCCGGGGCGGCCTGCGCCCAGTCGCCGCGTTCAAAGACGGCGCGCGCCGCGCTGACCGCCCGATCGATGTCGGCGGCTTCGCCGCGCGCAACCTGCGCCAGCTCACGGCGCCCGGCGGGATCTTCCACGGCGAAAAATTTCCCCGCGGCGGCCGGCTGGTAGCGGCCGTCGATAAACAACCGGTGCTCAATCTTCAGGGTCTGCGCCCGTTGTTGCCAATACTGCAAATGGTGAAAGTTCATGCCTGGCTCCGTTGATCAGAATGTCGTCGGCGTATGGGCGCTGATAATCCGGCAAATGCGCGCCGACGTGTTGCTGAAACTGTGGGGGATGCCGGTATTGATGGCGTAGCTCTGCCCGGCCAGCAGGTGATAGCTCTGGCCGTTGACCTGCAGCACCACTTCGCCCTCCAGCAGCGTGCCGATCTCTTCCCCCTGATGTTTGATGCGCTCGCCGGTGGTGGTGCCCGGTTCGTAGGTCTCGATCATCATCGCCAGCGTGCGGTTCGGGTCACCGTTGTGGATCAGCTTCATCGAAACGCCCTGGCTGCCGATTTCGATCAGATCGTCACTGCCGATCACGATCTGCGGCTCCGCCGGTTTTTCCGGCTCGGCGAAAAACGCCGACAGCGACAGACCGTATACCGTCAGCAGCTTTTGCAGCGTGCTGATGGCCGGGCTGACCTTATCTTGTTCGATAGTGCTGATGGCGCTGTGGGTTAACCCAGACAGTTCGGCGACCCGGCGCTGCGACAACCCTAATTGTTGACGGATCTGCGACAGACGTTTTCCCGGTGCCAAGCTGACGTCGCTCATGGGCGTTTTTCCTTTTGATAGTTCCGACAGGCGGTGATGAAACCATCAAACAACAGGCGCGACAGGGCGTACTCGTCGCTGTTCCACTCCGGGTGCCACTGCACGCCGAGCGCGAAGGGCTGATCGCGCACGCTGATCGCCTCCACCAGCCCGTCGGCGGCGTGCGCCTCGATGCGCACGCTTGCGCCCAGGGTTTTGGCGCCCTGGCCGTGCAGCGAGTTCACCCAGAATCTGTTGCAATCCGGTATCAGTTGCGAAAGCAGCCCCCCTTCCTGAACGATGACTTCGTGGGCGGGGGCGTATTGCTGTTCCAGCGGCAGGTCGTGGTCTTCACGATGCTCCAGCAGCTCGGGCAGTTCGTACAGGCGGCGATGCAGGGTGCCTTGGGTGGCGACCACCATCTCCTGCATGCCGCGGCAAATGGCGAAAAGGGGAATGCGCCTGTCGAACGCCTGGCGGATCAGCGCCAGGCTCAACGCGTCTCGGCCAGGATCGGCGTCAGGCTCATCGCCGTTTTCACCATAAAGGTGCGGCTGCACATTACTGGGGCTGCCCGGCAGCAAAATGCCGTCGAGGCGCGGCAGCAGTTCCGCCAGCATTTCCGGCTCCGCCAGCGCGTGCGGCAGGGCGATCGGCAGGCCGCCGGCGGCGATAACGGCATTCAGGTACTTTTCTTGCAAGGTCTGTGTGAGGTGCCCGTTTAACCTATACCTGCACATGACGACGCCGATGACTGGTCTGTTAAATATATTGTCCATGCTATCCCCTTGGTACGTTCGAAATTATGAACGATAAGCATCTCCACCGCCGATTTCGTTCAATATTCTATAAATCTAGCAGTCGATTGGGCAATATTCAAACCAAAAGTAACACTTGCAAAACAAATTTGTTTCATCTACGTTTCATTTGCGGGCATTATATTGAACAAGACGGTCAATAAACATCGACGACAGCAAAACACAAACGGCGGGTGAACCATGCAGACCAACATCGTAGAAGTGGAAAACTTTGTTCAGCACAGTGAAGAGAGACGAAGTAGCGCGTTCCAGCGCGAAGTGAAGAAGTATCTGGAACGTTATCCGTTAACCCAACATGTCGACGTACTGTTGACCGATCTGAACGGCAGCTTCCGCGGCAAACGCATCCCGGTCGGCGGCCTGAACAAACTTGAGAAGGGCTGTTACTTCCCGGCGTCGGTATTTGCGATGGATATTCTCGGCAACGTGGTGGAAGAGGCCGGGTTGGGGCAGGAGCTGGGCGAGCCGGATCACGTGTGCGTGCCGGTGCCGGGCACGCTGACGCCGTCGGCGGCGGACCCGCAATATATCGCGCAGGTGCTGCTCACCATGCTGGATGAAGATGGCACTCCCTTTGACGTTGAACCGCGCAATGTGCTGAACCGAGTATGGCAGCGTTTGCGTCAGCGCGGGCTTTCCCCCGTGGTAGCGGTAGAGTTGGAGTTCTATCTCATCGATCGTCAACGCGACGCGGAGGGCTATCTGCAGCCGCCGTGCGCGCCGGGCACGCAAGAGCGCAACACCCAAAGCCAGGTGTATTCCGTCGATAACCTCAACCATTTCGCCGACGTGCTGAGCGAGATCGACGAACTGGCGCGTTTGCAGGGCATTCCGGCGGACGGCGCGGTGGCGGAGGCGTCGCCGGGGCAGTTCGAGGTCAACCTGCACCATACCGACGACGTGCTGCAGGCCTGCGATCACGCGCTGGCGCTGAAGCGGCTGGTGCGCATGGTGGCCGAGAACCACAACATGCAGGCGACCTTTATGGCCAAGCCGTATGAGGAACACGCCGGCAGCGGCATGCACGTGCACATCAGCATGCTGAACGCGCAGGGCAACAACGTGTTCGCCGACGACGATGGCGAAGATTCGGCGCTGCTGAAACAGGCGCTGGCGGGCATGATCGCCCTGATGCCGTCTTCGATGGCGCTGCTGGCGCCGAACGTCAACGCCTACCGCCGCTTCCAGCCCGGCATGTATGTGCCGACCCAGGCTTCCTGGGGGCATAACAACCGCACCGTGGCGCTGCGCATTCCCTGCGGCGATCGCGACAACCACCGCGTGGAGTATCGCGTGGCGGGCGCCGACGCCAACCCTTATCTGGTGATGGCGGCCATTCTGGCCGGCATCGTCTACGGGCTGGAAACCGCGCTGCCGCTGCCTGAGCCGGTGACCGGCAACGGGCTGGAGCAGGACGGGCTGCCGTTCCCGATCCGCCAGAGCGACGCGCTGTACGAGTTCGAACATCAGCCGGTGCTCAATGCATTACTGGGCGAACGTTTCAGTCACGTCTATCTGGCCTGCAA
Source organism: Serratia sp. CY29653 (assembly GCF_052169255.1). NCBI lineage: Bacteria > Pseudomonadati > Pseudomonadota > Gammaproteobacteria > Enterobacterales > Yersiniaceae > Serratia > Serratia sp. CY29653. The sequence continues at coordinate 1,551,464 of NZ_JBJNLC010000001.1, read as the reverse complement.
AACCGATGAGCTGGTGCAGTTCGAGCGCCTGATCACCGAAACCGAAATCGAGTGGATGCTGAAAAACGCCTGATCCCGCTCACCCTGCGACTACCGCGCGCGTCCGGCGCATTTCATCGGCTCTCCTGTGGCCGGTGAGGCTGCGCGCTGCGGTACTGAATTTCTTCTATCACGGCGTACAGGACGCCGACGAGGAAATAACCATGACTCAGTCATTCCCATGCGCAGACGTTTGCCTGTGCCGCAGTGCCTACGGGCCGGTCGCCGGCTGCCCGACAGTGACCTCAACCCGTTTTTCCCGCCGCCTGAGCAGCAGTTTCCCCGCGGCCTCTCTGAATGACGTTGCACGGTTGACAGCAGAGGACCAAGAGGGGAAATGCCATGACGATTAAAGCCACCGACGGCGGCCCGGCGGGCAAACCGCAGCTGCGCAAATCCCTCAAGCTGTGGCAGGTGGTGATGATGGGCCTGGCCTATCTGACGCCGATGACGGTGTTCGATACCTTCGGCATCGTCTCCGGCCTCACCGACGGCCATGTGCCGACCTCCTATCTGCTGGCGCTGGCCGGCGTGCTGTTCACCGCCATCAGCTACGGCAAACTGGTGCGCCAGTTTCCTACCGCCGGCTCCGCCTACACCTATGCGCAGAAGGCGATCAACCCGCACGTCGGTTTTCTGGTGGGGTGGTCATCGCTGCTCGATTATCTGTTCCTGCCGATGATCAACACGCTGCTGGCGAAGATTTACCTGACCGCGCTGTTCCCGGAAGTGCCGCCCTGGGTGTGGGTGGTGGGCTTCGTTATCCTGATTACCGCCATCAATCTGAAAAGCGTCAATCTGGTGGCCAACTTCAATACCCTGTTCGTGCTGGCGCAGGTGGCGATCATTCTGGTGTTCATCTACCTGGTGGTGCGCGGCCTGCACAACGGCGAGGGGATGGGCACGGTGTGGAGCCTGCGGCCGTTCCTCAGTGAGAATGCGCACCTGCTGCCGATCATTACCGGCGCCACTATCCTGTGCTTCTCGTTCCTCGGCTTTGACGCGGTCACCACGCTGTGCGAAGAGACGCCCGACGCCGCCAAGGTGATCCCGCGCGCCATCTTCCTGACCGCGCTGTACGGCGGGGTGATCTTTATCAGCGTGTCGTTCTTCATCCAGCTGTTTTTCCCGACCATTCAGCGTTTCCACCAGCCCGATGCCGCGCTGCCGGAGATCGCGCTGTACGTCGGCGGCAAGCTGTTCCAGTCGATCTTCCTGTGCGTGACCTTTATCAACACGCTGGCCTCCGGTCTGGCGTCGCACGCCAGCGTGTCGCGCCTGCTGTACGTGATGGGGCGTGACAACGTGTTCCCGGAGAAATTCTTCGGCTACATTCACCCTAAATGGCGCACGCCAGCGCTGAACGTGCTGATGGTCGGGCTGGTGGCGCTGTCGGCGCTGTCGTTCGATCTGGTGACCGCCACGGCGCTGATCAACTTTGGCGCGCTGGTGGCCTTTACCTTCGTCAACCTGTCGGTGATCAGCCACTTCTTCATTCGCGAAGGGCGCAACAAAAGCTGGAAGGATCGCTTCAACTTCCTGTTCCTGCCGCTGGTGGGGGCGCTGACGGTGGGGGTGCTGTGGCTGAACCTGGAGAAGAGTTCGCTGACCATGGGGCTGATCTGGGCGACGCTGGGCTTCGGCTATTTGGCCTGGCTGACCCGGCGTTTTCGCCAGCCGCCGCCGCAGCTCGAGCGGCAGCCGCAGCAATAAAATCACAGGCGGGAATTTCCCGCCTTTCTTTTTGGCGCGTGCGGCAGTAGAGTGAAAAACCTGATAAAAAATAACCCATTGGACTCGCCTTATGCCCGCTTTGCCCTCGCGTACCCGCGCCACGCTGTTCGGTTTGTTGGCTATTGTGTTGTGGAGCAGCGTCGTCGGCCTGATCCGCAGCGTCAGCGAAGGGCTGGGGCCGATCGGCGGCGCGGCGATGATCTACAGCGTCAGCGCGGTGTTTTTGCTGGTGGCGCTCGGCGTGCCGAAATGGCGCAGCTTTCCGCGGCCTTATCTCATCGTCGGCAGCCTGCTGTTCGTCAGCTACGAGATCTGCCTGTCGCTGTCGCTCGGCTACGCCAATACCCGCCTGCAGGCGATAGAAGTGGGCATGATCAACTACCTGTGGCCCTGTTTCACCGTGCTGATGGCGCTGGCGCTCAACGGCCAAAAGGCGAAATGGTGGCTGCTGCCGGGGCTGCTGCTGTCGCTGTTCGGCATCGGCTGGATCATGAGCGGCGAGGGCGGCTGGTCACCGGCGCAGATGCTGGCCAACGTGCGCAGCAATCCGCTCAGCTACGGGCTGGCGTTCAGCGGCGCGGTGATCTGGGCGCTGTACTGCAACCTGACCAAGAAGATCGCCCAGGGCAGCAACGGCGTGGTGCTGTTCATTGTGCTGACCGCGCTGGCGCTGTGGCTTAAATATGCCTTCAGCGCGGAAAGCGGCATGCAGTTCAGCGCCGGCGTGATCGTGACGCTGCTGTGCGCCGGGGTGGCGATGGGGGCGGGGTATGCCGCCTGGAACGTCGGCATTCTGCACGGCAACATGACGCTGCTGGCGACCGTCTCTTATTTTACCCCGGTGTTGTCGGCGGTGTTCGCCGCGCTGGTGTTGCACACCTCGCTGACCGTCAATTTCTGGCAGGGCGTGGCGATGGTCACTCTCGGCTCGCTGATCTGTTGGCGGGCAACCCGTGGAAATTAACGGAAATTATCCGCCGTCGGCGCAATGTTGAACTAGAATTTAACTAGCCATGTTGCCTGAAGGAACGACGACGATGAGAAGCGACATTCAATTTATTCAACAACCCGAAATCGACGTGCATCACTACGAGCGCGGCGATACCGTGCGCCTGACCACGGCGAATTTGCGGCATGAATATCAGCTTGACGTTTATATTTTGCGCCGCGACGACAAGCTGATTTACGGCTCGGTCGTCGCGGCGGCGCCCAAGACCGATATCCCGGTCGCCAGCTGGGAGGTGAAAAACGGCGAAGAGGTGGCGTTCCGCCAGGAAAACATCGCCAAAGCGGTGCCGGCGGTGAACTGATTTCGCTTTGCGTATTTTTTACTGATTTTGATGAAGGCCGACGTTTATACGTCGGCTTTTTCTTTGCCGCGGCTCAATGGCGGGCAGGTGACGCCCTGATGACAGTTGGCTCAAAAACTGCGCTAAAAATCGATGTGCATGACAAAAATCACAGCGAATGTGAATTTGCATGAAACATAATTTGACAAATGTGAACGCAATCGATTACCTATTCGCGAAATGCGTAACTGGATCACAGATTCTTACAGTCAGTGGTTTCTATAATGCGCGCGTCATCCGAGTTTCTGTGTGAAGACAACGCCAGGTGTCGGCAGACTCATTGTCATCTTTTCTAAACGGGCAGGAAATGGCCCTTTAAGCATGTGGTAATAAAATGAAAAAAATAGCTCTCGCAGCAGGTGTACTGCTCGCAGCGTCTTACAGTGCATCATCAATGGCTGATAGCAAAGACAGTCAATATGTCTCCGACTGGTGGCACCAGAGCGTCAACGTGGTGGGCAGCTACCACACCCGCTTCGGGCCGCAGCTGAATAACGACGTGTATCTCGAATACGAAGCCTTCGCCAAGAAAGACTGGTTCGATTTCTACGGTTACGTTGACGTGCCGAAGTTCTTCGGCGTGGGCAATACCCCGGATCGCGGCATCTGGGACAAAGGTTCCCCGCTGTTTATGGAGATTGAACCGCGCTTCTCCATCGACAAGCTGACCGGCACCGATCTGAGCTTCGGTCCGTTCAAAGAGTGGTACTTCGCCAACAACTACATCTATGATCTGGGCCACAACGCCGACGGCCGTCAGAACACCTGGTACATGGGTCTGGGCACCGATATCGACACCGGCCTGCCGATGAGCCTGTCGATGAACATCTATGCCAAATACCAGTGGGAAAATTACCAGGCCGCCAACGAGAACAGCTGGGACGGTTACCGCTTCAAGGTGAAATACTTCGTGCCGCTGACCCAGGTGTGGGGCGGCAACCTGAGCTACATCGGCTTCACCAACTTCGACTTCGGTTCCGATCTGGGCAAGGACAGCCATTGGGTTGACGGCACCGGCAAACAGGTGCGCACCAGCAACTCGATCGCCTCCAGCCATATTTTGGCGCTGAACTACGATCACTGGCACTATTCTTTCGTGGCGCGTTACTTCCATAACGGCGGCCAGTGGCAGGATGGCGCGGATATCGGCACCCCGCAGGGCCCGATCAAGTCTACCGGCTGGGGTTATTACCTCGTGGTCGGCTATAACTTCTGATTTTCCGTGTTATCAGAAACAGAAAACCCCGCCTGGCGGGGTTTTTTTTGTCATCACTGGGCTTGTTCAACCGGGAGATGCTTCACCGGCATAAACAGCCTGCCTTTGATCACGTGACATTCATTATTTATCCAACTAATGATTTGTTCACGGCTGACGCCTTCAGACTGCGCGTAACGATGAAGATCGCCGTTAAAGTGGCGAGTGATGTATTCCATGAGGGTCATTTGCACGTCTTTTGCTCCTGAACGCCCACCCGTTGCCAGCCTGGCCACCGCGGGAGGTTGAGGTTTCTCAGACAGCGAATGTAAATTATTGGCAACCAAATCTCAACATAAAGCACCAGATTGGGGCGACAGCGGCGGGAAAAAGAATCCCGCACGGAGAGGCGGGAAGTGTTCGCTATTATCATTATGGATGATAAGAATAAGATTTGAGGTGCGACGAAAAAGAGCATGCTAACTCTTTTTTGTTACCCTCCCACGCTAGCGTAAGGCTTATTTTTCTTCAAGAAAAATCTGAGGTAAGCTTCGGAATTCTCGAGGCGTGTTGCGTTGAAACAAACTATTGGCGCGACTGCCGTCAAACCGCACCGTTATCTCGGAGTTTTCCTTATACTTCGTCCGGAAAAGACCCGCTATAGTCAACAGAGTCCCCCCAAGCAGGAATACACAACATGAACAAACGTCGTACGACCCTCACGGTGTTGGCGCTGATCGCGTCGCTGGGGTTGTCATCCGCCCCGGCCCTGGCTGACAAAGGCGGCAATGGTAACGGCAACGGTAATGGCCATGGCAACAGCGGCAATCACGGTAATAGCGGTAACCATGGCAACAACGGCAACAAAGGCAATAAAGATAAAGGCGGCTATAGAAACGACGATAATCTGGTTTCCGTCAGCCTCTCGCGCGACCGCGCCCGTTCGCTGGCGCGCAACTACGGCCTGACCGGCTACAGCTCGCTGCCACCGGGCATCGCCAAGAATCTGGCGCGCGGTAAACCGCTGCCGCCGGGCATCGCCAAAAAAGTGGTGCCTTACTCGATGCTGCGCGATCTGCCGCAGTACCCGGGTTATGAGTGGCGTATCGCCGGCGACGATCTGGTGCTGGTCGCACTCAGCACCGCGATTGTGGCTTCCGTCATCAACGGCGTGTTCGACTAAGGTTTGTCGAGCGTTATCGGGCCTCGCTGCGGCGGGGCCTTTTTATTTGCCAGCGCGGGGCGGACGTGGTGAACTTTGGGCCTTACGTTTTCACTGCATCATAAGGGAGGCGCCATGTTCAGGGCGTTATTGATAGCCTGCTGTTTGACCAGTTTTCCCGCGTTGGCAGAGGGCGCTGCCGCTATCGGCGAGCTGGTGAACCAACGGCTGTCGTTGATGAAGGACGTCGCCGGTTACAAGGCGCAGCGGCATTTGCCGATCGAAGACCTGGCGCAGGAGGCGAAGGTGTTGGCCAGCGCGCAGGCGGAGGCGGGGCGTTTGGGGTTGGAGCCGGCGTCGGTGCGGCCTTTTATCGCCGCGCAGATGGACGCCGCCAAGGCGATTCAGTACCGCTATCGCGCCGACTGGCTGGCGAGCCCGGAACCCGGCTGGCAGCCGCGGCCGTTGGCGCAGGTGCGCCCGCAGATCGCACAGCTGAGCAGCCAGATATTGCAACGGCTGGCGGAGCGGCTGCGCGCCGGCCCGCTCGGCGAGGCGGATCGGGCGGCGTTTATGGCGTCCGTGGATCAGGTGAATCTCAGCGCCGCCGACAAACGGCGGCTGGCGGATGCGCTGCTGGCGGTCAAAACCGGCAGCGCACGCTGAGCGTCAGTCGCGGCCGACGGTGCTGCGGCGGAAGGTCAGCATCCGGCTGCGGTTGGCGATGAGATCCACGTTGTAACCGCGGAAATAGAGGCAAAAGCGTTTTAACCACGGGCCGTCCTGGCACTCCACCAGCATGCGGCCCTGGCCGAGCGGGCTGAGCGTCCCGGTCTGCGCCGCCGGGCCGACGCCGATATGCACCCGATCGCCGCGAATTTCAAAGGCGGTGCGATAGTGCGGGTGATACCACAGCCCCTGCACATGCTTCAGGCAGTCGCCGTTGGCCGTGACCGGCAGAAAACGGCGTGCCACATGCCCGACTTCGCCCTCGACCGCTTCGCCGGTCCACTTCAATTTGATTGGCATATGGGCGGACAGCGACACCGCGTAGCCGTCCTCGCCCTGATACAGCGGTTCACCGCTGCCCAAATAGGCCAGGTTGCCATTTTTGACCTCCAGCCAGTGCGGCTCCGCCGGCGTGGCGTAAAGGCCGTCGGGGATCGCCATGCTGCGCTGCGGCAGCGGTTCGCCCAGCAGCGCCGCCATCACCTGCAAAGCCATACCGAAACTGTCGCAGTCTTCGCGGTTGGCCACCAGCGCGACGCCGGTCTGGCGATCGGGCGCCAGCAGGAAATAGGTTTTGTAACCGGCGTGGGAACCGCCGTGGCCGAGCAAGCGGCGGCGGCCCAGCGGGGTTTGCGCCAGCCCCAGGCCATAGGTGCTGAGCTGACCCTGATTGAGGCGGCGCGGGGCGCCGAGTTGCGCCAGCACGCCCCGGCCGGGGCCTTCGTCGGCCAGCAGCGTCTGCAGCCAGCGGGTGAGGGCGTTGAGGCTGCCGGTCAGGCTGCCGGAGGCGGAAAGGTGCAGGCCGGCGCTGGCGTGTTGCCAGCCCTGCGGCGCTCGCCAGTAACCCGGCACCAACCCCGGCACCACGTCGAACCAGCTTTCCGGCGCCCGCATCTGCACCTGCAGCGGCCGGGCGATGTGCTGTTGCACCAGTTGGTCGAAATCATACCCCTTGCTGCGCAGCGCGGCCTCCAGCAGCCGATAGCCGGTATTGCTGTAGGCGACCTCGCTGCCGGCTTCGTAGTTCAATCTTTCCAACCCCTCGACAAACTGCATCACCGGCTGCGCCTCGCTGACGACGTGCAGCGAGATGCCGAGCAGGCCGAGCGTCTCGCGCACGTCGGGCAGGCCGCCGGTCATGTCCAGCGCCTGGCCGACGGTGACGTCCGCCAGCGCGGGTTGCAGGGCGGGCAGCAGTTCGCCCAGGCGTTGCTCCAGCTGAATGGCGCGATCGGTGGCGTTCAGCGCCAGCGCGGCGAAGATATGTTTGGTCACGGAGGCGTAGCGCACCACGCTGTCGGCGGTGAAGGGGGTATTCTGCGCCAGATCGGCCAGGCCGGCGCAGGCGGTGGCGCGGAGTTGTTCGGCGTCAAACAGGGTGATAGCGCCGCCGGGTTCGCCATGCCGTTGCCAGCCGGCCAGCAATTGTTCGGCAACGGCGCCGGCAGCGCGCCAGTTTAACGGTGTTACAGACATAGGGCCTCCAGAGTGATGGTTCGAAACGGGCCAGCTCGGCCACACGCCGCCCGGCGCTGACGAGGAGCGCGGGCTTTTCGGCTGATTGTGGCGCAGTGCGTTTTTCGTCGGCCGCTGTTTTGTGCGCTGTTTAGACCAGTCGGTGGGGAATCACGCGAAACTTTGATATGGCGCGCAGAACGCGGCTGACGATGCGGTTAAAGGCAGGGGGAGAGACAGGCGCCCGGCGGCGCCTGCAAAGGGGATCAGTTCAGTCTGGCGGCGCCGTCCAACAGGCCTTCAATCATCTGCTTGAGCAGGCGCTGCAGCGAGGCGGCGCGCTGCGGTTCGAACGCGTAAGGATACTGTTCGGACATGTAGCTCACCTGCGCCAGCTCAAGCTGGATCGCATGCTGTTGCTGCTGCGGCTGGCCGTAGGCGCGGGTGATGTAACCGCCTTTGAAGCGGCCGTTCAGCACGTGGGTGTACTGCTGTTGCTGCTCGCAGCAGGCGACCAGCCGATCGCTCAGCGCCTGGGCGCAGCTTTCGCCGCCGTTGGTGCCGAGATTGAGATCCGGCAGCTTGCCCTCGAACAGCCGCGGGATCACCGAGGCGATGGAGTGCGCGTCGAACAGCAGCGCATAGCCGTGCCGCGCTTTGAGGCGCGCCAGTTCGTCTTGCAGTTGCTGATGATAAGGTTGCCAAATTTGCTGCAGATAGCCGGCGCGCTCTGCGTCCGTCGGCGCTTTGCCCGGCAGGAAGCTTGGGCGGCCGTCGAACAGCACGTCGGGATACAGACCGGTGGTGGCGGTGGTGTACAGCGGCTTGTCGTCCGCCGGGCGGTTCAGATCGATGACGAAGCGCGAATAGTTGCCGACCAGCACGCTGGCGCCCATCGCCCGGGCGAACTCGTACAGCTGTGGTATGTGCCAGTCGGTATCGGGCAGCGGGCGGGCGTCGTCGGTCAGCCCGGCCTCGACCGCCGGCGTCAGTTGCGTGCCGGCGTGCGGGATGCTGATCAGCAGCGGCAGGGTGCCGCTCTGGAAGCTAAAAGGATCGCGAATGGTCATTGACGTACTTCTCCTCGGAAAATCACCGTACAGGGCAGCTGACCGCCCAACCAATAAGCCAGTTCCGCCGGCCGCGACAGCGGCCAGTGAACGAAGTCCGCCACCTTGCCGGTTTCCAGCGTGCCGTGGCTGTGTTGCAGCCCCAGCGCTTTGGCGGCGTGGGTGGTGACGCCCGCCAACGCTTCTTCCGGCGTCAGGCGGAACAGCGTGCAGGCCATGTTGGTCATCAGGCGCAGCGACAGCGCCGGCGAGGTGCCGGGGTTGGCGTCGCTGGCGATCGCCATCGCCACCTGGTGCTTGCGGAACAGCTCTACCGGCGGGCACTGGGTTTCGCGCAGCAGGTAATAGGCGCCGGGCAGCAGCACCGCCACGGTGCCGGCGTCGCCCATGGCGCGGGCATCTTGTTCGGTGGCGTATTCGAGATGGTCGGCGGAAAGCGCGTGATGGCGCGCCGCCAGCGTGCTGCCGCCGAGGGCGGAGAGCTGCTCGGCGTGCAGCTTGACCGGCAAACCGGCGGCTTCGGCGGCGGCGAAGACCCGCTCCACCTGCGCCGGCGAGAACGCCAGATGTTCGCAGAAGGCGTCAACCGCATCCGCCAGGCCGGCTGCCGCCGCCTGCGGGATGATGGTGTCGCAGACCAGGTTGATGTAGTCGTCGGCGCGGTTGGCGTATTCCGGCGGCAGCGCATGGGCCGCCAGACAGGTGGTTTTCACCTCGACCGGCAACAGCTCGCCCAATTTGCGCGCCACCCGCAGCATCTTCAGTTCGCTTTCCGGGCTGAGGCCGTAACCGGATTTGATCTCCACGCAGGTGACGCCTTCCGCCAGCAGCGGCCGCAGGCGGAACAGCGCCTGCTCCAGCAGCAGCGCTTCGTCGGCCGCGCGGGTGGCTTTCACCGTGGAAATGATGCCGCCGCCCTGCGCGGCGATCTCGGCGTAGCTCACGCCGTTCAGCCGCTGTTCGAACTCGCCGCTGCGATTGCCGCCGAATACCAGGTGCGTGTGGCAGTCAACAAAGCCGGGGGTGATGATGCCGCCGTCGAATTTCACCGTTTCGTCCGCGATCAGGCCGGACGGCAGCGCCGCATGTTCGCCAATCCAGACGATCTTGCCGTCGCGCACGGCGATCGCGCCGTCGGTCAGGGTGTGATACTTGCCGTCGCGCATGGTGACGATATCGGCGCCGTGCCACAGGCTGTCACAGTGAATCTCAGACGTCATTGCTTTCCTCCGCCGGAGCCGCAGCTCCCACATGGTTGTATATACAATTAAAAACAACCTAACGCATTCATCGGGATGTCACAAGGGGCGGGCGAAATTTTGTTATCAGGATGTGATCGATAGCGGAGATGCGGGCGCAGGGCGCGCCCGCCGGGGATCAGACTTCGCTGGTGAAGCGGCCGAACAGTTGATAACGGCTGCCGGGGTACAGCAGCCGGGCCGAGGTCACCACGGTTTTGCCGGACCAGGTGCGGCGATGGATCAGCAGGCCGGGTTCGTGGTCCTCCAGCTGCAGCAGCTCGCGCTCGCGCCGGGTGGGGATCACCGCTTCGACGATGTGTTCGCCGGCGGTCAGCGGCGCGGCCTGCGTCAGGTAGGTGTAAGGCGTGACGCGATCGAAATCCTGCTTCAGGTAATCCGGCGCCACCAGCGGGTTGACGCAGCGGTCTTCCACCTGCACCGGCACATCGTTTTCGTAATGCACGATCTGCGAGTAGAACAGCCGTTGGCCGGGGTGAATGCCCAGTGCCGTCGCTTCTTCCTCGCTGGCCGCACGGGCCTTCAGCTCGAGGATTTTGCTGCTGTGGCGATGACCGCGCGCGGCGATCTCATCGGCGATGTTGTGCACTTCCAGCAGCGCGGTATGCGCCTTGGCTTCGGCGACGAAGGTGCCGACGCCCTGCATGCGGATCAAAAAGCCTTCGCTGGTCAGCTCGCGCAGCGCGCGGTTGATGGTCATGCGGCTGACGCCCAGTTCCGCCACCAGTTCACTTTCGGAGGGCACGCGCTGGTGCGGTTGCCAATGCCCCGCACGGATTTGATTCACGATCGCCTGTTTGACCCGTTGGTAGATCGGGGCGGGGGCATCGCTCATTGCAGCCGCCAGTTGTAACACGGTCTGTTGTTCAGCCACGACGTTAACCTCGTCAAATAAAAAAATAATAACACCAGTTTACTGTTGATGTCGGCGTATGTATATGTATATACAACTAGTGGCCGTCGCGCCAGAAACTTGCCGGCGGCCGCCAAAAATTCCCGAAGGCGCGCCATCGCCGCGCCTCATTCGCCGTTACACCAACAGTGGAATACTGCCATGCCTGCTTATTTTGCCCCACGCGCTTTGCTCCCTGAGGGCTGGGCGCATAACGTCCGGCTGGACGTCGATGCGCAAGGTTATCTGACTCAAGTTACCGCCGACGCTGAGCCGCAAGGCTGCACCCGGCTGCACGGCGACGCGGTGCCGGGCATGCCGAACCTGCACTCTCACGCTTTCCAGCGCGCGATGGCCGGGCTGGCGGAAGTGGCGGGCAACCCGCAGGACAGCTTCTGGACCTGGCGCGATCTGATGTACCGCCTGGTGCAGCGCCTGACGCCGGAGCAGGTGGAGGTAGTCGCCCGTCAACTGTATATCGAAATGCTCAAGGGCGGATACACCCAGGTGGCCGAATTCCACTACCTGCATCACGACGCCGACGGTAAGCCTTACGCCGATCGCGGTGAAATGACCGGCCGCCTCAGCGAGGCCGCGCATCAGGCCGGCATCGGCATGACGATGCTGCCGGTGCTGTACAGCTACGCCGGTTTCGGCGCGCAGCCGGCGCAGCCGGGGCAGAAGCGTTTTATTCAGGATACCGAAAGCTACCTGCACCAGCAGCAGGTGATTGCCCGTCAGCTGGCGGATCGTCCGTTGCAGAATCAGGGGCTGTGCTTCCACTCGCTGCGCGCGGTGGCGCTGGGCCAGATGCAGCAGATTTTGGCCGCGGCGGATCGCACCTTGCCGGTGCATATTCATATCGCCGAGCAGCAAAAAGAGGTGAACGACTGCCTGGCGTGGAGCGGGCAGCGCCCGGTGGCCTGGCTGTATGACCATCTGCCGGTCGATCAGCGCTGGTGCCTGGTGCACGCCACCCATCTGGATCGCGACGAGCTTGAAGCGCTGGCGCGCAGCCGCGCGGTGGCCGGGCTGTGCCTGACCACCGAAGCCAACCTCGGCGACGGCATCTTCCCCGGCTACGCTTACCTGCAGCAGCAGGGGCGCTGGGGCATCGGTTCCGACAGCCACGTTTCGCTCAACGTGGTGGAAGAGTTGCGCTGGTTCGAATACGGCCAGCGGCTGCGCGATCAGCGCCGCAACCGTCTGACGACGCCGGAACAGTCGGCGGTGGGCGATGTGCTGTACCTGCAGGCGCTGCAGGGTGGTGCGCAGGCGTGCGGCGCGCCGATCGGCCGGTTGCAGAGCGGCTATCGCGCCGACTGGCTGGTGCTGGACGGCGACGATCCGTATCTGGCGGCGGCGCCGGACGCCTCGATCCTCAACCGCTGGCTGTTCGCCGGCGGTAAAGAGCAAATTCGCGACGTGTTCGTCGGCGGCCGGCAGGTGATCGAGCAGGGGCGGCACGCGCTACAGCAGCAGAGCGGCGCCGAGTTCCTGCAGGTGCTGAAAACCTTTCAGCAGGAGGCGTAATGAGCCTGACCCGTTTTAGCTTCGCCGCGCTGCCGGTCAGCCCGTGGCGCAACGGCGGTGGGGAAACCCGTGAAATCGTCAGCTGGCCGCCGGGCGCGCAGGATTTTGACTGGCGCGCCAGCATCGCCACCATCGCACAGGACGGGCCGTTTTCCGCCTTTGCAGGCATCGACCGCTCGATCACTTTGCTGGAGGGCGACGGCGTGCGGCTGTTCAGCGCCGGGCATATCGACCATCAATTGGCGCGCGTCGGGGAGCCGTTCGCGTTCTCCGGCGACGTGGCGCTGGAAGCGACGCTGCTGGGCGGCGCCAGCCAGGATTTCAACATCATGACGCGCCGCGGCCGGCAGGCGGCCGAGGTGCGGCGCAGCACGGCGCCCGTCACCCTGCTGCCCAATCGGGCAGGCGTGCTGTATGTGCTGAGCGGGGTCTGGTCGCTGCCGGGGGGCGGCAAACTGCGGGCGCGCGAGGGCGTCTGGTGGGCGGCGCAGGCGGCGGGCGGTGAAGTGGCGCCGCTGACGGCCGACGGCGCTCTTCTGTGGGCGAACATCACAGCCTGCTAACACAGAGTAGAGTCCTGCGCCCGGTTATGGGATTATTCACTTTTCCCCATTAATCATAAAGAAGGGCGCATGGCTTCGCTGAAAGACGTCGCAAAACTTGCCGGAGTCTCGTTGATGACGGTGTCCCGCGCCATCAATGAACCCGGCAAGCTGCGGCCGGAAACCTACCGCCGCGTCAAACAGGCTATCGACCAGTTGGACTACGTGCCGGATCTGTCGGCGCGGCGTATTCGCGGTGACGGAAATCGCGTGCAGACGCTCGGCGTGCTGGCACTGGACACCGCCACGACGCCGTTCTCGGTGGAAATGATCCTGTCGATTGAGAAAACCGCGCGCGAGCGAGGCTGGAACAGCTTCGTCGTCAACCTGTTTGCCGACGACAACGCCGAACAGACCGTCGATCTGCTGCTGGCGCATCGTCCGGATGGGGTGATCTTCACCACGATGGGGCTGCGCGAGGTGACATTGCCGGCCAAACTGCTGGACAAAAAGCTGGTGCTGGCCAACTGCGTCAGCCCGGCGCATTCGATCGCCAGCTACATTCCTGATGACGAGCAAGGGCAGTATGACGCCATGCGCGCGCTGATCGCCAAAGGCTATCGCGCGCCACTGTGCATTCATTTACCGGCGGATACGCTGGCGGCGGGCCTGCGCCGTCGCGGTCTGGAACGCGCCTGGCGCGAAGCGGGGCGCGATGTTGAACAACTGCGGCAGTATCATCTCGATCTGAGCGGCGGCGACCAAAGCTATCGCGACTGCGTCGCGCTGCTGGAGCGGCATTTCTCTGCAGGCAGGCGCGATTGCGATGTCGTGGTGTGCGGGAACGATCGGATAGCCTTTCTGGTGTATCAGGTATTGCTGGCGCAAGGATGGCGGATACCGCAACAGGTAGCGGTGCTGGGTTACGACAATATGGTCGGCACCGGCGAGCTGTTCCTGCCGGCATTGACGACGGTGCAACTGCCGCATTACGAGCTGGGCCGCCTTGCGGCGCTGCATGTGATTGAGCAGCGGGAGCAGCGTGAGACGGTGAAAGTGCCTTGCCCGCTGTTGGAGCGTGGTTCGCTGTAAGCGCACCGGGTGCGTCGCTGCGCGCCCGGTGCTCATTCCCATTATCCCCAGAGGCTTGCCAACTGCCATCCCGTGATGGGCTCGAACTGTGCCCGGCCGCCTTCGGCGAACAGGCTGAGGTGGCGCTCGCCCGCCGTCGGATAGATGCGGCTGGTCAGGCAGGCCTGCCCCTGATTGACGAAGATCTCCAGCGATGAGCGGTCAATGAAGATCTGTAGTGACAGGGTGTCACCTTCTGGCAGCGGCACGCTGCGGCAGGTGCACAGGGCGGGGTTGTCATGAAAACGTTCCAGCACCAGTCGGTGCGCCTGATTGTCGACGAATAGGCGCGCCGCATTCCCGATGGCCAGCCCGTAACGCTCGGCGTCGCTGTCGGCCGGTCTCAACGTCAGGGTGAGTTCCTGCACGTCGTCCGCCAGCGGCAGATGCTGATTGGTCAGCGCCTGTGCCAAAAAGGTGTGCGATTCTCGCCGCAGCGCCGTCAGTTCACGCGCCGGGTTCATGAGGACGCTGCCGTCGGCGGCCAGCGTCAGCTCGCGCGGCAGGGTGAGGGCGCCGGCCCAACGGTGCGCTTTGCTGGGCATCGGGGATTCCCACATATCCATCCAGGCAAACAGCAGCCGACGGCCATCGGCGGCGGTGAAGGTTTGCGGCGCATAGAAATCGTGCCCGGCATCCAGCTCGCAGAAGGGCTGTGTCACCCTGAAGTCGCCGTCCGGCCGCCAGTGGCCGAGCAGATAACCGCTCTGGAAGCGATTGCGGTAGCGGTAGCCCTGTGCCGCCAGCCCCTGCGGCGAGAACAGCAACAGGTGCTGTTCACCCAGCGGGAAGAAATCCGGACATTCCCACATATACCCTTGATGCGCCGCCAGCGCGCCGGCCAGCACCCGATCGAAGCGCCAGGCGCGCAGGTCTGCAGAACGGTACAGGCGCACCTGGCCGAGACCGTTTTCTTTGGCGCCGACCACCAGCCACCATTCGCCGTTCTCGCGCCAGACTTTCGGATCGCGGAAATGCTGAATGCCGTCCGGCGGGGCCAGCACCGGCCCATGTTTAACGAAGCGTATGCCATCTTCGCTGGTGGCCAGACATTGCACTTCCCGCACCTGGCTGTCGTCGCCGGGCTCGCCCAGCCACACGTGGCCGGTGTAAATCAGCGTCAGCACGCCGTTGTCATCCACGGCGCAGCCGGAAAAACAACCGTCTTTGTCATAGGGCGCATCGGGCGCCAGGGCGATGGGCTGGTGCTGCCAGCGGATCAGATCGCGGCTGGTCGCGTGCCCCCAGTGCATGGGCCCCCAGTGTTCGCTGTAGGGGTGATGCTGGAAGAAGGCATGATAGACGCCGTCAATACAGATCAGGCCGTTGGGATCGTTGATCCAGCCGGCGGGCGGCGCGAGATGGAACTGCGGGTAGTATTCGTCTCGGCGCTCTGCGCGCAGGGCCTCGACCGCATGGTCGGCTTGAGCTAAGGCAGTGTTCATTGGATAGACTCGCTTGATTTAATGGCGGATTGAAAGGGGGTTGCGCCGGCGGAACGTTCGCCGCGCAGCAGGAAACAGGAGACAAGCGTCGTGGCGGCGACCGCGCACCCCATCAGCAGATAGGTGTCGGCAAAGCCGATGCGGTCATAACCGTAGCCCGCCAGCGGCGACAGGAAGCTGGCCATCACCTGGGTGATGAACTGAAAGCCCACCAGGTAAAGCGTTGAGGAGAGGCGACTGTCGAAGCGGCTGGCGATGTATTTGAAGATAGCGATCAGCAGGATCGGCAACTCTACGGCGTGCAGCAGTTTCATGGCGGAGATCATCAATGCGCCGCTGACCAAGCCGGAGCCGAACATGCGCAGCGCCATCACGCCACCGGCCAGCAACAACCCCTGTTTGGCGCCGATGCGGTTCACCAGCAGCGGCGCCAGGAACATACCGCCGGCTTCGAGGAAGACCTGCAGCGAGTTGAGGAAGCCGTACATCTCGTTGCCCTGTTCGCGTGAAGCGAACTGCGAAGCGAAGTAGACCGAAAATTGCTGATCGAAAACGTTGTACACGCTGATACCGAGCACAAACACCACCAGCGCCCAGAAGCCCGGCATACGCAGCAGCGCGAGCGCATCCTGCAGCCGCAGATTTTCCGGTTTGCCGAACGCCAGGCCGGCCATGGCGTTCGGCTTCAGCTCGCGCACCTGGCTGAGCAGCAACAGGAATACCACGGCGGCGGCGGAGGCCAGCCAGAAATTGATGTTCGGATCGATATTGAAGATAAAACCGGCCAAAAAGGTGGCGCTGGCCCAGCCGAGCGATCCCCACATGCGGGCGCGGCCGAATTCGAAACCGCTGATGCGGCTGACTCGCTCGGTATAAGATTCCAGCGCGCCGATGCCGGCGAAGAAGGTGGCGCCGATAAATACCCCGCCGACCAGCGCGCCGAGCGGCAGGCTGCTCGCCAGCAGCGGGGCGTAAACGTAGATAAAGAACGGGCCGGTCAGCAGCAGCATCACGCCGAGAAACTGCAGCAGGTGCTTGCGCAGCCCAAGTTTGTCCTGAATAAACCCGTACAGCGGCTGTGCGCACAGCGCCACCAACGAGATGGCGGAGAAGATCAGGCCGGTCTCGGCGCCTTTCAGGCCGATCTTCTGATTCAGCCACAGCGAGATCAGCGAAAAGCTGGCAGACCAGGTGAAGAAAAAGAAGAACAGCAGGCCGCTGAGCAGCACGTAATATTTTTTAGTTTCGCGGTTCATGGGTAAGGCCCCGGTGAGTGAAGTTAGCTCTATTGTTAACGTTAACTCGCAAGGGGATGAAGCTGGCAGATGTCACGCATGCGATGTTAATCACAAAAGTTAACGTTAACATTTGTGCCTTGTGATCGAGGTCACGGGTTGGCAAGGGGGCGATGCGCCCCCCGGAAGATTAACGTTCGTTCAGCGAGCGCAGATGGTCGTCGCGGCGCAGCGTCATCAGCGCAAACAGGCTGACCACCGAGGTGGCGACCACGTAGTAAGCGGGAATGTCGATATTACCGGTCTGTTTGATCAGGCCGGTGATAATCAGCCCGGCCGAACCGGAAAACACCGCATTGGACAGCGAGTAAGCCAGCCCCAAGCCGGTATAGCGCACCCGGGTCGGGAACATCTCAGCCAGCATCGCCGGGCCGGGACCGGCCAGCAGGCCAACCACGGCACCGGCGATCATGACCGCCAGCCCTTTGGCCCACAGTGAACTCTGCGCATCCTGCAACAGGTGCAGCAGTGGGAAAGTGAGCAGGATCACCGCCGCCACCGCCGTCAGCATCACCGTTTTACGCCCCAGTTTGTCGCTGATGATGCCCGCCGGCAGAATGGTCAGGGCGAAGCCGACGTTGGCCAGCACCGTCGCCACCAGCGCCTGCTGGAAGGTGGCGTACAATGAGGTTTGCAAATAGGAAGGCATCACCACCAGGAAGGTATAGCCGGCGGCCGACCAGCCCATCATGCGGCCGATGCCGATCAGTATGGTTTTCACCACGCCGCCCAGCTTCGCTTCCGGCGGCGCGGCGGCGTGTTCCGCATGTTGCTGCGCCTGGGTGAACGTGGGCGTCTCTTCGAGCTTGAGCCGCAGCCACAGCGCCACGGCGCCCATCGGCAGCGCCAGCAGGAAGGGAATACGCCAGCCCCAGTCATGCAGCTGTTGCACGCTGAGCAGCGCGGCCAGCAGCGCCACCAGTCCAGCCCCGGCCAACAGGCCGAGCGCGACGGTCAGCGACTGCCAGGCGCCGAACAGCCCACGCTTGCCCTTCGGGGCGAACTCGGTCATCAGCGACACGGCGCCGCCGAATTCGCCGCCGGCGAACAGCCCCTGAAACATGCGCAGCAGCGTCAGCAACAGCGGGGCGGCGACGCCGATCGAGGCATAGGTTGGCATGACGCCGATCAGCGCGGTGGCCAGCGTCATCAACAGCAGAACCGCAATCAGCGTTGGGCGACGGCCGATGCGATCGCCGATGCGGCCGAATATCACCGCGCCGATCGGCCGACAGAAAAACGCCAGCGCGAAGGCGGCGTAGGTGAGGATCAGGCTGGTGATTTCGTTTTCACCCTGCAGCGTGAAAAAATTGGCGGCGATAACGGTGGCCAGGAACCCGTACACCCCGAACTCATACCATTCGATAAAGTTGCCGACCGAGCCGGCCAGCAACGCCTGACGCGAGCGGCGCGCGTCGAGAGTCTGTTGATTCATCCCCGTTCCCATACTTTTGAATTATTGTTCGTCAGTTCTAAATTTATACGACAAAACAATCAATTGATTTCAGCGGGAACTGTGAGGCGCTCAGCGCATGCTGTCGATACGCCACCATTCGGGGCAAACATCGGCGAACGCAGTGGATGGCGGAAGAGTGAAAACAAAAAAGGGCCGACGAATCGGCCCTTGAGCGGGGGAATGCCGTTACCGTTTAGGCCCGGCGTTCACCAATTTTTCACCCGCCGGGGTGACGGTATATTTGGCGAAGTTATCGATAAAGCGCTGCGCCAAATCCTGCGCTTTCTCCTGCCACAGCGACTCGTCGGCGTAGGTTTTGCGCGGATCGAGGATCGACGGATCGACGCCCGGCAGCGCGGTCGGCACGTCCAGCCCGAAGATCGGCAGCGTGAACGTCTCGGCCTGCTCAATGTCGCCATTCAGAATGGCGTCGATAATGCCGCGCGTATCCTTGATCGAAATACGTTTGCCGCTGCCGTTCCAGCCGGTGTTAACGAGGTAAGCCTGGGCGCCGGCGGCCTCCATGCGTTTCACCAGCACTTCGGCGTACTGCGTCGGGTGCAGCGTCAGGAACGCGGCGCCGAAGCAGGCGGAGAAGGTCGGCGTCGGCGCGGTGATGCCGCGCTCGGTGCCGGCCAGCTTGGCGGTGAAGCCGGACAGGAAATGGTACTGGGTCTGCTCCGGCGTCAGGCGCGATACCGGCGGCAGTACGCCGAAGGCGTCGGCGGTCAGGAAGATGATCTTGCGCGCATGGCCGGCTTTGGACACCGGTTTGACGATGTTCTCGATGTGATAAATCGGATAGGAAACGCGGGTGTTCTCGGTCTTGCTGGCGTCGTCGAAGTCGATGCTGCCGTCGGCCAGCACGGTGACGTTTTCCAGCAGCGCATCGCGGCGGATCGCCTGATAGATTTCCGGCTCCGCCTGCGGCGACAGCTTGATGGTCTTGGCGTAGCAGCCGCCTTCGAAGTTGAACACGCCGTCGTCGTCCCAGCCGTGCTCGTCATCGCCGATCAGCTGGCGCTTCGGATCGGTGGAGAGGGTGGTTTTGCCTGTGCCGGATAGGCCGAAGAACACCGCCACGTCGCCTTGCTCGCCGACGTTGGCCGAGCAGTGCATCGAGGCGATGCCCTTCAGCGGCAGCAGGTAGTTCATGATCGAGAACAGGCCTTTCTTCATCTCGCCACCGTACCAGGTGCCGCCGATCAGCTGCATGCGTTCCGTCAGGTTGAAGGCGACGAAGTTCTCCGAATGCAGCCCTTGCTGCTGCCAGTCCGGGTTGGTGCATTTGGCGCCGTTCAGCACCACGAAGTCCGGCTCGAAGTCCGCCAGTTCGGCGTCGCTCGGGCGAATGAACATGTTTTTCACGAAGTGCGCCTGCCAGGCCACCTCGGTGATGAAGCGCACTTTCAGGCGCGTGTCGGCGTTGGCGCCGCAGAACGCGTCGACCACGAACAGACGCTTGCCGGAGAGCTGGTTGCCCACCAGCGTTTTCAGATGCTGCCAGACCTCCGGGGAGAGCGGCTGGTTGTCGTTCTTGCCGGTGCCGTTGTCCGACCACCAGACGGTATCGCGCGTGGTGTCGTCGCGCACGATGTATTTGTCCTTCGGCGAACGGCCGGTGAACTCACCGGTCGCGACGTTGACCGCGCCGAGTTGGGTGAGGGTGCCGCGTTCCAGCGGCGGCAGGTCGGCGCGGGTCTCTTCGGCGAACAGCAATTCATAGCTGGGGTTATAGACGATGTCGGCGGCCTGATGAATGCCGTAGCGAGCGAGGGTTTGTGGGGTAACAGTGCGTGAAGACATATTCTACTTCCTTATGAGTCATATTATGCCTCTTTCCCGTGCGGTGCCGCGCGCAGGATTAAGGTTCGGATCAAGCTGACCGGATTCAGCTAATGCGTTTCCGGTTCTTTATTAATAAAACAGGGGGCTTTTTCGCCCTCCTATAGCATAGCAGCGAATTTAAGCCTGCTTACTTTAATTACAAAATGCTGACGATAATTAATTAAAACCAACCTTGGCGGAGGGTCACAATATTGAATTTCGCCGGCGTAATTTAGTTTTGCATTTTTATTTTTTATCATATCGTCAGGGCTGTCCACTGTTTTATTTCTTATTAGAAAAAGCGAAATCCACAATAGGATTTTTCGTAATCATTTGTTTTTGCTTGGCTATGGTAGGACTGTTGCGCCAGGTGAATCTAACCGTACTGTACGCTTGTCAGCAGGGTGAATAATGAAACAGATAAATGCAGAACTGGCCTGTGATAAAAATGCGGCATCGTCCGAATCCTCAGGATTAATTAATCAACTTCGTCAAATAGATATCGGTGCGGTGCCGATCGCGTTGTTTATCACGATTTGCGCGATCGTGGCGATTTCCGCCTACGCCAACTTCCTGCCGAAGAATATGATCGGCGGCCTGGCGGTGATAATGACGCTGGGCTTTGCGCTGGCGCAGTTGGGAAAAAGCATTCCCGTGCTGCGCGATATCGGCGGGCCGGCCATTCTGTGTTTGATGGTGCCGTCGGTGTTGGTCTATTTCAATGTCTTCCAGCCTAACGTCATGGGCACCGTTCATCTGCTGATGAAAGACGCCAACCTGCTCTATTTCGTCATCGCCAGTCTGGTGGTCGGCAGCATTCTCGGCATGAACCGGGTGATCCTGATTCAGGGGATGATTCGCATGTTTGTGCCCTTGGTGGTTGGTACGGTGACGGCGGTGATCACCGGGCTGCTGGTGGGCAAGCTGTTCGGCTTTACCTTTTATCACACCTTCTTCTTCATCATCGTGCCGATCATCGGCGGCGGCATCGGCGAGGGGATTTTACCGCTGTCGCTGGCCTATTCGGCGATCCTGGGAGCGACGCCGGACGTCTACGTCGCGCAGCTGGCGCCGGCGGCGGTGCTGGGCAACATCTTCGCCATCGTGACCGCCGGGGTGCTGGCGCGCATCGGCATGCAGCGCAAGGCGCTGAGCGGCGACGGCATGCTGATCCGCTCGGCGCAGGAGAACGCGATGTTCGCCATCAAGGAGCAAAGCGGCAACGTCGATTTCCAACTGATGGGCGGCGGGTTGCTGGTGATCTGCGCCTTCTTTATCGTCGGCGGCCTGTTTGAACACATCGTGCATATTCCCGGCCCGGTGCTGATGATCCTGTTCGCGGTGCTGTGCAAATACTGCCGGGTGATCCCGGCCTCGATGGAGACCGGCGCGCACAGTTTCTACAAGTTCGTCTCCACCGCGCTGGTGTGGCCGCTGATGATCGGTCTGGGCATGCTGTACGTGCCGCTGGAAAGCGTGGTGGCGGTGTTCTCGGTCGGTTATGTGGTGGTCTGCGGTTCGGTGGTGCTGTCGATGGGGCTGGTCAGTTTCATGATTGCGCCTTACCTGAAGATGTTCCCGGTGGAAGCGGCGATCGTCACCTGTTGTCACAGCGGCCTGGGCGGCACCGGTGACGTGGCGATCCTGTCGGCATCGAACCGCATGGGGCTAATGCCGTTCGCCCAAATCGCCACGCGCATCGGCGGCGCTTCCACGGTCATTGGCGCGACGCTGCTGCTCGGTTGGTTAGTCTGAGTCCAGAATTTCTTATGGATAGCCGGGGTTGGATTGCCCCGGTTTTTTATTTCGAGGACAGCCGCACCCACAGCGTGATGAGCTATTTCAGCGAAAGCAACATCGGGCAGGACTTTAAAGGCGCGTACTCATCCGGGCCATTGCTCAACGACATCACGGCGATCCCGCATTTCTACGGCGCCAACATGCACACCCGCATCGGCGATACGATCTACGGTTTCAATTCCAATACCGATCGCGACTTCCTCACCGCCACCGGCGGATTGGATCCGCGACTTCGTGCGCGGTGAAGACAAGAACGATCTGACGCTGTTCAACACCGGCAGCGATTTCCTGGTGAAAGTGGTGGGGCAGCCGCTGGATGCGGGTGATTTCGTGTTGGCGTAATGCAGGCAACAAAAATAGGGCGTTTTGGGCAAAAACCCGACAATTCCTATTAATTCCGTCATATTAGCGTGACATAGTAGCGCGCAGAAGGCCGGGCTTGCATACCTCGGGCTTCTGTCGGATCGCCAACCTTTTCGGTTGGCGATTCATTTTCCGCCTTTCAGCATGTTGATGGCGGCGCCGAGCAGGATGCGCCGTTCGATATCGTTGCTGTCCGCCAACTGCCGCGCCAGATGTTTTTCCAGCGTTTCCACCGACAGCGCTTCGCCGCGATGGCGCAACTGCATCACGCCGTCGCCGATCAGGCGTGCGACCTCATCCCATACGGGTTTAATCTCCTGTTCCGAGAACGTCATGGCCTACCTCGGTTGGTTGATTTTTGCCCAATGTAGCAGCTGAACTGCGGCTTCGCTACCGGCTGCCTAAAACAGGAAGCATAAAAAGCAAGCCATCAGTATTTCTTCTGGTTTTTACGCTCAATACTTGCGGTGTCGAAAAGCAGGAGAAAACATCATGAACTGGGTCGAAACCTTTACGAAGTACTACCGCCTGAGCCGCACGGGTGAAACGCAGCATTGGCTGTGTCGCCGCTGGTTGCCGCAGGGAGAGGCGCGCTTGGCCTATTTGCGGGAGTTGCTGGAGCCGACCGCGCCGCGGCGGCGGTGAGCAGGGCGCCGGCGTTTGGCCGGCGTCGTTTCGCGGGATTAACCGAAGGCTATCGCCGCCCAACGCAACAGCAGCAACGCCAGGCAAATCAGCAGCAGCACCACCACCATTTTACTGAGCTTGGCGCCCATGCGTTTTGTTGCCACGCTGTTTCCCCTTTAGCTGAAATACCATCCACCGGCGAGGATGATGAGGAAAAGCGTCACTAACGCGACGCCGTTGAGTAAATCGCTGAAGGTATCGTCAGCATCGATGTCATTTTGCCGCATGTTGCCGCCTGGCGGTCGCCATTGGGTGAATAATGTTCACAGTATGCGCCCGACAGCGCGACAGGCACAGCGAAGAACGGTAAAAACGCGTAAAGGCGGCGGTGGCGGAACGCGCAGTCGCGCTTGCGACGGATGCAGACGGCCGGCAATACGTTGTACTATCCTGTCTGCATTGATGCATTTTTCCTAAAGGTATAATCATGGCGACGGCAATTCCACAGAAATACGAGCACCTTGAGCGCTGGGCGTTCGGCGATACCGAGCAGCAGGCCGATGAAGTGGTGCAATTGATCCTCAATGGCACCAAAACGGCCACCTGTTCCAACCTCGACGGCGAGGGGATCCCGCAGGCCGGCGATCGGTTCCTGGTGGTGGACGGCAAGGGTGAGCCGGTCTGCGCGGTCGAGCTGACCGCGGTGGAAATGAAAACTTACGATCAGGTTGATGAAGCGCACGCCTTTGCCGAAGGCGAGGGCGATCGCTCGCTGGCGCACTGGCGCAAAGAGCTGCAGCGCTTCTTTGAAGAGTACGATCTGTTCTCGCCGGACATGACGCTGGTGCTGATGAATTTCAAAGTCGTCGACAAATTCTAATCTTATGCGCGCCGTTCCCTACGAGTGCCAGTGGGCCAGCCCGGAACTGGCCGCCGATCTGATCGCCGGCCGCGCGACGCTGGCGCAAGACGAAAATTGGGCGCGCAGCGGCGCCCGCGATCGGGCGGAGTACGTCGAGTGGGCCAATCACGTGTGCGGCATGGCCTGTCTGAAAATGGTGCTGGGCCACCGCGACGGCGAAGCGCCGCCGCTGCTGGAGCTGGCGCGGCGCAGCCTGCCTTACGGCGCCTATGTGCGCGAAGGGGAGCGGATAAAGGGGCTGATTTACGCGCCGTTCGTCGAGTTCGTACGCGAGCAGTTCGCGCTGCAAGCGGAGGTGAAGGTGGGGCTGGAGGCCGCTGACGTGCCGGCGCTGCTTCAAGAATGCCGTTACTTTATCGCCTCGGTGCATCCCTCCATTCGCCGGCCGGAGAGCATACCGCCGCAGCGGGGCGGGCATCTGGTGCTGATCACCGCCGCCGATGCGCAAAGCGTGACCTTCCACAATCCTTCGGGCGACAGCCCGGCGACGCGCGAGCGGGTGCACCTGCCGCTCAGCCGCTTCACCCCTTTCTTTGCCGGCCGCGGCATCGCCATCGCGTAAAAAAACGCGCTGTTTCCGATGAAAACAGCGCGTCGTCAGCAGTTCTGATGCATTTTCATGCCAGCCGCATCACCCAGGCGTCCGCCTGCCGATCGTAGTGCTGCTTGTACAGCAGTGACTGTTTGCCGTCGAGGATCGCCGGAATGCTGGTGTGTTCATCCCAACCGTCCAGCTGCATGCACAGATCCGGATCGGACTTGCAGGGAATGCTCAGGGTGCCGGCGCGGTCGGCGCCGGCGTGAAGATGCGCGTCATCGACCTCGAAGCTGCCAATTTTTACGACGGTTTTGCTCATGGGAACTCCTTGCTCAATGGTGTGGTAGGAGGTTAGACCAGTGCGGCCATCGGTAAGAGCATAGCCAAATGAGCAAAAAATGCCACATAAAAATTACATTTTGGAAACAATTTCCACGGCGGCAAAGCACCGCGCCTAGTACTCCACCACAAAACTGAGATTGTCTTGATAGCTACCGACCGCCACTTCCGTCTGCGCCGCATTGACCGCCGCCTTATACGGGATGCTTTGCGCCAGCCCGGTGCCGGCGCCGCTCTGTTTGTTGGTGCTATCCCAAACGGTCGTCGTATTGGGCAAGTAAATCTGATACTGCATGAAATTGCTGGTGCCGCTTTTCATACGCCGCCAACCGGAGACCGGGTTATTGCCGTTG
This sequence comes from Serratia sp. CY29653, assembly GCF_052169255.1. Lineage (NCBI taxonomy): Bacteria > Pseudomonadati > Pseudomonadota > Gammaproteobacteria > Enterobacterales > Yersiniaceae > Serratia > Serratia sp. CY29653. The sequence goes on along the minus strand of NZ_JBJNLC010000001.1, from coordinate 1,526,409 downwards.
GTGAAATAGGTGTTGTATCCCTCGGTTTTGGTGCAGGTCAGGGTGATGCTCTGATTGACAGGATTGAACTGCCCGACCAACGCCATGCTGCCGAAGTTGACGTTGGGCGCGGTGCCGATCAGGCAGTCTTTGGTGATGGCGACGCTGACGCTGACCGTGCTGGCCTTGTTGACGCCGTCCCACCAGATGCACAGGCCGAGCACGCCGAGGCCGCAGATATGGTAGTTCCAGATCAGGTTGATGGTGTCGGTATAGGTGCCCGAACGCACGTTGGCGCCGGCGGTGGTTTTGATATACAGCGGAAAGTTGACGTTGGAAGAGATCAGGATCAGCGACAGCAGGTTCAGCGAGCTGTAGTCAATGGTCTGCCCGATGCTGTAGGGATATTGATAGTTGGCGTCGGGATAGATCAGGTAGGCGATTTTATCGCCGGAACCGTCGGTGTTGGCGACCGCCATGCCGTTGGTGGTTGACGCAACCTTGACCGTGACGGTGTTCTGCGACAGCAGCGATAGCCCGAGGCCGGTGCAGTTGAGGCCGGCGGTGCCCTGGGCGTTGATCTGCCCGTTGTAGACCACGAAAGAGCTGCTTCCCGGTAAGGTGACGGTGCCGTTGGTGGTGGCGCAGTCGGCGAATGCGCGCTGACAGAACAGCAGCGAGAGGGTTAACAATAAGAAGGCTTTCAATCCCCGAAACATAGTGACTCTCCGTCGTTGAATTAGCGGCAGACAACCGGGCCGACGCGCTGGATGCCCTGAGGCTTCGCCAGGCTGAATTCCGCCTGACACGGCGGGCCGCCGTCGGCCGGGATCACGCTCAGCCGATTGTGCTGTTGCACCGGGTCGATATAGGTCATGCCATCCCAACCGACATAGCTTTGCTGATTGCCGCCAACCACCGCCACCTGGCTGCCATTGGCCAACGGTTTGCCTTGCTCGTCAACCAGTTCGACGTCGGCGGCGGAGATGGGTTGGATGGGGAACTCAACCAGAAAACCGCTGTGATCGCGAATGGCGACGGTTTTCTCCACCGTCGGCAGCGCGACGTCGGCGGGCAGGTTGAGCGGATCAATCTGGAATTTCGCATGGTAGTAAGAGGTGACGGTCGGCACCAGTAAATAGCCCTGGGCGTCGGTCTTGCCGATCGGCTGGTTCTCATAGCTCACCGGAATGTCGGCGTATCCTTGCGTGGACACCAGCGCAAAGGCATCGTTGATGGTGTTGGTGGCGTACACGCCGCCGTTCATCGCCACCAGCGAACCGCTGATTTCTCCCCAGTGGTTGGTTTCATCGCGGGTGCCGTATACGCCCGCTCGGGCTTCGAGTCTGCGGGTGCGCCAGGTCAGATCGGCCTGGCGGTAATCGCCGCCGCTCGGGTTATTGGCGTAGGCCAGATTCCAGCCGAAACCGCCATCGGTCGGCGCGGCGCGGCTGTAGCTGACGCGTTCGCTCCAGCGGTTGTTGTTGTCGCGCGCGGCGCTGAAGCTGGCGGTACCCCAACTGTCGAACGGAATGGAGAGCTGCAGCTGGGCACTGTAACCGCTGCTGCCGATTTCCCGGTTCAGCGAGGCGTACAGGCTGCTGTTGCGCCAAAGCGATACGCTGTAGGACAGGTTCACCAGGCGGGTTCGCTGAGCGATGGCGTCGCGGACGTCAAAATAACCGGCGCCGAGGCTGCCGAGCCGGCCCAGGCTGACGCTGCCGGTCAACTGATCGGTGCGGCGGCTCAGGCGGTAGTCGTTTTTATACACGGAAATGTCGCCAAAATCGGCGCTGCGCAGGATGCGTTGGGCGTTGAGGCTGAAACGTTGGTTGCTGTAGGTGTAACCAAAGCTGCTCTGATCGCCGTGGTTGCCGGTGTAGCGATAGACGGGCTGGGGATCCGGCTGTTGCAACGGCCTGCCGGTCAGCGGATCGTAATAGGTGGGGGATTGTATCGCCCGTCCGCCGTTAAACGCTTCATCACCGGCCTGGCTGACGCTGTAGGACGCGTTGAGAACCCCCCATTGCCCGACGCGAAGGTCGGCGCCGGCGCCGCCAACCGCCAACTCGGCTGCGCCTTCGGCGCGTCCTTCCAGGGTTAACCAATCAGTGACGCCGTAACGTAAGCTGGCGCTGCCTACCCATTGCCCGTAATCGGCAGAATTCAACCCGTAGTTGCGCCGCAGCAAACCGGTGGAAATGCTGAAATCGCTCATGCCGGTCTGCAGCAGGTTGCTGGCCACGTAGAACGGCACCGTGGTGCTGACCTGGCGGCCGAGGGCGTCAGTGGTGACGACGGTGGCCTGACCCGCGCCGTTAATGTAGGGCACGCTGTTGAGGGTGAACGGCCCGGGATTGATGTTGGTGGTGCTGTTTTTATAGCTGTTGATGTATAAATCGACGCTGCTGGGCAATGCCGCCTGGCCGGAAAATTGCGGCAGCGGATAGGTGATAAGATCCGGGCGCACCGCGAAATTGCGCGCCAATTGCAAGCCGCCGATGCGCACGGCGCTGCTCCAGGGGAGCGAGCCGGTGGTAAGGTCACCGGCGATCACACTCAGCATCCGCTGGTCGTCGTTGAAACGCCAGTAGCTGTCGTATCGAATATAGCGCCCGCCATCGTCGTTCGGCCCGCCGTTAAACCCGCTGCGGTAGATGCCGGTGTTGGCGATGACGCCGAACCCGTCGAACAGCCGCTGTTCGCTCCACGCCGACAGGTAGCCCGGCCGGCCATTGCCGTTGCTTTGGCTGGCATAGATATCGTAGTTGAACAGCAAACCCAGGCTGCTTTGCGCCGGCAAGCGCTGCAACGGTGAATGGGCGCCGATGGTTTGCTGCGGCAACCAGTCGTTGGGCACGTTGATCAGCAACTGCTGGCTCTCGCCGCTGTAGCTGACATCCACCTTCTCCAGCCGATCGACGGCGATCTCTTTCGCCTGCTTATCCGCTACCGGCAGCCCGGCGTCGAGCAGTTGCTGGGGCGTCATGTAGTAATGGCCGCCGCGGTAGTTGACCGGCACGACGTTGCCGGTTTGGCGCCCGTTGACGACCGGCTCCAGATACAGCGTGGTGTCCGGCATGCTGACGGCGCTGGGCGGCGGCGGCAGATCGTCGCCGAGCGCAAACGGCAGCCAGCCGCCGGCCGCCATGCTCAGCATGGCAAACGCCAGCGGCTTAAGGCTGAAACGCCGCGTCGATAGCCTCCCTGTCGGCTGCACCTGGGCCTCAATAAGACGGAATGGCTACGGGCTGTTTGTTGTCATTGACCGTGGCCATCAGTTTGCCGCTGCTGAAACCGCCGGCGGGCGGCAAGGCGAAGCGCATTTGCGAACCGGGCAGCACGTATCCCATCAGGCCGGGATTCAGGCTGCGGCCTTGCAGCGTCACTTTCGACATGCGGGCATGCACTGCGCCTTGATTTCGCACCTCCAGCCAGCGTTCGCTGCTTTGCTGCTGTAGACGATAGCTGAGCTGAGGTTGGCTGGCGGTCGCGTAATCGCGCGGTTTTTCGCTGTCCTGTTTGGTCCAAATGCCCTTACCGCTGACGAACAGCGGCACCGAGTAGCGCATCTGGAATTTCAGCCCCATCTCCGCACCGCCGGGAGCGGCGCCCGACGACTGTTCTTTCACCGGCACTTCATCGACCAAAATGCGGTAGGCGCGCTCCTGTCCCGCCGCCGGGGCCGACTGTTTGATCAGGCGTATCAGCTGGCGTTTGCCTGGCGCGATCGACGCCACCGGCGGGCTGGCGATCACGTCGCTTTGGTTGCTGTAATCGTCTTTGCCGGCGGTTTGCCGCCAACCCAACACGCGAATTTGCATATAGACCGGTTTGCTGTCGCGATTTTCCAGCCACAGCGCGGTGGCCTGTTGTTGATCTTCAATCACCGGATCGATTGGCCAAATGAGAATGGAGGCCGCGGCCAGGGCGTGCTGCTGGCTTGCCAGGAGCAGGGCTGCCGTTAACGGCAGGCGGAAGGGTATGCGCATAACTCATCCTTATTGCAAAAAAACTTAATAAGTGACCGTCAACAAGACCGTATCGCTGTAAACGCCACTGGTGGGCAGGGTACTGGTCGAAAACAGACGGGCGTAAACCTTGATTTCTTGCGTGCTGCCGGTGGCGGCGACGGTCTGCGCCGCGCCGCCGTTGGCGCCATCCCCCCAAAGGGTGGCGTAGTTGCTGTCTTGATAAAGTTGATACAGCAGCGTTTCCGACGTGGCGGCGTTTTGTAATTTTCTGCCGCCGGCGATGGATCCGGTCACATGATTGCCGACGCCGAGGGCCAGCGTAACGCTCAGCCCCGGGTTGCAGCGAAACAGCACCGAACCGGCGCCGCTGCTGGAGACGACGCTGACCGCGTTGCTCAGTGAGGACAGTTGGCCGAAGTTCAGGGTGCCGAAGGTGGTCACGTCGCTGACGCCGCTGCCCAATACGCAGCCTTTTACCACGGTTGCATTGACGGTGAACGGCTGGCTTTTGGTCAAGTCGTTGACGCCGGTATCGCTTTGAGCCGGGGAAAGCGGCAGGCAGAACAGCAAACCGCAAATGGAAGCGCGCATCGTCATTACCAATTGATCGTGACCTGTACCGTGTCGGTGTAGCTGCCTGTCGGGGGCGTGGACTGCGCCGGAATCATGCCATAGACCGGCAGCCAGTTGTCCGAACCGTTGGCGGTTTGTGACACGCCCGTCAGATTGTCCCAAATGGTGCTGTGGGCGGCGTTGGTGTACAGGTTGTAATTCACCCGTTGGCCGGCCGCGCTTTGCAGGTAGCGGGCCGCGGTATTGCCGCTTTGCCCGCCGCCAAGCAGAACGCTGTAGCTGGTGCCGTTGGTGCATTTCACCCGAATGGCGCCGGCGTTTTGCTGCCCGGCGACGCTGGTGGCGGTGCTGAGAAAATACAGCGTGCCGAAATTCAGCGTGCCGAAGCTGACGTTGCCGCCTGAGCTGCTGCCGGCTTCACAGGCGCTGAGCAAGGTCGCGCTGACGCCGAGGGTCGCCGTTTTACTGTCGGCCTGCGCCAACAGGCTGCACGCCCATAATCCTCCGCAGCAAAGTGCGAGCCGCACCGTTACCAGGTAACCGTCATCGTGACGGTGTCGTTATAGGTGTCCGCCGCTGGGGTAGAACCGGCCGCCGGCACGCGGCCATACACGATCAGCGGAACGGCGGCGCCGGTGCCGGTGCCGGTCAGCGCGTTGGCGCCGCTGCCCCAGGCGGTGGTGCGCGCGGCATCCTGGTAAAGGTTATAGCTGATGAATGCGCCTGCCGTGCTGGCCATGCGGCGTTGGGTGCCTGACGTGACGTGGAGCCCGTTGTCCAGCGCCACCGTGTAGTCTGTGCCGGTGGTGCAGGTCAATGACAGCGTACCGGCCCCCCCTGCGCCGGTGGCGCTGGCGTCGATGATGTTGGCCAGTGAAGAGTAAGTGCCGAAGCTGATGGAGCCGAAGTCGTTGACGGAACCGCTGCTGTTGCCGCCACCCACGACGCAACCGGCGCCGATGGTCAGCGTCACGCCTAGCGTGCCTTGAATGGTGCCTGCTGCGTTAGCCGCGCCGTTGGCGCACAGCAGGGTTGCTACCGAGGTCAATGCCATCAGAGTTTTTTTCATCTTATATTCCTTGCCGTATGAGAGAAAGCCCGCAAAGACGCCACCCAGAGGTGGGTTGAACGTATTCATTTAGCTGCACTTTAATTAATAGAATAAGAATCGGGAATTGTCTTGATGAAAGCGAGAAACTTTTTTATTCCCATCCCCCGGCTGACGGGGCTTACAGGTGAGGTATACCGATAAATTGAAATGATTAGAATAATAACGAACGGTGATGGGAATATTATTAGCGTTATTTTATCGCCGGGGCGTTTAATTCCCCGGCGCGGTATCGTTTACAGGTGGAAATCCAGCGCGCCGTCGCGCACCAGCTCGCGCGGCAGGTTGTTCTTGATACGGCTGCCGATGCGCTTGGCGATGCCCAGCGGCTGCCCCTGGTAGGTGACGATGCATTCATCGCCCGCCGGCGGCAGTTCCGGGTAGAGATCGCGGCCGTGATACCACTCCTGCGCCAGCGCGGCGTCCAGCTCGAAATGCGCTTTGCCGCCGGTGCCGGCCAGCGCGATCGCCGCCTCGTGCTGCCAGCGGAAACCTTTAGGGAAACGCTCCGCCAGTTTGAGGCCGATGCGCGAGAAGCGAACCTTGCCGAACAGCGGTTCCAGCTCGGCCGGGAACAGCCAGATCTCTTTGTCGCGCTCCCACAGCCGGCCGTCATCGCCCCAGGTTAAGCCGGATGCGGCGGCGGCTTGGGCGACCTGCGCCGCTTCTTTGCCGGACAGCGGGCTGAACGGGAATTTACCGACTTTGTAGGTCGGCTTTGGCAACGGCGCCACGGCGCGCCGTTTGCGCAGGCGGGCGACGAAAAAGCCTTCGCTGTCGTAAATCTGCGGGAAGACGTGCAGGAAACCTTCGGCGGTCAGCGCCTTGTCGGCGCCGGGGAACAGCTCGCCCAGCGGCTCGATGCTGACCGCGTCGCCGTAGGTGTCCAGCAGCCAGCGCACCACCTGCTGATTTTCCTGCGCATTGAGGGTGCAGGTGGAGTAAACCATCACGCCGCCCGGCGCCAGCGCATGAAACGCGCTGTCGATCAGCTCGCGCTGGGTGGCGGCGATCTCGGCCACGCTCTGTGGCGACCAGTTGCTCATGGCGTCCGGATCCTTGCGCACCACGCCTTCGCCGGAGCAGGGGGCGTCGAGCAGAATGGCGTCGAAGCTCTCCGGCAGCGCGGCGCCGAACACCCGGCCGTCGAAGTGGGTCAGCGCGGTGTTCTTCACGCCGCAGCGGCTGATATTGGCGTGCAGCACTTTCACCCGGCTGGCGGAGTATTCGTTGGCGACGATCCCGCCCTGATTGCCCATCAGCGCGGCGATCTGGGTGGTTTTGGATCCCGGCGCCGCCGCCACGTCCAGCACCCGAGTCGGCGCCGCGCCGCCCGCGAACAGCGCGCTGACCGGCAGCATCGAACTGGCTTCCTGAATGTAGAACAGGCCGCTCAGGTGTTCGGCGGCGCTGCCCAGGCGCAGCTCTTCATCGTCGCGCTCGATCCAGAACCCTTCCGCGCACCAGGGAATGGGCTCCAGTCGCCAGTCGTAACCCTGCACCAGCGCCAGGAAGTCGGCGACGCTGATTTTCAGCGTATTGACGCGCAGGCTGCGGCGCAGCGGGCGCTGGCAGGCGGCGATAAAATCGTCCATCGCCAGCTCGGCGGGCATGATGGCGCGGGTGGCGTCAAGGAAAGCGGGGGGCAGAAAAACGGCGGTGGATTTGGCCACGGGGCGAACTCTCAGGGTGCAATAAAGATAAGGGCGAGAGTTTATCACAAAGCGGAAAAAAACAGGGCCTGGCGATGCCAGGCCCTGAGGAAAATGCGAAATTTAATCGCGCGGAATGGCGGTGCCCCAGGTTTTCCAGTCCTTAGGCTCTTCCGGATTCAGCAGGAAGTGTTTGTTCGGCGTGGCTTTCGGCGCCAGCGGAATGGTCGGCGGCGTGGCGAAGGCGATACCGCCGCGGATGAACTGCTGGAAGGTGCCGCTCTTGATCACGCCGCCGGTCAGGCCGAACTGCAGGTTGTAACCCGAAGCCAGCCAGAACACGCTGTTGTTGCGCACCAGATGCTGATATTTCTTGCTGATGCGCAGCGCGACGTGCACCCGATCGGACATGGCGCCAAGGTAGAAGCCGGTGATGGTGCCGACCTCTACGCCGCGGAACAGCACCGGCGTGCCGATCTGCAGCGAGCCGGTTTCGGCGGCGTCGAGCACTACGCTCAGGCCGTCGAGATAGCGCGAGTCGGTGATGCTGGCCTGCTGCAGCTCGAAGGTGCGCAGCTCGCGGCCGCGCCCCGGCTCCACGTTGATATAAGGCTGGAGCAGGGTATCGAGATTGCTGACGCCGGCGGCGGAGATCTCCGGCGAAACGATTGAGAAGCGGCTGCCCAGGCGCGCGAAAGTGTGCACATATTCCGGATACAGCACCGCTTTGGCCAACACTTCATTGCGCTCCGGCGCCAGCTGCAGCGACTCCACCTGGCCGACGTCGATACCGAGGTAGCGCAGCGGCATGCCCGCCGACAGCTTGCTGGCGTCGTAGGTTCGCAGCATGATTTGGCTGCCCACCGCGCGGGCGGCGGTTTCGCTGGCGTACAGCACGCGGTTGGCGCCCTTGTTGAGCGTCACGCCCTGCAGGTTGTCGAAGCTGATGGCGCCTTTCAGCGCGCGGTTAAGCGGCGAAGCCTGCACCGTCAGCCCGCTGCCGTTGAGCTGCACCTTGGCGCCGCCTTCGGCCCAAAAGATGCTTTCGCGGGTCAGCAGCTTGCGGTATTCCGGGCTGATGTAGACGTCAACCTCAAACTCGTTGGCCTTCGGCCGAACGTTGACGATCTCGCCCACCTGGAATTTGCGGTACAGCACCACCGAACCGGCCTGCACGTCCGGCAGGCTGGTGGCGCTGAGGGTCAGGGTGGTGGAAGGGGCGTTGCCGACGATGCCTTCCTCGGCTTTTTCGCTGTTGGCGTACAGCGGGTATTGGCCGCCCGGTTCCCCCTTGCTGCCGGGAATAATGCGCACGCCGCCGTCCACCCATTCCTGGGCGCTGGCGCCGAGCACTTCCATGCCGTCGATGCCCAGCCTGACGTCGAGCCGGCTGTTGACCACGAATTTGCTGTCTTTGTGCAGCAGGCCGCGATACTGCGCGTCGATGGCGGCGGTGAACACCACGCCGCCGGCGGTCAGGGTGCGGCTCAGGATCTGGCCGACTTTCACGCCGTGCACCACCAGCGGTTGCCCGACGTCGATGCCGTAGCTTTGCGGCGCATTCAGCGTGACGGTCAGCACGCCAGGCTGCTGCAACAGCGTTTCGCTGCTGTCCAGCACGTTGAAGCGCTGCTGCGGCTCACCTTCGCCCGGCACCAACTCCAGCGTGGTGCCGGTCAGCAGTTGGCTGAGCTTGGCGTCGTTGAGGCTGATGCGCGGGCTGCGCATCACGATGCGGGTGCCGCTGCGCATCAGATCGACCACCGAAGGATCGATGGTCAGTTCACCGACCACTTTGCTGTCCTGTTGCAACGTCAGCTTGGTCAGGGTGCCGACCTGCAGCCCCTGGTACATCAGCGGCGTGCGGTTTTCACTCAGGCTGTTGCCGTTCGGCAGATCCAGCAGGATATTGACGCCGCGCTGGCTGTGGGCCAGATCCGGATACAGGGTATAGCTCTGATCGCCCTTGGCCTGCTGGCCATCGGCCGGCGAATCGAAGGCGATGGCGCCGTTGACCAGCGCCGCCAGGCTCTCCATTTGCACCGTCGCGCCGGACAGGCTGAAATCGCCCTTGAAACCGGAGACATTCCAGAAGCGGCTGTTGCTCTTCACCAGGTTGGCGAAACGGCGGTCGATCAGTACGTCGATGGTCACGCCCTTGTTGCCTTCGCTGATGGTGTAGTCATACACCTTGCCGACCGGGATTTTACGGTAGTAGACCAGCGAGCCGCTGTTGAGCGAGCCGAGATCGTCGGCGTGCAGGTGGATCATCAGCTCGCCGGTGTTCAGGCGGTATTTCGGCTGGGTATCGAGCGCGGTGAAGTGAGTTTGCTCCTTGCCGCTGCCGGGCATCATGCCGATATAGTTGCCGCCGACCAGCGCATCGAGCCCGGAGACCCCGGCCAGCGAGGCTTTGGGCGTCACCAGCCAGAACTGAGTGCCTTCGCGCAGCGAGTCTTCCAGATCGCTTTTGATGCTGGCCTCCACCACGATGCTGCGCAAATCTTTGCTCAGGCTGATTTTCTGCACCGTGCCGACCTCTACGCCCTGATAGCGCACCGGCGTGCGGCCGGCGACGATGCCCGCCGCCGATTGGAAATCGATGGTGACGGTGGTGCCGCGCTCCTGGAAATTGTTATAGACCAGCCACCCGGCGATCAGCAGGGCGATGAACGGCAGTAACCAGAACGGTGAAATGCGGCGCTTGTTCTTGACCCGCGCTTCAGTCGGTGTAGTCGGCGTTTCCTGTTGCATGTGCATCCCAAATCAATCGGCTATCCAGCCACTCAACGGCAAGAATAGTCAAAATGACCGCCGAGCCAAAGTAAAACGCGGCCGGTCCCATAGTAAAAGATAACAGCTGGTCGCGGTTTACCAGCGACATCATCAAGGCGATAACGAACAGATCGAGCATCGACCAGCGGCCGATCCAGGCGACCAGACGCAGCAGACGAATGCGCGTCTTCAGGCTGTGCGAGGTTTTGAAGTGAATGCTGAACAACAGCGTGATCAGCACGATCACTTTGGTAAAGGGCACCAGCACGCTGGCGATGAACACAATGGCGGCGATCGGCACGTTGCCGGAGGTGGCCAGCGAGACCACGCCGGAGAATATGGTGTCTTCGAGGCGCACGCCGTTGGCGTAAATGATGGAAATCGGCAGCAGGTTGGCCGGTATCAACAGGATCATCGCCGCGATCAGCGCCGCCCAGGTTTTCTGCAGGCTGTAAGGCTGGCGGTGGCACATCGGCACGTGGCAGCGCGGGCAGCGGCCGCGCGCGTCGGGGTAGCCGGTATAGTGGCAGGACAGGCAAATGTGCAGCGCCGCCGGCGGGCCTTTCGGCTGTTCCTGCGGATAGTAACGCTCCCACAGCTGCTCCAGGTTGGCGTGGATCAGCGTCAGGATGCTGAGCAGGGTGAGCGACAGGTAGGCGATCAGCGCGCTGCCCGCCTGGATGTCGGCGTAATCCTGCACCTTGATCGCCGCCACCGCCATGCCGATCAGATAGATGTCCAGCATCACCCACTCTTTCAGCCGCTCCAGCATCAGCAGCACCGGCCGCAGGTTCATGCCGAGCGCGTGGCCGAAGCGCAGGTACAGCAACGACAGCGCCAGCGTCAGCGGGGCGCCGATGGTGCAGAACGCCACCATGCTGGCGGTAAGCGGGTCGCCCTGACGGCTCATCTGCCAGATGCCTTCCAGCAAACTGGCGTCGATGCGCGTGCCGAGCAGGCGGATGCTGATCAGCGGTTCGGTGAAGGCGAACGGCATCAGTAGCAGCATGGCGATCGCCATGGCGGTCAGGCGCGTCATCGACCAGTCGCGGCCGTTCACCACCTTGGCGTTGCAGCGCGGGCAATAGGCGGCCTGGTTGCCGCTGAGCGGCGGCAGCACGAACAGCAGATCGCACTCGCAGCAGCGCTGGTGGCGCCCTTTGGAAAGGGGGGCGGTGATCGCGTGTATTTTCATCTTTGACAAGTCGCTGCCCTTGAGCCCGCCGGAACTGTCAGCGTAGCTGAAAAATAAACCGGCCGCGTCACTGGCGATCGGGCGCCGGACGGTAAAACGAGGTAAACCGGGATTCTGAGCGGCAAACATACCCCGAGCGACAGGGTTTTGTGAAGCAGCAGATGATTAACCTTGTGGCTATACGCATTTAATGCTTATTTTATAGGGCCTAAGCTTTGGGCTTATGGCCATCTTCACTGTTTCAATGGTTATCACATGACAAAAGAACAATTCTACGCGGAATTAAAACGTGACCTGAGCGCGTTGCTCGGCGGGGAAACCAACTTTATCGCGGCGTTGTCCAACGCCAGCGCGTTGCTCAACGAGCGTCTGAATGACGTGAACTGGGTCGGTTTCTATCTGATGGATGGCGGCCAACTGGTGCTGGGGCCGTTCCAGGGCAAGATCGCCTGCGTGCGTATTCCGGTGGGCAAGGGCGTGTGCGGCACGGCGGTGGCGGAAAATCGCGTGCAGCGCGTCGGCGACGTGCATGCGTTCCCGGGCCATATCGCCTGCGATGCGGCCAGCAACGCGGAAATCGTGCTGCCGCTGGCGGTTGGCGGCCGAGCGATCGGCGTTTTGGATATCGACAGCACGGTTTATCAACGCTTCGACGAACAGGACGAAGCGGGCTTGAAAGCCGTGGTGGCGGGGCTTTGTGAGCAACTGGAACAGTGCGACAGTGCGAAATATGTGACTGTGGCGGCAAGTTGATCGACGGTTAACGTGGCAATTACCGATGGCGTCATTATAATGACGCCTGTTCATGCCTGTGGCTTGTTGGCAATACCGTTGTAATCAGGAAATTTCATGGAAAATCAACCTAAGTTGAACTCTAGTAAAGAAGTCATTGCTTTTCTTGCCGAGCGTTTTCCGCTCTGCTTTAGCGCCGAAGGCGAAGCTCGTCCGCTGAAAATCGGTATTTTTCAGGATTTGGTAGAGCGCGTGCAGGGGGAAGAGAATCTCAGCAAAACGCAATTGCGTTCTGCCCTGCGCCTGTACACCTCAAGCTGGCGTTACCTGTACGGCGTCAAAGTCGGCGCGCAGCGCGTCGATCTGGACGGCAATCCGTGCGGTGAACTGGAGCAGCAGCATGTCGATCATGCTCGCCAGCAGCTTGAAGAAGCCAAAGCGCGCGTTCAGGCACAGCGTGCCGAACAAAACGCCAAAAAACGTGAAGCCGCCGGTGAATCCGCCGATGCCGCGCCACGCCGTCCGCGCCCAGCCGGTAAAAAGCCCGCTGCACGTCGCGAAGGCGGAGCCGCGCCGGAGAACCGCAAGCCGCGCCCACAAACTCGCCCACAGCCAGCTCGTCAACCTCGTGCAGCAAAAGAGGAAAACCAGCCGCGTTATGCGCCAGTCACGGATATCTCTAAACTGCAAATTGGCCAGGAAATCAAAGTCAGAGCAGGCAAGAGCGCGATGGATGCTACCGTACTCGAAATCGCTAAAGATGGCGTACGTGTGCAGCTCTCTTCCGGTCTGGCGATGATTGTGCGCGCAGAACACTTGCAGTTCTGATACGGAGGCCAACCCAGGCATGAACAAATTCGTCAGATTAACAGCGATTGCAGGGCTGCTGTGGGCGGGTGTCAGTTACGGCGCGGAAACAGCCAACATCCGCATCGGCCAACTGCCTCAACTGCAACAGGAACCTCAGCACGCTACGGTGAGTGAGCGCGTCACCTCGCGCTTCACTCGCTCTCATTACCGCCAGTTCGCCCTCGACGCGGAGTTTTCAGGCAAGATCTTCGATCGCTACCTGAACATGCTGGACTACAGCCATAACGTGTTGCTGGCCTCCGACGTGGCGCAGTTCGCCGGCAAACGCAATCAGGTGGGCGAAGAGCTGAAAACCGGCAAGCTGGACACCTTCTACGCGCTGTTCAATCTGGCGCAGAAACGCCGCTTTGAGCGTTACACCTATGCGTTGTCGTTGCTGGACAAGCCGATGAACTTCACCGGCAACGGCACTATCGATCTCGACCGCAGCAAAGCGCCGTGGCCGAAAGACAAGGCCGAGCTGGATAGCCTGTGGGATGCGAAAGTCACCTATGACGAGCTGAACCTCAAGCTGACCGGCAAGACCGACAAAGAAATCCGCGACACGCTGACCAAGCGCTATCAGTTCGCCATCAAGCGCCTGACGCAAAGCAACAGCGAAGACGTCTTCCAGCTGGCGATGAATGCCTTTGCGCATGAAATCGACCCGCACACCAACTATCTGTCTCCGCGCAACACCGAGCAGTTCAACACCGAAATGAGCCTGTCGCTGGAAGGCATTGGCGCGGTGCTGCAGATGGATGACGACTACACCCTGATCAACTCGATGGTGCCGGGCGGCCCGGCGGCGAAGAGCAAGGCGATCACCGTGGGCGATCGCATCGTCGGCGTCGGCCAGGCCGGCAAACCGATGGTGGACGTGATCGGCTGGCGCCTGGACGACGTGGTGTCATTGATCAAAGGGCCGAAAGGCAGCAAGGTGCGCCTGGAGATCCTGCCGGCAGGCAAGGGCACCAAAACCCGCGTGGTCACCCTGACCCGCGAGCGCATCCGCCTGGAAGACCGCGCGGTGAAAATGACCATCAAGACCGTCGGCAAAGAGAAGGTGGCGGTGTTCGACATCCCCGGCTTCTACGTCGGCCTGACCGATGACGTGAAAGTGCAGCTGCAGAAGATGGCCAAGCAGAACGTCAAGAGCGTGATCATCGATCTGCGCACCAACGGCGGCGGCGCGCTGACCGAAGCGGTGTCGCTGTCCGGCCTGTTCATTCCGAGCGGCCCGGTGGTGCAGGTGCGCGACAACAACGGCAAAGTGCGTGAAGACGCCGACACCGACGGCGTGACCTACTACAAAGGCCCGCTGGTGGTGCTGGTCGATCGTTTCAGCGCCTCCGCCTCCGAGATCTTCGCGGCGGCGATGCAGGATTACGGCCGTGCGCTGATCGTCGGCGAGCCGACCTTCGGTAAAGGCACCGTGCAGCAGTACCGTTCGCTGAACCGCATCTACGATCAGATGCTGCGCCCTGAGTGGCCGGCGCTGGGGTCGGTGCAGTACACCATTCAGAAGTTCTACCGCGTCAACGGCGGCAGCACCCAGCGCAAAGGGGTGACCCCGGACATCCTGATGCCGACCGGCGTCGATCCGGCGGAAACCGGCGAAGCGTTTGAAGACAACGCCATGCCGTGGGACAGCATCAATGCGGCGACCTACAGCAAGACCGGCGATATGGCGCCGTTCGAGCCGGAGCTGCTGAAAGATCACCAGCAGCGCATCGCGCAGAATCCGGAGTTCCAGTACATCGCGCAGGATATCGCGCATTACAAGGCGCTGAAGGATAAACGCAACATCGTGTCCCTCAATCTGGCGGTGCGCGAGAAAGAGAACCACGACGACGATGCGACCCGTCTGAAACGCATCAACGAGCGCCTGGAACGTGCGGGCAAGAAGCCGCTGAAATCGCTCGACGATTTGCCGAAGGATTACCAGGAACCGGATCCGTACCTGGATGAAACCGTGCATATCGCGCTGGAGCTGGCTCATCTGGAAAAAGATCGGCCCGCTCAGCAGCCAACGCCGGCCAAATAAGGCCGCGTCCGGCAGGATGAAAAACGCACCCTCGGGTGCGTTTTTTTATAGTGACGCGAAGGCCTGCTTCCCTGCAGGGGAATGGGGGCGGGCTTATGCGTCGCCTGACAAATTTATGGTAAAAAACCCTCCGCCTTGCGCAACAATCGTTTACAATTTGCCAAATCCCGGTCGCGCGCCGTTTTTGTAAAGTTTCGTATTTTTAGTAGGTTAATGACGCGCGACTCTTGAAACTGTGACGAATGCCCATACGATCTAGGGTATCTTCGACAGCGTTTTGTTAACATTTATGAGGAAGTAAACATTTTATGATGCGTATAGCTCTGTTCCTGCTCACCAACCTGGCGGTGATGTTGGTTTTCGGGCTGGTGCTCAGCCTGACAGGAATCCAATCCAGTAGCGTTCAGGGCCTGATGATCATGGCCGGTCTGTTCGGCTTCGGCGGCGCTTTCGTGTCGTTGCTGATGTCCAAGTGGATGGCGCTGCGCTCCGTCGGCGGGGAAGTGATTGAACAACCGCGTAACGAAACCGAAAACTGGCTGCTGGAAACGGTGCGCCGTCAGTCGCAGCAGGCGGGCATCGCCATGCCGCAGGTTGCTATCTACCACGCGCCGGACATCAACGCCTTCGCCACCGGCGCGCGCCGCGACGCCTCGCTGGTCGCCGTCAGCACCGGCCTGCTGCAGAGCATGAGCCGCGACGAAGCGGAAGCGGTCATCGCGCACGAAATCAGCCACGTCGCCAACGGCGATATGGTGACCATGACCCTGATTCAGGGCATCGTGAACACCTTCGTCATCTTCATTTCGCGCCTGATCGCGCAGGTTGCCGCCGGCTTCCTGGGCAACCGCGACGGTGAAGGGGAAGGCAACGGCAGCCCGATGATTTACTTCGCGGTGTCGATGGTGCTGGAACTGGTGTTCGGCATCCTGGCAAGCATCATCACCATGTGGTTCTCGCGTCACCGCGAGTTCTACGCCGACGCCGGCTCCGCCAAGCTGGTGGGCCGCGAGAAGATGATCGCCGC
Organism: Serratia sp. CY29653; assembly: GCF_052169255.1. Classification (NCBI taxonomy): domain Bacteria; kingdom Pseudomonadati; phylum Pseudomonadota; class Gammaproteobacteria; order Enterobacterales; family Yersiniaceae; genus Serratia; species Serratia sp. CY29653. The sequence continues at coordinate 1,510,498 of NZ_JBJNLC010000001.1, read as the reverse complement.
CTTGCAGCGCCTGAAAACCAGCTACGAGCCGCAGGAAGCGGGCAGCATGATGGCGTTCTGCATCAACGGCAAATCCAAGTCGTTCAGCGAGCTGTTCATGTCGCACCCACCGCTCGACAAGCGCATCGAAGCGCTGCGTTCCGGCCAGTACCTGAAGTAATCGGCTGAATGAAAGGAAAAACCCCGGCTCGCCGGGGTTTTTTTATGTCCGCTATTTCACCTCGCGGCTTGGCTGCGCCGTTTGCGCCGTCGATTGGGTGATGCGCAGGCTGCTGACCGCCGCCGCCAGAGTGGCGAACACGCCGGCCAGGACCAGCGATGCGTGGGTGCCGGAGGTGGGGAACAGGTTGAACATCAGCGCCACCAGCGCGGCCCCCGAGGTTTGCCCCAGCAGGCGAGCGGTGCCCAGCATGCCGCTGGCGCCGCCGCTGCGGTTACGCGGCGCGGCGGAGATGATGGTGTGATTGTTGGGCGACTGGAACAGGCCGAAACCGGCGCCGCACAGCACCATGCGCCAGATGATGTCCCCATTCGACGGGTCCGCGGGCAGCAGCGCCAGCGAGAACAGCCCGAGCGCGAACACCGCCAGCCCAATGCAGCCCAGCAGGCCGGCGTGCACGCGCTCCACCAGCCGGCCGGCGATCGGCGCCATGACGACGATCGCCAGCGGCCACGGCGTCAGCAGCAGCCCGGTCGCCACCTCGTCGCGGCCCAACGCGCTTTGCAGGAAGAACGGCAGCGATACCATCGCCAGCATCTGCGCGGCGAACGAGCAGATTGAGGTGCCCATCGACAGGGCGAAGATCGGGATGCGCAGCAGGTCGACCGGCAGCAGCGGAAATTCCTGGCGCAGCTGGCGGCGCACGAACACCGCGCCAATCGCCAGCAGCGCGGCGATCTCGCTGAAGATCAGCGTCAGGCTCTGGCCCTGGGCGAAGCCGCTGATGGCGGTGATCAGCAGGCCGAAGGTCAGCGCGTTCAGCACGGCGCTGGTGGGATCGAAACGGCGGTTATCGCTTTTTTGGCCGTTGGCCGGCAGGAACTTCATGCCCAGCAGCAGCGCGACGAGGCCGATCGGCAGGTTGATGGCGAACAGCCACTGCCAGGAAGCGACCGACAGGATCGCCGCCGCCACCGTTGGCCCGGCCGCCGAGGAGCAGGCGACGATCAGCGAATTGATGCCCATGCCGCGGCCGAGAAAACGCTGCGGATAGATGATGCGGATCAGCGCGGTGTTGACGCTCATGATGGCGGCGGCGCCAAAGCCTTGCAGCACGCGGGCGATGGTCAGCGTGAGCAGCGAGTCGGACAGGGCGCAGAACAGCGAGGTGATGCTGAACACCAGCAGCCCGGCCTGATAGATGCGGCGATAACCGATCAGATCGCCGAGCGACGCCAGCGACAGCAGAGAGACGGTGATCGCCAGCTGATAGGCGTTAACCACCCAAATGGAGCTGGCCGGGCTGGCGTTGAGATCGCGCGCGATGGTGGGCAGCGCCACGTTGGCTATCGCGCCGTCGAGCACGGATACGGTAATGCCGAGGGCGATGGCGAGGATCGCCCCATAGCGTTGCGGGGCGGGGAGGCCGTCGGAACAAGGACGCATGTTGGTCTCAGCGGTATTTATTCAGGGGAGTATTATCATGCTAATCATATTCGCCCGTGATTGCATGCCCCTTGTCCGCTGAATTGTAAACGGCGGTGAGCGGGCCGGCGGTTATCCATTTGGCTTCAAGTGCTTAGCGTTCAACTGCGTTGCGCGTCGCGATCTGTTCCGATTATACTGAAACCCTTGTTTAAATTTCCTGAAACAGAACCGTTAAGTAGGGTATTTGCCATGGCTAACGCAGATTCAGACAAGCAACCGGATGCCGTCTCATCCGTAATGAAAGTGTTCGGTATTTTGCAGGCGCTCGGCGATGAACGCGAGATTGGCATTACCGAACTGTCCCAGCGGGTGATGATGTCCAAAAGCACCGTCTACCGTTTTCTGCAGACCATGAAAGCGCTGGGCTACGTTTCGCAGGAAGGCGAGACAGAAAAATATGCGCTGACGCTCAAGCTGTTCGAACTGGGCGCCAAATCGTTGCAGAACGTCGATCTGATCCGCAGCGCCGACGTGCAGATGCGCGAACTGTCGAACCGCACCCGCGAAACCATCCACCTTGGCGCCCTGGACGAGGACGGTATCGTCTATATCCACAAGATCGACGCGATGTACAACCTGCGCATGTATTCGCGCATCGGTCGCCGCAACCCGTTGCACAGCACCGCCATCGGTAAAGTGCTGCTGGCCTGGCGCGATCGGGATGAGGTGGCGCAGATCCTGTCGCAGATTGAATTTACCCGCAGCACCGAGCATACCCTGACCAGCGCCGCCGAACTGCTGCCGGTGCTGGAGCGGGTGCGTGAGCAGGGATACGGCGAAGATGCCGAAGAGCAGGAAGTGGGGATCCGTTGTATCGCGGTGCCGGTATTCGATCGGTTTGGGGTAGCGATCGCCGGGTTGAGTATCTCTTTCCCGACGCTGCGCTTTTCCGATGCGGCGCGGGAGGAGTATGTGGCGCTGTTGCACGTCGCCGCCCGGCGCATCAGTGAACAGCAGGGCTATCACGACTATCCGTTCTGACCCTTCGCTTCCATGAACAAGGCGCTGCCATGGCAGCGCCTTGTGGCTATTTCACGCCCGGCGTCAGCCGCTGCGAAATCCGTTCCAGCACTAACATCAGCAACAGCGTGGCCGCCACCAGGATCATGGTCAGCGTCGCGCCGTTGGCGATGCTGCCGCGATCGGTCAGGCTGAAGATAGTGACCGGCAGCGTCGCCCAGCTCGGCGGGTAGATCATCATGGTCGCGCCCAGCTCTCCCATCGACAGCGACAGGCTGAGGGCGAAGGCGGAGATCATATAGGGGGCGATCATCGGCAGGGTGACGTGGCGCAGGCGGAACAGCGGCGAAGCGCCCAGGCTGGCGGCGACGTTCTCGTAGTCGCCAGGCAGCCGGGCCAGCCCGGCCATCACGTTGCCGAAGGAGAAGGCGGAAATCAGCACGAAGTGCGCGACGGGCACGATCAGGAAGGTGCCGTTCATCTGCAGCGGCCCCTGGCTGAACGCCACCAGCATCCCGAGACCGATCGACACCGAAGGCACCGCGCTGGGAATGAAGAACAGCGTGCTCAGCAGGCGCTGGCCGCGCCCCTGATGGTGGCGCAGCGCCAACGCCGCCCAGGTGCCGCACAGCAGCGCGGACAGGCTGGCGCTGAAACCGATAGCCAGGCTGGCGACCAGCGCGTCCCAGGAGGTGCCGCCAAAGGCCTGGCGGAAGTGGCTGAAGGTGAAACCGCTCGGCAGCACGCCGTTCCACTGTTCGCTCAGGCTGGACATCAGGATCACCGCCAGCGGCAGGCAGAAGAACAGCGCGAACAGCGTGACCGCCAGCGTGCAGGTCAGGGTGCGGCCGGTGCGAGACCAAATCAACATCGTCAGTTCCTCAGCCCGGCGCGCGCCGCGGCGTAGCGGTAAAGGGAGAACAGCCCGAGCGACAGCGCGATATTCACGACGGCGATCGCGCAGGCGACGGCGTAATCCGACTCCAGAATCGCTTTGGAGTAGACCATCATCGGCAGCGTGGTGACGCCCTTGGCGCCAATAAACAGCACGATGCCGAACTCATTGGTGGTCAACAGCAAGCACAGGCTGCCGCCGGCCAGCAAGGCCGGCAGCGCGGCGGGCAAAATCACCTGGCGCACCACGCGCCCCGGCCGGGCGCCGAGGATGCTGGCGGCTTCGAGCTGGCTGCGATCGATCTGCGACAGCGCCGCCATCAGCGGACGCATTACCAGCGGCGTAAACACGGTGATTTCCGCCAGGATCACGCCCCAGATGGAGTAAAGAAAGTCTACCGGCGGCAGGGTAAAACCGAAGGTCGCCATCAGCGTACCGTTCAGCAGGCCGGCGGAGCCGTAGATAAAGGTGAAGGCCAAGGTGATCAGGAAGGTCGGCATGGCGATAAAGGTATCGATCACCCAGGCGATCAGCCGGCTGCCGGGGAACGGCGTGAACACCAGCAGCAGCGACAGCAGGGTGCCGAGCACCAGGCAGCCCAGCGTCGCCAGCAGCGCAATCTGCAGCGTGTTGAGCAGGGCGCTGACAAAGCGTCGGGATTCGAACACCTGCTGCAGCGCGCCGGCGCTGAACAGCCCCTGATCGTCGGTAAACGCCTGTTTGACGATCAGCGCCAGCGGATAGAAAAACAGCGTCGCCAGCACCAGCAGCGGCAGCAGGATCCATAAACGGCGCGGTGAACGCGGCCGCCGGGCCGGGCGAATAAGCGTAGAGTCGGTCATGTCAGTCCTCGATCAGTACCGCGTCGTCAGGGGCGAAATAGAGCGGCACGCGCTCGCCGATCTGCGGCATCCGGCTCTGATGGGTGGTGACCACGCGCAGCGGGTGGCCTTGTGCGTCGAACTGCAGGTGCGTCAACTCCCCCTGCCAGTGAATATCGCGCAGCGTGCCGACGATACAGTTGCTGCGCTGGGCATCGGCATCGAGCGCAATATGCTGCGGCCGAATGCACAGCAGTTTGTCGAAGCCGCGTTGTGCGCCGTAGGTGAAACAGCCGATCACTTTTCCGGCGCAGCTGACGGTGGTCATGCCTTGGCCGGCGGTGGTTTCCAGCGCGGTGGCCGGCAGCAGGTTGGCGCGGCCGAGGAACTCGGCGGCGAAGCGGTTTGTGGGATGACGGTACAGCGCGCGGGTCTCGCCGTGGGCGATCAGGTGTCCGTCGCGCATGATGCCAATCTTGTCCGCCAGCGTCAGCGCTTCGCCCTGATCGTGGGTGACGTACAGGATGGTCAGCTCCGGCAGCTCGCGGTGCAGGCGGGCGATCTCTTCCACCATGCTGTGGCGAATCTGCGCGTCCAGCGCCGACAGCGGTTCATCCAGCAGCAAGACTTTGGGGCGCACCGCGATGGCGCGGGCGATCGCCACGCGCTGCTGTTGGCCGCCGGAGAGCTGGCTGGGATAACGCCTGGCGTAGGCGGACATGCCGACGATGGCCAGCGCCTCCTCGACGCGCTCGGCGGTGAGGCCGCGCGGCTTGCCCTGGGCGCGCAGGCCGAACGCCACATTGTCCTCGACGCGCATATGCGGAAACAGCGCGTAGTTCTGTACCACCATGCCCAGACCGCGCTCATAGGGCGGCACGTCGGTGACATCGACGTCACCGATGGCAATACGCCCGGCGGAAGGCTGCACGAAACCGGCGATCGCCCGCAGCACGGTGGTTTTGCCCGAGCCGGAGGGGCCTATCAGCGCCAGCACTTCGCCGGGGGTGATGGTGAGCGTCAGGGGTTTCAGCACTTCGGTGCCGCGATACGACACGCTGACGCGGTCGAGTTGGATGCCCGACGGCCCGGCGATGTCGAGGCTGTTATCCCGCGCCTCGGCGCGGGAAGAGAGGGTAGAAGGCATTGTCAGCGTCATTCGGTCACCTTGTGCCAGCGTGAGATATCGGCGGACAGGCTGCTTACCACCTGATTCCAGTCCGGCGCCCAGATGTCCACGCCTTCCAGCGCCGCCTGCGACCGCTTGAAGTTATCGTCGGTCGGGATGACGTCCTTACGCACCGGCATGCCGTAGGACATGGCGCTAACGCTGCTCTGCGCTTCTTTGCTCAGCAGGAAGTCGATCAGCTTTTTGCCGTTGGCGCTTTGCGGCGCGCCTTGCACCAGGCCGACATAGTAAGGCAGCGCCAGCGTGCTGCGCTTGCCGTCCGGCCCGGCCGGCCAGAACACCTGCACGTTCGGGTTGCTGCGCATCTGCGCCAGGTTCATCTGCAGATCGCCGTTGGCCACCAACAGCTCACCTTTATTGACCAGCGCGGTCAGCTTGCCGGTGGAAGCGGAAGGGCCGACGTTGTTGCTTTGCAGCTTGCCGAGGTAGTCGAAACCGGCGTCTTTGCTACCGAAGCTGTGAAACGCCTGCAGCAATACTGCGGTGCCGTCACCGGCCTGGCCCGGCGTGGAGTACTGCAGCTTGTTGCGGAACTGCGCATCCAGCAGCTGTTGATAGCTGGCGGGCGCCTGCGGCAACAGTTTGGCGTTATAGATGAAGCTCAGGTAGTTGTTTACCAGCGGCACGAACTGCGGCTGAGCGTCGGCGATCTGCGCCGCATCCTGCGGGGTGAAATCCTGCAGCAGTTTTTCCGCGGCGGCGCGCTGGATGAACGGCGGCGGCGTCACCAGCACGTCGGCCTGCGGGTTGCTGCGCTCTTTCGACAGCCGCTCTACGATGGCGCCGGAACCGCCTTCGACGTACTGCACCTTGATGCCGGTTGCCTGAGTGAAGGCGTCGAACTGGGTTTGATACCAGCTGTGATCGCCGGCGTGCAGACCATCGGCGGAGTAGACGGTCACCACCGCGTCGGCGGCCCAGGCCGGCGCGGAGCCGAGTGCGATGGCGGTCATCACGACCAGACGAGAAAGTTTCATAGCTTCAGCCTCACTGTTGCGGATTTATGCGTAACTGGTATACACCAGATATGCGGCCACGCTAATCGGCGAATATGACAAACAAATGAAAGCGGCAAAATATATTTGCCGGCAACGGGGAATTGGGCGTGGGGGAGAAAGGCGGGGCGGCGGGCGCAGCCCCTGTCATGCGGGGTTAAAGCGTATCGACTTCGATGCGCAGGCTGTCGTGGCGCCAGTACTCGATATCGAAATCAAGAATGCGGCCGTGCTGGTCGTAATTCAACCGGCGCAGCAATAAGGCGGGCAGGCCGACCATGGCGCCGAGCGCGTTGGCGGCGCGGTAAGGCAGGGCCGTCGGGTAGAACGACAGGTGCATGTTGCTGTAAATCAACGCGTAATGCTGTTGATAGACTTCGGTCAGGCTGCCGTTGAGATCGTGGCTGAGCAGTTCCGGCACCCGCTGCGGCAGGCAGTGGTTTTCGCAATAACAGATGGCGCGGCCGTCGGCGTAGCGCACGCGGCGCAGCAGATACACCTGGTCGAAGGGTTCGAGCGCCAGCGGCTGCATCACGTCGAGCGGCACCGTGGTTTTTTCGCCGGACAGCAGCGCGGTGCGCGGCGCGCGCCCCTGCTCCTGGCACAGGCGGTGGAAGTTGGTGTTCTGCGTCGGATCCAGCCACAGCCGTTCCGGCGTGACGAACCAGCCGCGGCGATCGGCGCGATAGATGGCGCCGGTGGCCTCCAGCTGCGCCAGGCTCTCGCGAATGGTAACGCGGGTGGTGGAGAAGATGGCGCACAGCTCGCGCTCCGAAGGCAGCTTGTCGCCCGCCTGCAGCGCGCCGCGGGTGATGCGCGCCTGAAGCTGATCCTTGATCTGCAGGTAGTGGGGCATTTCGCCCTGATGTTCTTTCATTTCATCTCGCTATGGCATCGGCCCGTCATTCCGGCACGCGCTTATTATACATAGCCAGATGAATTTTTTGTTTCACCGCGCTTTGTCGTTTGACCAGGGAAGGAATTTGCCGCCACAATGCCTGCAATCTGGTGTAGACCAAATAGGTGAATGACATGTCCGATCGAAACTACCTGCTGTTAACCCCCGGCCCGTTGACCACGTCGAAAACGGTAAAAGAGGCGATGCTGTTTGACAGCTGCACCTGGGATGAAGATTACAACCTGGGCGTGGTGCAAAGCATCCGGCAGCAGTTGGTGGCGCTGGCGACGCCGTCCGCCGGTTACACCTCGGTGTTGCTGCAGGGCAGCGGCAGCTTTGCGGTGGAGGGCGTGCTGGGCACGGCCATCGGCCCGCAGGACAAGCTGCTGATCGTCAACAACGGCGCCTATGGGGCGCGGATGATCGAAATGGCGCGGCTGATGGATATCGACCACCACGCTTTCGACTGCGGCGAGGTCAATGAGCCGGACGTGACGGCGATGGAGGCGGTGCTGAAAAGCGATGCGCGCATCAGCCATATCGCCATGGTGCACTGCGAAACCACCACCGGCATGCTCAACCCGTTGCAGAAGGTCGCCGGCCTGGCGGCGCGCAACGGCAAGACCTTTATCGTCGACGCCATGAGCAGCTTCGGCGGCATCCCGCTGGATGTGGACGGGCTGGGCATCGATTTTCTGATCAGCTCCGCCAACAAATGCATTCAGGGCGTGCCGGGCTTCGCTTTCGTCATCGCCCGCCGCAGCGAACTGGAGAAATGCGCCGGCCGCTCGCGCTCGCTGTCGCTGGATCTGTATGCCCAGTGGCGCTGTATGGAAGACCAGGCCGGCAAATGGCGCTTTACGTCGCCGACCCACACCGTGCTGGCCTTCGCGCAGGCGCTGAAAGAGCTGGAACAAGAGGGCGGCATTGCCGCGCGCCACCGCCGCTATCAAACCAATCAGCGGCGGCTGGTGGCGGGCATGCGCGAGCTGGGCTTTGAGACTCTGCTCGATGATGCGTTGCATTCGCCGATCATCACCGCATTCTATTCGCCAAAGGCCGACACTTACCGCTTCGCCGAATTTTATCAGCGCCTGAAACAGCAAGGGTTTGTGATCTATCCCGGCAAAGTGTCGCAGAGCGACTGCTTCCGCATCGGCAACATCGGGGAAATTTATCCGCAAGATATCGAACGTTTGCTGGCGGCCGTCGGGCAGGCGATGTACTGGAATCAATAAGGATTGACCATGAAACAGATCAACGCAGTGATCCTCGACTGGGCCGGCACCACGGTGGACTTTGGCTCCTTTGCGCCAACGCAGATTTTCGTCGAGGCGTTCAAAAAAACCTTCGATATCGACATCAGCCTGGCGGAGGCGCGCATTCCGATGGGGCTGGGCAAATGGCAGCACATCGAGGCGCTGGGCAAGCTGCCGGCGGTCGACGCGCGCTGGCGGCAGAAGCTGGGCCGCTCGATGAGCCACCAGGACATCGACGCGCTGTATCAGGCGTTTATGCCGCTGCAAATCGCCAAAGTGATCGACTTCGCCGATCCCATCGAGGGTGTGCCACAGGTGATTGCCGGGCTGCGCGAACAGGGCATTAAAATCGGCTCCTGCTCCGGTTATCCGCGTGCGGTGATGGAGGTGCTGGTGCCTGCCGCCGCGCAGCGCGGCTACACGCCGGATTACTGGGTCGCCACTGACGATCTCGCGGCCGGTGGCCGGCCGGGGCCGTGGATGGCGCTGCAGAACGCCATCGCGCTGGGCATCGATGCGGTGGCGCACTGCGTGAAGGTGGACGACGCGGTGCCGGGCATTCATGAAGGGCTGAACGCCGGGATGTGGAGCGTCGGATTGGCGCTGTCCGGCAACGAGTTTGGCGCGACCTGGCAGGAGTACCGCCAAATGGCGGCGGCAGAGATCGAGCTGCGCCGTACGGCGGCCGCCGATAAGCTGTATGCGGCGGGCGCACATTATGTGATAGACACGCTGGCGCAATTGCCGGGCGTTATCGCCGACATCAACCGGCGGCTGGCGGACGGCGAGCGGCCGTAACGACCGGGCGCGGGGCATAAAAAAACCGGGGAGAATCCCCGGTTTTTTCGTTTTGAGACGGCGTTAACGGTGAGCCAATTCGACTTCGTCTTCGCTGTCCATCACGGTTTTGTCGGTTTGCTTCATCAGCTGGCTGGTGATGGTGCCCGCCGCCATGGAGCCGTTGACGTTCAGCGCGGTACGGCCCATGTCGATCAACGGTTCGACCGAGATCAGCAGCGCGACCAGCGTTACCGGCAGGCCCATCGCCGGCAGCACGATCAGCGCGGCGAAGGTGGCGCCGCCACCCACGCCCGCCACACCGGCGGAGCTGATGGTGACGATGCCGACCAGGGTGGCGATCCACACCGGATCCAGCGGGTTGATGCCGACGGTCGGCGCAACCATCACCGCCAGCATTGCCGGGTAGAGGCCTGCACAGCCGTTCTGGCCGATGGTGGCGCCGAACGACGCCGAGAAGCTGGCGATGGATTCCGGCACGCCCAGGCGACGGGTCTGCGCTTCCACGTTCAATGGAATGCTGGCGGCGCTGGAGCGGCTGGTGAAGGCGAAGGTGATCACCGGCCACACCTTGCGGAAGAATTTCAGCGGATTAACGCCGGTGAAGGCCAGCAGGGCGGCGTGAACCACGAACATGATGGCCAGGCCGATGTACGAGGCCACCACGAAGCTGCCGAGCTTGACGATGTCGTGAATGTTGGAACCGGCAACCACTTTGGTCATCAGCGCCAGCACGCCGTACGGCGTCAGTTTCATGACCAGACGCACCAGCTTCATCACCCAGGCTTGCAGGGTGTCGATAGCCACCAGCACGCGCTCGCCTTTCGGCTTGTCGTCTTTCAGCAGCTGCAGCGACGCCACGCCGAGGAAGGTGGCGAAAATCACCACGCTGATGATCGACGTCGGGCTGGCGCCGGTCAGATCGGCGAACGGGTTTTTCGGGATGAACGACAGCACCATCTGCGGCACGGTCAGATCGGCCAGTTTACCTACGTAGTTGGTCTGGATTGCCGTCAGGCGCGCGCTTTCCTGCGCGCCCTGCACCAGGCCTTCGGCGGTCAGGCCGAACAGGTTGGTGACCAGTACGCCCACCAGCGCCGAGATCAGCGTGGTGAATAGCAGCGTGCCGATAGTCAGGACGCTGATTTTGCCCAGAGAAGAGGCGTTATGCAGTTTGGCCACCGCGCTCAGGATCGAGGCGAACACCAGCGGCATGACGATCATTTGCAGCAGTTGCACATAGCCGTTGCCGACGATGTTGAACCAGCTGATGGATTCTTTCAGTACCGGGTTGTCGGAGCCGTACACCAGCTGCAGGCCCAGACCGAACACCACGCCGACCACCAGGCCGACCAGCACTTTTTTCGCCAGGCTCCATTGCTTGTGGCGGGTTTGCGCCAGCAGCAACAGGAGCGCGACAAACACCAGCACGTTAATCACGAGCGGAAAATTCATCCCCAATGTCTCCAATCATCTTTCTTATAAAAACGACTACGCATCACGTATGTCGCGATGTAAATATCGTAACAGTTTGCCGGGTGGCCTACTTATATCCAAATGGAATTTGATATAGCTTTTTGTGTGTTTTTGTTCGTTTTATATACATGAAGGTGATTGGTTGAGCGGATTTTTGTGATCAGGGTCTAATATTTATGATTTGCTCGACATAGGATTGCACCGGCAGGGTGAAATCACCTTGCCAGCAGATGGCAAACGCCACTAGGCATAGACACAACACACGCTCCAGCTGGTTGCCCTTTTGCGAGTTGAGCAGCGGCAGGCGAAAACGCCAGCGGCACGGCCACAGCAGCGGAACGCCGGCGGGGGTGAGCATATCGGCCAGCAGATGGCTGAAGTAACCGATGATCATGGCGTGCAGCGCGTCGGCCGGGATCGGCCAGCTGCGCGGCACGTCCAGCTGGAACAGCGCCATGCCGCCGGCGATCGCCAGCAGGCTGTGGGTGAAACCGCGGTGGCCGAATGCGCGGGCGATGGGAATGGCGAGCCAGCGCAGACGCTGGCCCAGCACCGACTTGGGGTGATCGATGTCCGGCAGCAGCGAGGTCAGCAGCGCGGCGGGTATGATGTGCCACCAGTCGCCGGTAGCCAGCTCTGGCGTCACTTCCGCCTTCTTGGCGAAGATCGCGCAAGCGACAGAGAATATAAGGTGTCCTTCCGCGGTCATGCTGTTGCGATTCCGGCTGGTAAACTGTTAATTTATCCAGTATATGGGAAAATTCCCAGTAGTGGAAGCAGTTACCCTGTAACCAATTGTTTATTTTCCCCTGTTTTACAACGGGTTGTTACGGCAATGCGTAACAAATCATCGATTTTGACCGGTGAGAATTAACGGCGGGCGATGGGCGGTGGGGAACGGAAAGAAACGAGGGCGGTTGTTTGGCGTGCGGCGGGAGGAAGCGGCGGCCTTGAACAGCGCTGCGTGGCAGTGACAACGCTCCGCGGGCCGTCGCTTTCCCTGCCGCCCAGCATAATAATAACAACATGCCAATTCAATAATAATGAAACACTGTTTCGTTTGTTTTGCGGCGCGGATCCCCTTTATGCGCAGAGCGGCAAAGCCAGGGCGCCGGTGGCCGGCGCCGCAGGTCAGGCAAAGTGGGCGGGGGTGAGCTGTTCCAGGGTCTCCAGCTGGTGGTCCGCCAGCGCCCAGCGCGGATCGTGGCGGTATTCGGCGGCGGGGATGACGATGGAACGCATGCGCGCGGCCTTGGTGGCGATCATGCCGTTAAAGGAGTCTTCCAGCGTGATGCAGCGCAGCGGATCGCTGCCCAGGCGCTCGGCGGCGATCAGGTAGACCTCCGGATGCGGTTTGCTGTACGGCAGGTATTCGGCGGAAACCAGCTGATCGAAGTAGCCCTCAAGATCGAACATCTTCAGCACCTGCCGTTGCATGTGCAGCGGCGAGGCGGAGGCGAGGCCGATGTTCAGCCCCTGCTCGCGGCACAGCTCCAGCGCCTGCCGGACGCCCGGCAGCAGCGGGCGCGTCTCGTGCACCAGCTCGATGGCGCGTTCGATAATCCGCGCCGACACCTCATCGAGCGATACGCCTTGCCACGGCATCGCCTGGTACCACATCTTCACCACCAGATCGATGCGCAGCCCCAGGGTGTCCGGCAGCTTGTGGCGATCGGACAGATCCAGACCCAGCGCGCCGAAGATATCCAGCTCGGCCTGCAGCCACAGCGGTTCCGAGTCGATCAACAAGCCGTCCATATCAAAAATTGCGGTTTCAATGCGTTGCGAATAAGCCATTAACGGTTAACTCCTGCCGGCGCGGGTGAATGTGCCGACACTCTATCATCGCCGGCGGCGAGACTAAAATCTTTGCCTGCGCGTTTGGCTTTTGCCAAAGCGAAGGATATTCCACACCTCGCGTAATTTTAACCACCAGCGTTGGTGTTGGCGCTCGGTGACCTGTTGCAACATGCGGGCATAGTCCAGCACCAGTCCCGGCGTCCAGGTCATGCTTTCGCCACGGCTGCGCAGCACCGCCAGCATCCACAGATTGGGATCCAGCACCAATAACAGAAAACGGCGCCACAGATGTTTATCGCCCAGCACGCCCTCCAGCGCGCTGTCGAGTGCGCCGATGACCGTGGTGGAGCAGTTGCGCCGAGTCAGGTTGTAAGTCGCGTCCTGCCGATACCGCCGCCAGAATGCGCGCAGCGCCGCCGGGTTATAGCGATAGAACTGAATTTTCTTGTCCGGCGGGCACCAGGCGGCGATCTCGCCCGGCAGGTCGGGCAGGAAACGCCCGTCGACGTTGTTCTGTTCGCCGGCATGCAGCAACTGGCGGAAATCCTGAACGGAATGGCTGATGTCGTTGAGCGGGTAGTGACTGATATACACATCCGGCGCGAGCGCCAGGGCGGCATGACCGGTGGAGATATTGCCGCCGCCGTCGACCGCCGCGATGTATCGGTCGACGATGTAACGCCGGCGTGGATCTTTAGCCGCACCAATCGGTGTCCAGACATACACCGTGAGCGGCGTAGCCTCGTCCGCCGGGGGCGGTGGCTGCCGCGCGGGGTGCTGATTCAGAGAGAAGCTTGCCAGCCTCCGGGCGATACGCAATAAAGCCCAGCCGGAAAGCACCATCATCACGCCGAGGCAAAAGGGCACCGTCATCCGGTGCGGCGCCGGCCAGCCGACAAAAATCATCAACGAAAGCAGGATCTCGCCGCCGCCCGCTAGCGCCACGGTTTTCCATCGACTGTGTTGAATCACCGTGGAGGAGGCGATGCGCACGGCGCCGTCAAGCAGCAGCGCGCTGCCAAACACCACGGTGGCGACGATGTTATCGTCTGCGGGCACGTCCAACATTAAAAAGGCCATAAACACGAAGCCCAGCCCCTTCAGCAGCACCGGTCTGCTGGCGGAAGAGCCAATCACCAGCGCGGCGGATATCGCCACCAGCCCCTCCAGCGCCAGGATGACCGCCAGCGCATCCAGCGCCAGCACGGATCGGCCATCCTGCAGTATGTCGAACAGCACCAGCGCCCCTGCGGCTATCCACAGCCAACCGAACAGCACCAGCAGGCGGCGCTGGCCGTGCAGCGCCTGCGCGCCCAGCAATAAGATAATCAGTCGAATCATGGCGGCCTCTGCCCGAATGGATAACTTTATCTCTTCAATGATAGTGCCCGGACGGCGTTAAGCAGTTGATTTCGGCGAATTCGGCTAAGCTTGTAGCACAGCGGGAATGAAGAAAACGGTGGGCGAGCTTTGCCAACTGCAGGTAGACTTAGCCGATTCGGTTACGTCGCTAACAAGGGGAACACATGACGTATCAACAGGCCGGGCGTATCGCCATTTTGAAACGCATTCTCGGATGGGTGGTTTTTATCCCGGCGTTGCTGTCTACGCTGATTTCCGTGCTGGGCTTTGTCTATCAGCACAGTGAAAAAACTAAGGGCATCAACGCGGTGATGCTGGATTTTGTCCACGTGATGGTGGACATGGTGCGTTTCAATACGCCGTTCCTGAACCTTTTCTGGTACAACTCCCCGGTGCCTGACGTGGATAAAAGCCTGTTCAGCGGCGCCAATCTGATGTTCATCATCATCTACATACTGATCTTCGTCGGGCTGGCGCTGCAGGCTTCCGGCGCGCGCATGTCGCGCCAGGTCAAGTTCATCCGCGAAGGGTTGGAAGACCAGATGATCCTGGAGCAGGCCAAGGGCAGCGAAGGGCACACGCGCCAGCAGCTGGAGGAGCGCATTACGCTGCCGCACCACACCATCTTCCTGCAATACTTCCCGCTGTACATCCTGCCGATCGTGATTGCGGTGATCGCCTGGTTCGTGATCCGCCTGTTGGGGCAGTTGGCCGGCGCGGCCTGAGGCATGAACGGGGCGCCGAGCGGCGCCCCGGAACGTTACGACGCCTCGGGCTGCAACAGCGCCTCCACCGCGCGTTGCGCAGCCACCAGATGCTGGCCGCCGAACAGGTTGCTGCGGTTGAGCAGGTAGTACAGCTGATACAGCGGCTGGCGCTCGATAAACCCGGCACCCAGCGGCCACACGCTCTGATAGCCGTCGTAGATCTGCGGCGGCAGCTCCGGATACAGCGGCAGCATCGCCAAATCGCACTCTCGGTCGCCCCAGTAGCTGGCCGGGTCGAACAGAATCGGCCCGTTGGCGGTCATCGCGCAGTTGCCCGGCCACAGGTTGCCGTGCAGCAGGGAAGGCTGCGGCTGGTGGTGCTGCAAGCGCAGATACACCCGATCGACGATGTCGTCGATATCGCCGAAGGTCATGCCTTTCTCCGCCGCCAGCTGTAGCTGCCAGCCGATGCGCTGCTCGGCGAAGAATTCCGACCAGCGGCGCTGCCAGGCGTTGGGTTGCGGGGTGGTGGTCAGATCGCTGTCGAAGTCGAGACCGAACTGCGGTTGCTCGCTCCACTGGTGCAGATGCGCCAGCTGCTGGCCCAGGCAATAGGCGCCGTGGGCGTCGAGGGGTTTCAACTGCTGATACTCCAGCAGCAGGAAGCTGTAGTCGCGATCGCTGCCGACGCCGTACACTTCCGGCACCCGCACGCTTTTGCTGCGTGCCAGCAACGCCAGCTGATCGGCCTCGGCGGTGAATATCGGCAGTTGTTCCCGGGCGTCGCATTTCACGAACACCTCGTTGTCACCGTAACTCACGCGCCACGCCGGGTGAATGTCGCCCCCGGGCAGTTCAATCCTTTCGCGTATCTCTGCGCTGCCAAGATGTTCACTTAACAGACGGCTAACGGCTTGCCACATGGTATCTCCCCCTCTGTGCTGCCTGATAATTCATTAGGTTAGCGTCTTTCCCGTGGTGAAAACACGACGCGGCGCACAGCCGGCGTCAAAGGTGGCGATTTTTTCAGCGTCTCGCCAGCTCAAAGTATATACCCTATTGATTAATTTAAGCGCAATACCGGTTGCAACTTGATGACAACAACGCAATGGGCGGGGGCAGGCGATGCGGCGAGCAGAGGGCATCGCCGCATCGGAGGGAATTAACCGCCGGTGAGGGCGTTTTGGTTACGCTGTAACGGACGCAGCTTGCTGTACAACAAGGCGATAACGAACAGCACGGCCTGTACGATGACGATGCATGGCCCGGTGGCGCCGTCGATGTGGAAGCTGATCAGGGTGCCAAGCACGCAGGAGAACACCGACACCACCGTCGCCACCACCAGCATGCGTTCGAAGCGGCGGCACAGCATAAAGGCGATGATGCCCGGGGCGATCAGCATGGCGATCACCAGGATCACCCCCACGGCCTGCAGCGAGGCGACGATGGTCATTGCCAGCAGGCACAGCAGCCCGTAGTGCAGCAGCTTGACCGGCAGGCCAATCACCCGCGCATGATGCGGATCGAAGCAGTACAGCATGAAGTCTTTGCGCTTGAGCAGCACCACCGCCAGAGTGATGCCGGCGATGAGCAGTGTTTGCTTCAGCTCGCCGTCGGTAATGCCCAGCATGTTGCCGAACAAAATGTGGCTCAGGTGCTGGTCGGTATCGATGCGCGAGAACAGCACCAGGCCGAAGGCGAACATGCCGGAGAAGACGATGCCCATCACCGTGTCTTCTTTCACCCGGCTGTTCTCTTTCAGGTAACCGGTGGCTACCGCACAGAAGATGCCGGAAAGGAAGGCGCCGATCGCCAGCGGAATGCCGACCACGAACGCCACCACGATGCCGGGCAGCACCGCGTGCGAGATGGCGTCGCCCATCAGCGACCAGCCTTTGAGCACCAGATAACAGGAGAGCACGGCGCACACTACGCCGGTGACGATGGCGGCGATGATCGCCCGCTGCATGAACGGGTAGGCGAAGGGTTCGCTGAGCAGTTGATACAGGGTGTCCATCAGCGGCCTCCGGTTTGCGAATGCGCCACGCGGCGCCGGGACGCCAGCAGGCCGTGTTTCGGCGCGAAGAAGAACGCCGCCAGGAACACCAGCGTTTGCAGGGTGACGATCACCCCCCCGGTGGCGCCGTCGAGGAAGAAGCTCAGGTAGGCGCCGATGCCGCTGGTCAATGCGCCGATGATGATGGCGATGATCACCAGCCGGCTGAAGCGATCGGTCAACAGATAGGCGGTAGCGCCCGGCGTGATCACCATGGCGATCACCAAAATGGCGCCGACGGTTTGCAGCGCGGCGACGGTACAGGCGCTGAGCAGGGTGAAGAACAGGATCTTCAGCCGCAGCGGCGACAGGCCGATCGACACCGCGTGGCTTTCGTCGAAGAACACCGCCAGCAGGTCTTTCCACACCAGGCACAGGATCAGCAGCGAAACGCCGATGATGATTTCCACCTGCAGCACGTCTTCGTCGGCGATGCCGAGGATGTTGCCGAAGATGATCGACTGCACGTTGACCGAGGTGGGGTTGAGCGACACGATCAGCAGGCCGACGGCGAAGAAGGTGGAGAAGATAAAGCCGATGATGGCGTCTTCGCGCAGCCGGGTGATGTGGCGCACCAGCGTCATCGCCAGCGCCGCCAGCATGCCGGTAAAGAAGGCGCCGGCGGCGTAGGGCAGGCCGAGGGCGTAGGCGCCGGCCACGCCGGGCACCACCGAGTGCGACAGCGCATCGCCCATCAGCGACCACCCTTTCAACATCAGGTAGGCGGAGAGGAACGCGCAGGCGGCGCCGACGATGGCGCTGACCCAGATGGCCTTCACCATGTAGTTGTAACTGAAAGGTTGCAGCAGAAGGTCCAGCATCAGGATTGTTTCTCCCTAGCCTGGCTGTTGGCCGGCGGATCGCTCTTGGTGTGGCCGTAGAACACCGCCGGGCGCTCATCGTCGGTCAATACCGTAACGGTGCGCGGATCGTTGTCGTCGTGCAGATCCGGGCCGGAGAGGTTGATATGGCGCAGCACGCCGCCGAACGCCTGCTCCAGATTGCTCTGGGTGAAGGTGGTTTCGGTCGGGCCGGCGGCCAGCACCGTGCGGTTGATGAGGATCACCCGATCGCAAAACTCCGGCACGCTGCCGAGGTTGTGGGTGGAGACCAGGATCAGGTGCCCCTCGTCGCGCAATGCGCGCAGCAGATCGATAATGGCATTCTCGGTTTTCACATCCACGCCGGTGAACGGTTCATCCAGCAGCAGCACGGTGCCCTGTTGCGCCAGCGCGCGCGCCAGAAACACGCGCTTCTTCTGGCCGCCCGACAGCTCGCCGATCTGCCGGCCGCGCAGCTCGCTCAGGCCGACGCGCTCCAGCGCCTTGTCGACCCGCAGCCGATCCTCGCGCGACGGAATGCGCAGGAAGTTCATCTTGCCGTAGCGGCCCATCATCACCACGTCTTCCACCAGCACCGGGAAATTCCAGTCGACGTCTTCGGTCTGCGGCACGTAGGCGATCAGATTCTTTTTCAGCGCCTCCGCCACCGGTTTGTCGCTCAGCGACACCCGGCCGGCGGTGGGCCTGACCAGGCCCATGATGCTTTTGAACAACGTCGACTTGCCGCTGCCGTTGACGCCGACCAGCGCGCAGATCGAACCGCCGCTCAGGGTAAAGCTGGCGTTGTGAATGGCGGTGTGTCCGTTGTTGTAGGTCACTGTGACGTCGTCCACGTTCAACTCAGGGCGGACAAACGGTTCATGGGTCATTGATCGAATCCTTTGGCGATGGTTTGCACGGTGGTGTTAAGCAGGTCGATGTAGGTCGGCACCGGACCGTCGCGGGTGGACAGCGAGTCTACGTACAGCACGCCGCCGTATTTGGCGCCGGTTTCTTTCGCCACCTGTTTGGCCGGTTTGTCGGAAATGGTGCTCTCGCTGAACACTACCGGAATATGGTGGGCGCGCACTGCGTCGATCACCCGGCGCACCTGCTGCGGCGAGCCTTGCTCATCGGCGTTGATCGGCCACAGATAGACTTCTTTCAGCTGATAGTCCTGCGCCAGGTAGCTGAAGGCGCCTTCGCTGGTCACCAGCCAGCGCTGTGCGGCCGGAATGCGCGCCAGGCGTTCGCGCAGCGGGGCGTCCAGCGCGCCGATTTTCTCTGCGTAGGCCTTGGCATTGCGGTTATAGGTTGCCGCGTTGGCCGGATCGTGCTCCACCAGCGCTTTGCGGATGTTCTCGATGTACACCAGCGCGTTGCTCGGCGACATCCAGGCGTGCGGATTAGGGTTGCCGTTATACGGCCCTTCGCGGATCGGCAGTGGGGTAATGCCTTCGGTGACTACCGCCGCCGGCACCTGCTTGATGTTTTCGAAGAAACGCTGGAACCAGCGTTCCAGGTTCATGCCGTTCCACAGGATCAGGTCGGCGTGCTGCGCTTTGACGATATCGCGCGGGGTCGGTTGATAGTCGTGGATCTCGGCGCCCGGCTTGGTGATGGATTCTACCACGGCGGCATCACCCGCCACGTTCTGGGCGATGTCCTGAATGATGGTAAAGGTCGTCACCACGCGCAGCTTTTTTTCCGCCAGCGCGTTTTGGCTGACCAAGGCGGCGCCGAGCAGCAGGCAGGCGAGCGTGAAAGGGCGTAACAGTGTGGCAGCGCGGAAAGGGCGACTGCGACGAAAAGCGCAACTTATCAATGGCATGATGACGTCTCCTGGTTCAAATGAAAATGATTATCAATATCAATTGAAGCGAAGTCAAGCGTCACTTGCCCACCGCCGGCGGGGTACATCTCCAACTGAAAAAATAATACCCTCCGGGAAGTTATAGCATTTTATGTATCAGTATGTAACCGCTGAAGGTAGTCCTTACAGGCGCATATCGCCACCTCCGGCTGTTTTCCCAATGCCAACTGCCCGAACCCCTGCGCCAGGCGCTGTACATCCTCTTGATCCAGCGCGGTTATGAACGCAAAACTGTTGCTGCCGAGCTCATGGTGCACGCCATTTTCGTCTGTCACCGACGTGACAAAACCTTCGCGCGTCAATTGCCCGGTCAGCTTCGCCAGGTCGGTTAATCCCTCTTCCTGATAGCGAAAAGTCACCACAAAGCAGTTTGTTGCAGATTGACTCATAAATCACCTCTTGGTATATGGATAGCTTGAGATTAGCCCAAAAAATTACTGCAGGTGTCCTTACAAGTTGTATATGCTACGCAACTCATTGAAAGGAGTGAGGGATTCTGTGAAAACAAAAATAGGTTGCCTTACGGCAATTTTGCTTTTGTCGGGGTGCGCCAAAGATCCGCAAACGGCAAGCAATATTTCAGGCAGTGGCACAACGCGCGGCGGTTGGTTAAAACCCCCTCCGCAGGCACCGGTAAACCGCACAGGCACGCCGGTTGCCTATAACGATTACATTCGTCAGGCCGCCAGCAACTACGGCGTTGACGAAACGCTGATTAAAGCGATTATTCAGGTGGAGTCCGGGTTTAACCCGAACGTGGTCAGCACCTCGAACGCAGTGGGATTGATGCAGCTTAAGGCTTCTACCGCCGGCCGCGACGCCTATCGCATGAAAGGACGAAGCGGGCAACCCAGCTCGCGTGAGCTGAAGGATCCGGCGGTCAATATTGATCTGGGAACGGCCTATATCAATATTCTTCAAAGCCAGCAGCTAGCCGGGATCAACAACCCACAGACTTTGCGTTATGCCACCATCGTTTCGTACGTGAATGGGGCGGGCGCCATGTTGCGCACCTTCTCATCGGACAAGCGTGTGGCGGTCAATCGCATCAATCAGATGAGCCCGGATGAGTTTTATCAGCACATCCAGAAAAAGCATCCGGCGCCACAGGCACCGCGCTATTTGTGGAAGGTGACCACCGCCTATCAGGCGATGTCGCAGTAACCCTCTCTCTTGTCGAATCGGCCGCTGAATGCGGCCGATTTTGTTTCCGGCACCGTTCCAGCGCGCGAGCTGCTTCTCATTTTTCGTTATTTCCTCACCGCTTATCGGAAAAACCGCACGAAAAGTTAAATTTACGTTAGCAGATAAATCTTTACGTTCATTCAATAAGTTACCGGTAACATTTTTGCGCTTGGATGTATTCTGACCTTCAATAAATATACAAATAAGTAACAAATTATTTTAAAAACCCGTATCGATCGCAAGGTTGCGGTTAAATAGTTGTGACTATCTTTGGATGGAATGTGACATGTCGAATCATAAAACCAACAATTCGCGGCGCGATTTCTTGTTGAAATCGATGACCTTAATTCCTGCGGCGGTAATTGGTGGCAGCGGCGTTGGCGCGCTGACGGCACCGACACCGGCGGTCGCGGCCTCGAACACCTCAACGCAGAACGATTACCAACCGACCTTTTTCACCCCGGAAGAGTGGGCCTTCATCAAGGCCGCCGTGGCGCGCCTGATCCCGGCCGACGAGCGCGGCCCCGGCGCACTGGAAGCCGGCGTGCCGGAGTTTATCGATCGCCAGATGAATACCCCGTACGCCACCGGCGCCATCTGGTACATGCAGGGGCCGTTCAACCCCGATGTGCCGAAGGAGATGGGCTATCAGCTGCCGCTGGTGCCCAAGCAAATCTACAACCTCGGCATCAGTGACGCCGACGCCTACAGCAAGAAAACCGCCGGCAAGCCCTTCGCCGAACTGGATGGCGCGCAGCAAGACGCCATGCTGCAAAAGTTCGAGTCCGGCGAGGCGGAGTTCCCGCAGCTGCCGTCGAAACTGTTCTTCTCCTATCTGCTGCAAAACACCCGCGAAGGTTTCTTCAGCGATCCCATCCATGGCGGCAACAAAGACATGGTGGGCTGGAAGCTGATTAATTTTCCGGGCGCGCGCGCCGATTTTATGGACTGGGTTGAGCGAGGGGAGCGTTATCCCTTCCCGCCGGTCTCGATTCGTGGGGAGAGGGGCTAAGCATGGCAACGGTAATGAAAAAAGTAGACGCGGTGATCGTCGGCTTCGGCTGGGTGGGCGCGATCATGGCCAAAGAGCTGACCGAGGCCGGCCTCAACGTGGTGGCGCTGGAGCGCGGCCCGATGCGCGATACCTATCCGGACGGGTCTTATCCGCAGGTGATCGACGAGCTGACCTATAACATCCGCCGCAAACTGTTCCAGGATCTGTCGAAAAGCACCGTCACCATTCGCCATAACAGCAGCCAGACCGCGGTGCCTTACCGCCAGCTGGCGGCGTTCCTGCCGGGCACCGGCGTCGGCGGCGCTGGTTTGCACTGGTCGGGCGTGCATTTCCGCGTCGATCCGATCGAACTGCGCATGCGCAGCCACTATGAAGAGCGCTACGGCAAAAACTTCATTCCGAAGGACATGACCATCCAGGACTTCGGCGTGACCTACGACGAGCTGGAACCGTTCTTCGACAAGGCGGAGAAAGTGTTCGGCACCTCCGGCACCGCCTGGACCATCAAAGGGCAGAAAGTGGCGCAGAAGGGCGGCAACCGCTTTGCGCCGGATCGCTCCGACGATTTCCCGCTGCCGGCGCAGAAAAATACCTACTCCGCCCAACTGTTCGAGAAGGCGGCGCTGGAGGTGGGTTACCACCCTTACAACCTGCCGTCCGCCAACACCTCGGACTCTTACACCAACCCGTACGGCGCGCAGATGGGCCCGTGCAACTTCTGCGGTTTCTGCAGCGGCTACGCCTGCTACATGTATTCCAAGGCCTCGCCGAACGTCAACATCTTGCCGGCGCTGCGCATGGAGAAACGCTTCGAGCTGCGCACCAACGCCAACGTGCTGAAGGTCAACCTGACCGACGACAAGTCCCGCGCCACCGGCGTGAACTACGTCGATGCGCAGGGGCGCGAGATTGAACAGCCGGCCGATCTGGTGATCCTGGGCGCGTTCCAGTTCCACAACGTGCACCTGATGCTGCTGTCCGGCATCGGCAAGCCTTACGATCCGGTGACCGGCGAGGGTGTGGTCGGGCGTAACTTCGCCTACCAGAACATGACCACCATCAAGGCGTTCTTCGATAAAGACGTGTTCACCAACCCGTTTA
The DNA here is from genome assembly GCF_052169255.1 of Serratia sp. CY29653. Lineage (NCBI taxonomy): Bacteria > Pseudomonadati > Pseudomonadota > Gammaproteobacteria > Enterobacterales > Yersiniaceae > Serratia > Serratia sp. CY29653. Next base: position 1,487,639 of record NZ_JBJNLC010000001.1, on the reverse strand, counting down.
TCGGCGCTGGCGGCAACGGCGTGGGCGTGGACGACTTCAACGCCGACAACTTCGACCACGCCAAAGAAGGCTTCGTCGGCGGTTCGCCGTTCTGGGTCAACCAGGCGGGCACCAAGCCGATCTCCGGTCTGCCGACGCCTCCGGGCACCCCGGCCTGGGGCAGCAAATGGAAAGCGGCGGTGGCGGATGCTTACACTCACCACGTTTCGATGGACGCCCACGGCGCGCACCAGTCGTACCGCAACAACTATCTGGATCTCGATCCCAACTACAAGAACGTCTTTGGCCAGCCGCTGCTGCGCATGACGTTCGACTGGCAGGAGAACGACATCAAGATGGCGCAGTTCATGTACGACAAGATGGCGCCGATCGCCAAGGCGATGAACCCGAAACTGATTGCCGGCAGCCCGAAAAACGCCAACAGCCACTTCGACACCACCAGCTACCAGACTACCCACATGAACGGCGGCGCGGTGATGGGGGAAGATCCGAAGACCAGCGCGGTCAACCGCTATCTGCAGAGCTGGGACGTGCACAACGTGTTCTCGATCGGCGCATCGGCCTTCCCGCAGGGGCTGGGCTACAACCCGACCGGCACCGTGGCGGCGCTGGCTTACTGGTCTGCCCGCGCCATTCGCGAGCAGTATCTGAAAAACCCAGGCCCATTGGTGCAGGCATAAGGACGGCGAACGATGAAAGCATTTGTACCGGCACTGGTTCTCAGTGCAGTGAGTTTTTCCGTTTGGGCGCAGGACGCCACCGTCAGCAGCGAGCTGATCAAGCGCGGTGAATACCTGGCGCGCGCCGGCGACTGCGTGGCCTGCCACACCGACGGCAAGAGCGGCAAAACCTTCGCCGGCGGCCTGGCGATGGAGACGCCGATTGGCACCATCTACTCCACCAACATCACGCCGGACAAAAAAACCGGCATCGGCGATTACAGCTTCGAGGATTTCGACAACGCGGTGCGTAAGGGCGTAGCCAAAAACGGCAGCACCCTGTATCCGGCGATGCCGTACCCGTCGTTCGCGCTGGTGAAAGAAGACGACATGCGCGCCATGTATGCCTATTTCATGCACGGCGTGCAGCCGGTGGAGCAGGCCAACAAGGATTCCGACATCCCGTGGCCGCTGTCGATGCGCTGGCCGCTGAGCATCTGGCGCGGCATGTTCGCGCCGTCGCCGGCGGACTTCGTCGCCGACGCCAAGGCCGATCCGATCATCGAGCGCGGCCGCTACCTGGTGGAAGGTCTGGGCCACTGCGGCGCCTGCCATACCCCGCGCAGCATCACCATGCAGGAAAAAGCGCTGAGCAACAGCGAAAGCGACGATTACCTGTCCGGCAGCAACGCGCCGATCGACGGCTGGGTGGCTTCCAGCCTGCGCGGTGATAACAAGGACGGCCTGGGCAGTTGGAGCGAAGCCGAGCTGACCGAGTTCCTGAAAACCGGCCGTAACGACAAGGCGATCGTATTCGGCGGCATGAGCGACGTGGTGGAGCACAGCCTGCAATATCTGAGCGATGACGATCTGACCGCTATCGCACGCTACCTGAAATCGCTGCCGCCGAAAGACGGCAAGCAGCAGGCGGCGCCGGTCGAAGACAGCGTGGCCAAGGATCTGTGGCGCGGCGACGACAGCAAGCCCGGCGCGGCGCTGTATGTCGATAACTGCGCGGCCTGCCACCGCACCGACGGGGTGGGCTACAAGCGCGCCTTCCCATCGCTGAAGGGCAATCCGGTGGTGCAGACCGAGGACGCGACCTCGCTGATCCACATCGTGCTGACCGGCAACACCACGCCGGCGGTGCAGGGGGCGGTGTCCAACATCACCATGCCGCCGTTCGGCTGGCGCCTGAACGATCAGCAGGTGGCGGACGTGGTGAACTTCATCCGCACCAGCTGGGGCAACAGCGCCAAACCGGTGAGCGCCTCCGACGTGGCCGACGTGCGTAAAGACCGCTCGATGATCCGCGACGAGAAGGAGATGGGCAGCGCCGAGGTGCCGGACCATCCGGACGCGAAGAAGTAAACCGTTTAAGGGCTCCGCAAGGGGCCCTTAGTTTTTACTGGGTGCGCCGGTTTTTTCAGCATTTCCTGTTCGTAAATCGTTCGTTCGGCCGATAAAACATAGACCCGCAACGGATTTTTCATTATCCTTTGCCGTCCTTTCATCAGGCGCAAGTATGAAATATCGCTTTAATTCACTGATTATTATTAAAAAATTCGCGGAGAAGGATATCCCGTTAGGCGCAATCGTTGGCGCCGCAGATTAAGGTAGACTGTCTCATGAGTACGATTTCTCCCGATTCAGGCACGCTGACGGCCGCTCAGCCCGCCAAATGGAACAAAACCGACACCGTCTGGATGTTCGGTCTCTATGCCACCGCGGTGGGCGCCGGCACGCTGTTCTTGCCGATCAACGCCGGCCTGAACGGCCCGCTGGTGCTGCTGTTGATGGCGCTGTTCGCTTTCCCGCTGACCTATTTGCCGCACCGCGCGCTCAGCCGCTTCGTGCTTTCCGGCTCCAGCCGCGACGGCAATATTCACGATGTGGTGGTCGAACACTTCGGCGTACTGGCCGGCAAAATCATCATGATGCTGTATCTGATGGCGTTTTTCCCGATCGTGCTGGTGTACAGCATTTCGATCACCAATGCGCTGGACAGCTTCCTGATCCACCAGTTCCACGTGGCGCCGCTGCCGCGCATCTGGCTGAGCCTGGCGGTGGTGGTGGTGCTCAATCTGGTGCTGCTGCGCGGCAAAGACAGCATCGTGGCGGCGATGGGCATGCTGGTGTTCCCACTGTTGGTGTTCCTGATGGGCATTTCGCTGTACCTGATGCCGAGCTGGAATACCGCCAATTTCGTTCACGGCCTGGCCGCCACCCGCTTCGACACGCCGGGGCTGTGGCATTCGCTGTGGTTGGCGGTGCCGGTGATGGTGTTTTCCTTCAGCCATGCGCCGATCATCTCTTCCTTCGCCTCGACCCAGAAGAGCCTGTATGGCGATAAGGCGGAACGCCGCTGCGCGCGCATCATGCGCTACAGCTATGTGCTGATCTGCGTCACCGTGCTGTTCTTCGTGTTCAGCTGCGTGCTGAGTTTGTCCCATGAAGACATGCAGCAGGCGAAAGATCAGAACATCACGGTGCTGACCACCCTGGCCAACAAGTTTTCCAACCCGCTGATCGCCTATCTCGGCCCGGTGATGGCGATGCTGGCAATGGCGAAATCCTATCTCGGCACCTCGCTGGGGGTCACGGAGGGGGCGACCAGCCTGATCGACGGCGTCACGCGCGCGGTCGGCAAACCGCTCAGCTCGCGCATGACGCACCGCATCTCGGCGGTTTCGCTGTTCCTGCTCACCTGGGCGGCGACGGTGTGGAACCCCAGCGCGCTGCACATCATCGAAACCATCAGCGGCCCGCTGATTGCGGCTATCCTGTTTATCCTGCCGATGTACGCGGTGCGCGCGGTGCCGGCGATGCGCAAATACCGCGCGGCGAGCAACGTCTTCGTGCTGGTGATGGGCCTGATCGCGCTGTCGGCGCTGATTTACGGCCTGGTGTGATCCCCTGGGCGCGCCGCCTTCGGCGCGCCTCTCAATCCTGCGTTACACATCCCTTTGCAATTAATCGTCGGGTTGCCGGGCGTTATCTTTGATAATGCAAGCCATTCTCATTAGTATTTCCTGATTGCGTTCATGACTAAGGAGTCTTTCGTGCACCGTCGAATCACTTTGCCGGCGCTGATTTGCGCCGCCTTACTCGCCTCTCCGGCGATGGCCACCACCTATCCGCTGACCCTGACCGACACCTCCGGCCAGACGCTCACCCTCCAGCAAGAACCGAAACGTATCGTGGTGCAGGACGGGCGCGACATTCTCACGCTGGCGCTGCTCGATCGCGCCAACCCGTTCGGCCGGCTGGTGGCCTGGAATAACCTGCTGAAGAAAAGCGACGCGGCGACCTGGGATATCTTGCAGAGCAAATGGCCGGCGGCGAAAAACATCATCGATATGGGATTCAGCGACAAAGGTGAAGTGAATCTGGAGAGCGTGATCGCCAAGCGGCCCGATCTGATGATCGCCCAGCTGCGTTCCAAACCTTCGCTGAGCCAAACCGGCGTGCTGGATAAGCTTAAGGCGCTGAATGTGCCGGTGCTGTTTATCGACACCATGCTCAAGCCGGTGGAAAACACGCCGAAAAGCGTGACGCTGCTGGGGGAAACCCTCAACCGGGAAAGTGAAGCCAAGCAATATACCGATTATTATCAGCAGCATTATCAGGCCATTCTGGCCAAGACGCAGGCGGTGGAACCCAAGCCGCTGGTGTTCTTTGAAGCCAAGGCCGGCCTGAATGGGCTGGAGTCCTGCTGCTTCACCCATGCGCACGTCGGCTGGGGCGCGTTGGTGGAAGCGGTCGGCGCGCGCAACATCGGCTCTGCGCTGTTGCCGGGCGCGACCGGCGACGTGGCGCTGGAAAAGGTGATCGCCATGAAACCGGATGCCTACATCGTTTCCGGCTCGCAGTGGGCCAGCAAGACCAACGCCGCGGTGCCGTTCGGCTATGGCGTCACGCAACAGCAGGTGGATGAGGCTTTCAATCGCATGAAACAGCGCCCGGGCTTCGCGCAGGTGTCGGCGGTGAAAGAAGGGCGGTTCTACGGCATCTACCATAACTTCTACAACCATCCGTACAACATTGTCGGGCTGGAGTATCTGGCGAAGTTTATCTATCCGGCGCAGTTCCCGGATCTGGATCCGGCCAAGACCTACAGTGAGATCCTCAGCCGCTTTACCGAAGTGCCGGAAGGCAAGGGCATTTTGGGCGCGCAGGCGCCGGCGGGGAAATAACGGCAACGGGCGCGATGACGCGCCCGTTTTTGATCTTTAAGCGGCGGCCGGCGTATAGGTGGAGATGATCTCCAGCACGCCGTTGATGATGAACTGCACGCCCATGCACACCAGCAGGAAGCCCATCAGGCGCGAGATCGCCTCGATGCCGCTTTTCCCCACCAAGCGCATGATGGCGCCGGAACTGAGCAGGCAGCCCCACAGGATCACCGCGACCGTCAGGAAGATGGCGACCGGCGCCACCGCCAGCACCCAGGGTTCAAAACCCAGCGTGTTATCTTTGACGCTCGACGCTGAGCTGATGATCATCGCGATGGTGCCCGGCCCGGCGGTGCTCGGCATGGCGAGCGGCACGAAGGCGATGTTGGCCGAGGTCTTATGGCGCAGCTCGTGCGACTTGCTCTCCACCTCCGGCGCCTCATCGGCGCTTTGTTGCGGGAACAACATGCGGAAACCGATGAAGGCGACGATCAGGCCGCCGGCGATGCGCAGGCCGGGGATCGAAATGCCGAAGGTGTTCATCACCACCTGGCCGGCGTAAAACGCCACCGTCATGATGCAGAACACATAAACCGAGGCCATCAGCGACTGCTGATTACGCTCTTCGCGCGTCATATTGCCGGACAACCCGAGCAGCAACGCCACCGTGGTCAGCGGGTTGGCCAGCGGCAACAGCAGCACCAAACCCAGTCCGATGGCCTGGAATAACTGCAAAATACCCGTCATAAAAGAGACTCCCTGTGCAACGTTCAAGCCGCCACGCGGCGGCCCATGAGCTGAACAGCCTAGCCTGCCGTGCGCCTGGCGGCAATGGGGATAGCTCGTAACGTTAATTAACCGTCGGCCGGCGTTTCATCACTGCCGTTGCACTCGCCGACGAGCTCCGGTTCATCCTCACACCCCAGCGGCGCTTTGTTGCCCGCAATCGCCCGCGGCGCTGAACGCGAGCCAAAATGCACCCGCCCATACAGCGTCGCTAATACTGGGCACATATTATTAATTATTTTTAACTGTTTTTACCGTTTAACCGCTTAAGAGATTAAACACTTCTATACTGGTAAGGCTTTGTGGCATTTCTTCATAATCGAAAAGCTTAAAAGGAGTTTTACTATGGAAGTGGCAAAAGAATGGGTAGCGGCGAAAAAAATCTCCTGGGGCAGCGTCATCGGTGGTGTGATCACCGTATTGGCTGTTTCACTGTTGCTGTCGACGTTGGGCACCAGTTTGGGATTTTCCATCGTGGATCCGACATCAGACGATCCGATCAACGGAGCCGGCACCACCGTAGTGATTTGGTCCGCTGTTTCAATCATCATTAGCTTGGCTGCCGGCGCTTTTATTGCCGGACGTTTGGCTGCTAATGACGGCCTTATTCATGGCTTCCTGGTATGGGCTACGTCACTGATTGTGGCGGCGGTGTTGGGTGGAATGCTGGTCGGGTCTGCAGTGAAGGCCACCGGTAATGCGCTGGGTGCTATCGCTTCGACCTCTGGCAGTTTGCTTTCCGGCGCCGGTTCCGCGATTGGCAAAGGGGCAACCGGGTTGGCAGACGTGGGCGGTAAGGTGTTTGACAAGTTGGGTATCGACACCACGTTGGAACCTGAACAGCTGCATGGTGATGTGGTTACGGCGCTCAAAAAAAGTGGTATTCCGTCATTGCAGCCTGAATTCATGCAGCAACAGTTGAATGCGGCCAAGACTGATTTGGCAGACGCAGTAAAAGCCCTGGCACTTCAGCCTGACAATAGCGATGCGATTATTAAGCAACTGGTCGACAAGCTTAAAAAACATGGTGAGGCCATCTCGCAAGATGTGGATCAAGACACACTGAAAAAAGCTCTGGTTGAAAATACCAATATGACGCCGCAGGAAGTGGACCAGACGGTGAAGAATTTGGTCGACGCCAAAAATAAAACTGCGCAGCTGGTTAATCAGCGCTTGGATGAAGCCGAAGCAAAAATCAATCAGGCAAAACAGGAGTATGCTGAGCTGAAACAGAAGGCGCGCGAACAGGCTGCCGCGGCTGCGGACGAATTGTCTCGGGCTGCCCTGTGGTCATTCTTTGCGTTGTTGATTGGCGCAGTGGTCAGTGCATTGGCAGGCTTGTGGGGCGTTAACACCAATGCCCGACGTGTAACCGTATCATCTCCGCAGGCGTAATCTCCAGGCTCGTTTGCGCGTCTCGATGATATAGGGATGAGAGCCTGAAATACCGACGACGATGAAATGACAGCCAGGAAAGACTGGCGCCTACCCCGGCCATGTGCCGGGGTTTTTATTGTTTGCGGCGTGATTAATGACCACCTTAATCGCTGTGTAGGGTATTAGGCATCAATTGCCACGATCCCTGGGGACAGGTGGATAACATAGATGCGCTGTAAATAATAATGAGTGTGATTATGAAACAAGAACTGCATATTTTGCTGGGGAAAGCCGTTACCTTTCTGCTCTACTGCGCTTTTTTGGCGGCCTTGGTCGGCCTGGTATTTATCGACGTACACTGGCTGCATAATTTCGTGCATGAAACCTCGCTGACCGAAGCGGCGCAGGAGCTGTTGCTGCTCGCCATCTCCGGCGGTTTCTTCGCCGCGGCTCGGCGGCAGTCTGAACGCCGCTCCGCCTGGATGCTGGTCGGCGGTTTCTTTCTCTGCATGCTGATCCGCGAGATGGATTTCGCCTTCGATGCGCTGTGGCACGGCGCCTGGGTGTGGTTCGCGCTGGCGGTAGCCTTGGCCTGCCTGGTGCATGCAGCGCGGCACATCGCGGCGGCGGTGCGCGGCCTGGCCTATTTCGTGACGCATCCCGCCTACGGCATGATGTGCGCCGGCCTGCTGTGCATTCTGGTGTTTTCACGCCTGTTCGGCATGAGCGCGCTGTGGCAAACGCTGATGCTGGACGGCTACAACCGGGTGGTGAAAAACATGGTGGAAGAGGGTTGCGAACTGCTGGGCTACGGCCTGTGCCTGCTGGCCACCCTCAGCTACATGAAAACCGTTTTTGCGCCGGCTGACGCGAAAGCGTGAGGGCGGCGCTTTATTTATCCGGAACAATTTTAGTGATACTATTCGCTTAGCCGAATGTGGCTGAGAAGGTATGCGTTCCATTCTGTATACCCAGTGAGGTTTCAATCTGGCAATTGTGGGCGAGATCTGAAACCTGGCTGACCAAACCCAAAATCCAATTTTCGTACTGCATGTGATCTGTCGTGTGGGTCACCACTGTAGATAAGGAATTATTAATGCCTGTTATTACCCTTCCTGACGGTAGTCAGCGTCATTTCGATCACCCCGTTTCCCCGATGGATGTCGCGCGCGATATCGGCCCTGGCCTGGCGAAAGCCTGTATCGCCGGCCGCGTCAACGGCGAGCTGGTCGACGCCGGCGATCTGATCGAATCGGATGCGCAGCTGGCCATCATCACCATCAAAGATGAGGACGGCCTGGAAATCATGCGCCACTCCTGTGCTCACCTGCTGGGTCATGCGATCAAGCAGCTGTGGCCGGATACCAAAATGGCGATCGGTCCGGTGATCGACAACGGTTTCTATTATGACGTGGATATCGACCGCACCCTGACGCAGGAAGACCTGGATCTGCTGGAAAAGCGGATGCACGAGTTGGCCGATAAGGATTACGACGTCATCAAGAAGAAGGTCAGCTGGCAAGAAGCCCGCGACACCTTCGCTGAGCGCGGCGAAATCTACAAAGTGGCGATCCTGGATGAGAACATCAGCCATGACGATCGTCCTGGCCTGTACCACCACGAAGAATACGTCGACATGTGCCGCGGCCCGCACGTGCCGAACATGCGTTTCTGCCACCATTTCAAGCTGCAGAAAACCTCCGGCGCTTACTGGCGCGGCGACAGCAAAAACAAAATGCTGCAGCGTATCTACGGCACCGCCTGGGCAGACAAGAAGCAGTTGAACGCCTACCTGCAACGCCTGGAAGAAGCGGCCAAGCGCGATCACCGCAAGATCGGCAAACAGCTCGACCTGTATCATATGCAGGAAGAAGCGCCGGGCATGGTGTTCTGGCACAACGACGGTTGGACCATCTTCCGCGAGCTGGAAGCCTTCGTGCGCATGAAGCTCAAAGAGTACCAGTACCAGGAAGTGAAAGGTCCGTTCATGATGGACCGCGTGCTGTGGGAAAAAACCGGCCACTGGGAAAACTACAAAGACGCCATGTTCACCACCGCGTCGGAAAACCGCGAATACTGCATCAAGCCGATGAACTGCCCGGGCCACGTACAGATCTTCAACCAGGGCCTGAAGTCGTACCGCGATTTGCCGCTGCGCATGGGCGAGTTCGGCAGCTGCCACCGCAACGAGCCATCGGGTTCCCTGCACGGCCTGATGCGCGTGCGCGGATTCACGCAGGATGACGCCCACATCTTCTGTACCGAAGAGCAGGTGCGCGCCGAAGTGAACGAATGCATCCGCATGGTGTATGACGTGTACGGCACTTTCGGCTTCGACAAGATCGCTGTCAAGCTGTCCACTCGCCCGGAAAAACGCATCGGCACCGACGACATGTGGACCCGTGCGGAAGAAGACCTGGCCGCCGCGCTGACCGAGAACGGCATTCCGTTTGAATATCAGCCGGGTGAGGGCGCCTTCTACGGACCGAAAATTGAATTTACCCTGCATGATTGTTTGGATCGCGCATGGCAATGTGGTACCGTGCAGCTCGATTTCTTCTTGCCGGGCCGTTTGGGCGCTTCGTATGTTGGCGAAAACAACGATCGCGTCGTGCCGGTAATGATTCACCGTGCCATTTTGGGCTCCATGGAACGTTTCATCGGTATCCTGACCGAAGAATACGCCGGGTTCTACCCGACCTGGATCGCTCCGGTGCAGGTGGTGGTGATGAATATCACCGACAGCCAGTCTGATTACGTCCAGCAATTGACCAAAAAACTGCAGGATGCAGGCATTCGCGTGAAAGCGGACTTGAGAAATGAGAAGATTGGCTTTAAAATTCGCGAACATACTTTACGTCGAGTCCCTTACATGTTGGTGTGCGGCGACAAAGAGGTCGAAGCAGGCAAAGTTGCCGTTCGTACCCGCCGTGGCAAAGACCTGGGAAGCCTGGACGTAAACGAAGTCGTAGACAAGCTGCTGAAAGAGATTCGCAGCCGTAGTCTTCATCAACTGGAGGAATAAAGTATTAAAGGCGGAAAACGAGTTCAACCGGCGCGTCCTAATCGCATTAACAGAGAAATTCGCGCGCAAGAAGTTCGCCTAACCGGCGTCGATGGCGAGCAGATTGGTATTGTCAGTCTGAATGAAGCTCTTGAAAAAGCTGAGGAAGCGGGCGTTGATTTAGTAGAAATCAGCCCAAATGCCGAACCGCCAGTTTGCCGAATCATGGATTACGGCAAATTCCTCTACGAGAAGAGCAAGTCGACGAAAGAACAGAAGAAGAAGCAAAAAGTTATTCAGGTCAAGGAAATCAAATTCCGTCCTGGCACCGATGATGGCGACTATCAGGTCAAACTACGCAACCTGATTCGCTTTCTGGAAGATGGCGATAAAGCCAAAATCACCCTGCGTTTCCGCGGGCGTGAGATGGCGCACCAGCAGATCGGTATGGAAGTGCTTAACCGCGTCCGTAAAGACCTGTGTGAAGATATGGATCTGGCAGTGGTCGAATCCTTCCCTACGAAGATCGAAGGCCGCCAGATGATTATGGTGCTCGCTCCTAAGAAGAAACAGTAAGGCTTACAAGTAATGGAACCCGCGCGGCGCTTGCGCTGTGTGGGTTTTATTCGCCCAACTGATTCGTTGTTTAACAATGCGAAGTGGATTTAATTAAAATGCCAAAGATTAAAACTGTACGTGGTGCAGCCAAGCGCTTCAAAAAAACCGGCAGCGGTGGTTTTAAGCGTAAACATGCCAACCTGCGTCATATTCTGACCAAAAAAGCAACCAAGCGTAAACGTCACCTGCGTCCGAAAGGCATGGTGTCTAAAAACGATCTGGTCCTGGTTACCGCGTGCCTGCCGTACGCATAAGCCATTTTTTTTGAATTTAGAATAAGACTTTAGGAGAGAGCATATGGCTCGCGTAAAACGTGGTGTAATTGCACGCGCACGTCACAAGAAAATTATGAAGCAGGCGAAAGGCTACTACGGTGCCCGTTCGCGCGTATATCGTGTTGCCTTCCAGGCAGTAATCAAAGCAGGCCAGTATGCTTACCGTGACCGTCGTCAACGTAAGCGTCAGTTCCGTCAGCTGTGGATTGCACGTATCAACGCAGCTGCTCGTCAGAACGGTCTGTCTTACAGCAAGTTCATCAACGGCTTGAAAAAAGCGTCGATCGAAATTGACCGTAAGATCCTGGCTGACATCGCAGTCTTCGACAAAGTGGCCTTCGGCGCACTGGTTGAGAAAGCGAAAGCAGCTCTGGCGTAAGTCAGTAGAAGAGGGAGCTTGCTCCCTCTTTTAATCTTTGTTTTCAGCGACAAATATTGACTTTCATTGTCCGCAGCTATATCACTGGTGGGCAATCATCGACAAGGTACCGCAATCATGCACGCAGCTATTTTTCGTTTCTTTTTTTACTTTAGCGCCTGATTTCAGGAGGCTTTGCGCGTAAGAAAAGAAACGAAAAGTAGCGCCTAAGCCTCCCTCGTGGAGGCTTTTTTGTTTTTGGCCATCGTCCCGCCTTGCAACGCGTTGCGGTGAGTACGGCTGGCGTTCAGCTCAGGTGAGCCGCCCGGCCGGCAACGCATTGAAAAGTCTTTGAAGATTGCTCAAAGGCGTGTTCGAATATAGATAACAATTACTTAGGGCCATCCCGGCCAGAGGAAGAGGAAAGCAATGCCACATCTCGCAGAGCTGGTTGCCAATGCCAAGGCAGCCGTAGAAGATGCCCAGGATGTTGCCGCGTTAGATTTGGTGCGCGTCGAATATTTTGGCAAGAAAGGTCATTTCACCTTGCAGATGCAGTCTCTGCGCGACGTCCCGGCGGAAGATCGTCCGGTGGCCGGCGCGGTGATCAACCAGGCCAAGCAGGAGGTGCAAGACGCCCTGAACGCGCGTAAGAACGCGCTGGAAAGCGCTGCGCTGAACGCGCGCCTGGCGGCTGAAACCATCGACGTCTCCCTGCCGGGCCGTCGCATGGAAAACGGCGGTCTGCATCCGGTAACCCGCACCATCGACCGTATCGAAACCTTTTTCGGCGAGCTGGGCTTCTCCGTTGCCACCGGCCCAGAGATTGAAGACGATTACCACAACTTCGACGCGCTGAACATTCCAGGGCATCACCCGGCGCGCGCCGACCACGATACTTTCTGGTTCGACGCCACGCGCCTGCTGCGCACCCAGACTTCCGGCGTGCAGATCCGCACCATGAAGAACCAGCAGCCGCCGATCCGCATCATTGCGCCGGGCCGCGTTTATCGTAACGACTACGATCAGACGCACACCCCGATGTTCCATCAGATGGAAGGGCTGATCGTCGATAAAGACATCAGTTTCACCAATCTGAAGGGCACGCTGCACGATTTCCTGAACAACTTCTTTGAAGAAGACCTGCAGGTTCGTTTCCGTCCGTCCTACTTCCCATTCACCGAGCCGTCCGCTGAAGTGGACGTGATGGGCAAGAACGGCAAATGGCTGGAAGTGCTGGGCTGCGGCATGGTGCATCCGAACGTGCTGCGCAACGTGGGCATCGATCCGGAAGTTTACTCCGGCTTCGCCTTCGGTATGGGCATGGAGCGCCTGACAATGCTGCGTTACGGCGTCACCGATCTGCGCGCATTCTTCGAAAACGATCTGCGTTTCCTCAAACAGTTTAAGTAAGGCGGGAATATCACATGAAATTCAGTGAACTCTGGTTGCGCGAGTGGGTAAACCCGGCCATCAGCAGCGAAGCATTATCCGATCAAATCACCATGGCCGGCCTGGAAGTGGACGGCGTGGATCCGGTTGCCGGCGCGTTTAACGGCGTCGTCGTGGGCGAGGTGGTCGAGTGCGGTCAGCATCCGAACGCCGACAAACTGCGCGTCACCAAGGTTAACGTAGGCGGCGATCGCCTGCTTGACATCGTCTGCGGCGCGCCGAACTGCCGTACCGGCCTGAAAGTGGCGGTCGCCACCGTGGGCGCGGTGCTGCCGGGCGACTTCAAAATCAAGGCCGCCAAGCTGCGCGGCGAACCTTCGGAAGGTATGCTGTGCTCGTTCTCCGAGCTGGGCATTTCCGACGATCATGACGGCATCATCGAGCTGCCGCTGGATGCGCCGATCGGCACCGACATCCGCGACTATCTGAAACTGAACGACAACACCATCGAGATCAGCGTCACGCCAAACCGCGCCGACTGCCTGGGCATCATCGGCGTCGCGCGCGACGTGGGCGTACTGAACCAGGTTGCGCTGACCGAGCCGGACATGAGCCCGGTGGCCGCCACCATCGACGCCACGCTGCCGATCCGCGTTGACGCGCCGCAGGCGTGCCCACGCTATCTGGGGCGCGTGGTGAAAGGTATCGACGTCAAGGCGCCAAGCCCGCTGTGGATGCGTGAAAAACTGCGTCGTTGCGGCATCCGTTCTATCGATGCCGTGGTAGACGTCACCAACTATGTGCTGCTGGAGCTTGGCCAGCCGATGCACGCTTTCGATCTGCGCCGCATCGACGGCGGCATCGTGGTGCGCATGGCGGAAGAAGGGGAAACCCTGACGCTGCTGGACGGCAACGAAGCCAAACTGAGCGCCGACACCTTAGTGATCGCCGATCATCAAAAAGCGTTGGCGATGGGCGGCATCTTCGGCGGCGAGCATTCCGGCGTCAACGGGGAAACTCAGGACGTGCTGCTGGAATGCGCCTTCTTCAGCCCGCTGTCGATCACCGGCCGTGCACGCCGTCACGGCCTGCACACCGATGCGTCTCACCGCTATGAGCGCGGCGTCGATCCGGCGCTGCAGTACAAAGCGATGGAGCGCGCCACGCGCCTGCTGCTCGACATCTGCGGCGGACAGGCCGGCCCGGTTATCGACGTGACCCACGAAAACGAACTGCCGAAGCGCGCTACCATCACGCTGCGCCGCGAGAAGCTGGATCGTCTGATCGGCCACGTGGTGCCGAGCGAGCAGGTCAGCGACATTCTGCGCCGCCTGGGCTGCCAGGTGACCGAGCAGGGCGACAGCTGGCAAGCGGTCGCGCCGAGCTGGCGTTTCGATATGGAAATCGAAGAGGATCTGGTGGAAGAAGTGGCGCGCGTTTACGGCTACGACAACATCCCGGATGTGCCGGTGCGCGCCGATCTGGTGATGACCCAGCATCGCGAAGCCGATCTGACGCTCAAGCGCGTGAAGACCATGCTGGTCGATCACGGCTACCAGGAAGCGATCACCTACAGCTTCGTCGATCCGAAAGTGCAGGCGCTGCTGCACCCGAATGAAGAAGCGCTGATCCTGCCGAGCCCGATTTCGGTCGAAATGTCGGCGATGCGCCTGTCGCTGTGGACCGGTTTGCTGTCTGCGGTGGTGTATAACCAGAACCGTCAGCAGACGCGTCTGCGCCTGTTCGAAAGCGGCCTGCGCTTTGTGCCTGATAGTGCGGCAGATCTGGGTATTCGTCAGGACGTCATGCTGGCAGGCGTGATCGCCGGCCATACGCACGATGAGCATTGGGATCTGGCGCGCAAGCCCGTCGACTTCTATGATTTAAAAGGGGATCTGGAGTCTGTCCTCGAACTGACCGGTAAATTATCCGAAATTCAGTTCCGGGCGGAAGCCAATCCGGCCCTGCATCCAGGGCAGAGTGCGGCGATTTATTTGCACGGCGAACGCGTAGGTTTCATCGGTGTGATTCACCCGGAACTTGAACGTAAACTGGATCTTAACGGCCGCACCGTGGTGTTTGAACTGGAGTGGAACAAGCTTGCGAGCCGCGCCGTGCCTCAGGCGCGGGAGATTTCGCGCTTCCCGGCAAACCGCCGTGATATCGCCGTTGTGGTGGCTGAAAACGTCCCCGCAGAAGATATTTTGGCCGAGTGTAAGAAAGTTGGCGCAAATCAGGTAGTTGGCGTAAACTTGTTTGACGTGTACCGTGGCAAGGGCGTGGCAGAAGGTGACAAGAGCCTGGCTATCAGTCTGGTATTGCAGGATACCGCTCGTACACTGGAAGAAGAGGAGATAGCCGCTACCGTTGCAAAATGCGTAGAGGCTCTAAAACAGCGATTCCAAGCATCCTTGAGGGATTGAACCTATGGCGCTTACTAAAGCTGAAATGTCAGAACACCTGTTTGAGAAGCTTGGGCTTAGCAAACGGGACGCCAAAGACCTGGTGGAACTGTTCTTTGAAGAGGTCCGTCGGGCCCTTGAGAATGGCGAACAGGTAAAACTGTCGGGTTTTGGCAACTTTGATCTGCGTGACAAGAACCAACGTCCGGGGCGTAACCCGAAGACCGGCGAAGACATTCCGATTACGGCGCGCCGCGTGGTGACCTTCCGTCCGGGGCAGAAGCTGAAAAGCCGGGTAGAAAACGCCAGCCCGAAAGGGTGAGTGACGTGTGATATCAAAAAAGGCCGCTTGCGCGGCCTTTTTCTTTTTTGGGATAAAATTCAGTTTATTCCTAATGGGCAATGTAAGAATTAAAATCCTGCGTTCAAACGCTACGGCGAAAGTTTATTTAAGCTCGATTTCGGAATATTCTTAACTCTTATTTGGTGAGTGGCATTGTTTTCGCTTCAATAACGGCCGTGATAATGGCCAGGGCCATCGCCACGGTGGCCGCCGCCCCAGTGCGGGCCCCAGCAGCAGGCGCTGAGGCTTGCTGTCAGGGCCACAACGGCCAGCAGGCTGCCTATACGTTTAATCATCTTATTCTCCTCCGATGGAAATTCGCTTAATTATAATTGCCACGCCGCTTGAGAGCCGTCAGTTATTCGTTAAGCCTTATCAGCGGTTATGATAATTAAAGGCGAGGGCAAACAGTGTAGGGATTGTGTAAGGCCGTCGAAAACAATCTGAAAATAGGCATCGGTGAGATAGTGGTTAAATAAACGCGCTGATATAACCACTGCAGCAAGAAAAATAGAGTGAGAAGGTAAAATGAAAAAGATCCTGTTGCTGATGTGTTTCCCGCTGTTGCTGCCGCTGGCGGCGCAGGCCGATGTCTCTGTCGATATCAATGTGCCGGGCGTTTCTCTGCATCTGGGGGATCAGGACCGTCGCGGCTACTACTGGGATGGTTACGACTGGCGTCCACCGCAGTGGTGGCATGCGCATCAGGGCCGCGGTCTGGGTGAGCGCAATGCGCGCGGCATGTACTGGGACGGCGGCCGCTGGCAGCCATCGCCGCCGCGTGGCAATGATCACCGTGAGCCGGCACGCAGCGGTAATCCGTTCCGCGGCGATCGCGATAATCGCGACCACGAGCGCAATCATGACGATCGCGGTGCCTCCGACCGCCGCGATGACGGCCGCGGCCAGCCTTATCCACCGGGCAACGCCGGCCCGCATCGTTAACCCTGAGTTTATCGGCGGCTGGTTTTGCCATCATCGTTGCGATGACGGGCAAGGCCAGCCGCTGCTTTCCTGCGCCATCATCCACGCAAGGCTTCCCCTTGCGGCGTTAACCCCCTAATATTCGACTCAAACGTCAATTATCCGGCCACGACAGCGGCCGGCAGGGAACCGCCGCGCCATGCCAACCAGTCGTACCTTCACCTTATTGTTGCAACATCAACGCTACCGCGATAAACGCCAGATCGGTCTGTTGGCGCTGGGCGTGGCGGTGGCGTTGCTGTTCAGCCTTTGCGCCGGCGACCAATGGATATGGCCGTCAGAGTGGTTCAGCGATCGGGCGCAACTGTTCGTCTGGCAACTGCGTTTGCCGCGCGCGCTGGCGGTGATGCTGGTCGGTGCCGCCCTGGCGGTGGCGGGCGCGGTAATGCAGGCGCTGTTTGAAAACCCGCTGGCGGAGCCTGGTCTGCTGGGCGTCGCTAACGGCGCCGGCGTAGCGCTGGTGCTGACGGTGTTGTTGGGGCAGGGGTTGTTGCCGGTGGCGCTGATGAGCGCCGCCGCGATAGCCGGTGCGCTGGCGATGACCTTCCTGTTGCTGGGCTTCGCTCGCCGCCGACGTCTGACCAATGCGCGGCTGTTGCTGGTCGGCGTAGCGCTGGGCATCGTGTGCAGCGCGCTGATGACCTGGGCGGTCTATTTCAGCACCAGCCTCGATCTGCGGCAGCTGATGTACTGGATGATGGGCGGTTTCGGCGGGGTCGACTGGCGCCAAAAGTGGCTGGTGCTGGCGCTGCTGCCGGTGCTGCTGTGGTTGTGTGGCCAGGGCAAAGCGCTCAACCTGATGGCGCTGGGCGAGGTACAGGCGCGGCAACTAGGGCTGTCGCTGCATCTGTGGCGTAACCTGCTGGTGCTGGCGATCGGCTGGCTGGTCGGCGTCAGCGTGGCGCTCGCCGGGGTGATTGGCTTCGTTGGGCTGGTGATCCCGCATATCTTGCGGCTTATCGGCCTGACCGACCAACGCTATCTGTTGCCGGCCTGCGCGCTGGCCGGGGCCGGGGTGTTGCTGGTGGCCGATGTGGTTGCCCGCATTGCGCTGCTGGCGGCCGAGCTGCCGATCGGCGTGGTGACCGCCACGCTGGGGGCGCCGCTATTTATCTGGTTACTGACCCGGGCAAAAGGCGTAAGGTAGTTCTCTTCATTCACCTGCCATTAAAAAACCAAAGGATGACAACCGATGAGCAAGCCAATCGACAACCTGCCGTTACAAACCATTGAAAATCAGCCGACCACGCTGGGCGCCTACCGGGGTAAGGTGTTGCTGGTGGTCAACGTGGCCTCGGAGTGCGGCCTGACCAAACAGTACGAAGGGCTGGAAGCGCTGTACGAAGCCTATCGCGATCAAGGGCTGGAAGTCCTCGGGTTCCCGTCCAATGAATTCCTGGGCCAGGAGCCGGGCAGCAACGAAGAGATCCTGGCGTTTTGCCGTGGCACCTTCGGCGTGCAATTCCCGATGTTCGCCAAGATTGAGGTGAACGGCGAACGCCGTCATCCGCTGTACCAGGCGCTGATTGCCGCACAGCCGGAGGCTGTCGCACCGCAGGGCAGCGAGTTTCTGGCGCGGATGACCAGCAAAGGGCGTGCGCCGAAGCACCCCGGCGATATTCTGTGGAACTTCGAGAAATTCCTGATCGCGCGCGACGGCACGGTGATCCAGCGCTTCTCGCCTGACACTACGCCGGAAGATCCGGCGCTGGTGGCGGCGGTGAAACAAGCGCTGGCAGGATAAGACAGATGCTGCAACTCGTTGAGGTTGGGGTGGCGGGGCGCCTGGCGCCTTTTTCGGCACAGATTGACGGCGGGTTGCAGGTTCACCTGATCGGCCCCAATGGCGCAGGGAAGAGCACCCTGTTGGCGCGGGTGGCGGGCATGCTGCCGGGGCTGGGCGAAGTCTGCCTGGACGGACGCGCGTTGGCCGATTATCCGGGGCACGCGCTGGCATGCCGGCGCGGCTATCTCAGCCAGCAACAGCCGCCGGTGTCGCTGATGCCGGTGTTTCAGTATTTGGCGTTGCACCGGCCTGCCGGCGCGGCGCAAACCGAGGTGGAGCACGCCATTCTCTATCTATGCCAGCGGTTGAAGCTGGTGGATAAGCTGTCACGCACGTTGACGCAGCTTTCCGGTGGCGAATGGCAGCGGGTGCGGCTGGCGGCGGTGTTGCTGCAGGTGTGGCCCAGCGTCAATCCGCACAGCCGATTGTTGTTGCTGGATGAACCGACCAATAGCCTGGATGTGGCGCAAAAGGTCGCGCTGGATCGCCTGCTGCGCGAATTCTGTCAAAGTGGGCGCAGCGCGCTGGTGTGCGCGCACGATCTGAATCATACCCTGCAGCAGGCCGATCGGGTTTGGTTGCTGCACGCTGGGCAGCTGGTGGCGCAGGGCATCACCCGTGAGGTGATGGCGCCCGACCTGTTGTCGCAGATCTATGAAGTGGATTTTCACCTGCAATGGGTGGGGAACCAGCGTTGGATCATGACGCGCACGGCTTAATTCGTCCCGGTAGCATAAATGTAAACGAAAACTAAACGTAGTGAATATAAATAGCCGGGTAATCATCGGCTATTATTGTTCCACCGCTCATTTTATCGTGGGTTTTATTGAAAAACGTCAATGACGTGCTAGGCTTGATTCGGCAAAAATAAAATAAGTAAATAATTATTAATATATATAATAAATTGATTTTCATAGTGAATTTAAATTAATGATGACGGCACCTATCCATCAGTTCTCCCACTGATGACACGTCTCGTCTTAAGGTTTAGTTAAGCTTGCGGCCTTACATTGTCAGTTAATCCACGGAAACGATTCTTCTCTGGCGTTTAATATTCGTTAAACGAAAGGGATTTACAGTGTCATCAAAAGCAGCTCGATACGTTTGGGGTTAACTATGGATCAATTTTTGCCTTTCTCTCGTCCGGCCATCGGCGATGAAGAAATCGCCGCGGTAGAGAAAGTGTTGCGTTCCGGTTGGATCACCACCGGGCCGCAAAACCAGCAACTGGAAAGCGACTTCTGCTCCACTTTCGGCTGTAAGCACGCCATCGCCGTCAGTTCCGCCACGGCGGGTATGCACATCACGCTGATGGCGCTGGGTATCGGCCCCGGCGACGAAGTCATCACCCCTTCGCAAACCTGGGTCTCCACCCTCAACATGATCGAGCTGCTGGGCGCCACGCCGGTGATGATCGACGTTGACCGTGATACGTTGATGGTCAGCGCCGCCGATGTCGAGGCTGCCATCACCCCGAACACCAAAGCGATTGTTCCGGTGCATTACGCCGGTGCTCCCCTGCAAATGGATGCGCTGCGCACCGTAGCCGCACGCCATCGCTTGCCGCTGATCGAAGACGCCGCCCACGCGGTCGGCACGCGCTACAACGGCGAATGGGTCGGCGCACGCGGCACGGCGATTTTCTCTTTCCACGCGATTAAAAACGTGACCTGCGCCGAAGGCGGCCTGATCGCCACCGACGACGATGCGCTGGCGGATCGCCTGCGTTGCCTGAAGTTCCACGGTCTGGCCGTCGATGCCTTCGATCGCCAGCAGCTTGGCCGCAAACCGCAGGCCGAAGTGGTGGAGCCGGGTTACAAATACAACCTGTCCGACATTCATGCGGCGATCGCCGTGGTGCAACTGTCGCGCTTTGCTGAGCTGAACGCGCGCCGTAAGGCGCTCGCACAGCGCTACCTGAGCGCGCTGGAAGGCTCGCCGTTCCAACCGTTGGGCGTGCCGGATTATCCGCATGATCACGCCTGGCACCTGTTTATGGTCCGCGTCGATCCCGCGCGTTGCGGCATCGATCGCGACCAACTGATGGAGCGCCTGAAAGAGGTTGGCGTCGGCACCGGGCTGCATTTCCGCGCCGCGCATACTCAGAAATTCTACCGTGAGCGTTATCCGCAGCTTTCTTTGCCGAATACCGAATGGAACTCGGCGCGGCTGTGCACCTTACCGCTATTCCCTGATATGACCGACGCCGACGTGGATCGCGTGGTCAATGCCTTGTCTTCTGTTGTGGAGTCTTTACGTGCCTCGCGTTGAACCGATTAAAAAAGTCTCGGTAGTCATCCCGGTATACAACGAGCAGGAAAGCCTGCCGGCGTTGCTGGAGCGGACTACTGCCGCCTGTAAGCAGTTATCTCAACCTTATGAAATCATCCTCGTCGACGATGGCAGCAGCGACAACTCCGCTGACATGCTGACTGCGGCGGCGGAAAAGCCGGATAGCCACGTGATCGCCGTCTTGCTGAACCGCAACTATGGCCAGCACTCGGCCATTATGGCCGGTTTCAATCAGGTGACCGGCGATCTGGTGATTACGCTGGACGCCGATCTGCAGAACCCGCCGGAGGAGATCCCACGGCTGGTCAGCGTGGCGGAAGAGGGCTATGACGTGGTGGGCACCGTGCGCGCCAACCGTCAGGACTCCTGGTTCCGCAAAAGCGCCTCGCGCGTGATCAACATGATGATTCAACGCGCCACCGGCAAGTCGATGGGGGACTACGGCTGCATGCTGCGCGCCTACCGTCGTCATATCGTTGAGGCGATGCTGCACTGCCATGAGCGCAGCACCTTTATCCCGATCCTGGCGAATACCTTCGCCCGCCGCACGACCGAGATCGACGTGCGTCACGCCGAACGCGAGTTTGGCGACTCCAAGTACAGCCTGATGAAGCTGATCAACCTGATGTATGACTTGATCACCTGCCTGACCACCACGCCGCTGCGTTTGCTCAGCGTGGTCGGCAGCATCGTGGCGCTGTCCGGGTTTGTGCTGGCGCTGGTGCTGATAGCGCTGCGTCTGCTGCTCGGCCCTGAATGGGCCGCCGGCGGCGTGTTCACCCTTTTCGCCGTCCTGTTCACCTTTATCGGCGCCCAGTTTGTCGGCATGGGGCTACTGGGTGAATACATCGGCCGCATCTATACCGACGTGCGCGCGCGTCCTCGCTATTTTGTTCAGAAAGTGGTCGGTGCACAGCAGGGCCACAATACTCAGGAAGAAGAATGATGAAAGCTATTGTATTTGCTTACCATGATATTGGCTGCGCCGGTCTGAAAGCGCTGACTGAGGCGGGTTATGACGTGCAGGCCGTGTTCACGCACACCGACGACCCTGGCGAGAACAACTTCTTCTCCTCCGTGGCCCGTTTGGGCGCCGAATTGGATCTGCCGGTCTATGCGCCAGAGGACGTAAACCACCCGCTGTGGGTTGACCGCATTCGCGCACTGCAGCCGGACGTGATCTTCTCGTTCTATTACCGCCACATGCTGAGCGACGAGATCCTGTCGCTGGCACCGCAGGGCGGTTTCAATCTGCACGGTTCGCTGCTGCCGCGTTACCGTGGCCGTGCGCCGGTGAACTGGGCGCTGGTGAACGGCGAAACCGAAACCGGCGCCACGCTGCACAAGATGGTGAAACGCCCGGACGCCGGCGACATCGTCGGGCAGCAAAAAGTGGCCATCGCCGACAGCGATACCGCGCTGACGCTGCACAAAAAAGTGCTGGAAGCCGCGCAGATCGTGTTGAAAGAGCAACTGCCGAAGCTGAAGAACGGCACCGCCACCTTCACCAGGCAGGATGAGTCCCAGGCCAGCTACTTCGGCCGCCGCAGCGCGGCGGACGGCGAGATCCTGTGGCACAAATCCGCCAAAGAGATCAACAACCTGGTGCGCGCCGTCACCGAGCCGTACCCGGGGGCGTTCAGCTACCTCGGCCAGCGCCAGCTGATCGTCTGGCGCTCTCGCGTGCTGGATACCCAACACGATAAGCAGCCGGGCACCGTGCTGAGCACCTCGCCGCTGGTCATCGCCTGTGGCGAAGGCGCGCTGGAGATCGTCGCCGGTCAAAACGACAGCGGTCTGTACGTGCAGGGCAGCCGCCTGGCGCAGGAAATGGGCATCGTCACCGACGTGCGTCTGGCCGCCAAGCCGAACGCCGCGATGAAACGCCGCACCCGCGTACTGATCCTCGG
Organism: Serratia sp. CY29653; assembly: GCF_052169255.1. Classification (NCBI taxonomy): domain Bacteria; kingdom Pseudomonadati; phylum Pseudomonadota; class Gammaproteobacteria; order Enterobacterales; family Yersiniaceae; genus Serratia; species Serratia sp. CY29653. The sequence continues at coordinate 1,465,278 of NZ_JBJNLC010000001.1, read as the reverse complement.
GGTCAACGGCTTCATCGGCAACCACCTGACCGAGCGCCTGCTGCGCGACGATCGCTACGACATCTACGGTCTGGATATCGGCTCTGACGCCATCAGCCGCTTCCTCGACAATCCGCGCTTCCACTTCGTGGAAGGCGACATCAGCATCCACTCCGAGTGGATCGAGTATCACATCAAGAAATGCGACGTGGTGCTGCCGCTGGTGGCGATCGCGACGCCGATCGAATACACCCGTAACCCGCTGCGCGTGTTCGAGCTGGACTTCGAAGAGAACCTGAAGATCGTTCGCGACTGCGTGAAATACAACAAGCGCATCATCTTCCCGTCCACCTCTGAAGTGTACGGCATGTGCGACGACAAAGAGTTCGACGAAGACCATTCGCGCCTGATCGTCGGGCCGATCAACAAGCAGCGCTGGATCTACTCGGTCTCCAAACAGCTGCTGGATCGGGTGATCTGGGCTTACGGCGCCAAAGAAGGTCTGAAGTTCACGCTGTTCCGTCCGTTCAACTGGATGGGGCCGCGCCTGGATAACCTGGACGCGGCGCGCATCGGTTCTTCCCGCGCCATCACCCAGCTGATCCTCAACCTGGTGGAAGGTTCGCCGATCAAACTGATGGACGGCGGCGCGCAGAAACGTTGCTTCACCGACATCAACGACGGCATCGAAGCGCTGTTCCGCATTATCGAGAACCGCGACGGCCTGTGTGACGGCCAGATCGTCAACATCGGCAACCCGACCAACGAGGCGAGCATTCGCGAGCTGGCGGAAATGCTGCTGGAAAGCTTCAACAACCACCCGTTGCGCGACCGCTTCCCGCCGTTTGCCGGCTTCAAGGACGTGGAGAGCAGCAGCTACTACGGTAAAGGGTATCAGGACGTCGAGCACCGCACGCCGAGCATCAAAAATGCTCACCGCCTGCTGGGCTGGCAGCCGACCATCGAGATGAAGCAAACCATCGCCGATACGCTGGACTACTTCCTGCGCACTACCGTTCAGGAAGGGAACGGTGCATGAAGAAAGTCGGTCTGCGGGTTGATGTAGATACCTTCAGCGGCACCCGTGAAGGGGTGCCGCAGTTGCTGGATCTGTTCGAAAAGTACGACATTCAGGCCAGCTTCTTCTTCAGCGTGGGACCGGACAACATGGGGCGCCATCTTTGGCGCCTTTTGCGTCCGAAATTTTTGTGGAAAATGCTGCGTTCGAACGCCGCCTCGCTGTACGGTCTGGACATTCTGCTGGCCGGCACCGCCTGGCCGGGGCGCAACATTTCACGCGCGCTGGGGCCGCTGATGAAGCGCACCGCCGAAGCCGGCCATGAGGTCGGGCTGCACGCCTGGGATCACCAGGGGTGGCAGGCCAGGGTCGGCAAGTGGAGCGAGGCGCAGCTGACCGAACAGGTACAGCTGGGCGTCGACGCCCTGAGCGCCAGCACCGGCCAGCCGGTGAAATGCTCCGCCGTGGCGGGCTGGCGCGCCGATACGCGCGTGCTGGAGGTCAAACAACGCTTCGGCTTCCATTACAACAGCGATTGCCGCGGCACCCATCCGTTCCGTCCGGTGCTGAGCGACGGGCGCCACGGTACGGTGCAGATCCCGGTGACGCTGCCGACCTTCGATGAAGTGATTGGCAGCGAAGTCAGCATGGCCGACTTCAACGACTATATTCTGCGCGCCATCGAGAACGATCGCGGCGTGCCGGTGTACACCATTCACACCGAAGTGGAAGGCATGTCGCAGGCGGCGATGTTCGAACAGTTATTGCAACGCGCACAGCGGCAGGGCATCGAATTCTGTCCGCTGAGCGCGCTGTTACCGCAAGATTTGGCGTCACTGCCGTTGGGCCGCATCAAGCGCGCTCCTTTCCCCGGCCGCGAAGGTTGGCTGGGCTGTCAAACCGATGTGAAGGACGTTACATGAAGGCGCTAAAAGGATCCTGGGCCATTGTGCTGGCCGTTTTTTTTGCTCTGGTTTACCTGATCCCGCTTAACGGCCGCCTGCTGTGGCAGCCGGATGAGACGCGTTATGCCGAGATCAGCCGTGAAATGCTGCAGCGCGGCGATTGGGTCGTGCCGCACCTGCTGGGGTTGCGCTATTTCGAAAAGCCGGTGGCGGGTTACTGGTTCAATAACATCAGCCAGTGGCTGTTTGGCGAAAACAACTTTGCGGTGCGTTTCGGCTCGGTGTTCAGCACCGGCATGACCGCGCTGCTGGTGTTCGCGCTGGCGATGCTGATGTGGCGCAATGCGCGCCGCGCCAGCCTGGCGGCGCTGATGTTCCTGTCGATGGTGCTGGTGTTCAGCATCGGCACCTACAGCGTGCTGGATCCGATGATCTCGCTGTGGCTGGCGGCGGCGATGGTCAGTTATTACCTGACGCTGAAAGCCACCTCGGTCAAAGGCAAGCTGGGCGCTTATGCGTTGCTGGGCCTGGCCTGCGGCATGGGCTTTATGACCAAGGGCTTCCTGGCGCTGGCGGTGCCGGTGATCGCGGTGATCCCGATCGTCATTCAGCAACGCCGCATCAAGGATCTGCTGTGCTATGGCCCGGTGGCGATCGTGACCGCTACGCTGTTCAGCCTGCCGTGGGCGCTGGCGATCGCGCAACGTGAACCCGATTTCTGGAATTACTTCTTCTGGGTCGAGCATATTCAGCGTTTCGCCGAAGATAACGCCCAGCACAAGGCGCCGTTCTGGTATTACCTGCCGGTCCTGCTGGCGGCGGTGCTGCCGTGGCTGGCGCTGCTGCCCGGTGCGCTGCTCAAGGGTTGGCGCGAGCGCGTACAGCGTCCGGAGCTGTTCTTCCTGCTGAGCTGGGCGCTGATGCCGCTGATCTTCTTCAGCATCGCCAAAGGCAAGCTGCCGACCTACATTCTGCCGTGCATGGCCCCGCTGGCGCTGCTGATGACCGCCTATGCGGAAGACTACGCCGCCACGCTGCGCGCCAGGCTGTTCAAGGCCAACGCCTGGCTGAACGGCCTGTTCGGCTTGATCGGCATCGTGGCGCTGGTGGTGTTGAGCTCCGGTCTGCTGCCGAAGGCACATCTGTTTACTCCGCAGGAGTGGCCGAAACTGGTGCTCGGCCTGATCGCTTTCGGCGGCTGGCTGCTGTTCGCGCTGGTTTCCGTACGCGACAACGGCCGCCAATGGCGCTGGGCGGCGGCTTGCCCGGTGCTGCTGTGCCTGGTGATCGGTTACGCCATCCCGCAACAGGTGACCGATTCCAAACTGCCGCAAAACTTTGCCCGCGCCACGATGGCCGAACTGAGCGACAGCCGCTATGTGTTGAGCGACAGCGTCGGGCTGGCAGCCGGCCTGGCCTGGGAGCTGAAGCGCAGCGACGTGCTGATGTACAGCCAGAAAGGCGAGGTGGCCTATGGTCTGGAGTACCCGGACGCCAAGGGGCATCTTATCAGCGATGCCGACTTCCCGCAGTGGCTGGCGCAGGCGCGCAAGCAGGGGAACGTGTCGCTGGTGCTGCAGCTGTCCCGTGGCGAAGCGCTGCCGCAGGAACTGCCCGCCGCAGACAAGGTGGATCGCATGAACCGCCTGGTGCTGATGTGGTATAAACAGCAACCATGATGGGTTTTCTGTTGGTGATTGTGGTCAGCCTGCTCACCTGTGGTGGGCAGCTGTGCCAGAAACAGGCGGCGCACTGTTGGGAACGGGCGGACGAGGCGCGGCTGAAGCTGACGCTGCGCTGGTTGGCGCTGGCGGTGCTGCTGCTGGGGCTGGGCATGGCGGTGTGGCTCAATGTGCTGCAACGCCTGCCGCTCAGCCTGGCTTACCCGATGCTCAGCCTGAACTTCGTGATGGTGACGCTGGCGGCGCGCTGGCTGTTTCATGAGCCGACGACCGCCCGCCACTGGTGCGGCGTAGCGTCGATTATGTTGGGGATCCTGCTGATGAGCGTGCATTCATGAGGGGCTATGCCTGGGGCGCCGCCAGCGTGTTGCTGGTGACGTTGGCGCAGTTGCTGATGAAGTGGGGCATGGTGCAAATCCCGCTGATGTCGTTCGCCGACGTCTCGTTGGCGCTGATCGGCGGCTACTGGCTGCCGCTGTTGGCGGTGGGCGGCGGCATCTGCGGTTATGCGCTGTCGATGCTGTGTTGGTTCTTTGCGCTGCGCCACCTGCCGTTAAACCGCGCTTATCCTCTGTTGAGCGTCAGTTATGCGCTGGTCTATCTGGCGGCGGTGATCCTGCCGTGGTTCAACGAGTCCGCTACGCTGCTGAAAACGCTGGGCACGCTGTTTATTCTGTTCGGCGTCTGGCTGATTAACAGCAAGTCCGAGACTCAATCGCCGGAATAGGGCCAAAACCGGCGATCCTGTCATTATCTCCCTTATGGCGCTTGCCTTTTTCCCCGTGCGGGAGATAAATTAACGCCAAATAGCGCTCTCCTTACGTGGTGCCGGCTTTGCCTCGCAGGCGGTGTGGTGGTGTACCGGATGGCATAATGCGGCAACGTGTTCAATGAAGGGATATTATGCGGATGCGTGTGTGGTTTTTATTAGCCAGTTTGATCCTCGCCGGGTGCAGCAGCCATGCGCCGCCGCCCAGCGGCCGCCTGGCGGACTCTATCGTGGTGGTGGCCCAGCTCAATGAGCAGTTGCGCCAGTGGTACGGCACGCCATACCGTTACGGCGGGCTGGATCGGGGCGGGGTAGATTGTTCCGGCTTTGTTTACCGCACGTTCCGCGATCGTTTTGACATGCAACTGCCGCGTTCGACCGAAGAACAGACCTCGCTGGGCACCAAGGTCTCACGCGATGAGCTGATGCCGGGCGATCTGGTGTTTTTCAAAACCGGCGGCGGTGAGAACGGCCTGCATGTCGGCATTTACGATACCAACGACCAATTTATCCACGCGTCGACCAGCCGCGGGGTGATCCGCTCCTCGCTCGATAACGTCTACTGGAAGCGGGTGTACTGGCAGGCGCGACGCATTTAGCCTTAACCCATTGATTTGGTGTATCATGGCGGCATCTCATGTTTTGGACGGTGCCTGCCATGAACAGCCTGCGTTTACTGATCTCCGACTCCTACGATCCCTGGTTCAACCTGGCGGTGGAAGAGTGCATCTTCCGCGAAATGACCACGCAAAAAGTTCTCTTCCTGTGGCGCAATGCCGAAACGGTGGTGATTGGCCAGTCGCAGAACCCCTGGAAAGAGTGCAACACCCGGCGCATGGAGCAGGACGGCATTCGGCTGGCGCGGCGCAGCAGCGGCGGCGGGGCGGTATTTCACGATCTGGGCAATACCTGCTTCACCTTTATGGCCGGCAAGCCGGGCTACGACAAGAGCGTCTCGACCGACATCATTCTGCAAGCGCTGCGGCAGCTGGGCGTCGCGGCTGGCGCGTCGGGGCGCAACGATCTGGTGATGGAAACCGCCGACGGGCCGCGTAAAATATCCGGCTCAGCCTATCGAGAAACCCAGGATCGCGGTTTCCACCACGGCACGCTGCTGCTGAACGCCGATCTGGAGCGGCTGGCGGACTACCTCAATCCCGATCCCAAAAAGCTGCAGGCCAAGGGCATCACCTCGGTGCGTTCACGCGTCGCCAATCTGGCGGAGTTTTTGCCGGGCATCAGCCATGAGCAGGTATGCGACGCCATCGTGCAGGCTTTCTTCGCCCACTATGGCGAAACGGCCGAGCCGGAGATCATTTCGCCGGACGTTTTCCCCGATCTGCCCGATTTTGCCGCGCAGTTCGCCAAACAAAGCAGCTGGGAATGGAATTTCGGCAAGGCGCCGGCGTTCAGCCACTTGCTTAACGAGCGCTTTGTCTGGGGCGGCGTAGACCTGTTCTTCGATGTGGAGAAGGGGGCTATCGTTCGCGCGCAGGTGTTCACCGACAGCCTTAATCCCGCCCCGCTGCAGCGGCTGGCGGATATGCTGGTGGGCTGCCCGTATCGAAGCGAGCCCGTTGCCGCCTGCTGTGATCGACTGATGGCGGACTATCCTCAGCAGGCGGCCGAATTAGCCGAACTGCGGCAATGGCTGAGTGAAACGATCCGTTAGCGGAGGCCAGGTGATGAAGGGATGAGCGTGCTCATCCCTTTTTTTATCGCTGAAATCGATGTTTTGCACGGCGGTAGCGCAGATTTTCTGAAAATCAAGGTGGGCATTTTTTTGCGTTTTCAATGCCGAGAATAACGGGCGGAATTGATGCGTTATTAAATTTAATCAGTCATCGTTAACGGCAGGAAAAATCGGCGTTAAGGCGGGAAGATTATTTTACTTTATTTAAGATTTTTCTTAAATAAAACAAAGGAGATAAGTCAAATTTGGCCGTCAATCCATTCTACTTAAGCCAAATACCTTTTCACATAACGCGTTTGGCGGGCGCCATGGCATAAGTTCGGCTGCTTTTCTTTGCGCCTTTCACGATTGTCGTATAGCTTTAATCTATCAATTAAATGATATTTCATGGGTATTTACATTGATATTTCCGATTAATCCCAGAGGGATTGATCGATAAAATATATTGATATACGATGATACGCTAGCCATTCATCCTGTGGCATTAAAATGAACATCCAACTCGAAGCTGACTTTATTAGTAGCTATGTTTTTCAACCTGTTTACTCAATGGAGGGCGGGCTGTTGGCGGTGGAAATGTTGAGCCGATTCAACAGTCTCGACGGTGATTTAGCCATGCCGGCCGAAATTGGGATTAATTTATTGGCGCCTGAACAAAGGATTGAGTTATTTAATGAGCAACTGAAACTTGCGGTGCAGCATGCGGCTTGGTTTACCGGTAACAACGTGCAGTTGACCATCAATATCGAAGAAACCATCGTTGAGCTTATTCTTTCCGATTCGGCGTTGTGCCAACGGATCGGGCAATATCCTTTTATTGCATTTGAAGTGAGTGAGAGTTTTCCGAATCTTTCGGCCGGGAAGAACAACCCGAGCGTGCGGCGATTAAGCGAAATGTTTACGCTGTGGCTCGATGATTTCGGTTCCGGTAAAGCCACGCTGACCGCGTTGTACGATGGTTTGTTTGACTACGTAAAGATAGACAAGCGTTTTTACTGGCAGCTGTTTACCCATCAGGGATATGACGTGGTCATCGACTCGTTGTTAAAGAATATCAACCTGTTATGTAAAGGCGTGATCGTCGGAGGAATAGAGAAAAAAGAGTATTTTAATAAACTCAGGTACGCCGGTGTTTTAGGTCTGCAAGGTTTTTTATGGCCCAGCGTTGGTGTGGATAATCTGCAAGCTTTGCTGGCGACGCCCAGCGAGTTCAATAATTAAGAAGTGATATAAAAAATTACACACAATGAGGTAAATCATGCGCGGAGTAAGGTTACCGTGATTCCGCTACCGTAATTGATCCTCGTTGTTGGGCTGATAACACCGTTTATCAGCCGGCATTAAACCGCGCTTCCTCAGCCAGGCGGAACGCCAAACTCCCCGCATCCGTCCTGACGACAGGCGGATGCGTTCTCCCTGCATTCCTTCGGTGTTAATCCGCTCGTTCAGGCTCTACACTACGCTGAAACGGAGGGCCTATGCCGCAGTTCGATAACGCTTACTACCAACAGTTACCCGGCTTCTACACCGCTCTGAACCCGACGCCGCTCAAGGATGCGCGCCTGCTGTACCACAGCGAGCCGCTGGCGCGCGAGCTGGGGCTGGATGAAAGCTGGTTTACTCAGGATAAAACCCCGATTTGGGCGGGAGAAACGCTGCTGCCGGGCATGCAGCCGCTGGCGCAGGTGTACAGTGGCCACCAGTTCGGCGTGTGGGCCGGGCAGTTGGGCGATGGCCGCGGCATTTTGCTTGGCGAACAGGTTCTGGCGGACGGCAGCCACCGCGACTGGCACCTGAAGGGCGCCGGGCTGACGCCGTATTCGCGCATGGGGGACGGCCGCGCGGTGCTGCGTTCGGTTATCCGCGAGTTTCTGGCCTCTGAGGCGCTGCACCATTTGGGGATCCCCACCACCCGAGCGTTGACCATCGTCACCAGCAGGCAGCCGGTATTCCGCGAGCAGCCGGAACGCGGTGCCATGCTGATGCGGGTGGCGGAAAGCCACGTGCGCTTCGGCCACTTCGAACACTTTTACTACCGTAAACAGCCGGAGCAGGTACGGCAGCTGGCGGATTTCGTCATTGCCCGTCACTGGCCGCAGCTGCAGGATCAGGCCGAGCGCTACCTGTTGTGGTTTACCGACGTGGTCGAACGCACGGCGCGCCTGATCGCCCATTGGCAAACCGTCGGTTTCGCGCACGGCGTGATGAACACCGACAACATGTCGATTCTCGGTATCACCATCGATTACGGCCCTTACGGTTTCCTTGACGACTACCAGCCCGGCTATATCTGCAACCATTCCGATCACCAGGGGCGTTACGCCTTCGACAATCAGCCGGCGGTGGCGTTGTGGAACCTGCATCGTCTGGCGCAGACCCTATCGGGGCTGATGACCACCGAACAGCTGCAGCAGGCGCTGGCGGCGTATGAGCCGGCGCTGATGCGCGCCTATGGCGAACAGATGCGCGCCAAACTCGGCTTCTTCACGCCGACGGCGCAGGACAACGACGTGCTCACCGGTCTGTTGAGCCTGATGGCGCAGGAAGGGCGGGACTATACCCGCACGTTCCGCCTGTTGAGCGAGACCGAACAGCAGCAGGCGCAGTCGCCGCTGCGCGACGAGTTTATCGATCGCGCGGCGTTCGACGCCTGGTATCAGCAGTATCGTCAGCGTTTGCAACAGGAGCAGGTGAGCGATGCGGAGCGGCAACGGGCGATGAAGGCGGTGAATCCGCGGCTGATCCTGCGCAACTACCTGGCGCAGCAGGCGATTGAGGACGCGGAGAACGACGACGTGGGCCGTTTGCAGCGATTGCATCAGGCCCTGCTGCGGCCGTTCGACGATGTGCCGGAGTATGACGATCTCGCCGCGCTGCCGCCGGACTGGGGCAAGCACCTGGAGATTTCCTGCTCCAGCTGAGATGAAGAAAGGGCGCTTGATAGCGCCCTTAAATTTTTTATTGGCGCAGGTAGACCTGCGGCAGCGACACTTCGGGATGATGCACCACGCCGAGATCGGCCTGATACCAGCGGGTGAGGATCTCCGTTTGCAACACTTCCTGCGGCGTGCCGCTCGCCACCAACCGCCCCTGATGCAACAGCAGGATCCGATCGGCGTACAGCGCGGCCAGATTGAGATCGTGCAGCACGCAGCAGACGCCCAGCGGCTGTTGGCGCGTCAGCGAGCGCAGCAGGCGCAGGGTGTGCTGCTGGTGATACAGATCCAGCGCCGAGGTCGGTTCGTCGAGGAACAGCCAGGCGGGGGACGGCTGTGGTTGCCACAGCTGCGCCAACACCCGCGCCAGCTGCACCCGCTGTTGTTCGCCGCCGGACAGCTGGCGGTAGTCGCGCTGCGCCAGCGCCAGGCAGTCGGTTTGCGCCATCACCTGTTGGATCGCCTGATGCTCGTCGCGTTTGCCGTGCGGCGAACGCCCCATGCTGACCACTTCTTCCACGCTGAACGGAAACGCCAAATCGCTGTACTGGCGCATCACGGCCCGGACTTTGGCCAACTGTTGCGGCGCCCAGTGTTCCAGCGGGCGGTCAAGCAGCCGACATTCGCCGCAGTCCGGCGTCAAATAGCCGGTCAGCAAGCGCAGCAGCGTCGACTTGCCGGCGCCGTTAGGGCCGATAATCGCCACCATTTCACCGCCGGCAAGGCTGAGCGAAACGTCGTTGATCAACCGGCGCGTACCGAGGCTGTAACGCAGCTCCCGGGCTGTCAGGCAGGCGGCGTTATCCACCGGCTCGCTCCCGCTGGCGCATCACCAGCCACAAGAAATAGGGACCGCCGATCAGGCTGGTCATCAGCCCCACCGGCATTTCGGCCGGCGCCACCAGCGTGCGCGCCAGCGTATCGCTGACCAGCAGCAGGCAGGCGCCGCCCAGCGCGGAGCAGGGCAGCAGCCAGCGGTGATCGCCGCCGAGGCGCATGCGCACCAGATGCGGCACCACCAGGCCGACAAAGCCGATCACGCCGCTCATCGCTACCGCCGCGCCGATCAGCAAGGCGCTCAACAACAGCAGCTGCAGCTTGGCGCGCTGGACGTTCACCCCGAGGTAGTGGGCCTCTTCGTCCCCCAACTGCAACAGGTTCAGTCGGCGCGCCTGCAGCAGCGTCAGCAGCGCCGCAGGCAGGATCAGCGAGGCGGAAACCGCCAGGGTCGGCCACTGCGACTGGCTGAGGCTGCCCATCATCCACAGCGAGAACTGGCGCAGCTGTTGATCGCTGCTGACGTAAGAGAGCACGCCGATGGCCGCCATGCACAGGGCGTTGATGGCGATGCCCGCCAGCAGCAGCCGCGACAGATTGCCGTGCCCGCTGCGGCTGATGCCGTAGATCAATAATGACACCAGCAGGCTGCCGAGGAACGCCGCCAGCATATGACCGTACAGCGCGATCGTCACCGGCAACGCCAGCGGCATCACGATGAACAGCGCGACAAACAGCGCGCCGCCGCTGCTGATGCCCAGCAGGCTCGGATCCGCCAGCGGGTTGCGGAACAGCCCTTGCATCACGGCGCCGGACACCGCCAGCGCGCAGCCGATCACCACCGCCAGCAGCACGCGCGGCAGGCGAATGTTCAACCAGATGTGCCAGGCTACGTCGCTGAAGGGCTCGCGCCATAGGGTGCGAAACGACAGCGTCAGCGCGCCCAGGTTGGCGGCGACCAGCGCAAGCAGCGTCAGCAGCACCAGCAGACCGATGATGGCCAGCTGAGGCGAGGTGCGACAGCGCATTACTTTTGCTCCGCCGCGTGGCGCAGCTTGGCCAGCGCCGCCGGCGTTTCCAGACCGAAGCCCAGCAGCGCCATGTCATCGACGATCAGCACGCGGCGCTGCTTGCCTGCCGGCGTCAACGCCAGGCCCGGCAGCGTCCACAGCTGCTGTTCGCCGCCGAGGGTGCGCACGCCGTCGGTGGTGACCAGCAACAGATCCGGCGCGCTGGCGATGACGCCTTCCTGCGACAGCGGCCGGTAGCGGTCAAAGCCCTGCATGGCGTTTTTCAGACCGGCGGCGGCAATCACCGCGTCGGCGGCGGTGTGTTGCCCGGCGGCCATCGGCGTAATGCCGCCGTGGCTCATCACGAACAGCACCTTGACCGGCAGCGGGGAGGTATCCACCGCCGCCAGCTGTTGTCGATAGCGCTCGCTCAGCTGTTTGCCTTGCTCAACGCGCTGCAGCGCGGCGGCGATCGTAGCGATTTTCTGCGGCACCGCCTGCAGGGTGGTGTCACCCGGCACGCTGACCACGTTGACACCGCTGTCCGCCAGCTGTTTGAGCACCAGCGCCGGCTGTGCCAGCTCGGTCGTCAGCACCAGAGTCGGCTTCAGCGCCAAAATGCCTTCGGCGTTCAGCTGGCGCATGTAGCCGACGTCCGGCAGCTTTTTCACCGCTTCCGGATGCAGACTGGTGCTGTCGCGGGCGATCACCTCGTCGCCGGCGCCGAGCGCGAAGGCGATTTCCGTCACGTCGCCGCCGATCGAGACGATGCGCTGCGCCGCTGCGGCGGTGAGCGGCAGCGCCAGCGACATCATCAACGCCAGGCGGCGGATCAAGGAAGATTTCATGCGGCGATGTCCTTGGCGGCGAGCGCGGCAACCTGCTCGCGCCACTGGGTTTGTTCCGGCTGGCCTTCGGTGCGCTGGCCATACAGCTGCGCAATCTGCGTGCCGTCGGCGGCGAACAGCTCCAGGCTGGTGACGATGCCGTCCTTGGTTGGTTTGCGGGTGATCCAGCTTTCGGCGATGGCGTCTTCAATCAGGTGCAGCGTGAAGCGGCGGTTGAACACGTTGATCCAGCCTTCCTGCGGCATCAAACGTTCGATCTGGCCGGTGAAGATCTGCACGCAGCCGCGGTTGCCGACGAAGATCATGATCTCGTTTTGCTGTTGCTGCGCCGCTTCGAGCAGCTGCGACAGCGCGCTGTTGTCCACCTGGTAGGCCAGATCGTCGCCGACGGCGCGGAAGGCCTGTTGGCGCGTCAGCTTGTTGCGGCTCAGCAGCTGGAAGAACTGGTGAACGTCGGTCATCGCGCGCCACTCACCGTCGATTTTGGCATGATCCTGCGTCGTTTCATCGGTGGTTGCCGCCTCGGCGGGCTGCAGCGCCAGCGCCGGGTTTTCTTCGCTCAGGTGGCGCTCCACCAGCGCCATCCAGGCCGGCAGATCGGTTTCCTCGGTGGTGTAGACCTTGTGCAGCGCATCGCCCTGTTGGTCGAAGAACTGAATGCTGTGGCGCACGCCGCGCTTGTTGGTTTCGCTCATGGCGAAGACGCTGGTCCAGTGGTTGAGGAACAGGCGCAGATCCAGCTCGCGTGGGTTGAGGATCAGCCCGGCGTGGCCGTTGAGGTGCTGGTTGCGGTAGCGGCCCATCTGCTCATGCACCGCATAGCTGTTGCGGGTGATGGACTTGGTGACGCCGACCTGCTCAAGCTCGGTCAGCAGGGTGCGCGCGTCGGCCTGCAGGCGGCGAGTGTCGTGGCCGACGCGGGCGTGCGTCAGCTCCGCTTCGCTGACGCCGAGGATCGCCGCCAGATCGCGGGCGTATTTGCCGGGGTGATCGATTTTAGCCTGTTGGTAGCGTTCGTATAGGGTGTTGCTCATGCGGGATTCTCCTGCGCTGTAATGCGAACGGCGGACAACCGGGTTGTCCGCCAGATAGTCAAATGATTACCACTGGTAGCTGACCAGCAGTTTGGCGTTGCGGCCATCCTGCGGGACGCCCTGCGGCGAGTAATATTCCTTGTCGAAGGCGTTGCCCAGCACCACGGTGGTGGTCATGCCCTGCAGACGATCGCGGCCCTTATAGCTCAGATAGAAGTCGTTGACGCCGTAGCCGGCTTGTTCGGCCGTGCCGGTCTCCACGCGCGTCGCGCGTTCGGCGAAGGTGGCGACCCAGCCGGCGGACAGGCCGGTTTCGCCCAGCGGCACGTCCAGCGAACTGGTGACGGTGTCTGGATTGATGCTGCTTAACCAGTCACCGGTTGCTTCATTTTTGCCACGGGTGCGGTTATAAGCCAAATCCCAGCCGAACCATGGTGTTTTATAGCTGAGCGTAGCGTCCCAACCCCATATTTTGGCGCGATCGATATTGGTCGAGAATGTGGTGCAACTGATGCAATAAGGACCTCGCGGACCGCGTCCCAGTTCCATCGTGACATCGGTGGTGATGTAGTCCTTGGCTTTGGTATCGAAATAGCTGACTTTGAACTGCAGACTGTCATCGGCCAGCATCAAATCATCGAAACGCAGACCAAACCCGTACTCTTGGGTTTCGTTGGTTTCCGGTTTCAAATTCGGGTTAGGCACCCAATAGTTGGTGATGGTGGTTGGTCCCATTGGAATTGAGAAGTGCTTGGAGTCGTTGTACATCTCACCCATCGTCGGCGCGCGGAACGCCTGAGAATAGGAGCCGAACAGCATCAGCCAGTCGGTAGGCGTAATACTGACAGCACCGCGAGAGGACCATTTGTCCGCATCCACATCGGCATAGCCGTCGCTTGAGCCCTTGTAATTGTCATAGCGGGTGCCGGCGAGCAGAGTGACAGGCAGATCGCGCAGCGTGATTTCATCCTGCAGCCAGCCTGAAGCGAAATTGATTTTTGCGTGTGGGAAACTTTCGGTAGCGCCGCCCGGTGTTTGTTCCTGTTTGTAGGCCTCGGTACCGTAGGTCAGCAGGTGCGAGGCGAAAGTATCCGCAAACAGGCGCGTTCGGTTTTCGAGTTTGGCGCCTTTCGTGGTTTGTTTGCGTGCTTCATCTTCGCTGCCATTGGCGTGAGCGTTAATTTTTACGTCTGAATAATACACTTTCGCTTCCGCATCCAGCCAATCCTGGCCGGCGGGTTTCAGTTTGTAACTCAGTGCCGCGTCGCGTTGAATCGTCGAACGATCGGTCATTAAGTTTCCACTGGAGCTGGCTGGCGTTTGCGGGTTTTTCGGCTCCTGCGCGCTGTTATTGTAGTAACGAAGATTGCCGCTCAGCGACTGATTGTCGTCGAGCTTCCAGGTGCCTTTGGCCAGCACGTTGCTGATGGTTTCGTCGTTAGGCGCATCGAAGCCGTTTCCCTGACGCAGATCGCCGACGTCGCGAGTGCCGAAAGACAGCAGGCCGTCGAGGTTATCGGTCTTGCCATAGGCGCTGGCGCCCATGCCCAGGCTGTGATCGCCGGTGCCGGCGGTGCCGTAGACGCGGAACCCGCTATCGTGGCCCGGCAGCAGCAGATCGGCGGCATCGACGGTCTCATAAGACACTACACCACCCAACGCGCCGCTACCGTACAGCAACGCGGAGGGGCCGCGCACGACTTCAATGCGTTTCACTAACGCAGGATCCAAAAATGTGCCGTTAATATGGCCGGTATCGGTCCCCTGGCGGATGCCGTCGACCAGCGTCAGCACGCCGCGTCGGTCGTAACCGCGCATCATGAGATCCTGCCCATTGCTGCGCCCGGAACCCGTGACGGTAATGCCCGGCACGCGGCGCAGCATATCGGCGGCGGTGCCTGCAGTTTGGCTTTCCGGCGAGTTGCCTTCGATGACCGTGACCATCATCGGCGCTTCAAAGCTGCTGCGCTGGTTGCCGGTGGCGACCACGGTCATGGTCTCGTCGGCGGCTTTGGCTTTTTTGGCCGGCGCCGCGTTGGAAGAGGATGTTGTGCTGGTGTTTTGTGCCAAGGCCACCGTAGGCAGAGCGCAGGCAATCGCCAGACTCAAAGCGGAAAAACGCAGCCGGGTGGAAAATGTCAGAGGCATGGTGCAACTCTCCGTATGTAATAAAACATATCAATAGATTTGCTGGCTGCCTGGATCAAAAGATCGGGGTGGCTGGCGTTTGAGGGTTCTGTGGTTATTTGGTCAGGATCAATTTCCCGGCTTTGGTCTGCCGCAGCTGATAGCGCTGGCCCTGATGGGTAATGAACGCGATGCCGTCGGCGCCGAGCAGCTGTGCGCTGTCGTAGCTGGGCGGCGCGTTTGCGCTGTGCTCGGTCGGGGCCGCGGCGGCGGGGGTAGGCGTGTTGGCAGTATCCATTATCATTGTGCTTATAAAACAGACCATTAAATGGTAATTAATATCAAACTGAGAATCATTATCATGTGAAGGAAAGGTTACATCAAGGAAAATTTTTTTACCGATGGAACCTTTTTGTCGAATGGACATCCGGCGGCGGGCCGGGCGTACCCGGCCCGTGTAAAAGGGGCGTTATTTCAGCAGGGTTTCGATGCGGTCAAACAGGCGTTCGGGCTTGGTGATCGGCGCAAAGCGCGTGACGCGCTGGCCGTCGGCGGTGAGCAGGAACTTGGTGAAATTCCATTTGATGCGGCGGCTGCCCAGAATGCCGGGCGCCAGGCGTTTCAGCTCATTGAACAGCGGGTGCGCGCTGGGGCCGTTAACGTCTATCTTGCTGAACAGCGGGAAACTGACGCCGTAGTTGAGGCTGCAAAAGTTGGCGATCTCCAGCGGGCTGCCCGGCTCCTGAGAACCAAACTGGTTGCAGGGGAAGCCGAGCACCACCAGGCCGCGTTCGCGATAGTATTGCCACAAATTTTCCAGCCCGCGGTACTGCGGGGTAAAGCCGCACTTGCTGGCGGTGTTGACCACCAGATAAGCGCGCGCCGGGTAATCGCCCAGCGTTTTTTGCTCGCCCTGCAGTGTGACGCAGGGGATGGATAACAGAGAGTGAATCATGCCGGGGCTCCAGGTGCGTTTCGGCGGGTGCAAATAGGTTGCAATCAGTATAGATGAGCGGTGCGGGAGGGATAAAGCCGGGGCGAAGCCCCGGCCTAGGTTGCGTCAGAAACGGCTATCGACCGCATCCGCCAGCATCGCCAGCAACTGTTCGCTGTCGGACCAGCTCAGGCAAGGATCGGTGATCGACTGGCCATAGGTCAGCGGCTGGCCGGCGACGATCTTCTGCGTGCCTTCCACCAGGAAGCTTTCCGCCATCACGCCGGTGATGGCGGCGGAGCCGGCGCGGATCTGTTGGCAGACGTTGTCGGCCACTTCCAGCTGGCGGCGGTGCATTTTCTGGCAGTTGCCGTGGCTGAAGTCGATCACCAGGTGTTCCGGCAGATCGAACTCGCGCAGGCTGTCGCAGGCGGCGGCGATGTCGCTGGCGTGATAGTTCGGCGTTTTGCCGCCGCGCATAATGATGTGGCCGTACGGGTTGCCGCTGGTCTGGTAGATGGTCATTTGGCCATGTTTGTCCGGCGACAGGAACATGTGCCCGGCGCGCGCCGCGCGAATGGCGTCGATGGCGATGCGGGTGTTGCCGTCGGTGCCGTTTTTGAAGCCGACCGGGCAGGAGAGCGCCGAGGCCATTTCACGGTGGATCTGGCTTTCGGTGGTGCGCGCGCCGATGGCGCCCCAGCTGATCAGATCGGCGATGTATTGGCCGACCACCATGTCCAGGAATTCGGTGGCGGTCGGCAGGCCGAGCTGGTTCACTTCCAGCAGCAGGCGGCGCGCCATTTCGATGCCACGGTTGACCTGGAAGGTGCCGTCCAGCGCCGGATCGGATATCAGGCCTTTCCAGCCGACGACGGTGCGCGGTTTTTCGAAATAGGTGCGCATCACGATCTCCAGGCGATCCTGGTAGCGTTCGCGCAGGGCGTTCAACCGGCCGGCGTAATCGACGGCGGCGTCGAGATCGTGGATGGAGCAGGGGCCGATCACCACCAGCAGGCGGCGGTCTTCACCGGTGAGGATTTTTTCAATGCGTTTTCGTGACGCGGTCACGTTGTCGGCGACGGCCGCCGAGATCGGCAGCTTGTCCGCCAACGCTTGCGGCGTGACGAGGCTGTCGATGCGCGCGGTCCGCAGTTCATCTGTTTTGTGCATGTTGTTCCCTGGAAACTGTTCTTCTCTGCGGCAGGAGTGCCGGGAAGTGATGGCGATCACAATAACGCAAAAAGCGCTGAATTCAACCGTAGAGATTGTGTTCTGTTGATCAAAGCCGCGAAAAAAAGCACAAAAAAATCAGCGGCTGCTGAAATAAACGGCAGGTGGCGGGGCGCGGCGGCCCCGCGAGGAAAAGGTCAGAACATGCGGCGGCTCATGCCGAGGATGTCGAGGATTTTGGTGGAGATCTCTTCGACCGAATAGTTGGTGGTATTGAGGTAGCGGATCTGATTTTTGCGGAACAGCGCCTCGACTTCGGCGATCTCCATACGGCACTGGCGCAATGAAGCGTAACGGCTGTTTTCACGCCGTTCCTCGCGGATCGCCGCCAGGCGTTCCGGATCGATGGTCAGGCCGAATAATTTATGCTGAAACGGTTTCAGCGAGGCCGGCAGGTGCAAATTGTCCATATCGTCGGCGATAAACGGGTAGTTGGCGGCGCGGATGCCGAACTGCATCGCCAGATAAAGGCTGGTGGGGGTTTTGCCGCAGCGCGACACGCCGAGCAGGATCACCTGCGCCTGATCGAGGTTGCGCAGCGAAATGCCGTCGTCGTGCGCCAGCGTATAGTCGATGGCGGCAATGCGCGCGTCGTACTTGCCGAGGTTGCTGGCGGTCAGACCGTGGGTGCGGTTCGGCACCGGCGTCGGCTCCACTTCCAGCTCGCCCTGCAGCGGGCCGACCAGCGCCTGCACGATATCCTGGCAGAAGCCCTGGCTCTGCACGATCACATCGCGCACTTCCGGCGAGATGATGGAGTAAAACACCAGTGGCCGCACGCCGGTTTCATTATAGATATCATCGATTTGTTGGCGAACTGCGCGAGCGCGCGCCTCGGTTTCGACAAACGGCAGGGTATAGGTGGTCGCCGTGACCGGGAACTGCGACAGCACCGCGTGTCCCAGCACTTCGGCGGTGATCGCCGTACCATCCGAAATATAAAAAACGCTTCTTTCCACCCGAGGCTCCTTACCTGAAAACGGTGTTACTGCTGTCATCACTGTCAATATCATGAGCCGCAGACGATCCGCCGGTAAAGGGGCGAGGGGAAAAATTGTGACGGCGGGGCGGTAAAGCGCCTTGCGGCGGCGCGTGAAGAAAAGCGCGCTTTGGCGGCGGTAAAAATCGCGGCGCAGCGACGCTTTTCGATCCGAAACGTAAATTTGCCGCTATTTTCACCAAAAACGGTAGCGTTTGCGTGGTCATTAAAACAGAAGTTTAAAAAGAGCGTAATTTGTTGAGAACTAAGCTTTTCGTGCGATTGGGAACGGTTCCCAGGCAAATCAGCCGGTTAGGACATTCTCTTAAAAACCACTTTCTTCAGTGGGTTGATCGATTCACCTTTCCATTTTCCCCGGATCAGTGTGCTAGTCTGATTCGGCTCCGTGTTAGCGGCGCCGTAAAGCAAGCGAATTAAATCCGTCTTTACCCTACTGATAGCAATAAGGATTGTCTCGATGTCCAACAATGGCCCAGACTTGCGTAATGTGCTTTGGTACAACCAGCTTGGCATGCACGACGTTGACCGTGTCGGCGGCAAAAACGCCTCCCTCGGTGAAATGATCACCAATCTTTCCGATTTGGGCGTGGCCGTGCCGAACGGTTTTGCCACCACCGCACAGGCGTTTAACGATTTCCTCGAACAAAGCGGTGTTAACCAGCGCATCTATCAGCTACTGGATCAGACCGACGTTGACGACGTTGCACAACTGGCCAAGGCCGGCGCCCAGATCCGCCAATGGGTGATCGACACGCCGTTCCACGCCGAGTTCGAACGCGAAATTCATCAGGCTTACCAACAGCTCGCCGACGGCGAACCGGAAGCTTCCTTCGCGGTGCGCTCCTCCGCCACGGCGGAAGACATGCCGGACGCGTCCTTCGCCGGCCAGCAGGAAACCTTCCTCAACGTGCAGGGCATCGACGCCGTAATGGTGGCGATCAAGCACGTGTTCGCGTCGCTGTTCAACGACCGTGCCATCTCTTATCGCGTGCATCAGGGCTATGACCACCGCGGCGTGGCGCTGTCGGCGGGCGTACAGCGCATGGTGCGCTCGGATTTGGCCTCTTCGGGCGTGATGTTCACCATCGATACCGAGTCCGGTTTTGATCAGGTGGTGTTTATCACCTCCGCCTTCGGCCTGGGTGAAATGGTGGTGCAGGGCGCAGTGAACCCGGATGAGTTCTATGTGCACAAACCGACGCTGCAAAACGGCAAGCCGGCGATCGTGCGCCGCAACCTGGGTTCGAAAAAGATCCGCATGGTGTACGCGCCGTCGCAGGATCACGGCAAGCAGGTGCGCATCGAAGACGTGCCGGAAGCGCAGCGCAGCCGTTTCTCGCTAACGGATGACGAAGTGCAGGCGCTGGCGCAGCAGGCGATCCTGATCGAAAAACATTACGGCCGCCCGATGGATATCGAGTGGGCGAAAGACGGCCATACCGGCAAGCTGTTGATCGTGCAGGCGCGCCCGGAAACCGTGCGCTCCAACGAACAGACCATGGAGCGCTACCAGCTGAACGGCTCCAGCCCGGTGCTGGTGGAAGGCCGCGCCATCGGCCACCGCATCGGCGCCGGTCCGGTGAAAGTGATCCACGACATCAGCGAAATGGATCGCATCCAGCCGGGCGACGTGCTGGTCACCGACATGACCGACCCGGACTGGGAACCGATCATGAAGAAGGCCGCCGCGATCGTCACCAACCGCGGCGGGCGTACCTGTCACGCGGCGATCATCGCCCGTGAGCTGGGGATCCCGGCGGTGGTGGGCTGCGGTCACGCCACCGACGTGCTGAAAGACGGCCAGAAAGTCACCGTGTCCTGCGCGGAAGGCGACACCGGCTTCGTTTACAGCGATATGCTGGATTTCAGCGTGCAGAGCTCCGAAGTGACCGAGCTGCCGGATCTGCCGCTGAAGATCATGATGAACGTCGGCAACCCGGATCGCGCCTTCGACTTTGCGCGTTTGCCGAACGAAGGCGTGGGCCTGGCGCGGCTGGAATTTATCATCAACCGCATGATCGGCGTGCACCCGCGTGCGCTGCTGGAGTTCGATCAGCAGACGCCGGCGCTGCAAAACGAGATTCGCGCGCTGATGCAGGGTTACGATCATCCGGTCGAATTCTACGTCGGCCGCCTGACCGAGGGCATCGCGACGCTGGGCGCCGCCTTCTGGCCGAAGCGCGTGATCGTGCGCCTGTCCGACTTCAAATCCAACGAGTACGCCAACCTGGTTGGTGGCGACAAGTATGAACCGCACGAAGAGAACCCGATGCTGGGCTTCCGCGGCGCCGGCCGCTACGTGGCCGACAGCTTCCGCGATTGCTTCGCGCTGGAGTGCGAGGCGGTGAAACGCGTGCGTAACGAAATGGGGCTGACCAACGTCGAAATCATGGTGCCGTTCGTGCGCACCGTGGCGCAGGCGGAAGCGGTGGTGGCCGAGCTGGCGCGTCAGGGGCTGAAGCGCGGCGAAAACGGGCTGAAAGTGATCATGATGTGCGAGATCCCGTCCAATGCGCTGTTGGCGGATCAGTTCCTCGAACACTTCGACGGCTTCTCCATCGGCTCCAACGATATGACCCAGTTGGCGCTGGGGCTGGATCGCGATTCCGGCGTGGTGTCGGAGCTGTTCGACGAACGCAACGACGCGGTGAAAGCGCTGCTGTCGATGGCGATTCAGGCGGCCAAGCGCCACGGCAAATACGTCGGCATCTGCGGCCAGGGCCCGTCCGACCACGAAGACTTCGCCGAGTGGCTGATGGAGCAGGGCATCGACAGCCTGTCGCTTAATCCGGACACCGTGGTGCAGACCTGGATCAATTTGTCGAAAAAGAAATAATGTCTCGGCATCGCTGAGGCATTAACGCCGGGCCGCAGTTAACGCTGCGGCCTTTTTATTTCTGAATGTAAATAACGGCGCGTAAAATAATCAATTCGACGAAAAAAGAATAAAAAAAGCCCACCGTAGGAGATGGGCAAAGACTACACACAGCAATTCACATGTATGGCATTACATTGTTCAGAAAGGTTGCTTTAAAATCAGTGATTTGAAGCAATAGATGGCCATAATACTAGATTTTTGAACGCGACTAGTCATTAAGAATCATCCTAATCGATAGCGGCATCACATTTTATTTGCGGGAGTTATCTCTTTTTGCCGTTTGCAACAAACAGGGATTTACATTGCACCTTTCATTCGCGGTGCCGTAATCAATATATGGCGGCATTATATTGGGTGGAGATATTACTCGAATGGGGTAGGAATAACGGCAGGAATGAAAAGTTCCGCCCGACGATGCGGGCGGAAGAGGGGAATCAGCGTTTTTCCAAATCTTCGATGACTTGCTCCGGCGCGGTGGTCGGCTCCGGCGCTTCATCCATCCAGGCGGTCAGCAGGCGATAAGATACCGCCAACACCACCGGGCCGATGAACAGGCCAATCATGCCGAAGGCCAGCAAGCCGCCGATAACGCCGGACAGGATCAGCAGCAGCGGCAGATCGGCGCCCATGCGGATCAGCACCGGGCGCAGCACGTTATCCAGCGTAGCCACCACGCAGCTCCAGACCAGCAGCACGGTGCCCCAGGTGGTATCGCCGTGCCAGTACAGCCAGATGATGGCCGGCACCAGCACCAGCAGCGGCCCCAATTGCGCCACGCAGCAGATGAAGATCAGCATCGTCAGCAGAGTGGCGGCCGGAATGCCGCTCACCGCCAGACCGATGCCGCCCAGCACCGACTGCACCAGCGCCGTCACCACCACACCCAGCGCGACGGCGCGGATCGCCTGGCCGCCCAGCAGCACCGCCGCATCGCCGCGCGCAGAGCCGAGGCGCACCGCAAAGTGGCGGATGCCCAACGCCACCTGCTCGCCGCGCGCATACAACAGGGCGCTGAACAGCAGCATCAGCGCGCAGTGCAGCAGCAGACGGCCGATATGCGCGGCCTGCGCCACGAACCAGGTGGCGGTTTGGCCGAAGTACGGCTGCACCTTCGCCAGCAGCGCGGCGCCGCCGGCGTTAACCAGCGTATGGTAGCTGGTATAGAGCCTGTCGCCGATCATCGGCACGGACTGCAGCCAGGCGAGATCGGGAATATGCAGCTTGCCCGGTGAGCTGGCCCAGGCGATCAGCGGCGCACTGTTATCCACCACGCTGCTGATCAGCAGAGAGATAGGCAAAATGAACAGCAGGATCAGCAGCAGGGTCATCACCAGCACCGCCAGCGAGCGGCGGCCCCACAGCAGCTTTTGCAGTTTGAGCAGCAGCGGCCAGGTGGCGATCACCACCATTCCCGCCCAAGCGAAGCCGAGAATGAACGGTTGGATCACCCAAAAACAGGCGACGATCATGATGGCGATAAACAGCACGCCGAAAATAATTCGCGGTAAGTCGTAACGCGATTGCGGGAGTGGCATCAGTGGCTTCTCATACTGGTCAATTAAATCCCTGGCACCGGCGAATCGGGTGCCTGTCGGTCGGTTTATTACCGCCGGGCGGCCGCCTGTGGCGGCGTTCGCAGGGCGGTAATAATGTGAATGCCTTCACTAAACGAGTATGTTAGTTTTTAGTGTCACTAAAAAATAGGGTGGGTCTGAATTAAAGGCCCGATTCAGCGTACATCAGCGCATAAAAAATAGACGGACAGGGTCAAAAAAGCGAATGATCCCACAGATTTCTCAGGCACCCGGCCTCGTTCAACGGGTGCTCGACTTTTTGGAAGCACTGAAGCAAAACGGATTCAACGGCGATACCGCCACCAGCTATGCCGACCGGCTGACGATGGCCACCGACAACAGCATCTATCAGCTGTTGCCCGATGCGGTGGTGTTCCCCCGTTCCACCGCCGACGTGGCGCTGATCGCCCGCCTGGCCGGGGAAGAGCGATTCAATGCGCTGACATTCAGCCCGCGCGGCGGCGGCACCGGCACCAACGGCCAGTCGCTCAATACCGGCATCGTGGTCGATATGTCGCGCCATATGAACCGCATACTGGAGATCAACGTTGAACAAGGCTGGGTAAAAGTCGAAGCCGGGGTGATCAAGGATCAACTGAATCAATATCTGCGGCCGTTCGGCTACTTCTTCTCGCCGGAACTGTCCACCAGCAACCGCGCCACCCTGGGTGGCATGATCAATACCGACGCCTCCGGCCAGGGTTCGCTGGTGTACGGCAAAACCTCCGATCACGTGTTGGGCCTGCGGGCGGTGCTGCTGGGCGGCGAGATGATCGATACCCGCGCCATGCCGACGGCGCTGGCGGAAACGATTGCTCTGGACGAGACCGCCGAAGGGCGTATCTACCGCACGGTGCTGAACCGCTGCCGCGAGCAGCGCGCGCTGATCCTGGAGAAATTCCCCAAGCTCAACCGCTTCCTCACCGGTTACGATCTGCGCCACGTGCTGAGCGACGATCTGCAAACCTTCGATCTGACGCGCATCCTGACCGGCGCCGAAGGCACGCTGGCGTTTATCACCGAGGCGCGGCTGGACATCACGCCGCTGCCGAAAGTGCGCCGTTTGGTTAACGTAAAATACGACTCCTTCGACTCGGCGCTGCGCAATGCGCCCTTTATGGTCGAAGCCAAGGCGCTGTCGGTGGAAACCATCGATTCCAAGGTGCTGAACCTGGCGCGTGAAGACATCGTTTGGCACTCGGTGAACGAACTGATCGCCGACGTGCCGGATAAAGAGATGCTCGGGCTGAACATCGTCGAGTTCGCCGGTGACGATCGCGCGCTGATCGACGGCCAGATGGAAACCCTGTGTCAACGGCTGGACGAATTGATCGCGCAGCGGCAGGGCGGCGTGATCGGTTACCAGATCTGTGGCGATCTGGCGGGCATCGAGCGCATTTACAACATGCGCAAGAAGGCGGTCGGGCTGCTGGGCAACGCCAAAGGGCGCGCCAAGCCGATTCCGTTCGCCGAGGACACCTGCGTGCCGCCGCAACACCTGGCGGACTATATCGTCGAATTCCGTCAACTGCTCGACGACCATAACCTGAGCTATGGCATGTTCGGCCACGTCGACGCTGGGGTGCTGCACGTGCGCCCGGCGCTTGATATGTGCGACCCGCAGCAGGAAGTGCTGATGAAGCAGATCTCCGATCGGGTGGTGGCGCTGACCGCCAAATACGGCGGCCTGCTGTGGGGTGAGCACGGCAAGGGCTTCCGCGCGGAATACAGCCCTGAATTCTTCGGGGAAACGCTGTATGAGGAGCTGCGCCGCATCAAAGCGGCGTTCGATCCGGATAACCGTCTGAACCCGGGCAAGATCTGTGCGCCGCTGGCGGTGGATGCGCCAATGATGCAGGTGGACGCGGTCAAACGCGGCACCTTCGATCGCCAGATCCCGGTCGAGGTGCGCACCTCGTTCCGCGGCGCGCTGGAGTGTAACGGCAACGGCCTGTGCTTCAACTTCGACGTGCGCAGCCCGATGTGCCCGTCGATGAAGATCAGCGGCAACCGCATTCATTCACCGAAAGGGCGGGCGACGCTGGTGCGCGAGTGGCTGCGTCTGCTGGCCGAGCAGGGCGTCGATCCGTTGGCGCTGGAGAAACAGCTGCCGCAGCAGCGCCTCAGCCTGTGCGGCCTGATCGAGAAGACCCGCAACAGCTGGCACGCCGGCAAGGGCGAGTACGACTTTTCGCACGAAGTGAAAGAGGCGATGTCCGGTTGCCTGGCCTGCAAGGCTTGCTCCACCCAGTGCCCAATCAAGATTGACGTGCCAGGATTCCGTTCGCGCTTCCTGCAGCTCTACCACACCCGCTATCTGCGCCCGGTAAGCGACTACATGGTCGCCGGCGTGGAGAGCTATACCCCATTGATGGCCCGCGTGCCGAAGGTGTTCAACTTCTTCTTCCGCCAGCCGTGGCTGCGGGAGATGAGCCGCAACGCCATCGGCATGGTCGATCTGCCGCTGCTGTCCAGCCCGACGCTGCGTCAGCAGCTGTCCGGCCACCGCGCGACCACGCTGACGCTGGAGCAGTTGGAAGGGCTGAGCGCCGAGCAGCGCGCAGATCACGTGCTGATCGTCCAGGATCCGTTCACCAGCTATTACGACGCCAAAGTGGTGGCGGACTTTGTCCGGCTGGTGGAGAAGCTCGGCTATAAACCGGTGCTGCTGCCGTTCTCGCCGAACGGCAAGGCGCAGCATGTGAAAGGTTTCCTGACGCGGTTCGCCCGCACCGCGCGCAAAACCGCCGATTTCCTCAACCGTGTGGCGCAGCTTGGCATGCCGCTGGTGGGTGTCGATCCGGCGCTGGTGCTGTGCTACCGCGACGAATACCGCGAGATCCTCGGCGCCGAGCGCGGCGATTTCCAGGTGCAGCTGGTGCACGAATGGCTGCAGCAGCGGATCGCGGATCGCGCCGAACAGCCAGCGACCGGCGAACCCTGGTATCTGTTCGGCCACTGTACCGAAACCACCGCGCTGCCGGCCAGCGGCCAACAGTGGGCGGCGATCTTCGCGCGCTTCGGCGCCAAACTGGAGAACGTCAGCGTCGGCTGCTGCGGCATGGCGGGCACTTACGGCCATGAAGCCAAGAACCTGCAAAACTCGCTCGGCATTTATGAGCTATCATGGCACCCGACACTGCAGCGTTTGCCGCGGCAGCGCTGTCTGGCGACCGGCTATTCCTGCCGCAGCCAGGTGAAACGCATCGAGGGCAATGGCGTGCGCCACCCCTTACAGGCACTTCTGGAGATGATTGAGTGAAATTGTGGAAACGTGAAACATCGCTGGAGCAGCTGAACCGCGCCGGCGACGGCTGCATGGTCAGCCATGTGGGCATCGAGTTTACCCAACTGGGCGAGGATTTCCTCGAGGCCACCATGCCGGTCGATGGCCGCACCCGGCAGCCGTTCGGGCTGTTGCACGGCGGGGCGTCGGTGGTGCTGGCGGAATCGATGGGATCGATGGCCGGTTACCTGTGCAGCGAGGGCGAGCAGAAAGTGGTGGGGCTGGAGATCAACGCCAACCACCTGCGCGCGGTGTTCGATGGCCAGGTGCGCGGGGTGTGCCGCGCACTGCACGTTGGCCGCCGTCATCAGGTGTGGCAAATCGAGATCTTCGACGCGCGCGATCGGCTGTGCTGCACTTCGCGTCTGACCACGGCGGTCATCGACTGATTCCCGCCGGTTTCCGCAGGCGATCGGCCTGCGGAGCCTTGCGCCTTACAGCTGAAACGGCACGCGTTTGACGAAGTCCTTCTGAAACGCGTTTGCCTTCTCCCAGGTGCCTTCCATTGCATATTTTTGGCAGATCAGCGTCAGCGTGTGGCGAGCGAAGTGGTAGCTTTGCACCCGAAAAAGCTGGCAGCGCTGTGGGTTGTTGATCTCGACGATCAGCCGGTTGTGCAGCTTGCTGAGCGCATGCAGGTAGCTGTCGTCGTCGCCGTTCTCCAGACACAGATTGGCCATGGTGAGGCTGACGCTGTTGTACCGCTTCAGGTGGTCGATATTGCATTCCGGGCGCCGCAGCGCCGCTTCGGCCATGTAAAAGTCCACCGTGGCGTCGCGCACGCTGAATTTGTAGTCATCAATCTTGCCCAGCAACCATGCGTTGATCGAAAGAGTCATTGGCTTCGCGCTCAAATTACAATTGAATGATAATCATTATCATATAAACTGCCGCGTTGGCGATCAATCCCCGGCGCGGCGTTTTTTCATCGCGCGGGGGTGTAAAAGGCCGTCGACGACCCAATTTAATCCTGAGCGACTAAACTTTAACCTGAGGGTGCGCGCTTGCGCCGCGCCACGAAATGCCGATAAACGCACATTTACGACAGACAGAATGCAGAAATAGGTATTTTCTATGAATGTTTAGATCGGCAACGCCCCGCGGCGCTGTAACGCTGACGGGCCACCGGGGAGTGCGGTACGGTGATGCAGGATAGAGAACAAATTCATAGGGATAGCATGCACGCCTTGCCGCCAGACGCCGCAAGCCGCCACGGGTGTCCCGTTGGCTTGCCGCGCGCCGCAGCGAAAAACCGCGCTCGCGGCGGATACCCCCGCAAAACAAACGGTTGAAGTGATAATCGTTATCACTAACATATAAGCAACCCAGATTGGCTGTGGCCAAACACGAGTGTGAGGTAGACCCTATGCAAACGGAAAATGTCGGCACTTTTTCTCTGGATGAAAATGTCTGGCAAGGCATTTCGCTCAGCGACAGCGCCGTACGACAAATAACCAAACTGATGCAGCAGGATCCGCAGGTGAAAGGGCTGCAGCTAGGGGTGAAACAATCCGGCTGCGCCGGCTTTGCCTATGTGCTGGATCTGACCCGCGAACCCGCCGATGACGATCTGCTGTTTGAGCGCGACGGCGCCAAACTCTATGTGCCGCTGAAGGCCATGCCGTTCATCGATGGCACCACGGTAGATTACGTCCGCGAAGGGCTGAATCAGATATTCAAATTTAACAACCCTAAAGCTCAGCATGCCTGCGGGTGCGGCGAGAGCTTTGGCGTTTGAGCGATGCAATCAACATGACACGAAGCAATGTAGAAATGCCTAATGAAGTGCAGGCTTGGGTCAGCGAAGGTCGCTACAAAGAAGGTTTCTTCACCCAGCTGGCAACCGATGAGTTGGCCAAAGGCATCAACGAAGAGGTGGTGCGCGCCATCTCGGCCAAGCGTAACGAACCCGAGTGGATGCTGGAATTCCGCCTCGAGGCCTACCGCGCCTGGCTGCAGATGGAAGAGCCGCACTGGTTGAAGGCCAATTACGATCGCCTGAACTACCAGGACTACAGTTACTATTCGGCGCCGTCCTGCGGTAGCTGCGACGACGCCTGCGGTTCGCAACCCGGCGCCGAGCAGCAACCGGGCGCGGCGACGGAAAAAGATTACCTGACCAGCGAAGTGGAGCTGGCGTTCAACCAGCTCGGCGTGCCGGTGCGCGAGGGCAGCGAGGTGGCGGTGGACGCCATCTTCGACTCGGTCTCTGTCGCCACCACCTACCGTGAAAAACTGGCGGAGAGCGGGGTGATCTTCTGCTCGTTCGGCGAAGCGATCCAGGAATACCCGGATCTGGTGCGTCAGTACCTGGGGCGCGTGGTGCCGTCCAACGATAACTTCTTCGCCGCGCTGAACGCCGCGGTGGCTTCCGACGGCACCTTCGTTTATGTGCCGAAGGGCGTACGCTGCCCGATGGAACTGTCGACCTACTTCCGCATCAACGCCGCCAAAACCGGCCAGTTCGAGCGCACCATCCTGATCGCCGACGAAGGCAGCTACGTCAGCTATATCGAGGGCTGTTCCGCCCCGGTGCGCGACAGCTATCAGCTGCACGCGGCGGTGGTGGAAGTGATCCTGCATAAAGACGCCGAAGTGAAATACTCGACGGTGCAGAACTGGTTCTCCGGCGGCGAGAGCAAGGGCGGTATCCTCAACTTCGTCACCAAGCGCGCGCTGTGCGAAGGCGCCGGCTCGAAAATGTCCTGGACCCAGTCGGAAACCGGCTCGGCCATCACCTGGAAATACCCGAGCGTGATTTTGCAGGGCGACAATTCGATCGGCGAATTCTTCTCGGTGGCGCTGACCAGCGGCCATCAGCAGGCCGATACCGGCACCAAGATGATCCACATCGGCAAAAACACCAAGTCGACCATCATCGCCAAAGGCATCTCCGCTGGCCACAGCGAGAACACCTATCGCGGCCTGGTGAAAATCCTGCCGGGGGCGGAAAACGCCCGTAACTTTACCCAGTGCGACTCGATGCTGATCGGGCCGGACAGCGGCGCCCACACGTTCCCTTACGTTGAAGCGCGCAACAACAGCGCTCAGCTGGAGCACGAAGCCACCACCTCGAAGATCGGCGACGACCAGCTGTTCTACTGCCTGCAGCGCGGCATCAGCGAGGATGACGCCATTTCGATGATCGTCAACGGCTTCTGCAAGGACGTTTTCTCCGAGCTGCCGCTGGAGTTCGCCGTCGAGGCGCAGAAACTTCTGGCCATCAGCCTGGAACACAGCGTGGGTTAATCGCCGCATTTTTAGCGCCGCCGGCGCTATCTGAGGACACAGCATGTTAAGCATCAAGAATTTGAAAGTCAGCGTGGAAGGCAACGAGATCCTCAAGGGATTGGATCTGGAGATCAAACCGGGCGAAGTGCACGCCATCATGGGGCCGAACGGCTCGGGCAAGAGCACGCTGTCCGCCACGCTGGCCGGGCGTGAAGAGTATGAAGTGACCGAAGGGGAAGTCACTTTCAAAGGCAAGGATTTGCTGGAGCTGGATCCGGAAGATCGCGCCGGCGAGGGCGTGTTCCTGGCCTTCCAGTACCCGGTGGAGATCCCCGGCGTCAGCAACCACTTCTTCCTGCAGACGTCGGTCAACGCGGTGCGCAAATACCGCGAGCAGGAGCCGCTGGATCGCTTTGACTTCGCCGATTTCATCGAAGAGAAAATCGCGCTGCTGGATATGCCGGCCGATCTGCTGACCCGTTCGGTCAACGTCGGCTTCTCCGGCGGCGAGAAAAAGCGCAACGACATTCTGCAGATGGCGGCGCTGGAGCCGGATCTGTGCATTCTCGATGAAACCGACTCCGGCCTGGACATCGACGCGCTGAAAATCGTCGCCAACGGCGTCAACTCGCTGCGGGACGGCAAGCGCGCGTTTATCATCGTGACCCACTATCAGCGCATTCTGGACTACATCCAGCCGGATTACGTACACGTGCTGTCCCAGGGGCGCATCGTCAAATCCGGCGATTTCTCGCTGGTGAAACAGTTGGAGGAGCAGGGCTATGGCTGGCTTACCGACCAACAGTAATTCAAACGCGCTGCAGCAGCTGTATCGCCTGTTCGAAGGCCGCGGCGGCGAGCGTTCGCCGCATGCGCTGGCGCACTGGCAGCAGGCGCTGCGCCTCGGCTGGCCAACGCGCAAGCATGAAAACTGGAAATACACGCCGCTGGAGAGCCTGCTGGAGCAGCAGTTCCTCGATCCGCAGCCCGCGCCGGTGAGCGCTGATCAGCTTGAGGCGCTGGCGCTCGGCATCGATGCCTGTCGGCTGGTGTTTATCGACGGCCGCTACAGCGCCGCGCTGAGCGATGGCGATTTGGGCGACTACCAGTTCGAATTGACCGCCTATGGCACGCCGCAGGCGCTGCCGGAGCCGATCCAACCGGAAATTTTTCTGCACCTGACCGAAAGCCTGGCGCAGGAAACCAGCCTGATTCGCTTGCCGGCCGGCAAGGCCCCGGCCCGCCCGCTGTACCTGCTGCATATCAGCAGCGGACGCGGCGCCACCGGGGAAGTGAACACCGTACATCATCGTCACCATCTGGAGATCGGGCGCGGGGCCGAGGCGGAAGTGATTGAACACTACGTCAGCCTGGGCGAGGCCGCGCACTTCACCGGCGCGCGCCTGACCGCCAACGTGGCGGACAACGCCGGGCTGTTGCACTGCAAGCTGGCGTTTGAAAGCCAGCCGAGCTACCACTTTGCCCACAACGATCTGGTTATCGGCCGCGACGCGCGGGTGAAAAGCGACAGTTTCCTGCTGGGCGCCGGCCTGACGCGCCACAACACCAGCGCGCAGCTGAACGGCGAAGGCGCAAATCTGGTGATCAACAGCCTGGTGCTGCCGGTGGGCAAAGAGATCTGCGATACCCGCACCTATCTGGAGCACAACAAGGGCTATTGCGAAAGCCGCCAGCTGCATAAAACCGTGGTCAGCGATCGCGGCAAGGCGGTGTTCAACGGCATGATCAAAGTGGCCAAGCACGCGATTAAAACCGACGGCCAGATGACCAACCATAACCTGCTGTTGGGCAAGGTGGCGGAGGTGGATACCAAGCCGCAGCTGGAGATCTACGCCGACGACGTCAAATGCAGCCACGGCGCCACCGTGGGGCGCATCGATGAAGAGCAGCTGTTCTATCTGCAGTCGCGCGGCATCGACAAACACGCGGCGCAGCAGATGATCATTTTCGCCTTCGCCGCCGAGCTCACCGAAGGCATCGCCAATGACACCATCCGGGAACGGGTGCTGGCGCGTATCGCCCAGCGCCTGCCGGGGGAGGCTGAATGAGTTATCCGATTGAACGCGTGCGCGGCGATTTCCCGCTGCTGGCGCGTGAGGTGAACGGCCAACCGTTGGCCTATCTCGACAGCGCCGCCAGCGCGCAGAAACCGCAGGCGGTGATCGACCGCGAGCTGGAGTTCTACCGCCACGGTTATGCGGCGGTGCATCGCGGCATCCACACCCTGAGCGCCGAGGCGACCCAGCAGATGGAAGCGGTGCGGGAACAGGCGGCACGCTTTATCAACGCCGCTTCAGCGGAAGAGATGGTGTTCGTCAAGGGCACCACCGAAGGCATCAATTTGGTGGCCAACAGCTTTGGCCGCCACCTGCTGCAACCGGGCGATGCGATTCTCATCACCGAGATGGAGCACCACGCCAATATCGTGCCGTGGCAGATGCTGGCGCAGGAGCGTGGGCTGCAGCTGCGGGTGTGGCCGCTGCAGCCGGACGGTACGTTGGATCTGGCGTTGCTGCCGGAGCTGGTCGACTCGTCCTGCAAACTGCTGGCGCTGACCGAGGTCTCCAACGTGCTGGGCACCGTCAACCCGGTACGCGACATCATCGCCCGCGCCAGAGCCCTGGCGCCGGAGCTGACGGTGCTGGTGGACGGCGCGCAGGCGGTAATGCACCAGCGCGTCGATGTGCAGGCGCTGGACTGCGATTTTTACGTATTTTCCGGCCATAAGCTGTACGGCCCTTCCGGCATCGGCATGCTGTACGGCCGCCAGGCGTTGTTGCAGCAGATGCCGCCGTGGGAAGGGGGCGGCTCGATGATCCGCCAGGTCAGCCTGACGGCGGGCACCACCTTCGCCGATCCGCCGTGGCGCTTCGAGGCCGGTTCGCCGAACACCGCCGGCATCATGGGGCTGGGGGCGGCGTTCGATTACGTCGAAGCCCTGGGCCTGAATGCGATCCACGATTATGAACAGTCGCTGATGCACTACGCGCTGGAGGCGCTCAGGCAGGTGCCGACGCTGAAAGTTTATGGTCCGGCCCATCGCGCCGGGGTGATCGCCTTCAACCTGGGGGAGCACCATGCCTATGATGTCGGCAGCTTCCTCGACCAGTACGGCATCGCCATTCGCACCGGCCATCACTGCGCAATGCCGCTGATGGCGTTTTATCAGGTGCCGAGCATGTGCCGCGCTTCGCTGGCGTTATATAATACCCGCGAAGAGGTGGACCGGCTGGTGGCCGGGCTGCAACGCATTCATCAGCTATTAGGCTAGGCCGGGGCGCGTCCCCGGCGGTACAAAAGGATCCCCATGGCGAATTTGCCGGACAAAGATAAATTGGTGCGTAATTTCTCCCGCTGTTTGAACTGGGAGGAGAAATACCTGTACGTGATTGAACTCGGCGCCAAATTGCCGCCGCTGGACGAGGCCGAGCGGCAGGCCGGCAACCTGATCTCCGGCTGTCAGAGCCAGGTATGGATCGTGATGCGCCGTGATGAGCAGGGGCAGGTCGAGTTTCACGGCGACAGCGAAGCGGCGATCGTCAAAGGGCTGCTGGCGGTGGTGTTTATTCTTTATCGTCAATTGACGCCACAGCAGATCGTCGATCTCGATGTGCGGCCGTTTTTCGGCGAGCTGGCGCTCAGCCAACATCTGACGCCTTCGCGTTCACAGGGGTTGGAAGCGATGATCCGCGCCATTCGCAGCAAAGCGGCGCAGCTGGCCTGACCCATAACGCCCGCATCCTCAAGGCTCATTGATACCTTCGCTTTGTCAATGAGTCTTTACAATCCGCAGTTTTCCTCCCGGCAATGCTCCCAATTCAGTGATATTTCAGCAGCTTACCTATTGACGTTTCGTTGACAATCAGTGGCGGCGATTACGTTATAACGTGTTGATTTTTAGAGGACTTATTGCCTTTGATACCAGCGTTGCTAGTATTAATCAGGTATTGTCTGATTTACCAACCGCCAGGCGCTCGTTAGCCTTGGGGGCGAACCGTCATAAAAAAATATAGGGATGATAATGAAACGTGCGTTGAGTTTAATGGGCATGGTCTTCGCCACCGTACTGGCCGGCACTCAGGCCGCCAGTGCGACCGAGTACCCGCTGCCGCCGCCGGACAGCCGTCTGATCGGTGAAAACACCACTTATACCGTGCCAAACGACGGCCGTCCGCTGGAGGCGATCGCCGCCGACTACAAGATCGGCCTGCTGGGCATGCTGGAAGCCAACCCCGGCACTGACCCGTTCCTGCCCAAGCCGGGTACGGTGCTGACCATTCCGACCCAAATGCTGCTGCCTGACACCAAGCGTGAAGGGATCATCGTCAACCTGGCCGAGCTGCGTCTTTACTACTACCCGAAAGGCGAGAACAAAGTGATCGTCTATCCGATCGGTATCGGCCAGACCGGGATGCACACGCCGCTGGAGGTGACCTCCGTCAGCCAGAAGATCCCTAACCCGACCTGGACGCCAACCGCCAATATCCGTAAACGCTATCAGTCCCAGGGCGTGACGCTGCCAGCGGTGGTGCCGGCCGGCCCTGAGAACCCGATGGGGTTGTTCGCCCTGCGTCTGGCGATGGGGCGCGGTGAATACCTGATCCACGGCACCAACGCCAACTTCGGTATCGGCATGCGCGTCAGCTCCGGCTGCATTCGTCTGCGTCCGACGGATATCGAAGCGCTGTTCAATCAGGTGCCGCGCGGTACGCGGGTGCAGGTGATCAACGATCCGGTGAAGATTTCGGTTGAGCCGGACGGCAAACGCTATGTGGAAGTGCATCAGCCGCTGTCGCGGGTAGAAAGCGACGATCCGCAGACCATGCCGATTGCGTTGTCTAAAGCGGAGAAAGCCTTCGCTGCGGATGCTCAGACCGATCGCGCCGTGTTCGATAGCGCGGTTGTACGCCGTTCTGGCATGCCGGTGCTGGTCAACGTAGGGGAGAGCCCGTCGGCGGTGAGTTTGACGCCTGCAGCGACGCCTGAGGCGAATAAGAGCCCATTCAAGGCAGCGCCAATCAGTTCCGTGAACTAAGTTTGCAGGATTGTGTGGTCGAAGAGGGGTTCAGCGTGCTGAGCCTCTTTTTTTGCCTGCGGTGCAGGAAAAACCAGTCCAAGGGACAGGCAAAAAAAAACGGCGCACAATGTGCGCCGTTTTCAATAACCAAAGCTATCTTACTTTTTGTAAGCGTGAGCTTGGTTGTCCAGACGCTGGTTAGCGCGTGCTGCGTCGTCTTTAGCAGCTTGAACGTCAGAACGCATTGCGTTCACGTCGTTGCTCAGCTGATCAACTTTAGCGTTCAGAGTCTGAACGTCAGAAGACAGTTGATCGATTTTAGCGTTGCTAGAGCAGCCAGCCAGCAGAGTGGAACCCAGGATTACCGCGCCCAGTACCAGTTTAGTACGATTCATTATAACACCCTCTAGATTGAGTTAATCTCCATGTAGCGTTACAAGTATTACACAAACTTTTTTCGAAAGAGAATAATTTTTTAGTGTTGAGGTGCTTTATTTTGATCGTTCGCTCAAACTTGCATCTGGTTTTACAAATTAGTTAAAAAAACGAGGGAAAACAGCCGGCTTCCATGGGACTACTCCGATTCTTTATTAGCTAAATAATGAGCGGATCGCGGTTGCGTTTTGAGAAAAATAGTTTACTGCCGATAAAAAAAACGCCGCAAAGCGGCGTTTTGATCAAGGCAATTATGTCACGTTTTATATTACAGCACGTGTACCGAGGCAGTGTTGGTGGTGCCGCTCGGCACCAGCGCGCCGGAAACCATCACCACGACGTCGCCTTTCTGTGCCAGGCCGCTGGCCAGGGCGGCTTCTTTACCGATGCGGTAGAAGTCGTCGGTAGAGGCGATTTCCTTGACCGTCTGCGGGATGACGCCCTTGCTCAGCACCAGCTGGTGCGCGGTGGTTTCATTGGTGGTCAGCGCCAGGATCACCGCGTTCGGGAAGTATTTACGCACGGATTTCGCTGACTTGCCGCCGCTGGTGGCGACCACGATCAGCGGCGCGTCCAGTTTCTCGGCGGTTTCAACCGCACCGCGGCACACCGCTTCGGTGATGCGCAGCTTGCGGCGATCGTTCAGGGCGTCGATGCGGCTTGGCATCACGCGATCGGTACGCTCGCAGATGGTCGCCATGATGTTGACCGCTTCCTGCGGGTATTTGCCCTTGGCGCTCTCGCCGGACAGCATGACGGCATCGGTGCCGTCCAGGATGGCGTTGGCAACGTCGCCGGCTTCCGCGCGGGTAGGGCGCGGGTTCTTGATCATGGAATCGAGCATCTGGGTGGCGGTGATCACCACTTTACGCGCGCGGTTGCATTTCTCGATCATCATCTTCTGGGCGAAGATCACTTCTTCGACCGGGATCTCCACGCCCAAGTCGCCACGGGCAACCATGATGCCGTCGGACGCTTCGAGGATCTCGTCGAAGTTGTTCAGGCCTTCCTGGTTTTCGATCTTGGAGATGATCTGGATTTGCTCGCCGCCGTGGGCTTTCAGGTGTTCGCGGATCTCCAGCACGTCTGAGCGTTTACGGATGAAGGACGCCGCCACGAAGTCGACGCCTTGCTCGCAGCCGAAGATCAGGTCGCGTTTGTCTTTTTCGGCCAGCGCAGGCAGCTGGATGGATACGCCCGGCAGGTTGACGCCCTTGTTCTCGCCCAGGTCGCCGTTGTTCAGCACTTTACAAACGACTTCGTTCTCGGTCACGTTGGTGACTTCCATGCCGATCAGGCCGTCGTCAACCAGCACGGTATTGCCGATCTTCAGGTCGGCGGCGAAGCCGGCGTAGGTGACCGCCACGCGTTCGCTGTTGCCGATCACGCTCTGGTCGGTGGTGAAAGTGAAGGTTTGGCCGGCGACCAGCGAGGCGTCTTTGCCGCCTTCCAGTTTCATGGTGCGAATTTCCGGGCCTTTGGTATCCAGCAGGATGCCGGCGTTGATGCCGGTTTTCGCCATCACGGCGCGCATGTTCTTGATGCGGTTGCCGTGCTCTTCATAGTCGCCGTGAGAGAAGTTGAGACGCATCACGTTCATGCCCGCATTGAGCAGGTTGGTCAGCATTTCTTCCGATTCGGTTTTTGGACCGATGGTACAAACAATTTTGGTCTTTTTCATGGCGGAGTTTTCTACAAGTTGTGATGGATAAAAAAACGAATTTGACCGGCGCGGTTTACGCCGGTAGGAAATTTGGGCCGTGCCTGGTGGTGAAAAACATAGTTAAGGATAGGTGACGACAGTTGAAGTGGGGCGGAAAAATTCAGCCCGCGCGGGGGCGCGGGGATGCTGCGCAACGGGGTAAGATCACATCGTGTTGTTATTGCGTTTTCGCAGATCAAGGGCTGAAACCATTCAACTGATAGACGTTGCGCATTATAAAGGCTAAGCGGCGGGAAACAAAATAAAAAACCGCGGCGGTGCGGTGGATATAGCAAAACGGGGCCAAATGTGGCGCAAATGCAACGCGTTGTGGGCCGCTTGTTGCGCAAATAATCTTTCTGTAAATATGGCTTACCGCGGTAGGGGGATTTCCAGCAGCACGCCGGCGCTCAGGCAGAAGCAGCCGCTGGCGACGTTGGCCGGCAATATCAGGCTCTCGCCGGCCCGCACCACTCGCGTATCGCCGCCGAGAGTGAACTCGAATTCACCGGATATCACTCGGGTTTGCAGCGCGTGCGGGGGCTTTTGCAACTGGCCGAAGGCGCCGGCTTCGAAACGCACTTCCGCCGCCGGCGAACCGTCGCTCATCACGCCTTCACGGCGGGCAAGGCCATTGTCGAGCGGCAAAAAGGCGGTTTTGGCGGTAAAAGTGGTCATGTGGCGTTCCTGATGACGGTAGCACGGCGCGATCGACATAACGAGCAGGCGGTCGGGCAGAGACGAAATAACGGGAAGTATAACGCGACAGGGGGAGGTGAATCAGCAATATGGTGCGTCCGAGTGGACTCGAACCACCGACCCCCACCATGTCAAGGTGGTGCTCTAACCAACTGAGCTACGGACGCACTGCGCTGCTTCTGAAATTTGGTGCGTCCGAGTGGACTCGAACCACCGACCCCCACCATGTCAAGGTGGTGCTCTAACCAACTGAGCTACGGACGCACTGTACTGCTTCAGGAATTTGGTGCGTCCGAGTGGACTCGAACCACCGACCCCCACCATGTCAAGGTGGTGCTCTAACCAACTGAGCTACGGACGCATCTTTTCCTGTCTGTCATGGCTGACAGCGGGGACGAATATTAACGAGCTACCCGCGTGCTGGCAAGGGGAAAAGCGCAATTTTATTTGGTATTTCACGCGATTGCTGAGGTTGTGCGCAGTCCGGCGTTTTTTTCCGCAAACCGCAGCCCGGCCGGGGATGAAACCGGCCGGGAGCGGATTCAGCGCGTGGATCGCTGCAGGATGACGGTGGTCGGCTGTTTCTGCAGCCAGCGCATGCGCAGCGCCATCATGATGGCGGCGAAGGTCAGGCCGATGATAAAGCCGATCCAGAAACCGCTCGGCCCCATCGCCGGCACCACCGCGTCGGTTAACGCCAGCAGATAGCCGCTCGGCAGGCCCAACACCCAATAAGCAATGAAGGTGATGAAGAAGATCGCGCGGGTATCTTTATAACCACGCAACACGCCGCTGCCGATCACCTGGACAGAATCCGAGATCTGGTACAGCGCGGCCAGCAGCATCAGCTGCGAGGCCATCGCCACCACCGCCGGGCTGTCGTTGTACAGTAGGGCGATCGGTTCGCGGAAGGCGGCGGTAAACAGCGCGGTGCAGACGGCCATGGTGATGCCGACGCCGATGGCGGAGTAGGCGGCAACGCGCGCGCCTTCGACCGAGCCTTCCCCCAGACGATAACCGACGCGGATGGTGGCGCCGACGCCCAGCGACAGCGGCAGTACGAACATCAGCGCGCTGAAGTTAAGCGCGATCTGGTGGCCGGCGACCGCGACGATCCCCAGTGGCGACACCAGCAGCGCCACCACGGCGAACAGCGTGACTTCGAAGAACAGCGCCAGCGCCACCGGCATGCCGATGCCGATCAGGCGTTTCAGCGCCGCCCAGTCCGGGCCGCCGAGATCGCCGGTTTGGCGTTTGATGTCGCGCTGCGACGGCGCGCGCTTCACGTAGCCGCGCATCATCAGGAACATGATCCAGTAGACGCTGCCGGTGGCGACGCCGCAGCCGACGCCGCCCAGCTCCGGCATGCCGAATTTGCCGTAGATGAAGATGTAGTTGATCGGGATATTCACCAGCAGGCCGAGGAAGCCGATCACCATGCCGGGCTTGGTTTTGGACAGCCCCTCGCACTGGTTGCGCATCACCTGGAAGAACAGGTAACCCGGCGCCCCCCACATGATGGCGTGCAGATAACCGACGGCTTTATCCGCCAGCTGCGGATCGATGTTGTGCATCATGTCGATGACGAACTTGCAGTTATACAGCACGACGATCAGCAGCACGGACACGCCGGAAGCCAGCCAAAAACCCTGGCGCACCTGGTGAGCGATGCGATCGCGACGCCCGGCGCCGTTGAGCTGGGCGATAACCGGGGTCAGTGCCAGCAGCAGGCCGTGGCCGAACAGGATGGCCGGCAGCCAGATTGAAGTGCCGACCGCAACCGCCGCCATGTCGGTGGCGCTGTAAGCGCCGGCCATGATGGTATCCACCACGCCCATGGCGGTTTGCGATATTTGCGCGATGATGACCGGGATAGCGAGAGCCAATAAACTACGCGCTTCAATTAAGTACTTCTGCACGCATACACCTTTTCTATTTATATATGTGGGAGGGAGGGCTGCCGCGAGAGGACAACAATTAAAATAGCGGAATTTTGTCAAAAAGATTGTACCTGCTCGGCGTCGTTAAGCAAACGCCGCAGATAAATAGTTATTAAATGCGCAGCCATTCGTTTTTTGCCGTCGCGGATTTGGTTTTCAGCGCCAACTGGGGCAAACTGCCGATAGCGTTTTAACCTATTTAGCAAGAAGAGGCACATATGTTCACCGGTATCGTACAAGGCACCGCGCCGCTGGTCGCCATTGATGAGAAACCCAATTTCCGCACCCACGTGATCGAAATGCCTGCCGAGCTGCTGCCGGGGCTGGAGCTGGGCGCGTCGGTGGCCCATAACGGCTGCTGCCTGACCGTCACCGCGGTGGAAGGCAACCGCGTCAGCTTCGATTTGATTAAGGAAACGCTGCGCCTGACCAACCTCGGCGATCTGGCGCTGGGCGACATCGTCAATATCGAGCGCGCGGCGAAGTTCAATGACGAAATTGGCGGCCATTTGATGTCCGGCCATATTATCTGCACGGCGGAAGTGGCCAAGATTTATACCTCGGAAAATAACCGGCAGGTATGGCTGCGCATGCCGAATGCCGAATTGATGAAATATGTGCTGCACAAAGGCTTCATCGGCATCGACGGCATTAGCCTGACCATCGGCGAAGTGGTGAATAACCGTTTCTGCGTGCACCTGATCCCGGAAACGCTGGATCGCACCACGCTGGGTAAGAAACGTCTGGGTGACAAGGTGAACATCGAGATCGATCCGCAAACGCAGGCGGTGGTGGACACCGTCGAGCGCGTGCTGGCCAATCGGGAAGCGGCGCTGGCGGCGGCGATGGCGCCGGCGCACAAAGACTGACAGCGATTCGGGCGTTGCCGCCGGAATCGAATCATAAGCAGAGAGGAGAAACGCGTGAAGTTTTATGGGAAAACGTTGTTGTTAACCGCGTTGCTGGCGCTGAGCGCCTGCAGCAGTTCGCCTGAGCAGGGCGCGGGCGCGCAAATGGCCGATGCGGATGATACCTGCGGCGCTTCGCAGTATCAAAACTTCGTCGGCAAACCGATGACCTCGCTGGAAGGCGTGCGGATCGACGCCAAGGTGCGCGCCATTCCGTACAACTCTGCCGTCACCATGGATTTCAACCTGCGCCGCCTGAACTTCCTTGGCGACAGCGACGATAAAATCATCCGCGTCTATTGCGGCTAAGCCGTACGCGTAGAACGAGCAAAAAAAGGCCCCGGCGATATTGCTGCCGGGGCCTTTTTTGTCGGGCAAACGCTTAGCGGGCGACGCGGATGCCGCCTTCAACGCCTTTCGGGCTGAACACCACCTGCCACAGCTGCAGATCGCGCGCCCGGAACGCGCCGGCGCAGGCGTTCAGGTAATAGCTGAACATCCGCTCGAAGCGTTCGGAATAGCGCGGGGCAAGCTGCGGCCACGCCTGTTTGAAGCGCTCGAACCAGGCCATCAGCGTGCGGTCGTAGTCGGCGCCGATGTTGTGCCAGTCTTCCATCACGAAATGGCCCTCGCTGGCTTCGGCGATATGGCTCACTGAAGGCAGGCAGCCGTTCGGGAAAATGTACTTGTTGATCCACGGATCGACGTTCATGTCGGTTTTGTTGGAGCCGATGGTGTGCAGCAGGAACAGACCGTGCGGCGCCAGATTGCGTTCTACCACATTGAAATAGGTGCGGTAGTTTTTCGGCCCGACGTGCTCGAACATGCCGACGGACACGATGCGATCGAACTGCTGATGCAGATCGCGGTAATCCTGCAGCAGGATCTGCACATCCAGCCCGGCGCAGCGCGCCTGAGCCAGCTTCTGCTGTTCTGCGGAGATGGTCACGCCGACCACCGATACGCCGTAATTTTTCGCCGCATAGGCGGAGAGGCCGCCCCAGCCGCAGCCGATGTCCAGCAAGCGCATGCCCGGTTGCAGCTGCAGTTTCTCGCAGATCATCCGCAGCTTGGCTTCCTGTGCCTCCTCCAGCGTGGTGGCGTCTTTCCAGTAGCCGCAGGAATATTGCATGTAAGGATCGAGCATCAGGGTAAACAGATCGTTGCCGAGATCGTAATGTTCTTTGCCGACGATCCAGGCGCGCTTTTTCGATTGCAGATTGGTCAGGCGCGCGGCGGCGATACGCAGGGTATCTTTCAGGTGGTGGGGGAGTTTCTTCTCCAGCCCGGCGCTGACCACGCGCTGGAAGAACATATCCAGCCGCTCGCATTCCCACCAGCCGTCCATATAGCTTTCGCCCAGGCCCAGCGAACCTTGCTGCAAGACGCGTTTAAAGAAATCGGGGTTTTTAACCTGAATATCGAAGGGGCGCGAACCGTTGATTTCAATGCCGGCCAGGCCGAGCATTTCGTGCGCGATACGGTACCACTGATTGTCCTGGATGCTCAGATCTTCTATACACGATGAACTCATAGCTTCTCCATCACCTTCTTCTGACTGATGACCCGTTAGGAAACAGCTTAGACAATTTCTGCGGGTGCATACGTTTACCGGCGGAAAATAGGCCCGCGGCGTCTGATATCCGACTATGAACAGAGGAAATTTAAAGAAGCGACCCGGCGCGAACGGCGCGGGATAAACGCATCCTTAAAAAAAAGAGTGTGACGCAAAGCGCGTACACAAGCGCTAATTGAGATATAGAGATTATAAGGTGTTACTTTACAAGGTTGTTTTTGAGTATAGGCGTGCCGAGGCGTTGACTCAACTGTAAATCGCACTCGGCACGCATATTCTTTAAGTGATTATTAAACTTGGCAATTATGACGCTGAGTTAGCATGTTCCCGCTGCGGCTTTTGCTGCGCATCGGCCGCTTTTCCCCGCTGCAGGAAATACCCCAGCGCGGCCAGGATTACCGTAGACACCATCACCGTCACCGTCGCCAACAGCGGCTGGGCAATAAATGCCGACACCAGCATGCTCGCCACAAAGCACAGCCCCAACTGCAGCGTATTTTGCAGCGCGGCGGCCTTGCCGCTGCTTTCCGGGAACGGCATCAGCGCATTCGCCACCATGATCGGGTAGCCGGCGCCGTTGACCAGCGCCATCACGCAGAATGGGATCAGCAGCGTGGTGAGCGTCGGATCGGTCAGGGTGGCCACCAGATACAGCGCCACCATGCTGACACCATAAGCTACCAGCAGCCAAGGCAGCAGGGTTTTGCCGTTGATGCGCTTAAGCGCGGCGCGGCAGCCGTAGCCACCCAGCAGGAAGGCCAGCGTTTGCGGCACATAGCTCAGGCCGATATCGCTCGGGCTGTAGCCCATGTCACCGAGGATGAACGGCGAGCCGGTCAGCCAGGCGAAGAAGCCGGCCGAGCAGGCGGCGTACATGGCGACGTTGCCGCTGAACACCGGGGATCTCAACAGTTGCCAAAAGCTGACGCCGTTTTTTGGCGCATCGGCGCTGGGTTGCGTTTTGGCGCGCTCTTTGAGCAGCAGCGTCGGCAGCAGCAGCAGCGCGGTGATGGCCAACAGTGCGGCGAAGATCGCGCGCCAGCTGGCGTGGTTCAGCAACCAGGCGCCGAGCAGCGGTGCCAGCGCCGGCGACAGCGCTACCAGCGGCATAATGGTGGCGAACACGCGGTTGGCCTGGCCTTCGCGGTAACGGTCAACCACCAGCGCTTGCCAGATGGCGGCGGCGGCGCAGACGCCGACGGCCTGAATAAAGCGCAGGATCCAGAGCTGCACGGCGTTTTCCACCCACAGCATGCCCAGGCAGCCGAGGGCGAACAGCGTCAGCCCGATCAATAATACCGGTTTGCGGCCCAGACGGTCGGAGAGCGGCCCCCACAACAGCTGCGCGAAGGCGAAGCCGGCCAGGAAGATGCTTAGGCTGGCGCTCACCGCGCCGGCGGAAATTTGCAGTTCCTCCCGCATGGCGCCGAAGGCGGGCAGGTACATATCGGTCGCCAGATAACCCAGCATGCTCAGGCCGGCGAGGTAGAACATAAAGCCAAAGGAATTTCGCATGGTATTTCTCGTTAATATTTTAATGTCGCAGGTTTTTAGCGCCGGCCAGTGTATCCGGCTGGATCTCTGCTTGTGAAACGGTAATATTTGCAAAGTGCTGTTAAAAAAATTGAAGGCAAGGCGATGTGGTCTGAATATTCTCTTGAAGTGGTCGATGCGGTGGCGCGCACCGGCAGTTTCAGCGCAGCGGCGCAGGAGCTGCACCGGGTGCCGTCGGCGGTCAGCTATACCGTACGGCAGCTGGAGCAATGGCTGGCGGTGCCGCTGTTTGAGCGGCGCCATCGCGATGTGGAGTTGACGCCCGCCGGCGCGCTGTTTATCAAAGATGCGCGAGTTGTTATCAAAAAAATGCTCGACACCCGCCGCCACTGTCAGCAGGTGGCCAACGGGTGGCGCGGCCAGCTGAATATTGCGGTCGACATCATCGTAAAACCGCAGCGCAGCCGCCAGCTGGTGCTGGATTTCTACCGTCATTTCCCCGACGTCGAATTGATGCTGCAACCCGAGGTGTTCAACGGCGTGTGGGATGCCTTGGTGGACGGCAGGGCGGACATGGCGATCGGCGCCACGCGCGCGGTGCCGGTCGGCGGCGGCTTCGCCTTCCGCGACATGGGTTATATGAACTGGCTGTGTGTGGCCAGCCCGCAACATCCTCTCGCGCAGTTGACGGGGCCGCTGAATGACGATCAGCTGCGGCCGTACCCTTCGCTTTGCCTGGAGGACACCTCGCGCAATCTGCCCAAGCGCGTCACCTGGACGCTGGATAACCAGCGGCGGCTGGTGGTGCCGGATTGGACTTCGGCGCTCGACTGTTTGTGCGCCGGGCTGTGCGTCGGCATGATGCCGGCGCATCGGGCGCTGCCGCGGGTGCAGCGCGGTGAGCTGACGGCGTTGCAGCTGCAGCAGCCGTTTCCCGCCAGCCCTTGCTGCCTGACCTGGCAGCAGGATAAACCGTCACCGGCGATGAGCTGGCTGCTGGCGTATCTGGGCGATGGGGAGACGCTGAATCAGGAGTGGCTGAGCGAGGTGGAACCGGAAGCCGCGCAGGCTTCCGGCGCGGGGGATTAGCGGCGGTAGTCGATGAATGGGCCGTCGGCGACCGAGCGGCGTTCGATCAGCTTCGGATGCACTTCGATCACCTGCGACTCTTCGCGTTTGCTGATAATGCGATCCAGCAGCATGGTGAAGGCCATTTCGCCCAGACGCTCTTTCGGCTGGTGAATGGTGGTCAGCGCCGGGGTGAAGTAGCGGGCGTTGCGCACGTTGTCGTAGCCGATCACGGAAATATCCTGCGGCACCCGCAGCCCCAGCTCGTCGGCCGCGCAGATGGCGCCCATCGCCATGATGTCGCCGCCGCAGAATACCGCGGTCGGCCGCTGTTTTTGCGACAGGATTTGGTGCATCGCCTTGTAGCCGGACTCCGGCTCGAAGTCACCCTGGACGATCCACTCTTCGCGAATGTCGATATGCGCTTCCTGCAGCGCCTTCATAAAGCCCTGGTGACGGCCGCCGCCGGTGTTGCGCGACAGCTGGCCCGGAATGGCGCCGATATCGCGGTGGCCGCGCTCGATCAGGTAACGGCCGGCCAGATAGCCGCCTTCGAACGCGTTATCGATGATGGTGTCGGTGAAGTCGCCGCGCGCGGCGCCCC
This sequence comes from Serratia sp. CY29653, assembly GCF_052169255.1. Classification (NCBI taxonomy): domain Bacteria; kingdom Pseudomonadati; phylum Pseudomonadota; class Gammaproteobacteria; order Enterobacterales; family Yersiniaceae; genus Serratia; species Serratia sp. CY29653. Next base: position 1,420,900 of record NZ_JBJNLC010000001.1, on the reverse strand, counting down.
AGTCCATTACCACCATCGGGATGTTGCGGTAATCTTCCAGCATGCCCAGCAGCTGATCCGGGTACTCGGAGCACATGACCAGCAGGCCGTCGACGCGCTTTTGCGCCAGCATCGCCAGGTAGGCGCGCTGCTTGTCCAGATTATTGTGCGAGTTGCACAGGATCAGGGTGTAGCCTTTGCTGTAGCAGCTGTTTTCCACCGCCTCGATCACTTCGGCAAAGTAGGGCGCTTCGCTCGAGGTGGCCAGCAGGCCGATCGACTTGGTGTGATTGACTTTCAGGCTGCGCGCCACGGCGCTCGGCGAGTAGTGCAGCTCTTTGATGGCGGCCCACACGGCCGCTTTGGTCTCTTCGGCGACGAAACGAGTCTTATTGATGACGTGCGAAACGGTGGTGGTGGAAACGCCCGCGCGTTTGGCCACATCTTTAATCGTTGCCATGTAAGGAATGACTCCTGAACTCACATGTTTACAGCATGTAAGTGTGATGTTAATCGTTTGCCTACGTAGATCCTTCTCCAGAGAAGCGAAAACTGAGTTTTTAGTGTGTTGAAGTCTTCAGCGCTTAATCAGGAGGGGCATGGATGCCGGTACGCAGTTGTGAACTGCGAATTTTGTCGCATATTGAACAAAAGTGGAAGAGGTAATCGAGATTATAAACCGGGAAATGATAACAAGATTTTATCGGCGAACTGTGGGAAAATGATTTGACGTACTAATTGTACGCCTTTTATCCTTAGGAAAGCCCATTTTAAAGGAGTTGTCATGGATACCGAATTGAAGATGTCGCTGTTCACCACCGTCTGCGCCTTGGCGGTCATTATCGCTTTCAGCTTCGTTGCCGCGTTGAACTGATTTACCCCCGGTTATAAAAAAGGCGCAGCCTGGCTGCGCCTCATCACCTCAGAACCTGCGCTTACGCCAGGTTTTCCGCTGCGAAGGTCCAGTTGACCAACGCCCAGAAGTTTTCCAGGTATTTTGGACGCGCATTGCGGTAATCGATGTAATACGCGTGTTCCCACACGTCAACGGTCAGCAGCGGTTTGTCTTCACCGGTCAGCGGGGTGGCCGCGTTGGAGGTGTTGACGATCGCCAGCGCGCCGTCCGGTTTTTTCACCAGCCAGGTCCAACCGGCACCGAAGTTTTTCACTGCGGCATCGGTAAACTGCTCTTTGAACGCAGCGAAAGAGCCGAAGGATTTGACGATCGCCGCCGCCAGTTCGCCCTGCGGTTCACCGCCGCCCTGTGGGGACAGGCAGTGCCAGTAGAAGGTGTGGTTCCACACCTGCGCGGCGTTGTTGAAGACGCCGCCGTTTGAGGTCTTGATGATCTCTTCGAGCGATTTGCCTTCGAACTCGCTGCCTTTCACCAGGTTGTTCAGGTTAACCACGTAGGTGTTGTGGTGTTTGCCGTAGTGGTATTCCAGGGTCTCGGCGGAGATGTGCGGCTCGAGCGCGTTTTTCTCATACGGTAATGCAGGTAATTCAAACGACATTGCTTCCTCCTTTACAGCGCCACTCTTTTTCCGCCGGAGCGGGAGCCGAATGGGCCGTTTTTTATTGTGGTCTTTTAATCTTAACAATTTTCATCATAAAAAACAGGAAGAAAAGCGAGAAATGCGCATGAGGCGGTGTGAGGGGTGATAGCTTGAGCAGGCGGTTGCGACCGGCGCCGCAACCGCGCAGAGCAGGGAATTAACGAATGGTTTTCGGCGTTACTACGCGGCGCGCGCCGATGTAGTGGTTTTGCCAATAGTCGTTGTCGAGCTGGCTGATGCGGATCTCTTCGCCGGTGCGCGGCGACTGGATGAATTTGCCGTTGCCGAGATAAACGCCGACATGATCCGCCACGCCGCGGTTGTTGATGCGGAAGAACACCAGATCGCCGCTTTCCAGTTCGCTTTTCTTGATCGGCGCCGCGTCGCGCAGGTGGTACATCTCGTTGGCGGTGCGCGGCATCTTGATTTTTACCACGTCTTTATAGGCGTAATAGATAAGGCCGCTGCAGTCGAAACCGGTGCGCGGCGAGCTGCCGCCCCAGCGGTAAGGTTTGCCCATCTGGCCCATCAGCTTGGCCATCGCGGTCTGCTTGGCATGCTGATAGCGTTTTTTGTGCGCCGGGCTGAGTTTCAACGGTTTTTCATCACGCGCCAGCTTGGCGGTGGCCATACCGGCTTCGCGGTGGCGGCCGTAGCCTTTTTTGTAGCCCTTTTTCGGCGGGGTGACTTTAATCTTGGCGGTTTTCTGCGCTTTGGCCTTGGGTTTGGCGCTGGCGATCTTTTTCGCGCTTTTCTCGCTTTTCGCCTTGGCGGTCTTGGTTTTTTTCGCGGGGGCCGTCACTTTGGCTTTTTTAGCGGTTTTGTCCGCTTTCTTTTTTCTGCGGTCATCGGGCCGCGCTTCATTAGCATGGCTTTTACGCTGCTCGGCGGCAACACGCGCCTGTGGCGCAGCGTGCGCCAAATTGAAGAAGAGCTGCGTAAACAGCAGCGCAAAGAGCGTAAGAATTAAACGCATGTCGACGTCACCAACCTTGGCCCCGAAACGGATATCGAAAGAGTTACAGTATTCCCGAATTTCGCCATATAAAACAGCGAAGAACTCATAAATAATAATCCATATTGTGAGAAAACGTTAATGACATTTTTTTTGGTTCAAAATCAGCCCGTTGGTGTATGAAAAAGCGCCGGCAGGGGGCTATGGATATAATTAATCCGCGCCGTCACCGCCGCGCAATATATTAGTGAAATGGTCGGATTAAAAATGTTATTCTCAACGTATGTTTTGACCGGAATGACGTGGCCGGTGAAACGCGATCGGCGGCGGGTGAATATCCTTGCAAAAGATGGCGTTTTCTTGCGACTGTTCCAGCCGCTACAATAGCCCGCGTGATGCATGTTGTAGCCATGAAATGTGGCTTGAGGAAGCAATAAATGACGACGACACTTGAAAAAATTCAGCACCAGATCGCTGAAAACCCGATTCTGCTGTACATGAAAGGTTCGCCAAAGCTGCCGAGCTGCGGCTTCTCCGCACAGGCTGTGCAAGCGCTGTCCGCCTGCGGCGAGCGTTTCGCTTACGTGGACATTCTGCAGAACCCGGACATCCGCGCCGAGCTGCCAAAATACGCCAACTGGCCGACGTTCCCGCAGCTGTGGGTAGACGGTGAGCTGGTCGGCGGTTGCGATATCATTATCGAAATGTATCAGCGCGGCGAACTGCAGCAGCTGATCAAAGAAACGGCAGAAAAGTATAAAGCGCAGGAAGACCAGCAGTCTTAATCGACGGGCTTGCGGTTATCGCGTAACGGGCGGCGCCAGTGCAAACTGGGCCGCCTTTTTCGTTGGGCTTATTCGGCGAGATCGCCGGCGGGCAGCGGCCAACCGCCGAGACGTTTCCAGCGGTTAACCAGCTCGCAAAACAGCAGGGCGGTTTGCTCGGTGTCGTACAGCGCAGAGTGCGCCTGGCTGCTGTCGAACGGCATTCCGGCCGCGATACAGGCCTTCGCCAACACCGTTTGGCCCAGCACCAGGCCGCTCAGCGCGGCGGTGTCGAAGGTAGCGAACGGATGGAACGGGTTGCGCTTCAGGCCGGCGCGTTCGGCCGCGGCCATCAGGAAGCTGTGATCGAAGTTGGCGTTGTGCGCCACGATAATGGCCCGGTTGCAACCGCGATCCTTGAGCCCTTTGCGCACCGCTTTGAAAATGGCGTGCAGCGCGTCATATTCGCTGACCGCGCCGCGCAGCGGGTTGTGCGGATCGATGCCGTTAAACGCCAGCGCTTCCGGCTGCAGGTTGGCGCCCTCGAAAGGCTCCACGTGGAAGTGCAGGGTCTCGTCCCGCTGCAGCCAGCCGTCCTCATCCATTTTCAGCGTGACGGCGGCGATCTCCAGCAACGCATCGGTATTGGCGTTAAAGCCGGCGGTTTCAACATCTATTACTACGGGATAAAACCCACGAAAACGACCACTCAGGGCGTTAAGATCACTTTTTTCGGCCATCAGTTTCTTATCTTCATCGAATGCAGCGCGCATTATGGCAAATTTTGCGCCCGGTTGCAGGCGCTATCGCGCGGAGAATCAGCAGGGCGCAGTGCGCCCTGAAGGGGAGGCTTAGTGGCCGAGGCCCTGGCCGGCGTGTTTGTTTTCGATCAGCTCGATTTTGTAGCCGTCCGGATCCTCGACGAAGGCGATGACCGTGGTGCCGCCTTTCACCGGGCCGGCTTCGCGGGTGACCTTGCCGCCTGCGCGGCGGATGCTGTCGCAGGTGGCGGCAACGTCGTCCACGCCCAGCGCCAGGTGGCCGAAGGCGGTGCCCATGTCGTAGCTGTCGGTGCCCCAGTTATAGGTCAGTTCGATAACTGCGCCTTCGCTCTCTTCCGTATAGCCGACGAAAGCCAGGGAGTACTTGTACTCGGGGTTTTCGCTGGTGCGCAGCAGGCGCATGCCTAATACCTTGGTGTAGAAGTCGATGGCGCGTTGCAGGTCACCGACGCGGATCATGGTATGGAGTAAGCGCATAATTCCTCTGAATTGGCTGTGCCGTGGCAGACGGCGGGTGGATTGAAGCACAAGCGAGTATAGCCTTGTCCCGCAAGGGAATTCAACGTGACGAGTGAGTGACGATGTCACGTATTAGTTTTCCGTCAACGGTGTCTAAATATTGATCGAGCGTACCGATCGATACAGAGTAATTGATCTGCACAATCAATTATCTATTCCAGCGGCAATCGTGTAAAAATTGAACGGCAATAGAGAACAACACCAGGGAACACCGGCCCGCCTCGTGCGGGCCTTTTTGCGCGCGGCGCACAAAAAAACGGCCATGCGATTGCGTGGCCGTTGGGGTCAGGAAGGGTTACTTCGCCAGAAACGGATAGTCGGTATAGCCTTCGGCGCCGCCGCCGTAGAAGGTTTCCGGCTTAGGTTCGTTCAGCGGAGCGTGCTGACGGAAACGCTCTACCAGATCCGGGTTGGCGATGTAGCTGCGGCCGAAGGCCACCGCGTCGATGAAGCCTTTTTCGATCAACGCTTCGGCTTTCTCGGCGGTGTAGGCACCGGCGCCGACGATCACCCCGTTAAAGTGGGCGCGCACCGAGTCGCGGAAGGCGTCGGAATACGGTTTGCCGCCGGCCCAGTCCGGTTCGGAGATGTGCAGGTAAGCGATGTTGCGCTTATTCAGCTCTTCCACCAGATACAGCGCCGCTTCTTCCTGATCTTCACCGTTGTCCAGCCCGTTGAACGGCCCCAGCGGCGAGATGCGGATGCCGATGTGTTCGGAACCCCATTCGGCGATGGTGGCGTCGACCACTTCCAGCGTCAGGCGAGTGCGATTCTCGATGCTGCCGCCGTATTGATCGGTACGTTGGTTGGAGGCCGGTGACATGAATTGATGCAGCAAATAGCCGTGCGCAGCATGCAATTCGATGAAGTCGAAGCCGGCTTCCCGCGCGTTGGCGGTCGCCTGGCGGAAATCGTTGACGATGCCCGGGATCTCGCTGGTTTCGAGCGCACGCGGCGTGGAGGTCGGCACGCGCACCCAGGCGCCGGTTTCATCACGCACGGTGGTGCGGGTTTCGGCGTTGATTGCCGAAGGGGCGACCGGTGCTTGCCCGCCCGGCTGCAGGCTGGCGTGGGAGATGCGGCCTACGTGCCACAGCTGCACGGCAATATGGCCGTTGTTGTCATGCACTGCCTGCGTGATGTTTTTCCATGCGGCGATCTGCTCCGGCGTATGCAACCCCGGCGCGCCGGCGTAGCCTTTCGCCTGGAAGGAAACCTGGGTCGCTTCGGTCACGATCAGGCCGGCGCTGGCGCGCTGTGCATAATATTCCGCCATCAGCGGCGTAGGAATGTCGCCCGGCTCGATGCTGCGCAAACGCGTCAGCGGAGCCATAAACACGCGGTTGGGCAGGGTGATGGCGCCAACCTTCAGCGGAGAGAGCAATTTTTCAGTCTTCATAGTGCATCCTGTATTTAATAGACCGGTCGTCTAGTAATGGGCGATAAAAAACCACGAACTGCATTTTCAATAAAAAGAAATTGTTACCGTTACGCTTGCGGCGGGCGCAGCAGCAACTCGATGCTTTCCAGCGCGCTGGTTAACGGCGCCAGCGAGTGGCGGATCTTGGCGCGCAGCGAGGCACCGAGCCACAGTGAATACAGCGTTTCTGCGGTCGCCGCGGGGCTCATGGCCACCGATAGCGAGCCCTCGGCGATACCGCGCTCGATGGCCTCCTGCAGGTGGCCGATCACGCGAGCGGTGCCCGTTTCCAGCGCATGACGCATCGGTTCCGACAGATCGCTCACCTCGGCGGAAAGCTTCACCGCCAGGCAGGCGTTGTGGCATTCGCTGCGGCAGTGGTAGCTGATGGCCTGAGCGTAATAGCCGAGCAGCTGGTGGCGGGCATCGCCGCGTCTGTCGGCAAACAGCGCCTGCATTTGTGCATCATAATGGGCGAAATAGCGTTGCAGCATCGCTTCGCCGAAGGCTTCCTTCGAGCGAAAATAGTGGTAGAACGAGCCTTTCGGCACGCCCGCAGTGGCCAGCAGTTCGCTCAGCCCCATGCCGGTAAAGCCCAGGCGCAGGCTGAGGGTTTCGCCGGTGGCGAGCAGATGTTCACGTGTGTCCACGTTGCAATGCGTTGATTTGGTCATCATGGTGCCGAGCATAATAGACCGATTGGTCTAGGTCAATGGGAATAAAAAAAACCGGCGCACAAAACGCCGGTTGTCTGCAAACTATTGTGCCCCAGCGGCACGCGGAAGTTAAGCCCTTACGCCGCGTTGCGGCAACGCTGCAGGATATCCAGCCGGGATTGATATTCGCGGGTCTGTACGTTCAGCATGCCCAGCAGGGTGTGGAACAGGTTGTCCTGCGACACGTCGCCCTTTTCCGCCAGCGCGTTCAGGCACTGGCGATCGATGCCGAAATTGCGCTGATAGTCGGCCGACATCCACATCAGGAAAGGCACGTGCGTCTGCTGGCTCGGCGCGAAGACATAGGGCGTGCCGTGCAGATACATGCCGTTTTCCCCCAGCGATTCGCCGTGATCGGACAAATAGACCAGCGCGGTATTGAACCGGTCGTCATACTGCCGCAGCAGCTTGATGGTGGCATCGAGCATCGCGTCGGTATACAGGATGGAGTTGTCGTAGGTGTTCACCAGCTGTTCATGGCTGCAGTCCTGGATCTGATTGCTGTTGCAGGTCGGCGAAAATGTCTGGAATTCTGGCGTGCTGCGGCGGTAGTAAGCCGGGCCGTGGCTGCCCATCTGGTGCAGCACGATCACGCCGTCGTCTTTCAGGCCATTGATATAGTCGTTCAGCTTGTACAGCAGCGCGTTGTCCATGCAAACCTCGCCGTCGCAGTCCTGCGGCAGTTTCAGCTTGGTCATGTCGATGTGCGGCACCCGGTCGCAGGCGCCTTTGCAGCCGCCGTCGTTATCGCGCCACAGCACGCTGACGCCGGCATGCGCCAGCACGTCGAGCATCCCCTCCTGGTGCGCCGCCTGAGTCGCGTCGTACTCCTTGCGCGGCATGTTGGAGAACATGCAGGGCACGGAGATCGCCGTTTCGGTGCCGCAGGAACTGGCGTTCTTGAAGTAGACCACGTTGTCCTGCTTCAGGCGCGGGTTGGTTTCGCGTTGATAGCCGCCGAGAGAGAAGTTTTCGGCGCGGGCGGTTTCGCCCACCACCAGGATCACCAGCGTTTTCTTGGCCTGCCCGGCGATCAGCGCCCCTTTGCGCGCGTCCTCGCCGATCTTGACCAGCGGCAGATTGCGGGTGAAGTAACGCTGTTCGGTAAACTTGATGGTGCCGGCGACGAAGTTGGAAGGGGTCAACATCTTCACCACGCTTTTATTGTTGCGGATCAGCGAAGCATAGTCTTTGTAGAACAGCGCGGCGACGATCAGGATCACCGCCAGCGACAGCATGACGTTGGCGGCGCGCAGTCCAACCATGTACCACCAGGGGCGAGTCTGGCGAATCTGGGTGAAGCAGACCGCTACCGCCGGCAGAATGCCGAGCAGCGCCAGCCACAATCCCATGCGCGGCGTCAGCAGCGCCGTCGCCTCCTGAGGGTTGGTTTCGAAGGCGTTTTGCATCATGTTGCCGTCGATCACCACACCATAGCTGAACATGAAATAGTTGGCTGCGGCGCTGCCGAGCAAGAAAAAGATGATCAGCGGCTTGCGCAGGTAGGGCACGGTCAACACGCTGAAGATGATATTCAGCGCACAGAAGATCACCACCGGCATGCTGGCAGCGAAAATCACGCTGTGGACGCTATCGAAGGTGATATACGACCAGGCGCGATGCAGGAATAACGCGTTCTGAAACAGAGTGAAGAACAGGGCGGTGGCGAGGGTAAAACCGAGGCTGTTGCACCGTAAGCGTTGACGTAACCACATTGCCGAATCGGGATCCTGAAAGTAGATAATGCTTTGAAATCTACCGGATGAAACTTAAGGAAACCTTAGAAACTCAGAATATTGGCGGCGGAGCCTGCGCGGAAAACGCCAGGCCGGGCGGCCTGGCGGTGGGGCGGTTTAGTAGGCGGCGGTGAATTGCGCGCGAATAAACTGAGGCTTTTCAATTTCATCAACGATAGCGACCGCCAGGTCTTCTACCGAAATGCTGGCCGGCGCTTCGCCGTTCATCAGCAGTTGCGTGGTGCCGAGGCGGAACTGGCCGGTGCGTTTGCCCGGCTCCAGCAGGGCGGCCGGCGAGAGATAGGTCCAGTCGAGCGCCGATTCATTGCGCAGTTTGTTGCGCAGATCGCGCACCGCCTGCGCGCCGGGGCGGATATTTTCCGGGAACTGCGGCGTATCCACCAGTTCAACGCCGGGCGCCACTTCCAGGCTGCCGGCGCCGCCGACCACCAGCAGGCGCTTGACGCCGGCCTGTTCGACCGCGGTGAGGATCTGTTGGGCGCCGCGGAGGGTTTTCTCATACAGGTTGTCTTCGCCCCAGCCGGGGTTGTAGGCGCTGATCGCCGCATCCTGACCGCGCAATTGCCCCGCCAGCCAGGCGGCATCGGCAACGTCGCCCAGCGCGACGGTCAGGTTGGCGTGCTCCGGCAAATCTTTTTTCTGGCGGGCGATTGCCGTCACCTGAATACCGCGAGCCAGCGCTTCATCCACCACGCGGCGGCCAACAAAACCGGTTGCTCCAATAATGGCTACTTTCATCTGCATGCTCCTTCGGGGATAGGTTCAGTATCGTGACGCAGGCCGATGTGCCTGCTGCGTGGTGTTTACTCTAGTCCTTAACAATAGCCGTGATTAGTGCCATATTCATGCTTTCTTGATTAAGTAAAACTTCATAATCGTGGATAAACTCAATCGAATGGCGGTATTCGCCACCGTGGTGGCGGAGGGATCGCTGGCCGGCGCGGCGCGGCGGCTGGGCATGACGCCGTCAGCGGTCAGCCAGCACATGCGCTCGCTGGAGAAGGCGCTTGGGGTGCCGTTGCTGCATCGCTCCACCCGTCGTCTGGCGCTGACCGAGGCCGGGGCGGCGTTCTACCCCGGCTGCGAGGCGATGCTGCAACAGGCGCAGCAGGCGGAGCAGCGGCTGGCGGAATTGCGGGATACGCTGGTGGGCGAGCTGCGCATCGCCACCCCGGTCGGCATCGGCGGCCGATCGCTTGCGGAGGCGCTGGCGCCGCTGTTGCAGGCGCACCCCAAGCTGACGCTGCGGGTGCTGGCGGACGATCGCATCGTCGATATGATAGAGCAGCGGGTCGACATCGCGCTGCGGGCCAACCGTCAACTGGCGGACGCCAATATGATCGCGCATCCGCTGACGGCGTGGCCGATGGTGCTGTGCGCCGCGCCGCGTTATCTCAGCCAGCATGGGGTGCCGGAAAAGCCGCAGGATTTGGTGCAGCACCGCTGGATCTCCAGCGGCTACAGCGGGGCCCATCTGGACTTGCTGCACCAGTCCGGCCAGCAGGTTAAGCTGCGGCTGGCGGAAGGGCAGATCGTCAGCGAGAGCATGAACGTGATGCGCGCCTTTACCCGCGCCGGGCTGGGCATTTCCGTTCAGCCGCTGTATGAAATTGGCGACGAGCTTCAGCGCGGCGAGCTGTTGCTGCTGTTGCCTGAGTGGCGGCCGGCGCCGCTGCGGCTGCATGCGCTGACGCTCGAGCGCAACGTGCCGGAGAAAAGCCGCCAGGCGCTGCGCTATTTGCGCGACTATTTTCGCCGCAATGGCGAAAAGGGACTTGCCAGCGGCGGCGATGGCGTCTTCAATTAGCAAGAGAACGCAGGAGGAGCCCCGTGGCGCAGCAGCTTGAGTTTTTCGACATTCCCAGCCCGTGTCGCGGCATTTGCCAGGCCGACGATCGCGGATTCTGCCGTGGCTGCCTGCGCAGCCGCGAGGAGCGTTTTGGCTGGATGAACATGAGCGACGCGCAAAAGCGCGAGGTGCTGCGCCTGTGTCGTCAACGCTTCCTGCGCCTGCAGCGCGCCAATAAAGCGCCCGACGAGCCGCTGCCGGAGCAGCCGTCGCTGTTTTAACCTTTCCTGATCTGCCGCACGTTCGTGTGGCTTACCGCTTCCCTGTGCCTCACCGGCTTGTGTATGCTGACTGACAACTAATGTCATGAGGTTTTCGCAATGGTAGAACGTATTCGTCTCGCGCCGCAGGGGCCTGAATTTTCCCGCATGATTTGCGGTTACTGGCGGTTGATGGAGTGGGGCATGTCGCCGCAGCAGCTGCTGACGTTCATCGAACAGCATGTCGAACTGGGCGTCACCACCGCCGATCACGCCGATATCTATGGCGGCTATGCCTGCGAACAGGCGTTCGGCGACGCGCTGCGCCTGAAGCCGGCGCTGCGCCAGTCGCTGGAGCTGGTGAGCAAATGCGGCATCGCCACCACCGCCAAGCCCGGTAACCCGATCGGCCACTACATCACCGACCGCGACCATATCGTACAGAGCGCGGAGCAGTCGCTCCGCCATCTGCATACCGACTACCTCGATCTGCTGCTGATCCACCGGCCGGATCCGTTGATGGACGCCGACGACGTGGCCGAAGCCTTTGTTGCGCTGCACAAAAGCGGCAAGGTGCGCCATTTCGGCGTCTCCAACTTTACGCCCGCGCAGTTCCAGCTGCTGCAGTCGCGCCTGCCGTTCTCGCTGGCGACCAATCAGGTGGAGATCTCGCCGATTCACCAACCGGCTATTCTCGACGGCACGCTCGACCAGTGCCAGCAACTGCGCATCAAGCCGATGGCCTGGTCCTGCCTGGGCGGCGGGCGCCTGTTCAACGACGCCGAGTTCCAGCCGTTGCGCGACGAGCTGCAGCGGGTGGCGCAAGAAATCGGCGCCGAGGCCATCGAGCAGGTGGTGTACGCCTGGGTGATGCGCTTGCCGTCGTCGCCGCTGCCGATTATCGGTTCCGGCAAGATTGAGCGGGTGCGTTCGGCGCTGAAGGCGCAGAAACTGGTGCTGAACCGCCAGCAGTGGTTCCGCATTCGCAAGGCGGCGCTGGGGTATGACGTGCCTTAAGGCGGAGTAAAAAAAGAGCAAAGCCGGGCGGCGAAAGCACCCGGCTTTTTTACGTCGATCTTTAGGCCAACACCACCTGATCGGTGTTGAAGTGATCGAGCGAGACGCCGATCAGCGTGACCTGGCTGTGGCCGAAGGCCAGCACCAGATCGTCGTTTTGCTGCGTGGCGTAGTCGCGGATATTCCCGCTGGCGCCTTCGGTGCCGACAAACACCAGCTTATCGGTGGCGTTGAAGCCATACAGCTGATCGCGGCCAAAGTCACCGCTGAACAGGAAGGTATTGCCGTTGCCGACGCCCTTCAGGATGTCATCGCCGCTGCCGCCGACGAAGGTCAGGTTGCCGCCGGCGTGGCCGTTAAGGGTGTCGTTGCCGGCGTTGCCGAACAGCCAGGCGTCGTGGCTGCGAGCCTGCAGGACGTCATCGCCGTCGCCGCCGGCGGTGGCGGCGGCATAGGCTTTGAGGCCAGAGTCCGATTTCAATCCGGCTGCGGTCACCTGATGGTCCACCTGTTTGTTGAAGATAAGCCACGAGGTTTCTTTGCTGCGCAGGGTGCTGATGTCGTCCGCCAGCGTAATGCCGCCTTTGGCGTCGCGCAGGTAAAGCGTGTTGCCGTCGTAGGCGACCTCGGTGTTTTTCAACGCCTGTTGGGTATCGAAGATATTGTGGCCTTTGCCGCCGGCGATCAGGTTATAGCCGCCTGCATCGCGGAAGACATCGTCGCCGTCGCGCCCCTCGAGATAGTCGTTGCCTTTGCCGCCCTTGATCAGATCATTGCCGTCGCTGCCGATGATAAACGTCGGCCCGCTGTGCGTTTCCGCGTTGCGGTTCAGGTCTTCCACCCAGGTATTGCCGCGCGTCACGTTCGACAGGTTGGAGACGATGATGGTCGAGTCTTTGTCGGTCAGCGAATAAAACTCGGAGTTCAGCACCCGCATCAGGCCGTCCTGATAGAAGAACGGCAGGTGCGACAGCCAGGTCGGAATGTTGAGAATGGAAAACGGCAGCAGGTTCCAGGCGTCCGACGCGTAGTGGTCGTTGAAGTTGACGATATTGTTGGTGGCGGAGGCATGGGGCGCATCGTGTACGCCTAACGACGCCCCGGTCAGCGTGGTGCCGTCGAGCGCGCGGAACACCGGATCGTTCTCGTAGCCGATGTTGATCACCTTGCCGCCGGCTTCGTACTGGGTCGGCGAGGCGAAGGCGACATAGTTGGACTGCGCGTAGAAGCCGCCCCAGTTGGCGTCGCTCTGCGCCGCCATGCTGTTGACCGCCAGCCCGCCGAGGCTGTGGCCGCTGACCACCACGTCTTCTCCGCTCAGCCCGTGCGCCTGCGCGAACTTCGCCACGTCGCCCAGCAACTGGCCGAAGGCCTTCAGCGTGTAGCCGTCGGCGTAGCCTTTCGGCCCGAAGCCGGCCAGCAGATCGTTAATCACATCGCCGATGGTATCGCCGATCAACGACTCGCGCGGGCCGCTGGTGCCGCGAAATGAGATGCCAATGGCGGTGAGATTGCCTTCGCTGTCATATTTGCCCAGCACCTCGGCCTGAGCGGTGGTGTAACCGGCGGTCTCGCCGTAGTAGGTGCCGCGCGCATCGGTTTTGCCGGCGTAACCCAGCTGCGCGGCGCTGATCACCGACCAGCCGGCGTTATTCACCGCCTGCTGCGCGGCCTGTTCGGAATCGGGATTCCAGGGAATGCCGGGCAGGCCGCCCTGCGATTGGGTGCTGCCGATGAGCGCAGTGACCAGCGTCAGCGGCAGGCCCAGCCCGAAACCGGTCTGGTGATAGCCTTCATCGAAGCCGTTATCGATATTGTGGTAAGCGTAGGTAGAGATGGCCAAGGCGTCGGAAAATAGCGCTTTCGACGCCTTTTCGTCCAGATCCTTATAGCTAAAGATGCCCATATCAGTTCCTTATGAAGTATGCCGCGGGCCTGTAAGTGGACTCACATGCGTCGGCGGTGGAAACAGGGAAACAACGTTAGCCGAACGACAGCTGGTCAGAGGACCAACATCGGTAGAATTATTATTAGTGTTAAATATTAGGCCCGCGAATCAAATTAGCGAGATTGTGCGTTGGTTAACAGTGCCGGCGCAGGCTCTCCTATACTGATAGCTCGATATAGTCATTAAGGAGACTGATTGATGAAACGTTATTGGTATGCAGCGCTCGGCCTGATGGCGTGTGGTGCGGCTCAGGCGGCGACAACCGACGTCGAGATGCACCTGGTGACCGGGCAGGGGATCGGTCAGGACATCGGCAAGGTGGCCATCAGCGAAACGCCGTACGGCCTGCTGTTCACGCCGAGCCTGAAAGCATTGCCGGCCGGGGTACACGGCTTCCACGTGCATGAGAAAGGCAGTTGCGAGCCGGGCATGAAGGACGGCAAAGCGGTGGCGGCGCTGGCGGCCGGCGGACATTTCGACCCGCAAAAGACCGGAAAACACCTCGGGCCGTATGCCGACGGGCACCTGGGTGACCTTCCGGCCATCTATGTGACCGCCGACGGCATGGCGAACTATCCGGTGTTGGCGCCGCGGCTGAAAAAAATCAGCGACATTGAGGGTAAAGCGCTGATGGTGCACGCCGGCGGCGACAACCATTCGGATCATCCACAACCGCTCGGCGGCGGCGGAGAACGCTTCGCCTGCGGTGTGATCAAGTGATTATCCGCCGCTAACGGCCGGTACGGCGGTGGGCTGGCCCATCGCCTGTTGCAACTGCTGCAGCGAGCAGTAGAGCCGCCAGATCAGGCCGGCCAGATCGCGTGCCGCCTGTTCCGGGTGGTGCGCCAGCGCGTTGCTCATGCGCAGCAACTCCTGCAGCGTGGCGTCCAGCGAACTGTGCTGCACGCCTTTCTCCGTCATGATGCCGCGCAGGCAGTGGATACAGACGTTGCGCACCGCCGAGAGCGGATCGGAACGGGTTTGCCAGTCGCGCAGTTGCCAGACGATATGGCTGCAGTTGAGCAGCACCACGCCCCAGCGCAGCAGCCAGGTGCGAGCGTCCTGATCCTGACTTTGATTGAGCTGGCTGATGCGATGGTAGATCAGCGATTCGAACTGGCTTTCGCTCTGCTGCGGCCGTTTGCTCAACTGATCGATAAAGTCGCGTCGCAGCGCGCGGATAATGCGGCGGCTTTTGCGTTTGTCCGAACTGGGGCGCAGGATCTGAAACGCCAGCCCGGCCAGCAGCACGCCGACGATTTTAGCGATGTTGTCATTGATAAAGGACTGGTAGTCATAGCTCGGCGGATTGCTGACGGTCAGGAACGAGCCCATAAAGACGATCAGCTGCCCCCAGAGCGCGGCATAAGGCGGATTCTGCAGCTTGAGCATCTGCATGGTCACCAGGATCGGGAACAGGAAGGCGCAGAACACCCAGAAGTCGTCAATCTGGATCATCAAACCGAATTTCACCACGAAGCAGGCGACCGAGAGCAGCAGCACCGCCTTGAGCAAGGTGCTGACGCTGTTGATCGGCGAAGGCGTGGAAGAGTAGAGCACGCAGCTGATGGCGGTGAGCGTCAGCGCCGCGCTGCCGGCGTCCCACTGCGTGTTGATCCAGTAGGCGCAGCCGATCACGATGCACAAAAAGGTGCGCAGGCCGTTGTAGGCGGCTTCGTAGCTGTCGGTATGGCGCGCCAGCGAAGTGACGCGCGGCGGTTGGAGATCGCTGACCGCCGTGGCGCTTTCCAACCGCCGCAGCCAGCGGTTGCAGCGCAGGTAAAGCCAACAGAAATCGCGCAGCCGCAGCCAGAAGGCGCGATGGCGGTAGTCCGTAGCCTCTTGCGGGGCGATCTGCTGAAGCAGGCGCGCCAAACGGTATTTGTCGGTGGCGGGATCGCGCAACTCGTCCAGCAGTTGTGTCAGCACCGGCATCAGATTGGCGGGGCGATCCGGCCAGTTCAGCAGCATGCGGCGCAGGCTGGAGATAACGCTGGTCATGCGCAGCTGTTGGTGCAGCAGATAGTTGAGCAGGTTATTTTGCCGCCGCAGCCGGTAGTGGCTCCAGAATGCCTGAATGCGCAGCAGGTTCATGGTCAGGATCTGGCCGATGACCCCTTCGTGCGAGGTGCGCATCTGCGCGGTGATCTCCGGCTGCCACAGCATGGCGGCATGCTCCAGCAGGCGCAGCTGCATGCGCCGCAGCGAGGTCAGCAGGGCTTCGCCGTCCGAGGTGCTGGGCAGGATCATCATCATCAACCCGCCGCATAGAATGCCGGTGATCACTTCGCAAACCCGCGCCTGTGCGATATCGAAGATTTGCTGGGTATCGGTGACGTTGACCGTGCCGAAGGCGATGATGGCGGCGGTATAGCCCGCCAGCGCGAAGGCGTAAGAGACGTTGTTTTGGTAATGGTTGGAGACGTAGGTGCACAGCCCGATCCAGGCGGCGATGAACAGCGTAAACAGCCAGGGATCGTTCAGGCAGTGGCCGGCGATCGCCACCGACGCGGCGGCGCCTACCAGGCTGCCGAAGATGCGGCCGATGCTTTTGCTGATCACGCCGCCGATGGTGGGGAAGCTCACCACCGCGGCGGAGGTAAGCGCCCAATAGGGTTCGTCGAGTTCGAGCACGAAGGCTACCCATAGCGCCAGACACATCGCCAGTGAGTTGCGCAGCGCATAGCGCCATTGGCCGCCGGTCGCCTTACCCCAGGGGGTGCGGTTCCACTCCAAAAAAGGCAGGTTCACACTTTAGTTCCGCTGATGAATCGAAATGGTGCAGGTGGTGCCGGCGACCAGCGTCAAATCGGCGGGCACGTTGAGCAATTTTATCCGTACCGGCACGCGCTGAGCCAAACGCACCCAAGGAACATTAGGCTTAACGTCCATTAATAGATCGTTGCTGCTGTCAACGCTCTGATCGTAAATGGCGCGGCCGATGCTCTCTACTTCCCCCTGTAGCGGCGTGTTGCCGTTATATAAAACGATGTCCGCTTTATTGCCTTCTTTTATATGCTTCAGCTTGGTTTCTTCGAAATAACCGAGCACATAAAACGAATGCACATCCACCAACGCCACCAGCGGCGTACCTGCGTTGGCGTAGTTCCCGACCCGCGCCTGCAGGTTGGTGATATAACCGTCGGTTGGCGCGTAAATTTTGGTTTTGCTCAAATTCCATTTGGCCTGTTCCAGATTGGCCAGGGCGGCTTTATAGGCGGCCTTCATTGCCTGCGCGGCTAAATTTGACTCGTCCAAATCTTCAGCGGAAATAACGTTACGCGCTAAACCGCGGCGGCGGGCAGCCTCGTGGTCCGCTTTGGCCAGATCGGATTGCGCTTTTGCCACCGCGGCCTCGGCATTGTCCAGCGCAATCTGGTAGGGCACCGGGTCGAGGGTAAAAATCAGACTTCCCGCAGGTACGAACTGATTGTCATTCGCGCTTATTTTCTCTAATCTTCCAGAGACTTCAGGGGTGATATTGACGAGTTCGGCGCGCACTTTTCCATCACGGGTCCATGGGGATTGCATATAATAATTCCAGAGCCACCAACCGGCGCAGACGGCAATGGCGCAGACGATCACCGTAGAGAAGTATTTTAATGTTTTATGCTGCATGGGTTACCAACTCGCTAAAATCCATAAGGAACCGCTGACGGTCAGAACGAAAATGGACAGGTCCATCAACATGGGATGCCAGATTTCACCGGAATACATCCAGTCTCTCAGCAGCTGATGAATCAGCAGCCATAAGAGCAGTCCTAGTAAAAAAGCTTTAAATATAGGTGGAAAATAAAGCGATGCTCCCAGGACCAAATCGGGCAAGGGAGATGAGGTGTGTAACCATGATGTATTCACATTAACAATCCCTAAGGGTGAATATGTTGAATATTTGCATAACGATTAAACAATAGCGGCTAAAAATAGTGGCTATTTCCACAATATACATTATATACATTTGTGTTTTTAATGTGAGTTACCCAAAATAGTCTAAGCTCTGGGAGGTAATGTTAGCATGCTAATTATAAGGAGGGGGAAGTGGAGTCAACATTAGGTTCAGATTTAGCACGATTAGTTCGTGTGTGGCGCGCGCTCATCGATCATCGGCTCAAGCCGTTGGAGCTGACCCAAACGCATTGGGTCACGTTGCACAATATCAATCGCTTGCCGCCGGAGCAGTCGCAAATCCAGCTGGCCAAGGCGATCGGTATCGAGCAACCGTCACTGGTCCGTACGCTGGACCAACTGGAGGAGAAAGGGCTGATCACGCGTCACACCTGTGCCAACGATCGCCGCGCGAAGCGCATCAAGCTGACCGAAGCGGCCGATCCGATCATCAGGGAAGTGGACAGTGTGATCACGTCTACGCGCAGTGAGATTTTAAGCGGCATTACCGCCGACGAAGTGCATCTGTTGGTAGGGCTGATTGGCAAGTTAGAACAAAATATCACCGAACTGCAGAACAAATAATAATATTCTTATTTTCTACGATTACAGTTTCACAGCATCAGAAATAAAACCGGAGGCGATTGCCTCCGGTTTGCCGCTTGTCGCCGGCTGGCTTACAGCGGGGAAACGGTGATGGTGTCGCCCATGCGCGCCATGCGCACGCGCTGGCCAGGGCTGAACTTGGTGTCGCCCGCTTTCTGCACCACCACGATGTTCTCTTTCTGGTCGGTTTTGATCTCCAGCTCGTAGCCGGAGGTACGGCCGGCCACTTCACCGATGCTGTTACCTGCCGCGCCGCCGGCGATAGCGCCCGCCGCGGTAGCCAGCGTACGACCGGTGCCGCCGCCAACGGTGTTGCCCAACAGCCCGCCAATCACCGCGCCGCCGATCATCCCCATGGCGTTGGAGCCTTCGCCGCCCTGAATTTTAACCGGACGCACGGAAACCAGCGTCCCGTAGGTGACGTTCTGCACCTGCTTGGCCTGCGAGGACGAGTAGACATCACCGGACATGGATTCATTGGCACAGCCGGCCAGCGTAACGGCGGCGACGGCAACGACGAGAAGACGCTTGATCATACAAAACTCCTGATGGTAGTAGTCCATAACCTGGTAATGCTCCCCAGGCAAGATTCAGTGAAAACGATAGACAAAGTATGGCTGAAAGTTGACACACCGCCATGCTTCATCGCTGCATGCAGCTTAACTTTTCTCTGTTCAACCAATAATAAACCGCGGTTTACCTTTATGACAGCCTTGGCGACATTCCGTCGCCTGTTATGGCACGGTTTAACACATAACCCGTGCCACAGCGGCGTCGGGGGTATCTGGCTCACGAACCGTAAAAAAAGCATCATAATTCATGGCGTTAATCCGGCAATTCTGGTTTATTTGTCAGGATGAATTTTGCTTACCGCGCGGGTTAGAGGATGTTGCTATGAAGTCAGGCCGCTATATAGGCGTCATGTCCGGCACCAGTCTGGACGGAATCGATGTGGTATTGGCCGCGATCGACGATCGCATGGTGGCGCAGCAGGCCAGCTATAGCCATCCGATGCCGATGGCGTTGAAAAAAGAGATCCTGGGCATGTGCCAAGGGCAGCAAACCACGTTGGCCGCCGTCGGCCGGCTGGACGCGCAGCTGGGCACGTTGTTCGGCGAGGCGGTGCTCGGCCTGCTGAAGCAAACCGGCATCGGCGCTGAGCAGATCACCGCCATCGGGTGCCACGGCCAGACGGTGTGGCACGAACCGGAGGGTGACGCGCGTTTCTCGATGCAGCTCGGTGATAACAACCGCATCGCCGCGCTGACCGATATCACTACCGTCGGCGATTTCCGCCGGCGCGACATGGCCTACGGCGGGCAGGGCGCGCCGCTGGTGCCGGCGTTTCATCAGGCGCTGCTGGGGCATCCCGTCGAGCGGCGCATGGTGCTGAACGTCGGCGGCATCGCCAACCTTTCTCTGCTGTTGCCCGGTACGCCGGTGCGCGGTTTCGATACCGGGCCGGGCAACATGCTGATGGACGCCTGGGTATGGCGCCACCGCGCGCAGCCTTACGATCAGGACGGCGGCTGGGCGATGCAGGGGCGAGTCTGCTTGCCGCTGTTGCAGCAGATGCTGGCGGATCCGTACTTCGCGCTGCCGGCGCCGAAAAGCACCGGCCGCGAGTATTTCAATATCGCCTGGCTGGAGCGGCAGCTGGCCGGATTGCCGGCGATTGCGCCGGTCGACGTGCAGGCCACGCTCACGGAGCTGACCGCGGTCAGCATCAGCGAGCAGGTATTGCTGGCCGGCGGGTGCGAGCGCCTGTTGGTCTGCGGCGGCGGGGCGCGCAACACGCTGCTGATGGCGCGCCTGTCGGCGCTGCTGCCGGGCACGGAGGTCGGGCTGACCGACGATTTTGGCGTCAGCGGCGACGACATGGAGGCGCTGGCCTTTGCCTGGCTGGCCTTCCGCACGCTGTCCGGCCAGGCCGGCAATCTGCCTTCGGTGACCGGCGCCAGCCGTGAAACGGTGTTGGGTGGGATTTATCCGGTTTTGCCATTGGGGGCCCGTTAGCTCTGTTAGGATAGCCTGTGAAGGATTTTTCTAAGGAGCAACAGCATGAAAAAAGTCATTTTCGTCGCCGGCGCGCTGGCGCTGTCCGGCTGCAGCTACATCCTGCCGCAAAGCAGCCAGACGATGCACTACCAGTGCGGCACCACGCCGCTGACGGTGGCGCTTGACGGCAAGGCGAGCGAAGTCAGCCTGCTGATGGACGGCGAACAGCTGCATCTCAAGCAGGTGCTGGCGTTGACCGGCGCCAAATACAGCGACGGCAAATACACTTTTTGGTCGAAAGACCGTAACGCCTATCTTGAGCGCAACGGCAAGGTAGTCATGAGCGACTGCGTGTTGACGGAGTGAAGGTCGACGGCGGCGTCGGAGCGATTGAGTTCCTGACGCCGCAGGCGCAGAATGTAACGACGGATTTTTTCAGTTGGTCGATAACCCAGATGATTGAAAAGAGTGAGTTTGATGTTGCGGACCTGCGCCGTGAATACACCCGAGGCGGCCTGCGCCGCAACGATCTTACCGCCAACCCGCTCGAACTGTTCGAGCGTTGGTTGAAACAGGCCTGCGACGCGCGCCTGGCCGATCCCACCGCCATGTGCGTCGCGACCGTCGACGAACACGGCCAGCCTTATCAACGCATCGTGCTGCTGAAGCACTTCGATGAGCAGGGGCTGGTGTTCTACACCAACCTCGGCAGCCGCAAGGCGCAGCAGCTGGCGCATAACCCGCATATCAGCCTGCTGTTCCCCTGGCACATGCTCGATCGCCAGGTGATTTTCCTCGGGCAGGCGGAGCGCCTGTCGACCCTAGAAGTGCTGAAGTATTTCAACAGCCGGCCGAAAGACAGCCAGATCGGCGCCTGGGTGTCGCAGCAGTCGTCACGCATTTCCGCGCGCGGCGTACTGGAAAGCAAATTCCTTGAGCTGAAGCAGAAGTTCCAGCAGGGCGAGGTGCCGTTGCCGAGTTTCTGGGGCGGATTCCGCGTGAAATTTGACTCCGTCGAGTTCTGGCAGGGCGGCGCCCATCGCCTGCATGACCGTTTCCTGTATCAGCGGGACGGGAATGACTGGAAAATTGACCGACTGGCACCCTGAAGACGGAAAATCCCCTCTAAGCGCTGGTGCTGACGCCGCCGGCGCTTTATTCTATGCGCTACCCTGAATTTTTATTTCGCCACTGGGCGAAAGGCCGTGTACCGGCAAAGGTGCATTCGTTTATACATGGAGTCATTGATGGCAAGCAGCAACTTGATTAAACAACTGCAAGAGCGGGGCCTCGTTGCCCAGGTTACGGATGAGGAAGCGTTAGCGGAGCGACTGGCGCAAGGGCCAATTGCACTGTATTGCGGTTTCGATCCGACCGCTGACAGCTTGCATTTGGGCCATCTGGTTCCTCTGTTGTGCCTGAAGCGCTTCCAGCTGGCCGGCCACAAGCCGGTAGCACTGGTGGGCGGCGCCACTGGCCTCATCGGCGATCCGAGCTTCAAAGCGGCGGAGCGCAAGCTGAACACCACCGATACGGTGAACGAGTGGGTCGAGAAGATCCGCAAGCAGGTTTCCCCGTTCCTCGATTTCGACTGCGGCAGCAACAGCGCTATCGCGGCCAACAACTACGACTGGTTCGGCGGCATGAACGTGCTGACCTTCCTGCGTGACATCGGCAAGCACTTTTCCGTCAACCAGATGATCAACAAGGAAGCGGTCAAGCAGCGCCTGAATCGCGACGACTCCGGCATCTCCTTCACCGAGTTCTCTTATAACCTGCTGCAGGGCTACGATTTCTCCGAGCTGTATAACCGCCACCAGGTGGAGCTGCAGATCGGCGGTTCCGATCAGTGGGGCAACATCACCTCAGGCATCGATCTGACGCGTCGTCAGCACCAGAAGCAGGTGTTCGGCCTGACCGTGCCGTTGATCACCAAAGCAGACGGCACCAAGTTCGGTAAAACCGAAGGCGGCGCGGTCTGGCTGGCGCCGGAAAAAACCAGCCCGTACAAGTTCTACCAGTTCTGGATCAACACCGCCGACGCCGACGTTTACCGTTTCCTGAAGTTCTTCACCTTCATGAGCCTGGAAGACATCAACGCGCTGGAGGAAGAAGACAAGAACAGCGGCAAGGCGCCGCGCGCCCAGTACGTGCTGGCGGAAGAAGTGACCGGCATGGTGCACGGTGCGGAAGGCCTGGCGGCCGCCAAGCGCATCACTCAGAGCCTGTTCTCCGGCGCGCTGCACGACATGACCGAAGCGGACTTCGCCCAACTGGCGCAGGACGGCATGCCGACCATTAAACTGGAGCGCGACGCCGATCTGCAGCAGGCGCTGGTGAATGCCGAACTGGTGCCGTCACGCGGCCAGGCGCGCACCATGATCGGCTCCAACGCGGTGACCATCAACGGCGAGAAACAATCGGATGCCGAATACCGCTTCAGCGATGCGGACCGTCTGTTCGGCCGCTACACGCTGCTGCGCCGCGGCAAGAAACACTACTGCCTGGTGGATTGGCAGTAACGAATAATGACGGTAAGGGGCCCTGGTGGCCCCTTTATTTTTGCGCAGCCGCCCGGCTGCGGTATTCCGAACGAGTTCTGTCGATGAAAAACATTCTTTCTATCCAGTCGCACGTGGTGTTTGGTCACGCCGGCAACAGTGCGGCTGAATTCCCGATGCGCCGCATGGGCGTCAATGTCTGGCCGCTGAACACGGTGCAGTTCTCCAACCATACGCAATACGGCCAGTGGACCGGCTGCGTCATGCCTGCCAGCCACCTGACCGAGATCGCGCAGGGTATTGCCAATATCGAGCAACTGCAACGCTGTGATGCGGTGCTGAGCGGTTATATCGGTTCGCCGGAGCAGGGCGACCATATTCTGGAGATCGTGCGTCAGGTTAAGCAGGCGAACCCGAACGCCTGGTATTTCTGCGATCCGGTGATGGGGCATCCGGAAAAGGGCTGCATCGTGGCGCCGGGCGTGGCCGAGTTTCACTGCCGCCAGGCGCTGCCGTGCAGCGACATGGTGGCGCCGAACCTGCTGGAGTTGGAGATGCTGAGCCAGATGGCCGTCGCCAACGTGGCCGATGCGGTGCAGGCCGCCCGCGTGCTGATCGCCAAGGGGCCGCGGCTGGTGCTGGTCAAGCACCTGGCCCGCGCCGGCTATCACGCCGACTGCTTCGAAATGCTGCTGGTGACGACGGACGAGGCCTGGCACATCAGCCGGCCGCTGGTGGACTTCGGCGCGCGTCAACCGGTCGGCGTCGGTGATTTGACCAGCGGTCTGCTGCTGGTGGATCTGCTGAAGGGCGAGGCGCTGGACAAAGCGCTGGAGCACGTGACCGCCGCCGTGTATGAGGTGATGCTGACCACGCAGGAGATGGGCGAATACGAACTGCAGGTGGTGGCGGCGCAGGATCGGATCGTGCAGCCGCTCAGCGAATTCAAAGCGGTAAAGCTGTAAGTGCATCGAGCCCCGGCGACAGCCGCCGGGGCTGAAACTTTACTTCAATCCTTCGGCGTTCAGCGCCGCATCTACCGCCGGGCGCGCCGCAACGCGATCGAACCAGGCCGCCAGATGGGCGTGCTTGCGCACGTCGAACTGCAGGGCGAACGCCCAACGCAACACGGTGAACAGGTAGGCGTCGGCTACGCTGAAACGGCTTCCCAACAGGAAGTGCTGCTTCGCCAGCACCGAATCCAGATAGCTGAACTGCTGCTCCAGCTTGGCGCGCGCGATGGTTTGGTATTCCTCGGGCGTTTTCGGGTTGAACAGCGGGCTGAACCCTTTGTGCAGTTCGGTGGCGATGTAGTTCAGCCATTCGATCGCGTGGTAGCGCGACAGGGTGCCCGCTGCCGGGATCAGGTTGCGATCGGGCACGCGGTCCGCCAGGTATTGCACGATCGCCACGCCTTCGGTCAGCAGGCTGCCGTCATCCAGCAGCAGCGCCGGTACCTGTCCCTTGGGGTTGATGGCGAGGTAATCGGCGCCGCTCTCGGTCTTCTTCTGCGCCAGATCGACCTTCTCCGCCGTAAAATCCAGCCCTGCCTCACGCAGCACGATATGCGGGGACAGCGAACAGGCGCCGGCTTTATAGAACAGTTTCATCGGAAGCTCCTTGTTGATGACGAATGACGGGCATGCTTAACCTCTCATCGTAGTCCCATAGCGCCAAAATTACAGCGGCTTAGCTAACAAATTTAACCGATGATCGCCTCGGCGGGCTGCAGCTGCGCCAGCGTTCCGGCGATCTGCTGTTGCAACGCCTGCGGCGCTACCTGCATCGGCGAGCGCAGCTCGTTGGCGATCAGCCCCTGCTGAGCCAGCACCGTCTTGACCGGCGCCGGATTCGGGAAGCTGAACATCTGGTGGATCATCGGCAGCAGCTCATAGAAGTTGCTGCGCGCCGCGGCCAAATCGCCGGCGGCGACCTGCTGCACCAGCTGCACGAAACGTTCCGGGTGAACATGCGCGGCGGCGGAGATGGCGCCGGTGCCGCCGAGGCACAGCGTGGTGAGGATCAGATTGTCTTCCCCGGTCATCACATCGATTTCGCCGTCGGCGATCAGCGCCATGGTGGCGTCAGGATTGCCGCCGCAGTCCTTGATGGCGGTGATGCGCGGATGGCGCGCGAGCCGGCGCAATGTGGCCAGCTCCATGGCGATGCCGGTGCGCTGCGGAATGTTGTACAGGATCACCGGCACGCTGGAGGCGTCGGCCAACTGGGTGAAATAATCGATCAGGCCGCATTGCGAAGGGCGAATGTAGTAAGGTGCCGGGATCAGCACGCCGGCGATGTCGCGCAGCTGAATGGCCTGCTGCATCTGCAGCGTGGCGGCCATGTTATTGCCGGAAAGGCCCATCACGACCTGGTGTGCGGGCGCCACTTCCAGCACGGCGTCGAGTACCGCCAGCTGTTCTTCTTTGCTCAGCGCGGCGGCTTCACCGGTGGAGCCGCAGACCACCAGGCCATTGATGCCGGCGTCGAGCAGGTGCCGCGCCAGGCGTTTCACCGCCGGCAAATCGACGGCATCGTGATTGAAAGGGGTAACCATCGCCACCCAAATACCCGAAAATGAGGCCATAAAATATTCCTTCTGTGTGACCGACAGAGAAGCCAGATGAGAAAATTGAAGGCGGGGCGTTGCGCGCCATCCAGTCAGCTCATCTGACGGGACAGCTCGCCCCGGTCAAATGAGCGTCTGTTTCTTCGATTTAACCGCCGCCAAACCGCCAACGGGCAACGCGGGCGTCATCAGCATGTCAGCGTTGCGTGGGTAGGCCATGGCGGTCTCGTGAAAAGGGAAAGTGGGGTGATAATGAATATTCTTCATCAGGCTGTCAATTTACAACAGATTGATAACATTGTTATTCATGATTCGGTAGCGAGGATGAGTTTGGCTAATAAATAAAAATCCCCGCAGCGGCGGGGAGAGTTTGGCCGGCTCAGCGCGGCGGGCGGGAGCCGATGGTGGCGGACCAACTGAAGGTGTCGCCGCTCGGCCGATAGCGGTTGGCCTTGCGTTCTGCACGCTCCGCCTTGGCGAGCTTCGCTCTGGCGGCCATGATGCGCGCCACCACTTCATCCTTGACCTTGTGCTGTTCGGCGTTGGTCAGCGGCCTGCCGTGGCTCTTGCGCGCCTTGTCCAGTTCGGTTTTCACTTCCCGCTGTTCGCTTTCCGTCATCTCTTTCAACGTCAACTTTTTCATCTTTGCCGCCCGTTCGGTGAAGTTGACCTACAGTTTAGCGGCGTTATGTGACCGAAAATGTTATGGGCATAACGAAAATGCCTGGTAAGCCGGCATTACACCTCTTCCAGCAGATCGTCGACAAAGCGCCGCATGCGTTCGGTGCGCTGCTCGGCCATGTGCCGCCCGGCAGCGGTCTGGAAGCCGTCTTGCAGTTTGAACAGCTTGGTTTCGAAGTGATCCAGGCTGAAACGCTTGTCGTCGTATTGGCGATGTTCGGCCCGCGGGTCGGCGGCGTCGTACAGCGCGCTGCGCATGCGGCCGCCGATATAGAAGCAGCGCGCCACGCCGATCAGGCCGATGGCGTCGAGGCGATCGGCATCCTGCAGGATCTTCGCCTCCAGCGTTTGCGGGGGGATGCCGGCGGAAAAACTGTGCGCTTCGATGGCGTGAGCAACCGCCGCGATATCCGCCGGCGCCCATTCCAGCCGGGTCAGCGTCAGCGTGGCTTGCTCCGCCGCCATGCGTGAGGCCAGATGGCGCTGCGGCGAATTCTTTTCCACCGCGACGGCGTCGTGCAGCAGCACCGCCGCACAGAGAATGCGCCGGTCGCCGCCTTCCAGCTTGCTGATCCGGCGGCAGTTCTTCCAGACCCGGTGCAGATGCGCCACGTCATGCGAACCGTCGTCCGACTCGAGGGTGAGCGGCAACAGCGTTTGCGCCAGCGCCTGGTAGGGGGAAAAAGGTTGTAACAGCTCTTGCGTCAGCGAGGGTAAAGACACGTTCAGCTCCTGTTGGGGGAAATCGGTCAATCAGCATAGCCGCGCCGGATGCCGGGAGAATGACAGCAAAACGGCTATTGTTTACTAAAGTGCAACCCACTATTGTCATAACTGCGGTTTTTGCAGCGAAACAAGCAACCTAGAATAGCCGCATTCCGCCGTCTCCGCTTGGTGAGAGCCTGTGTCCGCGGAGATGGCCGGAATATCCTCATCAGCCATGGGAGAAGAGATATGCCAACCCCTCTTGAAATAGTGCGCGCAACCTATGAAGGCAGCTCCGAAGAAAACGGCCGTAATCTGCTGGCGGCGCTGGCCCCCGATGCCGAGTGGACCGAAGCCGCCGGTTTCCCCTACGCCGGTACCTATATCGGCCCGGAAAATATCATCAAGAACGTGCATCAGCGCCTGGGCAGCGAATGGCAAGGTTACCGCGCCGACGTCGACCACTTTTACGACGCCGGCGACAATGTGATCGCGCAAGGTTTTTATCACGGTACCTATCGGGCCACCGGCAAATCTTTCAGCGCCTCCTTTGCGCATATTTATACGCTGCGCGGCGGCAAAATCGTGAAGTTCGTGCAGATCGTCGACAGCGCCAAAGTGCTGGAAGCGATGCAGCCTTAATCGCCGCTGCGCTTGCCGAATTTGCGGTCGAACTCGCGCCGGTAACCCCGGGCCTTGTTGCGATCGCGGATCCACAGATAGCCGCACACCAGCGCAACCGCTCCCGAGAAGGTGACGTTGCGCATATCCCGGTCATACCAAAACACCAACAGCGCATCCAGCGCCGCAATCAGCGCGATCCATTTATACATATGGGATTGACGCCGCGTGGCGGCGTTGAGTCGCTTTAACTGTCTGGCTTCGTCCAACACCGGTTTTTGCTGCATAGCGTTTCGTTATCATCAGGCTGTTCACGCTAAATTAGCAGAATTTCCCTAACCGCCGCAAAGATTAACGTGCGGTGCCATGCGGTTTTCCCCGCCGCTGGCGCGGGGCAGAAAATTTATGCCGGACGCTTGAATTGTCCATTGGGCGTGGTAGGTTATTTATTCGCTATTTTTGGGTTTTTATTCAACATTCGCCGTGTCATCAAGCTGCAGCACCGGGCGGTTAACGTGATGGGTTCGATACATGCGGCGGTTAACTTCGGCAGGAGGATGTGATGAACGATAAAACGGCACGCCCGCAGGATGTGGTTCAGCAACAGCTTGACGCCTATAACGCCCGCGACATCGACGCCTTCATGGCCTGCTGGGCGGACGACGCGCAGTATTACGAGCATCCCGACACGCTGCTGGCCAGCGGCAAGGCGGCGATCCGCGAACGGCATCTGGTGCGTTTCCAGGAGCCAAGTCTGTACGGTGAACGGATAAAACGCATGGCGGTGGGGAACATGGTGGTCGATCAGGAAGTGGTGACACGGAACTTCCCGCAGGGGCGTGGCAAAATGGATGTCATCGCCATTTACGAAGTGGAGCAGGGGCGGATCGCCAAAGCCTGGTTCAAGATCGGCCCCTGCGTGCCGGATGAGGGCGCGCTCTAGCCGCGCATTATTGCAACGCCATCACCGCTTCTATCTCTACGCACACCTGCGGTGAAAACAACGCGCTGACCGCCATCAGTGAACAGGCCGGCAGCGCGCCATCGAAATAGTCAAACAGCACCGGGCGCACGCCCGCCAGATCGGCGATGTCGGTCAGGAACACGCTGATTTTAATCAACGCTTTAAGATTAACGCCTTCGCTGGCGGCGATAGTGGCTAACTGCTCGAGGATCTCCTGCGTTTGCTCCGGCGCGCTCAAGCCTTGCGCGTCGGTGGCGAAGGCCGTCAATCCCGACACGTACAGGCGATCGCCGTGGCGCACCGCATGCACATAGGGGCCGCCCGGCGTAGGCAACTGCGGATAATTCGTGCGTTTTAATGATGTCATGATCAAACCCCGCGCAAGACCGGTTAATAAAATCGACAAACTTGGTTAGGATACTGAGGAAACGGCGGCCAGACGCCGCGCACCGATGATATTTGAGAGTATCATCCCTCTTTATTTTATACGCCCTCTCTCACCAGAATGTGACAGTGTGGCGCAGCTCGGCCACAAGGACGCATGAGACGATGAACCCGCTTTTTACTCCCTACCTGCAACGCTGGCAACTGGAACAGGACGGCAAAGCCTTCGAAACCCACAGCAGTCTGCTGATGCCGGTGCGTTACCGGGGCGAGGCGGCGATGCTGAAGATCGCCCGCGAGCAGGAGGAGCGCTTCGGTGGCCAACTGATGTGCTGGTGGCGTGGGAAAGGCGCCGCGCAGGTGCTGGCGTGGCATGACGACGGCATTCTGCTGGAGCGCGCGCAGGGTGAAGGCTCGTTGGCGCAGCTGGTGCGTGACGGCGACGATGAGCAGGCCACGCAAATCCTGTGCCGGGCGATCGCCGCCTTGCATGCGCCGCGAGCGGAACCGTTGCCCGAGCTGATCCCGCTGCAGGAGTGGTTCAGCTCACTGTGGCCGGCGGCGCAGGCGCACGGCGGCATGCTGCGTCTCTGTGCCACGGCGGCGGCAGAATTGCTGCACAGCCCGCGAGAAGAGAGCGTGCTGCACGGCGATATTCACCATGACAACGTGCTGGACTTCGGCGAACGCGGCTGGCTGGCGATCGATCCCAAGCGTTTGTATGGCGAACGGGGCTTCGACTACGCCAATATCTTCTGCAATCCCAACTATGGCATCGCCACCGATCCGGCCATTTTCCAGCGCCGCGTGGAACAGGTCTGTCGCTTGGCCGGGCTGGAGCGCCGGCGCTTGCTGCAATGGATCCTGGCCTGGTCGGGGCTGTCCGCCGCCTGGTTCATGGAAGACGGGCAGGCGGCGGACATCGACTTTCGCGTCGCCGAGCTGGCGGCGCGCGCGCTGGATCTCCCGCTGCCGGGCGGCGACTCAGGGTTCATCCTGCCAGTAATCGAGCGAGGTTGAAGGGCGCTGCAGGTAGCGCACCTGCTGGCCGTCTGCGCCGCGCGCCATCGCCTGGTATTTGCCGGAATCCGGGTACATCACCAGCTCCGGCTGCTCGCGCGTGCTGACGGACAGGTACTTCAGCGGCGCATCGGAGGTGTTGATGATCTGGTGCGGGTATTCCGGGCCCGGCGGAATGAAGATGACATCCCCGCTGACGATCGGCAGCATTTCTCCGGCCACCCGCAGCGTACCGCTGCCTTCCAGAATGATGAACATTTCCTCCTGAGCGTAGTGAAAATGGTAGGGGCAGGAGCGCATA
The DNA here is from genome assembly GCF_052169255.1 of Serratia sp. CY29653. Lineage (NCBI taxonomy): Bacteria > Pseudomonadati > Pseudomonadota > Gammaproteobacteria > Enterobacterales > Yersiniaceae > Serratia > Serratia sp. CY29653. Next base: position 1,391,203 of record NZ_JBJNLC010000001.1, on the reverse strand, counting down.
CCCGGCGCGACACAATCGAAAGAGGCGCCCAGCTTGTCGGCGGCGGTGCCGGTGCCGAGGCGAGCGCCGACGCTGTCATACAGCGGCGGCCGCCGATCGTGCCGCTTATCTACTCGTTCGACATTGCGTATCAGGCGCTGAGCCAACAGCGCAGCTTTCTCAGTCATAGGCTTCCTTGGTGACGGCGTCACTTATTTTGTGAATTGATCTCAAGACGACAGAGAAAGTGAAGGCGCCATGGCGGCACTTGTCAATGTAGACCGCCCGTTATGCTTGGCTTGTTCGCTGCGGCAGCGACAGCAGCAGATGGGCGATCGCGCCGCCGACGATGCCCCAGAAGGCCGAACCGATGCCCAGTAACGTGACGCCGGAGGCGGTGATGAGGAAGGCGATCAGCGCCGCGTCGCGCTGTTTCTCATCATGCAGCGCGCGCTGCAGGCTGCCGCCGATGGTGCCGAGCAGCGCCAGCCCGGCGATGGTGTGGATCAGGGCGACCGGCAGCGCGCTAAACAGCAGGCCGATGGCGCCGCCGAACAGCCCGGCCAACAGGTAGAAGCCGCCGGCGGCCACCGCGCCCATATAGCGGCGCTGCGGATCGGGATGCACGTCCGGGCCCATGCAGATGGCGGCGGTGATCGCGGCGATGCACACCGAGAATCCGCCGAACGGCGCCAGCAGCAGCGCGGTGAGCGCCGTCCAGGCGATCAGCGGTGAGGTGGGGACGCGGTAGCCCGCCGCCTGCAGCGTGGCGATGCCAGGCGCATTCTGCGAAGCCATGGTCACCACGAAGAACGGCACGCCGATGCCCAGCAGCGTCGGCCAGCTGAAGTGCGGCGCGATAAATTTCGGCATGGCAAACGCCGGCGCGTGTTGTGCCGGCTGGATATTGCCCTGCAGCGCGGCGATCGCCAGCCCGGCCGCCAGCGTCAGCACGATGGCGTAGCGCGGCAGATAACGGCGGCTGAGCAGATAGGCCAGCCCCATGCCGGCGCTCAGCGGGAAATTGAGCTGTAGCGAAGCGAAGGCGTCCAGCCCGAAACGCAGCAGGATCCCCGCCAGCATCGCGGCGGAAATCGCCTGCGGAATATAGTCCATCAGGCGGGCGAACAGCCCGGTGACGCCGCACAGCAGGATCAGGCCGGAAGCGAAGATAAACACCCCGATCGCCTCGTTGATCGGCGTGCCGGGCAGGCTGGTGACCAGCAGCGCCGCGCCGGGCGTCGACCAGGCGGTGAGGATCGGGGTACGGTAGTAAAGCGACAGTCCCAGCGAGGTGACGCCCATCGCGATCCCCAGCGCGCTCAGCCAGCCGCCGATCTGCGCCGGCGTGGCGCCCGCGGCGGCGGCGGCCTGGAAAATGATTGCGGCAGAGCTGGTGTAACCCACCAGAACGGCGACAAAGCCGGCCATGACGGCGGGCAGGGTCAGATAGCGCAGGGAGAGGGCTGGGCGCATGAGAAGCTCCAATCGGTGATTGTGCGTTATAACGCACGATGAGAAATCAGCATAGCACCGTGCGCTATAGCGCACAAGCGGGTATAATCGGGCTCGACACGCAGAGGAGAACTGGATGCAGGAACTTGCCGGCCATTTGGCACACACCCTTCGCACGCTGCGCGCACAGCGCGGTTGGAGCCTGACGCAGGCGGCGGAATACACCGGCGTCAGCAAGGCGATGCTCGGGCAGATCGAACGCGGCGAATCCAGCCCGACGGTGGCGACACTGTGGAAGATCGCCACCGGTTTCAACGTGGCGTTCTCCGCCTTTCTCGAGGCTTCTCCCGCGCAGCAGCAGGCGACGCTGCACCGCTACGGCGATCTGCCGGTCTACGATCAGGACAACGCCGACATGCGCGTGGTGCCGTTGTTTCCCTACGATCGCCAGCTGGGTTTCGATATGTTCGTCATCGATCTTGCGCCGGGCGCGCTCAGCGAGTCGTCGCCCCATGAGCCGGGCGTGATCGAGCATGTCATCGTGATCAGTGGCCGGTTGGAGTTGGCGATAGACGGCGAATGGCACAGCCTGGCCGCCGGCGAGGCGATGCGCTTTCAGGCCGATCGGCCGCACGCTTACCGCAACGCCAGTTCACAAACGGTGCGTATCCACGATCTGATCCACTATCCTCAATCCTGACTCAACGCGGCGGCCGTGGGCTTTGACTCCGCGCCGCCAAACGCCTACCTTGTTGAAAATGACTCTTATTTCACAGGCTGTCGCCCATGACGGGGCGGCGTTGCAGCCGACTCAAAAGGAGCTTGATTTTGCCGGTCACCAATCGACGTCAGTTTATTAAACTCAGTGCGCAAACCGCAGGAGCCGTATTCGCGATGACTTCATTACCCAACAGTATCCGCCTGGCGATGGCGGCGGAAGGCGGCGCGGCCGCCGGCGATGAATTCCTGTGGCTGGAGGAGCTGCAGGGTAAAAAAGCGCTGCAATGGGTGCAGCAGGAAAATCAGCGCACCGTGGCGCGTTTCGGCCAGGGCGAAGACTTTCAGCGCATTGAGCGCGAGGTGCTGGATATCCTCAATAAAGACACCCAGATCCCGTGGGTGAGCAAGCGCGGCGAGTACTATTACAACTTCTGGCAGGACCAGGCCAACCCGCGCGGCCTGCTGCGGCGCACCACGCTGGACGAGTACCGCAAGGCCAAACCGGCCTGGGAAACGGTGCTGGATATCGATGCGTTGGGCAAGGCGGAGGGCAAGGATTGGGTTTATCAGGGCTCGCAGCCGCTGGCGCCGGAATACCGCTATTGCCTGATGCAGCTGTCGCCGGACGGCGGCGACGCCACCGAAATCCGCGAATTCGATCTGGTGGCCAAACGCTTCGTCAAGGACGGCTTCAACGTGCCGGTGGCGAAAAGCCGGGTCTCCTGGGTCGATCGGGACACGCTGTTCATCGCCACCGATTTCGGCCCCGGATCGATGACCCAGTCCGGCTACGCGCGCATCGCCAAACGCTGGCGGCGCGGCACGCCGCTGAGCGCCGCCGAAACGCTGTACGAAGCGCAGCCCGAGGACATGGCGGTCTTCGCCTATCACGATCGCACGCCGGGCTTTGAGCGCGATTTCGTCGGCCGCAGCCTGGATTTCTATCGCCGCGACTACTTCTTGCTGGCTCAGGACGGCCGGCAGATCAAAATCGACATCCCGGCCGACGCCGAGCTGGATACGCACCGTGAATGGCTGCTGATTAAACCGAGCAGCGACTGGGAGGTGGGCGGCAAGCGCTATCCGTCCGGCGCGCTGCTGGCGGCCAACTTCGATGACTATCTGGCGGGCAAGCGTGAGCTGCAGCCGCTGTTTACCCCAACGGCGGAGCAGGCCCTGAGCGGCTACAGCGGCACCCGCGATCACCTGATCCTCAGCATCATGGATAACGTGGTCAACCGGCTGGAAGTGCTGACGCCGAAGGGCGGCAGTTGGCAACGTCGCCCGCTGGGCAACCCCGGCGCCATCAGCACCATTTCCGCCGGCGGCATCGACGAAGAGAGCAACGCCTATTTCCTGACCGTCAGCGGGTTCCTGCAGCCGACCTCGCTGTACATGGGCAATCTCGACGGCGGTGAGGCGACGCTGCTGAAACAGGCGCCGCAGGATTTTGACGCGTCAGGCTACCGGGTGAGCCAGCATTTTGCGCGCTCCAAGGATGGCACCCGCGTGCCGTACTTCCAGATTGCCGCCAAAGATCTCAAATCGGACGGCAGCACGCCGACGCTGCTGTATGGCTACGGCGGGTTTGAAGTGCCGCTGCTGCCGGGCTATCTCGGCGGCAAGGCGCCGGCCTGGCTGGAGCGCGGCGGGGTGTACGTGGTGGCCAACATCCGCGGCGGCGGCGAATACGGCCCGGCCTGGCACCAGGCGGCGCTCAAGCAGAATCGCCATCGCGCCTACGAGGATTTCGCCGCCGTGGCCGAAGATCTCATCGCACGCAAGGTGACCTCGGCGCCGCATCTGGGCGCGCGCGGCGGCAGCAACGGCGGCCTGTTGGTGGGCAATATGCTGACGCAGTATCCGCAGCTGTTCGGCTGCATCGTCTGCGAAGTGCCGCTGCTGGACATGCAGCGTTATACCCAGCTTTCCGCCGGCGCGTCGTGGATCGCCGAATACGGTGACCCGAGCAAGCCGGAGCAGTGGGCCTACATCAAGACCTTCTCGCCGTACCACAACATTCAGGCGCAGACGGCCTATCCGCCGGTGCTGTTCTATACCGCCACCAGCGACGATCGGGTCAACCCGGCTCACGCCCGTAAAATGGCGGCGCGCATGCAGGCGATGGGGTATCAGCAGGCTTATTTCTACGAGAATACCGAAGGCGGGCACAGCGCCGCCGCCGACAAGCAACAGGCGGCGTTCCACAGCGCATTGGTGAGCGAGTTCATGTGGGCCAACCTGAGCGGCAAACCCAAGTCAGCGTAAGCCTTTTTCTTGCAGGCATAAAAAAACACCGGGGCGTTAACTCCGGTGTTTTTATTTACGTCTCAATCTGCCGACGATCAGCGAGCCGCGGTGGCTTCCTGCGCTTTCTGATTGGCGTCTTCGGTGGTGTCCAGCGTCATGCGGTACAACTTCGGCGCGGTCAGCATCATCAGGATAGCGATGACGGCGGTGACGATACCGATCTGCATAAACACATGGCTGTAGATGGCCAGCGAAGCGTGCGCGTCGTTGATGTCGCTCGGGACGGCGGTCAGACCGGCAACCTTACCGGCGATCAGCGCGGCGGCGGCGGTAGTCAGGAACCAGGAGCCCATGATGAAGCCCATCAGACGCTGCGGCACCAGCTGCGCCACCATCGCCAGGCCCAGGCCGGAAATCATCAGCTCGCCGATGCTCTGCAGCGCGTAGCTCAGGATCAGCCAGTTGACCGACACGATGCCCTGTTCGTTGGCGAAGCTGGCGCCCCACGGCAGCACCAGGAAGGCGCAGGAGCAGAGGATCATGCCGAAAGCGAACTTGTGCGGCATCGGCAGGCGATCGCCCATTTTGTTATACAGCGCGGCCAGAATCGGGCTGGCGAGCATGATCCAGAACGGGTTCAACGCCTGATACTGCTCCGGCTCGAAGGCGACGCCGAAGATGCTGTGTTCCACGTTGTGGATGGCGAAGAAGTTCAGCGAGGTTGGCATCTGGCTGTACAGCACGAAGAACACCACCGCTTCCAGCATCAGCAGGAAGGCGACGATCATCTTGCGGCGAGCGGCGCCGTGCAGGGCGAAGGTTTCCTTGGCGAACACCAGAACGATGCCGGCGGAAACCAGGGCCAGCGCCCAGCGCGCGATCACCTGGTTGTGCAGCAGCCAGCTGGACACGGCGATCAACGCCACGATGCCGACCAGCACCATCAGCAGTTTCGGCAGATGCAGCGGCTTGAAGTCAGGCTTGGAACCGTTTTCCTTCACCCACTTGCGGCACATCATAAAGTTGACCAGGGTGATCAGCATGCCGACCACGCTCAGCGAGAACGCCACGCTCCAGCCGTATTTCGCCGCCAGCCACGGAGTGGCCAGCATAGAGAAGAAGGAACCGATGTTCACCGACATGTAATACATGGTGAAGGCACCGTCGAGACGCGGATCGTCTTTCTCATAGCAGGTGGACAACAGGGAGGACGGGTTGGCCTTGAACAGACCGCTGCCCACGGCGATGGTCGCCATGCCCATGTAGACCCAGAAGATGTCGTGGCCGGAGTAAGCCACCATGGCGTAACCGGCGGCCAGCACCAGCGCGCCGAGCACGATCACGCGTTTGGCGCCCAGCACTTTGTCGCCCAGCCAGCCGCCGATGGCGACGAAACCGTATACCAGGGCGCTGAAGGAAGAGAACAGGGTGATGGAGTCGGCTTCGCTCATGCCGAGCATCTTGACCAGATAAACCGCCATGATGCCCTGCAGGCCGTAGTAGCCGAAACGCTCCCACAGTTCGATCGAGAAGATCAGATAGAACGCTTTCGGTTGTTTGAACGCGTTAAGGCTAACGCTCTCCGGATGTTGGTTGTTTGCTGTTGACACTGGTACCTCTGTTTTTTCGCAGCCCGTCTTTGGAGGACGGGAAAGTACAAAAGTTGATGCGGAACGGCATCCTTTTGCGTTGTTATAGGATGGGGACGGCGGTTAATGTTCACTATCTTTGTCAACGAGGCAAGCAGTTTGTCATATTCGGTTACATTTAACGCCCACAGGATTATGCCGCGATGTTGCAAATGTTATGCAGTATTAACTTTCGGGTTTTAATGGTTTACCGATTTTTTGTTTTGATTAAAAGCTATACGAATTTTAAACAGGGATATATTCTGCTGAATTGCTATTTTTTAGCGCATCAGTGTAGGTGAGGTTATTAATCCGTTGGAATGTTGTGTACATGGCGCGTTTTGTAAAATTATAGAAATTTGGGAAAACGGTACTGGCATTTGTGAACGCCTTGTGATCCTGAAAGCGTGACGTTCACCGCAATTTTCGACTAATTTTTCGCTTGAAAATAACACGGCACTGAGTTTTTCACTGAAAACCTCGAAATTGCCGGGGTTACTGCTGCGCGATATCACATTTCCGATAAAAAAGAGGCGCTGGCGGGGGGAGAGGTGGCGACAGGTGCGGTTTGCCGCACCCAATAGACTCAGGATTCCGGATAAACCTTTTCTTTATACTCGCACAGGTCTTCGATAATGCAGGAGCCACAGCGCGGTTTGCGCGCGATGCAGGTATAGCGGCCGTGCAGGATCAGCCAGTGGTGGCAATCGACCTTGAATTCGGCGGGCACCACCTTCAACAGCTTCTCTTCCACCTGATCGACGTTCTTGCCTGGCGCGAAGTGAGTGCGGTTGCACACCCGGAAGATGTGGGTGTCCACGGCGATGGTCGCCCAGCCGAAGGCGGTATTGAGCACCACGTTGGCGGTCTTGCGGCCGACGCCCGGCAGCGCTTCCAGCGCGGCGCGATCTTCCGGCACTTCGCCGCCGTGCAGCTCCAGCAGCATGCGGCAGGTTTTGATCACGTTTTCGGCCTTGCTGTTGAACAGACCAATGGTCTTGATGTACTCCTTGACGCCATCAACCCCCAGCGCCAGCATGGCGGCGGGGGTGTTGGCGACCGGATAAAGCTTGGCGGTCGCCTTGTTGACGCTGACGTCGGTGGCCTGCGCGGACAGCAATACCGCGATCAGCAGTTCAAACGGCGTGGTGTACACCAGCTCGGTGGTCGGGTGCGGGTTGTTGTCGCGCAGCCGGGTCAGAATTTCCAGTCGCTTCTGCTTGTTCATCAGGCCTTCTCAGCACGTCCTTGTTCCAGCAGCGGTTCCACCGCCACGGCGCGGGCTTTGCGCGCCTTCATTTTTTCGTCGATCAGATACTTGACCGCCAGCAGCAACCCCAGGCCGATAAAGGCGCCCGGCGGCAACATGGCCAGCAGGAAGGGGCTGTCGAAATGCACCACTTCGATGCGCAGCGACTTGGCCCAGCCGCCCAGCAGCTGGTCGGCGCCATCGAACAGCGTGCCGTTGCCCAACAGTTCTCGCATCGAGCCCAGCGTCACCATCACGCCGGTGGCGCCGAGGCCGATCGCCAGACCGTCCAGCGCCGAGAGGCCGACCGGTTTTCGCGCCGCCACCGCTTCGGCACGGCCGACCACGATGCAGTTGGTCACGATCAACGGAATAAAGATCCCGAGCGACTGATACAAACCGAAGGCATAGGCGTTGATCAGCATCTGCACGATGCTCACCACCGCGGCGATGATCATCACGTAGATCGGAATACGCACTTCGCTCGGCACCCAGCGGCGCACCGCGGAAATCGAGGCGTTGGTCAAGACCAAAACCAGGGTGGTGGCCAACCCCAGGCCGAGCGCGTTGGTGACGGTGGAGGTCACCGCCAGCAGCGGGCACATGCCCAGCAGCTGCACCAGGGCGGAGTTGTTCTTCCACAACCCCTGGACGATCAATTCTTTGGCTTCACTCATTCGGCGGCTCCACACGCAGGTAAGCTTTCAAGTTTAGGCGGCAGCGTTTCCATATACAACGCCGTGCGGCGCACTGCATTGACCACCGCACGCGGGGTGATGGTAGCGCCGGTGAACTGATCGAACATACCGCCGTCTTTCTTCACCGCCCAGCGCTTATCGTCCGGGCCTTCGATTTTCTTGCCGCTGAAGAAGGAAATCCAGTCGGAAATGCGCAGTTCGATTTTGTCCCCCAGCCCCGGGGTTTCGTGGTGTTCAATCACGCGGGTGCCGAGCACCGTGCCGTTGAAATCGGCGCCGACCAGCAGCTTGATGGCGCCGGAGTAGCCGTCCGGCGCGGTGGTTTCCAGCGCGGCGGCGGTCGGTTGCCCGTTTTTGCGCGCCAGGTACAAGCGGTGCGGCGCGCCGTCGCCCAGCGCCGGATCGCTGACCAGGAGGCATTCGTTCTGCATAATGTTGTCGTAGTTTTCCGGCGGCACCACCTGATCGAGCAACGCTTTTTGCTGCAGCGCCGCCTGATGGGCGATGGTGCCTTTCGTCAAGGTATAGACCACGGCGGTCAGGCCGGTGGTGACCGCCGCGAACACCGCCAGCGTGGTGCCGTGCTTTCTCATGGAATTCAGCATGGCGGCTCCTCAGCGATGGCCGTACACGCGCGGCTGCGTGTAGTGGTCGATTAACGGGACGGTGATGTTGGCGAGCAGCACGGCGAAAGCCACGCCGTCGGGGTAGCCGCCATAGACGCGGATCAGCCAGACCAGCATGCCGATCAGCGCGCCGTAGATCAGGCGGCCCTTCGGCGTGGTGGAGGCGCTGACCGGATCGGTGGCGATAAAGAACGCGCCCAGCATGCTGGCGCCGGAGAACAGGTGGATCAGCGGCGAAGCCTGATGCGCCGGATCGATCCACCAGGCAAGGCCGGAGCAGAAGGCGATGGCGGCCAACATGCTGAAAGGGATTTGCCAATGGATTAGGCGGCGCGCCAGCATAAACAGGCCGCCGGCCAGGAAGCCGAGGTTGACCCATTGCCAGCCGATGCCGGCCAGCGCGCCGCCGAACAGCGGCTGCTGTAACACCTGTTCCACGCTGTGGCCGCTGCGCAGGCCGGTTTTGAAGCCGTCGAGCGGCGTGGCCTGGCTGATGCCGTCCACGCCCATCTGCAGTTCGTGCAGCGTCGCGCCTTGCGAGGTATGGCCGCTGAAAATGGCCAGCAGCGTGTCGTGGAGCGACAGCGCGGTGGCGCGCAGCTCATCCGGCGGCAGCCAGCTGGTCATCTGTACCGGGAAGGAGATCAGCAGCACCACGTAACCGACCATCGCCGGGTTGAACGGGTTCTGCCCGAGGCCGCCGTACAGCTGCTTGGCGATGACGATGGCGAAGAAGGTACCGATAACGATCATCCACCACGGGGCCAGCGGCGGCAGGCTGATGCCGAGCAGCAGCGCGGTCAGCAGGGCGGAGTTATCCGCCAGCCGGCTGCGCACCGGCAGCTTGCGCAGCCTGAGGATCGCGCCTTCTGCGGCCAGCGCGACGATCGCCGCCAGCGCCACCTGAATCAATACGCCGTAGCCGAAGAACCAAATCTGCGCCGCGATGCCGGGAATGCACGCCAACATCACCCACAGCATGATGCGGCTGGTGCTTTGCTGGTTGTGGGTGAAAGGCGAGCTGGCGATGTGTAAGCCTTTGGCGGCTGTGGGTGATACCGGCCTGAACTTCATAGAGTAACGATACCTTCTGCGCCGCGCCTGCGGCAGTTTCGATGCGCCGTTCTGAAGGCGCGGCAAAAATGATAGCCGAGCATTCTACCTGATTCGATGCGAGGGTAATACGCCTTAATAATAGGGGTATTCAGCTTTCCGCACATCTGGCGATCGGGACGGCGCGATTTGATTTTTTTTTCGCCGGAAAATGGGCTAACGTGAGGAATTGTCAGTGGAACTTGTGCCGCCATCGACCGCGAAAAATGGGGTAAGCGTCTGAATGAGATATCATTTTTCTCCAGATTTCCGCACAAAATAACAACTTTCACATAATCCGTGTAGGTTACTATCGCGAACATTATTGAGTCAGTGAACCCATAATAATGACAAATGAAGACATTTTTTTTATTGAAGAGCTAATTGAGTGGGTGGAGATACATCTGGAGAAACGGCCAAACCTGGATGAAGTCGCGCGTATTTCGGGCTATTCCAAGTGGCATCTGCAGCGTAAATTCAAGCGTATTACCGGCATTCAACTCGCCACCTACATCCGTTCGCGCATCCTGACGCGCGCCGCGGTGGCGCTGCGCATTACTCGTCGCTCCATCATCGACATTTCCGATGAGCTGGGCTTCGACTCTCAGCAGACCTTTACCCGCATGTTCAAGCAGCGCTTCGGCACCACGCCCAATCGCTACCGATCGATGACGCACTGGGACGTGAAAAACCTGATGCCGCGCTTTAACTTCGATGCCAGCTACGGCGCCGGTTATTACCCGGAAGTGAAGCGGCTGACGCTGCCCGAGATGCAGTTGGTCGGTTTCACGCGCCGGCTGGATTTCGCCTCCGAACAGGAGCTGGAGTACTCTTCCTGCATGGCGATGAAGGACGAGATTTTCAACGACTTCTTCAAGGGGCTGCACGTCGACTGTCGGCGGATTTACAGCATCTACTCCCCTCATGCCGGGGAGGGCGACGAGCTCTCATCCACGCTGGTGATGGCGGTCGATCCTGAACACAAAAAGGATATTCTTTCCAACTATCAAATCGACACTTTCCATCTGCCGAGCCGCGAGTTTATCTCCATCAACCATAAGGGTTCGGCGAAAGAGTGTTTGCAGTTTTTCGGCTACCTGATGTCGCATGTAATGCCGGGGCTGAAGGATGAAGTGCGCGGCAGTATGGAAATGGAGATCATTCAAACCAAAGAGTGGAATCCGGAATCCAAACTGCGCCAGATTGATGTGGATTACACCTACCTGATCTCTATCGATTAAACGGCGCCGGCGTCAGCCAGGCGCCGCTGTCATCATTTGTCTTCCGTTTCCGCCGCCAGCGATTCCCTGGCGGCTTTTTTGGCTTTGGCGCGGGCGATAGCCGCCGCGACCGCCGCCTTGCGCGGATCTTCCTCGGTGACTGCCGCCGCCGTTTCCGCCGCTGCAGGGGCATCCGCCTGCTGAGCCGCTTTCTTGGCTTTGACACGCGCCAGTGCCGCCGCGACCGCGGCCTTGCGCGGATCTTCCTCGGTGGCTGCCGCCGCCGTTTCCGCCGCTGCAGGGGCATCCGTCTGCTGCGCCGCTTTCTTGGCTTTGACACGCGCCAGAGCGGCAGCGACCGCGGCCTTGCGCGGATCTTCCTCGGCGGTTGCCGGCACCGTTTCCGCCGGTGCAGGGGCGTCCGCCTGCTGCTCTGCCTTTTTGGCTTTGGCGCGGGCGATGGCCGCCGCCACCGCTGCTTTACGCGGGTCTTCCTCGGCGGTTGTCGGCGTCGTTTCCGCCGGTGCAGGGGCGTCCGCCTGCTGCTCTGCCTTTTTGGCTTTGGCGCGGGCGATAGCCGCCGCCACCGCGGCCTTGCGCGGGTCTTCCTCGGCGGTTGTCGGCGTCGTTTCCGCCGGTGCAGGGGCATCCGCCTGCTGCTCTGCCTTTTTGGCTTTGACGCGCGCCAGGGCGGCAGCGACCGCCGCCTTACGTGGATCGTTCTCTGCTGCTGCCGGAGCAGTGCTGTCTGCGGCCGGCGCTTCCTTGCGCGCTTTCACGCGGGCCAGCGCCGCGGCCACGGCGGCTTTGCGCGCGTCGTCGCCGGAGGCCGCCGGTGGCGCCTCTTTTTCCGCCTCGGCCGCCAACTGGGCGCGGCGTTCACGCGCCTGCGCTTTACGCGCTTCGCGGGCGGCGATCATTTCGCTGTTATCCGGCTGCTGGCCGTCGACCGGCGTGACCGCCGCTTCGGCATTCTTGCTGCGCACGCGCGCCAGCGCGGCCTGCACCGCACCCTGATCGTCGTCGGTCAGTTTGACGGCGGCTTTTTTGTGCCGCTCTTCGCGCGCCAGCTTCTCGCGCTCCAGGCGGGCCAGCTTGGCTTCGTAACGCGCCTTGGCCTCGGCGGCGCGCGCCGCTTCCAGATCGATAGCCTTGATCTCGGCCTTTTCCTGACGGTAGTACTGCACCAGCGGGATGTTGCTGGGGCAGACGAACGCGCAGGCGCCGCATTCAATGCAGTCGAACAGGTTATGGTTGCGCGCCTTGTCGTGCTCCTGCCCACGGCTGAACCAGTACAGCTGCTGCGGCAGCAGCCCGGCAGGGCAAGCGTCTACGCACAGGCCGCAGCGGATGCAGGACTGCTCCGGCTCCTGCGGTGTCATTTCATCGACCGTCGGCGCCAGAATGCAGTTGCTGATCTTGACGATCGGCACGTTCAGCGCAGGCAGGGTGAAGCCCATCAGCGGGCCGCCCATGACCACCATCTGCTGCGCCTGCGGGCGGAAACCGGCGAAGTCAAGCAGGTGCTGCACCGGCGTGCCGATGCGCGCCCACAGGTTGCCCGGGCGCTCGATCGCGTCGCCGGTCAGGGTCACTACGCGCTCAATCAGCGGTTCACCGTCGACGATCGCTCGCTTGATGGCGAAGGCGGTGCCGACGTTTTGCATCAATACGCCGATGGCAGAGGAGTGCTTGCCGTGCGGCACTTCCTTGCCGGTCAGGATCTTGGTCAGCTGTTTGGCGCCGCCGGACGGGTATTTGGTGGGGATAACGCGCAGCGCAATGCCGGACTGGCCGCGCAACGCCTGCTTCAGCGCCGCGATCGCCTCCGGTTTGTTGTCTTCGATGCCGATCAGCGTGACCTTGGGTTGCAGAATATGTTGCAGGATCTGCGTGCCTTCAACGATCTGATCGGCATGTTCCTGCATCAGGCGATCGTCGGCGGTGATGTAAGGCTCGCACTCGGCGGCGTTGAGGATCAGCGTTTCCACGCCGCTCATGCCGCCCAGCAGCTTGCTGGCGGTTGGGAAACCGGCGCCGCCCAGACCGGCGATGCCGGCCTGATGAATACGTTGAATCAGATCCGCGGCGGGCGCCTGGCGGTAGTCAGCCACCGGAGCGCGCTCGCACCAGCGGTCTTCGCCGTCCGCCTCGATAATCACGCACAGCTCCGTCAGCCCGGAAGGGTGCGCGGTGATGTGCGGCGTGATGGCGCTGACGGTGCCCGACGTGGGGGCGTGAACCGGCACGGTGCGGCCGCGGCCGACGGTCAGCGGCTGGCCTTTCAACACCCGATCGCCGGCATTGACGCACAGCTCGCCTTCCGGCCCCAGATGCTGCTGCAGCGGAATGATAAAGGTCTTGGGCAGGGGAGCGACACGCAGCGGCGCACCGCTGGACTGCGTTTTCATTTCCGGCGGATGGATCCCGCCGTTGAAATCCCAGATCCGGTCTTTTTTAAAGGCGGCGAACAGATTAAGCATGTTGCTCCACGTGGATCACTTGCACCGGGATCGTCTTCATGTCCCACTTCCAGTTGGCGGTGGTGGTGGCGACCGGTCTCATTTCAATACAGTCGGTAGGGCAAGGGGCGACGCACAGGTCGCAGCCGGTGCAGAGGTCGGTGATGACGGTGTGCATGGCGCGGGTGGCGCCGACGATGGCGTCCACCGGGCAGGCCTGAATGCACTTGGTGCAGCCGATGCAGTTGGCCTCGTCGATATAGGCCACTTTACGCTCCGGTTCGGCGGCGGCTTCGCTGCCCAGCGGCTGCGGCTCGACGTTGAGCAGCTCCGCCAGTTTCAACATCACCTGTTCGCCACCCGGCGCGCATTTGTTGATCATCTCGCCGTTGGCCACCGCCTCGGCGTAGGGGCGGCAACCGGGGTAGCCGCACTGGCCGCACTGGCTCTGCGGCAGGATCGCGTCGACCTGCTCGGCGACCGGATCCTCCTCCACCTCAAAACGGCGCGCGGCGTAGCCCAGCACCAGTCCGAACAGCAGCCCGAGCGCGCTTAAAGCCGCGATAGCTATCCACAACGCAGTCATTAGAATTTCACCAGCCCGGTAAAGCCCATAAAGGCCAGCGACATCAGCCCGGCGGTGATCAGTGCGATCGAGGAGCCGCGGAACGGCGCCGGCACGTCGGCGACCGCCAGACGTTCGCGAATGGCGGCAAACAGCACCATGACCAGCGAGAAACCGGCGGCGGCGCTGAAGCCGTACACGGCGGACTGCAGGAAGTTATAGCCGAGGTTAACGTTAAGCAACGCTACGCCAAGCACCGCGCAGTTGGTGGTGATCAGCGGCAGGAAGATGCCCAGCAGGCGGTAGAGCGCCGGGCTGGTCTTGCGCACCACCATCTCGGTGAACTGCACGACGACGGCGATCACCAGAATGAAGGAGAGCGTGCGCAGATACACCAGATCCAGCGGAACCAGAATAAAGGTGTTGATCACCCAGGCGCTGACGGAGGCCAGCGTCATGACGAAGGTGGTGGCCATTCCCATGCCGATGGCGCTTTCCAGCTTCTTGGAAACGCCGAGGAACGGGCACAGGCCAAGAAACTTCACCAGAACGAAGTTGTTCACCAGTACGGTGCCGACAAACAGGAGCAGGTATTCGGTCATTGCGATGCCTAAAAAAATAAAAGCCGCCTATTATCGGGAATCGGCGGCCGGACGACAACATATGAATCGCAGGGGTATTGCCTTTTTTGGCGAAAATTTACACAAAACACCCGATAAAACGTGCTGCAACCGCCCTTAACGTTCGGTAAAGGTGCCTTTGACCCGCTGCGAGCGCTTGATGTAAGGCACCAGCAGCGCCGCCATCAGCAGCGGCCAGCCGAGGCTGCGCACTGCCACTTCATCCGGCACCGGCGCGAAGGCGAAGGCTTTCACCGCCAGGAGCACCGTGATCAGCAGCCACAGCAAGAACAGCTTGGGGAAGCGCTGCGAGCGCTGGCAAAACAGCCACAGCAGCCACAGGGTGAAGCACCACATCAAGAGCGTGGTCAGCACCGAAAAGTACCATTGCAGGGTAAACGCCTGGGCGTTGGTCAGCAGATAGTCGCGCGATTCGGGCATAAAGATCGCCATGGCGTACAGGAGCAGCATCAGGCTGGCGCTGAGCAGGGTGACGATCAGATAGGCCATCGGGGCCAGCAACCAACCGCCGATACGAGAGTATTCAGCTTGAGACATAAAGGCTTCCTGATTGAAACGGGGATCACAGGCGGCATAGCTTAGCGGGTAATACCGGCTTCGTCATCTCAATCAACCGGATAGCTCGGCATCGCGGCGGGTGGCAGCACGTTTGGCTACTCGACGCCGTATTAAGCCCGCTTCAAATTAACATCTCATTTACTTCTTGTTCCATCCGGCCGCATGGTGTCAAATCGAAAGGTCTGTCGTGAGCCTGCAAGAGGAAATCCCATGGCTGAGAAAATTCGTGTCGGGCTGGTCGGTTACGGCTACGCCGGCAAAACCTTTCATGCGCCGCTGATCGCCGGTACGCCGGGGCTGGAGCTGGCTGCCGTCTCCAGCAGCGATGCCGGCAAAGTGCACGCCGACTGGCCGTCGATGGCGGTGGTGGGCGATGCGCAGGCGCTGTTCGCCGATCCCACCCTCGATCTGATCGTGATTCCCACTCCCAACGACACCCACTTCCCGCTGGCGCAGCAGGCGCTGGCCGCCGGCAAGCACGTGGTGGTGGATAAACCGTTTACCGTGACATTGTCACAAGCGCAGGCACTGCAACAGCAGGCGCAGCAGAGCGGTTTGCTGCTGTCGGTATTTCACAACCGCCGCTGGGACAGCGACTTCCTTACCTTGAAAGCGCTGCTGAATGAGGGTGCGCTGGGCGAGGTGGTGTATTTCGAGTCGCATTTCGATCGTTACCGGCCGCAGGTGCGCCAGCGCTGGCGTGAACAGGGCGGCGTCGGCAGCGGCATCTGGTACGATTTAGCGCCGCATTTGCTCGATCAGGCGCTGCAACTCTTCGGCAAGCCCGAGCGGCTGTTCGTCGATCTGGGGGAATTGCGGCCGGGGGCGCAGGCGGTGGACTATTTCCACGCCTTGCTGAGCTATGGCAATCGCCGCGTGGTGCTGCACGCCAGCATGCTGGCGGCGGCGGAGAGCCCGCGTTACGTGGTGCACGGCACCCGCGGCAGCTATATCAAATACGGCCTGGACCCGCAGGAAGACCGGCTGAAGGCCGGCGAGCGCCTGCCGCAGGCCGATTGGGGCTATGACATGCGCGACGGCGTGGTGACGCTGTCACGTGGCGATCTGCTGGCGGAGCAGCCGCTGCTCAACATTCCCGGCAACTACCCGGCCTATTACGCCGCGGTGCGCGACGCGATCGCCGGCATCGGCGAAAACCCGGTGCCGGCCGCCGACGCCATCGCGGTGATGGCATTGATCGAACTGGGGCTGGAATCGGCCCGGCTGCAGCAGGCGCTGCCGGTGGTCTGAGCCCGTCCATTTCTCTGTGGCCCGGCGCAACGTCGGGCCTTTTTACGACTTTACGTGCAAGGAAATCCGTTTCATGTCCTGGTTGCAGCGTTTGCGCATTGATAAATTTTTGCTGGTTCTGATTTTGGTGGTGATCGTCGCCTCGCTGTTCCCTTGCGAAGGCATCTGGAAAACCTTCTTTGAACACCTGACCACCGCCGCCATCGCGCTGCTGTTCTTTATGCACGGCGCCAAGCTGTCGCGCGAGGCGATCGTCGCCGGCATGAGCCACTGGAAGCTGCATCTGCTGGTGTTCCTCAGCACCTTTGCGCTGTTCCCGCTGCTTGGGCTGGCGATGAATCTGCTGGTGCCGGGCATCATGACGCCGACGGTCTATCTCGGCTTCCTCTATCTGTGCGCGCTGCCGGCCACGGTGCAATCGGCCATCGCCTTTACCTCGGCGGCGGGCGGCAACGTGGCGGCGGCGATCTGCAGCGCCTCGGCGTCGAGCATTCTCGGCGTGTTCCTGTCGCCGCTGCTGGTGGGCGCGTTGATGCATACCCAGGGCGGCAATACCGATGTGCTGCATGCCATCGGTTCAATCATTCTGCAATTGATGGTGCCATTTGTGGTTGGCCATCTGGCGCGGCCGCTGATCGGCAAGTGGGTCGATCGCCATCGTAAGCTGATCAACCTGACCGACCGCTCGTCGATCCTGCTGGTGGTGTATACTGCGTTCAGCGCGGCGGTGGTGGAAGGGATTTGGCATCGCATCGACGGCTGGTCGCTGCTGACCATCCTGGTGATGTCGCTGGTGCTGCTGACGGTGGTGTTGGTGATCAACACCTATGCGGCGCGTTGGCTGGGCTTCAACACCGCCGATGAAATCACCATCGTCTTCTGCGGCTCGAAAAAGAGCCTGGCGAACGGCATCCCGATGGCCAACGTGCTGTTCCCGGCCGCGGCGGTGGGCGCCATGGTGCTGCCGCTGATGATTTTCCACCAGGTGCAGCTGATGGTGTGCGCGGTGCTGGCGCAGCGCTATGCGCGTAAAACCGCCAAACAACGGGCCGAGGCGGAGGCGCTGGCGGCCAAATAGACCGCAGGCCGCTAACGGCAGCCCAGCGCGTCGAGCAGAAAGTCGGCGCGCTCGTCGGGCGAGGCGCGCGGCAGTTCCTGCAGCCGATAGCCATGTTGGCGATAGGCGGCCAGCATCGCTCGATAGGTCTGCTCGGCTTCGGCGAAAGATTGTTTTCTCTCGCTGTCCTGCGCGTAGATCGCTCGCCACGGCGGGGCGATGAACACCGTATCGGCATAGCGAAAAGCGTCGATCGCCGCCGTTAAGGGGGCGGGGATCGGCAACCCGCACAGCGTCAGGTAACCGGCGATATCCGGCAGGCCGCGATCGAAGAACCAGCATGTTGCGCCCGTCGCTTCCCGCCATGAGCGCAGCTCCCAATCCAGCATCCGCTCGGCGAAAGCCTGGCGATCGCCCCACGGCAGCGCATTGCCGCCAATACTCACCTGATCCTGAATAATCGCCCGGCCCGCCTCCTGCGAATGCGGGTAGCCACGGCGATGAAGAACCTCGATGAGCGTGCTTTTGCCCGAACCCGGGCCGCCGGTCAGCACGATGCGGCGTAGTTTGTCAGACATAAGAAATTCCTCTAGTGCGGCAGAGTTATGGGTGAAAACAGCGATAAAGACGAGCAGGCAGAAGAAAACGGGGGATGAGAAGAAGGCGCCGTGTGGCGCCTTGGGGGAATTTAACCTTGCACTTTGGCGCGCAGCGCCTGTTTTTCCTGCTCGCTGAGGAAGGCCTGCTTCAGGCCGTTTTCCTGCGCGGTGCGGATTTCCTGCGGCGTCAGCCCGGCCTGCGGCGCAGCGACGCGGTATTCGTGCTCGATCTCGATGCCCTGAACCGCCGGATCGTCGGTGTTGATCGATGCCAGCACGCCGTGGCGCAGGAAGGTGGCCAGCGGATGCTGCGCCAGCGAAGGCACGGTGCTGGTCTGGATGTTGGAGGTCAGGCAGGACTCGATGCCGATGCCGTGTTCCGCCAGGAAATCCATCAGCGCCGGATCTTCAACCGCTTTCACCCCGTGGCCGATACGCTCGGCGCCCAGCTCGCGGATCGCCTGCCAGATGCTTTCCGGGCCGGCGGCTTCGCCCGCGTGCACGGTGATGCGCAGGCCGGCGTCGCGCGCGCGGTTGAAGTGGCTGAGGAACAGGCTGCCGGGGAAGCCCAGCTCATCGCCCGCCAAATCCAGCGCGGTAATGCCGTCGCGGTGCGCCAGCAACCCTTCCAATTCCTGCAGACAGGCGGCCTCGCCAAAGGTGCGGCTCATGATGCCGATCAGGCGAATGTCGATGTCGCGATCGCGGCAGCCCGAACGGATCCCGTCGATCACCGCTTCCACCACGCCGGCGACCGGCAGTTGGTGCTTCATCGCCATGTAGTAAGGGGAGAAACGCAGCTCGGCGTAGTGCAGGCCGGCGTTGGCGGCGTCTTCGACGTTTTCGTAGGCCACCCGGCGGCAGGCGTCCAGATCGCCCAGCACCGCCACGCCCCAGTCCAGTTTCTGCAGGAAGCTAACCAGATCCGGTTCGGCGTGGGTGATCTGCACGTGCGGGCGCAGGCTCTCCAAATCGTTGGCCGGCAGGGCGAGATTGAACTGGCGACCGAGGTCGAGAATGGTCTGCGCGCGGATATTGCCGTCGAGATGGCGGTGAATGTCGGTAAGCGGTAGGCGGGGATCGATCATGCTGGGCACTCGCTAATTTATCGTAGGTAAAGTGCAGAACAGTATAAAAACAAATGAATGAAACTTGCCATCTCGTTGCATAAAAAAGTGACTTGAATCACAAATAATGCGAGATCTATCGCATTATCGTGGTGAATCAGGCTTTCAACACGCTGACGCCCGCCTGCTGCAACGGCGCGATCAATGCGTCGTCGGTGGCGCGTTCAACGATGATGGTATGCGCCAGCGTAATATCGCCGATCGCATACTGCGAGGCGGCGTTAAGCTTGGCGGCGGAGGCCAGCACCACGGTTTCCGCCGCGCGGGCCGCCAGCGCCCGCTTGATGTAGGCCTCTTCCAGATCGCCGGTGCTCAGCCCCGCGGTGGGGTGCACCCCGGTCACGCCCATAAAATAGAGATCGGCGCGAATATGCGACATCGCCTCCACCGCGGCGGCGCCGACGCTGACGATCGAATGCTTGTACAGCCGGCCGCCGATCAGGATCACCTCCACCGTGGGGTGATCGACCAGGCCCACGGCGACGCTGGGGCTGTGGGTGACGATGGTGGCGTTCAGGTTGGGCGGCAGCTGCCGGACCAGTTCTGCAGAGGTGGTGCCACCATCGATAATCACTACCTGGCCGGGGGCGATCAGCGCCGCCGCCGCTTTGGCGATCGCGCGTTTGGCGCCGGATTCCAACTGATTGCGCTCGGCGAAGCTGGCAATGGCGGAAGAAACCGGCAGGGCGCCGCCATGCACCCGCTGCAGCAACCCCTCGGCGTCCAGTTCGCGCAGATCGCGCCGGACAGTGTCTTCCGACAACCCAAACATTTCGCTGAGCTGCTTGGCCAACACCTGGCCGTCCTGGGCCAGTTTTTCCAGGATGATTTTCTTGCGCTGGCTGGTCAACATGGCCATTTTCCTCTCAAATTTTCTTTGCACGAAATTACTTGATAATACACGAAATTGCACGATAGTATCAATTTCCTTCCTCTGGCGGAGTAAACCGATGATAGCCACCAAAGACAGGGTTCGCATTGTCGAAACCCGGGTGTTGTCCGATGACTGGTACCTGCTGAAAAAAACCACCTTTGATTTTCTGCGGCGCGACGGCGTTTGGCAGCGGCAAAGCCGTGAGACCTACGATCGCGGCGACGGCGCGGTGATTTTGCTGTTCAACCGGCGGGCGCAAACGGTGATCCTGACGCGCCAGTTCCGCTTTCCGGTGTTCGTCAACGGCCATGACGGCATGTTGATTGAGGCCGCCGCCGGGCTGCTGGATAACGCGTCGCCGGAGGCGCGCATCCGCGCCGAAGCGGAAGAGGAAACCGGCTATTTCGTGCAGAACGTGGAGAAGGTGTTCGAAGCCTACATGAGCCCTGGCTCGGTCACTGAGAAGCTGCACTTTTTCGTTGGCGAATATCAGGCGGGCGACCGCATCAACGAGGGCGGCGGGGTGGTGGCGGAGGGGGAAGATCTGGAGGTGCTCGAGCTGCCGCTGGCGCAAGCCTTGCAGGCGGTTCGCCAGGGCACGATCGTTGACGCCAAGACCATCATGCTGCTGCAGTTTGTCGCCTTGAACCGCACGTTGGAGGAAGAACGATGAAAGCGCAACAAATCCTGATCGCCGGCCCCTATCGCAGTGGCACCGATGGCGATCCGCAGCGTATCGCCGCCAATCTGGCGCGCCTGGAACAGGCGGCGCTGGCGGTTTACCAGCGGGGGCACGTGCCGGTGATCGGCGAGTGGTTGGCGCTGCCTTTGGCGGCCGCGGCGGGTTCCACGCAGGTTGGCGATGCGGTGAGCGAGGCGTTTCTCTACCCGGTGGCCCACCGGCTGATTGCGCAGTGTCAGGCGGTGTATCGCATCGAAGGGGCCTCTGCGGGGGCCGATAACGACGTGCGGCTGGCCAACGAGTGGGGCCTGACGGTCTATCGCCGCCTGGAGGAGATCCCGCCTGTTCAGGGGTAACGAAGGGGCGGGCAGAGGCTCGCCCCCTTGCGTTATTGGTCGCTCAGCACCAACCTCAATCCGGCGATCAGCTTGTCCATGCCGGCCTCCAGCTTGCTGCGCGGGCAGCCGACGTTGAGGCGCAGGAACCCGCGGCCTTCCTCGCCGTAGGTAAAGCCCGGCATGATCGCCACCTTTTCGCGCTCGATCAGCACCTGCTGCAGCGCCCGATCGTCTACGGCCAGCGGCCGCAGATCGATCCAGGCCAGGTAGGTGGCCTGCGGCGGGCGCCAGCCCAGCGCCGGAAACGCCTGCTCCAGCCGCTCGGCGACGTAGGTCAGATTATCCTGCAGGTAGTCGCGCAGGGCATCCAGCCAGGGTTCGCCCTGGCGATAGGCGGCCACGTGCGCGGCCACCGCCAGCACCGCCGGCGAAGAGAGGCCGTCGCGGGCTTTGAGCTGCTGGAAGTAGGCTTCGCGGCTGGCGGCGTCGCTGATGAAGCCGTAGGCGCCGGTCAGCGCCGGGATATTGAAACTCTTGGAACCGGAGGTCAGCAGGGCCCAGGCGCCGCTCGCCACCTGGCTCCACGGCGTATGGCGGTGTTCCCCCCACACCATGTCCATATGGATCTCGTCGCTGATGACGCGCACGTCGTGGCGCTCGCACAGTTCGGCCATCTGCTGCAGCTCGTCGCGGCGCCACACTTTACCGGTGGGGTTATGCGGGCTGCACAGCAGCAGGATCTTGGTCTGCGGCCGCGCCAGCAACGCTTCGAGGTGCGCCATATCGCAGCGCCAGTCGTCGCCGGCTTTTTGCAGCGGGCAGGCCAACAGCTGGCGCTGGTTGGCGAGGATCACCTTGTAGAAGGCGTCGTAAGCCGGGGTATGGGTCACCACGTAATCGCCGGGCACCGACCACTGGCGGATCAGCTGCGCCGCCATGTAGATAACGGAAGGGCCGTACACCGCCGTCGCGGTGTCGATGGCGACGTTGAAACGTTGCTGATACCAGTGGCGCAGCGCGCCGAGAAAATCCTCGTGCTGCCAGCGGCTGTAGCCCAGCACGCCGTGCTGCAGGCGCTGCTGCAATGCGTCGAGAATGCACGGCGCGGTGGCGAAATCCATATCGGAGATGGTGAACGGCAGCAGGTCGTCGCTGCCGAAACGATCGGCGATATAGTCCCACTGGGTGCACCAGGTGCCGTGGCGGTCGATCGGGGTGGAGAAATCAAACATGGGTGGCTCCCTGCAGCGCCGCGGCAGGGAGCGCCGTGGCTATCAGTGAGTCTAATTCATCCTTCACCGATTGCACCTGCGGGCCGATCACCACCTGCAGATTATGGTCGTTGAGATGCACCACGCCGATGGCGCGGTTGGCCTTCAGCGCCGCGTCGTCCACCCGGCTCATGTCGTTGACCGACAGGCGCAGGCGGGTGATGCAGTTGTCCAGCGTGATGATGTTGTCCGGGCCGCCGAGCGCCGCCAAAATCGCCGGCACGTTGTAGCCGGATTTGCCCACCGCGCCGCTCGGCGCGCTTTGGCTAACGGCGCCATCGCTCTCGCGGCCCGGCGTTTTGATGTTAAAGCGCTGGATGGCGAAGCGGAAAATGGCGTAATAGCCAACGAACCAGACGGCGGCCACCACCGGCACCAGATACCACTTGGTGGCGGTGCCGTGCAGAATGCCGAACACCACGAAGTCGATGATATTGCCGTCGGTGTTGCCGATGGTCACACCCAGCAGCGCCATCACGGTAAAGCCCAACCCGGTGAGCAGCGCGTGGATCAGGTAGAGGAACGGCGCGACGAACAGGAACAGGAACTCGATCGGCTCGGTGGTGCCGCCGACCACGCAGGCCACCACGCCGGAAATCAACAGCCCTTTGATTTTATGGCGGTTCTCCGGTTTGGCGCAGTGGTACATCGCCAGCGCCGCGCCCGGCAGGCCGCCGAGGAAGGCCGGCATTTTACCCTGCGACAGGAAGCGAGTGGCGCTCTCGGCAAAGCCGGTGGTGGTCGGGCAGGAGAGCTGCGCCTGGAAGATGGTCAGGGCGCCGCTGACGCTGTGGCCGCACACTTCCATCGTGCCGCCCGCCTCGGTAAAGCGGATCAGCGCCACCAGAATGTGCTGCAGGCCAAACGGCAGCAGCAAGCGTTCGCCGGTGCCGAACAGCATCGGGCCAAAGGCGCCGGCGCTGTTGATCACCCAGCCCAGCCCGGTGATGCCGGCGGCGAACCACGGCCAGATCAGCGGGATCACCAGGCCGCACAGGCCCAGCACCACGGTGGTGACGATCGGCACGAAGCGCGTGCCGCCGAAGAACGCCAGCGCGTCCGGCAGGCGGATGGTGTGGAAGCGTTCATGCAGGCGATAGACGATGATGCCGACGATCACTGCGCCGAGGATGCCGGTATCGATCGACTGAATGCCGAGAATGTTCTGGATATTGTTGGCTTTCAGCACCAGCGGATCGCCGGTGGGCAGCACGCCGGCGGCGGTCAGGTAGAAATTGGTGCCCAAATTCAGCACGGCGAAGCCGACGAAGCCGGAGAAGGCGGCGACGCCCTTGTTTTCGCGCGCCATGCCCAGCGGAATGGCGATGGCGAACATCACCGGCAGGAAGCTGAAGGCGAAGGAGCCTACCTTGCTCATCCAGGTAAAGATCAGCTGGAAGATCGGGTGGCCGATAAACGGCATCAGGGTGATCACGTCGCGGCTGCTCAGCGAGCTGCCGATCCCCAGCATGATGCCGCAGAAAGAGAGCAAGGCGACGGGCAACATGAAGGTTTTGCCCAGGCTCTGGAAGAACTCCCAGAGGGTGATTTTGGGTTTGTTGGCTGCTGACATAACCGACTTCTCCTGGCGAAAAGACGAGCAAAAAGGGGACTTCTGATTAGGTAAAAAGAAGATAAAACGTTTTACCTAGCAAAAATGCGCCGCCAATCACAAATCTGCCGCCCGATTTTTGGCGACAATGCGGCAGGCAGTAAAACGTTTTACTGAGCTAACGGATTCGGTATACCCTTGATCATTACGGCGGGTTGCCCAGGAACGGGTTCGCAGAGACTATGAGCATCAAAAAAATCACCATCACCGATGTGGCGCAGCAGGCGGGCGTGTCGGTCACCACGGTTTCCCTGGTGTTAAGCGGCAAGGGGCGCATTTCGCCGACCACCGTCGAGAAGGTCAATCAGGCGATAGAGCAGCTGGGCTATGTACGCAATCGCCAGGCGGCGACGCTGCGCGGCGGGGAGTCCGGGGTGATTGGCCTTATTCTGCGCGACATCTGCGAACCCTTCTATGCCGAAATGACCGCCGGGCTGAGCGAAGCGCTGGAGGCGCACGACAAGCTGCTGTTTTTGACGCAGAGCGGGCGCGACGGCCAGGGCCTGCAGCGGGCGTTTGACGCGCTGCTGGCGCAGGGCGTCGACGGCATCGTGCTGGCGGGCGGCATTCGCGCGGCGGCGGGCCTGAAGGAGAAGGCGGCCGAGCAGGGCGTACCGCTGGTCTGCGTGGCGCGCTCCAGCGGCCTCGATGGCGTGGACGTGGTGCGGCCGGACAACATGCAGGCCGCCAAGCTGGCCACCGAATTTTTGATCAGGCGCGGCCACAGCCAAATCGCTTACCTCGGCGGCCAGAGCGACTCATTGACGCGCGCCGAGCGGCTGGGCGGCTTTTGCGCCACGCTGGTGCAGTACGGCCTGCCGTTTCGCAGCGAATGGATCGTCGAGTGCGATTGCCGGCAGCGCCAGGCGGGGGAAGCGGCGGAACAACTGCTGCGCCATTACCCGAACATTACCGCCATCGTCTGCCACAAGGCGTCGGTGGCGCTCGGCGCCTATTTTGGCCTGGCGCGCAGCGGCCGCAGCATCGGTTCGGACGGGGTAGACGCCTACTACGGGCGGCAGGTGGCGCTGATCGGCTTCGGCGACGTGCCGGAAGCCGAACTGACCGAGCCGCCGCTGACCTTCGTCTCCAGCTCGGCGCGGGAAGTGGGGCGCAGCGCCGCCGCGCGCCTGCTGCAGCGCATCGGTGACGCCGACCTGCTGGCGCAGAACGTCATTCTGCCGCCGACGCTGATCCGGCGCGGTTCCGCCTAGCCCTGCCGCTGTTCCTCTTCCGCCTCCCGGCGGATCCAGCCGATAAAGCTTTTCATCGCCGGCGTCAGATCCCGCGATTTCAAATGGGTCAGCCAATAGGCGCCGAGCGCGGCCTCGGCGGCAAACGGCCGCTGCAGCGCACCGGTGGCCAGTTCGCGGCGGAACATGCTGACCGGCGCCAGCGCCACGCCGTCGCACTGGATCGCGCCTTCCACCATCAGCCTTGACGAGTCGAACACCGGGCCGTTGATCCGCCACGGCGTCACCTGCGCAGCAGTGAACCAGCGCTCCCATTCATCCTTGCGGTAGGTGCGCATCAGCTGCTCGTGCTGCAGATCCTGCGGCGTGCGCAGGCGCGCGGCGACCGCCGGCGGGCAGAGCACCGTCAGCGGCGCGTCGAACAGCTTGATATTGCAGGTGGCGGGCCAGAGGCCTTCGCCGAAGCGGATGGCGAAATCCATGCCGTCGGCCGACAGATTGACCAGGTTGTTGTGGGTCAGCACCCGCAGATCGATAAATGGGTGCGCCGTGCGGAACGCCGCCAGCCGCGGCATCAGCCAGCCGACGGCGAAGGTGCCGACCACCGCCACCGTCAGCACCTCGTGGAAATGCCCGCCTTCGAACTGTTGCAGCACCGCCTCGATGCGGTCGAAGGTGTCGCTCAACACCGGCAGCAGCGCCTGGCCCTCTTCGGTCAGATCCAGCCCGCGCGGCAGGCGGCGGAACAGCTGAATGCCCAGCTGTTCTTCCAGCATGCGCACCTGTTGGCTGACGGCGGCCTGGGTGACGCGCAGCTCAAGACCGGCGCGGGTGAAGTTCAGGTGGCGGGCGGAGGATTCGAACGCCCGCAGGGCGTTGAGGGGAAGTCGATTGCGCATTGTCGATAGCCATAAGTTTTTCTTTATGCTGGCTGAAATTATTATCGCTTGTCAACCCGGCGGCAAAATCCGATATTTGGCGCGGCTGCTGAGAGCGTCGCGGCAGCCGTAAAGGAATGACATCATCAATCAGGGAAAGCGCCGTGTATAACGCCAATAAAAACTTTTGGCCGCGGCCGATGCCCTGCAACCTGAGAGCTTCTATCATGACGAAAATGAACCGCCTGGCGGCCGCGCTGATCGCCGCACTGATCCTGCCGACCGCGCACGCCGCGCAGCAGCAGGATATCGATGCCGTTATTCAGCCGCTGATGAAAAAATACGGCGTGCCGGGCATGGCGATCGCCGTGTCGGTCGACGGCAAACAACAGATTTACCCGTATGGCGTCGCCTCGAAGCAGACCGGTAAACCGATCACCGAGCAGACGCTGTTCGAAGTGGGCTCGCTGAGCAAAACTTTCACCGCGACGCTGGCGGTCTATGCGCAGCAGCAGGGCAAGCTGTCGTTCAACGATCCGGCCAGCCGTTACCTGCCCGAGCTGCGCGGCAGCGCCTTCGATGGCGTCAGCCTGCTGAATCTGGCGACCCACACCTCCGGCCTGCCGCTGTTCGTGCCGGACGACGTGACCGACAACGCTCAACTGATGGCCTACTACCGGGCCTGGCAGCCGAAACATCCAGCGGGCAGCTACCGCGTCTATTCCAACCTCGGCATCGGCATGCTGGGCATGATCGCTGCCAAGAGCCTCGACCAGCCGTTTATCCAGGCGATGGAACAGGGGATGCTGCCGGCGCTGGGCATGAGCCACACCTACGTTCAGGTGCCGGCGGCGCAGATGGCTAACTATGCGCAGGGTTACAGCAAGGACGATAAGCCGGTGCGGGTCAATCCCGGCCCGCTGGACGCCGAATCTTACGGCATCAAGTCCAACGCTCGCGATCTGATTCGCTATCTGGACGCCAACCTGCAGCAGGTGAAGGTGGCGCAGCCATGGCGCGACGCGCTGGCCGCGACGCACGTCGGGTATTACAAGGCGGGCGCGTTCACGCAGGATCTGATGTGGGAGAACTACCCGTATCCGGTGAAACTGTCGCGTTTGATTGAAGGCAACAACGCCGGGATGATCATGAACGGCACGCCGGCCACCGCCATCACGCCACCGCAGCCGGAATTGCGCGCCGGCTGGTATAACAAAACCGGCTCCACCGGCGGCTTCTCCACCTACGCGGTATTTATCCCGGCGAAAAATATCGCCGTGGTGATGCTGGCCAACAAGTGGTTCCCGAACGACGATCGCGTCGAGGCGGCTTACCACATCGTCCAGGCGCTGGAGAAGCGCTGACGGCCAGGGGCGCCGACGAGGTGCCCCTACCAGCGATGCTGCCGTTCACGTTGCTCGCGCATGAAATCGATAAAGGCGCGCAGCTTGAGCGGCAGATGCCGGCCGGCGGGAAAGTAGATGAAAAACCCCGACGCTTCGCTGGCGTAATCCGGCAGCACTTCCACCAGTTGCCCCTGCGCCAGCTCCTGCAACACCGTGCCCTGAAAACGCTGTGCGATACCCAGGCCCGCCAACGCCGCATCCTTGAGCAGCCGATCTTCGTTAAAAATCAAACTGCCGCTGACGTCCAGCGCGCGTTCATCGTCGCCCAGGCTGAAATACCAGGGTTCCAGTTTGCCGCTGCCGGGGAAACGGTAGCGCAGGCAGTGGTGAACGGGCAGATCGTCCGGCGTGGCCGGTACGCCGCAGCGCGCCAGATAGTCGGGCGAGGCGACCAGCACCCGACGCTGACCGTTGTCGATCGGCACGGCGATCATGTCCTTTTGCAGCATGGCGTGCATGCGAATGCCGGCATCGAAACTGCCCAGCACCAGATCGGAAAAGCGGTCTTCGGTAAAAAGTTCCAGCTGCACGTCGGGATAGCGCCGTTGAAATTCCGCCAGATGCGGCATTACCAGCAGAGAAGCGGCCAGCTGCGGCAGCGTAATGCGCAGCAGGCCCGCCGGCTGCGCGCCCAGAGCGCGCACGTCGTCCGCCGCCACGTCGATCTGGCTCATCGCCGGCGATACCTTCTGATAGAACAACCGGCCCTCGTCACTGAGGCGCACCGAGCGGCTGGTGCGGTGAAATAACCGCACTCCCAGCTGATTCTCCAGCGCCTGAATGTTTTGCGACACCGCCGGCGGCGTGACGCCCAGTTGGCTGGCCGCGCGGGTAAAGTTGCCCAGGCGCGCGACGGCTTCGAAATAGGGCAACAGCTGCAGGAGTGAACTCATCTATCAATAACCTGTGCTTAATGATTCATTAAATTATGCCTTATTTTAATTTATGACGAAGGTTTTAGACTGATTTAACTTTCCATCAGAGAGATGAAAATCATGTCGGCAGAACAACGGGCGTTAACAGAACGGATCGCGGCGATCGATCAACAGGCGATGGCCGAAGGGCGCATCGTGGGTAGCGTAGTGCTGGTGGCGCGGCGGGGCGAGATTTGCTACGCCGGGGCGGCCGGCTATGCCGATCGCGAAGCGCGGCGGCCGATGCGGCGAGAAACGCAGTTTCGACTGTCGTCGGTCTCCAAACCCTATACCACGCTGGCGGCGCTGCGCCTGATTGAGCAGGGCAAGCTGAGCCTGGACGACACGCTCAGCGACTGGCTGCCGTGGTTCACTCCGGCGTTGGCGGACGGCCGGCGCCCGGCGATCAAGATTCGTCATTTGCTGAGCCACACTGCCGGGCTGGACTATCGGTTGAGCCAGCCGCCGGCGGGCGTTTATCATCAGCTGGGGATCCAGGACGGCGTGGAGCTGTCGACGCTGACGCTGGAGCAAAACCTGCGGCTGTTGGCACAGGCGCCGTTGCTGTCGGCGCCGGGGGAGCGCTTCAATTATTCGCTGGCGATCGACGTGCTTGGCGCGGTGCTGGAACGGGTGACGGGCATGCCGCTGCCGCAGCTGTTTGTCGAATGGGTGGCGCGGCCGCTGGGGCTCGGCAATACCGCGTTTTATGCGACGGACGCCGCGAATCTGGCGACACCGTATTACAACACGCCGCAAGGGCCGCAGCGCATGCATGAAGGCCTGCGGCTGGCGCTGCCGGAGGAAATGGCGGGGGGCGAGGTACTGTTTTCACCCGCGCGGGCGCTTAACGCCGGGGCCTATCCTTCCGGCGGCGCGGGCATGGTCGGCGATGCCGACGATGTGCTGCGGCTGGTGGAGGCGCTGCGCAGCGGCGGGCAGGGCATGTTGCAGCCGGACACGGTGGCGTTGCTGCGCAGCCCGCACGTGGGGGCGCAGGCGCAAACGCAAGGGCCGGGCTGGGGATTCGGTTTCGGCGGGGCGCTGCTGGTGGACGCAGATGCCGCGCAGACGCCGCAGCATGCCGGCACGCTGACCTGGGGCGGCGTTTACGGCCACAGCTGGTTCTTTGATCCACAGGCGCAGCTGAGCGTGGTGATACTGACCAACACCGCGTTTGAAGGCATGTGCGGCCGCTATCCGCAGCAAATCCGCGATGCGGTTTACGCCGCGGAAATGGGGTAAATAAAAAGGGCCCCGCAGGGGGCCCTTGATCAGGCTGTCAGGCGATTACTGCGCCGGTGCCGGAGCGGGTTCCGCTTCCTGCGCCGGTTCAGCGTCTTCCGCCGGGGCGCCCAGCATGGCGAACTGGCCGATGAACTCTTGCAGCGACATCTTGTTGCCGTTGAGGTCAACCTGGTTGTCGGCATAGTGGAACTTGCTCGCGATCACGCCGTCTTTCTGGGTGGTCAGCTTGAACATCTGGCCCATGGCCGCCAGGCCCTGCACCTGCTGCTGCGCCAGTTTCTGCGCGTCTTCCGCATTGTAACCCTGCAACAGCGCGGTTTTCGCGGTCACTTCGGTGGCCATCGCTTCCGGAATGGTCAGGCTGATATCCAGCTTTTTAACCGCCTGCGCGATCAGCTGATCCGGCGATTGCGCCGGGGAGGCGGCTTTGCTCGGATCGGTCAGCGCCAGATCCAGCGTGAAGGTGCTCTCGCCCTTGCTGTTTTTCCAGCTCAGCGGCGCGATGCTGAGGCTCGGGTTGCCTTTCAGCAGCAGCGGCAGGTTCTTTTGCAACAGCTCGGCGTTTTGCTGCTCATACACGGCCGGATCCAGGTTCTCGCCCTGTTGCAGCAGCGCCATGGTCTGGCGGTTGTAGCTGTCGGCGAAGTCTTTCAGCGCCTTGCCGTCGACGTTGTCGATTTTCAGCGCCAGCTTGCCGGCGCCGAAATCGTTGCCCTGCACCTTGAGCGCGTCCATGGTGTAGTCGATCTGGCCGCCGATGTTGCTGCTGCCTTGCTCGCCGAACTTGCTCACCAGGTTGAAACCGTCCAGCGCCACGGTATCTTTACCGTCGATCGTCAGTTTGAACTGCTTCAGCGTCATCGTCTGATCGCCGAGCTTCACGCCGAACTTGCTCTCGTTGCTGTTGCCCTTCAGGTTGAAGCCCTGGAAGGTGATCTGCTCGTTTTGACCGAATTCGTTCGGGCTGGCGAACACGATATTGTCGCTATTGGCGTCCAGCACGAATTTTTTCAGATCGCTGGACACATCGGCGTTAATGGTGGCGCCGCTGAATTTCAGCGAAGACTTATCCTTCTGGTAGTCCAGCGGGATGATGTCGATGGCGGACGAGGTGTCCCCGCTGTAAGAGATGCGCGAATCGGCGGTAAACAGCGATTTGCCTTTGGTGGTGTCAAACAGGCCCTTCACCGCCGGGGTATTTTCCAGCTCGGTATGCACCGACGCCATGCTCGGCAGCAGATTGAATTTTTTCAGCTGGGCGAAGGGGAACGGGCCGTGATCGATGGTTTCCAGGAACGCCACTTCTTCGCCGGCTTTCAGCGCCGCGTCTTCACTGGTATCCGTGCCGTCGGAGCGCAGCACATAACGCACTTTACTGCTGAACAGGCCGCGCTGGTAATTTTCATAGCTCAGCTTAACCCCGGCTTTCGGCAGGTAAGCTTTCAGCTGGCCGTTGGCGTTGTCGACGACTTCGCCCATGTGCTGCTCGATCAGTTTCCCGGTGTACCAGGATGCCCCGGTCCATGCTGCGCCAAGAACCACAATGACGCTGACAGCGACTAACGATTTTTTCATAGCTCTGTTTCATCCTTTTTTCTTATCACCCTCCGTTGCGCGGGAGGGGCAAATAGGGGCCGAAAATAAACGCCCGCAGGCGTTTAATTGTGGGGGTAGCTCTCGCTTTCAGCAAGCAATTTGCTGAAATTTATCAACGGTTAGGCCAGCTGGTTATAAACCCTGGCGATGCGGCCGCTGCCGCTGACGTTGACCGGGGATTCGAAAGCCCCGATAAAGCAGGATTCGCCCGGTTTGAGCGTCAGGCGTTGCCCGGATTTTTCCAGCGTCGCTTCGCCGGTGACGCAGAACACGATGGCGGCGCTTTGCTGCGCCAGCGCCTGCGGGGCGGTGGTCAAATCGTGCAGCGAGAAGGCGAAATCCTCCACCGGAATCGGGAAGAACAGCTCGTTGCCGCGTGGCTCCGGCTGGGTCAGCAGGCCGGAAGCCGGCTGCGGGCGGAACTGCAGATTGGCCAGCAGCTCGGGCACGTCGATGAATTTCGGCGTCAGGCCCGCGCGCAGCACGTTGTCCGAGTTGGCCATCACCTCCAGCGCCACGCCTTTCAGGTAGGCGTGCGGCGTTTCGGCATACAGGAACATTGCTTCGCCCGGCGCGAGCTGCACCACGTTCAGCAGCAGCGGTGAGAACAGGCCGCTGTCGTCCGGATAGAAGCCGGCGATAAAGCGTACGGTGTCCCAGGGTTCCCCCTGCTGGTTGTTGAGCGCGGCTTTCAATACGCCGAGCGCCAGCGACTTTTGCTCGCCGCTCATCGTCAGCAGGCTGGCGAACAGGGTTGCGAGATGCGCGGTGTCCGGCTGTTGCAGGAAGGCGGCGATGTCGTGGTGTGCGCCGGCGATCGGTTGCAGCAGGGAAACGATATCGGCCAGTTCGCGAAAGCCGTTCATCGCCAGGAACGGCGTGAGGGCGAACACCAGCTCGGGCTTGTGGTTGGGATCTTTATAGTTGCGTTCGGCGGCGCTCAGGGGGATGCCGGCGGCATTCTCTTTCGCGAAGCCGATTTCGGCCGCCGCTTTGCTCGGGTGGACCTGGATCGACAGTGGCTGATCGGCGCAGAGTACTTTAAACAGGAACGGCAACTCGCCAAAGCGGCTGGCGACGTTGGTGCCCAGCTGTTTTGGCTGGTCTTCATCGATAAGAAAGCGCAGCGAACGCAGCTCGCCGTCGGCGCCCGGCACGCGGGAAGGGCTCTTGGGATGGGCGCCCATCCACAGTTCGGCCATCGGCAGATTATCAGGGTTGGCGATGCCGTAAAGACGGGTCAGCGCATCGTGGCTGCCCCAGGCGTAATTCTGTACCGCGTTGGTCATTTTTTGCATGTCGATAAACGTCCTTAGCGTCATTGCCGTACCGAATGGCAATAACTTACTGATTTTATACGGTTAGTTAAATCTGTGCCGACAACCATCATACGCCCGCGTCGGCAGGAAAAATCATGGGCGCGATCAAAACAACGCCGAATAACGTCGCGCCCGGCAACGGGGCCAAAGTATAGCGTGATAACGATCGGCGCCTCAATTGGCGCGCAGGCCTCAAGGCGGCCCGGAAAACCCGCCGTTCGATTATTTTTTGAACCGGCGGGATTATTGCCGATAGTCCGCTCATCCTGCCGCATTATTTATTATTCAGCATGTCAAAATATGACTGCTGAATTTATTTTTTACCGTCTGAGCCATTCCCTTATTATTATTTTCGCGCTGCGCCGGGCGATCACACGCCGAGCTTAAACCTGCGCGTCAGACCTCTTTACCGTAACGGCTAACGAGTCGATTTAACAAAACCAGAGGTCTGTTGCATGAAAAAACTGTTGTTGCTGTTGGGGCTTTGCGCCGGCGCAGCCCAGGCGGCGGTGATTGTCACCTATCCCTACGCGGCGCCGCGCGCCGTGGCGATCGCGCCGGCGCCGATCGTCGTTGCACCCGCGCCGGTCGCGGTTCCCGCCGCGATCGTGCCCGTGGCGCACCCGTTGGCGCTCACCGCCGGCGCGGTGGCGACCGGGGCCTATCGGCATCATGAACGGCAGGACGCCTACGACGAGATCAATCATCTGCAGCAACAACGTATCGATGAGCTCAATCATTTACAGGCGCAGCGCATCAATAATTTTAATTCGCGTCATCCGCGTTAATGAGTAGCCACAGTTTTATTCTCCTGGCTCATTCCCGGCCGTTTATTTCGCCGCGGGTTAACCGATGGAAAATAACCGCGTCGTTAATGGGTAAAAAAGATGAAACGTGCTGTGAGATAACTCTCTTAATGCGAATAGTTATTATGTCACTATACTGGGAGTGCATGCCGACGGGGGGTAGCGCGTCGGCCTAACCCTACGATTTTAGGAATTATGCTAAGGAGATAATGATGGCAGGCGTTCGTATCGAAAAAGACTCTATGGGCCCCATCGAAGTACCGGCCGACAAGCTGTGGGGCGCGCAAACCCAGCGTTCGTTGGCGCATTTCCGCATTTCCTCCGAAAAGATGCCGACCGCGCTGATCCACGCGCTGGCGTTGACCAAGCGCGCCGCCGCGCAGGTGAACGTGGATCTGGGGCTGCTGCCGGCCGAACGGGGCGCCGCCATCATCAGCGCCGCCGACGAAGTGCTGGCGGACAGCCATGCCGACCAGTTTCCGCTGTCGATCTGGCAAACCGGTTCCGGCACCCAGACCAACATGAACATGAACGAAGTGTTGGCCAACCGCGCCAGCGAGCTGCTGGGCGGCGTGCGCGGTGAAGAGCGCAAGGTGCACCCGAACGACGACGTCAATAAAAGCCAAAGCTCCAACGACGTGTTTCCCACCGCGATGCACGTGGCGGCGGTGATTGCGCTGCGCGAACATCTGATCCCCGAGCTGAAAGTGCTGCACAAGACGCTGAGCGACAAGGCCGAAGCCTACCGCGACATCGTCAAAATCGGCCGCACCCATCTGCAGGACGCCACGCCGCTGACCCTGGGGCAGGAGATCTCCGGTTGGGCGGCGATGCTGGCGCACAATCTGAAACACATCGAGGACAGTATTCCGCACATCGCCGAGCTGGCGCTTGGCGGCACGGCGGTCGGCACCGGGCTGAACACCCATCCGGAGTACGCGGTGCGCGTGGCTAAAGCGCTGGCGGAGTTGACCCATCAGCCGTTCGTCACCGCCCCGAACAAGTTCGAAGCGCTGGCGACCTGCGACGCGCTGGTGCAAGGGCATGGCGCGCTGAAAGGGCTGGCGGCCTCGCTGATGAAGATCGCCAACGACGTGCGCTGGCTGGCTTCCGGCCCGCGCTGCGGCATCGGCGAAATTTCGATCCCGGAGAACGAACCGGGCAGTTCCATCATGCCGGGCAAGGTCAACCCGACCCAGTGTGAGGCGATGACCATGCTGTGCGCCCAGGTGCTGGGCAACGACGTGGCGGTGAACATTGGCGGCGCTTCCGGCAACTTCGAGCTGAACGTGTTCCGCCCGATGGTGATCCACAACTACCTGCAGTCGATTCGCCTGCTGGCCGACGGCATGCAGGGCTTCAACGAGCACTGCGCGGTGGGCATCGAACCGAACCGCGATCGCATCACCCAGTTGCTGAACGAATCGCTGATGCTGGTGACGGCGCTCAACACCCACATCGGCTACGACAAGGCGGCGGAAATCGCCAAGAAAGCGCACAAGGAAGGGCTGACGTTGAAAGCCGCGGCGCTGAAGCTGGGCTACCTGACCGAAGCGCAGTTCGACGAGTGGGTGCGGCCGGAAGCGATGGTCGGCAGCATGCAGAAATGATTGATCTGTGAGGCAACCGGGGGCTTACTGAGGTAAGCCCTTTTTTTGTGGAGAAATCAAGATGTCGCGCGCACAACGTTTACTCGATCTGATGCAGCTGCTGCGCAGCCGCCGTTATCCGGTGGCGGGCCATTCGCTGGCGCAGACGCTGGGCATCAGCATGCGCACGCTGTACCGCGATATCGCTACGCTGCAGCAGCAGGGGGCGGAGATCGCCGGCGAGGCGGGCGTCGGCTATGTGCTGCGCCCCGGCTTTATGCTGCCGCCGCTGATGTTCTCGCAGGCGGAGACAGAAGCGTTGGTGCTGGGGATGCGCTGGGTCAGCCGCCGCGGCGATAGCCAACTGGCGAGCGCCGCGGGCCAGGCGCTGGCCAAGATCGCCGCCGTGCTGCCGCCGGCGCTGCGGGAGGAGCTGGAGGCCAACACGCTATTGATCGCGCCGGTTCAGGCACCGCCGGTGGCAGATGAGCTGCGGGTGCTGATCCGTGACACCATTCGCCGCGAGCGCAAGCTGCATATCGACTATCTCGATCTGGCGGGGCAGCGCAGCGAACGCCTGCTGTGGCCCTTTGCGCTGGGCTTTTTCGACCAGCTCCAGGTGCTGGTCGCCTGGTGCGAGCTGCGCCAGGCGTTTCGCCATTTTCGCCTCGATCGCATTCAGGCCGCCATGCCGTTGGAACAGCGCTATCCGCGCGGCCGGCGGCGGCTGCTGAAAGAGTGGCGCCTCAGCGAGGGCATTGCGGAGCAATAGCGGCACGCTGCTGCCATAAACTGTCAGTAGCGCGCTTTAGTCTGTGCCTATCGGGAACCGGCCGGTTCCCATCACCCAGAGGACAGACCGATGACTCTTCCCAGCATGACCCTGCTTTACGTCGACAACCCGCTGAACAGCGCCGCCTTTTATCAACGCTTACTGGGACAGGCGCCGGTAGAGCTTTCTCCCGGCTTCGCCCTGTTCGTGCTCAACAACGGCTTTAAGCTGGGGATGTGGGCCAAACAGGGGTAAAACCTGCGGCGACCCTGACCGGCGGCGGCGGTGAACTGGGCTTTTTGTGCCAGGATCCGCAAGAGGTCGAGGCGCGCTATAACCAATGGTGCGAACTCGGGCTGCCGATTGAGCAAACGCCGACCGAGATGGCGTTCGGTTACACCTTCGTGGCGCGGGATCCGGACGGCCATCGCCTGCGGGTGTATGCCCTCAGCGAGTAGCGTCGTCGGTATACAGGTGCAGGCGTGGCACCAGCAGCCGCAGCGGCTGGGCGTCGGGTTTGTAACGGTGTTTCACCGCGTCGACGTCGTAGTTGAGCAGCTCGCCAATCTTCGGCACCGCGGCGCCGTTTTCAACCTGACACAGGGCGATCAGCGGCAGCGGGCAGGGGTGTTGCACCTGTTTTTGCTGCTGCTGATACCACACCCGGGCGATCGGCTGCACTTTGACCGGCCGCTTGATTTTCAGCGTCGCGTGCTGCGGCAGGCGGCTGACGTCGTCTATCTCGCGGCTGACCAGGGCAGCCCACTGTTCACGGCTGTGCGGCGGCACCGCGCGGCCGGCTTTCAGGCTTTTCTCCAGCTGCGCCAGGATGTCGTCTCGCTTGACGTTTTTGATGATGTGCTTGTTGGCCCAGCCAAAGCGCACGGAGTCGGGATTGGTCAGGGCGGTGAGGGTGCGATAGGCGCTGAGGGTAATCAGCCCGTGCAGATGGGTGTGCACGAACTCGAAACGCTGCTCCGGCGCCAGGCCGGAATCGACGGTGATAATCTGTTCCAGCTCGCCCTTCAGGCGATTGATCAGCGCCAGCTGCGTTTGCAGCACCTGATACTCCGGCTGCTCCACCGCCAGACAGATGACGCCGGGCAGGCGAACGGCGGCCTTGCTGCTGACATTCTCCCGGTTATGGTGGATAAACAGCCGCTGATAGTGCTCCAGCGCCAGATCGCGCGCCGCTTGCCCCACATGCTGTTCGACCGCGATATGTGAGATGGCCTGATGTTCCTGGCCTTTTTCAACCTCCGGCAGGCTGAACACCCGCGCCGCCAGCAACCGCAGCGGGGCGATCTGCTGCTGCAGCGCGCCGAGCGCCTGCTCCAGTTCGGTAAAGCAGGCGT
This sequence comes from Serratia sp. CY29653, assembly GCF_052169255.1. Taxonomy (NCBI): domain Bacteria; kingdom Pseudomonadati; phylum Pseudomonadota; class Gammaproteobacteria; order Enterobacterales; family Yersiniaceae; genus Serratia; species Serratia sp. CY29653. The sequence continues at coordinate 1,354,173 of NZ_JBJNLC010000001.1, read as the reverse complement.
TCATCCGGCCTATCACATCGTATCTGCTCATCGCACCTTCCTATTTTAGTTACAACATACTATAGGGGAGTAGCAGACTGGGGGCAACATAGGCCACCGGGGAAAAGGCGGCTTCATTGGCCACCCGGCTTATCAGCGGAAAATACGCCATAACGGTCTTTGGCGGCAGGGCACGCAATACACTCTGTATGCGTAGTGTTTTGATTCATTTATGGATTTTATCCTGTTCGTTTGTGTTTTGTTTAATCCATTTTCCGCTCGCCGTTGTCCAAACGCTGGAACAAACGGAATGGCAGGACGCGATGAGCCCTTGGGGTTATCTTTTCTTCTGTCATTAACGGGCGCTTTAAACGGAGGTTCACTGTGGATATTAAACAGAAAGTCAAAAACATGACGCTGGAAGAGAAAATCGGGCAAAAAATCATGCTGGATTTTCGCTACTGGGATCGGAGCGGTAGCAGCAATCAGGATATGACCGTTCCCGATGAAGCCATTGGCAAGCTGATCGCCGATAACCACGTGGGTGGGGTGATCCTGTTTGCCAATAATCTGAAAGACAAGCAGCAGATCAACACATTGACGGCCTGGTATGCCGCGATGAAAACCCACGCGGGCATTCGTTTGTTTATTGGCACCGATAACGAAGGTGGTAACGTTTTCCGGCTGCCGCGCGGCGACTATGCCTCATTTCCTGGCAATATGGCGCTCACAGCGGCGATTGAGGGCGGTGCGGATAAACATCTCGCCGTTGAACAAGGCAAACTGATGGCCCAGGATATGCGCGCGTTGCATATCAATACCAACTTTGCCCCGGTCGTGGACGTCAACACCAACCCGTTCAATCCGGTGATTAACGTTCGCGCCTTCAGCGATGATAAGAACACCGTTTCCCGTCTGGCAGAGAAAATGGTGGCGGGCATGAAACAGCAGGGGCTGATCACCGCTTACAAGCACTTCCCCGGCCATGGCAGCACCTCGACCGACTCGCATACCGGCTTGCCGCGCGTCGATCGCACGCGGGAAGAGGCTTTTGCCATCGATATCGCCCCTTACAAGCAGGCCATCGATCGCTGCGCGGCGCCGGACATGGTCATGACCGCCCATATTCAGTATCCGGCACTGGATAACCGCCAGATAGACACCCGCAGCGGTGAAAAAATCACGGTGCCGGCCACCATGTCGCATGAAATTCAGACCCAGATCCTGCGCAATGAATTGGGGTATGCCGGCGTAACGATTTCAGACGCGCTGGATATGGGCGCGATTGCCGAGCATTTCAGCCAGCAAGCGGCCGCTGAAAACGTCTTTGCCGCCGGGGTGGATATTGCCCTGATGCCTGTCAGCATCGCCTCGCCGGCCCAGGCGCGCTTGCTGCCGGATCTGATCCGTTACCTTGCGGACAGGGTGAAAACGGGGCATCTCAGCGAGGCTGATATCGATGCCTCGGTCGAGCGAATTTTGCGCCTCAAATTACGCCATAACCTGATGGGGCATCGCGATCATCCCTGTTCCAACGACGCTTCGTCCTCAGCGCACAAGCTGGAAAAACGCATCGCCGATCGCTCCATTACCGTGGTGATCAATCGCCACAGCCTGTTGCCGTTGAAGGACAAAACGCTGCGCTACTTTATTTTGACCCCGTGGGGCGAGCAGGCCAACGGCATTGCGCGCGTGATGGCGCAGGAGGGGTATCAGAACGTCGTTGCCGCGAAGGAAACGGAACTGAGCGATGCCCAGATCAGAGAGCATATTGCCGGCTGCGACGTGTTCCTGCTCGGAACGCTGTCAACCCGCTTTACGCCTGCCGAGCAGGATGGGGTGGTGACTTCCGCAACCGGAGCGGGCAATGACGGCAGCCCTTATCCGGGCTGGTTGAAATACGCTGCCGAGCAGGGGAAAAAACGCGTTCACCTCTCACTGCGCGCCCCTTACGATATCGTGAACTATGCCGCAGAGGTGGAGGCGGCCGTCGCCACCTACGCCTACTACGGTTATGACAGCGGCGTGTGGCGCGGCCCTTCGATGGTCTCTTTAGCGCAGGTGCTGACGGGTAAAATCAAACCGCAGGGCAAATTGCCGGTCAACACCTGGCATGACTACGATGCGGAAACCAATACGGGCAAGGTGGCGTTCCCTCGCGGGACTGGGCTGAGCTGGTGATGGGATAAGGGCACCGGCGTCGTCTGAAAAAGGCGACGCCGGCAGCTTGATAACGGGCAGTTTCTTGCTCTGCACGTAACGACATGGGATAACCGTCACTCACGGAAGGAGAATCAGGATGCCGACAGGCGCAACAAAATTAGGCGGATGGCTGTTGATGGCCGCCATGCTGGGCGTGAGCGGATGCGCCAAGCCACCCGAACCGGAGAAGCCCCCGCGGCCGACACCGCCGATAACACCGATGCGGGGCATCTGGCTGGCCACGGTCATTGGCCTGGACTGGCCGCCGGCGGCCTCCCTGAAGGCGGAAACCGCGCAAGAGCGGGTTTGTCAGCAGAAACAGGGGCTGACGGACGCGCTGGACGAGATGGTGAAAACCGGGATTAACACGGTTTATTTTCAGGTTAAACCGGACGGCACGGCCCTGTGGCGCTCAAACATCTTGCCCTGGTCTGAGGTGTTGACCGGCACCGTTGGCCAGGATCCCGGCTATGATCCGCTGGCCTTTATGCTGCAAGAAGCGCACCGGCGCGGCATCAAGGTGCATGCCTGGTTGAACCCTTATCGGGTTTCCATGAATACCCGCCCACAGACGATTGAGGCACTCAATCATACGCTGCAGTCGCCGCCGGCCAGCGTCTATGCGCTGCATCCCGACTGGATACGCACCGCCAACGAGCGCTTCGTGCTCGACCCCGGCCTGCCCGACGTGCGCAACTGGATCACCGGCGTGGTGGCTGAAATAGTCAAAAACTACGATGTCGACGGCATTCAGTTTGACGATTACTTCTATTACGAAACGCCGCAATCGCCGCTGGATGATGAACGAACATATCGCGCATACGGCAAAGGATTTGCAGACAAAGCCGCCTGGCGCAGAGACAACACGCTGCAATTGATAAAACAGGTGTCAGCCGCCGTCAAAGCATTGAAGCCCGAGGTTGCGTTTGGCGTCAGCCCGGCGGGCGTATGGCGAAACAAAGCGGACGATCCTGACGGTTCGGCGACGCGGGCAGGCGCGCCATCGTATGATACGGCCTATGCCGATACGCGCCAGTGGGTAAAACTGGGGCTGCTCGATTACATCGCACCGCAGCTGTATTGGCCTTTTGATCGTGAAATTGTCCGCTACGACGTGCTGGCCAACTGGTGGGCCGAGGTGGTGAAAGGCACGTCGGTTCGGCTCTATGCCGGGGTGGCGCTGTATAAAGTAGGCACGCCTGCCGCCGGCGAGCCGGCCTGGGCCGTCGAGGGCGGCGTTCCCGAACTGAAAAGGCAGCTCGATCTCAACGAAAGCCTGCCGGGAATGGGGGGAACCATCCTGTTCCGGCAGCGCTATCTGACTGAGCCGCAAACGGATAAGGCGGTGGAGTACCTGCGCACCCGCTGGAAAACCGGTCAATAATCACAGGCACTGGCATGACAAGCCGCGGCAAACCACCGCGGCTTTTTCTCTTCAAAGGCGCGCCGCTTCCGGCAGGCGTTTCAGGTAATGCACTACCAGCAGCGCCAGCAGCAGCATCAGGCTAATGAACGCCGCCACGCCATTCCAGCCGAAACTGTGCCAGAACACGCCGCCGAGGGTGCCGGCCACGCTCGAGCCGACGTAATAGCAGAACAGATACAGCGACGACGCCTGGCCTTTGGCGCGGCGCGCGCGGCGGCCGATCCAGCTGCTGGCCACCGAGTGGGCGGCGAAAAAGCCGGCGGTGAACAGCATCATGCCGATAAAGATCGCCGGCACCTGTGGCAGCGCGGTAATCAGAATCCCGATCAGCATAATTACGATCGAGGCCAGCAGCACCGGGCCGCGCCCGAAGCGCGAGGTGAGCGCGCCGGCCTTGGGCGAGCTGTAGGAGCCGGTGAGGTACACCACCGACAGCAGGCCGACGATCGCCTGGCTCAGGTGGTAAGGATCCGCCAGCAGGCGATAGCCGATGTAGTTGAACAGGGTGACGAAGCTGCCCATCAGCAGGAAACCTTCCGCGAACAGCAGCGGCAGGCCCTTATCGTGCCAATGCAGTTTGAAATTGATCAGCAGGGTGCGCGGGCGCAGCGAGCTGGCGCGAAAATGCCGCGAGGCGGGCAGGATGCGCCAGAACATGCAGGCGGCGGCGAGGGCGAACAGGCCGATAACTCCGAGCGACACGCGCCAGGAGAAGAAGTCGGTCAACACCCCGGTCACCAGGCGGCCGCTCATGCCGCCGATCGAGTTGCCGCTGATATACAGCCCCATCGAGAAGGCGACGAAGCTGGGATGGATCTCTTCGCTGAGATAGGTCATGCCGACCGCCGCCACGCCGCTCAGCGACAGGCCGATCAGCGCGCGCATCAGCAAGATGCCGTGCCAGCTGGTCATAAAGGCGCAGATCAGCGTGCAGACCGCCGCCAGCAGCAACGCCACCACCATCACCGATTTGCGGCCGATGGCGTCGGACAGCGGCCCGGTGAACATCAGGCCGATCGCCAGCAGGCCGGTGGAGACCGAGAGCGACAGGCTGCTTTCCGCCGGCGAGACGCCGAAATCTTGCGACAGCACCGGCAGGATCGGCTGCACGCAGTAAAGCAACGCGAAGGTCGCCAGCCCGGCGGAAAACAGCGCCAGCGTCACGCGCATAAACTGCGGCGTGCCGCGTTCGATGTAGGGGAGTTTGTTGTTGAGGGTGGAGCGTTTTACTTTTGGCGCAGCGGCCGCGTCATCGTTGGCGGCCAGCGTCGACGGCATCGCGGCCGCAGAACGCACAGGGGTTGTCACAGCGTTTCCTTACCGAACGTCGGGGAGATAAACAGACACTTTGCAGATAACAAAATGATAGGGAGCGGCGATTTTTTTGTCTAATATATTAATAATTAAAATTAAGATGTTTTAAATATGAATATCGAATTGAGGCACCTGCGTTACTTTATCGCCGTGGCGGAAGAGCTGCATTTTGGCCGCGCCGCCGAGCGGCTGCGCATCTCCCAGCCGCCGCTCAGCCAGCAAATCCAGGCGCTGGAGGAGATGGTCGGCGCGCGGCTGCTGGCGCGCAACAACCGCAACGTCAGTTTGACCCAGGCCGGGGAGATGTTCCTCAAAGAAGCCTATCAGGTGCTCGATCAGGTCGGGCGCGCGGCGGAAAAGGCGGCGCGTCTGGATCGCGGTGAACTGGGGGAAATGACCATCGGCTTTACCTCTTCCGCGCCCTTTATCGGCGTGGTGTCGCGCAGCCTGCGCGCCTTTCGTCAGCACTCGCCGCAGGTGCATATCAAAATGCGCGAAATCAACACCAAACAGCAGATCGAACCGTTGCTGAACGGTGAGCTGGATCTGGGGGTGATGCGCAACACGCGGCTGCCGGAGGCGCTTCACTATCAGCTGCTGCTGCGCGAACCGCTGGTGGCGGTGGTGCCGCAAGGGCATCCGCTGGCGGAAACGCCCGGCGGCGCGCTGCGGTTTCAACATCTGGCGCAGGAGCCGTTCGTGTTCTTCTCGCGTGAAGTCGGCACCGCGCTGTACGACGAAATTCTGCTGCTGCTCGGCAAGGCCGGCATAACTCCGTACATCACCCAGGAAGTGGGCGAAGCGATGACCATCATCGGGCTGGTTTCCGCCGGGTTGGGGGTGTCGATTCTGCCGGCCTCTTTCGCCCGGGTGCGGGTGGACGGCGTGCGCTATCTGCCGCTGGCGGAACCGGATGCCACCACCGAAGTGTGGCTGGTGCATCACCGCCGGCGGCCGCTGACCGCTGCGGCGCAGGCGCTGATGGCGTTGATGCTCAAATGACGCCGAAACCGGGTAAATAAAACTCGATTCACGCTGAAATTGCGAGGAATTTGTGCAGCAAATCACATAACGAATCAAATAGTTGACGCTGTATGACAAAAGCCCCACCATAATCCCTAGTCTTTATTTAGAAGCGCGAAAAATAGTAGGAGCAGGTTTGTGATTGCGGTTGGGCAGCCTGGGCATATCGATCAAATCAAGCAGACTAATGCGGGGGCGGTTTATCGGCTAATCGATCAACTGGGCCCGATTTCGCGCATCGAACTGTCAAAACGCGCGCAGCTGGCGCCCGCCAGCATCACCAAGATCGTGCGCGAACTGCTGGAAGCCCACCTGGTCAAGGAAACCGAGTACCAGGAAATCGGCAGCCGGGGCCGCCCGGCGGTGGGCCTGGTGCTGGACACCGAAGCCTGGCATTACCTGTCCGCCCGCATCAGCCGCGGCAGCATCACGCTGGCGCTGCGCGATCTCAGCAGCAAACTGGTGGTGGAGGAACAGCTGCCGCTGGCGGCCGAACACCCCGAACCGCTGTTGAAACGCATTCTGACCGAAGTCGATCAGTTCTTTATCCGCCACCAAAGCAAGCTGGAGCGGCTGACGGCGATCGCCATCACGCTGCCGGGCATGATCGACGTGCAGTCCGGCGTGGTGCACCGCATGCCGTTTTACGACGTGCTGGAGATGCCGCTCGGCCCGGCGCTGGAAACCCGCACCGGCCTGCCGGTTTACCTGCAGCACGACATCAGCGCCTGGACCATGGCCGAGGCGCTGTACGGCGCCTCACGCGGCAGCCAGAACGTCATTCAGGTGGTGATCGACCATAACGTCGGCGCCGGGGTGATCACCGGCGGCCATGTGCTGCACGCCGGCAGCCACAGCGTGGTGGAGATCGGCCACACCCAAGTCGATCCTTACGGCAAACGCTGCTACTGCGGCAACCACGGCTGTCTCGAGACCGTGGCCAGCATCGAGAACATGCTGGAGATCGCCCAGCAGCGGCTGAGCGGCTCGATGAGCTCCAGCCTGCACGGCGCGCCGCTGACCGTTGAATCGCTGTGCGACGCCGCGCTGGCGGGCGATCAGCTGGCGCGGGACATCATCCTCGGCGTCGGCCACAGCGTGGGGCGCATTCTGGCTATCATGGTCAACCTGTTCAATCCGGAGAAGATCCTGGTGGGCTCGCCGCTCAACCGCGCGGCGGAGATCTTGCATCCGGCCATCGCCTCCTGCATTCGTCAGCAGGCGCTGCCGGCCTATAGCGAGCAGGTCAAGGTCGAATCCACGCAGTTCTTCAATCAGGGCACCATGCCCGGCGCGGCGCTGGTGAAAGAGGCGCTGTACAACGGTTCATTGCTGGTGCAGCTGCTGCAGGGCTAACATCAGAACTTCTTATTAATCCCGCAAAAGATTGAGCTACCTCAAGCCCCTATGAGGGCGCATCCCCTAGAATTTTTCCGCAAGACTTCTTCGCCGCCGGTGCGGCGACACATTGTTAACGGGGCATTCTGGGGCATTTTATTCATGTTGAAGCGTTTATTTGTGACAGGCACGGATACCGACGTCGGTAAAACCGTGGTTTCCCGCGGGTTGATGCAGGCGCTGGCCGCCGATGGCCGTTCGGTGGCCGGCTACAAGCCGATCGCCGCGCGCTGCCAGGAAACCAGTGAGGGCATCCGCAATAAAGACGCTTTGGTGTTGCAGGCCACCTCAACCCTGCCGCTGTCCTACGAGGAGATCAATCCCATCACCTGCCTGGATGAGGTGTTTCACGCGCATGCAACCGAGGACATCAACTATGGCGTGATGAGCAGCGGTCTGCGCGATCTGTCCGCCAAAGCCGACACGGTGGTGGTGGAAGGCAGCGGCGGTTGGCGGGTGCTGATGAACGATCTGCGGCCTTACGCCGAGTGGGTGGTGCAGGAACAGCTGCCGGTGGTGCTGGTGGTGGGCATCAAACTGGGCTGCGTCAGCCACGCGCTGCTGACCGCGCAGTCGATCATCAACGACGGTCTGCCGCTGCTGGGCTGGGTCGCCAACCGCATCAACCCGGGGTTGGCGCACTATGCCGAAACCATCGCGGCGCTGCAGCAGCGCATTCCCGCGCCGCTGCTGGGTGAAATTCCGTATCTGCCGCGCGCGGAGCAGCGCGAACTGGCGCACTACCTCGATATTTCCACGCTGCTGTAAGTCCGTTCAGACGCAGAGCGTCGCCAACAGCCGGGCGGCGATCAGCAGGCCCAGCCCATACACCGTGTGGGTGAGCAGGCTGAGGAGCCGCGCTTTTCGTGGGTAGGCGGTTTTTGCCGCCGCCACGCCAAAGCCCAGCGCGGGCTGCATCACCAGAAATGGCGCCGCCAGGCTCAGCCAGCCGCTCAACAGCGCGATGAGCGGCTCCGGCGTCGCATACCACTCGCTGCCCGCCAACCCGAGCGGGATAAAGGCAAACGCGATGCCGATGGCGTAATGCAATATCCAGCCGATTTCTCTCTCTCCCCGGCGCGGCGGCGCCGTAACGATGGTGGCGTGAAACCAGCGGCCGTCGAACATGCCGAGAAACCAACGGCCCACCAGCGCATAATCGAGAGAAGGGATGTCGAAGCGCCGCTTCAGCAGCAGCGCCCACAGATCCATACAGAGGGTGGCGCCGGCGCCGGTTAACAGGATGCGCACTAACAGATCGGGGGTCATAGGGTGTCCTTGGCTCAGTGACGTGATAATGTGCGCACAGTGTGCAACTTAAAGTCGGCTTCAAGTCAATGGCAAAAGAACTGGATATCGGCGCGGTGGCGCGCCTGAGCGGAGTCGCGCCTTCCGCGCTGCGGCATTACGAGAAAAAGGGGCTGATCGCGTCGACGGGCCGCCACGGTTTGCGCCGCCAATACGCCGCCGGCGTGCTTGACCAACTGCGGCTGATCGCGCTGGCGCGCCTGGCCGGTTTTACGCTGGACGAGATGAGCGCCTTGTTTGACGAACGGGGCAAGATAGCGCTCGATCGCGGGCTGCTGGCGGCGCGGGCGGATGAACTGGATCGCCATATCCAACGCCTGATGCAGGTGCGCGACGGGCTGCGCCACATGGTCGATTGCCCTGAACCCGAGCACCTGCAGTGCCCGCAGTTCAGGAAAATCCTGCAGCAGGGCGAGTTCTAAGCCTCGCGTTTGGGCGGCGGCGCCGAGTGATACACCGACACCGGCCGCAGGCCGCGCGACACGGTGGTGGCGATCACGCACGAGAGCAGAATGCCGGGCAGCAGCGCGTATTCGCCGGTCATTTCAAACACCATCAGCGCCGCCATGATTGGCGCATGGGTGGTGGCGGCCAGCAGGGTGGCCATGCCGGTCAGCGCCAGCAGCAGCGGCACCGCCGCATCCATGCCCGGCCACAGGCCAAACAGCTGACCGATGATCGAACCGAGCGCGGCGCCGACGAACAGCGTCGGGGTGAAGACCCCGCCCGGCGCGCCCGACCCGCTGCTGGCGAGGATCGCCAACAGTTTGCACACCAGGATCGCCCCCAGCAGCAATACCCCCGGCGGCGCGATCAGCAGCGCCTGTACCACGCTGTAACCGTTGCCCCACACCTGCGGGAACAGCAGAGAAAGCAGCCCGACGATTAGGCCGCCCAGCGCCAGCTGCAACGGCGGCTTCAACCGCAGCGAGCGGAAGGCATGGCCGGTGGCGGTCATCAGCCATAAAAACAGCGGCCCACCGGCGCCGGCCACCACGCCGACCAGCGCCATCAGCAGGTATTGCGTCGGCAAGGGGGCGGCGAGCGGCGTCACCAGATAGAGCGGCGCCTGGCCGCCGTTGAGCAGGTTGGTCATCAGCAGGGCGCTGACCGCGGCGATCACCACCGGGCCGAGCGAGGCCAGCATCAGGGTGCCGAACAGGATCTCGGCGATAAACAGGCTGCCCGCCAGCGGCGCATGATAGGCGCTGGCCATCCCGGCGGCGGCGGCGCAGGCCACCCACAGTTTCCACTCTTTCTCGTGCGTAAAGCGCTGGGCGAACAGCGAGCCCACCAGCGCCGCCAGCAGGATCATCGCGCCTTCGCGGCCGATGGCGCTGCCGCTCGACACCACCAGCAGCGACGCCAGGCACTTCACCAGGCTGGCGCCGGTGTCCAGCTTGCCGTTGCCGGTCTCGATCGCTTCCATATAGTCGGTGGGCGCCGCCGGGCGCTGGTGGCGGTAGCGCTGATGCATATACAGCAGCAGGCCCGCCGCCAGCCCGCCCAGCGCCGGAGTGAGGGCGCGCCGCCAGCCGGGCAGCGCGGCGGCGGCGGCCACCAGGCTGCCGTCGGCATTGCCGAGCAGCAGCCACTCGAGGCCAATCATCGAACGGTGGAACAGCCACACCGCCAGAGCGGCGGCGACGCCGATGAACACGGCGATAAACAGGCTGCGCAACAGGGCGCGATAGTGGTGCAGGTGGACCAATCTTTTCATGCGTGGGCGGCGTCGTGAGAAAAATCAAAGGGTCATCAGCGCATTGTGCTTGGCGCTCCGGCCGATGACCAGTGAATCTTTAGCAAACTGCGGCGTGGGCGGGGCGGCGAGCGCCCCGGCGTGGGTTATTGCGGCGTCAGCACCCGGCGCGTGCGGCCGGAGCTGAGGTAGTCGGCGATGTAATCCTGCGAGATTTCGCCGCTGTAGCGGCCGTCTTCATCGACGATCGGCATCCAGGAGGTGTTGTGCTCGTACAGCTTCGACAGCACCACGCGCAGGTTCTCCTCCGCACGGGCGGTGACGCGGAAACGGTGCAGGCTGTCGGCGCAGACGCCCGGCGCGCCGCGCGCCTCGCGGCGCTTGACGTACCCCAGCGGCTTGCCGTCGGCGTCCACCACCGTCACCGAGCGGGCGTCGATATCGTCCATCAGCCCGAACGCTTCCACTAGCGGCGTCTCCCGCCGCACCGTCACCGTTTCCTGTTGATCGGCCACGTCGCCGGCCTGCACCAGCAGCAGGCGCTTCAGCGTGCGATCCTGGCCGACAAAGGAAGCGACGAAGTCGTTGGCCGGCCGCGCCAGCAGCTCATCGGCGCTGGCGTTCTGCACGATTTTGCCTTGGCGGAACACCGCGATGCGATCGCCGAGCTTCAGCGCCTCGTCGATGTCGTGGCTCACCAGCATCACGGTCTTTTTCAGCTGGCGCTGCATGTCGAGAAACTCGTTCTGGATGGTTTCGCGGTTGATCGGATCCACTGCGCCGAAGGGTTCATCCATCAGCAGCACCGGTGGATCGGCCGCCAGCGCGCGGATCACGCCGATGCGCTGCTGCTGCCCGCCGGACATCTCTTTCGGGTAGCGGTGCAAAAAACGCTTGGGATCCAGCGCCACCATGCTCATCAGCTCCTCGGCGCGATCGTGGCAGCGTTTTTTGTCCCAGCCCAGCATGCGCGGCACCACGGTGATGTTCTCCTCGATGGTCATGTTGGGAAACAGGCCGATCTGCTGGATGACGTAGCCGATTTTGCGGCGCAGGCTGACGGTATCCAGCGCGCTGGTGTCTTCGCCGTTGACCAGAATGGTGCCGCCGGTGGGTTCGATCAGGCGGTTGATCATCTTCAGCGTGGTGGTTTTGCCGCAGCCGGAAGGGCCGAGCAGCACGCAGATTTCGCCTTCCGGTACGTCCAGATTGATGTTGTCGACGGCGTTGAACGGCGTGCCGTTCTTCTGCATGAACTGTTTGGTCAGATTTTCCAATTTAATCATGAGCGGATCCCCTTGGGCGTAAGCGCAATTTGCAAGCGGTGCAATAACCAATCGAGGACGATCGCCAGCAGGCTGATCATCACGGCGCCGGTAATCAACTGGCGGATGTCGCTGCTGCTGATGCCGTTGAGCAGCAGCAGGCCGAGGCCGCCGGCGCCGATCACTGCGGCGATCGCCATCACGCCGATATTCATCACCACGGCGGTACGAATGCCGCCGAAAATCACCGGCAGCGCCACCGGGATCTCTACCCAGCGCAGGCGTTGCCAGAACGTCATGCCGATGCCGCGGCCGGCTTCGCGCAGCCCGCCGGGCAGATTGTCGAGCGCGGTGTGGGTGTTGCGCACGATCGGCAGCAGCGAATAAAGGAACACCGCGGTGATCGCCGGCACGTAGCCGATGCCGTGGCCGATTAAGGAAAACAGCGGGATCATCAGCCCGAACAGGGCGATGGAGGGCACGGTCAGCACCAGCGTGGCCAGGCTCAGCACCGGCGTCGCCAGCCATTTATGGCGGACGATCAGCACGCCGAGCGGCACGCCGATCAGGATCGCCAGGCCGACGGCGATGCCGACCAGCAGCAGGTGTTCCAGCGTCAATCCGGCGATATAGGCCCAGTTTTGCCAGGCGTAAAGTATGGTATTCATCATGCCTCCCTATATCAGGCCGCGCTGCTTGAGGAACGCATCGGCGACCTGTTGCGGCGTCTGGTAGTCGATATCCACCCTGGCGTTAAGCTCGGTGATCACCTGATTGTTGAACTGTTTCGACAGCGTGTTCAGCGCCTCTTCCAGCCCCGGCGTGTTTTGCAACACGTCGGCGCGCACCACCGGCGTGACCGCATAGCTCGGGAAGTAACCCTTGTCGTCTTCGAGCACCTGCAGATCGAAGCCTTTCACCCGGCCGTCGGTGGTGTACACCAGCCCGGCGTCGACGAAGCCGTCGCGGATGGCGTTGTAGACCAGGCCGGGGTCCATTTGGCGGATTTGCGGACGATCGAGCGGCATGTCGTACAGCGCCTGCATCGGCTTCAGGCCGTCCGAGCGGCCGGCAAACTCCAGATCCAGCCCCAGCAGCCAGTTGTGTTTCGGGTCGGTTTTACGCACCTGTTCCACTTTGGCCACCAGCTGCGACATGGTGCGAATCTGCTCTTTTTCCGCGCGCTGGCGCTGCATGGCGAAGGCGTAGGTGTTGTTCATGTCCGCCGGCTGCAGCCACACCAGGCCGAGTTTGGCGTCGAGCTTTTTCACCGTGTCGTAAGTTTCCTGCGGCGTCATGCGCTTATTGATGTGGTTAAAGATGATCAGCGAGGTGCCGGTGTATTCCCAGGTCATGTCGATCTGTTTGTTGATCATGGCGTTGCGGGTGATCACCGTGGCCAGATTGGTCTTGGGTTCGACCTGAAAACCCTTGGCCCGCAGGTATTGCACGGTGATCGCCGACAGAATGCGCTGTTCGGTGAAGTTCTTGCTCGCCAGCGTCAGCGGGGCGGCCCAGGCGGCCGCGCCGGCCATCAGCAAGGAGAACAGCAGCGCGTGGCGGAGGCGTTGTAACCATCGAGTCATCGCGTTTCTCCCATCAGGATGCGGTGTGCGGGCTGAGCCGGCGGCCGAGACCGGCCAGCGCCAGATCGAGCAGCAGGGCGATCAGTGCGGTGGCGGCGGCGCCGAGGATCAGCGTCGGGAAGTCGTTCAGGTAGATGCCGGGGAAGATCAGTTCGCCGTAGCTGCTGGCGCCGATCAAAAATGCCAGCGGCGCGGTGCCGACGTTGATCGCCATTGCGATGCGCACCCCGGCGAAGATCACCGGCAGGGCGTTGGGCAGTTCGACCTGGCGCAGTCGCTGCCCGGCGGTCATGCCAATACCGTTGGCGGCCTCGACCAGCGCCGGCGGCACCGAACGCAGGCCGGCATAGGTATTGCGCACGATGGGCAGCAGCGAGGCGAGGAACAGCGCCACTACCGCCGGTCGGTCGCCGATGCCGATGATCACCATCGCCAGCGCCAGCACCGCCAGCGGCGGCAGGGTGTTGCCGACGTTAAAGATCTGCATCACGTGCTCCGCCCAGCGGCGGGCGAAAGGGCGGCTCAGCAGGATGCCGCTGGGAATGCCGACCAGCAGCGACAGCAGCATGGAGCACGCCACCAGGAACATGTGCTGCTGGCCGAGGTAAATCAAATCTTCCCGGCGCGACTTGAGGGTTTCCCAGCCGATGCCGTAAACCAGCAGCGCGACGACGGCGATAAACAGCAGGCTCCCGAGGAGCAGGCGCCGGTATGGCGCTGACTTGTGCATGATGTTGCGTCCTCCGTTGCGCGGAGCGGCCGATAGGCGGCGCATTCCGCTCTGATTGTTACCCACTGCCCGGCGGGCGTGGCGGTACAAAACGGGCGTTTCGCATGAGGTTAGCGAGATTGAGCGAAGGGTGCGTTCGGCACAGCGTGCTGAACGTAGGCTCAATACGTGAGTTAATCAGCATAAGATACTGATATTTAAACCCGAGAAAGCACGAAGCCCAAAGGCGCCGGCTAGGGAAGGTATAGCACCCTGTCGTTGAGCGTGCCAAGTTTTATGAACAAAATCAGCTGATTGAGTTTGCCCAGATTGGCGCCGCAGACCGCGTCAGCGCTGGGATGCGTGGAAAGTAAAAAAATCCGCAGAAAAAAAGTTACGCCGTAACAATCAGTCCAAATGGTGCGATTCGCCGCCGGCAAAGGCAGGATGTGAGGGCGGATAGACTCGGCGCAGACGCTTGCTGATATACTCAGGGAAAATAAAAACGCCAGGAAGCCTGCATAACGCCATGACAAATAACGTTTCACCCGCACCCATCGCCCACCGCCCGCTGATCCTGATCGCCTGCATGCTGGCGATGTTCATGTCGGCGATCGAAGCCACCATCGTCGCCACCGCCATGCCGACCATCATCGGCGATCTCGGCGGCTTTTCGCTGCTGGGCTGGGTGTTCGCGGTCTATTTGCTGGCGCAGGCGATCACCATTCCCATCTACGGCCGGCTGGCGGATCTCTACGGCCGCAAGCGGGTGTTCTTCTTCGGCGCCACGCTGTTCCTGCTGGGATCGGTGCTGTGCGGCTTCGCCCCCGACATGTATTGGCTGATCGGCTTCCGTCTGCTGCAGGGGCTGGGCGCAGGCGCCATCATGCCGATCGCCTCCACCATCATCGGCGACATCTACAGCGCCACCGAGCGGCCGAAGGTGATGGGCTACCTGTCGAGCGTGTGGGGCGTGTCGGCGATCATCGGCCCGCTGCTGGGGGCGTTTATCGTGCAGCACCTGCCGTGGGCGCTGGTTTTCTGGGTCAACCTGCCGATCGGCCTGCTGGCGATGTTCTTCCTCTGGCGCTATCTGCCGGCGCATCAGCAACTGCGGCGGCACGCGCTGGATCTGGCGGGCACCGCCTGGCTGACGTTGTTCGTTTCGGCGCTGTTGCTGGCGCTGTTGCAGATGGAAAGCCTGGGATGGTGGGTGGCGCCGTTGCTCGCGCTGGCGGCGGCGTCGCTGGCGCTGCTTGTCCGCCAGGAGCGGCGCGCGGTCGAACCGCTGTTCCCGCTGGCGCTGTGGCAAAGCCGGGTGATCGTCGCCGGCAACATCGGCGGGCTGGTGATCGGCGCGGCGATGATGGGCATCAGCGCCTTCCTGCCTACTTTCATTCAGGGCGTGATGGGCGGCTCGCCGCTGGAGGCGGGCACCACGCTGGCGCTGATGTCGATCGGTTGGCCGCTGGCCAGCACGCTGAGCGGCCGTTTGATGCTGATGACCTCGTACCGCGCGACGGCGTTGCTGGGTGCGCTGCTGTTGGTGGCGGGCGGCCTGATCCTGCTGATGCTGCAGCCGACCGGCGGCCTGCTGTGGGGCCGGGTGGCGGCGTTTATGGTCGGCGCCGGCATGGGGTTGTGCAACACCACGTTTTTAGTGTCGGTGCAGAACGCGGCGCATTACAGCATTCGCGGCATCGCCACCGCCTGTACGGTGTTTACCCGCATGGTGGGTTCGGCCATCGGCACCGCGATTTTGGGCGCCACGCTGAACCTTAACCTGCAGTGGCGTTTGCCGGAGGTTGACGATCCGGTGCAGCGGCTGATGGAGCCGGCGGTGCGGCAGAGCATGGGGAGCGAAGCGCTGGCGCAGCTGATCCAGCAGGTGGCGGCTTCGCTGCATTGGGTGTTCCTGGCGTCGGCGTTGGTGTCGTTGCTGGCGTTGGCGGCGGCGATGCTGATCCCGGCGCGTTGTCGGCCGCAGGGCGAAGGGGAAGAGGCGGAGCAGGCGTAAGGGAAAAGTAAAGGGCGCGGCTGTGAATGAACTGCGCCCTGGATAGCCGATGCGGCTTACTGCGTGTTGGAGGTATCCTGGCTGCTGCCGGTCTGCGCCGCGTCACCGCGATCGTCGCCATTGTTCAGGCGGGTATAGACGATCTTCTGGGTGTCGTTTTCGCAGTGGCCGACCACTTGGCCGCCCGCTTGATCGGCCTGATCGTTAGGCACGATCTCCAGTTTGAAGCCGGACTCCGGAACGCCGTTATTGATGATTTTCTGCGAAATGTCCGCTTTCACGCTTTCGCAGGAGGCCAGAGCCGCCAACGGCGTGCCGGCCAGCAAGACAGCGGTTAATATCAGCGTTTTCTTCATCACGTCATCCTTTTAGACAATGGACTTCCTGTAACAGGATAGCAGTAATGGCGGCCGGGTTTCACGCTTGCCCGCCCGCCGCAGGCGGATTAAGGATTAATCCGACGCCCGGTCTGACGATCCAGACATTTACGGGTGTCCGGCTCCCAGTACGCGTTGACGTTGTTGCTGTCGTTGCAGCGATCTTCGTCATCCGCCGCGCGATCGGCCTTGTCGAACTCTTTCTCGACGCGAGTGTTAACCTTGTGGCGCAGGGATTTGGTATCATTCCACTGCTCTTTGCTCTGGCGTGCTTCTTCGGTGCTCATCGCGCCGCTGCCTTTGCCATCGACGGTGACGCAGGTGCTGCCCTGCGTGCAGGTGGCGGCCAGCGCCGGCGCCTGCCAGGCGCCCATAACGGCCAGCATGGCGACCGGCAGCATCCCGCGCAGCAGTCGTTGGGTCGAAAATGTTTTCATCGTTTCATCCTTATGAGTGAGTGCGCCTGATGATGGCGACACTGCCGTTACTTCGCCCGCAGGCGTGGTGACAAATATACCACCGCGCTTCTGAAATTCACCAGCCAAGCGCCGATTCGTTTACTTTATCGAGAGAAAACTGCGACCGATGTTAAAAACCACGCTGTTGTTTTTCGCCACCGCCCTGGCTGAAATTATCGGCTGTTTCCTGCCTTATCTCTGGCTCAAAAAGCAGGGCAGCGCCTGGCTATTGCTGCCTGCGGCATTGAGCCTGATGCTGTTTGTCTGGCTGTTGACGCTGCATCCGGCGGCCAGCGGGCGGGTCTATGCGGCCTACGGCGGCGTGTATGTGGCGACGGCGTTGCTGTGGCTGCGGGTGGTGGACGGGGTGAAGCTGTCTGCGCTGGACTGGGTGGGCGCGGGAGTGGCGCTGGCGGGCATGTTGATCATCGTTTCCGGCTGGCGCGCAGCCTGAGCAAACACGGCGGGAGTCGCCTCCCGCCGCCGGAGATCAGGCGCCGCGGTGGATGTTCAGCCCGGCGAAGGACTGGCTGACCGGCATCATTTCCAGCGTGTTGATGTTGACGCGCGCCGGCAACGTCGCGACCCAGAACACCGACTCGGCGATGTCTTCCGGCGTCAGCGCATCGGCGCCTTCGTAGGTTTTGTTGACCTTGCCGTCATCGCCCTTGAAGCGCACGTTGGAGAATTCGGTGCCGCCCACCAGGCCCGGCTCGATATCGGTCACGCGGATGCGCGTGCCGTGCAGATCGGCGCGCAGCCCCAGGCTGAACTGTTTGACGAACGCCTTGGTGGCGCCGTACACGTTGCCGCCGGCGTAAGGCCAGTTGGCGGCGGTGGAACCGATGTTGATCACATGGCCGACGTTACGCTCGACCATGGCCGGCAGCAGCGCGCGCGTCATGTTCACCAGCCCCTTGGCGTTGGTGTCGATCATGGTTTCCCAGTCATCGGCGTTGGCCTTGTGCGCCGGCTCCAGCCCCAGCGCCAGCCCGGCGTTGTTCACCAGCACGTCGATCTGGCGCAGCTCGGCCGGCAGTGCTTCGATCGCCTGTTGAATGGCGGCGCGGTTGCGCACGTCGAGCCGCACGATGTGCAGCGCTTGCCCTAATTCGTCCTGCAGCTCTTCGAGACGCTCAAGGCGGCGCCCGGCGGCGATCACCTGATGGCCTTCACGGATAAAACGGCGTGCGATTGCCTCGCCGAAACCGGAGGTGGCGCCGGTAACAAAAATAATCATGTTGCTGTTCCTCAACTGTTTTTACCCTACATGCCTCTATCATTAGCACAAACCCGCTGGCAGTGGCAGCGGTTATCGCGGCGCAGAGAAAAAAAGGCCGCACCGGGCCGGCGGCCCGATGCTGATTAGCGCTGAGGCGGCAGGTGGTAGACCACGGCGTCATACTTGATGTTTTCACGCTTGCCGGCCAGCACGCCGCCCAGCGACTCGGCGAGGCGGCGGCTGGCGGTATTTTGCTCGGCCACCGGGTAGATAAGGTGCTGAGGCTGAAAGCGCTCGCTGACCCAGCGCGCGATGCCCTGCACGATTTCGCGGCCGTAGCCCTGGCCGTGCAGGCTCTCTTTCACCCAGATGCCCAGCTCCGGGGTGCGGCTGCGCAGGTTGTGCGCGCCGCCGACGCCGACAAACTGCCGGTCTTCGCGCCGACGGGCGACGAAGATCACTTCTTCGCCTTCGCGCATCAGCGGCAGCCAGCCTTGCCAGACGTTGGCGAAATCTTCCGGCGACGCCTCCGGTTCAAAGGCCATAAAGCGCGTCAGAGTGGGGGTGATCGCCTGGTAAACATCGTCGGCGTCTGCTGCGGTAAAGGGGGCAATCAACAAACGGTCGGTGTCCACGCGGCACTGAGAAAGGTCATTATGATTCATCTTATTTTCCCTCGCTTTTCAGGCCAGAACGGCAAAAAATCCGCGCCCATAAATCAGGGCGGATCGTCGATATTACGCGCATTGACGGCAGAAGCGACTTATTTTTCGCCGCTTGGGCAAGATGGAAAGACCGGACTTGGTGACAATGTCACGTTATGAATGAAGCGGCGAGCGCGATGAGGTGCGCCCGCCGCCGGGGATCAGAACTTCACCGAGCCTTGCAGATAGATCGTGCGCGGCTGGCCGATGTACAGACCTTTGTTATTGTCGTCATAGGCGCGGGTGAAATATTCGTGGTTGAACAGGTTTTTCACGCCGACGCCCAGATTCAGGCCGGCCATTTCCGGGCCGAAATCATAGGCGGCGCGCACGCCCCACAGCATATAGCCGGGAATGCGACCGGTGCTGCCGTCGGCGCTTTCCGCCACGGTGTTGGCGTTATCGGCGAACTGGCTGGATTGGAACTCGCCGTTGAGGTTAAACGCCCAGTTGCCCGGCGTGTAGTCCAGCCCCAGCGTGCCTTTATGCTTCGGTGAGAACGGCACTTGGTTGCCCTTGTAGCCGCCGTCTTCGCGGATAGTGGCGTTGACGTAGGCGTAGCTGGCGTAGGCGGTCAGATCGTCCAGTTTCGGCGTCAGCTGCGACAGATCGTAACGCAGGCTGCCCTCCAGCCCGGCGTGGCGAGTTTTGCCGCGCGCGGTCACGCTGTCGGTCACCTGGTTGGAGTCGTACTGGTTGTTGAAGTTGATCAGGAACAGCCCGATTTCGCCGGTCAGCGCATCGCCGGCGTAGCGGGTGCCCAGCTCCCAGGTGCGCGCCTTCTCCGGTTCAATCTTGCCGCTGTCGACCGCTTTGCCCATCTGGCTGTACTGCACGGTGCCGAAGGAGCCTTCGGTGTTGGCGTACAGGTTCCAGTATTCGTTAAGGTGATACATCACGTTCAACGCCGGCAGCGGCGCGTTATAGCTGACGTCGAGGCGGTTGTTCTTGATGTAGTTGTTCTGATACGACTTGATGTACTCGTAGCGCATGCCTGGCGTGATGGTCCAGTCGCCGATGTCGATGCGATCGTCGATATAGAAGGCGTGCGCCTCGGTGCCGGACTGGGTATCGCGATCGTACGGGCTGGCGCTGGACGGCAGCCGGCCGGTGCTGGCCTTGCTGGTGTAGCGCAGCTCGTGGGTGGATTCGCTGACGTAGCGGTAGCCGACGCCGACCTCATGCGCCGAGTCTCCCCAGCGGAAGCTCTGGCTGTAGCGCGGTTCCACGCCGCGCACCCAGTATTCGCGCGGTGACAGCGTCAGATTTTTGCCCTGATCCAGATAGCCGCTGCGCAGGGTGTAGGTGTAGAAGCTCTGCACGTCGAACTTGTGCTGTTGATCCGGCTGATACTGATAGCCGAAGTTCGCCAGCTGGCGGCGGCCCCAGAACTTGTCGTACGGGCGCGTCGACTGGAACGGGTTGGCGTTGTAGTCCGCCCGGCTCAGGCCGCCCGGCATGTCCGCCTCGCCTTCGTAGTATTGCAGCAGGCTGTTGAAGGTGTGCACCTCGTTCGGGGCGTAACGGCTTTTCAGCATCACGTCGTCAATCTTGGTCGCGCTGTGTTCGCGCCAGTCGCTGCCGCGGGTGCCGGAATAGAGCAGCGCCGCGCCGAAGCCGTTGTCGGCGGTGCCGCCGATCATCAGGTTGCCGGTGCCTTTCGGGTGATCCTGGCGCGAAGTCGGGCTGAGCTGCCCCTGCATGCCGGCCTCCATGCCGAAGGTTTTCGGGATGGCGCGGGTGACGAAGTTGACGACGCCGCCGACGCTCTGCGGCCCATAACGCACCGCGCCGCCGCCGCGCACCACGTCGATCGCGTCCATATTGCCGAGCGAGACCGGCGCCAGCGACAGCTGCGGCTGGCCGTAAGGCGCGAAGGGCACCGGGATGCCGTCCATCAGTACGGTGGAGCGGCTGGCGAGGCGCGGGTTGAGGCCGCGAATGCCGAAGTTCAGCGCCATGTCATGGCTGCCGGTACCGTTGTTCTCCGGCGCCACCACGCCCGGCACCCGGTTCAACGCTTCGCGCACGGTGGTGGTGCCGGTTTTGGCGAATTCTTCGCGGCGCACCACGTCGCGCGCGCCGGGATGTTCGAACACGTCTACCTGGCGGCCTTCCGCCAGCCAGTCACCGACCACGGTGATGTCTTCTTCCTTC
The DNA here is from genome assembly GCF_052169255.1 of Serratia sp. CY29653. NCBI lineage: Bacteria > Pseudomonadati > Pseudomonadota > Gammaproteobacteria > Enterobacterales > Yersiniaceae > Serratia > Serratia sp. CY29653. The sequence continues at coordinate 1,333,329 of NZ_JBJNLC010000001.1, read as the reverse complement.
TGCGGCTGCGGCAGTTTGGCCAGCGTGTAACCGTTGTTGCCGAGCGCTTTAGCCTGCAGGCCGCTGCCGGCCAGCAGGGCGTTCAGGCCGTCATCGACGCCGTAGCTGCCGCTCAGGCCCGGCGAACGTTTACCGGCGGTCAGCGTGCCGTCCACCGAGAGCGCGATGCCGGCGCGAGCGGCGAAAGCGTTCAGCGCGCCGTCCAGCTCACCGGCCGGAATATGATAGGCTGCGGCGGCGCTGGCGGCGTTCGCCGTCAGCGGTGCGGCGAAGGCCAGGCCAATGGCCACGGCCAGCGGCGTGGCGCGTTTTCCCCAAAGCGAAGCCGGCGCTCCCTTTCCCCAAGCGTTGTTCATACCTTCTCCTGAATCATTTTTTATTTATTGCTGCAGTGTTTTCCTGGGAGTCGGATGAGCGAAGCAAAAGGGACAATCAAGAATGCGATTTTTTATCATTTTCATTTAAAAAATTCAGGCGGGAACGATTTGCAGCCAATAGCGGGTAAAGCTTTGCAGGCGCACCGGCAGCGTCTGGCTGAGCAGGGCGAGGGCGCGATCGGTATCGTTGAGCGGGAAACTGCCGCTGACGCGCAGGCCGGCGACGGCCGGATCGCAGCTCAGGTGGCCGCGTCGGTAGCGCGCCAGTTCGGCGATCACCTGGTCCAGCCGCCATTGGCTGACGCTCAGCACGCCGCGCAGCCAGCCGTCCTGCGCCGCAGCCGGTTGCTTGTCGCTGAAGGCCGAGGCGCTGAAGCCGATCTGTTCCCCGGCGTCCACCCGGCGCGTTTGCTGCGGATCCTGCGCCAGCTGCGCTTCGACCGCATGCTCCAGCACCGTCAGGCGCGTCTCGCCGCCGATCTCGCGCACCAAAAAGCGGGTGCCGAGCGCGCGCATCGCCCCCTGCGGGCTTTGCACCCACAGCGGCCGGGGGTCGCGCCCGGTAATCAGGCTGATTTCTCCGGCGTGCAAGCGGATCAACCGTTGACGATCGTCGTAATGCACGTCCACCGCACTGGCGGTGTTCAGCACCAGTTGGGTGCCGTCGCTTAACACAATGGGTTTGATTTCGCCGGTGGCGGTGCGGTAGTCGGCGCGCAGCTCCCGGCCGAACGGCGATTGGTAAAGGAAACCGCCGCCGCCCACGCCAAGCAACAGCAGCAGGCTCTTCAGCAGGGTGCGGCGATCGATCGCCGACTGGCGGCCGGCGCGATCGAGCGCGCGGTAGCTGAACTTGCCCGGCACGCCCTGCAGCTGGCTCTGCAGCGCTTCGACGCGCTGCCAGGCCCAGCGGTGATCGGCGTGCTGCTGGTGCCAGGCTTGCCACTGTAGGCGCTGGCGGTCGGTGACGTGCTCATCGCACAACAGGGCATACCAGTGTGCGGCCATCTTCAGCGCCTGGCGCTGCTCGGGGGTAATGGCGTTGCTCATGAGAAAACGTCGTTTTCCAGGCTGAACAGCAGGCAATGCTCGGTGGCCTTAGCCATGTATTTTTTAACCGAACTGACCGACACGCCGAGGCGCACGGCGATGTCCGCATAGCCCAGGCCTTCGAGCTGCGACAGCAGAAAGGCCTGTTTCGCTTTCGGCCCCAGGCCGTCGAGCATGGCATCGATCTGCTGCAGGCTTTCCAACAGGCTCTGGCGCTGTTCCGGCGACGGGGCGTAGCCTTCCGGGATCAGCGTCAGCATCTCCAGATAGGCGCGCTCCAGCGTTCTGCGGCGGAACAGATCGACCATCACCCGCTTGGCGACGGTGACCAGAAAGTCTTTCGGCTCGCGCAGGGTCGCCGCGGCGTCGCTTTTCAGCAGGCGCATAAAGGTGTCCTGCGCCACATCGTCTGCGTCGAAAGCACAGCCCAGCCGACGGCGCAACCATCCCTGCAACCAGGCGTGATGGGTGGCGTAAAGGCGCGACAGCGCGGCGTGCGGGGCGGAAGCGGTGGCGGACATGGTTTTCGCATTGCTGGTCAAAAAGATGCGCGGATGATAATTGAGAATGGTTATCGTTTCAAGTTTGTCGGGTGGGTTCCTGAATGGTTCCGGCCTCTTTTTATCGCCTGAAATAGGCTGACGGGCGCGAAAATATCCCTTTGCCCATTAAAGGTGCAGCAACGGTGTTATTCCGGTAAGCAAACGGTTGCTATTAATCTGCCGTCGAAGATCGCCGCGTGTTTTATTCTTTTTCTTCGGTTGGTTTTCTTTGTTTAATTAGTATCACTTTGTTTTAACGTGAAAATATATTTTATGTCGGTCTGTTGGCACACGGCTTGCTATGCTTAACCCGGTCTTTAAGTTTGGGCAACAGAAGGCATTGTTTCATCGACGCAGGTTATTATGCGGGTGAGATTGGCCGGTCGTCACAAGGAAGAAAATAATGGCACTGCAATTCACCACGGCTATTCGTGGCAATTTTTTTGATATCGCGGCCTGCGTGGAGGAACCGCAACAGCTTGACGAACGCCTGCGGCACATTCCCGACGGTTTGTTGCTGCTGAACGGGGGCGTCATCGTCTGGTTCGGCAGCTGGCAGCAGGGTGAGGCGCTGCTGCCGCCGGGTTTCGCGGTCACGGAGTATCGCGACAAACCGATCGTACCGGGCTTTATCGACACCCATATCCACTATCCGCAAACCGAAATGATTGGCGCCTATGGCGACCAACTGCTGGACTGGTTAAATAATTACACCTTCCCGACCGAAAGCCGCTATGGCTGCGAGCGGCACGCCGACGCGATGTCGGCCTTCTTTCTGCGGGAGTTGCTGAGCAACGGCACTACCACCGCGCTGGTGTTCGGCAGCGTGCATCCGCAGTCGGTCGATGCGCTGTTCAGCCAGGCGCAAACGCTGAACATGCGCCTGATCGCCGGTAAGGTGATGATGGATCGCCATGCGCCGCAGGCGCTGCTGGAAACGCCGGAGCAGAGTTACCACGACACGCGCGAGTTGATTGAACGCTGGCACGGCAAAGGCCGCCTCGGTTACGCCATTACGCCGCGCTTTGCGCCAACCAGCACCCCGGCGCTGCTGGCGCAGGTGCAGCGGCTGCGCGAAGAATTCCCCGACGTGTGGCTGCAGACGCACCTGAGCGAGAATCCGCAGGAAGTGGCCTGGGTAAAATCGCTGTTTCCGCAAAGCCAAAGCTATCTGGACGTTTACCATCGCTACGGCATGACCGGCGGCAAAAGCGTGTTCGCCCACTGCCTGCACCTGGAGGAGCAGGAGTGGGACTGCCTGTGCGAGACCCGTTCGGCGATTGCCTTTTGCCCCACCTCCAACCTGTTCCTCGGCAGCGGGCTGTTTGACCTGCAGCAGGCCTGGCGCAAGCGGGTGAAGCTCGGCATCGGCACCGACGTGGGGGCAGGCACCTCCTTCAATATGCTGCGCACGCTGGGCGAGGCGTACAAGGTCGGCCAGCTGCAGCATTACCGGCTCTCCGCCGTAGAAGCGTTTTATCACGCCACCCTGGGCGGCGCCCGCGCGCTGTCGCTGGACGATAAAATCGGCAACTTCGACGTCGGCAAAGAGGCGGATTTCGTGGTGCTCGATCCGGCGGTGACGCCGCTGCAGCAGTTACGCTACGCCAACAGCGCCACGCCGGCGGAACAAGGCTTCGTGCTGATGACGCTGGGGGACGATCGCAATATTTATCGCACCTATGTGGACGGCAAGGTGGTTTATCAGGCGGCGGTGTCAGACTGATTTCATTCGCGGTGTTGGCGCAAAGGCATATTGGAATACGCCGACACCGCGTGGCGACAATTTTAACATAAGGAAGTGAAAGCCTTGATAGCGTTATTGCTGCACACATTGTGGATGAAAAACAGACAATGGAAGGGCGGCGCATGATTATTTATTGGACATGCCGAGATGTAGTCTGAATACGATTATTTGGTTAGGAGACTCTTTATTGGTTTTTTATGAATATACCTAGTGATATACAGCCATGTTGCTGGATAAGTGCGTAAAAAGCATTGCATTTCTTCGGGGGGCTCTATATCATAATGAGAATAATTATCTTTACGATATCGCTGCTTAAAAAGCAACAGGCTTGTTTTAATCACTGTTGCTGTTTTTTCGGTGTACTTCTGCATTTTACGAGCCAGGATTGGCTTGAGCTTTATTTCTGGAAAGGGATTTCATGCGTGATTTGTTTCGACAGGAAGCCACGGATCATCAGCGGGCGAAATGGGCGGGTAAGGCCTTATTGATAAACGGCTTGCCCGCCTGGTGCTTTGGTCTTTTATCGTTTTTATTTATTCTTGTTTTCCTCTCTTTTCTTATATTCAGTCATTATACGCGCCGCATTAATGTTTATGGTGAAATCACCACCTTCCCCCGCTCAGTCAATGTGTTTGCACCCCAGCAGGGTTTTATCTCGGAACGCTTCGTCGAAGTGGGCGACGTGGTTAAAAAAGGCCAGCGTCTTTATCAGATTGATGTCAGCCGGGTGACGGATAACGGGAAAGTGAGCGCCAATACGCGCCTGGCGCTGGAAAACCAGTTAAAACACGTTGACAGCATCATCCTTAAGTTGCAAGACAACAAGCGCATGACGCTGGAAAATCTACGCGCGCAAAAAAAACAGTATGAATTGGCGCACATGCAGTCCAAACAGCTGTTGGATAACGCACGAGAAGGGGTGGCATTTGCTCAGGACAACATGCGTTCCTATAAGGAATATCAGCAGCGCGGTCTGATTACCAAAGATCAGCTTAGCGGACAAACCTATTCGTTTTATCAACAACAAAGTCTGTTCCAAAACCTGCATAGCCAACACATTCAGGAATCGTTGCAAATTACGAATTTGGAAAGCGACATCGTTACGCGCGCGGCAGATTTCGATAATCAAATTTCACAGTACCAGTTTCAGCGTAATGATTTGCAACGGCAGTTAGCGGAAGCCGATGCCAGCGGCGCATTGATCGTGAACGCCCCGAGCGATGGCCGCATTGAATCTCTCAGCGTTACCCCGGGTCAGATGGTCAATAGCGGTGACAGTCTGGTACAGATTATTCCACGTAATGGCGCGATTTATCAGCTAGTTTTATGGTTGCCGAACGCCAGTGTGCCTTATGTTTCAGCGGGGGACGCCATCAACATTCGTTATGATGCTTTCCCCTATGAGAAGTTTGGCCAGTTTCCCGGCAGGATAGAAAGCATCGCTTATGTGCCGGCCTCCATGCAAGAAATGTCAACTTACAGCAGTTCTCCCGTGCATCAGCCCAACGCGCAAACGGCATCTTATTACAAGGTCACCGTTTCCCTGGATGAAACGCATATCAGTTACCAGGGCAAGGCGTTGCAGCTCACTAACGGCATGCGGGCTCAATCCACGCTGTTTCTGGAAAAAAGGCCTTTATATCAATGGATGTTCTCGCCTTTCTACGATATGAAAAACAGCCTGATGGGGCCAATCAATGACTGAATCTTATTTCGACACGCTAAAGGGCAAACTCAATTTGTCGCTGCGCCGCAAAGTGCCGCAGATCCTGCAAACTGAAGCCTCGGAATGTGGGCTGGCCAGTCTGGCGATGGTATGCCATTACCATGGCTTGCAAATCGATCTGTTTAATCTGCGCAGCCGCTACGGCTTTTCTTCACGCGGGGCGACGCTGTCCGCGCTGATTGACATCGCGAGCGCACTGAAACTGCAATCCAGAGCGTTATCGCTGAATATCGATGAACTTAAGGCATTGAAAATGCCTTGTATTCTGCATTGGGACATGAAGCATTTCGTGGTGCTTGTCAGTGTCAGCCGAGGGCGGGCGGTGATCCATGATCCTGCCTTTGGCCGTAAAGTGCTGGGGTTGCATGAACTGTCGCGGCATTTTACCGGCGTAGCGCTTGAGCTGTGGCCAGACAGTGAATTTCAGCCGATCAAACAGCAAAGCAGATTGCGTTTTCGCAAGCTGATGAGCAATGTGCGCGGCCTCAAGGGGGCCTTGCTAAAGATCTTCTGTCTGTCGATCGTGATTGAAACGGTTAATCTGCTGTTACCCGTCGGTACGCAGTTGGTCATGGACCATGTGATTCTGGCCGGCGATCATGATCTTTTAGCGCTGATATGCATAGGATTGCTGTTTTTTATTTTATTCCGTACCGGCGTATCCATGTTGCGCTCGTGGATCTCTATCGTCATGGGCGCGTTGATAGACGTGCAGTGGAAGGCGGGAGTGTTCGATCATCTGATGAAATTGCCGCTTTCCTTCTTTGAGAAGCGCAAGTTGGGTGATATTCAATCCCGTTTCGGCTCATTGGATACGATAAGAGCGACTTTCACTACCAGCATCGTCAGCAGTATTATTGATGGCATCATGTCCGTAGGCGTATTTATCATGATGCTGCTCTATGGCGGCTGGTTGGTTTGGGTGGTGCTCGGCTTTACGGCGATATACGTTATTCTCAGGTTGTCGACCTATCAATATTATCGGCAGCTGTCGGAAGAGCAGTTGGTGAAAGGGGCACGAGCCGGGTCTCATTTCATGGAAACGTTGTATAGCGTCAGTACGTTAAAGGCGCTGGGGTTATCTGAAACCCGTTCGCAGTATTGGCTGAATCTAAACGTAGAAACGATCAATGCCGGTATCAAGCTGACCAAATTAAACATGATGTTTGGCGGCCTGGGGGCGTTTATCGCCACCTGCGATCAGGTGATCATCCTTTGGCTAGGCGCGGCATTGGTCATAGACAATCAAATGACGATCGGCATGTTTATCGCGTTTAACGCCTACCGCGGGCAGTTTTCGGAGCGTGCCAGCAGCCTGATCGACATGATGCTTCAGCTGCGAATGCTGAGTTTGCATAATGAAAGGGTGGCGGACATTGTGCTTTCGTCACCGGAATCGCAAATGCCCGCGCGCCAGCTCTTCACAAAAGGCAAAGCCGCGGAGCTTCAGGTGCGGAATCTGCGCTACCAGTATGATCGCTTGGCGAAACCCATTATCGCGGATTTGAATCTCAGCATTGCAGCGGGAGAAAGCGTGGCGATTGTCGGTCCCTCCGGCGCGGGTAAAACTACGTTGATGAAGTTAATGTGTGGGTTGCTGTCGCCGGATGAAGGGGCCGTGCTGGTCGACGGTATGGATATCAGCAACATTGGCGTTAATAATTATCGCCAATGTATCGCTTGCGTGTTGCAGGATGACAAGCTGCTGGCGGGATCTATCGCTGAAAATATTTCAGGATTTGATGCCGAAATGGATCTGAAGCGTATTGAGGCGTGCGCACGACGTTGCAATATGCATGATGATATTCAAAACATGCCGATGGGCTATGAAACATTGATCGGCGAACTGGGGGGGAGCCTTTCTGGCGGGCAGAAACAGCGCTTATTGATAGCCCGTGCGCTCTATCGTCGCCCCAGCATTCTGTTTATGGACGAAGCGACTAGCCACCTGGATCTAGATAATGAAACACATATTAACCGCGCTATTTCACAACTGAACATTACCCGCGTGATTATTGCGCACCGTCCGTCGACGATTGCCTCTGCGGATAGAGTCATTCGACTCGGGTAATGTCAGCTTCGCTTTACCTGGCCTCTTCACCCCGATATTTTCGCTACGTCAACCGCGCACTCATCCTGCGGTGAACCCATGAAAAAAGGGTTATCACAATGATAACCCTGGCATGATGTGACGCTTTAGGCGCTGAAGCCAATGTTAACCGCTGAGGTCAACCGCGAGGCTTGCAGGGCCCCGATCAGTTCGAATCGGTATTGTTGTTGTTCCCCCACATGGTACCGCCGCCGTTGCTCCCGCCCCAGGGAATGCCTGATGGGCCAACTGAGCCGGGGGCACGATCGCCGGTGACATAGTTACCGACAGCACCGCCGACAATAGTGCCGACAACGCCGCCCGCCACGCCACCGATAGAGCCGATGCCGCCGCCGATCGCTGCGCCGACAGTTTCTGCGGAAACCGTCAATGTACCGCTGCGATCTCCTGCACCGGAAATGATTGAACATTCTTCAGAGGTAAGATTGCGCATACTTGCTCCTTAGTAATTAAATTTTAAAATAAGCCACGTTGATCATGCTGAGCGTCGCCCGCGATCGCTATTGAGCAATTTATGCGTGGCGATAACGGCAAAGGCGATAAGGGCGTATTTCAAGAAACGATTGAGGCTGAAATAATCCGCAATCGCGCCAACAACAAGCCCGATTAAAATGGCGAACAATATAATGAATAATCTTTTCATATGATGGATACGAATCTTCCTGCATTAGTTACTGTCGGCAGGATTGTTCGTCGATGTTTGTTTATTGCCACCCAACATGGATTCCACCATTTTGCCAGCGGTATAGGCGGCACCACCGATAACGGCACCGGCAACAGCGCCTGGGCCGGCACCGACGCCGCCAGCCATGGCGCCGGTCATCGCTCCACCAACCGCGCCGGCAGCGACTGCACCGCCCAACTCTGCATAGCTGAAATCCCCAGCTGCCGCGATAAAGTTCACTTCATTAAGTGTAAGCTCTCTCATAATGACTTCCTTATATTATTGGTTTTTGGTTTTTGCAGTTTTCCGATACCAGAAAAATGCCACTAGCAAGGTTGAAAAGATAAAGGATTGAATGATTGTGCTGGTAAACCTCCTGTCTTCGGAAAAAAATAAAGAATAAAAAATATCCATAAATGTGTAGTAAAAGCAGAACAAAAAAATCCAACTGCTTGGTAATTTCATCAGTGCCTCGATAGGTTTGATTGATAGGGGGTATCTTCTCGCGTTATTCCAATGATGTTGACAACGCGTGCAGCAATTGCGTCAGCGCTCGAAGAAGTTGAGCGTTGTTTAAAATGCTGTAATGCGTTTCTGCACAATAACTGAGTTGAACGCTATGCGAGGATTGCATCTCCCAGCGTTGTGCAAGATGGGGGTGTTTACGCTGACGTTGCTGGCTGAGCCAAAGCGTTAGCGGTATCGCTATCTGCGGCAGGGGGCCGGCGTTATTCGTTAGTTCGAACGATTTTTTCAGCGCCCAACAGAAGGTTTCGGCATGTTCCAGCGTGATCTTCTCCGCAAGCACGCTCTGATTCAGCGCATAGTGCATTTTTATCTCGTTGGCGAAGCTGTCTATCGCACTCGTTTCTTGACGCCGACACAAATGGCGCGCAATACCGAGGGAGTCGAACAGACTGAGGTAACTTTGGGCCACGCTGAAACGTCGCTTTACTGCGGGCTGCTGGGCGGGAAAACCGCTGTCGACAACCACCGCATGCGCAAAGGGCGCGCCTTGTTCCGTGGCCAGCGCCGCCATATGGACAGCTAATTGGCCACCCAATGACCAGCCGGCGATAACGGCCGTGTCGCGTTTGGCACGCGGTATGGCCGCCAAGTGGGAGGCGGCCAATCGCTGCAGGGTGAGTGTGTCGTCTGCGCCTGGCGCGGCCAACCCCGGGCTGGCGATGGTAATGATGTTGGCGCAGGCGCAAAGCTGTTTTGTCCACTTTGCATATTGATGTACCTGGCCGCCGGCGCCATGCACCAAATACAAGGTGGGCAGAGAGGGGCGATCGGCTGAGCCGGACAGCATCGATAACGGCAGGGGCGCATTCGCGCGCAGACGCTCGGCAAGTTTATCGAGCTGTGAGTAGCCAAGGATTTCCGCCAGGGTTAATTCCACATTAAGGGCGCGCTTGATGTTGCCCAAAAACGTGATGCCGGAAAGCGAGCTGCCGCCATTGCTGAAGAAGCTGGCATGGGGGTCGATCTTGTCTGGGGTACAGCCTAACGTATTCGCCAACAGCTCTCGTAGCAGCATGAGTTCCGCGGACGCCGCGGGTGCAACATCGCTGGCCTGACTCCGTTCGGTGCCTGGCGATAGCAAGGTGCGATCCAATTTGCCGTTGCGTGAAAGCGGGAAACGTTCAATGAGATGATAGCGGGATGGCGCCATATACGTGGGCAATGCGGCCGTAACCAGCTCGCGTATTCTTTGCTCTGCTTGAATGCAGGTTTTCCCCGCCTCGGTCAATGTGATGTAGGCCTCCAGATGCGGTGTGCCGTTCCCGGTTTCATCGCGACAGACGACACACGCTTCAGCGACCAGCTCGCTGCTTTTGAGCGCGAATTCGACGTCACCCAATTCGACGCGAAAACCCTGCAGTTTCACCTGTTGGTCTTCGCGGCCGAGAAACTCGATGTAACCGCTGCGATGCCAACGGCCGCGATCGCCGGTGCGGTACACGCGTTCTCCGGTGGTTGGGAAAAGCACAAAGCTGCCGGCGGTGGTTTGGCTATCGCGCCAATACTCGCGGGCGACCCCAACGCCACCGATATAAATGTCGCCGGTAACGCCGAAACCGCACGGTTCGAGTTTTTCATCCAACACCCACATGCTCTGATTTGGCAATGCGGTTCCATAGGGGATGGCGTTTCTGTAGTGCGTATCTCGTGTAACCGGATGATAAATTGACCATATTGCCCCTTCGGTTGCACCGCCAAGGCTGGTGATGGTGGCGTTGGGGCAAAGCCGATGTGCCTCGGCGATCAGCCGCGAAGAGATGCGATCGCCGCTCAGCCAAATATGCCGCAGTTGAGGCAGCGACAGGATGTTTTCTTGTGCGCAATATTGCACCAGCATTTGCAAGATGGCGGGAACCGAGTTCCAGATGCTGATTTGCCGCTGGCGTATCGCATTTAGCCATGCTGACGGCTCTTTCGCTTCATGCGGCGATAGCACCGTTACCGATGCGCCGGCTAGCCAGCTGCCGAACAGGTCATAGACCGATAAATCGAAGGCCAGATCGGCGAGCGCCAATACGTTGTCACGATGAGAAACGTTAAACTGTCGGTTCATGGTCAGCAAGGTATTGGTGACGGCACCCTGTTCCATAGCCACACCTTTTGGTGTGCCGGTCGTCCCCGACGTATAAATGACATAGGCGAGCGCTTCCGCTTCGCCTGGCGGGAAGGTCGCTGTGTCTGTGACATGAGGGGAAAACAGCGCCTCCAGATCTTGAATGCGGGTAGTCTGCGGATAGCGGGCGCGATGGTGAGCCTGGTTGCTCAAAACCCAGGCGCAACCTGATATCCGCATAATGGCCGCTGCGCGGGCATCCGGCAATCCTTCGGCCAACGGCAAGTAGGCGCGTCCGGCGAGGATCACGCCGAGCGCCGCAATAGCTTGATGAGCGCCGCGTGGAAGATCGATGGCGATGAGCGCGCCTGGGGCGGTATGGGCGATCAGCCAATGCGCCACGAGGCCGGCGTGCCGCAACAGTCGATCGTAATGCCATACGCTATCGCCCTCGTACAACGCCGGGCGATCCGCATGCTGGTGGGCAGTGCGTAACAGCCGATCGGAAAGAGGTTGCCGCAAGAATGCCGGCATTGCCTGTCCGATGGAGAGCTGACGCAATTGCCGGTTATCGGCCATTGACGCCAGCGAATAGTGGCCGACGGCCCGCGAGGGATCGCAGGCAATTTGCTGCAGCAGCAATGCGTAAGCTTGCGCCAATCCATCAATGCGCTCCGGCGTAAACAGCTTGGCGTTGTATTGCCATTCCAACTGAATGCCCTCTGCGCTGGAAATCACTTCCAGAACCAGATCAAACTTGGGCGGCGCATAGCCTCTCGGCAGGGTGTTAACCTGCGCACCGCCAACATTTAGCTCATTGCTTTTGCGATGTTGGCAGACGAACATGATTTGAAAAATGGGGTGAAACTTGCCGCGCGTGGGCTTGAGTTGTTCAACCAGGTAAGAGAATGGCAAACCCTGATGTTTGAAAGCGCGCGCAAATTTATTCGCGTTCTTTTGCAGCAGCGCGGTGAAACTGTCGTCGCCAGTGATGATAAATTGGTGAGCGATCGTGTTGACGAAGCTGCCCACGGCATCGTTTAACGTTGGCTCGTTCCTGTTGGCGATCGGGCTACCGATGACCACGCGATCCGTCGCAGATTCTCTGGCAATCAGTAACGCGAAGGCGGAGTGCAACAGCGTAAACAGCGTCGTACCGTTATGTTTGGCTAACTGGGCCAGAGCCGACTGCAGTTCGTTCGTCAGCGATGTTCTGACGATATTCTGTGTTTTTCCTGCCGCGGTGATGGCGATATCGTATTCAAGCGCGTGTTTTTCCGGCGCACCATCCAGTTCATCGCGCCAAAACGCCATGCTGTCATCGACATTGGCGACGGCGAGGAAAGGGTCTTCAAGGTAGCGGAAAAACGCCTGGCCGTTGTCATAATGGCAATGCTCTTCGTGCGCGTGATAGCCACGGCTCAGTTCATCCACCAGCAAATTGGCCGTCCAGCCGTCGACCACGCAATGGTGAAAAGTCAAGAACAGATAGTGGTGCTGCGCGCTCTTTCTCAAGATCCGGCAGCGCAGGGGATACTCGGCACCGAGATCAAACGGAATCGTGCACTGGGCGTTAAGCGCCGCCAGCATACTTTTTTGCTGCTCCTCACTATTCTGCCCGCTGATGTCCTCGAGACTGTGTTCGAAAATGGTTTCATCAGGATGCACGATGTCAACGGTGATGGCTTCCCCGTCTAGCCGATAGCGGCCGCAAAGCGCACCGTGCCGCTTGAGTAGTTTTTTCAGCGCGGCGAGCAAACGCGTGGGTTCAAAGGGCCCCAGGATCTCTTTGGCGATCGGAATGTTATACAGCGGGCTGTTCTTGGTGAAGTTTTCATACAGCCACAGGTATTGCCCCGCGTAGTGATTGACGGTGTAACAAGGCTTCTCCCCGGTGTCTCGCACTGCATTATCTGGCGTACAGACAGATAAAAATGCGGTGATGTCTTCCTGCACCGCACTGAGGGCGGCGGCGTCGACATGCTCAATGGTTTGGCGTCGAGGCGACAGCTCGCCGAATGTTGCTCCCTGTTTCGCCATTTCCATCAGATTGATCAGGCCGATGACGCTCATCAGTGCACTCCTTCTATGTTGACGTCGATAGCTTTCCCTGTTCGACCGCTTTTATTCGGGCGTTTGTCGCTGTGGGCGGAAATCAAATTCAGCCAATGCGACAAGCTACACAACTGCACTCCCGGGTTTCTCCGCTGTGCCATTGTGAAGGCGGCGCGATGATCGATATTCTCGCCATCATCGAAGCCGAAGATCCTCAGTACGCAGCCGTTCAATCGCTCATTGGCCGTATCGAACCGGATGTGCGGGAAATAGCCAAGCCGCGCGGAAAAGGCTATCAACTCAGTAACGCCGGCGTCGACGGCTTGGCGGCGCGAATCGGTTTTATGCAGCAACAGCAGCCGCTCATGCCGAAAATCGCGCAGCAGGCTTTGCGTGAGTCTGGCGCCGCCGGCTGTATCATGCATAAAGATCATGTAGTTAACTCGGCCGGGCAGGACGAGCAGCAGGGCCGAAAGCGCATCAAGCCAACTGGCATATTGCGTGGCTTCGTTCGGTACGTTGAATATGGCCGCGTTCAGCGGCCATTCAGCATGCAACGGCAGCGCCTGCGGTGACAGAATGTCCACACCGTGTTTGTCGGCGAGGGCGGCCAACAAAAGTCGTTCATCTGCGCCTTCGGGAGATTGAATAAACAGCCGGCTGCTGGCCGGCGCCTCGGTTGATAGGCGGCGGCCGATAGCGCAGCGGATGTCCAGATGCTGCGGATCCAGGCCATAGCGTGCATGGGCCAGCTGCGTTAGGTGTCGGCAGAAATCGGCGAGTCTCGGATGTTCAAAAATATCGCTCAGGTTCAGATCCAACCGACAGTGGGCGTTAAGCGCGTTAATGATTTTTATGGCCTGCAGCGACTCGCCGCCGAGCGTGAAGAAGTCGCCATCGTCACTGCCCAGCGTCGCGAGCCAAACCTCATTCACCAGGGTGTTGAATGTCGTCGAACGCAATTCCCGTGTGGGTTCAGGCAGCCGGGATTGTCTTTCCAGGGTGCGATAATCAATCTTGCCGTTAGCCAGTTTGGCCAGCGGCGTTGGGTGATGCACGAAGCGCTGAGGAATATGTGCATTGGGCAGTTCGCCATACAGCGTGCGGCGCATTGCCTCGCTGAGCGGCTGCCGGCTGTGATAATGCGCGTACAGTTCCGTTCCCGCGTCGCCGCTTTTGGCCAGCACGGCAATTTCGACAATTGCAGGCAACCGGGCCAGACAGCTTTCTATCTCACCCATATTGACGCGCTGCCCGGCGATTTTCGCTTCACGAATTTTGCGGCCAAGGAACACCAGCTGCCCATCCTGGCGCTGGCAGGCGATATCGCCGGTACGAAAGGCGGGCATGGGATGGCCGTTAACCTCAAGGGTGACGAACTTTTCCGCGCTCAGCGTTGGCTGATGCAAATATCCCAGGCTGACGGTCGCTCCGGCTATCAGTAATTCGCCGCTGCAGCCGAGCGGCAACAGCCTGAGATCCTCGCCGACGATCGCCGTGTATACACCGTCCAACGGTGCGCCTATCGTCACGGCGGCGCCATCGTTTTTGATTTCGGCGACCGTCGCCACCACGGTTGTCTCGGTTGGGCCGTAGGAGTTGAATAACTTTCTGCCTTTGGGATAGTGCGCGAACCAGCTTTCTTTGGCTCGCGGTGAAAGGCTTTCGCCGCCGATGATAACGGTCGTGACGGCCGGCGGCAGCGTCTGTTCGCCGCCGGAGGCGAACAGCATCTCATTAAAGTAGGCAGTCGGCAGATCCAGCAGGCTGATTTGATGATCGGCGCAGAATGTGAAGAAAGCGGCAAAACTGTGCTTGACGGCCTCAGGGGCGATACACAGGTGGGCGCCGGCACCCAGCGTCATGAAAATTTCTTCAATGCACGCATCGAAATGCAAGGGCGCAAATTGCAACACGCGTTCATGCGGTTGAATGCCATAGCATTTTATCGCCGCATCGACAAAAACGTTGAGAGCATGTCGGGCGCCTATCACGCCTTTAGGCATTCCCGTCGAGCCGGAGGTAAACATGATATAGCCGGTTCCGGCCGGGAATGGCGGCGCCTCTGCCGCTGTTTGCTGGCGAAACACGGTGAAGTGCGCGAAATCCGCCGGCATATCGAGTGTCGATGCGCGCCAATGCGCCAATGCGTCAGGTTCGGAATGAAAGGAGGGAAGTGTGCGATCGGTAATCAGGATAGCGTCGCTAAACTGTTCAAGCAGTTGACGATGAGCCGCTCCATCCCCTTTGGCATTCAGGTTGACGAACGGCATTTTCAACTGCAGCGCAGCAAGCATGCAGATGATGGCTTCCGGCCCTTGCGGCAAGTCGAGCAACAGCACGGTGTATGCAGCACGGGCGGGGGCCAGGGTATCGGCCAGCGCACGCCACTGTTGCTGCAAAACGGCATAAGACAGCGCTCTTAGCGACAACGAAGCGTGTGCGGGCGTGAGGATCGCCGTGCGTTGCGGCGCTTGAACGACGGCACGATCGATACGTTGCATTATATCGACCACGTTCTCGTTGGCTGCTTTACCCTGCAGCGAGAGCGGGAAACGTTGTCGCAATGCCGCGACGGAAAGATTTTCCGGGTCGTGATACAGCAAGTCGCACAAGGTCTGTATCCCCTGGCTGTGCCGCACCAGGCTGGCCGCATCGTAAAGCCCTGAGTCGGCATCGATCTCCAGCCGAAGCGTTTGGTTATCGAGATCGGGACGCATGTTGAAGACCAGATCCTGCGCGCCTCCTGAGCGTAAATTACGGATTTCGCTGCGCTGCGCGGAAGAAAATGAGGCTGCCGCTTCAAAGGGAATGATATTGACCACGATGTTGAACAGCGGCGAGCGGCTGGTGACGCTCCTCAGACTTTTTATCTCTTCGTAACGGAACGCTTGATGTTTTTTGAGTTGCCTGAGCATGCGTTCAATGGTTTGCGCCAACTGTCGGCATGAGGCCGTGTCCTCAATATCGAGCGTCAAAGGAACAACGTTGGTTTTGCAAGTCAGCGCCTGCCTCGTCAGGGAGTCTGTTCGCGCCATCATTGGGACGCCGATCGTTTGCTGTTTCTCGCCGGTACACAAGTACAAATATGCCATCACTGCCACGAAAGTGCGCGCCAGCCAAGAAGGGTGCCCGGTTTGCAGCGCAAGGCGCTCGGCAGGATAGGGCAACGAAGTCACATGGCGGATCGTTTGTCCCGAGGGAATATTGGCGCAGGCTAATGTCATCGGGTCTGGCAGTGAGGCGCTGGCTGCTTGCCAAAAATGTCGGTCCGCTTGATAGGCGGCTGACTGTTTATACTCAGATTCAGCCCTGAGCAAGGCATCGATCGCAGGTACGTCTTGCGGTTGCTGCGTTTGGCCTCGGTAGGCCTGTGCCACTTGGTGGATCAGCAAATAAGTGCCGTAACCATCAAGCAGCAGATGGTGGCTGCAGAAATACCACAGAAAGCGTTGCTCACCCAGTCTAATGATTTTTTGTCTGAATAACGGCGCAGCGTTCAACGAGAACGGGCGCTTGGCATCCGCTTCCATTAATTCGATAGCGGTGGCCATATTGTTGGCGCGCTGCGAAAGATCTACCCATTCCACTGAGATGTTGGCGGTGACGGGATATTGATAAGGCGTACCGTTATCTTCATCAAACAGAACGTGCAGCGTCGGCGTTTGGCTGATGACGCGATGAATGACACGTTTCATTCTTGCGATATCGAGAGTGTGATTTATTTCGACATATTCCGCGATATTATAGCTCGATTTGTCATCGCCGATCTTGGTGCCGTAGTAAAATCCCGCCTGTGAATCCAATAGTTGATGCTTGCTCATCGGCTCATCCCTGATGTTTATTTTTCTTTATTTTTTTAACGTCATCAGTTTGCCCGTTCGGCGGGAACGCCATACAACCGTGCGACGTTCTGCGATTGGGTGAACTGTTTTAAGGTGTTCCAAACATAAATGCGCGCTGCCTGGCTTGCAGCAAAAATCTAAAATACACAGCGTGCCGCCCTCATCCCATTCTGAGGTATGGAGAAGAAACTGCGGATCGTTAATAAATCGACCCAGCGTCTCATCTCTCAGGTAGGCCCAGGTTATATATCCTAACGGATTGTCCAAATGGTCGAATAATATTTTGAATTGGTTTTGATTAATCGCTTCCTGAGTCCATAGCTGCAACGTTTTTATATGGTACAAACTGTAATTTTTATTCATCAGCATACAGTTAACGGCGAAGCCCAGGCTCTCGTATTGACTGAACTTACTTTTACCCTGCTGGTTTTTTTTGATAAAACTCACGAAATATCCTCAGCGTTATTATTGTAATACGTTGATCGCCTGGCGCTCGAAACGATCCAGATAGGTTTGCAACTGTTCGCTGATCTCGCTGACTTCACCGCGCCAGCCGGCAATGTCTTGAAAAATCACTTCACGGCGCATGAACGCGCGGGAGCCCAACCTTCGGGTGACGGTCTGCTTCATCGCCTGTTGTAATCCGGCGGCGGTTTGATCCGCTGATGTTTCCTGAAGGTACTTCGCGTATAACCGCTGGAATGCCAGAGAAAATTTCTCCTCCGCTGTCGTACCCTGTTGTTCGGCGGAAACCCTTACGGGCGAGTCGATGAGCCGATGCAACAGGGCAATCGCCGGATGAGCATTCCCCTGGCCCAGACCTTGTCGACGGCTAAAGACGCCGGGAGCCAAATCGAACATTTTTTGCAAGCGTTCGCCTAAGGCGAACCATTCGGCGGTGAGAGGCAGGCGTTGTAAAAATGCAGGGGCAAAACCCGCCATACCGAGATTATCCAGCAGGCAGGCTCGCTTGTAGGCCATACTAAAGGCCGCGCCGATGCCTTGGTGCGCTGCCGCGAGAAATGCCGGGCCAAATTGATGCTTGGCTAAATAAAAAGCGAGATCTTGCATGCCTCTCAGCAACAAAGGGGCGTCTTCGTTGAGTTTGTTGTGCTGAATGTAGCTGCGGCCGGGATCTCGACGTTCTGCGGGAAAAACGCTGCGAACACCATGAAAGTCCAGCAGCCTGCCGGCCATATCGCAATTGGAGGGTGAGGTCATCATCACCAAATGGCGGGTACGGCAGTAAGCTATCTGCGTCGCAAGGCGCCGGGCAAGCTCGCAGAGCCCGTAGAATGCTCGTTCTTCCTGCGGCAATGCCAACCAGCGCACAGCGTCAAACTCAGAGGGACGAGGCAGAAAGGACGGTGCGGCGACAATGAGCTTTTCGGTCCGCTCAATATCCGAAGGCTGCCTTTGCATCGCATCATGAGGATGATAGTAGGGCGCGCGGCAAAAATGTGCAGGGCGCACGACGGGTTCGCGCACCAGCAACGCCTTGCGGTTATGGACATCTCCCGCCGATGCAGGAGAGAGGGTGGCGATGGGGTTGTCGGTCAGCAAGATCGCCTTATTGGGCACGGCGCCGTAAGGCAGCAGTTTGGCCATGACGTTTCCCCACAATGCCTCCAATACTGCGCCGGTCATTGTCAACTCGCCATCGACATGCTTTGCCCCTTGACCGACTAACGCATTGGCTCCGATGCCTTTAACCTGCCATCGCCCATCAAAGCCACAGCGTGCGCCACCGCCGTTGCGCGAAATAGCCCCGCCGCCATAACGTTCGGCGAAAAAGACTTTTTCATCGTTTAAGAGCGGCGTGCCGTCATCAAAAATAGCATGACGATTATTTTCTTCGATGAGATAGCTGGCCTCATTTTTCAGTTCGTCCTGCTCGGCAGGGCTTAATTCGTTGTGCCAGAGTAATTGAGAACCTGTCTTTTTTGCGACAAAAGGAATCAAGCTTTCGTGAAGCATGGCGAGGTTTTTCATTTTTTTAATCGTTATTGTTATGGGCGCAGGGCAAGTTAAATATCGGCCTTGTTGTTCAAGGGATAATAAGGCCCACGTTTTTTAATTTGAAGAATCCGGTGTTGAAAGTGACGACGACGGTGAAGGGCGACCACCGCCACTGCCATTCCATGTTGGGCCCATGGGAACCTGTGGAATAGCAACGTTAACCGGCATGTGCGGTGCGGCCTGAATAGCGATTTCCGTGCCCACGCCCACGGCTAATGATACGGGGGTGGGCAATTTCGCTATTGTGCTCAGGCTGCCGACAATAAGTGAAGTCGGATTATAAGAATCATTGCCGTCAGAACCGTTAATACATGACAACTCAACTTCCGTTAAGGCTCTCATTTAAGCTCCTTCTTGCGAGAGGTAATAGATAACACAAGCGAAAAAATAACTGCCATCGACAAACCATACATTGCCGTGATTTTAAGGGCGGCCGTATCCAAAAGGATCGCTTGGCGCTGCAGGCAGTAGTCTAAAAATACGGCAAGGGGGAATATCAAGAACAGCATGACGATATGGTACGTGCGCAAGCCTTTTTTCTTCGCGTTTTTATAAGTTGCACTGATAATGAGGATGAAAATGACAATAAGAACTATTTCCGTTATAAGCTGCAATTTGATTAGCTCCGTTAATCAAAATTTACATCAAGTTACATTGAGTAACCTGATAAGTCAACAGGGTATTTTATGATTCTTCTTTCTTTATCAATGGCATTGAATTAATTTCCTATAAACTAATTACATTATGTGACTATATGTTGATGATAAAAAATAAAGATGTCACCGGAGCTTCTGGCAGCGGCCGGCGAGGCGGCTAACTTCTAATCACTTGTTTTTGCTCAAACTGCCAACTGCACCTAAGCTAGGAGGTGACTCAGAGGGAGCGATTCCCCGAGACCTTATTCCGTGAACATGGAGGAGTTTCGATTTGATGCGTTTATCCACATTGGTGCTGGCGATCGGCATGGCGCTGGGCTCGCAGGCACAGGCAGCAGAAACCCAACCTCACGCCGACCATAGCGCACTGCCCAGCGGCCAGGCGAAGGAGGCTAACGTGACCGGTGAAGCCAATCAGCACGACAAGCAAAAGACTCAAAATCCGTTCTTCTATCAAAGCCGTCTGCCGTTCCAGGCGCCGCCGTTCAACCTGATCAAGGAGAGCGACTACGCGCCGGCGATCGAAGCGGGCATCAAGCAAAAGCGGGAAGAGGTGGAGAAGATCGCCAACAACCCGGCCAAGCCTAATTTCAAGAATACCTTGGTGGCGCTGGAGCAGGCCGGTTCGCTGCTGACGCGGGTGATGAACGTGTTCGGCGCCATGACCTCGGCCAACACCAGCGACGCGCTGCAAAAGCTGGATGAAGAAACCTCTCCGAAGCTGGCGGCGCTGAACGACGACATTATGCTCAACGGCAAGCTGTTCGCGCGCATCAAGGCCATCTATCAGGATCGCGACGCGCTGAAGCTGGATCCGGAGTCGCGCCGGCTGGTGGAAGTGACCTACAAGAACTTCGAGCTGGCGGGCGCCAACCTGTCGGACGCCGACAAGGCCAAGCTAAAGGCGCTGAACCAGGAAGCGGCGACGCTGAGCACCCAGTTCACCAACAAGCTGCTGGCGGCGAGCAAAAACGGTGCGCTGGCGATAACCGACCAGGCGAAGCTGGACGGCCTGTCGGAAGGCGAGCTGGCTGCGGCGGCCCAGGCGGCCGCCGAACGCAAGCTGGAGAAACAGTGGCTGCTGGTGCTGCAAAACACCACGCAACAGCCGTTGCTGCAGAGCCTAAAAGATCGCGACACCCGCCAGGCGCTGTTCGACGCCTCCTGGACGCGTGCGGAGAAGGGCGACGGCAACGATACCCGCCAGACCATTTCCCGTCTGGCCAAGGTGCGCGCCGAGCAGGCCAGGCTGCTGGGCTACCCGAACTACGCCGCCTGGAAACTGCAAAACCAGATGGCCAAGACGCCGGATGCCGCGCTGAGCTTTATGCGCAACATCGTGCCGGCGGCCACCGCGCGCGCCGAGCGTGAAGCCAAAGACATTCAGGCGGTGATCGACCAGCAGAAAGGCGACTTCAAGGTGCAGGCCTGGGACTGGCAGTTCTATGCCGAACAGGTGCGCAAGGCCAAGTACGATCTGGACGAGTCGCAGATCAAGCCTTACTTCGAGCTGAACAACGTGCTGAACAACGGTGTGTTCTACGCCGCCAACCTGCTGTACGGCATCAGTTTCAAGGAGCGCAAGGACATCCCGGTCTATCAGCCGGACGTCAAGGTGTACGAAGTGTTCGACAAGGACGGCAAGTCGCTGGCGCTGTTCTACACCGACTACTTCAAGCGCGACAACAAGGGCGGCGGCGCCTGGATGAGCAACTTCGTCGATCAGTCGAAGCTCAACGGCACCAAGCCGGTGATTTACAACGTCGCCAACTTCACCAAACCGGCGCCGGGCCAGCCGGCGCTGCTGTCGTATGACGATGTAATCACCCTGTTCCACGAGTTCGGCCATGCGCTGCATGGCATGTTTGCCGATCAGGAATACCCGAGCCTGTCGGGCACCAACACCGCGCGCGACTTCGTCGAGTTCCCGTCGCAGTTCAACGAGCACTGGGTCAGCGATCCGAAAGTGTTCAGCCACTTCGCCAAGCACTACCAGACCGGCGAGGCGATGCCGCAGGAACTGGTCGACAAGATCAAGAAGGCCGACAAGTTCAACAAGGGCTACAGCATGACCGAGCTGCTGTCCGCCGCGCTGCTGGACATGCACTGGCACATGCTGACCGCCGATCAGCCGCAGCAGGACGTGGACAAGTTCGAGGCCGAGTCGCTGCAAAAAGACAAGGTCGATCTCAGCTACGTGCCGCCGCGCTACCGCTCCAGCTACTTCCAGCACATCTGGGGTAACGGCTATGCCGCGGGCTACTATGCCTATCTGTGGACGGAAATGCTGGCGGACGATGCCTTCCAGTGGTTCACCGAACACGGCGGCCTGACCGCCGAAAACGGCCAGCGCTTCCGCGACATGATCCTGTCGCGCGGCAACAGCCAGGATCTGGAGAAGCTGTACATCGACTGGCGCGGTAAAGAGCCGAGCATCGAACCGATGCTGATCAACCGCGGGCTGAAGGACGAGTAAGTTCGGCCACTCCCGGTAAGCAAACAAAAGGGCGCGTTATGCGCCCTTGGTCTTTTTGGCTTGGTCGACATTCAGCGGTTCACCACCTTGGCCGGCAGGGCCACCACCAGCAGCGAGCTGAGCAGCAGGCAGCCGGCGAAGGCCCAGAGCGCGCCGCCGCTCTTGCCGGTCAGATCCAACGCCAGCCCCATCAGCGAATTGCTCACCAGCCCGGCGATGTTGGCCAGCGAACAGGCCAGCGCGAAGCCGGTCGCCGCCGCCGTGCCGCGCAGGAAGGTGGCCGGCAGGCTGAAGAACACCGGCACCGCACCGATGATCGCCGCCTGGGCGATGGAGAACAGCAGCACCGTGGCCAGCGCATTGTGGGTGAAGAAGGTGCTGCCGGCCATCGCCAGTGCGCCGACGATAAACGGCACGATGATATGCCAGCGCCGTTCGCGCAGCCGGTCGGAACTGCTGCCGATCAGCAGCATGCCGAGCAGGGCGGCGACGCTGGGGATCGCCGTCAGGTAACCGATGGTGGTGATGTCGGTGACGCCGGCGGTTTTGATGAAGGTTGGCATCCAAAAGCCCATGGCGTAGGCGCTGAGCAGAATGGCGAAGTCGATGCCGCCGAGCATCCAGACTTTCAGGTTGAAGAAGCCGTCGCGGAAGCTGTGCTTGCCGTGATCGGCCTCGGCGTCGTCGCGCGCCAGATCGTCGGCGATGCGCTGTTTCTCCTCGGGCGTCAGCCACTTGGCCTGCTGGTAGGTGTTAGGCAACAGCCAAAAGGTCAGCACGCCCAACAGCACGCTGGGAATGCCCTCCAGCAAAAACAGCCATTGCCAGCCGTGCAGCCCGTGAAGCATGTCGAAATGGCCCATGATCCAGCCGGACAGCGGCCCGCCGATCACGCTGGACAGCGGCAGGCCGATCATGAACAGCGCGATGATGCGGCCGCGGCGATAGGTCGGGAACCACAGCGTCAGGTAAAAGAGCACGCCGGGCAAAAAACCGGCCTCCGCCACGCCGAGCAGGAAACGAATGACGTAGAACTGGGTCGGCGTGGTGACGAACATGGTGGCGGTGGACAACAGCCCCCAGGTGATCATGATGCGGGCGATCCACATCTTGGCGCCGACGCGCTGCAGGATCAGGTTGCTCGGCACTTCGAACAGAATATAGCCGACGAAGAACAGCCCGGCGCCGAGGCCGAAGGCCGCTTCGCTCAGCTGCAGCGCGTCGGCCATCTGCAGCTTGGCCAGCCCGACGTTGATGCGATCGAGGTAGGCCGCCAGGTAACACAGGCAAAGAAACGGGATCAGTTTCCAGGTGATTTTGCGGTACAGCAGCAGCGATTCTGCGTCCGCTTTCCCCGCCAGCGGGGTGTCGACAATGGCCATGATGTTGTCTCCAGGTGGTGCGTGTTGGCCTCCGCAGGAGGCGCCTGTTGTGTTTGCGTTGCAGGGGCACCGCCCTGTTTCGGGCGGTCGCGTGAGGCTCTGTTTGCGCCTTCGTTATTGTCGTTGCAGGTGAATCCTTGACTCATAACCGGTTCAGGTAGTCGAGCGCCTCCCGTTTGTGCACCACGTCGCCGTATTTGCTGTCGATATCGAACAGGTTGGCTTCGTGCGGGCCGGGGTGACGATCGCCGACGCACTCGCGCACCACCATGGCGCGAAAGCCGTGCTGCACCGCGTCCACCGCGCTGGCGCGGATGCAGCCGCTGGTGGAGCAGCCGATCATCAGCAGCGTGTCGATCCCTTGCGCCACCAGCAGCGGCGCCAGCGCGGTGCCGAAGAAGGCGCTGGCGTATTGCTTGCTCAGCACCACCTCATCGGCCAGCGGCGCTACCGCCGGGCAGAACGCCGCCAGCGGGTTGCCCGCCACCATGTCCTTCATCACCGGCGCTTTTTTGACCCACAGACCGCCATCGGCAAAATGGCCTGCATGATAACGGATATGGGTGTGGATGACAGGAATTCCCGTGCGGCGCGCGCAGGCCAGCAGCTCGCGGCTCTCCTCGACCGCGCTCACCACGCCCGGCGCGAACAGCGGCGCGCCTTCGGTGGTGTAGGCCTGCATAAAGTCGATCGCCAGCAGCGCCGGGCGCCGGCCGAAGCCGATGCGCTGGCCCCAGACGCCGCGGTAGTTGTCGCTGAGGGTGTCGTTCATCCTGCCTCCTCAATAGGCGCCGGACAGCAGGGCGCCGGCGCCGGGAACGATCGGTTCCAGCTCCAGCGCGGTCAGCATCGCGTAAGTGGTGGCGATGGCGGCGGTGATCACCGGCTTGCCGGTTTGGGCCTCCACCGTCGGAACCGCCGGCAGCGAAGGCATCTGCACGCAGGCGGACAGCACGATAGCATCGACCTCGCGTAAATCCATCTCGGCGACGATCCCCGGCAGCCTGGCCGGATCGTGCCGGCCGACTTCGAGGTTGTCCGGGATCTCCAGCGCGCGCCACACCTTGACCTCAATGCCTTCGTGCTGGATGTAGTCCACCACCAGCTGGGTCAGCGGTTTCATGTAGGGCGCCACCAGCGCGATGCGTTTGGCGCCGATCACCTTCAGGCCGTTGACCAGCGCGCCGGCGCTGCTGATAACCGGCGCGGCGGCCTGATTGTCTTTCGTCACCTGCGCCAGCCGGGCCTGCGATTCGCGGTGGTAGCCCAGCCCCATCGCCATGATGGCCACCAGGCAGGCGTAGCCGAGCACGTCGACCCGCGCGTCGGACAGCTCCAGCGCACAGCGATCGGACTCGGCGTCCATCGCCGCCAGCTCTTCTTTATTGACGTGTTTCATGCGCATGCGGCTGGAGTGAAAGGTGAAGCGCTCCGGGCGTATCAGCTGGCGCGCGCCCAGCATCGCCGGGATCTCGGTTTCCATCGTGGTGTTGGAGCTGGGCACGATCTGGCCGATGCGGTAGTGGTTGCTCATGTCGGTGTTCCTCAGTTAATCCAGAAAATCGCCCAGGGCGCGGAAGAAGCCGTCGAAGTCGTCCCACGGGATCATGTGCCCGGCGTTCTCGACCTCGACGATAGCGATCTCCGGCTGCAGCGCGCGGATCTCCGCCCGGTCTTCGGGCTGAATGACGCCGCCTTTGCCCGCGGCCATCAGCAGCGTCGGCATGGTCAGCAGCGGGTAGTCGCGGTGGCTGTCCACCTGATGAAAATCGTCGTAGGCGCGTTGGATCGCCGGCTCGTAGCAGGTGTGCAGCCACTCGGCGCGCAGCCGGCGCTGCTCTTCGCTCCAGGTCGGGCAGAAGGCGCGCATCTGCTCGGCGCTCATGCCCGGCAGCGACTGCCGGATCGAGTCGGCGTACCACGGCCATTGGCCGGGATAGGCGCGGCGGCCGGGGCCGGAAACCGGCGGATCGACCAGCACCAGCCGCCGCACGCCGGCGGGCTGCAAAACGGCGGCGCGCAGGGCGAAGCGGGCGCCCATCGAATGGCCGAGCAGGGCGTAACTGGCCAGGCTCAGCGCGGCGGCGAAGGCGTTGACGTCCTGCGCGCAGGTCTCCGCGTCATAAGCCAGTTCCGGGCCGCTGGACGACAAACCGCGGCCGCGCACGTCGAGAACGTAGACGTCGTATTTTTCCCCCAGCCGCTCGGCGACGAAACCCCAGGTGATCGCCGGGCTGGTGATGCCGGGGATCAGGATCAGCGCCGGGCCGTGGCCGCCATAGCGCAGGTAGTGTTGGCGAATGCCGTTGGCGTGAACGTGGGCGCCGTAGAGGAAAGTGCTCATGCGGCGTTCTCCGATTTCAGCGCTTGCGCGTACAGGTCATAGCCGTAGACCCAGGCCGGATCTTCCTGGGTGCGCAGGAAGGTGTTGGCGTTGGACACCGCCTGCACCCTGGATGCGCGCTCCTTGCGGTTGGCTTCATACAGCTGGAAGGCGGTGCGGTAGTCGCCGAGGCCGGTTTCCTGCAGGCAGCGGGTCAGCATGGCGGCGTCTTCGATCGCCATCGCCGCGCCCTGCGCCATGTGTGGCTTCATCGGGTGGCAGGCGTCACCGAGCAGCACCAGGCGGCCCTCGCTCCACAGTGGCAGCGGTTTGCGGTTCAGCAATGGCCATTTGGTGACCTGCTCGCTGGATTCGATCAGCGCCTGCACGATCGGGTGGTAGCCGGCGAAGGTCTCGAACATCTCTTCGCGGCTGCTGTCGATGAAGCTGCCCTGGAAATCCCAGGCCGGGTGCGGCACGCCGCTGACGTAGTAATACTCGTCGCGCCGTTGGGTGGTGTAGTAGACCATCAGATGGCGGTCCGCCGACCACCACTTCACGCAGTCTTCGAACGTCAGGTTGTATTTCGCCAGCTTCTCGCCGCGGATCAGCGCGCGGTGGGCCACCCAGCCGCTGTAGGTCGGCGCTTCGGCGCCCAGCAGATGTTCGCGGATGCGCGAATTGATGCCGTCGGCGCCGATCACGATGTCGGCATGGGCCGAGGTGCCGTCGATGAAGTTCAGCACCACCTCGTCACCGCGATCTTCAATCTTGCTCAGGCATTTGCCGAAGTGCAGGGTGCCGGGCTGCAGCGCGGAGAGCTGCAACGCCTGCAAATCGCCGCGGTGCACCGTCACATAGGCGGCGCCGTACTCCCGGCGGGCGAAGCCGCCCAGTTCGATGCGCGACAGGTAGTCGCCGCTTTCGGCGTCGCGGCTGAACCAAAAATCGGGATGAGACGCCATCTGCTCCAGCCGCTGCTCAATACCGAGCCGGCGGAAAATCTTCAGTACGTTCGGCCCCATGTGAATGCCGGCGCCGAGGCGCGAGAACGCCGGGCTCTGTTCATACAGATCGACGGTAAAGCCGGCTTTTTGCAGCAGCCCGGCGGCGGCGGCGCCCCCCAGCCCGGCGCCGACGACGGCGATGCGTGGTTGTTTGCTCATCATGTTTCCCCTGTCTGTTGGCTTTTTTCAGCGTAGGTCCAACGCATGGCTGGACGATCGATTTATAGTGTATGCGCTAGATAACGCAAAGTTGCAAAAGTGTTAAATCAGATCTTGCTCACGCTAATTGACAGCGCTTTACTGTTAAACTCATGTTAATCACAGGATTGACAAGGGATGAAATAGGACTTTCTTATGGTGGATATTCGCAGCTTGCTTTCCTTTGATTTTTTGACTTAGATAAAAATGAGTGTGTTCACTTTAAATTGTTTGAAAAATCACCGCCGCCTTGCGGGCGTCGGACACCCTTGACGAGACAGGAGACAGGCCATGGCGGTCAATGAAACCCAGTTGGTACAGCTGTTCGAGCAGGTGCTTACGCTGTCGAAGGTCGATGCTTCGCAGAGCGTGGCGATTTTGAAAAGCCATTATTCCGATGCGCGCACGGTGCGCGCCGCGACCGACGCGGCGCTGCGGCTGGGCGCCAGGGTGTATGCCGTCGAGCTGCCGGCGTTCAACCATCCGCGGGCGATGGGCAACGACATGACCGCCTATTGCGGCGATACCGCGCTGACCGGCAACCTGGCGGCGCAGCGTGCGCTGGAGGCCGCCGACCTGATCGTCGATACCATGATGCTGCTGCATTCGCCGGAGCAGGAGCAGATCCTGAAAACCGGCACCCGCATCCTGCTGGCGGTGGAGCCGCCGGAGGTGCTGGCGCGCATGTTGCCTAACGCGGAAGACAAGGCGCGGGTGCTGGCCGCCGCCGCCGTGCTGGAGCAGGCGAAGCTGATGCAGGTGACCTCCGCCGCCGGCAGCGATTTCCGCGCGCCGCTCGGGCAATACCCGACGGTGACCGAGTACGGCTATGCCGATGAACCGGGGCGCTGGGATCACTGGCCGAGCGGGTTCCTGTTCACCTGGCCGAATGAGGAGCAGGCGGAAGGGGTGTTGGTGCTGGAGGTCGGCGATATCTTGCTGCCGTTTAAAAGCTACGCGCGCGAACGCATCACGCTGGAGATCGAACAAGGCTTCGTCACCCGCATTCACGGCGGCTTCGAGGCGGAATACCTGCGCGAATACATGAAATACTTCGACGATCCGGAGGTGTACGGCATCTCGCATATCGGCTGGGGCCTGCAGCCGCGCGCCCAGTGGACGGCGATGGGCCTGCACGACAAGAACGACGGCATGTGCATGGACGCGCGCGCGTTCTACGGCAACTTCCTGTTCTCCACCGGGCCGAACACCGAAGTGGGCGGCACGCGCAAAACGCCTTGCCATATGGACATCGCGCTGCGCCGCTGCGACATCCGCCTCGACGGGCAAACGGTGGTGGCGGACGGGGAAGTGGTGGCACCGGAGGCCTCGCGCGTGCGTCGGGCTTAATCGTTGCTGCCAACGGCGGGGGTTTGTACTATTCTCGTGAATTCCATAGATGGTGAGAGTAACGCAATGACGCCCCCCGAATACCCGTCAGCCGTGAGCGGCCAACCCGAAAATTATCATTTTACCGAGCAAGTCGGGCACCTGCTGCGCAAGGTTTATCAGCGCCACCTGGCGATTTTTCAGCAAAACGTCGGCGATTCGCAGCTGACGGCGGTGCAGTTCATCACCCTGTGCGCGGTGCGCGATATGGGGCCGAGCTCGCTGACCGAGCTGGTGCAGGTGACGGCGGTGGATCAGGCCACCATACGCGGCATCGTCGAGCGGCTAAAGGCGCGCGATCTGATCACGGTGACGCCGGATCCGGTGGATCGGCGCAAGGTGGTGGTCGGCCTGACCGACGCCGGCGCCGTGCTGCTGACGGAAACGGTGCCGCAGGCGGCGAAAATCACAGAGCTGACGTTCGGCACGCTCAACCCGGCCGAACGGATAGCGCTGATATTCCTGCTGAATAAAATGCTGGAAGATCCGCCCACCGGCTGATTCGCCCGCGCAACGTCGGTTGCCTGGTGGTCGGTGGCGAGAGGCCAGCCCATAAGACCATCAAGTGCAGGCGGAGACGCGAACAATGGCGATATCTGAAGTGCAATCGCCCAGGGAAGGCGCGAAAACCACGCTGACGGAGCATCCGCTGATGCTGTCGGTGAACGGCGAACAGCTTCATGCGCAGGTGATGGCGGATACGCCGCTCTTGCTGGTACTGCGCAACGATCTGGCGCTCAACGGCCCGAAATACGGCTGCGGCCTGGGCGAATGCGGCGCCTGTACCGTGTTGATCGACGGCGTGGCGGCGCGCTCCTGCGTGATCCCGGCGCTCGGCGTGTCCGGCCGGGCGATCGTGACCCTGGAAGGCCTTGGCGAGCGCCAGCGCCTGCATCCGGTGCAGCGTGCCTTTATCGAAGAGCAGGCGGCGCAATGCGGCTACTGCCTCAATGGCATGATCATGACCACCAAAGCCCTGCTGGATCGCAATCCCGCCCCGAGCGAGGCGGAGATCCGTCAGGCGCTGTCCGGCAACCTGTGCCGCTGCGGCACCCATCTCGAAATCCTGCGTGCGGTTCAGCGCGCCATCATTCTCTGCCGCGATGAGGACGCCCACGCCCATGACTGATTCCCGTCCCTCATCGCCGAGCCAGGCCGAATTGCTGCAGCGCGACGGCGTGCTGCTGATCGTCGACAGCGCGCAACCGCCGTCGGGGCCGGTGCCCAAAGGGCAAGCGCCGGTGCTGAAGCCCAAGGAGCAAGGGCTGTTTATCGCCCTGTGCGGCAGCGGCGAAATCTATGCCTTTAACGGCCATGTCGATCTCGGCACCGGCGTGCGCACCGCGCTCGGCCAGATCGTCGCCGAAGAGCTGTACCTGCGCATGGATCAGGTGCGCATGGTGTTGGGCGATACCGAGCGCGCGCCGAATCAGGGCGCCACCATCGCCAGCGCCACGCTGCAGATCTCCGCCGTGCCGCTGCGCAACGCCGCCGCCGAAGCGCGCCGTTGGCTGTTGCGCCAGGCGGCGCAGCGCTTCGATGCGCCGGTGGAACAACTGACGCTGGAGGAGGGCGTGATCCGCAGCCCGCAGGGGCAGGCGCTGAGCTACGCCGAGCTGGTGGCCGGCGGTCATGTCGAGCTGTCGATTTCCGGCGACGCGCCGCTGAAACCGCAGGCGGAGTATCGCCTGGTGGGCACCAGCGCCGCGCGCGTCGATATTCGGGCCAAGGCGACCGGCGAAACCATCTACGTACACGATATGCGCCTGCCGAATATGCTGCACGGCCGGGTGGTGCGGCCGCCCTATGCCGGTTACGACAGCGGCGAATTTGTCGGCACCAGCCTGCTGGCGGTGGACGAAACCTCGATCGCGCATATTCCCGGCATCGTCAAACTGGTGGTGATCGGCGATTTCATCGGCATTATCGCCGAGCGCGAAGAGCAGGCGATCAAGGCGGCGCAGGCGCTGCAGGTCAGCTGGAAAGACTGGCGGCGCAATTTGCCGCAGATGACCGACGTGGCGCAGGCGCTGCGCGACAACCCGCACTCGACCCGGGTGGTGCACGATACCGGCGATGTGGACGCGGCGCTGGCGACGGCTGACAGGCGTTTCACCCGCAGCTACCTGTGGCCGTATCAG
Source organism: Serratia sp. CY29653 (assembly GCF_052169255.1). NCBI lineage: Bacteria > Pseudomonadati > Pseudomonadota > Gammaproteobacteria > Enterobacterales > Yersiniaceae > Serratia > Serratia sp. CY29653. The sequence goes on along the minus strand of NZ_JBJNLC010000001.1, from coordinate 1,303,041 downwards.
CTGCATGCCTCGATTGGCCCTTCCTGCGCGCTGGCGGACTACCGGCCGGAGCGCCTGCAGGTCTGGTCGGGCAGCCAGAACCCGCACCTGCTGCGCGCCGATCTGGCCTGGCTGCTGGAATACCCGGAAGCGCAGATCGAGATCGTTCGCATGGAGGCGGCCGGTTGCTATGGCCGCAATTGCGCCGATGACGTCTGCGCCGACGCGGCGCTGCTGTCGCGTGCGGTGGGCAGGCCGGTGCGGGTGCAGCTGACCCGCGAGCAAGAGCATGTGTGGGAACCGAAGGGCACCGCGCAGCTGATGGAGGTGGACGGCGGGCTGGACGCCGCCGGACATCCGGTCGCCTACGATTTTCGCACCTATTATCCTTCCAACGGCGCGCCGACGCTGGCGCTGCTGCTGACCGGCCGGGTTGAACCGCTGCCGGTGGCCTATGAAATGGGCGACCGTACCTCGGTGCCGCCTTATGAATATCCGGCGCTGCGCGTCAGCATCGAGGACATGGCGCCGATCGTGCGCGCCTCCTGGATGCGCGGTGTTTCCGCCTTGCCGAACACCTTCGCCCACGAATCTTATATCGATGAGCTGGCCCACGCCGCCGGTGTCGATCTGCTGGAATATCGGCTGCGCTATATCGATGACGAACGCGCCAGTGAGCTGATGCGCAGCACGGCAGAACGCGCCGGCTGGACGCCGCATACCGAACCGATGCAGACCCCGGCGGAAGACGGCGTGCTGCGCGGGCGCGGCTTTGCCTACGCCCGTTACATCCACAGCAAGTTTCCCGGCTTTGGCGCGGCCTGGGCCGCCTGGGTGGCCGACGTGGCGATCGACAAAGCCAGCGGCGAAGTGGCGGTGACGCGCATCGTGGTCGGCCACGACGCGGGCATGATGGTCAACCCGGACGGCGTGCGCCACCAAATTCATGGCAACGTATTGCAATCGACCAGCCGGGTATTGAAAGAGCGCGTGACCTTTGAGGAATCGACGGTCTCCGCCAAAGAATGGGGAGCTTACCCGATCCTGACCTTCCCGGAGGTGCCGGAAGTGGACGTGGTGATGATGCCGCGCCCTTACGATCCGCCGCTGGGCGCCGGGGAGTCGGCGTCGGTGCCCAGCGCGGCGGCCATCGCCAACGCGGTATTCGACGCTACCGGCATTCGTTTTCGCGAGCTGCCGATCACCTCGGACAAACTGCGCGAGGCGCTGAACGGGCCGGACACCGAGCGGCAGGCCGCCCCGCCCAAGAAAAAGAAGCGCGGCAAATGGTGGTTCGGCGGCGCGGCGGGGCTGTTCGGCGCGGTGCTGGGCATCGCCGGCAGCGCCTTGCCGTGGCGGGCGGAGATCGCGCCGGTGGCGACGCCCGGCGCCGGCACCTGGTCGGCGGCCACGCTGGAGCGCGGCCGCCAGTTGGCCGCTGCCGGAGACTGCGCGGTTTGCCATACCGCGTCGGAAGGGGCGACCAACGCCGGCGGGCTGGCGATGGCGACGCCGTTCGGCACGCTCTACAGCACCAACATTACCCCGGACGTGGCAACCGGCATCGGCAACTGGTCGTTTACCGCGTTCGATCGGGCGATGCGCCAGGGCATCGCCCGCGACGCCCGCCATCTGTATCCGGCATTTCCTTACACCGCCTTCAGCAAAATGACCGACGGCGACATGCAGGCGCTGTACGCTTATCTGATGTCGCAACCGGCGGTGCGCCAGAGCAATCCGGCCAATCAGATGCGCTTCCCGTTTAACCTGCGGCCGCTGATGGCCGGCTGGAACGCGCTGTTCCTGCGCCAGGGGGAATATCAACCCGATCCGCAACAAAGCGCGCAGTGGAACCGCGGCGCCTATCTGGTCAACGGGCTCGGCCACTGCGCCGCCTGCCATTCGCCGCGCAATCTGCTGGGGGCGGAAAAGGGCGGCGCGGCTTTCCTGGCGGGGGGAATGGTGGACGGGTGGGAAGCGCCGGCGCTGAATCAATTGGCCAATGCGGACAAGCCCTGGACCGAGGAACAGCTGTTTCAGTACTTCCGCAGCGGGCATTCCGCCGAGCACGGCGTGGCGGCCGGGCCGATGGGGCCGGTGGTCAGCGAACTGGCGACGTTGCCGCAGAGCGATCTGAGGGCGATGGCCAACTATGTGATGTCGCTGAGCACCAAGGCGACGCTGAATGTGGAACCGCAGGCGCAGTTGGCGGCCCGCGCCTTGCCGGCGGCGGGGCAACTGGCCGGCGAGCGGTTATTTCAGGGCGCTTGCCAGGCCTGCCACAGCGCCGCCGCCGGCGGGCCGCAGCTGTTCGGCGTCAGTCCCGATCTGGCCAATAACACCAATATCTTCAGCGATCGCCCCGATAACCTGATCAAGGTGATCCTGCAAGGGATCCCCAAACCGGCTACCGCCGAATTGGGTTTTATGCCGGGCTTTAAGGACAGCTTTTCCGATCGGCAGGTGACGGCGCTGGTGAATTACTTGCGCCAACGCTATGCCGGCGACAAACCGGCCTGGCGCGACGTGGAGGCGCAGGTGGCACGGCTGCGCGCGGAGCCGGGGAATCATTAACATTGTAAATTGTTACATTGGGTTATTGACTGGCGGCGCTCATTTGGTGATTAATGTTAGCCTGATTTTTACCTTACCTATAAAAAACAGGAAGTTAACATGGCATTAACCACGCATAAAATGGAAAGCGGCCTGGCCGTAACAGTTCGTTTACCTGAGAATCAGGCCAAGGTTCCGGCGATTATTCTGTGTCACGGCTTCTGCGGCATTCAGGAGCTGTTGCTGCCGGCCTTTGCCGAGGCCTTCGTCAACGCCGGTTTTGCGGCGGTGACGTTTGACTATCGCGGCTTCGGCGCCAGCGAGGGTGAACGCGGGCGGCTGGTGCCGGCGCTGCAGATTGAGGACATTCTGGCGGTGAGCCGTTGGGTGCAAACGCAGCCGCAGATCGACAGTGAGCGCATCGGCCTGTGGGGCACATCGTTTGGCGGTTGCCACGTGTTCGGCGCTGCCGCGGCCGATCCGGCCATCAAGTGCATCGTTAGCCAGCTGGCCTTCGCCGACGGGGAAACCATCGTGACGGGGAAAATGGCCGCCGACGAAAAACAGGCGTTCATCGCCACGCTGGACAAAATGGCGGAGAAGAAACAGGCCACCGGCAAAGAGATGTTTGTCGCCGTCACCCGGGTGTTGAGCGATGACGAGTCGAAAGCGTTCTTCGAGGAGAACAAGGCGCGCTACCCGGCGATGGACATCAAGATCCCGTTCCTGACCGTGCGCGAAACGCTGCGCTATCAGCCGCGCGACAATGCGGCGCGCGTCACATGCCCGGTGCTGGTGGTGGTGGCGGGCAACGATACCGTCAACCCGCCGGAGCAGGGCATCGCGCTGTATGAGGCGGTAGGCAGCGCGAAAAAGGCGCTGCACGTCGAGCAGAATGCGAAGCACTACGACATGTACGCCGGCCCGCATTTTGCCGGCATCATCGGCCGTCAGATCGCCTGGTTCAACGAGCACCTGTAATACCGTCCTCCTCCTGGCGCAGAAATGCCACCAGCCGCTGCGCCGGCAATGGCAGCTGCGCCCGTTCGCGCACCACGATCGACAGACGCCGGATCGCCCAGTCGTCCGTCAGCGGCAGGGCGTTGCGCAGGATCTCGGGCAGCCGCCGAGCGCTCTCTTCCGGCACCACCGCCAGACCGGCGCCGCGCAGCACCATGCGGCAGATGGCGTCGAAATTGGCGGCGCGCGCCCGCAGCCGCATCGGGCCGCCGCTGCGTATCGCCAGCTGCTCCAAATGCTGTTGCAGCGCGCTCTGTTCCGGCAGGCCGATAAAGTCGAAAGGCAGGGCGTCCGCAAAGCTGAGCTGGCGGCGGCCGCTGAGCGCATGCCCCGGCGGCAGCGCCAGCACCAGACGATCCTGCCGGAAGGGGTAGCTTGCCAGCCCGCGCAGATCGGCATGATCCGCCACGATGCCGATATCCGCCGCCCGTTCGGCGATCGCCTGCGCGATGGCCGGGCTGGGCAGCTCCTCCAGCGCGATGTCGGTGTACGGGTGCAGCACCAGAAAATCCGCCAGCAGTTCCGGCAGAAAAGCGTCGGCGGCGACGGTATTGGCGACGATGCGCAGCTGGCTGCGCTGGCCCGGCGCGAACTCGGCCATGTCGCCGCGCAGCCGGTCGCGCTGCTGCAGCAGCACGCGCGCGTGTTGCAACAGGCGTTCACCGGCGGGCGTCGCCTGGACGCCGCGCGGATTGCGCGTCAGCAGCGCCACGCCGGCCTGTTGCTCCAGCCCGCGCATGCGTGCGCTGGCGGCGGCCAGCGACAGCCCGACGCGCTCGGCGCCGGCGGTGATGCTGCCGATCTCGAGCACCGCCGCCAACAGCCGCAGATCGATAAAGTCAAAATGCATGCGTTCTTCCTCTGTCTTTGCCGCAGGCAGGCTCTGCCATTGCCGCATTGTGCCGTGGCGCGGCGCCGGCCACAATCGGGCCGTTGATTCGCCATAAGGATAGACGCATGTCGCTGACGTTACTCGAAATTGTCGCCCTGACGGGCATTTTTACGCTGGCCGGCACGGTCAAAGGGGCGATCGGTTTGGGATTACCGACGGTGTCGATGGGGCTGCTCAGCCTGATGATGCCGCCGGGGCAGGCCGCCGCGCTGCTGCTGTTGCCCTCATTGATCACCAACCTGTGGCAACTGCTGTGCGGGCCGCGGTTGGGGGCGCTGTGCCGTCGGCTCTGGCCGATGATGCTGTGCGTCACGCTGGGCACCTTGCTGAGCGCCGGCACGCTCACCGCCATCGACGGCCGCCTGGCGCCGCTGGCGCTGGGCATTTGCCTGACCGGCTATGCGCTGTTGGGTTTTACCCGTTTCGACTGGCGGGTTTCCGCTGCGGCGGAGCCGTGGCTGGGGCCGCTGTGCGGCCTGTTGACCGGCGTGCTGACCGGCGCCACCGGCGTGTTCGTCATACCGGCGGTGCCCTATCTGAACGGATTGGGTCTGGCGCGTGACGATCTGGTGCAGGCGCTGGGGCTGTCGTTCACCGTCTCGACGCTGGCGCTGGCCGCCGGATTAGCCTGGCATCAGGCGCTGCCCGGCGCGCTGCTCGGCGTTTCGCTGTTGGCGCTGCTGCCGGCGTTGGCCGGCATGTGGCTGGGCGGGATCGCGCGTCGTCACAGCAGCCCGCTGATTTTTCGTCGCCTTTTCTTTATTGGGTTATTCATCTTGGGCGTTGAGATTATTTGGCGTTCAATTAATTGAATCGATAGCATCTACGTGTAATCAGGTTCGGTATATTATTCTGGGTTTTATTCTAATATGATTGTTTTCGATATTTAAAATACACTTTGCTTATTGGTTTGTTTATGAAATACAGAGTGGTTATGGATTGTTATTAGTGTATTTTACTTTTGCAACTACAACCCGTTTTAAACAGGGTAACCCCAGTGAATCCATAGGAGAATATTGATGAAGGAAATTTTAAGCAGCCAACTCGATGCGGTGTCGGGTGGATGGCAGGATCGAGATGGGAGTGGAAAAAGATCGTCTGATAACGGAGGCTCCGGTTCTTCAAGTCGCGGCGGAAATAACGGCGGTGACCGCGGGCTTCAGTCATTCCTGTCAAAAAATAGCCCGTATGGCAGTGGTTCCGGCGCCAGTGGTTTCTGGGGGAATGGCAGTTCTGCAAGAAATGGGTATGGCGGCAATGGCACTGGGCCGAGAGAGGCCAGAGAATTCGGAACCAAACGCTAATTAACCGATGCAATCCCAGCACAGAAGTAAAATTCTGTGCTTTTATGGGGTATATGATGAATAGATATGTTGTTTTTATAAAGAGTGATGAATCAAAAGTGCTAAGAAAGGACGTGGTTACACGCGAAATTATTAAGGATATGAAGCGGAAGGGCTTCAGAAAGCATCATGTCGAAGTAGAGGCTGATAACGAAAGCGATGCCATTAACAAATTAAATAAGAACAGTAATGACTATTTGGATTCATTGAAAAATTTTTCCGGTGATTTATTGCTCTGTTCTATTTGTGTTATTGTGATGGCGATCGTCTATTTTTTTTAGCTAAGCCATAATCCAGCATTGAATCATTCAAGTTTTCCATACTATAGTTTTCGTGGTGATTTAAATGAGCCATCAGGCATTGGGTATTGATTTATCAAAGGTAGAAAGGTCATCCGTTCCAAATATCCTGCATTTTGTATGGATTGGTGACTTAAATGAAGTAAATACGCATTATATCGACATATGGAAAAAAACAAACAAAGATAAGCAGATATTCTTTTGGTATGACCAAGACTCTTCACTGTGCCATTTGCTAAACAATGCCATACGCGATTTCGTCAGCGTCAAAAAAATTAAAAATAAAGTTAAGGCTGAATTAAAAATAAAAAATCAAGCCTTCAAATATATATATCCAAAAATAAAGACAGATTTTTCTTTTGATGAGCTCGTTATTGAATTTTTAACCAAGCATGAAATCCCTTATCAGAGACCGCCAAAAGCGATTGAAGACGCATGGTTTGGCAACAGAGGTTTTATAAAAAAGTCTATAACGGAGCTTTTTTGCAATGATTTCGATGATTTTATGAGGTATTATTACTATGAGATTATACTAAGGCATAACATTGCCAGTGCAAGTGACATTGTCAGACTTTTAATTATCTATCAGTATGGCGGTACTTATATAGATGTTGATACGCTCCCATACATTGACAATATATATCATAAATTAAATGAATATATAAGAAAAGAGGGCGTTGTCGAGAGTGACTCGTTTCTATTGTTTAAAACCGTATGTTTTTTAAAAAAGATAAATTCAGAAGGGGGGCTGCCTGAAGCCGTGATCGGCTGCGATGAAAATGAGTTAGGGCTAGATGCTGTTGGATTTGAAGAAATAAAAAGGCTTATCGAACTGGACCTCACTGATTTTTCTCTGGATATGATATTGCCATTGGGTGAGACATACGTTCATAAAAATTTATTGGCGCTAGGATCACTCAGAAGATTTAAAGGTGTTTATTTTAATAACTTCATATCCTCTCACCAAAAATCCAAGGCGGTAAGGATCATTCTTAGAGTAATGAAAAAAAGATACCGCTTTTTAGAAAGAAATAATTGCATATTTGACTGTTATATTGATGATGGGTCAAGGTGTTATCTGACCAGGATTTTACCATGGAGGAGCGAGTTAACAACAAGGAACTATTGCGTTACCTCGGTCTTAACGGGGCCGGGTTTAATTGTTGAGGTTTTATTGGGGTTGGCTTATAAGGCCTTTAATATTGGGTGTCTGATAGAGCCCTCCAGCATTGCGGAATATATGCAAAATCCTGATTTTGGAATTGCATTGTTTCAACACACCATAGATACCCCTGATGGCGCCTATTCCACGTGGCGCAAATAAAAAGGGATGGTTTGTAATGCAGATTAACTGACGTTCCGCTTGTTTGATTACCAATGCAATAGCCTGTGAATTTGAATATTAGCTTTCAATAAGGGACGCTGATCATGTTTCGCCAGGAAGCGATCGATAATCAGAAAATGAAATGGCGTGGTCGGGCCATCCTGCTACCCGGTATTCCCTTTTGGCTTACGGCAGGGCTCTGCCTGTTTTTTCTCATTGCTTTTCTCACCTTCGCAATCGCCGGCACCTATACCCGGCGGGTCAACGTGACCGGCGAAATCAGCACCTATCCCCGAGCCGCCAACGTCTATTCCGCCGTCCAGGGGGTGGTGGTCAAACAATTCGTCACCGAAGGGCAGGTGATCGCCGCCGGCGCGCCCATTTACCAGATTGACGTCAGCAGAAGCACCCGCAGCGGTGTAGTCAGCGATAACCAGCAGCGGGATATCGACGGCCAGCTGGCGCGCATTGCGCAAATCATCAGCCGGCTGGAAAGCAGCAAGCAGGCCACGCTTACCATGCTGGAAAAACAAAAGGCGCAGTATACCGCCGCGTTCACCCGTTCAACCGACATCCTCAAACGCGCCCAGGAAGGGATACGCATCATGAAGGAAAATATGGAGAATTACCGGCACTATCAAACCAAGGGATTGATCACTAAGGATCAGCTCACCAACCAGGTGGCGCTGTATTACCAGCAGCAGAATAACCTGCTGGGCCTGTCCGGCCAGAACGAACAGAATGCGCTGCAGATCACCGCGCTGGAAAGCCAGATCCATATCCAGGCCGCCAACTTCGACAACCAGATTTACCAGATGGAGCTGCAGCGCCACGAGCTGCAGAAGGAGCGGCTCAACATTGATGCCGGCGGGGCGATCATCGTTCGCGCGCTGGCCGACGGCCGCATCGATTCGCTGAGCGTCACGGTTGGCCAGATGGTCAACGTCGGTGACAGTCTGCTGCAAGTGATCCCCCACAATATCGCTCACTACGCCCTGGTGCTATGGGTGCCCAACGACGCCATCCCCTACATCGCCGCCGGTGACAAAGTCAATGTGCGTTATGACGCCTTTCCGGCGGAGAAATTCGGCCAGTTTGCCGCTACGGTATCCGTCATCTCCAAAGCCCCGGCCTCACCGCAGGAAATGCTGACCTACCAGGGGGCGCCCAAAGCGGCGCTGACCGCCGCCGTGCCGTACTACAAGACGATCGTCATTCCGGAAAAACAGGTCATTGCCTATGACGGTAAACGTCTGAGCCTGGAAAACGGCATGAAAGCGCAAAGCACCCTGTTTTTGGAAAAAAGGCAGATTTATCAGTGGATGTTGTCACCGTTCTACGACATGAAACACAGCGCGACGGGGCCGATCAATGAGTAAGCCCACGTTCAAACAGCGGATCAGCCAGCTGGATCTGCGGCTGCGCCACCGGGTTCCGATGCTGCACCAGACCGAGTCGTCAGAATGCGGGCTGGCCTGCCTGGCGATGATCTGCGGTTACTATGGTAAAAACGTCGACCTGATCGCGCTGCGTCGGCAGTTCAGCCTGTCGACCCGCGGCGCCACGCTGACCGGGTTAACCGGTATAGCCGAACAGCTGGGCCTGGCCACTCGCCCTCTATCACTTGATATTGACGAGCTCAGCGCGCTGAAACTCCCCTGTATTTTGCACTGGGAGTTCAACCATTTCGTGGTGCTGGTCAGTATCAAGGGGCACCGCGCGGTGCTGCATGATCCGGCGCGCGGGCGCCGGGCCATCAGCCTGACGGAACTGTCGCACAGTTTTACCGGCGTGGCGCTTGAGGCCTGGCCCGGCAGCGCCTTCACCGCCGACAGCGTCCGCCACCGCATTCACCTGCGCACGCTGATTGGCAGCGTACACGGTCTTAAGGGGGCGCTCGGCAAAATCTTTTGCCTGTCTCTGGTGTTCGAAACCATCAACCTGGTGATGCCCATCGGCACGCAGCTGGTGATGGATCATGCTATTCCCGCCGACGATCGCGGGTTACTGACGCTCATTTGCGTTGGTCTGATGCTGTTCATCCTGCTGCGGGCAGCTGTCGGCATGGTGCGCGCCTGGTCCGGGCTGGTCATGTCGACGTTCATCAACGTGCAGTGGCAATCCGGGTTGTTTACCCACCTGTTGCGCCTGCCGCTGGGCTACTTTGAACGACGCAAGCTGGGTGACATTCAGTCGCGCTTCGGCTCGCTGGATACGCTGCGCAGCACCTTCACCACGAGCATTGTCGGCGCCATCATGGACGGCATCATGGTGATCGGTGTGCTGGTGATGATGGTGCTGTATGGCGGCTGGTTGACCTGGGTGGTGATTGCGTTCACCGCGCTCTACGTGCTGATGCGGCTGCTGACCTACGGCTATTATCGCCAACTGTCCGAAGAAGCGCTGGTCAGGGAGGCCCGCGCCGGCTCGTATTTTATGGAGACGTTGTACGGTATCGCCACCGTCAAGATGCAGGGCATGGCGGAACGTCGCATTGCCCATTGGCTCAACCTTGAAATCGACACCATCAATACCGGTATCCGGGTCACCCGTATGGACATGCTGTTTGGCGGGATCAACACCTTCATTGCCGCCTGCGATCAGGTCGTTATTCTTTGGCTGGGAGCCAGCCTGGTGATCGATAACCAGATGACCCTCGGCATGTTTGTGGCGTTCGGCGCCTTTCGCGGGCAGTTTTCCGACCGCATCGGGTCGCTGACGGAATTTTTGCTGCAGCTGCGTATGATGAGCCTGCATAACGAGCGCATCGCCGATATCGCCTTGCACCCACGAGAAAACCGTAAACCGGACCTTCCTTACGCGGCGGGCCTGCAACCTTTGGGATTGACGACCCATGCCCTGAGCTATCGTTATGACAGCCAGTCACCGGCGGTCTTTGATGCCTTGGACATCAGTGTTGCGCCGGGCGAGAGCGTGGCCATCGTGGGCCCGTCGGGCGCCGGCAAGACCACGCTGATGAAGGTGCTGTGCGGGTTGTTTCCCCCAGACTCAGGGCGGGTTGAGGTGAACGGCGTCGATATCCGGCAGCTTGGCATCAACAACTACCACAAGATGATCGCCTGTGTGATGCAGGACGACAAGCTGTTCTCCGGCTCGATCCGGGAAAATATCTGCGGGTTCGCAGACGAGGTGGACGACGCCTGGATGGAAGCCTGTGCCCGTGCCAGCTATCTGCACGACGTGCTCATGCGTATGCCGATGGGATATGAAACTCCGATCGGCGAGCTGGGGGAAGGATTGTCCGGCGGGCAGAAGCAACGCCTGTTCATTGCCCGGGCGATTTACAAGAAGCCGGCGATTTTGTTCCTGGATGAGGCCACCAGTGCGCTGGATAAGGAGAGCGAAGCTGTGGTGAATCAGGCCATCAAGAGACTCAATATCACGAAGGTGATCATTGCCCACCGTGAAACGACCATTGCGTCGGCAGATCGGGTCATCCATTTTGGATAAGGGGGGATATCACCAGCGGCACCGGCCGTTAACCCTGTTTTGCCCCCTAAAAACCCAATATGCTCAGGCCTGCGGGCCGCCCAAAATGGTCCTCCACATGCCGGCGAGTTGGTCTGAACGGCGATGGGGCAAGGCTATTTTTTCTGCCCGCTCCGGTTTTCAATTTACTGGGCGCTTACATTGCGCGATATTCTGGTTTTCTGATGGGCTAACGGCGGATGAGGGAACCATGACGGACAGCCAGGCGTTTGAACAACAAAGCCTCGACAATCTGCTGAGCTATTGGCGGCGCCATCGCCGCCTGCCGGGTGCGCGCTATCCGGCCGGCCCGACCGACACCCTGTGCGACGTGCCGGGCGTCAGCGTCGGGCATCACACCTTGGCCGACGGCGAATGCCAGACCGGCGTTACCGCCATCGTGCCGCCGGGCGATCTGTTCAACCAGCCGTTGCCGTGCGGCAGCGCGGTGCTTAACGGCTTCGCCAAACCGCTGGGGCTGGTGCAGCTGAACGAGCTGGGGGTGCTGCAAACGCCGATCCTGCTGAGCAACACTTTCGCCGTCGGCACGCTGTTCAATGCCATGGTGCGGCGCAGCTGTCTGCGCTACCCGCAGATCGGCCGCGGCAGCGCCACCATCAACCCGCTGGTGCTGGAGTGCAACGACGGCTACCTCAACGATATTCAGGCGATGGCGGTGCGCGAGGAGCACGTCTTCAGCGCGCTGGATAACCATTCAACCCGCTTTGCGCGCGGCAGCGTCGGCGCCGGGCGCGGCATGAGCAGCTTCGGCCTGAAAGGCGGCATCGGCACCGCCTCGCGCTATTGCCCGGGGCTTGGCACCACGCTCGGCGTGCTGGTGCTGGCCAACTTCGGCACCCTCGACTCGTTGACGCTGAGCGGCGTGCGCGTTGGCCAGGCGCTGGGCAGGCTGCTGGCGGATCCGCCGCCGCAGGTGGACGCCGGTTCGGTCATTATCATCATCGCCTGCGATCGGGCGCTGGACAGCCGCCAGCTTAACCGCATCGCCCGCCGCGCGGGCGCGGGCCTGGGGCGAGTGGGCAGCCATTGGGGGCACGGCTCCGGCGATATCGCGCTGGCGTTTTCCACCCGGTTGCTGGGGGCAACGCTGCCGGACGAACGGCTGGAGCCGCTGTTTGCGGCGGCGGCGGACGCCACCGAATACGCGGTGTTGGATGCGTTGCTGAGCGCCGAGGGCGTTAGCGGTTTTCAGCGGCACGATCGCATGGCGCTGGGCCCGCTGCTCGATCGGTTGGCGGAAAATTAAATAACGGGAGCGTGACGTGAAAGTCTTTATCTCTGCGGATATCGAAGGTATCGCCGGCGTAATGCGGCCGGAGCAATGCAACCCGGCCCATGCCGACTATGCGGCGGCGCGCGAGCTGATGGAGCAGGAGGTCAACGCAGCCATCGACGGCGCTTTCGCCGGCGGGGCCACCGCGGTGACGGTGGCCGACAGCCACGCCATGATGCAGAATCTGCGCGCCGATCGCCTCGATGGGCGCGCGCGCCTGGTGCAGGGTAAACCGCGTGGGCTGTCGATGGTGGAAGGGCTGCAACACCAACGTTACGACGGCCTGATGTTCATCGGCTACCACAGCGCCGCCGGCGAGCATGGCGTGCTGGCGCATACCATCAACGGCCGGGCCTTTTACCGCGTCAGCCTGAACGGCGAAGCGGTGGGCGAAAGCGATCTGTACGCGGCGGCGGCGGCCGAGTTGAACGTGCCGCTGTGGCTGGTGAGCGGCGACGACGAGCTGCAACGCTGGGTAGCGGAACGTTACCCGCACGTCGGCTATGCCTGCGTCAAGCGTGCGATCTCGCAAACCGCCGCCGAATCGCTCAGCCCGCAGCGGGCGCGCGCCGAGATCCGCGAACGGGCAATGCAGCAGGTGCGCCAGGGCGGGAAGCTGCCGGTGGAGCGCCGCTTCATGCCGCCTTACCGGCTGACGCTGATGGCGGCCAAACCGGTATTGGCGGATCTGTTCAGCCTGGTGCCCGGCGTGGAGCGCCAGGACGCGCTCACCGTGGCCTTCGACAGCGACAACATGGCGGCGCCAATCCGCCTGCTCAGCGTCTTTTCGTATCTGGCGACGACGCAGAATTGATGCACGATGTGCGGGCTACCCGCCCGCAGCGCACGATTCCTCAACGAAAAAATCCCTTATCAAGATTAGGCCTGCTGGATAATAGGCTACGCTAATTATTGCTCTGTTGCGCTATGTCACCCGACGGGCGCAACAACCCATTCCCATAACAAGATTTGTTTCGCCGAAGGCAGTGACGCCTTCGGCTTTTTTGGAGTCATGAGCAATGAGCATATCCCAAGTTCCGCTTTCGCGGCGGCGGTTTATCGTCGGTGCCGGGGCGTTGGTGATCGGCGCCTATCTGCCGTCCACCGGCGCGCTGGCGCGGTCGAATGCCCCGGCCGCCTCCGGCGCGGCAGCGTTTGACGCCAACGCCTTCGTTCAGATCGGCGCCGACGGCGTCGTCACCGTCATCAGTAAACACACCGAAGTGGGCCAGGGGGTCTATACCGGCATGGCGACGCTGGTTGCCGAAGAGCTCGATGCCGACTGGGCGCAGGTGCGGGTCGTCGCCGCGCCGGTGGACACCCATATCTACAAAAATCTGGCCTTCGGATTCCAGGGCACCGGCGGTTCGAGCTCGGTGGCCAATGCCTATGAGCAAATGCGCCGCATGGGCGCCATGGCGCGAGCGCTGCTGGTGCAGGCCGCCGCGCAGAGCTGGAAAACCTCGGCGCAGGAAATCACCGTGCAGGCGGGCAAGATTCGCCATGCCGCCAGCGGACGCGAAGCGGGCTTCGGCGAATTCGCCGCGCTGGCCGCCACGCTGCCGCCGCCCGATCCCGCCAGCCTGACGCTGAAGGATCCGGCTAATTTCACCCTGATCGGCAAAACGCGCGGCCTGCATCGCGTCGATTCGCTGGCGAAAACCAACGGCAGCGCGCAGTTCTCGCAGGATATCCATGAGCCGGAGATGTTGACCGTCACCATCAAGAAGCCGCCGCGCTTCGGCGGCAAGGTGGCGACCTTCGACGCCGAACGCGCGCTGGCGGTGCCGGGGGTGGTAGCGGTGAAGCAAATCGCCACCGGCGTGGCGGTTTACGCCAAAAATACCTGGGCGGCGATCCAGGGGCGGGAGCGGCTGAAGGTGACGTGGGACGATGCGCAGGCCGAACGGCGCAACACCGAGGAGATTTACGCCGAATTCCGCCAGGTGGCGCAGAAAACCGGCGTGGTGGCGAAGAGCCACGGCAAGCCGGACGAGGTGTTCGACAAGGCTGACAAGGTGATCGAGGCCGAATACACCTTCCCGTACGTCGCCCACGCGCCGATGGAGCCGCTGGACGGCTATCTGTTCTGGGACGGCGAGAGCGTCAAGGCGCGCTACGGCTGCCAAATTCAAACGCTCGATCACAAGCAGCTGTGCGATCTGTTCGAGTTGCCGCCGGACAAGGTGCAGATTGAAACCATTCTGGCGGGCGGCAGCTTCGGCCGGCGCATCGATTTAGGCAACCCGACGCTGGGGCCGGATCTGGCGGCCGACATGGCGGCGGCGGCCAAGGGTATCGGCCCCGGCCACGGCGTGAAGGTGGTATGGACGCGCGAGGACGACATCCGCAACGGCTGGTATCGCCCGATGATCCTGCACCGCCTGCGCGGCGCCATTCGCGGCGGCAAGGTGGTGGGCTGGACCGATACCGTGGTCGGCCACTCCTGGACGCGCCACAGCGCGATGGATGCGCTGGTGGTCAACGGACTCGATCAGATGATGGTCGAGGGCGCCAGCGAGGTGTCATACACCTTCGAAGCCTTCCGCTGCGATGCGCACATCGTGCCCGGCAAGGTGCCGACCACCTCGCTGCGGTCGGTCGCCAGCACCCACACCGGCCACGCGGTGGAGAGCTTTATCGATCAACTGCTGCAGGAAACCGGCCAGGATCCGGTCGAAGGGCGGCTGGCGCTGATGGGCGACGCGCCGCGCGCCGCGGGCGCGCTGCGGGCGGTAGCGAAAGCCGCTGACTGGCAGGGCGCGAAAGTGGTGGACGGACGCGCACGCGGCGTGGGCGTCGCCAAGGCGTTCGATACCTATGTGGCGCAGGTGGCCGAGGTGTCGATCGGCGAAGGCGGCATCCCGAAAGTGCACAAGGTGTGGTGCGCGGTGGACTGCGGCGTGGCGGTGAACCCCGACGTGATCCGCGCGCAGATCGAGGGCGGCATCGGCTACGGCCTGAGCATGGCGCTGTACGGCAACATCACGCTGAAAGACGGTGTGGTCGAACAGTCCAACTTCAATAACTTCCGCCCGCTGCGCATCGATGAGATGCCGGAGATCGAGGTGATCATCGTGCCCTCGAGCGAGAAACCGACCGGCGTGGGCGAGCTGGGGGTGCCGACCATCGCCCCGGCGGTCGGCAATGCGCTGGCGCTGCTCGGGCGGCCGCGCACCTCGCTGAGCCTGCCGCTGCATAATCCCACCGCGAACCCGGCGTCTGACAAGGAGAGAACCTGATGATTCAATTAACCGTAAACGAGCAGCCGCTGACCTTCGAGGGCGATCCGCACATGCCGCTGCTGTGGTTCTTGCGTGACGAAGCCGGCCTGACCGGCACCAAGTTCGGCTGCGGCATCGCCATGTGCGGCGCCTGCACCGTGCATCTGGACGGCGTGCCGGTGCGGTCGTGCATGACGCCGATTTCGGCCGCCGTCGGCAAAAAAATCACCACCATCGAAGCCGTGGGCGCCACGCCGGAAGGCAAGGCGGTGCAGGAGGCCTGGCTTGATCTGGACGTGGTGCAGTGCGGCTACTGCCAGTCCGGCCAGATCATGAGCGCCAGCGCGCTGCTGGCGCAAAGTAAAAATCCGAGCGATGCGGACATCGACGCGGCGATGGGCGGCAACGTCTGCCGCTGCGCCACCTATGTGCGCATTCGCGCCGCCATCCACCAGGCCGCCAAGGCGTTGGGTTAGGGAGAGATGCGATGAGCAACGCCTTGAAAGGGCTGTTATGGCTGATTATCGCCGTGGTGGTGTTGGCGGGAGGATATGCGCTGTACACGCTGCTGCGGCCCACCGGCGCGGAGCCTGCGGCGCCGATCGCCGGAGCGCCGGCCGGCATCACCGATAAACTGGCGCGCGGCGAGTACCTGGCGCGCGCCGCCGACTGCGTGGCGTGCCACACCGCGCCGGGCGGCACGCCTTATACGGGCGGCTTCGCCTTCAAACTGCCGTTCGGCACCATTTACGGCACCAACATCACCGCCGACAAGGAGACCGGCATCGGCAACTGGAGCGACGATCAGTTCGTACGCGCGGTGCGTGAGGGCATCGGCCCGCAGGGCAACCTGTATCCGGCGATGCCGTACACCTCCTACACCGGGCTGAGCCGCGACGACGTGCTGGCGATAAAAGCCTATCTGTTCAGCCTGCCGCCGGTGAAGCAGGCCAACCCGCAAAACGACCTGTCGTTCCCGTTCAACCAGCGTTGGGGCATGAAATTCTGGAACCTGGCGTTCTTCCAGGAGCAGCGCTTCGCGCCGGATCTCAACAAGGATGAACAGTGGAATCGCGGCGCCTATCTGGCGACGGCGCTCGGCCACTGCGGCGAGTGCCATACGCCGCGCAATCTGGGGTTCGGCCTTAACCAGAGCAAGCACCTGAGCGGTGAAGTGGTGCAGGGCTGGTTCGCCGCCAACATCACGCCGGACAAACAGACCGGCATCGGCGGCTGGAGCGACCAGCAGCTGTCGCAATATCTGGCCACCGGCCATGCGCCGGGGCGCAGCAGCGCCGCCGGCCCGATGGCGGAAGCGGTGGAAAACAGCCTGCAGTTCCTGACGCCGGAAGATAATCTGGCGCTGGTGAAATACCTGCGCGATATCGAACCGATCGCCGGCGACGCCGCCGCGGCGGTAAATCTGCAGCCGAAGGGCGCGGGGGCTTCCACGCCGATCCTGCCGGGCGGGCAAGAGCAGTCGCTCGGGCGGCGGGTGTTCGCCAACGACTGCAGCGGCTGCCACCAGTGGAACGGGCCGGGCCGCCAGAGCGAGTATGCGTCGCTGGTGGGCAGCACGGCGGTGAACGATCCGCAGGGGCGCAGCGTGGTGCAGGCCATCCTGAAGGGGACGAGCATCAGCATCGGCGAACGGCATGAAATGATGCCGGCGTTCGGCAGCGCCTATTCCGACGAAGAAGTGGCGGCGGTCGCCAACTTCGTGGTCGGCCATTTCGGCGATAAGCAGGGCAAAGTCACCGCCAAACAGGTGGCGGAGCAGCGCAAGCAGTAAAGAAAAGCGGCGAGGGAGCTTCTCCCTCGCCGTGGCGTCAGCGGCTGCGGCGCGACATCACCCGTTTGTCTTTCGGTCTATCCTGCCAGTCCTCAACCTGATTGTTGAAGTTATCCGCCAGCAGGTAGGCCGGGGTTTTCGCCAGCCAGTCGGACAACGAAATATCCTGATAAATGCCATTGTCCATCACGATCAGCACCTTCAAATCCTCATCGCCGATGTTCTCGATGTAATGGCCGAAGCCCTGCGGCACGTAGCCGACGTCTGAAGGGGCGTACTCTTCCGTCTGCGCGTGGCCGTGCGAGCTGAACACCGTCATGCGGCCTTTGCCGGCAATATAGTATTGCCATTCGTTGGCATTGGGGTGCCAGTGCAATTCCCGGATCGCGCCGGGTTTCACGATCTCGATGATGCCGGTCATGGTGGTGGAGATGGGAAATTCTTTCGACGACACCAAATGCACGCTGCCGGCGTCATTTTCAAAGAACGGCTTTTGCTTCATTAATTCATAGCGGTGGGTCAGCGGGGCGTTATTTAATCCGCCGTCGTTTTTCGGCAATGGCAAGGTGGGCGGAACGGCGCCGCCGACAATATAGGCCTCGCCCTGTTTGGCCTTGGAAAATACCGCCGCCGGCATGTTGACGCTTTTTTCCAATACCTCTTTCGGCATATGCGCCACCCAATCGGTAATGCTGAAGGTGCCGAACTCGGAGAAATGGCCGTTATCGAACGCCAGAATAAAATGCGCGCCGTCTGCCAGCGCCTGAATGGAATGGCCATAGCCTTTCGGGAAATACCACACGTCGCCGGGGCCGAAATCCGCCACTTCGCATTTGCCCTCGGGGTCGAGGATGGTGATGCGCGCATGGCCTTCCAGCATAAACGCCCATTCGGCAGCGATGGCGTGCCAGTGCAGCTCGCGCACGCCGCCCGGCTCCAGCGTCATGTCCACGCCCGCCACGCCTTCGGATATTGGAAACTGCTCGACGGTGGCTTCGCGCGCCCAGCCGCTGGGCAGGCTGCGTTTCTTGCTGTCGGTGAATTTGTATTTATAGAGATGCTGCGCATCGGCAGGCGGCTGATAGCTGCTGGGGGGGACGATATTGCGATGATCGTCGGCAGCGGCATTTTTTACGATGCCGCCGATCATGCCGGCGGCGGCCGCGCTGACGGCGGAGACTTTCAATATATCACGACGCGATAGCATAGTATTTTCTCCAATATAAAAACGCGCGTCTGAATAGGCAGGCGCAGGGAAGGCAAAATTGCTCTTGAAAGGTGTTTTGTCATCGGCGGGAATAGGCTGTGACCCTTAAATCCTAGCGGCTGGAATGTATTGTGTAGGCGCTTATTTGTTTGCGTTTGTTACTAAGTGAGAGCGGGTTTAATTAATTTATCTGAAGTTGAATAGTCATTAAGTGGAATTAATTTTAGTCGCCGAATAGTTTAAATCAATAATAAACGAACTTCATTTATTATTGGCCGTTCGGGCTTTTTATGACTGCGCCACGGTCTCCAACACCAGCTGACGAAACCGCTCGACGAGGCTGAACGGTGACAACAGCCTGAAAACCCGTTTCAAGTCATTACGTAAAGCATTAATTTGTGTAAAATCAGAGTTAACCCAATACCGTTGAGAACTTTGCTATGGCTGGCGTAAACAAAACACATCTGACCGAAACGGACATTATCACCAAATTTATTCTGCCTGCGGTCAAGGAAGCCGGTTGGGATGTGATGTCACAGATTCGGCAGGAAGTGAAACTCCGGGATGGTAAGATCGTGGTGCGCGGAAAACTGGCTTCCCGTATCAAAGTCAAATCCGCCGATATCGTTCTCTACCACAAGCCAAACTTGCCATTGGCGGTGATCGAGGCAAAAGCCAATCAGCACGCCATCGGCAAAGGGATGCAACAGGGGCTAGATTACGCCGGTCTGCTTGACGTTCCCTTCGTGTTTGCTTCCAACGGCGACGGTTTTATCTTCCATGACAAAACCAATCCACGGCAGCTGGAGTCCGAAATTGCACTTGGCGATTTTCCGACGCCTGAACAGCTATGGCAGAAGTACTTTGTCTGGAAAGGGTTCACGCAGGAGCAATTGCCTGTCATCAGCCAGGATTATTACGATGACGGCAGCGGCAAGTCCCCCCGTTACTATCAGATGCAGGCGGTCAACCGAACGGTCGATGCCGTATCGGCGGGGAAAAACCGCGTTTTGTTGGTGATGGCGACCGGTACGGGCAAAACCTACACCGCGTTTCAGATCATCTGGCGGCTGTGGAAAGCGAAAAACAAAAAACGCATTCTGTTCCTGGCGGATCGCAACATTCTGGTCGATCAGACCAAAAATAACGATTTCCAGCCGTTTGGCAACGCCATGACCAAAATCACCGGGCGCACCATCGATCCGGCCTATGAGGTTCATCTGGCATTGTACCAGGCGATAACCGGCCCCGAAGAGTATCAAAAAGCCTACAAACAGGTGGCACCCGACTTCTTCGACCTGATCGTGATCGACGAATGCCACCGTGGCAGCGCCTCCGAAGACTCCGCGTGGCGTGAAATTCTGGAGTATTTCGGCAGCGCCACCCAGATTGGCTTGACGGCGACGCCGAAAGAAACCGAAGACGTCTCCAACATCGACTACTTCGGTGATCCGGTGTACACCTACTCGTTGAAAGAGGGCATTGAAGACGGCTTCCTCGCACCGTACAAAGTGGTGCGTGTGGATATCGACGTTGACGTACAGGGATGGCGGCCGCTTAAAGGGCAGTTGGATAAATACGGCGCAGAAATTGAAGATCGCATTTATAACCTGAAAGATTTTGACCGCACGCTGGTGATTGATGAGCGCACCATGCTGGTGGCGCAGACCATCACTGATTACCTCAAGCGCACCAACCCGATGGATAAAACCATCGTCTTCTGCAACGATATCGATCATGCCGATCGCATGCGCCACGCGTTGGTGGTGCTGAATCCGGAACAGGTCCTGAAGAACGAAAAGTATGTGATGAAAATCACCGGCGATGATGACGCTGGCAAGGCGCAGCTGGATAACTTTATCAATCCTAAAAAAGCCTACCCGGTTATCGCGACGACCTCCGAGTTGATGACTACCGGTGTGGATGCCCAAACCTGTAAATTGGTCGTGCTGGATCAGAACATCCAGTCGATGACCAAGTTCAAACAGATTATCGGACGCGGCACGCGCATTAACGAAAAGTACGGCAAACTGTGGTTCACCATTCTCGATTTCAAAAAAGCGACTGAGCTGTTTGCGGATGAGCGCTTTGACGGCGTACCGGAAAAAGTGCTGGTTGTGAAACCTGATGATATTTCAGACGCGAAGTCTGATTTTAATGAACGGTTGGATGCCGAAGAGAACGCAGAAGAGACCTACGGCGCTGCGCATGAAGAATCGGCGGAATACCAGGCCAACCCGGATAAACCGGCGGGGAACGGTGAATTCCATCAGGATGACGACGGCAAAACCCGTAAATTCTATGTCAATGGCGTGACCGTCAGCGTGCTGGCCAAACGCGTTCAGTATTACGATGCCGATGGCAAGCTGGTCACTGAGTCCTTCCAAGATTACACCCGTAAAACCTTGCTCAAAGACGGTGAGTTCGCCTCGCTTGATAGCTTTGTGCGTAAATGGCAGGCGGCGCCGCGCAAACAGGCCATTATCGAAGAGCTGGAACAATTGGGTATCCTGTGGGATGTGCTGGCCGAAGAGGTGGGGAAAGATCTCGACCCGTTTGATTTGCTCTGCCATGTGGTGTACGGTCAGCCGCCGTTAACTCGCCAGGAGCGCGCCGCCAACGTGCGTAAGCGTGACTATTTCACCAAATACGCCGAACCGGCGCAGCAGGTGCTCAGCACGCTGCTGGATAAATATGCCGATGAAGGGGTTCAGGAAATCGAAGACGTTCAGGTTTTGAAACTGAAACCTTTCGATACGCTGGGGCGCCCGCTGGAAATCATCAAAACCCGCTTCGGTGACAAGCAGGCTTACGAACAGGCGGTTAACGAACTGGAAAACGAAATCTATCAGTTACCGCCGCGTTTCGCCTGATAGCGCATAAACATTTTGCCACGGGTTGCTCCCGCAGCCGGTGGCATCCTTTTTTAGTATGGAAAGAAAACATGTCGATTAGCTCAGTGATTAAATCCCTTCAGGACATTATGCGTAAAGACGCCGGCGTAGACGGCGACGCGCAGCGCCTTGGCCAGCTTTCGTGGCTGCTGTTTCTGAAAATTTTCGATACCCAGGAAGAAGAGCTGGAACTGGAGCAGGATGATTACCAGTTCCCGATCCCGCAGCGCTATTTATGGCGCAGCTGGGCGGCGAAAAGCGAAGGGATCACTGGGGATGCGCTGCTCGAGTTCGTCAACGACGATCTGTTCCCGACGCTGAAGAACCTCACCGCGCCGATCGACAAAAATCCGCGCGGTTTTGTGGTCAAACAGGCGTTCAGCGATGCCTATAACTACATGAAAAACGGCACGTTACTGCGCCAGGTGATCAATAAGCTCAACGAAATCGATTTCAGCAGCAGCCAGGAACGGCATCTGTTCGGCGATATCTACGAACAGATCCTGCGTGACTTGCAAAGTGCCGGTAATGCGGGCGAGTTCTACACCCCGCGCGCCGTGACGCGCTTTATGGTCAACCGTATTGACCCGAAACTGGGCGAGTCGATCATGGATCCGGCCTGCGGCACCGGCGGTTTTCTCGCCTGCGCGTTTGACCATGTGAAAGAGCATTACGTCAAAACGACCGAAGACCACAAAACGCTGCAAACGCAGATTCACGGCGTAGAGAAGAAACAGCTGCCGCACCTGCTGTGCACCACCAATATGTTGTTGCACGGCATTGAGGTGCCGGTACAAATTCGCCATGACAACACACTCAATAAACCGCTGTCCTCCTGGGATGAGCAGATTGACGTGATCGTCACCAACCCGCCGTTTGGCGGCACCGAAGAAGACGGCATCGAGAAGAACTTCCCGGCCGAGATGCAAACCCGTGAAACCGCCGATCTGTTCCTGCAGCTGATTATCGAAGTGCTGGCCGATAAAGGCCGTGCTGCGGTGGTGTTGCCGGACGGCACGTTGTTTGGTGAAGGGGTGAAAACCAAAATCAAAAAGCTGCTCACCGAAGAGTGCAACCTGCACACCATCGTGCGTTTGCCGAACGGCGTGTTTAACCCGTACACCGGCATCAGAACCAATATTCTGTTCTTCACCAAAGGTCAGCCGACTAAACAGGTGTGGTTCTACGAGCACCCGTACCCGGACGGCGTGAAGAACTACAGCAAAACCAAACCGATGAAGTTTGAAGAGTTCCAGGCCGAAATCGACTGGTGGGGCAACGAAGCGGACGGTTTTGCCGGCCGCGAGGAAAACAACCAGGCGTGGCAAGTCAGCATCGACGACATCATCGCCCATAACTTCAACCTCGATATCAAAAATCCGTACCAGGGTGAAACCGTCAGCCACGATCCGGATGAGCTGCTGGCGCAATACCAGGCGCAGCAGGCGGAAATCAGCGAGCTGCGTAACCAGCTGCGCGATATCCTTGGTGCGGCTCTGGCGGGTAACAAGGGGGCGAACTGATGACTGTTGAGAAGCTGATCACCGACCATATCAATATCTGGTCTTCTGCCCTGCAAACCCGCTCCACCGCCGGGCGAGGCAGCAACGGTAAAATCGACCTCTATGGCATTAAGAAACTGCGCGAGCTGATTCTTGAGCTGGCAGTGCGCGGCAAATTGGTACCGCAGGATCCGAATGATGAACCGGCATCTGAGCTGTTAAAGCGTATCGCGGCTGAGAAAGCAGAGTTGGTAAAGCAGGGGAAGATTAAAAAGCAGAAGCCGTTGCCTGAGATTAGCGAGGATGAAAAGCCGTTTGAGCTGCCGGTGGGGTGGGAGTGGGTGCGGTTAGGGGCTTTAGGATATACCCAAACCGGAGGTACACCTTCAAAATCTAATGCTGAATACTTTGGAAATGATATTCCCTTTATAAAGCCTGCTGATATTACTGCACAAGAAGTTGTATACAATAACGAGGGGCTTTCAGTTCAAGGGGCAGATAGCTTAGGTCGTGTTGCCCCAATTGGCTCTATTTTAATGGTTTGTATTGGTACCATTGGAAAATGCCAAATCATAAATCGAGCATGTTCATTTAATCAACAAATAAATTCTATTACTCCTTTTGTTGATATGTCTGATTTTATTTTTATTAGTCTTTCTTCCTATTATTTCCAATCACTAGCGTGGAATTACTCTTCAAGCACAACAATAGCTATTTTGAATAAAAGGAAATGGGAGTCTTTGTTAGTTCCTGTGGCTCCGTTTTCAGAACAAGTACGGATAGTGATCAATGTTGAAAAACTGATGGCCCTTTGTGACCAACTGGAACAGCAATCCCAGTCCAGTCTGGATACCCATAAACAACTGGTAGAAACCCTGCTGGCAACGCTGACCGGCAGCCAAAATGCCGATGAACTCACCGAAAACTGGGCGCGAATAAGCCAATATTTCGATACGCTGTTTACCACCGAAGCGAGTATCGACGCGCTTCAGCAAACCATTCTGCAACTGGCAGTGATGGGTAAACTGGTGCCGCAGGATCCTAACGACGAACCGGCTTCTGAACTGCTTAAACGTATTGAGCAGCAAAAAGCGCAGCTGGTAAAAGAAGGGAAAATTAAAAAACAAAAACCGTTGCCGCCAGTGAGTGATGAGGAAAAACCATTTGAATTACCGAAGGGATGGGAGTGGTGCCGCCTAGAAACGATTACAGAACTTATAACGAAAGGTTCGTCACCAAAATGGCAAGGGGTTTCATATACTGATAATCCTGATGATATTCTTTTTATTACAAGCGAAAATGTTGGTTCATTTAAGATCCTTCTTGATTCAGAGAAATATGTTGAAAAAAAATTCAATGAGATTGAACCAAGATCAATATTAACACGCAATGATATATTAATGAATATTGTTGGGGCATCTATTGGTAGAACCGCAATTTTTAATATGAATAAAAATGCAAACATCAACCAAGCGGTGTGTCTGATTAGGGTTGTAAATAATTCAATGCTTCTTTCATATTTACTGAATTTCTTCAATAGCGAAATTTGTCTTTCGTACATGTTTGATAAGCAGGTCGATAATGCTAGGGCTAATCTAAGTATGGGCAATATTGCTAAATTTGTACTACCAATCCCTCCCTTGAATGAACAGAAGCGTATTGTAGAACATATTGATAACCTCATGTCCATCTGTTACAAACTCAAATCCCGCCTGCAATCCGCCCAGAAAACCCAGCTTCACCTGGCGGATGCGCTTACCGACGCCGCGTTAAACTAAGGAACGGACGATGCCGCTTCATCATGCAATCTGGCGGGTGGGGGATGCCCCCCAGCCACTGGCTATCAGCAAGCTCCCCAGTGAACAACTGCTGGAGAAGATGATCTTAAGCGATCCTACCATCCTCTCCGACCAGTGGATGTTGATCGGCCATCAGGAAAATACCCTTGATAAGGGGCGTATCGATCTGCTGGCTATCGCGCCGGATGCCTCGTTGATTCTGATTGAGCTGAAGCGCGATCGCACGCCGCGCGAGGTGGTGGCGCAGGCTTTGGACTATGCCTCCTGGGTAGATGATCTCACCGCCGATCGCCTGTCGCAGATTTACGAAAAATTCTCCGGCGGCGGCAATCTGGGGGAGGCGTTTAAGCAGCGCTTCAACACCGAGCTTGAAGAGGACTCCCTGAATCAGTCGCATCAGATCATTATTGTTGCGGCAGAGCTGGATCCCTCGACCGAGCGCATCGTGGACTATCTCAGCAAGAATGGCATTTCGATTAACGTGCTGTTCTTTAAAGTGTTCCAGCACGGTGACGATCAGTTCTTAAGCCGCGCCTGGCTTATCGATCCGAGTGAGACGCAAACCAATGCTGCACAAGCCACCGCAGGAACCAGCGCCAAAACCAAAGATCCCTGGAACGGGGAGTTCTATGTTTCATTTGGCGATCCGTTAAGCCGGAGCTGGGAAGAGGCGCGTCGCTATGGGTTTATCAGCGCCGGTGGCGGCAGTTGGTACAGCCAGACCTTAAAGCAGCTCCAGCCTGGCGACCGCGTGTGGGTAAAGATCCCGGCAACGGGCTACGTGGGCGTCGGTTTGGTCCAGAGCGCTGTAGAGCCCGTCAGCAGTTTTACGGTCAACACCGAAGACGGTGAAAAACCGGCGATGGAAGTGCTTAAGTATCGCGAGCTGTATCGCCGCAATGCCGATGATCCGGACAAGTCAGAGTATTTTGTCCCGGTAAAATGGCTGGAAACCCGCAGTGAAGAAGATGCGGTCAATGAGGTCGGCTTTTTCGGTAATCAGAATACGGTATGTAAACCGACGGCGCCGAAGTGGCGCCATACCATTGAGAAGCTGAAACGCTATTTCCGTCATTGGGATGCGGACGCGTAATTGGGCTGGGCGATGGGATCGTCATCATCAACTCTTCCCCACGGTCTCCAGCACCAGTTGCCGAAACCGCTCGACGATCGGCGAAGCCGGGCTGCGGCGCAGCGCCAGGTAAAGCGGGGCGCTGAGCTGCGCTTCTTCGGCGAGGGTGCGGTAGACGATGCCGTCGCCGCCCAGCCGCCGCATTGAGCCGGGCACCACTGACAGCCCCAGCCCGGCGCCGACCAGGCTGAGGGTGGCCGGCAGGCGCGGTGCTTCCTGCACGATGCGCGGGCTGAAGCCGGCGCGGTGGCAGGCGGCCAGGATGGCGTCGTACAGCCCCTGGCCGGCCGGGCGGCGATAGAGAATAAACGCCTCGTGGGCCAGTTCGGCCAGCGGCAGCGGCTGCTGCGTGTCTTGCGCCAGCCGGTGGCCCAGTGGCAGGGCGACAATCATCGGTTCGCTGAGCACTGGCTCCACGCTCAGGCCGGGAATGCCGCTGGCCGGCGAGCGCACGAAGGCGGCGTCGAGGCGCTGTTCCAGCAACGCCTCCATCAGTTCGCCGCTGCCGGCTTCTTCCAACTGGGTAGTGATGCCCGGCTGGATGTCGCGGTAGCGGCGCAGCAGGTTGGGCACGAACGGGTGCAGCGCGGCGGAGCTGGTGAAGCCGATGGCGATGTGGCCCTGCTCGCCGCGGGCGGCGCGCTGCACCGCTTCGCGCAGGCGTTCGGCGCGCGCCAGCAGGGCGCGGGCCTCTTCGAACAGCACGCCCCCCGCTTCGGTAACGCGTACGCCGCGCGGCAGGCGCTGCAACAAAGTTACGCCCAGCTCATCTTCCAGCCCCTGCAGCAGGCGGGTCAGCGGTGGCTGCTGGATAAACAGCCGCTCGGCGGCGCGGGTGATGTTGCCTTCTTCCACCACGGTGACGAACGCCCGCAGGCGACGCAGTTCGATCATAGCCATACCCCAAAGGTATCTTTAGTTGTTTAGGAATGCATTAGACATCATGGCACGTCGTCGCGCATGATACCAGACATCAAAACAAGCGATGTGGAATGGCAATGTCATGTCAGATATCAATACGTTAAAACCGCACCCGGCGGCAGCGCCGGGCAACGCGGAGCTGTTTGTGGGCTTTCTGTGGCTGGGGCTGATCGGCTTCGGCGGCGTGCTGCCGCTGGCGCGCAGCATGTTGGTAGAGCGCCGGCGCTGGTTGAGCGGCGAACAGTTCACCGAGCTGCTCGGGCTATGCCAGTTCCTGCCCGGCGGCAACGTCATCAACCTGTCGGTGGCGGTGGGCATGGAATTTCGCGGGTTGCGCGGCGCGCTGTGCGCCTTGCTGGGCCTCATCAGCGCGCCGACGGCGATCGTGGTGGGGTTGGGCGTGGTCTACGCCCGCTTCCAAAACGATCCGCATGTGCAGCATGTGTTCGCCGGGCTGGCCGCCGCTGCCGCCGGGCTGCTGCTGTCGACCGGGATCAAGATGCTGCTGCCGCTGCGCGGTAAATGGCCGGCGCTGGCGATCGTCGCGCTGGCATTGATCGCCATCGCCTGGCTGCGCCTGCCACTGCTGCCGACCATGCTGGTGCTGGCGCCGCTGAGTATTCTGCTGATGTGGCGGTGGCCGTCATGAGCGGGGTTTTAATTGCGCTGGCGGTGATCTTTACCGAGCTTTCTCTGCTGGCGTTTGGCGGCGGCATGACCATTCTGCCGGAGATGCAGCGGCAGGTGGTGGAGGTGCATCGGTGGATGAGCGCCCAGGAGTTCAGCGCGCTGTTCGCCATGGCGCAGGCCGCGCCGGGGCCGAACATGATGATCGTGCCGCTGGTCGGCTGGCACGTGGCCGGTTGGGCGGGGCTGCTGGTTTCTTCGGTCGCCAAGTTCGGGCCGTCTTCCATCGTTACGTTGCTGGTGATGGGCGCCTGGCGGCGCTTTAAGGATCGCCCGTGGCGCCGCATCGTGCAGGCCGGTCTGGTGCCGCTGACTGTGGGGCTGGTGGCGGCCAGCGGCATCTTGATCGCCGAGGCTTCTGCGCCCAACTGGCGGCTGGCGGCGATCGTGGCGCTGGCGACGGGATTGAGCATGAGCAAGCGCCTCCATCCGCTGTGGGTGCTGGCGGGCGGCGCGCTGCTCGGGTTGCTGTTCGCCTGAGGGATTAGCGCGGGATCAGCATAAAGCGTGAAGGGCCGTTGCGGTCGATCAGCTCATAGCGCTTCGGCGCGGTCAGGGCCAGAAACGCCACCATGCCGCCTTCGGCGTCGGTCAGCGTCATGCCGTCCGGCGTCGGCCGCCAGGCGACCGGCAACGTTTGCAGCGCCAGCGGCTGCAGGCACTGGGCGGAGGCGCTGAAGCGGAAGGCGTTGGTGTTGGCCACCGCCTCGTCGCTCAGTTGCACCTCGCAGACGGTTTTACCGTCGCCGATGGCGGCAAGCTGCCAGTCGCCCTTCAGCGCGGCGGGTTCCAGCAACGGCAGTGAACTGCCCAGGGCACTGCTGCACAATACGCTCATAACGACTCCTGTCAGGCTGGCGCGGCGCAAGGCGCGCATAAAGAAATGGGTTGGCATCGGGTCACTCCTTCCGGCTGTCCGTTCACACCTTAGCATGTTCCCTGCGGGATGGTGAGGCAAGGATTAGGTTTTTTAATCCTCGATTATTCTGATCTAACCGGCGATAACATGCCCATAAAGACGAGTCATTAGCTCGCCTATACGCTTATCTTTCTCATTAATACTGCGCTAATACAGATCGTTATGATTATTTCCTTCTTAACGCCCGGCGCGATGATGCGCGGCGGCGTAGGCTCGCGCCGTCGGGGTTAATTACTATACTGGTCAATCCTAAGCCTTGGCTTAGATTAGAACGACTGATGAATAGTCTTACAAAGCGAGTGGATTCCTACTGTGTAAAAGGAGAATGCAATGAGCAGTCGCCACAACGATATTTTGCAAGATGACGATGAGTTCACCAGCCTGTCCGCCACATCCCCCAACGATCATAACTATCAGTTTTACTATCACCAGCCCGGCAGCCTCTATGATGGGTTAGGGTACGGCGCGCTGTTTACGCTGGACAACGCCAACCTGTACAGCAACCAGCGCGGCGGAGCCGCCATTAACAACTTGGGTAAAATCCGCGATAACTTCAGCTTCGATCGCGCCGCCGATCAACTGACGCGGCCGGGCCTGACGCACAACGGCGATCAGGTCTATCACCAGCCGGTGGCGCTGACCTATTCCTTCCTGACGCAGAGCGCGCTGAACCGCATCGGCCAGACCGGCGACGGCGACAAGGGGCTGCAGCCGCTGACCCAAGCGGCGCAGGCGCAGGCGCTGAAATCGATGCAGGCCTGGGCCGACGTGGCGAACGTGACCTTTACCGAAACGGCGTCCACCGATATCAATCATCGCGCGGACATCACCTTCGCCTACTTCACCCAGCGCGCCGACGGCAGCACCGCTGAGGGCAGCGGCCCGAATGCCATTAATGCTTACGCCTATTACCCGCCGAGCTCCAAACCGGGCAGCGATAACGCCTTTGCGGGCACGGTGTGGTTCAACAAGAGCTTCGCCACCCATCAGGCGCCGGTTAGCGGCGATTTCAGCAGCCAGACCTTCACCCACGAGCTGGGGCATGCCCTGGGGCTGGCGCACCCGGGATCTTATGACGCCTCGTTGGGCAACCCGAGCTACCAGAACGACGCGGCTTACTATCAGGATTCGCTGCAATACTCGATCATGAGCTATTTCAACGCCGGTTACACCGGCGCCGACACCAAAGGGGTGTATGGCTATGGCCCGATGGTGGATGACATCGCCGCGATCCAAAAATTGTACGGCGCCAACATGAACACCCGCACCGGCGACACGGTGTACGGCTTTAACTCCAACACCGGGCGCGATTTCCTGACCGCCACGGCGGACAACGGCAAACCGGTCAACTTCGCGGTGTGGGACGCCGGCGGCAACGACACGCTGGACTTCTCCGGCTACAGCCAGCAGCAGATGATCAACCTGAACGACGGCGCGTTCTCCAGCGTCGGCGGCGGCACGCAGAACGTCGCCATCGCGCGCGGGGCGATCATCGAGAACGCCATCGGCGGCAGCGGGCGCGATGTGATCATCGGCAACGATCAGGACAACCTGCTGGCGGGCAACGCCGGTTCCGACATCCTGTACGGCGGTCTGGGGGCGGATCATCTGTGGGGCGGCAAAGACGCCAACAACTTCACCGACTATTTCGTCTATCTCAATGCCAAAGAGTCCACGGTGGCGGCGTTCGACGTGATTGAAGACTTCGAGCACGGCATCGACAAGATCGATCTCTCCGGCCTACGCTTCAACAACAGCCTGAGCGAGCTGCGCTTTATCGATAGCGGCAGCGCCTTCAGCGGCCAGAAAGGCGAGATCCAGCTCAACTTCGACGCCTTCAACGGCACCACCGATCTGTTGATGAACACCCAAAGCAACAGCTATGCCGCTGACTTCAAGATCCATGTGGTCGGGCAGGTGGAGCAGAGCGATATTCTGTTTGCCTGAGGGCGATGCAGGGGAAAGAGAAAAGGGCCGAACGGCCCTTTTTTTACGGCTGGGCCACCGCGGCGCTTTCCGCTACGAAGGAGCCGGTTGCCACCGCGCCGGCGCGGCGGTAGTGGGCCACGATCACGCCGCCGGGCGAGACCACCGATTGGGCCAGCGTGAAGGCCGCCGGCGCCGCGTTGTCATCGAACAGCCGTTTGCCGCCGCCGAGCAGCACCGGGTAGGTGAGCAGGCGCAGTTCGTCCACCAGATCGTTGGCCAGCAGCTGTTGCATCAGCGTGCTGCTGCCCTGCACCAGCAGTATCGGCCCCTGCGCGCGTTTCAGCTCGCGCAGCCGGGCGAGGATGTCCCGCCCCAGCCACTGGCTGTTCTGCCACGCCAGCGTCTCGCCGTGGTGGGTGGCGACATACTTGGTGGCCTGATTGAACACGCGGGCGATATCGGCGGATAACGGGTCGGCCTCGTCGGTGATCTGCGGCCAGTAGCCGGCGAAAATGTCGTAGGTGCGCCGCCCCAGCAGCAGATCGAACGGCGCGGAGAAAAGATCGCCCATCGTTTCCGCAATGGCTTCATCCCAGTAGGGGGCTGTCCAGCCGCCGAAGCGAAAGCCGCCGCTGCGGTCTTCGTCCTGCCCGCCGGGCGCCTGCATCACGCCGTCGAGGCTGACGAAGGCGCTGGCAATAATCTGTCGCATGGCTGTCTCCTGCCGTTGAGTGCCAGCTGAAAGTTTAGCCGCCGCGCGGCGGCTGCGCCAACCGGCCGCTCAGGGCTGCAGCGCCTTGAGCAACGCCTGATGGAAACGCTCCGGCTCCTCCATTTGCGGCGCATGGCCCAGCCCGGCGAACTCGATCAGCGTGGCGTGCGGGATCAGCTTCGCCGCCTGTTTGCCCAGCTCCGCATAGTGGCCGATCCTGGCCTTGACCGCCGGCGGGGCGATATCGCTGCCGATGGCGGTGGTGTCGGCGGTGCCGATCATCAGCGTAGTGGGGGTTTGCAGATCCTTGAACTCGTAGTACACCGGCTGGGTGAAGATCATGTCGTAGATCAGCGCCGAGTTCCACGCCACCAGGCGATGGCCCGGCCCGTTGTTCAGCCCGGCCAGCATATCCACCCAACGATCGTACTCCGGCTTCCAGTTGCCGCCGTAGTAGGTGCGCTGCTCATAGTTGCGGATGCCCTCGGCGGAGGTGTTCAGTTCGCGCGCGAACCATTGATCGACGCTGCGCCACGGCACGCCTTTGGCCTTCCAGTCCTCGAGGCCGATCGGGTTGACCATGACCAATTGCTCCACTGCCTGCGGATACATCAGGCTGTAGCACGTGGCCAGCATGCCGCCGGTGGAGTGGCCGATGACGATGGCCCGGCTGATTTTCAGGTTCTGCAGCAGGCCGTGGGTATTTTGCGCCAGCTGTTGGAAGCTGTACTGGTAATGCGCCGGTTTGGTGGAGGAGCAAAAGCCGATTTGATCCGGCGCGATGACGCGGTAACCGGCCTTGCTCAGCGCCTTGATGGTGTCCTGCCAGGTGGCGGCGCAGAAGTTTTTACCGTGCAGCAGCAGCGCGGTGCGGCCGTTGGCGGCACCTTCCGGCGGCACGTCCATATAGCCCATTTTTAACGGCTGCCCCTGCGAGGTGAAGCTGAACTGCTGCAACGGGTAAGGGTAGTGAAAGCCCTGCAGCTCCGGGCCGAACTTAGGCGTTTCGGCGGCGGCGGGGAACGCGGCCAGCGTGGCGCACAGCAGCGCACGACGGGTGAATCTCAGCATCCTGATCTCCTGAAAAACGGACGATAGCCGAGTATAGCCACAATCAGGGCGTCGGCGCGCCAGCAGTTTCAGATAATTCTGTAATGTTACGGCCCGATCCCAGGCAAGGTTCCGGCCACGGCCTTGTACACAGTGAACGCGGTCACGCCGCGCAATATTGGCGGAGCCTGAAGGTTTTATTTCAAGGCTAAGTTATGCGATGCTTAAGCATTATTTATGCAAAAGGATCCTCGCATGTCCGCTTTATCCCGCTGCGCTTTCAGCGAAGGCAGCGTCGCTTTGCCGGAAGGCTATGCCGATCGCACCGTCAACGTGCTGTTGGCCGGCGATGATGTTTCCCCCTCAATCAATATTTCCCGCGATGCGCTGCAGCCGGCGGAAAACCTGGAAAGCTACGTCACCCGCCAGCTCGATGCGCTGGCGCAGGGGCTGAAAGGCTGGGCGTTCAAAAGCCGCGAGCCGGCGACGCTGGGCGATGGATTAACCGCCGGTGAATGGGTGCGCGCCAGCTACCTGCGCGACGGCAAGCGCATCTGGCAAAACCAGGTGGTGTTCGCGCTGGCGGAGGGCCGGGTGCTGGTGTTCACCCTGGCGATGGCGCGCAAGCTGACGCCGCAAGACGACGCGCTGCTGCAGCAGGTGCTGAGCAGCTACCGGGCGGTCTAACGATGAACTCTTTGCGTAAAAGGACCTTACGATGACCGAAGCGGCTCGCGTCGGCGATACCATCGGGCATTCCCATGCCCTGGCCGGCATGATTGCCGGCACGATTGTCGGCGGCCTGATCGCCGCCGCAGGCGCGGTGGCGGCGGGGGCGCTGTTCGTCGCCGGCCTGGCGGCTTCCTGTATCGGCGTCGGCGTGCTGCTCATCGGCGCCAGTCTGGCGGTGGGGTATCTCACCGGGGAGGCGGCCACCGCGGCGCGCGACGGCATTGCCGACGCCGGCGCCGGTAGCCTGACCCCCAAAGGCAATATCGTCACCGGCTCCCCCAACGTCTTCATCAACGGCAAACCCGCCGCGCTCGCCACCAACAGCCAGGTGGCCTGCAGCGACGACGGCCCGAGCATGCAGATGGCGCAGGGGTCCGACAAGGTCAGCATCAACGGCCAGCCCGCCTCGCGCGTAGGGGACAAAACCAACTGCGACGCGCAGGTGATGGAAGGTTCGCCCAACGTGTTTATCGGCGGCGGCACCGTCACCACCTTGCCGATCAAGCCCGAAGTGCCGGATTGGCTGTACAAGGTCTCTGACCTGACGCTGCTGTTCGCCGGCCTGGTGGGCGGCGTGGGCGGCGCCGCCGGCAAGCTGGGGGCGCTAGGCAAACTGCTGGGCAAGCTGCCCGGCATCAACAAGCTGGCGCGCATCGCCTGCCGCGCCGGCACCCTGATGACCGCCACCGCCGCCGTCGGCATTATCGCCCGGCCGGTGGATATCGTCAGCGGCCAGAAATTCCTCGACGGCGAAGACGATCTCGATTTCGTGCTGCCTTCGCGCCTGCCGGTCGCCTGGCAGCGCTATTGGCGCAGCGGCAACCCCGGCGACGGCGTACTGGGCCGCGGCTGGAACCTGTTCTGGGAGAGCAGCCTGCAGCCGTATCAGGACGGCCTGGTGTGGCGCGCGCCTTCCGGCGACTTCGTCGCTTTCCCCAGGGTGCCGCGCGGCCACAAAACCTACTGCGAAGCCGAAAAATGCTGGCTGATGCACAACGACGACGGCAGCTGGCAGCTGTTTGACGTCGGCGAACAGATTTTCCACTACCCGCCGCTGGCGGGCGATCAGCCGAGCCGGCTCAGCATGATCACCGACGCCATCGGCAACGCTACCTCGCTGTTTTACGACGACGAAGGGCTGCTGAGCGAACTGGTGGACAGCGCCGGGCAGCGCCTGATGTGCCGCTATGCGCAGGGCCGCCTGCGCGAAGTGGCACTGCAAACCGCCGAAGGCGAACGGACGCTGGCGCGCTACGGCTACGATGAGCAGGGCCAACTGACGACGGTGAGCAACCGCGCCGGTGAGGTAACGCGCCGCTTCGGCTGGCGCGACGGCCTGATGATCAGCCACCAGGACGCCGCCGGGCTGCTGAACGAATACCAATGGCAAGAGATTGACGGCGTGCCGCGCGTGACGGCCTACCGCAACAGCGCCGGAGAATCGCTGGAGTTCGGTTATGACTTCGCCGGTGGGCGCCGCAGCGCGGTGCGCGGCGACGGCAAGCGCGCGGAGTGGCGGCTGGATGACGACGACAACGTGGCGCAGTACACCGACTTCGACCAGCGCCGCTACGGTTTTATCTACCAACGCGGCGAACTGTGCAGCGTGCTGCTGCCCGGCGGCGCGCAGCGCCAGAGCGAATGGGATCCTTACGGCCGCCTGCTGTCGGAGACCGATCCGCTCGGCCGCGTGACGCGCTATCAATATTCGCGCAACAGCGGCCGACTGTTCGCCGTCGCGTACCCGGACGGCAGCAGCGAGGCGCAGCACTGGGATACGCTGGGGCGCCCGACGCGCTATGTCGATGCGCTGGGCAACGCCACGCTGTACCGCTATCCGGATGACGAAGAGAGCCTGCCGGCCGGCGTGATCGACGCGCTGGGCGGGGAAGTGAAGCTGGAGTGGGACGCCCGCGGCCAGCTGACGCGCTACACCGACTGTTCCGGCAGCGTGACAGCTTATACCTACGATGCGCTGGGGCAACTGACGGCGCAGACCGATGCCGAAGGCCACCAGACGCGCTACCTATGGGATAACGGCGGGCGCCTGCACACCCTGATCCACCCGGACGGCGGCGAAGAGCGCTTTAACTGGAATGCACACGGCCAGCTGGCCGAGCATCAGGACGCGCTGGGCAGCCTGACCCGCTGGCAGTACAACGCCCTGGGGCTGCCGGTCAGCATCACCGACCGCATCAACCGCACCCGGCGCTATCACTACAGCCCGCAGGGTTGGCTGACGCGGCTGGAGAACGGCAACGGCGGCGAATACCGCTTCAGCTACGATGCGGTGGGCCGCGTGCTGGCCGAAGAGCGCCCGGACGACACCCGCCACTATTATCGCTACGGCGCGGCCGGGCTGCTGGAGGAGCACCGCGAGGTCGGCCTGCCGGGCAGCGCGGGCGAGCTGACGCAGCGCGAACAGCGCTTCCGCTTCGACGAGGCCGGGCAACTGGTCTGGCGCGGCAACGCCAGCGCGGAATGGAATTACCGCTTCGACGCCATGGGGCGGCTGCGCGAGCTGAACCGCCTGCCGACGGTGAGCGGCGCGGCGCTGGGCATCGAGCCGGACAGCGTGCAGATGCGCTATGACGCCGCCGGGCGGCTGCTCGGCGAGCAGGGCGTGAACGGCGAGCTGCAATACCAGTGGGATGCGCTGGCCAACCTGCAGGCGCTGACGCTGCCGCAGGGCGATCGCCTGCAGTGGCTGTATTACGGCTCCGGCCACGCCAGCGCCATCAAATTCAACCAGCAGGTGGTGAGCGAGTTCACCCGCGATCGCCTGCACCGGGAAACCGGCCGCAGCCAGGGCGCGCTGCAGCAGCAGCGGCGTTACGACGCCATGGGCCGCCGCAGCTGGCAGAGCAGCGCCTTCGGCCACGACAAACTGACCCGGCCGGAAGACGGCGTGCTGTGGCGCGCCTATCGCTACACCGGCCGCGGCGAGCTGGCCGGGGTGAGCGACGCGCTGCGCGGCGAAGTGCACTACGGTTACGACGCCGAAGGCCGCCTGCTGCAACACCGCGAACCTAATCAGGGCAAACCGGGGGCGCGGCTGGTGTACGATCTGGCGGATAACCTGCTGGGCGAGCGCAGCCCGCAGAGCGACATTGACGCGCACCTGCCGCTGGCGCCGATCGCCGATAACCGGCTGACGCACTGGCAAAAACTGTTTTACCGTTACGACGCCTGGGGCAACCTGATCAGCCGGCGCAACGGCCTGTATGAACAGCACTACCGCTACGACGCTGACAATCGGCTGGTGCAGGCGCATGGCCGCGGCCCGCAGGGCGAGTTCGAAGCGCAGTACCATTACGATGCGCTGGGCCGCCGCAGCCGCAAGGCGGTGCGCTACAAGGGCAAAACCGAACAGACGACCCGTTTCCTGTGGCAAGGCTACCGGTTGCTGCAGGAGCAGCGCGACGACGGCAGCCGCCGCAGCTGGAGCTACGATCCGGCCAGCCCGTGGAGCCCACTGGCGGCGCTGGAGCAGGCGGGCGACAGCCGCTCGGCGGATATTTACTGGTATCACACCGATCTGAACAGCGCGCCGCTGGAGGTGACCGACGCGGCGGGCAACCTGTGCTGGTCCGGGCAATACGACACCTTCGGCAAGCTGCAGGGCCAGACGGTGGCCGGCGCGGCGAAGCGGCAGGGCGCGCAATACCAGCAGCCGCTGCGCTACGCCGGGCAATATCAGGACGACGAAAGCGGCCTGCACTACAACCTGTTCCGCTACTACGAACCCGAGGTGGGGCGTTTCACCACGCAGGATCCTATAGGGTTGCGCGGTGGGTTGAACCTGTATCAGTATGCGCCGAACCCGCTGATGTGGGTGGATCCGTTTGGGCTTGATGTTATACGTTTACGGCATTACACAAGTAATCAAGGTTTTGCAGCAATAAAAGAAAGTATGAAGATACTTGCAGGTGATCAAAATGCTGTATTTGCAGTTAGAGCAAAAGGAAAGCCATTAAGCATGGCTGATGCAGCAGATAAATTTAAAATAAAGCAAAACCACGCTAGAAATTACATCGATTTTGATATAGATAAAAAACGAGTAGAGTTTAGAAAAAATGATTTAGGCGTTGAAGAATATAAGATAAAAGGCGATATTGAATTAGATGCGAAAACAACTAAATTTAATAAGAGATGCTAGAATTATGAGAGAGAATAACTCAGGAAGTACTAATGATCTAAAAGAGATTTTAATATCTTTGGAAGAGATTGTTACTGTTATAGATAAAATAGGCTCTGGGTTCGATAAAAGCGGAAAAACGGCATCGGCATTGTTGCTTTTCTTTAATCAATGTGATGTGTTAGACAAATTATCCAGAACAAGAAAGTATTTATATCAGGAGTTAGAAAATCGATTGTCTCCTGAAGAGTATGATGAGTGGATAGAAAAAGATTTTCCCACATGGAAACCGCCATATGAGAAAACTGAAGAGGAAATATTGGGGATGTTAAATTCAATGAGGCCAAAATAAATTTTTATATAACATCAAAAAATTGATAAAATTCGGAAGGGTTGCTCGATCCTTCCGGTTGTTTTTATCCGTTATTAGATGGGATTTATAATCGTTACTTGTCGGTACGCAAGTATATTCCATTGCTGTAGCTGTTTTATCACCTTGCCGGACATCACATTGATCGCCAGCGATTGGTCGACCAAGTCGTTTTGCGTCAGCTAATCCTCAGCCAGATACAATTAGCCGTCATCTCGTTCTCTGATGGTTGGGCAGTCAGCGTGCCGTGAATTTAGCAAGAGTGCCGAGTTTTACAATAATTAAAACAATGAGTTAGTATGTTTTTGTGGTGCCGTTATACTCTAGCTGAAGGCAAAAGACGCACGTCAGAGCGGCTGTATTTTGAGTATGTTAAAAGAGTAACGGGTAATAGCCGGGAAGCCAGCAACGGTGCGGGCGGTAGCGTGCTATGAGAAAGGCCGACCAAGGAATAAAAGTGATAGGTGCTTCTAATGAGAATAAAGCTGATTACTGATGCAAAAGCTAGTTTAAAAAAATTGGTGTCTCAGTAAAAGACACGGATTTTTCTCTGGTTAATGTGTTCTCAAGCGACGAATATGAGCTATACATAAAAAAGTTATGGGAAACAATAAATAGCTTTAAGGTTAAAATGATTGTATTCCTTGATGATGACTATTATGTGGATAACGTAAGTGACAAAATAAAAAGTATAAAAAGAGCTGTGGGTAAAAACGGTTTGATGGAACTAAAGAAAAATGTAATTAAAAAAGAAGATATTATTTTTAATAATAGAAACTTTTTTATTGATATGGTTGAGGTTAGTGATGATGTGAGCCTTCTAACTGTGAGGGGGATTTATAAAGCAATATATAGTGGTGGTGGGGTTTATTTATTCTTGCAGGCGGATTTAGTTTGTGAGGATGATTCACTGTTAGGGTTGATAAATTCGTATGATGATGAGTGTAGTATTTCTTGTAAATTACACTTTGGCGAAACTCTGACATCAGAGAGATACTTCATTCTAACAGCAGTGAGTGAAGATAATAATTCTCACTTATTGAGTGGAGTTGCAAGGTTTACAGGTGAAGAGGTTGATAAACTCATTGAAAAAACATCCCACCATTACCCAATGGTATTTGAAAAGCAAATATTAAAGTTTGAAACTCGCTCGCTGAGATAGGAATAGGACGACGAAAGCGGCCTACACTACAACCTATTCCGTTACTACGAACCCGAGGTGGGGCGTTTCACCACGCAGGATCCGATAGGGCTGCGCGGCGGGTTGAACCTGTATCAGTATGCGCCGAACCCGCTGATGTGGGTGGATCCGTTTGGGTTATCTGGAACTCGAATTCCGAGGACAAATGGCCATTGGGATGGCGTTCCTGGTGAAAGTAATTGGTATTCTTATAAGCCAGCGGTAAATGCCGTTACAAATAATCAGCCAATACCATTCTCTAATGGGCGGCCAGATTTTTCTCCATGGTCAAAAGGAAGCATAACTTTTGAAAATGGTGTTCTGGATGGTACTGAAAAAGATTTTCCTAAAGTATACAAAGCAATAGCTAAAGAGAAGGGCATTACGCAAAGTGCTGCCCAAAAATTATTGCGTAAAAATAAACTAACTCCACACCATCTTAGTAATACAGAGATAATATTGGTACCTCGTGGGTTGCATGGAAATGTACCACATATAGGCTCTGCATCAGATATGAGGAATGGAAAAAAATGTTGAAAAAGCTAGAAAAACTTGGTGCTGCTCTGAGTAAACTATCGAATGGGGTAGATGACCCTTTATTCAAGAAACTTGAAAATTACTCTGGTGCTTTACCGAGTGAATATTGTGATTTTTTGGTTAACTTTAGCCAGGGAGCTGAGTTTGACTCTTTAATCGTTTATAAAGGAGTTGAAGCCTCTCCTTGGGCAAGTAAAGATGGATATGATTCACTGGAGTATTTCTATGGATTAAGTAATTCAGAAGGAGAGGGGGATGTCTTTGAGTTCATTGAAATGTATAAGGATGATCTTGGGAGCCAATGGTTACCCATAGCATCATCAGATGGTGGTAATCAAATATGTCTTTGCCTAACGGGGAAAATGGTTGGACAAATCTGGTTCTGGGATCATGAGGCAGACCCTTTATATGATGAAAATCAAGTAATATCAGGGTTGTCACTAGCTGCTTACGATTTGAAAGATTTCATTTTCCGCCTTGAAATTGATAAGGAAGAACCTGATATATCAGGGGTAAAGAAAGTCGTTTTAGATTTTTGAATATATTTATGCTCTTTAAAAATAAACTAAAAGAGCAATAACGAAACTGGTCCTCAGGGTGTTTTTACCTACGCCCACAGAACGACATCAACGCGTACCTGCCGTTGGTGCCGATCGCCGACAACCGGCAGGTGCAGGCGCACGGCCGCGGCCCGCAGGGCGAGTTTGACGCGCAGTACCATTACGATGCGCTGGGCCGCCGCAGCCGCAAGGCGGTGCGCTACAAGGGCAAAACCGAACAGACGACCCGTTTCCTGTGGCAAGGCTACCGGTTGCTGCAGGAGCAGCGCGACGACGGCAGCCGCCGCAGCTGGAGCTACGATCCGGCCAGCCCGTGGAGCCCACTGGCGGCGCTGGAGCAGGCGGGCGACAGCCGCTCGGCGGATATTTACTGGTATCACACCGATCTGAACAGCGCGCCGCTGGAAGTGACCGACGCAGCGGGCAACCTGTGCTGGTCCGGGCAATACGACACCTTCGGCAAGCTGCAGGGCCAGACGGTGGCCGGTGCGGCGAAGCGGCAGGGCGCGCAATACCAGCAGCCGCTGCGCTACGCCGGGCAATATCAGGACGACGAAAGCGGCCTGCACTACAACCTGTTCCGCTACTACGAGCCCGAGGTGGGGCGTTTCACCACGCAGGATCCGATAGGGTTGCGCGGTGGGTTGAACCTGTATCAGTATGCGCCGAACCCGCTGATGTGGGTGGATCCGTTTGGGTTGACAGTGCAAACATTGATACACTACACCACTGAAGAAGGATTAAAAGGAATTTTAGATAGCGGTGAACTTAGGGCATCATCTGGGCCTATTCACGCTCGTTTTGGTGATGGGGAATACCTAACAGATATAAAACCAGAACAAATTGGTGGCCGAACACTCAAAGAAGCAGCAGGGACAGGCAAGTTATCACTTGGGCAGGTAGCTCACAATTTATATGGTGACTCAAGGAAAATTAATAGTATTACACATTATGTAGAAATTGATGTCACTGGTTTGGATGTGTCTGAACCTAGACCAAATACATTCAGGGTTGCAAACACGGGGAACCTTGATATATCTAAACGTATAGTTAAAAGTGGGAAAAGTTGTGGAAATTGATAAAAACTACTATAAAGGTACATGTGAACTCATTTCTGGTGAAGGGAGGATCTATACTGAGTTTAATGGCGATGTTGCAACAAGACAAATAACTATAATAAATGATTTGTATTATTCATCCTCATCTTTGGAAGATTGGCACGAAGATATAGGTTTTTTACTTTATGATGGTAAGAAAAGTGAGCTTGATCTTTCTGAGTCAGAGTTGATAACTAGTCTTGAATTTGAAAGTGAATGGAATAAGACGATCACCTCTGATGTTTTGAATGATTATGTCAGTTTTAGCTATGGTGATGCATCTATTCCTTCGTCAAAATCTAAAATGATCATTCATATTGTGAATAACAAGGGTAAGTGGGGAAAAGGTTTTGTTGTTCCTCTATCAAAACGCTATCCAGCAGTAAAGGAAGAATATTTAAAGTGGTTCTCTGAAAAAAAGGATTTTTTTCTCGGGAATGTACAATTCATCTGTGTGAGCGAAAATGAGCGGATATATGTTGCAAATATGTTGGCTCAGGATGGACTAAAGAAAAGTAAAGATGATAATGCTCAGTATGTTTCATATGAAGCACTTAAAGAATGTCTAAGTCTGGTTTCTGATTATGCATTAAAAGAAAGGCTTAGTATACAATTGCCTATGATTGGTGCAGGATTGGGAGGTGGTGATTGGGATGCTATTTTTTCTCTAATCAAAGAGCGCTTAGCAAGAAAGAAAATAAAATGCAACATCGTTAAATTAAGTTGAATGAGAGTGACATGAACTTCTATACTTTCAATAGCTTTACATTTGGCGATAACTTGATTTGTTTTCCCGTTCCGAAATCAAGATTGTCCAGCTTTTTTATTTGGAATGAAGGTGATGGTAAGTTCCTATCCTACTCACTGCCAAAAGGGAAAATGCCAAGCGCTTCGAGTAGCGATATTTTTAATTTGCATGACTATTTTCCTGCCAGTCTCGGAATTCCAATCTTTTCAAAAAGAGCTAAGGCTGTATTTGAACGCAAGGTTTCGTCTGAGATGTTATTCTATGAATGTGCGGTAGAAAACGTAACTGAAACGATTTTTCTGTGTAAAGTGAATAATTATTTTCAAATTATTGATGAGGAAGCCTCGACGTTCAGAGAACTTGAAGATGGAAGCAAACTCATTGATGTGCCTGCTTACAAGTGTGACAGGGAGTTCTTTATTGCTAGGGATAGCATCTATTGTGAAAGAATAATTGTCTCTCAGCAGTTTGTTGACCTATGTAATGAAGAACAGCTAAACATAGGCTTTGAGCGTTGCTAATTGACGTTCCCAAAAGATACTCACTATCCTCTTACCCCCCAAACTAAATACCCAATGTGCCATCAATCAGGGTGCGGCAGTGCCCGCCGATCCAGGGTTCGCCGTCAATAAAGCGCACGCTCACGCGGCCATCTCGATTCAGTTGGGTGCCCTGGCGCACCTGGTAGCCCTGTGCGGTCTGGCCGCCGTCGGGAAAGCGGCTGGCCTTCAATAAGCGCGCCAGGCAGGCGTTGGCGCTGCCGGTCACCGGATCTTCAATCAAGGCGCCGCATTCCACCATAAACGCGCGCATTTCGTAATCGGCCGGTTCGGTTGCGGAGCAGGCGCCATAGATCACCACGCCATCCACATCGCAAGCCGTTTGCAGGCGTTTAATCGTGGCCTGATCCAGCGTCACCGCCAGGCAGGATTGTGCGTCCGGCAGGCGCACCATCAGCCAGCGAATGCCCATCTCGGCAATCACCGGCAGAGGGCTTGCTGCCATCACCGCGGGCCGTAAAGCGGCCATCAGCCGTTCTGTTTCCTCAGCGGCCATTGGGCGGAACTCAACTTCGGGCGCGGCGAACGCCAATGTGCCTTCCGGCTGGATATCGACCGCCACCAGGCCGACGCCGCATTCCTGCATCACCGTCCCAGGCCGTTTAGGCGTCAATCCGGCTTCCAGCAGGGCGTGGGCGGTGCCCAGCGTCGGGTGGCCGGCGAAGGGCAGCTCTTTTTCGGTGGTGAAAATGCGCACCTTATAATCCGCCGCCGGGTGCGTCGGTTTAAGCACAAAGGTGGTTTCCGAAAGGTTGGTCCAACGGGCCAATGCCAGCATTTGCGCGCTGCTCAGCCCCTCGGCCTCCAGCACCACCGCCACGGAGTTGCCCTGCAGCGGCGTACGGGTAAACACGTCCACCTGTTTGTAGGCGCGGGGTGTCACATCATCACTTCTGAGCATTTGCCATCATCCGTTATCAACAAAACCTGATGATAACGATATTCGCCAATGGCTTCAAAGGGTTGAGTTTTGTTTTGAGATACCTGGCCGTCGCCATTTCAGCCCCGGCTTGGCGAACATCACCAGGTTGCCCAGCAGGATCAGGCACAGGCCCAGCACGGCGTTGAAGTGCCACTGATAGCCCTCGTAGATCGTTGAGATGGTCAGCGCCACCAGCGGGAACAGCAGGGTGCTGTAGGCCGCCGCGCCGGCGCCGATGCGGCCGAGCAGGCTGAAGTAAGCGGCGAAGGCGATCACCGACCCGAAAATCGACAGATACAGCAGGGAGCCGATATAGCGGCTGCTGAATTCGATCTGGAACGATGCGCCCTGCGCCAGGGCGATCAGCGCCATCAGCAGCGTGCCGTAGGCCATGGCGTAGGTGTTGGTGGAAAAGATATCCAGCCCGCGGCGCTGATGGCGCGTGCTGATCATGTTGCCCAGCGAGAAGCCGTAGGTGCCGAGCGCGCTCAGGCCGATGCCTTTGAGCAGCTCCGGCGCCATGCGGGTGGCGGCCAGATCTTGCCAAAACAGCGCCACGATGCCGGTCAAACCCAGCAGCGCCGCCGGCAGCAGGTTGGGGCTGGGACGCTGGCGGAAAAACAGCAGGCTGTTGAGGGCGTTGAACAGCACCGCCATCGAGAAGATCACCGATTCCAGCCCGCTGCTGATGTAGGCCGCCGCGTGGTAGAAGCAGAAGAAGTTGAAGCCGAACACGCAGCAGCCTTGCAGCACGCAGAACAGATGATCGCGCGGGGCGAGGCGGCGCAGGCGGCGTGTTAGCAACAGCACGGCGAACATCACCGCGGCGGAAATGGCGAAGCGGTAAGCAATCGAGACGGGAATGGCCACCGGGCCTTCCTGTTGCAGGGTGATCGCAATCCAGGTGGTGCCCCAAATCAGCACTACGGCGAGGTACAACAGCGCATTCATTCTATTTGTTACTCCGAAAAAACCGATGGCGCAGTATCCGCTTTGGCGCGCGGCGGCGCTTGCAGCGCTTTGCGGCCAGTTGCATATTCTTGCGCTTTTTTTGCCAAAAGCGCGGGGCGGCGGCTGGTATGCGGCGGCGCCACTCTTTACACTGTCGGCATGTCGAACAACGGGGCCGGCGATGTCCAACTATCAGGCGTTTGAAACACTGCGTGAGCACAAGGCGCGGCTGCACGGCAGCGTGCTGCTGGGCACCGGCGTGGAGCTGGCCGCCTGGTCAAACTGCAACGATCGCGTCACGCAGGAAAGCGCCGACCACCATACCCTGAGCCTGTACGTCGCCGACGGCTATGAGTGCTACCAGCAGGTGCCGGGCGGCTGGCGCAACGGCGGCGGGCCGGATCGGTTCTGCATCATGCCGCGCCAATACGCCTCCACCTGGGACGTGCGCAGCGATCTGTCGTTCGTGCACCTGTATTGCACCGACGGGCATCTGCGGCAGCTGGCGGAGCAGACCTGGGATCGCAGCCCGGCGGCGATCAACGTAGAGCCGCGCAGCTTCGGCGAAGATCCGCAGATCACGCTGCTGTATCGCCAGTTTTTGCTCAACTGCGACTGGCGGGACAGCGCCAATCTGCTGGCGCTCAGCAGCGCGTCGAACCTGCTGATGTCGCATCTGATCCAGCGTTACAGCCAGCTGCAGTGGAAGCTGCCGCAGGCGCGCGGCGGCCTGGCGCCTGCGGTGGCCAGGCGGGTGCGGGAATATATCGAAAACCACCTCGATCGGCCTTTGCTGTTGGCGGATCTGGCGGCGCAGGCCGGGTTGAGCGAATACCATTTCGCCCGCATGTTCAAGCACGCCACCGGGCTGGCGCCGCACCAGTTTGTGATGCGCGCCCGGCTGCAGCGGGCGGAACGGCTGCTGCGGCACAGCCAACAGCCGATCACCGAGATCGCGCTGGCGTGCGGCTTCAGTTCCGCCAGCCACTTCAGCAACCGCTTCAAGGCGGCCTACGGATTTGCTCCGCTGCAGGTGCGGCAGGGGCGCTAACCGAAAGGGAGTGCAGCATGGATCAACCATTTGCCGGGCTGGGCGTGTTGTTTGTCGCCGGATTCGGGCCCATCACGCGTGAGAGCG
The DNA here is from genome assembly GCF_052169255.1 of Serratia sp. CY29653. Classification (NCBI taxonomy): domain Bacteria; kingdom Pseudomonadati; phylum Pseudomonadota; class Gammaproteobacteria; order Enterobacterales; family Yersiniaceae; genus Serratia; species Serratia sp. CY29653. The sequence continues at coordinate 1,258,147 of NZ_JBJNLC010000001.1, read as the reverse complement.
ACGAGAGCAAGGCGTTTTATGTCGAGGCGCTGGGGCTGCCGCTCAAGCCGATGCCGGGCAACGAAACCTATCTGCTGTCGGAGCAAGGCGCGCTGGACGGCGTGAAGCATTTCGCCCTGTGGCCGCTGGCGCAGGCGGCGCAGTCCTGCTTTGGCGACGATCGCTGGCCGGCGGATCGCGCGCTGCCGCAGGCGTGGATCGAGTTCGACGTGGCCGACATGGCGGCCGCCACCCAGGGGCTGGTCGATCGCGGTTATCGGCTGTTGGTCGCCAACCGCGAAGAGCGGTGGGGGCAGAGCGTTACCCGTTTGCTCAGCCCGGAAGGGTTGCTGGTCGGCGTCACCCATACGCCCTGGCTGCGTTAAACGCTACGCCGTTCGCCGCCGCCTTTCGGGGGTGGGCGGCTTAAGAACAAATACGCATTAGCTTAAAGCGATCTGCGCTATAGACCCATCAAATCTCCGAGCAGTCTCCCTTCCTGAAAGCAGAAATTCCGTTCATTGCGTAAAAACCAATGGCCAGAACGCGCTATTGCCATGCCATTCCGCGGCGATTTTTCGCCGTCTTTTTTCGCCGCCAGGTGCCTGATAGGAATAGAGATTATTCTTATATTTCTGCCCATTGCCAAGTGATGATAATGATTCTCGTTTTCAACCACGGAAAGGAGAAGGAACGATGAAAACAGTGAAGAGAACGGGCATCGCGCTGGCGATAGCCCTGACTTTCCCCCTCGCATTACCCGCCGCTACGGCGGCGCAACCCTCCCTGACTAACAGTAAGGCGGCAACGATGACGGAAAAACACGGGCAGTTCATTGCGGTCGGTAAAGTGGTGCAGGTGACCTTCGGCGATTTCGCCTTCAAGCTGGATTTTACCGATGACAAGACCATGACCTTCACCGGTATCGGCGAGGCGTCGCAGGGCATCACCGACACCGTGCAGTACACCGCGGTGGAGATCCGGCCAAAGGTCTATATGGTCTATTGGCATGAGCCGCAGTCCGGCGACAACGTGACGCATATCGAGGACTTTGAGCGCGGCGAGGTGTACACCAACATCGCCGCCAAGGATGGCAGCTTCACCCATCTGAAAGGGCAGCTGAAAATCGTAGGTCACTCAGGAAAATAAGGAGCAGTTATGAAAAAGGCATTGATCACCTGTGCGATCGTCGGCGGCTTGCTGGCGAGTTACCCGGCGCTGTCAACGGATCAGGCGGCGTCTGACAAATCGTCCGGCAAAGGCGGTTATCATCATGCTCAGCAGAAGCTGAAGGTGGTGGAAGACCTGTACGCGGGCTTTTTCAATCGCCACGACATCGGCGTGGCGCAGAAGCTGATTGTGGAAAACTACAAGCAGCATAACCCGTTCGTCGGCGACGGCATCAAGCCGTTCCTGGATTTCTTCAGCCAGACCTTTAAAGACAATCCGCAGTACAGCGCCAAAATATACCGCAGCGCGGTCAACGGCGATTTGGTCTACGTTCACGTCAAATACCAAAATAACCCGCAGGATCGCGGTACCGCCAGCGTGGATATTTACCGGGTGAACGATCAGGGGAAAATCACCGAGCATTGGGACGTCAATCAGGATGTGCCGGAAAAATCGGCCAACGACAATACCATGTTCTGATCCGCAAGGGCCGCTGCGGCGGCCCTCAACACGCCCGCAACACTTTATTTACTTACATAAATACCAAACGATCGCCGCGTCGAGTAGGCTACGGCCGCCTTTGGCAGTGGTGGCACGGTTGATGGGCGTCATTGTCCCGCCACTGCTTGAGGCGTTTCCCCGCATTCCCCGTTATCCCGCGCGTTGGCTCTCCACTTTTTTGAACTGATGGCGCAGCTGCAGCGCATTGCAAAGCACCAACACCGCCGTCACGGCGAACACCCAGCGGAACCCCATCATCGCCGAAATGCCCGATCCCAGCAGCGGGCCAACCACGTTGCCCAGATACATAAAGGATTGGTTATAGCCGAAGATGCGCCCGGTCACCTGATCTGAGGAATACTTCAGCAGCAGCGCCTGCACCGCCGGCATCAGCGCGCCGTCGGCGAAGCCGAGCAGGAAACGCAGAATGCCCAGCTGCAGCGGAGTATTGACCCAGGCCATCACGGCGAACAGGCCGGTGGTGAACAGCAGCGCGGCGATCAGGATGCGCGCGGTGCCGATGCGATCGCCGAGCCGCCCGAGGCGCGGCGCCGAGATCAGCGCTGCAATGCCGGGCACGGCGGCGATCATGCCGCTGACAAAGGCGATATTGCTGACGTCGCCGGACAGCTCGCGGATGAACAGCGTCAGGATCGGGCTGATGGACGAGTTGGCCAGCTGGATCATCAGGGTGCAAACGAACAGGGTGAGGATCAGCGTCGGATAGGGCAGCGAACGGAACACCGCCTTGCCGCTCAGCTGATCCGCTTTTTTCACCGTGATGCGCCGCTCTTTAATCAGGAACAGCGTCACCAGGAAACTGACGAACATCAGCCCGGCGGTGACGAAAAACACTACCCGCAGCCCCAGATGGTCGGCCATCAGCCCACCCAGCAGCGGCCCGGCGATCACGCCGGAGATCTGCCCGGTAGAAAGCGTGCCCAGCGCCCAGCCGCTTTTATCGCGCGGCACCTGCGAGGCGACCAGCGCCATGGCGTTGGGAATATAGCCGGACGTCAGCCCCATCAGGGCGCGCAGTGCGAACAGCTGCCAGACGTTGGTGGCCAGCCCCTGCAGCGCGATGACGATCGCCATGCCCAGCGAGGCGCGCAGCAGCATCAGCTTGCGGCCTTTGCGGTCGGCCAGGCTGCCCCACAGCGGCGACACCACCGCCGAGACCAAAAAGGTGCCGCTGAACACCAGCCCGGACCACAGGCTGAGGGATTGGTGATCGCTGACGCCGAGCTGTTCGACGTACAGCGGCAGAAAAGGGAGGATTTGGCTCATCGCCAGCCCGGTGAAGAAACACCCGAGCCAGACCGAGATCAGATTGACTTTCCACGCTTCCATCGGCTTACCGTACCACGTTGAATAAGGAGGGATTTATTTAGCAAATAATAATAACACTGCTAATTAATCGGCGAGAGGCAATGCGTGAGCAAACGTAACCCTGCCGATGCAGTGTCTTTTTTGCTATATATTAATAGCTATATTATCATAGGTAACTAGGTTAAGCCAGAGCGGCGCGGTAGCCAGGAAGGGCACCGCGCGATCCGGCGGTGTGAAAGCAGGGATAAACTGAACGCTAGATTGATGCCAATGAAAAAAGATCACCCTGAAGACGTGACGCTGCTGCGCACGCAGTTAATGTCGCTGGTGCGCCGTTTACGGCGCGAATCGCGCAGCGACGAAAAATCCTGGGCCCAGCTGATGCTGTTGGGGGCTATCGATCGCCACGGCGGCGAGGCGACGCCGTCGCTGCTGGCGGAATCGGAGCGCATGCGTTCCTCAAACCTGGCGGCCGCGTTGCGTGAGCTGGAGGCCGATGGGCTGCTGGTGCGCACGCCGGATGCCGAAGACAAACGCCGGGTGCGGGTGCGCCTGACGCCCGCCGGGCTTGGCCTGCTGCAGGAGAGCCGTACCCGGCGCGAGGCGTGGTTGCTGGCGGCGATGGAAAACTGTTTAACGGAGCGGGAGCAGGCGCTGTTGATTGAAGCGGGGGCCTTGATGGCGCGGCTGGCGGCGGCGCCGTCAGCGGAAACGGAATAATCGGCGGGGCGGCCGGTGAGCCGCCCCCGCGGCGAGGTTACGGCATCGGCCAATCGACCGGCATGGTGCTGACCACGTCCACATAGCGATCCCAGGCCGAAGACCAGAATTGGGTGAAGGCTTCCAGGGTAAGGTGGATGCCCATCAGGCCCATCACGAACCAGCAGGCGGTAAACAGGCCCAGGCTGCTGAACATGAACGCCATGCCGTTGCGGCTGGTTTTACGGCAAACGACGTTTAACTGGCTGGCGAAGAACATCATCACGGCGCTCAGCAACTCCCAGCGCATCATGACTAAACCGGTGGCAATGGTACTCATCGAACTCGATCCTATGTAACAAAAATCCGCATCCGGCAGGGCGCCGACAGGGAAATGCGGGGGAATATCGGTAATAGTGTGATTCAGATCACATTGTAGCATTGGGGCGAACGGCGGCTCAATGGGAAGCGCGGTGAAAAAAACGCCGCCGGTAACATTCCAATATGCTGAAACAGTTATGCCATTTCATTAGCAACCTTTTCATGGGGCGGTGCGCCCGATAACGCTATGCTTGCCGGCTTTTCAGTTCCCTGATTTTGCGGGGAAATGTGACGCAAAAGGTATCGGCACCGCATGGCCCTGTTAAAAGAAACAATTCGCGACCACTCTGCGGAAGAGAGGCTGTTTATCCGCCGGGCAGGCGTGGCGCTGGCGCTGGTGGTGGTCTGTTTCGGCGCGCTGATCGTCAACCTCTACCGGCTGCAAATCCGCCAGCACGGCTTTTACCAGACGCGCTCCAACCAGAACGACATCAAAATGCTGCCGATCGCCCCCAGCCGGGGGCTGATCTTCGATCGCAACGGCACGCCTTTAGTGCGAAACGTGACACTGTATCGTATCGAGATCACGCCCAGCAAAATCAGCGACATGGCGGCACTGCTGCAGGCCCTGACGCCGATCGTCGACCTGACGCCGGAAGACATCAGCGCGTTTCGCGACGACATGCACCACAACAGCCGTTACAAACCGGTGACGCTCAAAGCCGGGCTGAGCGACACCGAGGTGGCGCGCTTTGCCGTCAATCAATACCGTTTCGACGGAGTGACGATCGATACCTATCAACAGCGTGAATATCCTTACGGCGCCCAGCTGGCGCACGTGCTTGGCTATGTGTCGAAGATCAACGACAGCGATCTCAAACGTCTGGACAAGGCCGGGCTGAGCGAGAACTATGCCGCCGACCGCAACATCGGCAAACAGGGCATCGAGGCCTATTACGAGGCCGAACTGCACGGCACCACCGGCTATCAGGAGGTGGAGGTGGATAATCACGGGCGGGTGATCCGCCTGCTGAAGGAGCAGCCGCCGAAGGCCGGCAAGAACATCTACCTGACGCTGGATCTGCCGCTGCAGCAGTACATTGAATCGGTGCTGAAGGGGCAGCGCGCCGCGGTGGTGGTGGAAGATCCGCGCGACGGCGGCATCCTGGCGATGGTTTCCAGCCCCAGCTACGATCCCAATCCTTTCGTCAAAGGCATCGGCTATCAGGCCTATAAGGCGCTGCTGACCAACCCGGATTTGCCGCTGATCAACCGCGTCACCCAGGGCTTATACCCGCCGGCGTCGACGGTGAAGCCCTACATGGCCGTTTCGGCGCTGTTCGCCGGCGTGATAACGCCCACCACCACCTTTTTCGGCGCCCCGACCTGGACGCTGCCTGGTACCGAGCGCCGCTACCGCGACTGGCTGAAAACCGGCCACGGCATGCTCAACGTCACCAAAGCGATCGAGGAATCCGCCGACACCTTCTTTTATCAGGTGGCGTATGAAATGGGCATCGATCGTATCCACCACTGGCTGAGCCAGTTCGGCTACGGCCAGTCCACCGGCATCGATCTGAACGAAGAGTACCGCGGCGTGCTGCCGAGCCGCGACTGGAAGCTGAAGGTGCACAAAAAAGGCTGGTATCAGGGGGATACGGTTTCGGTGGGCATCGGCCAGGGGTATTGGGTGGCGACGCCGATCCAGATGGTGAAAGCGCTGACCACGCTGATCAACAACGGCCAGGTGAAAACGCCGCACCTGCTGTATTCGCTGCAGCAGGGCAACCGGGTGACGCGCTACCCGCCGCCGGCGAAAACGGCGCAGATCGGCGATCCCAATTCGCCTTACTGGGGCATCGTGCGCAACGGCATGTACGGCATGGCCAATCTGCCGAACGGCACCGGGTACAAGCTGTTCCACACCGCGCCGTATCAGATCGCCGCCAAATCCGGCACTTCGCAGGTATTCAGCCTGAAGCAAAACCAGACCTACAACGCCAAAATGATTCCGGTGCGGCTGCGCGATCACATCTTCTATACGCTGTTCGCGCCTTACAAAAACCCACGGGTGGCGATGGCGCTGATCCTGGAAAACGGCGGCGGCGACGGCGTGGTGGCGGGGCCGACCGCGCGCGCCATCCTCGACCATATTTTTGACCCGGCCAACGCACCGCAGCCCGGCGATGCGGGGCAAAGTAAACCGCAGTTAAACGACAGTGCCTATGTGCAACGGTGAGGCGGTTTGTTTTTACTTTCTTACAAACTGCAATCTCCTGACCATTTCCGGCAAGGTAGACTGAAATAACACCATAAACCGAATAAAAACGCAGGGTTAACACAACAGTGGCGCCATCGACCAAAAAAAGCGGTAAAACCTATTCCACAGTTCGTTTCGGCTGGATTTGCGCCGGCATGCTGGTCTGTTTTTTTCTGTTGGCGTTCAGGGTCGGTTACCTGCAGCTGCTGGAGCACCAGCAGCTGGCGGATCAGGCCGACCAGCGTTCGATCCGCACCCAGGTGGTGCCGACCAACCGCGCCATGATCACCGATCGCAACGATGAGGCGCTGGCGGTCAGCGTGTCGTCCAAAGACATCGTGCTGGATCCGAAGCATATTCTCGATTCCCAGACCGACACCGGCAACGAGCGCTGGCAGAGCATGGCCAACGTGCTGAAGATCCCGCTGGCGGACGTGCAGCATCTGATCCAGAGCAACGCGCACAAGCGTTTCGTCTATCTGGCGCGCAAGGTGGAGGACGACAACGCTGCCTACATCAGCAAACTGCACCTGACCGGCGTCAGCACCGAGCAGGATTTCAGCCGCTTTTATCCGATGGGCCAGGACGCCGCCGGGCTGATCGGCATCGTCGGCCAGGACAACCAGGGGCTGGAGGGCATCGAGCTGGGCTTCAACCCGCTGTTGCAGGGCAAAAACGGCCTGCGGGTCTATCAGAAGGACGGCAGCGGCGCGGTGATCGGCGTGCTTAAAAGCGTGGATCCGGTGCCGCCGCCGAACGTGACGCTCAGCATCGACAAATTTATCCAGTACGTGCTCTATGCGCAGATCCGCGACGGCGTGGTGGCCAACCAGGCCGACTCCGGCTGTGCGGTGCTGGTCAAGATCGACACCGGCGAGATCCTCGGCATGGCCAGTTACCCGTCGTTCAACCCCAACAACTATGCCGGCACCCCGGCGAAAGATATCCGCAACGTGTGCAGCAGCGACAGCTTCGAACCAGGCTCGACGGTGAAACCCGTGGTGGTGATGGTGGGGCTGGAACATAAGCTGATCCGGCCGGATACGGTGCTGGACACCACGCCGTATCGGGTGAACGGTCACCTGATTAAAGACGTCGGCCACTGGTCGAAGCTGACCATCACCGGCGTGCTGCAAAAATCGAGCGACATCGCGGTATCGCACATTGCGCTGGCGCTGCCGGCCACGGTGCTGCCGGCGGTCTACCGTAGCTTTGGCCTGGGGCGGCCGACCGAGCTCGGCATCGGCAACGAGAGCAGCGGCTATCTGCCGCAGCATCGCGAACGCTGGGCCGATATCGAACGCGCTACCTTCTCCTTCGGCTATGGGCTGCGCGTGACGCCGCTGCAGATGGCGCGCGAGTACGCCGCGATCGGTTCCTTCGGCATTTATCGGCCGCTGTCGATCACCAAGGTGACGCCGCCGGTGATGGGGCAACGCATTTTGCCGGCGGATACGGTACGCTCCGTGGTACATATGATGGAGAGCGACGCCTTGCCGGGCGGCAGCGGGGTGAGCGCCGCGGTGCCGGGCTACCGGCTGGCGATCAAAACCGGTACCGCCGAGAAAATGGGCCCGAGCGGCAAATACGACGGCGGCTACATCAACTACACCGCCGGCGTGGCGCCGGCCAGCGATCCGCAGGTGGCGCTGGTGGTGATGGTCAACAACCCGAAAGCCGGCAAGCACTTCGGCGGTTCGGTGGCCGGGCCGGTGTTCGGCAAGATCATGGCCCAGGTGCTGGAGCACATGAATATTCTGCCGGACGCCCAGCCGCTTAACGTGGTGTCGTCGGTCAAGGGGTAACCGATCTGCAGGCGCTTCAGCGCCTGCAGATCGGCGTTCACCAGCCCGGCGTCGCGGGCGAACAGCGCGTCGACCATGCCCGGCTGGCGGCGATGCTTCAGTGTAGATCCCGACGCGTTCAGAAGTAGTAACCGATGTTCACGTTGGTGCGAAAATACCATTTATTGCTGCCGGAGGATTGGGTGCCGGTCCAGCCGGTGGCGTTTTCCACGCCGCCCCACGGGTTGGCGTTCTGCGCCCAGGTCAGATCCACCCACAGCATCACCGGCATGGCGAACACCTGAACCCCCAGCGTGTTCATTTTGGAATCTGAGCCGCCGTGCCTGTCTTTCCATAGCACGCTGTAGTCGTTGTAGAACCGCAGCTTTTTCACCGGCCCCCAGGGCACGTCGACGTCGCGCGCCAGGTTGATGGCGGCGGTGGTGGCCTGCGACGGGATCAGATAGGCCGGCGTCAGGCCGTTGCCCCCCATCAGGATCACCGAATTGTTGGCCCCGGCCGGGCCTTTGGCATCGTAACCGTAGCGGATCACCTGGCCGGACAGATGCCAGGGATCGTAATTCACCAGCGTATGTAAACCCGCCGCCCAGAAGCTGCCGTTATCGCCGGTCGCCTGGTTATAGAGCCGCGAGGCCGCCAGCGAACCGCCGAGCTCATTGTCCCAGCCGCCCTGATGGAAAGCGCGCGTCAGCCGCAGGTTTACCTGATCGCGTTTTTCGTTGCGCTGCAGGTGCTGTGACGCATAGTTGGTGTTTTTCAGATCGTCGTAGCTGGCGACGTCGGGGGCGTAACGCACGCCGGTCGGCATCATGCGCGGGTAGTAGGCGGCGTCGAAGGCCCAATCGTCATGCTGATATTGGTATTTGGCGCCCAGCCCGGTGTTGACGCCAAAGCCGAGGTAAAACGGAATGCCGTACGACCAGCCGAACTGCGGGTAGGGCATCAGGCCGAACGGTTTGAACGGCGCGCCAAGCTGCACGGCGGAACGTTCAGACAGGTGGTAACCGACATAGGCGCGGTCGATGGCGTATTTGCGCCGATCCTGAAACCAGAATCCGCTATCGAAAAACGCGTCGTTTATCTGGCCGGCGGCATCGATGCGAAAGGCGTCAAAGCGTAAATGCGGCGGATTCCGATAATTGCTGCTGTGCCAGTCTTCATAGCGATAATTGGCACGCAGCGCGCCGCCGATATCAATATTCTTTTTATTATCCTCGCTTTGCCAATGAATATGCGGCAATGTCGGACGGCTTTTTTTTACCGGTGCCGCGGTGGCGGCAGCGTCGTTGGGCAATGCGGCGGTGGCCGCATAACTCACTGGTGAAACAAGAAAAAAACAAAGCGTGATCGTGCGCATGCCTGGCCCCTGATGAAAGTAGACTGTTTATTAAGGCGAGCGAGTTTCACCTGTGAACAGGGCATTTACGCTCATTGGTTTTATATTTGAGACGATTTTATTGTGCGTTTCATATATTAAATTCAGCGTCGGTTAATATATGAAACTTTGTTTCTTGTTTAATGGAAAACTATAAATCCGGTATTAAACAAGTCAAGAAATAAAAATGAGAGTTGACGGGCAATACCGATTATTGGGCGCCTTGGCCTGCGGGGGCGACGCAAAGCAGGCTGAAATATTAGTGTCATCAATGCCCGTTAGACTCGCGGCATCCTGGTATTACTGACTAAAAATCATGAACATAAAACTGACACTGGGCCGCAGGGTAAAATCTGCGGCAGCGCTGCCGCGCGCGTTTGGCTTCGGCAAGAGCATGGGCTTATTAAGCGGCGTAATTTGCGTTATCGCGCTATTTTCTCTGCTGCAATTGTTTTCCACCGTATTTATTTCCAATATTCTGCGCGACGCCAAGGTTAACCTGGTGACGGGCGACGCCTTGCATCGCCAGCAGGCGACGATGGATCGCGCCAGACTGTCGCTGCTGACGGCCAGCGACACCCTGAACCGTGCGGGCATCTATTATCTGCAGGACAAAGCCACCGGCTCCGACGGCAGCTGGCACAGCCTGCTGGATGAGTCGTTGGCGGCGCTGCAGGCTTCAGAGCAGGCCTTTGCCCGGTTCGAGCGCTTGAGCGCGGATGCGCCGGAAGCGCCGGGCGCCCTGCAAGACAGCTATCGCCTGTTCTATGACGGCCTGAAAGAGCAGGCGCAAGGATTGCAGGGCAACAGCATCGATGCGTTTTTCGCCGTGCCGATCCAGGCGTTTCAGGCGGATTTCAACGAGAAGTATCTCGCTTACCAGGCGCTGAATGAACGGCGTGGCGATGACGTCAACGTGCGGCAGTTGGCGGCGCTGGAGCAGGCCAGAACCTTTGCGCTCGGCGCGTTGGCCGCGCTGGCGCTGATCGCCGTGGGCGTTTGGTTCGGCGTCTCTCGCTGGGTGATCGCACCGCTGCGGCAGGCGATCGCGCACCTCAACGTACTGGCCGCCGGCGATCTTTCGCGGCCGCTGCCGCCTGGGCGCGCGTTCAACCGTGAGATGCGTCAGCTGCAGACCAGCATTGGCCATATGCAGGGCGGCCTGCAACGCCTGGTGAGCGAGGTGCGCGATGCGGCGGGCGGGATCCTGAACGGCGTCGGGCGGCTGGCGGACGGCAATCGACAGTTGACGGCGCAGTCGGCGAAGCAGGACGGCGAATTGCAGTTGGCGACCGAGCACGTGCGGCAACTGGCGGCGCGGGTGGAAGAAAACGGCCAATATGCGCAGCAGGCCAGCCAACGAACCGAACAGGCCCGGCAGTGCGCCGGCGCCGGTGAGCGGATGATGCAAACCGTCAATGTTTCGATGCAAGGGATCGTCAACCAATCGGCCGAAATGCGCGGCATCGTCGCGCTGATCGACAGCGTGGCGTTCCAGACCAATATTCTGGCGCTGAATGCGGCGATCGAGGCCGCGCACGCCGGGGGACACGGCCGCGGCTTTGCCATCGTGGCCAAAGAGGTGGGCCTGTTGGCGCAAAAGAGCAGCCATTCGACGCGCGATATTCAGCAGTTGATCAACCGTTCGCTGCTGCAAATCGATCAAGGCTCGCAGGCGGTGGATCTACTGACGGGCAACCTGCGCCAGATTATCGATCTGGTGAACAAATGCAGTGCGTTGATGGGAGAAATCTCCCTGGCGTCGCTCAATCAGGGGGAGAGCATTCAGGACGTGACGGCGCGCATCGCGGCGCTGAATCAGGTGGCGCGGCAAACCGGCACGGTGGTGAACGCGGTGACCGAGGCTTCGCAGCGGTTGCAGGGCGAATCGGAACGGTTAGAAAAAGCGATGGCGCGTTTCAGGCTGCCGACGCAATAAATAACCCCGCCGCAGATTAATGAATAATAAAGCTGCGCTTAACGTTATTTATTATTTTCGTGTCCTGAGAAAGTTCAGCGGTTAAATAAAAGAACAGGCCGGCGCTTATGGGTTAAAAAAGCGCCGGCCTGCAGAGATTATTTTAACCGGATGATTAACGGCTGGTCTGGTGGCCGATAATGCCGCCCAGCGCTGCGCCGCCAAGGGTGCCCAGCGTACTGCCGTCGGTCAGCACCGCGCCGCCGACGGCGCCCACGCCCGCGCCGATCGCCGTGTTGCGATCGCGATTGGACATATGCCCGCATGCGGTAACGGAAAGGGTTGCCATGACCACCACCAACACACCTGCGGCACGTTTAATATTCATAATGAGTTCCTGGTAAATTGGCTGATTAATGGATTAAAAATAATCCGATTAATCCGCCGGTAGAAGTTGAGATGAATGTATTCCTCCGTAAGAAAATCGAACAGGTAAAAATTCTTAATTTTGCGGCGCTGAAAAGCGATTGCTCGCCGAATGCGCGGCCGCCGGCAAAACCGCTGGTCTATACTGGGAAGACGCCTCGCGGAGGGGCGCACACTCTGGAGGCCGCCATGTCCGATCTCGTTTCCGCATCCGGCAAACCGGTGAAAATCCCCGGCCCGGACCACCCGATCGCCTTGACCCGTCATCCGGCGCGGGTCGTGGTGCGTGCCGGCGGTCAGACCCTGGCCGACAGCCACAACGCGCTCATTCTGCAGGAAGCCACCTATCCGCCGGTGTTTTACTTTCCGCGTGAGGACGTGATTATGGCGCTGTTGCAGAAAAACGAGCACGTCAGCTACTGTCCTTATAAGGGCGACTGCAGTTATTTCTCCCTGGCGCTTAACGGCGAGCAGGAGGCCAATGTGGCCTGGAGCTATGAAATGCCCTACAACGCCGTGGTGGCGATCAAGGATCATCTGGCATTTTATCCCGACAAAGTGGTGGAAATCCGTGCCGAAGCCTGAGCCCCGCCGCATCCGGGCGTGGGCAGGTTGACATTCTTCTTATCCCTACTCATTATGTGTATTACCGGAAATTGATACGTTTTCCTTATGTTTTAGTCCGACATAAACGAAACTCTGAGCAGGTGCCAAGGTGTCTACCTCTACGCGATTTGCCGTTGCCATCCATATTCTGACCAATATCACGCTGTGCCGTGGCCAGACGGTGCGTTCCGAAGATATCGCGCGCAGCGTCAACACCAACCCGACGGTGGTGCGGCGCATCCTCGGCGCGCTGGCGGAGGCGGGGCTGACCTATTCACAGATGGGGCAAGGCGGCGGGGCGCTGCTGGCGCGGCCGGCGGAAGCGATCTCGTTGCTGGACGTGTATCGCGCGGTGGAAGATCAACCGTATTTCATGCTGCACCGTACCCGGCCTAACGATGCGTGCTATATCGGCCACGCCATTACCCCGGTGCTGGAGCAAGAGTTTGCGCGCGTCGGTCTCGCGCTGGAAGCCAGCCTGGCGCAAACCAGCATCGCCGAAATGGCCGGGCAGGTCGAGCGGCGCGCAGGCTATCCTTTTGTCCCTTGTTCGCCGCAATATCAAGCGGATACGCAATAAAAACCCGCGCCAATTCCTTCTTCGCGCAGAGCATTTTTTGCATTGCGTTAATGTAATTGTGTAAGTTACATTAGCTCGCATCAAGTGTGATGTAGCTCACGTTTTAGACTGCCTCCCCACGATACTCAACCGATTGGCCGGAAACCTTTTCTTCCGGCACAGATTCGCTGTGCTTATAAACCAGGAGAGAACGATGTTAGAAATGATTGAAAGCTTGGCCACCGTGGTGGTCCTGGTGCCGGTAATGGTGGCCGTTTTGCTCGGCGCGATTTACGGCCTGGGTGAAGTGTTCAACGTCTTTTCCGCTATCGGCCGCAAAAAAGGCTGATCGGCACGCCCGGGGGCGGCTCTCGTCCTCCGGCCCCCCGCATTTTCCTTCCCATCATTACTCCATCGCGTATACCGTCTCTAGTCCCGAAAAAGCCGGGCGCTCAGCGTATCGATAAACACCCTGAGTTTTGGCGTCAGGTGTTTGCTGGAAGGCCACAGAACTTTAAAGCTGCCGGTGTGGTGGCAATGCTCAGACAAGATCGGTTGCAATCGCCCCTGTTCCCGTGCGCGCTTTACGGCAAAATCCGGCAAACAGGCGATGCCCTGACCGCTTTCCGCCAGGTAAATCAGGGTATCGACGGTATTGCAGACCAGCCGGGCGTTGGTCCCTTCGGCGAGCAGCTTTTCCCATCCGGCGATCGGCCAGGGCTCCACTTTGCCGGTAGAGGGAAATTTGTACAGCAGGCAGGCATGGCCTTGCAGTTCCGCCGGTTGATGCGGGATCCCCATCTGGCGCAAATAATCCGGCGAGGCCACCAGCTGCAGATGAAACGTGCCCAGCTGGCGGCTCATCAGCCGTGAGTCTTCGGTCTCGCCGACGCGAACCACGGCATCAAAACCTTCTTCGATGACATCGACCCGACGGTCGGAAAAATCGGTTTCCAGCTCAATTTCCGGGTAACGCCGAACAAATTCCGCCAGCACCGGATTCAACAGGCCGCCCACCAGCGGCAAACTGACACGCAGCTTGCCGCGCGGCGCGCTGTGCGTATCGCTGATTTCCCGTTCCGCCGCCGCCAATTCCCCGATAATGCGCTGACAGCGGTGCAGAAACAGCCGGCCTTCGGCGGTCAGCGTCATGCTGCGCGTGCTGCGGTGAAACAGGCGCGCGCCCAGCCGGTTTTCCAGGCGGGCGATGCTTTTCCCCACCGCGGAAGCGGAAATGCCGAGCACACGCCCGGCCTCAACGAAACTCAGCGTCTCCGCGGCCTGCACAAAGACGCTTACCCCAGACAGATTATCCATTGCTTACTCCATTGCGGACGTGAATGTCCGCTATGAAAGGAAATCTAGCCTGTTTTTCCGTTAATCACCACGCTCTATGCTCGGTGGCGACAGCATGGGCTGACTACCTGGAGCAATAAATATGAGTGAATACGGATCCTCCACCAACGCGATCGACGGCGCGCTAGAGAAAGCTTTGCGCGAAAAACGCTTGGTTGGCGCGGTCGTTTTGGTGGCGCAGGGCGGTGAGATCGTTTATCGACGCGCGGCGGGCATGGCGGATCGCGAAGCGGGCAAGCCGATGGCGTGCAATACGCTGTTTCGGCTGGCTTCGGTGTCCAAACCGATCGTGTCCACGGCGGCGTTGGCGCTGATGGCGCAAGGCGGCATGCGGTTAGACGATCCGATCACGCGTTGGCTGCCGAATTTTCGCCCGCGGCTGGCGGACGGCACCCAACCGTTGATGACGCTATGGCATTTGATGACCCACACCGCCGGATTAAGCTACCGTTTTTTCCAGCCGGAAGGGGGATTCTACGCCCAGTCGGCGGTCTCCGACGGCATGGATGAGGCGGCGGTAAGCCTGCAGGAAAATGTGCGGCGTATCGCTTCCGCGCCGTTGCTGGCTCCGCCCGGCGCGGCGTGGCGTTATTCCATCGCCACCGATGTGTTGGGCGCGGTTATTGAACAGGCGAGCGGCCTGCCGCTGGCGCAGGCGGTCAAAAAATGGGTGACCGGGCCGCTGGCGATGACGGATACCGATTTCCTGGCGGTGGACGCCGCGCGTTTGGCGGCCGCATACGCCGATCATGCCGGCGAGCCACGCCGCCTGCGCCAGCCGGATCGTTTACCGTTCATCGACGGCAGCGCCGGTTTTCATCTGTCGCCGGCGCGTGCGCTGGATCCGCAGGCGTACGCCTCCGGCGGCGCCGGCATGGTCGGTTCGGCG
Organism: Serratia sp. CY29653; assembly: GCF_052169255.1. Taxonomy (NCBI): domain Bacteria; kingdom Pseudomonadati; phylum Pseudomonadota; class Gammaproteobacteria; order Enterobacterales; family Yersiniaceae; genus Serratia; species Serratia sp. CY29653. The sequence continues at coordinate 1,242,954 of NZ_JBJNLC010000001.1, read as the reverse complement.
GAGGATTTCCTGCGCCTGCTGGAAACGTTGCGCCAGGGGGGCGGGCAGGTGCTGCCGGCTGATTGGGTGGCGGCGCTGACCACCAACCAAATCGGCGATCTGCCGATGCCGTTTTGGCCAGGGCGCGGGTTTGGCCTGGGCATCACCGTGCTGAAAGATCCCGTCGCCGCGCAAACGCCGGAGTCCGTTGGCAGCTGGCGGATGGGCGGCACCTATGGCCACTCGTGGTTTGTCGATCCTGCCCGGCAGCTCAGCGTGGTGGCGTTTACCAACACGGCGCTGGAGGGGATGTCCGGCGCCTTTGTCGGCGAGATTTGTCAGGCGGTTTATACCGCGACGGGAGCGATGTGATGGGCCTGTTGCCACCGATTTTCTTCATCGCGCTGGGGCTGTTCGGCGTTTACTGCATCGAGTTTGGCGTAGTGGGTATCTTGCCGCAGATCATCGCGCGCTATGGCATCTCCACGGCGCAGGCCGGCTGGCTGGTCGGGGTCTTCGCCCTGACCATTGCGCTGTTCGGGCCGCTGTTGGTGCTGCTGGCGTCGCGGTTTAATCGCAAACGCATGCTGTTGATCGCGTTGGCTGTGTTTGCGGCAGCCAGCGCGCTGGCCGCTCAGGCGGACAGCTTTGCCATGCTCATGCTGCTGCGCATTTTGCCGGCGTTGTTTCATCCGATCTACTTTTCACTGGCGATGGTGGCGGCCGCGGCGCTTTATCCGCCGCATCTGGCCACCAAAGCAACCGCTTATGCGTTTATCGGCACCAGCATGGGCATGGTGTTGGGGATACCGTTGACGCAATGGATCGCCGGGCAGTTCAGTTACGAGGCGTCGTTCCGATTTTGCGCGCTGGTCAATCTGCTGGCGGCGCTGGGATTGCTGTGGCGCTTGCCTGATGCGGCCGTGCAGCGCCTCAGCTATGGCAAGCAGTTGGCCATCCTGCGCAGCGGCACGCTGTGGCTGAATATCACCACCTGCGTGCTGATCTTTGCCGCCATGTTTGCCGTCTACGCTTACGCGGCCGAGTACCTCAGCCGTGAAATCGGCCTCAGCGGCGGCGCCATCGGCTTGCTTCTGGTGGCGTTCGGTGTGGGCGGTGTCGCGGGCAACCTGTTGGCCGGCAAGTGGTTGAGCCGTCATCGTGCGGTGACGGTGTTGCTGCACCCGATAGCCTTGATGGCGGCCTATGCGCTGCTGTATTGCTACGGCAGCGCGAATATCGGTTCAATGACGGCGCTTTGTCTGTACTGGGGGGCGGCGCACACCAGCGGTTTGATCGTGACGCAGATCTGGCTGACCTCTGAAGCGCCGCAGGCGCCGGCGTTCGCCACCGGGCTGTATATCGCCTTTATCAACTTGGGCGTGGCGGTGGGTTCGCTGGTGGGCGGCTGGTTTATCGCTGCCTGGGGGCTACAGGGCAGCCTGCTGTGCGGGGCCATGTTTGCCGCACTGGCGGCGATCGCGATCGCCGCCAGGCTGTGGCTGCAACGGCAGGCTACGGTTGCGTTGCGTCAATCATCGCCATCACCTGCCGAAACATCGCGCTTTCCGCATCGGCCAGCTCGTTGACCAGCGTAAAGTGATTGCAGTGGCGATCGGCCAGCAGCTGGACGTCGAGGCCGCGCGCCAGGCAGGCGTCATAATAGGCCTGCGTCTGGTTTTTGAAGCCTTGGGTTTCCCGCTGGCCGACGTCGAGCAGGATCTGCGGCGCATGTTCTTTCGCCGGCAGCAAAAACAGCGGGCTGAGGGCTTGCGCCTGTTCGGGCGTCAGGTGCAGCCAGTCGTTGATATAGATATCGCACAGCGGCCGCAGATCGTAGAGGCCGCTCAGCGCCAGCGCGCCTTTGATCGCGTCGGGCGGCAGGCGATAGCGTTGCTGCCAGCCGTCGGCGATCAGCATGCCGCACAGGTGGCCGCCGGCCGAACTGCCGCTGACGAAAATGCGCGCCGGATCGATGCCGAAGGGCGCCCCGTGATGATAGAGCCAGGCGACGGCGCTGCGCACCTCGTGCACGATCTCCGCCAGCGTCGCTTCCGGCGCCAGCGTATATTCCAGCGTGGCGACCGCCACGCCGCGGCGGGCAAACGCGGCGGCCATCGAGCAGGCTTCCTCTTTACGCTGTGAATGCCAGTAGCCGCCATGAATAAAGATCAGCAGCGGGGCGGGCTGTGCGCTGGCCGGGAACAGATCGAGGCGCTCGGCGGCGCTCATGCCGTAGCGCAGATCGTAAATGCCCGGCGTCTGCGCCCTGGCGCGCTGGGCCAGCGCGGCGTATTCCGCCATGCAGGCGTCAAAATCTTCCACCGAAGCGCGGGCGTTGTATTGCACGGCGCGCGCGCTCAGGTCTGCAAACGTCAGATCGATGCTCATCACTTCTCCTGATTGTTATGCGTTATGCCCTCATCGTCGTTCCGCAGGCGAAAAGATGTTTGATCTTCGGTGCGCATCATTGCGGCTTCTCTGTTGCTGTTTTCTGCTGTATATTGCTGTTTTATGCTTTTTACTGCGGAATAAACCCATGCACAAAGCGGCACGACAGCGCCATTTACTGGATTTGCTCAGCGAACGCGGGCAGGCGGCGGTGGCGGAATTGGCCGGCGCCATCGGCGTTTCGGTCGATACCGTGCGCCGCGATCTGGCCGATCTCGAGCGGCAAGGGTTGGCGCAGAAACATCACGGCGGGGCGATCGCGCTCGAACCGTCCGGCATGCCGCGCCAGGCGCGCGCGGCGCTGTTGCCGCAGGTCAAGCAGCGGCTCGGCCGTGCGGTGGCCGCGCAGATCCCGCCCGGCAGCACCCTGATGTTGGATGCGGGCAGCACGCTGCTGGCGGTGGCACAGGCGCTGCGCGGGCCGGCTACGGTGATCACCGCTTCGCTGGATATCGCGCAGTGCCTGAGCGACAGGCCGGAGATCAACCTGATTCTGCTCGGTGGCCAGTGGGATGCGCGCCAGCGGCTGTTCGCCGGCAGCGCCACCCTGGCGTTGCTGGAACGCTACCGCGCGGATATCGCCTTGCTGGGCGCCTGCGCGGTGCATGCGCAGCTGGGGCTGAGCGCCGGCGAGGAGGCCGATGCAGAGGTCAAACGCGCCATGCTGGCCAACAGCGGCGAGCGCTGGCTGGTGGCCGACCATATGAAGCTGGATCGCTGCGAACCGCATCACGTTGCGGATCTGGCGCAGATCCAACGCCTGTTTACCGATCGCCCGTGGGACAACCTGGACGAACAGTCACTGATTGAACTTTGTGTCGTCGCCGACGACTGCTAGAGGAGAACACTGATGAACGATACCGCTCGACCGTTGCAGGTGGCGCTGATTGGCTACGGCTTTGTCGGCAAGGCGTTTCACGCGCCGCTGATTAACGCGGTGCCGGGGCTGGAACTGAGCGTGGTGGCTTCGCGCGATGCCGCCAAGGTGCATGCCGATCTGCCGCACGCGCAGGTGATAGCCGATCCGCTGGAGGCCATCCGCCGGCCGGAGGTGGATTTGGTGGTGATCGCGTCGCCGAATGACACCCATGCGCCGCTGGCGCTGGCCGCGCTGGAGGCGGGCAAGCACGTGGTGGTGGATAAGCCCTTTACGCTGGACTTGGCGCAGGCGCGCACGCTGATTGCGGCGGCGGAAAAACACGATCGCCTGCTGTCGGTGTTCCAGAACCGCCGCTGGGACAGCGACTACCTGGGGGTGAAGCAGGTGATCGAACAGGGGCTGATCGGCAAGGTGACGCACTTTGAGTCGCACATCGATCGTTACCGCCCCGAAGTGCGGGTGCGCTGGCGCGAGCAGAACCTGCCGGGCAGCGGGCTGTGGTTTGATCTGGGGCCGCACATGGTCGATCAGGCGCTGCAGCTGTTCGGTTTGCCGCACAGCGTGCAGGCCAACATCGCCACGCTGCGCCCCAACGCGCAGGTTAACGACTGGGCCCACGTGGTGCTCAACTACCCGACGCACCGCGTGATCCTGCATGGCAGTATGCTGGTGGCGGGCGGCGTGTCGCGCTTTACCGTGCACGGCGAGAAAGGCAGCGTGGTCAAAACGCGCGCCGACGGGCAGGAGAGCCAACTGCTGGCCGGCGTGACGCCGGGCTCGGCGGAGTGGGGCAAAGACGACGACGCGATGAGCCTGTTTATCGGCACGGAGCCGGTGCGCACGCTGCCGACGCCGAATGGCGATCAGCGCCAGTATTACTTCCAGGTACGCGACGCCCTGCGCGGCGCCGGCAGCAATCCGGTTACCGCTGCGCAGGCGCTGGCGGTGATGGCGGTGCTGGAGGCGGCCACCCTGGCGGCGGAAACCGGCGTCACCCAAACCCTGCCGCTCACCGAGGCGGAGATCGCCGCCTGGTAACGGCTCGCGTCAGATAAGGCGTCAGACGCATGGATACAGTGCATGCCGTGCGTCTTCCGCCATTCCAACCCCTGACATAGGCTAATCCTCAGTCTATGTCAGGAGTGTTTACCATGTTATCCCATCCTTCGCCGCAGGGCGTCCGCGGCATATTGGCCGCACTGTCTCTGAGCATGCTGCTGTCATCGCTCGGCATCAGCATCGCCAACGTCGGGCTACCGGCGCTCGCCGCCGCGTTCCATGCTTCGTTCCAGGCGGTGCAGTGGGTATTGCTCTGTTATTTACTGGCCGTCACCACCTGCATCATCGGCATCGGCCGCCTCGGCGACAGCCTTAATCGCCGCCGCCTGCTGCTGGCGGGCATCGCGCTGTTTACCGCCGCTTCGCTCGCTTGTGCGCTGGCCCCGCAGCTTTGGCTGCTGCTGGCGGCGCGCATGGCGCAGGGGCTGGGGGGCGCGGCCATGATGTCGATCGCCATGGCGCTGGCGGGCGAGGCGCTGGGCACGGATAAAATCGGCCGCGCGATGGGGCTGCTCGGCACCCTGTCGGCGGTGGGCACCGCGCTGGGGCCGTCGTTGGGCGGCGCGCTGATCGCCGGTTTCGGCTGGCGGGCGATGTTTCTTATCAATCTGCCGCTGGGGCTGCTGGCGCTGTGGCTTGCCTGGCGATACCTGCCGAATGGGCCGCGCGCGGCAGCGCGCCAGGAACCGTTCGATCGCGCCGGTACGCTGCTGCTGGGCGGCGCATTGCTCTGCTATTCGCTGGCGATGACCCTTGGGCGCGGCAACTTCGGTGCGCTCAACCTGGCGTTGATGCTGGGGGCGCTGTTGGCGGGGGCGCTGTTCATCGGCGTGGAACGCCGCGCCGCATCGCCGCTGTTGGCGCCGGCGATGTTCCGCCATCCGGCCCTGACGGCGGGGCTGGCGGCCAGCGCGCTGGTGATGACGGTCATGACCGCCACGCTGGTGGTCGGGCCGTTCTACCTGTCGCGCGCGCTGGGGCTAAGCGCAGCGCAGGTCGGGCTGGTGATGTCGGCGGGGCCGGCGGTGGCGATCCTGACCGGCATTCCGGCCGGTTATCTGGTGGATCGTTTTGGATCGCAGCGCATTGGCCAGTTTGGGCTGGCGGCGGTGGCCGCCGGGGCCGCGTTGCTGTCGCTGCTTAACCGCTTGGGCGTGCTCGGCTATGTTGGCCCCATCGCGCTGCTGACCGCCGGCTATGCGCTGTTTCAGGTGGCAAACAACACCATGCTGATGAAGGATCTGTTTCCCGAACGGCGCGGGCTGATCGCCGGCATGGTGAACCTGGCGCGCAATCTTGGGGCGATCACTGGCGCTTCGGCGATGGGGGCGCTGTTTTATCTGGCTTCGCAGCGGGTGGCGGGCGCCGCCGCCGCCGCTTACGGCATGCAGGTGACCTACGGCGTGGCGGCGCTGTTGGCGTTAGCGGCGCTGCTCATCGCCTTCGGCGGCCGCCGCCCGCGTCGGCGATGAATCCGTCTACGCCGGTGGCGATATGAACCGAACATTTCATCAGGCGAGATCGCCCCGGTACACCACATGGACCTTGTTGCCGTCGGGGTCGCGCAGGTAAGCGCCGAAATAGCCCTTGCCGTAATGCGCGCGTTCGCCGGGCTCGCCTTCACCGCTGCCGCCCGCCAGCAGGCCGGCGGCGTAAGCGCGTTTGACCTCCAGCTCATCGGCGGCGAGAAACGCCAGCATGCTGCCGTTGCCAGCGCTGGCGGGTTGCCCGTCGAAGGGTTGGTAAGCATAGAAACGCGGCAGCGTTTGGCCCGGCATCACCCAGCAGCGGGCGGCGGGGCCGCCGTCCGGCGTCACTTCCCGCCGTTGTAATCCCAGCGGCAACAGGATGGCGTCGTAGAAGGCGGCGGCGGCGTCCAGATCGCTGACGCCGACGGTAATATGGCTGAACATGGCGCTTCCTTTCCGAAGAGAGAGTATGAACGCATAAAACAGTAGCAGCGATATTGCCGAATGGACAGACCGCAACGGAGGATTCGGATTAGAGACGCGCGCAGGGGCAAAGCGCGCTTCACGGTGTGCGGGGCAGGCCGCCGCTCAATTGCTTTCGACGCGCGGATTGGCGTGAGTCGGTTGGCTGGGATAGTCCACCTGATGCTTGTGCAGATAATCGCGGATCAGCTGGCGCACCACCTGGGAAGGGGTGACGTCCTGTTGCAGGCACAGTTCCTCCAGGGCTTTCTTCTTGTCCGGGTCAATCAGCACCGTTAGCCGCGCCGTTTTCTTTTCCATCAGGATCCTCCAGAGAATGATAACTGAATGATAATACCATGTGGGCGAAGCGGCCAGCCAGACCGCGCCGCCGCCCGTCTTTAGCGGAAATGCAACCGCTCTATTTTACGTGACAGGTAGCCGAGTTCGCAGTTGAACAGCTCGCCGCTGCTGGCGGCCAGGCTGCGCAGCGCGCTCAGCGGCAGCGTCACCTGGGCCGGCGTGGCGTAAATGATCACGTTGCCGCTGGGGGCGACGCAAAACAGTACGGTGCCGAATATTCGCTGCAGGCTGTGGTACAGCAGGCTGTTTTCGTCAGGCAGATCGTGGTAATTGAGCACCAGCCAGCCCCCGTCGTTCAGCCGCGCGGCGCAGTTTTCCAGGAAGGTCTGGGTGCCTTGCTGCGGATCCATGGCGAACGCCGAATAGAGATCGGAGAAGATCAGATCGTAGCGCGTCTCGACGGGCGGGCGCACGAAGTCTATGGCGTCGGCGGTGCGCAGGCTGATGGTGTCGGTGGCCGGCAGCGTAAAATAGCGGCGCGCGACGGCGATCACCGCAGCGCGCAGCTCAACCACGTCCAGACGCATGGCCGGATCGAGCGCGTGCAGCGCGCGCAGCAGACTGCCGCCGCCCAACCCCAAAATCAACGCCGAGCTCGGCGGTTGCCAGGCTACCGCCATCAGCATCGCTTTGATGTAGTTGTGGATCGGCTGCGCGGGGTTGCTGAGGCTCATCTTGCTCTGTTCGCAGATGCCGTCAAACCGCAGCGTGCGGTAGTCCTTGTGATCGGAAACGATGATTTCGCCCCAGGCGTCGGCTTCGCGAGCGATCACCTGGCCGCGCGGAGAGAAATCGAGGGTTCTGAGTAAGCTGTCAACCAGAGACATGGTATTCGCAGGGCTCCTTTGGCAAGCGGCCTATTTACGGGCGCACATGAAATCGGCGGTGCAAATGCGCCGGCCATCGATGCTGGCGCGGCCGGTAAAGCGGGCGATCGCCCCGCGCCGACGAACAAAAGCGACCTCCATCAGCACCTGGTCCCCGGGGCGGGCGGCGCGATAAAACCGCGCGCGCTGAATGGCGGCGAAATAGTAATGCTCCCCCTCATTCAGCGCCCCGAGATAGTAGTGGGCCAGCAGACCGGTGCTTTGTGCCAGCGCTTCCACCAACAGCACGCCGGGAAATCCGGCGAAGTGTGCGTGGCCGTTCAGTCCATGATGAGTGTAATAACATTATAATAAAATTATCATCATATGTGCCAGATGAAAAAAACGACGGCGCAGAAACAGGCGAAGAGAGGAGCGAGAGGGAGGCACCCGATCCTGGCGATCGGGTGTGGCAGCGCGTTTAGTGCTTGGAGCGGGTCACTTTATCCAGGTAGCCCATCACGAAGGCGGACAGCACAAAGGTAAGGTGGATGATCACATACCACATCAGCTTGTTGTCCGGCACGTTCTTGGCGTCCATAAACACCCGCAGCAGGTGAATGGAGGAGATGGCGACGATAGACGCAGCAACTTTGTTTTTCAGCGAGGTGGCATCCATTTTGCCCAGCCAGCTCAGCTTTTCTTTCCCTTCGGTGATATCCAACTGTGAGACGAAGTTTTCCCGGAGAACATCACCATCACCAACAGCCCGCCCACCAGCGCCATGTCGACCAGCGACAGCAGGGTCAGGATCAGATCGGCTTCGGCGACAGAAAAGATGTTGGGCAGGACGTGCAGGATTTCCTGAAAAAATTTGATCGACAGGGCGATCAGAGCCAGTGAAAGGCCGAAATAAACCGGCGCGAGCAACCAGCGGGAGGCGTACATCGCGTTTTCTAGCAAACGTTCCATCATAAAATTGTGTCAAATGCGTGGCCAAAAGAGCGCTCAGTATAACGCAGGTGGCCCGGGCGAAATCAACTGGTTGCCAATGGCTTGGAGAAATTTGCGAATGGACGCTCGCTGTAAACGGGTTCATGACAATGAGAACGCATGGGGATAAACTGCCGCGAAATCTTACCTTGCTACTGTTTCGTCAAGGGCTGCTCAAAACTAAGGATGGTTATATGGTCGACAATGCGTTTATCGCGAGAACGCGAGCCGTCAACGGCTGCTTTTCCATGTTTTTGCTGATGTTCCTGATTACGTTTATTCCGCTGCTCCTTGAGAACAGAGCCGTCTTGATGCGACAAGGGCTATTGCTGCCGCTGCTGTATGGAATGGAGTTCATCGCTATCTTTTCGTTATACCTGCTCTTTTTCCGCCGCAGAGAAGGATTGGGCAAAGGCGAGGTTAAACGCAACGATTTTGCACTGCTGCTGTTCGCGCTGTTGGTGATTCAGTTTATTTTCCCGCGTTTGATGGGCGTGGAGAAAACGGAAACCTGGGTGACGGAGCAGGTGGCATTGCCTGGCGAGATTTTGGCGCTCAATGCCGCTTTGTTGGTTTTCGTGGTCCCCATCTATGAAGAGATCGTATTTCGCGGCTGTCTGTTTAACGCGCTGATGTATTGGTTTAACGATAAGGTGCTTTGGGTCGCGTTAACGGTGTCTGTCATCTTTGCCGTTTTGCATACCCAGTACACCGATTGGCGCACATTGGCAGCCCTGTTGCTCATCTCGCTGGTGTTGACGGCCGCCCGAGTGAGATCCAAAGGGATCTATTTGCCCATCGGGCTGCATATGACCATGAACGGCGTCGTGATGGCGGCCAGCTATGCGTTAAGCTGAAGCCGTGCTTACCGCCCGATTTTCAGTGCCGGGCTTTTTTACCGTCGCTGTGGCCGAGAGAGCGATCGGGGAAGCTGTGATCGCGCAGCCGTTGCTTTAACTGCGCCGCATCGGGGAAACCGCCGTCAATCTTGCGATCCCAAATCATTACGCCATCGACGCTGATTTGATAGACCCCGCCGGTGCCCGGCATCAGGGTGACGGAGGCGAGATCGTCGCCGAAGGTGTTCAGCAGCTCTTGCGCCATCCAGCCGGCGCGCAGCAGCCAGTTGCATTGTGAACAGTAGTGGATCGTAACGGCGGGGGCATTTTTCATCGATGATCGACCGATAGTGGTAACGGCTTGCAATCAGCCTGAGGAACCTGCAAACGATGGTGGCCTCGTCTCGCCAAATAGTCAAGCGTCTGCAGCGGCAGGAACGAGAGGGGGACCGAGCGCGCGTCACGGCCGCTTGCTGCCGGCAAACCATTCAACCCCACGCAGCATGCCCGCCCAATAAAATCGGGGTAAAAACCAGGCTTTCAGCCACCAGGCCAGACGGCTGGGCTGGGTGGCGTCGAGCAGCGGAAACGTGGGCAGCAATTTACCGTCATAGCCAAACTCCGCCAGCACAACTTTACCTTTCTCAACCGTCAATGGACAGGAACCATAACCATCATAATGGGCAGTGAGAGGCGCGCCCTGAATCAGCGCCGCGACGTTTTCAGCCACCACCACCACCTGCTTGCGGGCTGCCGCCAGGGTTTTGGCATTTGGCGTCGAGCAACAGTCGCCTACCGCAAAAATATCCGGCCAATGCTTATGCTGCAGCGTCGATTTATCCACATCGCACCAGCCGGCACCATCAGCGAGGCCGCTTTGCGAAATAAACGCCGGGGCCGATTGGGGCGGCACCACGTGGAGCATATCGAAGGGCAGAGTTAACTCGCGTTTTCCTTCTTCATTTGTCTCTACGGCAAATGTCGCTTGCCGCTTCTCGCCATCAACGCGGATCAAATGATGATTGAAATTGACCTGTGCTCGGTATTTTTCCAAATACTCGGTCAGCGGGGGAACAAATTGCGGAATGCCGAAAACCGCCGCGCCCGCAAGGCAGAAATTGACGTTAATATTATTCAGGATGCCTTGGCGACGCCAGTAATCGCATGACAGATACAAGGCTTTTTGCGGTGCGCCGGCGCACTTGATGGGGAGCGGTGGCTGAGAAAATATCGCCTGGCCGCCTTTCATTTCGCGGACCAGTTGCCAGGTATATTCGGCAAGATCAAAGCGATAATTAGAGGTGACGCCGTTTAATCCCAGGGTTTCTTCAAGGCCCTCTATTTTATCCCAGCGTAAAATCAGTCCGCATGCAACAATAAGAAAGTCATAGTTTATTTTCCGCCCCTGGCGGGTCTTGATGTATTTTTGACTGGGCTCAACCCTGACCACGCTATCCTGTATCCATGCGGTGCCTGAGGGCAGAACGGCATGCATGGAGCGCCGTGTTTTCGTGATATCAAAGAGCCCGCCACCCACCAGAGTCCATGCCGGTTGATAATAATGACAATCGTTAGGCTCCACTATCGTTATATCGATGTCTTTAACTCGCTTCCTTATGCTTGCCGCGATACCTATTCCGGATGAGCCGCCGCCAATAATAACGACGCTTTTCTGGGGGTTTATTTTTTCTGGTTTCATGCAGGCCTCCTTTCATAAGAAAGTAGGGGGTTGTCGCCCAGATTAAAAGCGAATTCATAGAACTTGTGGTTATATAAAAAATCACATATTCCATTTAGCTATATGTAATAACAAATCGAAATAAGTTATTTGACATTGCCGGTGAACTGATCGTTAATAAATGGCATGAGCATCATTAAGGGATTAACGCAGTGGATTTTTTCCATTTCAGTTTTTATATCGTGATGCTGTTAGTGGTCACCGGGGGAATTGTGGGATTTCTCCTGGCCCTGACCGGCGGCGGCGGCTCAATCGTCTGCGTGCCATTATTGCTGTATATGGTGAAAGTGCCGGATACGCATTTGATTATAGGGACCAGCGCCATGTCTGTGGCCATTAACGCGCTGATCAACCTGGCCGCGCACGCCTCCAAAGGCAACGTCAGGTGGCAGACCGGGCTTGTCGTTTCGCTGCTCGCCGTCATGGGGGCTCTGGCCGGCTCTCAGATGGGAAAAATCACGGACGGACACTACATAACCCTGCCTTTCTCCCTGTTGATGCTGGTGGTCGCCGGATTGACGCTGAAAAGAAATCCCCTTGCCGGCAACCCCTTGCCGTCCTCCCATTCTGCCGTTCATCCCGCCATCGTATGGCCCAGCGTTCTCGCGCTGGGCGGGCTGGCGGGCTTTCTGGGCATTGGCGGCGGATTTTTGGTTGTGCCGGCGCTGGTCTGGTTTTTTCGCTTCTCGATGGTTGAGGCGGTGGCAACCTCACTGGTGGTCGTGGCGGCCATGGGGCTGTCGACCAGCGCCAGCTACGCCATGTCCGGAAAGGTGTCGCTCGCCATTACGTGCTGGCTCATCGTCGGCGGCGTTCTGGGGGGCGTGGTGGGGGTGGCGCTCGCCGAGCGCCTGAAAAAACGCGAGGGCATTATCAACGTGCTCTATGCCCTCATGCTCCTGGCGCTGGCCCTGTATATGTTATTTAAAAGCCTATGAAACGGAAGGAAACAAACATGCGCATCCGCACTTACCACCCTCAACTCTCCTTTTCGGCCGCGCCCGAAGCGAGTGATTTCAAGGCGCTGTCTCAACAGGGCTACCGCCTTATCGTCAACAATCGGCCGGATGAGGAGCCGGGGGAGTATCTTGACCATCAGCAAGAGAAAGCGTTGGCTGAACAAGGGGGAATGCGCTACGTCTATCTCCCTTATACGTTCGATACGCTGACCTGGGAGACCGTTTACACCTTCCAGTTTCTGTTGCGGCAAGGCAAGAAAACCCTGGCGCACTGCAGAAGCGGAGCTCGCTCTGCCTGCCTTTCCCTGCTGTATGCGCTGCGCGAAGGTCAGATAGATGAAGCGCAGTTTCGCCGCCAATGCGACGAATACGGCGCGGACGCCGATAAGGCGCTCAGCTGGTACGGCAAGCATCGATCCGTGCGGGCCACTGCGGAAGTTCACGCGTTTTATGAGCCGGAAAGCGGCAGTCTGCAGTATGTTGTCGCCGATCCCGAGGCGCGCCGCTGTGCGATTATCGACCCGGTACTGGATTTTGACCGCCGATCGGGCACGGTCTCGCATCAACAGGCCAATGATATTCTGAATTTTATCCACCAACGGGGGTGGGGAGTGGCCTGGGTGCTGGATACGCACCCGCACGCCGATCATTTTTCTGCCGCCACCTGGCTGGCGCAGAAAACCGGCGCCTTTACTGGCATCGGTGAAAAAATTACCGCCGTTCAGGGGCTGTGGGAAGAGATCTATAATTTAAAAGACCTGCCTGCGGCCAATACCGTCTGGGATGTGTTGTTCGCGGATGGGGACGTCTTTTTTATCGGCAACCTGCGCGCTGAAGTCTTGCTGTCTCCCGGGCACACGCTGGCGTCCGTCACTTACTACATTGCGGATGCGGCGTTTATCCACGATACGTTCTTCATGCCGGACAGCGGTACCGCAAGGGCCGATTTTCCTGGCGGCAATGCGGAGGCCTTGTGGGAGTCATTGCAACGCATCTTGAGCCTGCCGGCGGATACCCGCCTGTTTACCGGCCATGATTATCGCCCGGCGGGGCGTGAGGCCCGCTGGGAAAGCACCGTGAGAGAGCAGCGCGAGAACAATCCCTGGGTGGTCAACATGGATAAATCCCGCTTTATTGCGCAAAGAAAGCAGCGGGACGCCACGCTGCCGCATCCGGAACTCATGCTGATGGCGCTGCAGGTCAATATTCGCGGCGGCGTGTTGCCTGACTGCGAAGACGATGGGCAACGCTACCTGAAAATTCCCGTGAATCGATTTAAGCGCTGAATCAAGCCAGAGGTGCGCGATCGTTCGCCGCCGCTGCGGTCAATGCGAATGAGATCGCGCCGTCTGTTAATTGTTTTTTATGAAATAATCATGCTGGTTCATATTTAATTATTTGTTTTTACACAAAACATGCGGCGCTTGCCCTCACCGAATACAGTCACTACATTAACAACTGTACTTCCCACTCTGCTAAGGAAAACACCATGAAAGCTGCCGTAGTGACGAAAAACCATACCGTAGACATTCAGGATAAAGTGCTGCGCCCGCTGAAGCACGGCGAAGCGGCGTTGAAAATGGAGTGTTGCGGGGTGTGCCACACCGATTTGCACGTGAAAAACGGCGATTTCGGCGAGGTGCCGGGCATTACGTTGGGGCATGAGGGCATCGGCGTGGTCTCCGCCGTCGGTGAGGGCGTCACCTCGCTAAAAGTGGGTGACCGCGCCAGCGTCGCCTGGTTTTACCAGGGTTGCGGCCATTGCGAATACTGCGTCAGCGGCAACGAAACCCTGTGCCGTTCGGTGAAAAACGCCGGCTACAGCGTTGACGGCGGCATGGCGGAAGAGTGCATCGTGGTGGCGGACTACGCGGTGAAAGTGCCGGACGGGCTCGATTCTTTCGCCGCCAGCAGCATCACCTGCGCCGGCGTCACCACCTACAAGGCGGTGAAAATTTCCGATATCAAGCCGGGGCAGTGGATCGCCATCTATGGCCTGGGCGGGCTGGGCAACCTGGCGCTGCAGTACGCCAAGAACGTGTTTAACGCCAAAGTGATCGCCATCGACGTCAACGACGGCCAGCTGGAGTTCGCCAAACAGATCGGCGCCGATCTGGCCATCAATTCCAAAACGCAAAACGCCGAGGAGATCATTCAACAGCAAACCGGCGGCGCTCACGCGGCGGTGGTGACGGCGGTGGCGAAAGCGGCCTTCAACTCGGCGGTCAATGCAGTGCGCGCCGGCGGTAAAGTGGTGGCGGTGGGGCTGCCGCCGGAGAGCATGGATCTGAGCATTCCGCGCCTGGTGCTGGACGGCATTCAGGTGGTGGGTTCGCTGGTGGGCACGCGCGAAGATCTGAAAGAGGCGTTCCAGTTCGCCGCCGAAGGCAAAGTGACGCCGAAAGTGACCAAACGGCCATTGGGCGACATCAACGCCATCTTCGACGAGATGAAGGCGGGCACCATTCGCGGTCGCATGGTGATCGATCTCGGCATGGCGAAATAAATCACGCCACCAACCATGCCAATAAGAAGGCCACCTGCGGGTGGCCTTCTGGTTGTTACGTCCGGCTCAGAACAGGCCCAGCGGTTTAGCGTCGTAGCTGACCAGCAGGTTTTTCACCTGTTGATAGTGCGACAGCGCCGCCTTGTGGGTCTCGCGCCCGATGCCGGAGTTCTTGTAGCCGCCGAACGCGGCGTGCGCCGGATACAGGTGGTAACAGTTGGTCCACACGCGCCCGGCCTTGATCGCGCGGCCCATGCGATAGGCGCGGTTGATGTCACGGGTCCACAACCCGGCGCCCAGCCCGAACTCGGTGTCGTTGGCCAGCGCCAGCGCTTCGGCTTCATCTTTAAAGGTGGTGACGCCGATCACCGGCCCGAAGATCTCCTCGCGGAAGAAGCGCATGCTGTTGTTGCCGGTAATCAACGTCGGCTGCAGGTAGAAACCGTTTTGCAATTCATCCCCATGCTGCGTGCGTTTGCCGCCGGCGAGGATGTTGCCGCCCTCATTCTTGGCGATGTCGATGTAGGACAGGATCTTATCGTACTGTTCTTGCGACGCCTGCGCGCCGAGCATGGTGTCGGTGTCGAAGGGATCGCCCTGGCGGATGGTGGCGATGCGCGCCAGCACTTTCTCCATAAACTGCGGATAGATAGATTCTTCAATCAGCGCGCGTGAAGGGCAGGTGCAGACCTCCCCCTGGTTGAAGAAACCGAGCACCAGCCCCTCAACCGCCTTGTCGATGAACTCCGGCTCCGCCTGCATGATGTCGGCGAAATAGATGTTGGGCGATTTACCGCCCAGCTCGACGGTGCTGGGGATGATGTTTTCCGCCGCGCAGGCGAGGATGTGGCGGCCGATCGGCGTGGAGCCGGTGAACGCGATCTTCTCGATGCGTTTGCTGCGAGCCAGCGCTTCGCCGGCCTCGGCGCCGAAGCCTTGCACCACGTTGAGCACGCCCGGCGGCAGCAGATCGCCGATCTCTTCCATCAGCACGCTGATGCCGAGCGGGGTCTGTTCCGCCGGTTTCAGCACCACGCAGTTACCGCCCGCCAGCGCCGGCGCCAGTTTCCAGGCGGCCATCAGCAGCGGGAAATTCCACGGGATGATCTGGCCGACCACGCCCAGCGGTTCATAGATATGGTAGGCCACGGTGTTCTGGTCGATCTCCGCCGCGGAGCCTTCCTGCGCGCGCAGGCAGCCGGCGAAGTAACGGAAATGGTCGACCGCCAGCGGCAGATCGGCATTCAGGGTTTCGCGGATCGGTTTGCCGTTGTCCCAGGTTTCGGTCAGCGCCAGCATCTCCAGCCGCGATTCGATGCGATCGGCGATCGCCAATAGCACGTTGGAACGCGCCTGCACGCTGGTTTTGCCCCAGGCGTCCGCCGCCGCGTGCGCCGCGTCGAGCGCCAGCTCGATGTCCTTAGCGTCGGAACGCGGGAATTCGGCGATCGGCTGGCCGGTCACCGGCGAGGTGTTGGTGAAGTAGTTGCCGGATACCGGTTCGACGAATTTGCCGCCAATGTAGTTGCCATAGCGCTTGCGGAACGAAACCAGCGAGCCAGGCAAACCGGGGTGGACATATTTCATGTTAAGCACCTCTCTGCAGATGAAAATCAGCGCTATTGGGCTGCGCCTGTGAATGCGGCATGCCGCCGCAGCACAGAGAAGCACGGCGCGTGCCAGATTAACGAAAGGCGAGGGTGATGATAAAAATGGCTTATTTATTAGCGTGTTAAAAAATGATATGACTTAGCAAATCGGGCGATTCCGCCGCCGTCGGTGTTTTTTTGTGTCCCGTGTCGCAACGCTTGATACACATCTGTGATACATATTTGCAACACTCGCGAACGGGGGAGAAACGCATGTTGCCTGACGACCGCTTGCCCACCGAGGGCGCCAGTCCGCTGGCGGAATCCTGGCAGCGCAGCCGGGGCTACGGCCTGACGCGCGCCGATCGCCATATCCCGTTTATCAAAGCCGGACTGCTCGAAGAGCTGCGTAGCCGCAACGACTGGGTGCCGCAGCGGGTACAGCCGCTGATCGAGCAGCTGGGCGCGCAAATTACGCGCCAGCCCGCCATTGTGGTGATCGCCGACGCCGACGGGCTGGTGCTGGAAACCCGCGGCAATACCGACTTTTTGCACAAGGCGTCGCGCTTTGCGCTGGCGCCGGGCAACCAGTGGGGAGAAGCGGAGCGGGGCACCAACGCCATCGGCACCGCGCTGGCGCTGGGCGCGTTCTGCGAAGTGCGCGGCGGCCAGCATTTCCTCAACCAAAACGCCGGGTTGAACTGCACCGCCGCGCCGATCTATCGGCCGGATGGCCGCATTGCCGGCATACTGGATCTCTCCGCCCCCGCGCAGCGGCCGTATCGCGATGCGCAGCGCCTGATCATGCAGGCGGTGCGGCATATTGAACACCGCTGGGTCAGAAGCGCGATCGCCGATCGTCACTGGACGCTGCGCCTGCACGCCGATGCCGGTCGTCTGGGCAGCGCGCAGGAGCTGCTGCTGGTGTTTCACGACGAAGTGCTGGTCGCCGCCAATCGGCTGGCGATGATGGAGTTTCAGCTCTCGCCGGCCGCATTCGGCTCCGTCGAGTTCGCCCAGCTGTTCCCCGATCTGTTGCGACAGCCCTCCGGCGCGCCGCGTCAGACGCTGGCCGGCAATCAACGGCACTATTATTCTCTGCTCGAGGCGCCGCAGCGCCGCGTTAGCGCCCTGCGTTCCACGCCGCCGGCGGAACGGCATGACGAGCAGCATCAGAAAGCGCTGCGGATCCTCAACGCCGGCCTTTCGCTGTGCGTGACCGGCGAAACCGGCTGCGGTAAAGAGCACTTCAGCCGACGCCTGTTTCAAGAGAGCCGCTGGCGCAACGGCAACTTCGTGGCGATCAACTGTGCGGCGCTGCCCGAGCCGCTGATCGAATCCGAGCTGTTCGGCTATGCGCCGGGGGCGTTTACCGGCGCCAACCCGAAAGGCTATATCGGCAAGATCCGCGAGGCGGACGGCGGCGTGCTGTTCCTCGATGAAATCGGCGACATGCCGGCGGGCCTGCAGACGCGGCTGCTGCGGGTGTTACAGGAAAAAACGGTCACGCCGCTCGGCAGCCGCAGCGCCTTTGCGGTCGATTTTGCGCTGGTCTGCGCCACGCACCACGATCTGCATCGGCAGGTTGAGGCGGGGGCGTTTCGCGAGGATTTGCTGTACCGCATACAGGAATACAGCCTGCGCATTCCGCCGCTCCGAGAGCGGGCGCAGCTGGAGGCCTTTATTATGCAGCTGTGGCGAGAGTTGGGCGGTGAGCGGCGCGACATTCGCCTGCTGCCGGAAGCGCTGGCGATGCTGGCGCGCTACCCGTGGCCCGGCAACGTGCGGCAGCTGTTGAGTACGCTCAAGGTGCTGCTGGCGCTGGCGGACGATCATGCGGTGCTCACTCTGGACGATCTGCCGCAGTCCATCGCGGTGCTGGCGCCGCGCCAGGAGAGCGCCGATACCGGCCTGGAGGCGCTGCAGGCGGCGATCGACAGGGCGGGCGGCAACCTCAGTCGGGCGGCCAAGGCGCTCGGCGTTTCGCGTAGCACGCTGTACCGCAAGCTGGGAAGGCAGAAAGCGGCGGCGGAATGACACTTCTCGATTGAGCGGCGATAAGGCCCCGCTGCGCGGAGCCTGTTGCTCTCTCAATCCCCCAGCCCCGGCGGGTTAATCTCCGAATGGGCGATCTTCTCGTCGCTCTCCGCCCAGCGATCCAGCACCTGCAGATAGCTACCGTTGGCGATGGCGCTGTTGAGCGATGCCTGCACCGCATCCACCAGGCCATTGCCTTTCTTCAGCGTGACGGCGATGTTGGCGGTCTTCGGCCAGCCGCCGGGCACGATGCCTACCAGCCGGGTTTTGCCGGTCAGCCGCGCCTGATAAGCGCCGGAGACGTTGGGGCCGAAGGTGGCGTCGGCGCGGCCGGACTGAATGGCCAGCGTGGAGGCGGCCTTGTCGGTGACGTACACCGGCTGCAGCGGTGCCAGTCCCTTGGCGCGGTTCTCCTTGTCCCAGGCCAGCAGCACCGCTTCCTGATTGGTGCCGGAATCGACGATGATCTTCTTGCCGGCGATATCCGGCGCGGTGTTGATCTGGGTGATTTTACTGTCGGATTTGACGTAGAACCCCAGCGTATCCTGGCGATAGGTGGCGAAATCGAATTTGGTCTTGCGTTCGTTGGTTACGGTGATGTTGTAAACCGCGGCGTCATATTTGCCGGAGGCCACCCCCAGCGGCCAGTCTTCCCACGAGGTGGGCACCAGCTTGAGTTTCAATCCCAAGCCGTCGGCCACCAGGCGCACGATGTCCGCCTCGCTGCCGATCACCGTTTTATTGTCGCGGGCGTACAGGCCGAATGGCGGGCCGCTGCCCAGCAGGGAAATGGCCACCGTCAGCGTGCCGGGCTCCACGAACCGGAAGCCGGCGGGGATTTTGGCCACGGCTTCGGCGCTCTTCACCGTGTGGATCGGCGTTTCGTTGGCGACGAGATCCACCCCTGGCGCGGCCGCGGCGGAAAAGCTCAGCAGCGCCGCCATCACAATCATCTTTTTGCTATATATCATTATGTTAATTACCTTCATTATTATGGGTGTCACAAGGTCGTTGCACTATCTCTAAAGGCGGCAGATCTGTGAACGAACAAAATCAACTATCCAATCTTGGAAATGTCATGAAGCGCCGCCGGTGGCGCTGAATCTCTCGAGGATGAACCATGCTGTCGCGTTTCGCTACGTTGGGCCGCATACCGCGCGGCGTGTGGGTATTGGGTGGGGTGAGCCTGCTGATGGACGTCTCCTCGGAAATGATCCACAGCCTGCTGCCGCTGTTTATGGCGACGACGCTCGGCGCCAGCGTGATCGTCATCGGGCTGATCGAAGGGCTGGCGGAGGCGACGGCATTGATCGTCAAGGTGTTCTCCGGCGTGCTGAGCGATTACCTCGGCAAGCGCAAAGGGTTGGCGCTGCTGGGCTACGGGCTGGGCGCCATCAGCAAACCGTTTTTCGCCATCGCGTCGTCGTCCGGCATGGTGATGAGCGCGCGCCTGCTGGATCGCGTGGGCAAAGGCATCCGCGGGGCGCCGCGTGATGCTCTGGTGGCCGACGTGACGCCGCCGGAGATTCGCGGCGCGGCCTTCGGGCTGCGCCAGTCGCTGGATACCGTCGGTGCCTTTTTAGGGCCGCTGCTGGCCGTCGGCCTGATGCTGCTGTGGCACAACGATTTTCGCGCCATCTTTTGGGTGGCGGCGATCCCGGCGGCGCTGGCGATTGCGCTGCTGTTTTTTGGCCTGAAAGAGCCGGCCGCCGCGATAACCCACAAGCGCACCAACCCGATCACCCGCGCCAATCTGCGGCTGCTGGGGCGCGGCTATTGGTGGGTGGTGGGTATCGGCGCCGTCTTCACGCTGGCGCGCTTCAGCGAAGCGTTCCTGGTGCTGAAGGCGCAGCAGGGCGGCACGCCGCTGGCGTTGATCCCGCTGGGGATGGTCGCCATGAATCTGGTCTACGCCTGCTCGGCCTATCCGTTCGGTAAACTGTCCGATCGCATGAGCCATGAAGGATTGCTGAAAGCCGGGCTGCTGGTGCTGATCGCCGCCGATGTGGTGTTGGCGCTGAGCGATCATTGGGGCGGGGTGCTGTTTGGCGTGGCGCTGTGGGGCGTGCACATGGGCATGACGCAGGGACTGTTGGCGGCGATGGTGGCGCATACCGCGCCGGCGCACCTGCGCGGCACCGCGTTCGGCATGTTCAATCTGATCAGTGGCGTGGCGCTGCTGCTGGCGAGTCTCGGGGCCGGAACCCTGTGGGAGCTGTTCGGTTCCGCCTCCACCTTCTACGCCGGGGCGCTCATCTGCGTGGTGACGCTGGTCGGCATGCAGCTGGCGCCGCTCGGCGAACGGCGGGGCGCTTAACGGCCGTCGACAAGTTGCGGCATCGCCTGCAGCAGCTCGGGCACCCGCTGGGATTCCACAGCCCGGCTGAACAAATAACCCTGGCCGATATGGAAACCGGCTTCGCACAGCGTTTGCCGCTGCTGCTCGGTTTCCACACCCTCGGCGATGATATCGATCGACAGTTTTTGGCCGAGGATGCCGATGCTTTCCACGATCGCCAGGATCGCCGGTTCGGTATTCATCCGTTGAACGAAGTCGCAGTCCAGCTTAATGCAGTCCAGCGGGTAATCCATGATATGGCTGAAGGAGGAGTGGCCGGTGCCGAAATCGTCCAGCGCGATGCGGATGCCCATCTCCTTGAGCATTTGCAGCGCGCGCAGCACGTACTTCGAGCCGTGCTTGTTGAACGCGTGTTCGGTCACTTCCAGTTCGATCAGAGGGTGGGGAATGTGGAACTTCAGCAGGCGCTGCAGGAAGGTTTCGGCGTAGTTGTCGCGTAAAAACTCGATCGGCGACACGTTCAGCGAGATGGGCCGCACCGCCACGCCGGCCGCGCGCCAGCGGGCGATATCGGCGAAGACCTTCAGCTGCATGGCCTCGCTGATCTTGGTCGCCAGCTCGTAGTCGTTGAACGCCTCGCTTACCGTTGCCGGCAGCTGCACGCCGTTGATCGGGCAGTGCCAGCGCAGCAGCGCTTCAAAGCCGACGATGCTGCCGTCGGTCAGGCAGACCTTCGGCTGGTAGCTGGGACGGATGCAGTTGTCGCGCACGATCTGGCGTGCGTAGTTGAGCTGGCTGGCGCGGGCGCGCGCTTTGTCCATCATTTTGCGGTCGAACATATAGACACCGCCGCGGCCGCCGTCTTTCAGCTCATACAGCGCGGTATCGGCGCATTTCATCAGTTCCGAAGCGTCGCGCGCGTCTTTGGGATAGATGGCGCCGCCAAGGCTCATGCCGCAATGCAGCGTCTTGCCGCCGTGGGTGATCGGCGTCTCCAGCTGCAGCAGAAACTTGTTGGCGATGCGGAAAATATCCTGCTCGTTTTCGACGTCGCTGATCACCACGGCAAACTCGTCGCCGCCGAGGCGGGAGACGAACGAGTGCGCATTCATGCAGGCGCTGAGCCTTTTACCCAAGATCCGCAGCAGATGGTCGCCCGCCGCGTGGCCCAGCGTGTCGTTCACCAGCTTGAAGTGGTCAAGATCCAACAGCATCAGCCCGAGGGACTTGTTGCCGTGCAGGGCGCGCTTCATCTCTTGCTTCAGCTTTTTCTTGAAGAGGCGCCGGTTGGGCAGGCCGGTCAATTCGTCATATTCGCTGGCGAGCAACAGACGTTGTTCCATCACGCGCTGTGAAGTCACGTCGCGCGAGACGCACAAGATCTCGGCCACGGCGCCGTGTTCGTCGCTGACCGGCGTGAGAATGTTGTCCCAGTGCTGTTTTTTACCCTGCGGCGTCACGCTCAATCCGGTGAAGCGCGCATTCTTTCCGGCTCTGACGCTGCGCAGCGCCTTACTGCCGCGGCGCCGGATCTCGGGCGACAGCAGCCCCAGCCAGGGCATGCCAAACTCTTTTTGCGCCGGATCAAGGCCAAGGGCCAGGCTGCCGGAGCGGTTCATGTGGCGCAGCGTGCCGTCGTGATTGATCACTTTGATGCAGTCGACGCTGGCGTCCAGCATGTCTTGCTGGATAGAGAGCGCCTGAACGTTTTGCTGGCGCTGCAGCATTTGCGGATGGATGTCGGTCGCCGTGAGGTACCAGCTGAGCTCCAGCGCCATGCCGTCCTGCCGGGCGTTGAACGCCAGCATAAACCAACGGTAGGCGCCGCTGCGATCGCACAGGCGGGCTTCGCCGGCGAACGAGGAAAGGGCCACGATCGCCTGGCGCCATTGCGCGGCCAGCCGCTCGCGATCGTCGGGGTGCAGGGCATCGAGCCAGTCGGCGGCGCCGTGTTCACCGGCGATGGCGCCGGTATAGTCGCGCCACTGTTTATTGAAGTAACCGCCAAGGCGGTTGCCGAAGCAAATCAGGCCGGGCAAGTCGTCTACGATTTCGCCATAGAGATCAATCGGATTTTTGTTATTGCTCTGCTTGGGCAACAGGGTCATGCGGTATTTCCTCGGAAAATTACCCATATTCTCGCTCTAGGGCAGAGCTTCTTTCAATATAGTCTTGCCAATTAAAATGGGAATAGCCAGCGGGCGCGGCTAAAAATCGGCCCGCCAGCATGGAATACATCCCGCGTGAACGCATTAGGAATACTCCTGTTATTTATAAGCATCCCTTATATTGCAGCGAAAAATAAGTAATCGGACCACGCCGCGTTATTGCCGTGAAAATTAATCATTCCTGATGTTTCTCTGTGGCCAAATGTTCAGTCGCCATGATGTACTTCCGAACGGTATTCTGCCTGCTCTATGCGGTAATACTGACAAAAACCGCAGTCCAGACGGTGATAAACGCCATTTTATGCACTCTGCAACGCCCGTCGTCGCCCGTTCACTGGGGCTTAGCGAAAAAATCATGATGCAAATCAAGAAATGTTTTGTTTCATCTGTTGACACTTTGCTTACGTGTGAGATAGCCTCGCGAATGATAATCATTAGCAAAACTGGATGGTGGCGCAAATGCATTCACGTAATTTTCTTCGGGTAACGGTTCGGATAACCGGCAACGGTCACAACACGAGACCACGTCTGCTGTGGTCTCTGGCAACGAGACAAGGTATCGAACGGCCGTTGTCATCCGCCCCTTTGAGCGGCATCTCAACTTAGCCTCAACGCGCAAACTCTGGAATCAAACCCTTGCCGGATCAATGCGCCTATTATTTCCGTGCATTTTGCACGGACATATCGCGATCTCACGCAGTTGCATCAGTTCTCAATCATGGGTAAGGAGGCATCGGGTAGTTAAAAGTCAATTGTAAAGGGATAGGCAAAAAGAGTGGGGCGTATCGGGTGATCGCTATTCTCAGGATCTTGATTATCCCCAAGGGACATTTCGGATGTCATAGCAATACTAGCTACTTTGTGGAGAAAGTTATGGGTAATACCATGAATGGAAACGAAACGGGTTGGGACAGCGTTAACGATCTTATTCACTACCATGAGCGCGGAAATGGTCTGACGATAAATAACAAACCGTCTTATGACATAAATCAGGCGGGGTTGCAGATCGCGCGCGGCGATAAAACCTGGAATGGCGTACACGTCACGGGAAAAGAGGCGACGGTGACCTATTCCTTCCCGGATTGGGATTATAACGAACTGAACCTGGGCCACCGCTCCCCGGAACGTGATACGGGGCTGAGCGCGTTCACGCAACAGCAACAAGAACAGGCGAAGCTGTCTTTGCAATCCTGGGCCGATGTTGCCAACATCAAATTTGTCGAAGTTGCCACAGGCCAACCCTCCAATATTACCTTTGGCAATTATGAGGGGACAGGACAAGCGTATGCTTTGAAACCGTTCTCATATAATGGCAATGATTACAGGGGGTTCAATTCTGATGGGCAAAGTTGGTACAACATTAAGAATCACTCCGAAAATTTGCATCCTGAGCTAGGTAATTACGGCCGCTTAACCATTACCCATGAAGTTGGCCATACTCTCGGGTTAGATCACCCGGGCACTTATAATGCGGGGCAAGGCAGCCCAAATTATACCAAGGCAGTTTACGCCGAAGATACCCGGCAATTTAGCGTAATGAGTTACTGGAATGAATCCATTACCAATGCGGATCATGGCCATTACTATGCCGCTGCGCCGCTGGTTGATGATATCGCGGCCATCCAGCATCTTTACGGCGCCAATATGACCACCCGAACCGGCGACACCGTTTACGGGTTTAATTCAAATACAGGCCGAGACTTCTATACGCTCAATGACAGCCACGACAAACTGGTGATGTCTGTTTGGGATGCAGGCGGTAATGATACCCTTGATTTCTCGGGGTATAGCCAAAATCAACGTATCAACTTGAACGAAGGCGCTTTCTCCGACGTCGGGGGATTAAAAGGGAATGTTTCCATCGCCGCTGGCGTCACCATCGAAAACGCGATAGGGGGCTCAGGTAATGACGTCATTGTTGGGAATCACGCAGACAATACGCTAAAAGGCGGCGCCGGCAACGATGTCATTTACGGTGGAGCGGGCCAGGATCAATTATGGGGAGGGCAAGGCAACGACATTTTTGTCTTCTCTGATGTGAATGACTCGCCTATTCGGGCTCCTGATACCATTTGGGACTTTGAGTCAGGCAAGGACAAGATCGATCTGTCCTTCTTCAACCAGGGCGCTAAAGGCAGTGATTTCATTCAGTTTGTCGATCATTTCAGCGGGCAGGCCGGTGAGGCGCTGGTATCCTATGATACCCAGAGCAATCTGAGTGAATTGGCCTTCAATATCCATGGCGGTGCAAATCCAGACTTCCTGGTGCACATCGTCGGGCAGGCCGACGTCGCTGTTGACTTTATCGTGTAAAACGGCAACGGTGGGCGATGATGCCCACCGTTTCGCATGGGCCAGCTATGTGCAAATTTATTCTTGTCGGAATAATTTTCTTGTTTTCAGGAGCCTCTATGGCAAGCAGTCTGGTGTTACCTTCCGCCGAAACGCTATCCGGGCAGTGGACGGTCAGTGATAAATCAAAGTCTTGTGTTGTGCAGCTCAACGCGGAGAGTGTGGAATCGGCCGGCGGCTATAGCCTGAAATTTTTATCTGATTGCACGCCCGACGTCTTGCCGCAAGAGCCTGTGGCGTGGCGTCCTGCTCCCGATGGCATTGCGCTGTTGGACAAGGATGGGCTGACCGTACTTTTCTTCTCTCAGGAAGACGATCATTATCGCAGCCAGATCTGGGCTGAAACTGGGAAGATCCTGAAGAGAAATAACGAGCGGAAAACGCCGGCCTGACCCGGCGCT
The DNA here is from genome assembly GCF_052169255.1 of Serratia sp. CY29653. Lineage (NCBI taxonomy): Bacteria > Pseudomonadati > Pseudomonadota > Gammaproteobacteria > Enterobacterales > Yersiniaceae > Serratia > Serratia sp. CY29653. The sequence goes on along the minus strand of NZ_JBJNLC010000001.1, from coordinate 1,217,604 downwards.
TCTGAACGCGGTTATCACGCCTCACATCACCCAGCCTCCGCCGTAACGGCGGGGGCTTTTTAATGGGCGGGCGGCAAGCCGTCGACGATGGTAATCATGGCTTCCGCCACGTGGCGCCGCTGTTGTTTCGCCAACTGATAGGCCGACGAATGGTAGCAGGCCAACGCGGTGGCGTAGTCGTCGAATTCGATCAGCACATGTTTCACAAACGATGGGCCTTCCAGCGTTTGCGCCTGTTCGCCGCGGGCGAGAAAACGGGCGTTGAACTGGCGAAACGCCTGGGGCGCCAAATCCATGTAATGCTGATATTGCTGCGGATCTTTCACGGTAACATGGGCGATCCAGTAAGCGGGCATCTCAGGACTCCTGTTGCAGAATGCGCTTGGCCAGCGCGGCGGCCTCGGTCAGGTGATCGATGACTTCTTGCCTGGCCTGCGTCGGATTGTTTTGTTCGATGGCGTGATAAATGCGCGTCATGCGCTCGAAGCCGGCCAGCTGGCGCTCCGGGGTCTTCAGGGTCAGGGCGCGCAGGCGGCTGATGCGGCTGTTCAGGCGTTGAACGATTTCCCAGGCAATGGCGTGATGGGCCACCTGGAAAATGGTTTCATAAAAGGCCTGCGAGGCTTCAACGCGCTGAATATCGTCTTGTCCGGCCGACGCCTGATTAATCGCAATTAATTTTTCATGCAGTTTCTTTTTATCTTCCGGCCCGGCTTTCAGGGCGCAGTCGTGAGCGGCATCCTGTTCAAGCAGCAGGCGAATAGTATAAATCTGCTCGGCAATTTCCCAGGTCAGAATAGCGACAATCGGCCCTTTCTTGCCGAGCGTTTCAATGAGCCCCTCCGCTTCGAGATAACGGATCACCTCGCGCACCACGCTGCGGCTGACGCCCAGCTCCTCGCACAGGCTGCGTTCCACCAAACGATCGCCGGCCTGAAAATACCCTGAGATAATCGCCTGCCTAATTTTCGCCAATGCCAATTCGCGCAAGGTGACCGGTGCATTCTCAATTTTCAATGACGCCTGAACCATAATTGTCTCTATTTTTTGTGGATCATCATTAATCCGGATAACGACGCGTATTTCCGTTTGCCCGGTACTATTAACATCTTTCCAACCCGCAAAGCAACGGCGGTCGATTTCGCGCCGCATCGCCAAAACGGCGAATGTTGCAGCAGCTCACAAAATCGAAAGATAGCCTAAAAAAACCGCTTTTCGTTGCCGATAGCCGCTGGCTCAACGGCTGCGGCACGGGCACAGGGTGCTGAGCGGACGCGGTCGTGGCCGGTGTTTCACTCCCTGCCAAAGCCCACGAAAATTTACTAATGCATTGATTAACAGCTGTTATTTTCAAATTTGCTCTACCGCCCAAGTGAAAATAAGAATACCGTATTATGGTATACCAAATTTTGACATGCCAATCTGCCCGATGCTATACCCTCGACTCGCGACATCTGATTAACATTTGATTTACTTTTCGAGGTCCCTTATGCATCAAGACATCCGCAAGACCCTGGTTTCCACAGAAACCCTCTACGCCGACGGCGGCAAATCGGCCGGCAAACCGCTGGTGATGATCGCGGCGGCGGCGGTGATCAAAAACCCCTGGGCCGGGCAAGGCTTTGTCGAGGATCTGGCGCCAAAGATTCGAGAAATGGCACCGGTGCTGGGCGAGCTGCTGACCGGTTTGATCCTCAAAGAAGCCGGCTCCGGCGAGCGGGTGGAAGCCTTCGGCAAAAGCGCGGTGGTGGGGCTGGGCGGCGAGTTGGAACATGCCTCGGCGCTGATCCACACGCTGCATTTCGGCAACCACTACCGTTCGGCGGTCAACGGCAAGAGCTATCTGGCGTTCAACAATACCCGCGGGCCGGCCAACGCGCCGATCCTGATCCCGATGATGGGGAAAAACGACGAAGGCAGCCGCGAGCACTACCTGACATTTCAGTTCAACATCAACGACGCGCCCTTCGACGATGAAATCGTCATCGCACTGGGCGCGGCGCTGGGGGGGCGGCCGCACCACCGCATCGGCAACCGTTATCTGGATCTGAAAGAGCTGGGCCATGATCAGAACAATCCGGCAGCTGTCTGAACCCGCTCTGCGGGTGGGGTATTTGGAGGCCGGGCGTGGCGAGCCGCTGGTATTGATCCACGGCGTAGGCATGAACGCGGAGGCCTGGTATCCCCAGCTCGATGCGCTCAGCGCGCACTTTCGGGTCATCGCCGTCGATATGCCGGGCCACGGAGAAAGCGAAGGTTTCGCCCACGCCGCGACGCTGGAGGATTACGTGCGCTGGATGGCGGCCTTCTTAAACACCCTGGGCGCGCCGAGCGCGGCGGTGGCGGGGCACTCGATGGGGGCGTTGATCACCGCCGGTCTGGCGATCGATTATCCGGAGCGGGTCAATCGCGCGGTGGTGATGAGCGGCGTGTTTCAGCGCTCAGCAAAGGCCAGCGCCGAGGTCGCGCAACGCGCCAGCGCGTTGGCCAGCGGCCAGACGCAGCTCGACTCGCCGCTGAGCCGGTGGTTTGGCGCCGATCCCGCCGAACAGGGTCTGCGCCGGCAGGTGGGCGGCTGGCTGCAACAGGTGGACGTAGCGGGTTATGCCCGCGCCTATCAGGCGTTTGCTACCGGCGATCGGGTGTATGCCCCGCGTTGGCACCTTATCCGCTGCCCGGTGTTGGTGCTGACCGGCGAGCACGACGCCAATTCCAGCCCGGAGATGGCGCGGCAAATGGCGCAGGCCGCACCGAACGGGCGCGCGGTAATCATTGAGAACGCCAAACACATGGTCAGTCTGACCGATGCGCAACGTGTCAACGCGCTGATGCTTGATTTTCTGACCTCAGAGCAACCTTTGACTTTAGGAGCAGCAAATGGACGCGGATAAACGCAGGCAGTTGCGCGACGCTTTCGGCGCCTTTATGACCGGCGTCACCATTGTGACCTCGGTAGACAAGCAGGGGCGGCCGATTGGCTTCACCGCCAATTCGTTTTCGTCGGTGTCGCTGGATCCGGCGCTGCTGTTGGTGAGCATCGATAAACGTTCGGCGAATCTGGCGCATTTTACCCAGTGCAGCCATTTCGCCATCAATATTCTGGCGGAACAGCAAAAAGAGGCTTCAACCATTTTTGCGCAAAAGAACGAAGACCGCTTTGCGCTGATCGATTGGCGCTGGAGCGCATCACGGGTGCCGCTGATCGATAACAGTTCGGCGTGGTTCGACTGCTCGCTGCATCAGGTGGTGGACGCCGGCGACCATGCCATTCTGATCGGCCAGGTCGAAGGGTTCGAGTCCAACGCCACCGCCGGTCTGGGGTATTACCGCGGCGCTTATTTCACGCCTTATCAAAACGCGCAGTCGCTGATTGGCGGGCCGCAGGTGGTGGTAAGCGCGTTGATCGAGTTTGAAGGGCACGCCGTGATGGTGCGGCAAAATGACGGCGGCTATCAACTGCCGTCCAGCGCGGTGGAGAAACGCAGCGTCAGCGAAACGTTGGGAGATTTACTGCAGCAGTTGGGCATCAACGCCCATCCGGGCTTCGTCTATTCCGTCTATGACGACCGCCAGAAGCACCAGCAACACATCGTTTTCCTGTGCGCGCTGCCGACCGACGCCGGCAGCCTGACGCCGCAGCTGGGCGCGGCGGAATGGTTCGACATGCCGACGCTGGCGCGGCTGCCGATCAAGGATCCGGCGCTGCGATCGATGCTGGGCCGGTTCGTCAAAGAAAACGCCGTGGGCAATTACGGTATCTATTATGGCGATGAGCACAGCGGTGCCATCAAGCAATTCGCCGGTTGAGGCTGAACGGGAGAGTGTGATGAAACTGTCTTTATTCGTGCATATGGAACGAACGTTACCCGACGAACCGCAGGAAAAACTCTACCAGGAGATGATCGAGCTGTGTGAAATCGCCGATCGCGGCGGCATGCACGCCATCTGGACCGGCGAGCACCACGGCATGAATTTCACCATTGCGCCGAATCCGTTCATCAATCTGGCGGACATTGCCCGGCGCACCTCGAGGGTGCGGCTCGGCACCGGCACCATCATTGCGCCGTTCAACCACCCGATTCGTCTGGCGGGCGAGGCGGCGATGACCGACATCATCACCGGCGGCAGGCTGGAGCTGGGCATCGCGCGCGGCGCCTATTCCTATGAATACGAACGGCTGATGCCCGGTTTGACCGCCTGGGATGCCGGGCAGCGCATGCGCGAGCTGATCCCGGCGGTGAAAAAACTGTGGCAGGGCGACTATGCCCATCAGGGGGAATACTGGTCGTTCCCGGCGACCACCTCGTCGCCGCTGCCGAAACAGCAGCCGCATCCGCCGATTTGGGTGGCGGCGCGCGATCCCAACAGCCACGAATTTGCGGTGCAAAACGGCTGCAACGTTCAGGTTACGCCGCTGCATCAAGGGGAAGAGGAGATCGTGCGGCTGGTGACCTGTTTCAACGAGGCGCGTGCACGCTTCGCCGCCGAGCAGCCGCTGAAGATCATGCTGTTGCAGCATGGCTACGTAGCGGAAGATGAGGCGGATGCCCGCCTGGCGGCGGAAGAGCTCAACCGTTTCTACCACTACTTCGGCGCCTGGTTCAAGAACCAGCGGCCGGTGCGGCAAGGGCTGATTCAGCCGCTGAGCGACGAAGAGATCGCCGCCAATACCTATTACTCCGCCGAGATGATGCGCACCAACCTGGCTATCGGCACCGCCAATGAGGTCATTACGCGGCTGAAAAAATATGAGGCGCTGGGGTATGACGAGTTTGCGTTGTGGATCGACAGCGGCATGAGCTTTGCGCGTAAAAAGGCCTCTCTGGAGCGGTTCATTCGCTGCGTGATGCCGGAATTTCACTGACGGAGGCGCTGATGGAATCGTTCAAACTCTACATCGATGGCCGGTTTGACGCCGGTTCGGCCACCTTCGACTCGATCAACCCGGCGAGCGGCGAACCCTGGGCGCAGGTGGCGGAAGCCCGCGCGCAGGATGTGGATCGCGCCGTTGCGGCGGCGCACCGGGCTTTCCAGGGGGCCGAGTGGCGCGATATGACCGCCGGCGCGCGCGGCAAGCTGTTGTTGCGGCTGGCCGACTTGCTGGAGCAGCACGCCCCCGAGCTGGCGCGGCTGGAAACGTTGGATACCGGCAAGATCATCCGGGAAACCCAGGCGCAGATCGCTTATGTGGCGGAATACTACCGGTACTACGCCGGCCTGGCCGACAAGATGGAAGGCAGCGTGCTGGCGATCGACAAAGCCGACATGGAAACCTGGGTACGTCGCGAACCGATCGGGGTGGTGGCGGCGATCGTGCCCTGGAACAGCCAGCTGTTTCTTGCGGCGGTGAAAATCGGCCCGGCGATCGCCGCCGGCTGCACGCTGGTGGTCAAAGCGGCGGAAACCGCGCCGGCGCCGCTGCTGGCGTTCGCCAGACTGATAGACGAGGCCGGTTTTCCACGCGGCGTATGCAATGTGATCACCGGTTTTGCCGCCGAATGCGGTGCGGTGCTGACGGCGCATCCGCAGGTAGACCACATCGCCTTTACCGGCGGCGCGGAAACCGCGAAGCACATCGTTCGCGGCAGTGCGGAAAACCTCGCCAGCACCTCGCTGGAGCTGGGCGGAAAATCGCCGTTTATCGTTTTCGATGATGCGGATCTGACCAGCGCGGCGAATGCGCAGGTGGCCGCCATTTTCGCCGCGTCGGGCCAGAGCTGCGTCGCCGGTTCGCGCCTGCTGGTGGCGGAAAGCATCAAGGATGCGTTTTTGGCCCGGCTGACGGAGAAGGTGCGCAGCATCCGCATCGGGCCGCCAGATCGCCCGGACACCCAGTTCGGGCCGCTTTGCACCAGGCAGCAGCAAGAGCGGATCGCCGCCATCGTCAGCCGTTCGCTGGAGCAGGGGGCAAAACTGGTGATTGGCCACGCGGCGATCGACTCACCGGGCTTTTACTACCCGCCGACGATTGTCGATTGCAGCGCGCAACCCGACGCCGAGTGCGTGAAGCAAGAGCTGTTCGGCCCGGTGCTGTCGGTGTTGACCTTCAGGGACGAAGCGGAGGCCATTCAGCTTGCCAATGATTCTGTCTATGGCCTGGCGGCCGGCATTTTCACGCAGAACCTGACGCGCGCGCATCGGGTGACCCGTCGCCTGCGGGTGGGGGTGGTGTGGCTGAATACCTATCGAGCGGTATCGCCGCTGGCGCCGTTTGGCGGCTACGGCCAGTCGGGGTTTGGCCGCGAGGGCGGGATTGACGCCGCGCTGGAATACACCACCAGCAAAACGGTGTGGCTGCGCACCAGCGACGATCCGATAGACGATCCCTTTGTCATGCGCTGAGTCAGCGCAATCAGGCGCGATTTCAGATCGCGCCGGCAGCCCCGTTTTCATCGCATTGATACAGGCGACCGCAATGTCGCCGGGGCAGACGCACGCTTTTTCGACCTATTCGCACCCTAACACGCTGTAAAAAATAATAATCCACGTTAACCGGGGGATATATGAACTCTCAGCCAGAGCAGACCGCGTTTATTGAAGACAAGTCGATCGATTTTGTTCCCGCCGGGGAGCGTCATGGCCATGCCCGCAGCCTGTTTACCCTGTGGTTTTGCACCAATATTGCGCCGCTGGCGGTGGTGACCGGGGCCATCTCCACACAAACGTTTCATCTCGATATTCTCTCGGCGCTGAGCGCGATTATCGCCGGCCACCTGTTCGGCGGTATTTTTCTGGCGCTGACCTCTGCCCAGGGGCCACAGGTCGGAATACCGCAAATGGTGCAGAGCCGGGCGCAGTTTGGCCGCTACGGCTCGCTGTTGGTGATCGTGTTCGCCACGGTGATCTATCTGGGGTTCTTTATTTCTAACATCACGCTTTCCGGCAAGGTCATCCATAACGTCATCCCGTCATTGAACATGGGCGTGGCGACGGTGATTGGCGCGGTGTTGGCAACGTTGATCGGGGTGGTGGGCTACCGTTTCATCCACAAGATCAACAAAATCGGCGCCTGGGTGATGGGCAGCGCGCTGATTCTCGGATTGGTATTGATGTTTTCTCAACCGCTGCCGGCGGATTTTTGGCAGCGGGGATCGTTCAGCATTGCCGGTTGGTTCGCCACGTTCTGCATTGGCGCAGTCTGGCAAATCAGCTTCTCGCCCTACACGTCAGACTATTCGCGTTACCTGCCGGCGGAAGTCGGCATTGCCAAACCCTTCCTGTATACCTACCTGGGCGCCTGCAGCGGCACCATTTTGGCCTTCGTGTTCGGCGTGGTGGCGGTCAATCTGGTCGCCGGCAGCGACGATGCCATGGAGGCGGTGCGCCAGGCGACGGGAGGGCTGGGGCCGGTGCTGATGGTGCTGTTTCTGATCAACATCATCTGCCATAACTCGATGAATTTGTACGGCGCGGTGCTTTCACTCATCACTGCGGTACAAACCTTCTTACCGCAGTGGATGCCGAATGCGCGTATACGCACGCTGTTCTCGGCGCTGATTTTGCTGGGGGCTGTGTGGGTGGCGCTGGTTGCCTCGGCCAACTTCGTTCATCTGTTCCTGAACCTGATTTTTGCCTTGATTTCGGTGCTGATCCCCTGGTGCATGATCAACCTGATTGATTTTTACCTGCTTAACCGCCAACGCTATGACATTTCGGCCATTTTCAGCGCCGACGGCGGGCGCTACGGCCTGCTAAACACCCGCGCGCTCGGCGTTTATTTCGGCGGTATTGCGGTGCAGGTGCCTTTCGTCGAGAACGCATTCTTCTCCGGCCCTTACGCCAATCTGATCCCGGGTGCAGACATTTCCTGGGTGATCAGCATGGTGCTGACCGGCATCGCCTACCCATTGTGTTGTTCGCGACGGGCTAACTGGGCGGTGCAATTATAATTCTCCTGCATCCCGGCCAGCATAAAAGGCCGGTTTGAGTAATATGATAAAGTAATTTTTAGAACAGGATGTTTCTAATTTTTTAATTTATTAAATTAGATAATAATCATATGAAATGGCTAAATGGATTTGGGCTAACTTATGATTGTTATATTAATGTTGCTGCTCATGGTGTTTTATATATCGCTAGCTTATGAGTTTAAAAGAATTAAAAGGCGAAGAATATATGCCTGCCATAAAAGGAAAAGGAGGGCGTCGGTTAGGCGATTAATCAACATGCTGTTATTCAAATGATTTTCCGATGTAATTCTTACAGGAGGGAATATGATTTTTGAGATATATTCCCCCTGGTTATTAGTTGTCTCGCTACGTTTATATTGCGTCGGGTTGGCTCCGACGCAACATCAGCCTGTGGCGAATAGCCGCTGCTGCCAATAGGCCAGTTGCGTCAATGTCATGGGCTCGGCGGCAATGATTGCGTGATTTTCCAGGGCGATTTTGCGTGCGCGTTGCAATAGCTCGGCGCTGAGGCGCTGCACGCTTTGCCGCAGCGCCTGTTGCGTTTGTGCCAGCTCGTTTGCGCCCACGTGCGCCAGCTCATGACGCATTTGCAGTAAGAATTCGTCGGTTAACTGCCGCAGCTGTTCAACGTTGAACGTTGGGGATTGCAGCGCGAACAGCAGGCCTTCGGCATCGGCGCAGCGGTGGAAGGCGCATTGCACCACGTAGCCCACGTTGCGATCCACGCGCAACCGCTGAAAATAGCGCGGCGCGTAAAGCTGGGCCAGCACGCGCAGCGCCCAACGGCCTTCGGCTTCGCCGTTCGGCAGCGGGTAAAACTGCAGCAAGGCGTGTTCGGCGCCGCTTTCCGTCAGCGTGACGGGGCGATGATGCTGATATATCGGCAGCGGCGGCTCGGCGGCCACGGGATAGGGGAAGTCGTACAGCAGGTGCGACAGCTGCCGTTTTAACTCGCCATCGCCGCCGACTAAGGTGGCATGCCACTGAACCGCTGTTGCTGTCGGCGCGCTGAGCGCCGCGGGCAATTGGGCCAGCAGGCGACGAATGGCGATGTCGTTTTGCTCTTGCAACTGCGTATGGCGCAGGTTTCTCGCCGCCTCGTTGAGAATGGCCGACGGCAACGCCGCCAGCGCCCGGTTCACCTCGCTCAGCCCGTGGCAAAGCAGCGCGGGGCTGCCCGCCAGCTGCAGCAGCCACGCACCCTGGTGGCGTTCGAAGCTTAAATGTCCTTCCCGATGCGCCAGTTCGGCCGCCCCGGCGCGCAGCGCTGCCTGTAAGCCGTAGGCCTGTGCATCACTGAAGGGGCTGGACGGCGTCGGCCGCAGCAGCAGCACCGGCTGCGCTTCGTCGGGGCGCAGATGCCGCAGCGGCGCCAGGCCGGCAGGCAATGTCGGGCTCGGTAGCGCCGCCGAGGAGGAGAAAAAGCGGAAGGGTTCCGCCGTAGCCGTCAGCGCGGCGCCGGCGAAGGGGCCAAGCGCCAGCGGCAGCCCTTGAATTTCACGGGTTTCACCGCCGCCTTCGGGCCGCACGGCCAGGCGACGGCGCGGCGCGCTAATCAACGCCGCAATATGCCGTGGCCAATCGTCGTTCGGCTCCGCCGGCGGCAGCCTAAACGCTCTGGCACGCAGCTGGTCGAGCGGCGCCAAACGGTGGAAATCGCGATTTGCCAGCCGCTCGTAATGCGCAAGCTGGGCCGGTGTCAGCACCTGCAGCGCCTGCAGCCACGCCAGCAGGGCGCTTTCGATGCAGGCAGCCTCAGCGGCTGAACCGTGATTGACGGTAAAGATAAAACTCAGCAGCGCGTTGTTCTCGCTGCAGCGCGAATAATCGAGCCGAACGGCATCGCACCACGCCTGAGCGCGCAGCCGGGCCAGCAGCCCGCCGGGGGCTTCGTCCAGCAGCAGGCGCTCCAGCCGCCGCAGCCAGCCGCGCGAATGGGAGCGCGGCAGGGCAAACACCAGTCTCAGCTGCGGCGTGCCGGGCAGCGTCAGGGTGTAATCTTCCGCAGCGGTCAGCGGCGGTGAGCTCTCGTGCGGTGAGCCGTTGCCCGCCGGCAGCCGGCTGCCGTAGCGCTGGGCCAGCGCATGCAGCTGCGCCAGCGATTGCGGGCCTTGCAGCCACAGCGTCAGGTTTGGCGCGCGAAAATAGCGCTGATAAAACTGCCGCAGCGCCAGCTGCAACGCGGAAATATCGCTGCCGAAGGCGGCGCGGCTGCCGATATGAAAGCGATGCATTGCGTCAAGGCCGCTGAACATCTGTCGCTGCGCGGCTTCGCAGCGGGTTTCCACATCGGCGCGCAGCAGGCGATATTCAGCGTCGATGACCTCAATCTCCTGAGCGATCGCCTCGGCCGCCAGCTGCGGGGCGGCGAGCATATCGCTCAGCCGCGCCAGCCCCGGCGCCAAATGGTCTGCGCTCACCTCGAAGAAGAAGGCGGTTTGCGAGGCCTGGGTGGTGGCGTTCAGCCGGCCTCCCACCGAGGCGACCCAGGCCATCAGACCATCTTGCACGCCGTAGTTCGCGCTGCCGCGAAACAACATATGCTCCAGCAGATGCGCCAGGCCCGGCCAGGCGACGGGCGCCTGAAAACTGCCCGCTTCAATGCGCACCAGCGCGGCGGCGCCCGCGGCGGCAGGATCGCTTATCGCCTTGACGGCCAAACCGTTGTCGAGCTGCCAGGAGGCGCCGGCGAGTGCCATCGTCAACCCTTGAAGATCAGACGGGAGTTGGCCTGATTGCGAAAACGCAGCTGATCGATACCGATCTGCGAGCGATTCGCCGCTTCCCGCGCTGCCAGAATGGTGCCGTGGTGGGGCGATTTGCCGCACACTGGGTCGGCGTTGTCGGCTTTGCCGGTCAACATGAACGCCTGGCAGCGGCAGCCGCCGTAGTCTTGCTCTTTCTCCGAGCAGGAACGGCACGGCTCCGGCATCCAGTCATAGCCGCGATAGCGGTTAAAGCCGAACGAGTGGTACCAGATATGCTGCAGATCGTGCTCCAGTACCGACGGGAAGGCGATCGGTAACTGGCGGGCACTGTGACAGGGTAACGCCATGCCTTCCGGCGTCACGCTCATGAAGATGGCACCCCAGCCGCCCATGCAGCCTTTGGGGCGCTCCTCGTAGTAGTCCGGCGTGACGAACAGCAGGTTGGCCAGCTTGCCGTCGGTGGCCATGCGTTCGCGGTAGCGTTTCACCACCGCTTCCGCGTCGGCGATCTGCTCGCGGGTCGGCAGCAGGCCCTCGCGGTTGAGGTGCGCCCAGCCGTAGAACTGGCAGGTCGCCAGCTCGACGTCGTCGGCGTCCAGCTGGATCGCCAGTTCGATAATGCGGTCGATCTGGCCGATATTATGGCGATGCAGCACGAAGTTGAGCACCATCGGATAGCCGAGCGCCTTGACCGCCTTAGCCATGGTCAGCTTCTGCTGAAACGCCTTGGCGGAGCCCGCCAGCGCGGCGTTCAGCGTTTCATCGCTGGCCTGAAAACTGATCTGGATATGGTCCAGCCCGGCATCGGCGAAGGTCTGCAGCTTCTTCTCGGTCAGGCCGATGCCGGAGGTGATCAGGTTGGTGTAAAAGCCGAGCTCGCGCGCGGCGGCGATCAGCTCGGGCAGATCTTTACGCACCAGCGGCTCGCCGCCGGAAAAACCGAGCTGCACGCTGCCCATCGCCCGCGCCTGGCGAAACACCTCGATCCACTGCGCGGTGGTCAGCTCTTTTTCCTGCGCGGCGAAATCGAGCGGGTTGGAGCAATACGGACACTGCAGCGGGCAGCGGTAGGTCAGCTCCGCCAGCAGCCAGAGCGGCGGGTTCACCGCCGGCGCGCGTGCTTCAGTCACGGAAGGTCACCCATTTTTGTTCGTAGGCGCGCTGGAAAAACTCCAGCACGTCTTCCGCCAGCCCTTCGGCGCCGGGGAAGCGGGCGTTCAACTGGGCGATGATGCCGTTCAGCGTGGTGTTGCCGTCGACCAGCTGCAAGATGGCGGCGGCGCTGTCGTTCAGCTTGGCCATGCCTTCCGGGTAGAGGATCACGTGGCTGTTTTGCACTTGCTCCCATTGCAGGCGGTAGCCGCGACGGAAGACGGGGGTGTGTTCAGGGTTCAGCGTCATTACACCAGCCTCTGGTTGTGCCATACCCGCGCGGTGGTCACGCTGTGGTAAGGCGGGCGGTTCAGGGTATAGGCCATGCTCATGGCATCCAGCATGCTCCACAGAATGTCCAGCTTGAACTGCAGGATCTCCAGCATGCGCTGCTGTTTTTCTACGGTGTCGCAATAGTCCAGCGCCAGCGCCAGGCCGTGTTCAACATCGCGGTTGGCCTGGCCGAGGCGGCTGCGGAAATAGTCGTAGCCGGCGGCGTCGATCCACGGGTAGTGCTGCGGCCAGCTGTCGAGGCGCGATTGGTGGATTTGCGGCGCGAACAGTTCGGTCAGCGAGCTGCAGGCCGCTTCCTGCCAGCAGGCGCGGCGCGCGAAATTGACGTAGGCGTCCACCGCGAAGCGCACGCCCGGCAGCACCAATTCTTCAGAGAGCAGGGCGTCGCGCTGCAGCCCGACGGCTTCGCCCAGGCGCAGCCAGGCTTCGATGCCGCCTTCGCTGCCGCCGTAGCCATCGTGATCCAGGATGCGCTGCACCCATTTGCGGCGGGTTTCCGGCTGTGGGCAGTTGGCCATGATCGCCGCGTCTTTGATCGGAATGCTGGTCTGGTAGTAGAACCGGTTGGCCACCCAGCCCTGGATCTGTTCGCGGGTCGCTTCGCCGTTGTGCATCGCGATGTGGTACGGGTGGTGAATATGGTAATAAGCGCCTTTGGCGCGCAGCGCCGCTTCAAATGCCGGCGGAGTCAGGGGCAGTGGTTGCGTCATGGCGGTTCCCTACAGTTCGATATTCATGCCGTCCCAGCTTACTTCAATGCCGGCGGCGGTCAGGCTTTGCCGCTCTACCGAGTCTTCATTGAGGATAGGGTTGGTATTGTTTATGTGGATCAGGATCTTACGCCTGGCGGGCAAGGTGGCGAGCAGGGCCGCCAGCCCGTGTTCTTCCGCCAGCGCCAGATGCCCCATGTCCTTGCCGGTATTGCGGCCCACGCCGGCGTTGGCCAGCTCGTTGTCGCGCCACAGCGTGCCGTCGATCAGCAGGCAGTCCGCGCGGCGCAGCCACGGCAGCAGCACCTCGTCCGGCTCACCCAGGCCCGGCGCGTACAGCAGCGCCACCCCGCGCGCGGTATCTTCGATAAACAGCGCCACGTTGTGGCCCGGCAGCGGGCGATCGCGGAACGGCGAATAGGGCGGCGCGTTGCTGAGCAGCGGAATGGCGGTAAAGCGCACGTTCGGGCAGACCATCGTGCGGAACGGCTCGCCGGGCGTCACCGGGTGGTGAATCAGGCCGCCGTTCCAGTGTGAGAGCATGGGAAACACCGGGAAACCGGTGCTGAGATCGTCATGCACTTCAGGGGTGCACCAGACGTGATGCGGGCAGCCCTCGCGCAAATTGAGCAAGCCCGCGCTGTGATCGATCTGGCTGTCGGTCAACACGATCGCGCCGATGCCGGTGCCGCGCAGCACCTCGGGATTATTCAATTCGGGCGAGGCCAGCAACTGATGGCAAATGTCCGGGGAAACGTTGCACAGCACCCAGTTTTTACCGTCGTCGCTGACGGCGATGGAGGACTGCGTGCGGCGCGTGGCGCTGATGCTGTGGTCGCGAACGCCCCGACAGTTGTCGCAGTTGCAATTCCACTGGGGAAAGCCGCCGCCCGCCGCCGAGCCGAGAACTTTTATCTGCATGTCTAAACCAGAAAAGAAGGAAAGAAATGCCCGCGCGAAAGGCGGGCAGACGGGCGATTAACGGTTGGAAATGTACAGCGTCACTTCCAGCCCCAGACGCAGATCAACAAACTCAGGTTTAGTCCAGGTAGTCATAGCGGTGCTCCTTTGCATGCATCGTAATAAGTCGAACCCAATGAGAAACGTTCGCATTCGGCCGGCCCAATGTTGGCGAAATGTGACGGAGATCGCAACCTTTAAAGCGTAACCGGGTTATTCACCCCAGGCGGCGGTGAGCGCGTTCAGCCAGTTGCGCCAGGTCAGCTTCTCCAGCAACCGGTTATCGAACCCGGCCTGCGCCAGCGCTTGCGTCAGGCGCGGCAGGCCAGCGGCGTCCTCCAGCGGTTGCGGTACGTTGACCCCGTCAAAATCAGAGCCAAATCCCACGCGATCTTCACCAAGTTTAGCGATCAAATACTCAACGTGTTTAACAATTTCTGTTAAGTCGGTTGTTGCACTGTCACGTTTACCGTCCGCACGCAGGAAGGCGGTGCCGAAATTGACGCCGACCATCCCGCCGCTCTGGGCGATGGCGCCCAGCTGTGCGTCGGTCAGGTTGCGCGGCTGGGGGCAGAGGGCGTGGGCGTTGGAGTGGGTGGCGACCAGCGGCGCGTTGCTCAGCGCGGCGGTTTGCCAGAAGGTTTTCTCGTTCATGTGCGAGACGTCGATCATGATGCGGCGGCGGTTGCAGGCGCGGATCAGCGCCTCGCCGGCCGGCGTCAGGCCGGGGCCGGTATCGGGTGAGCCCGGGAACGGCCCGCTGACGCCGGTGCCGAAGGCGTTCGGCAGATTCCAGAATGGCCCGATGCTGCGCACGCCCAGCCGGTAGAAGGCCTCCAGCTGCGTCAGCTCCGCGTCGATCATGCCGGCACCTTCGATATGCAGCACCGCGGCAATTTGCCGGTTGAGGCGGCACTGTTCTATCTCGGTGGCGGTGCGGCAGATGCGCAGTCGCCCCTGAGAAGCCTGCTCCAACTGCTGCAGGATGGCGATCTGCCGTTCGGCGATCGCCAGCGGATCGAAGGCGGCCTGCGCCTCGTCCTGCGTTTGGTTGCGCATCTGGGCGATATAGCTGACCGGGGGAATAAATACCGCGAACAGTCCGCCGAAAAATCCGCCGCGCCGCATGCGGGAGAAATCGAGGTGGCCCGGCGTGACGCGGGAATAGAAGGCGGCGGCCGGATCGTCGTCGTGCTGCAGCCACAGGTTGAGCAGCAGGTCGTTATGGCCGTCGAATACCGGCCAGAGAGGGGGAAGCGTCATGAGCGTTTCACTGAGTCAGGCATCGTGAACGCTATGTTCTCCCATCGCGCGAGGGGGAACAACCCTCAGGGTATGGGGGCTTTGCCGTTGGCTGGATCACTCGACGTCAGTAATGCAAAATATAGTGACATTGTCACTATTCGCGAAACGGTTCCTGCACGCGCTGGCGACAGACCGACAGCACCAATTGCCGCAGCCAGCGGTGATCCGCCTCGGCGTCCAGGCGCGGGTGCCACATTTGCGACACGGTGATAGGCGGCGTTTTCACCGGCAGCTCAAAGACGCGCAGCGGGCCGTCGGCCGGTTGAGCGTGCAGGAAGGAGGCGGGCAACAGCGCCAGCAGGTTCGAGGCTTGCGCCACCGCCAGCGCGGCCGGAAAACTCGGCACCACGGCGGCAATCTGGCGCGTCAGCCCCAGCTCCGCCAGCGCGGCGTCTACCGGCCCGAGAATGCGCCCGCTGCGCGAGGCCACCACGTGGCCGCAGGCGGCGTAGTCGGCGGCGCCGATCTCCGGCTGCTGCGCAAGCGGGTGCGAGGTTCTCATCACGCCGACGAAGCGATCGCGGAACAGCGCCTGCAGGCGGATTTCCGGGCCCATGTCACCCAGCACGCCTATCTCCAGATCGACCAGCCCTTCACGCAGCGGGCGGTCGCTTTTCTCCGGCTTGGGCGCAAAGCGCAGCCGCACCCGCGGCGCCTGTTCGGCAGCGGCGGCGATCAGCGCCGGGCCGAAGGCTTCGACGAAGCCGTCGTTGGCACGCAGCGTGAAGGTACGATCCAGCTCGGCGGGATCTAATGCTCCGTGCGCCGGGCGCAGCAGCGCACGGGCTTCGAATGCCGTATTTCGCGTCCGCTCGCGCAGCGTTTCGGCATAGGGCGTCAGCACCATATGACGGCCGGCGCGAACCAGCAGGGGATCGCCGGTGGCCGCGCGCAGCCGGTTGAGGGTACGGCTCATCGCCGAAGCGCTTAAACCGAGACGCCGTGCGGCGCCGACGACGCTGCCCGCCGTCAGCAGCGCATCGAGCGCGATCAACAGGTTGAAATCAGGCTCGGTCATGTGTGCATATCCTGTGGCGCTGGAATGAGAGAAGGCGTTTGATGCAGTATATCTGCGTAAACGCTGCGTCTCATGCGATCTGATGAGCAATAAAAAAGCCGATAACGGAGGTTATCGGCTTGGGTGGCACACTGCGCGGCGTTATGCCGGCAGCTGCTGCGCGGTTTTCTCGACCAGCGCCAGCAACAGCTTGATGTCTTCCAGCGTCACGATCGGGTTCAGCAGCGTCATCTTCAGGCAGGTTACGCCATCGAACTCGGTCACGCCGACGTTGGCGCGGCCCGATTCCAGCAGGGCGTCGCCGATGCGCTGGTTGAACAGGGCGACGGCCGCGTCGCCGTTCGCCGCCAGCTGCGCCGGACGGTAGCGGAACAGCACGCTGGCCAGCTGCGGCTGCATCACCAGTTCCAGCGATTCCTGATCGGCGATGTAACGCGCCACCTGTTGCGCCAGCGTCACGCCATGATCGATGATCTCGGCGTATTGCTTCTGCCCCAGCGCCTCCAGCCCCATCCACAGCTTCAACGCATCGAAGCGGCGGGTGGTCTGCAGCGACTTGGACACCAGGTTCGGCACGCCTTGCGCTTCGTCGAACTCGGAGTTCAGGTAGGCCGCCTGATAGCGCATCAGCTCATAGTGACGCTCGTCTTTCAGCAGGAAGGCGCCGCAGCTGATGGTCTGGAAGAACTGCTTGTGGAAGTCCAGGGTAATGGAGTCCACCAGTTCCAAGCCGTCCAGGTAGTCGCGGTACTGCTCGGAAAGCAGCAGCGCGCCGCCCCAGGCCGCATCCACGTGTACCCAAATCTGCTGCTGCGCCGCCAGCCGCGCGATGTCGCGCAGCGGGTCAATGGCACCGGCGTCGGTGGTGCCGGCGGTGGCGACAATCGCCATCACCTGCTCGCCGTTGGCCTTGGCCTGCGCCAGTTTTTCCGCCAGATCGTTCACGTCCATGCGGGCGAAGCGATCGGTTTTCACCAGGGTGACGGACTGATAGCCGAGGCCCATCAGCGCCATGTTCTTCTGCACCGAGAAGTGGGCATTTTCAGAACAGAACACCTTCAGCTTGCGCAGATCGCCCACCAGGCCGTCCTGCTGCACGGAGTGGCCCTGACGCGCGAAGAATGCATCGCGCGCCAGCATCAGCCCCATCAGGTTGCTCTGGGTGCCGCCGCTGGTGAACACCCCGGCGTCGCCGGGCTGGTAACCAATCTGGGCGCGCAGCCATTCGATCAGCTTCATTTCGATCAGCGTGGCCGACGGGCTCTGATCCCAGGAATCCATGCTCTGGTTGGTGGCGTTGATCAGCACTTCGGCGGCCTGGCTTATCACCAGGCTCGGGCAGTGCAGGTGCGCCACGCACTGCGGGTGGTGCACCGACAGGCTGTCTTTCAAAAAGTACTCGATGGCGCGATCGATCGCCGCCTGGTTGCCCAGGCCTTGCGGGGTGAAGTCGAGCTTGATGCGCTCGCGCAGTTCGGCAACGCTTTTGCCCTGATACATCTCGGGCTGTTGCAGCCATTGCACGACGGCTTCACTGCTCTGCGCGATCGCCTGGCGGTAAGCCTCGGCGCTGTGCGCCGAGGAAGCCAGAATCGGGTTTAACTTGGACATCGCGGTCATTCGCTCCAATCAGACTGGCTTGACGCCGGCGGCCAACAGCGCCTGCTCAAATTTATCCAGGAAAATACCCAGCTCATCGTTGGTGATCAGCAGGGAAGGCAGCAGACGCAGCACGCAGCCATTGCGCCCGCCGCGCTCCAGGATCAGACCGGATTCGAAGCACTTTTTCTGCAGCAACGCGGACAGCTCGCCATCGGCCGGGTAGCAGCCCATGTGATCCTGCGCTTCGTTCGGCTTGACGATCTCGATGCCGATCATCAGGCCCAGGCCGCGGACGTGACCGATCACCGGATACCGTTTCTGCAGCTCGGCCAGTTTGCCTTTCAGCCATTCGCCCTGCGCGGCCACTTTGTCGGCGACCTGGTGCTCTTTCAGGTATTGCAGGGTGGTCAGGCCGGTGGCCATCGCCAGCTGGTTGCCGCGGAAGGTGCCGGTGTGGTGACCCGGTTCCCAGGCGTCGAACTCTTTCTTGATGCCCAGCACCGCGAGCGGCAAGCCGCCGCCGACCGCTTTCGACATAACGATGATGTCCGGCTCGATGCCCGCGTGTTCGAAGGCGAACAGCTTGCCCGTACGGGCGAAACCGGCCTGAACTTCGTCGATGATCAGCAGAATGCCATGCTCCTGCGTCACTTTGCGGATGCGCTGCAGCCACTCGGCCGGCGCCGGGTTAACGCCGCCTTCGCCTTGAACGGCTTCCAGGATCACCGCCGCCGGTTTGCGCACGCCGCTTTCCACGTCGTTGATCAGGTTGTCGAAGTAGTAGGTCAGCGCCTTGACGCCGGCTTCGCCGCCGATGCCCAGCGGGCAGCGGTATTCATGCGGATAAGGCATGAACTGCACTTCCGGCATCATGCCGTTGATCGCCGCCTTCGGCGACAGGTTGCCGGTGACCGACAGCGCGCCGTGGGTCATACCGTGATAACCGCCGGAGAAGCTGATCACGCCGGAACGGCCGGTGTGCTTTTTCGCCAGCTTCAGCGCGGCTTCCACCGCATCGGCGCCGGACGGGCCGCAGAACTGCAGGCAATATTCTTTGCCTTCGCCCGGCAACAGAGAGAGCAGGTAATCGGAGAAACGATCTTTTAACGGGGTCGTGAGATCGAGAGTATGTAACGGCAAGCCGCTGGTAATGACATTTTGGATGCTTTGCAGGACGTCGGGGTGATTATGTCCAAGAGCCAACGTTCCCGCCCCGGCCAGGCAATCAAGATATTGATTATTCTCAACATCAGTGATCCAAACGCCCTGGGCTTTCGCAATTGCCAACGGCAATTTGCGCGGATAACTCCTAACATTCGACTCAAATTCGGCTTGGCGCGCCAAATAGGTTTCATTGTTTCCGTTTAATGAGTTTGCAACTAAAGTATCAATACGGACTTTATCCGTCATCATATCTCTCCTACAACCGAAGGTCTCAAGACGCAACGATTGAATTAATGAATTAGAAAAGTAACTGCCTTGTGAAAAGCGCGACCAATATATGGCTTTTTCGCCTGGGACTCAATAGCCGATTTTGTTTTGAATTGTTTAGTTTTTTCTTAGGCTCATCAATATGTTGTTGATTTGTTGACCGTTGGTTTTGCCGGCAAAAAAAAACATTTCTTTAACATTGCGTAAAAATGCTTTTCTGCTTTCCTTTGGCTGCTTCTTTAATGCATTTATTATTAAGGTGAATTTCCGATTAATAACATAAATAGAAAATAGCGGCTTATTTTCATCTATTCACCACCTTAAGTCCTAAAGCGGTTATATACACAAAATTTGTGATGAATATAAGCAGCCGAGCGTTAAAAGCGCAGTATCCAGAGCGGTGATTTCTTGCAGATTTTACGTAGCGCGATCAAAAAAGCGGGATTTTTGTGCGGCCGCCGGCGTGTTTGCCGGCGCCGCGGTCATTAACGTTGCCGTAACCAGGTGTGGTAACGCTGCAGGATACGGCGGGTACGCCACTGATCGACGACCAGCGTGAACAGCGGCGAGTAGCGCACATTGCGCGGCCGATCGTCACTCAACGCGCGCATCCGGCGCTTGACCAGCGCCATGCGGGCGAGCGACGCCATCACTTTGCTGCGCCAGGTGACCGGGGCAGGCAGCGCATGGGGGGCCGCGCCGGTTTGCCAGCGCCGCGGCAGATCGGGCACTTCCGCCATGGCGGTAGCGATGCCGACGACCGCGACGCCGCTGTCCAGCACCCGCTGCGCCACCGACGGGCGGGCGATGCCGCCGGTGGTCATCACCGGCATGCGCGCGACGGCGGCAAGATCGCGGGCGAAGGTCAGAAAATAGGCTTCGCGCGCCAGAGTGCGGCCGTCCGCCGTGTCGCCTTGCATCGCCGGGCTTTCGTAGCTGCCGCCGGACAGTTCGATCAGATCAACCGGCAACTCGTTCAACATCAGCACCACTTGGCGGGCATCGTCCGATGAAAAACCGCCGCGCTGGAAATCGGCGGAGTTCAGTTTGACCGCCACGCAAAATTCCGGCGAGACGCGCTCGCGCACCGCACGCACTACCTCCAGCAGCAACCGGGCGCGGTTCGCCAACTCGCCGCCCCAGCGATCGTTGCGCTGGTTGGTCAGCGGCGAGAGAAACTGGGAAATCAGATAGCCGTGCGCCGCGTGGATCTCCACGCCGGTAAAACCGGCCTGTTCGGCGGCGTGCGCGCTGGCGGCGAAGCGCGCGATCACCTCGGCGATCTGCGCTGCATCCATCGCCTGCGGCTGGGCGAACAGCTTGCTGTGCTTGCCCATCGCCAGCGGGATGGCGGAGGGCGCCCACGCGTTACCGCCCATGTTCGCCATCACCTGCCGGCCCGGGTGGTTAAGCTGCATCCACACCTGCGCGCCGCCCTGGCGCGCGGCCTTGGCCCAGGTTTCGAACGGGGCGAGCGGCGTGTCCTGTTCCAGCACCACGCCGCCGGGGCCGGTCATGGCGCGGCCGTCGATCATCACGTTGCCGGTGATGATCAAGCCGGCGCCGCCTTCGGCCCAGTAGCGGTATAAGCGCCACAGCGCCGGGCCGGGCAATTGGCCCGGGGCGGCCAGATTTTCTTCCATCGCCGCCTTGGCCAGACGGTTGGATAAACGGCTGCCGTTGGGCAGTGTCAGTGGGGT
The DNA here is from genome assembly GCF_052169255.1 of Serratia sp. CY29653. Taxonomy (NCBI): domain Bacteria; kingdom Pseudomonadati; phylum Pseudomonadota; class Gammaproteobacteria; order Enterobacterales; family Yersiniaceae; genus Serratia; species Serratia sp. CY29653. The sequence goes on along the minus strand of NZ_JBJNLC010000001.1, from coordinate 1,196,814 downwards.
AAACATCGGTTTGCGCTCCTGTCGTACGGGGAATTGCGCTATACTAGGTTTAAAGTTAACTTTAAGGTCAATAGGGCATGAAGATCGGAGAATTGGCGCAGCGCGCCGGCATGGCCGCCTCGGCGATACGCTACTACGAGCAGTTGGGGTTGTTGCCGAAACCGGTGCGCGGCGTCAACGGCTATCGGGTGTACGGCGACAGCGCGCTGGAGCGTTTGCACCTGATCCAAATCGGCCAGAATCTGGGTTTTTCGCTGCAGGCGATCCAACGGGTGCTGGCGCTGCAGGGCAGCGCTTATCAGGATGGGTTGATACGCGGCGTCGATGAACGGCTGGCGGAGATCGAGCTGATGATGGCCACGCTGAATGAACAACGAGAAACCTTGTTGACGACCCGGCTGACCTTATTGGCGTCCGGTGTGGCAGGGCTGTGCCAAACCAAGGGCGAAAAACAGGCCGACGCATCGCCGGCCCGGCCGGCAAAGCTTAGCGGCGTTTAAAGGCGGAACGCCCGGCATACACCGCCGCGGCGCCCAACTGGTCTTCGATGCGCATCAGCTGATTGTATTTTTCGATGCGCTCGCCGCGGCTCGGCGCGCCGGTTTTCAGATGGCCGGCTCGCATCGCGATCGTCATGTCGGCGATAAAGCTGTCGACGGTTTCACCGCTGCGGTGCGAGATAAAGGTGCCCCAGCCGTTCGCCTGGCAGAGCTGTACGGCGGCGAAGGTTTCGCTCAGCGTGCCGATCTGGTTCAGCTTGATCAGCGCCGCATTGGCCAACCGTTCATCAATCCCGCGCTGGATGTATTTCACGTTGGTGACGAACAGATCGTCGCCGACCAGCTCCACCTGGTCGCCCAGGGCATCGCTCAGAATACGCCAGCCGGCCCAATCGTCTTCGGCCAAGCCGTCTTCAATCAGCACGATGGGGAAGTCCTGCACCAGCCGTTGGTAATAGGCCGTCATCTGGGCTGCGTCCAACTCGAGGTTCTCGCTGCGCAGACGGTACTTGCCGTCTGCGTAGAATTCGCTCGAGGCCGGATCCATGCAGATCGCGATATCTTCTCCCGGCCGGTAGCCGGCTTTTTCTATCGCCTGCACGATCAGCTCGAGCGGCTGGCGATTTGAGGCGACCGCCGGCGCGAAACCGCCTTCGTCACCGACGCCGACCGACAGGCCTTTTTCCAACAGGATTTGGCGTAGCGCCTGATAAACTTCACTACCCCAGCGCACGGCCTCGCGCAGCGACGGCGCGCCCAGGGGAGCTATCATAAACTCCTGAAAGTCCGCCCCTTGCCACCGGGCGTGCACGCCGCCGTTGATGATATTCATGCAGGGCACCGGCAGCAGGTTGGCGCCGATGCCGCCCAGATAACGATACAGCGGCAGCTGCGACAATTGCGCCGCGAGGCGGGCGGCGGCCAGAGAAACGCCGAGCAGGGCGTTGGCCCCCAATCGGCTCTTGTTCTCGCTGCCGTCCAGCGCGATCAGCCGGCGGTCAATCTCCGCCTGTTGGCGCACATCCACCCCGAGTAGCGCCTCATTGATCGCCGTTTTGACGCTGTGCACCGCCTCCAGTACGCCTTTGCCGCCGAAACGGTGCGGATCGCCGTCGCGGTGCTCCACCGCCTCGCGCGACCCGGTGCTGGCTCCCGAAGGCACCGAAGCCCGGGCCACGACGCCCGCCGCGCTCATGTCGACTTCGACGGTCGGGTTGCCGCGCGAATCCAGGATCTCTCTGGCGGTTACGCTTTCAATCTCATAGCTCATGGGTAGTCACCTCGTTCTAGGGAGTGGGAACGTGTTTTATCAGCACGTCGATGGATAAATGGTTGATGAATTCGAAACCGAAGGAGGCAAAGACGCCAAACGGACGGTTCTGATGGCCGAGCAACAAAAGATCGACGCCTTCACGGGCAATCAGGGCTTCGACGTCTTTGAAGCGATGGATGCTGACGATTGCGCGCACCTCCAGGGGGATTGAGCAGTTTTCCACCAGGCGGCTGAGCATGGCTTTGGCGGCGATCACCTCGCTGGACTGGCGATCTTTGGTTTGCGCATCGCTGAGGTAGTCCAGCTCGGCATAGTCGGCGCTGATGTGCGCCACGGTAATGCGCGTATTCATCTGCTGATTGAGGCGTTCGGCATGGCGCAACAGCAGCCGGCCGTCGCGTTCATCCTGTACCAGCAGTAAAGCGTGTTGATAGAGCGGCATGACTTATCTCCCTGCGTTAGCGATCTGGAGGGTTAACCACGGTAAAACCTCTTTTTTTCGGCTCGTCATATCGGGCAGCGATACCTGACGAATGCCGAGCACCCGGTTCGACGAGAAATACAGGGTGGAGCGGCGGCGGGTGATATCGGTGACCAATAGTGCAGCCATCTCCAGCCCGGCTTCCTGCTTCGCTTGTTCAAGCGCCTGTTGCAGTGCGGGCAACAGCGGATCGATGTCGCTCATGGCCCGCACTTCTATCTGCGACAGCAGCAGCGAAACGGTATGGATGCGGTAATTCTTGGCGTCGCGCTGCAGCAACTGCGGGGCGGATTGCCCGGAGAGATCGGTTTTGGCGGCCAGCAGCCCGGCGATGAAAGCGTCATAGTCGACGTGAGAGATTGCGCGCAACCGGGTGACCGCCAGCCGATCCTGTTCCGTGGTGGTCGGCGCACTGAGCGCGACGGTGTCGCTCAGGATAGCTCCCAGCAGCAGAGTGGCCTGCGCGGCGCTAAGTGGCATCGGCCTTTCTGCCGTCAGGATCTGCAGGATCACGGTGGCGCAACAGCCGACGGCGCGCACCCAGACATCGGGCGGGTTGCGGGTGACTAACGTGCCCAGCCGGTGATGGTCGATAACGCCGACCACGTCGCTGTCGGGCAATGAGGCCGGGCCTTGTTCGATATCGGTAAAGTCGACCAGCCAGACTTTGCGGTCACGGAGATCGTCTGTCAGCAGCGCAGGTGCTTGTACGCCGGCGGCAGCCAGTATGTAGCGGGTTTCCGGCGTGAGGTCGCCTAGGCGGAAAGCCACGGCCGGTTTGCCTAGGTGATTGAGCCAGTCCGCGACCACCAGCGCGCTGCAGATGCTGTCGCTGTCGGGATTTTTATGGCCGAAAACGTACAGGGGCATTTCCCGCGCGACGGCATCGGGCTGGAACGGAAAAGGGGTAAGACGTGAGATTTCATTCATAGCGACTCCTGACATACCTGCCTAAAAAATAAAGCGAAGTTGTATATCAGGCGTCATCATCCGGTTCGAGTGAACGCGGCGGTTGGGAAAGGTGGAACACCATCACCTTGTGAACGACTGTAGCGCAGCGCGGGGGTAAACGCAACGTCCGGCAAAGCTGGCGAGAATGCGCAATCGGATTGATACTGAGTGAGTCTATGATGGACAAGGATATTTGTCGCTACCGACGGATAGGGCGAACGGACTCACGCCGGCTGGCTGCGCCGGAACCGTGGGTGACACAATGGGAGACAACATGCTCGAACCCTGCTTCCCCGAAAACGAAGCCGAACGCCTGTCGGTATTGAATTCGCTGAACGTGCTGGATTCAAACTCGGTGGAAAAACTGGATCGCATCACGCGGCTGGCGGCGAAATACTTCGGCGTGACCATTGCGCTGGTGTCGCTGATCGACCGGGATCGCCAATGGTTTTTATCGCGCTACGGTCTGGATGCCCGGGAAACGCCGCGCAATATTTCGTTTTGCGGCCATGCGATCTTGCAACGCGAAGCGCTGGTGGTGCCCGATACCGCCAACGACCCGCGCTTTTTCGATAATCCGCTGGTGATCGGCGGGCCGAGGATCGGTTTCTACGTCGGGCAGCCGCTGCTGTCGCTCGACGGGCTGCCGCTCGGCACCCTGTGCATTATCGACAGCCACCCGCAGCCGTTTTCCCCGGAACAACTGGCCGATCTGCATGATTTCGCCGCCGTGGTGGAGGAGTATCTGCAAAGTATTGAGCGCCACGTCTATACCGAAAACCTGAAGTCCGACCTGCAGCGCACGGAGGCCCTGTTCGAACAGACCTTCGCCCAGGCGGCGGTAGGGATGGCGCTGGTTTCGCTGCAGGGGTATTGGCTGCGGGTGAACCCGCGCATCTGCGAAATGCTGCACTATTCCGAGCGCGAACTGATGGATCGCACCTTCCAGGACATTACCTATCCGCTCGATCTCAATACCGACCTGGAAAAGCTGCAGCAGCTGTTGAAAAATGAAATCAGCACCTACTCGATGGAAAAACGCTATTTCCGCGCCGACGGCTCGATCGTTTGGGTGCAGCTGACGGTGGCGCTCAATCGCTTGCCGAACGGCAAACCGGACCATTTCATCTCGGTTATCGTCGATATCAGCGAGCGCAAGGCGGCCGAGGCCGATCTGTTCGCGTTGCAGCATGAGCTGGAGGAACGCGTCGAAACCCGCACGCGGGAGCTGAACGTGGTGGTCAAAAAACTCAACGAAGAGATTGAAACCCGCGTGCTCGCCGAATATCAGCTCAGTGCGGAGAAGGAGCGTCTGCGCGCCATTACCGACAACATGCCGGCCTTAATCAGCCAGATCGACGGCAATGAACGCTACCTGTTCGCCAACAGCGCCTACAAAACCTGGTTCGGTCTGGAGGAGTCCAGCCTCAGGGGGATGACGGTGCGCGATTTCATGGGGGAAAGCGTCTATCGGATAGCAAAACCGATGATCGAACGGGCCCTCGCGGGCGAAATGGTGAGTTTTGAGAATGAGCTGCAGACCCGGCAGGGGCTGCTGATGATCCACACCACGCTGGTGCCGTGCGAAGCGCAGGGCTTTTACATTCTCGCCATGGACATCACCGAACTGAAGCGGCTGCAGCAGCGGCTGGAATATGACGCGACCCACGACATGCTGACCGGATTGACCAACCGCCGTGCGTTTCTGCGCCGGTTGTCGGGCACGCTGCAGGCCTGTTGCCATCAGCGGCAGATGGCGCTGCTGTTTATCGATCTCGACGGCTTCAAAACCCTTAACGACAGCTATGGCCATGACTTCGGCGACGCGATCCTGAAAACCTTCGCCACGTTGCTCAGCGCCTGCGCCGGCGAGCGCCACAGCGTCTCGCGTCTGGCCGGTGACGAGTTCACGGTGATCCTGTGGCCGTTGACGGATCCGCGGCGCGAGGTCAGCGAGTTTTGCGAAAACGTGTTGGCGCAACTGGCCACAATTACGCAGATCGGGTCGCAGAAGGTACGGCTTTCCGCCAGCATCGGCGCGGCCATTTCCCCACGCGGCGATGTGACGGAGGAGATGCTGCTGACCCGCGCCGATGGCGCGATGTATCAGGCGAAATCGGCCCGAAAGGGCACTTACGCCATCTGCGAGCTGTGAGCGTGCAACCGCGGCGGTGTCAGGGTAAGCTGTTTTTTCTTTTCCTGTGAGCAGAACTCCGGACTGATTGCATGGCGTCAAATCATCAACATAAAGACTGGCTCGAATTGCGACGCGATGACGAAACCGGTATTGAGAGCGTCAACGCTCACTTTCAGGGGCATGCCTACGATCCTCACGATCATGATGAAATGCTGGTGGGCGTCACGCAGCAGGGCTTGCAGCGTTTCCATTGCCACCGCTCGCTGCATACCAGCCGGCCGGGGCGCGCCATGCTGATCGAGCCGGGCGCGGTGCACGATGGCCATGCGCCGCAGGCCGAGGGGTTTACCTATGCGATGCTTTATCTGCCGCAGCGCTGGGTCTCCGACGCGATGAGCCGCCGCGGATTGGGGGACGCTTCGGTGCTGGAAGGCGCCTTCCACAGCACGTTGACCGACGATCCGATGCTGGCGACCGCGATCCACCAGGCGTTTTTTGCGTTGCATCAGGGGGAAGGCCGGCTGGCGCGCGATCAAAGCCTGGATCAACTGCTGACGCTTTTGGCACGCCATATTCGCGTTCGGCCAACTTCCCAAAGCGATGACGCTTTAATTGAGATGAATCGCTTGCGGGACTACTTGCATGCACATATGGCGGATAATCCCAGCCTGGATGAACTTGCTCTTCAGTGCGGCCTGGATCGTTTCCGCCTGACTCGCCAGTTCACCCGGGCTTTCGGCCAGTCGCCGCACGCTTATTTGGTTCGGTTGAGGCTGCGGGCTGCACGCTTGCTGTTGGCGCAGGGGGAAGAACCGGCGCAGGTCGCCATGCAGGTGGGTTTTGCCGATCAGAGCCATTTGGGCCGCTGGTTCCAGCGCGCCTACCGATTATCGCCGGCGGCCTATCAACGCCAGTGCACAAACGTTCTATACCGCTAACTCGCTCATCGCCGATGATGCGCGTTTAACAGCACAACGGAGTAGAGCGAAATATGTTTGATACCAAGATAGCGTTTATCGTGCGTGACGATCTGCCAACCTGGCAGCGGCTGAACGTGGTGGCCTTTCTGGCGACGGGCATCGCCGCCGCGGCCCCGGAAATCATCGGCGAGCGTTACGTGGATGCGCAGGGCAGACGCTACGGCGCCATTTCCGGGCAGCCGATGCTGATTTTCGCCGCGGATCTGCCGGGCCTGCAAAATGTGCATCGCAAAGGATTGGAGCGGGAATTAACGCTGATCCCCTATGTGCACGCCATGTTCGCGACCGGGCACGATGAAGCCAACCGCCAGGTTTTTCGCGCTGAAGACGCGGACAATCTGGATTTGGTCGGCCTGGCGCTGCGCGGGCCGAAGAAAGCGGTGGATAAGGCGATAAAAGGCCTGGCGCTCCACGGCTAGGGCTGGAAAGTGCGCCGCCCGGCGGCGAAAGCAGGGGGCCAGTCCCATGCCGTCTGAATGGCGGTATGGGGGCTTTGGCGGCAACACTTGAAATGAGGTTCGGGCATCATTAAATGATAAGAACCGCGGTTTTTTGCGCCGTCGGCGAGGCTCTTATATATTTAGTAGCATGCCTGAGGCAGGTTAGGCATGAAACGGCGGTCGGTCGGGCCGCTGCAAGTACGACAGTTAATCCGTTCGCCAAGAGGCTGCGAGCCTGTGCTTTCGGTAGGGACAGCCGCCAATCGTTTTTACGGCGACCGAAGGCGGAGCAGCTACTCACAGGTCACGAGGACACTTACCATGCATAAGAGAACACTGGCGTCACTGCATTACGAAAACATGCCTTACGATGGGGTACACTTTCATATTTTGAAACGGGAAACGCCTGGCCATACGGCGTTGCTGAAGCTGGATGCGGGCAGCCGGCAACCGGCGCGTTTTCATCCGGGCTGGGTGAAACTGATGGTGCTGAGCGGTGAACTGAAGGTTGACGATCAGACGTTGCAACCCCATGAGATGTTAATCATTCCTGCCAATACCGCCTATACGGTACAGGCCATTACGGAAGTGATTTGTCTGGCGATTTCCGAGCTGGACGGCGCCGAGCTGGCCCGTTGATGAAATAACAACTCTGGATGGAGGAGAGCCTAGGCGCTCTCCCTATCCCTTCAGCATTAAGCCGCCCCCCCGGGCTGAGCTGTCTGCTGATTGATGCGTATACCTCCTGATTATGCCACCGCGCTTTCCCTATCCATCACTTTCGGCCGCGTCGCCCCCGCAACGAGCCGCCATTGCGCAGCGCATGCGCAACGCCTGCGTTTTACGCAGAACGATGAAATTTTGGTGTAAATAGTGAGTTTCTTCGCATAAGGCCCCTGGTGTGGCTTGCGACAGCGTCACTATATGGAGGATCATGCGGCCTCTCTATCAAATAAAAGACATTCGCGTTATCAAAAGGGACAAACGACCATGGGATTCGAAGTCGACAACGCCGAAACGAAACGCATCGACCTCAGCAGCCACGAAAACTCCTCGTTCGAGGTGACGGGGCTGGTGAAACACTATCCGGCGGGCTTCGTCATTCCTTACCACTCGCATAGGCGCTGCCACTTGCTCTATTCACAGCAGGGCGTTATGGCGGTCGAGGCGAGCAGCGGGCGCTGGATCGTGCCGCCCACCACCGCAGTTTGGTTGCGGCCGGGGGTAGAGCATCAGATCGTCATGCAGAGCAACATCTGCGTTTACGGGATTTTGGTCGATGAAATCACCGCCGCGCGTTTGCCGCTGCGCGACGGCGTCTTGCAGGTCTCACCGCTGTTGCGAGAACTGATCGCTCAGCTGGCGACGCTGGCGCCCGAAGGGGCGGAGACCCAACGCAATGCGCTGCTCAGAGCGCTGTTTTTAGAAGAGCTGAGCCTGCAGCCGCAGCTGGCGCTGCACCTGCCTTGGCCGGCAGAAGCGAGAATGGCCGAGATTTGCCGGCAGTTGGTCATCACGCCGGCCGACGATCGCGGCATTGAAGCCTGGGCCGATTCACTGTCGATCAGCGCAAAGACCTTTCAACGCCATTTCAGCCAACAAACCGGCATCACCTTCGGCCAGTGGAAACAGCGCCTGCGGCTGCTGTCGTCCATTCCGCTGCTGTTGGCCGGCAACTCGATCATCCACGCCGCCTTCGAAAGCGGTTACGAGAGCCACAGCGCCTATTCGGTGGCGTTCAAAAAACTGTTTGGCGTTTCGCCTTCGCGCTTTACGCTATAGCCTTATGGCATAGCGCGCTTCTCCTATAGATTGAAGCAACCTAATGACGTATAAAGCAAAGCAGTCAACCTCCGAGGCCGCTTCCCGTGATAAAAATTGTCGTGTATCTGATTCTCGCCGTGACGATCGCCATTATTGCGGCCAGAGTCATCTTTCGTTTGCCGAATATCTCCCAGCGTCTGCCGCAGGCGGCATTGCCGGCGGATCCTGCCGCCCAGCTGCCGGCGCGCGCCGCCGAACTGATGGCGGCGCATCCGGGCCTGAGCGGCGTGGTGCCGCTGGCCAGCGGGCACGATGCCTTCGCCAGCCGCCTGGCGCTGGCGCGGATGGCGGAAAGGTCGATCGACGCCCAGTACTACATCTGGCATAACGACACCTCCGGGCAGATCCTGCTGAAAACCCTGTATGACGCGGCTCAACGCGGCGTGCGCGTGCGGCTGTTGCTGGACGATAACGGCGTCGCCATGGACGAGACCCTGGCGGCGCTGAACGCCCAGGAAAACGTCGAGATCCGCCTGTTTAACCCGTCAACCGTGCGCACGCCGAAGCTGGCCGGCTACGCCTTTGACTTTATGCGCATGAACCGGCGCATGCATAACAAGTCTTACATCGTCGACGGCGCCGTGGCGATCATCGGCGGCCGCAATATCGGCGACGAGTATTTCCAGGTCGGCGACGAAAACTATTTCCTCGATCTCGACGTGCTGAGCGTCGGCAACGTGGTGGCGGAGACCGCCGAGGTCTTCGATCGCTACTGGAACAGCGCGTCGGTGTTTGGCGTTGAGCAGATTATCCGGGGCAAAGGCGACCTTTCCGCCTTCCTGGCGCAGGCCACCGCGACCGAAAGCAGCGAACGGGCCCGCAAACTGGCGGTGCAGCTGGAAACCAGCGCGGTGCGCTTTCGCGATGGCGTCGTCCAGCCGGAATTCACCCAGGTAGAGCTGGTGGCCGACGATCCGGCGAAAGGGCTGGGCAAGGCTTCGCGCGATCGTTTGATGGTGACGCAGCTGAGCAAGATTATCGGCGGCGTCGGCCGGCAACTGGATCTGGTCTCCGCCTATTTCGTGCCGGGCCGGGAAGGGGCGAGCTTTTTTGAATCGCTCGCCAAACAGGGAAAATCCATTCGCGTGCTGACCAACGCGATGAACACCACCGACGTGCTGGTGGTGCATGCCGGCTACGCCAAATACCGGCGTGAACTGCTGCAGGCGGGCGTGGAGCTGTTTGAGCTGAAGCTGCGCGCCGGCCAGCCGACGGGGCGGCAGGAACTCAAACCGCTGGGGCTGTCCGGCGCGGCGCTGCACGCGAAAACCTTCGCCATCGACGATAAACGGGTGTTTATCGGCTCGTTCAATTTCGATCCGCGATCGGCGCACCTGAACTGCGAAATGGGCTTCTTGATCGACAGCCCGACGCTGGCGGCCGACACCCGCCAACTGTTTGATGGCCCGCTCGAATACGCCGCCTACCGCCCGGCGCTGACGCCCGCGGGCAAAATGGTCTGGAACGAAGCCTTCGAAGACGGCCACACCGAGATCCATCAGCAAGAGCCCGGCGCCGGGTGGGTAAAACGCATCGTTCTCATCGTGGCCGGCTGGCTGCCGATCGAATGGATGCTGTAACGGCGCTGCGGTAGGGAAAAGCGCCCCTGTCTCAGGCACGTTTCTTGCTTTATCCAGGAGTCTCCTCTTATCAGCAGGTTACTCCATGGCCCTTTCTGCTCTGAGCTTTGTACAGGCGTCGAAAAAAAGCGAAATCGCGGGTTTGCAGCAGCTGTTGCAGCTGGGTGAACTGGTTGGTGCGGTCAGCCTGATGATCCACGCACTGCAACGGGAACGAGGCACCTCGAACATCTTCTTATGTTCTCATGGGAACACCTGGGGAAAGCAACTGAGTGAGCGGGCACTGGAGGTCCGGAAGGCAGAGGAGGCCGTCAGTCAGTGGCTTGCGTCTCAGGATCTTACCGGCCCCAACCTGGCGAATGCACCGCGATTACTCAGCCGCATTGCCTCGGTGTTGCATAGCCTCAGTACGTTACCGCAACTGCGTCAGCAGGTTCTTGGACTGTCTATCAGTCAGCCTGATGCCATGAATGCCTACAACGAGGTGATTCGCTCGCATTTGTCACTGGTCTTCGAAACGGCGGATATCTCCGGCGATCCGTCAATTTCACGGGCATTGCTGGCGATGTTCAGTTTTATGCAGGGAAAAGAGCTGGCCGCACAGGAGCGGGCCACGGCCGCCGCCGGTTTTGCGGCAGGGCATTTTGATGTCATCGCGCAACAGCAATTCACAGGCTTAATCGAGAGCCAGGAGCGCTGCTTTCAGACCTTCATGGAATTCGCGGCTCCCCGCTGTCTGGCAATGTGGCGGCAGCAGATGAACCAGGACAGCAGTGAATTTGAACGTTTCAGACGAATTGCCTGCACGCGCGTCAGGCCTGGCGGTGAGACGACGGATACCGCATTACGCTGGTTTGACGTTGCGACGGCGCGAATCGATGGAATGAAAGTGGTGGAGGATGAGCTGCAAGCTGCTCTGATGGCCTCCTGCCGCCAGCGTATCCGTGAAGCACAGGCCGCCCTTGCGCTTCAGCAGCAGAATATTGACCAAATCCCACAGTCTGAAAGCCATTACTCCGCGCTACTCTCGCCGCAGCTTAGTCGTTCGGTTCTTGAGCTTGTTGAACAGCAGTCCCGCCAGCTGCAGGCGCTCGATGCCGAACTTTCTCAACTTCGCGTCACGCTGACCGAGCGTAAGCTGGTTGAGCGGGCAAAGGGCCTGCTGATGCAGCATCAGGGCTTAACGGAACCCCAGGCGCATAAGGCACTGCTTGAGATGGCAATGAATCAGAATAAGAAACTTTCGGAAATTGCTGACGCGATGCTTGCCGTGTCTGCGCTGTTAGGCAAAAACGGGCACAAACCGGGCCAATAACTGCACCTTCTGTGTGCAATTACGCTGTGCAGGATGTGCAGTTCCGGTGCACCAGAAAGGGCGTCAAAGCGACAGAATAAGGCTAACCCTCTGATTTTTTTTGATACCGCAGGTTGGCACACAAGCTGCATTCTTTTTAATAGCAACAGCACTAAACCAATGGCGGTTTAGTCAGCATTACGGATAAAGGCGTCCGTTAGCGTTCAGGAAACTGAGCGCTAACTGGACGCTTTTTTTTTTCCATTTTTCAACCTAACGGGAAGCCCTGATGACACAAGACGACAAAAAGACTCCGGGACAACTCTCCCGCCGCTGCTTTCTTGCGGGGAGTGCGGTGCTCGGCGGCAGCATGTTGATGTCAGGACTCATGAACCGGGTCTGGGCTGCCGGTTCCGACACGCCAGAGAAGAAAGAGATTCGCGTCGGGTTCATTCCCCTGACCGACTGCTCCTCAGTGGTGATGGCAGCGGTAAAGAAATTTGATGAGAAGTACGGCATTAAAATCATCCCGAGCAAGGAGTCGAGCTGGGCGTCAGTACGCGACAAACTGGTGTCTGGCGAGCTGGATGCGGCGCATGTTCTGTATGGGATGCTCTATGGCCTGCAGCTTGGCGTGTCCGGCCCGCAGCATGAGATGGCGATGCTGATGTCTCTCAACCAGAACGGGCAGGCCATTACGCTCTCTGAGCAGTTAAAGCAGGCGGGCGTGACGGATGCTGCATCGCTACAAAAAGTGGTCCAGGCCAGTGCGAAGGGGACCTATACCTTTGCGCAGACGTTCCCGACCGGCACGCACGCGATGTGGCTTTACTACTGGCTGGCAAACGCCGGTATCCATCCCTTTAACGACGTGCGCAATGTCGTGGTGCCTCCGCCGCAAATGGTCATGAACATGAAAATCGGCAATATGAGCGGTTTTTGCGTGGGGGAACCCTGGAACCAGCGCGCGATTCAGGACGGCATTGGTTTCACTGCTGTCACCTCACAGGAAATCTGGCCGGATCATCCGGAAAAAGTGCTCGGCACAACCTCTGCCTGGGTGACTGAAAACCCGAATGCGGCTCGCGCGCTGACCGCCGCGGTGCTGGATGCCTCCCGCTGGATAGACACCTCTGATGCCAATCGTAGTGAAACCGCTCAGGTCGTTGCGGCGCGGGCGTACATCAACACGCCACTCAAGACGATTCAGGGGCGGATGCTCGGCGACTACGAAAATGGGCTGGGGAAAACGTGGAAAGATGCCCACCGCATGCGCTTCTTCAACGATGGCGCGGTCAATTATCCGTATCTCTCCGATGGCATGTGGTTCCTGACTCAGCAGAAGCGCTGGGGATTGCTGGACAGCGATCCTGACTACCTCGGTATCGCCCAAAAAATTAACCGTATTGACGTCTACAAACAAGCTGCCGCCGCGGTTGGAGGGATCAATTTGCCATCCAGCGACATGCGAAGCAGCACGTTGATTGACGGCAGAGTCTGGGACGGCAGCAACCCTGCTGACTACGCCAACAGTTTTGCAATGAAACGCTAAGTGAGGCCACAGATGTCCGTAAATTTGAAAACCAATGTCGTCACGTTGACGGAGCCTGCCGCGGTCAGCGTTGAATCGCCCGCCAGCGCAGAAGTGATCACGATCGAGAGAGCCGCCCCGGTAGCCAGAACGGATACCTTTATTGTCCGGCTTCGCGCGAGCGTTCGCCGCTTCATGCAGAAAATGATCCCCGCCATTCTCGGGGCCTTCGTGCTGCTGCTCCTGTGGCAAATCGCCGCCAGTAGCAGTAAAGGCTTCCCGACGCCCGCTCAGACCTGGGAGGCGGCGAAGGTGATTTTTGCCGATCCGTTCTATATCAACGGGCCAAACGACATGGGCATTGGCTGGAATGTCCTGGCCTCGCTACAGCGAGTTGCGATTGGTTTCGGGCTTGCCGCGCTGGTCGGCATCCCGGCCGGGTTCCTGATTGGCCGCTTCAGCTTCATCGCCAGCATGTTCAACGCCATTATCTCGCTGCTGCGCCCGGTCAGCCCGCTGGCGTGGTTGCCGATTGGATTGCTGTTGTTCCAGCGCGCGGAGCCCGCCTCGTCCTGGACCATTTTCATCTGTTCTATCTGGCCGATGATCCTCAATACCGCAGAAGGGGTGATGCGCATTCCGCAGGACTATCTCAACGTTGCGCGGGTGCTGAAACTCAGCGAATTCACCGTAATGCGCAAGATCCTGTTTCCTGCCGTGCTGCCGTACATTCTGACCGGGGTACGGTTGTCCATCGGTATCGCCTGGCTGGTGATTGTTGCGGCTGAAATGCTGACCGGCGGCGTGGGCATCGGTTTTTGGATCTGGAACGAATGGAACAACCTCAACGTGGAAAACATTATCGTCGCCATTCTGCTGATTGGTGCCGTGGGGATGTTACTGGAGCAGGGGCTGATGGCCGTTGCCCGTCGCTTAAGTTACGACAATCACTAGGAGCCCGCGATGAAAAAAGAAAAATCGATTATCAGCGTCCAGAGCGTCACTCAACGTTTTCCTTCAGCGAAAACCACCTTTCTGGCGCTCGATAACGTCAGCTTTGATATCGCAGAAGGCGAAACGGTCAGCCTGATTGGCCACTCAGGCTGCGGAAAATCGACCCTGCTGAATTTGATTGCCGGGCTGAGTCGCCCGACGGAAGGCGTGCTGTTGTGCGACAACAAAGAGATTTCCGGGCCGGGGCCAGAGCGCGGGGTCGTCTTCCAGAACCATTCGCTGCTGCCATGGTTAACCGCTTTTGAGAATGTCGAACTGGCGGTGCGGCAGGTCTTTAAAGACCAGATGAACAAAAGCGAAATGCACGACTGGATTTTGCACAACCTCGAACTGGTGCACATGGAGCATGCGGCCGATAAGCGCCCGGGCGCCATTTCAGGCGGCATGAAGCAGCGTGTCGGTATCGCCCGTGCCTTGGCGATGAAACCGAAAGTTTTGCTGATGGATGAACCTTTCGGGGCGCTGGATGCGCTGACGCGGGCGCATCTTCAGGACGCCGTTATGGACATTCAGGCGCGTCTGAAAACCACCATTTTGCTGATCACCCACGACGTTGATGAAGCGGTGCTGCTGTCTGACCGCGTGATGATGATGACTAATGGTCCGGCGGCGAAAGTCGGTGAAGTGTTACAGGTTGAGCTGTCACGCCCCCGCAGTCGACTGGCTTTGTCGAACGATCCTCTGTTCCACCAGTATCGCCAGCAGGTGCTGCATTTTCTCTATGCAAAACACCGGGCAGTGGCCTGATTCCATGAGGGGAGTTGTGCAATGGCTAAACCGACTCTAATCGTTATCGGCAATGGTATGGCAGGCGTGCGACTGGTGGAATATCTCTGTGAGCTCGCACCAGATCGTTACCGTATCATGATCATCGGCGATGAAAAGCACAGTGCGTACAACCGTATCCAGCTGACGCCGGTGCTTTCCGGTGAGAAAGATTTTGGCCAGATAGTCACGCATGACGCGCAGTGGTATGAGCATCACAACATCACATTGATCGCAGGCACGGCGGCGACGGCAATCGACCGTCACGCTTGCGCCGTCACGGCCGCCGGGCAGATCTATTCATACGATCATTTGGTTCTGGCCACTGGCTCACGGCCATTTCTGCCCCCCCTGCCTGGGGTCGAATTGCCGGGTATCCACGGGTTCCGCACTCAGCAGGATGTCGAAAATATTCTGCAGGGAGCCTACGCAGGCCAACCGGTTGCGGTGATCGGCGGCGGCGTGCTGGGCGTGGAGGCGGCGGCGGCACTGGCGCGGCGTGGAATGCGGGTGAGCCTGCTACATCGCGGCACACATCTGATGGATCAGCAGCTGGATGAACACGCCGGAAAACTGTTGCACGAGGGGCTCTCATTACGCGGCATCAACGTCATTTTGCAGGCTGAAACGGTGTCATTCAGCGCTGATGCCGCTGGCAACGTCAGCAGGGTGAATCTTAATGATGGGCGCGGAATAACGGCGGAGCGGGTCGTGCTCTCCGTGGGCGTGCGGCCGAACATCGCGCTGGCACAACGGTCAGGCTTGCCGTGCGATCGCGGTATTCTGGTGAACCCGCAGCTGCAAACCGCTGACCCGCACATCTCGGCAATTGGAGAATGTTGCCAGTGGGGCGAACTCATTTTTGGCCTGGTGGCCCCGTGCTGGCAGCAGGCTGAAACGCTGGCCTATCGGCTGGCCGGGGGCGATAAAGCCACTTCATTCGAGGTGCAGAATGTCCCGCTGCGCCTCAAGGTCACAGGCCTGAATTTGTTCTGCGCCGGTGAATTACACAGCCGCGATGGCGCTCAGACCCATACCACCTTTGACCCGTTTGACGGGCACTATCGAAGGCTGGTGCTCTGCGACAACCAACTGAAAGGGGTGTTGCTGTGGGGCGATATCAGCGACGGCCCGCAATACCTCCAGCGGATCGGCACGCCCGCTGGTCAACCGTTGCCCTTCAGCGTCTTCAGTCCCGGTAATGAGCCGGATGCCTCTGGCTTACAGCCTGTTAAATCAGAACCGTTACCCGTCGAGGTGGCGAGGAGTCATTCAATGTCGAAACCCGTATTGGTTATGGCCGGACACGGCATGGTGGGCCATCATTTTTTAGAGCAGTTGGTTGCGCGTGAGCTGCATCTGCAATACCAGGTGATTGTGTTTGCCGAAGAGGCCTCGCCCGCCTACGACCGTGTGCATTTGTCCGAATACTTCTCTGGCCGCACGGCGGAATCCCTCTCAATGGTTGAAAAGGGATTTTTCGAATCGACCGGGATTGAGCTGCGTCTGGGGCACAGCATCGGGCTCGTTGATACAAAACACCGTTTTGTGGTCGATCACCAGGGACGGCAGACGGCTTACGATGTACTGGTGCTGGCAACAGGATCCTATCCGTTTGTGCCGCCGATCCCTGGCAATGATGCGCCGGGCTGCCTGGTTTACCGCACGCTTGACGATCTTGCGGCCATTCAGGCCTGCGCGGCAAACGGCAAAACGGGCGTGGTTGTCGGCGGGGGATTACTGGGGCTGGAGGCGGCCAACGCGCTGAAACAGCTCGGGCTGGATACGCACGTGGTGGAGTTTGCACCGCGGCTGATGGGGGTTCAGCTCGACGACGGCGGTGCCGCGATGCTGCGCCGTAAAATTGAAGCGCTGGACGTGAAGGTGCATACCGGGAAAGAAACCCAGGCCATTACTGCTGGCGAGGAGAGCCACTACCGGATGGTGTTTGCCGATGGCAGCTATCTGGAAACCGATCTGGTGCTATTTTCCGCAGGGATCCGCCCACGCGATCAGCTTGCGAGAGCGTGCGGGCTTGAAGTGGGGCCGCGCGGCGGCATTGTGATTGACGATCGCTGCCAGACGTCCGACCCGGCTATTTATGCGATCGGCGAATGTGCGCTGTGGAACGGGCAGATCTTCGGCCTGGTGGCGCCGGGTTATCAGATGGCCCGCGCGCTGGCGGATACCCTGACGGGCGGCGACGCCGTCTTTAAGGGCGCGGACATGAGCACCAAACTTAAGCTTCTTGGTGTTGAGGTGGCATCGATTGGTGACGCGCATGGGCGTACCCCAGGTAGCCAGAACTACAGCTGGGTAGACGGTCCGGCGGAAGTGTATAAGAAAATCGTGGTATCGCAGGATCGCAAACGGCTGCTGGGGGCGGTGCTGGTGGGCGACAGCGCGGAATACAGCACGTTGCTGCAAATGATGCTCAACGATATGTCGCTGCCAGCCAAACCTGAATCCCTCATTTTGCCTGCCGGGTCGGGCGCAGACAAACCTGTGCTGGGCATCGCAGCCCTGCCTGATAGCGCGCAAATTTGTTCCTGCCACAACGTCAGTAAAGGCGATGTCCGTAACGCCGTGAAGAACGGCTGCCACGATATGGCGGCGATAAAAGCCTGCACCAAAGCGGCGACGGGCTGTGGGGGCTGCGCCGCACTGACCAAGCAGGTGATGGAATATGCGCTGTCCGACATGGGCGTCGAGGTGAAAAAAGACATCTGTGAGCATTTCGCGTATTCGCGCCAGGAGATTTATCACCTGGTTCGGGTGGGCAATATCCGCACGTTCGGGGAACTGATTGAAAAGCACGGCCACGGCAGCGGGTGTGAAATCTGCAAGCCGCTGGTCGGATCGATACTGGCATCATGCTGGAACGACTACCTGTTGAAACCGCAGCATTTGCCACTGCAGGACACCAACGATCGTTATTTCGCCAATATCCAGAAGGACGGGACCTATTCCGTCGTGCCGCGCGTTCCGGCGGGAGAGATAACCCCCGAAGGGCTTATCGCCATCGGCGAAGTCGCCAGGCGTTACAAGCTCTATACCAAAATTACCGGAGGGCAGCGAATCGACCTGTTCGGCGCGCGTCTGGAGCAACTGCCGGAGATCTGGCAGCAGCTGGTTGATGCCGGTTTTGAAACCGGTCATGCCTACGGCAAATCTCTGCGCACGGTGAAATCCTGCGTCGGGTCGAGCTGGTGTCGCTACGGCGTACAGGACTCCACCTCGCTCGCGCTGCAATTAGAGCACCGCTACAAAGGGCTGCGTTCGCCTCACAAAATCAAAATGGCCGTCTCGGGTTGTACCCGCGAGTGTGCCGAAGCCCAAAGTAAAGATGTGGGGGTAATTGCCACGGATAAGGGCTGGAACCTGTATGTCTGCGGCAACGGGGGAATGAAGCCCCGCCATGCTGATTTGCTGGCGCAGGACATGAGCACAGAGCAGCTCATTCGTACCGTTGACCGCTTACTGATGTTCTACATCCGCACCGCTGACCGGCTGCAGCGCACCAGCACCTGGATGGATAACCTCGAAGGGGGCATCGACTACCTGCGCCAGGTGATTCTGGACGACAGCCTGCAAATTGCGGATGAACTGGATCGTGAAATGTCTGCGGTGGTGGCGACGTACCAGTGTGAATGGCTGACCACTCTGGCCTCGCCGGATCGCCTGGCGCTGTTCAGACCGTTTGTAAACAGCGAGGTCCCTGACGAAGGGGTCGTGATGGTGAGCGAACGTCAACAACTGCGGCCTGCAACGCATGAGGAGCGCAGCATGCTCGCCGTGCCTGCCGCAGAAAATACGCAGGAGCCTGCACCGGGCTGGGTGGAAGTGTGCAGCCTGAGCGCCATCCCGGCGAATGCGGGAATGGCGGCGCGCCTGGCAAGCCAGCAGATTGCGCTGTTCTATCTGCCCGGTCATCCACAGCAGGTTTTTGCGCTGAGCAATCATGAACCAGACAGCGACGCCAATGTGCTGGCGCGCGGGCTCGTGGGGGATGTCAAAGGCGAACCGGTGGTGATTTCCCCGCTCTATAAACAGCGCTTCAGCTTACGGGACGGCCGCAGCCTGGACAATTCGCCGCATGCGCTGCGAAGCTGGGCGGTGAAAGTGGAAGATGGCCGCGTCTGGGTTCAGCCACAAATGCAGGGCGTTGCGTCCGCCAAAATCATTGAAACGGTCAACCTATGAAAACAGCGTCTCCGGTCGTGAAAACCACCTGCGCCTATTGCGGCGTGGGGTGCGGCGTTAGTATGCAGCCACAGGCTGATGGCTTCGCCGCCAGCGGCGACCCGGCACATCCGGCGAATCGCGGAAGGCTGTGCGTGAAGGGCAGCGCGCTGGGTGAAACGCTGGGCTTACAGGGGCGTCTGCTCCAGCCTGAAATCCATCATCAACCCGTGAGCTGGTCGCAGGCGTTAGACGCTGTCGCACAAGGGCTACAGGCGACGATTGACGAGCATGGACCGCAGTCGGTCGCGTTTTATGGCTCGGGCCAGCTGCTAACGGAGGATTACTACGTCGCCAACAAGCTGATGAAAGGGTTTATCGGGGCGGGCAACATGGATACCAACTCCAGGTTGTGCATGGCCTCCGCCGTGGTGGGTTACAAGCGGGCGTTCGGCGCCGATGCCGTCCCCTGCAATTATGATGATCTGGAGCAGGCAGACTGCGTTATTCTGGTAGGTTCAAACACCGCCTGGGCGCATCCGGTGGTGTATCAGCGGCTGGCGAAAGCCAAAGCGGAGAGGCCGGAGATGCAGATTATCGTCGTTGATCCGCGTAAGACCGCCACCTGTGATATTGCCGATCTGCATCTGGCACTGCGTCCGAGCAGCGATGCGGCGCTGTTCTGCGGCGCACTGAACGAGATGGCAGCGCGCGGAAAACTGGATACCGCTTTTCTGCAGCACCACACGAACGGGGCAGAAGAAACCTTACAGACAGCAAAAGCGTGGAGCCTGGAGAAGACGGCGGACTATTGCGGGATCGCCTCCTCGCAATTACAGGCGTTTTATCAACGGATAGCCCGGAGCCAGCGGCTGGTCACGCTGTATTCGATGGGGATCAACCAGTCCAGTTCGGGCGTCGACAAATGCAACGCGATAATTAACCTGCATCTGGCAACCGGCCAGATTGGACACGCTGGCAGCGGGCCATTTTCGATAACGGGCCAGCCGAATGCGATGGGCGGACGTGAAGTCGGCGGGCTGGCAAACCAACTGGCCTGCCATATGGGATTTACCGCCGAAGAGATTACACGGGTCGGGCGTTTCTGGCACAGCGATAACGTCGCGCAGAGCCCTGGACTCAATGCCATCGATCTCTTCCGCGCTATCGAGAAGGGAGAGATAAAAGCCGTCTGGATCATGGGCACCAATCCGCTGGTGTCACTTCCGGATGCCGATCGCGTGCGGGCCGGTCTGGCGCGTTGTCCTCTGGTTATTGTGTCCGACATTCTGCGTGACACGGACACCACCCGCGCCGCGCATATCCTGCTGCCCGCCCTGGGCTGGGGGGAGAAAAATGGCACGGTGACCAATTCGGAACGCTGTATCTCCCGGCAACGCGCGTTTCTGGCTGCACCTGGGGAGGCCAAACCTGACTGGTGGATCCTCAGCCAGGTTGCGCAGCGGCTGGGGTTTGCGGAGGCCTTTGCCTGGCAGCATCCGGCAGATATTTTCCGCGAACATGCGGCCTTGTCCGGCTTTGAAAATGCAGGCACTCGGGCGTTTGACATCAGCGGGCTGGCGCAGTTGTCCAATGAAGAATGGGATACCCTGCAGCCGATCCAGTGGCCGGTTAATGCCGCACGGCCGCAGGGTACGCCGCGACTATTTACAGATAAAACCTTTTTTCACCCTGACGGTAAAGCGCGGTTGATCGCCGTCACCCCGGCGCTGCCCGCCAGCCAGCCCACTGCGGCTTATCCGCTGATCATGAACACCGGAAGGGTGCGCGACCAGTGGCACACCATGACGCGAACCGGCAAGTCTGCTCGCCTGATGCAGCATATCAGCGAGCCGTACTGTCAGTTTCATCCGGATGATGCGCCGGGCATTCAGGCGGGTGAGTTGCTGCGTGTAACCTCATCCCATGGCTGGCTGCTGTTACGCGCGCAACCCGATCATCTTCAGCCTCGCGGCAGTATTTTCGTGCCGATCCATTGGAACAGCCATTTTAGCCGGCAGGCCCGGGTCGATGCGCTGATAGCTCCCGTTACCGATCCTCTTTCCGGGCAACCGGAAAGTAAGCATATGCCGGTCAATCTGACGAAATGGAAAGCGGCTTGGTATGCAGAGCTGTTTATTCGGGGAGAGGGGATCGCCGCGCCTGCCACCGCCTACTGGAGCCGCATCACCCAACCGGGCGTCACGCATTTTACGTTAGCGGATTCTTCGCTCCAGGAGGAGTGGATGGCGTGGCTGAATGAACATTATCCGCTGGAGGGGAAAACCTGCCAGAGCGCCCGGATGGGGGATGAGGGCTTCAACCTGCTGGTGTGGGCGCAGGGCGAACTGCAGCTGGCATTTTACGGGCGCCGAAGCCCACTGCTGCCGGACAGGCAAGCGATACTGTCTGCCTTTATCACCCCGCCGGACACGGCACCGCAGCGGCTGGCGTTACTGGCGGGCCAGGCCGGCAGCCATAAGGTCGCCACCGGCAAAATGATTTGCAGCTGTTTTTCTGTTGGCGAAGCGCAGATTGTCGACGCCGTGCGGCAGGGATGCCACAGCGTGCAACAGCTCGGCTCAAAGCTGAAATGTGGCACTAACTGCGGCTCCTGCGTGCCGGAGCTGAAAACGTTTATTGCCGGCCAGCTGGCCGCCCTGACGATGGAAGAACGCCCATGAAAACTCGCGACATGTTACCGATAGCGCAAATTATGGCCCTGGCAGATCAACGCAGCCCGGTGCGCCGGGGTGACGTCTGGCTGGTGGGCGCAGGGCCGGGTGATACTGAACTGCTGACCCTGAAAGCGCTGCGCGTTATCCGGCAGGCCGATGTCGTGGTCTTTGACCGGCTGGTGTCCGATGCGGTGCTGGCGCTGACGCCGGACACTGCACTGCGGATCGATGTCGGCAAATCCCCGCGCAATCATCGCCTTGAACAGCATGAAATCAATATGTTGCTGGTTGATCTGGCGCTGGCGGGGCACCGTGTAGTGCGCCTGAAGGGCGGCGACCCGTTCATCTTTGGCCGGGGTGGGGAAGAAATGGCCTGCTGCCAGCAGAAGGGGATAGTGTGCAATGTTGTGCCCGGTATCACGGCGGCAATGGGCTGTGCCGCAGCCAGCGGGATCCCGCTGACGCACCGAAACCTGGCACAGTCCGTCAGGTTTGTCACCGGACATGGCCCGGAAGGGGAACCGGACGTTGACTGGTCCGTACTGGCCGCCGCGCGCCAGACGCTGGTCTTCTATATGGGGATTGCCAACAGCCCTGTTATCAGCCAGCGCTTGATTGCCCATGGCTTACCCGGCTCAACGCCCGTGGCGGTGATTGAACGCGGCACTCAGCCTCAGCAGCGCGTGCTGGTGGGCACTCTGGATGCATTAGGAAAGATCGTTGCAGAGGAGCAGGTCGAATCACCAGCCCTGGTAATTATTGGTGAGGTGGTGGGAATGTACCGGCCGATTGCCGAACTGCCTGAGAATATATTTCCGCAGATGGGCCGTTCTGAACCGGCTTTGCCAGCCAGTCTGAAGTGGCCGGCGAAAATGGACAGCATAAGCGTTATTCTGGAATCATCCTATGACCATATCTGGCACGCAAGAGACGGTCACAATAGCTAAAACATCTAATCGAACCAAGGACACGGGGAGGTTCAATCCCCGTGTTTGTGGTGAGAAAGAGGCGCAGCGGCCATGGCCGCCGCGCAGGGTGTTATTGGCTAATCGATTGCTGCAGCGCCTGAACGGAAGAAACGATGCCGGCATCAACCGACATGGTCAGGTCTTCCATTTCCAGCGACACCCAGTCGTTGTAGCCCATCATGCGCACCACCGAGAAGAATTCCTTCCACCACTGCAGATCCCGCCCGCAGCCGACGGCGACATAGTTCCAGGCGCGGCCGGCCACGTCATCGATCGGTTTGGTCTCCAGCAGCCCGTTAACCTCGACGACGCCGCGCTCAAGGCGCACGTCTTTGCCATGCACATGATGAATGGCGGGGCCAAGGGCGCGGGCCACCGCGATGGGATCTGCCCCCATCCAGAGCAAGTGACTGGGATCGAGGTTCAGGCCCACCATCGGGCCAATGGCCTCGCGCAGCCGGAACAGCGTTTCCGGGTTCCACACCAGCATGGCGCTGAAGTTTTCCAGCGCAAAGCGCTCGACGCCGCACGCTTTGGCTCGGGCGACCAACGCCTGCCAATAGGGGATCGCCACGTCATTCCATTGATAGTCCAGGCAGTTTTTCACCGTGGGCGGCCAGCTGACGGTATAAGTGATCCAGTTGGGGATGGTGTCATGCGGGCTGGCCGGCGGCAGGCCGCTCATCATAACGATCTTTTTCACTCCCAGCAGCCCGGCCAGCTCCAGCGTATTGTCGGTTTGGCGCTGATGGCGTTGCCCCAGTTCGCCGGGATCGAGCGGATTGCCGGAGACGTTGAGCGCGGCGATCTCCATGCCGCGGCTGGCCAGCGCCTGCAGCAGCTGCCGGCGTTTGGCGGGGTTGGCCAGCAGATCGTCGGCATCCAGATGGGGCGCCGGAGACCAGCCGCCGGTGGTCATTTCCACGCCGCGCACCCCCAACTCCAGCAGCCGGTCCAGCATCTGCTCGAAGGGTAAATGGCCCAGGCTATCGGTACAGAATGAAAGTTTCATGGTGCTTTCCTTATTGGTAATTAACCCAGGTGGCGCCGTTGTCGGCGGAACGAACGCAGTTTTCAATCCAGCGCACGCCTTCCAGCCCGGCGTCGATATCCGGGTAGATCAGCGTGGCCAGCGTCTGCCGATCGCCGCGCTGGCTGGCGCTGATGGCGATGGCGAACTTGAGGTAGATATTGGCCCAGGATTCGGCCAGGCCTTCGGTGTGCAGCGCGCCGAGCCGCTCTTCGGCTAGGGCGCTGTCGTCCAGATAGGGCATGCCATGGTGCAGGATCTGGTTGGGCCGCCCCTGGATCTCATAGCGCAATTCGCCGGGGGCAGCGTCGCTCCACTGCAGGCTGGCGAGCGAACCCACCACGCGGATGCTTTGGCTGTCCATCGCGCCGGCGTTGACGGCGGAGGCCCACATGCGGCCGACGGCGCCGTTTTCGTAGTGCATCAGCACCATGGCGTTGTCTTCCAGCGGGGCGCGGGAAGGAATAAAGCTCTGGCGATCGCACAGCAGGGAGGCAATCTTCATATCGGGCATCACCAGCTGCGAGATGTAGAAGGTGTGGGTGGAGATGTCGCCCAGCACAAAAGAGGGGCCGGCGATTTTCGGATCGACGCGCCACTTTTGCGCCTCGAACGTGTCCGCGCTTTCGTTGGCATTGAAACCGTGGGTGTACTGCAATTCGACCATGCGTATTTCGCCGATGTCGCCGTTCGCGATCATGGCGCGCATCTGCATCAGCAGCGGATGGCCGGAGAAGCCGTAGGTTACGCCGACGATCAGGCCTTTCTCCGCCGCCAACGCCTTGATTTCTCTCGCCTCCGCCGTGGTGAAGAACAGCGGCTTTTCGCAGATGACATGCAGGCCGGCATTCAGCGCGGCGCGCGTAATTTCATAGTGGGTGCCGTTAGGGGTGGCGATGGTCACCACCTCAGCGCCATCTTCGCGGTCGGCTTCTTGATCCAGCAGCTGTTGATAGTCGTCATAACAGCGTTCGGCGGGCACGCCGAGGTTGACGCCAAACTCGCGTCCGCGCGCCGCGTCGATATCAAAGGCGCCGGCAACCAGCCGATAGGCGGTGTTGTCGCGCAGTGCGCCGGAACGGTGCTTGTAGCCCACCTGGCTGAGGCGGCCGCCGCCGATCATCGCCCAACGCAGTGGGCGAGGGATGCTTCTTTCACCATTTAACATGCTGACTCCTGATATTGTGGCTTTGCACTCGGGTGCAAAATAGGTTGAAAAAGAGAGTGGCAACGGTTTATTTCTGATTCATCTGCGCAAATTCCGGGTAGTTTTCTCGCGTCACGGTGGCGTAAGGCACCCAGTTGTAAGGCTCGGTTTTGGCGTGATCCAACAGGGCGCGAGTCACTTGCACCGCGCCGATCGCCTGGGCTTTGGCATCCTGGAAAATGGTCACCGCCAGGTCGCCGTTTTTGATAAATTGCAGGCCGTCGGGCGTGCCGTCGATACCGGCAACCAGCACACCGCTCTTTTTGGCCTGCTTCAGCGCCATGATCGCACCGATAGCCATCTCATCGTTGTTGGCGGCGATCGCATCGATCGCTACGCCGTTCAGCAACCAGCCGGAAACCACATCGACCGCTTCATTGCGCTGCCATTTTGCGGTCTGTTTCTCTACCACTTTCAGGTCCTTGTGTTTGGCGATCACCGCTTCAACCGCGCGGGTGCGTTCGCGGGTTTCTTCGTTGGAGAGGGCGCCCATCAGGATCGCCACGTTGCCGCGGTAATTCATTTTTTTCGCCAGAGCCTCCATCTGCAGGCGGCCGCTGAGCGCCGAATCGGAGCCGACGTAGGCCGTCGCGCCGCTCAGCGGCACTTCGGGTTTGCGGTTGACGAAGATCAGGGGGATCGCGGCGCGTTTGGCGGCCGCTATCATCGGCTGGACGCCTTGCGTATCAACCGGGTTGAGGATAATGGCGTCCACGCCCTGATTAATCAGATCGTCCACCTGTTGCACCTGCAGGGCGACATCGCCTTTGGCATCGACGAACTGGCCTTGCAGCTGCTGCGCAGCCAGTTCCCGCGCCATTTGGCTGCGCAGGATAGAGACGAAGTTGAGATCGAAGTTGGCCAGCGCCACGCCGACCTGGTAGGTCTTGGCCTGGGCGGTCACCACAAACAGCGAGCAGGCTAACATCAACAACAGTCTGGTTTTTTTCATTACGGTATCCTGTTGAGAAGAGAGGCGTTGTGTAAAAACAGTGTATTTGCAACCGGGTGCAAAGCAGGAGGCAAAACGGCAATGCGTCTCTGAATGCCACCGTGAATGTCGGCCATGAATAAAATTTGGTCAACAGGGGAAAGGTGAAAACAGCGCTGGCGATCACAAACTGTTTACGTTTTGCACCCGGTTGCATAACGATTTGCAATCGGGTGCAAAAACGGGACATAATTGCAGCAGAAATGCCGGCGGGCGCTTAGGGGATCTGAGCGGGCAGGGTATAGTTTGACTTCACCGAAGCAGGGATCGACGCAACCATGATGAAACACCACAAAGCCACCGCCAGCGACGTCGCCGAAAAGGCCGGCGTCTCTAAATGGACGGTATCGCGCGCCTTTACGCCCGGCGCCTCGATCTCGGACAGCGCGCGTGAAAGCGTGCTGGCGGCGGCGGCCGAGCTGGGCTATCGGCCAAATCTGCTGGCGCGCAGCCTGTCGCAAAAACGCACGCACATCATTGGCGTGGCCATCGACGAGATGAAAAACCCGCATTCAATGATGATGCTCGATATGGTGACCAAACAGCTGCAAACCCGCGGTTATATGGCGCTGCTGCTGAACATCACCGCCGGGGAAAACTACCGGGCGGTGATGGCGATGGCCGATCAGCTGCAGGTCGACGGCATTTTGTTCCTGGCGACGGTGTTAACCCAAGAGTGGGCAGCGATCGCGCAAGATCTGCATCAGATACCGCTGGTGCAGGTATGCCGCAATACGGAAAGCGAACACATTGATGTGGTCAATATCGACGGCTACCGCGCCGGCGAAGAGATCGCCGCGCTGCTGATAGAGCAAGGCCATCGGCGCTTTGGTTACATGAAGGGGCCGGACACGCAAAGCAGCCATTTGCTGCGCATGGAAGGCTACCGCGACAAACTGATGGCCGCCGGCTTTCAGTTGGATCGGGTGCTCACCGCCGGCCACTACGATCGCCAACGCGGTTTCCAGCTGATGAGCGAATACCTGCAGGCAACGCCGGAAAACGAACGGGTTGAGGCGCTGTTCTGCGAGAACGACGTGTTGGCGCTGGGGGCGCTCGAAGCGCTCAGGCAAACGGCGCCGTCGTCTGCAATGGCTGTGGTAGGTTTCGATGATATCGACGAGGCCGGCTCAGCCAACTGGGCGCTGACCAGCTACAGCCAACGCATCGACCGGCTGGTCGAAGAGGCCTTGAATCGCCTGATCGACAATCGCGCCACGGCAGACGGCGCCTGGCGGCACGGAGAGTTGCGGGTTCGGCGGTCGCATGTGAAGCAAGACGAAATTCAGATCGCTGATTGAGTGCATGGCGGATAACATTTCCGCCATGTCCGCCATGTCCGCCATGCTAAAATTATGGCGTTTTATCTGGCACAGAGATAAGCCAGGGTGTAGCAGAGCTATTTTTTATGGCTTCAATATAATTTTCCACCATAATCTGATTTTTTTCAGATATCTCACAAAATATTACCAGTTGGCCGAATAGTTCAGTGTCATCATTGATTTTATCAGGAATTATTTCCGGAACGAATGTAATAGCGCGTCTAGACAACGTTCGTACGGTGAATTTTTTGCCAAACTCAGGTTGACTATCAAACGCATTAACGCCTATTTCAAGTAAATTCAAAGAGGGTGAATAGATGGCATACCATGTTTTTTTATAGCAAAAAATGCCGCTTTTAAATTCTGGCATTCCTTTGAAATCAATTGAATTTTCCGTTTTTATTCGCTTTATGGCAGTTAAAGTATACTTTTTCGTTGAGTATACATCCTTGAGGAAAATGGCAACGCATAAAAAAATAAAACCTGCTGCAAGAAAAGAAAACATGGCAATCAGGATGCCAGTAACAGAAAGATCTGAATTGAGCAAGAGTATTATTGCAATGGCGATAACTAGATATGAAGCTATATGTATCAACCCATCTTTTTTTGTTATGTCCTTCCTGAATTTAACAATAAAATAAATTACTGCAGCAAAGGCTAAACTATAAAAAAAGAGTAATGACCGATCGGGCATGATTCCATTCGCCAAAAAATTGATATTGCGTTTAATTTATAGTAATGGTTTAAAATAAGCAATATCAGGTTTGATTTTCAACCGTTACGGCAGGAATCACATCAGCTTAAATCTGAACACTGTGGAGTTTCTTGCCTCCAGATTTCACGTAGCGCGATCAAAAAGGAGGGCATTTTGACCCATTTTGCAGAGTGGCTTAGCCACATCCAGGCGCTTGAGGTTGAACTGCACCAGCCAACAACGCGCTGCGATCCGAAGCGTGTCGCGGCATTGCTGCATGAAGACTTTGAAGAGATTGGCCGCTCAGGCCTACGTTATGACAAACGCCAGACCGTTGCGGCGCTGGAGATGGAAACGGATTATCCGCAGATTTTCGCCGAAGGTTTTAAGCTGGCGCAAATCAGTGATAGCGCCGTATTGCTGACGTATAAAAGTTTTCAGCGTGACGCGCAGGGCCACGCCGTGCGTTGCACAGAGCGTTCGTCGATTTGGCTTCTGACAGCCAAGGCGGGTTGGCAGATGCGGTTTCATCAAGGCACGCCGACTGATGATTGAGCCAGATTTAAAAGCCGATCTAATGGAATGACAACAAGCCAGGCAGAAGACAGATGTCAGAGGGATAAAGCTGCAGGTGAGGAGAGAAGATGCTCTGGGATGGCCCGGTGCGTATCCAGTAATTCGATTTAACATAATATACATTATGCGCACCAATATAATGATATGTGGATTCTGCCGTCCAGGCCTGATTTATGGGCTTTCTCCTGCAGCCAATCATGCCAGCGCCGGCTTGCTCATGCCGCTGAATTAATTAACCGGCCATAAGCCCGGCGGTCTTCTACTGCCTGGTGTTTGGGTTGCTCAGCAATACCATGATGCTGCGCAGATAATCTCTGAACGCCAACTGTCTGATCGCCTGTTCACTTGCTGCAGCAACGCCTGCCGGTAATGCCGTTCTTGCCACGCGGCGTAGGTCTCATGTCATGCATCTTGTCATTCACACCATCCAACGCCGCCAGGCTTTCAATCATCAATCGTTGGTTTGGCACTGCTGTACTGCCGATATGATGAATTGCCGTTAATACGCCAGCCAATATCTCGCGTAGTTTCAGCGCTGCATCTTTATAACGCGGATCATAAGGCTCGACCGTGATGATGCGCTCTGTCATTTTCCGCTCCAATAATGATGACCGGACATGATTTCAATGGCGCATCTCCGCCGATAAGGAGTAAAAATCCCCTGCTTTTTTGATCGCGCTACGTAAAATCTGGCAAACCGTGGCTGCTACGATACTGCAGATTTCTCCAAAACACGTCATTTCAACGGGCACTATTTGTACGCTAAATGCGCATTGGCGTCCGTTTTCATCGTTTTCGGCGCCCACCACGGCGTTGGCTATACTGAATGGGGACACATTCCAGGAGCCTCCCCATGTTTGACCATGTGAAATTTGGCGTCAGCGACTTTGCCCTTAGTAAAGCGTTTTTCCTCAATGCACTCGCGCCGCTGGGCGTAAAGATCGTTGCCGAAGGCGAACCCGGCTATGGCGTCGAACTTTGTCACGATCGGGCTAACGTGTCATTGTGCCTGTTTCAAACCGATGAAAAACCGGCGCATCTGCACCTGGCATTTGCCGCAAGCAGCCGTGAACAGGTCGATGCGTTCTACCACGCCGCGCTAAATGCCGGCGGCATAGACAATGGCGCGCCCGGTTTACGGTCCAATTACCATGCCCACTACTATGCGGCATTTGTGATCGGCCCGGATGGCCACAATATCGAAGCGGTGTGCCATAACCCGATGAGCTAGTAATTTTTCCAGCTAAAACAGCATATTAATCACGAGATGATGCACGCTATTTAACATAACGCAATTGTGACGTGGTCATTTAACGTTACCCCGTCACGTCAATCCACTCTGCTCCGGTGATGCTGGCCAGGCGTTGTGGCGCAATTCTCACGCCTGAGTTATCGCTGCCGCCTGCCGGAAGCACTTCACCGTAGCGGCACAGGCTGCGATCGCAGTAAATTCTTACCGCTGCCGGTGCGGCAAAGGGGCAAACGCCGCCCGGTGGATAGCCGGTCAGCGACTCCACCTCCTCCGCCGGCAGCATGCGCGCCTTTACGCCGAAGAATTGTTTGTACTTCTTGTTATCGATTCTGGCGGTTCCCGCCATCACCAACAGCACTACGCCGTCGTTCACGCGAAACGACAGCGTCTTGGCGATCTGCCCGCTCTCCACGCCAAAGGCTTCCGCCGCCAGCGCCACCGTAGCGGTATTCTTTGCCAGCACCGTCACCGCCGTTTCCGGCGCGTGCTCGGCCAGAAATCGCTGAACGCGCTCTATACTCATGCCCATCCTCCCGATGTTGTAAGCCATTGATAATGCCGCAGTGAGGGTTTCGGTTTTAACATCGCATGCTAAAAATGAGAATCAAAATTGTTCAAATCGGTGAATCTGAACAAAGCTTTAAGGGGCCAACGCCCTTTTTTACCTATCATTTTTCATGGAGATACCTGCATGACCACGCAAACGACAGCAAGGCCTTCAGCGGTCGCGGTGGCCGTCTATGAATGGCTCAATCCGATACCCTACGGATTTTTCACCGCTGCGCTGATTTTCGACATTATCTATGCCTGCACGGCGAATATTCAATGGGTCAACGGTGCCAGCTGGCTGATCGCCATCGGCCTGATTTTTGCCATTATTCCCCGTCTGATTAACCTGGTGCAGGTGTGGTTCGGCAGCGGCCGGCTGCAGGGGCCATCGGTCAAGCTCCATTTCTGGCTGAACTTGCTGGCCATCGTTCTCGCCATCATCAACGCTTTCGTGCATAGCCGGGATGCGTATGCCGTGGTGCCGCAAGGTCTGGTGCTGTCTGCGATCGTGGTCGCGCTGCTGAGCCTCGCCAACATTCTGCTGGCCGTGGGCGCCCGCGCAAAATAATAAGGAGGTTTTCATGAAGCTATCATCGATCGCGATTGCGCTTTCGGCCGTGTTGGCGCTGGCCGGCTGCGATAACAGCGCCGTCATTTCACCGGAACAACAAATGGGGCCGGATCCGACGTTGCCGGCGGCGCAAGACTTCCTGATGCCGCCGATGCAGGTGCCAAAGGGCGTCGGCTGGCAGCAAAATCAGATGCCGAAAGTGGCCGAAGGCTTGAAAATCGATAAGGTGGCGGACGGTTTGCTGCACCCGCGCCAGCTGCTTACCCTGCCCAACGGCGATGTTTTGGTGGTGGAAGCCAACGGGCCGGGCACCGAAGCGGTGAGCACGCCCAAGCAGCTGATCGCCGGTTTGGTGAAGGGCCAGTCCGGTAAAGGCGGCAAAGGGGGCAACCGGATTACCCTGCTGCGCCCAACCGCCGATGGCAGCTGGGAAAAGCATATCTTCCTCGAAGGGCTCGATTCGCCGTTCGGCGTCCAGCTGATTGGCAACACCCTGTATGTGGCCAACACCGGCAACATCATGCAGTACGCCTATCAGCCGGGCGAAACGCGCATCAGCGATGCGGGTAAAGAGCTGGCCGATCTGCCGGACACCATCAACCATCATTGGACCAAGGCCCTGCTGGCCAGCCCGGACGGTAAAAAGCTGTATGTTGGCGTCGGTTCAAACAGCAACATCACCGAAAACGGCCTGGCCGTAGAGTACCGCCGCGCCGCCGTGCTGGAAGTGGACACCGCCTCCGGTGCCAGCCGCATCTTCGCCAGCGGCCTGCGCAACCCGACCGGGCTGCAGTGGGAACCGCACAGCGGCAAGCTATGGGCCATCGTCAACGAGCGTGACGAGATCGGCGCCGATCTGGTGCCGGACTACCTGACCTCGGTGCAGGACGGCGGCTTCTACGGCTGGCCTTACAGCTATTTCGGCCAGCACGTCGATCGGCGGGTGCAGCCGGCGCGGCCGGATCTGGTGGCGAAAGCCATCAAGCCGGACTACGCCCTCAGCTCCCACGTCGCGCCGCTGGGGCTGCTGTTCTACACGGCGAACGCTCTGCCGGCCGAGTATCGCGGCGGCGCCTTCGTCAGCGAACACGGCAGCTGGGATCGCTCGCCGCTGAACGGCTACCGGGTCAGCTACGTGGCGTTTGAGCAAGGCAAGCCGGTCGGCAAACTCAAAGCGGTGGTCACCGGCTTTGTCTCCGACGACGAGAAGGAACTCTATGGCGCACCGGTAGGATTGGCGGTCGACAAGACCGGCGCCCTGCTGATTGCTGATGACGTCGGCAACACCGTTTGGCGCGTTAAATCGAAATAAGCTCAAGGCGTTGTCGGCAGGCAACGCCGCGTGAAAGCCAGCTTGTCATTCTCGCATGCAAGCGTGGCGGGTATGGCTCAGTGTACTGTGTAACTTATCGTACTCTTCACGGGTAATTTTTTGCGTGGCCAGTAAGGTGCGCAAGGTTCCGTACAGAAAACCGAGCTCATACCCCCGCGCGTAGCCCTCTGCACTGTAACGGTTGATCTCACCGGTTTTGAGCGTTTCAATACCGTCATTAAGCCAGTCCAGTGCGTCCTGAGTGGTCAAATCCATCGTTGCTTCCCCTTATCAAGCGAAAAATAAAAGCCTAGCACGCCCTTGTTATTGAGTATATTTTTGCGGGTTCCATTTTCGACATATCTTTGGAATTTATAACTGGCTGCGTATCCCTTGGCCGCTTTGCATATAATTCCGCTTAAATTTGAATCACTGTTTTGATCTCATTTTCATCAACAGATCGTTGGCCGGAAATAAAAGGTTTTAACATTTCGACATAAACCAGTACAATTCCCTACCCTGTGTTAACCCTTTTTTTAGGTTGATTGTGTCGTTAATTCAGCGTTCTACATCGCGAAATCGGGCCGCCGCCTGGTTAGGGGTGTTTGCCATTCTGATGTTGTTCATTGCGCCGGTGGTCTCGCGATCCCTGGAGCATGTGCGCGCCGGAAGTGCTGGAGCGACCGTCATGGCGGATTGCGGCATGGATATGCCGATGCATCACGGGATGCACTCGCCGCCGCCTGAGCCTGAGAAAGCCTCACAGCCGCTGATGCAGCACGGCGGCGGCCACCACAACATGGCGATGATGATGGACGACAGCGCCTGCGGCTACTGCGTGCTGTTGCTGCACGCGCCGCTGCTGGACGTGAGCCACGGCCCGCTGTTCTGGTCCCAGTCGCTGGCTTCGCGCCCGCCGCCGATCCACTATCTCGTCCCTCTGTTTGCCCACGTTGTTCACACCGAATTACAGCCGCGCGCGCCCCCCATCTCTTTCCTCTGATTTAACAATAAGCCCATTGCCGTTCTCTGTATTGCCGTTGATCGTTTCAACCCGGCGGAATTAATTCGCCCAACGGTTAATCATCGAGACGACATTATTAATCCGGTTATTTCCAGGTTGATGGAATTAACCCCCGTATTTTCCGATGGTGATTTTCGCCAGGCCGCCCCACGCCTGAATAATCCCTCGGCCAAGTACGGAAAAAGTTAGCTTAAGGAAAGATGATGTTTAAACCGACTTATAAAAAGAACGCCGTCACCCGCGCCATTACCACCGCCATGCCGCTG
The DNA here is from genome assembly GCF_052169255.1 of Serratia sp. CY29653. Taxonomy (NCBI): domain Bacteria; kingdom Pseudomonadati; phylum Pseudomonadota; class Gammaproteobacteria; order Enterobacterales; family Yersiniaceae; genus Serratia; species Serratia sp. CY29653. The sequence continues at coordinate 1,163,422 of NZ_JBJNLC010000001.1, read as the reverse complement.
TTTCTGCTGGCCGGCCACGCGGCGCAGGCGCATCAACACCCTGCCGGCGCACAGGTTAATGATGGCGACGTGATCACCGTCACCGCGCCGCTCTACTCCCCGCTGACCATCGTCACCTCGCCGAAAACCCCACGCCAGCCGGTGCCGGCCAGCGACGGTTCGGACTACCTGAAAACCATCCCCGGCTTTTCGCAGATCCGCAACGGCGGCACCAACGGCGACCCGGTGTTCCGCGGCATGTTCGGCTCTCGGTTGAAGATCCTCACCGACGGTTCGGAAATGCTGGGCGCCTGCCCAGCGCGGATGGATGCACCGACCTCTTACATCTCGCCGGAAAGCTTCGATCTGTTGACCATTACCAAGGGGCCGCAGACGGTGCTGTGGGGGCCGGGATCGTCGGCGGGCACGGTGCGCTTCGAGCGTGAACGCCCGCGCTTCGACAAGCCGGGTATCAAGGGCAACGCCAGCGTGCTGACCGGCTCCAACGGCCGCTGGGACGAGAACATCGACGCCAGCCTCGGCGCCGAACAAGGCTACCTGCGGGTGATGGCCAACAAATCCCGTTCCAACGACTATCAGGACGGCACGAATACGCGCGTGCCATCGCGCTGGGACAAGTGGAACGGCGATCTGGCGCTCGGCTGGACGCCGGACGCCGACACGCTGCTGGAAGTAACTATGGGCCGCGGCAACGGCGAAGCGCGCTATGCCGGCCGCAGCATGGATGGTTCGCAGTTCAAACGCGAAAGCCTGGGCATGCGGGTGGAGAAATCCAACATCGGCGACGTGCTGGATAAGCTGGAAGCGCAGGTCTACTACAACTACGCCAACCACGTGATGGACAACGTCACCCTGCGCTCGCCGGGCAGCGGTGGCATGGCTGGGCACGGGGGGCATGGCGGCATGAGCATGGGGATGGGCGGCCACGGCGGGCACATGATGTCCTCCGGCATGACGATGCAGCTCGATCGCCGCACCGTCGGCGGCCGCGTGATGGGCACCTGGCAGTGGCAGGACGTGAAGCTTGAAAGCGGCCTGGACACCCAAACCAACACCCACCGCAGCATGAACCGCGGCAGCTGGGAAAAAGACGCCCAGTTCAACAGCTACGGCGCCTTCAGTGAACTGACCTGGTCCACCAGCGAACAGGATAAACTGATCGGCGGCGCGCGCCTCGACCGCACCCTGGTGGAGAATTTCCGCAGCGCCAGCGCTGGGAAACGTTCGGACACCCTGCCGAGCGGCTTTATGCGCCTGGAGCATACGCTGGCCGACCTGCCGCTGATGCTGTATGCCGGCGTCGGTTATACCGAGCGCTTCCCGGATTACTGGGAGCTGTTCTCGCCGAAGCTTGGCCCGAACGGCAGCAAGGATCCGTTCTCCAGCGTCAAGAGCGAGAAAACCACGCAGCTCGACATCGGCGCTCAGTACAACGGCAAACGCTTCAACGGCTGGGTTTCCGCTTATGTGGGCCGCGTCGATGATTTCATCCTGTTCAAATACGATCCGCACAACGCGCGCCTCAGCCAGGCCGATAACGTCAACGCCAACATCATGGGCGGCGAAATGGGCATGGGTTATCAGCTGAGCGAGCACTGGAAAACCGACGCCAGCCTGGCCTACTCCTGGGGCAAAAATAGCAGCGACGGCCGGCCGCTGCCGCAGATCCCGCCGCTGGAGGCACGCTTGGGGCTGACCTATGAGTACGGCGACTGGAGCGGCACCGGCCTGTGGCGTCTGGTCAGCAGCCAACACCGCGTGGCGATCAACGAAGGCAACGTGGTGGGCAAAGACTTTGCCGAAAGCGCCGGCTTCGGCGTGCTCTCCGCCAACGCCGCCTACAAGGTGAATAAAAACGTCAAGCTGAGCGCCGGTCTGGATAACATCCTGAACAAGACCTACAGCGAGCACCTCAACCTGGCGGGCAACAGCGCCTTCGGGTACTCGGCCAACAGCGCGGTGAATGAACCGGGCCGCACCCTGTGGGCCAAGGTTAACGTCACCTTCTAAGCGGTTCACCGGGCGATGGGCCACCGTCGCCCGGTCAGGCGATATGCGATCCGGTTCTTAGGATATGAGTTTTAAGTTTTTCCCATTCGGTTAGGCGGCGATTACTATCATCTTCAGGTTAATTATTGCCCTGGAGGGAATATGCAAAAGATCACTCGTTTTCTGGCCCTGCTCGGCGAGCTGATGATCGAAAAAGCCGAAGACGCCGCGCCGCAGGCTGCTCAGCCTGACGATCGCGACGACGCGCTGCCACCGCGTCTCGAACGTGGGGTTCCGCTGGCCGACCGCTTCCTGTTCATGTAATTCCCCCACTCTGTTTTCATCCTGCACGCTCGTTCACACAGCACGCACGATAGATGCTGACAATCACCGCCAGCAAGTAGCCGGATGCGCACGCCCTGGCGCATCCGGGGCGTGCCGTTAATTCAGGGCGGCGAGAAATGCCTGATAGCCTTGCGCGCTGCGATCCAATTCGTGGGATTGCAGCGGTTCCACCGTGCCGTCCGAAGCGGCCTCCCTGCCGTAAAAGGCGAAGAACGAGGCATAGTCGGCCCGCACGTAACCGGCGGTGACTTCAAACGGCCGGAAGATTTCCTCCAGCGAGTAGCGATAGCGCCCGTCGCGCGCATAATCCTCTGCACGCACCCCAGCCGTGACTGCCAACGCCAGCTTCTTGTTTTGCATCTTGTAGCCGCTGCGAGAACCGTAGGCCCAGCCGTAGGTCAGCACGTCGTCCAGCCATTTTTTCAGCAGCGGCGGGCTGCTGAACCAGAAAATCGGGAATTGCAGCACGATGTTGTCATGGGCTTCGATCAGCCGCTGCTCTTGGGCGACGTCGATCTGCCAGTCCGGGTAGGCCTGATGCAGTTCGTGCACGGTATACCGCTCCGGATAGCGCCGCAGCTCCTCCAGCCAGCGTTTATTGACCACCGAGTTCGCCATATCGGGATGGGTCACCACCACCAGGGTTTTCATATCGATTTCTCCAGTCAAGTGTCTACCGGCGCATCATAGGTTATGCTGGAACAATGTAAAATACGCACACTCACGACACATACTTACCCTGGAGAAAGCGCTCAATGACCGCCGAATCCCACTGCAGCCCAACGGGCATCAGCCTCGAAGACACCGGCTATGGCTATACGCTGTCGGTGATCAACGGCAAATATAAAATGATTATTCTCTACTGGCTGGCGTTGTATAAGCCGGTATTGCGGTTCAACGAGCTGCAGCGCTGCATCGGCACCATTTCCTACAAAACGCTGAGTTCGACGCTGAAAGAGCTGGAAAAAGATCGCCTGGTGGTGAGAAAGGAGTATCCGCAGATCCCGCCCAAGGTGGAGTACAGCCTGTCCGAACGCGGGCGTTCGCTGATCCCGGTGATCGACATGATGTGCAACTGGGGGGAACAGCACCGGCCGGAACAGCCGGTGCCGTGAGGGGTTAGTTGTCCGCTGCCGCCGAGGTTGCCGGCGCGGGCTCATCGTGCTCGACCAACGCGTCCGCCGGCCGGCACTGGCGCAGCGTGCGCACGCTGAAGGCCACCAGCACGCCGAGCACAGCGGCGAATGCGCCAAACGACAGCACACTCATCAACGGGGTAAAGATCCTGCCCAGTACGCCGAGCCCCAGCGCGCCGATCGAATCGCCGGTTACGTCCTGCGCGGTGCCGAGGCTGTTCACCCGCCCCAGCAGATGATCCGGCGTATTGCTCTGGATCAGCATGAACTGCAGGAGCGAAGCGATGGCGTTGGCGTAGCCGTAGCACACCAGCGCCAGCAGCGCCGGCGCCAGGTGGCTGAATAGCCCCAGCGAAGCGATAGCGGTAAACGCGACGATGGCGGCGACCAGGATCAGCACGCCGGGCCGAGAGAAACGCCCCACCCAGCCGCTGGTCAGCGCGCCCAGCATCGCGCCGAGCGGCACCGCGGAATACATCAGGCCAATTGAGGACGCGCCGACGTGGTAAGCGTCCTGCGCCAGCGCCGGGAACAGCACCCGGACGGCGCCGACGATGCTCATCAGCATTCCCAGCAGCACCACCGACCCCACCACCTTATTGCGCCAGACAAACTGGAAGCCGCTGGCGAGCGCGCGCAGCGGGTGTTCCGGCTCCTGCTGCTGCGGCAACAGCGTCGGCAGGCGCACCAGTGGGACAAGGGTGCCCAGCGTCCCGGCGGCGGCCACGGCGAACGCCAGCCCCACGCCGCCGAACACGATGATAATCCCGCCCAGCGCCGGCGCCAGGATCGCGCCGATGCGCACCGTCACCATGCTCAAGGCCCCCGCCACCGCCAGGTTTTCGCGCCCGACCAGCAGCGGGATCACCGCCATCAGCGCCGTCATGCCCAGCGCCCCGAAGAAGCCGTCCCAGGCCGCCAGCAGGTAGAGTGCCCACAGCGAAGGCGCCGGGGCGAAGGCGTTCAGACTCAGGGCGACAAAGCCCAACCCGCAGGTGCCGCGCGCAAACAGGATCAGCTTACGGCGATCGTAGCGATCGGCGAGCACGCCGCCCAGCATCAGGCCGATAAACATGCCCACCCCGTCCAGCGCCACCGCCACGCCCACCTGCAACGTGGAGCCGGTCATCGCCTGGATCTGAATCGGCACCCCCACCGCCAACATGCCGAGGGAAAACACCGACAGCATGCGGGCGCAGAAAATCGCGCGGAAATGCGCATTGCTTCTCAGCAAACTGAAATCAAGAAAAAAAGAAGGTCTGGCCATAGTGTCCTGCATATCATGTTTTAGTACGGGCCGGGACGCACGCCCCCCGGCCCGGTTGCGTTATACCAACCCGTATTGCTGCGTCAGCAACGAATGCAACAGCGGCCCGAGCGTCTCCAGCGAAGCCGGCGACAGAATGTCCGCGTGTTCGCAGCGCTGGTGATGGCAGATCAGCCCATCCAGATACGGTGCCCACACGGCGTCGATGTCCATCTCCGGCGGCAGCGTCTGGTCGGCGACAAACAGCGTCGCCGTGCCGTGGAAACGCCGGCTGCGCGCCTGAGACAGAATGCGCACCGCGTCGCGGTAGTTGGCGACGATGCTGTCGAACATTGCCGCCTTCTCCGCCATCAGCGCCGGATCGCCATGATCTTCCGCCATAAACTCGGCCTGCTCCTGCGCCACCTCTTTCTGCGCGTCCTCCTCGCTGGGGCCGGTCCAATCCTGGCCTTCCGGCGGATAGGTATCCAGCATGCCGAGGAACGCCACCTCTTCGCCCTGCTGCTGCAGGCGCGCGGCCATCGAGTGCGCCAGCGTGCCGCCGAGCGAATAGCCCAGCAGGTAGTAAGGCCCCTGCGGCTGCAGGCGGCGCAGATTGGCGAGATGACGATCGACCATCTGCTCGATATCCTCACAGGTGGCGATGGCGCCGTCCGGTCTTGGCGACTGCAGGCCGATGATGGGGTAGCTGCCCGGCAGATAACGGCTCAGCCCCGAGTACTGCCAGGCGAAACCGGAAGCCGGGTGCAGGCAGAACAGCGCCGGGCCTTGGCCGGCCCGCAGCTGCAGGCATTCGCCGACGCCGCGGCTCTCGGCCGAGTTGGCCGCCTGCGCGTCATCGAGCAGGTGCGCCATCTTCTCTAGGCTGCGGGCGAACATGATCTGCCCGACGCTCAATGGCCGAGGCACGCGGCGACGCAGCTCCGCCGCCAGACGCATCGCCAGCAGCGAATGGCCGCCCAGCGCGAAGAAGTCGTCGTCGGCATACACCGTCTCGCGCCCCAACAGTTCCCCGAACAGCGCCGCCAGCAGGCGTTCGCTGTCGCTATGTGGCATGCGGCCACTTTGGTGGCTCAGCTGCGGCCGTGGCAACGCCTTGCGATCCAGCTTGCCGCTGGCGCTGAGCGGGAAGCTGTCGGTCATGACATAGCTGACCGGCATCATGTGCGCCGGCAAACGCTGCTCCAGCGCCTGATGCAGCACGGCGGTATCCAGCGTCACTCCCGGTTGGGCGATCAGCCAGGCGACCAGTTGGCGCATATCGGCACCGCCAAGCCCCGTCGCGCCCTCGCCCAGCTCGATGGCGTGCACTGCCGCTTGCGCTATCCCCGGCTGCGCCAGCAGCGCCTGCTCGATTTCCCCCAGCTCGATGCGCTGGCCGCGGATCTTCAACTGATCGTCGCTGCGCCCCAAATACTCGACGCTGCCGTCTTCCAGCCAGCAGGCGATATCGCCGGTGCGATACATGCGCGCGCCGTTGCCGGCGGGATCGGCGACAAACCGCTGCGCCGTCAGCCCCGGCCGATGCAGATAGCCATCGGCCAGCTGAATGCCGCGCAGGTAAAGATCGCCGGCGCAGCCGACGGGCACCGGCCGCAGCATCGCGTCGAGAATGCTCAACTGGGTGTTCCAGACCGGTTTGCCGATCGGCACGCCGGCGCCGCTCACCGCCGCCAATGCCGCGCCGGACGCCGGTTGGTAGGTGACATCGACCGCCGCCTCCGTCGGGCCATACAGGTTGTGCAGCGGCGCGGTAACCAACGCCTGATAGCGGGAAGCCAGTTCACACGACAGCGCCTCACCGCTGCAGAACACGCGTTTCAGGCTGGCGGCGGCGCGCTGTGGCGCCCGCTCGTTCAGCGCCTCCACCCAGATAGCCAACATGGACGGAACGAAATGCAGCGTGGTCACGCCATAGTCGTCGATCAACGTCGTCAGCGCCTGCGGATCGCGGTGCGCCTCCGGCGGCGCCATCACCAGGCGCGCGCCGACCATCAGCGGCCAGAAGAATTCCCAGACGGAAACGTCGAAGCTGCACGGGGTTTTCTGCAATACCACGTCCTGCGCATCGAGCGCATACTCGTGCTGCATCCAGAACAGGCGGTTGACGATCGCCCGGTGGTTCACCACCACGCCTTTCGGCCGCCCGGTAGAGCCGGAGGTATACAGTACGTAGGCGGGATAATCGCCGTTCCCCGCCGGCAGGCGAGCAGGCGGTTCGCGCCCGCTGTCGTCCAGCGCATCGAACAGCAGCGTCGGCGCCAGCGCGGCAAAGCGGGCATCCAACGCGCTCTCGGTGATAATCAGCCGCGGCTTGGCGTCCTCCACCATGTAGGCCAGCCGCTCGTCCGGGTAGCCGGTGTCCAGCGGCAGCCAGGCGGCGCCGGTCTGCACAATCGCCGTCAGCGCCAGGCTGAGGCGCACGGAGCGCGGCAACGCAACCGCGACGATATCCCCCGGCTGAATGCCGGCCGCCGTCAGCCGCTCGGCCAGCAGCGCGGCCTGGCGCTGCATGTCACGGTAGCTGAGGCTGTGCCCGGCATCCTGCAGCGCGATGCGTTCCGGCGTGCGCCGCGCTTGATCGGCGATCGCCTGATGCAAGGTGGTGTCCGCCACCGCCTGCCCGGTGCGGTTGACCGCCGCGATCAGCGCCTGCTCCTGCGGCGTTTGCAACTGCCAGCGCGGCAGCGGCAGATCCGGCTGGGCGATCCACTGCTGCAACAGCGCCATCAGCCGCGCGGCGAAGCGCTCAGGCTGCGGCACCGCGGCGCGGTACTCCATCAGCAGGCGCAGACGCTCGCCCGGCAGCACCAGCAGCGTCAGCGGATAGTGGGTATAGCCTTTGTTGCGGATGGCGTCGCAGCGCAGCGACCCTGCGCCGCCCAGCAGAGCGTCGTTGTCCGGGTAGTTCTCCACCACCAACAGCGTATCGAACAGCGTGCCCGCCCCGGCCAGGTGCTGAATTTCCCCCAACCCCAAATCGTCGTGCTCCAGCAGTTCAATCTGCCGGTGCTGCAGCTCGGTCAGCTGTTCCGTCAGCGAACGATCGTGCTGCAGACGCACCCGCACCGGCAGCGTGTTGCTGAACAGGCCAACGTGTTCCTCGATCCCTTCTATCTGGCCAAAGCGGCCGGAAACCGGCGAGCCGAACACCACGTCCTGCTGGCCGCAACAGCTGGCCAACTGCAATGCCCAAATGCCCTGCATCACGGTATTGAGCGTCAACCCGCGTTCGCGACACAGGGTCAGCAAGCGCCTTTCCTCGGCCGGCGGCAGCGTCATCTCCAGCTCGTGTACGCGATCGTCCTGTGCCTCACCGAACAGCAACGTCGGCCGCACGTCCTGCAGCGTCTGGCACCAGAGGCGGCGCGAAGCTTCGGCATCCCGCGCGGTCAGGCGGCGCACGATATCGGCATAGTTCGAACGCAGCGGCGGCAACGCCTGCTCGCCTTCACGCAGGGCCAGCATCAGATCGTTGAGCACCACCGGCGTCGACCAGCCGTCGACGATCAGGTGATGCGCGTTAAGGAACAGCGTGTAGCGTTCGCTATCCCCGTGTTTGACCAACAATGCATGCAGCATCGCGCCCGGCTGGTTGAACAGATCGCGCTGCAGTTCCTGCTGCTCCAGCCGGTGCAGTTCCTGCACCTCCTGTTCTTCGGCCAGCGGCGGCAGCGCGTGGCTGTCCAGCGGCCAATGGCTTTCCTGCGGGATCAGCTGCAACGGCTCACCCTCGCGGTTGAATCGGGCGGCCAGCTGCGGATGGCGGCGGATCACTGCATTCAGCGCCTGCTGAAGTTGATGCGCGTCCAGTTCGCCGCAGAGGCTCAGGCGCGTCAGCGAGTTGTAGCTGCCGCCCTGCTGCGCCGTCTGCGCATGGAACAGCAGGCCGTGTTGCAGCGGCAACAGCGGCAGCGCCGCGGCTAACGGCCCGCACTCCCGCTCCCAGGCGCGCACCGCTTCATCATCGACGCCCGGCTGGGCGATTTCGGCCGCCACCAACGTCGCCGCCGCGCGTTCGGGATGCCGTTCGGCAAACTCGCACAGTGAACGCACGGCGTGCTCGATGCCGCTGTGCAGCTGCGCAATGTCGCTCTCGCTGAACATTGCCTCCAGCCAGCTCCAGTTAATCGCCAGGCAGGCGCCGTCGCGCCGCTCCTCGACAAAGATATTCACTTCCAGCCCGTAAGACGGCGCCTGCTGCGCATCCTGCGCCACGGCGAAGGCGTCGCGGAAGCGGGTCTGGCTGCGCTGCGGCGTCCAGTGCGCCTCATCCTGGCTGAAACGCCCAAGGTAGTTGAATAAAATCTCCGGGGCGTTGCGCTGCGCCAGCGCCGCCAGATCGTCACGCTGCGGATGCAGATAACGCAGCTGGCCATAGCCGACGCCGCGATCGGCCACCGCGCGCGTCGCCCGTTTCACCGCGCGCACCGCCTCATTATGCTCGGCGTCATGCAGTTCGATGCGCAGCGGGTACTCCGCCGTCAGCCAGCCGACGGTGCGGGCCAGATCGAGGCCGTCATCCAGTTCGGCGCGGCCGTGCGACTCCAGAGAGAAACGCAGCGAAGCGGCCTGGAAACGGCGGCGGCAGGCCTGAGCCAGCGCGCACAGCATGATCTCTTCAACCTGGGCGCGATAGCTCTGCGGCAATGTGCCGAGCAGCGCGGCGGTCAGCCGGCTGTCGAGCAGCGTGCGCCGTTCGCTCACCGAGGCGATGCGATCGGTCTGCGGTTCCAGCGCGCGCCGCCCCAAACTCGGCACGCCGTCCGCCAGCATCTGCCGCCAGAACGGCAGCTCGGCTTCGCGGCGTTCGACGTCGGCCCGTAAACGCGCGGACCATTCATAGAGCGAGGTTTCCTCCGGCGGCAGCGTGATCGGCTGCCCCTGCATGGCGCTGTCGGCCACTTGCCGCAGCTCGTCGAGCAGGATGCGCCAGGAAACGCCGTCAACCACCAGGTGGTGGATCGCCAGCACCAGCCCCAGGCTCTGCCCGTCACGCTGCAACAGGATCGCCTGCATCATGGCGCCGGCCGCCGGATCGAGCTGCTCGAGTGCGGCATCAAACGCCTGTTCCGCCGCTAGCTCCAGTTCGCCGGATACGGCCTGTACCTGCATGAACTCAGCGGTAGCGGCTTCCTCGACCACCAACTGGCCGTCGCGGATCCTGGCGCTCAGCGCCGGGTGCGCCGCGCGCAGCTGTGCCAACGCATAACGCAGCTGTTCCGGTTGCAGCTCGGCGGGTACGCGCAGGAAAACGCCGTGCGCGAAGCGGCGATGCATATCGCCCGTCTCGGCGAACCAGTGCAGGATCGGCAGCCCGTCGATCGGGCCTTGTCGCACGCTGCGTGCGGTCTGAGAGCCAACGGCCAGCGGCTGCATCGCCTGCGCCATGCGCGCGGGGGTGTGCAGCGCGAAGATCTCGCGCGGCCGCAGCAGATAGCCTTTGCGCCGCAGGGCGGTGCCCAGCCCCATCGCCGAGATGCTGTCGCCGCCGAGCGCGAAGAAATCGTCGTCTGCGCCGACGCGCTCCATTCCCAACAGTTGGGCCATCGCGCGGCAAATCAGCCTCTCCTGCTCGGTGGCCGGTTCGCGAATGCTTTGCGCCAGCGTTTCCTGCGGTTTGGGCAGCGCCTGGCGGTCAATCTTGCCGTTGACGTTCAGCGGCAGCTCCGGCATTACCACCAGGATCGCCGGCACCATATAATCCGGCAGACGCTGCGCCAACTGCCCCAGCAGCTCGCTTTGCAGCGCCGGCGAGGCGCGACGCGCGTCATCCTGCACCGAGCAGTAGCCAATCAGGCGATAGGTGGCGCCGATCGGTTCGGCGATCACCACCGCCCGCCCCACGTCCGGCAAGGCGGCCAAGGCGCTTTCCACCTCACCCAGCTCGACGCGGAAGCCGCGCACCTTGATTTGGTGATCGGTCCGGCCAATGAATACCAGCTGGCCCTCCGCGCTCCAGCGCATCAGGTCGCCGCTGCGGTACATCACCTCGCCTTCGGCGAACGGGTTGGCGACAAAGCGCGCCGCCGTCAGATCCGGGCGCCGCAGGTAACCGCGCGCGATGCCCTTGCCGGAAATGTACAGCTCGCCCGCCGCGCCGATCGGCACCGGCTGCAGGCGGCTGTCGAGCAGCCAGACTGAGGTATTGGCGAGGGGACGGCCGATCACCGGTTGGTCTGCGGCCGTGACCGGCGCGCCGAGGGTATCGACGGTGTATTCGGACGGGCCGTAATAGTTGTGGATCTCCACCTCCGGATGCTGCTGCATCAGGTTCCACAGCGTCGGCGTCGCCGCCTCGCCGCCGATCATCACGAACGACGGCAGCGGGAACTGCCCTTTCAGCAGACCGCAGTCCACCAGTTGCGAGAAGAACGACGGCGTGATGTCCAGCAGATCGATCGGCGTCTGCTGGGTCTGTTCCAACAGCGCCCAGGGGTCGCGGCGCAGCTCCTCATCGAAGATAACCAGTTCGCTGCCCATCATCATGCAGAACAGCGGTTCCCAGGAGGAATCGAAAGAGAACGAGGCGGTATGGCCGGCGCGCAAGCGGCGCGCGTGGCGGGCCTCGAATTTTTCGATCGCCGGGCCGAACAGAGAAGCCTGGTGCGACAGGAACAGGTTCAGCAGCCCGCGGTGCGTGGACATCACGCCCTTGGGTTTGCCGGTCGAACCGGAGGTGTAAATCATGTAGGCGAGATGCGCCTCGTTCAGCGGCACACGCCGTTCGTCGTCCGTTATCGGCGTGGCCGCGGCGGCCGCGCAGCGCGCCAGGCACGGGGCGTCGTCCAGGCACAATACCTGCGGCAGATCCGGCATGTTGGCCCGCGTGTCACTGTGGGTCAGCAACATCACCGGCCGCGCGTCGTCGCACATCAGCGCCAGGCGCTCACGCGGATAGTCCAGATCGAGCGGCATATAGGCCGCGCCGCTGGCCAGCACGCCGAACAGCGCGACCAGCGTGTCCACCGAGCGTGGAATGCCGATGGCGACCACGTCTTCGGCGCCGATGCCGCTTTCGATCAGCACTCGCCCCAGCTGCATCACCCGTTCGGAGAGCTGCCGGTAGCTGAGGCGCACGTCGCCGCAGGACACCGCCAACGCCTCGGGCTGACGCTCAACCTGGCGCTGGAACGCATCCATGATCGAAACCATGCCCGCCGGCGGCGTCAGCTCAGCGCCGCGCCCCCAGGCCGCGAGTTGTCTGAGTTCCCCCTCGCCGATCAACGCCAGTTGACCGTTCGGCTGGTGCGGCTGCCGCGCCAACTGCTGCAGCCAATGGCCGATGCGCTCCGCGTGGTGCTGCAAGGTGCGCGGTGAGTATTTGGCCGGGTTGGCGACCAAAGACAGCGTCAATACGCCGCTTCGAAAACCGATCTCGAACTCCAGGTCGTCGACCGGCCCCATCGCCAGCGTATGGGTGGTGGCCGCCTGACCGTCGAACGACAAGGCGCTGTGGTAGACCTTGACGTTGACCACCGGCCCGTACAGTTCCTGATGGCCGCCGACCAGGCCGAGATCGCGCTTGATCTGCTCCGCCTCATAGCGTTGATGGCGGCGCGCCTGCTTGATCTGCGCCACGGTGGCCAGGCAGACATCCGCCAGCGACATCTCCGGCGTCACGTTCAGCAGCAGCGGCAGCACGTTGACCACCGGGCCGACCGCCGCCAGCGCCTGCGATCCCATCCGGCGCATGAAAGGAAAACCGATTGAGAAGCGGGTTTCGCCGCTCATGCGCGCCAGGTACAGCGCCAGCGCCGCCGTGACGATATCGGCCGGCTGCAGCGACTGCAGCGCGCCATCGCGCAGCGCTTCGTCAAACAGCGATTCAGGCAGCACCAGCGCCTGTTTGAGCGGCCGGGCGCCCGCCTCAACCTCCCGACTCTCCGTCGATAATGACAGCGGCGACGGCAAATCGCGCAGATGCTGGCGCCAGAATTCGGCCGCCCGCTCACGTGCGGGCGAGGTTTGCCATTGCTGAAACTCTTCCACCACCTTGCCGAACGGGGTAAACGGCGAGGCCGCCTGCGCCAGCCCGTGGCGCAGCGCGCGATAAATATCGGCGATCCGACGGGTGATGGCTTCGAAGCTGAAGCCGTCCAGGGTCAAATGATGAAAGCGCTGATACCAGAACCAGCGATCGACGCTGACGCGGATCACCGCATGGCGATAGAGCGGCCGCTCGCCGTCCGCCGGCAGATCCTGCGCCAGATCGTCGTTCATCAGCGCCAGCGCCGCCTGTTCGGCGTCCGGCCGCGCGCTGAAATCGAACCACTCCGGCGCCTGCACGCGCGCAGGATCGGCGTTCAGCGGCAAACGCTGCACCGGCTGGCCGTCCTGCGCCTCAAAGAACTGCGCCTGAACCGTATCCGCTTCGGCCAGCCCCTGACGGATCGCGCGCTCCAGCGCCGAGCGGTCGATAGCGCCGTGCAGTTCGGTGTAGTGCGCCACCGCGAAGCCGTTGCGCCGCAGCGCGATTTGGTCGGCGATCCAGATCCCCGGTTGCGCCGCAACCAGCGGATAATCCCGATACTCGACCTGAGTATCCGGCAAAGAAAGCGTTTCTGACATGGTGTCTGTCCTTTTCCTCAAACGGAATGTATCGATGTGGCTGTCTGGCGCTTAACGCGCCGCATCCGCCGCTTTCAAGGCCGCCGGCCGCATGTCCTGCCAGTGCGTTTCGATGTAGTCGATGCATTCGCCGCGCGACGCCGGCCCCATCAGCACGCGCCACCCCTGCGGCGCGTCGGCAAACTGCGGCCACAGCGAATACTGCTGCTGCGCGTTGACCAAAACGGAGAAACGGAGGCTTTCGTCATCGAACGGGTTTTGTTGTTCCTGAGTCATTTTCATTACCTGTCTGTCAAAATGTGTGGGTTATTCCATCCCGGAAAGCAGCTGGCGTACGCCGTCCACCAGGCCGCCGCGCCAGCAGAGCGCGTCATGTCCGCCGGAAAACACGCGGTAGTCGGCGCGGTGCCCCGCCGCCGTCAGCGCCTCGTGCATCTGGCGATTGACGAATTCGATATCCGCCTCCCGATCGCCGGCCTGTTGGATCACGTTGAGCGCTGGCGCCGCCGCGTCGCGTTGCCGAACCTGGCGTATCAGCCAGCCTTCCTCCAGTTCGTGGCGTTTTTCGAACTGGGTAACGAATTGCACCGTAGGCCACCAGAAGGAACCGGACTGGCTCAGCACGTGGCCGAAACGTTCCGGCCAATGCAGGCCGGCATATAACGCTGCCAGCCCGCCGTAGCTTTGGCCGGCGACGACGGTGCGCGCCCCTTCCTCGCTGAACGCTTCGCGCTTCTGCGCCTGCGGCAGCAGCTCATCGATGATTGCCTGCCAGAAGGCGGCGTTGCAGGGCAGCTCGTTTTCCCGGTGTTCGCCGTCGATCGCATCGATCAGCAGCCAGCATGCGGGCGGCAGCCGCCCTGTTGCGGTTTCGTTCTCGATCACCGGCAGCAGCGCGTGCCTTTCGATCCAGTTTTGGCCGTCGAGCAATAACACCAGCGGGCGATTCGCTTTCACCGCCGCGTCGCCGCTGGCATACAGCCAGACGCGCCGCTGCGTGCCGAGCCGTTCGCTGTGCCACTGAAAACGCTGTAGCCGCGCCTCGTCCAGCGGCCGATCGGCGGCCTGCCAGGCGCTTTGGTCGTCAGCATCCGGCCCCTGGGCCAGGGAAACCGGGCGCGGACGATGCGAAGGCCCCAGCGAGAGGCGATTCAACGGATCGGCGATCGCCAGTGGAAACAGCGAAATCCACCAGGCGCGCTGCTGGCGATCGCGCAGCGTTTCGTCGTCGCTGAAGACGGGAGGAAGATCCCGGTCTGTGACGGGGATCAGGCTGTAGCTGCCGCGCCAGCGGCGATCGATAACGGCCGCGCCGTACCAAACGTCGGTGCCGGGCAGCCTGGTCAGGCTGCTGGGGGACGTGCTGTGGTGATCGGTTATGCCGTTGATATCGGCATAAACGCGGCGAATCGGCGAGCGCCGCTCATCGCCGGCAGGATCGCGCCATAGCCAGGTCATTTTGACGTGGCGGTCATCGTGCGGCTCGACGATGGGCGTGCCGTGAGAGGCCACCTTCTGCCACCACTCGGGCTGCCCTGCCGCCTCTTCACGCAGCCACTGCGCCGCCAATCCCTCATGACTGTTGTCTGGCCTCTTTTCCGGCAAAAACTCCATAGCGCCCCTTACATAACATGAGTGATTTTTACAAAACCTGACAATCGTATTGATACTCATTATCGTTTTCAATACTATTTGTCGGATTTTTACCGTCGTGCGCACACGGCGTTTCCGCATCGACGGGTAAAGACCGCTCGCCGATATTTCGGGGTTTATCAGGGTTGCATGACACACAACGCAGGTATGCAGGAGAGAGAATGAAGATTAAAAACAAAGGGATAAACAATTCTAATGCGGAGGTGACGGCCGCCAAGCGGTTGTTGCTGGGCTCGGCGCTGGCCTTACTGCCCTTCGCGCCACACGCGTCCGCCGCGGCGGATGAGACGATTTTGGTGACCGCCGACGCGCAAAACAGCGTGACCGCGCCGGTCAAAGGGATCGTCGCCAAAGAGAGCGCCGCCGGCACCAAGACCGCCGCCGCTCTGCGCAAAACGCCGCAGTCCATCTCGGTGGTCACGCGCGAGCAAATGAACGACCAGGAACCGGCGTCGGTCGCCGACGCGCTGAACTACACCAGCGGAGTGATCACCACCTACCGCGGTAACTCCAACCGCAATGACGAAGTGATCAGCCGCGGCTTCCGCTATGCGCCCAAGCTGCTCGACGGCCTGCACTTTGGCCTCTCGAGCCAAAACGGCGGCGCCGGGCAGATCGATCCCTGGCTGCTGGAGCGCGTGGAGATGGTGCACGGCCCGGCCGGCGTGCTGTACGGCCAGGTCAGCCCCGGCGGCGTGGTGGTGATGACCAGCAAGCGCCCTACCGCCCAGAGCATTCACGAAGTCAAATTCAGCACCGGCAACCGCCATCTGGCGGAAACGGCGTTCGATTTCGGCGGCAAACTCAACGACGACAACACCCTGTTTTATCGCCTGAACGGTATCGCCAGAACCGAGCATGAGTTTGTCAAAGACAGCAAGCAGCAACGGGTGGCCATCGCGCCGGCCTTCACCTGGCTGCCGAACGAAGACACCAGCTTTACGTTGCTGACCAGCTACCAGAACGATCCGAAAGCCGGGTCGCGCAACTTCCTGCCGCGCGCCGGCACGCTGTTCTCGACCAGCGCGGGCTATGTGCCCTATGACTTCAACATCAGCGAACCCAGCTTCAACAGATCGCGGCGCGAGCAGGCGTCGATCGGCTACAGCCTCGAGCATAACTTCAGCGATGCGCTGTCGTTTACCCAGAACCTGCGCTTCACCCACCGCGATGAAGACTATAAATATCTGGTTTATAACGTAAACTCGAAGGTCAACGACCACACCGTCACCCGCATGGCGCAGCATGAAACGCAGATGACCAACGAGTTTGGCGTGGATAACCAGCTGAAGGGGCTGTTCGACACCGGCGAGGTGAAGCACACGGTGCTGGGCGGGTTGGATTACCGCTACAGCCATATCGATTCGAAGATGTATCGCGATCGCGGCAACGACTACCCGATCGACTGGGCAAACCCGGTTCGCCCCAGCATCGATGGCAGCACGCTGGCGCTGGCTTCCAGCGATTTGAAGACGCTGAATCAGGTCGGGGTGTATCTGCAGGACCAGCTGGAGTGGAATAACTGGAACCTGCTGCTGTCCGGCCGTCAGGACTGGTCGCAGGTCAACACCCGCGATCGCACCAGCGGCGGTAAGGAGCAGACCTACAACGACGCCCAGTTCACCGGCCGTGCGGGCCTGCTTTACGCCTTCGACAACGGCATTTCGCCGTATGTCAGCTACAGCACTTCGTTCGATCCTAACCTGTATCCGAGCGCGCCGGGCGCCGATCCGCTCAAGCCGACCACCGGCAAACAAACCGAGGTGGGCGTGAAGTACCAGATCCCGGGCGGCAACACCCTGCTGACCCTCTCCTGGTTCGACATTACCCAGCGTAATGTGGCGTCTTACAACCGTCTCACCTCCGCCTACGAGCAGATCGGCGAGGTGAAATCCAAAGGGATTGAGGCGGAAGTACATGCCCAGCCGACGCCGGAGATCAAGCTGACCGCCGCCTATACCTACACCGACGTGGTGACCAAAGACTCCAACTCGGCGGACGAAATCGGCCACAGCCCGGCGGGCATCCCGCGCCACGCCGCTTCCGCCTGGGGCAGCTACAGCTTCCTGAGCGGCGCGCTGAACGGCCTGACCGTCGGCAGCGGCGTGCGTTACATCGGCGATGCGCCGGCCGACGCCATCGGCCAGTACGATGTGCCGCACTACACGCTGTACGACGCCATGGTGAAATATGACCTTGGCCAGGCCTCGTCGGCGCTGCGCGGTGCGGCTCTCCAGCTCAACGTGCAGAACCTGACGGACAAGAAATACGTTTCATCCTGCAGCGGCGAGTACGCCTGTTTCTACGGCAGCGGCCGCAGCATCATCGCTTCGGTCAACTACCGCTGGTAACGAAAATGGGCGGCCAGCACCGCCCATTTTTCCACCTTTCCCGCCGCCTTTACTCCTGCTTCAATTCTCGCAAGTGCTTGTACACCGTGGCGCGCCCCATCGACAGCACGTTGGCGATGTAGTCTGCGGCGCTTTTGGCCTTGAACGCCCCCTGATGATAGAGATCGCTGACCAGCCGCCGTTTCTGTTCGCGGCTCAGCGCGCCGAGCGCGGCGTTTTCGCGCCGCAGCCAATCGTGCAGGAAGGTGTTGATCTTCTCCTGCCAGTCATCTTTGAACAGCTGTTGCGGCTGTGGCTGCAGCCGCGTGACCGACAGGAACATGTCCAGCGCGTTGCGGGCGTCCTCGAACATCGCGGTGCTCAGGTTGATGCACAGCAGATAGCTGGGCTTGCCCTGCTCGTCGCGCGCGGCGATGCTCACCGAACGCATCTTTTTGCCGTCCCAGTTCAGCTTCTCATAGGGGCCGGTCACGCCGGCGCCGCCATCGAGCTCGAAGTCCTCCAGCCCGGCGTCATCGCCCGGTTTGCGCTTCGACAGGTTGTTGGCCAGATAGGCAATCTTGTTGGTGGCCAGATCGTGGATCACCACTTCCGCATTCGGAAAAAACAGCGCCGCGATACCGTCGGCGACCGAGCGCAAAAGTTCGAGTTGAGAAGAAGAGTTCGGCACGCTGGGGGGTCTCCGTATAGCCCGGTTTGGTTTGCGGTTCAGCCGCTTAGCATACCGCAGTTGCCGCCGCTTGCCGAGTGGATGGCGTTGGCGTCTCCTTCACCGACGGCTGCGTCGCAAGCGCCTTTATTGTCCTTGCCGGGGATCGGTCACCCGTTCGTTTCAGGTGAACACGCTTTTCAGCCCGCTCTTCTGCCGCAACACATTAAACTAGCCTCGAATCATGCTCCTCTTTGCCCAGGTAAAACTCGGCGGCAGACGGCGTTTTAACAGGATTTTAACGCTGCCGAGGGGAAACGCCATTGTCAACATGGCTGTTAAATAAAATGAAACTTTTTGATCACATTCAAGCTTCTGAAAAATAGATAAAAAGGGTTTTTATGCGCTTTACATGCATAAATTATGCATGTGCTCGCTCACTGCCGACAAAAAGTAATTAACTATTCATTTACCGCCCTGCAGGCGGCGAAAAACCGCCCGCTGGCCCGATGAGCGGGGGGCTAACAACCGGCATAATTAGTGGTAAATTTAGCGTCGCAAAGTGTTATGCGCTTGCTAATCCACGGTTAAACGAAATAAATACCTCTAATATATAAAGGTTGGTTATGGAAAAGCTATCCTACGCTTCAGACAGCAGCACCACCGCTTGGGCTACATATCTGCAACAAATCGATCGCGTCGCCCCTTACCTCGGCGAGCTGTCACGCTGGGTTGATACGCTGCGTCACCCTAAGCGCGCTTTGATTGTCGATATCCCGCTGCAGATGGACGATGGCACCATCCGTCACTTCGAAGGTTTCCGCGTACAGCACAACCTGTCGCGTGGGCCGGGCAAAGGCGGTATCCGCTTCCACCCTGACGTCGATCTGAACGAAGTGATGGCCCTGTCCGCCTGGATGACCATCAAGTGTGCCGCGGTCAACCTGCCGTACGGCGGCGCCAAGGGCGGTATCCGCGTCGACCCGTTCAAACTGTCTGAAGGCGAACTGGAGCGACTGACCCGCCGCTACACCAGCGAAATCGGCTTCATCATCGGGCCACAGAAAGACATCCCTGCGCCGGACGTCGGCACCAACGCCAAAGTGATGGCCTGGATGATGGACACCTACTCCATGAACCACGGCACCACCATCACCGGCGTGGTCACCGGCAAGCCAATCCACCTCGGCGGCTCCCTGGGCCGTGAGAAAGCGACCGGCCGCGGCGTGTTCGTCACCGGCAGTGAAGTGGCCAAGCGTCTGGGCGTGCAGATCGAAGGCGCCAAAGTGGCGGTGCAAGGCTTCGGTAACGTGGGCAGCGAAGCGGCTCGCCTGTTCGTTGGCGTCGGCGCGCGCGTCGTCACCATCCAGGACCACTCCGCCACCCTGTTTAACGCCGACGGCATCGACCTGGCCGCGCTGACCGAATACCAGGCCAAGCACAAGCAGATCGCCGGCTTCCCTGGCGCCAGCGAGATCGAAAGCGAAGCGTTCTGGTCGGTCGACATGGACATCCTGATCCCTGCGGCGCTGGAAGGCCAAATCACCCGTGAGCGTGCCGAGATCCTCAGCGCCAAACTGGTGCTGGAAGGCGCTAACGGCCCGACCTTCCCAGAGGCGGACGACATTCTGCGCTCCCGTAACATCACCGTGGTTCCGGACGTTATCTGTAACGCCGGCGGCGTAACGGTCAGTTACTTCGAGTGGGTGCAGGACATGGCGAGCTACTTCTGGAGCGAGTCCGAGATCAACGAGCGTATGGACAAGATCATGACCGACGCCATGGTCCACGTCTGGAACAAGGCCGCAGAGAAAGAGTGCAGCCTGCGCACCGCCGCTTATATCGTGGCCTGTGAGCGCATCCTGACCGCACGTAAAGAGCGCGGCATCTACCCAGGTTGATGCCCGTATCCCGGCCTGCCCGCCCCGGCAGGCCGGGTTTTCCTCAGCGCAAACAGCGCTTCAACACCTTACCGGTGCTGGTCATCGGCAAACGCTCGACGAACTCGACGATGCGCGGATACTTGTACGCCGCCAGCCGTTCCCGGCTCCAGGCGATCAGCGTTTCTTCCTCGATCGGCTCCTCCGTCTCTTTCAACACCACCACCGCTTTGATCTCTTCGCCCAGCGACGGATGTTCGACGCCGATCACCGCCACCAACGACACCGCCGGGTGGCGAATCAGCGCCTCTTCAATCTCGCGCGGGTAGACGTTGAACCCGCCGCGAATGATCATGTCCTTGGCCCGATCGACGATGAAATAGAAGCCGTCGGCGTCGCGGCGCGCCAGATCGCCGGTGCGGAACCAGCCGTTTTCCAGCACCTCCGCCGTCGCCTCGGGGCGATTCAGATAGCCTTTCATGATGTTGTAGCCGCGCACCGCGATCTCCCCCACCTGATCGACAGCGTCGACCGGCTGCCCGGTGGCGTCGAGCAGGCGCACCTCCACGCCCCAGATCGGCTGGCCGATGGAGCCGGGCTTGGTCAGGCGGTGAGGATGGTTAAAGGTGGCGACCGGGCTGGTCTCAGACAGCCCGTACCCTTCGAGAATGTTGACGCCGAAGCGGCGCGAAAAATCCTCCAGGATCTGCACCGGCAGGCTGGCGCCGCCGGACACCGCCATACGCAACGTGCTGCGCAAGCGTTCGATGTCCGTGTGTTCATCCAGCGCATTCAACAGCGCCCAATACATGGTCGGCACCCCGGCGAAAAAGGTGATGCCGTGCCGCTGCATCAGCGCGATGGCCTGCGCCGCGTCGAAGCGTTCGACCAGCACCAGAGTGGCGGCGGAAGCGAACCCGGCGTTCATCTGCACCGTCGAACCAAAAGTGTGGAATAGCGGCAAGGTCACCAGGTGACGATCGGGGGCCGTCTCCGAACCGTCGAACAGCCGCACCGATCCCAAGGCGTTAAGCACCAGATTGGCGTGGGTCAACTCCGCCCCTTTGGCGCGGCCGGTGGTGCCGCTGGTATACAGCACCACCGCGGTGTCGCTTTCGAGCGTCGTTGCCGAAGCGAATTCGGTAGCCTGTGCGGCTATCGCCGCGCTGAAACGTTCCCCCTCGAGCGGCAACCGATCGCCGATGATAAACACCTCACGGCACTGCTCCGCCTTCGCCGCCGCCCGCAGCGCTTCCTCCCCCAGCGGCAGGCCGCTGCTGCCTTCGAAACAAAACAGCGCCACCGCCGCCGAATCCGCCAGGTAATAGTCGAACTCCGCGCTCTTAAGCAGAATATTGAGCGGCACCACCACCGCGCCGCTTTTGAGAATGCCGTAATAGACAGCCGGAAACTCCGGCCGGTTCGGGCAGGCCAGCGCCACCCGTTCACCGCGCCGCACGCCGCGCGCGACCAACAGATTTGCCACCCGGTTGGCCATGTCGTTCAGCGCCCGATAGCTGAGCGGTACATCGTCCTGTATCACCGCCGGCCGTTCCGGCCAGGTGCGCGCACTCTCTTCAAGCAAGGTAGCCAGATTCAGCATCGGGGATCCTCCCTGGGGTTGAGCGGCGAGAAAAGCGCCGCAGTATCACGAGTATAGATAGGCGCTTCGCGGTTCGCATTCCCAGGGCCGCTGGGCTATACCTTAGGCAATCCCCATCCCGCAGGAGTTGTGATCATGAGCAAGAAAAAGATCCTGATGCTGGTCGGTGACTATGCCGAAGATTACGAAACCATGGTGCCGTTTCAGGCGTTACAGATGATCGGCCATTGGGTGGACGCCGTGTGCCCCGGCAAAGCCGTCGGCGACTACATCATGACTGCGATCCACGATTTTGACGGCGCGCAAACCTACAGCGAGAAACCCGGCCACCGTTTCACCCTGAACGCCGACTTCGCCACCGCCAAAGAAGAGCACTACGATGCGCTCTTGATCCCCGGCGGCCGGGCGCCGGAATACCTGCGCCTGAATCCCGACGTGATCGCGCTGGTGCAGGCGTTTGACGCTGCGAAAAAGCCGATCGCCGCCGTTTGCCACGGCCCGCAGCTGCTGGCGGCGGCCGGGGTGTTGCAAGGCCGCACCTGCAGCGCCTACCCGGCCTGTGCGCCGGAGGTGCGGCTGGGCGGCGGCCATTATGCGGAGATCGGCATCGATCAGGCGCACGTCGACGGCAATCTGGTCACCGCCCCGGCCTGGCCGGCGCATCCGCAGTGGCTGGCGAAGTTCGTCGAGGTGCTGCAGAAATAGCCGTTCAGGGGATCGCACCAGATAGCGACGACGCGGCATCCCCTTTGCAATAAACCAAAAATCGCTTGACCTTCCCAACGTTGGAAGTCGGATAACGCGGGATGAACTGCTTCCACGCAGTGAATTCCACTGTCGACTTCGGTAGGAAAGGTCAAATGATGAAAGCCAAAACCATAATCCTGATCGCAGCGGCGATAAACGGCGCTTTCGCCGTTGCCGGCTGCAAAGAAAACCCGTCTTCGGCGACACCTGCGCCGCCTCCCCGAGTTCCTGTGGCTGATGTTTTAGTCCGCCCGATAACGCCCTTTGCCGAATTCACCGGTTCGCTGGCCGCGGTCAAGCACGTTGAGTTGCGGCCTCGGGTCGCCGGTTATGTGCTGGCGGTAAATGTGCCGGAAGGTCGCCTGATAGAAAAAGGCCACCCGCTCTTTCTCATCGATCCGCGGCCATTTCAAGCCGCGCTGAACGAGGCGACGGCGCGTTTGCAAGAAGCGGAAGCCGCCTCAACGCTAGCCCAGGCCGACTATGTGCGCGCTAAGACGTTGTTCAATAAAAACGTTATCGCCCGCGATCGGTTTGATTCGGCCACCGCCATGATGAAAGCGAGCAATGCGCAGGTCAACGCAGCGAAAGCGGCGCGGGAGGCGGCAAAGTTGGATCTGGAGTTCACCCGCGTCACCGCGCCGATTGCCGGACGCGTAGGCCAGACGCTCGTCACCGAAGGCAACTATGTCACCGGCGGCGTCACGCCGCTCACCACGCTGGTCTCGGTCGATCCACTCCACGTCTATTTCGATGTGGATGAACGCACCTATTTGCAATCGTTGACCGCGTGGCGCAATAAAACGGCGCCACCTGACATTCGGGTATCGGTGGCGTTACTTGCAGACAAAACCTATTCCCGGCGCGGGCGCGTCGATTTCCAGTCCAATACCGCCGACCGCACGACGGGAACGGTGCGCCTGCGCGCGGTGATCGATAACCCGGATGGGCGACTGTCACCTGGGTTGTTCGCCAGAGTCAAGCTGGAAACCGGCGCGCCGCAGGCCAAGATCCTGATCGCCGACCAATCGATTGGCACCGATCAAAACCGGCGCTATGTCCTGGTCGTCGATGAGAATGACAAAACCGAATACCGCCCCGTTGAACTTGGCCCGGTCGTTGAAGGACTGCGCGTGATAGAGCACGGCCTGCGGCCGGGAGAACGCATCGTCGTGAAAGGGCTGGTGCGCCCCGGCATGTCAATCACGCCGCAGCCCGCCGAGATTGACGGCGCGCCTATCGAGCAATTGAACGCTGCGGGAGACGCGACATGACTTTCCCTCGTTTCTTCATTAAACGCCCGATCTTCGCCATCGTGCTCTCGATCTTGACGCTGATCGCCGGCACCGTGGCGTTATTCCAGTTGCCGCTCAGCGAATACCCTGCGGTTACGCCGCCTACCGTACAAGTGACGGCGTCTTATCCCGGCGCCAACCCGAAAGTGATCGCGGAAACGGTGGCCGCACCGCTTGAGCAAGCCATCACCGGCGTCGAAGGCATGCTTTACATGTCTTCACAGGCGGCGACCGACGGCCGAATGACGTTGACCGTCACCTTTGCCCAGGGAACGAATGCCGACATGGCGCAGATCCAGGTGCAAAATCGGGTCGCGCGCGCGTTACCCCGCTTGCCTGCAGAGGTACAGCACCAGGGCGTGGTGACGCAGAAAACCTCGCCGGACATCCTGATGGTGGTGCATCTCCTGTCGCCTGACCAACGCTACGATCCGCTTTATATCTCGAATTACGCTTATCTGCAGGTTCGTGATGAACTGTCCCGCATTCCGGGCGTCAGCGATGTCCAGGTCTGGGGAGCCGGCGAATACAGCATGCGGCTCTGGCTGGATCCGGATCTGATCGCCGCGCGCGGGCTAACCGCCGGCGATGTGATCGCTGCGGTGCGCGAGCAAAACGTTCAGGTGGCGGCCGGTTCCGTCGGTCAGGCGCCCGATTCCAATGCCGCATTTCAGGTTACGGTCAATACCCTCGGCCGTCTGGCCGATGAGAAACAGTTTGGCGATATCATCATCCGCACCGGCAGCGACGGCCGGGTGACCCGCCTGCGCGACGTCGCCCGTATAGAAATGGGCGCCGATGCGTATGCGCTGCGCAGCCTGCTCGACGGCGAGCCGGCCGTCGCGCTGCAAATCATTCAGAGCCCGGGCGCCAACGCGCTGGACGTCGCTCAGGCGGTCAGAGCGACCGTCAAGCGCCTGGAGGGCAACTTTCCTGCCGGACTCAGTTCACGGATCGCCTACGATCCCACGGTTTTCGTGCGGGCATCGCTCGAGTCGGTTGTGACGACCCTGCTGGAAGCGATCCTGCTGGTGGTGATCGTGGTAGTGGTGTTCCTGCTCAGCTGGCGAGCCTCGCTGATTCCGCTGCTCGCGGTGCCGGTTTCGCTGGTCGGCACGTTCGCCATCATGTACTTGATGGGCTTCTCTCTCAATACGCTGTCCCTGTTCGGTTTGGTATTGTCTATCGGCATCGTCGTCGATGACGCGATCGTGGTGGTGGAAAACGTCGAACGACACATCGAAAACGGCAAAACGCCGCAGCAAGCCGCGCGACTCGCCATGGATGAAGTCACCGGGCCGATCGTCGCCATCACCTCGGTGCTGGCCGCGGTTTTCGTTCCAACAGCGTTCCTGAGCGGTTTACAGGGCGAGTTTTACCGGCAGTTCGCGCTGACCATCGCCATTTCAACCCTGCTGTCGGCGCTCAATTCGCTTACGCTCAGCCCGGCGCTGGCGGGCATGTTGCTGCGGCCTCATCCGGCGAAACCTCGCGCTCCCGGCCGCATTGGGCGCGTCTTGCAAGCCGCTGTCCGGCCTTTCCAACGCGCGCCGGACGCGTATGCCAATGCCGTGCGTAAAACGGTGCGCGTCCGCGGGATGGCGCTGGCTATTTACGGCGGGCTGCTCGTTCTGACGTTTTTCAGCTTCCAGGCCGTTCCGCCGGGCTTCGTGCCCATGCAGGATAAGTACTATCTGGTGGGCATCGCCCAACTGCCCAATTCGGCCTCGCTGGATCGCACCGATGCGGTCGTTAAACAGATGTCGAAGATCGCGCTGGCGGAACCTGGGGTGGAAAGCGTCGTGGCCTTTCCGGGGCTGTCGATTAACGGCTTCGTCAATGTGCCGAACGCCGCCGTGATGTTCGTCATGCTCGATCCGTTTAAAGATCGCGCCACGCCCGATCTGGCCGCCTCCGCCATAGCCGGTCGGCTGCAGGCGAAATTCGCCGACATTCCCGATGGTTTCCTCGGCGTATTTCCGCCACCGCCCGTTCCCGGTCTCGGCGCTACCGGCGGATTCAAGATGCAGGTGGAGGATCGCAGCGGCGCGGGGCTTGAGTCCCTGGTTGAGCACACGCGGATCCTGATGATGAAAGCCACCGAATCGGGCCAGGTCGCCGGTCTGATGACCAGTCTGGATATCAACGCGCCGCAGCTCGATGTGGTTATCGACCGCACTCAGGCGCAAAGTCAGGGTGTCAGCCTGGCGGATGTGTTCGAGTCGCTGCAAATCTACCTCGGCTCGCTTTACATCAACGATTTCAACCGATTCGGCCGCACCTACAAAGTCACCGCTCAGGCCGATGCCGCCCATCGCATGCAGGCCGAAGCTATCGGCCGGCTGCAGGTGCGCAACGCGGCCGGCGACATGCTGCCGCTGTCTTCCTTTGTCACCGTTACGCCCGGCTCCGGCCCGGATCGCATCATTCGTTACAACGGCTATCCATCGGCTGATATCTCGGGCGGTGCGGCGATGGGCGTCAGTTCCGGTCAGGCGGCTGCATTGATGGAGCGCCTGGCGAAAGAGACGCTGCCGGAAGGCATGACCGTCGAATGGACCGATCTCACCTATCAGCAAAAGCTCGCGGGCGACGCGGCGCTGTTCATTTTTCCGCTGTGCGTGCTGCTCGCCTATCTCATTCTGGCCACGCAATACAACAGCTGGCTACTGCCTTTGGCCGTGCTGCTGATCGTGCCGATGTGTCTGTTGAGCGCCATGATTGGCGTCTGGCTGCTGGGCGGCGACAACAACGTTTTCGTGCAAATAGGCCTCATTGTGCTGGTCGGCCTGGCCGCCAAAAACGCCATTCTGATCGTCGAGTTCGCCCGCAGCCTGGAGGATGAAGGCGCCAACGCGCTCGAGGCGGTGATTAAGGCCTGCCGGCTGCGATTAAGACCGATAGTGATGACTTCAATCGCGTTTATCGCCGGCGTCATTCCATTGATCTTCGCCAGCGGTGCGGGGGCGGAAATGCGCCATGCCATGGGGGTGGCGGTCTTCGCCGGCATGCTGGGCGTGACCTTGTTCGGCCTGTTCCTGACGCCGGTCTTTTATGTCGTGATTCGCGGCCTGGCGACCCGATTCGAGCAATATCGTGCCAAAGCCAAAGCCAGCCGTAAGGAGCGAGTCTGATGAAAAATCTTCGTAGAACCTTGTTATTGCCGCTGAGCGCGCTCGCCTTGCTAACCGGATGTGCGGCGGTGGGCCCCGATTACTCGCCGCCCGTCGCCCGTCACCCTGCCGGCTTCGGCCAACCACCGGCGGGGCTGAGTGCCGGAAATGTCGAACTCGCCTGGTGGCGCCTCTTTGACGATCCTGCTCTCACGGATTTGGTTCAGCGCGCGTTGGCGGCGAACCATGATGTCGGTATCGCCGTCGCCCGAGTAGACGAAGCCAGAGCCCTGTTGCGTGAACAGCGGCAGGATTTCCTGCCGCGCGCCGGTGCCGCGCTGAGTTATGAGACGCGTCGACTGGGTGAAGCGGAGAAGCTGGCCGCCCAGCCACGCCATACGCAAACCTATCGCGGTGCGATTGATTCGACATGGGAAATCGATCTCTTTGGACACGTTCGGCGCTCGATTGAGGCCGCCCAGGCGCTGGCGGGAAGCCGCGAAGCGTTGCTGCGTGGCGTTCAGGCGGGCGTCGCTGCGGAAGTGGCCGCCACTTGGCTAGAACTGCGAGGTTTAGACGCCGAACTTAAGATGGTCGCCGAAATTAGCCACAGCCAGCGTGAAAGTTTGGTGCTGGTAAAAAAACAAATGAGCGCCGGCGCCGCCAGCGAATTCGACCGATTGCGCGCCGAGGCGCTATTGCGCAACGTCGAAGCGGCGACGCCAGAGCTGGAACGCCGCCGAGCCGCCGCCGTCAACGCATTGGCGACGCTGCTTGGCGAAATGCCCCAGACATTCCGCCCCCCTTCCGCCGAATGGGGAAGCCAGCCGCCAGTGCTGCGGACGATCGCCGTGGGCACGCCCGGCGCCCTGCTCGCCCGGCGCGCCGACATTGTGGCGGCTGAACGGGAACTTGCGGCAGCCACCGCCATGATTGGCGTGGAAACGGCGGCGCTCTACCCGCGCATCGAAGCGCGAGGTTCGATCGGGCTGGTCGCCGGCAACCTCGATGCGCTGACTGGCGCCGGTGCGTTCTCCGGTGTGATCAGCCCAGTGATTCGCTGGGCATTTCTCGATATCGGGCGCGTACGCGCCCGGATCGCCGCCAGCGAGGCGCGAACACAACAGGCGCTGTTGATTTACGAGCGGACGGTGCTGAGCGCGCTGCGCGAAACGGACGATGCTTTCAAAACCTATGCTGAGGCGGTCAGCACGTTGGATCTGCGGTTACTTGAGGCGGCGGCGAATCGCGAAGCGGCCCGGCTCGCCCAGACGCGTTTTGCCGCGGGCGAAGGCATTTATCTGGAGGTGCTCGAGGCAGAACGGGCCGACTTCGCCAGCCGGCGCGCATTGACGCAGGCCGGCACGCGTCAGCGGCTTGCCGTGGTGGGCATCTACAAAGCGCTCGGCGGCGGCTGGGAGACGTGCGCGGCGGCAAAAAACGATTGTCGCGGCGCGACCGGTTCGTTCATGACGGCAAAAATCGGCGATGAACCTTGACCTTCCCCCGATGGGAAGCTCTAGCCTTGCTGATACCAGCCACTCCTTTAAGGGCACATAACATGAATTCATCCAATGCCAACTTCCCCCAGCCTTCGTCCGTGCGTCTGAGTCTGCCGGTTGAAGGCATGACCTGCGCCTCCTGCGTCGGTCGCGTCGAGCGGGCCTTGACGGCGGTTCCCGGCGTGCAGGCGGCAACGGTCAATCTCGCCACCGAACGCGCCGACATCACGTTTACCGGCCAGGCGAATCCGCAGGCGGCAGCCCGCGCCATCGAAGGCGCCGGCTATACCGTGCGAGAAGAAACCACTGAGCTGGCGATCGAAAATATGACCTGCGCCTCCTGTGTCGGGCGGGTGGAGAAAGCGTTGAGCCAGGTCGCCGGCGTTACCGAAGCCAATGTCAATCTGGCGACCGAACGCGCGCGGGTGCGCTATCTGGCCGGCACCGTATCCCTGGAAGACCTCGCCGCTGCCGTCACCCGCGCCGGTTATACGCCTCGCCGCCTGACGGCGGATAGCCCCAGCGCGGACGACCAGGCCGCCGAACGGCGCGAAAATGAGTCACGCGCGTTGCGGCGCGCCCTGTTCGGCGCCGCCCTGTTCACCCTGCCGGTATTCCTGTTGGAAATGGGGTCGCACCTCATTCCCGCCATACATGAGTGGGTCATGGAGGGGTTGGGCGTGCAGACAAGCTGGTATATCCAGTTTGTCCTCACCACCTTGGTCTTATTTGGCCCCGGCCTGCGCTTCTTCCGCAAAGGCGTTCCTGCGTTGCTGCGCGGCGCCCCCGACATGAACTCGCTGGTTGCGGTCGGCACGGCGGCGGCCTACGGTTATTCGCTGGTCGCCACCTTCGCCCCCGGGGTGTTACCGCAGGGCACCGCCAACGTCTATTTCGAAGCCGCCGCCGTGATCGTCACGCTGATCCTGCTCGGACGCGTGCTGGAGGCGCGCGCCAAGGGGCGCACCTCACAGGCCATCAAACGGCTCGTCGGCCTTCAACCCAAGGTCGCACGCGTTGAACGGCATGGCGAAACGGTTGAAATCCCTCTCGAACAGGTGGTTGCCGGTGATGTGGTCTTCGTCCGGCCGGGGGAGAAAATCGCGGTGGATGGCGAAGTTCTGGAAGGCGCGTCTTATGTCGATGAAAGCATGATCACCGGTGAACCGGTGCCGGTCGAGAAAACCGTGGGGGCCGATGTGGTCGGCGGAACCATCAACAAAACCGGCGCGTTCAGTTTCCGGGCGACAAAAGTCGGCGCGAATACCGTCCTGGCGCAAATCATTCGATTGGTGGAGGAAGCGCAGGGTTCCAAACTGCCGATTCAGGCGTTGGTCGATAAGGTGACGATGTGGTTTGTTCCGGCCGTCATGGCGGCGGCGGTACTGACCTTTCTGGTTTGGCTGTTCTTCGGGCCGTCGCCCGCACTGACCTTCGCGCTGGTGAATGCGGTCGCCGTGTTGATTATTGCCTGCCCTTGCGCCATGGGCCTGGCGACGCCAACCTCTATCATGGTCGGCACCGGGCGCGCCGCCGAGCTGGGCGTGCTGTTTCGCAAGGGCGAAGCGTTGCAGGCTCTGCGCGATGTAGGCGTTATCGCCCTCGACAAAACCGGCACGCTGACCAAAGGCCGCCCCGAGTTGACCGATCTGGTGCCCGCTGACGGTTTCGAATACCACGAAGTACTGGCCTTGGTCGCTGCGGTCGAGACACGGTCCGAACACCCCATCGCCGAAGCTATCGTCGCGGCGGCAAGAGAGCAGAATCTTACGCTCGCCGCTGTCGACAGTTTCGACGCCACACCCGGTTTCGGCGTAACGGCGCGCATCGGCCAACGCCGGATCTCCGTTGGCGCAGATCGCTTCATGATCAGGCTCGGGCTTGATGTGACACGTTTTCAGCCCGTCGCCGAGCGCCTCGGCGCTCAGGGGAAAAGCCCGCTTTATGCCGCCATTGATGGCCGTTTGGCTGCGGTGATCGCCGTTGCCGATCCGATTAAGGAAACAACGCCGGAAGCTATCGTTGCGCTGCATGCGCTTGGGCTCAAGGTTGCGATGATCACCGGCGACAATGCCGCGACGGCGGCGGCGATCGCCCGGCAATTGGGGATTGACGAAGTCGCGGCCGAAGTGCTTCCCGAAGGCAAGGTGGCGGCGTTGAAATCCTTCCGCAACAGCAGCGCGAAAGTCGCCTTCGTCGGCGACGGCATCAACGATGCGCCGGCACTGGCGGAGGCGGACGTTGGGCTGGCTATCGGTACAGGCACCGATGTGGCAATAGAAGCGGCCGATGTGGTGCTGATGTCGGGCGACCTGCGCGGCGTAGCCAACGCCATTGCGCTCAGCCAGGCGACGATCCGCAACATCAAGCAGAACCTGTTTTGGGCCTTCGCCTATAACGCCGTCCTGATCCCAGTGGCAGCCGGCGCGCTTTATCCCCTGAACGGCACGCTGCTTTCGCCTATTTTCGCCGCGGCCGCGATGGCGCTTTCCAGCGTTTTCGTCCTTGGCAATGCGCTGCGGCTCAAACGTTTCCAGGCGCCGATGGCCGTCGAGAGCCGCGCTGAAGCGGCGGCGGCAACCGCGCAACCCGGCGGAATATCGGCATCATCGTAACAGGAGGACAGGATGAACATCGGACAAGCAGCCCGGTTATCCGGCGTTTCGGCGAAGATGATTCGCTATTACGAGCAAATAGGCCTGATCCCGAGAGCGGCTCGCTCCGATGCGGGATACCGCCACTACGGCATGTCGGACGTGCATGGCCTGCGTTTTATCCGGCGCTCACGCGACCTGGGTTTTTCCGTTGAGCAGATATCTGCGTTGCTGATGCTGTGGCACGACCGCGAACGCGCCAGCGCCGATGTTAAAGCCGTAGCGCTATCCCATATCGCCGTGCTGAAAGCCAAGATTGCGGAACTGCAGACGATGGCGCAAACGCTGGAACGCCTTGCCGGCCATTGCCACGGCAATACGCGCCCCGACTGCCCTATTCTGGCAGGTTTAGCGCAACCGGTGGCGCTCATCGCGCCGCGCCAAACGCCGCATTTCGGGGTGATGCGCGAGCCGAAACCACGACGACCGCGTGAATCGTCATAAAAAGAGTTTGACCCTGTCACGCTGGCAAGCTTTACCGTTATCAAACACCGTAATCGACGAGGAGAGTAAAAATGATTCGTTTTCATATTCCAGCCATGACCTGCGGCGGCTGCGCCAGTTCCGTCACCCGGGCGTTGTTGAACGTTGACCCGCAGGCGCGTATTCAAACCGATCCGGCCAGGCGGGAAGTGCTCATCGAGAGTGCGTTGCACGGCGCTGCCTTCGGCGCCGCGCTGGACGAAGCCGGTTTTCCTCCGGCCGAGCCGGATTAAGCGGCGCATCAGGCCTGGCGCAACTGTTCGATAAGAAAGTGGATATCGTACAGCCAGCGTTTGGCGCGCGCGGAACGCACCAGCATCGACACGCACAGCGGCCGGGGGTGTTCTTTGCAGGCGGAGGGGGAAAACCAGCGGCCGGTGTTGGTCGGCGGCTGGAAATACAGCTCGTGGTTATAGTTGCCGCTGTCGACGCCGAAGGTATCGAAGTAGCGGCGCATCAGCGTATTGGAATCGCTGAACGACAGGTTGAGCGCGGTGTTGATCTCGGTTTCCGGGGTGATGACCACGCCCTTCTTCAGCCGCCCTGATGCGTTGAAGGCGGCGATAAGCGCGATGACCTGTTGCTGAATGTCTTCTGCCATGACGACCTCGAGCCGGTATGAATAAAAGAGGAATGCGGTTCTCTGTCTGACTCTGCCTGCCCCGGCGAGTTCTGGCCGCAGGCCGGGTTTTCCGTTTCTTTACACTTTCCATAAAAAAACCGCGCGCAGCCACACTCCCGGCGCGCGCGGTTGACGGTTAGCGGCTGAGCGTCGTCTTGTCGGCGATGACGCCGTCCCCCTGCCGCTCGGCGGCAACGCCGCCGCCCAACACTTTATACAGGGTGGCCTGATTGTCATACGCGGTCTGCTGCGCGGCGATCAGCGCCTGCTGCGCCGTGTACAGCGTGCGCTGCGCGTCCAGCAGCGTCAGGTAGCTGTCAACGCCCTGGCGGTAACGCAGCTCGGCCAGACGATAATATTGCTGCGCCGCCGCCACATAGCCGGTCTGCGCCGCCAGTTGCTCCTGCAGCGTGGCCTTGCGCGCCAGCGCGTCGGCGGTTTCCTGAAATGCCGTCTGTACCGCTTTCTCATAGGTGGCGACATACAGGTCTTTCTGCGCCTGGGTGTAGTTGAGCTGAGCCGTGTTATAGCCGCCGCTGAAGATCGGCAGGCTGATGCTCGGTGCGAACGACCAGACGCCGGCTCCGTGGCTGAACAACGAGGAGAGTTCACCGCTGCCCACCCCGCCGCTGGCGGTCAGGCTGATCGACGGGAAGAACGCCGCCCGCGCCGAGCCGATATTGGCGTTGGCGGATTTCAGGTTATGCTCGGCCTGCAGCACGTCCGGCCGCTTCAGCAACACTTGCGAAGAGACGCCGGCCGGCAGATCGCGCATGATCCCGCCGAGCGCCTCGATGCCGCTCGGCAGCAGGCTTTCCGGCACGCTTTGCCCCACCGCCAAATCCAGCGCGTTTTTCGCCTGCGCGGCGCTGGTAGCGTAGCTGGCGGCGTCCGATCGCGCCTGCTGATAGACGGTTTCCGCCGACGCCACGTCAACCAGCGACGCAATCCCGTGCTGTTGATTGTTGCGCGTGACGTCCAGCGACCGTTTGGCGCTCGCCATCGTCTGCTGCGCCACCGCCAGATTGCTGCGCTCGGCCGCCACCGCCACCCAGTCGGTGACGATATCGGCGATCAGCGTCAGGCGAGTGCTTTTCGCCGCCTCCGAGTTCGCCAGATAGGTTTCGAACGCCGCGCGCGACAGGCTGGCGTTTTTGCCGAACAGATCCAACTCGAATGCGCTGACGCCGGCCGCGGCTTCGTAGCTTTGGCTCAGCGCGGTGGCGTTGCCGCTGCCGGTCAGCGCCCGCCCGCGGCTGCCGTCGGCGGTGGCATTGATTGTCGGGAACAGCGCCGAGCGCTGCTCGCCGTACAGGGCGCGCGCCGACGCGATATTGGCGATCGCCTCGCGCAGATCGCGGCTGCCGTTCAGCCCCAGCGCCACCACCTGGCGCAGCCGGGCGTCCTGGACATAGTCGCGCCAGGCGACGTCCGGGTAGCTCAGCGCCTGGTTGCCGCCGGCCTCGCCCTGCGGCAGGTTGGCGGGCACCGGCGCCGCCGGGCGCTGGTAGTGCGGATCCAGCGACAGGCAGCCGGTCAGCAGCAGCGGTAAAGTTAACATCATGACTCGTTGCAACACGTTATTCTCCTGCCTGTGACGGCGGGTTGGCGGGCCGACGGGCAAACATGCGGCGCACCAACACATAAAACAGCGGGACGAAAAAGATCGCCAAGGCGGTGGCGGTGATGGTGCCGCCGATGATGCCGGTGCCGATGGCGATGCGGCTGTTGGCGCCGGCGCCGCTGGATACCGCCAGCGGCAGCACCCCGGCGGTGAATGCCAGCGAGGTCATCAGGATCGGTCGCAGGCGCATGCGCGCCGCGTGGACCGCCGCGCCAATCAGCGTTTCACCCCGCTGGTGCATCTCCTCGGCGAACTCGACGATCAAAATGGCGTTCTTCGCCGACAGGCCGATGATGGTGAGCAGCGCCACCTGGAAGTAGATGTCGTTTTCCAGCCCGCGTAGCGTGATCGCCAGCAGCGATCCCACCACGCCCATCGGCACCACCAACATCACCGCGAACGGAATCGACCAGCTCTCATACAGCGCCGCCAGGCACAGGAACACCACGATGAGCGAAATGGCGTACAGCGACGACGCCTGGCCGCTGGTCAGCCGCTCCTGATAGGACAGCCCGCTCCAGGAATAGCTGCTGCCGGCGGAGAATGTTGCCGCCAGTTTCTCCATCTCGCTCATCGCCGTACCGGAGCTGACGCCGGTGGCGCCCTGCCCGGTGATCTCGAACGACGACAGCCCGTTATAGCGCGACAGGTTTTCCGGCCCGTAGATCCAGTGCGAAGACGCGAAGGCGGAGAACGGCGTCATGCTGCTGGCACCCGACGCGTTGGTGCCGCGCACAAACCAGCGGTCAAGATCTTCCGGCTTGGCGCGGTACTGCACATCGCCCTGCATATAGACTTTTTTCACCCGGTTGCGATCGATAAAGTCGTTGATGTAGGTGCTGCCGAACGCGCTGCTGAGGGTGCTGTTGACGTCGGCGGCGCTCAGGCCGAGCGCCTGCAGTTTGCCGTTGTCGATCTCCACCTGCAGCTGCGGGGTATCCGGCAAGGTGTTGGCGCGCACCGCCAGCAGCGATGGATTGCCGGCGGCCGCGGCAACGATCTGGTCGCGCATCGCCTGCAGCTCGGCGCGGGTGGTCGCCCCTTTGGCCTGCAGCTCGAAGGTGAAGCCGTCGGACTGGCCGAAACCGTCGATCGCCGGCGGGCTCATGGAGAAGACCTGGGCGTCGCGCAGCGTGGCGAAGTGCGCCATGGCGCGTTTGGCGATGGCGTCGGCGGTGTTCTCGCTGCCGCTGCGCTGGCTCCAGTCTTTGAGGCTGACGAACGCCATGCCGGCGTTTTGCCCGCTGCCGCTGAAGCCGAAACCGTTAATGGTGAAAATGGTGCTGACGTTGGCCTTTTCCTGGTCGAGGAAATAGGCGGTCACCGCCTCGCTCACCGCCGAGGTGCGCGCGTTGGTGGCGCCGGCCGGCAAGGTGTACTGCACCATCACCGTGCCCTGATCCTCGTTGGGCAGAAAGCCGGTCGGCAAGCGCAGGTACATCACGGCGGCGGCGATCAATAGCAGGCCGTACAGCAGCAGATAGCGCGTCGGCCGGTGGATCACCCCGCCGACCTTGTCGGCGTACTTCTCCTGCATCCGCTCATAGCCGCGGTTGAATTTGCCCAGCCAGCCCTTGTCGGTCTGCGCGTCGTGCGCCGGCTTCAGCAGCGTGGCGCACAATGCCGGCGCCAGCGTCAACGCCAGCACCACCGACAGCACCATCGAGGAGACGACGGTGATCGAAAACTGGCGGTAGATCACCCCGGTGGAGCCGCCGAAGAACGCCATCGGCAGAAACACCGCCGACAGCACCAGCGCGATGCCGACCAATGCGCCGGTGATTTCGCGCATCGATTTCTCCGTCGCCTCGCGCGGCGGCAGCTTATCCTCCCGCATCACGCGCTCGACGTTTTCCACCACCACGATGGCGTCGTCCACCAACAGCCCGATCGCCAACACCATGCCGAACAGCGTCAGGGTATTGATTGAATAGCCGAACGCCGCCAGCACGCCGAAGGTGCCCAGCAACACTACCGGCACGGTGATGGTCGGGATCAGCGTGGTACGCAGGTTTTGCAGGAACACGAACATCACCACCACCACTAACGCCACCGCTTCGAACAGCGTTTTCACCACCTCCTCGATCGAGATATTGATAAAGTCGGTGCTGTCTTTCGGGTAGGCCACCTTGTAGCCCTGCGGCATCGCGCTTTGGTATTCCGCCACCTTGGCCTTCACCAGCTTGGCGGTGTTGAGGGCGTTGGCGCCCGCCGCCAGCTTGACCGCGATCCCCGCCGCTGGGTGGCCGTTGAGGCGCGCGCTGGCGGAGTAGTCCTCGTTGCCCAGCTCAATCCGCGCCACGTCGCCCAGCCGCACCAGCGCGCCGCTGCTGTCGCTTTTCAGGATGATATTGCGAAACTGTTCCGGCGTTTGCAGCCGCGACTGCGCCTTTACCGTGGCGGTCAGCTGCTGATCGGCGGCGGCCGGCAGATCGCCGATCTTGCCGGCGGACACCTGGGTGTTTTGCGCTTCGATCGCCGTCTGCACGTCGGAAGGCATCAGCGCATAGCTCGCCAGCTTGGTCGGATCCAGCCAGATGCGCATCGCGTATTCTGAGCCGAACACCTGCACGTCCCCCACGCCCTCGATGCGCGACAGCGGATCCTGCAGGTTGCTGACCAGATAGTCGGAGATATCGGCCATCGTCGCCTTGTCGCTTTCGTCATACAGCCCGACGATCAGCAAGAAGCTGCTCTGGGATTTCTTGACCGTCACGCCCTGCGCGGTAACCGCGCTCGGCAAACGGCTTTCCGCCTGCTGCACCTTGTTTTGCACCTGCACCTGAGCGATATCCGGATCGGTGCCCTGATCAAAGGTGACGTTGATGCTGACCGAGCCGCTGGAGCTGCTGGTCGAAGAAAAATACAGCAGGCCGTCCAGGCCGGTGAGCTGCTGCTCAATCACCTGGGTGACGCTGTTTTCCAGCGTTTCCGCGTCCGCGCCCGGGTAGGTGGCGGAGATGGAGATCTGCGGCGGCGAGACGTCCGGGTACTGCGAAACGGGCAACGAATTGATCGACATCAGGCCGCACAGCATGATGATGATGGCGATCACCCAGGCGAATACCGGCCGCCGGATAAAGAACTGCGCCATATCACTGCTCCCCGCTGTGGGTTTTGTCGACCGAAACCTCAACCGGCTTCACCGCGGCACCGATCGTAACCTTGCTGGTGCCTTCGACGATCAGGCGATCGCCTTCGTTCAGCCCGCTGCCGATCAGCCAATTGCTGCCCACCACCCGTTCGGCGCTGACGGTGCGCTGCGCCACTTTGTTTTGCTCGTCCACCACCAACGCGGTGGCTTCCCCTTTGGCATTGCGGGTTATGCCCTGCTGCGGCGCCAGAATGGCTTTGGGATCGACGCCGTTAGCCACCGTGGCATGGACATACATGCCGGGTAGCAGCTCATGTTCGGGGTTGGGGAACACCGCGCGCAGCGTGACCGAACCGGTGGCTTCGTCCACCGCCACCTCGGTCAGCTCGAGCTTGCCGGCGTGAGCATAAGGCGTGCCGTCCTCCAGCTTGATGGCGACCGGCGTGACCGCGCCGCGCTGTAACGCCGCCTGCTGGCGCCGCAGTTTAAGCAGTTGGGCGCTGGACTGGGTCAGATCAACATAGATCGGGTCGAGCGCGCGGATGGTGGCTAACGCATCGCTCTGGCTGGCGGTGACCAGCGCGCCCGGCGTCACCGACGAGATGCCGATACGGCCGGCGATCGGCGCCCGCACCTGGGTATAAGCGAGGTTGATGCGCGCCGTCTCCAGCGCCGCCTGATATTGGGCCACCGACGCCACGGCCGCCAGATAGGCGGCTTTGGCATCGTCCGCATCCTGCTGAGAAACGCCGTTCTCTTTCACCAGCGCCGCATAGCGCTGCGATTTGAGCCGGGTGGATTGCACCGTGGCCTGGGCGTTTTTCAGCTGGGCCGCGGCCTGATCGTAGCTGGCCTGATAGCTGGCAGGGTCAATTTGATACAATACCTGCCCGGCCTTGACCTCGGCCCCTTCGGTAAACAGCCGCTGCTTGATGATGCCGTCGACCTGCGGCCGCACGTCGGATGTCATGGTGGCGTTGACCCGGCCGGTCAACTCGCTGCTCAGGGTCACTGACTGGCCGCGCAGCGTGACCACGCCGACCTCCTGTTCTGCGCCCGCGCCGGCTGGCGCACCGGCGTTTTGCCCATCGCAGGCG
Source organism: Serratia sp. CY29653 (assembly GCF_052169255.1). Classification (NCBI taxonomy): domain Bacteria; kingdom Pseudomonadati; phylum Pseudomonadota; class Gammaproteobacteria; order Enterobacterales; family Yersiniaceae; genus Serratia; species Serratia sp. CY29653. The sequence goes on along the minus strand of NZ_JBJNLC010000001.1, from coordinate 1,125,747 downwards.
GCCAACAACAGCGACAGCCCGAGCACCAAAAGCGTTTTCCTCTGCATTGCAATACGATCCTGTTGAGAATGACTATTCTCAATATATCGAATGCCGACATTCGCTTCTGAAAGGGTTGCGTAAGGATTCGGTAAAATCTTGTCGAAGTGGGAAACGGTGGAGCAATATCCCTTCAGCGTGGTTTCAGCAAACTGGCGCAGCGGTTTTTAGCCAATGCAATAAAGCGTTCCACTTCAGCCGAGGGCTGCGCCACGTAGGATTTTTAGGGTTTAACCAGCCTGAACACCGTTTTGGTGTGCCAATAGTAGTCGATTGCCGCCGCGATATCCGGCATCCACCCGTCCGGCTCATAGGGCACGAAGCCGGAAAAGCCCAGCCTGCGGGCAGAGACCTGGAACCCCGCGGCGGAGAAAATGCGCGCATAGTCGGCCAGCGACCGATCCTGCACCACGGTATGGGTTTCTGCAGCCACCCGTTCACGCCACTGCGGCCACAGCGGGTTGCCGGTGTGGCAACCGGTCACCGCATAGTAAACGCCGCCCGGCTTCAGCACCCGCAGTATATCGGCAGCATGCTGGGCAATATCGTCGATCAGATAGATGACTTCATGACTGAAGGCGATATCGAAATGGTCGTCCCAGCCGTTCAGCCGCGTATCGGTTTGATAAACCACCGGCAGATGCCCTTTCAGCCGGTTGGCTTCATCGACGGACCGGCGAGCGATATCAACGCCAAGCCCCTGCTGAAATGGGCGGAGCTGGTACAGCAGGCGCAGAAAACCGCCCTGATTGCAGCCGAAATCCAGCACCTTCACGCCGGACAGTTCGTTTTCCGGCACCAGGCCGATAAGATGGCGCCAGATGGGCGCATGGCCATCGGCCATGGCCTCTTCCGCGCGCGGATCGCGATACCAGGTGGGAATGGTCGAGGGTGAATCGGTCATGATTTTCTCCTTGTGTCAGCGCTAAGCCAACCACAGCCGATCGTGACAAACAACCCGGTGCGCATTTTTTGAACATTGCGCGGTATTACCGGCCGTGCCTTGGCAGTTGGCTGGTCACGCAGTGAATGCCGCCGCCGCCGGCGGCGATGGCGTCGATCTCCAACTGCACCACCTTGCGCTGCGGATAGAGCGCCGTCAGCAGCGCTAGCGCCGCCCGATCCGCCTGCGGATCGCCAAACTCCGGGGCGATCACCGCGCCGTTGATGACGAAATAGTTGATGTAGCCCGCCGCAAAATCCGGGTTGTTGCGGCTGAATCGGCTGTCGCGCGGCGCCAGCGGCGGCGAAAGCGTATGCACCTGCAGCCGGCGGCCGTCGGCGTCGGTCGCCGCCTTGAGGATCGCCAGATGTTGCTGGGTAACCGCATGGTCATAAGAGGCCGGATCGGTGTCCAGATTGGCCACCACCACGCCCGGCCGCACGAAGCGGGCGTAAAAATCGACGTGGGCGTCGGTGATGTCCCGGCCTTTGATGCCCGGCAGCCAGATTATTTTGCGCAGGCCGAGCATCGCTTTCAGCTCCTGCTCCACCCGCTTCCGGCTCCAGCCCGGATTGCGGTTCGCATTCACCCAGCTGCTCTCGGTCATGATGCCGGTGCCGTGTCCGTCCACTTCGATACCACCGCCTTCGCCTGTCAGTGCGCTGCGGCGCAGTTGGGCGGCACCGTAGCGGTTGGCGGCAAACGCCGCCAGGCGCGCATCCCTGGCATGCCGCTGTTTATTGCCCCAGCCGTTGAAGTTGAAATCCACCGCCCCGAGTTCACCGGCGCCGTTGACGACGAAATTGGCGCCGAAATCGCGCACCCAGATGTCATCCAGCTCGGTGACGACATAGCTGACGTTGTGACTGCCGCAGGTGGCCTCGGCCAATTGCCGTTCATTGCCGCGGCAAAATACCGTCACCGGCTGAAACTCGGCGATGGCGCGGGCGATACGCCCCTGCGCCACCTGCACATCCGCCGTGAATTCGCCCCAGATGGCCCGCTGCGCGCCGAAGGCGAGAAACGCCCGCTGCTGCGGTTCCCCTTCGTCGGGCATCCGCCAGGCCGGATTAAGCGCAGCTTCTGCGTGACTGCGTAACGGAATGCCTAACGAGACCGTCAAACCGACCCCGGCAACGGCGGAAAGCTGTTTAATAAACACGCGACGAGTTGACATTGAAGACCTCTTTTAATTATTTATAATTCAAAAAGTTAAACGAATAATTCACGTTTATGCGGTTGAATCTTATGCTAGTCTTCCCCTGGCACCGCGACAAACGATATATTTAGCGGATATCTGATTAGACAGGCTTATCGATAATGTTAAAACACTGGCCCCCTTTGAGCGCGCTGCGTGGTTTCGAAGCGGCAGCGCGCCTGGGCAGTTTTCATCAGGCTGCCGAAGAGCTGCACCTTACCCAGTCGGCCATCAGCCAGCAGATCCGCAGCCTCGAAGCGTTTCTGGAGCAGCCGCTGTTCTTTCGCACCGGCCGCAGCGTGGCGCTGACCGACGCCGGCCACGATCTGTTCAGCACCGCGCAGGTGATGCTGCAACAGCTGGCCGTCGGCATTCGCCGTTTGGATCAGTACCGCAAACCCAACCAGCTGATCGTCAACACCACCCCGGCTTTTGCCCGCCACTGGCTGACGCCGCGGCTGGGCGACTTCAATCGGCAGCATCCGCAGGTCGACCTGTGGCTGTTCACCAGCTTTGAACCGCCGAATATGGCGACGGACAGTATCGATCTGGCGATCCGCGACGATCTCAGCGCGCAGGCGGACTGCACCTTTAACCTGCTCTGCAGCGACCGGCTTTATCCCGCCTGCCACCCCAGCCTGCTGGCGTTGGCGGCGGAGCAGCGCGTGACTCTGCACGGCGAACGGGAGATGGACTGGAGCCACTGGACGGTGGCGGGCGGCGCGCACGTCGGCCAGCGCGACAGCGGGCTGAACTTCTCCGATCCCGGTCTGCTGCTGGACGCCGCCTGCAATGGCCTCGGCATCGCGTTGGTCAGCCAACTGCTGGCGCAGCACGCGCACGACGCCGGGCTGCTGCAACCGTTAACCGAGCAACGCGTGCGCGGCGCCAACTGGGCGTGGCTGCTGCACCGCGACAGCGAACACAACCCGCTCGCCCGCCACTTCTGCCAATGGCTGCAGTCGGCGCTGCCCGCCGGCGCATAACGCGCCACGTCACGATTCGCCACTCTGGTCAGGCGGCCCCGCCTGACCGCTGCTACCTTCAATAAAGCGCCGCAATAGCCCGAAGAAAACGCGCTAACCTGCTGTTTCAAAATAATTAGTTGAATTCACCTGATAACTGAACATCGCTAAAAGGATCGTCTATGTCTGCCGGTTTATTGAAAACGATAGCTCTGAGCGTGGCCCTGGCCTGCCCCCTTCCCGCCGCCTTTGCCGCCGATCTCACCGCCGGTGCGGTCGCCGCCCCGGATCGGTATGGCGCTAACGTCGCCGCACACATTCTGCAGGCCGGCGGCAATGCGGTCGACGCAGCGGTCGCCACCGCCTTTACCCTGGCGGTCACCTACCCTGAAGCGGGCAATATCGGCGGCGGCGGCTTTATGACGCTGTACGTCGACGGCAAACCCTATTTCCTCGACTACCGCGAAGTGGCGCCCAAGGCCGCCGGTAAAACTATGTATCTGAACGAGAAAGGCGAAGTGATCGAAAATCTTAGCCTGGTGGGCAGCCGCGCCGCCGGCGTGCCGGGCACCGTGCTGGGATTGTGGGAAGCGCATAAACGCTTCGGCAAGCTGCCGTGGGCCGAACTGCTGACGCCGGCGATCGGCTACGCCCGGCAAGGTTTCACCGTGGCGGATCAGCAGTATCAGTACCGTGAAGACGCCAACAAGCTGTTCGCCGGGAAAACCAACTTCGGCGACTATTTCGGCGCCATGAAGCCCGGCGCGGTGTTCAAACAGCCGGAGCTGGCGGCCACGCTCGAGCGCATCGCCAAGTCGGGCGCCGACGATTTTTATCACGGCGAAACCGCGCGCCTGCTGGTGGCGCAAATGCAGCGCGACAATGGGCTGATCGGCGCGGCGGATTTGGCCGACTATCGGGTGAAATGGCGTGAACCGATGCGCATCAGCTGGCGCGGCAATACCGTATATACCGCCCCGCTGCCCAGCTCCGGCGGCATTGCACTGGCGCAGCTGCTGGGGATAAAAGAGGATCGCGCCGCCGATTTCAAGGGGGTGCCGCTGAACTCGGCGCGCTATATCCACCTGCTGGCGGAAATCGAAAAACGCGTGTTCGCCGATCGCGCCGACTACCTCGGCGACCCGGATTTCACTCACGTGCCGGAAGCGCAGCTGATCGCCCCCGACTACCTGAAGAAACGCGCCGCCGAGATCAACCCGACGGCGATCTCGCCGACCGAACAGGTGCGGCCGGGGTTGGAAACCCACCAAACCACCCACTTCTCGATCGTCGATGCCGCCGGCAACGCGGTCAGCAACACCTATACGCTCAACTGGGACTTCGGCAGCGGCGTGGTGGTCAAAGGCGCCGGCTTCCTGCTCAACGACGAGATGGACGACTTCAGCGCCAAACCCGGCGTCGCCAATGCCTTCGGCGTGGTGGGCAGCGACGCCAACGCCATCGAGCCGGGCAAACGCATGCTCTCCTCGATGAGCCCGACCATCATCACCCGCGACGGCGAGGTCAGCCTGGTGATCGGCACGCCGGGCGGATCGCGCATCTTCACCTCGATCTTCCAGGTGATCAACAACCTCTACGATTATCACCTGCCGCTGGCGCAGGCAGTGGCCGCCCAGCGCGTGCACCATCAGCTGTTGCCGAAGGACACCCTGTACTATGACAGCTTTGCCCCGCTGGCCGGCAAACCGGCGGACGAGCTGAAAGCCATGGGCTACACCCTCGAAGACCAGGGCTGGAACATGGGGGATATACAGGCTATCCGCATCGATGGCCGCACGCCGGAAACCGCGTCCGATCCGCGCGGCCGCGGCGTCGGCCTGGTGGTGAACAAGTAACGCCCCGGCGGCCCGCCTCCGGTTAGACGGGCCGCCGCTCTCCCCGCTCAGACTGCCGCTGCCCCCTTTTTCACTCATCTATACTGAATCGACAGGCCCGCGCTTAACGGCGACGGCGCCTGGGTTCCGTTTTGGACGATAAAGATAATATTCATGATAAATCAATCATCTGTAATTATCGTAAGCGATGTCGGAGGCAAGCAACCATGGCGAAAAGACGAGCAGTACCTGGAATTCATCCTTACGATGGGCCCGCCGGCGGTTGGGGCGCGCTGAAAGCGACGGCCATCGCCGTGCGCACGCAGATGGATACCTTGGAAGCGCCGGTGACGCTGATGCGCACCAATCAACCCGACGGGTTTGATTGCCCGGGATGCGCATGGCCGGATAAAGAACATCGCTCCACCTTCCAGTTTTGCGAAAACGGCGCCAAAGCCGTGACCTGGGAAGCGACCAGCAAACGCGTGACGCCCGAATTCCTGGCGCAAAACACCGTGACGTCGCTGCTGCAGAAAACCGATTATGAGCTGGAGGATTATGGCCGCCTGACCACGCCCCTGATCTATGACGCCGGAACGGACACCCTGCGCCCGCTGGCCTGGGACGAGGCGTTTCAACGCATCGCCGACGTGTTGCAGACGCTGCCGCCGGAGCAGGTGGAGTTTTATACCTCCGGCCGGGCGTCCAATGAGGCGGCCTACCTGTTCCAGCTGTTTGCGCGGGAATTCGGCAGCAATAACTTCCCCGATTGTTCCAATATGTGTCATGAGCCGACCAGCGTTGGCCTGCCGCAGTCCATTGGCATCGGCAAAGGCACCGTCTCGCTGGACGACTTTGACAGCGCGGAGCTGATTATCTCCATCGGGCACAATCCGGGCACCAATCACCCGCGCATGATGGGCACGCTGCATGAGCTGGCGCGCAAAAAGGTGCCGATCATCGTGTTCAACCCGCTGCGCGAACGGGCGCTCGAGCGTTTCACCGATCCGCAAAACGTCATTGAAATGGCGACCTACAGTTCGACCCCTATCGCTTCAACCTACTATCAGGTCAAAGCCGGCGGCGACGCCGCGGCGCTGAAAGGCATCGCCAAAGCGCTGCTGCAGCTGGATGAGACACAAGGCAATGCCGTGGATCACGCCTTTATTGCCGAGCACACGGAAGGATTTGCGGCTTTCGCCGCCGATCTGGCGGCCACCCGTTGGGAGGCCATCGAGGCGGAGAGCGGCCTGACGCGTCAGGATCTGGAACAGGTCGCCGCCGCCTACGCAAAATCCAACGCCACCATCGTGACTTACGGCATGGGCATTACGCAGCACAATAAAGGCACCGCCAACGTGCGCCTGATCGCCGATCTGCTGCTGCTGCGCGGCAATATCGGCAAACCGGGCGCCGGCATCTGCCCGCTGCGCGGCCACTCCAACGTGCAGGGCAACCGCACCGTCGGCATCACCGAAAAGCCCTCGGCCGATTTTTTGGCGAAGCTGGAAGCGGTGTTTGGCTTCACGCCACCCAAAGCCCACGGGCATGATGCCGTGAAGTGCATGCAGGCGATGATCGACGGCGCCTCGAAAGCGTTGATCTGCCTGGGCGGTAACTTCGCCGTGGCGCTGCCGGATCCCGAGCAGAGCTTCCCGGCGATGAAAGCGCTGGAATTAAGCGTGCATATCGGCACCAAACTCAACCGCAGCCATCTGTTGGTGGCGAAACAAACCCTCATTCTGCCCTGCCTGGGGCGCACTGAGCTGGACATGCAGGCCGGCGGGCGGCAATCGGTGACGGTGGAGGATTCGATGTCGATGGTGCATGCCTCGTCCGGCAAACTCAAACCGACGTCGGAACTGCTGCGTTCGGAACCCGCCATCGTGGCCGGCATGGCCAAAGCGGTGATGCCCGCCAGCAAGGTGCCCTGGGATGAGCTGATCGAAGATTACGATGTGATCCGCGATCTGATCGAAAAAACCATTCCGGGCTTCGACGATTACAACGCGCGCATTCGTCAACCCGGCGGTTTCCGCATGCCGTTGCCGCCGACCGAACGCCAGTGGCCGACGGCGACGGGCAAAGCGATGTTTTCCGTGTTCAGCGGGCTGCATGAAGACGCGGCCATCGCAGAGAAAGACACGCTGCGGCTGATTACGCTGCGCAGCCACGATCAGTACAACACCACCATCTATGCCCTGGATGATCGCTACCGCGGGGTTTTCGGCCGGCGCGACGTTTTGTTCATGAATGACAGCGATCTGCAACGTTTGGGGCTGGAGCATGGCGACGTGGTCGACCTGGAAACGGCGCTGCCCGGCTGCACTCAGCGCCTGGAGGGCATCACGGTGATCGCCTACAACATCTCGGCCGGCTCGGTCGGCGCCTACTATCCGGAGGCCAACGTGCTGGTGCCGTTGCATTACATCGATGAGGAGAGCGGCACGCCTTCGTACAAATCGGTGCCAGTTCGCGTGACGCTGAGATCCAAAGAGGTGCGTGAGGTCAAGATCGCCTAGAGGAAAGCGGTTTGAAGGCCTTCTCCGGGTTGCTCGGCCCGGAGAAAGGCTGCTCATAACCCTTTATACCTGTGCGACCAACACATTGACGTTGGCCGGGAAAACCAGCCCCTCCAGCGCGTTGCCGCTGTCGGAGGTCACCAGATAATCGATCTCGGGCCATTTGGCCACCAGGGTCATCGCATGCCCGCGCAGCTTGTTTTCATCCGCCAGCACGATGCATTTGCGGCTCTGCGCAATCATTTTGCGCGCGATGGCCGCCTCATTGACGTTTTGATCCATCACCCCAGTCTGCACATTGACCGCGCCGGCGCCGATGATGGCGTAATCGGCGAAAAACGCCTCAATGTTATTCAACGCGATCGCCCCCAGGCACTCCATTTTGGAGCCGATGAACTGCCCGCCGATCAGCACCACGTCGATGGAGTCATTTTCCAGACAGACGTTGGCGATCAGCGGCGAATTGGTGATGACCGTCAGCTGATCGACGGTCGCCAGCTGCCGGGCGAACTCCAGCGTGGTGGAGCCGAAATCCACGAACACCGTATCGCCCGGCTGGATCAGCGTCACCGCTTTCTCCGCGATGGCGCGCTTCTCGGCCTCGGCGATTTTGGCCCGTTCATTGAATTCATGCTCGAATTTGAACTGGCTGCTGACCGCGCCGCCGTGGATCTTCTTGATCAGGCGATAATCTTCCAGCTTGTTCAGATCGCGCCGAATGGTTTCCTGCGAAACCTGGAATTTATCCGCCAGCTCATTCACGTAAACCCGGCCGTTGGCCTGGATCAGCGCCAGTATTTCATTGCGCCTATCCACGGAATTAGAGATATCCATTCACATTACACTCGCTGCCTTAAGTAAGAGTGACTGCCTCCGCCGGACTCGCGGCGTCAACTGACCGAATACTACGGGTTTCAGGGCGTTAGACGCAAGCCGTAGCCGTCGTTCACCCGGCGGATTCGATGCTGATGTGCAGCGCGTCACGCTCGCCGTCGGCCGGCAAAGCGATATTGCGCAGCAGGATCCGCCGTTCCGGCAGGCAGCGATGCGTTTTGCGATACAGCACTTCCTCGCCCAGCCGCACCACCACCGAACCGGACACCGCCCGCTCCACCCGCATATTGATCGTGACCGTGCTGGGTTTGCCGATCAGCGCCACGTTGGCAGGCGCGGTCAGGCGGATCCGCTCGTCGTGCCGCACCGGAAGCATTTGCCGCGCCGGCGGCAGCGTGCGCCGCAGCGAACGGGCAACGGCTTCGCCAACGCGCAGCCCTTCCTGATAACACTGGTCGCCCATGTCCGCCGGATGCAGCATGTTGCCGACGGCGAAATAGGCGGCGTCGGAACAGCGGCCGAACTGATCGGTCAGCGGGCAGCCGCTGTCCGGCCGCTGCGCCAGGTGGCTCTGGCGGATCAGCGTATACTCCCCGGTGAAGCGGCCGGTGAAGATCAGGCTGTCGCAGGCGATGCGCCGTTTCTCCCCGCGGCGGTTCTCCACCTCGATGGATTCGACCCGATCGCGGCCGGCAATATCGGTCACCCGCGAATAATAATGAATCGGCACCCCCATCAGGCGCGCATAGAGCGCGCTCAGCCGCCAGGCGACGGGTCTGCCGCCGCTTTCAATCATGGCGACGGCGCGCACGCCGGCGTTGCGCAGCGTCCACAGCGCGGAGAAACTGACCAGCTCGGTGCCGACCACCACCGGCGCCTTGCCCGGCTGCAGCCCGCGCAGATAGACGAACTGCTGCAGCGCGCCGGCGGTCAGCACGCCCTGCGGCCGCAGGCCGCTCACCAGGCGCGGATGGCGCGGCGTCTCGCGCACGCCGGTCGCCAGGATCACCCGCTGCGCTTTCAAGGTGCTGACGCCGTGGCGATCCGTGATGGTCAGCTCGCCGTCCGGCTTGATGGCGAGCACCGTCACGCCGGTGCGGATCTCCACCTGCCCGGCGCGCGCCAGTATCTTATCGACATAGGTGGAGCCGAGCATCGGCCGGTAAAACGTTTGCAGCCCGAAGGTGGGGTGCCGGCAGTGTCTCGGCACGCCGCCCGCTTGCTGCTCCCGTTCCAGGAGCACCACATCCTCGATCCCCGCCTGCCGCAGCGCGGTCGCCGCGGCGATCCCGGCCGGCCCGGCGCCGACAATCGCCACCTGATACTCAGTTTTCATCAATGCTCCCTACGGCCAGCGTCTGGCCAAAACGATCGCCCACCATTTCCGCCACCCGGCTGCTGCAATAAAAACCGTTGCAGCGCCCCATCATCACGCGCGTGCGCCGCCGCAGCCCACCGATGCACTCCGGCGGCACGGCGGAATCGAACGCCGCCTCGATTTCCCGCTGGGTCACCAGCTCGCAATGGCAAACGATGCCGCCGTTGTCCGGGCGCGCGTAATCGCGCAGCGCGTAGTCGGCAAGCATCGGCATCTGCGGCCAATGCACGGTCTGCGGCGCCGTCGGCGTGAAGCACGGCGTAAAATGGTCGCGGTAAAGCTGCTCCACATATTGCGCGATGCCGAGCGCCGCCGTCAGGCCGGTGGAACGAATGCCCGCCACGCAGATCCACTGCCGCTCGGGATAGTGCTGAATGCGATAGTGTTTCTGCTCTGTCGCCGGGCGCAATCCGGCATAGCTGGCGGTCACGCTGTAATTTGCCAGCGTGGGCAGCAGCCGCGTCCCCTGTTCGATCAGCTCGCGCATTTTGGTTTCGTCCACCGTCGCCGTCTCGCGATCCTGCTGTTCTTCGGCGGTCGGCCCCAGCAACAGATTGCCAAAGATGGTTTTCGACAGCAGCACCCCTTTGGTGATCGCCGTCGGTACCGGCAAGATGATGGCGTTGACCTGCCCGGCGGCGGCCTTGTCGAACACCAGGAACTGCCCTTTGCGCGGGCGGATTTCAAACTCGGGCTGATGGCAGAAACTTTCTACCCGGTCGCCCTGATTGCCGGCGCAGTTGACGACGATTTTGCCGTGAAACTCGCCCCGGTTGCTGGTTAGCCGCCAGCCGGTCGGCAAGCGTTCGGCGCCGGTCACCTCGGTATTGAAGCGATAGTCGCCGCCGTGTTTGACGCCCTGCGTCAGGTAAGCCAGCGGCGTGCTCCAGGGATCGATCACGCTCTCGCCCGGCACCTCTACCGCCGCCAATGCGCCGGGCGCCAGCTGCGGCTCACGGCGATACAGCTCGGCGGCGTCGATCTGCGCCACGTCCGGCACGCCGTTGTCATGCGCCTGCTGCACGATCGCGGGCAGCGCCGCCAACTGCTGCTCGTCCCAGGCCACGACCAGCGCGCCGGTGGGCAGCAGCGGCAGATTCATGCGCTCGCGGATGGCGATAAATTCCCGGTAGCCGGCCTGCATGCAGCGCAGCTCCAGGCTGCCGCTGGGCGCATCGAAGCCGGTATGCAGCAGCGCGCTGTTGGCTTTGCTGGCGCCGGACAGGATATCGCCCCCCTTTTCCAACAGCAGCGTACGGGCGCCCATCAGGCAGAATTTGCGGAATACCGCACACCCGACCACACCGCCGCCAATCACGACAATGTCCCAACCCGTTTGTTCTTCCATCATGCTGATGTCCCGTTTTGATGTGATAACCACAATAAAACCACACAATAACCGCATTTGGAATGACAAAAACAACACAACTCCCAAAAAAAAGCCGCAGAACGCGGCTATAAGCAAAAAGTATGAGGTCGATCACGCGGGGTTATTTTATCTTGTGATTTATGTTGCTTTAATGTGTGAAATTGAAGATAGATTATTAAAACGGTCACACAACCAACACCAGGCGCAATAAAAAACAAAACCTATAAGAGAGCGAAGCAATGATGAATCAACGTTATGCCGCGATTGATCAGGGAACCACCGGCACCCGGGTCGTGGTGTTCGGCGAAGACGGCAGGCACCATTCGCCGGCCAGCATGCCGCACAAGCAAATCACCCCCAATCCGGGCTGGGTGGAACACGACGCCCTGGAGATTTTGGCGAATATCCGCCGCTGTCTCAGCCAGTGCGACATGGTGGACGCCATCGGTTTAGGGCATCAGGGCGAAAGCCTGCTGGCCTGGGACGCCGACAGCGGCCTGCCGCTGTACAACGCCATCGTTTGGCAAGATCAGCGCACCGAGCCGGAGATCCAGCGCCTGAAACGCGAAGGCGTCGAACCGCTGGTGATGGCGAAAACCGGCCTGCCGCTCGATACCTACTTCTCCGCCAGCAAGATGGGCTGGCTGATGAACAACGCCCCGGGGGCCAGGCAGCTGGCGCAACGCGGCCGCCTGCGGCTCGGCACCATGGACGCCTTCTTCCTGTTCCACCTGTGCGGCCGGCATCTCACCGACTATAACTCGGCCTCGCGCACCTCGTTGTTCAACATCCATACCCTGCAGTGGGACGAGGAGCTGTGCCGTTTGTTCGGCGTGCCGATCGACAGCCTGCCCGAGGTCAGAGACAACATCGGCCACTTCGGCGACGTGGCGCTCAACGGCAAGCCGGTGCCGCTGACGGCCTGCATCGTCGACCAGTTTGCCGGCACATACGGCCACGGCTGCCATCAACCGGGGCAGATGAAGATCACCTTCGGTACCGGCGCCTTTTTACAGGCGATCACCGGGCAGCGCCCGATCGACGCCGGCGAGTCCGGCCTGTTGCCCACGCTGTGCTGGAAGCTGCCCGGCAGCGAGCCGGTGTATGGCCTGGACGGCGGCGTTTATAACGCGGCCTCCGCCATTAACTGGGCGAGAAAGATAGGCCTGTTCAACGACTTCGATGAATTCGGCGATTTTCCGGCCCAGCCGGCCATCGCGCGTGGCCTGGCCTTTGTGCCCGCGCTTTCCGGGCTGGCCTGCCCGTATTGGGATCGCTCCGCCGCCGGGGTGTGGGCCGGCCTGTCGCTGGAAACCGAACGCAAGGATCTGCTGCAGTCGATCCTCGAAGGCATCGCCATGCGTTCCGCCGAGGTGATCAACGCCATGGATAAGTTGAAACCGATCGGCGACAGCATTTCGGTGGACGGCGGTCTGTCCGCCAACCGCTATTTCACGCAGTTCCTCGCCAACCTGATCCAAAAGCGCATCGTCACGCCCGCCAACAAAGAGATCACCGCTCAGGGCGTGGCGCAGTTGGCGCGTAAAGGGCTGGGTATGGAACAGCCGCTCAAGGTGCTCAACCGCTATGAAGTGACGGAGCCCGCCGAGGTCGATATGGCGGTCTGGTTCGCCCGCTATCAGGAAATCATCGCGCGCTCGCGCGGCTTACGTTCATCGCAGGAGGAGCACCATGGCTGAGTTCGGTAATTTCATCATCTATATCATCATGGCCGGCACCCTGATCGGCGCGCTGGCGTCGATCGTCAAACCGGAAGGTGAACTGGGGCGCGAGTTCGTCAACGGCATTCACGCCATCGGCCCGGTGTTTCTCGCCCAGGCGGGTATCATGGCGGCGATCCCGATCATCTCTTACCTGATCATGCACAGCATCGGCCCCTTCTTCTCGGCGCTGGGCTCCGACGCCTCAATCGCGGCGCTGGCGGTGATCGCCGTGGACATGGGCGGCTATCAGTTGGCCGACGCCATCGCCGCCAACCGCGACGTGACGATCAACGACGAGTTCGACGACTACGCCTGGGTGCCGCGCGAGCGTCTCGCGGACTACGATTTGAACGAGGCCACCCGCTTCACGCTGCAACAAAAGGGATTGTTGTAACAGTTTGAGCGATTATCGCCCTATTTTCTTCACATTTGCCGGGCAGACTCTTTTGATATTTTTTAATCACTTAGGGTCACTATTGCCGCCGTTATGCTTTTATCTCACGCTTTTCTCCGTCTGCCCGCCCGGCGCTTCGGCGCCGCCCTCCTGTTCAGCCTGCTGTTCGTTTTGGCGCCCGTGCATGCCGCTGCGCCGCCGCTGGTGCTGAACGCCAAATCGGTGCTGGTCGTCAATCAACGCACCGGAAAGACGCTCTATCAGAAGCAGCCGAACCGCGTGCTGCCGATCGCCTCGCTCACCAAGCTGATGACCGCCATGGTCGCCCTGGACAGCAAACGCCCGATGGGCAGCAGGCTGAAAGTCACCGCCGCCGATCGCGATCTGCTGAAGAAAACCCACTCGCGCCTGACCATCGGCTCGGTGCTCAGCCGCCGCGACATGCTGCACATCGCCCTGATGTCTTCGGAGAACCGCGCCGCTGCGGCGCTGAGCCGCAGCTATCCCGGCGGACGCAAGGCCTTCGTGGCGAAAATGAATCAGAAAGCGCGCGCCATCGGCATGAAACGCGCACGCTTCTACGATCCGACCGGGCTGACGCCGCGCAATGTGGCGACCGCCAACGATCTGCTGAAGATGGTCAATCACGCCTATCGCTATCAATCGATTCGCCGCTTCAGCACCGACAAGCAGCAGATCGTGCGTCCTGGCCGCGGCCAGCTGGTCTACCGCAGTTCCAACGGCCTGATCAACAACCCAGCCTGGAAGATCCAGCTGCAGAAAACCGGCTTTACCGACGAGGCCGGCCACTGCCTGGTGATGCGCACCACCATCAAAGGGCAGCCGGTGGTGATGATCCTGCTCGGCGCGCAGTCGCGCTACGGCCACTACCGTGACGCCATTCGTCTGAAGGCCTGGCTCGAAGGATAATAGCGCGGCGCTTTACCGATCTGCGCATATCCAAATTCGTTTTGGATCAATGGAATATCCTATCGCCAATCAGTATTAAGGCGCGCGCCGCCCGCATGGTATTTGTCAGGCATATCTGATGAGGAAAGGAGCGGGAAAATGGCTTATGCCTTGAGCATATTGGAAAAGAGTCCGATCGCCGACGGGGAAAGCGCCGCCCAGGCGCTGGCGCGCACGCTGCATCTGGCGCAACAGGCGGAACGCTGGGGCTATCGGCGTTTCTGGCTGGCGGAGCACCACAACACGCCGCAGCTCGCCTGCCCGTCGCCGGAAGTGCTGATCGGTTACCTGCTCGGCCAGACGTCGCGCATTCGCATCGGCTCCGGCGGCGTGATGCTGCAACACTACAGCGCCTACAAGGTGGCCGAAAACTTTAACCTGCTGGCGGCGTTGGCGCCGGGGCGCGTCGATCTCGGGGTGGGCAAAGCGCCCGGCGGCCTGCCGCTCGCCACCCAGGCGCTGCAGGCTGCCCATGACCGGCAACACAAGCCGGCTTTCCCGCAGCAGCTGTCGCAGCTGACCGCCTATCTGAACGACGACGCCGAGCCCGGCCTGAGCGCCACGCCGCTGCCGCCGCACGGCGCTCAGCGCTTCCTGCTCGGCGCCAGCAAAGAGAGCGCGACGCTGGCGGCCGAATCCGGCTGGATTTTCGTGTTCGCCGCGCATCTGAACGGCAATCCGCAAGATATCAGCGCAGCGCTGGCGCACTACGCCGCACACAGCGGCGGCCGCAAGGCGCTGCTGGCGGTAGCGGCGATCGCGGCGCCAAGCGCGGAACAGGCCGCGGCGCTGGCGGCGGATATACAGCAATACCGCGTCCACGTCGCCGGTGAGCAGAGCGTGACCGTCGGCAGCCTGGCGCAGGCCGAGAGTTTCGTGCAGCAGGCCGGCGCCACCGACTACCGCATCGAACCGCGGGAAAGCCATGTTCTGCTCGGCACCGCGCCGCAGGTGCATCAGCAACTGGCGCAGCTGCAGCAGCGGTACGGCGTGGACGAGTTCATCATCGACACGCCGATCGCCGAACCGAGCGCCCGGCTCACCTCACTGCAGCTGCTGGCGGAGGAGAGCCTGACGCCGGCCTAGTTGATCGCCGTACTGGCCCGCATGGCGTCGGCCAGATCCTGCGCCAGAGCCGCCAGTTGCGCCGGCGCCACGTTGGCCAGGCTGACGCGGATCGCAGGATCGCTCTTCAGACGAAAAGGCTCGCCGCCCTGCACCAGCCACCCCCGCTGCGCCATCAGCTGCGCGGCGGCGGTTTCCGACCGCACCGGCAACCACAGGTGCAGCCCTTCACCTACCGCCAGCGCCGTGTGATTCAGCGCGTTGAGCCGTTGCACCAGTTCATCCCTTCTGGCCTGATACGCCTGCTGCGCCCGCTGCAGCTGCCCTTCCTGCAAGGCCTGCCCCCACAGCCTGGCGGCGATCTGCTGCAAGATATGGCTGACCCAGCGCTCGCTGATGTACTGATCGGCGCGCATTGCCTGCAGCAACGTCGGGTTGCCGCAGGCCAGCGCGATGCGCAGATCCGGGCTGAGAAACTTGCTCAGCGACAGCACGTACAGCCCGCGATCGCCGTCGAACGGCAGATGCAGCGGCTGCTGCGACAGCGGCCCCCAGAAGTCGTCGACGATCGCCAGACACTGCGGATTCGCGCTGAGAAAACGCCGCCACTGCTGCGCGCGTTGCGCAGAGAGCGAGGCGCCGGTCGGATTGTGGGCGCGCGGCGTCAGGATCACCGCGCCCGCCGCTCCGCTTTCCGGCAACCGACACCCCTGTTCATCCATCGCCAGCGGCAGCGGCCGCAGACGCAGGTGGCGCAGCAGCGTCAATAGCGGCGGCCAGCAGGGATCTTCCACCCACACCGCCGCGCCCGGCTGCATATGGCAGCGCAGCGCCTTTTCCATCGCGTCCAGCGCGCCGGAGAACACCGCCGGTTCCCCCAGCGTGACGCCCTGGCGGCCGAGCCACTCGCGCCCCAGGCCGGTCAATACCGGCAGATCGCCGCTGATGTCATAGCCGTTTTGCTGCGGGAACGCCTCCGCCGCGCCCAGCGCCAACGCCGGCAACAATGCGGCATCGAGGTTGCCGCTGGCCAGATCGCACATCCCCGCCGGCACCTGGCGCGGCGCATAGGCCGCACTCACCGCCGCCAGCGGCGGCTCCAGCACCACCGTTCCCGCCCGCCCGCGCGTCACCACCAGACCGGCATCGCGCAATCGGGCGTATGCGCTGGCGACGGTATTCGGATTGACCTCCAGCTCCGCCGCTAGCTGGCGTACCGGCGGCAACAGCTCGCCCGGCCGCAGCGCGCCGTCTTTGATGCGTGCGGCGATCTGCTCGGCAATCTGGACAGCGCCGCCGCCTTTTGCATACAATGAAGTCATACATAAATCCTTTTGTATTAGTTCAAAATAGATTAACAGCTTCCGCGGCCAAAAGTAAGGGGTTCCATGGATAAACATTACGTGCTCGACATTCAGTATGCAGGAAAGGCCTTTGCCCGCCTGCAGATGTTCACGCCCTGGGCGGCCGATCAGCTGGAGCAGGCTTGCGCGCTGTTCCCGGCCGCGCAGGGTTATCAGGTGCAGCTCAGCCAGGTCAGCGAACGCCGCATCGTCTACCAGAGCGGCGCGCAAGGCATCGCGGTGCTGGGCGAGTCGCTGGCGCTGACGCCGTTCACCCACGCTCACGAGGTTAAACAATGAAAAAAGCCGTCGCCATTCGACACGTCAATTTTGAAAACCTGGGCATCCTCGGTTCCCTGCTCTCGCTGCGCGGCTATCAGATCGACTATTACGATGCCGGCCGCGATGATATTCGTGCTATCAATAATGAAGAGACCGATCTGTTGGTGGTGCTCGGCGGGCCGATCAGCGCCGCCCAACACTTTTCCGGCGCGCAGCGCTATGATTTTCTCGACCATGAATTGGCGCTGGTCAAACAGCGGCTGGCGCAGCGGCGGCCGACCCTTGGGGTGTGTCTCGGCGCGCAGGTGATCGCCCAGGCGTTGGGCGCCGACGTGATCTCGCTCGGCGTCAAAGAGATTGGTTTCGCCCCGCTGACCACGCTCACGGCGCAAGACGACTCGGTGCTGGCACCGCTGGCCGATACGCCGGTGCTGCATTGGCACGGTGATATGTTCAAGATCCCGGAGGGTGCCCGCTGCCTGGCCGGTACGGCGGTTTGCCCGCATCAGGCCTTCGACTATCAGGGGTTCGCGCTCGGCCTGCAGTTCCATCTGGAGGCGGATCATCGCGATATCGAACGCTGGCTGATTGGCCATGCCTGCGAACTGGAACTGGCCGGCATCGCGCCCCAGAGCCTGCGCGAACAGGCGGCGCGCCACGGCGCACAGCTGGAACAGCGCGCGCGGCAGGTGTTCGCCCGCTGGCTGGATAATAACGAACCAAGGATGTAACTCATGCAACAGACTTCACCCTTGCGATCACCGTCCATCGACGTGATCAGCATTCAATCTCAGGTGGTCTACGGCAGCGTCGGCAACGGCATCGCCTACCGCGCCCTGCTGAAAAAAGGGCTGGAAGCGCTGCAGGTGCCCAGCGTGCTGTTCGGCTGCCCGCCCTATTACGGCAAGCCGCACGGCGGCGTCATCTCCGGCGAGTGGTTCGGCGGCTTTCTCGACGATCTGATCGCCCGCGGCGTGATGAAGCGCGCCCGGGCGGTGATCGTCGGCTACCTGGGTGACGTGATGCAGTGCCATATTCTGGCCAACTGGCTGCAGCGGGTGCGCGCCCTCAATCCGCAGATAAAGATCTATATCGATCCGGTGATGGGCGATTACGGGGAAGGGATCTACGTGGATGAGCGCATCGTCAACTGCTATCGCTCACCGTTCCTGCGGCTGGCCAACGGCCTGACGCCGAACGGTTTCGAACTGGAGCAGCTGTGCGGCCGGCAACTGAGCAGCCAAGAGCAGACGCAGCACGCCGCGCAGGCGCTGTTGAACGACACCACCGAATGGGTGCTGGTCACCAGCGCGCCGGGCGTGGCGCAGCACGAAGACGAAGTGGGATTGATGCTGGTCACCCGGCAGGAAACGCAGTGCTTTACCCATCCGAAGGTCAAATCGGCGGTCAAAGGCACCGGCGATCTGTTCGCCGCACTGCTGGTGAGCCATCTGCTGCACGGCGCCGCGCTTGACGCGGCCGTGGTCGCCGCCGGCGGCGAAGTGTGCGACGTGCTGGCCGAAGCGGCGCATTTCGGTTGGGAAGAGATCGGCAGCCTGCGGGCGTTACAGCCGTAAGGCCAGTGGAGAGTCAGGGGCAGCGTGCCGCCCCTGATAAATATCAGCGTTTTTTCTTTTTGTTGAAATCCAGCTCGAAGGCGAACACCGCGCTTTGAATTTTGCGCTCCATCGCCAGCCCCAGCTTGAGGAAACGGCACGATAGGCGCGAGAAGTGCACCACCTGATCGTTATCGTCGGTTTCCTGATCGTCGTTGACTACCACCAGCTCCATGTTGACCTTGAAGCTGCCGTAGCTGCCCAAATCCAACTCCGCTTTCTTGAACTGCAGGCCCGGCTGGAAGAAATCCGGCAGCGGGCCGTCGAAACGCAAACCGACGCCGCCGGCGGACAGATCGTGGATCCGCAGCTCATAAGGCGTGCCGTTCGGGTATTCGCCGGTACAGAAGAATTGGCGCCAGTGCGGCGTGGTGATGCGGAACTGGCGACGGCGCTGGATGTAGACCAACTCCTGCGGCAGCCGGGTCGAGCAGGCCTGGACGCCCTGATGTTCGGTCAGCTCCGCCTGGCCGACGGAAAACTCGATTTTGGCGTCGTTGCTTTCAATCACGATGGTGCAGGCGCCGTCGATGGCGTTTTCCGCTTCCTCACCGCTAAACACGATATTGTCCGGCCCGACGCTCAATAACAGACTTTGAAACCGGTGCTGCTGATTTTCTACGCGCAGCGGCGTGCGTTGTTTGCAAATTTCACGCAGAATCGCCAGAACTTCAAAACGCTCCCGTTTGATAAACAGTCCGTTATCGCTGTGCTCCACACGTCTCTCCTGACTTTTTTTCTAATGACGTATTACGTATTCCTTACGGTTATCATCTCTGGGAATATTCCTAAAGTCAAATTTGCCAGCGCTGCCAGGCCTGCGGCAGCAGGCGTGCGAAACGTTTCGACCACGCCTGTTGCCCACGTTCGTCGGCGATCAGATCCTGGCGGATTTCGATGCCGACATAAGGCAAACCGCGGCGTTCCGCATGGACCGGCAACGTGTAGTCGGTGGCATCGGTCATCGCATAGGGTTCGTTGATCCCCACCTGCAAATCTCCCTCTTCGCGCAGCAGCTCGGCCAGCAGATGGGCAAATTCCGGGTAACGGTTAAACAGCAGCCCCACCTGCCAGGGGCGCGATGCCCCTTTGAACACCGGCGTGAAACTGTGCATGGCGATCACCGCCGTCGGCAGTTCGCGCAGTTGGCGTTGCCCCAGATGATCGTCGATGGCGTGGTGATACGGCAAAAACACCTCGCGCTCGCGCGCCAGCGCGTGCTCGGCATCGATACCGATATTGCCGGGGATCGGCGTCAACTCGGACAAATGCGGGATCGAGCTGGCGATGCCGGGCGCCCGGTTGCAGTCGATCACCAGCCGTGAGTAACGCTGGTGGATCAGCGTGGCGTCCAATTGGCGGCTCAGATGGCGCGACACGCTCAGCGCGCCGATGTCCCAGCCGATGTGGCGTTCGATCTCCCCCGGCGGCAAACCGAGATCGCCGAGGGATTGCGGGATCGCCTTGCCGGCGTGATCGCACAGCAGCAAAAAGGGCGCTTTGCCGCGCGGGATTTCAACGGCGGCGGCAGAGGGTTCGTCGGCGGACAATAACGGCGGGATAAACGAGTGAGGCATGACGGGCTCCGGCGGTGGAAAGCAAAACGTTTATCGTAGCGCTATCCCGTCGCCGGCCCCAAGGTCGTGCTTAGATCAAAAAGGCATGAGTCAGACTGTAGTCATGCCGTCTCGGCTGGCTGCGGCTGGTGCACCGCGATATAACGCTGATACCGCGACGGCTTGAGCCGCGTGGTATCCACCAGCACCAGCCCGTCGATGCAGTTGTTGAAAGCCGGATCGGTGCCGAAGTCGATAAACTGTACCCCGCCCGGCTCGCACAGTTCGGTGTACTGCTTGTACAGCGTCGGGATCGAGCAGCCGATATTGCTGAGCAGGCTCTTCAGCCGCACCAGATCTTCCTGGTAGTTATCCCCGGCAAACTGCGCCAGCACCTGCGGCAGCGACGCCGGATAAGGCCGGCGCGATTGCGCGAAGGCGTGGTCCGGCGAGAAATAGAGCCGATAGAAGGCGATCAGCAAATCGCGCGCCGCCAGCGGCATGCCGCCGGAGATCGACACCGGGCCGAACAGATAGCGATACTGCGGGTATTTCGCCAGGTAGGCGCCGATGCCCAGCCACAAATAGTCCAGCCCGCGCTTGCCCCAATAGGCCGGCTGAATGAAGCTGCGCCCCAGCTCGATGCCCTGCACCAGGATCGGCTCCATATCACGATCGTAGTGGAACAGGCTGTTGCTGTAGATGCTTTCCAGCCCTTTGCGTTCGATTTGTTCGGCGGTGGGGATAAAGCGATAGGCGCCGACGATCTCCAGCTCCTCCTCATCCCACAGCACCAGGTGGTAGTAATCGTCGTCATAGCTGTCCAGATCGCGGCGGCGGCCGGAGCCTTCTCCTACCGCGCGGAAGGCGATCTCGCGCAGACGCCCCAGTTCGCGCAGGATCGGCGTGCGCGCTTCGTCGTGGCGGCGATAGAGGTAGATGGTTTTACCGTCCGGCGTCACCCCCAAGCGTTCGCAGTTCGCCAACGCCTTTTTCAGCTCCAGACGCTCTTCCGGCAGCGCGATCGGCGATTCGCTGGCGAACAGCCCCGGCTTGCCCTGGCCCAGGCGATACACGTGGCGGCGAAAACGCTCCGCCAGATCCTTGGCGCTGGTGTGGCCGTCGTGCCAGCTGGCGAACGGCACGCGGCCGCCGACGCGGATCTTGATGCGCCCGCCCCGCTGCTGGAACATTTCGCGCACCAGCAGCAGCGTCGACAGCGGCCGGTAGACCAGCGAGGTAAAGTAGAACAGGTTGCTGTTGCGCGCGCTGATGTGGATCGGCACGATCGGCGCCCGCGCCTTGGCGGCCAGGCGCAGAAAACCGGTATGCCAGTGGCCGTCGCGGATGCCTTTCGGGCTCATGCGCGACACTTCGCCGGCCGGGAACAGGATCAGTGCGCCCTGATTGTCCAGCTGCCGCTGCATGCCTTCAATCTGTTTGCGGCTGGTTTTATAAGCGACGTTATCCACCGGCACGAACAGGTTGCGCAGCGGTTCGATGTAGGTCAGCAGCTGGCTGGCCACCACTTTCACATCCGGGCGCACCGCCGCGACGGCGCGCAGCAGCACCAGGCCGTCGAGCGAGCCGATCGGGTGATTGGCCACCAGCACCACCGGCCCCTGGCTCGGGATGTTTTCCAGATCGCCGTCCACCAGCTCGCAGCTGAGGTTGAAGTAGTCCACCACCTGCTCGATCAGATCGAGACCTTTCAGGTGGGGATAGTCGGCGGCGAACTGTTTGAATTCTTTTTCGAAGAGAAGGGTTCTTAGCAGGCTGCGCTGCCAGGCAGGGGTATTGCGGTGTGGAAATGCATCTTGCAACAGAGAATCCAGGCTGAACATCGCGTTATCTCCTGACGTAGTCGCTGCAAACTTAAGCCAGAGCCGTGACTCTGACGTGTCAGTTACATGACAATAAAATGAATCCATCGACTATCAGGTATAGCAAAGTAATGGCGATTTGGGAGCGAAAGACGCATTTTCGCCCCCACTTGCCCTCACATCGGCGCCGCTAGCGGCGTACGCGGAACAGCACGGTTACGCGCGCCGGCATAAAAAAACAGTGAAAGCCCGGCGATTGTCGAATTACCGCTGCGGCTTTCGTCATCGGCAGACTGAATAAATAGACGCCGAGAATTGTCGACTGATAAATAACTAATTTGCCGTTTTCACTTTGCGTTGACACCGCTTTCGCTTGCCGCTCAATCGAAAGCAAAAATAAATATAACCAACTGATAGATATAGGTATTTTTAAAATAACCGATTGCATTTCAGCGTTTCGTTTGCTGTAATTCGCCATAACTAACTGAAAGCGTTCCGGTCGGTATCGCCGCGGCTTATTAAGCCGTGGTCGGGCACGGCTACCGGTAAATCCGGAGTTTGCGTTAATGCCCAATACCGCAACACGCCGGGAATTAATTATCGACCCGCAGCAGTGCAGGATCGGTGCTTGCCTACAGGCGCTGCACCATTAGAGGGAGCGACGTGATTATCGCCGACCGTTAACCAAGGCTTTTAAGGAGTTGTCATCATGAACGCGTATTTCTCTTACGAGGCGGATTGGCTGAAGCAGCGCAACGCCTGGCACACCGCCGCAGAGATTTGGCAGCAGCCGGATCTGTGGGCCGCGCTGCACCGGCAATTGCAGGATCAACAGGCGCAGTGGCAGCCGTTCCTGGCGCCGCTGCTGGCCAATCCGCACCTGCAAATCGTACTGTGCGGCGCCGGCAGCTCGGCGTTCGCCGGCCGCGCCCTGGCGCCCTGGCTGCGCGAACGAACCGGCCGCGACGTGGCGGCCTACGGCACCACCGATATCGTCGCCAATCCGCTGCAGTATCTCGACCCTGAGCGGCCGACGCTGCTGGTCTCCTTCGCACGCTCGGGCAACAGCCCGGAGAGCGTGGCGACGGTGGAGCTGGCCGACCAGTTGCTGCCGGAAAGCTATCACCTGATGCTGGTGTGCAACCCGGACAGCCGGCTGGCGCAGTATGCGCATCAGCGTGGTAACGTCTGTTCGCTGGTGATGCCGCAAGGCTCCAACGATCAGAGCTTCGCTATGACCTCCAGCTTCAGCTGCATGATGCTGAGCGCCGCGCTGTTGCTCGGCCCGGCTTCGCTCGAGGCCGCCCAGGCGCCGCTCAACGCCATGGTGCAGCGCTGCCGTACACTGCGCGAAACGCTGCAGCCGCAGGTGAAGGCGTTGGCCGCCAGCGGTTTCCGCCGTTATATCACCCTCGGCGGCAGCTGCTTTACCGGCCTCGCCGAAGAGGCCTCGCTCAAGATGCTGGAGCTGACCGCCGGCCGCATCGTTACGCGCTACGACTCGCCGCTCGGCCTGCGCCACGGCCCGAAATTCATGGTCGACGGCCAGACGTTGGTGGTGCTGATGTTCTCCCACGGCGACTATGCCCGCCAGTATGACCGCGATCTGTGGAACGAACTGCAGCGCGACGGGCTGGCGATGCAGTTGGTCGGATTGACCGGCGAGCGCCAACCCCTGTCCGATGCCCTGCTGCCTATGCACGACGCGGCCGACGATATCTGGCTGCTGTTCCCGTATCTGCTGTTCACCCAGATGCTTGCCTTCGAGAGTTCGCTGGCGCTGGGGCTGACCCCGGACAATCCTTGCCCGACCGGCGAGGTCAACCGGGTGGTGAAAGGCGTGACGATTTACCGTTTTCCTTCCCCGGTGCTGTAAGGAGATCCCATGTATCTGATAGCCAACCGAGAAATGCTGCTCAAGGCGCAGCGTCAGGGTTACGCCGTCCCGGCGTTTAACGTCCACAATCTGGAAACCGTGCAGGTGGTGGCGGAAACCGCCGCCGAACTGCGCTCCCCGGTGATCATGGCCGGCACGCCCGGCACCTTCAGCTATGCCGGCACCGACTACCTGATCGGCATTTGCCAATCTGCCGCGCACCGCTACGATCTGCCGTTGGCGCTGCATCTGGATCATCACGAAGCGCTGGACGACATCGAGCACAAGGTGAAAAGCGGCATCCGCTCGGTGATGATCGACGGTTCGCATTTGCCGTTCGAGCAGAACATCGCCAAGGTGGCCGCCGCAGTGGCCCTGTGCCATCGCTACGGCGCCAGCGTGGAAGCGGAGCTGGGGCGCCTGGGCGGGCAGGAAGACGATCTGATCGTCGATACGGCGGACAGCTTCTATACCAACCCGGCGGCGGCACGCGAGTTCGTCGCCGCCACCGGCATCGATTCGCTGGCGGTGGCGATCGGTTCCGCCCACGGCCTGTATCACGGCGAGCCGAAGCTGGACTTCGAGCGCCTGGCGCTGATCCGCGAACAGGTGGACGTGCCCCTGGTGCTGCACGGTGCCTCCGGTATTCCGGAAGCGATGGTTAAGCGCGCGATCTCGCTCGGCGTCTGCAAGGTCAACGTCGCCACCGAATTGAAAATCGCCTTTGCCGATGCTGTGAAAAGCTACTTTTCACAGCACCCGGATGCCAATGACCCGCGCAAATACATCGTCCCCGGCAAGCTGGCGATGAAAGAAGTGGTGGCGGAAAAGATCCGCATCTGCGGCAGCAGCGGTATGCTGTAATCCCCCGCTCGCCCCCGGTTCCTGCGGTTGCGCCACGGGGGCGAAAACATCCCGCCCTTTCCCACTTTCCTGAGAGAACGATCACAGCCTTTTTACCCTGTCCGCGCCGGAAATCATTAACCGGCCTTCACTATGATCCAAATCATGGTTTTACCCACCCTACCTCCTTACTATCAAATTCATTGAATGCAGGCAGTAGGATTTTTGCCCATTCGTTTTTATTTCGCCAGGCGAAATTGATTATTTGATGAAAACAAGCGTGCTTGTTTTTAATTGGCAGTATTTTTTACTCTGAGAGGAACAGCGTATGAACCATTACTTAGCCGTATTAAGCGCATTGGTCATTCTGCCCTTCGCTCTGCAAGCAAAACCGCTTTCCGGCAGCCAGGTCGCCTCCGGCGTCGTGCGCTTCACCGGCGCCATTACCACCCCGGCCTGCACCATCACACATCAGGATGAACAGCTTGTCTCCAACTGCTTCGGTAAAGTGACGGAATATCAGAACGGATATATTTCCTCTTCGTTAAAAGAGATGCCAAAAGAATTAGTCTCTGCCGTCACCAGCGAAATAGTGAATAACGATCCCCATTTAAAGCGCGTGACCATCAGCTATAAGTAACGCCAACGCGTTAATGCCTGATGAAATAATAAACAGAACACAACTTGCCTTGATTACTTATAAATTTATTTTATAAATTCATCGAACAATGACTCCACGGCTTACCCTGAGCCGGCTATTTGGGCAACCCTGCGGTTGCCCATCAGCATGTCCGAAATCCGCCATCGCTTCCCCCGCTTTCATGCGATAATCGCCATACCAAACCGAGGAGTGATCCAGATGCAGACTTTTTTGATTGATCGTACCGCCACGCCGGTGGGAGAACTGGTGCTGATTGCCGATGAACAGGGGCGCCTGCGGGCGATTGACTGGACCGATCACGAAGCGCGCCTGATGAAGCTGCTGAATACCCACTACCGCGCCGATCGCTTCATCCTGCGCGAGCAGCGCGATCCCGGCGGCCTGACCGATGCGATGCAACGCTATTTCGCCGGTGAGCTGAGCATTATCGATCGGCTGCCGGTGATGACCGCCGGCACCGAGTTCCAACGCACCGTATGGCAACAGCTGCGCCAAATCCCGTGCGGCGAGATCCTGACCTACGGCCAGCTGGCGCAACGCATCGGCCGTCCGACCGCCTCGCGCGCGGTCGGCATGGCCAACGGTTCGAATCCGATCAGCATCGTGGTGCCCTGCCACCGGGTGATCGGTTCGCAGGGCGCGCTGACCGGCTATGCCGGCGGCGTACAGCGCAAGCAGTGGCTGTTGCAGCATGAAGGCTACCTGCCGAAAAGTTTGCTGTAGCCGCGGCGATGAGCTCATCCAGCGCCATTGTTTGGCGCTGCTTAATAAAGCACGTTGCTCAACGCCGCGCTCGTCCCCGCTTTGGCACTATCAATAACTTGTGTGAATAAAACGCATAAGTCACAAATAATGCTCATAACTTCAGTCCCATACAGAATAATCGGCGGCATGTGTGCGCAAAATTCGCACACAATACCCCTATTCATGCTAATGCCACCCTTATCAGCTGCTGCAAAAGATGTTAAAATTGACTCATATCAATTATTGAATGAGCGTAATCTATGATCCCGGAAAAACGCGTGATTCGTCGTATCCAGTCTGGTGGTTGTGCGATCCATTGCCAGGACTGCAGCATCAGCCAGCTGTGCATTCCTTTCACCCTTAATGCCCACGAGCTGGATCAGCTCGACAACATTATCGAGAGGAAAAAGCCCATCCAGAAAGGCCAGACCCTGTTCAAGGCCGGCGACGAGTTGAAGTCGCTGTACGCGATCCGTTCCGGGACCATCAAAAGCTATACCATCACCGAGCAAGGCGACGAGCAGATCACCGGCTTCCACCTCGCGGGCGATCTGGTGGGCTTCGACGCCATCGGCGGTCTGAAGCACCCGAGTTTTGCCCAGGCGCTGGAAACCTCGATGGTGTGTGAGATCCCGTTCGAAACCCTCGACGATCTGTCCGGCAAAATGCCTAACCTGCGTCAGCAGATCATGCGGCTGATGAGCGGCGAGATCAAAGGCGACCAGGACATGATCCTGCTGCTGTCGAAGAAAAATGCCGAAGAGCGCCTGGCGGCGTTCGTTTACAACCTGTCACGCCGCTTCGCGGAGCGCGGCTTCTCACCGCGCGAGTTCCGTTTGACCATGACCCGCGGCGACATCGGCAACTACCTCGGCCTGACGGTGGAAACCATCAGCCGCCTGCTGGGCCGCTTCCAGAAAAGCGAAATCCTCAGCGTGAAAGGCAAATACATCACCATCGAAAACGCCGACGCCCTGTCGGTGCTGGCCGGTACGCCGCGCATCAACGTGTCCGTTAACGCCTGATTCTCCTGCCGGATCAACATTTCACTGAAATTGTTGATCCGGCGCCGCTTCTGTTGTTGTTCTGTTTTTCAATGTTGGGTTACTCTGTAAATTAACAGACTGTTGATTTCAGCTGTAAGGAGGCCCTATGGCGAAGTATCAGAATCTTCTGGTGGCTATTGACCCCAATCAGGACGACCAGCCGGCATTGCGCCGCGCCGTGTACCTGGTGAAACGGAACGGCGGGCGCATCAAAGCCTTCCTGCCCATTTATGACTTCTCTTACGAAATGACGACCCTGCTCTCCCCGGACGAAAGAACGGCGATGCGGCAAGGTGTGATCAGCCAACGCGCCGCCTGGATCAACGAGCAGTGCCGCTTTTACCTCAACGACGGCGTGCCGATCGAAATCAAAGTGGTCTGGCACAACCGCCCCTTCGAAGCCATCATTCAGGAAGTGCTTTCCGGCCAGCATGATCTGCTGCTGAAAATGGCGCACCAGCACGACCGGCTGGAGTCGGTGATCTTCACCCCCACCGACTGGCACCTGCTGCGCAAATGCCCTTGCCCGGTGTGGATGGTGAAAGACCAGCCCTGGCCGGAAGGCGGTAAAGCGCTGGTGGCGGTCAACCTGGCCAGCGAAGAACCCTATCACGATCCGCTCAATATCAAACTGGTGCAAGAAACCGTCGAACTGGCGCAGAACGTCAACCAGACCGAGGTTCACCTGGTCGGCGCCTATCCCGTTACTCCGATCAACATCGCCATCGAGCTGCCCGATTTCGATCCGAGCGTCTACAACGACGCCATCCGCGGCCAGCATCTGATCGCCATGAAGGCGCTGCGGCAGAAATTCTGCATTAAGGAAGAGTTCACCCACGTGGAAAAAGGCCTGCCGGAAGAGGTGATCCCCGATCTGGCCGAACACCTGCAGGCCGGCGTGGTGGTTCTGGGCACGCTGGGCCGCACCGGCATTTCGGCGGCCTTTATCGGCAACACCGCGGAACATGTGATCGACCATCTGAAATGCGATCTGCTGGTGATTAAGCCGGAGAACTTCAACTGCCCGATTGAGACGGATGAAGACGATGAGCACGACGACGAAGATTAACCCTCGCGCATAAAAAACGGGCCGCTTAGCGGCCCGTTTTTTTGGTTGCTCACTTACTTCTGCAATGCCCGCAGAATCGCTTCCACGCTGTCTTTGGCGTCGCCGAACAGCATCTGGGTGTTCTCTTTGAAGAACAGCGGGTTCTGCACGCCGGCGTAGCCGGTGTTCATCGAGCGTTTGAACGCGATCACGTTCTGCGCTTTCCACACTTCCAATACCGGCATGCCGGCGATCGGGCTGCGCGGATCCTCCAGCGCCGCCGGGTTCACCGTGTCGTTGGCGCCGATCACCAGCACGGTGTCGGTATCCGGGAAATCTTCGTTGATTTCATCCATCTCCAGCACCACGTCGTACGGCACCTTCGCCTCCGCCAGCAGCACGTTCATGTGGCCCGGCAAACGCCCCGCGACCGGGTGAATGCCGAAACGCACCTTCACGCCGCGCGCCCGCAGTTTCTCGGTGATTTCCGCCACCGGATATTGCGCCTGCGCCACCGCCATGCCGTAACCCGGGGTGATGATCACCGAGGTGGAGTTCTTCAGCTGCTCGGCCACCTCTTCCGCCGTGGTTTCACGGTATTCGCCCATCTCTTCGGCGTCGCCGGTGGACGAACCGTCACTGCCGAAGCCGCCGGCGATCACGCTGATAAACGAGCGGTTCATCGCCTTGCACATAATGTAAGACAGGATCGCACCCGAAGAACCCACCAGCGCGCCGGTGACGATCAGCAGATCGTTGCTCAGCATGAAGCCCGCCGCGGCGGCCGCCCACCCCGAGTAGGAGTTAAGCATCGATACCACCACCGGCATGTCGGCGCCGCCGATCGAGGCCACCAGATGCCAGCCGAACGCCAACGCGATCGCCGTCATCAGCAGCAGCGTAACCACCTGCCAGCCCACGCTGTCGGTACGCACGAACGCCACCAGCAGCAGGAACGAGATCACCAGCGCCGCCAGATTCAGCTTGTGGCGGTTCGGCAGCATCAGCGGCTTGGAAGAGATGATGCCACGCAGCTTGCCGAAGGCGACGATCGAACCGGTGAAGGTGACCGCGCCGATAAAGATGCCGAGGAACACTTCGGTCAGATGGATGTTCGCCATCACCGGCTCCATCGGCGCGCCGTGATCCAGGTAGCTGTTGAAGCCGACCAGCACCGCCGCCAGGCCAACGAAGCTGTGCAGCACCGCCACCAGTTCCGGCATTTCGGTCATCTCGACCTTCCTGGCCAGATAGACGCCGATCGAGCCGCCGATGATCATGGCGATGATGATCCAGCCGACGTTGCCGGAATCCGGCCCCAGAATGGTGGCGATCAGCGCGATCGCCATGCCGGCGACGCCGAACAGGTTGCCCTGCTTCGACGTTTCATGGCGCGACAGGCCCGCCAGGCTGAAAATAAACAAAATAGCGGCAACAATGTATGCAGCTGTAACCAATCCTCCAGACATTTGCTACCCCTTAGTTCTTGCGGAACATCTTCAGCATGCGCTGAGTGACGGTGAACCCACCGAAAATATTGATGCTGGCGATCAGCACGGCGATAAAGGAGAGGAAACTCACCCAGCCGCCATGGCCGATCTGCAACAGCGCGCCGACCACGATAATCCCTGAGATCGCGTTGGTGACCGACATCAACGGGGTATGCAGCGCATGGCTGACGTTCCAGACCACGTAGTAACCGACCACGCAGGCCAGCGCGAACACGGTAAAGTGCGACAGGAACTCTTTCGGCGCCGCGTCCGCCAACCAGCCGAACAGCAGGATCGCCAGAGCCATCAGGCCGTACTTCAGCCACGGCGAGGTCGGTTTGGCTTCGGGTTTGGCGGCCGGTGCGGCGGCGGGGGCCGCTTTCGGCTGGGCGGAGACCTGGATCGGCGGCGCCGGCCAGGTGATTTCACCGCTGCGCACCACGGTAACGCCGCGGATCACCGTATCGTCGAAATCGATGTCGATCTCGCCGTTTTTCTCTTTCGACAGCAGCTTCAGCAGGTTGACCAGGTTGGTGCCGTACAGCTGCGAAGATTGGGTCGGCAGGCGGCTCGGCAGATCGGTATAGCCGATGATTTTCACGCCGTTGTCGGTCACGGTAATGGTGTCGGCCACGGTCAGCTCGCAGTTGCCGCCGGTTTGCGCCGCCAGATCGACGATCACGCTGCCCGGCTTCATCGACGCCACCATCTCTTTGGTGATCAGTTTCGGCGCCGGTTTACCCGGGATCAGCGCGGTGGTGACGATGATATCGACCTCCGCCGCCTGCGCGGCGAACAGCGCCATCTCGGCCTTGATAAAGGCTTCGGACATTACTTTGGCGTAACCGTCGCCGCTGCCCGCTTCCTCTTCAAAATCCAGCTCGAGGAATTCCGCGCCCATGCTCTGCACCTGCTCTTTCACTTCCGGGCGGGTATCGAAGGCGCGCACGATGGCACCGAGGCTGCCCGCGGCGCCGATCGCCGCCAGGCCGGCCACGCCGGCGCCGATGATCATCACCTTGGCCGGCGGCACTTTGCCCGCGGCGGTGATCTGGCCGGTGAAGAAACGGCCGAACTCATGCGCCGCTTCGACGATCGCGCGGTAGCCGGCGATGTTGGCCATCGAGCTCAGCGCGTCCATCGACTGGGCGCGCGAGATGCGCGGCACCGAGTCCATCGCCAGCGCGGTGACATTGCGCGCCGCCAGCTTGGCCATCAATTCGGGGTTTTGCGCCGGCCAGATAAAGCTGACCAGCGTGCTGCCTTCGCGCATCAAGGCGATCTCGTCGTCTTGCGGCGCGTTGACTTTCAGAATCAGATCCGACTGCCACACTTCGCTTTCGTCGACCAGCGCCGCGCCGGCGGCCTCGTAGGCGACGTCCTCAAAACTGGCCAGTTTGCCCGCCCCGCGTTCAATCGCGACGGTAAAACCCAGCTTCAGCAGTTGTTCCACCGTTTTCGGCGTGGCTGCGACCCGGGCTTCATTGGCCAACCGCTCTCTTGGTACACCAATACGCATAATGTTCCCTTCTCACCTGTCTTGGATGATGTTTATTATTTTCCTGCCCATAGCACGGCGTCACCGACGGGCGTGGCATTAACTTGCCCGCACTGATTTCAGACGCCAACTATAACCTACTGAAAATAAGGTCGATGATCCATAATTGCTTACGCATTCAGCTCTGTTTTTACATAAAAACGCCGCGCGTGATATGACAAATCGCAATTTACTGTGAAAAAATCCATACAGAACAGCGCATTCTGCGTGACAAGAGATTTACGCCCGGCGTAACGATTTATGGCCATGCGCGGTGTAAAAGCATAAAAGTTATCATTTTGTGAATAATTAACATTAATGACACCAAAGCCGTTATTATGGAAACTTATGGCTATGGCGCCATCCGTGCGCCCGGCGTCACCGTCGGCGATTTGTCGCACGGGATAACATAAAATGCTGAGACAGTTTTCAGAATTACATGTAATAATCGACGGCTGAATTACACTTAAACAGTTCAGTACGTTATAAACGTTAATGCGCTAGGCGAAAGGATTTTTTATGAAGCTGAAGACCACGATCATCGCGTCAGCCTTGTTATCACTCACCGCGCTGTCTGCTCATGCGGCGCAAGAGTTAACTCCTGAGAAAGCAGCGGCGCTGAAGCCGTTTGATCGCATCACGATTACCGGCCGCTTCAATGCCATCAATGAAGCCGTCGACGCCGTATCCCGCCGTGCAGACAAACTGGGTGCCGATTCCTT
Source organism: Serratia sp. CY29653 (assembly GCF_052169255.1). Classification (NCBI taxonomy): domain Bacteria; kingdom Pseudomonadati; phylum Pseudomonadota; class Gammaproteobacteria; order Enterobacterales; family Yersiniaceae; genus Serratia; species Serratia sp. CY29653. The sequence continues at coordinate 1,093,925 of NZ_JBJNLC010000001.1, read as the reverse complement.
CTATATCCAGGACAGCAACAACAGCAACAACGGCGGCAACTGGCGCGTCACCGCAGACCTTTATCATAAAGATGCGCCAGAAGTGAGCAAAACACCAAAATACCGCGTATTTAACGGCGTGAACGAACTGCCTAAAGAGGAAGCCTATCTGCTGGAGCCTTACGATACCGTGAGCGTCAGCGGTTTCTACCGCAGCCAGCCGGACATCAACGACGCTATCTCCAAAGAAGCGAAGAAAAAAGGCGCCGCCTCGTTCTTCATCGTGCGCCAGGTTGACGCCAACTCCGGCGGCAACCAGTTCGTTACCGCCTACATCTATAAGGCCGATGCGCCAAAACGCCGCGTGCAGAGCCCGGACGCCATTCCGGCCGATTCTGACGCCGGCCGCGCCGCACTGGCCGCAGGCGGCGCCGCTGCCGCGAAAGTCGAAATTCCTGGCGTCGCGTCTTCCGGTTCGCCAAGCCGCGAAGTGGGTCGTTTCTTTGAAACCCAGTCTTCTACCGGCCAACGCTATACCGTCACGCTGCCTAACGGCACCAAGATCCAGGAAGTGAACAACGTGACCGCCGCGCAGATGGTGCCGTTCGATTCCGTCACCTTCACCGGCCACTTCAACAGCATGACCGATGTCTCCACCGAAGTGGCGAAACGCGCGGCCGAGAAAGGCGCCAAGTACTACCACGTCACCCGCCAGTGGCAGAACAAGAGCGGCGGCAACCTGACCGTCAGCGCCGATCTGTTCAAATAAAAACCGCTTTTCGGTTTACCATCGGGCAGCCCTTGAGCTGCCCGTTTTTATTGCCGCTTTTTTCATCGCGCGTTGAATAGTTTTTTGTAAATTCCGCATATTCAATCATTGCATCTCTAATCATCCCTCCGTAAAATTTGCGCCAATTTTTAGGGCTATTGTCTATTCGCGCAGTGGTAGTTAATACATTGTTGCCACCAAGCAGTTCCCTTCCAGTTGTTTATTCTGCGTTCAGGATCCGTCATTGGAAAAAAAACTCGGTCTTACCGCGCTAACCGCTTTGGTGCTCAGCTCAATGCTGGGTGCCGGCGTGTTCAGTCTGCCGCAAAACATGGCGCAGGTCGCCAGCCCCGCCGCGCTGCTGCTGGGTTGGGGGATCACCGGCGTCGGCATTCTGTTTTTGGCCTTCGCCATGCTGTTGCTTACGCGTTTGCGTCCGGATCTGGACGGCGGCATTTTCACCTACGCCAAGGAAGGGTTCGGCGAGCTGGTGGGCTTCTGCTCCGCCTGGGGTTACTGGCTGTGCGCCGTGATCGCCAACGTCTCGTATCTGGTGATCGTGTTCGCGGCGCTGAGTATCTTCACCGATCGCGGCGGCAGCGTGATTCTCGGTGACGGCAATACCTGGCAGGCGCTGATCGCCGAATCCGCCCTGCTGTGGATCGTGCACGCGCTGGTGCTGCGCGGCGTGCAAACCGCCGCCAGCATCAATCTGGCGGCCACCCTCGCCAAGCTGTTGCCGCTGGGAATATTCGCCGTTCTGGCGGCGATCGCCTTTAAAATGGACGTGTTCACGCTGGATTTCAAAGGCATCGCCCTCGGCAAGCCGGTGTGGGAACAGGTCAAGGACACCATGTTGATCACCCTGTGGGTGTTTATCGGCGTGGAAGGCGCGGTGGTGGTTTCCGCCCGCGCCCGCAATAAGAAAGACGTGGGCCGCGCCACTATGCTGGCGGTGCTGTCGGCGCTGGCGGTGTATCTGATGGTGACGCTGCTGTCGCTGGGCGTGGTGCCGCGCAGCGAACTGGCCGAAATGCGCAATCCGTCGATGGCGGTGCTGATGGTGGAACTGATCGGCCCGTGGGGTGACGTGCTCATCGCCGCCGGCCTGATCATTTCCGTGTGCGGCGCCTACCTGAGCTGGACCATCATGGCGGCGGAAGTGCCGCTGCTGGCCGCGCAGCACGGCGCGTTTCCGCGCGTGTTCGGCAAGCAGAACCGCCATCATGCCCCGTCCTCTTCGCTGTGGCTGACCAACATCGCGGTGCAGCTGGCGCTGGTGCTGATCTGGCTGACCGGCAGCAACTATAACTCGCTGCTGACCATCGCTTCGGAAATGATCCTGGTGCCTTACTTCCTGGTTGGCGCGTTTCTGTTCAAGGTGGCTTACCGCCGCCGCGACAAACGCCTGATCTTCGCCGCCACCGGCGCCTGCGTCTATGGCCTGTGGCTGCTGTACGCTTCCGGGCTGATGCACCTGCTGATGTCGGTGCTGCTGTATGCGCCTGGGCTGTTGGTGTTCATGTATGCCCGCCGCGGCCATCGGGACATCAATCTGCTCAACCGGCTGGAAAAGAGCAGCATCTTCTTGCTGCTGGCGGCCACGCTGCCTGCCGGTTGGCTTATGCTGCACTAAAATCGCCTGTCAATGCGGCTGCCCGTCAGCCGCATTTCGTTTCCCCCTTCTTTCCTCGTTACCCCGCTACCCGTTGTTGATCCGTCAGTTGCTTCTCTTGCGATCTTAAATGCAATTAATTATCATTATCATTTGAGTATTAACGGCAAGACGCGAGTGCCCCCTGCCGAGAGGCGTCAGGAGGCGGGTTTAGACCGGCTGAAAATGGAAGGCATTTCATGGCTGAAAAACTGCTGCATGCATTACCCTTGTTTACCGCCTGGGAAGCGCTGATCGCCGAGGGCAACACGGCATTCAATCAGCGGCGCGATCGCCTGGCGATGGCGCACTACCAGCAGGCGCTGGAGGCCGCTCAGGCGCTCGTCGCCGAGCGGCCCTGGCAAAACGCGGAATATACCGAACGGTTTGACGCACTGCATCTTTTCGAATCCGCCCTGGCCGCGCTGATCGTCACGTTCAACAACATCACCCATCTGCGCCTGCGGCAAAAGCCGCTTCGCGGCGTAGAACCCCACGTGCATCAGGCCCGGCTCGCCATCGAGCAACTGATGGACGACACCTCGCTGTGCGAACAGATGCAGCAGATCGCCGAACGGCACCTGCTGCGGTTCCGAATTGAAACGCTGCAGGCGCTGCGCGAGCACCGGCTGCCGGAAACCAGCGTCTGCGCGCCCGCGGCGAACCATTCCGCCACCGTGCATTAACAACGCCACCACGACCTGAGGGGTAATCTGCCAATGAATGAATTGAATGATGAGATGAAAAAGATGCTGGCCAAACAGCTGCCTGTGCAGGCGACCAGCAGCCCAAGCGGCATGCCCGATATCGGCCCCAAGCGCTCTTTGCGCCTGTATGACGACCGTACGCTGATTTACAACGAAAATACCGGCGGCCAGACGCTGCAAAATATCAGGGAAGGATCGAAAATGGCCGTCGTGGTTATCGATCGCGAGGCGCTGGACGGTTACCGCTTCGTCGGCACCCCGGAACTGTTCCTGGCGGGCAAGCCGTTTGACGATGCGCTGGCGTTTGCAGAAAAAAATGGAATGAAGCCGCCGAAATACGCAGTGCTGATTCATATAGACGGCATTTATACCCTACGCTCCGGCCCCAATGCCGGGACCCGGCTTTAAAGGCAGGCCGCTACGCGGCGCGGAATATCACGTTCATGGTTAGGCTATCGCGACAAGTCAATTGCCTAACCATCAACGAGTGGCCGGGTTGATTCCCGGTCAGCTTTTAGGGGGAATGGTGACGGTCATGCGCTCACCCACCAGGGCGATCGCGATGCCTTCCGCGCACTCTTTCTGAATGGCCGCCAGCTGCTGCGCCTCCAGCTCATAGGGCAGCTGAATATCAAATACCGTCAGACCCTGCTGCTGCGCCAGGTCAATCAGGCGCACAATGTTGGTTTCATCGCTGACCTGGGTTGACACCACCTGCAGCGCCAGCTCTTTCAACTGCTCTTTGCGCGTTTGTGACGTGGTCACGCGCGATTTCAACACCATGCCGAAGATCGGCATCACACCATAAATAGCATCAACAAAGCGCCAGTGCTTCCTGCACGATGCGGACAGAAAATCCATATAGTCGAAACAGATTTTCTCACTGCGCGCGATGGATGCAAGGTGATTGCTGTTCATCCCCTCATTCCTCTCATGGCCAGTGTTAACCCGTGGTCTTTCAAGCCGCCGCCGGGCGACAACCTGAAATGCATTGGGGATCTTACATCCAGAAATGGATAATCATGCGAAGCTTTAACGACTTTCCGCCGTATGATGGCATAATTCCCCTATTGTTTGCCAGTCTGTCCAGGAGCTTTAATCAATGGAACACCCCAACTCTGCCCCGGTGCTGATTACCGGCGGCGCGCGGCGCATCGGGCTGGCGCTCGCCAGAGCGTTTCTCCAGCGCGGCGTTCCCGTCATCATCGCCTATCGCAGCGAATATCCGGCGATGGCCGAGTTGAAAGCCTTGGGCGCCTGCTGCATTCAGGGCGACTTTTCCACGCACGAAGGCATTTACCGTTTCGCCGACCAGGTGCGGCAGGTGGCGCCCAAATTGCGCGCGGTGATCCACAACGCCAGCGCCTGGCAGGCAGAGTCGCCGCAGGTGCCGCCGGAACAGGTGATGGCGGCGATGCTGCAAATTCACGTCTATACGCCCTATTTGCTCAACCAACTGCTTGAAACCTGCCTGACCGGCCAGGGCCAGGCCGGCGCGGACATTATCCATCTGACCGACTACGTGGTGGAAAAAGGCAGCGACAAACACATCGCCTACGCCGCCAGCAAGGCCGCGCTGGACAATATGACCCGTTCGTTCGCCCGCAAGCTGGCGCCGGAGGTCAAGGTCAACGCCATTGCGCCGGCGCTGATCATCTTCAATCCTGGCGACGACGAGGCTTATCGCCAGCAGGCGCTGGCGAAATCGCTGATGAAGGTCGCGCCGGGCGAGAGCGAAGTGGTCAACCTGGTTAACTACCTGCTGGAGAGCCGCTACGTCACCGGCCGCACCCACGGCGTCGACGGCGGCCGGCCGCTGCGCTGAGGCCAAGATCCGCATGGCGCATCCCTGCGGGCCGCGCTATGCTGAAATCCGCTTTTCTTATTAAAACACGGGCATATGCATAAAATTGTTTTTGTGGAAGACGATCCTGAAGTCGGCAAGCTGATCGCCGCCTATCTGGGCAAACACGACATCGAGGTGCTGATCGAACCGCGCGGCGACAGCGCGCAGGCGCGCATCGCGCACGAGCAACCCGATTTGGTGCTGCTGGACATCATGCTGCCCGGCAAAGACGGCATGACGCTGTGCCGCGATCTGCGCCCCACCTTCCCCGGCCCGATCGTGCTGCTCACCTCGCTCGACAGCGACATGAACCATATCCTGTCGCTGGAGATGGGCGCCAACGACTATATCCTGAAAACCACGCCGCCGGCGGTGCTGCTGGCTCGCCTGCGTTTGCACCTGCGCCAACACAGCCAGCAGCCGAAAGAAGAGTCGGTTCAGCCGCTCACCCAGCACAACGCGCTGCATTTCGGGCTATTGTGCATCGACCCGGTCAACCGGCAGGTCACGCTGGGCGAAGAAACCGTCACGCTGTCCACCTCGGATTTCGATCTGCTGTGGGAGCTGGCGACCCACGCCGGGCAGATCATGGATCGCGAGGCGCTGCTGCAAAACCTGCGCGGCGTGAGCTATGACGGTATGGACCGCAGCATCGATGTGGCGATCTCCCGCCTGCGCCGCAAGCTGTACGACAACGCGCTGGAGCCGTTCCGTATCAAGACCGTGCGCAATAAAGGTTATCTGTTCGCCCCTAACGCCTGGGCATCGGTGCAACAATGAGAAAACTTTTCGTCCAGTTCTTCCTGTTGCTATTCGTCTGTTTTCTGGTGATGGCGATGCTGGTCGGCCTGGTGTACAAAGTGACCGCCGAGCGCGCCGGCCGCCAGTCGATGGACGATCTGATGAAAAGTTCGCTGTACCTGATGCGCAGCGAGCTGCGCGAAATCCCGCTGAAGGACTGGAACAAGACCATCGCCACGCTGGATCTCAACCTGTCGTTCAAGCTGCATATCGAGCCGCTCGGCAAACAGGAGCTGAGCGAGGATCTGAAAAAGCGGCTGCGGCTGGGGGAAATCATCGCCCTCGACGATCAGTACACCTTTATGCAGCGCATTCCGCGCAGCCACTATGTGTTGGTGGTCGGCCCCATTCCTTATCTGTTCTACCTGCATCAGATGCGCCTGCTGGATCTGGTGTTGCTGGTGTTTATCGGCATGTCGCTGGCGCTGCCGGTGTTTCTGTGGATGCGGCCGCACTGGCAAGACCTGCTCAAACTGGAAAACGCCGCCCAGCGGCTCGGCGCCGGGCATCTGGATGAACGCACCCACTTCGATCCTACCTCCAGCCTGAGCCGGCTCGGCGTGGCGTTCAACCAGATGGCCGACAACGTCAATACCCTGATCGCCAGCAAGAAACAGCTGATCGACGGCATCGCGCACGAGCTGCGCACGCCGCTGGTGCGCCTGCGCTACCGGCTTGAAATGAGCGATAACCTGTCCGACAGCGAGCAGCAGGCGCTGAACCGCGATATCGGCCAGTTGGAGTCGCTGATCGACGAGCTGCTGACCTATGCCCGTCTGGACCGTCCGCAGGTTGCGTTAAACATTGAACCCATCGATCTGCCAAAGTGGCTCGAGGACAAGGTCGATGATATCCGCCTGATCCATCAGGATCGCGACATCCAGCTCGATATCCCGCACGTCGGCGACTTCGGCGGCGTCGATCTGCGCCTGATGGAGCGCGTGCTCGACAACCTGGTCAACAACGCGCTGCGCTATTCCGAACAGCGGCTGCGCGTTGGCCTGTGGTTTGACGGCGACCTCGCCTGCTTGCAGGTCGAGGATGACGGGCCGGGTATCCCGCCGGAAGAGCGCGAACGGGTGTTTGAACCTTTCGTCCGTCTCGATCCCAGCCGCGATCGCGCTACCGGCGGCTGCGGGCTGGGGCTGGCCATCGTCCATTCCATCGCCGTCGCCCACCAGGGACAGGTGTTCGTCGAAGGCAGTTCGCTCGGCGGCGCCAGCTTCCGTTTCTGCTGGCCGGTGAAGCCGACATTCAGTTTAAAAGCCGATCTGGCGTAAAGCCGCCAGACCTTCTCATTGGAGCCGAATAATAATGACATCTGCACATTCCAACACGTCTGCTTACGATCACCTGCGCGCCCTGTTCAGCCGGCTGTCGCGTTTCGGCCACCTGTCCGCCATCGCCGGTTGGGACATGCAAACCATGATGCCGCCGGGCGGCAGCAAGGCGCGCTCCGAAGCACTGGCCGAGCTGAGCGTACTGCAGCACCAGATTTTAACGGCACAAAGCACCGGCGCGCTGTTGGATCGCGCGCAGCAAGAGACGCTGGACGAAATCGACCGCGCCAACCTGCGCGAAATGCGCCGCCAATATGAAGACGCCGTGCTGCTGCCGGCCGCGCTGGTCGAAGCCAAATCGCTGGCCGGCGCGCGCTGCGAACACGCCTGGCGCGCCCAGCGCCCGGCCAATGACTGGGACGGCTTCGCCGACAACCTGCGCGAAGTGGTCAAGCTCAGCCGGGAAGAAGCGCAGATCCGCGCGCAGGCGGCCGGCACCAGCCGTTATGACGCCCTGCTAAACCTGTATGAACCGGGCATGCGCAGCAGCGATCTCGACCGCATCTTCGGCGATCTGAAAACCTGGCTACCGGATCTGCTGCAGCGCGTGGTGGCCAAACAGGCTAACGAGCCCTGCCAGGCGCCGCAGGGTCCGTTCAATGTAGACACCCAGCGCCAGCTTAGCCTCAGCGTGATGAAGCTGCTCGGTTTCAACTTCGACAACGGCCGCGTCGACGTCAGCGCCCACCCGTTCTGCGGCGGCGTGCCGGAAGATGTGCGCATCACCACGCGTTACAACGAGAAAGAGTTTTTGACCGCGCTGCTCGGCATCGTGCACGAAACCGGCCACGCCCGCTACGAGCAGAACCTGCCGCGCGATCTGCTCGGCCAGCCGGTCGCCCTGGCTCGTTCCACCGCTATCCATGAATCGCAAAGCCTGCTGTTCGAAATGCAGCTGGCGCGCGGCAATGAATTCCTGAAGATCTTGCGTCCGTTGGTCACCGCGCAGTTTGGCGAACAGCCGGCGCTGGAAGAGGCCAACTTTATTCGCCTCAACCAGCGCGTTAAACCGGGCCTGATCCGCGTCGACGCCGACGAGGTGAGCTATCCTGCCCACGTCATCCTGCGCTACGAAATTGAAAAAGCGCTGATCGAAGGCGATATTGAGGTGGAAGACATTCCGGCGCTGTGGAATGAGAAGATGCAGGCTTACCTCGGCCTCGACACCATCGGCAACTACCGCAACGGCTGCATGCAGGATATTCACTGGACCGACGGCGCCTTCGGCTACTTCCCGACGTACACCCTCGGCGCGATGTACGCCGCGCAGCTGTTCCACAGCGTGCGTCAGGCCCTGCCTTCGCTGAGCGAAGATATCGCCGCCGGCAACCTGCAGCCGCTGTTCCACTGGTTGCAGCACAATATTTGGCGCCACGGCAGCCGTTTCCCGACCGAAACGCTGATCGCCAACGCGACCGGCGAAGCGCTCAACCCGCGCTACTTCCGTCAGCATTTGGAAACCCGCTACCTGTAATCTCTCCTGGCGCGGCCCCGGCCGCGCCCTTTTCCCGCCTGCATGACCGGATAATGTTTCATAGCGCGCATTCCTTGCCGACAACGCCTTGGCCACAGAGTGGCGGCTGGCTACTCACCATAAGTATGTTGTAACTAAAATAGCAAAAAACGCCGGGCTTTCCGGCCTCTCATCCCAGCGCATGACGGGCGATCATCGCCGCCAGCTGCGGCCTCAATGGCGCGGGCAGGTCATGCCCCATACCCGGCATGATATGCAATTTGGCGTTGGCGACCGCACGGGCGATCGCAACCCCACCCGCCTTGCGCACCAGCCGATCGCGATCGCCGTGAATAACCAGCGTCGGCGCGGCTATGCGCCGGCTATAACGACGCAGATCGCCGCTGCCGAGCAACGCGGAAAGTTGCCGCTGCATGCCTTCCGGATCCACGCCCCGCTTCAGCAACCGCGTCACCAGCGTATCCAGCTCCGCCTCCTCCGGCGGATAAAATCGGGTGCCGAGCGCGCGCAGGAAGGTTTTCATCCCCTCGTGGCGCTGCTGCAGCGTCAAATCGGCCGCAGGCCGGCGCACCAACAGCCATAGCAGCGAAGGGGCCGGCGGCGGTAACAGCGGTTGATTGGTGCTGGAGAACAAGATGCATAACGAGGCGACGCGCTGCGGGTATTCGGCGGCCAGCACCTGGGCGATCATCCCCCCCATCGAAGCGCCCAGTACGTGAGCCTGCGGAATGCGTAAATGATCGAGCAGATGCGCCGCGTCCGCCGCCATGTCCGCCAGTGTATAAGGCACCGGCGTTTGCCAACCGAGCTGGGCGCGCAACATCAGCAGCCACAACGGCTGCGTACGTTGTGCCTGCGTTTTGCCGGAAAGGCCGACGTCTCGGTTGTCATAGCGGATCACCCGAAATCCCTTGGCCACCAGGGCGCGGCAGAAGTCGTCAGGCCACAGCAAAAGCTGTGCGCCGATACCCATGATGAGCAGCAGCGGCGGGTGCGCCTCATCACCCCAGTCCTCATAGGCCAGCGGCACCTCGCCCTGTTCGGTCACGCCACAACGAATTGATATCTCGTTCATGTTAAATCCTTTTTACCGTGCCTGGCGGTCATTATAACAGCAATCCCACTCCCCACCGCCGCCCTGTACATTAGGTTACATGCCGAAACCAATCACTCACGGAAAGGCGGACGCCGTTTGCCTACTATCATTTCAACGGCCCCGCAGTGGGGTTGATACCCAAAAGCCATATTGAGGATTCTGCGATGAAAAAAGTATTAGCTCTGGTTGTTGCCGCTGCAATGGGTCTGTCTTCCGTAGCTTTCGCTGCCGAGGCTGCCACCACCGCACCTGCGGCTAGCGCAACCACCGCCACCGCTGCGCCGGCTAAAGCCCAGGTGAAACACCACGGCAAGAAAGCCCCGGTTCAGAAAGCTCAGGCGGCCAAAAAGCATCACAAAAAAGCCGGTGCGAAAGCCCCGGCCCAAAAAGCCCAGGCGGCTAAAAAACACCACAAGAAAGCTAGCCACAAAAAGGCGTAACAACGTGAGGCTCCCCTCACCGTTTCAGGCTTGACGTGTACAACACCCGGTTCGCCGGGTGTTTTTTCATCGGGGGTTCGCATTGATGCTGCGCCGCTACCTGTTCGAGATCGTTCTGACCGCCCTGATCCTTTGCGGCCTGATCGCCGTCTTTTTTTACCTGTAGCCTGCCGCATCGCCGGCGGGAAATTATTGAAAAATCAATTATTGCCCATCCACACGGATGCTAAATCAGTCTATAGTTAGCATTCAGTGTGTTTATGGATGATCCGTATTTGTCAGGCAAGAGATCTATGCGCAAATCCGTTTTACTGTTGCTGTGCTCACTCCCGCTCATCGCTGCTCAGGCGGCACGCGCCGACGACCCGTCCAAGGCCGAGCAAACGCGTCTGTTTTTCGGCAAAGATGAACGCATCAAGGTCACGGATACCACCGCCCAGCCCTGGCAGGCCATCGGCCAGGTCGAAACTGCCAGCGGCAATCTGTGTACCGCCACGCTGATCTCCCCACACCTGGCGTTGACCGCCGGCCACTGCGTGCTGGCGCCGCCGGGGCAACTGGATAAAGCCATCGCCCTGCGCTTCGTGGCGGGCGATAAATCCTGGCGGTATCAAACCGACAATATCGAAACTCTGGTCGACAGCAAGCTGGGCAAAAAGCTGAAGCCGGACGGCGATGGCTGGATCGTGCCACCCGCCGCCGCCGCTTATGACTTTGCGCTGATCCGTCTGAAAGACAAAAAGCCGCTGCCGATCGCACCGTTGCCGCTGTGGCAAGGCGACAGCAAGGCGCTGACCCAGGCCCTGAAACAGGCCAAGCGGTTGATTACTCAGGCGGGTTACCCGGAGGATCATCTGGATGACCTCTACAGCCACCAAAACTGCAAGGTCACCGGCTGGGCCCAGCAAGGCGTACTGTCGCACCAGTGTGATACCCTGCCCGGCGACAGCGGCTCACCGCTGCTGTTGAAAACCGCCGACGGCTGGCAGTTGATCGCCATCCAAAGCTCGGCGCCGGCGGCGAAAGATCGCTACCGCGCCGACAACCGCGCCCTGGCGGTGCCCGGCATCCGCGAAGCGCTAGACGCCCTGGCGGCAGGCAAGTAGCTCTCATAACGGCGCATCAAGCGCCGTTGCTGTTTCTCTGTTCTCTGAATTTCAACTTGCGCTGCGCCGGCCGTTTGCCGGCCGGCGCGCCCGAACTTAGCCCGAAAGCTGTTCGATAGTTTGCAGAATGCGCTTGTCGGAGATCGGGTACGGCGTGCCCAGCTGCTGCGCGAACAGGCTGACGCGCAGCTCTTCGATCATCCAGCGCACCGCTTTCACCTCTTCCTCCTGCTGCCGCTTGGGCGGCAGCTTGTTCAGCCACTGCTGCCAGGCCTGCTGCACCTGCTCCACCCGCAGCATCTGCGCGCGATCGCGATGCGGATCGATGGCCAGTTTTTCCAATCGGCGTTCGATCGCCTGCAGGTAGCGCAGCGTGTCCGGCAGGCGTTTCCAGCCGTTGCCGGTGACGAAACCGCGGTAGACCAGGCCGCCAAGCTGGGTTTTGATGTCCGACAACGCCAGCGCCAACGACATATCCACCCGGCCTTTCAGCCGTTTGTTGATGTTGAAGACCGCCGTCAGGATCTGCTCAACCTGCCTGGCCACCTCGACGACCGTGTCGTTCAGCTCGGCGCGGATCTGCTCCTGCAGGCGCGCAAAGCCTTCTTCTTGCCAGACCGGGCCGCCGTGTTCGGCGATCAGCTTGTCGATACCGCACGAAATGCAGTCGTCGATCAGCTCCAGCACCTTGCCGTACGGGTTGAAGTAGAGCCCCAGCTTGGCCTTGTTCGGCAGCTTTTCATGCAGGTATTTGATCGGCGAAGGAATATTCAGCAACAGCAGGCGGCGCGTGCCCTGCCACATCGCCTGTTGCTGCTCGCTTTCGCTGTCGAACAGGCGGATCGCCACGCTGTCCTTTTCATCCACCAACGCCGGGTAAGCCTTCATCGAATAGCCGCCGCGCTTCTGCTCGTAAAACGCCGGCAGTTGGCCAAAGCTCCAGACATGCAGATTGCTCTGCTCCAGCCCATCGTCGGCCACCGCCGACAGCGTCTCCTGCACCTTCTCTTTCAGCTGCAGGCGCAACGCGGCCAGGTCTTTGCCTTCGCGCAGCGTCTGATTTTTCTCGCCCACCACGCGGAAGGTCATCTTCAGGTGATCGGGTACCTGATCCCACTGCCAGTCATCACGTGACACGGTCACGCCAGTCATGCGCCGCAGCTCGCGCTCCAGCGCGTCCAGCAGCGGCAATTCCAGCGCCGTGACGCGGCCAAGGAACGCCTCGGCGTAGTTCGGCGCCGGCACGAAGTTGCGGCGCACCGGTTTCGGCAACGATTTGATCAGCGCAATCACCAGCTCGCGGCGGATGCCGGGGATCTGCCATTCGAAGCCCTGCTCCTCCACCTGGTTGAGGATCGGCAGCGGAATGTGCACCGTCACGCCGTCGGCGTCGGTGCCCGGTTCAAACTGGTAGCTCAGCCGCAGCTTGAGGTTGCCCTGATGCCAAAAGTTCGGGTAATCGAGCGCGCTGATCTTGTTGGCGCCGTCCTTGATCAGCATCTCTTTTTCGAAGTTCAACAGATCCGGCTGCTGTTTGACCGCGCTCTTCCACCAGCTGTCGAAATGACGGCCGGAAACCACGTCGTTGGGGATACGGCGATCGTAGAAGCCGAACAGCGTTTCGTCATCCACCAGAATGTCGCGGCGGCGTGATTTATGCTCCAGCTCCTCCACTTCGGCGCGCAGCTTTTGGTTTTCGCGGAAGAAGGCGTGGCGCGTCTGCCAGTCGCCCTCCACCAGCGCATGGCGAATAAACAGCTCGCGGCACAGCAGCGGATCGATGGAGCCGTAGTTGACCTGGCGCGCCGCGACGATCGGCAGGCCGAACAGCGTGACCTTTTCGCTGGCCATCACCGCCCCCTGCGACTTCGACCAGTGCGGTTCGCTGTAGCTGTGTTTCACCAGGTGCTGAGCCAGCGGCTCGATCCATTCCGGTTCGATGCGCGCAGCGATGCGCCCCCACAGGCGGCTGGTTTCCACCAGTTCGGCCACCATGGTCCACTTCGGCGGCTTCTTGAACAGGCCGGAGCCGGGGAAGATGGAGAAGCGGGCGTTGCGCGCGCCGGTGTATTCCTGCTTGTCCGCATCCTTCTGGCCAATGTGCGACAGCAGGCCGGTCAGCAGCGCGGTGTGCACGCTGCGGTAGTCGGAAGGCGTGCTGTTGATCGGCAGCCCCAGCTCTTTCACCACCTGGCGCAGCTGGGTGTAGATATCCTGCCACTCGCGCACCCGCAGGTAGTTGAGGAAATCGTTGCGGCATAGCCGGCGGAACTGGCTGGAGGAGTTCGCCTTTTGCTGCTCCTGCAGATAATCCCACAGGTTGACGAACGCCAGGAAGTCCGAGTCCTTGTCGGCGAAGCGGCGGTGTTTTTCATCCGAGGCCTGCTGCTTGTCCATCGGGCGCTCACGCGGATCCTGAATCGACAGCGCGGCGGTGATGATCATCACCTCGCGCACGCTGCCGCTCTTCTGCGCTTCCAGCACCATGCGCGCCAGACGCGGGTCGATCGGCAACTGCGCCAGCTGGCGGCCCTGCGGCGTCAGCTGATAGTGGCCGTTGTCGGCGGTGGCGATCGCCCCCAGCTCTTCCAGCAGGCGCACGCCATCCTGAATGTTGCGCTTGTCCGGCGCCTCGACGAACGGAAACGCGGCGATGTCGCCCAGCCCCAGCGAGGTCATCTGCAGAATGACCGACGCCAGGTTGGTGCGCAGAATTTCCGGATCGGTAAACGCCGGCCGTGACAGGAAATCCTGCTCGGAGTACAGGCGGATGCACACCCCCTCCGATACGCGGCCGCAGCGCCCTTTACGCTGGTTGGCGGAAGCCTGCGACACCGGTTCGATCGGCAGGCGCTGCACCTTGGTGCGGAAGCTGTAGCGGCTGATGCGCGCGGTGCCCGGATCGATGACGTACTTGATGCCCGGAACCGTCAGCGAGGTTTCCGCCACGTTGGTGGCCAGCACGATGCGGCGGCCGTGGTGCGACTGGAACACCCGGTTCTGCTCGCTGTTCGACAGGCGCGCATACAGCGGCAGCACCTCGGTGTGCGGCAGATTGAGGCGGTTGAGGGCGTCGGCGGTATCGCGGATCTCGCGCTCGCCGCTCATGAAGATCAGAATGTCGCCCGGCCCTTCGCGGCCAAGCTCGTCCACCGCATCGAAAATCGCCTGCAGCTGGTCGCGATCGGTATCGTCGCCGTCGTCGACCACCGGGCGGTAGCGCACCTCCACCGGGTAGGTGCGGCCGGAAACCTCGATGATTGGCGCATTGTTGAAATGGCGCGAGAAGCGCTGCGGATCGATGGTCGCCGAGGTGATGATCACCTTGAGATCCGGGCGCTTCGGCAGCAGTTCGCGCAGGTAGCCGAGAATAAAGTCGATGTTGAGGCTGCGCTCGTGCGCTTCATCGATGATCAGCGTGTCGTACTGCATCAGCAGGCGGTCCTGCTGAATTTCCGCCAGCAAGATACCGTCGGTCATCAGCTTGACCAGGGTATTTTCTCCCACCTGATCGTTGAAGCGCACCTTGTAGCCGACGCTGCCGCCGAGCGGGGTTTCCAGCTCGTCGGCGATGCGGTTGGCGACGGTGCGGGCCGCCAGGCGGCGCGGCTGGGTATGGCCGATCAGCCCTTTCACCCCGCGCCCCAGTTCCAGGCAAATCTTCGGCAGCTGGGTGGTTTTCCCCGAGCCGGTCTCCCCGGCGACAATCACCACCTGGTGATCGCGGACGGCGTTTAATATGTCCTGTTTTTTTTGGCTGACCGGCAGGCTTTCCGGATAGGTAATGCGCGGGCAAGACGCGGCGCGCGCCTGCACTTTTTGCCGCGCCGCCGCGATGTCGCTTTCTACTTCGGCGGCCACAGCCAGCTGGGCATCGGGATTTTTGATTTTTCGTGCGCCCTGCAGGCGACGACGCAGACGTTGTTGATCGCGGAGCATCAGCTCACCCAGTTGGGTCGGCAGTGCCTCGAGCGGAGATTTCACGTTCGGTGTTCCTTGTTTCTTCGCCGCCAAGGCCAGGCTTGGCAACGGTTTGATGTTTTTTTAGCGATTTTTTTGCTTTAGCCGCACAGCCTATCACAAACGGCTTTCTCCCCCTACTTCCGCGAGTAAAGCCTCGCCATGTCATTCAATAAAATCGAACGAAGATCTCGAAATATTGCGCTATCACTGTTGGAGGAATGTGAATAGCATGTACTCCATGCAAGGGACGCTGAGTCCTGATGTCACTGTCACAACGTAAGGAATTATCGATGAGCAACGTATTGGTTCTGAAATCAAGCATCCTGGCGACCTACTCTCAGTCTAACCAACTGGCCGATTTCTTCGTAGAGCAATGGAGCAACGCCCACAGCGGCGACACCATCACCGTGCGCGATCTGGCCGCACAGCCCATCCCGGTGCTGGACGGTGAACTGGTCGGCGCGCTGCGTCCTTCCGATGCTCCGTTGACCCCGCGTCAACAAGAAGCGCTGGCCCTGTCGGACGAGCTGATCGCCGAGCTGCAGGCCAATGACGTCATCGTGATTGCCGCGCCGATGTACAACTTCAACATCCCGACCCAGCTGAAAAACTATTTCGACCTGGTTGCCCGCGCCGGCGTGACCTTCCGTTACACCGAAAACGGTCCGGAAGGCCTGGTGAAAAACAAACGCGCGGTGATCCTGACCAGCCGCGGCGGCATTCATAAAGGCACCCCGACCGACCTGGTGGAACCTTACCTGCGTCTGTTCCTGGGCTTCATCGGCATTACCGACGTGGAGTTCGTCTTCGCGGAAGGCATCGCCTACGGCCCGGAAGTGGCGACCAAAGCACAGGAAGACGCCAAGGCGGCCCTGTCTCAGGTGGTTGCTGCCTAAGACCCTGCGCAGGGGCGCCGCGCCCCTGCCGGACAAGACGCACGTCCTGTCAAACCTGCACTACCCTCATAATAATCATCTATCCGTATCTCTTGGCGCGCCAGACGGCGCGCTTTTTTTATTTCTTCAGCCACTGGCCGTTGATGCCGCGCACATACTCGCCGCTCTGCGCCCGCGTCACCAGCTTCTGCCCGGCCATGCGCGCCACTTCGTCGACGGCGATATGGTTGCCGTCCGCCACTTCCTGATACTTCTCGGCGCGGCCGGCGTTGATGCGCTTCACCAGCGCCAGCGTTTCCGCGTCCTGCTTCACCGGGGCGATATAGCCGCTCAGGGTTTCGCCCACCCGCCCTTGCTGCTTCGCCTCATCCAGCGTCAACGCCATCGCCACGCCGCTGAACAACCAGGCGGCGCCGGCCAGCCACAAATAACGTTTTTTCATGTCGGCTCCTAGAACAGACCGCTTTGGGTTTTCAGCAGGTTTTCGACGTCCTTATCCACCTTGATATGAATTTCATGCTCGATCTTGACGTTCATATTGATGGTGATCGGATCCTTCGGCGTCGCCACCTCGATGCGCGGCACGCAGCCGCTCAGCAGCGAAACGCACAGCACCGCTGCCAGCGTCGACACACTCATGATTTTCATTGTTGCTCCCCAGGTTGTGAGAGGGCCTGCTCCAGCCACTCCTGTAAATTGTCGCCGAAGCGCAAACTGCGCCACAGCTGAAACACGTTTTCCTGATGCCGATAGTTCAGGATCACCTCGCGCTTGGCGTTCTTCTGCGGGTTGATGCCGTCGATACGCGCGCTCAGCGTCAGTTCGCCCAGGTTGTCGAGATCGACCCGGGCGTGCGAACGGTTGATTTCCATGTAGCGCAGCCAGTCGATCGCCGCGCCGGTCGCCAGGTTGTTGCTGCCGATGGCGTCGGCCATGTCTTTGTCCAGCCGCAGCGTCAGGGTGCCGGCGTTGGCGATCCAGCCGTTTTGCACCAGCCATTTCGGGTGGTTCAGGAACAGCGGCAGCTCGCCGTCGACCCGGCCGGACATGGCGAACTGCTTCGGCTTCAGGGCGGTGAACAGCGCGCTGAGATCGACCTTGTCCAGCTTCAGCACCGCGGCGTCATGCTGCGGCAACCGCAGCGCCGACAGGCTGATATGCCCGTTGAGCATGTCCACGCCGACGTTGCTCAACGTCAGCGGCTGCCCTTCGCTATAAGGATAGGTGCCCTGCAGATCGGCGGAAATGTTCTGCATCTCGAACAGGTTGCTGAAAGACTTGATGCGCAGCGACACCGGCTGTTTGGCCCCCAGCAGCCACTGATGCTGCTTGAACCGGTACGACAGGATAAAGTCCAGGCCGCTCATTTCGCCGTCTTTCAGCCACATGCCGCCGTTTTTCACCACCCAGTGGCCGCCGGCCTCGAAGCCCTGCTCGCGGGCGGCGGAAAACGCCGACTGCGCATAAAACTCGCCGTCGCGCAGCGTGAGATTGAGATCCGGGGCGAGCAGCGGCTGGAAGACCTTCAGCGACTGTTTCGGCCACCAGGCTTCACCGCGCAGGCGTTCGCCGTCCCAACGGCCGCGCAGCGCGATCGGCCCGATCTGCTGCGCCTGCAGTTTGCCCTGCAGTTGGAAACTGTCCGGCGAAAGGCCGTTCACCTGCAGCGCCAGCACCGGCGCCGGCAGATGGCCGCCGTCGCTGAAGCTGACCTTATCCGCCGCCAGTTGCAGCTCGCCGTTGAACTGCGGGCTTTGTTCATCACGCCGCCAGCGCAGCGGCCGGTTGAGGCTCAGGCGCGGCGCGGCGACCGTCACCAAACCATACTTCAATTTATCGAAACTGGTGGAGAGCTTGTCGAGCACCAGCTCGCTGTCCTGCCAGCGCCCGCTGCCGGCGACGTCCCAGGCGGCCTGCAGCGGCGGCAACCGGCCGTTGCCCCAGTAACGCCACTGCCAGTCGCCCTTGTCCGGCCAGAAATCCTGCGCCTGGCCGTCCAGGTGCAGCTTGAAGCGCCCCCAATAGCTGTCGCTGGCGTTCAGAATCGCCTGCAGGCGGCCGGTGATACCGGCGGCAGTCACCTTCACGCCCGCCAGCGGCAAACGCGCCTCTTCCAGCGTCATTTCCGGCGTCACCTTGCCCCACAGGCGCAACAGCGACCCCGGCTGCAGCACCAGCGTCGGGTTGAGAATGCTGCCGCCGATCACGCCCGGAATCGACGCGGTGGCGGAGAAGTCGGCCAGATTGGCCTGACCGGTCAATTGGAAGCGCAGATCGCTGTCGGTCAACCCTACCTTGCCCGGCCCGAGGGTGAGCACCGCATTGCCCTTGCCGTTGTGGCCGGCGGTGATCACGTTCAGCCGCGCGCTGATCTCCGTTTCATCCCACCCTTTGCTCCAGTCGTGCAGCGCAACGCTCAGGCCGCCGTTCAACGGCTGCCCGCTGTACGGCCAACGCCACTCGCCCTGCCTGATACTGACCCGCTGCGGCGCGACTTCCCACGGCAGCACCGCCAGCGGCCGATCGTCACCTTTTTCGCTTACCGTCAACACGCCCTGCCGCTGTTGCCAGCGCATGTCCAGCAATACCGGTTTTTCCAGATAGGCGGTCTGCATTTCCCCCTGCAGCGCGCCCTGCGTCGGCAGGCTGGCCAGATCCAGCGGAATGGTTATCTTGCCGGCGAGACGCAGCGGTTGCGCGCTGTTGGGCGGGACGACGGTCAGGCTCTGCAACGTCAGCTGCTGTTTTTCATCCAGCTGCGCCTCGGCGCTGAGATTCGGCCCCTGATAATGCAGGCGTTGCCCGTCAGGGCCGGAGGAAAGCTGCAGCTTGCCGGCATAACGCTGCCAGGGAACCAGCGTCAGGTCATTAATGGTGAGGTCCAGCGGCGGCAGCTGTTGCTGCAGCTGATCGAGCGCCAGCGGCGCGCTGTTGGCATCGCCGCCCGGCAGTTTTGACAAACAGGCGCTATCGACGCTGACCTTATCGCTCGACAGCTGCCAGCGGCCCTGGCGGTAAGCCAACCGCGTCGGCCCGACGTTGGCCAGCAGGCAATCTTGCGCGGTGAAACGCGCCCCCGCCAGCGCCAGGCCGCCCTGGCGCCAGTGCAATTTGCCCTGCAACTCCAGGCGGCTTCCCGCCGGCAACCAATGCGATAACACGCCCGGCAGCCAGCGCGGCAAAGTTTGCCACAACGCCAGCACCAGAATTGCGCAGCCCGCCACCGTCCCTATGAATACTTTTAATCGCCTGGTCATTAAATGGTTGCTTCGTTCCTGAGTTAGGCATTGGTTAAGTCTATGCCTGAATTGACAATAATGATGGCATGAATTTGACATAGGGTGAAGCTGAGCGGGGTCGCAGCGGCGATTTGCACCTTTTTGGCGCAAACGTGTGCGGAGTTGTAGATTTTCGTTACATATGCATCACATAAACAGGACAGTTTTCAGACTTTTGTTATTGTCGTTGCCATTGATGATTAATAGTCTTGCAACCATTCTAATAAAAGTTCAGCTGCTAGCTAACTGTGTACTAGAGAAGCCATTCCCCACACCCCCGTGGGGATTTTTTTGCCTTAATGCCGAATCACGGCGTCAATAAAATCGTGCAATATGCGGCTGTCGCTCGCTTTACGCCAGATAGCATAAATATCGCTGCGCATTTCATTCCCGCATTCTATGTATGCAACCTTTCGCTGCCGCGCCAGGCTTTCGGGCACAAACGCATAGCCTAATCCCGCTGTTACGCAGGCAAATATCACGTCGTAGCATTCCACCTCCAGCAGCGCGGCGGGGATGACTTGCTGCTTCTGCAGCCAGGCGTCCACCAGATGGCGATAGTGGCATTGCCGCGAATAAACATAGAGATCGCTTTTTGCCAACAGCGCCGGCCGATATGCCCCGCCAATGAAGACCAAACGCTCCTGGAAAGCACGCCGGCTCTGCATCTGCGGATGTTCGATCGGCCCATCTGAAAACACCACGTCCAGCGCCCCTTTTTGCAGCTGAAACTCCAGATCCAGCGAATATCCCTGCACCACACTCAGCTGAACGCGGCGATTTTGCGCACGGTAATGGGCCAACTTTTGCGGCAAATGATGACTCAACGCGATATCCAGCGCGCCAAGCCTCAGTTCGCCCTGCACCGGATCCTGTTCAAGCTGCGCTCGCGCCCGCTCCTCGACCGCCAAAAAACGCTTGGCTTTATGGTAAAGCGCCCGGCCTTCCGGCGTGAGCGACAGCCGATTGCGCTCACGCTCGAACAGCGTGACGCCGCACGCCATTTCCAGCTCTTTTAATTTCTTGGTCACGTTAGAGGGCACGCAAAACAGCCGCTCCGCCGCGGCCGTGAGACTCTCCGACTCCACCACCATGCAAAAGGTGGCTAACTGGGCACGTTTAAACATCTTAAGCCTTCACCAAAAGTGAACGATTCACGAACTTTATTTCACTTTTAGTCAGCCATCAAGTCCGTAAAATCCTCGCTGTCAGCACAATGCTGCCCCTGGAGATATCCAGTTTCATTACCGACCGAGGAAATCAATCATGATTACGCTCAACGTCTTTTTTCAGGTCAATCCGGCCAAGCGGCAAGCGTTTCTGAGCCTGCTCAACACCATGGTGCAGGAATCCAATAAAGAAGCCGGCTGCTCTTTTTACCAGCTTTGGCAATGCCAGAGCGATGAGAACAGCTACGCGCTGATCGAAAACTGGGACGATAAGGCGGCGCTTTCAGCACACCAGAAAACGCCTCATTGGATCGCCTTTAACGATGTCGTTAACAGTTATTTGACCCATGATTACGATGAGCATCATTACACGGAAATCGCTCGTTAAAACCGCGTGAACCGGCCCAATGCGGGCCGGTTTCACTCCCCTGTCTGATAGAACAAGCCCCGCGCGGGACAAACTGCTAACCAATTGTCGAATTTACTAAAATCTGTTAAATTGATCACAAAATCACGGTGGAGAAACCACGATGAAATTGGCGATATACAGTACCAAACAGTATGACCGTAAATATCTCGAACTGGTGAATCAGCAGTTTGGCTATGAGCTGGAATTCTTCGACTTTTTACTCAGCAAAAAAACCGCCAAAACGGCCGCCGGTTGCAAGGCGGTGTGTATCTTCGTCAACGACGACGGCAGCCGTGAAGTGCTCGAAGAACTGGCGGCGCTGGGCGTCGAAATTCTCGCCCTGCGCTGCGCCGGTTTCAATAATGTCGATCTGGACGCCGCCAAAGAACTGGGCATCAAGGTAGTGCGCGTGCCGGCCTACTCACCGGAAGCCGTGGCGGAGCACGCGGTAGGCATGATGATGTGCCTGAACCGCCGTATTCACCGCGCCTATCAACGCACCCGCGACGCCAATTTCTCGCTGGAAGGGCTGATCGGCTTTAACATGCACAACCGCACCGCCGGCGTGATCGGCACCGGTAAAATCGGCGTGGCGACGATGCGCATTCTGAAAGGCTTCGGTATGAAGCTGCTGGCTTACGATCCGTTCCCGAGCGAACAGGCGCTGGAACTGGGCGCGGAGTATGTCGACCTGAAAACGCTGTACGCGCAGTCCGACGTGATCACCCTGCACTGCCCGCTGACGCCGGAAAACCACCATCTGCTGAATGCCGACGCCTTCGCGATGATGAAAAACGGCGTGATGGTGATCAACACCAGCCGCGGCGCGCTGATCGACTCCACCGCCGCCATCGACGCGCTGAAGCAGCAGAAAATCGGCGCGCTGGGAATGGACGTTTACGAGAACGAACGCGATCTGTTCTTCGAAGACAAGTCTAACGACGTGATTCAGGACGACGTGTTCCGCCGCCTCTCGGCCTGCCACAACGTGCTGTTTACCGGCCATCAGGCCTTCCTGACCGAAGAGGCGCTGACCAGCATTTCGCAAACCACGCTGCAGAACATTAGCCAGTTGGATCGCGGCGAAGCCTGCCCGAACCAGTTGAACGCCTGAGCGTCACCTCGGGGCGCCCTTGCGGCGCCCTGTTTATTTGAGAGAACGCGATGAGAAAAACCACGGTAGCCGCCCTTGCGGCGCTGGCTTTAGCGGGGTGCAGCATGAAACCACATACGGCCGTCACGCCAGGCGATCTGCTGCATCACCACTTCGTGTTGCAGAGCGTGGATGGCGAAACGGCGAAGCCACCGGCGGGCGGCGGCCTGCTCAATCTGGAGTTCGGCGAGAACCTGCATGTCTCCGGTGCGATGTGCAACCGCTTCTTCGGCCAGGGGCAATTACGCGACGGCGTGCTGACGGTGAAACCGCTGGCGACGACGCGCAGGCTGTGCCCTGATGAACAGCGCAACCGCTGGGATCGGGCGATCGGCACCGTGCTGGAAAACGGCGCCGAAGTGACGCTAAGCGCCCAGCAGCTGACGCTCAACGGCAGCGGCCACACGCTTATCTATACCCTGCGCGATTGGGTGTATTGATCCTGCGCGCCAGGCCTGGCGCCGCGGGCTTACCCGGCGCAGCTGCCCAGGCCCAGCGTGCGTTCTTCGCACTGCTTGCCGTTCGGCATCTGGCACATGCGCAGCGCTTCACCGTTCAGGTTGTGCGCGATGGTGGTGACGCCGCCGACCGCCGCGCAACCGGCGCTGGTCTGCAACGTATTGATTCTGGCACTGTTGCCCTGCTGTACTGGCTCTTCGTTATTGCTGCTGCAGGCGGCTAAAAGCAGCACGGCGCTGGCAAGCAGCCATTTTGATGTCGTCATTATCCCACTCCTGAACCCGGAACTGCGCTGTGTAAAATCGCCATTGCTGATAACGCGCGTCACTTGGCGGACACGTTTCGCTATCTTTGATGCAAACTTGTTTAATCTAGCTCGATATATAAATAATGAAAATATATTCCAGCCATTATTTGTCGTTTTTTTGCGTCAGCCGGACATTTATTTTGTTTGCAGAATATTTCCGCACCGGCGCGCGGTGCCAAACGTGACGGCGCCACCCGCTGCCAGGCTTCGGCCGCACGCAGAAAGTGATAACGTCACCGCTGCCGACCAGGAAGTTTTTCCGGGGATATCGCTATTCATTATCTTCGCGTGCTTTCAGTGAAACGGCGCATTTTTTGCTACCGGAGAGGACGATATTTGCGTCTATGCTGGCGGCGCTAAGTAATTAGCATTCCACTATTTTCAGTGAATGATGGCTGAATTCTTCAACCGGCGCGACTTGCTGTCGCGCCGGCCTTTTTTCACATTAAAATAACACTCAGTGCACCGTGGCTTTGGACAGTAAATTAATCACCAGCACGCCGGCAATAATTAATCCCATGCCGACGATCGCCGGCCAATCCAATTTTTGCTGATAAACAAATACCGCGGCGACCGACACCAGCACGATCCCCATGCCTGACCAAATCGCATACACGATGCCCAGCGGCATACTCTTGACCACCATCGACAGCCCCCAAAATGCCACGCCGTAGCCCAGCACCACCAGCAGCGACGGCCACAGGCGGGTAAAGCCCTCGGAGGCTTTCAACATGGTGGTGGCGATCACTTCCGCGACTATCGCCATCGTCAAATACATAAATGCGCTCATGATTTTCTTCTGTCAGTTTGCCGATGCGCAATTATGACGCGCCGGAAATAAATTGTCTTTAAACGGTGAAAACAATTTATTGCCGCTGGCCCCCAATCGACGAGGAAATAGGCCTTTGACGATTTGTCACCCGCCACACAAACACGATAAAGCCGCGTTCAAACCCTCTGTTAGACTTTTTTCCATTACTGCGAAAGTGCGCTTTCGCGGCTTTGAGAGCAATGAAAAGGTAACGCCGATGATAACTACAGATGGTAATAATGCAGTCGCTTCCGTGGCCTATCGCACCAACGAAGTGATTGCCATCTACCCTATCACGCCGAGTTCCACCATGGCGGAGCAGGCGGATGCCTGGTCCGGCGATGGCCGGCAAAACATCTGGGGCGATATCCCCCGGGTAGTGGAAATGCAGTCGGAAGGCGGCGCTATCGCCACCGTGCACGGCGCGTTGCAAACCGGCGCGCTGTCGACCTCGTTCACCTCATCGCAGGGCCTGCTGTTGATGATCCCGACGCTGTACAAACTGGCCGGCGAGCTGACGCCGTTTGTGCTGCACGTCGCCGCGCGCACCGTAGCCACGCACGCGCTGTCCATCTTCGGTGACCACTCGGACGTGATGGCGGTGCGCCAGACCGGCTGCGCCATGCTGTGCGCCGGCAGCGTGCAGGAGGCGCAGGACTTCGCGTTGATCTCGCAGACCGCCACCCTCAACGCGCGCGTGCCGTTTATCCATTTCTTCGACGGCTTCCGCACCTCGCACGAAATCAACAAGATCGTACCGCTCAGCGACGATACGCTGCGGCAAATGCTGCCGCAGGCGGCGATCGACGCTCACCGCAGCCGGGCGCTGTCGCCGGATCATCCGGTGGTGCGCGGCACTTCCGCCAACCCGGACACCTATTTCCAGTCGCGCGAAGCCACCAACCCGTGGTATGACGCCACCGGCCAGCACGTGATCGACGCCATGGAAGCCTTCGCCGCCCTCACCGGCCGCCACTATCGGCCGTTCGACTATTACGGCCACCCGCAGGCCGAGCGCGTGGTGGTGGTGATGGGCTCCGCCGCCGGCACCTGCGAAGAGGTGATCGACACCCTGCTGACCCGCGGCGAGAAAGTCGGCGTGCTGAAGGTGCGGCTGTTCCGGCCGTTCTCCGCCAAATACCTGCTCGGCGCGCTGCCGGACAGCGTGCGCAGCGTCGCGGTGCTCGATCGCACCAAAGAACCGGGCGCGCTGGCCGAGCCGCTGTATCTGGACGTGATGACCGCGCTGGCGGAAGCCTACAGCCGGGGTGAGCGCGCCACGCTGCCGCGGGTGATCGGCGGCCGTTACGGCCTGTCATCGAAAGAGTTCGGCCCTGACTGCGCGCTGGCGGTGTTCCGCGAGCTGGCCCAGCCGCAGCCGCGCCCGCGCTTTACCGTCGGCATCTTCGATGATGTCACCTGGCTTTCGCTGCCGTTGAGCGACGAAATCCTGCCGCAGCGCGCCTCGCTGGAAGCGCTGTTCTACGGTTTGGGCAGCGACGGCTCGGTCTCGGCCACCAAGAACAACATCAAGATCATCGGCAACGCCACGCCGCTGTATGCCCAGGGCTATTTCGTCTACGACTCCAAAAAGGCCGGCGGCCTGACGGTGTCGCACCTGCGCGTCAGCGAGCAGCCGATCAACTCGGCTTACCTGGTCAGCCGCGCGGACTTCGTCGGCTGCCACCAGCTGCAGTTTATCGATAAGTACCAAATGGTCGAACGCCTGAAGCCCGGCGGCACCTTCCTGCTCAATACCCCTTACGGCGCCGACGAGGTCTGGTCGCGCCTGCCGCAGGAGGTTCAGGCGCTGTTGCACCAACGCCAGGCGCGTTTCTATATCATCAACGCCGCCAAGCTGGCGCGCGAATGCCGGCTTGGCGCGCGCATCAACACCGTGATGCAGATGGCGTTCTTCCACCTGACGCAGATCCTGCCGAGCGACGTGGCGCTGCAACAGCTGCAGGACGCCATCGCCCGCAGTTACAGCAGCAAGGGCCAGGAGATCGTCGAGCGCAACTGGCAGGCGCTGGGCGCCACCCGGGCCGCGCTGACCGAGATCCCGCTGCAGCCGGTCGACGCCAGCAGCCCGATGCGCCCGCCGGTGGTCTCGGACGCCGCACCGGACTTCGTCAAAACCGTCACCGCCGCGATGCTGGCTGGGCTGGGCGATGCGCTGCCGGTTTCCGCCTTCCCACCGGACGGCACCTGGCCGGTGGGCACCACCCAATGGGAAAAGCGCAACATCGCCGAAGCGATCCCGATCTGGCAGCCCGACCTGTGTACCCAGTGCAACCACTGCGTCGCCGCCTGCCCGCACTCCGCCATTCGCGCCAAGGTGGTTCAGCCGGCGGAGATGGAGCACGCCCCCGCCTCCCTGCAGTCGCTGGATGTCAAAGCGCGCGATATGCGCGGCCAGAAATACGTGCTGCAGGTAGCGCCGGAGGATTGCACCGGCTGTAACCTGTGCGTCGAGGTCTGCCCGGCGAAAGATCGCCAGAACCCGGAGATCAAGGCCATCAACATGGCTTCGCGCCTCGATAATCTGACGGCGGAAAAAGACAACTACGACTTCTTCCTGCAGCTGCCGGAAATCGATCCGACGCAGCTGGAGCGCATCGACATTCGCACTTCGCAACTGATCACGCCGCTGTTCGAGTACTCCGGCGCCTGCTCCGGCTGCGGCGAAACGCCGTACATCAAGCTGTTGACCCAGCTCTATGGCGACCGCTTGCTGATCGCCAACGCCACCGGCTGTTCGTCGATCTACGGCGGCAACCTGCCGACCACGCCGTACACCACCAACGCCGAAGGGCGCGGGCCGGCGTGGGCCAACTCGCTGTTCGAAGACAACGCCGAATTCGGCCTGGGCTTCCGTTTAACGGTCGATCAACATCGCGCGCGAGTGCTGCGCCTGCTGAATGCTCTGGCGCCGCAGCTGCCGGAGCGGTTGGTCAATGCCCTGCAGATGGGCGACGTGGCGCCGGAGCCGCGCCGTCAGCAGATCGCTGAACTGCGCACGCTGTTGGCCAATCTCGAAGGCGAAGACGCGTGCCAGCTGGCGGCCGGCGCCGACTACCTGGTGGATAAATCCATCTGGCTGATCGGCGGTGACGGTTGGGCCTACGACATCGGCTTCGGCGGTTTGGATCACGTCCTCAGCCTGACGGAGAACGTCAACGTGCTGGTGCTCGACACCCAGTGCTACTCGAACACCGGCGGCCAGCAGTCGAAGGCCACGCCGCTCGGCGCGGTGACCAAGTTCGGCGAACACGGCAAGCGCAAGGCGCGCAAGGATTTGGGCGTCAGCATGATGATGTACGGCCATGTCTACGTGGCGCAGATCTCGCTGGGGGCGCAGCTCAACCAAACGGTGAAAGCGATTCAGGAGGCCGAGGCCTATCCGGGGCCGTCGCTGATCATCGCCTACAGCCCGTGCGAAGAGCACGGCTACGATCTGGCGCTCAGCCACGATCAGATGAAACAGCTGACCGCCACCGGCTTCTGGCCGCTGTACCGCTTCGATCCGCGCCGCAGCGCCGAGGGCAAGGCCGCATTGGCGCTGGATTCGCGGCCGCCGAACAGCAGCCTGTCGGAAACGCTGCTGAAAGAACAGCGTTTCCGCCGCCTGAACGCGCAGCAACCGGAAGTGGCCAGCGCGCTGTATCAGGCCGCCGAGAAAGAGCTGCAGGAGAAATACGATTTCCTCAGCCTGCTGGCCGGCAAGGCGGAAAAATCCGCCGCAGAGTAACGCCATCAGGGCGCGAGCGATTCGCGCCCTGTTGCTTTTCCTTCTATTCTCATTGCAATTGCGCCAGAAGCCAAAGAACGCATGGAAATCATCATCTCAGATCGCAGCCATTCGGAAGCATTGGTCGATATCATCATCGAAATGGAAGAATATTATTTCGGCCCCGACGTGATAAAACGCCAAGAGGTGCTCCCTTACCTCAATAACGCGCTGTTTGGCCCCTACTCAGGTATTACTGTCGCCAGTGCTTGGTCACAAGGTAAGGTCTGCGGATTTTGTACCTTTTGCATCATGCACCCCGCCCCTAAGCTCAGCGGTCAAATGTTTATGAAAGAGCTGTTCGTCAGCCGCACTGCCAGAGGGTTGGGCGTAGGCAAGGCAATGATGCGTTTTATCGCAACTATTGCGCTCGAACATGGCTGTAGCCGTCTGGACTGGACAGCTGAAAAGTCCAACCCCAACGCCGGACTTTTCTATCGCTAGCTTGGCGCCGACGAAATCACGGCCAAACAGTACTTCCGTCTGGAAAACGACGTGTTGCGTGCTTTCGCTCGCCCCAATACTGAGTAATTCCCATCGCCCCTTCTGCCGCGAAGAAGATCGTTGGGATACTCAATAAAACCCGCTGGCATTCCTGCTCGCAATCCGTACCATACAGGCCTCGCGTCGGGCGCGTGGAAGCTGGATGATGAATAATGATCAAAATTGGCCGGTTGAATGGTAAACTCGCGGTCTACAACGCCATGTCCCTAGTGCCCCCCATTGAGAATGAGCACGATTTAAATGTCAGAAAAGCAATCCGTTAGCCAAAAAGAGCAGTACAACCTGAAGGTATAACCCTTTTTTCCGCAAACTATTAAACTTTCTATATTTCACCTATTTTTCATAATGTTACACTACCAACTTAAGTACGCCAATCACCGCCAATTTACTCAAAAAATGCCCTTTTTTGCCCCTTTTGATGGTGGAATGCCCCTTTATTGCCCCTAAAAATTTTTATTGTCCGTTAGCACCACAGATGGAGAAATTCCTTATGTTCTTCATAGGCCGGAGCGAAATGTAGGAAGCTTTTACTCCGTCGAGACTGACCGCTTGAATGTAGTCAGTACCCATTTCAACGCCCTCTATTTGGGTTAAACAGCATAAAGGTACGCGCTTCCCCTTCCTCAGCAGAGATATCTTTGAAGGTTGTTACGTAGCACTCGATCCAGTTGTTAGCCTGCTTCAGTGACCAGTTCCAGTTGACCGCCTCAAGCTGCTTAACAAAATCCTGCGTTGTCACAGTACGCCGTCCCGTTTGCTCAATTTTTACAGCGGCGCGGAAAGCGCCCTCTATTTCGTACTGCCTCGGTGACCTGCTCCCCGTTGATTAATACACCGCGACATTAGTAATGTCTTCATAAGCCACATGAGGACATCCCCATGAAGAAGCGTTTTTCCGACGAACAGAACATCAGTATCCTCCGCGAGGCTGAAGCCGGGGTTTCTACCCGTGAGCTCTGCCGTAAGCACGCCATTTCCGACGCTACCTTTCACACCTGGCGTAAGAAGTATGGCGGTATGGAGGTATGGAGGTGCCCGAGGTTAAGCGCCTGAAGTCGCTTGAGGAAGAGAACGCCAGGCTCAAGAAGCTGCTTGCCGAAGCCATGCTGGATAAGGAGGCTCTGGGGCGAAAGTACTGACGACAGGCCAGAAGCGGGAAGCCGTGGTGTTGATGTGTGATGCGACCGGTCTGTCGCAACGTCGTGCCTGCAGGCTTACAGGTTTGTCCCTGTCGACCTGCCGTTATGATGCTCAGCGTCCGGCTGCTGATGCACATTTATCAGGGCGTATTACTGAGCTGGCGCTTGAACGCAGACGTTTTGGTTATCGGCGCATCTGGCAGTTGCTGCGTAGGGAGGGCCTTCATGTCAATCACAAGCGGGTATACCGTATTTACCACCTTAATGGACTGAGCGTAAAACGCAGACGACGCCGTAAAGGGCTGGCGACCAAACGGTTTCCGCTTCTGTGCCCGGATGCACCGAATCTTACATGGCCGATGGATTTCGTTATGGACACTCTGGCCAACGGTCGCAGGATCAAGTGCCTGACCTGTGTAGATGATTTCACGAAGGAGTGTCTGACGATCACCGCTGCTTTCGGTATTTCAGGCGTTCAGGTCACGCGTATTCTGGACAGCATCGCGCTGTTTCGGGGCTATCCTACGACAATAAGAACCGATCAGGGCCCGGAATTTACCTGCCGCGCACTCGATCAATGGGCCTTTGAGCATGGTGTGGAACTACGGCTTATCCAGCCAGGTAAGCCAACGCAGAACGGATTTATTGAGAGTTTTAACGGACGCTTTCGCGATGAGTGTCTGAATGAACACTGGTTCAGCGATATTCTTCATGCCCGGAAAACGATTAATGACTGGAGGCAGGATTATAACGAGTGCCGTCCCCATTCATCACTGGATTACCAGACACCAGCTGAATTCGCAACGGACTGGCGAAACAGAAAATATGAACAAAAACCAACCGACATTACTAACTGAAGGTTGTATCTAATCCTGGGGGCAGGTCACCACCAGCAGCAAGCCCTGCTGAAGTGGTTAATGGGTCATACATTGTTTACTCCGAATTTAGGCATGAAAAACCACGCGTAGGCGTGGCTTATAAAAATTTGGTATAAAATTAAATGGATGCTTTTATTATCTCCCACTCACCTTTAAGATATTTCTGTGCACAGATAATAAAATAATCTATATCAACTCTTAGCTGCCTACTGACATCACGATAATCCTTCAAGTCAGCTTCACTCAAGTTACTAGATTTTTTTTCAATGGATGACATCAATTCTATCAAAGCGGCACATTCAGCTTCATCATGGTTGAGCATCAATAAAATACGGTTTTTCACATAATTTATTTTATTTAAAATTTCATCCCTGGCCCGTATCGCATCTTCAAGCATACGCTGAGCTGTCCGGCGTTCTTCAAGAAATACTTCTATGTTAATATTTTGCTCAGTTAAAGCATATTGTTGAAATAGATTGTCAGCGTTGAAGTAATCCCACTGACGCTTGAGACATGCGCGGTTGTCCGCGGCAAATTGAGAGAGCAAATCTCTAATCTCATTGATCCAAACCTGCCTACTTGAGGCGACTACCTGCGCCTTGATCGTTTTATCTGCTATTTTACCCTGCTGCAGTTGCTGCTGAGTTACCAACTGGGTATTGGATTTCATTGCGCGGTAAGCTACATACGCAGGAATCCCACCCGCAATCAATGCGGTTAAAAACGATTCCCAACTACTTTTATCAGGGATTTCTAAAACAATCTTAGGGATTTTACTTAAGAGAACTTCTGCGTGATAGAAAACCTCATCGCCTTTCATCAGAAAAGGTATGCCTTGCCAGCCCATAGTTCCTCCTGTGTGATGGAGGAATTTTAACAGATTCACAGGAGAACACACTACCCAACAAACCACCCTAGGTTAGTTGGACGGCGTAATGTGCTTACCTGTTTTTATTACTACGGCATCATATCAAAAATCACTAAAATGATGGCCTAAATAGTAAAGTTTTTCAAACCTTTTTCTTGCTTTAAACTGTAATCGGAACACGCACTGGAAGCGGCGAACTAGCCCAGTTATTTGCATTCAACGCCCTAACCCC
This sequence comes from Serratia sp. CY29653, assembly GCF_052169255.1. Classification (NCBI taxonomy): domain Bacteria; kingdom Pseudomonadati; phylum Pseudomonadota; class Gammaproteobacteria; order Enterobacterales; family Yersiniaceae; genus Serratia; species Serratia sp. CY29653. Next base: position 1,062,857 of record NZ_JBJNLC010000001.1, on the reverse strand, counting down.
GCCAGCATACACTTCGGTATCACCATCTAAAGACCTCAATGTTACGATTATGGTGACGGGCAGGGGTTCTCGAAGGGCAGGTTCATTAGCTCTCAAAGTAGCTTTTGCCTGAAGCCCCCAATTTCCAGTAGCTATACCGCGAGTGAATGCCTTGCGATGAATCTTCACCGGAGACCATTTTCCTCCATGTTCAATCTGGGCGGTTTCATAACCTGATTGGCCTGTTTCACCTTCCATTGGTACTTTGCCTTTCATGCTATTATTTTCTATCAAACCAAAACTAAGTTCGACATTAGCTCTAACGTACTCACTTCCAGCATTAGGATCTAACGGCGGAGCATAAGCAGCTGTGATGATAATCTCCCCTTTGAATTTATCATCTTGGCTAAGACACTCAGGAATAGGATAATTATCCTTCCGCCACCTCATACCAGGAACAAGGAATGTTTGGAAAATTAATGTAAAGCGATCATCTGAATCATGCAAGGTTTCGAAAACTTCTTCAGGAAGACCTGCGCCATAATAACGTCGTTCATGTGTAGTGTAATCTGGAGAAGAAAGCTGGGCTGAGTGAATCAAAAGAGCTTTAACTAAAGAAGGTGAAACAGAAAAATCAGGGCTGGTTGCGATTTCCTGCCAAGTATGAGCAGCTAAACTCGCCACAATAGGTGATGCAAAGCTAGTGCCGAAATTAGAGTAGATTCTATTATCAGGACCTATAACCTTTAAACTACTAGAACCAACACTCCATGGAGCGTGAACCCCACCACCGGCATGAATTATATCAGGCTTAGGAGTAAAAATTGGTCCAGGGCCACGACGCGTATAAGGTGTAGGTGTGCCTAATGCGCTCAATGCATCTGCAGCATCTATGTGAGAAATTGAACCGACAGTTAATGCACGGACAGATTCACCAGGTGAAGACACTAGATCATTGCCATTTAAAGAGTCAGGGTCTGGCCACGTTCTGATTGGCTGATCAAGATAATTCCCTGCAGCCACAACAAATAAAACGCCATATTGATCACTTAATTTATCCAGAGCCATAGAAAAATCGCTGAATAAATGTTCACTGCATGGTCCGCCGCCTAAGGATAGATTCCAGATATTGATATCAGGACGTTTACTTACGGCATCAGTCAATCTAATAATAAGGTCTGAAATGTAAGATCCATCCTCGTCCAAAGCACATACATTATGCACTTTTGAGTGTGTTTCAGGCAACCAAGAATGTCTATCGTTCAGGATGCTAGCCCCCGAAACCAATGAAGAGACCATTGTACCATGCTCATAACGAGTCTCAGGGGGAATAACATACGTTTCACTACTTGCTATCCAAGGACTAATGGATATAGCAGTCGGGCTGACGCCAGTATCGAATACTGCTACTAATGGCAAATCTCCCTGAGGCAATGGGAAGTCATCTACACCATTGCTTTCAGCACTGCTGGCACTGACAGGGAACGCTGAGTATTTAGGTTCAGGAATTAAAGTGCGTACTCCAGGATGCTCAATCAATGCTTCCAATACAGATTCATCATGCTCAGAAATGCCAACAACACGTATCAAAGGAGGGCCGCGTCTTTGTCTGATGGTGATATATTCGACTTCATTGTCATCTAAAATATCTAACACACTTTCATGGTTAGAATCTGTGGCGTCCTCTGCGGAATACTGAAACAGACGAAGAAGAATATTAGATGCGGCAAAAAGAGGTTCACGACCGCCAGGGATTTTTCGTTCTTCATCCCATGGTTCAATACTTTCAATAGCGCTCAAGTTAGCAACAATCGCTTTGATGTTACGATGCAGTATAATTGACTCCAATGCCGCAAAACTACCTGAATGGGCAGCAACCAACATCTCGTCAATTTTACCGTGGCCAGCATTTTGCAACCCTGCTTCTTGGGTGAGCTTGTTTGGCCTGTGTGATTTAGCAATGCCTTGTTCTCTAAGCTTGAAAACGATCGTTCCGAGACTCCTCGGATGATCATCGAGTTTAGACTGCAAATATGCCTTGGTGCTATTGAGAGCGCGGACTAATCCGCGCCTGTACTCGGGAGTGACTTCAACCAGTTCTTTTGCTCCGCCACCTCCCCCTTCAATCGCCCCCAAATCCCTTCGGGAAAATGGAATTTTTAAAATGGGATTGGTGATACTAGCCTGTGTGCCCCTTCTGCTCATTTGATCCTGACTCCTTCAGAACATTTGAAATAACTCTTGCCGAAAGACCATATAGCTCTGCAAGAACTCGAATTGAGAAGATTTTCTTATCTTTAGATCGAAGCCAACAAATTTCATCTTCGTAAGTGTGTAAATTTACACCGTCAATTAGAGATTGCGCAAGATATAAACGCCTGTAAAGTTTGTGGTTAATGATTTTTTTATCGCCAGCAATGACTGCATCTCGGCGCGCATCCAAGCTAACCTGCTCAATTATCGCACCAGATAAACCTTCTGATTTTTTAGCCAGATCACATAAATCAACTTCATTGCTTAGCATATTTTTCAACCGGCTCTTCCAGATTAGTTCTCTCTGGTGCTGGTCAGGTAACGGCATAGGGATTCTAAAGCTAAACCGTCTCCAGACCGCTGGATCTAATAGTTGTTCATGATTGGTGGAGGCTATAATTATTGTGTTATCAGAAGCGGCATCAATATTTTGCAACAAGGAAATTACTACCCGCTGTAACTCACCAATATCCCTTTCATTTCCTCTAGCACCTGCTAATGCGTCAAATTCATCTAAAAATAAAACGCAAGGTCGCTGGTTTACATAGTCAAATACTTGTCGCAGATTCTTACTTGTTTGACCTAAGAGACTACTTATCAAGGTATCACACCTTACAGTCAACAAAGGATACTCGAGTCGAGATGCGATATATCTTGAGAGCATCGTTTTCCCAGTACCAGGTTTACCGTACATAAGTAATCTGCTTGGTAAAGCAGCATCTACCTTTACAAATTCATCAAAGCGCTGAACATTAGTTATGAATTCATCGACTCTTGTGTTAATTCCTGCAGGAAGATAGAGTTCCGATTTGTCTAGTTTTGGATAGCTTACATCAACAGTGCTTAACCTACTGTCAATGTCAACGGGTAAAGACCCTATCGAAACACCTCCTCCTGCCTTTTGCGCCCCAGCTAAGGCTTGAGGTGCACGCAAAAGCCGCTCTCTAATAAGTTTAGCTTGTTTAATCTCACCGGATTGCTCAAGTTTGTCAGCTAGCAAACCTGCATAATTATTAGCCATCGATGCATTAGCTTTAGTAGCGCCTTCAATTATTTTCAAAATTTCTGAAAGATAGTCCATCAACTCACCCACGCCTAAAAATGCAACATTGATACGGAAATCATACCACTTTTATCGAAAATAGCGATAATCGTAACGCATTTTAGGATTATTGATACGTTTTTTTTACCTTTTGCTCACCAAACCCCATGTTTACTGCACAAAACAACAAACTTGGACTGACCCCATGCTCGTAGACAAATTCTGTCCTCACGCCGAGGCCTGTTCAAAGGCCTCCGGACTGACGCCGCCGAGGTGACTGTGGCGCCGGGGCCGGATGTAGAACACTCCAATGTAATCAAAGATATCCGCTCGGGCCAGCTCCCGGGTTTTGTATATTCTCTTCCTGATGCGTTCTTTTTTCAGTGAACTGACGAACGATTCGGCCACCGCATTATCCCAACAGTTGCCACGCCGGCTCATACTGGGTGCCAGGTTATTGGCCCGACAGAACCGTTGCCAGTCGTCGCTGCCGTACTGGCTGCCCTGGTCTGAGTGCACGATGACCTCGCTGTCCGGTTTACGTCGCCAGACCGCCATCATCAGCGCATCCAGTGCCAGTTCGCGTGAGAGGGTCGGCTTCATCGACCAACCCACCACGTTACGGGCAAAGAGGTCGATAACCACCGCCAAATACAACCATCCCTGCCAGGTCCGGATATAAGTGATGTCGGTGACCCAGACCTGATTGGCCCGGACAACGGTAAACTGCCGCTGTACACGATTAGGGGCAACCACTGAAGGTCGGCCGACGATACGCCGTGGTGCTTTATAGCCACGCACAGCTTTAATCCGGTTCAGTTGCATAGTACGGCCCACCCGGTTTTTGCTGCAGGTTTCCCCGATTTCGTTCAGATCGCCATGAACCCGCCGGTAACCGTATACGCCTCCGCTCAGTGAATATGAATCACGGATAGGCGTCAGCAGACGATGGTTATCTTTATCACCCACCGAGACCGGGTTGTGCAGCCACGCGTAGAACCCGACCCGGGCGACATGCAGTACCCGACACATCGTCATCCCCCCATACAGTGCGGTGCTCATTGATAAAGCGGTACTTCAGTCGGGCTCCCTTGCAAAGTACCGCGTGGCCTTTTTCAGGATATCCCGTTCTTCTTCGGTACGTTTTAGCTGTGCCCGTAGTTTCAGGATCTCGCTTTTGGCTTCCAGTAAATCCCGGGCATGCTGTTCGCTGTTATCAGGTTTGATAGCCCGTAGCCACTCGTAGAGGCTGTGTGCAGAAACACTCAGACGGTCAGATAGTTCGGCAACGGAATAACCGCGTTCCGTTATCTTATGGACGGCTTCTTCCTTAAATTCAGGTGTAAATCGTGGTGTGCCCATACGCTCCTCCTGTGCACAAACTATAGGGCAGGATCGTCTACCGGGGCGGGTTCAGTCCAGGACAGAAACCCAGCGCGTACACTTTGTTTTCATGCCACGGATGCGTAAAGGAGAGCAAAAACCGTATTACAGCGTATCGAGCATCGGGCACCGTTGGAACGCCGCCGTAAAACGTGCTGGCATTCGTCGCCGGAATCCGTACCATACGCGGCATACTTTCGCCTGCTGGCTGTTATCAGCTGGTGCAAACCCGTCGTTTATCGCGAGTCAGATGGGGCATGAAAATGCGCAAATGGTGTATGAAGTCTATGCGGCGTGGATTGAAGAGCTGAACGGCGATCAGGTGCTCATGCTTAACAGTAAGCTGGCACTTTAAAAATTTTTGCCCCTTGTATGCCCCTTTTGGTTCCAGAGATGGTTAATAATGCAAGAAAATCAAGAAATTACAAAGAAAGAACAGTACAATCTGAACAAGTTGCAAAAGCGCCTGCGCCGCAACGTGGGCGAAGCGATCGCCGATTTCAATATGATTGAAGAAGGCGACCGCATCATGGTCTGCCTGTCCGGCGGTAAAGACAGCTACACCATGCTGGAGATCCTGCGCAATCTGCAGCAGAGCGCGCCGGTCAACTTCTCCCTGGTGGCGGTGAACCTCGATCAGAAGCAGCCCGGCTTCCCGGAGCATATTCTGCCCGCCTACCTGGAAAGCCTGGGGGTGGAGTACAAGATCGTCGAAGAGAACACCTACAGCATCGTTAAAGACAAGATCCCGGAAGGCAAAACCACCTGTTCACTGTGCTCGCGCCTGCGCCGCGGCATTTTGTACCGCACCGCCACCGAACTGGGTGCCACCAAGATCGCGCTGGGCCACCACCGCGACGACATTCTGCAGACGCTGTTCCTCAACATGTTCTACGGCGGCAAGATGAAAGGCATGCCGCCCAAGCTGATGAGCGACGACGGCAAACACGTGGTCATTCGCCCGCTGGCCTACTGCCGCGAGAAAGACATCGAACGCTTCTCGATCGCCAAGGAATTCCCAATCATCCCATGCAACCTGTGCGGCTCGCAGCCTAACCTGCAGCGCCAGGTGATCGGCGATATGCTGCGCGACTGGGACAAGCGTTACCCTGGCCGGTTGGAAACCATGTTCAGCGCCATGCAAAACGTGGTGCCTTCGCACCTGAGCGACATCAATCTGTTCGATTTCAAAGGCATTCACCACGGTAGCGCCGTGGTGGACGGCGGCGATTTGGCCTTCGATCGCGAAGACATCCCGATGCAGCCCGTCGGTTGGCAGCCGGAAGACTCGGACGACGCGGTGCCTGCGCCAGAGCGTTTGAACGTGCTGGAAATCAAATAAGCCCCTCTCGCCGCTTGCCCTCTGCAAGCGGCGACATTCCCCTCTCTCGACGATCTCGATCCTGTTCACAGTTTGCGCAAAATTTACTGGGCGGTGCCGTTTTTACCCTATACTGTTTATTTATACAGCCATATGGAGATCGCGCAATGAATATCACCCCCTGCCTGTCCCACGTCTCGCTGGGCTCCAACGATTTCGAGGCCGCCGCCGCCTTTTACGATCGCACGCTGGCCGCCTTGGGTTGTCGACGCGTGCTGGAGCATCCCGGTGCCATCGGTTACGGCCGCGACTACCCGGAATTTTGGCTGCAGGTGCCGATCGACGGCCGGCCGGCCTCGCCTGGCAACGGCACGCACGTCGGTTTTTTCGCCACCAGCAAGCAACAGGTGGATGAATTCCATCGCCAGGCGCTGCTGGCCGGCGCCGCCGATGAAGGCGCGCCCGGCTCGCGGCCGCACTACGGCGAGGCTTACTACGGCTGCTTTGTCCGTGATTTGGATGGGCACAAGATTGAAGCCAGCTTCTGGGATGAAAGCGCGGCCTGAAGAAAAGAGGAAAGCCGAATAAAAAAATGCCGGTGATTAAACCGGCATTGTACGAATCAAATGTGCTATGCAGTAATTCAAAAATAAGAAAGTAAGACAATTATGGAGCGCAACGCCCATCGCTTGACGTTGCATTCACCTGCGAGAGAGATCATGCCCCATTTCCCCCGGCTAAATGTTGATATTGCTCAATGTTAACCGGGTTTTCGTCATTTTTGCCTACAGCCAGCGGCTGCGCTTCAGCCACCAGGCGACGCCAAGCACCAACCCGCCCAGCATCAGGCAAAACGCCGCAAAACCGAGAGGATTGCCGCCGCCCGGAATGCCGCCAAGGTTGACCCCGAACAACCCGGTCAGGAAGGTGGTAGGCAGAAATACCATCGCCAACAATGACATGGTGTAAGTGCGGCGGTTCATCGCATCGGCCATCACCGTGGTGATTTCGTCGGACAAGATGGCGGTGCGCGCGATGCTGCCGTCCAGATCGTCCAATCCCCGCCCCAGGCGATCGGCGATGTCCTGCATGCGGCGGCGATCGTCGTCGCTCATCCACGGCAGGCGGTCGCTGGCCAGCCGCGCGAAGACGTCGCGCTGCGGCGCCATATAGCGGCGCAGCACGATCAGCTGTTTACGGATCAGCGCCAGCTGGCCGCGCTCCGGCACCTGCTGCTCCAGCAAAGCGTCCTCCAGATCGATGATCTTGTCGTGCAGATCTTCGATAAATTCGCTGGTGTGATCGGTCAACGCATCGGAAATTTCCACCAGCCAGCTGCCGCTGTTGGTCGGCCCGGCGCCGCTTTGCAGATCGTTCACCACCTGATCGATGGAATACACCTTGCGGTGTCGGGTAGAGACAATCAGTTTATCGGTGATGTACACGCGAATGGTGACCAGCTGGTCCGGCCGGGAATTGGCGTTGAAGTTGATGCTGCGCAGGGTGATCATGGTGCCTTCGCCCTGGCGGCTGACGCGCGGCCGTGAGCTTTCGCCGGAGAGCGCTTCGCGCACCGAGTCCGGCAGCAGCCGCGTGGTGCTCAGCCATTCGGCGCTGGCCGGGTGCGCGTAATCAAGATGCAGCCAGCACGGCGCGTCGCAGGTGATAGTGTCATCCTGCTCGATCGGCGTGACGCCGCCCTTGCCGTCCAGCTGGTAGGCGTAAACCGCATCGGCGATCTGCAGCTCGCTCCCCTCAATCACATCCATTCATTTATCCCCTCAGTCTTGCTTATGTTGCTGAGTCTAGCGTTAACGCCTTGGAGATCAAAGGCCAAGCTGTAACGCCAGTTTTCACGTTGTCCTATAAGCGTGGTCTATACTTCTGCCGCAAGGAACGCAAGACAGCCCGAGAGGAGACTCGCATGTTACAAATCAGCGCCGCGGATATTTTGAAAATCGTCTTACCAACCGTCATTACGCTGTTTATCGCCGTCGTCAAAACCCCTTTTCGCATTCGGCGGGAAAACCGCGATAAGCTGCTGAACCTGCTCGAATCCGTCGAGAAGCGCCAGAGCGCCCCCATACGCCTGTTGCGATTTCGCGACTATCTCGGCAATAGCAGCGCCGGCCTTACTGCGCTGCAACTGCTGCTGGCATTGCCGGACAGCGTAGCGGCGCTGGAGCGTTATCGCTTCACCGGTGGCCGCCAGCAAATCTTGCGCGCCACGTCCGCGGGCTTCGTTTTGCGGCCAAGCGCCAATAACTCTTTCAAACGTTTCCTGCTTTCGTGTCGCTATTTTTTGCTGTATTTGCTGTTCGTCACGCTGCTGGTACTACTCCCCGCGTTGACTCAATGGGGACTGCAGCAGTCAGGGGTATTGATTACGCCCCATTCACTCAGCTATCTGCCTAATGCGCGCATCACCGACGGCTGGCAGCTGCTGTTCCCCGGCTTATTATTTATTATCATTATGTTCAGCCTGGCATACCTGACCTTCAGACAGCTGGCACGCGCGGGTAACCTCAGCTCGGAACGCGCCTTTTATCGCTACTACCAACGAGCGCGTGAGGAACAACGATGCCGGGAAGTCCTGAGACAAATGCGCACTGCGCTGCGCCGAGCCTGACGAGAATGCGCCGCCTGCGGTGCATCGCAATGGCCGCCCTGCTGCTGTTCGGCCAATCGGTTCGTGCAGAGCCGGTGTTGGAGCGCCTCGCCACGCCCTATCGCGCGCCGACGGCGGCCGGTTCCCTGCCTTATTTTGTCGCTCACGCTCAATCCCCCCAGCCGCGTAACGCACTGGTGGTGATGCACGGCCATCCACGCGACGCCGCCAGGACGTTGCAAGCGGCGATCGACGCCGCGCAGGACGCGGGAGACAGCAGCTTGCTGGTCGCCCCGCTGTTTCAGGTACCGGTAAAACTCGCCGCCCACTGCCATTCCGCCGGTCTGCCCCAGCCGCAAGACGGCGACGCCCTGTGGCGCTGCGGCTCCTGGATCGAGGGCGGCTTGGATAATGGCGGGAAGACCGGTTCGTTCAACGCCATGGATAACCTGCTGGCCGAGCTGAAACGGCGCTGGCCGTCGCTGCAGTCGATAACCGTGGCCGGTTTTTCCGCCGGCGCCCAGTTCGTGCAGCATTATGTCGGCTTTGCCCAGCCGCCACGCGGAGTGCGTCTGCGCTATGTGGTGGCCGATCCCGGCAGCTGGCTCTATTTTGATCGCCTGCGCCCTCTGCCCACCAGTTGGGGAAACTGCAGCAGTGAAGAAACCTGCCGTTTTCGCTGGCAAACGCTGGACGCCGGCCATTGTCCGCAGGCCAACCGATGGAAATACGGTCTGGAAGCGTTTCCCGCTCACCTGCAGCGCACCGCCGACGCGGCCCGCCGGCGTTACGCCGCCGCCGATATCACCTATCTAGCCGCCGCCGAGGATACCGGCGCCGCGCCGGGCGCCTACTATCGGATACTCGACAAATCCTGCGCCGCCCAGTTGCAGGGCCCCTATCGATTGCAGCGCGCCCTGGCCTACGCCGACTACGATCGGCATTACCTGGCGCCGGAGAAGCCGCATCGGTTAACGATCGTTCCCGGCTGCGGGCACAACGTCGCCTGCGTATTTTCCGCCCTGGCGGCCAGGCAGGCGCTTTTCCCCATTAATGCAGACTAATAATAACGGCAATGAAATAAACCTTTGCCGACAAATCAGGCAATATCGCCGATAAAGCGCTGGCAATGCCGTTATTATTATGACTTAACATATTGCTATCATTTTTAATTCAAAATGATAATAATAAATCAACACAAAGCTGTTTCAGCGCAAATTTTAGGGGCATATACTTTTCTCACTACGAGGAGGTAGTTATGTTACGCGACCATTTAAAAATAAACGCCAGCGATACGCTGGAAAAAATCAGCAATATCCATTTGCAAAACCAGGGCCAGGAAGAGATCAGTGAGTTTGTGGTGAAAAACGCCGCTGGCCTGCAGATTGGCAAGGTCTCCGTCCACGATCGTTTCAGCACCCGACGCTCGTACCCCACCAGTTACCGCATCACTCAAACCGACATGAACGGCCGGGTGGTGGTGGATGCCATGCGGGACTGTCTATAAGCGTAACCACTCTCTGAAATAGCGAAAATACTGTGATGATGGTAACCCTGTTTATTATTAAACGGGGTTTATCGCGTGGAATAATTAATTATCTTCTTAGTTTCATCGTCGAAAAAAATAAAGCCCCCGCATCAAGCGAGGGCGATAATTAAAGCGACTCAGTGTTTGATGATATACATCGTCTGGCTGTAGGCCACGTCTTCCGGATTGGTGATCGGGTAGCCTTTTACCCACGGCTTGATCAGGCGGCCGTTGGTGTACTGGTAAATCGGCGCGATCGGCGCCTGATCGGCAATGATCTGCTCCATCTTGTTGTAATCGGCGGTCACCGCCGCCGGATTGGTTTCCCGCCCCGCCTGCGCCAGCAGCTTGTCATAGTCCGCGTTCTTGAACTTGGCGATGTTGCCGCTGTGGGTCGAGGTCAGCAGCGACAGGAAGGTCGACGCTTCGTTATAGTCACCTACCCAGGAGGCGCGGATCACGTCGAAATTGCCGGTGTTGCGGCTGTCGATGTAAGTTTTCCATTCCTGGTTCTGCAGCTTGACGTCAATCCCCAGCTTCTTCTTCCACATCGAGGCCACGGCGATGGCGATCTTCTGGTGGCTTTCCGAGGTGTTATACAGCAGCGTCAGCTTCAGCGGGTTGTTCGAGCCGTAACCGGCCGCCTGCAGCAACGCCTTGGCCTGCGCGTCCAACTCCGCCTGCGATTGCTGTTGCAGCAAGCTCACTTCCGGTTTGAACCCGGCCGTCACGTCCGGCGTGAAGTGATAGGCCGGTTTTTCGCCGGTGCCCAGCACTTTTTCGGCGATAATCTTGCGATCGATGGCATAGGACAAGGCCTGGCGCACCCGCACGTCATTGGTCGGCGCGCGCTGGGTGTTGAACGCGTAGTAATAGGTGCCGAGCTGATCCGGCGTATACACCTGCCCCGGAATGTCTTTCAGCAGCTTCTGATACATGTTTTTCGGGAAGGATTCGGTGATGTCGATGTCACCCGCCAGGTAACGCTTGGTAGCGTTGGATTCCTGGTTGATGGGTACGAAGGTCACTTTGGTCAGCACGGTATGCGCATGATCCCAGTAATGATCGTTAGGCGTCAGTACCAGCTTCTCGTTCACCACCCGCTCCTGCAGTTTGAACGCGCCGTTGCCCACCAGATTGCCGACCTTGGTCCAGTCGTTGCCGTATTTTTCCACCACTGCCTGATTCACCGGGAACAGGCTGAAGTTGGCCGTCAGGCTGACGAAATAAGGCACCGGTTTGTCCAGCTGCACTTTTAGCGTGTAGTCGTCCGGCGCCGACACGCCCAAGCGATCGGCCGGCAATTTGCCGCTGATGATCTGTTCGGCGTTCTGGATCCCCGCCAGCTGCGCGAACCAGGCGAACGGCGACAGGTTTTTCGGCTCTACCAGCCGCTGCCAGCTGTAGACGAAATCCTTCGCCGTGACAGGGTCACCGTTTGACCACCGCGCGTCTTTACGCAGATGGAAAATGTAAGTCTGGTTGTCGCTGGTCTGCCAGCGCGTGGCCACGCCGGGGATCACTTTCCCGTTGGCGTCCTGATTGACCAGCCCTTCGAACAGATCGCGCGCCAGCTGGGCCTCCGGCAGGCCAACCGCTTTGATCGGATCGAGCGAGGCCGGTTCGTCTTTAATATGGCGCACGATTTCCTGTTTGGCCGCCAGCGCGGTGCCCGGGGGAACCTGCGCCGCCATGGCGCTGCTCATACAGGCGCCGATCGCCGCCGCGCAAAGCGCCAAACGAAAACCTCGTTGCATTTTTCTTCCCGTCATTATGATGTTCCCCCGTTAACCATCTGAATTTTTTATCATATAGCACAAGATCCGTCCGGCCTAGCGCTCACGGCCGAGAAGTTGCAAAAAGTGCGATTCAGGCGATAAAAAACCCGTGCGGCGCAGGGCGGCACGGGCGATGTTTGCAGCAGCGACCGTCAGTCGTAAAGGTGGATGCTGTTGATGCGGTAGCTGAACTCTTCGCCTTCTTCTTCATCGAACACGGTGAAAAAACCTTTCTCGGCCAGCGGACGGGCCGAAATATCGGTTTTTTGCAGCTGGCGCGCGTCGGCGTCGTCGTAGCCGTAATCGAGGTAGAAGGCATCTTTCTGGTAATCGATATGCAGGGTGAACGGATAGTTCGATTCATCCCCGCGCCCGTCGTCGTTTTTCACCACGCCGAACCACTCCCCCTGGCGGATCTGGTTTTCAGCGTCCACGCCGCACAGCAGCGTGATGGTGTCATTTTCATTTTCGCTATAGCTGGCGATGATTCTGGCTACTGGCATGTTAAATCCTCTTGCGGGTGATTGGCTTAGCACTGCCGTTAGTATAACAACAGCGTCAGGCCAGGTGCGGTTTAATTGGCGTTTTCGCCGCCGCCGCGTCACAGATCGCGCAAACGCCGCACAATTGCGATGGGAAAGATGTCTCAAAGCGTAATACACTGAATAAAATGACAATGACTCTCGACCTTTAATCCAGGGACAACACCATGACCGAACATCGACCACGCAGTGAACGTGGCCAGTTGGCCATCGCAGGAGAGAACTACGGCAGCTCGCTGCTGGGCGCGCCGCTGCTCTATTTCCCGGCGGCGAGCAGCGGCCCGCAGACCGGGCTGATCATCGCCGGCACCCACGGCGATGAGAGCGCCGCCATCGTGACCCTGTCCTGCGCGCTGCGCAGCATCGCCCCCGAGCGGCTGCGGCACCACGTGGTGCTGGCGGTCAACCCCGACGGCTGCCAACTTGGGCTGCGCGCCAATGCCAACGGCGTCGATCTGAACCGCAACTTCCCGGCCGCCAACTGGCGTTCCGGCGACACCGTCTACCGCTGGAACAGCGCGGCGCCGGTGCGCGACGTCAAGCTCTCCACCGGCGGGCGCCCCGGTTCCGAACCGGAAACCCAGGCGCTGTGTCACCTGATCCATCGCCTGAAGCCCCACTGGGTGGTGTCGTTCCATGAGCCGCTGGCCTGCATCGAAGATCCCGCCAGCTCGCGGCTCGGCGTTTGGCTGGCGCACAAGTTCGAACTGCCACTGGTGACCAGCGTCGGTTATGAAACGCCCGGTTCGTTCGGCAGCTGGTGCGCGGATCTGTCGCTGCCGTGCATCACCGCCGAATTCCCGCCGATCTCCGCCGATGCCGCCAGCGAGCGCTACATCGACGCGATGACCGAGCTGCTGACCTACCCGAATTAATCCTTACGGGGCGATATCGACGATCGCCCCGCATTCGAACGCCAGGCCCGGTTCGACGTCACGCGCCAGCCAGGTCGGACCGTCCAGATCGACGAAGCGCGCCGCCGGCGCCAGCGGCAAGGCGGCGGATATCGCCCGCGACGTGCACAACATGCAGCCGAGCATGATGTCGAACCCTTGTTCGCGCGCGGCCTGCGCCAGCGCCAACGCTTCGGTCAAGCCGCCGGTTTTGTCCAGTTTGATATTGATCATCTGATAGCGCTGCCCCAACCGCGGCAGATCGGCGCGGGTGTGGCAGCTTTCATCGGCGCAGATCGGCAGCGGATGAATAAAGTGCTCCAGCGCGGCGTCGTCACCGGCCGGCAGCGGCTGCTCCAGCATCGCCACGCCGAGATCGGCCAGCAGCTGGCAGCGCGCCGCCAGCCCTTCCGCCTGCCAAGACTCATTGGCGTCGACGATCAGCGTCGCCTGGGGTACCGCAGCGCGGATCGCCACCAGTCGTTCGCTGATATAGTGATCGTCGAGTTTGATCTTCAGCAGCGTGGCGCCCTGCCGCTCCAGTTCGCGCGCGGCGAAGGCCATCGCTTCCGGCGTGCCGATGCTGACGGTCTGCGCCATGTGGATATGCGCCGGTGCCGCCACGCCGCAGCGCTGCCACAGGCTCTGCCCGTGCAGGCGGCACTCCAGATCCCACAGTGCCGAATCCAGCGCGTTGCGGGCGGCGCCCGCCGGCATCTGCGCCAGCAGCTGCTCGCGGGTTATGCCTTGTGCGATCGCCGGCGCCATCTCTGCCAGCTGCGCCATCACCGATTCCTCGCTCTCGCCGTAACGCGGGTACGGCGTGCATTCACCGGTGCCGCGCACGCCCTGCTGTTCGATTTCGACCACCACCACCCGGGCTTCGGTGCGGCTGCCGCGCGCAATCACGAAGGCGGTATGCAGCGGCCAGGCTTCCGGGTAAAAACGCATGTCTCTCATAACGGCTCCTGAGCGAAAACTGCGCATTCAGCCAGGCTGATGCGCCGGTGATGTTTTATAGAACAGCCTAATATATACAACTATTTAGCAAACTTTGATATCCAATCCGCCCCGGTTGTCATAAACTGGCGCCAGGGTGTGAACCTGATGTTAAATGCCGTTGCCGGTGCGCCGTTTCATCAGGTTCATACCCTTTGTATAAACACCTGTAAAAGGAATCTAGCAATGACTCAGACAGTACATTTTCAAGGCAATCCGGTCAGCGTAGCGGGCAAACTGCCACAGCAGGGCGAACAGGCCAAGGCCTTCTCACTGGTTGCCAAAGACCTGTCAGACGTAGCGCTGAGCAGCTTCGCGGGTAAACGCAAAGTCCTGAACATCTTCCCAAGCATCGATACCGGCGTCTGCGCGACGTCGGTGCGTAAATTCAACCAGCTGGCCAGCGGCCTGGATAACACCGTGGTGCTGTGCATCTCCGCCGATCTGCCGTTCGCTCAGTCTCGCTTCTGCGGCGCAGAAGGCCTGAGCAACGTGGTCACCCTGTCCACCCTGCGCGGCGCCGAGTTCAAGCAGGCGTACGGCGTCGAAATCGCCGAAGGCCCGTTGGCGGGCCTGACCGCGCGTGCGGTCGTGGTGCTGGATGGCCAGGACAACGTGCTGTACAGCGAGCTGGTGAACGAAATCACCACCGAGCCGGACTACGACGCGGCGCTGGCTGCGCTGAAATAATAAAGCCGGCGTTCGCCGGCTCTGGAAACACGTTAAAGGCGCCGCAAGGCGCCTTTCTTATTCTTCGCCCTCGGTGCCGCCTTTGCGGCTGCTCAGGCCATACTCGCGCAGCTTGTTGGCGATGGCGGTATGGGAAACGCCCAGCCGCTTCGCCAGCTTGCGGGTGCTGGGATAGGTGCGATACAGGCGCGTCAGCACCGAGCGCTCGAAACGCTTGCTGATGTCGTCCAGCGAGCCGTCCAGCACCTCGTCGCCCAGCGACATCTCCACCTCGAACTCCGGCAACACGATATCCTGCGGCCGCAGTTCGTAGCCTTCGGTTTGCGTCAGCGCGCGGTAGATGGCGTTTTTCAACTGGCGCACGTTGCCCGGCCAGCCGTACTTGCTGAGGAAGCCGCCCAAATCGCTCGCCAGCTTGGGCCGCGCCACGCCCTGCTCATCGGCGAAGCGCGCCACGAACAGCTCGGTCAGCGGCATGATGTCCTGCGGACGTTCGCGCAGCGGCGGGATGGTGATGGTCAGCACGTTGAGGCGATAATAGAGATCTTCGCGGAATTCGCCGCGCTGCACCAGCTCGGTGAGGTTTTTCTGGGTGGCGCAGATCACGCGCACGTCGACGTGCACCTCATGCTCTTCGCCGACCCGGCGGAAGGTGCCGTCGTTGAGGAAACGCAGCAATTTAGTCTGCATGCGCGGCGACATTTCGCCGATCTCATCCAGCAGCACCGAGCCGCCGTTGGCCTGCTCGAAGAAGCCCTTCTTGCCTTCCAGCGCGTTGGGATAAGCGCCCGGCGCATGGCCGAACAGCTCGCTCTCCACCACGTCATCCGGCAGTGCAGCGCAGTTCAGCGCCAGGAACGGCTGTTTGCCGCGCGGGCTGCGCAAATGGCAGGCGCGGGCCAGAATATCTTTGCCGGTACCTGTATCGCCGACGATCAGCAGCGGCGCATCAAGCATCGCCAACTTGCGCGCCTGCTCCAGCACGTGACGCATCTTGGCGCTTACCGCGACGATGTGGTCGAATTCGGTATCGTCGTTCACCGACAGATTTTGCAGCTGGCGGCCCATGCGCGCGGTGGACTTCAGCATCACCACCGCACCGACCGCGGCCGGCTGCTGCTGTTCGTCTTCCAGATAGATGGGCGTGATGTCCATCAGGAAGTCCTGGCTGCGGATCACCACCCGCTCGGAGTGCGGCGCCGTATGCTCGCTCTCCAGCCAGCGGCTGAAGTTATAGCCGCCGATCAGCGCCCCGGCGGTCTGGTTGCGGATCTTGTCTTCGTTCAGGCTGAACAGCGCCTGCGCCGCCGGGTTGGCCAGCTCGACCTTGCCCTTCATGTCGATCGAGAACACCGGTTCCGGCATCGATTCCAGCAGCGCGCGCAGCGCGCGGTGCTCGCGTTCGGAAGGCATAAAGCTGACGGTGCGCACGTCGGTCACGCCGGCGATGCGGCGGATCTCCGCCATCAGCGCGCGGAAAGTATCGAACTCCAGCTGGGAGAAATTGAGGTAAATGCGGCCGATGGGATCGATCTCGATGCCACGTAAGTCAATGCTGCGCGATACCAAAAGATCGAGTAATTCTCGAGTGAGACCGAGGCGGTCTTCGCAAAATACTTCCAAACGCATCAGTGTTGGCCTTATCTCTGCAGGTGCGGGGATCGTTGACGATGATGATACTCCCTCGCACCGGGCGGTAGAAGCGATCTGTCAGCAAAAGTTGACAGAACTCTGATTTATTGCCGTGGTTGCTGATTTTAAACGCAAGCTAATAACAGCATCGGCGTCATTTTAGACTACAAACAGAGAGTTATCACAACCAGAATTAATTTTGCAGAGATTTATCACGCACTCGCAGGGGGATCGACTGTCGTCAAGTCTCGATTACGTCCGGCGTCGGCGCCGTTGAGAAAGCGGCGCTCCTCAGAGCGCCGTGCGGGATTATTTGGCCTTGCCGTCGCTCTTTTTCAGCGTGTCTTTCAACTGGCCGATCAGCTGGCTGCGGAAATCGCCAAGCTTCGGCTTTTCCCCTTCCAGCCACGGCAGCGGGCGGCACAGTTCCATCGCCTTGATGCCCAGCCGCGCGGTCAGCAAGCCGGCGCCGATGCCCTGCGCCGCGCGCGCCGACAGCCGCGCTGCCAGATCCTGCGACATCCAGTCCATGCCCACTTCGCGCACCAGCTCGGAAGCGCCGGCGAAGGCGATGTTCAACAGCACCAGCCGGAACAGACGAATGCGGCTGAAGTAGCCCAGCTCGATGCCGTACAGCGCGGCGATGCGGTTGATCAAACGGATGTTGCGCCAGGCGATAAACGCCATATCCACCAGCGCCAACGGGCTGACGGCGATCATCAGCGTCGATTCGGCGGCGGAGCGGCTGATTTCGCGCCGCGCCTGGTTGTCGAGCACCGGCTGCACCAGTTTGGCGTACAGCTCCACCACTTCACGATCGTTTTGCGTTTCATGCAGCGAGGCCTGCCAGCGCTGCAGCGCCGGATGCCCCTGATCCAGCCCGGCCTGACGCGCCAGCTTCTCGCAGAATTCGCGCCCCTGGCCCAGCCCGTGACTGTGCAACAGCTCGCGCGCCACATCGCGCTCTTCCGCGCGCTGGCGCAGCCGATACAAACGCCGCCACTCGGTGACCACCGAACCGACGCCGGCGAACACGATCAGGCCGCCGGCCACGCCGCCGCCCATGGCGATCCAGTCCTGCTGCACCCAGGCGGTATGCACCCACTGCACGCCCTGCGCCACCACGCTGACGCCGAACAGCGCCAGGCCGGCGGTGACCATTTTGCGCCACAGGCTGCGTTTCGGTTTCAGCGCGGCGTTAATGATGCCTTCGGCGCGCCCTTCTTCCTCTTCCTGCTGCAGCTCCGGCGCAGCCGGGAAAAAGCTTTCCGCCTGTTCGGCATCGAACGCGACGCCGGCGCGCAACGCCGGCTCCTGCGGCGGCTGCAGCGGCTCGTCAAAATCGATACGCGGTTTGATCGGCTCGCTCATCGCAATTTGTCTCCCAATAAAAACTCCATCACCGCATCCAGACGGATGTGCGGCAACGGACTGTCCACGCTCATGGCGCGTGGACGAAATTCATCGAAGTGGAACCCCTGGCTCTGCCAGAACGCCGGCCCCGGCAGGCGCGCGGGCACTTCGCCGGGGAACACCGTCAGCGGCGCGCCGTCACCGAGGCGGTTGCCCTTCAGCGCCGGAATGCGTTGCCCCTGATGATCGACGATGCCGCTCTCGGTCGCCTGCACCGAGGCCAGGCCGACGCAATCCATGCTGATGCCCTCGAACGCCGCATTCTGCCACGCCTCCTGCACCAGCTGTTGCAGCAACGACACCAGATTGGCGTGCTGATCGGCGGTGATATGGTCCGCCTTGGTGGCGGCAAACATCAGTTTGTCGATGGTCGGCGAGAACAAGCGGCGAAACAGCGTGCGCTTGCCGTAATGGAAGCTCTGCATCAGTTGGGTCAGCGCCAGACGCATGTCGTTGAACGCCTGCGGGCCGCTGTTGAGCGGCTGTAGACAGTCGACCAGCACGATTTGCCGATCGAAACGGACGAAATGTTCTTTGTAGAAGTTTTTGACGATCGACTGGCAATAGTAGTTGAAGCGAGCGCGCAACATGCCGATGTTGGTGTGTTTGTCGGCCTGCGCCAGCTTAGATTCGCCGATCGCGGCCACGTCGGGCCACGGGAAAAACTGCAGCGCCGGCGCGCCGGCCATGTCGCCCGGCAGCACGAAACGCCCCGGCTGAATGAAGTGCAGCCCTTCGCTTTTGCAGCGCAGCAGATAATCGGTGTAGGCCTGGGCGATCGCCGCCAGGCGGTTTTCGTCGGCCGGGGCCAGCGGATCGCAGGCCTTGCACAACTCAAGCCAGGGTTTGGCCCATTCGGCGCGTTCGCCCTGCAGCAGCCCGGCCATCTGGCGCGACCAGGCCAGGTAATCCTGCTCGAGCATCGGCAGATCCAGCAGCCATTCACCGGGATAATCGACGATCTCCAGGTACAGCGTGGAGGTGTCTTTGAAGTGGCGCAGCAGCGAGTCGTTGGAGCGATAGCGCAGCGCCAGACGGATTTCGCTGACGCCGCGCGTCGGCGTCGGCCAGGCCGGCGGCGTGCCGTACAGCTGCGCCAGCCCTTCGTCATAGGTGAAACGCTGGATGCCGAGATCGCGCTGCGGGATGCGTTTGACGCCCAGCAGGCGCTCTTCGCGCGCCGGTGAAAACAGCGGCATGCGCGCGCCGCTGTGCACATGCAGCAGTTGGTTGACGAAGGCGGTGATAAAGGCGGTTTTGCCGCTGCGGCTCAGGCCGGTCACCGCCAGGCGCAGATGGCGATCCATTCCGCGGTTGACCAGCGAGGTTAACTCATTTTGCAGTCGTTTCATTGCTCTCCTTGACGTAACGCCCGAATGCCTTGTTCAGGCCTTTACGGAACAGCGGTTCCAGCACCAGCGCCAGCACGAAGCGCACCGGTTTGCGGCCGACGGTCTTCAACAGCCAGCCGGCGGCGCCCGCCGGGCCATAGTTCAATAACGCTATGATGATGACTTTAGCCAATGTCTTCAACATTGCCGCCGCTCCTCGTTTAAATCCACCCGTTCTGGCGGTGTTCGCAACATCGATTTTATTCATGACAATGCCCTCCGGCACAAGACGATTAATTGTACATTCAACGGGATAACGGCGGCGAAGATGCCCGGCCTGCGCAGGCCGGGTATCGCAAGAAGGGTTACAGCTTGCGGAAACGGCTCTGCACGCCGAAGGTATCGGACGTTACGTAGCGCTCGACCTGACGCAGCTGCTGCTCGCCGCTGCCCAACTCATATTCCAGTTGATCGAGCAGCTGGCGCGGCGTCTTCTGATGCTCGCCTTCGAAACGGCTGGCCGGCGCTTCGTCCAACACGAACACCAGCGCGATATAGGCCACCAGCGTGAAGAAAAACAGCCCGAAGAACAGCGACAGCACCACCATCACGCGGATCAGGCGCACCGGCACGTCGAAATAGTGGGCCAACCCGGCGCAGACGCCTTTCACCATGCCTTCTTCGGGAACGCGATAAAGCTTTTTACTGCCCAGCGTCATGCTCATCAGGACTGTCTCCAGTTCGGGTGTTCCGCATCAAGGATCTCTTCCAGCGCCTGAATGCGTTCACGCATGCGTTTGGCGTCTTCCGCCAGCTGCGCCAGGCGCTGCATTTCTTGCTGACTCAGCTGGATGCCGGTCTGTTGCCGATTGCTGTAATGCAGCCAAAGCCAAATCGGCGCGACAAACAGCACAAAAATTGTCAGCGGAATGGCAAGTAATAGAGCACTCATTGTTATTCCTTCTTATCGGGTCCTGGATAGGCGGCCACCTCCGACGTGTGGCCGCGGTTCGCCTTACTCTGAGCGGTTCATCTTGGCTTTCAGCGCCGCCAGCTGCTCACTGATGGCGTCGTCGGCTTTCAGCTCGGCAAACTCTTGGTCCAGCGACTTCTTTTTACCGATGCTGATGCTTTCCGCTTCGGCTTCCATATGGTCGATGCGGCGCTCGAACTGTTCGAAACGCGCCATCGCTTCATCCAGCTTGCCGCTGTCGAGCTGGCGGCGCACTTCACGGGAAGAAGACGCGGCCTGATGACGCAGCGCCAACGCCTGCTGCCGCGCACGGGTTTCGGTCAGCTTGTTTTCCAGCTCGCCGATTTCGCTCTTCATGCGCGCCAGCGTTTCTTCTACGGTCGCCACTTCTTGCGTCAGCGTGGCGATCAGATCGGCCACCTTTTGTTTTTCGATCAGCGCCGCACGGGCCAAATCTTCTTTATCTTTGCGCAGCGCCAGTTCAGCTTTTTCCTGCCAGTCGCCTACCTGGCTTTCGCCCTGCTCAATGCGACGCAGCAGCTGCTTTTTCTCCGCCAGCGCACGCGCCGACGTAGAGCGAACTTCAACCAGCGTGTCTTCCATCTCTTGGATCATCAACCGCACCAGCTTCTGCGGATCTTCCGCCTTGTCCAGCAGGGTGTTGATGTTGGCGTTCACGATGTCGGCAAAACGAGAAAAAATACCCATAATTCACTTCCTCTTGGTTCTGATGGCGTCTGAAGCGCCGCGTTAAGTCGTACAGCTTGCCTGAAGATATAATCAAAACCCGTGCCAACTTTTATATCATTGATAAATAATGGATATTATTTTTTGACTCTCTGCGTGCTTGCTGTAGAGTGATTATTTTCACCAAACATTGGCGAATTTCATCATGAACGAGCAGCCAGAGAATTTGTTGGGCGAGGCAAACGCCTTTGTCGACGTATTGGAGCAAGTCTCCCAGGTGGCAAAGCTGAACAAACCGGTGCTGGTGATCGGCGAGCGCGGTACCGGCAAGGAGCTGATCGCCCACCGCCTGCACTACCTTTCCAACCGCTGGCAAGGGCCGTTCATCTCGCTCAACTGCGCGGCGCTGAATGAAAACCTGCTGGATTCCGAACTGTTCGGCCACGAGGCCGGCGCCTTTACCGGCGCGCAGAAACGCCATCTGGGGCGCTTCGAGCGCGCCGATGGCGGCACGCTGTTTCTCGATGAGCTGGCGACCGCGCCGATGCTGGTGCAGGAGAAGCTGCTGCGGGTGATCGAATACGGCCAGTTGGAGCGCGTGGGCGGCAGCCAGCCGCTACGGGTGGATGTGCGCCTGGTGTGCGCCACCAACGACGATCTGCCGGCGCTGGCGGCGGCGGGCAAGTTCCGCGCCGATCTGCTGGATCGGCTGGCGTTCGACGTGGTGCAGCTGCCGCCGCTGCGCCAACGGCGGCCCGATATCATGCTGCTGGCCGAGCATTTCGCCATTCAAATGTGCCGCGAACTGGCGCTGCCGCTGTTTCCCGGCTTTACCGAACGCGCCAGGCAAACGTTGCTCGAATATGGCTGGCCGGGCAACGTGCGTGAACTGAAAAACGTGGTCGAACGTTCGGTCTATCGTCACGGCGACAGCGACAGCCCGCTTGACGAAATCATCATCAACCCGTTTGCGCCGCGTGAGGCGGCGCCGGTCGCGCCCGCCCCTGAAGGCGTCTGCGCGTTACCGGCGCTGCCGCTGGATTTGAAAAACTGGCAGCTGGAGCAGGAGAAGGTATTGATCGAAGCGGCGCTGCAGCAGGGGCGTTTCAACCAGCGCAAGGCGGCGCAGCTGCTGGGGCTCACCTATCATCAGCTGCGCGGCATGCTGAAAAAACATGCGCTGCTGCAAAACGGCGAAGCGGACGAGGAATAACAGGCAAAAAAAAAGCCAGCACCCGAGCTGGCTTAAAAAACACTGGAAGCAATGTGAGCAATGTCGTGCCTTCCACATCAGAGCCGCAAACTGTGGCCTTCCGTGAACTGCCAGGCGATGATAATAGTTATCAGTATCGTCTGTAAAGCACTTTGTTGAGAATTTTTCTCATTTCCACACGAAGATTGCGCAATTACCACTCAGGGAACGGGTCAGCCATGTCCAGCCAGTAGTCCACGCCGGCGGCCATTTCATCGTCGCTCAGCAGGCATTCGTCCAGCAAACGCACGATCGTCGCCTGCTGCAAATGCTGGCCGATAAACACCAGCTCCTGGCGCATGTCGCCGAACGGCTCCACCCATTTTTCCTGAATGTGCGCCCGCGCTTCGGGATCCTGCGGCCAGTTCTTTTGCGGGATGGCGCGCCAAAAGGTGCCCGCGAGGCCGTAGTGGGCGATGCCGCCGGCCTGGCTCCACTGCCCGGCCTGCCGCGGCCGCGTCGCCAGCCAGAAAAAGCCTTTCGAGCGCAGCAGCTTGCCGCCGCCCCAGTCGCCGTTGATCACGCGGTAAAACTTGTCCGGCGCAAACGGCCGCCGCGCCTGATAGACGAAGCTGCTGATGCCGTAGTTTTCCGTTTCCGGCACGTGTTCGCCGCGCAGCTCTTTCAGCCAGCCGGGCGCCTGCTGCGCCTTTTCAAAGCTGAAGCTGCCGGTATTCAGCACCGCCTCCAGCGGCAGCTTACCCGGCGCGATCGGCACAATGCGGGCATCGGGGTTCAGGCTGGCCAACAGCGCCATCACTTCGCCCTGCTGGGCTGGCGTCAACAGATCGGTCTTGCTGACCAGCATCACGTCGCAGAACTCAATTTGCTCAATCAACAGATCCGCCACGCTGCGCAGATCGTCCTCGCCCAGGCTTTGGCCGGCCTCCTGCAGGCTTTGCGCCCGCTGGTACTGCTGGATGAAATTCACCCCGTCGACCACCGTCACCAGAGTATCCAGCCGGGCGAACTGCGACAGGCTTTCGCCCTTTTCGTCCTCGAAGGTAAAGGTTTCCGCCACCGGCAGCGGCTCGGATATGCCGCTCGATTCGATCAACAGATAATCAAAGCGCCCGTCCTGCGCCAGCTCGCGCACCGATACCAGCAGGTCTTCGCGCAGCGTGCAGCAAATGCAGCCGTTGCTCATCTCTACCAGCTTCTCTTCCTGGCGATCGAGATGCACCGCATTTTCCACCAGCGCGGCGTCGATGTTCACTTCGCTCATGTCGTTGACGATCACCGCCACGCGCATGCCCTGCCGGTTGTTCAGGATGTGGTTCAGCACCGTGGTCTTGCCGGCGCCGAGAAAGCCGGAAAGCACGGTCACGGGAAGTTGTTTCATGGGAGCCTCATTAAAATTCATTGCGTAATGCCTGATAGCCGCGCACCAGTTCGACGTTGGTGGCGGCCACTTCTTCCGAAAACTGCAGCGCGCCGCGATCGACCTGGCGATAGCGCGACAGGTCGCTGTCCGGCCCTACGCGCTCGGTCGAGGGGATATAGCGGTTTTCCGGCAGCGTCACGCCGTCCACCACCGCGTTGTAACGCACCACGCAGCCGGACTGGATGTGGCAGTTGAACAGCACGCTGTTGAAACCGATAAACACCCGATCGTCGATGCGACACGGGCCGTGGACGATGGCGCGGTGGGCGATCGAACTGTAACGGCCAATGATGACCGCCGCCCCGCTCTTGGAGTGGATCACCACGCCGTCCTGAATATTGGAGTGCGAGCCGATGACGATCGGCTCCATGTCGCCTGCGGCGTTCAACTCGTCGGCGCGGATCACCGCATACGGGCCGACGTAGACGAAATCTTCGACGATCACCCGGCCGCAGATAATGGCGGTGGGATCGATGTAGGCCAGCGGCGAGACCTGCGGCAGGTGGCCGCTGGGATTTTTACGCAGCATGATTTTCTCCCCGCCAGCTCAGCTCCGCCACCGCATTGTGGGCATGCAGGCTCTCCTGATGCTCGACGCGCAGCGAGAACGCGCGGTAATCACACTGGCTGCGCAGCATGCGATACAGACGGCGCGCCGCATCTTCGCAAAACATCAGGTTCTGCCCGTTGGCCAGCGCGAATGCCTGCTCGTCGCGGCGTTTCACCAGCGTTTGTACCGGCGTGCCCAGCGCGTGTTCGATGCGGTCGATCAATTTCACCGGTTCGAACGCCCGTTCATTCTCGGGCGTCACGGTGACCCAGGCCCAGCTGCGCTGGCTGTGAGGGGTGGCCGGCATTCCCTGCTCCAACAGCCACTCGCTCACCTGGCGTTGGCTGATCCGCTCCGCCGCCTGTTCAAAATCAAACTGAAACTGTTGCTGCGCCAGCTGACGGCTGAGCGCCGCCGAACTCGGGCAGGTCGAGGAGTAAGGCACGCCGACGGTCAGCGCCAGCGTCAGCCTGTTCGTCAGAGTGGCCTCGATGCGCAGCGGGTAAGCCTTCCAGCCTCGCTGCGGCGACAGCAACGCCGGGCGCGACAGCAGCAGCTCGCCGCTGATCGCCAGTTTGGCGCGATCGCTGTGTTCCGGCTGCGAATCCAGAAAGGCCTGCAGCGTTCGGCCGAGGCGCTGCGGCGTCAGCTCGCCCTGCGTCAATTCGTCCAGCGCCAGATACAGCCGCGACATGTGAATGCCGCGTTCGCCCGCCGCTTCGGCGCGCAGGTTGATGCCGGCGTCGACCTTGGCCATCAGTGGCTTGCCGGCCAGCTCCAGCGGCAGCGCGATCCCTTGCATCCCGACCCAATCGAGCCCGACATCACTCATTTCGCCGCGCCATGCCTGAGCGTCCGGCAGCGAACGGCGTGGTGGAAGTGCAACTTCGTTCATACATCCCCTTGCGTTATTGTGACTTTGCCGGGGAACGGTATCATGATTTTGTTATGTTATAACATATCAAATAAGATTTTTTTCACGAACGCGAACGACATGATTAATCAAGTCGCAGAAAACTCAGCGATTTTGCTCAATGGATTGGGCTGCCGGTCAGAGTGCGATACACTAACGCTATTGCTGATTAACCCATGAGCCTCTATGCGTGGTTTACCCCTTTGGATAGTGTCGTTGTGCTTTACCGGCTCCGCCCTGGCCACAACAACACCGCCCGCGCCCGCCGCGGCGCCGCTGCCGGACATTCGCCAGAGCGGCTTTGTCTATTGCGTCAGCGGCATACTGAATACCTTCAACCCGCAAATGGCCAGCAGCGGCCTGACGGTGGATACCCTGGCCGCCCAGCTGTACGATCGCCTGCTGGATGTCGATCCCTACACCTACCGGCTGATCCCCGAGTTGGCGCAAAGCTGGGAAGTGTTGGACAACGGCGCCACCTACCGCTTCCATCTGCGCAAGGACGTGCCGTTCCAGACCACCGCCTGGTTCACGCCCACCCGCAAGATGAACGCCGACGACGTGGTGTTCAGCTTCGCGCGCGTATTTGACCAAAAACACCCGTATCACGACGTCAACGGCGGCGAATACCCCTATTTCGACAGCCTGCAGTTCGGCGATTCGGTGCAGAGCGTGAGAAAGCTCGACGACTACACGGTGGAGATCCGCCTGCAGTCGCCGGACGCCTCGTTCCTGTGGCACCTGGCGACCCACTACGCGCCGGTGCTGTCCGCCGAATACGCCGACACGCTGACGCGCGAAGGCCATCAGGAGCTGATCGACCGCGAACCGGTCGGCAGTGGCCCGTTCCTGCTCAACGAATACCGCTCGGGGCAATATATTCGCCTGGCGCGCAACGCCGCCTACTGGAAAGGCCTGCCGCGCATGCCGCAGGTGGTGATCGATCTGGGCGCCGGCGGCACCGGCCGCCTCTCCAAACTGCTGACCGGCGAGTGCGACGTGCTGGCCTATCCGGCGGCCAGCCAGCTGTCTATCCTGCGCGACGATCCGCGCCTGCGCCTGACGCTGCGCCCGGGGATGAACATCGCCTATCTGGCGTTCAACACCCGCAAGCCGCCGCTCGACAACCTCAACGTGCGCCAGGCGATCTCGCTGGCGATCAACAACCAGCGGTTGATGCAATCGATCTATTACGGCACGGCGGAAACCGCCGCCTCGATCCTGCCGCGCGCCTCCTGGGCCTACGACAACGACGCGCACGTCACCGAGTACGATCCGGCCAAATCGCGCGAAATGCTGCGGCAGGCCGGCGTCGGCCAGCTGAACCTGAAGCTGTGGGTGCCGACCGCCTCGCAGTCTTACAACCCGAGCCCGCTGAAGACCGCCGAGCTGATCCAGGCCGATCTCGGCCAGGTGGGCATCAACGTCACCATCGTGCCGGTGGAAGGCCGCTTCCAGGAAGCGCGCCTGATGGAGATGAACCACGATCTGACCCTGACCGGCTGGGCCACCGACAGCAACGACCCGGACAGCTTCTTCCGGCCGCTGCTGAGCTGCGCGGCAATCCGTTCGCAAACCAACTATGCTCACTGGTGTGACCCGGGCTTCGACGAAGTGCTGCAGAACGCGCTGCTGTCGCAGCAGCTGTCTCAGCGCATCGACAACTACCGCAAGGCGCAGAAGATCCTCGAGCAGCAACTGCCGGTGCTGCCGCTGGCCTCTTCCCTGCGGCTGCAGGCCTACCGCTACGACATCAAGGGATTGGTGCTGAGCCCGTTCGGCAACGCCTCGTTCGCCGGGGTGTACCGTGAATCCGCGCCGGAGGTGAAAAAGTGATTATCTTTACCCTGCGCCGCATTCTGCTGCTGCTGATCACGCTGTTCTTCCTGACGCTGGTCAGCTTCAGCCTGAGCTATTTCACGCCGCGCGCGCCGCTGAACGGCGCCGCCCTGCTGGACGCCTATCAGTTCTACTTCGTCAGCCTGCTGCACTGGGACTTCGGCGTTTCCAGCATCAACGGCCAGGCGATCAGCGAACAGCTGCGCGAAGTGTTCCCGGCCACCATGGAACTGTGCCTGCTGGCCTTCGCCCTGGCGCTGTTTATCGGCATTCCGCTGGGCATCATCGCCGGCGTGCTGCGCGGCAAGTGGCAGGACACCGCCATCAGCACCTTCGCGCTGCTAGGCTTTTCGATGCCGGTGTTCTGGCTGGCGCTGCTGCTGATGCTGTTCTTCTCGCTGCATCTGGGCTGGCTGCCGGTATCCGGCCGTTTCGACCTGCTGTATCAGGTGAAGCCGATCACCGGTTTCGCGCTGATTGACGCCTGGCTGTCGGACTCGCCGTACCGCGCCGAGATGATCGGCAGCGCCCTGCGCCACATGATCCTGCCGATCGCCGCGCTGGCGGTGGCGCCCACCACCGAAGTGGTGCGCCTGATGCGCATCAGCACCGACGACGTGCTGAGCCAAAACTACATCAAGGCCGCCGCCACCCGCGGTCTGTCGCGCTTCACCATCATTCGCCGCCACGTGTTGCACAACGCGCTGCCGCCGATCGTGCCCAAACTGGGGCTGCAGTTCTCCACCATGCTCACGCTGGCGATGATCACCGAAGTGGTGTTCAGCTGGCCGGGCCTCGGCCGCTGGCTGATCAACGCCATTCGCCAGCAGGACTATGCGGCGATCTCCGCCGGCGTCATGGTGGTCGGCACGCTGGTGATCACCATTAACGTCCTGGCCGACATTCTGGGTGCGGCAACCAACCCGCTGAAACATAAGGAATGGTATGCCCTTCGATAACGTATACCGCGAGAAAAAAATGCCGAGCCCGCTGCGCTACACCTGGCGGATTTTCTACGGCGACGCGCTGGCGATGATCGGTTTTTACGGCGTGATCGCCCTGCTGCTGCTGTCGCTGTTCGGCAGCCTGCTGGCGCCCTACGCGCTGGATCAGCAGTTCCTCGGCTATCAGCTGCTGCCGCCGTCCTGGTCACGCTACGGCAACGTGTCGTTCTTTCTCGGCACCGACGATCTCGGGCGCGACATCCTCAGCCGCCTGTTGACCGGCACTGCCGCCACCTTCGGCTCGGCGCTGGCGGTGACGCTGGCCGCGGCGTTCTGCGGAGTGATCCTCGGCGTGTTCGCCGGCGTCACCCACGGGCTGCGCTCGGCGGTGCTCAACCACATCCTCGATACCCTGCTGTCCATTCCCTCGCTGCTGCTGGCGATCGTGGTGGTGGCGTTTATCGGCCCCAAACTTGAACACGCCATGCTGGCGGTGTGGCTCGCCTTGCTGCCGCGCATGGTGCGCACCATCTACAGCGCGGTGCACGACGAGCTGGAGAAAGAGTACGTGGTGGCGGCGCGGCTCGACGGCGCTTCCACGCTGCAGATCCTGTGGTACGCCGTCATGCCGAACATCGCCGCGGTGCTGGTGACCGAGTTCACCCGCGCGTTGTCGATGGCCATTTTGGACATCGCCGCACTCGGCTTCCTCGATCTCGGCGCGCAGCTGCCTTCGCCGGAATGGGGAGCGATGCTTGGCGATTCGCTCGAGCTGGTGTACGTCGCCCCCTGGACGGTGATGCTGCCCGGCGCGGCCATCCTCGTCAGCGTGCTGCTGGTTAACCTGTTAGGCGACGGTATGCGCCGCGCAATCAATGCCGGGGTGGAATAATGCCGTTACTCGATATCCGCAATCTGACGATTGAATTTATGACCGCCGAAGGGCCGGTCAAGGCGGTCGATCGCGTCAGCATGACGCTGACCGAGGGCGAGGTGCGCGGCCTAGTGGGTGAATCGGGCTCCGGCAAGAGCCTGATCGCCAAGGCCATCTGCGGCGTAACCAAAGACAACTGGCGCGTCACCGCCGACCGTTTCCGCTTCGACGACATCGATCTGCTGCAGCTGAGCCCGCGCGAGCGGCGCAGGCTGGTGGGCCACAACGTCTCGATGATTTTCCAGGAGCCGCAGTCCTGTCTCGATCCTTCCGAGAGCATCGGCCGCCAGCTGGCGCAGGCGATCCCGGGCTGGACTTATAAAGGCCACTGGTGGCAGCGCTTCAACTGGCGCAAACGCCGCGCCATCGAATTGCTACACCGCGTCGGCATCAAGGATCACGACGACATCATGGGCAGCTTCCCGTACGAGCTGACCGAAGGCGAGTGTCAGAAAGTGATGATCGCCATCGCGCTGGCCAACCAGCCGCGCCTGCTGATCGCCGATGAGCCAACCAACGCCATGGAGCCGACCACCCAGGCGCAGATTTTCCGCCTGTTGGCGCGCCTCAATCAGAACAACAACACCACCATCCTGCTGATCAGCCATGATTTGCAGATGATGAGCAAATGGGCCGACCGGGTGAACGTGCTGTACTGCGGGCAAACGGTGGAAAGCGCCCAGTGCGAAGAGCTGCTGGCGGCACCGCACCACCCTTACACCCAGGCGCTGATCCGCGCCATGCCGGATTTTGGCCGCTCGCTGCCGCACAAGAGCCGGTTGAACACGCTGCCGGGCGCCATTCCTTCGCTGGAACACCTGCCGATCGGCTGCCGTCTGGGGCCGCGCTGCCCTTACGCGCAGAAGAAGTGTATCGAAACGCCGCGCCTGCGCCCGGTCAAAAACCACTTCTTCGCCTGCCACTTCCCGCTGAACATGGAGGAGCAATAACATGGAAACGCTGTTGGAAGTGCGCAACCTGAGCAAAACCTACCGCTACCGCACCGGGCTGTTCCGCCGTCAGCACGTCGAGGCGGTGAAATCCGTCAGCTTTACCCTGCGCGAAGGCCAGACGCTGGCGGTGATCGGCGAGAACGGCTCCGGCAAATCCACGCTGGCGAAGATGCTCTCCGGCATGGTGGAACCGACCGCCGGCGAACTGCTAATCGACGATCATCCGCTGGAATTCGGCGATTATCGCTATCGCAGCCAGCGCATTCGCATGATTTTTCAGGATCCGAGCACCTCGCTCAACCCGCGCCAGCGCATCGGCCAGCTGCTGGACGCGCCGCTGCGGCTGAACACCAGTCTGGAACCCGCCGAACGCGAGCAGCGCATCAACCAGACGCTGCGCCAGGTCGGCATGCTGCCGGATCACGCCTACTACTATCCGCACATGCTGGCTTCCGGGCAGAAACAGCGCGTCGCATTGGCGCGTGCGCTGATCCTGCAGCCGAAGGTAATCGTCGCCGATGAGGCGCTGGCCTCGCTGGACATGTCGATGCGCTCGCAAATCATCAACCTGATGCTGGAACTGCAGGAAAAACACGGTATTTCCTATATCTACGTCACTCAGCACCTCGGCATGATGAAGCATATCAGCGACCAGGTGTTGGTGATGCACGAAGGAGAAATCGTCGAACGCGGCAGCACCGCCGAGGTGTTGGCGGCGCCGCTGCACGAATTGACCAAGCGCCTTATCGCCAGCCATTTCGGCGAGGCGCTGACCGCCGACGCCTGGCGGCGCGACGGCGGCCGTTTTTGAGCCCCGTCCTGGCCTGCAATAAACCCGCTGCGGCGGGTTTTTTATTGCCGCACGCGCCTGCCGCTACGCCAGAAAACGCAAATACAAATTACATTCTTGTTATATATCCTTATATTTTATTCCTTTCAGTTATTGATTAGTCCGTAACATTATTTTATCTCGCCAGGGCGATCGGTGAGGATATCCCCTACGTTGAGCCTCTCATACGACAGGATATCGCACTGATGAACAGCCTTCGCCATCGCCGCCTCTCGCAGTTTCTGCTTACGCTGGCCGCCGGTTTCTCTGTTTACGGCCACGCGCTGTGCTGCGATGAGCTGCGCTGAATCCGCCTTCGCCCCGCCTGCGGGCATGTTGCCTCTTTGTCCAGCCGCCGCTGCCGCACGCACCGGTGGCTGTTGCTCATGATTAAGGATTGACCCTATGGAACGACTCCGTCGACAACATAATGCCCAGTGGTATCACGAAACCCAAAGCAGCGTACGGGGCGATGCGCCGCTGGAGCCGCAGGCGGCCACCCTGCGCGATCGTTTTCTGCTGGGGCTGGGCGCCTTCGCCGACGAAGCGCTAAATGCTGCGCTCAGCGCCCGCGCCGGGGTATTCAACGCCTCGCTGGCCGGTTACCACGCGCTGTTTCCCGACCAGGTGTCGCTGTCTCGATACGTGACATTGTCACCCTACGATCGCCTCAGCACCGCGCTGACCGTCGCTCAGGTGACGGGCGTGCAATCGCTTTGTAGCCACTACGCCGCCCGCCTCGCCCCGCTGCACAGCCCGGACGCCTCCCGGGAAAGCAATATCCGCCTTGCTCAGATCACCCAATATGCCCGCCAGCTCGCCAGCCAGCCCACGCTGATTTGCCGCAGGGCGCTGCAACAGCTCGGCGACGTCGGGCTGAGCCCGGCGGATATCGTAACCTTCTCTCAGACGATCGGTTTTGTCAGCTATCAGGCGCGCGTAGTGGCGGGTGTGGCGGCGTTGGCCGGCCGCCCGGCGGTGGTGGTGCCCGGCTTCCCGAACGTCGAAGACGCCGATGGCGTCGCTTTCAGCGCCGACGAGTTGAGCTGGACTGCGCGTCTGCCGACAATCGACACGGAAGCCGCCGCCGCCGAACAGCTTGACGTGCTGGATCAGAGCCACCCGCAGGCGCGCGCCGAATCTTATTATTTGCTGTTGGCGCACGATGCCGCCGCGCTGCGCGAGCGTAACGGCGTGTTTAACGGCATCAATGCCGAAGGATATGGGTTATCGAGCCGATTGAAAGCGCTGGCGACTCTGGTGGTCTCGCGCATCAACGGCAGCCGCTACTGCGCGGCTACGGTGGCGCAAGAGCTACAGGACGACGGGCTGGCCCAGGCGCTGTTCGCCGGGCTGCCTCAGGGGCTGGCTTTTACCGAGGATGCCGTCAAACGCGCGGTGATCCACACCGCCGCCGAGCTGACGCGCGCTCCGGAGAAATTCACCCCGCAGAGCGTGCAGCCGTTGTTCAACAGCGGCCTGAATCAGGCGCAGGCGCTGGAAGTGATCCTCACCGCCGCGCTCTACGCCTGGGAAAACCGCCTGCGCCAAACGCTGGGCGATGCGGAGCCGGCACAGCCGGCGCAATGACCTATCACTGAGTTGACGGCTAATTTCGCCGTTAACTCTCTTTGGTCTATTTTGGCTAAAAACTTCAGCAAAAGATGAACTGATAAAGTATAAATCCGAAAAAATAATATTTGTCAGAATTATGATTCGTTTTTTCCTGCCGTTCGCGAAAATAACGACTCGTCAAAATTATGTCTGCAAACAAAGCAATAGAAAGATTGCGCCCTCGCTCAATTATGTAACCGTTCTCATCGCAGAAGCAGTAAAACAAGGTTTTAACCCTGCTAATTAATAGAGGAACACATTAACGCCTCTAACTTTTCAGCAGTGGTGGCCTTGCTGTTTAGTTTCTATGATTAAGCCGATAGCGACGTTGTGATTTCCATTTCAAATATTCACTAAAAATAAACGCTCGCCGTCAACCCCATTATTTTTTGATTTTCCATCACAGCAAAAAAATATTGTGAGGTAACCCCATGTCTGAGCAAGAACTTAAATCCAGCAACAGTATCGTTAACGTGATTGTCGTCATCGATACCGATGCTCTAATAGAAGCATTCGAGAATAACAACCCCAGTCAGGACTCCGGCAACCCAACAGGTATCGGCCATCAATACGCTTATATGGTCGTCACCTCCGAGCAGGTGATCGGCGGTTCCGGCACGGCGGACCTGAACTTTAAAGCCAATGTCGGCGACGTCATTCGCTGGACCGGCACCTCAGAATCCGCCAATTTCGACGCCGGCGTGTTGATCTACGGGCTGCCGCAGTTTGGCAGCGGCACCCAGGTCTTTTCCAACCCGACCTTCAAAATGTACACCCGCAGCTCGATGATGCCGGCGCAAAATACCGTGTTCCCCGTCACCTTCACCAACCAAACCTATTGGTTCATCCAGGCGGACATCAGCAATACCGGCACGGAAAATTATTGCATCCAATTTGGCCTTTATTATCGGCCAAACGGCGGCGATCAGAAATTACTGGGTTATTTCTATTGGGATCCGACCATTACCATCAGCAATTAACCTTATTCCGTCGACCGTTAGGCACCACATGATTATGGCCCCACGGGGCCATAATCGTTGCGGAAACATCGGGTAAACTTAAACGTCTCTATTCATTTTGCCGACGCAGCCACTCGCTGGCGGCGTCGAAGAATTTTTGCGCCAACGGCGTGGCGCGCTCCGCCATATCGACCACCACCGCCGCATGACGCGGCATGGCGCCGATGGCCACCGGGCGCCGCTGCAACACCGGCATCAGCGGCGATTGCAGCTGGCCGCGCGGGAACAGCCCGCAGCCCAGGCCGACGAAAATTCCCTCCAGCAGTTGGAAGATCGAGGCAGTTTCCAGCCGCGTGTGCAGCGTCAACCCGGCGTCGCGGAAGTGTTGATCGAGATAGCGGCGGAAATAACGCGTCGGCTCGGCCAGGCACAGCGGCAAGGCGGCCACCGCCTCCAGCGGCAACGGCGTGTCGCCCACCAGCTTAGGGAAGTGTTGCGGATGAAATACCAGCTCGACGCCGGTTTCCACCAGCGGTTGCGATTGGAAATGCAGCTCCTTTAAGGTCGACAGCTCGAAAAAGCCGATGCCGATGTCAACGGTATGCGCCGTCAGCGCCTCCAGCAGCTGATCGGCGCTCAGCACCGCCAGCCGGTAATCGAGATGCGGGTAACGCGCGCTGACCGCCTTGAGCATTTCCGATACCGAGATACTGCACTGCGGCACCACGCCAAGGCGCAGCGTGCCGTGCAAGCCGTGCTTGAGCGACTCCACCTCCAGCTTCAGCCCCTGGTAGACCGAGACGATCTCACGCGCCCACGCCAGCACCCGCTCGCCTTCGGCGGTAAAACCGCCGAAATGGTTGCCGCGGTTAATCAGCGAAACGCCCAGCTCTTTTTCCAGATTTTTCAATCGCATGGATAGCGTTGGCTGGCTGACGAAGCTGGCTTCCGCCGCCCGGCCGAAGTGGCGTTCCCGTTCTAAATTACACAAATAAATCAGTTGTTTAATATCCATAGCGCGGCTCAATGATCGGCAGTCGCATCAGTATACCACCGGGCGCCTTCGCCCGCCCGGTGAGTCAGAGCTTCAGCTTCACGTAATCCGCCAGGCGAGAGAACACGCCGCCCTGCGGCACCGCCTGCAGCGCCACCAGCGGCAGGGTTTTCACCACCTGGCCATTGTCGCTGATGCGGATCTCGCCGACGGTCTGCCCTTTGCCTATCGGCGCTTCCAGCCGCGCGGCAGTGATCACGTACTGCGCCTTCAGCTTGTCCGCTTCGTTTTTTGGCAGGCTGAGCGACTGGTTCTGCGCGCTGCCGACCGGCAAGCGGTGATCCTCGCCGTACCAGACCGGCTCTTCCCCCAGGCTCTGCCCGGCGCTGAACAGATGTACGGTGGTAAAGTCGCGCAGCCCCCAGGTCAACAGCTTACGCGCCTGCTCCTCACGCCCCTTAGCGCTTTTGCCGCCCATCACCACGGCGATCAGGCGGCGATCCCCTTCGGTGGCGGAGGCGATGATGTTGAAGCCGGCCGAGGCGGTGTGCCCGGTTTTCAGCCCATCGACGTGCAGCGTCTTATCCCACAGCAGTCCATTGCGGTTCTGCTGCGTGATACCGTTCCAGGTCAGCGACTTCTCGCTGTACATATGATATTCCGCCGGTTCACTCATGATAATGGCACGCGCAATCACCGCCAGATCGCCGGCGGTGGTGAACTGCCCCGGCGCATCCAGCCCGTGTACCGTTTCGAAATGGGTGTTCTGCAGGCCCAGCTGCGCGCTCTTCTCGTTCATCAGCTTGACGAAGTTGGCCTGGCTGCCCGCCACATAGTCCGCCATCGCCACGCAGGCGTCGTTGCCGGAATCGATGATAATGCCGCGGCTGAGATCGCGTACCGTGACCCTGTCACCGGGTTTCAGGAACATCAACGAAGACCCCTTGAACACCGGGTTGCCCTGCGCCCAGGCGTCTTTCCCCACGGTGACGACATCGTCAAGACCAATCTTGTGCTGGTCAAGCGCGTGGTCGATCACCAACCCGGTCATGAGTTTGGTCAGGCTGGCCGGGTTGCGCCGTTCATCGGCATTGCCGGCAGCCAACACCTGGCCGGTGGTGTAATCCATCAAAACGTAAGAGGCGGCGTCTATCGCCGGCGGGGTCATGTTGGGAAAATGGGGCGTCGTTCCCGCCGCCTGCGCCGCTAAAGGCAGTAATATACCGCCGATCACCACTGATACTGAACGCTTCACGCTGTGTTCCTCAGGCCCGCAGGCTGAATAAAATACCAATATAATCCGCGAGATAGACTGCATTAATTCACTTTCAGACGAAACCATTACTCTTTTGCAGCGGGTGTCTTTATGCAACCATTTGTTTACGTCATCGCCCGCCTGCGATAGATAAGCTCTATGCCGCCATTGCCCCATTCGATTAGACGCCACCCGGCAGCCCCCCTAAACTTGTGACATAAATACGCAAGACGCATAAAAAAGCGTTTACTTTTTAGCTACAACCACCTGCGAAGTGTCATCATGAAATTTAAACCGTCAATCAAGCCTTACACCGGCCCGGCGGGCGGCTGGGGTTCGCTTGAAGCCACCACCCGCTTTGTCCTCGACAGTAAACAAACGCTCAAAAACATGCGCAACCTGATGCGCGTCAACAAGGCTCGCGGCTTCGACTGCCCAGGCTGCGCCTGGGGCGACGACAACCACAGCACCTTCAGCTTCTGCGAAAACGGCGCCAAAGCGGTCAGTTGGGAAGCGACGCGCAGCGCCGTCGAGCCAGAGTTCTTCGCCGCCCACAGCGTCAGCACCCTGCAGCAGCAAAGCGACTATTTCCTCGAGTATCAGGGGCGCCTCACCCATCCGATGCGCTACAACGCCGAAACCGACCACTATGAGCCTATCCATTGGCCGGACGCGCTGGCGCTGATCGCCAAGCACATCAACGGCATGGACAACCCGAACCAGATCGAGCTGTATACTTCGGGCCGCGCCAGCAACGAAGCGTCGTACCTTTATCAGCTGTTCGGCCGCATGCTCGGCACCAGCAATTTCCCCGACTGTTCCAATATGTGCCACGAGGCGAGCGGCGTTGGGCTGAAGCAGAGCATCGGCGTCGGCAAAGGCACCATCCGCATCGATGACTTCGAAAAGGCCGATGCCATCTTCGTGTTCGGTCAAAACCCCGGCACCAACCACCCGCGCATGCTGCACAGCCTGAAAAACGCCGCCCGACGCGGCGCGCGCATCGTCAGCTTCAATACCCTGCGCGAACGTGGGCTGGAAAGGTTCGCCGATCCGCAGGATCCGGTACAGATGCTGACGCCAAAATCCTCGCCGATCAGCTCTTCCTATTACCAACCGAATCTGGGCGGTGATATGGCGGCGGTGCGCGGCATGGTGAAAGCCCTGCTGGAAACCCACCGCCAGCGTCTGGCCGCCGGCGAGCCCGCCCTGTTCGACCTGGCGTTTATCGAACGGCACAGCGTCGGCGTGGAGGCTTATCTGGCGCAGGTGGACGCCACCGAGTGGCAGACCATTACCGCGCAGTCGGGCCTGAGCGAGGCGCAGCTGCGCCAGGCGGCGGCCACCTATCAGGGCGCCGAACGGGTGATCTGCACCTGGGCGATGGGCGTGACGCAGCATAAACACTCCATTGCGACAGTGCGCGAAATCACCAACCTGCAGCTGCTGTTCGGGCAACTGGGCAAACCGGGCGCCGGCCTGTGCCCGGTGCGCGGCCACAGCAACGTCCAGGGTAACCGCACCATGGGGATCGACGAGAAGTCGCCCAAAGCGCTGCTCGACAGCCTGGAGCGCCACTTTAACTTTACCGCCAACCGCGCGCTGGGCCACAACACGGTGGAAGCGATCGAAGCGATGCTGCGCGGCGAAGTGAAAGTGCTGATCGCGCTGGGCGGCAACCTGGCCGCCGCGGCGCCGGACACCGAGCGCACCGCCCGCGCCCTGCGCAACTGCGATTTGACGGTGCATATCAGCACCAAGCTTAACCGCAGCCATCTGGTGACCGGCAAAGACGCGCTGATCCTGCCGACGCTCGGCCGCACCGAACTGGACATGCAGGCCAGCGGCTCGCAGTACATTACGGTCGAGGATTCGTTCAGCATGGTGCACGCCTCGGAAGGCATCGGCAAACCGCTGGCGGAGACCCAACGTTCGGAGACGGCGATCGTCTGCGGCATCGCCGACGCGGTGCTGGGCACCCAGCAGTTGGACTGGCTGGAACTGGCCGACGACTACTCGCTGATCCGCGATCATATCGCCGCCACCATTCCCGGCTTTGAGGATTTCAACCGGCGCTGCGACCAGCCCGGCGGTTTCTACCTGGGCAATGCCGCCGCCGAACTGCGCTTCGCCACGCCAAGCGGCAAGGCAGAATTCAGCGCCGCCGCGCTGCCGACCACCCTGTTCCCGCAGCTGGGCGGCGAGCAAGCGCCGTTTACCCTGCAGACGCTGCGCTCGCACGATCAGTACAACACCACCATCTATGGTCTGGATGACCGTTATCGCGGCGTTTACGGCCAACGCGAAGTGTTGTTCATCCATCCGGAGGATCTGGCGGCGCTGGGCCTGCAGGATGGCGAACGGGTAGAGATTGAAACCCTGTGGAACGATGGCGTGGTGCGTAAAGTGGACGGGTTCAAGCTGGTGAGTTACGACATTCCGCGTGGCAACCTGGCGGCCTACTACCCGGAAACCAACC
This sequence comes from Serratia sp. CY29653, assembly GCF_052169255.1. Classification (NCBI taxonomy): domain Bacteria; kingdom Pseudomonadati; phylum Pseudomonadota; class Gammaproteobacteria; order Enterobacterales; family Yersiniaceae; genus Serratia; species Serratia sp. CY29653. Next base: position 1,024,906 of record NZ_JBJNLC010000001.1, on the reverse strand, counting down.
CGCTGGTGCCGCTGGCCAGCTTCGGCGACGGTACCGGCACGCCGACTTCGAAGTCGATTCCGGTGGTGATCCGCCGCAGCGAACAGCAACCTTCGCTGCGCATCGCCTGAAAACGCGCGCCCGGTTCACCCCGGGCGCGCCAATATCGCCAGGATGGTCTGCAACTCGTCGGACAGCTGATGCCGTCGCCAGACGAAATACAGGTCGCTCACCCCCTCCTCACCCATTTCCACCACCTTCAGCCCCGGCGCCGGCAAGATCAGCGGCAGCAACGAACCGGGTACGCAGGCGACGCCACAACCGGCCTGCACGCAGGCCGCCATCGCGGCATAAGACTCCATTTCCAGCGTCATGCGCGGTTTCAGCCCGCGCGAGGCCAGCCAGTGATCGACCTTCAGGCGAAACGAACATTCGCGGCTGAAGGTGTAAAACTCCAGCGGCGCCAGCGTGGCGGCGTCGGGTTCCCCGGCATCGGCCGGCATCAGCAATACCAGCCGTTCGTCGAATGCCTTTTGGCTGGCCAGCAGCGGATGTTCTATCGGGCCGTCGGTGATCGCCAGATCGAGATCGCTGTCGATCAACATGCGTTCCAGCACCAGCGAGTCGCGGCTCAGCACGTTGATGTGCAGATGAGGCTGTAAACGGCGCAGCCGGGCAATGCGCGCCGGCAAATGGCTGACCAGCGAGAAATCCAGCGCCCCGAGGTTCAGCAGCCCATGTTGGTGCTCGCCGGCGAACAGCTGCTTGCTGCGCTCCGCCTGCGCCACAATGTCGCGCGCCTGCTGGTAGAACAGCCGCCCTTTGGGATTGACGTACAGCCGGTTCTTGTCGCGGAAAAACAGCTCGCCGCCCAGCGACTCCTCCAGCTCGCGCAGCCGCAGCGTGACGTTGGAAGGCACGCAGTGCAGCTCACGCGCGGCGGCGGCGATGGTTTTATGTTCCACCACGGTGCAGAAAAACTTCAGCTGGCTCAGCTTCATCTATCATTCACTTTTAGTTAGCGTTTTAGTTAAAAACAATCACTTTAGATTAGCATCGATTTCACCTACAGTCTGCCGACACCCTGAGGAGGATCTCTGATGCCACTGAATGACCTACTGACGCTGCCCGGCGTGGCGGCCCAACCGGATGCGGTAACCGACGGTTACGTGTTCAACCACACCATGATCCGCGTGAAGGATCTGACCAAGGCGCTGGATTTCTACACCCGCGTGCTGGGCTTTACCCCGGTTTATCTGGAAACGTTCGAAGAAGCCGCCTTCACCATCTGCTACCTGACGCGCAGCCCGCGTGAACAGATCCCGCAGGACGACGACGAACGCAAGCGCTGGGCGCTGAGCCAGCCGGGCATTCTCGAGCTGACCCATAACCACGGCACCGAAAATCAGGCGGATTTCCACTATCACAACGGCAACGGCGAGCCGCGCGGCTTTGGCCACCTGTGCGTCACGGTGCCGGACGTGCGCGCCGCCTGCGAGCGGTTTGAGCGCCTCGGCGTCACCTTCCAGAAACGCCTGCATGAAGGCCGCATGAACTACGTGGCGTTCATTCGCGATCCGGACGATTACTGGATTGAAATCCTGCAGCCGACGCCGCTGCAAGACTGACGGTCACCCGCCCTCCACCCCGGCCCTCGCGCCGGGGTTTTTCATCGATAGCGTTTCGATTGACCAATCTTGCGCAAAATCGCGCGGCAACGCGGGGTTCAGTGACGTTAGGCTTGCTCGCAGCGGGTGATTCGCGTAAAACTGTCAGCCGCAAATCTTGCCACTCACAACCCATTCACTGGACGATATGTTTCAAGATAACCCGCTGCTGGCGCAGCTTAAACAGCAACTTCACTCTCAAACCCCGCGCGTTGAAGGCGTCGTGAAAGGGACTGAGAAAGGCTTTGGCTTTCTTGAAGTAGACGGTCAAAAAAGTTACTTCATTCCGCCGCCGTACATGAAGAAAGTCATGCACGGGGATCGCATTATCGCCACCCTGCACACCGAGAAAGAGCGCGAAATCGCCGAGCCGGAAACCCTGGTCGAGCCGTTCCTGTCGCGCTTTGTCGGCCGCGTGCAAAAGCGCGACGACCGTCTGTCCATCGTGCCCGACCATCCGTTGCTGAAAGAGGCGATTCCGTGCCGCCCGGTGCGTGAATTGACCCACAACTTCCAGGCCGGCGACTGGGCGGTGGCGGAAATGCGCCGTCATCCGCTGAAAGGCGATCGCGGCTTCAACGCCGATCTGACCCAGTTTATCACCAACGGTGAAGACCATTTCGCCCCGTGGTGGGTGACGCTGGCGCGTCACAACCTGGAAAAAGAGGCGCCGGAGATGCTGGCTCTCAGCGAACCGGCCGCCGCGTCGGCGCGTGAAGATCTGACCGCGCTCGAATTCGTCACCATCGACAGCGCCAGCACCGAAGACATGGACGATGCGCTGTACGTGACCGACAACGGCGACGGTTCGTTGCAGTTGACCATCGCCATCGCCGATCCGACCGCCTACGTCGAACAAGGCAGCAAGCTGGACGATATCGCCCGCGTGCGCGCATTCACCAACTACCTGCCTGGCTTCAACATCCCGATGTTGCCGCGCGATCTGTCGGACAACCTGTGCTCGCTGCGCCCTAACGAGCGCCGCCAGGTGCTGGCTTGCCGCGTGACCATCGCCGCCGACGGCGCGCTGGGCGAAGATATTCAGTTCTTCGCCGCCGAGATCGAATCCAAAGCCAAGCTGGTATACGACGAAGTGTCCGACTGGCTGGAAGGCATTGCCGGCTGGCAGCCGCCGAGCGACGCCATCGCACAGCAGGTAGCCCTGCTGAAACGCGTTTGCGACGCGCGCAACGCCTGGCGCCACCAGCATGCGCTGGTGTTTAAAGATCGCCCGGACTACCGCTTCGTGCTGGGTGAAAAAGGCGACGTGCTGGAGATCGTTACCGAGCAGCGCCGCAGCGCTAACCGCATCGTTGAAGAGTGCATGATCGCCGCCAACGTCTGCGCCGCCATCGTGCTGCGCGATCGCCTGGGCTTCGGCGTGTACAACGTGCACACCGGTTTCGATCCTGCGCTGGTCGAGCAAGCGGTCACCGTATTGCAGGCCAACGGCGTGGAAGCCGAAGCCGACAAGCTGCTGACCCTCGACGGTTTCTGCGAACTGCGCCGCCACCTGGACGCGCAGCCGACCCAGTTCCTCGACAGCCGCATCCGCCGCTTCCAGACCTTCGCGGAGATCAGCACCACGCCGGGGCCACACTTCGGTCTGGGGCTGGAGGCTTACGCCACCTGGACATCGCCGATCCGTAAGTACGGCGATATGGTCAACCATCGCCTGCTGAAGGCGATCATCAACCAGCAGCCGGCGGAAAAACCGCAGGATGACGTGACGGTACAGCTGGCGGAGCGCCGCCGCCTCAACCGCATGGCGGAGCGCGACGTCGGCGACTGGTTGTACGCTCGCTTCCTGCAGGACAAGGCCGGTACCGATACCCGCTTCAACGCCGAGATCATCGACGTGCCCCGCGGCGGCCTGCGCGTGCGCCTGCTGGACAACGGCGCGGTTGCCTTCATTCCGGCACCGTTTATTCACGCGGTGCGCGACGAGATGCAGTGCAGCCAGGAAACCGGCACCGTGCAGATCAAGGGTGAAGTGGTTTACCGCCAGAGCGACACCTTGCAGGTCACCATCGCCGAAGTGCGCATGGAAACCCGCAGCGTGATCGCCCGCCCTGCGGCCTGAACGCCAACCTGAAACGGTAGCAGCGCCAAACGCCGACGGTGAAAACCGCCGGCGTTTTTTTTCGCCTCATTCCGGCTAGCGCAGCGGCTCGCCGCCGGTTTCGCGCAGCAGCGGCAGTACCGCCAGCGAAGCCAGCGTCGCCAGCATCAAATAGACGGCGGGCGCCAGCAGCGAGCCGCTCAGCGCGATCGACTGCGAGGCGATGTACTGGGCAAAACCGCCGAAGATCGCCACCCCGAGGCTGTAGACCAACGCAAACCCCAAAGCGCGAATGCGCTGCGGGAACAGCTCCGAAATCATCAGCATGGTCGGCACCGAACCGAGCGTGGTCAACCCGACCAGCAGCGCGACAATCAGCAACAGCACCGCCGGATGCGGCACCGCGCTCAGCCACCAAAACGCCGGCAGGGCCACGATCAGAATCGCGATCCGCGACCAACGGATCAGCGGCAGGCGGCCGTAACGATCGCACCAGTGCCCGACCAGCAGGCTGCCACCGAAGGTGACAAGCCCCGCCAGCAGCATCGCGGCATAGCCGTAGGCCTGCGCCATCCCCAAGTATTTCACCGCGTAGGTGCCGAGATAATACATCGAGATGTAAGTGGCGACGGTGGCGCCGATGGTCAGCATCACGCCGAGCACCACCGCCCGCGAGTGCTTGCGCAACTGCGCGGGTGGCTCGTGCGCCCGCGGCACCGACGGCCGATCGCTCTCCAGCCCGAGACGCAGCCAGCAACCGAGCGGCGCCAGCGCCACGCCGATAAAGAAAGGAATACGCCATCCCCACTCGGCCATGGCGTTCGGCTCGCCGGAAAGCACCGGCAAGGCCGCGCTGAGCGCCAGCGCGGTGACGCCGCCAACCACGGTGGCGATGCCCTGCGTCGCCAACGACCAGCTGGAATAGAAGCCGCGCCGGTTGGGCGGCGCCGACTCCACCAGCAACGACATCGACGCCCCTACTTCGCCGCCCGCCGCCACGCCCTGGATCAGGCGCGCCGCTACCAAGGTGACGGTTCCCCAGTAGCCGGCGCTGGCGTAGGTCGGCGCAAAGCCGATCATCGCCGTGCCCAGGCTCATCAAGGAAATCGTCAGGATCATCGCCGGTTTGCGGCCGCAGCGATCGGCATAGGCGCCAATCAGAATGCCGCCCAGCGGCCGCATGAAGAAGCTGACGCCAAACGTCGCGAACGCCAACAGCAATGCCAAATGCGGATCGCTGGACGGTGGAAAGAACAATACGCTGATGTAAATAACGAAGAAGTTATAAATACCGAAGTCGAAAAACTCCAGCGCATTACCGAAAGAGGCGGCGAATATGACCTTTTTGCCGCTGGCGTTCGGAGCCGATATTATTGCCGTTTGAGTTTCAGCCGTATTTTCACTCATCATTATCTTCCCTGTTATTATTTTTCGCGTTTATTTTAAATACGCTTCCGCCAACGCTGCCCAATAATGGCTGCCGGCCGCCAGACAGCCGTCGTTAAAGTCATATCCCGGGTTATGCACCATGCAGCTGCCTTCGCCATCGCCGTTGCCGATGATCAGGTAACAGCCCTGCGGGTGCGCATCGAGCATGAAGGCGAAATCTTCGCTGCCCATCAGCGGCCGGGCGCCATAGTGCACGCGGGCGGCGCCGAACTGCTGCTGTGCCACGCGGTGGGCGAAACGGGTCATCCCTTCGTCGTTGATCAGCACCGGCGTGCCGTTAACATGTTCCACCACCGCGTGAGCGCCGAAGCTTGCCGCCTGCGCCTCGATCAGCGCCGGAATGCGCGCCAGCAAGGTTGCGCGCGCCTGGCGATCCAGCGAGCGCACGCTGAGCTTCATCTCCGCGCTGTCCGGGATCACGTTGGCCGCCTCACCGGCCTTGATGCTGCCGACGGTGATCACCGCCGCTTCCAGCGGATCGATATTGCGCGAGACGATGCTCTGCAGGGAAACGGTGATATGCGAGGCCACCAGCACCGGATCGATCGTCAGCTGCGGGATGGCTCCGTGGCCGCCACGCCCCTGCACCCGCACGTTGAACTGATCCATCGAGGCCATAAACGGGCCGTGCTGGAAGAAGAACTCACCGAGCGGCATGCCCGGCATGTTGTGCATGGCGAAGATGGCGTCGCAGGGGAAGCGCTCGAACAGCCCCTGTTCCACCATGCGCGCGCCGCCGTTCAGCATCTCTTCCGCCGGTTGGAAAATCAGGTGCAGCGTGCCGTTGAAGTTGCGCGTATGCGCCAGGTAACGGGCGGCGCCGAGCAGCATGGTGGTATGGCCGTCATGGCCGCAGGCGTGCATGCGGTTGGCCACGCTGCTGCTCCAGGGTTTGCCGGTGTTCTCCTCGATCGGCAAGGCATCCATATCGGCGCGCAGCCCGAGGCTTTTCACGCCGTCGCCCGCCCGCAGCGTGCCCACCACGCCGGTGCCCGCCAATCCGCGGTGCACCTCATAACCCCACGAACTCAGATAATCCGCGACCAGATCGCTGGTACGAAACTCTTCGAAACCCAATTCGGGGTGCTGATGAATATCGTGCCGAATAGCCGTGAGCTGCGGTAAATACCCTTCGATGATTTTATTTATCATAATTACATTCCTTTCGTGATTTTATTATTTATTTGGTGAATGAATAAACCTGGGGGTGAAAATAAAGGTATAACACGGCATGAATAATTTTATTTCGGCTCGCCTCGACAGATAAAATAATAATCCGCCAGACGCCGTATCCAGATAAAAAACGACAATGATTCGCTGTACGCGCCGCGAAAATGCAGAATGAATAACTGCCCGGGATTCTGTGGGCGGCAGCCTGCGCCAACGCTGTTTCATCACTTTGTTTTTACACTAAAACCCCACCTGCTTCACATTTCTCATCCGACCTGCCGCGGTTCAGCGGCAAAACTTCTACTGTTAAAACGTCATTCCAAATAACAACGTCGATTTTTACCTCTGTACGCCAAGGAGTTGTTTCATGAAAAACATCAGGTCCGGACTTATCTGGCTGCTGGTGGCGTTGGTCGGCGCCTTCGCCTTCGCCATGCTGGCGCTCAGCCGCGGCGAACACGTCAACGCCGTCTGGCTGGTGGTCGCCGCCGTCGCCTGCTACAGCATCGCCTACCGCTTCTACAGCCGGTTTATTGCCGACAAGGTCTTTGAACTGGACGACCGCCGTCTGACCCCGGCCGAACGCCGCAACGACGGCCTGGACTATGTGCCCACCAACAAATGGGTGCTGTTCGGCCACCACTTCGCCGCCATCGCCGGCGCCGGGCCGCTGGTGGGGCCGATTCTGGCCGCGCAGATGGGCTTCCTGCCGGGGACCATCTGGATCCTGGTCGGCGTCATGCTGGCCGGCGCGGTGCAGGATTTCCTGGTGCTGTTCATTTCCACGCGCCGCGACGGGCGTTCGCTGGGGGAAATGGCCAAGCAAGAGTTGGGCGCCTTCGCCGGGGTGATCACCATGCTCGGCGCGCTGGGGGTGATGATCATCATCCTGTCGGCGCTGGCGCTGGTGGTGGTAAAAGCGCTGGCCGACAGCCCCTGGGGGCTGTTCACCATCGCCGCCACCATCCCGATCGCGCTGTTCATGGGCATCTACATGCGTTTTATCCGGCCGGGCAAAATCGCTGAAATTTCGGTGATCGGCTTCGTGCTGATGCTGCTGGCGATCATTTACGGCGGCAACGTGGCGCAAGATCCCTACTGGGGGCCGTTCTTCACGCTGCACGGCACCACCCTGACCTGGGTGCTGGTGATCTACGGCTTCGTCGCTTCGGTGCTGCCGGTGTGGCTGCTGCTGGCGCCGCGCGACTACCTTTCCACCTTTATGAAAATCGGCGTCATCATCGGCCTGGCCATCGGCATCGTCTTCGCCATGCCGGAGATGAAAATGCCGGCGGTCTCGCGCTTCATCGACGGCAGCGGCCCGGTGTTCGCCGGCGCCCTGTTCCCGTTCCTGTTCATCACCATCGCCTGCGGCGCCATTTCCGGCTTCCACGCGCTGGTCTCCAGCGGCACTACGCCCAAGTTGGTGGAGCGCGAAAGCCACATCCGCTTTATCGGTTACGGCGCCATGTTGATGGAGTCTTTCGTCGCCATCATGGCGCTGATCTGCGCCTCGGTGCTGGATCCGGGGGTTTACTTCGCCATGAACTCACCGGCGGCGCTAATCGGCACCACGGTGGAAAATGCTTCGCAGGTCATCAACAGCTGGGGCTTTATCGTCACGCCGGAAACGCTGGCGCTGATCGCCAAAGAGGTGGGTGAGAACTCCATCCTGTCGCGCGCCGGCGGCGCCCCGACCTTCGCCGTGGGCATGGCACACATCATCAGCGAGGTGTTCAACAGCCGGGCGATGATGGCCTTCTGGTACCACTTCGCCATTCTGTTCGAAGCGCTGTTCATTCTGACCGCCGTCGACGCCGGCACCCGCGCCTGCCGCTTTATGGTGCAGGATCTGGTGGGCGTGGCGGTACCGCAGCTGGCCAACAACCGTTCGTGGTTCGGCAACCTGGCGGGCACCACGGTGGCGGTGGCCGGCTGGGGCTTCTTCGTGTATCAGGGCGTGGTCGATCCGCTGGGCGGCATCAATACCCTGTGGCCGCTGTTCGGCATCGGCAACCAGATGCTGGCGTCAATGGCGCTGATCCTCGGCACCGTGGTGCTGTTCAAGATGAAAAAACAGCGTTACGCCTGGGTCACCATTCTGCCGACCGCCTGGCTGTTCGTCACCTCCATGACCGCCGGCTGGCAGAAGATCTTCCATGAGAAACCGAGCATCGGCTTCCTGGCGCAGGCGAAGAAATTTTCCACCGGCATCGAGCAAGGCACGATCATTGCGCCGGCCAAATCGCTGAAAGACATGGAAACCATCGTATTCAGCAACCAAATCAACGCCGCGCTGTGCGGGTTCTTTATGCTGGTGGCGGTGACCATGCTGATCGCCGCCTTCTTCGCGATCCGCCGGGCGTTGCGCTCCGAACAGCCGACGACGCATGAGGTCAGCGCCGCGCTGCGGGAGGAGACCGGCCGCGGCTGAGTCTCGCCGTTAGGAGAAACGGCCGGCCTCTTGAGCAGTGCGCTGCTTAAGGGGTTGGGCCGTTAACGGACGACAGTTTGTCTGAAGATGTCGCCCCTAGGAATATTGTCTTCACCGACCCGCTTCTTGATTTCCGTCGCCAGGTACGGCGAGGCGCCGCTTGCCAGGTTATTGCCCGCCAGCGCCGTCAGCGCCCCCGTCACCGCCTGCGCCGCCTTCTGCAGGTCGCTGCCGGTGCCGTATTGCCGCATCGTGTTGTCGTATGCCCGCTGCATCACCGCCGCATCGTTCGTCGGTTTACCGCTCTTCTCAAGCTGCTCCCTGGCCTGCGCCTTCAGCCCGGCGATATCGCCCTGCGTGCGAATCACGTCCATCGCCTGGCCGCCAATCTCGCCGATAAGCTGCGCCTGCTTGAGCCGGTTTTGCTCCTTCTCCTTGTTGAATATCGGGCTGATGCTGCCGTCGTTGGCATGCTCGGTATCCCGGTTCAGCTGCTGTTTGCCGGTGTCGCGGACTATCAGCGCTCCCTCACTAACATCGGATTTTGCTTATGGTTGGTAATCCTCATATTCCCAAGCAAAAACACGAGAGAGTTTCTGAGCAATCTCCATCCAGTCACTACCTTCACACTGGTCAATATAATCCGTGATGGTTTTGGTGATCTCATCAAGATCGTACTTTCGAACCAACAGAGTATGACGTATCAGCTCAGGCACCCAGCGATTCTTACAAAGCCATTCAGGAGTGCAAATTAACACTTGATAATCATGCCCTCCGACCTCATTTTCAGGACCGATACATAAGTTGACCCATAATCCAAAACAATCAATCTCATCAGGTTGATAAGTTTCTGGAGTGAATTCTGCTGAGTAAACACCTAAAGATTTAAGCTCACCTTTCATTGAGTTATCACCATGTGCGCACTGCCTGTTTTTTGACCATCTTTTAATGTTTCAAATGTTGGTGGCGCCTTGTGCTGCACCTCTGTCTCCCAGCAGCAAGCCGGCGGCGGCGTTTTTCGCCTCAGCAGACGCGATCACTACACTCGAGTTTACCCCGGTCCTCATGACAACTGACGTTTCAGCATCACATACTCTGGATCACCACCGTCACCGATAAGACCACCTGGCGCGAACTCTGCCAGGCCAGCCAACAGCGGCAAGATTTGGGGGCCGACCAGGCGCGAGAGAACGGCGAGCAGGTTATCGCTGGCGACTGGCTAAGTCAGCCCGGGATCACCGAGGCGGAACACCTGGAGGTCTCTGCTGCGCCCGGTGTGATCCGGTCGCGGCGGCGAGAAGTGGGAGGATTTAGAGATTAGAAGCACAACCCCGGTCAAAACCGGGGTTACTGTTTTAATTCAGAAGATCCATTGAAACATTGCCTGTATCAAAGAACTCTTTAAAGATCCTGACAACAAGATCAAAGTCCTTAGTAAGCTGCCGCTTCGGCCAGTAATTACCAAGAATCATGACATTTTCCCCAGAAGAAGAGGTTTGATCCCATATAGACCTTACATCGCTCCCAGACTCATCATATTCAAGCAAAGTCACCAGATAAAAGCCATTCTCTGCCTCAACACTGAGTCTGTCAGGCCCAACTTCTGGAGCATTAATGATCCTAATATTTACACTACCACTACTATTCTTCAAAATATTTAAAAAATCGAGCACATCGGGCCATAAAGGGGACTCATTCCTGGCATATTGCTCACCAGTCCATAGACAAGAAAGTTCATAATTCATCATTTTTCCGGCCCTCGGTTCTCTATTTTTTTCATCCCTTGCAGCCAAAAAAGAACGTTACCAGTTGCTTCTTCGTATATCGTCAGTGACTTTAATCCGGCCTTTTCTGCCATAGTTCTTACATCACTCAGACAGTAGTTACATACTTCCTTACCAGTTACACTCATCGCCATTTCACGCCCTTGAGTCATTCCTTTATCAAAGGCTTGCTGAATCACACCTATTTCTGCATGAGCGGTGCCCATATTTCCATTAGGGTAATTTTTATCAGGCCGCTTCAGGTACTGACGAGTAAAAAGAGCCCTGCACCAAGGCCGGGCTATAATATACTGCTAATCCTTTATACCTAGACGGATTATCTCCGTTGGAAATAGAGGCTGCAATATCAATTCGTTATTAAAAATGAACATTTTAGGAGACAAAGCTGTAACATCATAAATATTTTCAGCAACCAACATTAGGTTAGCTCTAAAAATAGGAATGTTAATATCATCCACAAAAACGAACACATCATAACTTTTATTATAATTATCAGATACAAGATCATTTATATCTTCATAATCGGAATACTTAAATTCAGACCATAGTAAGTTCCCATTAGCAAAGGGATATTTATACAAAACATCAAGAGCATCCTTCTCTCTCTGACCTTCAAGCACTTCGAAATCAGCACTGAGAGCTTCTTTACATTCATCAAATAGAGTCATTTCTCTACCACTGTAACTGACTGACATTGCTGGTGACCTCCACGAAGCGCTCGCTGCTTTGCTAGACGAAGTCGATGCCGGTCTATCTACCAGCACTGTTAGTCAACTAAAAGCGGAGTCGCGGGCTCAACTACCGCCGACTTTAGTCGGCGGAATTGGCCGGGATTTTGTTACTTTAATTTAAAGTATCTATATACGGATTTTTAGTGAGGATATCATCAATTTCATGCTGAGCCTTTAATCTCCACTCATCACTAATAATCCCCATAAGATCAAGTACTTTATTGAACGCAATTCGCCGCCCATCTCTGTTCTCAACACGATTTTCCAGTTCATATTGAAAGGCTACTTTATAAATGAAGTCAGACATAATCCAATAAAACAGCTCATCTTTTGAACTCGTTGTTTTTCTAAAAAACTCTACCCCTCTCTCTGCATATACATAATTGTACAAACCACCATCATAGGAAATATGTGGCCTACCATCACCAGGTGATGATGAAAAAATGTGCAAATCACTTGCAGGAATCCCGACACTCGCCCCTAGGTCATTAATTTTTCTTTGTATTTCAGAAAAAGAGAGCAGCATATTACTTTATCTCCCGTAGATATCCATTTTTCACCAGCCAGTCAACATTTACTCGTTCTTGCATGTTGGGTAATATTTGGACACCTCCACCTGGCTGACCAAAAGCAGGAGCAATTTCTCCTTGTATTGCAGGCAAAGGTTTTATTACCTCATACTCATAATATTTTTCAGCTTTAGCACCAGGCGCAAGGGCCCGTTGTTCGTAAGGTGTCCCTTTCGGTGCAAGGAAAGAACCATTGGGCTCTCCATATCTATCCAAACGAGTACCTACTGGGATTGTAGTTTTGACAGGATCACCTTCAAATCCCAAATTCTTAGGCCAATCCCATCCCCCATTAGCATTCTTGAATTGGTCATAGTAAGAATACCCGCCTGCCTCAACATCAGTAATAGCACTTGAACTATTAGGGTTACCAGATGGTGTTTTAAGATTTGGTGAGTCAATTTTGCCAACCACTTTTGCTGCAATTTTCTCTGTGAGAGCTGTCCCCACTTTTGCAACACCAACGCCACCTGCAACAGCACCAATCAGATCAGACACTAGTTTACCGGCTTCAACACCCGCGTTATACGCACCACTTGCGCCAGCTTTCTGGTACTCCGACTCCATCAAGTTGATGCGATCAATGTAGTTTTGCTTAACGGCATCCGACATTGTGCTAAAGATGTCATCGCTCGATATCAGTTGCTTGATTGCATCATAAGCCGCAGCAGGATCACTGATGGATTTCGATAAACTCTCGACAGAGTCGTAGAGCCCTTGAGGAACACCAACTAACATGCCTGCACTGTAAGCGGTATCTTGCCCCAGACTGATAGCATCCCATTTGGCACCCACTTGCAATTGACAGGACACATTGCCTTTACAAGCATCAAACTCTTTATCTCTATCTGAGCGCTGTTGATTGCTCAGATAGTTATTCTCCACCGCATTCTTCCCAGCCTGCCCGCCGGTCACCGCTCCCGCAGTATCTCCCGTCGCCAGCCCGCCTGCAAGCCCTGCGGCCAACTGGCTCAGCGCGCTCACCTGCTGCTTCTCGCTTTCGCTCAGCTGCTCTTTCGTTTTGCCCGGGAACAGCTGCCCGGCAATGTAGCGCGCCGCCAGTTCACCGCCCCCCGCGCCCAGTCCCCCTGCCGTGGCCGACTGGTTGTTCAACTGCGCCGTCACCGCCCCCAGTACAGCGTGCGCCATTGTGTTGGCAGCAACGTCGACTTCACCGGTCAGCGGATTGGTGGTCAGTTTCTTGATTTCCGTCGCCAGATACGGCGAGGCGCCGCTCGCCAGCGCGCCCGCCAGGTTATTGCCCGCCAGTGCCGTCAGCGCCCCCGTTACCGCCTGCGCCGCCTTCTGCAGGTCGCTGCCGGTGCCGTATTGCCGCATCGCGTTGTCGTATGCCCGCTGCATCACCGCCGCATCGTTCGTCGGTTTGCCGCTCTTCTCAAGTTGTTCCCTGGCCTGCGCCAGCGCCGCCGGGTCTTTCTGCGCCTTCAGCCCGGCGATATCTCCCTGCGTGCGGGAATGACATCCATCGCCTGGCCGCCAATCTCCCCAATCAACTGCGCCTGTTTGAGCCGGTTCTGCTCCTTCTCCTTGTTGAATATCGTGCTGATGCTGCCGTCGTTGGCATGCTCGGTATCCCAGTTCAGCTGCGCCACATCCTGCTGCTGTTTGCCGGTGTCGCGGACTATCAGCGTACCTTCGCTAACCCCGGCCTTCGTCGTGCCCTCGGCGTGCCCGCTGTGGTTGGCGCCCGACAGCATGCCGCCGGCCATGTTGGTCAGCAGATCCTTGACCACCGGCCCGCCGGTGCTAAAGCTGCCGCCGCTGTGCGTTGCGCTGTAGTCCGCCTGGTTGTGGATGTCCGTCCAGCCCAGCGTGCCGGTATCGAGTCGGCTCTGTCCTTTGCCTACCATGCTTGAAACAAAGATCCCGGCCAAATTGCTGGAAACTTTGCTACTTGATAGGGCAATTATAATGCGCAGGTATTTGATAATGCTCTGGTATATCAGGCCAATCTGAAGATCTCAATAAAGAATCCGCATCCTCTTTAAATGCATCAAAAAAACTTGATAAATTCATTGAGTACACTCTGATATATACTAGTGCCGCTTGTATTGCGACCTTATCATCATCCAAGCTCGCCTTTACCAAAAACTCTTTTGCATTTCCAAGCAATTCAAGTTGACGATGGAATGAAGCACATTGTTGAGCTTTATAATCAACCAAAAGATCACTCTCATTTATTGGTTTTTTTGGCATTATCTTCGATAACTGAAGATAAATGTCTTTTAACTCATCAAAATTAATTTCTTTAATCATTTAGGTAATTTCCGTCCTTCAGTAGCAGCACTTTTTGTTTTATCTACATTAACTGAGCCATCCAGATTTAAAACAACTCTAAAGTTACCTTTGCTATCAAAAACTTCAAGATGATTTTTATGGCTAGCATCCAGATAAAATTGATCTCCCTTACGGATCTCATCACTGATGTTACTAGAAGCTTTATAAACTGTTTGTCCTTGATAAATTTTGCTAGTTTTCTGTGAACTATCTTTTGCCAAGACACCAAAACCAGCCTGCTTAAAGAACTCCCCCATATTTCCGACAGAGCCAGCATTAGGAACATATGGAACTTTCTTACCTGGAAGGATGATTCCAGCAATCAACCCTCCTGTTGCTTCCAGCGCTGCCTGATTCCCTTCAGATGCCTGAACTAACGTGTCTTTCACCGCTGACCAGGTTTCACTTTGCATCAGGGCAGTAACGGTATCCGCCACTGCCTGATTCTTCCCGGCCAGGTCGCTCATCGCCTTGCTGCAGTAGCTGTCGCCCGCAGCACATGAAGCCAGTGCCATTGCAGCATCAGCGGCGTAGTCCGCCGAGCCTAGTGCAGCATCACCTGTATCAGCAAGGCCATTGATAATGGCGTTCGCGATAGCAGAAGTGGTGCCTTTACCCAGCTTTTCCCTAACCTGATTTTTCAGAGACTCGGCGGCCTGTTTAACAGACTCCCGCGCCTTATCTCCTGACAACGAGTTATTCTCTACCGCATTCTTCCCTGCCTGCCCGCCGGTCACCGCTCCCGCAGTATCCCCCGTCGCCAGCCCGCCTGCAAGCCCTGCGGCCAGCTGGCTCAGCGCGCTCACCTGCTGTTTCTCGCTTTCGCTCAGCTGCTGCGCCGTCTTGCCCGGGAACAGCTGCCCGGCAATGTAGCGCGCCGCCAGTTCACCGCCCCCCGCGCCCAGTCCCCCTGCCGCGGCCGACTGGTTGTTCAACTGCGCCGTCACCGCGCCCAGCACTGCATGCGCCATTGTGTTGGCAGCAACGTCGACTTCACCGGTCAGCGGATTGGTGGTCAGTTTCTTGATTTCCGTCGCCAGATACGGCGAGGCACCGCTCGCCAGTGCGCCCGCCAGGTTATTGCCCGCCAGTGCCGTCAGCGCCCCCGTTACCGCCTGCGCCGCCTTCTGCAGGTCGCTGCCGGTGCCGTATTGCCGCATCGCGTTGTCGTATGCCCGCTGCATCACCTCCGCATCGTTCGTCGGTTTACCGCTCTTCTCAAGCTGCTCCCTGGCCTGCGCCAGCGCCGCCGGGTCTTTCTGCGCCTTCAGCCCGGCGATATCCCCCTGCGTGCGGATGACGTCCATCGCCTGGCCGCCAATCTCGACGATAAGCTGCGCCTGTTTGAGCCGGTTTTGCTCCTTCTCCTTGTTGAATATCGGGCTGATGCTGCCGGCGTTGGCATGCTCGGTATCCCGGTTCAGCTGCGCCACATCCTGCTGCTGTTTGCCGGTGTCGCGAACTATCAGCGTACCTTCGCTAACCCCGGCCTTTGTCGTGCCCTCGGCGTGCCCGCTGTGGTTGGCGCCCGACAGCATGCCGCCGGCCATGTTGGTCAGCAGATCCTTGCCCACCGGCCCGCCGGTGCTGAATGACCCGCCGCTGTGCGTCGCGCTGTAGTCCGCCTGGTTGTGGATGTCCGTCCAGCCCAGCGTGCCGGTATCGAGGCGGTTTTTCTCCTTGTCAGCTTGGCTTGCAATCACAGCGCCGTCGAGCTGGGTATGTTCTTTGACCTTGACGTCATACCCGCCTTTGCCGGCAAACAGCCCGGTCTGCTCTTTTACCGAGTCGAAGTTGCTGTGCAGTTTGTCCTTACTGGCGCTAAAATTCGCCGAGCCGCTGCCGGCGCCGATCGGCACGCTGATCCCGCCGCTCATCTGGGTCTGCCTGGCGTCATAGCGGTCGCTGTCCTGCTGGCTTTCCAGCGCCAGGTTACGGCCCACGTCGACGGTGACCTTTTCTCCGCTGGCCTGCGCGCCGGTAAGCCGGGTGTCGCGGCCGCTGGTCACCTTGAGATTACTGCCGGCATCCAGGGTGGTTTCGGCATGCGTCAGGCCGTTGCCGTTCTCATGCCCCTTGCCGGCATTGACGCCGGCCGAGACGCTGATGCCATAACCGCCAGAGCCTGCGCCGATGCCGACACCGACGTTGCCGCCTTTGCTGCTGTTTTTGCCGACGGTGCTTTCGCGGTTCTGCGCCGACTGCAGGGTAATGTCCCGCGCCGCATCGAGCGACAGATCTTTGCCCGCTTTCAGCTGGCTGCCGGTGACGACGATATCGCCACTTTGCGCGTTGTGGTTCTTGCCGCTCGCCGTTATCGACAGGTTTTGCCCGGCGGTGAGCGTGCTGCCCTGCGACTGGTGGCTGTCGGTGCGGGTTTCGCTTTTCGACGACTGACTGCCGTAGGAGGCGCTGATGCCCACTGTGTTGGTGGCACCTTGCGCCGCACCTTCGTCCCCCGGCTGTAAACCGGCGGCGGCGTTTTTTGCCTCCGCCGAGGCGGTCAGCGCATTATCCCGCTCCCAGGCCTGTGCAGCCTGCACGCCGGACAGCGCCGCCTTGGTGTTTTGCAGCGCGTTCAGGCGCCCATCGCCTTCTTTTCGCGCCTGCTGCGCCGAGCTGACGGCGGTGTTGAGCGCGCCGCCCACGGTGCCCGACAATGCCACGCTTAGGCCGCTCTGCTTCTGCTCGTAGGTCTCTTTACGCGTGCGCGCATCAACGCCGGGATCGATAGTCACGCTGTCGCCGGTAAGAGCCAGATCCTTGGCCGCTACCAGATCGGCGCCGCCGATGTGCAGTTGGTTGCCCGCCGTGACGTTGACGCTGCCCTGGCTGCTGCCGACGGTGCTGACGCTTTGGCTTTGGGTCCGGCCTTTCTCGTCGATTTCGTGTTTGCTCGACTGTTTGCCAATGGTGAAGCCGATGCCGCCGCTGCTCAGCAGGCCGCTTTTTTTCTTCTCTTCCAGCCGGTAATGCGTGTCGGTCTCGGTGGCCGCGCCGATGTCGACGTTACGGCCTGCCTGCAGGTTCACGTCCTGGTCGGCGGCAATGGCCGAGCCGGTGACCGTCAGAT
Source organism: Serratia sp. CY29653 (assembly GCF_052169255.1). Lineage (NCBI taxonomy): Bacteria > Pseudomonadati > Pseudomonadota > Gammaproteobacteria > Enterobacterales > Yersiniaceae > Serratia > Serratia sp. CY29653. The sequence continues at coordinate 1,007,690 of NZ_JBJNLC010000001.1, read as the reverse complement.
CGTTGCCGGCGCTGACGCTGACGCTGTTGCCGCTGAGCAGGCTGCCTTTCTCGCGTGTGGTGGCGTCATGCGCCACGCTGTGGCTGCTGCTTTTTTTCAGGAAACCTTTTTTCTGTGACCGCTCTTCACTGAGGGCCGACTCGCGTTCGGTGGCGGTATTGAGGGTCACATCCTGCTTCGCCTGCAGGGCGATGGCGCCCTGGTCGCTGTGCAGGGTGCTTGCCGTGGCGATGATGCTGCCGTCCTGCGCTACCACCGTGACGCCGCCCTGCCCGCTGAGGGTGCTGCCCACCACGTTTTCCCGTAGGACTTCTTCGGCGCGCTCACCTCTGGTTTTCCGGCCGCGACTTTCCTCGTTGGAGACGCGATGCTCGCTGTCGGTGGTGTGGTTAAGGATCACATCGTTTTTCGCCTGCAGGGCGATGGCGCCCTGGTCGCTGTGCAGGGTGCTGCCGGTGACCGTGACGTCGCCTTCACGCCCGATCACGGTCACGCCCTCGCGCCCGTTGAAGGTGCTGCCGGTGCTGATTTCGCGCCCGGTTTGTTCGATGCGATGGCTTTTGGTTTTGCCCTCGCGTTTGTTTTCGCTGTCCTGGTCCTGCGTGCGGGTGCGCGCGTCTTTAATGGTCACGTCCCGCGCGCTGACGCCAATACGCCCCTCTTTACTGTCAATCTGCGCGCCTTCGGCCAACAGGCGGTTGCCCGCCACCAGGGTGACGCCCTGGTCTCCGCCGAGTGCGCTTACTGTCAGGCGCTCTTCCTGGCGGTCGTTACTGACTGATGAAGTACGGCTGTTGGCGTCCAGGTGCGTGGTATTGGTGGTGCTTTCGGCCCTGATGTTGATATCGCCGCCGGCCTGCACGCGGGTGCTGCCGGCGACGCTGGCCTGGCTGCCCGTGAACGTGACGTCTCGCCCGGCATTGAGCGAGAGGTTGCCGCCAGCGTTAAGCTGACTCCCCAGAGCCTGCTGCCATTCGCCGCTGACGTGCGCCATCCGGGAGCCTGCCGCTTCCGTGCCGCCGCGGGTGCGGTTACCCATTGAACCGGAGATAACCTCAAGATCGGCGGTATGGCTGCTTTTCGCGGCGGTGATGGTCAGATCGTTACGCGCGCTCAGGCTGAGCGTATCGGTCGCATCCAGTTTCGCTCCGGTGAGCGTGATATCGGTGCCGCGCAGGCGAATGTCGCCGGCGCTCATGGTCGCCTGGCGCAGCGCGTCCTGCAGGTTAGTGCTCATGGCCAGACTGTCTGCCTGCACGTCAATGCTGCCTGCCCTGACGTCGCCGCCCTGATGCAGGAACTGCCCGGCGTCAACCGTCAGGGCTTTTTCGGCAAACAGGTTGCCGGCATTGGTGATGCTGTTTGCCGAGAGTTGCAGGTCACCGCCGCCAATTAGCGCGCCATCGCCGGTCAGGCGCAGCGTAGTCTGTGCCAGATACACCTTCGGCACCCACACCGTTTGCGGGCCGCCTTCCGTTTGCACCGTCTCGCTCACCAGCCAGACGATATCCTGTTGCAACGCCGCAATCTGCTCCGGCGTCAACGCCACGCCCGGCACCAGATGGAAGTCCTGGGCGACTTTGCTGCCATTGTTCATCAGTTGCTGGTACTGCTCCATCGCATCCCAGCCCTTGACGGACGGTTTGCCGGTCAGCGCCAGCACCTGCTCGCGCACCAGACGCTGCTCGTAAAAACCGTCCCCCAGGCGCTTATGGGCCTGCGCGGGGTCATACCCTACGCGCTCGAGCATGTAGTCGCTGCTGATAAAGTTGTCGCGGCGGGTAAAGCGTTCATCGGTTACCACCAGGAACGGGCTGCCGATCGCCGTATGTTGACTAAACAAGCCGTTATTGGGGATGGCGGTGGCCACATTGCCCAGATGCTGTAACTGCGTCAGCGCCAGCTCAGACGGCAGCAGTGGGCGCCCCAGCGGCGAGGACGGCGTGGCGCCCGGTCTTGTCATTTGCTCGCCCGGCGCCAGCGTCGTATCGCCGTCAGGTCGGGCAGCGCCCTCTACCGTGAAGGCCAGCGGATTGCGCTCAAGCTCGGCGCGTTCGGCATCTACCGCCTTTAACGCCGCATCAAGTTGACTGATTTGCGCCTGATTGACCGTGGTGTTGGTGATGCGGGCTCCGTTGATGGTGACCGTGCCATTGCCGGTGATCACCCCGTCAACGGTCGCCAGCGCCGTGGTTTCGTCCCGGTTGAACGTGGGGTACCAGTGATGCGTGTCCTTGTCATAATGGTCAACGATAGCCGCCTGACGCCGCTCGTTAACCGAGTAACCGCGGTTGTCCACGCTGCCGCCGCCGTCCTGCTTCAGGTTGCCGTTGGCCGTAATGACGCTGGCGTCATTGAGCAACGTTCCCGTGATGCGCAGCACCATGTTGCCGCCGGCCAGAATACGCGCGCCGATCCCCTCACTCACCAGCTTATCGCGCGTCACCGTGCCGCTCTCGGTACGTTCGCGGAAGTTGTTGTAATCGGTGATGAACGGCGCGCTGTCGATATCGACATGCTTTTCGGGATCCCAGGTCATCACCTGCGTCCAGTCGTGCTCCCAATGGAAGCCGTTTTGATAAGGCGTCGGGATGGTCGCCAGCTGATTGCCCCCACGCGTTTCATAGAACGTCATCGCATAGCTGCCATCGGCATTCGGCTTGAGCGCCAGGTAGTTGACCCACAGGTCGGTCAATTGGCCCTTATTGTCCTTGACCCGTACCTGTGCGCGCTTGCCCGCCGCATCAATGGCCAGCAGTGTGCCGTAGCGGTTGGTTTGCGCCGCCGCGTCATCCTGATAGGTCAGCTGCTGGGTGGTCGGTGCCATGGTGCTTTTATCGGGATTGACCTTTGAACCGTAGGAGCGCCAGTAGTAGTTGTAGCGGTGCCATTTGTAGTCGCTCTTCTCGGCGTTACGCTCAATCACCAGCCCTTCGCGCAGGTTGTTCAGGCGACGCGCTTCCACGGTGGCGTCACCGTCCGCTTCGATAAAGCTGGCCCGGTTTTCAATCAGGTCATCGCTGTGCAGGTGCAGACGGTCGGCGCTGTAAATCAGCGCGCCCTCCCGGTTGGTCAGCCGCTCACCGGCCTGCACCGTCAGGCTGTGGGTCGCCGCCATCACCGCAGGCGCACCGTGGTTGTCGATAATGCGCCCGTTCACGGTGATGTCGTCGCCCATCAGCGCCGCGGCGTTGTCCAGGGTATCGACGTTCAGCGTCATGCTGTCCGCCTCAAGACGCCCGGTGTTTTGCAAGGCTCCGGTCGTCAGCTGCAGCGTTTTGCCCACCAGCGCCGCCGGATTGGTGATGCTGGCAGCATGGAGCGCCAGCTTGCCGGGCAGCAACCAATCCGCCAGGTTGGTAAAGGCGCCGCTCAGAGAGAACGTCACCGTACCGTTACTGCTGATCGTTTCGCCGGCCTGATGGATGTAGTCCTGCTGCGCGGACAGCGTCAACGCCTGCAGCCCCAGCAGGGTACCGTTCTGATTATCCAAGGTACGCGCATGCAAGGTAAGTTGCCCGGCGCTCTCCACTCGCCCGCCCTGGTTGAGCAGCGCCAGCGGCGAGTCGGTCCGTGACCGGTCAGTATTGATATTGAGGTTGCCGTTGGCCAGGATCCGCCCCTGGCGGTTGTCCAGCTGCGTTACCCCCGAGAGGGTCATCTGGCCGCTACTCTGCAGGCGGCCTGCGGTATTGTCGATATCACGAGAGGTGATATCGGTGCGCGTGGTGCCCAGTATCAACCCGCCATCGCGATTGTTCAGGCGCTCGGCCTGCACATCCAGTTCCGCCTGGCTGCTGAGCGTGCCCTGACCGCTGTTATCGAGCGTCCCGGCCTTGAGCGCCAGCCCCTGGGTTGACACTAATTGCCCACCCCGGTTGTTGACCTGCGCCCCCTCAAGCGTGAGCGCGTCGCCGCTGTGCACCTTGCCATGCTGATTGTTAAGCCGGTCGAGTCGGTAGGTGCCCGCCCCCTGACTGATGAGCGTACCACCGGTATTATCCAGTTGCTTTGATGCCACCGTGATGCCGCCGCGGCTGCTGAGTACGCCGCGTGTATTATTGATACCGGCGGCCGACACCTCTTGCCCGCCATTGCTGCGCACTGCACCGCCGGTATTTTCCAGCAAACCAAGAATGCGCAGCGCCACGCGTTGCTGGCCGTCTATCGTCCCGCCGGCATTATTCAGCGCCTGCGCATCAAACGTCAGCGCATCGCCGCCCTGTATTTTCCCGCCGCGGTTGTCCAGCCCGCCGTTCAAATTGAGCCGCAGCTGCTTCTGGCTGTAGAGTTGCCCCGCCTGGACGTTATCAAGGCTGCGGGCGGCGATAGTCAGCGCCTGGCCCGCCAGCCATTCGCCGCCGGTGTTATTGATGGCGCCGGCGTGCTCGCCGTCAGCGGCCCCTTGTACGGTCAGTTGCCCCTGCGCCGAGACCTTACCGCTGCGGTTATCGATATCCTGTTTGATGCGCAGCGCCAGGTTTTGCGCCGATTGCATCACGCCCCGGGCGTTATCCAACCAGTCAGCCGTAAGCTGTGTTTCCTGCCGGCTCTGTACGCTGCCCTGCGTATTGTCAAAACCGCCGCTGATGGCCCGCCAGCTCCCCAGGCTGCCCATCCAGCCCTGCGTGTTGACGATATCCTGTGCCTGCAACACCTGAGACGATTGACTGAAAACTCGCCCCTGGCGGTTATCCAGTTTGCCGGTGAACTGCATGTCCAGGCTATCCAGCGCGTTGATGGCGCCCTGAGCATTGAGCAGACTGGCGGCGCGCACCTGCGTGCGGCCATTGCCGGTCAAGGTGCCGTTTTGGTTATCCCAGCCCCCCGCCAGATTCAGAGAAAGCGCCTGGCCGCCCAGCACCACCCCTGCGGCGCGGTTGGTCAACTGGCCTCCCTGCAGAGACAGATCGCCGCCGCTCTGCAGGGAGCCGCCGTCATTATCGAACAGGCTGGCTGCTCCGCCGTTAACGGCAAGGGCCTGCTGCGCGGTCAGTTTGCCGGAACGGTTGAGGATATTGCCTGTCGCATCCAGCGTCAGGCCTCCGCCGGACTGCAGCCGCCCGCCGGTATTGTCGAGCGACTGCGCGTTGGCGGTGACCTGCCGGCCACCTTGTGCGGTGCCGCCCTGATTGTCCCAATCGCCATCGGTGTTGACGGCGAGTGCGCTGCCGCCTTCAAGCCAGCCGGCGGCGTTGCTCAACCCTTGCTTCGCCGTCAGGTTCGCATCCTGCCTGGCGACCACCTTGCCCTGAGCGTTATCGAGGCGCTGCGCCGTTAGCGTGAGCGACTCGCCGCTGATTTCCCCCTCGCGGTTGCCAAGCACGCCCGACGCAGTGAGAGAGAGTCTCTGCCCGCCCAGCAGCTTGCCGGCCTCGTTGTGGATGTCTCGCGCTGACACCGTGGTTTGCCCATTCCCCTGCACCCTACCGTGATGATTGCTCAGCTCGCCCTCACTGCTCACCGTCAGCATCTCATCGGCGCCCAGCAGCCCCTGCGTGTTGTCCAGCCCCTGACGGGCATGCAGGTTAAGCCGTTGTCGGCCAATCACCTTGCCCTGCGTGTTGTCGAGACGGTCAGACTGCACCGTCAGCACCGTGGCACTGATTTCGCCGCCGCGGTTGGTGGCGTTGCCCGAGGTCTGCAGGGTTGATGCATGGCCTGAAAGCAGCTTACCGCCGTCGTTGTTGAGATTGCTCGCCGTTGCCGTCACGGCCGTTTCGCCTTGCGCCGTGCCGCCACGGTTGTCCCAGTCGCCGGCGTGCACATTCAGCGCCTTGCCGGCGCCAATCAGGCCGTGTTGGTTATCCAGGCGGCCGGCCGTCATTTCGAGATTTCCCTGGCCGATGACCTGCCCCTGCGCGTTATCCAGCCGTTGTACCGCCAGACGCACGTCATCGCCGCTCAGGGTGCCGGACTGGTTATTCAGATCGCTACCTGCCTCAAGCGTCAGGCCGTTCCCCGCCAGCAGATTGCCCCCGGCATTATTCACCGCGCCATCAACATGGAGCGTGAGCCCCGCCTGGGTTTTTATCGTGCCGCGCTGGTTATCGAGGCGGCCGGCGTCGAGGCGAAGCGCTCCGTTGCTGCCCATCGTGCCACCGCCATTGTCGAGCAGGCCACCCACTCGCCAGTGCTGCGCCGTTTCCCCCAACGCCACCAGGCGACCGCGCTGATTGACTAACTGACCGGCCGAAAGCCGGAGGCTCTGCGTCTCGATGGTGCCGTCACTGTTATCCAGCGCGCCTGCCAGGGTGAAACGGCTCTCACCGTCACCGGTCTGAGACCAGGTAGCCTGTTGGTTGAACAGGTTGTCAGCATCGACCGCCCAGCGCCCGGCCTTGACCTTGGCCTGCTGCGCATCCACATTTCCCTTCGTGCTCACGGCCAGCTCACCGCTGTCTACGGTGGACTGGCGCAAGGCCACGCCGCCCTCGCGGGCCGCCAGCGCGGTGCGGCCGGCCGCAACCTGCGCGCCGCTGATATCCACCCGGCGCCCGGACGCGTTGACGTTCTTTTTACCGAGCAGACTGCCACTGGCGCGGATATCGCCCTGGCTATCAAGCTGCAGATTGGCATCATGGACCAGCGCGCTTTCGACATTACTGCCCGCCAGCAGGTGGCCGCTGCTTTGGATGCCGCGCGCGGCGTTCAGGTGCACATTCCCGGCCGCCGCCAGCGTACCGGACTGCGTCAACATTCCCTCGCGACTCTCTATGGCCAGTTGCCCACCGCTGTACACTTTGCCGTGCGTCTCGATGTCGCCTTTTGCCGCCAATTGAATATCGCCGCCGGCCTGGGTGGCCGCATCCGGCGCATCAGAGCGCCAACTGAGCTTGCCTTCGCTGCTCACGGTGAGCGTTTTGCCCGCCCGGACCTGTCCGCCCTGGTTACGCACGCCGACGCCGGCTTCGGTGCCGATCATGCGGATACTGCCGCTGTACATGCCACCCATCTGCCCCATGTCGATGGCAAGCTCAGGCCTGGCACTGCCGTCGTCCGAAAGCGGCGCGGCGGTTTTGCCGTCCGCGCTCACGCGGTTACGACCGGCCACCACCGACACGCCTTCTTTAGCCCAGACGCCGGCGTTGACCTCCACCGCGCGCGCCAGAATGTCGACGTACTCGGTATCATGACGGGTATCGCCGTTGAGCCCACCGCCCTCGATGCGCACCACGCCGCGCTCGACCTGGTAGCCCGCCACGCTGCCATCGGCGTTCAGTTGCGGTTTGCCGGTGGTCAGCGTCATGCGCCCAGCGTTGATGGTGCCGCAGCCGTTGCAGACAATGCCGGCGGGGTTGGCCACAATCACCTGCGCCTTGCCGCCGGCCACTTCCATAAAACCGCGCAGCTGGCTGGGATTGTTGCTGTTGACTTCGTTGAGGATGACGCGAGCCGGCGCGGAATTGGGATTGAGATTAGGGTTACCCTGGATCATCCCGGCCATCTGGGTCGCGGTCATCACCGCCGAGTTGTTGAGGATGGCGCCTTTGGCGTCAACGTCAAACTGCTGATACTGATTATGTGAGACCCCAGCCTGGTTGGGGGCGGTGATGTTGACCTGCGGCAAGCCGTTCTGGGTAGTGATGACCTCCGGCCGCTGGGAAGGATTGGCACCGCCGTCCGCGACAATGCCGTCTGCCATGACGGGGCCGGCGAACATCAACAGCCCAAGCAGCCACACTGACCGACGCACGGTGACCCACAGACGACTTCCACCTGTTATTCCTGAACCGATGCGCTGCCCCGGCTCGCTGCTGCAGCTGCGGGCCAGTTCGGACACCACCCGCAACTCCCCGTGGGTGCGGCTGAAGATAAGGCGATAGCAATGTTTGTTCATAGGTCACATCCGTGAGAAAAGTCAGTCCGTTCAGATCAGCGCAGCAACGCTGCCGGTATCGCGATGTTCAGATTTCCAGATTTACGCTAAAACCCGCGGTCGCGCCGGAGGTATGGAACCCCGCAGGCTTGTAGAGCGGAACGCCGGCAAACAGGTCATAGCTGAATCGCGCCCACAGCGCGCCGCGCACGCCGAGCGCGCTGCCCGCCAATTGATGGCCAACCAAGTGGCGAGTGTTTGGGCCGTCCACCCGGCCGTAGTCGGCGGCCAGATACAATTCATGCCCGCGAGAAAACACGTTCCAGGCGATTTCATTGCGCCATAGCAGGCCCTTTTCGCCGGACAGCATCTGTTCGCCGTCAAAGCCACGCACCGTGTAACGCCCGGCAATGGCCATCCGCTCCTGCGGCGTCAGCGCGTTCGGGCTCCACTGCCCCCTTACGCTGGTATACACCCGCCAGGGCTGATCGCCCCAGGAGAACGGCTGATTGATGCCCAGGTCGCCGAGCAAAATGCCGGTACGTGCGCTGCCTTCATGACGCGACTCTTCCGGGGCAGGCAGGGCATTGAATGCGCCGGTGCCGCGGCGCCAGTTGATATTGGCGTCCAGCGTAGTGGTACCGTAGTAGCTGCGCTGATTCAGCCCCAGCTCCCAGCCGGCGGTCCGACGTTTTTGCGACACAATATCAACGTTGTCCACGGCGTTAGTCGAGTGCTTGCGGTAGCCGCGCAGGTTGAGCGTTAACTTGTGCGACTGGTCGCGGTACAGCAACCGGGAGACGGTCAACTGAATGTTGTCGCTCTTGCCGCTGTAGCGCAGCACCTCATTGGCGTTGGGGATGTTCTGGTGATAGGTGTAGTCGTTGTAATTGGCCGAGAAAGCCCAATATCCCACCGGGAAAAAGTAGTTCAGCGTATGTGAACGGTTGCCGAACGGCCCGTGCTGAAACACATCCTTGCCGATGTTGGCGTAAAACAGGTCATTCTGTGCAAACGGCGCATCGATAGCCAGAGTGGCCGAACCGAGATAACGCCCGGTACTTTTGGAGCCGCTGTCGTCCAGCCCCAGGCTGAGCCGCACCGGGCGCCCTTCGTGCCAGTTGACCTGCAGGTCACTGGTTCCGTCCTCGGCGCCGGGTACGATTTTAATATCGGCATTGGCGCTGGGCACCCGCCTGAAGTTCTCCAGCCCCTGTTCGATATCGCGCAGGCTGAGAATATCGCCGCGTGAGGCCGGAATAGCGTTCCACAGCCGCCCACGCCAGGAGACCGGCTCCTCAAAGCGGATCTCACCGATACGCCCCGGCTGCAGCGTCAGCGCCAACACGCCCGTGGTCAAGTCCTGCTCCTGCGCCATCACGCGTGTGGTGACATAGCCCTTGGCCAGTATGGCGTTTTGCACCTTGTTGATGGCAAGCACAATGCCCTGGCTACCCAGACAGCGGCCCCTGGTATCCGCCGCGGCGTTCAACGCCCATTGAAAGCGATCGGCAGACTCGCCGACCAACGTTAGCCGATTGATGATGAAGCAAGGGCGTTCATCGGTTGGGTAATCGGGCAGCACAACGTCGGGACGGGAAAGGCGCGCATCGGCCTGTGGGGCATTTTGCTGTTGCAGGGCGCGTTCGCGCTCCTGCTGGCGCTGCTGTTCGCGGGCATCAATGGACGCCATTCCATCGCTGGTAGACGCCGAAGCGGAAAACAGGGGTACAACGCCGATCAATAATCCCGACAGCCCGCAGCGGATAGAATAAAGTAAAGCACGAGCAGTATCTGAATCTGAGCGCATCCTTGGCTCCTCACCGTTACTTATAGTTATTTATTTGGTCAAAATCATAAGTTAAGTAAATTAATGTAAATAAACTTACTCTGGGGCGAATTATGAGCTTCGAGGGGGAAAAATCAACAGCTTTATGGCACTGCGATTCACAAAACCATAAGGGAGGCGGCGGGCATGCGAAGAATGGCGAAACGGCGGGAGGATGACGCCATGATGCGCCATCCTTTAAAATTAATTGTCGATCGGGAGGAGAATCAGTAAACGAGACGGACAGCTATCAGCCCAGCAAATTGCTGCCGAACGCCCCCTGCCAATCCTGTTCGAATTTCTCGACCGCGGCCTGCACCGCCGGCGCGCTCAGGAACTGCTCCGCCACATCCACCGGCAGCGTGATCGCCTGGCAACCCGCCAACAAGCATTCCAGCGCCTGGCGCGGCGTCTTGAAGCTGGCGGCCAGCACCTGCGCCGACGGCGCGTGCAGGCTCAGCAGCTGCTGCAGCTCGTGCACCATTTCGATGCCGTCGCCGCCCTGCGCGTCCACCCGATTGACGTAAGGCGCCACGTATTCCGCCCCGGCCAAGGCCGCCAGCAGCCCCTGCCCGGCGCCGTATACCGCCGTGCCCAGCGTCGGGATGGACATCGTTTTAAGCTTCTTGATCGCCGCCAGCCCCTCGGCGGTTGCGGGGATCTTGACCACCAACCCCGGTACGCGCTGGCTGAGCAGCGCGGCCTCCGCCACCATGCGCTCCGCATCGGCCGCCATCACCTGCGCGAACAGCTTGCCGGTGCCGCCGAGGGCGTCGCGCAGCGCGGGCAGCACTTCCCAGATCGGCTTGCCTTCCTTCGCCACGATGCTTGGGTTGGTGGTGACGCCGTGCAGCGGCAGAATGCGCGCCAGGCGTTTTACCGCCGTCACATCGGCGGTATCGAGATAAAGCTCCATCACGGACTCCTGTGTCATGTTCTGTGGGCGGATTCAAACTCTGATCATCATAGGGCAAAAACCCCGCCAACCTTTGACCAAAATCAATCCAACTTTCATTCGAAACATTTTTAATGGCGAAAGATTCAGCAACGCCAAACGGGTGACTCATGTTCTTCAATCTGCAGCGCTACTCGACCCATGACGGCCCCGGTATCCGCAGCGTGGTCTTTTTAAAAGGGTGCCCGCTGAGCTGCCGCTGGTGCCAGAACCCCGAAAGCCGCTCGCGCCACGCGGATCTGCTGTTTGACGAACGCCTGTGCCTGAGCGGCTGTACGCTGTGCGCCGAGCGCTGCCCGCAAGGCCTGCAGCGTGACGAGGGCGCGCTGACGCTGCGGCGCGAAGCCATCAGCGCAGACGACTATGCGGCGCTGGCCGCCGCCTGCCCGACCGGCGCGCTCAGCCTGTGCGGCAGCGCGGTCAACCCCGACGATATCATGGCCGAGGTGATGCGGGATAAGCCTTTCTACCTGCGCAGCGGCGGTGGTGTAACGCTGTCCGGCGGCGAACCCTTTATGCAGCCGGAGGTCGCGGCGGAGCTGCTGCGGCGCGGCCGCGAAGCCGGCATCCACACCGCCGTCGAATCCTGTCTGCACGTTCCGTGGCGTTACATCGCCCCTTCGTTGCCCTGGCTGGATCTGCTGTTGGCCGATCTCAAACACACCGATGAAGCGCGTTTCAACACCTGGACCGGCGGCTCCGCCCGTCGGGTGATGAACAATTTCCGCCGGCTGGCGGCGCACGGCGTGCCAATGACCGTGCGCGTGCCGCTGATCCCCGATTTCAACGCCGATCGCCATTCTGTCCGCGCGATTGTCGACTTCGCCGCCGACGAGATCGGCGTGTCGGAAATCCATTTTTTGCCGTACCACACGCTGGGCATCAACAAGTATCACCTGCTCGGCGAACCTTACCGCGCCTCCCGCACGCCGCTGGACGCGCCCGATCTGCTGGCCTTCGCCGAAGCGTATGCCGGCGCCAAAGGCCTGAGCGCCATTTTGCGAGGATAACGCCATGACTACGTTGGATTTGACCACCCTCAGCGCCCGCATCCAGGCGCATAAGAACGCGCTGATTCACATCGTCAAACCGCCGGTGTGCACCGAACGCGCTCAGCACTATACCGAGGCCTATCAACAGCATCAGGATCGGCCGCTGCCGGTGCGCCGCGCGCTGGCGCTGGCCAACCATCTGGCGAAGCGCAGCATCTGGATCGCCAACGACGAGCTGATCGTCGGCAACCAGGCCAGCGAGCTGCGCGCCGCGCCGATCTTCCCCGAATACACCGTCGGCTGGATAGAAAACGAGATCGACCAGTTGGCCGACCGGCCGGGCGCCGGCTTCTCGGTCAGCGAAGAGAACAAGGCGATTTTGCACCGTCTTTGCCCCTGGTGGCGCGGCCAAACGGTGCAGGATCGCTGCTATGGCATGTTTACCGACGAACAGAAGGCGCTGCTCGCCACCGGCATCATCAAAGCCGAGGGCAACATGACCTCCGGCGACGCCCACCTGGCGGTCAACTTCCCGCTGCTGCTGGAACTAGGCCTCGACGGCCTGCGTGAAAAGGTGAACGCGCGCCGCAGCCGCCTGCGCCTGACCGAGTGGGAAGATCTGCATAAAGCGCAGTTTCTCAACGCCATCGACATCGTGCTGGCGGCGCTGAGCGAACACATACTGCGCTTCGCTCACCTGGCGCGCGACATGGCGCAGCGCGAAACCCGCGACTGGCGGCGCACCGAGCTGCTGGCTATCGCAGACAACTGCGATCTGATCGCCCATCGCCCGCCGCACACCTTCTGGCAGGCGCTGCAGCTGTGCTATTTCATCCAGCTGACGTTGCAGATCGAATCCAACGGCCATTCGGTTTCCTTCGGCCGTCTCGACCAATATCTCTATCCCTGGTATCGGCGCGACGTCGAGCTGGAGCAGAACCTGGCGCGGGAAGACGCCATCGAGCTGCTGCACAGTTGCTGGCTGAAGCTGCTGGAGGTCAACAAGATCCGCTCCGGCTCGCACTCCAAGGCCTCCGCCGGCAGCCCGCTGTACCAGAACGTCACCATCGGCGGCCAAAAACTGCTCGACGGCCGGCCGTGCGACGCGGTCAACCCGCTGTCCTACGCCATCCTCGAATCCTGCGGCCGCCTGCGCTCCACCCAACCCAACCTCAGCGTACGTTACCACGCAGGAATGAGCGCCGATTTCCTCGACGCCTGCGTACAGGTGATCCGCTGCGGCTTCGGCATGCCGGCGTTCAACAACGACGAAATCGTCATTCCCGAGTTCATCAAGCTGGGGGTTGAACCGCAGGACGCCTACGACTATGCCGCCATCGGCTGCATCGAGACCGCCGTCGGCGGCAAATGGGGCTATCGCTGCACCGGCATGAGCTTCATCAACTTTGCCCGCGTGCTGCTGGCGGCGCTGGAACAGGGCCGCGACGCCACCTCCGGGCAGATTTTCCTGCCGCAGGAACAGGCGCTGTCCAAAGGAAACTTCGCCGATTTCGAGCAGGTGATGGCCGCCTGGGACCGACAAATCCGCTACTACACGCGCAAGTCAATTGAGATCGAATGCGTGGTGGACAGCGTGCTGGAGGAGAACGCCCACGATATTCTCTGCTCCGCGCTGGTGGATGACTGCATCGAACGCGGCAAAAGCATCAAGCAGGGCGGCGCCAAGTACGACTGGGTTTCCGGCCTGCAGGTCGGCATCGCCAACCTCGGCAACAGCCTGGCGGCGGTGCGCAAACTGGTGTTCGAGCAAGGGGCGATCGGCCAGCAGCGGCTGGCGGCGGCGCTGGCCGACGACTTCGCCGGGCTGGATGGCGAACAGCTGCGCCAGCGGCTGCTCAACGCCGCGCCCAAATACGGCAACGACGTGGACGAGGTCGATCGGCTGCTGGTGCGCGCCTACCAAACCTACATCGACGAACTGAAGCAGTATCGCAACACCCGCTTCGGCCGCGGGCCGATAGGCGGCGGCTACTACGCCGGCACCTCGTCAATCTCGGCCAACGTGCCCTTCGGCGCTGCCACCCTCGCCACCCCGGATGGACGCAAGGCGCACCAGCCGCTGGCGGAAGGCGCCAGCCCGGCGTCCGGCACCGACCACCTGGGGCCGACCGCGGTGTTCAATTCGCTCGCCAAGTTGCCTACCGAGGCAATCCTCGGCGGCGTGCTGCTCAACCAAAAGCTGAACCCGGCGACGCTGGACAACCCGCGCGATCGGGAAAAGCTGATGCTGATGTTGCGCACCTTCTTCGAGAGCTATCGCGGCTGGCATGTGCAGTACAACATCGTGTCGCGCGAAACGCTGCTGGCGGCGAAGCAACACCCTGACCAATATCGTGATTTAGTGGTTCGCGTAGCTGGCTATTCCGCCTTCTTTACCGCATTATCCCCTGAGGCGCAGGATGATATTATTGCGCGCACAGAACATACTCTTTAAACCTTTGACTCTTAGCGGCCGCGCCTTGGCGGCCGCATCATCAGGCCGATATGAATTTACGACAACAGACCATATTGCAGTTGGTTAACGATCGCCGGCGGATCAGCGTCAATGAGCTGGCGCGCGCCTCGGGCGTCTCGGAAGTCACCATCCGGCAGGATCTCAACCTGCTGGAAAAGCGCAGTTATCTGAAGCGGGTACACGGTTCCGCCGTGGCGCTGGAGAGCGACGACGTCGACGCCCGCATGATGTCCAATTTCACCCTCAAACAACGGTTGGCGCAATATGCCGCCGCGCAGGTCAACGACGGCGAAACGATCTTCATCGAGAGCGGTAGCGCCAATGCCCTGCTGGCACGCTACATCGCCGAGCGCAAGCGCATTACGCTGATCACCGTCAGCCACTACATCGCCAACCTGCTGAAAGAAACCGACTGCGACGTGATTGTGCTGGGCGGCATGTACCAGAAGAAAAGCGAGACCGTGGTCGGCCCGCTTACGCGGCTGTGCATTCAGCAGGTGCATTTCAACAAGGCGTTTATCGGCATTGACGGCTTTCAGGCCGAAACCGGCTTTACCGGCCGCGACATGATGCGCGCCGACGTGGTCAGCGCGGTGCTGGCCAAGGGCGTGGAGAATATCGTGCTGACGGACTCGAGCAAGTTCGGCCAGATCCAGCCCAACCCGCTGGCGCAGACCGGCCAGATCAGCCGGGTGATCACCGATTCGCGCTTGGCGCTGGAGTATCAGCATCAGCTGAAACGCCAGGGCGTACAGGTGGAGCTGGTTAACGAATAACGCAGGTCACCGCCGCACCGCGCGGGCTACACCGCGCGCCTTCCCCTTGCGCAGCGGGATTTTAAGACTATTTACCTGTTTATCCTTCCCGAGAAACCTATACTCAGTTTCGGCGCCTTTTGGGCCGTAACTTGCTAATTATTCGGCCGTTAACAAAAAATGCCATTTTTTATATCGATACTGTACGGGAATCAACGGCAGGCCTGATTTATGGTTAACGCCTATACTTATAGGGCACTTCCATATAGCCAATGCTAAGGAGAAGTCATTATGATGATTATCAATAAACGTTTCGCCACCGCCGCGCTGGCACTGACTCTGGCGTTTTCACTCAGCGCCTGTTCCAACATGTCCAAACGCGATCGCAACACCGCTATCGGCGCCGGCGCCGGTGCAGTCGGCGGCGCAGTGCTGACAGACGGCAGCGCGCTGGGCACGCTGGGTGGGGCTGCGGTAGGGGGCATCATCGGTCACCAGGTTGGCAAATAACCTGACCGAGAGACCTCGGCCGACAGGCTGGCAAAAGCGCCTCGGCGCTTTGACGTATTAACCAGAATAACGATGATTTCAGGTCTGTTTTACTTTAAGTCTATGGTTCTTTTGCCGTTAACGGGCTAACCCCCGGCAGCAACAACCTCAAGCCATGCCGCAGTATTGCACCGCGGCATGGCGATTCACCTCAACCGCCCGCCAGTTTGACCTTCATGCCTTTGGCTTCCAGCAGCTGTTTGAGCAGATCGCGTTTATCGCCCTGGATCTCGATAATCCCGTCTTTCACAGAACCGCCGCAACCGCATTTCTTTTTCAGCTCGGCCGCCAGTTTGTCGAGCGCGGCATCATCCAGATCGACGCCGGCGATCAGGCATACCCCCTTCCCCTTGCGGCCGCTGGTCTGACGCTGGATGCGCACGATGCCGTCGCCCTTGGCGCGTTGCGGTTTAACGTCTTCCTGCTTGATGCGGCCGGTGTCCGTGGAATACACCAGGCGGCTGTTATCGTCATTCATCATTGCCTCCTCAGGCCAAAGAGGCGCGGATCGCGCGCAGCGTCGCGGCCGGATCCGCAGATTGGGTGATCGGACGTCCAATCACCATGTAGTCCACGCCGGCGGCCTGGGCCTGCACCGGGGTCATGATACGGCGCTGATCGCCCGCCGCGCTGCCTTCAGGGCGGATCCCCGGCGTAACCAGCTGGAAAGCCTGCCCGCAGGCGGCCTTCAGGCGCTGCGCTTCGTGTGCCGAACAGACCACGCCGTCCAGCCCGCAGTCGCGGGCCAGGCGCGCCAGGCGCTCGGCGTGTTCCGCCGGGCTGGCCTCGATGCCAATGCCGCGCAGGTCTTCCGCTTCCATGCTGGTGAGCACCGTCACGGCGATCAGCAGCGGCGCATCCGCTCCGTAAGGCAGCAGCGCTTCTTTAGCGGCGGTCATCATGCGCGCGCCGCCGCTGGCATGGACGTTGACCATCCAAACGCCCAGCTCGGCCGCTGCCGCAACCGCATGCGCGGTGGTATTGGGAATATCGTGGAATTTCAGGTCGAGAAACACGTCGAAACCGCGCCCGTGCAGATCGCGCACCAGCTGCGGCCCAAACAGCGTGAACATTTCTTTGCCCACTTTCAGCCGGCAGTCTTGCGGATCGATACGGTCGGCGAACGCCAGCGCAGCGTTCTTATCGGCGTAATCTAACGCCACAACGATTGGAGATGATTTTAAGTCATTGTTATTAGTGTTATTTTCAGACTTCATTTCTTCTACCTTCTGTAAAATGGACATAATCAGGTACTCACCCGCGAAACTGACCGCCGCATTCTACATGCCGGGGGCCAGAAATCCCAGCCGCAGCGCGTACCGCCGCTCTGTCATGTTACCTCTCACCTTTGTCATGGCGCGTCAACAAAAGCGCGTCAGCGATAAACCACGCAGCGTAAAACGTCGTAAAGATGCGTAAATTCTCAATCAAACATTTTGAACAACTTGCTCAGCATTATCAGATTTTCAAACGGCGCAGATGCTTTATTATTCACCACATCGGAAGCGAATGGCTTCCTTCCTAAATAAACAGACTGGAGTCACCTATGAAAACCATCAAATATTTTGCAGCCGCTACCGCTATCGCACTGACCTCTTTCGCTACCTTCGCCGCTGAGCCGGTCAACAGCCAACAGGCTGACAGCCTGACCGCCAGCGGCATCGTTTCCGCGGGCCATGCGACCACCCTCAGCAGCCTGGAGAAAAAACTGGCCGCTAAAGCCGATGCCCAAGGCGCCGGCAGCTACCGCATCATCTCCGCCGGCGGTAACAACATGCTGAGCGGCACCGCGATCATCTATAAATAATGTTTCCGGTACAGGGCCCGCACGCTCGGGCCCTGCCTCTGTTTCTCGCCTAAAAAACCCGCGTTTGCCTCACCCTTCTTTGTTACAGAAATATTAAATTTTTATTACACACTAGACACCCGATCGTCAGTGGCTTAGCTTGAAGGCATCTTCCTGCAGAAAGGCTTTCAAAATGAGCGAGATATCGACACTTACCATCAAAATTCCTCTGGAACTGAAGGAAAAAATCCGCGCCGCCGCCGCTGAAAACGAATTTTCGTTGAGCGTGGAAGTATGCCAGCGCCTGGAAAACAGCTTCAACGCGCCCGCCGCCAAGGCAGAAAAGCCGGCCAAAAAGGCGGATGAGCTGCACCACGGCGAGATCGACAATCAAAGCACCGAAGAAGAGGTTGAACAGCCGCTGAGCCAGAAAGAACTGAAGAAACTGCGCCAGCTGTTGAAAACCGGCGCCAAAGGCGGCAAGAAAAAGTAAGCGGCAAACGAAAAAACGGGGCGATAAATCGCCCCGTTTTGTTTTGCCCCGCCGCCGCGTTATTGCCCGTCCAGACCGCGGATCGGTTTGACCGATGACCAGGCTCGGCACGACGGGCAATGCCAATAGAGCGAGTGCGCGGTGAAGCCGCATTTGTGGCAGCGGTAACGCGGCTTGGTGCGAATTTGCTCGCCGACCATATCGCGCAACAGCAGCAGGCTCTCTTTCGCCCGGCCGTCTTCGGCGTCCGCCAGGTGATAATCCATCAGCCGGTAAAACACGCGCATGGTCGGATGGCGCTGCAGCTGGCGGTTGATATAGACCTGCACCACGTCGCGCCCTTCGTGCTGTTCGATGATCTCGGCCAGCATCAAATCGGCGGTGGCGCCGGTGTTCTCTTCCACGCAGCGTTTCAGGAATTCAACCCAGCTGTGCTGTTGTTCCGGCAGATGCGTGTAGCATTCCTGCAGCATCGGCAGCGTTTCGCTGACCAACTCTTTATCCTGGCTCAGCACGCGTTGCAGCGACTCTGCCGCTTTGGCGTAGTCGTTTTGCGCCATATAGATGCGCCCGAACATGATGGATACGCGCGCACACTGTTTATCGGCTGCGTCCGCACGTTTGAGCAGGCTCATCGCCCGATCGAGATCGTCGCTGCCCATCGCCTGCAGCGCCAGTTCGCAATAGAAGTGCGCGATCTCGACGCGCTGTTTCTCTTTACCCAGCTTGACCAGCTTTTCCGCCACGTCGATCGCTTTTTGCCAATCGCTGGTGGCCTGATGGATCACCAGCAGTTGCTGCAGCGCCGATACGCGAAAATCCGCTTCGTCAGTCAACTGGCTGAACATGTCTTCCGCGCGATCGTACAGCCCGGCCGCCATATAGTCGCGGCCCAGCTGCTGTACCGCCAGCAGGCGCTGTTCAAAGGTCAGGGAGGCGCTTTCCATCAAGGCCTGGTGGATGCGGATGGCGCGGTCGACTTCGCCGCGCGAACGGAACAGGTTACCCAGCGTCAGGTGGGCTTCAACGGTGTTGCTGTCCTCTTTCAACATGTCGAGGAACAGATCGACCGCCTTGTCCTGCTGGTTGGAAAGCAGAAAGTTCACCCCTGCCACGTATTCACGCGACAGGCGGTTGGCTTCTTGCTGTTTATCCTGCTGAGCGCTTCTGCGCCCCATGTACCAACCGTACGCGGCAGCCACGGGCAGCAACAGAAACAGCAGTTCTAACATAGAGGATTATTCCTTGCTGACAACGGGCTGAGCCGCCGGTTCAGCGGGCTGCTCAAGCTGCAGCTCCAGCCTTTTGATCTTGCGCTCGGCGCGGCCCAACGCAATGCGCGTGCGCAGGTAAAACAGGCCGCAAATGATCCAGCCGAGAACAAAACCGGCGCCAAACAGCGTGGCCAACAGGGTCGATACGCGATAGTCACCCTGCGCAACCAGATAGTTGAAATTGACCACCTGATCGTTATGCGCACCCAAGGTGACGGAAATCACGAAGATCACCAGAACCAACAAAAAAATCAGCAAATATTTCACATTCTTTCCCGCGATGCCGAGTGAATCGGATGAACGATGCCAAAACGTGGCGTCCCTAACCCTTAAGTTAGCATTTCCCACTGCGGCAGGGAAACCCTGCGGCACGATAAAACCACATATCTGCTGGCATATTCGGCAGTAAACGGCCTTAGCGAACAAATTGATGAGAAAGCTTCTCAAAACGTCGAATTTATAAGGATATGGGGGCGACGGCGCGGATTGCAATGGCGGGAAAATGTAAGCGGTTAATGCGGCGCCGTTCCGACGCCGCGTTTTTGTGACACAGTCACGTCATGACATGATTAACCCGCCGTCCACATTGATGGTTTGGCCGGTGATGTAGTCGGCATCGTCCGAGGCAAGAAAGGCCACGAGACCCGCCACGTCCTCGGGCTGACCGGCGCGCTTGAGCGGAATACCCGCCACCCACTCGGCCATCAACTCCCCTTTGCCGTAGGTTTTTTCCGGCCCGCTGAGAATTTCGCCCCAAACGCGGTCGTTATATTCCCACATCTCGCTTTCAATGATGCCGGGGCAGAATGCATTGACGGTAATGCCATACGGTGCCAGCTCGAGCGCTAAACTTTGCGTAATGCCGATCACGCCCATTTTGCTGGCGGCGTAATGCGGTGTGTAAATGAATCCGTTACGCCCCTGACCGGAAGAGGTGTTGATCAGTCGCCCCTGGCGCTGGCCGACCATATATTTAGCCGCTTCCCGGCAGCAGAGCCACACCGCAGTGGTATTTACCGCCAACACTTTCTCAAAATCGCTTTTGGGCATCTGGTCAAAACGATCGATAGTGATCACCCCGGCGTTTTGAATGGAAACGTCGATCGCGCCGAATTGCTCCCAAGCCTGACGATAAAAATCAACCACCTGCGCCTCATCGGTGACGTCGAGGATCACCGGCAGAATCTCCACACCATAACGCTGGCGCAGCGTTTCCGCCGTGGTCAGAATGCGTTCCGCATTCGATGCAATCACCAGATTGGCGCCCAAACGGGCGAAGCGCTCGGCGATGCCGGCCCCAATGCCGCGGCATGCGCCGGTAATCACCACGGTTTTCCCCGTGAAATCACGATTCATGGTTGTTCTCCTGTCATCAATGAGCTCGCCTGCGGCCGCCACAAGGTGCGTTGCACCGCCTGCCGCCAGGCGCTGTAGTTTTCCTGCAGCTGCCGGTGGCGCTGCATATCGGGTTTAAATTCATCATGTTGGGGCAACAATGCCGCCAGTTGCCGATCGGTAGTCCCCCACAGGCTGCGCATCGCCATCAGCGCCGCCCCCAGCGCCGAGAGTTCCGCCGTGTTGCTGCGCCACACCGGGCAACCCAGCAGATCGGCCTGAAACTGCATCAGCCAGTCATTGCGGCTGGGGCCGCCATCGGCCATTAACCCCTGCAATGCAAAACCCGGCTGTTGCCGCAATACGCCGATCACATCGGCGATTTGATAAGCCACCGACTCAAATGCGGCCCGCACCAAATGTTCCCGCCGCGTGCCGCGGCTGAGGCCGCAGATCACGCCGCGCGCCTGCTCATCCCACCAGGGTGCGCCGACCCCGGTCAGTGCCGGCACAAAATAGACGCCACCGCTGTCGGCCACGCAAACAGGCAGTTCACTTAACGGCGTCTCGCCCCCCGCCGGCATGGCGGTGATATCCAGCATCCAGGCAATGGCGTCGCCGGTGTGGGGAATATTGCCCTCCAGCGCATACTGCATACGCTCGCCATCGTGCCAGGCGACGGTCGTTGCCAGAGCGCTCGTGTCGCATTGCGCTTCGGCGATCGGCGCCATCACCGATGAACCGGTGCCATAGGTGGCCTTAACCTGCCCCGCCTGGCCGAGCGCATGGCCGTACAGCGCCGCATGCGAATCACCGACCATTGCGCCAATCGGAATGCCGTCGGCAATGCCTTCCAATCCCAACGTCGCGCCGAACACATGGCTGGAGGGGGAGATCGTCGGCAGCGCCTGGCGGGGAATGTTGAACAGCGCCAGCATCCGCTCGTCCCAATCGCCGGAGGCAAGGTTCAACAGTTGGGTGCGAGCGGCATTGGAGGTATCGCAGCCGAATGCCTGTCCTCCGCTCAACTGCCACAGCAGCCAGGCATCGATGGTGCCAAGGCAGATTTCCCCGTTCTCCGCCATCCGTTGCCCCCCTTCGCAGCGATCGAGCAACCAGCGCATTTTCGCCGCCGAGAACAGCGGTGAAAGCGGCAGGCCGGTGGCGCGACGCACCACTTCGGCCTGCCGATCGTGCCGCAGCCGTTCACAGAAATCGGCGGCGCGCGTGCATTGCCAGGTTAGGGCCGGCCCGATCGGCTGGCCGTCGGAACGCCGCCAACCGATGGCGGTTTCACGCTGGTTGCTGATGGCGATACCGGCAATACGGGATGCGCCGGCCAACGCAATCGCTTCCCGCAGCACCGCCAGAGAGGCTGCCAGTAAGGCCTCGCCCCGCTGTTCCACCCAACCGGGCTGCGGCGTCTGCAGCGTCAACGGCCTGCTGGCTCTGGCGACGATCGCCCCCTGCGCATCCACCACCACGGCCTTGGCGTTGCTGGTGCCTTCGTCCAACGCGACAATGCAATCCGCTTTAGCCATGGCTCACCTCAGCCAGCGGCTGCACCGCTTTTTTCTCCTGCCTCTGCATCAAAATGACCTTGCTCTGCAAACGCTGCTGGAACTGGTCAATCACCACGGCGGTAACGATCACCAGCCCTTTAATCACCATTTGCCAGAACTCGCTGACGCCCATCATCACCAGACCGTCCGCCAGAAAAACGATCACAAAGGCGCCGATGATCGAACCGAATACCCTGCCGCGGCCACCGCTGAGCGCCGTACCGCCCAGCACCGTCGCGCCGATGGCGTCCATCTCGAACATATTGCCGGTCATCGGGTGCGCGGTTTGCAACTGAGAAGCGATGACCAGCCCCACCAGCGCCGCACACAGCCCGGAGAAGGCATAGACGAACATTTTCACTTTGACGATCGGCACCCCCGACAGCCGCGCCGCCGGCTCATTGCCGCCAATCGCATAGATATAACGGCCCAGCGGCGTTTTCTTGGTGAGATAGATCCCCAACAACACGATGGCCAACATCAGCCAAATCGGGTTGTAAATCCCGAGAAAGGTGCCGGATCCCAGGGCCGCGAAACCGGTGTTACCCAGCGCTTCCATGCCCACCAGATTGGGATAGGTTTTGCCGTCCGCCGTCAACAACGCCGCACCACGCGCCACGTACATTGCGCCCAGGGTGCAGATGAACGGCGCAACGCCGAGCCGCGTAATCAGCGTGCCGTTGACCAACCCCAACAATACGCCCAACAGCGCCACCGCGCCGATCACTTCGAAAACGTTGAGAAACAGCCGGTTGCCATCCCACAGCGGGATACCGACGGTCAACAGCGCACCGGCGATCATCCCGCACAAGCCCGCCACCGCGCCGACCGACAAGTCGATGCCGCCGGTGAGGATCACCAGAGTCATGCCAACCGCCAGCAGCCCGGTAATCGCCACGTGCTGCGTCATGATCAGCAGATTGGAGACGGTCAGAAAATTCGGCACCATGCCGCTGAAGAACAGCACCACCAGCAACAGGGCGATGAAGGTGCGCGCCTGCAGCAAATACATATACAACCGATACTTGGTTTGCATTGCCTTATCCTTATGCGTGTGGGGTTGAGGCGCGGATCAGCGTTTCGCGATCGGCCCGTTCGCGCGGCAGATCGGCCGTCAGTTTCCCGTCCGCCATCACCATCACCCGGTCGGCCAGTGAGACCACCTCATCCAGCTCCGACGAAGAGAACATCACCGCCAGCCCCTGGCGTGCCATCGCGCCAATCAGGTGATAAACGTCCGTTTTGGCGCCGACGTCGATTCCGCGCGTCGGCTCATCGAGAAACACTACCTGCGGCCCGGTCAGCAGCGCCTTGCCCAACACCACTTTCTGCTGATTGCCGCCGCTCAGGCTGGTGATTGGCAGCTCCCGGTCACTCACCTTGATCGCCAGTTTTTCGATCATGCCGTCGACCAGCGCGCACTCCCCGGCCGCCGCCAACGGCCGCAGCGCGTTGCGCCCCAGGCTGGCCAGGGTCATGTTGGCCTTGATCGACATCATCTGCACCAAGCCCTCCGCCTGCCTGTCTTCCGGCACCAGCGCCATGCCCAACGCCATGCGCTGACGAAACCCCAACCGCTCCACGCTTTTGCCGTTGAGCAGAATGCGGCCTGCCGTCTGGCGCATCACGCCGTTGACCACCTTGAACAGTTCGGTGCGGCCGGCGCCCAACAGGCCATAAATGCCGATCACTTCCCCTTTGCGCAGTGAAAAACTGACGTCGTTAAGGCAATAGCCGCCGTTTTCACGCGGCAGCGTCAACTGCTCAACCTTCAGCACTTCATCCCCTTGCTCTGCCGCGCAATAATCAAAGTGCTTGCTCTTTTCCCCGACCATCTTTTCGATGATCCACGGGATGCTGACGTTGCAGACCGGCTCGGCGGCAACAAAACGCCCATCGCGAAACACCGTGATGCGATCGCCAATCTCCATCAGCTCTTCCAGACGGTGAGAAATGTAGATGATGGTGACGCCGCGTTTTTTCAGATCGGCGATCACCCGAAACAGCGTGCGCACTTCAGCCTGGCTCAGCGCCGACGTCGGCTCATCCATGATCAGCACCCGGGTGTCCTTCGCCAAGGCGCGAGCAATTTCCACCAGTTGCTGATGTCCGATGCCGAGACTGCCCAACGGCGTATGCGGATCGATGTCCAACTCCAGCCGCTGCAGCAAGGATTTGGCCAGCTGATATTGATAGTCCACATTGATGCGGCCACGCTGGAAGAACTCGTTGGCCATAAAAATGTTGTCCATCACCGACAGGTTGGGGAACAGGTTCAGCTCCTGGAAAATAATGCTGATCCCGAGCCGCTCCGCCTGCTGCGTGGAAGTTAGCGTCACCGCTTTACCCTCCAGCTCGATGGTGCCGGAGGTCGGGGTTTCCACCCCCGCCAGCAGCTTCATCATGGTCGACTTGCCGGCGCCGTTTTCGCCGATCAGCACGTTGACCTGATTGCGAAACACTTGATAACTCACGCTATCCAATGCCGTGACGCCAGGATAGAGACGCGAAACGTTGCGCGTTTGAATAATGACCGGATCGCTCATCACGCCCCCTTAAGGTTGAATGCGTACCGGCGTGATCAACAGCGGCTCGGCAGGCGCCTGCCAGCTGCTGAATACGCCGTACACGGTAATGTGGTCACCCACCTTGGGCGGGGATCCGGCCAGTTCGTCGATCGAAGCCTGATTAATCGCCCTGGCAAAATCGCCGAACAGCGCTTGGTCATTGAAATCGCCGTAGCTCAGCCCGCGATAGCTGTCGCGCAATGCCGTACCGCGATAAACCGGCCCGATCTGCACCTCCACGCTGCTGAGCGGTGCATCGGTCAGCTTGAGCGTTAATTTTCCGCTGCGCGACCGGGTGTTGACCGCCACGACTTCACCGCTGACCTTAACGTTGAAATAACAAGGGAACTCCGGTTGAGCGCGGTACCCCAGCAGACCGCAGGCGCTGTCAAAATCCTTGGCCTGGGCGATCCGGGCGAGCAGCTCGCCCAGCGGCTGCGCCGTTTTGACCGCTTGCGGAGCGATTTGGCTGCGGTAAATTTCCGCCGCCTGCGCCACATGCGGATTCACCGGGGAGCGAAGCTCCGCCAGCTTTTTCTCCGAAACGATACGGCAACCGCTCAACGCCAGGACGACGGTGACGGCCAGCGCAATGCGCATCGACATAACAACACCTCCGATCGCACCCCGCCGCCGGGACGGGGTGGTGAAAGACGCCGCTCAGCGCGGATTACGGTTTGAAGTTGAAGTCACTGACTCGTTGCGCATTGTCTTTGCCGATCAGGATGCCGCGGAACATCACGCGCTCCTTGCCGGTATAGCTGCCGGATTGGAAATAGCCGTCGAGGATTTCAACGCCCTGCGCGGCGATCACCTGCGCCTGCAACATCACGCTGGCGTAGAGGCTGCCGTTGAGAATGGCGTCGCGTTCATCGTTGCTGCCGTCGATGCCCACCACGGTGACATCCTGCCGGCCGGCGGCCTTCAGCGCCGCCACTGCGCCCAGCGCCACCGGGCCGTTGCCGCAGATCACGCCTTTGATGTCCGGATGCGCCTGCAGAATGCTGTCCATGATGCGTTTTCCCTCCAGCAGATTGCCCTTGGCATCCTGACGCGCCACGCTGACCATCTCAGGGTATTGGTCGATCACGTTGTGGAACGACTGCGAGCGCGTGACGCAGTTATTGTCCGCCAGGTTGCAGGTCAGCTCGGCGTATTTGCCGGTTTCCCCCATTTTTTCTACAAACTGGTTGGCGACGTCCGAGCCGGCCTGGAAGTTGTTATGGGTGATCTGCGCCAACGCCACGCCATCGACCGGGATCTCGCGGTTGATCAGTACCACCGGAATAGCGGCGTTTTTCGCCTGCTGCACGGCGGCGACGCTGGCCTGAGAATCGGCGTTATCCAAAATGATGCCCTGAACCTTGCGGCCGATAACCAGGCTGATCAGCTCCCCCTGGCGCTTAACGTCTTCACCGTGCGACAGCACCAGCGTCTGGTAGCCGAGCGACTTGGCTTTGGCCTCGGCCCCCTTGGCTTCCGCGGCGTAATAAGGGTTGTCCAGCGAGTTGACGAGAATGGCGATCGTGCCTTTTTCCGCCGCCATGGCAGAGGTGCAGGCAAAACCGGTGAGCAGGGTAAGGTAAGTGGCTATTTTTCTCATGATGGTGTTCTCTTATCGTTGTGTTGAACATCGTCTGGTGTTGGCGATCGCTGCGGTTGCCGCTTACCAAATGGTAAAACCGCCGTCGATCATCAGGTCCGCGCCGGTAATCATGTCGCTGCCGTTGCTGGCAAAAAACAGGATCGCCGCCGCAATTTCGTCGGTATAAGCAAAACGCCCCAGCGGGATCAGCTTTTTCATCGCCTCGCCCTTCTCGCCGCGCCAGGCTTTCTCTCCCATAGGCGTCAGCACCACGGTGGGCGATAACGTGTTGACGGTGATGCCGTGCGGCGCCCATTCTTTGGCCATCACCTTGGTCATGCCCAGCAGCCCCGCCTTGGCGGCGGTGTAAGCGCAGTGATCGTCAATGGCGATGGAGGCCGCCTGCGACGCGATGTTGATGATTTTCCCGCCGTGGCCGGCGGCTATCGCACGGCGCGCCAGTTCCTGCGAACACAAGAAGGGCCCGGTGAGGTTGACCGCCAAGTGGCGCTGCCACTCCTCGAGCGTCACTTCCGTCGCCGGTTGCAGATTGACGTAGCCGGCGCAGTTGACCAGGATATCGAGCCGGCCAAAGCGCCGCTGAGCCGCGTTGAAGGCGGCAGCCACCGAGCCGGGTTCGGTCACGTCGCACACCTGGCAGAACACCTGTTCTTCACCCAACTCCCGCAGCGCCGCCGCGGCCTTGTCCTGTTCAAAGGCCGGATACATCAATACCAGGCGCGCGCCCTTCTCCAGCAGCAGGCGATTGGCGGCCATCGCGATGCCGCCCAGACCGCCGGTGATCACCGCTACCTTCCCTGCCAGCGACATCCGGCTATCGACACCGTAGCGTAAATTAACGTCGTATTCGTTCTGCTCCATCGCATTCCCCCTATGGCGTTAACTGAGCATGCAACCCTGCGGCGTCGATGGCGTATTGCCGCCGCAGCGCCGCCCGGCTGCTGCTGTGGGTAAATTCATAAGCCGGCACGCCCAGCGCGGTAAACGGCCGCGGCAGCTGATGCCGCAGCAACAGCTCACCGATGATGGTGCCCAGGCCACCGCTGAGGGCGTGCTCCTCCATGGTCAGCACCCGGCGGTGCGAACGCATCAACGCCACTACCGCCGCCTCATTGAGTGGCCAGAGCGAAGGCAGCGAGACGATGGTCGGGTTATCGCCCAATTCCAGCACCTTCATCGCCTCGTGCGCCACCGTCCCCAGGCAAAACACCAGGCTGTCAGATCCTTGATGCAGCACCTCCGGCTCTCCGGGGCGGAAGTGATAGCTCGCGTTCAGCACCGGCAGCTTGTCGCTGTCCATACGGATATAGGCCGGGCCGGGTTGCGCGATGACATAACGGACAATCTCTGCCGCTTGTCGCGCATCCGCCGGCGCATAGACGCTGAGATTACCCAGCGTGCGGGCGATGGCGATATCGTTCATGCAATGGTGCGTCGCCCCCAGCGGCCCATAGCCGAATCCGGCATTCAGGCCGAGCATTTTCACGTTGGTTTCCGTGTAGCAAACATCGTTTTTCATCTGCTCGTTAGAACGGGCGAACAGGAAAGGCGCGGCGTTGGCGGTAAAGACCGTGCGGCCGCTGAGCGCCATGCCGGCGGCCATGCCCACCATATTTTGTTCGGCGATGCCGACGTTCACCACACGCTCCGGATAAGCCTGCTCAAAGGGCGCGATTTTCGACGTGGACGTGGAGTCCGCCACCATCACGCTCAGATCTGCCCCCGCCAGCTGCTCTTCGATCAACGCCGTCACCACGGCATCGCGTAAGTCCTGCATGTTCACCCCTCCAGTTCCGCCAGCGCCTGCGCCAGCTGTTGTTCGTCCGGTACCGCGTGATGCCAGGCGGCAACGTTAGCCATAAACGACACGCCGTGTCCCTTTTCGGTATTGGCCAAAATCACCCGCGGCTTGTCCTGGCTCGGGCGTTGGATCGCCGCCACCAGCGCCGCCGGATCGTGCCCGTCGCATTCCAGGGTTTCGAAACCGAAAGCGCGCCATTTTTCCGCCAGCGGCTCCAGCGGCATGATGGCCTCTGTCTTGCCCGCCAGCTGCAGCCGGTTGCGATCGACGATGGCAATCAGGTTATCCAGCTTGAATTTGCTTGCCGCCATCGCCGCCTCCCAGTTGGATCCCTCCGCCAGCTCGCCGTCGCCCAGCAGCACGAAAGCGCGGCGATGTGCGCGCCCGGCCAGTTTGTTGCCCAGCGCCAGCCCCACGGCGATCGGCAGGCCATGCCCCAAACCGCCGGAGTTGATCTCCACCAGCTCCGGCAGCTTCTGCCGCACCGGATGCCCGGCCAGCAAGGTGTCGTCGCCCATGAACTGATCGAGCACCGCCGGATCGAGCAGGCCCATCGCCGCGCAGCTGCAGTAAAAACCGCCGGCGCCGTGCCCTTTAGACAAAATGAACCGATCCTGATCGGGCCGGGCATTGCCGCGATCCATCACCGCCATATACAAGGTGCAGATGATGTCGATTTCCGACAGATCGGCGCCGGTATGGCCCTTGCCTGCCTTATGGTTCATGGTCACCACATATCGGCGCGCCTGGCGCGCCGTGTTTTTAATCGCCTGGAAGTCCATCGTCACCTCTGCTTGAGCACATTGATTATCGTTATCGCCTCTAAAACGATCCGCTAACCCGCCATTGACTTTCGAATGGAAATCATATGCAGCAAAAACGATAATTAATGTGGGCAAGATCAAATTTCAAGCAAAAGCACGCAACAGGCGGAATCACAATTCACAAAAAGCAATAAATAACAATGAAATGCAAACATTCAAATAACTTAAAATTCGTTTTACCCGGTGACTTTCGCTGATACCATAGACTTTCGAATAAAAATCAATAGGGGTTGACCGGGTTTATCCATAGCTTTATCAATAATCGCGAGCTAAAATTCAGCGCATCAATAAGGAGTTGCCGTGGCAAACCGCCCGGCGGGAACTGACAGGTGCAGGAGTCTTTCGATTGAAAAGCAAAAGCGAACAGCTGGCGGAAATGCAGCAACGGCGCGAAAAGATCCTCGACATGATCCGCGAAGACGGCTCGGCAACGGTCAAAATGCTGACCGATACCTTCAAGCTGACCGAAGCGACCATTCGCACCGACCTGCGGGTCCTGCAGCAACAAGGCTATGTGCAGCGTTTCCACGGCGGCGCAACCCTGGTCGATGGCAAGCAAAACACCCATGCCATGCTGTTGGAACGCCAGGTCAACCTGACCGCCAAGGATCGCATCGGCAAGCTCGCCGCCGGTTTTATCGAACCGGGCGACACCATCATTCTTGATTCGGGCACCACCACCACGGCTATCGCCAATCACCTGAGCCACATCAAGAAACTGTCCGTTATCACCACCGGCGTCAATATCGCGCTGCAGCTGGGCGGCGAACCGGGCGTGAACATTTTGCTGACCGGCGGCTCGTTCAAATTTCCGACGCTTTCCACTTCGGGGGACAAAGCCGCCGGCTTCTTCGAGAACGTTCTGGCCCAGAAACTGTTCCTCGCAACGGCCTGCATCTCACCCCGCCACGGCCTCAGTTTCCCAAGCGAAACCGACATCAAACTGAAAACGGCGATGATCAACGCAGCCAACACGGTGTATGTGGTTGCCGACTCCAGCAAAATCGATAAGGTGTCGATGTTCGCATTGCCCTGTGACTGGCAGCATATCGACTATTTGATCACCGACGACGGTATCAGCAATACC
The DNA here is from genome assembly GCF_052169255.1 of Serratia sp. CY29653. Lineage (NCBI taxonomy): Bacteria > Pseudomonadati > Pseudomonadota > Gammaproteobacteria > Enterobacterales > Yersiniaceae > Serratia > Serratia sp. CY29653. Next base: position 977,981 of record NZ_JBJNLC010000001.1, on the reverse strand, counting down.
GCCATACAGGCCTTTGAGAAGGTGGGAGTAAAGGTGTTGGTGGCAGGCGCCTGACGGGCGCCTGCGAGAAGAATGCTTATTCCGGCTTGCGCGCCGCGATTTCCTGCTGCTCTTGCGGCGGCGGCGTCAGCGGGCCAAACCAGCGCTGCGCCAGCCAGCAGGTGACCACCACCAACAGCCAACTGATCAGCGTGGCCATCACCAGATCGCGTGGCCAGTGCATGCCCAGCAGCAAACGGCTGCCCATCACCCCCGTTGCCCACACCATCAGCAGCGCGACGGTTTTATAATGGCGGCGCGGCCACAGCAGCCCTACGCCCAACAGCGCCCAGGTGGCAGCGAACATCGTATGCCCCGACGGGAAAGCGAAACCGGTTTCAAACTGCCAGTGCTTGCGCAGCCAGTTCGGCACCAGGGTCTGATCCTGCAATTGCTCGCGCACCAGCGCGCTGCGCTCTTTGCGATGCAGCGAATAGAAGTATTTGCCGTCCACGCCGTGGTTTTGCTCCAGCCATACCACAAACGGCCGCGGTTCTTGCACCCGATCCTTGATCAGCGACTTGATCCCCTGCCCAATCACCAACGCGGCGGAAAGCAGGATCGCCAGACCGATGGCCGCCTTGAGCCGAAAGCGCAGACACCACAAAAACCAACCGCAAAGGATAGCGCTGGTCAAAATGCCCCACGGCGAGGTCACGGTTTCGGTCACCCAGTACAGCGCTTTCAGCAGCCGATCATTGCCGCCGGGCTGCCAGTGCCAGCCGGATACCCAGACCGCCAGCGGCATCAACAGCAGCAGCAGCGCGCCGCCCGCCGTGCGTTTTGCTATCTCATACATTCCCGTTTTCCTCTGCGTGAATCAGACTGCAGTGTAACAAGAGTGTAATCTTGATAACACGCGAAAAATTAAACAGATAGGCAACCTATCGCAATAATAGGTAGCCGGAAAACGCCATCTGCTGGTTTGCTGAGCACCGCCCGGCAAGAAGTTGTGGCAAAATAGCCGATAATTAACGAAATAGAGATCGGCGCAGCACGTTTTAGTCTTGGTCAATTTACCGAACCGGACTTAGGATGCGCGACAATGATTGAATCGTAGGTTTTTGTGGAGAGTGACATGCAGCTTAAACGGGTGGCAGAGGCTAAACTGCCGACACCTTGGGGCGATTTCCTGATGGTAGGATTCGAAGAACTGGCGACCGGGCATGACCATCTGGCGCTGGTATTCGGTGATATTTCCGGCGAAGCGCCGGTGCTCGCGCGCGTGCATTCCGAATGTCTTACCGGCGATGCCCTGTTCAGCCTGCGCTGCGACTGCGGTTTTCAGCTGGAAGCCGCGCTGGAGCAAATCGCCGAAGAAGGCCGCGGCATTCTGCTTTATCATCGCCAGGAGGGCCGCAATATCGGCCTGTTGAACAAGATCCGCGCCTATGCCCTGCAGGATAAGGGCGCAGACACCGTGGAAGCCAACCACCAGCTCGGCTTCGCCGCCGACGAGCGCGACTTCACCCTGTGCGCCGACATGTTCAAACTGCTGGGCGTCGACGCGGTACGCTTGCTGACCAACAACCCGAAAAAGGTCGAGATCCTGACCGAAGCCGGCATCAACATCAGCGAGCGCGTGCCGCTGATCGTCGGCCGCAACCCGAAGAACGAACACTATCTGGCGACCAAGGCCGCCAAAATGGGCCATTTGCTCGACCAGAAGTGATCGCCGCCGCGGCGGAAACAATCAGGGCGCCTTGCGGCGCCCTTTTTATTGCTTAATTACAGCATTTTCCTGATCACATAATGCAGGATGCCGTCGTTTTCGTAATAGGTCAGCTCATTGCCGGTATCGATGCGGCAACGGGTGTCGATCACTTCCTTGCGCCCGTCGGCATAGGTGATGTGCACCGGCACCGTCTGGCCCGGCTGCAGCTGCTGCAGGCCGCCGACGCTGATCTGCTCATCCCCGGTCAGCCCCAGGGTTTTGCGCGTCACCCCTTGCGGGAACTCCAGCGGCAAAATCCCCATGCCGATCAGGTTGGAGCGGTGAATGCGCTCGAAGGATTCGGCGATCACCACCCGCACGCCCAGCAGGCGCGGCCCCTTCGCCGCCCAGTCGCGGCTGGAGCCAGAGCCGTACTCTTTACCGGCGATCACCGCCAGCGGCACCTTTTCCTGCTGATACTGCATGGCGGCGTCGTAGATAGACAACTGCTGCTGCGACGGGATATGGCGGGTATAGCCCCCTTCCACGCCCGGCACCATTTCGTTGCGAATGCGGATATTGGCGAAGGTGCCGCGCATCATCACTTCGTGGTTGCCGCGGCGCGAGCCGTAAGAGTTGAAATCCTGCGGCGCCACGCCGTGCTCGCTCAGGTAACGCCCCGCCGGGCTGTCGCGCTTGATGTTGCCCGCCGGCGAGATGTGGTCGGTGGTCACCGAGTCGGCCAGAATCGCCAGAATGCGCGCGTCTTTGATGTCCTGCACCGGATCCGGCGTCACTTTCATGGTGCTGAAGAACGGCGGATGACGAATATAGGTAGAATCCTCCTGCCACTGATAGGTCGCCGAGCCGGTCACCTGGATCGCCTGCCAGTTAGCGTCGCCGTCGAACACTTCGCCATATTCCTTGTGGAACATCTCGGTGCGCACTTCTTCCACCGCCTGAGCGATGTCCTGGCTGCTCGGCCAGATGTCCTTCAAATAGACCGGTTGACCGTCGTTGCCCTCGCCCAGCGGCTCTTTAGTCAGGTCAATCTTCATGCTGCCCGCCAGCGCATAAGCCACCACCAGCGGCGGCGAGGCCAGCCAGTTGGTTTTCACCAGCGGGTGGATGCGCCCTTCGAAGTTGCGGTTGCCCGACAGCACCGCGCCCACGGTCAGATCGCCCTCTTTGATCGCCTGCTCGATCGGATCCGGCAGCGGGCCGGAGTTACCGATGCAGGTGGTACAGCCATAGCCCACCAGATTAAACCCCAGCTCTTCCAGATAGGCGGTGAGTTTGGCGCTGTCGAAGTAGTCGGTCACCACTTTGGATCCCGGCGCCAGCGAGGTTTTTACCCAGGGCTTGCTGCGCAGCCCTTTCTTGACGGCATTTTTCGCCAGCAGGCCGGCCGCCATCATCACGCTCGGGTTGGAGGTGTTGGTGCAGGAGGTGATCGCCGCGATCACCACCGCGCCGTCGCGCAGTTCGTGCTGTTGCCCGTCCAGCGTAAAGGTTTTGCTGTCGGCTTTGGCCTTTTGACCGCCGATATCCAGCTCGGTGGCGGCCTTGAACGCCTGCGGCACATTTGGCAGCGCAACGCGATCCTGCGGGCGTTTCGGCCCGGCGAGGCTGGCTTCCACCGTCGACATGTCCAGCGCCAGCGAGCTGGTGAAGACCGGTTCATCACCGGGGTTGCGCCACATGCCCTGCGCCTTGGCGTAAGCTTCCACCAGCGCGATTTGTTCTGCGCTGCGGCCGCTGAGCTTCATATAGCCGAGCGTAACGTCATCCACCGGGAAGAAGCCGCAGGTGGCGCCAAATTCCGGCGACATGTTGGCGATGGTTGCCCGGTCCGCCAGCGGCAGATCGGCCAGGCCATCGCCGTAAAACTCGACGAACTTGCCGACAACGCCGTGCTTGCGCAGCATTTGGGTGACGGTCAGCACCAGGTCAGTGGCGGTAATGCCCTCGCGGAGCTTGCCGGTCAGCTTGAAGCCGACCACGTCGGGGATCAACATCGACACCGGCTGGCCCAGCATAGCCGCTTCCGCTTCGATGCCGCCGACGCCCCAGCCGAGGATGCCGAGGCCGTTGATCATGGTGGTGTGGGAGTCGGTGCCCACCAGCGTATCGGGATAAGCCACGCGGCGGCCGCTTTCGTCGCTGTGCCAGACCGTTTGGCCGAGGTATTCGAGGTTGACCTGGTGACAGATGCCGGTGCCCGGCGGCACCACGCGGAAGCGGTTGAAGGCTTTCTGCCCCCAGCGCAGGAAGGTGTAGCGCTCGTGGTTGCGCTGCATTTCGATACGCACGTTGTCTTCAAAGGCGTTGTCATCGCCAAATTCATCGACGGTGACCGAGTGGTCAATCACCAGATCCACCGGCGACAGCGGGTTCACCTGATCGACGTTGCCCCCCAACCGCCGCACCGCTTCGCGCATCGCGGCCAGATCCACCACCGCCGGAACGCCGGTAAAATCCTGCATCAGCACGCGCGCCGGGCGGTAGGCTATCTCACGGTCGGCATGGCCGGTTTGCAGCCAGGCGACGATGGCCTTGAGGTCGTCAACCTGCACGGTATCGCCATCCACATGGCGCAGCAGGTTCTCCAACAGCACTTTCATTGATTTCGGCAACCGGTCGATATCACCCAGCTGCTTCGCCGCCAGCGGCAGACTGTAATAGTAATATTCGCTATTCAGCGCAACCAGCTTATCCATACTTGTTTCACGAAGATCGGACGACATAGCTCCTCCATTTCTTATTGTGATAAAACAGGGTAATCACTGAGGTCTTGTTTAAAGATACCACAAAGATAAGTTAACGTTTTGATAACAACACGATTTGATCACAACGATAGGTGGGAACAATCAGCGGGAAGGAAGTGCGTGCGCCGCCAAGGGGTTAGGCAATGCGCCAACAAAGACGCCGCAGCGAGGCGGCACTTTGGCGAGGAAGATCTCGCGGTTTTAGCTGGGATTACGCACCAGGCGGCGACAGACTATTAGGACAACCGCCGCAATGATGGCAGAGACACCCAATTTAATGGCAATGACAACCGAGTCGAAATTATTCATCCCTATTTCACCATCACCGCTAATTTCTATGTTGTTGGAAACGAAGCTGTCGAAAATTCCGTCTGGTAGGTAGCGCAGCAACAAAAGGGTGAGCAACAAGAACAGAACAATCCAGAGACTTTTTTTCATCGTGATACCACGCATTTACTGTAATCAGGCACGCCTTGAACATCTATACGGCCGTACGCCATCAGCCCTCGACCTCCAGGCACTCTCACTTTTCTACGCCTTAGCAGCGCATCCCGAAGGATCTGAAAGTCAGATGCCTGATAGAGAGTAATACATCCCCAAGAAACACCGGTGCCATCTGTGTTGAGTGGATGCAGTCTAAAACTGTTTCGAATGGCGCCATTTACGACGGTGTAGTCACTCATTGTTTCATTGCTGAAGAGACCAAACCATTCAGAATGGCGATTCTTGTAGAGATGATACAGGTCAACCAATTCAGAGCGAATTTGATTTGCAATACTGCCCTTTGGTCTGTCGACGATCCAGTATGTTCCTGGAGGAATGGCGGCTTTCTCACGATCCGAACAGTTTGGGTTGTTAATGTAATACTCAATACCCGATAACACGTCGAATGTCCCCACTCCATAGCACCGTAATTTCACTATCTTGCCATCACTTGATAAATCAGCGTAGTTAAGCCTGCATATCTGCATAACGTTGAATTTCCTTATTCAATGATCCGAACGTTTGCACTCTACTCAGACGCTAACGGGTTGAAAAGAGGGCAGCGACTTTTCAGGATGATCCTGAGAAGCAAGAAGGCACGGATTTCCGGGCTAAAAAAACCCGGTTTGGCAGGCGCCTCTCCGGGTTTGATTTGATATCGTCAACGATTACTTAATCGGCAGCTTGATGTCCTTGAACATCGCCTCGATCTCTTCGTTGGAGCGCAGCGCCACTGCGCTGTCGACCACGTCACGCGTCAGGTGCGGCGCGAAGCGCTGAATGAAGTCGTACATGTAGCTGCGCAGGAAAGTGCTGCGGCGGAAGCCGATTTTAGTGGTGCTGTAGGTGAAGATATCGCTTGCATCCACCGTCACCAGATCCGGATCCTGCACCGGATCCACCGCCATGCTGGCGATCACCCCCACCCCCAATCCCAGACGCACATAGGTTTTGATCACGTCAGCGTCGGTGGCGGTAAAGACGATGCGCGGCGTCAGGCCGGCGCGGTTGAAAGCGGTATCCAGCTCCGAGCGGCCGGTAAAGCCGAAGGTGTAAGTGACGATCGGGTAAGCCGCCAGCTCTTCAATGCTGATGCTGCTTTTGCCCGCCAAAGGATGATCGGGCTTCACCACCACCGCGCGGTTCCAGTGGTAGCACGGCAGCATGATGAGATCGTCGTACAGGTGCAGCGCTTCGGTGGCGATGGCGAAATCGGCGGTGCCTTTGGAGACCGCTTCGGCGATCTGCGTCGGCGAGCCCTGGTGCATGTGCAGCGAGACGCGCGGGTAACGCTCGATAAAGCCCTTGATGACGTTGGGCAAGGCGTAGCGAGCCTGGGTATGCGTGGTGGCGACGTACAGCGAGCCTTTGTCCGGGTAAGTATGTTCACCGGCAACGGCTTTGATGGCATCCACCTTGGACAGCACTTCACGCGCGATGCGAATGATTTCCTGGCCGGCCGGGGTGACCTGGGTCAGGTGTTTGCCGCTGCGGGCGAAGATCTGGATGCCCAGCTCATCTTCGAGCATGCGCACCTGCTTACTGATGCCGGGTTGCGAGGTATAGAGCCCTTCTGCCGTCGAGGAGACATTCAGGTTGTGGTTAACCACTTCCACAATGTAACGAAGCTGCTGCAATTTCATATCTTATACCATCCTAGGTTAAACACTGCGGCTTACCCGCAGCCAGGTATATCGGTGTCGCCCCGGTATGCTGAAACTCACAAGCCATAAACACCGTGTTTTACCCTGATGGTGAAGAAAACGCCGTTGTTAATAAGCTTTAATAATAAAAAAACTTTTTATATAACCACTATACCACGTTGCAGCTTCAAGTATAGATCCGCGTCACACTATGATAACGATTATTTTGCATTGGTATCAACGTGAAACGGCGGTGACGGAGGGGTAAAAACAGCAAAGGATAGATCCGTTTCCCCCTTTTCACCAATAAAAAACCAGCCGCCAGGGCTGGTTTTTCATCTTGCGGGCGGGACATTGGCCTTACTTCTTGCCTTCGACCCACTTGCCGTCCACGTAGAACGCGGACCAACCGGTCGCCTTGCCGTCTTTTTCAGAAGAGACGTACTGCTGTTTGGTTTTGCGGCTGAAACGCACCAGCGTTTTATTGCCTTCGGCGTCCGCCACCGGCGCATCGGCCAGATAGCGCAGCTTCTCCGGCAGGCGATCCTTGAAGCGAGCCAGCTCTTCCACCAGCGGCGCACGGGTCTCGCGCGATTTAGGGAAGGTGTTGGCCGCCAGGAACACGCCGGCAGCGCCGTCACGCAGCACGAAATAGGCGTCCGACTTCTCGCACGGCAGCTCCGGCAACGGCACCGGATCTTCCTTCGGCGGCGCGACGTCGCCGTTACGTAGGATCTTGCGGGTGTTTTTGCAGTTCTCGTTGGTGCAGCCCATGTACTTGCCGAAACGCCCCATTTTCAGGTGCATTTCCGAGCCGCACTTGTCGCACTCCACCACCGGGCCGTCGTAGCCTTTCAGACGGAACTCGCCCTCTTCGATCTCGTAACCGTCGCACGCCGGGTTGTTACCGCAGACGTGCAGCTTGCGCTGGTTGTCGATCAGATAGCTGTCCATCGCCGTACCGCATTTCTTGCAGCGGCGGCGGGCGCGCAGCGCGTTGGTTTCCGCCTCGTCGCCTTCGAGGATGTTGAGCACTTCCGCTTCCGGCACCAGGTTGATGGTGGTTTTGCAGCGCTCCTTCGGCGGCAGCGCGTAGCCGGAACAGCCGAGGAACACGCCGGTGCTGGCAGTACGGATGCCCATCTTGCGGCCGCAGGTCGGGCAGTCGATGCTGGTCATCACCATCTGGTTAGGCCGCATGCCGCCTTCTTCCGGATCCTTCTCCGCCGTTTCCAGCTGTTCGCTGAAGTCGACGAAGAACTCATCCAGCACCGCTTTCCACTCGGCCTGGTTGTTGGCGACCTCATCGAGACCATCTTCCATGCGTGCGGTGAAGTCATAGTTCATCAGCTCGCGGAAGTTTTCTTCCAGGCGATCGGTGACGATCTCGCCCATTTTCTCGGCATAGAAGCGGCGGCTTTCTACCCGCACATAACCGCGATCCTGAATGGTCGAGATGATGGAGGCGTAGGTGGACGGGCGGCCGATGCCGCGTTTTTCCAGCTCTTTCACCAGCGAGGCTTCGCTGTAGCGCGCCGGCGGCTTGGTGAAGTGCTGGCTTGGGATCAGTTTCTGCAGATCCAGTTCGCTGCCGATTTCGACGTATGGCAGGGTGCGATCTTCATCGCCCTTGCGCAGCGCCGGCATGACCTTGGTCCAGCCGTCAAAGCGCAGCGTACGGCCCTTGGCGCGCAGCTGATAATCGCCGGCTTTCACCGTCAGCGTGGTGGAATCGTATTGCGCCGGCGTCATCTGGCAGGCAACGAACTGGCGCCAGATCAGCTGATACAGCTTCTGCGCGTCCGCTTCCATGTCTTTCAACTGCTCGGCGAGCACGTTCACGTCCGAAGGACGGATCGCTTCGTGCGCTTCCTGCGAATTCTCTTTGCTGCTGTACTGATTCGGCGCCTTCGGCAGGTATTTGTCGCCGAAGTTGTCGCCGATGTAGCCACGCACCATGTTGAGCGCATCCTGGCTCAGGTTGGTGGAATCGGTACGCATATAGGTGATGTGGCCGGCTTCATACAGCCGTTGCGCCATCATCATGGTTTTTTTCACGCCGAAGCTCAGGCGGGTACTGGCGGCCTGCTGCAGCGTGGAGGTAATGAAAGGCGCGCCCGGTTTGCTGCTGGTCGGTTTGTCTTCGCGATCCAGCACCGTGTAGCGGGCTTTTTCTAGCAGCTTGACCGCGGCGTGAGTCTGCTCGCGGTTGACCGGTTTGAATGGCTTGTCGTGCGCGTGGGTCACTTCCATCTGCAGCGCGGTTTCACCCTTCGCCAGCAGATCGGCATGCAGCTCCCAGTACTCTTCCGGCACGAAGGCCTTGATGTCGCGCTCGCGCTCAACCACCAGGCGCACCGCCACCGACTGCACGCGGCCGGCGGACAGGCCGCGGGCGATTTTCTTCCACAGCAGCGGCGAGACCATATAGCCCACCACGCGGTCCATGAACCGGCGCGCCTGCTGCGCGTTGACGCGGTCAATGTTCAGCTCGCCCGGCTGTTTGAACGCCTGCTGGATCGCGTTTTTGGTGATTTCGTTAAACACCACGCGGCTAAAGCGTTTGTCATCCCCACCGATCACTTCCCGCAGGTGCCAGGCGATGGCTTCCCCTTCGCGGTCAAGGTCGGTTGCGAGATAAATGTGGTCGGCGTTTTCCGCCAACGATTTTAACTCGGCGACCACTTTTTCTTTACCCGGCAGGATTTCATAATGCGCTTTCCAGCCGTGGTAAGGGTCGACGCCCATGCGATTTACCAGCGCCGCCTTCTCATCTTTTTTAACTTTTTTCTTGGCTTTGTCTTCGGTTGAGTCAGCGCTCTTTTTGCTGGCTGAGCCACTGGTCGGCAAATCACGGATATGACCGACGCTGGACTTCACCACGTAGTCACTTCCTAAATATTTATTAATAGTTTTGGCTTTTGCCGGGGACTCAACTATTACGAGAGCTTTACCCATATTTACCTTTACCTAATTTATTTCTTCTAAAAAGAAGTCTTTTATCTCGCCGTGCCGCGGCAATTCGTGTCTCTTTTTTTATATTGCGGCAGTCTGGCAAGAGATCAACAGATTTTTTCCTTTTGGTTGCCCAACCGCTCAACCTGAACGCAAGTTGTTGATCCTGCCTGCTATTCACCCATGCCCCAGAAGTATGGCTGTGTGAGTTTTATTCATGGCGTAAACAAAACCTTCCACCCGACGCCGCAAAATCCCACACTGTACCTGATAAAAAGCGTCACGCAACCTAATTAGCACGGAAAGACTGATTTCGCCAACCGGCGGCCGCGCATGGCCATCCAGACGGCAAATAAACCTTAGTCGGTTTGCGGATAAAAGCGAACCGGCGTTAGAATATGCGCAGAGTTTTTAGTTTGGAGTCTAATAAATGCGCACAAATACTGCCCCTATCGGCCGCGAGGCCCTGCTGGCGGAAGCAAATAACATCATCCGCCAACACGAAGATTATCTGCACGGCATGATCGCCACCGACGTTGAACAAAAAAACGGCGTTTTAGTTTTCCGCGGCGAATACTTTTTGGATGCCGACGGATTGCCCACCGCCAAAACCACCGCGGTATTTAATATGTTTAAACATTTGGCCCATCTGCTTTCGGAAAAATACCACCTGGTCGATTGATAAAAGAAAACGGGGGCGCCCGGCCCCCGCTGATTCACGCTATCGCCGCCGTTACAGCAGCGGCTTTTCCCCACGCTGCCACCAGCGCAACAGCAAGCGATCGACGCTTTCCGCCGCGCTGCCGGTAAAGCGATCCATCAGGCGTTTGCGGCGCGAATAGCGCACGGCGATCACTTCGTGGTTATCCAGCTCGGCGATCAGCAAGTCATCGCTGGTGCCGATAGCGTCAATCAGGCCCTTCTCTTTCGCCTGTGAACCGAACCAGTGCTCACCGGTGGCGACGCTGTCGATGTCGAGCGACGGGCGCTGCTCATGCACGAAGCGTTTGAACAGCTCGTGGGTTTCGTTCAGATCTTCGCGGAACTTCTCGCGCCCCTGTTCGGTGTTTTCACCGAACAGCGTCAGCGTGCGCTTGAATTGCCCGGCGGTGTGCAACTCCACGTCGATGTCGTTCTTCTTCAGCAGGCGGTGGAAGTTCGGGATCTGCGCCACCACGCCGATCGAGCCGATGATGGCGAACGGCGCCGCCACGATGCGATCCGCGACGCAGGCCATCATGTAGCCGCCGCTGGCCGCCACTTTATCCACCGCCACCGTCAGGCGAATGCCGCCTTTACGCAGGCGCTCCAGCTGCGAGGCCGCCAAGCCGTAGCCGTGCACCACTCCGCCAGGGCTTTCCAGCCGCAGCAGGACTTCATCCTGCGCCGACGCCACCGCCAACACCGCCGAGATCTCTTCGCGCAGCGAGGTCACCTCGTGCGCGTCCATGCTGCCCTTGAAATCCAGCACATACAGGCACGGCTTGGCCACCTCGACCGCGCCGGACTTGGCGCGCTGCTTTTTCAGCTTATCGTCGGCCTTGGTCTGTTTCTTGAACTGTTTCAGCCAAACCTTTTGCTCGGCGGCATCCATGCGCGCCAGGCGCATGTCACGCTGCATCTCGCGATACTGTTCACCGAGATCGGTCAGCTGCAGCTCCCCTTTCTGGCGGCTCTTGCGTTGCCCCAAACTGACAGCCAGGATGGCCAACGCGGCGATGGCGAGCACCACCGTGGCAACCTTGGCCAGAAACAGGCCATAAACAGATATAAACTCCACAGATTCCGCCTTTATTTACAGGTTGTTAGTATGATTCTTCCCATTTTAGCCAACCGCAGCGGCTGCTGTCGCGGCTAAATGAAAATTCATTGCGCACGGAGTATCACTATGGGGACGATTTGCGGCCGAACCAAGCCGTCGCCGCCGCGCTTTTGTTACAAAAGAATGCCATTTCAGCCTGCTACGCATTGAAAATGCCGGCGGATTAAGGCATATAACACCCATTATTCATCAATATGATGAGACGCATTCGCTGCGCGGCCCGCAGACGGTCGAGCCTTCGCTCCCGCCCCGGCCGCGCGTTTCACTCTTGCTCCCCGATATCTGCGGGAGAACGGCCACCCAGGCGAGGATTTATCGTGCATTACCAACCCAAACAAGATCTGCTCGAACAACGTATCATTCTGGTCACCGGCGCCGGCGACGGCATCGGCCGCGAAGCGGCGCTGACCTACGCGCGCTTCGGTGCCCGGCTGGTGCTGCTGGGGCGCACCGAGAGCAAGCTGCTGGCGGTACAACAAGAGATCGCGGCCCAGGGCGGCGCCCCGGCGTTGGTGGTGACGCTGGACTTGCTGCACGCCACGCCGGAGCAATGCCGGCAGATAGCCGACGATCTGGCGCGCCAGATCCCCCGCCTTGACGGCGTGCTGCACAACGCCGGCCTGCTCGGCGACATCGCGCCGATGGCCGACCTGTCGATGACCATGTGGCAAGAGGTGATGCAGGTTAACGTCAACGCCACCTTTATGCTGACTCAGGCGCTGCTGCCGCTGCTGCTGAAATCCCACGCGGGTTCGCTGGTGTTCACCAGTTCCAGCGTCGGGCGCACCGGCCGCGCAAACTGGGGCGCCTATGCGGTGTCGAAGTTCGCCACCGAGGGCATGATGCAGGTGTTGGCCGACGAGTATAAAAACCGCAATCTGCGGGTGAACTGCATCAATCCGGGCGGCACCCGCACCAAAATGCGCGCATCTGCCTTCCCACACGAAGACAAGAACAAGCTGAAAACCCCGGCCGATATCATGCCGCTGTATCTGTATCTGATGGGCGAAGACAGCCGCCGCAAAACCGGTATGAGCTTCGACGCCCAGCCGAACCGTAAACCCGGCGCGGCCGAATAAGGAGCGTTTTCATGGCGGAAGATCGTCATCAACAGCGCCAGCAGCGCCTGAAAGAACAGGTCGATGCGCGTATCGCCGCGGCGCAGGACACGCGCGGCCTGCTGCTGGTGTTTACCGGCAACGGCAAGGGTAAGACCACCGCCGCCTTCGGCACCGTCACCCGGGCGGTCGGCCACGGCATGCGCGCCGGGGTGATCCAGTTCATCAAGGGCGAATGGCCCAATGGCGAAAAGAATCTGCTGCAGCAACACGGCGTTGAATTTCAGGTGATGGCCACCGGCTTCACCTGGGAGACGCAGAACAAAGCCGGCGATACCGCCGCCTGCCAGGCGGTGTGGCAACACGGCAAACGCATGCTGGCCGACAGCAGCCTGGATCTGGTGCTGCTGGACGAAGTGACCTACATGCTGACCTACGGCTATCTGGAACTGGAAGAGCTGAAGGCCGCGTTGCTGGAGCGCCCTGCGCACCAAACGGTGATCCTGACCGGGCGCGGTTGCCATCGCGATCTGCTGGAACTGGCGGATACGGTCACGGAGATGCGGCCGGTGAAGCACGCGTTTGATGCGGGCGTGAAGGCGCAACAGGGGATCGATTGGTAACAAAAGTTCTGGCCCCGAACGGGGCCAGAATGAGAGATTAGCTGCGTTTGCTCGGCTTGCCCGGTTTACCCGGCTTGCTGCCTGGCGCACTGCGGCGGCCGCTGCCGGCCACCTGCGAATGGCGCTTGACCGCGCGGCGGATCTGGTTGGCCTTCACGCGGCGGCGCTCACGCTCCACCGGCATCTTGCTGACCGTTTCCGGCTTCAATTCCACCAGCTCGCGCAGGTAGTTGATCGCCGGCAGATCCAGCTCGGCCCAGCCGCCGCGCGGCAGGCCTTTCGGCAGATCGATGTCGCCATAGCGCACACGGATCAGGCGGCTCACCTGCACGCCCACCGCTTCCCACAGGCGACGCACTTCACGGTTGCGGCCTTCGGTCAGGGTCACGTTGTACCACTGGTTGAGGCCTTCACCGCCCTGGAAGCTGATGGTGCGGAAGGCGGCCGGGCCGTCTTCCAGCTGCACGCCCTTGCTCAGCTGCTTCACTTTCGCATCGTCGACCTGGCCGAACACGCGTACCGCGTACTCGCGCTCCACTTCACGGCTCGGGTGCATCAGACGGTTGGCCAGTTCGCCATCGGTGGTGAACAGCAGCAGACCGGAGGTGTTGACGTCCAGGCGCCCTACCGCCACCCAGCGCGAACCGCGCAGCTTAGGCAGACGATCGAACACCGTCGGGCGGCCTTCAGGATCGCTGCGGGTACACAGCTCACCTTCCGGTTTGTAGTAGGCCAGCACTCGGCAGACCACGTCTTCAGACTCTTTGATCGACAGGACATGACCGTCCAGGCGAATTTTCATCGCCGGCGTCACTTCAACGCGATCGCCCAGCTTGGCGACCTTGCCGTCGACGCTGACGCGCCCGGCTTCAATCATGGTTTCGATTTCACGACGCGAGCCATGCCCGGCGCGCGCTAAAACTTTCTGTAACTTTTCGCTCATTGAGCAACCTCTAATGTCGCCTTCACAGGCGTCGGGGGGATAACCGCCGCGGCCAACCGCCACAACGGTAACAATACATTTATCAGGATCGAACCGCGCATTATACAGGCTTTCTAAGGTGTTGAAACCCACTTTATCGGCGGCGACCTCCCTCGGGCAGCGTTTACGGCGCCAAAAAATCCTCCACCGCCCACAGCACCGCGTCGGGCCGTTCCAGAATGCCGAGGTGAGTGCGAGCCTCCCCCAAACGCACCACGGAGAAAAACGGCTGCTCGGCGGCAAATGCCTGCTGGCGCCGCAGATAGTCGTCGCGGCGATCCAGCGAGTAGATGTGGCGGCACGGCGGCGGCGCGCTCATTCCCGCCAGACGTTGCAGCGGCGAGCCGAATTGCCGGTAGGCCTGTTCGATGGCCACGCCGGCGGCACGCCAGAGCCGGTAATCTTCTTGTGCCATCTCGACCTCCAGATGGCGTTTGACCCGTTCGTGGCGGATGCCGCCCTGCCAGAAGGCGAACAAGGCGTCGCGCGCCGCCAGCCACTGCTGCGGCTGCTGCATGCGGCTCACCGCCGTAAAGAACGCCGGTTCCGGCTGCGTCATGATCCAATCGAGAAACACCATGCCCCGCACCCGCTGCGGCAACGCTTCGGCCAACGCCACCGCCAGCCAGCTGGCGTGCGCCACCGACAGAGTCACCACGTTGTCCAAACGCAGCGCCGTCAGTAGCTGACGCACATCTTCCAGCAAATCGTCCGCCGCGAGCGACATCTCCGCCGTTTTTGACGACAGGCCGTGGCCGCGCCAGTCGATGCTGATCACCCGATAACGTTCTGCCGCCAGGGCGATGAAGGGATCGAACACGGTTTTCGGCTCGCACCAGCCGGGCAGCAGCACCAGCGTGAGCGGCCCTGAGCCGATATCCTGATAATCGAGAGCGATGTTGGCGCTGTGAAATGTGGTCATATAACCTCCTGCGCGTCTCTCCCCGACCCGTTCGGGGGATGCCGACGATGCTAAGGTGACAGCGCCGCGGAGATTGATCTATTGAAGTTCGTGCGGAAAGTATGAGAGCGCACCTTATGAAAAAATGCGCACTAAATGGAATGCAAATTTAATGGCGCACGCAGGGATAGGCGGCGCTTAACGCCAGCATGATCACCGAAGGCGCAGAGTAATGCAACTGCTCGGGATGCTCGTTCAAATAGCGCATCACCGCATCGGCGGCCGTGCCGATACTCATCCCGGCTTCCGGGCAAATATTGCGGTTGCCCTGCATCGAATAAGTATCGAATACGCCGGCGACGTATCCCATAAACATGCCGCCGTTAAGCGCTTCGGCCACGGTGGCCTCACCGTTTTTATTTTTTACGTAACCGCCGGATTCCACCAGCAAGGAACTGCCCGAATAAAAACCCGCATTTGCCATCGAGGAAAATAATAAGGCCGCTAAAAAAGAAACCCGTTTAATCATTGGTGCGCATCCTGCCCATTATCAATTCTGAAGTAGCAAGAATAGCTGCTTTCACCCGAAATAGCGTCGCTTCAGCCGATTTTCAGACAATGGGCAAGTCGGCGACGGTTTACATCAGCGGAAAGGCGCCGCGTCGCCCGCCCCTTCACGCACCACTTCCGGCGAGGATTCGGTCAGATCGATAACCGTAGTCGGCTGTTGACCGAGGAAACCGCCGTGGATCACCAGATCGACCACCTTGCCCAGGTGATCGCTGATCTCTTCCGGATCCGATTCGGCAAAATCATTGCCCGGCAGCATCAGGGTGGTGGACATCATCGGTTCGTTTAGCGCCTCCAGCAGCGCCAGCGCGATCGGGTTCGACGGCACGCGCAGGCCGATGGTTTTACGCTTTTCATTCATCAGGCGGCGCGGCACTTCCTTGGTCGCTTTCAGAATGAAGGTGTAGTTACCCGGCGTATTGTTTTTGATCAGGCGAAACGCCGTATTATCGACGTGCGCATAGGTCGACAACTCGGACAAATCGCGGCACATCAGGGTAAAGTTGTGGTTGCCGTCCAACTGACGGATGCGGCAAATGCGCTCCATCGCCGCCTTCTCTTCCAGCATGCAACCCAGCGCATAGCCGGAATCGGTGGGATAAACGATCACCCCGCCCTTGCGCAACACCTCGACCGCCTGGTTAATCAAACGCGGCTGCGGGTTGTCCGGGTGAATATAAAAAAGCTGACTCATGACTTGCTCCTAAAATGATGCCCGCGCGCGTTGCCACGCGCGTAAAATCAGACCGCCTCGCCAGGCTGCGGCCAATCGCGCCACACCGGCTCGACGCCGCCCGGCAGCCACAGTTTGCGGCCCAGTTCGATCCACGAACAAGGCTGATGAAAATCAGAGCCTTGCGAGGCCAACAGCCGGTAGTCCTGGGCGTATTTCGCCAATTGCGAGCGCTCATGCGGCGCCTGCTGACACTGCGCCACTTCCATGGCGTCGCCGCCGTGTTCGGCGAAATGCGCCAGCAAACGTTTCAACCACTTCGCGGTCAGATCGTAACGGCCGGGATGCGCCATCACCGCCTGGCCGCCCGATTGATGAATCGCATCAATAGCTTGTTCTATTGTACACCACTGCGGCGGCACGTAGCCGGTTTTGCCCTTGGCCAGGTATTTCTTGAACACCTGCGCCATGTTGCCCGCCACGCCAATCTCCACCAGATAACGGGCGAAATGGCCGCGGGTCACCGCGCCGTCGCCCGCCAGCCGCTGGGCGCCGGCATAGGCGTCGGGAATGCGCGCCTTACCCAGACGCACGCCGATCTCCTGCGCACGCCGATTGCGCCGTTCGGTTTGTTCCGCCAACAGCGCCACCAGTGCCGGGTGCGCAACGTCCATGCCCAATCCAACGATATGGATCTCATGATTTTCCCACAGCGTCGAGATTTCCACCCCGTTGACCAGCCGCAGTGGTAACGCCTGCTCCGCAATGGCGGCGGCGGCCTCGGCCAGGCCTGCGGTGGTGTCGTGATCGGTGATCGCCAGCACGCCCACGCGCATCTCGACCGCCCGCTGCACCAGCTGCGTCGGCGTCAGGTAGCCATCGGAGGCGGTTGTGTGGCTGTGGAGGTCGTACAGAGTAAAGGCGGTGGATGGGGGGTTACTGTCTGTCAAAACGGCTATCCGGCAATGGCTTGGTTTTCTATCATACCCGCGATCGGCGGCCGGACGGAAATCTATTCTGCCCCGGCCGCGGACACCAGGCTGAATGATGAATATAATTCACGCTGACCGCTAAAACATTGTGCAAAAAGAGGGTTGACTTTGCCCTCTCGAACCAGTTAACTAGTACACAAGTTCACGGCAACGGCCGTGTCGGATGAGCGTTAACAGAGAGAGTCTACAAATGAACAACTACATTTCTCTTCACGGTTGGTGGCGTACCTCCCTCTTGCGGGCGGTGTAATCGCGCATAGCTGTCATCTGACAATGCAGATTTCCTGAGCCCGCACCTGATGCGGGCTTTTTTATGGACAGAATTCACTGGAACCACCGATGATGAACATCAAACCACAAATGACATTGCTGAAGGCGCAAGCCAGCTACCGGGGCGATCCCACCACCATTTTCCACCAGCTGTGCGGTGCCCGTCCGGCCACCCTGCTGCTGGAATCGGCGGAAATCAACAGCAAACAGAATCTGCAGAGCCTGCTGGTGATCGACAGCGCGCTGCGCATTACCGCACTGGGCCACACCGTCAGCGTGCAGGCGCTGAGCGCCAACGGCGCGGCGCTGCTGCCGCTGCTGGACGAAGCGCTGCCGCCCGAGGTGCGCAATCAGGCGCGCCCCAACGGCCGCGAGCTGAGCTTCCCGGCGATCGACGCGGTGCAGGACGAAGACGCCCGCCTGCGTTCACTGTCGGTGTTCGACGCGCTGCGCACGCTGCTGACCCTGGTGGACTCCCCGGCGGACGAGCGCGAAGCCGTGATGCTGGGCGGCCTGTTCGCCTACGATTTGGTCGCCGGTTTCGAAGACCTGCCGGCGCTGCGCCAGGATCAGCGCTGCCCGGACTTCTGCTTCTATCTGGCGGAAACCCTGCTGGTGCTGGATCACCAACGCGGTACGGCCCGTCTGCAGGCCAGCGTCTTCAGTGAGCAGGCGAGTGAAGCGCAGCGTTTGCAGCAACGCCTGGAACAGCTGCAGGCCGAATTACAACAAACCCCGCAGCCGATCCCGCACCAAACGCTGGAAAACATGCAGCTGAGCTGCAACCAGAGCGACGAAGAGTACGGCGCGGTGGTCAGCGGGCTGCAGGAAGCGATCCGCCAGGGCGAGATTTTCCAGGTGGTGCCGTCGCGCCGCTTCTCCCTGCCGTGCCCGGCGCCGCTGGCAGCCTACCAGACCTTGAAAGACAACAACCCCAGCCCGTACATGTTCTTCATGCAGGATGATGACTTCACCCTGTTCGGCGCTTCGCCGGAGAGCGCGCTGAAATACGACGCGAGCAATCGGCAAATCGAAATCTACCCGATCGCCGGCACCCGCCCGCGCGGCCGGAGTAAGGACGGTTCGTTGGATCTGGATCTCGACAGCCGCATCGAGCTGGAAATGCGCACCGACCACAAAGAGCTGGCCGAGCACCTGATGCTGGTCGATCTGGCGCGCAACGATCTGGCGCGCATCTGCCAGGCCGGCAGCCGCTACGTCGCCGATCTGACCAAGGTGGACCGCTATTCGTTCGTCATGCACCTGGTTTCCCGGGTGGTGGGCACCCTGCGCGCCGATCTCGACGTGCTGCACGCCTACCAGGCCTGCATGAACATGGGCACCCTGAGCGGCGCGCCGAAGGTGCGGGCAATGCAGCTGATCGCCGCCTCCGAAGGCACGCGCCGCGGCAGCTACGGCGGCGCGGTAGGCTACTTCACCGCCACCGGCGATCTGGATACCTGCATCGTCATTCGTTCCGCCTACGTTGAAGACGGCATCGCCACCGTGCAGGCCGGCGCCGGCGTGGTGCTGGATTCCGTCCCTCAGGCAGAAGCCGACGAGACCCGCAACAAAGCCCGTGCCGTGCTGCGTGCCATCGCCACTGCGCACCATGCCAAGGAGGTGTTCTGATGGCCGATATTCTGCTGCTCGACAACGTCGATTCCTTTACCTACAACCTGGTCGATCAGCTGCGCGCCAGCGGCCACCAAGTGGTGATTTACCGTAACCAGATCGCCGCCGAGGTGATCATCGAACGCCTGGAGCACATGACCCAGCCGGTGCTGATGCTGTCGCCCGGCCCCGGCACCCCGTCCGAAGCGGGCTGCATGCCGGAACTGCTGCAGCGCCTGCGCGGCCGGCTGCCGATCATCGGCATCTGCCTCGGCCACCAGGCGATCGTCGAAGCCTACGGCGGCCAGGTCGGCCAGGCGGGCGAGATCCTGCACGGCAAGGCCTCGGCGATCGTTCACGATGGCGAAGGTATGTTCGCCGGCATGGCCAACCCGCTGCCGGTAGCGCGCTACCACTCGCTGGTCGGCAGCAATATCCCGGCCGATCTCACCGTCAACGCCCGGTTCGGCGAGATGGTGATGGCGGTGCGCGACGATCATCGCCGCGTGTGCGGCTTCCAGTTCCACCCGGAATCGATTCTGACCACCCACGGCGCACGCCTGCTTGAGCAGACCCTGGCCTGGGCGCTGGCGAAGTAATATAAGGAACA
Source organism: Serratia sp. CY29653 (assembly GCF_052169255.1). NCBI lineage: Bacteria > Pseudomonadati > Pseudomonadota > Gammaproteobacteria > Enterobacterales > Yersiniaceae > Serratia > Serratia sp. CY29653. The sequence goes on along the minus strand of NZ_JBJNLC010000001.1, from coordinate 958,324 downwards.
CGACGATGCAACCTATTCTTGAGAAACTGTACCGCGCCGAGTCGATGAGCCAGCAGGAAAGCCAACAGCTGTTCAGCGCCATCGTGCGCGGCGAATTGGAGCCGAGCCAACTGGCGGCGGCGTTGATCAGCATGAAAGTCCGCGGCGAGCGCCCGGAAGAGATCGCCGGCGCCGCCAAAGCGCTGCTGGACGACGCTCAGCCGTTCCCCCGCCCTGACTACCCGTTCGCCGATATCGTCGGCACCGGCGGCGACGGCACCAACAGCATCAATATTTCCACCGCCAGCGCCTTCGTGGCGGCGGCGTGCGGCGCGAAGATCGCCAAACACGGCAACCGCAGCGTCTCCAGCCGCTCCGGCTCTTCGGATCTGCTGGCGGCGTTCGGCATCCGCCTGGATCTGCCGGCGGAAGAAGCGCGCAAGGCACTGGACGATCTCGGCGTGTGTTTCCTGTTCGCGCCGCAGTACCACACCGGTTTTCGTCACGCCATGCCGGTACGCCAGCAGCTGAAAACCCGCACGCTGTTCAACGTGCTGGGTCCGCTGATCAACCCGGCGCGTCCGCCGCTGGCGCTGATCGGCGTTTACAGCCCGGAACTGGTGCTGCCGATCGCCGAAACCCTGCGCGTGCTGGGCTATCAGCGTGCGGCGGTGGTGCACGGCGGCGGCATGGACGAGGTGGCGATCCACGCCCCGACGCACGTGGCGGAATTGAACAACGGCGAAATCAGCAGCTACCAGCTCACGCCGCAGTCCTTCGGATTGGAAACCTATCCGCTGGAAGCCTTGCTGGGCGGCACGCCGGAAGAAAACCGTGACATTTTGGCGCGGCTGTTACAAGGTAAAGGCGAGCCGGCGCACGCCGCGGCCGTCGCGGCCAACGTCGCGTTGCTTCTGAAGTTATTCGGACATGAAGACCTGCGCCAAAATGCGCGGCAGGCACTGGATATGATCAACAGCGGGCAGGCCTATGAGCGTGTCATCGCACTGGCGGCAAGAGGATAAATGATGCAGGAAACCGTGCTACACAAGATTGTCCGCGACAAAGCGCAATGGATCGCGGCGCGACAACAGCAACAGCCCCTGGCCGGCTTTCAGAACGACATCGTACCGAGCGAACGCAGCTTCTATCACGCGCTGCAGGGCACCCGTACGGCTTTCATTCTCGAATGCAAGAAGGCCTCGCCTTCCAAGGGACTGATTCGCGAGAACTTTGATCCGGTAGAGATCGCCACGGTGTATAAAGATTTCGCCTCGGCGATCTCGGTGCTGACCGACGAGAAATACTTCCAGGGCAGCTTCGATTTCCTGCCGCTGGTCAGTAAAACCGTCAGCCAGCCGGTGTTGTGCAAAGACTTTATCATCGATCCGTATCAGATTTACCTGGCGCGCTACTATCAGGCCGACGCCATCCTGCTGATGCTGTCGGTGTTGACCGACGAGCAGTATCGCCAGCTGGCGGCGGTGGCCCACAGCCTGAACATGGGCGTGCTGACCGAAGTGATCAGCGAAGAAGAGCTGCAGCGCGCGATCGCGCTGGAAGCGCGCGTGGTCGGCATCAACAACCGCGATCTGCGCGATCTGAGCATCGATCTGAACCGCACCCGTCAGCTGGCGCCGCGCGTGCCGCACGGCGTGACGGTGATCAGCGAATCGGGCATCAACAACTACGGGCAGATCCGCGAGCTGAGCCATTACGCCAACGGCTTCCTGATCGGCAGCGCGCTGATGTCGGAACCCGATCTGCTCGCCGCCGTGCGCCGCGTGATCCTGGGCGACAACAAAGTGTGCGGCCTGACCCGTCCGCAGGACGCCGCCGCCGCCTATCAGGCCGGCGCCATCTACGGCGGGCTGATTTTCGTCGGCCGCTCGCCGCGCTATGTGGACATCACCCGCGCTCGCGAAGTGATCTCCGGCGCGCCGCTGAAGTACGTCGGCGTGTTCTGCGACGCCCAGGTCGATACCGTGGCGTTGACCGTTGAGCGCCTCGGTCTGCACGCGGTGCAATTGCACGGCGCAGAAGACCAGGCCTATATCAACGCCCTGCGCGCCCGCTTGCCGGCCGATTGCCGCATCTGGAAAGCGCTGAGCGTGAAAGATCGGGTGCCGGCGCGCGATCTGCAGCATGTGGATCGCTATCTGCTCGACAACGGCGCCGGCGGCACCGGCCAACGCTTCGACTGGTCGGTGTTGCAAGGCGAAGATCTGACTAACGTGATGCTGGCGGGCGGCCTGCGCGCCGACAACTGCGTCGAGGCGGCCAAGCTCGGCTGCGCCGGGCTGGACTTCAACTCCGGCGTGGAAAGCGAACCGGGCATCAAAGATCCCGCGCGCCTGGCCTCGGTCTTCCAGACCCTGCGCGCCTACTGAATACGGCTCAACATTAATAACGGATAATAACGGGAACTCTCATGACGCTGCTTAACCCCTACTTCGGCGAATTTGGTGGCCAATACGTGCCGCAAATTCTGATGCCGGCCCTGAAACAACTGGAAGAAGCCTTTGTCAGCGCCCAGCGCGATCCGGCATTCCAGGCGGAATTTATCGATCTGCTGAAGAACTACGCGGGCCGCCCGACGGCGCTGACGCTGTGTAAAAACCTCACCGCCGGCAGCAACACCAAGCTGTACCTGAAGCGTGAAGACCTGCTGCACGGCGGCGCGCACAAGACCAACCAGGTGCTGGGCCAGGCGTTGCTGGCCAAGCGCATGGGCAAAACCGAGATCATCGCGGAAACCGGCGCCGGCCAACACGGCGTCGCGTCGGCGCTGGCCTGCGCGCTGCTCGGCCTGAAATGCCGCATCTATATGGGCGCCAAAGACGTCGAGCGCCAGTCGCCTAACGTGTTCCGCATGCGGCTGATGGGCGCGGAAGTGATCCCGGTGCACAGCGGCTCCGCCACCCTGAAAGACGCCTGCAACGAAGCGCTGCGCGACTGGTCCGGCAGCTATGAAACCGCGCACTATATGCTCGGCACCGCCGCCGGCCCGCATCCGTACCCTACCATCGTGCGTGAATTCCAGCGCATGATCGGCGAAGAAACCAAAGCGCAGGTGCTAGAGCGCGAAGGCCGCCTGCCGGATGCGGTCATCGCCTGCGTCGGCGGCGGCTCCAACGCCATCGGCATGTTCGCCGATTTTATCGATGACGCCGACGTTGGGCTGATCGGCGTGGAACCTGCCGGCCTGGGCATCGAAACCGGCCAGCACGGCGCGCCGCTGAAGCACGGCCACGTCGGCATCTACTTCGGCATGAAAGCGCCGATGATGCAGACCGCCGAAGGCCAGATTGAAGAGTCCTATTCGATTTCCGCCGGGCTGGACTTCCCGTCCGTCGGGCCGCAGCACGCCTACCTGAACAGCACCGGCCGCGCCGAATACGTGTCGATCACCGACGACGAAGCGCTGGAAGCGTTCAAGGCGCTGTCGCGCCATGAAGGCATCATCCCGGCGCTCGAATCCTCGCACGCCCTGGCGCACGCGCTGAAAATGATCCGTGAAACGCCGCAGAAAGAGCAGATCCTGGTGGTCAACCTGTCCGGCCGCGGCGACAAAGACATATTTACCGTTCACGACATTTTGAAAGCACGGGGAGAAATCTGATGGAACGTTATCAGCAACTGTTCACGCGTCTGGAAAGCAGCAAGGAAGGCGCCTTCGTCCCGTTCGTGACGCTGGGCGATCCTAATCCGGCGCTGTCGCTGCAGATTATCGACACTCTAATCGAAGCCGGCGCGGACGCGCTGGAGCTGGGCATCCCCTTCTCCGATCCGCTGGCGGATGGCCCAACCATCCAGAGCGCGACGCTGCGCGCCTTCGCCGCCGGCGTCACGCCGACCCAGTGCTTCGAGATGCTGGCGGCCATCCGCCAGAAGCACCCGACCATTCCCATCGGCCTGCTGATGTACGCCAACCTGGTGTTCCATAAAGGCATCGATGCGTTTTATCAACGCTGCGCCGAAGTGGGCGTGGACTCGGTACTGGTCGCCGACGTGCCGTTTGAAGAGTCTGCGCCGTTCCGCGCCGCCGCCGCGCGCCACGGCATCGCGCCGATCTTCATCTGCCCGCCGAACGCCGATGACGATCTGCTGCGTGAAATCGCGTCGCACGGCCGCGGCTACACCTATCTGCTGTCGCGTGCCGGCGTCACCGGCACCGAAAGCCGGGCGCAGCTGCCGTTGCATCACCTGGTGAACAAGCTGCGCGAGTACCACGCCGCGCCGCCGCTGCAGGGCTTCGGCATCTCCGAACCCGAGCAGGTGAAGGCCGCGCTGCAGGCCGGGGCCGCCGGCGCGATCTCCGGCTCGGCAATCGTCAAAATCATCGAACAGCACCATGCCAACCCGGCGGAGATGCTGACCAAGCTGGCGGCCTTCGTCAGCAATATGAAGCGCGCCACCCGGGCGTGATCCTCTTCAGCGAGCGCCCTGCCGGCGCTCGCTTTAACAGCTTGTTTCCCCTCAAAGTTTGTTCCATTTATTTACAGCAAAAATTTGAACAAACCCAGGTCTTGTCTCACAATGAACTTTGTTCGCTATGCATTTCTTCGTTTGATTTGGGGAATGCGCCCGCTGCGGCGAAAAACCGTAGCGAATTTCAACCATAACATTGCATGGAGAGTAATTTATGAAGCTTTTTAAAACCCTTTCGGCCTTGTGCATGGCAGCCGTTGTGGCGGTCGCGGTGAGCGCTTGCGCGCCGACGGCAAAATCTGAGGGAACGGGCGGTTATATCGATGACACGGTGGTCACCACCAAAGTGAAATCGGCACTGCTGGCGGATAAAAACATCAAGTCACGCGAAATCAGCGTGGAAACCTTTAAAGGGCGCGTACAGCTGAGCGGCTTCGTGACGTCCAGCGATGACGCCAACCGTGCGGTGCAGGTCACACGCGGCGTGGCCGGCGTGAAATCGGTTGAAAACGTAATGCAGATTAAATAATACCGACACAGGGAGGCGCAACGCCTCCCTGCTTGGAGCCTTCATCAGAAGCGGTACCCCGCCCCGAACATGAACACCCACGGATCCAAACGCGTGTCGAAGCTGTGGTGCCCGCCATTCGCATCGTTGAAGCGAGTTTTGGTTTCGATATTCATCCACCACACCGACATGTTCAGCATCCAGTGCTCATCCAGGTTGTAATCCAGGCCGGCCTGCGCCGCCACACCCCAGGAATCTTTCAGATCGAGATTGCTCAACCCGGCGCTTTTGCCGTAGTCGTTGAACTTCTCATCGAAGAAAGTGGTGTAGTTAACGCCGACGCCCAGGTAAGGACGCAGTTTGTCCTGCTTATCGCCGAAGTAGTATTGCGCCATCAGCGTAGGCGGCAACTGGTGAACGGTCGCCAGATCGGTGCCGCCCAGCGTCACCTTGTGGCGGAATGGCGTTGCGGCCAACAACTCAACGCCGATGTTGTCCGTCACCATATAACCGAAGGTCAGACCGAGCTGGGTGTTGTTTTTCGCATCCAGCGAACCCAACCCCAGCACGTTGTCCGAACCCGCATTTGGACGCACCGTCGCGGTGCCCGCGCGGAACAGGAAATCACCGGCCTGATGCGCACTTGCCAACATAGGCGCCATCATCGTCGCCAATACCATCAGAGTTGTCTTTTTCATTATCCATTCCATTTGTGTGGTTAATCGCTCGAGGGGGAATATACCTACTTTCGGGTATTTGTGATCCCATCGAGATCACATCTTATGTGTAAAAATTTAAAATCCTACTAAAAACAAGGTTACCTAACCGCCTAATAAATCAAGGATTGATCTGCATCAAAAAATCGATTTTGTTGCAAATCATCTACATGTTCAAATTTCAGTTGCGGAAAAAAATGCGGCTGAGGTAATTTCATCTTCCGTGTTGGTTTTGGTTGGTGCCGTGAGGAGTCGGCGGGCAATCAAGATGAGCGAAATCCTTAATCCCTGTGTCAGCTGCGGCGCATGCTGTGGCTATTTTCGAGTGTCATTCTATTGGGCCGAAGCCGAAGACGGCGGCGGCACCGTCCCTCTTTCCCTGACGGAGCCTTTGACCCCGTTCCTGCGCTGTATGCAGGGGACCAACAGCAAGTCCCCCCGCTGCAACGCGCTGGACGGCGAGATCGGCAAAGCCGTGTCCTGCTCGATCTACCTCAATCGGCCCAGCCCGTGCAGAGAGTTCGATCAGTCCGGTGAAAACGGCCTGCGCAACGAAGCCTGCGATCGCGCCCGGGAACGCTACGGCCTGCCGCCCTTGCCGGTGCCCCTGCCGCTGTCGCTGCCTGAGACGACGATCGTTGAAGAAATAGGCGTAGTGCAATTCGCGGGGTGCCACAGCGGCGTGGAACAGGGTACAATCACCCACTGATTTATCTCTGTTTTCCCGACGCCAAGGAGTCTGCATGTCTATCACGGCCAACGCTTTGTACCGTGACAGTTTTAACTTTTTACGTAACCAACTGGCCAGCATCCTGATGCTGGCTTTGTTGACGGCGTTTATCTCCGTGCTGCTGAATCAGGCCTTCAGCCCCGATGCCGAACAGTTGGCGACGCTCGCTGCCACCACCAGCGATTTCGCTTCGTCTACCGGTATGGGCATTCAGGAAGTGATCCAGCAGATGACGCCGGAACAGCAGATGGTGTTGCTGAAAGTGTCGGCGGCCGCCACCTTCTCCGCGCTGGTCGGCAACGTGCTGCTGGTCGGCGGGATGTTGACACTGATTCGTCTGGTGTCGCAAGGGCAACGCACCAGCGCCCTGCGCGCGCTCGGCGCCTCGGCGCCCGACTTGCCGCGCCTGCTGCTGCTGCTGTTTATCTGCACCCTGCTGATCCAGCTTGGCCTGACGCTGTTTGTGGTGCCGGGCGTGCTGATGGCGATCGCCTTCGCGCTGGCGCCGGTGATCGCCTCGGTCGACAAGAAAGGCGTGTTCGCTTCGCTCAAGCTGAGCAGCAAACTGGCCTTCGCCAATGCGCGCGTGATCGTGCCGGCGATGATGCTGTGGCTGGCGGCCAAACTGCTGGTGCTGTTTTTGGTGAGCCATCTGTCGGTGCTGACGCCGAACGTCGCCAGCGTGGTGTTGACCGCGTTGAGCAACCTGGTGTCTGCCCTGCTGCTGATCTACCTGTTCCGCCTGTATATGCTGCTGCGCGGCTAACGCCGGCGTCAGCGAAAATCAAGGGGCACGCTTCGGCGCGCCCCTTTTTTGTTTACCCCATCACGGCGGCTTCCGCCTGCTCCTTACTCTGAATCAGCTTCAGCGCCAGATACAGATCCGGCACCAAAATCAGCTCTTTGTCGCGCCCTAAGCGGTTGATGCGGAACCAACGCGTCAGTTCGGTGCGACGCCCCGCCAGCACCAGCCTAACGTTACGCTGTAACAGATCGCGTTTCAGTTCGTCGATGGCCGCCAACACGCTGATGTCGGCATGGGTAAAACTGGCCACCGCGTCCACCACCACCCAACGCGGCTGGAACGGCGTGCCGTCGACCAAATTGAGAATGCGGCGTTTGAAGTACGCCACGTTGAAATAGGTCAGGGGCGAATTGAAACGATACATCATGACGCCGGGCACCGCCTTCACCCCATTGTTGTTGCCCATGGAATGGATCATGCCTTCGTCGTTGACGCCCAGCAGCTGTTCCGTCGGCCGGAAGACGGTGCGCAGAAACTGCATCAATCCCAGTAACACCGCCAGCCCGATGCCGCTGATCACCCCCACCAGCAGCACGCTGAGGAAGGTAAACAGCGCCAGGCGGAACGCCTGCGCGTTGCGACGGCGCAAGATCCAGATGCCGCGGATGTCCAGCAGTGACCAGGCCGCATACATCAGCACCACCCCCAATCCCGCCACCGGAATAAACTGCAGCGGCGACATCAGGAACAGCAAGACGAAGGCGATTACCGCGGCGGCGATGATCGACACCAGCTGGCTCTTGCCGCCGTTGGCGTCATTCACCGCGGTGCGCGAGTCTGCGCCGCTGATGGCGAAACCTTGCGACAGCGCAGAGACGATATTCACCAGCCCCAGCGCGCGAAACTCGGCGTCGGCGTTCACCTCATAACCGTTTTTGGCGGCAAAGCTGCGGGCGGTGAGCATCATGCTGACAAAACTCACCACCGCCAGGTTGAGCGCCGGGATCACCATGTCGCGCAGTAAACCGGGCTGGAAATCCGGCCACTGGACGATCGGCAACACACCGCTGAAACCGCCCACCGTCACCACGCCATGCTGTTGCAGGCCGCCCGCCCAGGTCACGAACGCCGCCAGCACGATGGCGAACAGCGGTGCCGGCCAGTTAGGCCGCCATTTTTTAAATCCGAGCAGCGTCACCAGCGTCAATAACGACACCGCCATCGTCAGCCAGTCGCTGTGCAGCAGGTTGCCGGGCAGCGCGTAGATGCGCTCGATCAGCTGCGCCGGGCGCACCGTGAACCCCAACACCTTGCCGATCTGATCGACCATAATGGTGATCGCCACCCCGTTCAGCAACCCGCTGAGGATCGGCCGCGACAGCAGATCCGCCAGCGCCCCCAGCTTGAACCGGCTGGCCAGCAGGCACCAGCCGCCCATCATGGCGGTCATCATGATGGTCAGTTGCCAATGGCGCTCCATATTGCCCGCCGCCAGCGGCGTCACCACCGCGGCGATCACCGCACAGGTGGCGGCGTCGGGCCCGACGATCAGCTGGCGTGACGATCCGAACAGCGCATAGGCCACCATCGGCAAAATACAGGAATAGAGCCCCACCACCGGGCTGACCCCGGCCAGCTCGGCATAGGCGATGGCCACCGGCAAGGCGACGGCGGCGACGGAAAGGCCGGCGCGAATATCCGGCTTGAGCCAACTGCGTTGATAGCCCAATAAATGCGTCAAACCCGGCGTCAGGGCCTGGAGAGATTTCCACTGCATGCTGTTTTCCGCGGTAAATTATCTGGTTATTATGCTACTTACTATGCGGCCTGCGGCACGCGCTGGCAATGCGCCCGCGCTTTCTCGCGTAAGTTTATGCAAATTCCTGCTTTCGCGGCAGAAATCCGCCGGCCAAACACCGATAATCAGCAGCGCCCGGCGGTACACAGAGCTCGCCGAATCCGGTATAGTCGGCCGATGAACAGATGATGGATTGATTTATGAAGCAGTTTCTTGATTTCCTCCCGTTAATTGTCTTTTTCGCTTTTTACAAGCTGTACGATATTTACGTCGCTTCCGGCGCGTTGATCGTCGCTACCGCACTGGCGCTGGTGTTCACCTGGGTTAAATACCGCAAGGTCGAGAAGATGACGTTGATCACCTTCCTGATGGTGCTGGTGTTCGGCACCCTGACGCTGGTGTTCCACAACGATTTGTTCATCAAATGGAAGGTCACGGTGATTTACGCGCTGTTCGCGCTGGCGCTGCTGATCAGCCAATGGGTGCTCAAAAAACCGCTGGTTCAGCGCATGCTGGGCAAAGAGCTGACGCTGCCGGACAAAGTGTGGAGCAACCTCAACCTGGCCTGGGCGGTCTTTTTCCTGGCCTGCGGCCTGGCGAACATCTATGTCGCCTTCTGGCTGCCGCAAAGCGTCTGGGTCAATTTCAAAGTCTTTGGCCTGACGGTGCTGACGCTGGTCTTCACCCTCCTCAGCGGTATCTATATTTACCGGCACATGCCGGAAGAACAGAAAAAATAGTTACAAAATTGTTAATGCCTGCGGCGCTTGCCGCGGGCAGTATGATGTTATTCCCTCCCTTTAAAAGCAGACTGCTATGACACAACAACGACCTTTACCCAGCGGCGAGCTGGTGCTGCGCACGCTGGCGATGCCGGCCGATACCAATGCCAACGGTGATATCTTCGGCGGCTGGCTGATGTCGCAAATGGATATCGGCGGCGCCATCCAGGCAAAAGAGATCGCCGAAGGGCGCGTGGTGACCGTGCGCGTGGACGGCATGACCTTCCTGAAACCGGTGGCGGTAGGTGACGTGGTTTGCTGCTATGCGCACTGCATCCGTACCGGGCGCAGCTCGATCACCATCAATATCGAAGTGTGGGTCAAGAAAGTCTCCTCCGCCCCGATCGGCCAGCGCTACCGGGCGACCGAAGCGGTGTTCACATATGTGGCGGTCGATGCGGAAGGCAACTCGCGCGCGCTGCCTGAGGGCAAAATGAATTTCCGCGTCGGCTTCGAAGAATAAACTGACGCTACGCCGCAAATGCAAAAAGGGTCGCCGAGGCGACCCTTTCTTTTTGTGTTGACCGAACTCAGTTCAATTCAGTCGTGCCGTTCAGCTTGAAGCGGATAGTGACGGTGCGATCTTTCGCTTCTTTGGCTTCATAGCGCCACTTGCGCATCGCCTGCTTCACTTCACGCTCAAACATGTTGCGCGGCTCGGCCGACAAGATGCGCACGTTGCTCACGCGCCCGTCGCTGTCGATATCGAACTGTACCCGCACGTTGCCTTCGATCTGCAAAGCCTGGGCCCGCGGCGGATAGAGCGGATTGGCGCGGCTGATCGGCCTTGGCCCGACCTCGCGCGAGTTGCCCTGCACCGGCGCGGCAGGCGCCTGTTTCACCGGCGCTTTATCGATCGGCTTGGCCGGCGAATCGTTGTTGAACGGCGACGGCTCGCGCGGCTCGACCTTCTTCGGCTCCGGTTTGACCTGTTTTTCGACCTTCGGCTTCGGCTTAGGCTTCGGTTTCGGCTTGACCGGCTCCGGCTTCACGATCGCCTTCGGCGGCGGCTCCACGATAGGCTCCGGTTCTGGCTCCGGCTCAGGTTCGACCTGCGGCGGCTCCGGCTCGGCCGGCGCCGGCGGTGGCGGTTCGGCCATCGCGGCGGTGTTGACCATCATGACGCTGATCGGCGCGTCCTCTGGCTTCGGCAGCTCCACCACTTCTTTTACCGAAGCGTAAAGCAATCCCGCCACCAGGGCGCTGTGCAGGCCTACGGACAAGACGAAAGGCACGGATATACGGCGATTAAGGAACATCTTTTTTAGCGGCATAATGATTCTGTTTCCTCTGGTTCGCCAAGTTTAAATGCAAATAGCAATCATATTCAATAACGAAAGGCAAACTATCGCTTTAATCGTCAGTATGCGCGGCTAAAACCAGCAAACTCATAAGGATATTAACCTGGCCGTTGCTTTTTTATCGCCGGAACACCACGCTTCATTAACGTTTCGCCTGGCGTCAAAAAGTAAAAAACCCGCCGTAGCGGGTTGATTGCGGTGATTAAGCGTTATTCTTCATCGCCATAGTAAAGCACGCCCAGCTTGATCAGCGGCCGCCCTTGCGCCTTGCGGTGCAGGTTGGTGTCGCGCAGCGAATAGACGCAGCCGCAGTATTCCTGCTGATAGAAGCGTTCGCGCTTGCTGATCTCTATCATGCGCGACGAACCGCCCTTCTTGCGCCAGTTGTAATCCCAGTACACCAGGTCAGGATACTTTTCCGCCGCGCGAATGCCGCAGTCGGTGATCTGCTGCATGTTCTTCCAGCGCGAAATGCCGAGCGAGCTGGAGATGGTGTCATAACCGTGCTCATGCGCATACAGCGCCGTGCGCTCGAAACGCATGTCGAAACACATGGTGCAGCGGATACCGCGCTCCGGCTCATTCTCCATCCCCTTGGCGCGGGCGAACCAGTTGTCGGTATCGTAATCGGCATCGATGATCGGCACCCCGTGCTTTTCGGCGAAGCGGATGTTCTCTTCCTTGCGCAGCAAATACTCTTTTTGCGGATGAATATTGGGGTTATAGAAGAAAATGGCGTACTCGATCCCGGAGGCTTGGATCGCTTCCATTACCTCGCCGGAACAGGGCGCGCAGCACGAATGCAGCAGCAGTTTGCTTTTGCCCGCCGGCAAATCGAGTTTTTCCCTTACCAGTTCCGTCATGTCCTCACCTCAATGGCATATCAGTTTAAGCGCGCCGCACTATACGAATAAAAAGTAGCGGCTTCAAGGCATAAGCGCCAATCCGCCGGGAAATTCGCCCTACGCCGTTCCCCTGCCGCGCCTTTTGCGCTACCTTGGTAGCACCGTTTTATAGCCATGATTTTAAAGGTGAAACATGCTTTATCTGATCTACGCGCAAGACGTCCCCAACTCGCTGGAAAATCGTCTGGCGGTGCGTCCGGCACACCTGGCGCGCCTGCAGGCGCTGCGCGACGCCGGTCGCCTGGTGGTCGCCGGCCCTAACCCGGCCATCGACAGCAACGATCCCGGCGCCGCCGGCTTTACCGGTTCGACGGTGATCGCCGAATTCGAGTCGCTGGCGCAAGCCCAGGCCTGGGCGCAACAAGATCCCTATATCGCCGCCGGTGTCTATGCCGACGTGACGGTGAAACCGTTCAAGCAGGTGTTCTGATCTCCAGCCCCCCAATACCGGGAACGCCCGTTCGCGCGCCGTTCCCGGATCAATGCGTGCTCTCACCCTAACCCGTCGGTAGAAAAAATGCTCTCCCTTCAGGAGGCGTCGCGTCGCCCGCCTATACTCTCCTGAACCCGCGGCATCGCCGCGAAGCCGGGAGATAGACCGATGCGACTCGACGTACACGCTCACCTGTGGAGCACAGAGTATCTGGATCTTTTGCAAGCGCATGGCGTGCACGACGTCGCCGCCTATCGGCAACTGGGCGCTGGCCGCACCGAGCGCGAACTCGACGCCCGCTTCGCCCTGCTGGACAGCGCCGGCATCGACATGCAAATCCTGTCGGCGACGCCGCTGTCGCCGCATCTGGAAGACGAACAGGCGGCCGTTGATGCCGCGCGCCGGATCAATGATGAATATGCGGAACTGGTAGCGCGTTATCCCACCCGCTTTCGGGCTATCGCTTCTTTGCCGCTGCCGCATATCGACGCGGCGTTGCTCGAGCTTGAAAGGGCCTTTACCCAGCTCAATATGCTGGGCGCCTGCATCACCACCTCGGTGCTCGGGCTGTCTATTGCCAACCCGCTGTTCGAGCCGCTCTATCAGGAACTCAATCGCCGCCACAGCGTGCTGGCCATTCATCCCGCCGGCCGCGGCGCACACTCGCCGCTGATCGCCGATTACGCTTTGACCTGGTCGATTGGCGCGCCGATCGAAGATACGGTCGCCGCCATGCACTTTATTCTCCACGGCATCCCCCAACGCTTTCCGGAGATGAAAATCATTGTGCCGCACCTGGGCGGCCTGCTGCCGATGACGCTGGAGCGTCTCGACCAAACCGTCGCGTGGGAAGCGCCGCATACGCCGGAACCGCCGAGCCGCGCCGCCCTGCGCATGTGGTACGACACGGTAGGCCACGATCAGGTGCCCGCATTGCAAGCGGCGGCGGCGACCTTCGGCGCAGAGCGGCTGCTGTTCGGCACCGATTTCCCGTTCCAGCCGGGCGACCTGTTTCAAACCACGGTGGACTACATCCGCCGTGCGGGATTGCCGGAGGCAGACGTGAATGCCATTTTGGATCGCAATGCGGCGGCGGTGTTTGGGCTGAGCACGGACTGAAGAGCCGTCGTCATTCAGTAACGGGCAGGAGACTCCATTCCAGCCCCGGATTCCGGTTAGCTCAAGTGGGCTTTATGCGGCTCTTTAAAAAGTCGCGCTTCACGTAGCGCCAGCGACAGCCGCGTAAAACGCTGCGTCGTCAATGTCGCACACCCCTCTCGTAATAACGGGGTGTGCGACATGCCGTGACAGGTTAATGTTGGGAAACTGCGTCAGACCTGTCGCAGATAAACATCCGTAATGCGCAGGTCAAAGTTGCTTTTCATTTCGGTGACGTCAATAAGCAAGAAAGCGTGCGTAGCCCAGTCCGGCGCTCGCTCGAAGGCGGGAGGCTGCGTAGGATAGCCCTGCATTTGGCCTGGGATGATAACGCTCTTCAGATCAGATTCATTGCCGCTAAATTGATAGGTGTAAACGTGACCGGTTTGTTGCTTGAGAATTTGGGGTTCAACGTCCTGGTGCGGACCATATTCGCGCAGTTTCGCCCATAAGATTTTGACCTGGCAGCGTTGCCCATCACCCGCGTAAGTGTTGGCGCGAACATGGTGAATAACGCTGCCGTAACCTTTCAGGCTGAGGGTTCCCAGCACCGCCTGGAACACACCATCACCAGCGGCCGCGTTGCGCCCCAATGAAACGAAATCGGCCTGGCGAATAAGGCTAAAATTGGTGCTGTTAGCCGTACCCCACCCGTAGCGAGATTTGCGTACCGTATTAACACCTCCCGGCGGCAGAACCCAAACTTCCTCAGTCCATTTGTCGCTACCGTTGCTATACGTCGTGCCATCCAGCCAATTGTCCTCTACGGCGGTATCGGTTCGCACCTGAGTTAACAGATAAGGCCAGGCGATAGGCAATTGCGTATTACGCAAAGAGACAGAACCCGTGCCATCAATCCAACCACTGACGTTGGTGTCACCACCTTGTTGCATCTGACCGATATTGACTTTATCAAATACCACTCGCGCCAAATCACCCACATAGAATGGGTTAGAGGTTGTCGGATAGGCCGTTGGGCTACCGCCGGCTTTGAAGGTAAACAGACCGCCGATAATATTGACCTTGCAACGTTTAGCATCCGGGATGTTCAGGATGTAATTTTGTGGGCCATAGCCTTCAACGTGACAATCGCGGAAAATATGTTGCCCACCCTCGATATGCATATACTTTCCGACATGACTGGTGGAGGTTTGCGGTCCGTTTTTACCGTAAATGTAATCGAAGGAACAGTTTAAGAAATAGCTGTACCCTCCCTGTAATTTCACCCCGCAATTACTCTGAGCGAAAATGCAGCTATGGAAATTCATCTCTTCACCGGAATTGGAAGTATTGTCGGGGAAGTAATAGCAAATGTCGCAGTGATTGAAACTAAAGCCGTACATGCGCAGGAAGTAAAAATCGGTAGTACCTGTTATGCCATAGGCAAAACCTTCGATCCCGCCGCCGATAAAGGTCAGCGAATTTCGGCCATAGCTTGCCGAGAGCGAAGTAGAAAACGTCATGCCATCGACAAATGAATTGGCCCCAGGACCAATCATACGCAAATTTTTCACGCTGAGATTGCCCTGGGTATAACCGGCGTTGTTTTGCCATTGAATCGCGACTTTGCGGTCGATGCTGTTGCCTTGTGTCATGGCGCTAAAATCCAGCAAGGCGCCGGAAAAATCGTAATCAACGGTTTTCAAATCCAGCTTCAGCGTTTTCGTACATTTAAATTGTCCGCTCCCGAACTGCAGATTGCCGTTTTTCAATATACGAGAACCGCTGGAGACAGCCTGTGAACTGGCATAATCGTGAGCAGCCTGAATGGCAGTGGCATCCTCTGAAATACCGTCACCTTTCGCGCCGAACATATAAGGCGACACCGTGCCGGCCACGTCCAGAACGCGCACCCACAACCAAGCGGCGTTAGGGCGGATGAACATCCCGCCGTCATCCATCGGTGTAGATTGTGCTTTGGCGACGAAGATACCGCCGCCGATGGGCTGACGATTGCTGACATTCCAATCGCCGTAGTATGCGGTCACGGTGATCAATTCGCCGACCGCGCCAGGAAGAGTGTTTCGCAACGTAGCGATATCAGGGCAGGTATTCATCATATTATCCTCATGTAATTACTGTATTTATATACAGCCATGTGACTCTATAAGCGAATGAACCGTGCATCAATAGCGGGGATGTTGTTCTATTACCCACCGAACATACCGGTCAATTGGATATAACGCTTCCTTTCGCTCCCGTTATCCCCATACAAAGGCAGAGAAAGGCCGCTACGCGATGAGTTTTCCCCGCACCACCACCTTGCCCGGTTTGATATCGGGGTCGGCAATGCGCCGGATCGCCAGATTCAACGCTTGCCAGGCGATCTCTTGCAAATCATGCGACACGCAGGGGAAATGAAAACCGTAGATCTCAGCATGTGAAACCTCATCGATGCTGAACAGCGACACGTCCTGCATCAACGGCAGCCGGTGTTCAATGCAGGCCTTGATAATGCCCAGGGAGATCTGGTTATTGCAGCCGACGAAAAAGTCCGGTGCGCGGTTATTGGCCAACCAACGGCTCGTCTCTTGCCAGGCGACATCCATAAAGAAATCGGCATACAGCACTTCAAGCGACGCCACCTTGCCTTGTAATGCCGCTTGCAAGCCAGTGACCCTGTCACGCGCCACGTTGGAGTTTTCCGGCCCGGAGACCACCACCACCCGCTGCGCCTTCTGTTCCAGCAGCCAGCGCCCCGCCTGGAGGCCGCAGTCCAGGTTATCGATATACACCCCGCTGCAGTGGCGATTGTCCAGCTCCCGGTCGATCAGCACCACCGGAATATTCAAGGTTTCCAACCGTTTTAGGTAGGAAGGCTGGTACAGATGATCGTTGGAAATGACCGAGAGAATGATCGCATCGACGTTGTAGCCAATCAGTTTGTCGATGATTCTGTCTTCGCTTTCCTGAGACTCATAGGAGTCGAACACCAGGGTGTCGTATCCCATTTTTTGCGCTTCAAGCGTCATCAGCCGCGTCAGGCCGCCAAAGAACGGGTTGGCCATATCAGGGTTGACGATACCGATGGTTCTGCTGCTTTTCGCCCGCAGGTTGCGCGCCGCGGCATTGACCACATAGCCGAGCTCGGCAGCGGTCTCCCGAATGCGGCGCAGCGTTTCCGGATGAACTTTGTCCGGCTGTGAAAATGCCCGCGACGCGGTGATTTTACTGACGTTTGCCTGTGCGGCCACGCTAGCCAGCGTCGCTTTCCGTCCTCGACCCACTGCCAAATGCAGCTCCTTAGCTTTGAGTATCATTTTGTACCATTAACAACATCATGACAGAACTTTCATCGTGGCGCTAATGGTTTACGCCCGCCAGGCGGTTAATCCGGGGATCGGTAAAGATATCCAGCTCGTCACGGCTCTCGGAAGAGAACTCAGACACCACCGCCCCCCGCTTTCCAGCCTGAAACCAGTGCCGGGTATTGGGCGCGATGGTGTATTGCTCGCCCGGCCGCAAGAGGATATAGCGATTGCAGGTATACCAAGGCTCCGCGCCCTCTGGCACCCGGCATACCGGTTCACCGCCGGCGTCATTAAGCGTCAGGTTTTCATCATCGACAAACAGAAACACCTCGCCCCAACGGCAGCGAAACGTCTCTTGCTTGCCCAGCGTGCCGGCGAAAGGAGGATGCAAATGTTCCGGGCAAGTCTGCTCTGGAAACAGCACCAACTCTTTCGCACAATAGCGAGGCGAGTTGACATAGGTCAGCAGTTGCAGCCCTGACACGGGATAGTCGGCCAGGCCAAATGTCGCAATTTCAATATGTTGCTGTTCTTCTTCAGTCAGAATAATGTCCGCCTTGCGCAAATATTCCAGCGTAGCGGCTATGGCGGTTTGTCGTTTGTTCATCATTTCCCCTGCAAAGTAACGGTATCGATATCAGCACGCTGATATTAAAACCGTCATTGCATCGCCGATTTTGTGATCGCTATCCCCATATTGAATAACAACCCACCAGCAAAATTAACTCTCGTCGAGTAATTCCAACATCGATCACAGTTTACCCCCTCGCTTTGGCCCAATATCGCCGCATTGAAATGATACCGTTACCATAAAAATGATTCACCAGGAGGCAATATGAAAGCATTAGTGTTGGCCAAAGCGGGGGAAATCGCTATCGAGGACGTCCAGCTTGCCGAAACGCTGGGCCCCGATGATGTGCAGATAAAAATTCATTCCGTGGGCATCTGCGGCAGTGATGTGCACTATTACCAACATGGCCGCATTGGCCCGTTCGTGGTTAACGCCCCGATGGTGCTCGGCCATGAAGCCTCCGGCGTGGTGCTCGCGACAGGTAAAAACGTCACTCACCTCAGCATCGGCGATCGCGTTTGCATGGAGCCCGGCATTCCCGATCTCAACTCGGCGCAGACGCGCGCCGGTATTTACAACCTTGACCCGGCCGTTCGCTTCTGGGCGACGCCGCCGGTACACGGTTGCCTGCGCGAAACCGTCATCCACCCTGCCGCCTTCACGTTCAAATTGCCGGACAACGTCAGTTTCGCTGAAGGCGCCATGGTGGAACCCTTAGCCATCGGCATGCAAGCGGCCACCAAAGCCGGGATCAAACCCGGCGATATCGCGCTGGTGATCGGCGCCGGGCCGATCGGCGTGGTCACCGCCCTCGCGGCGCTGGCGGGCGGCTGCTCGGACGTCATTATTTGCGATCTGTTCGACGAAAAACTCGCCGTTGCGGCCAGTTACGAGGGACTGCACGCCGTCAATATCAAAACCGGCGACCTGGCGGGGAAAGTGGCCGCCCTCACCAGCGGCAATGGCGCCGATGTCGTGTTTGAATGCAGCGGCGCAAAACCGGCTATCGCAACGCTGGCCGAACATGCGGCGCCCGGGGCGACCGCCGTGCTGGTCGGCATGCCGATCGATGCCGCGCCGCTGGATATCGTCGCCGCGCAAGCCAAGGAAATTACCTTCAAGACCATTTTCCGCTACGCCAACATGTACCCGCGCACGCTGCGCCTGTTGAGCAGCGGCAAGCTGCGCGTCCAGCCGTTGATAAGCCAAACCTACAAGTTCTCCGACAGCGTGGCGGCCTTCGAGCGCGCGGCGGCGGGACATGCCTCAGACATCAAAATCATGCTGGAGATGGAGTGATCCTATGGCGCTCTATGCTGGCATAGACTGCGGTACGCAAGGCACGAAAGTCGTGATTGTCGACAGCACACAGGGCGTGATCCTCGGTGAGGGCAATGCCCCTCACCGCCTCATCAGCCAAGCCAATGGCCGGCGCGAACAGGAGGCCGACTGGTGGATTGAGGCGCTAGTCATCGCTTTTCGCCAAGCCGTGACTCACGCCGGCGTTGATGCACGGGAGATTCACGCTCTGGGGGTTTCGGGCCAACAACATGGGTTTGTGCCGCTGGACGCAGACGGCAACGTGCTGCACAGCGTCAAGCTGTGGTGCGATACCGAAACCGCAGAAGAAAACGAACGGCTCCTGCAACAGCTCGGCGGAGCCAACGGCTCGCTGGAAACGCTTGGCCTGCGGATCGCCACCGGCTATACCGCGTCAAAAATCCTTTGGTTCAAGACGCACCATCCGGCGTTGTGGGCACAACTGCATACCGTGTTGTTGCCCCATGACTACTTGAACTTCTGGCTGACCGGGGAGCGCGTAGCGGAATATGGCGACGCTTCCGGCACCGGGTTGTTCGATGTGCGCACCCGTCGCTGGAGCAAAACCGCCGTCGATCTCATCGACGACAGCGGCCGCCTGTGGCAAGCCCTGCCGCCGCTCAAAAGCGCGGAGTGCTGCATCGGCACGGTGCGCCCCGCCGCGGCGGAAAAACTCGGCCTCGGCCCGGCAGTGCGGGTCTCGACCGGCGGCGGCGACAACATGATGGCGGCCATCGGTTCCGGCAACATCGAGGCCGGCACCCTCACCCTGAGCCTGGGCACCTCCGGCACGCTGTTCGCCTGGTCCGCCGCCCCCGTCACGGCGGAATCGGACATGATTGCCGGCTTCTGCTCCAGCACCAACGGGTGGCTGCCATTGATTTGCACCATGAATGTCACCTCGGCCACCACCGCGGTACAAACGCTGCTGGACCAAGATCTTGCCGGCTTTAACGCTTTGCTGGCGCAGGCTTCGCCCGGCGCAGGCGGTGTCGAGATGCTGCCATTCTTCAATGGCGAACGCGTTCCGCCATTGCCCCACGCGCGCGCCAGCCTGCATAACCTCGATAGCGACAACTTTACCCGCGCCAATCTCTGCCTGGCGGTGGTCGAAAGCGCCACGTATGGGTTGCGCTATGGCATCGAGCTGTTTCGCCGTCAGGGCATCGAAGCGCGCGAAATCCGCCTCACCGGCGGCGGCGCCCGCAGCGCCGCCTGGCGACAAATCGTCGCGGACGTAATGGGATGCCCGGTGGTCTGTCTGAAAGCCAAAGAGACCGCGGCGCTGGGCGGCGCCATTCAGGCGATGTGGGCGACGATGTTGGCCGACGATCCGCGCCGGAACGCCGCCGCATTGCTGGCCGAACTGTGCCAACGCTTCGTTGCGCTGGATGAGGCCACGCGCACGCCGCCAAACGCCGGCAGGCAGGCGCAATACGAGACGCTTTATCAACGCTACCTGCAACGCTTGCAGCAGACCTATCCGGAGGTGCAACTGTGACGCGAGATCCCCATACGCCAGCGCCCGCCTACCTGCTGGAGGTCAGCGGCGTCAGGAAAGCCTTCGGCCCGGTCGTGGCGCTCAAGAATGCGGAGTTTTGCCTGCGGCGCGGATCCATCCATGCCCTGTGCGGCGGCAACGGCGCGGGTAAATCCACCTTTCTCAGCATTCTGATGGGCTTTATTCAACCCGACGGCGGCGACATTTTTATCAATGGCCAACGCTGCGAATTTCATCATCCTCGGGAAGCCCTCAATGCCGGCATCGCCATCGTGCAGCAGGAGCTGAGCGCGATCCCGGATCTGACGGTGGCCGAAAACATTTGGCTGGGCCGCGAGCCGAGACGCCTGGGGTTCGTCGATTTCGCAACGCTCAACCAGCGCACGACCAGCCTGCTCAAAGAACTCGATTTCAAGATCGACGCCCGAGAAAAAATGCGCAACCTGAGCGTCGCCGAACAGCAGTTGGTCGAGATCGCCAAGGCGCTGTCGCATGCCAATGCCGACATCATCATCATGGATGAACCCACCTCGGCGATTGGCGAAGAGGATGCGCAGAAAATCTTTCAGACGCTTCAGCAACTGGCGGCAAAAGGTAAAGGCATTATTTACGTCTCTCACCGTTTGTCAGAGATATTCCAAATCGCGGACAGCTACACCATTTTCCGCGACGGCGCCTATATCCATGAAGGCTATATCGCCGACATTACCCGTGAACAGCTGATCGAACACATTATTGGCGGCGAGTACGACAGCGAGTTCGCCAAATTCAACCAGCCCGGCGAACAGGTCTTGCTGGCGGTCAATAACCTGTGTTGGCGCAGCAAGATAAAAGATATCAGCCTGCAGCTGAAGCACGGTGAGATCCTGGGCATCTATGGGCTGGTGGGATCGGGCCGCAGTGAATTTCTCGATCTTATCTTCGGCATTCAGCATGCCGACAGCGGCACGATTCGCCTGGGCGACAAGACGCTGAACCGCCACTCTCCGCGCGAGGCCATCGACAGCGGTATTGCCTACGTGACGGAAGATCGCAAGGAAACCGGCCTGGTGCTGTGCCGTTCCGTCAGTGAAAACATCAATATCGCCTCTTTTGCCGCCATCAGCCGGATGGGGTTTGTCAGCGAGAAACGGGAGCAGGCGCGAACCCGCGACATGATCCAGCGCTTCAACGTTAAAACCCACGACGGCGAACAGCCGGTGGGCAACCTGAGCGGCGGCAACCAGCAAAAAGTCGTGCTGGGCCGTTGGGCGCTGCTGGATCCGGAGGTTTTGCTGCTCGACGAGCCGACGCGCGGTATCGACGTCGGGGCCAAGAAAGAGATCTATCGATTTATGTCGGAGTTCGCCTTGCAAAACAAAGGGATCATTATGGTTTCCTCCGAGCTTTCGGAAATTATCGGCATGAGCGATCGCATATTGGTGTTTCGTGACGGGCAGTTGGCCGGCGAGCTTTCGGCAGCCGATGCGACCCAGGCAGCACTGATGAAACTTGCGGTTTAACAGAGAGAGAAAAAAAATGAGCAGCGCCCACTCCTTATCACCAGGAATTTCATTTTTCACCCGCAATAAGCGACGTATGCACAAATACGGCATTATCATCGCCTTTTTCGCCCTGTGCCTGATCGTGGCGCTGATTGGCGAATATCAGGTCGCTCAGGGGGCCTGGAGCAGCAACTATTTTCTCAGCAATGAAAACACCCTGATCGTCCTGCGCCAGGTCTCGATCAACGGCATTCTGGCGATCGGCATGACCTTCGTCATTATCACGGCAGGCGTCGATCTCTCCGTGGGCTCGGTGCTGGCGTTAAGCGGGATCGTCGCCGCTCGCTTCGCCACCAACAACAGCGGATTGGCTATCGGCGACACCGCGACCGCCGTCATGGCGCCGCTGATTGTGGCGCTGGGCATCGGCATCGTCTGCGGCCTGGTAAACGGCACCGTGTTAGCCCGTTATCGGCTGCAGCCGTTTATCGTCACCATGGGCATGCTCTCCGCGGCGCGCGGTTTAACCATGCTGACCACCAACGGCAATCCGGTATCGCAATTGAACAGCGATTTCCGCTGGTTAGGCAATGGCTATGTCGGCGGCGTTCCGGTGCCCGTCATCATCTTCATCGTGCTGTTCGCCCTCGCCTGGCTCGTGCTGAATAAAACCCTCTTCGGGCGCTACATCTACGCCGTCGGCGGCAACCCGAAGAGCGCGCGCACCTCGGGGATTAACGTGACCCGCATCAAAATACTGGTGTATACGCTGTGCGGCGCGCTGGCCGGCATCGCCGGCCTGATCCTCACGGCGCGCACCGGTTCGGCGCAGACCAATGCCGGCGCAGGGTATGAGCTGGACGCCATCGCGGCGGTGGTGATCGGTGGCACCAGCATGGCCGGCGGCGTCGGTACGCTGGTCGGCACCTTCTTCGGCGTGCTGATTATCGGGGTGATGAATAACGGCCTCGATCTGCTCGGCGTGCAGTCGTATTACCAACAAATTATCAAAGGCGCATTGATCGTCCTTGCCGTATTGCTCGACCCCTCGCGTAAGCAACAGCGCGATTAATAACATCAGACCCAACTCTACCAGGAGAAAACCATGAATAAGACCAAGATAGCGTTGTTTGCCTCTGCCCTGATGCTGGGCAGCCTGTCGGCAGCCCAGGCCGCCCCGGTTAAAATCGCGGTATTGATGTACGGCAACAAAGCCGAATTCGTGCAATTGATGGAAAGGTTCGGGAAGGAACACCCGGCGGTGAAAAGCGGCGAAGCCGTGCTGACCTTCTACGATGGGCGTTATGATGCATCGGTGCAAAACGATCAGGCCGCCACCACTATCCAGACGCGCGCCGATGCCATTATCGTCAACCCTATGGATTTTGAAGCCAATATCGATATCGTCACCAATGCCAACGAGGCCAAAATCCCGGTGGTGGTCACCAATGCGCGCCTGAACACAGACGCGATGACGTCTGAAGTGGTGTCTAACGACGAGTTGGGGGGATATCTGGAAGCCAAAGCCGTACTGGACAAACTCGACTGCAAGAACCATAAGGTGAACGTGGTGATTATCGAAGGCCCGAAAGGCGGCAGCGGCGAGATCCAGCGCGGCAAGGGCAATGATAAAGCGATAGCCGAGTGCGGTGCCGGCCAGGTCACCGTGCTTGAACGCAAAACGGCCAACTGGTCACGCGCGGAAGCGCAGCCGCTGATGGAAAACTGGCTGCAGAAACATCGGGGCAAAATCAACGGCGTGATTGGCCAAAACGACGAGATGGCGCTGGGCGCTATCGAGGCGATTAAAGGCGCCGGCCTGAATGTGAAGGACTTCGCGATTGCCGGCGTTGACGGCGTTTCCGACGCGATTCATGCGGTGCAGGCCGGTGAAATGGTCTCTATCCTGCAAGATGCCAAAGGCCAGATGCAGGGGTCCATCGACGTCGCGCTGCGCGCCGTGAAAGGTGAAAGCTATCAGCCGCAGTCGGATATCTGGAAACAGTACGCCAAGGATCTGAAATGGGAAGGCGGCACGCAGAAGCATTATTACATTCCGTGGACCGTCGTCACCGCAGAGAACGCCCAATCGCTGTTGGACGCCCGTAAATAATCCCCCCGCCCCCTGCCTCCAGGGGGGCACCGCTTGGGCGCTTGCCTGCAAACAAAAAAAAGCCAGCACGGAGTGGCTGGCTTAAAAGTTCTTCGAGGGAATATCTTGTTCGATAACCATACGCCCTTCACTGCGGGCTTTACTAGCTATCAGTGCGATAGGCATCCTCAGTTAAAATCAACGCCTGCATATCGGCGAACATCGTTTCCCATTCCGCCTGGTCGATATCCATCAAACCAAAGTAACGCAGCATAAAGGCGCCTTCGGTGGCGAGAAACGCCAGGCGCGCGCGCTTGCCCTCTTCGGTGGCCAAATCGAGTCCGGCGATGCGGCTGCGATACCATTCGCGCGTGCTCGCCAGATGCTCCGGCGTTTGAATCAGCGTCGCCATCAGCCCGGCGGCCTTGGCGCTGGCGGTCTGATCCGAACTGTGGGTGGCCAGCATATGCGCCCGCACAGCGGTCTGCGGTGAAGGATCGTCGCCGGCGATAGCCGTGAACAGCGTTTCATAGGCACTGCCCCAGCGATCGAACATGGCATCAATCAGGGCGTCTTTGCTGCCAAAGCAATACTGCACCCCGCCCTTGGAGATCCCCATCGCTTTGGCGACGGCGTCGATGGTCAAGCCGGCGGCGCCCTGGGTGGCGACGATTTCTTCTGCGATGTCCAAAACCTTGTCGCGATCGATGCTGCGTTGACGTCCCATTAAGAAACCCTTCTTTTCAATACGAACGTATGGATATATATTATCACCAGTATACCACCCGGCATCGCCGGTGGGTTACCCGAATGGCGGCGCCTCCGCGCGGCCCACTTTAACTGGATTATGACTTATGTACGCCAAGAACCGCTGGTTGATCCTGACGATGGTCGCCAGCGCCCTGTTCCTGATCGTCATCGATATGACGGTGTTATATACCGCCCTGCCGCGCTTAACCCAGGCGCTGGACGCCAGCGCTTCGCAAAAACTCTGGATCGTCAACGCCTACCCGCTGGTGGTGGCCGGCCTGTTGCCCGGCGCCGGCATGCTGAGCGATCGCATCGGCCATAAACGGCTGTTTCTCGCCGGACTGCCGGTGTTTGCCGTCGCGTCGCTGTGCGCCGCGTTCTCGCCCACCGCCGAGTGGCTGATCGCCGCCCGGGTGTTCCTCGCCGTTGGCGCGGCGATGATGATGCCCGCCACGCTGTCCATCGTGCGCCACGTCTTTACCGACGAACGCGAACGCGCGCTGGCGATCGGCATCTGGGCCTCGGTGGCCTCCGGCGGCGCGGCCATCGGCCCGGTGGTCGGCGGCCTGCTGCTGGAGTATTTCTGGTGGGGTTCGGTGTTCCTGATCAATGTGCCGGTCGTGCTGCTGGTCTGGCCGCTGGCGTGGAAACTGATCCCGCGCTGCGGTGGCGATAACCCGCGCCCTTCGGACATCGTCGGCTCGGTGCAGATCATGATTGGCCTGGTCGGCGCTATCTATGCGCTGAAGGAGCTGAGCAAGCCGACGCCTGATGTGAGTGCCTTGCTTGTG
The DNA here is from genome assembly GCF_052169255.1 of Serratia sp. CY29653. Lineage (NCBI taxonomy): Bacteria > Pseudomonadati > Pseudomonadota > Gammaproteobacteria > Enterobacterales > Yersiniaceae > Serratia > Serratia sp. CY29653. The sequence continues at coordinate 933,078 of NZ_JBJNLC010000001.1, read as the reverse complement.
GCAGCCCTGATCGGCGTGTTGTTCCTGGCCCTGTTCGTGCGACGCCAGCAGCGCAGCGCCCACCCGATGATCGATTTCTCTCTGTTCCGCAACCGGCTGTTCGCCGGCGGCATCGGCGTGGCGCTGTTGTCGATGGTGGCGCTGATCGGCATCGAACTGGTGCTCAGCCAACGCCTACAGCTGGTGCTCGGCCTCAGCCCGCTGCAGGCGGCGCTGTTTATTTTGCCGATCCCGCTGGCCTCGGCGCTGGCGGGGCCCGTAGCCGGCCTGCTGTTGCCGCGCTACGGCGAACGCAGCATCATCCTCGGCGGTTTTGTCCTGACCACTCTCGGCATCGCCGGTCTTGCCGCGTTATACCAGAGCGGCATGGCATTGCAATTGGTCAGCCTGGCGCTGGTGGGCTTTGGCCTCGGCGGCGTGATCACCGCCGCTTCCACCGCCATCATGCTGAACGCGCCGGAGGAAAAATCCGGCATGGCGGCGTCGATCGAGGACGTCTCCTACGAGCTGGGCGGCGTGCTGGGCGTGACGCTGCTCGGCGGGTTGATGACGGCGGTTTACAGCCATAGCCTGGCGCTGCCGGCGGAGCTGCCGGTCAACCCGCTGGCATACGACAGCATCGACGAAGCCCTGCGCCTGGCGGCCGGGATGGCGGCCGATCGCGCGCAGCAGCTGACGCAGCTGGCGCGTCTGGCCTTTGATCGCGCGTTTATTACGGTACTGATCGCCGCCGCGCTGTTAATGGCGCTGGGCGCCGGGGCGGTAAAACTGGCGCTGCGCAAGTAACCGATAAAAGCGGCTTTTTTCGCCGGCGGAACCTGCGTAAACTGATTCGGCAATTTGCTCGACGGATTTGTCGTCATCGGTTTGAACGATGGCAATAATGCCTGTTATCGTGTTTAACCCTGCGATAAATCCGGTTACTGTATCCCCTATGGAAATTGATTCTGTCTACTATCGGAACAGATAATCAGGAGAAGATTATTATGGCAACGGCAAAGAAAGCAGCGAAAACCCATATCGGCCTCGACAGTAAACAATCGGCAAAACTCGCCGAAGCGCTGAACGCGCTGTTGGCGAACTATCAGGTGCTGTATATGAACGTGCGCGGCTATCATTGGAACATTACCGGCCCGCAGTTCTTTGAACTGCACGCGAAGTTCGAAGAGACATATAACGATCTGCTGACCAAGGTGGACGAGCTGGCGGAACGTATTCTGACGCTGGGCTCGCAGCCGCGTCACGCTTTCAGCGACTATCTGAAAACCGCCGACATCAAGGAACACACCAACGTGACCGATGATAAGGGCACGCTGCGCGGCCTGTTGGAAGGGTATTCAATCTTGCTGCAACAGCAGCGTGAACTGCTGACGGTGGCGGCGGACGCCGGCGACGAAGGCACCGCGTCGCTGATGAGCGATTACATCAAAGAGCAGGAAAAACAGGTCTGGATGCTCAACGCCTATCTGGGTAAATAACCCTGGCGCCATAACAAAACAGTCCCTTACGGGACTGTTTTCGTTTTACCACTCGCAGGATACCGCAAACAGCAGCGCGCGCCGATGCTGATCGTCCAGGCGGCGCCGCACCCGGATGATATGGCGATTGCTGCACGACTGGCGCTCCAGCCAGCGATGCCGGCGGCGTTGGCTCTGCCGCAACATGCGCCAGCGGCCCACTTCATTTCTACTGCGTCTCATAATTCCGTCACTCGTTCGTCTAATGCCAACCGCGGGCATTATAGCCCTTTCCGCCCGTGATCCAAGCCGCCGTTATCGGCGGCACAGCGGACGCCGCGCGGGCAAAAGCCGCCCTTTCATTTTCAGCAAGTGCCTTAACTTCATCATATTTATGTAACATAAGCGCCGATAAAAGGTTTCGCCTTGCCCGATCTGTGCGTACACTCATCATTGGTGGTTTGCGAACGGGATTTTTCGCCTTTATGACAACATTTTATACCGTAATCAGTTGGCTCATGGTGTTCGGCTACTGGCTGCTGATCGCCGGCGTGACGATGCGCATTTTAATGAAACGCCGTGCGGTTCCCTCTGCCATGGCCTGGCTGCTGGTTATCTACATTCTGCCGCTGTTCGGCATCGTGGCCTATTTATCGTTCGGCGAGCTGCATCTGGGCAAGCGCCGGGCCGAGCGCGCCAAGGCCATGTGGCCGTCGACCGCCCGTTGGCTGAAGGAGCTGAAAGAGAGCCGCCGCATCTTCGCCACCGAATACAGCGAAGTCGCCGAACCGCTGTTCCAGCTGTGCAACCGCCGCCAGGGCATCGACGGCGTCAAGGGCAACCAGCTGCAGCTGCTCACCACCACCGACGACACGCTGAAAGCGCTGATCCGCGACATCGAGCTGGCGCGCCACAACATCGAAATGGTGTTCTATATCTGGCAGCCCGGCGGCCTGGTCGATCAGGTGGCCGAATCGCTGATGGCCGCCGCGCGGCGCGGCGTACACTGCCGCCTGATGCTCGACTCCGCCGGCAGCCTGCAATTTTTCCGCAGCCCCTACCCGGCGATGATGCGCAATGCCGGCATCGAAGTGGTGGAAGCGCTGAAGGTCAACCTGCTGCGCGTGTTCCTGCGCCGCATGGATCTGCGTCAGCATCGCAAAGTGGTGCTGATCGACAACTACATCGCCTATACCGGCAGCATGAACATGGTCGATCCGCGCTACTTCAAGCAAGATGCGGGCGTCGGCCAGTGGATCGACCTGATGGCGCGCATGGAGGGCCCGGTGGCCACCACCATGGGCATCGTCTATGCCTGTGACTGGGAGATTGAAACCGGCAAGCGCATTCTGCCGCCGCCGCCGGACGTCAACATCATGCCGTTCGAGCAGGAGAGCGGCCACACCATTCAGGTGATCGCCTCCGGCCCCGGCTTCCCCGAGGAGATGATCCACCAGGCGCTGCTGACCGCGGTCTATTCCGCCCGCGAGCAGCTGATCATGACCACGCCGTACTTCGTGCCGAGCGACGATCTGCTGCACGCCATCTGTACCGCCGCCCTGCGCGGCGTCGAGGTCAGCATCATCGTGCCGCGCGACAACGATTCGATGATGGTGCGCTGGGCCAGCCGCGCGTTCTTCTCCGAGCTGCTGGAGGCCGGCGTCAGGATTTATCAGTTCGAAGGCGGCCTGCTGCATACCAAGAGCGTGCTGGTGGACGGGCAACTCAGCCTGGTCGGCACCGTCAATCTGGATATGCGCAGCCTGTGGCTGAATTTCGAGATCACGCTGGTGATCGATGATGACGGCTTCGGCAGCGATTTGGCCTGCGTGCAGGAAGATTACATCGCCCGTTCCAAGCTGCTGAACGCCAAAGAGTGGCTGAAGCGGCCGTTCTGGCATCGCCTGGTCGAGCGCCTGTTCTACTTTTTCAGCCCGCTGCTGTAAAAGCCGCGACGAGCGTGCTTTAATAGCGCCAAATCATTTGTTATCAGGATTTTTTTATGGATTTGAATAACCGCCTTACCGAAGACGAGACGCTGGAACAGGCCTACGACATCTTCCTCGAATTGGCCGGCGACAATCTGGATCCGGCGGATATTCTGCTGTTCAACCTGCAGTTTGAAGAGCGCGGCGGCGCCGAACTGTACGACCCCTCCGAAGACTGGAGCGAGCACGTGGATTACGATCTGAACCCGGACTTCTTCGCCGAGGTAGTGATCGGTCTCGCGGACAGCGACGGCGAGCCGATCAACGACGTGTTCGCCCGCGTGCTGATCTGCCGCGAGAAAGACCACAAGCTGTGCCACATTCTGTGGAAAGAGTGATTCGCCGATAGCATATCGGATAAAAAAAGCCCCGCTCATTCAGCGGGGCTTTTTGTTGCCGGCTAGCGGCGCATTACAGCGGATCGACCTTCAGGCAGGACACCGCGTGGCGGAAACTGCCCTCCAGCAGCGGACGCGTCTTGGCGCACTCCGGCCCGGCGATCGGGCAGCGGGTGCGGAACACGCAGCCGGTCGGCGGGTTGATCGGCGAAGGCAGCTCCCCTTCCAGCAGCTGGATCTGCTTTTCCTTCTCCTTGTCCGGATCCGGGATCGGCACCGCCGACATCAGCGCTTTGGTGTAAGGGTGCTGCGGATTGTGGTACACCTCGTCATAGGTGCCCAGCTCCACCGCATGGCCCAGATACATCACCAGCACGCGATCCGAAATGTGCTTCACCACCGCCAAGTCGTGGGCGATAAAGATCAGTGACAGCCCCATCTCGCGCTGCAGCTGCTGCAGCAGGTTCACCACCTGCGCCTGAATCGACACGTCCAGCGCGGAGACCGGTTCGTCGCAGATCACCAGCTTCGGCTCGAGGATCAGCGCGCGCGCGATGCCGATACGCTGGCACTGGCCGCCGGAAAACTCGTGCGGGTAGCGGTTGATCAGGTTAGGCAGCAGGCCGACCTTCAGCATCATCGCCTTGACCTTGTCCTTCACTTCCTGACGCGGCATTTTCGGGTAGTAGGTGCGCAGCGGCTCGGCGATGATCTCGCCGATGGTCATGCGCGGGTTGAGCGACGCCAGTGGATCCTGGAAGATCATCTGGATATCGCTGCGGGTTTTCCGCCAGTCGGCGTCGCTCATGCCCAGCAGATCTTTCCCCAGCCAGGCGACGCGCCCGCTGGTGGCCTTCACCAGGCCGATGATGGCGCGCGCGAAGGTGGATTTGCCACAGCCGGACTCGCCGACCACGCCCAGGGTTTCCCCCTCGAACAGCCGCAGCGTGACGCCATCGACCGCTTTCAGGGTTTTCGGCGGCTGCCAGAACCACTGTTTGTCGTCATGAATGTCGAAGTGCACTTTCAAATCGGCCACTTCGAGCAGCACTTTCTTGTCGGTTACCGCTGTCATACCAACGCCTCCACCGGTTTAAAGCAGGCGCGCAGGCGCCCTTCCCCAAATTGCTCCAACGGCGGAGCGCTCGCACACTGCTCCATGGCGTACGGGCAGCGCGGCTGGAACGGGCAGCCTTTCGGCAACCGCAGCAGGTTCGGCGGGTTGCCGGGAATGGTCAGCAGCGCTTCGCCTTCGGCGTCGAGGCGCGGCACCGCGTTCAACAGGCCGATGGAGTACGGATGGCTCGGCTGGTAGAACACCTCGCGCGCGCTGCCGTATTCCATGGTGCGGCCGGCGTACATCACCAGCACCTTGTTGCAGATGCCGGCCACCACGCCCAGGTCGTGGGTGATCATGATGATGGCGGTGTTGAATTCGCGCTTCAGTTCGTTGAGCAGCGTCATGATCTGCGCCTGGACGGTCACGTCCAGCGCGGTGGTCGGTTCGTCGGCGATCAGCAGCTTCGGCCGGCACAGCAGCGCCATGGCGATCATCACGCGCTGGCGCATGCCGCCGGAAAACTCGTGCGGATACATGCGCATGCGCTTGCGCGCTTCCGGCATTTTCACCGCGTCGAGCATGCGTACCGACTCTTCGAAGGCTTCGCTTTTGCTCATTTTCTTATGCAGCATCAGCACTTCCATCAGCTGTTCGCCAACGCGCATATAAGGGTTGAGCGAGGTCATCGGGTCCTGGAAGATCATCGAGATCTCTTCCGCCCGCAGCTTGTTGAGCTGATTTTCCGGCAGGTTGAGAATTTCACGGCCGTTGAATTTGGCCGAGCCGCCGATGCGGCCATTGCTGGCCAGCAGCCCCATCAGGGCGAACGCGGTCTGCGATTTGCCGGAACCGGATTCACCGACGATGCCCAGCGTTTCGCCGGCGCGCAGGTCGAAGTTCAGATCGTTCACCGCCGTCACGTCGCCGTCCGGGGTGGAGAACGTGACGCGAAGGTCTTTCACGTCCAGCAGCGGCGACGTTTTGACCCCGGCGCCGGTTTGCAGTTGAGGATGTTCAATGGTGCTCATGATTGCACTCCTTAACGATCTTTCGGGTCGAGGGCGTCACGCAGGCCATCGCCGATAAAGTTGAAACAGAACAGAGTGACAACCAGGAAACCCGCCGGGAACAGCAGCAACCACGGTGAAACTTCCATTGAGTTGGCGCCGTCGCTGAGCAATGCGCCCCAGCTGCTGAGCGGCTCCTGCGTGCCCAGCCCCAGGAAGCTGAGGAAGGATTCGAACAGGATCATGCTCGGCACCAGCAGCGAGGCATACACCACCACCACGCCGAGCACGTTCGGCACGATATGCCGCAGCACGATATTGCGCGTGGAGACGCCGCACACCAGCGCCGCTTCGATGAACTCCTTGCGCTTGAGACCGAGGGTTTGGCCGCGCACGATACGCGCCATATCCAGCCACGACACCATGCCGATCGCCACGAAGATAAGCAGGATGTTCTGGCCGAAAAAGGTCACCAGCAGGATCACGAAGAACATGAACGGGAAGGAGTTGAGGATCTCCAGCAGGCGCATCATCACCGAGTCGACCTTGCCGCCCAGATAGCCGGACATCGCGCCGTACAGGGTGCCGACGATCACCGCCACCAGCGCCGCCGCCACGCCGACCATCAGCGAGATGCGCCCGCCGATCGCCACGCGCACCAGCAGATCGCGCCCGGAGGAGTCGGTGCCGAAATAGTGCCCCGATTCCACGCTTGGCGCGGCGGACATCATCGCCCAATCGGTATCGTCGTAGGCAAATTGCGACAGCATCGGCGCCAGCACCACAAACAGCGTGATCAACACCAGAATGAACAGGCTGCTGACCGCCGCGCGGTTGTGCATAAAGCGCCGGCGCGCGTCTTGCCACAGGCTGCGTCCTTCCACTTCCAGCTTCTCGCTGAAGTGTTCCAGAGCTTCGCTGTTCTTTTTAGTCAACATCATTCGCGTGCTCCAGATTAATAACGGATTTTCGGATCGATGACCGCATACAGCACATCGACGATCGCGTTGAACAGAATGGTCAGTGCGCCCACCAGAATGGTCAGGCTCAATACCAGGGAGTAGTCGCGGTTCAGCGCGCCGTTAACGAACAGCTGGCCGATCCCCGGCAGACCGTAGATGGTTTCGATCACCATCGAACCGGTGATGATACCGACGAACGCCGGCCCCATGTAGGACAGCACCGGCAGCAGCGCCGGCTTCAGCGCGTGGCGGAAAATGATGCGACGCATCGGCAAGCCTTTGGCGCGCGCGGTGCGGATGAAGTTGGAGTGCAGCACTTCAATCATCGAGCCGCGCGTGATACGGGCGATGCTGGCAATATAGGCCAGCGACAGCGCCACCATCGGAAGGATGATGAATTTAGGCGCGCCGCCGTTCCAGCCACCGCCCGGCAGCCATTTCAGCGTGATGGCGAAGATCAGCACCAACAGCGGCGCCACCACGAAACTGGGTATCACCACCCCGGTCATGGCGAACCCCATCACCGTGTAGTCCCATTTGGTGTTCTGATTCAGCGCGGCAATCACGCCTGCGCTCACCCCCAGCACCACCGCCAGCAGAAACGCGGCCAGGCCGAGTTTGGCGGACACCGGGAAAGAGCCGGCGACCAGATCGTTGACCGAATAGTCCTTGTATTTAAAGGACGGGCCGAAGTCTCCCTGCGCAAGCTGCGCCAGATAATGACCGTACTGTTTCCAGATCGGGTCGTTCAAATGATATTTGGCTTCGATGTTCGCCATAACTTCCGGCGGCAATGCGCGTTCCCCGGTAAATGGACTGCCGGGCGCCAGGCGCATCATGAAGAATGAGATGGTGATAAGGATAAATAGTGTCGGGATCGCTTCCAGCAAGCGACGAAGTATAAATTTAAGCATTGCCCTAACCCTGTGCGACAGCCTGATGACGGCTTATTATTCTCAACATGGGCCGGCGGCCTGCGCCGCCGGCTCTTACCGTATCAATGCTTGATGATGTACAGGTTTTTGTCGTACACGTTATCAAGCGGGTCTTTGCCGGTGTAGCCACCGACGTAAGGTTTCACCAAACGGGCGTTCACGTAGTAATACAGCGGAACGATGGCGGAATCCTTATCCAGCTGAACTTCCGCTTTCTGATACAGATCGGCGCGCTCGTCTTTGGTCTTCGCGGTCAGCACGTTGGCCATCAGCTTGTCGAACTCGGCGCTCTTGTAGTGCGGGGTGTTACTGCTGCTGTCGGACAACATCATGTTCAGGAACGAGCTCGGCTCGTTGTAGTCGGCGCACCAGCCGGCGCGTGCCACGTCATAGGTGCCCTGATGGCGGGTATCCAGGAAGGTTTTCCACTCCTGGTTCACCAGCTTCACGTCCACGCCCAGGTTTTTCTTCCAGATGGAGGCGGCGGCGATCGCCAGCTTCTTGTGCAGGTCTGAAGTGTTGTACAACAGGGAGAAGGTCAGCGGTTTACCCGGGCCATAGCCGGCTTCCGCCAGCAGTTTCTTCGCCGCTTCGTTGCGTTTTTCCTGCGTCCAGCCGAACCACTCCGGCGGGGTCAGCTTGGCGCCGTCGGTGTATGGCGGCGTAAAGCTGTAGGCCGGCAGATCGCCCTGGTTTTTCACCTTGTTGACGATGATGTCGCGATCCATGCCCAACTTCAGCGCTTCACGCACGCGCGCATCGGTGAACGGCGCCTTCTGGTTGTTGATTTCGTAGTAATAGGTGCACAGGTAAGGATCGACATGCACCTCTTTCGGGATCTCTTTTTTCAGCTTCTGGAACAGTTCGATCGGCATGTTGTTGTAGGTCATGTCGATTTCGCCGGTGCGGTAGCGGTTAACGTCGGTCACTTCCGACGAAATAGGCAGGAACGTCACTTTATTGATGATGGTTTTGGCGTTATCCCAATATTCCGGGTTGCGTTCCAGTACGATGCGTTCGTTGACAATCCAGTCTTTCAGTTTGTAGGCGCCGTTGCTGACGTAGTTGGCCGGCAGCGTCCACTTCTCGCCAAACTTCTCCACCGCGTCTTTGTAAACCGGCTTCATGGCGTAGTGCGGGGTCATTTCAACCAGATAAGGCACCGACTCGCTCAGGGTCACCTGGAAGGTGTGGTCGTCGATGGCCTTCACGCCCAGCGTCGACTTGTCTTTTTTACCGGCGATGATGTCATCGACGTTTTCCACATGGGCGTACTGCAGGTAGCTGGCGTAAGGCGACGCGGTTTTCGGATCCACCACGCGCTGCCAGCTGTAGACGAAATCTTGCGCCGTTACCTGCTTGCCGTTGGACCATTTGGCGTCTTTACGCAGGTGGAAGGTCCAGACTTTGAAATCCTTGTTATCCCAGCTTTCCGCGACGCCCGGCACGATGGAACCGTCCGGGCTGTTGTTCGCCAGGCCTTCCATCAGATCGCGGGTGACGTTGTTTTCCGGCACGCCCTCGATTTTGTGCGGATCCAGCGACTGCACTTCGGAACCGTTGTTTTTGACGATTTCTTGCTTGTCGGCCAGTTGCACGCCTGCAGGAACGTCGGCGGCAAAGGCGGAAGTGGTTGCTGTGATGCCCAGCGCGGCGATGACGCCGGCGGCAATGAGCGTTTTCTTCGTGATGTTGGTCATACTTATCGACTCCAGTTTTTTATTATCACAGGCTCTTCGTGGAACCTGCGTTGCCCGTAAGCGGACTCTGTTTTCCCGCCGCCGCGGAACGAATGCGGCGGCCGGCCTTCCCTATATTCCTCCGCGAACTAGCGCCAGGAATACCCCTTTTACTGCTTGATAATGTACAGATTTTTAACGTCGGTATAGTCCAGCGGATCTTTGCCGGTGAACCCGCCCACCGTCGGCTTGATCAACCGCGCGCTGACGCGGTAATAAACCGGGACCAACGCGGAGTCTTTGTCCAGCTGCGCTTCCGCCTGCTGATAGAGCGCGGCGCGCGCAGCCTCATCCGGCGCCTTCAGCGTGGCGGCCATGATGGCGTCGAACGCCGGGCTCTTATAGAACACGGTGTTGATGCTGCTGTTGGACAGCACCAGGTTCAGGAACGCGCTGGGCTCGTTGTAATCCCCGCACCAGGTGGCGCGCGCCACGTCGTATTGCCCCTGATGGCGGCTCTCCAGCGACGTTTTCCATTCCTGGTTGCGCAGCGTGACCTCAGCGCCCAGGTTCTTCTTCCACATCGACGCAGCGGCGATCGCCTGCTGTTTGTTTTGATCGGAGGTGTTGTACAGCAGCGAGAATTTCAGCGGCTTGGCGTCGCTGTAGCCCGCTTCCGCCAGCAGTTTCCTGGCTTCGGCGTTGCGCTGTTCCTGGCTCCAGCCGGCCCACGCGGGCGGCGTGAAGTTAGCGCCTTCCGTGAAGGTCGGCGTGAAGCTGTAGGCTGGGATCTGCCCCTGGCCCATGATCTTGTTGGCGATGATGTCGCGATCCAGCGTCATCTTCACCGCCGTACGCACGCGCGCATCGGTGAACGGCGCCTGCTTGTTATTGAGCTCGTAATAGAAGGTGCACAGATAAGGGTTAACGTGCAGCTGTTCAGGCATTTCGCGTTTCATCTTGACGTACAGGTATGGCGGAATGGCGCTGTTGGTGATATCGATCTCGCCGCTGCGGAAGCGGTTAACGTCGCTGACTTCCGAGGTAATCGGCAGGAAGGTCGCCTGATTGATCACCGTCTGCTTGTTGTTCCAGTAGCTCGGGCTGCGCTCCAGCACGATGCGCTCGTTCACCACCCACTCTTTCAGGCGGTAAGCGCCGTTGCCGACGTAGTTGGCAGGCAGCGTCCATTTATCGCCGAATTTCTCCACCACCGCCCGCTTGACCGGTTTGAGCGACGTGTGGCTCAGCATGCTGATGAAATACGGCACCGGCTCGCTCAGCGTCACCTGCAGCGTTTGATCGTCCAGCGCCTTGACGCCGAGGGTCTGCGGGCTCTTCTTACCGGTCAGGATGTCGTCGATATTCTCGACTTTGGTGTATTGCAGGTAGCTGGCATAGGGCGAGGCGATTTTCGGATCGGCCAGACGCTGCCAGCTGTAGACGAAATCTTGCGCGGTCACCGGGCTGCCGTCGCTCCACACCGCGCCGGGGCGCAGGTGGAAGGTCCATTGCTGATAATTCTGGTTTTCCCAGCTCGCCGCCGCCGCCGGCACCACATGCCCGTTGGCGTCGGTGCTCACCAGCCCTTCCAGCAGGTTAAGAATGATATTGCTTTCCGGTACGCCCTCGACCTTATGCGGATCCAATGAAGCCACTTCGCTACCGTTGTTGATCACAATATTCTGCTGCTGCGCCAACTGAACGCCGGCCGGCACCTGCGCCGCCCAACCGCTATTTACGGCGCCGGCGCCCAGCGCGCCGCTAATCAACAAGGTCAAAGAAGTACGCTTCAGGGTTTGCTGCATAATCGAGGCTCCTTTTCACCGACAAGCATCGCTTATCGAAGTTTGTGAAGTGTTTATAAGAATTCTAAATAAACGGATACCAGCAAAAATCATTCCCGTTTTTATGGCGCATTTCAGTTAATTGACCACGGGAAAGTTGCTCGGAAATTAGCAGAAGCCAAATTCCATAGCCAATAAATTTTACGAAAATGTTAAGCAATTCTCTTTTATCGCACGAAGCCCGATCCGTCCCCTGCGTTAGAGGCCAAGAAAAACCAATGTCATTGATATGATTTTAAAGGCAAAAAAACCTAATTCATTTCAATTGAAACCGTCAGCACGATCTCACCGCCGCGAAAAGAAACATTCAGTTAACAATCCAATCATTCAAAGAACAAACACCTGTCTACGGGCGGTTAATCACTAATAACACCTGGATGAAAGTGAGACAAGCCCCACAGAATGATGTGACTAATTTAACAACAGCTTTACCGTTGAACGGGGGCAAAATGCGCGAAAAGGGGGGAGGAAAAGTGTTTGAAATAACGCTCAGCGTTTTTTTTGAGCAGCAACATGAGATTTATGCAACATAAGAGTGCAACGGCATAATTTTTATTCACTCTGTGCACTATAATAATGCGAACCAATAAATAATTTAAACTTTAAAATTAATTTTAGCCGCGCCGACGCGAAAGGTACGCGGCTAAACAAAGGGTATTACAACAGGCCGGGGAATATCGCCTTAATGCCGGTAACGATAAACTCGATGCCGAGCGCCATCAGCAGCAGACCCATGATACGGGTGATCACGTTGATGCCGGTCTGCCCCAGCAAACGCACCAACAGCGGCGCGGCGCGGAACAACAGCCAGCAACAAAAGGCGAACAAGGCGATCGCCACCGTAAAGCCGAGCAGGCTTTGCCAGTTGTGATAACGGGAACTCCACACGATGGTGGAACTGATCGCCCCCGGCCCCGCCATCAGCGGCAGCGCTAGCGGCACCACGCCGATGCTTTCGCGGATCGCGCTCTCCGATTTCTCCTGTTTGTTTTGCTTGTCTTCCCCCAGCTTGCCGCTGATCATCGACATGGCGATGGTCACCACCAGAATACCGCCGGCGATGCGGAACGAATCGATAGAGATGCCGAACATCCGCAGGATCCCTTCACCCAGGAACAGCGACGTCCACAAAATGATGGCGACCGACAGGTTGGCGGTCAGGTTGGTTTTATTGCGCCCCGCTTCCGCCTGGTAGCTGGTCATGCTGATAAACACCGGCAAAATGCCCACCGGGTTGACCAGCGCAAACAGACCGACAAAGAACTTGATAAAGCCGGAAAGATCCAACAGAGATTGGCCCACAGATGCTCCGCATTAATCGCTATAAAAAAGGTGTGCTGCCTATGCGCGCTAATGTAATGGAATTGGCGCGGGTAATCCATCCGGCCCAAGCAGCATTTTTGACTGTCAGCAAGTTATGCAACGAAACAAATGCCCTTTGTTAAAGTGATGTATGGCCTTTTGATTTTTTATGTTGAAAAAAGAGTCATCGCTCACAGTTATCAAGAATGATTCCCAACACCGGCAAGCTGAAAGGTGTCAGCTTGCACTTTTCATGATTTAGATCACAAATCGACTACCCAACAGTAGGTAAGCTCTTAGTCGTAGTCAGGGAGTAGAACAAAGTCGGCGGCAGCCCAGCCGGTTCCCTTCTCCTCACTGCCTGCCCCTCCGGTTGGCGTAGGGTGAAGCTCTTTAAGCAAATCAGCAGCATGCGAAGAAATAACGCGGGAAAGCCCCGGTATTCAAATCACCGTTTATTCCCGTTATGACTATACTAGTGGCTCGCACGGCTTATTTACTGAAAGAGTTTAACATTATCAGGAGAGCATTATGGCTGTAACGAATGTCGCTGAACTGAACGAGCTTGTCGCACGTGTCAAAAAAGCCCAGCGCGAATATGCCAACTTCACTCAAGAGCAAGTGGATAAAATTTTCCGCGCTGCCGCCCTCGCCGCTGCTGATGCCCGTATCCCGTTGGCCAAAATGGCCGTGGAAGAATCCGGAATGGGTATCGTCGAAGACAAAGTGATCAAAAACCACTTCGCTTCCGAGTACATCTACAATGCCTATAAAGATGAAAAAACCTGTGGCATCCTGTCTGAAGATGACACCTTCGGTACCATCACCATCGCCGAGCCTATCGGCCTGATTTGCGGTATCGTCCCTACCACCAACCCAACTTCTACCGCGATCTTCAAAGCGCTGATCAGCCTGAAAACCCGTAACGGCATCATCTTCTCGCCGCACCCGCGTGCGAAAAATGCCACCAACAAAGCCGCCGATATCGTGCTGCAAGCCGCTATCGCCGCCGGCGCGCCGAAAGACATCATCGGTTGGATCGACCAACCGACCGTCGAACTGTCCAACCAGCTGATGCACCACCCGGACATCAACCTGATCCTAGCCACCGGTGGCCCGGGCATGGTGAAAGCCGCCTACAGCTCCGGCAAACCGGCCATCGGCGTCGGCGCCGGTAATACGCCGGTGGTGGTAGACGAAACCGCAGACATCAAGCGCGTGGTCGCCTCTATCCTGATGTCCAAAACCTTCGACAGCGGCGTTATCTGCGCTTCCGAACAGTCGGTCATCGTCGTCGACTCTATTTATGATGCGGTACGCGAACGCTTCGCTTCCCACGGCGGCTATCTGCTGCAGGGTAAAGAACTGAAAGCGGTGCAGGACATCATCCTGAAAAACGGCGGTCTGAACGCGGCCATCGTCGGGCAATCCGCACCGAAAATCGCCGAGATGGCAGGCATCAAAGTGCCGGCCAACACCAAAGTGCTGATCGGCGAAGTGAAGCTGGTCGACGAGTCCGAACCTTTCGCCCATGAAAAACTGTCGCCGACGCTGGCGATGTACCGGGCCAAAGACTTCGAAGACGCCGTCGCCAAAGCCGAAAAACTGGTCGCCATGGGCGGTATCGGCCACACTTCCTGCCTGTACACCGACCAGGATAACCAAACGGCTCGCATCGCCTACTTCGGCGATAAAATGAAAACGGCTCGCATCCTGATCAACACCCCGGCTTCTCAGGGCGGTATCGGCGACCTGTATAACTTCAAACTCGCGCCTTCGCTGACGCTGGGTTGCGGCTCCTGGGGTGGTAACTCCATCTCTGAAAACGTCGGACCTAAACACCTGATCAACAAGAAAACTGTAGCGAAGCGAGCAGAAAACATGTTGTGGCATAAACTTCCGAAATCGATCTACTTCCGCCGTGGCTCGCTGCCTATCGCGCTGGAAGAAGTGGCGACCGACGGGGCAAAACGCGCCTTCATCGTGACCGACCGTTTCCTGTTCAACAACGGCTATGCCGACCAGATCACCAAGGTTCTGAAGTCTCACGGCATCGAAACCGAAGTGTTCTTCGAAGTGGAAGCCGACCCGACACTGAGCATCGTGCGTAAAGGCGCCGAGCAGATGAACTCCTTCAAACCGGACGTCATCATCGCGCTGGGCGGCGGTTCGCCGATGGACGCTGCGAAAATCATGTGGGTGCTGTACGAACATCCTGAAACCCACTTCGAGGATCTGGCGCTGCGCTTCATGGACATCCGCAAGCGTATCTACAAGTTCCCGAAAATGGGCGTGAAAGCGAAGATGATCGCTATCACCACCACCTCAGGCACCGGTTCGGAAGTCACGCCATTCGCCGTCGTGACCGACGACACCACCGGGCAGAAATACCCGCTGGCCGACTATGCGCTGACCCCGGACATGGCGATTGTCGACGCCAACCTGGTGATGAACATGCCGAAATCCCTGTGTGCCTTCGGCGGTCTGGATGCGGTCACCCACGCGCTGGAAGCCTACGTCTCGGTGCTGGCGAACGAATACTCCGACGGCCAGGCGCTGCAGGCGCTGAAACTGTTGAAAGAGTATCTGCCGGCCAGCTATAAAGAAGGCGCGAAAAACCCGGTTGCTCGTGAACGCGTGCACAACGCCGCCACCATCGCCGGTATCGCTTTCGCCAACGCCTTCCTTGGGGTTTGTCACTCCATGGCGCACAAGCTGGGTTCGGAGTTCCACATTCCGCACGGCCTGGCCAACGCGATGCTGATTTCCAACGTTATTCGCTACAATGCGAACGACAACCCGACCAAGCAGACGGCCTTCAGCCAGTACGACCGCCCTCAGGCGCGCCGCCGCTACGCTGAAATCGCCGACCACCTCGGCCTGAGCGCCCCGGGCGACCGCACCGCGCAGAAGATTGAGAAACTGCTGGCCTGGCTGGACGAGCTGAAAACCGAGTTGGGCATCCCAACCTCCATCCGCGAAGCGGGTGTGCAGGAGGCGGACTTCCTGGCGAAAGTCGACAAGCTGTCGGAAGACGCGTTCGACGACCAATGCACCGGCGCCAACCCGCGCTATCCGCTGATTGCCGAACTGAAGCAAATCATGCTGGATACCTTCTACGGCCGCGAATTCAGCGAAGCGGTAGAAGAGGAAGCTGCCGCTCCTGCTGCCGCCAAAACCGCGGTAAAGAAGCCCAAGAAATAACGGTTCCGTGAACCGATAAAAAAACCCGCCACACGGCGGGTTTTTTATTGCGCCCGAGGCGCTGCATTTCGACTCAGGTCACCAAAACGCTTCAGCGGGCTTTGGCGGCGTTTTCTCCCCTACTCCAGGGAGTGAATCGCCTCTTTATAATGCTTGCGGCAGACGGAGACATAGCTCTCGTTACCGCCAATCACCACCTGCTCACCGGCGTGCATCGCCTGGCCGTTTTCATCCAACCGCAACACCATATTGGCTTTGCGCCCGCAGTGGCAGATGGTTTTCAATTCCACCAGCTTATCAGCCCAGGCCAGCAAATATTGGCTGCCGATAAACAGCTCACCGAGAAAATCGGTACGCAGGCCGTAGCACAATACGGGAATGTCCAGTTGGTCCACCACATCGCACAATTGCTCAACCTGGGCCTTGGTCAGGAACTGGCTTTCATCCAGCAGCACACAATGCACCGGCTGCTGTTGATGCTCCTGCTGAATCATGGCGTACAGCATCGAGTCGTTGTTATAGAGCTGGGCCTGCGAGGATAAACCGATGCGCGAGCTGACTTTGCCCACCCCAAAGCGGTGATCGATCTCCGCGGTGAACACCAGCGTGCGCATACCACGTTCTTGATAGTTATATGAAGACTGTAGCAGCGCGGTGGACTTGCCGGCATTCATCGCAGAGTAATAAAAATAAAGTTGAGCCATGGCCCCGCAACTCCGATGGTATAAGAAATATTCAAATGTTGATTAGGACGGTGAGTGTACCATAACCCGCCCCCCGGCTCAGCCCAAAGCGAGCGAATATTGCGTTCGCCGTAATAATGCGCTTTCAAGCGAAACATATCCTTCTGTCGGCCCGTTCTTTTTACCGCTATTTACAGGATAATGTATGCCTGTCATCACTATTAATTCTTGCTAATGGTTAAGCCGGTCATTTGCCGATTAATGCATACCCCCCTTTCACCTCGGCAGGCGCCGCGACCGCGGCGGAGTGCTTGCCTATTATACGTGAGGCCAATACAGGGCATTTAATCACCTTCGTTCTCCCCCGACGTTTCCTGACGCAATCTTTACCCAGATACCCCTATTGTTTACAATGTCTGCCTCGCCATGACGTGATTAAGCCCACAGAACCCATTGTAATATTGATATAAATTACAGCGATAACTTATCGATGAAAGCCTTGTGCCACGCGCATTTTAAAGCATGCCTGCTGAATTTTTGACTTAAGTGCGGTGAGGGTAATAGTTAACAGCCCTTCCTATATTAGTCGGACAGATCCGATTAACGGTTTTTTAAAAGGTAAATTTGAGTATTCAAGTCAATTTGGCTATTGCAGAAAGGAAAATAGCACTCTATTATTATCGAGACGCCCCCCACCAATATAATTTGAGACTAGGACAATGAGCGAAGCATTAAAGATTTTGAACAACATCCGCACTCTGCGCGCCCAGGCAAGAGAATGCACACTGGAAACGCTGGAAGAAATGCTCGAGAAACTGGAAGTTGTTGTGAACGAACGTCGCGAAGAAGACAGCCAGGCTCAAGCAGAAATCGAAGAACGCACCCGTAAACTGCAGCAATACCGCGAAATGCTGATTGCTGACGGTATCGATCCGAATGAACTGCTGCAAACCATGGCTGCCAACAAGGCTGCCGGCAAAGCAAAACGTGCAGCACGTCCTGCTAAATACCAATATAAAGACGAAAACGGCGAACTGAAAACCTGGACCGGCCAAGGCCGTACCCCTGCGGTGATTAAGAAAGCTATCGAAGAGCAAGGTAAATCTCTGGATGATTTCCTGCTGTAATAGCGATTCAGTCCGTATCTGAAAGGCTCCCTGCGGGGGGCCTTTTCATTTTAAAGCTTATAGACGTGATCCCGCCTCATCCCTTTTCTTTTAGTAAATATCCTAATTCGCATTTTCCTCCTTGCACGAAATCCCAGTGAAAAAAAGGGCCCTAAGGCCCCTTTATCGCATTTACCCTCGTTCAATTATTGAACCTGGTAGAATGCCTTATACCAATCAACAAAGCGCTTCACACCCTCTTCAACGCTGGTTTCCGGCTTAAAACCAATGTCACGATAAAGCTCTGCGGTATCCGCGCTGGTATCCATCACGTCGCCAGGTTGCATCGGTAGCATATTCTTGCGGGCCGTTACCCCCAAAGCCTGCTCCAATGCCGTGATATATTCCATCAGTTTAACGGGGGAGTTATTGCCGATATTATAAACATGATACGGCGCGGAACTGGTCGCCGGCGATCCCTGTTCAACGGTCCATGACGGATCTGCCTGCGGAATAACCGCCTGCAGCCGCACAATCGCCTCGGTGATATCATCAATGTAAGTAAAGTCACGGTGCATTTCACCGTGGTTATATACATCGATGCTCTCCCCCGCCAATATGGCCTTGGTAAACTTGAACAGCGCCATATCCGGACGCCCCCAGGGACCATATACGGTAAAGAAGCGCAGCCCCGTCGTCGGAAGACCGTATAAATGAGAGTAGCTGTGTGACATCAGCTCATTGGCTTTTTTGGTTGCCGCATACAGTGACACAGGGTGGTCGACAGAATCTTCGGTAGCAAACGGCAGCTTGCGATTGAGGCCATAAACAGAGCTGGAGGACGCGTAAAGTAAATGCTCGACCTTATTATGCCGGCAGCCTTCCAGCACGTTCAAATGGCCGATCAGGTTGGCGTCCGCATAAGCCAACGGGTTGACCAGCGAATAACGCACGCCGGCTTGCGCGCCCAAATGAATGACGCGCTGAAACTGATGCTCGGCGAACAATGCCGCCATGCCTTCGCGATCGGCCAAATCCAGCTTGATAAAGCGGAATCCCGGCTTATCCGCCAGTCTGTCCAGACGGGCCGTTTTCAGGCCCACGTCATAATAGTCATTCAGGTTATCGATGCCGACAACCTGATGCCCGGCGGTCAACAAACGCTCTGCAACGTGATAACCAATAAACCCTGCGGCGCCTGTAACCAGGAATTTCATGGTCACTCCTTAAATAACCGGTTTAATCGATGCGCCGCGGCCAATCGCATAGTAGGTAAAGCCACGATTCGCCAAACGCTCCGGATCGTACAGGTTACGTCCATCGAAGATCACCGGCTGTTTCAACGCACCCTTGATCACGTCGAAGTCCGGCGCGCGGAAATTCTGCCATTCGGTGCAAATCACCAGCGCATCGGCGCCGTGCAACGCAGCCTCTTTGGTGCCCATCAGTTTCAGATCGTCACGCTGGCCATAGATGCGCTGAACTTCGTTCATCGCTTCCGGATCGTAGGCTTGAACGGTGGCGCCGGCAGCCCACAGTTGCTCCATCAGCACGCGGCTGGAGGCTTCACGCATGTCATCGGTATTCGGCTTGAACGCCAGGCCCCACAGTGCGAAGGTTTTGCCCTTCAAATCGCTGCCGAAATAGTCTTTGATAAAGCTGCTCAGCTTGTCTTTCTGTTGGTAGTTGACCTGCTCTACCGCCTGCAACAGCTTCGGTTGGTAACCGATCTGCTCCGCCGTGCGGATCAAGGCCTGTACATCTTTCGGGAAGCAAGAACCACCGTAGCCACAGCCAGGGTAAATGAAGTGATAGCCGATGCGTGAATCGGAACCGATGCCCTGGCGCACTTTCTCGATGTCCGCGCCCAGCATTTCCGCCAGGTTGGACATTTCGTTCATAAAGCTGATTTTGGTCGCCAGCATGCAGTTGGCGGCGTATTTGGTCAACTCCGCGCTGCGGATATCCATCATGATCATACGATCGTGATTGCGGTTAAACGGCTCGTACAGCTCGCGAATAGGTTCGATCACCTCTTTATTATCGGTACCGATCACGATGCGTTCAGGGCGCATGCAGTCAGCCACCGCAGCGCCTTCCTTCAGGAATTCAGGGTTGGACACCACGTCGAACGGCACGTTGCTGCCGCGCTTAGCCAGCGTTTCCGCCATCACCTGACGCACCTTGTCCGCCGTGCCGACCGGCACGGTGGATTTGTCGATCACCACTTTGCGATCGGTCATGTGCTCGGCGATGGTGCGCGCCACCGCGGTGACATATTTCAGATCGGCTGAGCCGTCCTCATCCGGCGGCGTGCCGACGGCGATAAACTGGATATTCCCGTGCGCCACGCCCGCCTTGGCATCGGTGGTGAAATGCAGGCGCCCGGCCTCATAGTTTTGCTGCACCAGCGGCGCCAGGCCCGGCTCAAAAATCGGGATATTCCCTTTTTTCAGGTTTTCGACTTTTCGCTCATCAACATCGATGCACATAACGTCATGGCCAACTTCAGCCAGCACCGCGGCCTGTACCAGCCCCACATAACCAATACCAAAAACTGTTACTTTCATGTGAAAATCCTAGTTTTTCAAATTAAGACGAAAGATCAAATCACTTCTTGTCAGCGGCAACAACCTGTTGCAGCCACTGAGAAAATTCTTTGCCCAAGCTGGCATGACGCATGCCGTACTCTACAAAAGCCTGCATGTAACCCAGTTTGTTACCGCAGTCATGGCTCACGCCTTTCAGGTGATACGCTTCCACCGTTTCCTGCTGCATCAGCATTTCGATGCTGTCAGTCAGCTGAATTTCATCGCCGGCGCCTGGAGGCGTTTTCGCCAACAGCGGCCAAATATCGGCGGACAACACGTAACGCCCGACAATCGCCAGGTTGGAAGGCGCTTTATCCGGCGACGGCTTCTCGACCACGCTGACCATCGGCGCGCTTTCGCCCGGTTGCAGATCGACGCCCTTGCAGTCGGCTACGCCGTAGTTTCCGACATCCTTATGCGGCACGGGTTCAACCATGATTTGGCTGACGCCGGTGGTTTCGAAGCGCTGCAGCATTTCGTGCAGGTTGTCTTTTTTCGGATCGGCGCTGTATTCATCGAGGATCACGTCAGGAAGCACCACCGCGACCGGCTCATCGCCCACCATCGGGTAGGCACACATAATTGCGTGCCCCAGGCCTTTGGCATTGCCCTGACGAACCTGCATCACGGTAACGCCTTTCGGGCAGATCGACTGCACTTCATCCAGCAATTGGCGCTTGACGCGTTTTTCCAGCATCGCTTCGAGTTCGAAACTGGTATCAAAATGGTTTTCGATCGAGTTCTTGGAGGAGTGGGTGACCAGCACAATCTCGTTAATCCCCGCCGCAATGCACTCATTGACGACGTATTGGATCAGCGGTTTATCAACCAGCGGCAGCATTTCTTTCGGAATGGCTTTGGTGGCCGGCAACATCCGCGTACCCAAGCCTGCAACCGGGATCACGGCTTTTCTGACTTTGCGATTTACAGCAGGCATTATTTCCTCTCTTAAAGCTAAGACGCTCATTTTATGAGCTTGGCTCGATATAAAAAAACCTTCGGAGTATACCAGCTTATACGCGCCGAGCATTAGCCGGAACACAAATAGAAAACATTTAGGACTATTACCCGTTCGGATAATCGGGAGAATAAATAAACGGTTTAATTACCGATAAGTGAATAGCTTAAGATCTCGCCGATCGCTGCCTGTTATTCAGCGCTGAGCATCAGCCGCAATCGGCCACCGCTGCCCCATACCTGACACTGCCAGGCGGCACAGCGCTGACTGATCTGATTCATGTAGGTAGCTCCCAGCGTCCCCAGCGGCACGCCGTTGTTCAGCTGGATTTGATTGTCACCGGTATTGACGTTGGCATGCAGCCCGGCGGAAACCAGGATCAGGTTTTTATTTTCGGCGTGATAATATCCCAACAACAGAGGGAATTGACCGTCTAATTTCCCCTGCCGCAATAATTGATTAACCTGCTTTAACAATGCCGACATTTGCGGCAGACGATGCTGTTGATTAGCCAGATGATCTTGCAGCAGCCCATTAAATAACGCGCGCAACAGCAAAGCCGCCAATACGCCATTATCGCCGGCGCGCGTGACGTCCAGGCAATAGAATGCCAGATCCTTTTCTGACAAGGCGGCGATATCCAGCACCAGGCCGGGATTTTCGCCGGTGGTTAACTGCCGATAGTTGATCCGGCAATGCGCAATGGTCTGCTGTACCGGCGGCTGCAATTGTTTAAGCAGTTTGACGGCTTCGGAAGGATTTTTGCTCAGCGCATCCCAATCCTGAAACAGTTCAACCTCTTCAATCGCCTGGGAGGTGAACATATTGGGGTATAAGCACGCCAGCACCGCTTCACGCAGGCGGTTGAGATCGGTCAGCGGCTTGAGCAGCACATCCTGCACGCCCAACCGCAGCACCTTGGCGATGTCCGCCATCTTGTCGGTGGCCGAGATCACCAGCACCGGGATCTGTACCCCCTGCAAACGCAGGTGTTCAACGAATTCGATACCGCCCATTTCCGGCATCGCGAGATCGCACAGGATCAGATCCGGCTTGAAGTCATCGACGGCACTCAACGCCTGTAAACCGTTGGTCGCCTCGCCGGTTTCAGCGCCCAGCGAGGCCAAATAACCGACCAGCACCGAACGAAAAACCTGTTCGTCCTCAACGATCAAGATGCGCTTGTGAGTAAGTGGTAATGCCATCAGCCGAGCCTCGTCCCTTTCCATAGTGTAATAGTGGCTCAAAAAGGTCACTTATGCTCGTCTGAAACAGACTGACCGCGCAATGCCAACCGAGAACCGAGAATTATCTATTTTTTATCAACGGCAACAACCGATCCAGTTGTTTTTCCACCGCCAGCAATCCCGCTTCGATCGCTTCATTGGCGCGGTGGAAATCCAGCGTCGAGATTTGCGGGCAAAAAGGTTGAATCAGCACATCCGGCGGATCGCTCGCCATCCGGTTGCGCTTCAGGCGATTTTCCAGCATTTGAATCGAGGTGCCCATGACCTCCATCGCCGTGGGCGCCGTCGCCGGTTTGCGCTGCCGCATTCTGCCGATGCGCTCCCGCAGACGCCCGCGCCAGGTGGCCGCAGGCGCATCTTCCGGGCTTTCTTCCTCGATACGTATCGAGAACAGATCCTGCTGCATCAGGTGCGCGTCATGCTGCAGATCGACCGCGATGACGATATCGGCGCCCATGGCGCGGCAAAGCGACACCGGCACCGGATTGACCACCGCGCCATCCACCAGCCAATAGCCGTCGGCCCACACCGGTGCCAACAGGCCAGGCATGCTGCAGGAGGCGCGTATCGCCTGATGAATATCGCCTTCGGTCAGCCACAGCTCACGCCCGGTGCTGAGATTGGTCGTCACGGCGCCGAACTTCAGCGCACATTCAGCGATATCATTGATCTTCAACAACTGTCCGACGGCGTTAAACACCCGCTCGCCGCGCAACAGGCCGCCACGGTGCCAGGAAAAATCCATCAGGCGAATCACGTCCCAATAGCTGAACGATCGCACCCACTGCTCCATCGCCGGCAGACGATGGCTGGCGAACGCCGCCCCCACCAACGCGCCGACGGAGCAACCGGCCACGATATCAACCTCAATCCCCAGTTTCTTTATCGCATTAATCACGCCGATGTGCGCCCAGCCTTTGGCCGAGCCCGCCCCCAGCGCCAGTCCGATCTTGATTTGCCGCATAGCGCCATCCTCGCGGTGAAAGGTGTTCTCTGCTTTCAGGGTAGATTGTCACTGACGAATATTGTTAGGTAACATATGCGCTAAATTCATTTTCTGCCTCGTGTTCTCAGGAGTTATTTTGCCCGAATCATGCCCATGCGGCAGCGGACAGGCGTATAACGCGTGCTGCGCCCCTTTTATCAGCGGCAATCAGCCGGCGCCCACGCCCGGTCAGCTGATGCGTTCACGCTTCACCGCCTACGTGAGTCATAACGTCGACTATCTGATCGCCACCTGGCACCCCGACTGCGGCGCCGAAGCGTGGCGCAATGCAATCGTCGACAGCTTTAAAAATACCGAATGGTTAGGCCTGACGATCGTGGAAGAGAAAGCCGGTCATGAGCCGGAAGAAGGCTTCGTCGAATTCATCGCCCGCTTTATCGATGGCGAAAGCGGCGAACCGCAGGCGATGCATGAGCGCTCGCGCTTCCTTCGTCGCGATCAACGTTGGTATTATATCGACGGCACCAAACCCCAGCCCGGCAGAAATGCGATGTGTCCCTGTGGCTCAGGGAAAAAATACAAGAAGTGCTGCGGGCGCTAGCCGGCCGGCGCTTCACGTTTACGCCTGCGCAGACAGGCCGTTCAGTATCAGACAGGATCCTCAAACCCATGCCACACCAAAATGTACAACGGAAAGTGTTACGCACCATCTGCCCGGACGCCAAAGGGCTGATCGCCAAGATCACCAACATCTGTTACAAGCACGAACTCAATATCGTGCAGAATAATGAGTTCGTCGATCACCGCACCGGGCGTTTCTTCATGCGCACCGAGCTGGAAGGCATTTTCAACGACAACACGCTGCTGGCCGATCTGGACAGCGCGCTGCCGGAAGGTTCGCTGCGTGAGCTGCACAGCACCGGGCGCCGGCGCATCGTGGTGCTGGTCACCAAAGAGGCCCACTGCCTGGGCGATCTGTTGATGAAAAGCGCCTATGGCGGCCTCGACGTTGAAATCGCCGCCGTGATCGGCAACCACGACACGCTGCAATCGCTGGTGGAGCGTTTCGATATTCCTTTCCATCTGGTGAGCCACGAAGGCTTGACGCGTGAACAGCATGACCGCGAAATGACGGCCAAGATCGATCAATATCAGCCGGATTACGTGGTGCTGGCCAAATATATGCGCGTGCTGACTCCGGCCTTCGTGCAACATTACCCGAATCAGGTGATCAACATTCACCATTCGTTCCTGCCGGCGTTTATCGGCGCGCGCCCTTATCACCAGGCCTATGAGCGCGGGGTAAAAATCATCGGCGCCACCGCCCACTACGTTAACGACAATCTCGACGAAGGCCCAATCATCATGCAGGACGTGATCCACGTCGATCACACCTATTCCGCCGAGGATATGATGCGCGCCGGCCGCGACGTGGAGAAAAACGTGCTTAGCCGCGCGCTGTATCAGGTGCTGGCGCAGCGCGTCTTCGTTTACGGCAACCGCACCGTTATTCTTTAATCGCTCAATAAATCGGTGCATTTCGTTCAGGGATGCACCGCCAAGAATAAAAAAACGGCAAACGATTCATTTTCTGCATTTCAATGCTTTACACATCCGCTTCATTTGATATGATGCGCCCCGCTTACCGAGACAGCGCTCTCGCAAGCAAGGCCAGTTAAATAGCCATGTATATGGTGGGGTTCCCGAGCGGCCAAAGGGAGCAGACTGTAAATCTGCCGTCACTGACTTCGAAGGTTCGAATCCTTCCCCCACCACCATCTTCTCTCCGCCAGGAGCGAGGACGCAGTAAAGAAACCGGCCAGGTTTCTTCCGGATAAAACTGGAACGACAATTTGTAAATCCATGAATACCATGGTGGGGTTCCCGAGCGGCCAAAGGGAGCAGACTGTAAATCTGCCGTCACAGACTTCGAAGGTTCGAATCCTTCCCCCACCACCATCTCTTTATAGAAAATCCCAAATAAACTTAAAGCACATCGCACCCATAATGCTCCGCACTGGGGAAGGATGAGAAGCTTCGACAAGGTTCGAGTCTCACGCAGTGAGACAACGCGCTTCAGCGCGGCCAGCAGGGTGAGTCGCGCAGCGACGAATCATCCTTCCCCCACCACCATCTTTTATAAAATCCCCCAAACCTCATCAAAGCACATCGCATCTATCACTCCGCTTCGGGAAAACTCACACCGTCGAACGGCGCTCTCATCCGGCGTTTTATTTCCGCCTCCCAGCCGTAACTTGAACTCCGGCCGACAATTCGCTATACCACTGGCTTCTTTTGCGCAGTAAGGAACAGGTGGATGCGAAACAATATTTGCGTTTTTTGTGGCGCCAGCGAAGGCGTCAATCCCGCTTATGCCGAGCAGGCTCGTCAACTGGGGCAGCTGCTGGCCGCACAGGGGCGCCGTTTAATCTACGGCGGCGGCAAAAAAGGATTGATGGGGATCGTGGCGGACGCGGTGTTGGCGGCGGGCGGTGAAGCTGTCGGCATTATCCCCGAGCGCCTGGTTGAAGCGGAAACCGCGCATCGCGGCCTGTCTGAATTGGAAGTGGTGCCGGATATGCACACGCGCAAAGCCCGTATGGCGGCGCTGGCGGACAGTTTTATCGCCCTGCCCGGCGGCATCGGCACGTTGGAAGAGCTGTTTGAAATCTGGACCTGGGGGCAAATCGGCTATCACAACAAACCGGTCGGCCTGCTCAACGTCAACGGGTTCTACCGCCCGCTGAGCCAGTTCCTCGAGCACGTCGCCGATCAGGGCTTTATGCGCCACGACTACCTCGGCACCCTGCACATCAGTGAATCGGCGCAAACGCTGCTGCAACAGTTTGACGACTATCAACCCAAAAATTACGACCGCTGGGCGAAATAAAGCCGCTGCGCAGCCAGCGGTCCCGCCGCTGTCTGCGTTACATTTCCCGCCAAACTCTGCTACTATCACAGCACATTTTTATCGTGAAAACGGCACCGCTCATGAAGTTTGTCTCTTTTAATATCAATGGACTGCGCGCGCGTCCGCATCAGCTGGCGGCAATTATCGAACAGCACCAGCCCGACGTGATCGGCCTGCAAGAAACGAAAGTTCACGACGACATGTTCCCGCTGGAAGAAGTCAGCCAGCACGGCTATCACGTGTTCTATCACGGGCAAAAAGGCCATTACGGCGTAGCGCTGCTGACCAAAGCGGAGCCTCTGGCCGTGCGCCGCGGTTTCCCGACCGATGAAGAAGATGCGCAGCGTCGCATCATCATGGCCGATCTGGCTACGCCGCAGGGCACGCTGACGGTGATCAACGGCTACTTCCCGCAAGGTGAAAGCCGCGACCACCCGATCAAATTCCCGGCTAAAACACGCTTTTATCAGGATTTGCAAAACTACCTGGAGCAGCAGCTGTCGGCGGAATCCCCGGTGTTGATCATGGGTGACATGAACATCAGCCCAAGCGATTATGACATTGGCATCGGCGAAGACAGCCGCAAACGCTGGCTGCGCACCGGCAAGTGTTCCTTCCTGCCGGAAGAGCGCGAATGGATGGAGCGCCTGCTAAACTGGGGGCTGGTGGACACCTACCGCCACGCCAACCCGGGGCGCAGCGACGAATTCTCGTGGTTCGACTACCGCTCCAAAGGGTTCGACGACAACCGCGGCCTGCGTATCGATCTGCTGCTGGCCAGCACCCCGCTGGCTTCGCGCTGCATCGCCACCGGCATCGATTACCAAACCCGTGGGATGGAGAAACCTTCCGACCATGCGCCGGTGTGGGCGGAATTTACGCTGTAAACCCATCACCCCGGCGCTCGCCGGGGTTTTACTCTGTGAAGCCAATGAAAATTATCGACGTGGTAGCCGCCATTCTGGAACAGAACGGCCGCATTTTGCTGGCCCAGCGCGGCGCAGGCAGCGATCAGGCCGGTCTGTGGGAGTTTCCCGGCGGCAAGGTTGAAGCCGGCGAAAGCCAGCCAGAGGCGCTGGCGCGCGAGCTGGATGAAGAGTTGGGGATTTGCGCCCGTATCGGCGACCATGTGGGCAGCAATCAGTGGCAGCAAGGCGAACGCCTCATCCGGCTACATGCCTGGCGAGTCGCGGCGTTCTCCGGTGAATTGCAACTGCATTGCCACTCGGCGCTGGTCTGGGTCACGCCGCAACAGGCGCAGGAATACGCCCTGGCGCCCGCCGACGTTCCACTGCTGGCGGACTATATCGCCGCGCAAGGCGATGCGCGCTGAGCGCGGCGATAGGTTACATCGTCACTTCTTCAATCGCACCCAAATCAAGGGGTTGGTGCCGATGGTGTTAGGCTCACGCACGCACTGCAGCACTTCCCCTTCGACTTTGAGCACCGCCCCTTCGGAATAATTCTGGTTCTGGTAGACACAACAGCGGTTGCAGGGCTGCGCCGGCGGCGGATTGACGCCGCTTTTGGCCGTGCCCCAAATCTCCGGCGAAACCGGCAACACCACGTCCACATCGCCGCGATTGGCGGCGGCCAGGCCGGAAAACACCAAGACAGCGACGGCTAAAACCCCACTGAGTCCATGCTTCATTCACTCTTCTCCTGCGCCTTGCCGGCGCTTTTCCTGCGTTTTTTGCCCCCGCTGGAAGGCGGCGGCGGCAACCCACGAAACGCCATGCTCGCCCGGCTCTGCTTGGCCTGATAAATCAGCTCTTGCAGCGTGCCGACCAACGGCTGCATAAAGTCCTGATAGCGGCAGGATTTCTCGCTGATTTGCGTCAGCGTGGCTTCCCAGTTGGCCGTCATATCAGGACGCGCAGCAAGATCCGGCAGCGAGTGAATCAACGCGCGCCCGGTTTCGCTGGAGTGAATATAGCGCCCCTTCTTGTACAGAAACGCCCGTTTGAACAGCAATTCGATGATCCCCGCTCGCGTCGCTTCCGTACCTAAACCATCGGTCGCCCGCAGGATTTTCTTTAACGCTTTATCTTGTACGAACCGCGCGATGCCGGTCATGGCCGACAACAGGCTGGCGTCGGTAAACGGCCGCGGCGGCTGCGTCTGGCGTTCCACCACTTCACCGCGCTCGCACAGCAGCTCATCGTCCTTGGCCACCACCGGCAGCGGCGCGCCTTCGTTTTCCTCGTCGCGCTCCTTGCTGCCCAGCAGCGTACGCCAACCGGCCTCCGCCAGGAAACGCGCCTTGGCGATGAATTTGCCGCCGGCGATATCAAGCTCGATCACGCATTTGCGGAACACCGCATCCGGACAGAACTGCATCAAGTACTGGCGCGCCACCAGCCCATACACATTCCGTTCATCCTGCGTCAGATTCACCTTGCCGGCGCGGGCGGTGGGAATAATGGCGTGGTGCGCATCGACCTTTTTATCGTCCCAGCAGCGGTTGCGGCGATCGCTGTCGATCACCGGCTGCGGATACAGCTCAGGCTGGTGCACGCTAATGGCGTTCAGCACCGCGTGGCGGCCAGCGAAATGTTCTTCCGGCAGATAGCGGCAGTCGGAACGCGGATAGGTGATCAATTTGTGGGTTTCGTACAGCCGCTGGCAAACGTCCAGCACCTGTTGCGCGCTGAGGTTATAGCGCCGGGCCGCCTCGATTTGCAGCGTAGAGAGCGAGAACGGCAGCGGCGCGGTATCTGATTCCCGTTTATCATTATAGGACGTGACCAGGGCAGGCTGCCCCTCGATGCGCTTGACCACGTGCTCCGCCAACGGCCGGTGCAGCAAACGCCCCTCTTCATCCTGATAAGGTTCGCAGGACTCGCTGGGTTGCCACAGCGCCACGAAGCGCTCTTCTTTCGGCGTGACGATGTGCGCCTTGACCTCAAAGAAGTCTTTTGGCACAAAGTTTTCGATCTCTTCATCGCGGCGCACCACCAATCCGAGCACCGGGGTCTGCACCCTGCCCACCGACAGCACGCCGTCGTAACCGGCGTTGCGGCCCAGCAGCGTGTAGGCGCGGGTCATATTGATGCCGTACAGCCAGTCGGCGCGCGAACGCGCCAGCGCAGACACGCACAACGGAATGAAATCACGGTTATCGCGCAGACGCTCGACAGCACGCTCCACCGCCTGCGGATTGAGATCGTTGATCAGACAGCGGCGCACGTTCTGGCGCTTCTCCGCCGTCAAATCCAGGTAGTCCAGCACCTCATCCACCAGCAGTTGCCCCTCGCGATCCGGGTCACCGGCGTGAACCACTTCATCGGCTTCGAGCAGCAGCTTTTTAATGGCGTTGAGCTGTTTGCTGACCGAAGGGCGTGGCTGTAAGCGCCATTTTTCGGGGATGATTGGCAGATCCGCCAACGACCAGCGCGCATAGCGGCTGTCATAGGCGTCAGGCTGGGCCTGCTCCAACAGATGGCCGACGCACCAGGTCACCACGTCGTTGTTGCCACAGGCGATATAGCCGTCGCCGCGGCGATGCGGCTTGGGCAAGACGTCGGCAATGGCGCGCGCCAAACTCGGTTTCTCGGCTATGAACAGTCGCATTAATCACCGTTTTTCTGGCTGAACGTCATCAAGAATTCTCTTACTTCTGCATAGTTCCCGCGGAAGACGATCCGCTGGGCTTTCTTTTCCAGCTGATAGCAATACATCGGATCGTAGTACTGCTGCAACAGAGGCGCCAACCACTCGCGGTGCGCGTCGCCCTGGCCGCTGAGGCGCTGCGCCCGCAGCGCCGCCTCCAGCCGCTGCGTCAACTGCTGGAAGCGCTCCAGGCCCAAACGGCGGCGAATGGCGAACAGGCCATGATGCAAATAGTCGTCGTACTGTCGCCAGCCCTCTTCCATGCCATAGGCCTGTTCGAACTGTTCGCGCATACCGTCGATATATTCGGCCTGCAAGCGCGCCAGACGAATATCGAACGGATCGTCGATCACCGCCACCGGCGCCTGCTGCATGCCGTTGAACAACGGCAACGGCAGATTGTTGCTGCCGATGATCCGCCCTTCGTCTTCCAGCACCCAACGGCGGCTGCCACCATGCTGTTTTTTCAGCAATAACACAGCCAGACGATTCTCAAAATCTATCTGCGAGCTCTGCCCCGCCAGCGTTCGGCCAAAAGATGAACCGCGATGGCGCGCCGCGCCTTCCAGATCGACGCCGTCGGCCAGTTCGTTGACCAGCAGCGTCTTGCCGCTGCCGGTATTGCCGCCCACCAGGGCCATCGGCAATTGCGCGCTTTGCGTCAGCACACCGAGCAGATAATTGCGCAGCGCCTTATAACCGCCAGTGATACGCGGATAATCCACGCCGGCCTCGTGCAGCCATTGCTGCACCAGCTGCGAGCGCAGCCCGCCGCGGAAGCAGTAAATATAGCCTTCGGGCCGCGCTGCGCAGGCCGCCAGCCAGGCGGCGGTGCGCTGTTCGCGCAGTTTGCCGTTCACCAGGCTGTGGCCGAGCGCGATCGCCGCCTGCTGCCCATGCTGCTTATAGCAGGTGCCGACCGCCTGGCGTTCGCTGTCGATCATCAGCGGTAAATTCACCGCCTGTGCGAAGGCACCCTGCTGAAATTCGATCGGTGCGCGCACGTCAATCAGCGGCACGTCCTGCAGGAAAATGCGTGGGTAATCGTCGCTGTCCGGCCTTCCTTGCATGTGGGACACTACACGACCTCGATCAGCGGCTTATCGGCCGATGCCACATGCAGCTCACCGATGGCGTTGAGGGTGATACCGTGCTGCCCGGCAATCGCCAGCACCTGCGCTTCCGCCTCTGGCAATACCGCCAACAGCAAACCGCCAGAGGTTTGTGGATCGCACAGCAGCTGGCGCTGCAAATCGCTCATCTCGCCCACCAGATGGCCATAGCTGTCGAAGTTGCGCCCGGTGCCGCCCGGCACGCAACCTTCGGCGATATACGCCTCGACGTCCGGCAGCTTCGGCACCCGATCGAACCAGACCGTCGCCTGCAGACCGGAGCCCTGGCACACCTCGCTCAGGTGGCCCAGCAGGCCAAAGCCGGTGATATCGGTCATCGCCGTGACGCCCGCCACCTCGGCAAAGTCGGCGCCCGGCTTGTTCAGGCGGCACATCACTTCGGTCGCCAGGCCCTGATGCTCAGTGCGCAGTTTGCTTTGTTTCTCGGCGGTCGTGAGCACGCCGATGCCCAGCGGCTTGGTCAGATAGAGTTTCGCCCCGGCCTGTGCCGCGCTGTTTTTCTTCACCCGCTCGGTATTGACCACGCCGGTGACCGCCAGGCCGAAAATAGGTTCCGGCGCATCGATGGAATGGCCGCCGGCCAGCGCGATCCCCGCCTGCTGGCAGGCGAAACGCCCGCCGTCGATCACCTGCTGCGCCACCTCCGGCGGCAGCTTGGCGATCGGCCAGCCGAGAATGGCGATCGCCATGATCGGTTTGCCGCCCATCGCATACACGTCGCTGATGGCGTTGGCTGCCGCAATGCGGCCGAAATCGAACGGATCGTCGACGATCGGCATGAAAAAGTCAGTGGTGCTGATGATGCCGACGCCGTTGCCGATGTCGTACACCGCCGCGTCGTCGCGGGTTTCATTGCCGACCAACAGGCGCGGATCGACAAACTTTTCTCGCTCGCTGTGCAAGATGGTTTCGAGAACTTTCGGTGAGATTTTGCAGCCGCAGCCAGCGCCATGGCTGTACTGGGTTAAACGGATCGCTGGCGATGTCATAGTCCACTCCCTTCGGTAACGGCACTCAAGATAACATAGGGTAGCGCTTGCCGAAGGGATTGATAAGAGCAGGTCGCCGATAAGCGAACGGCCTGCTCAGAAACCATGCGATTTTGCGGGGTTTGGCGCATTTTCGCCGCGCCCCGCGGGAGAAAACTCAGAAATAGCTGACGAAAGGCGTGCTGTCCGGCGGCGTCACCTTGGTGGCGGCCTTCAGCTGCGGCGTGCCCAGATAGAGGAAACCGACGATCTCGTCCTGCTCGCGGCAGCCGAAGGCTTCGCGCACCAGCGCATGCTCGGTCCAGGCGCCGGTGCGCCAGATACCGTTAAAGCCCTGCGCCAGCGCCGCCATCTGCATCGCCTGCACCGCGCAACCGGCGGAAACCACCTGCTCCCAGCGCGGCACCTTGGTCTCTTCAGTGCAGTGCGCGATGACGGTGATGATCAGCGGCGCGCGGAATGGCGCCTTGGTGGCCTTTTCGATCGCCGCTTCGTCCAGCTGATCCTGTTTCGCCGCCGCCTGCAGCAGCTGGCTGAAGCGCTCCAGACCCTGATTTTCGATCATCACGAAACGCCACGGCTGCAGCGCGCCGTGATCGGGCGCACGCAGGCCCGCGTTGATGATATTTTGGCGCACTTCCCCCGCCGGCGCCGGTTCCGCCAGGCGCGAAGCCGAGCGGCGATTCAATAAAAGATCCAGAGCATCCATCGTAAACTCCTGATAACAATTTTCATTCCGGCCACGTTAACATAGCTAAACGACGAGTTACAGCCTCGGCGATAGCGTCTGTGTGCCACGATTTAAAGCTGACATTTCCCCGGCCGCTCATTAGGATAGCGGAACATTCTCGACTCTTGTTGGAGAGCACATGCGCACATTGTGGCAAATTATTGCCGGCATTTTCCGGTGGACATGGCGTCTGCTGAATTTTATCAGGGAACTGATCCTTAACCTGTTCCTGGTCTTGCTGATCCTGGTTGGGGTTGGCATCTATCTGTCCTTCCAAAGTTCCTCCACCACGACGGCCCCGGCGCGCGGCGCGCTGCTGGTCGATTTAAGCGGCGTGGTGGTCGATCAGCCCTCGGTAAACAACCGGGTGCGGCAATGGGGCCGCGAGCTGTTGGGCGCCTCCAGCAGCCGTCTGCAGGAAAACTCGCTGTTCGACGTGGTCGATAGCATCCGCAAGGCCAAAGACGATAAAAACATTACCGGCATGGTGTTGCAGCTGAATGACTTCGTCGGCGCCGATCAGCCGTCGCTGCGCTATATCGGCAAGGCGCTGCGCGAGTTCCGCGACAGCGGCAAGCCGATCTTCGCCATCGGCGACAGCTACAACCAGACGCAATACTTCCTGGCCAGCTACGCCAACAAGGTCTATCTGTCGCCGCAGGGCGCGGTCGATCTGCACGGTTTTGCCACCAACAACCTGTATTACAAGTCGTTGCTGGACATGCTCAAGGTCACCACCAATATCTTCCGCGTCGGCACCTATAAATCGGCGGTCGAGCCGCTGATCCGCGACGATATGTCTCCGGCGGCGCGCGAAGCGGACAGCCGCTGGATTGGCGGCCTGTGGCAGAACTATCTGGAAACCGTCGCGGCCAACCGCCAGCTGACGCCACAGCAGCTGTTCCCGGGCGCCGCCGGCGTGCTGAGCGGCCTGCAGGCAGCCGGTGGCGACACCGCTCGCTATGCGCTGGACAATAAGCTGGTGGACGAGCTGGCCTCGCGCACCGCGATCGAAAATCAGCTGGTCAAGACCTTCGGCTGGGATAAACAGGCGAACGATTTCAACGCCATCAGCATCTACGACTACCAGCCGAAGCCGGACGCCAATCAGGGCGGCAAGATCGCCGTGGTCTTCGCCAACGGCGCCATCATGGACGGCCCGCAGACGCCGGGTAACGTCGGGGGTGATACCACCGCCGCCGAACTGCGTCAGGCCCGTCTGGATCCGGCCATCAAGGCCGTGGTGTTCCGCGTCAACAGCCCGGGCGGCAGCGTCAGCGCATCCGAAGTGATCCGTTCCGAACTGGCCGCCGTGCGCGCCGCCGGCAAACCGGTGGTGGTTTCGATGGGCGGCATGGCCGCATCGGGCGGCTACTGGGTTTCGACGCCGGCCGACTACATCATCGCCAGCCCGAGCACCCTGACCGGTTCCATCGGCATTTTCGGCATCATCAACACCTACGAGAAAACCCTGGATACGCTGGGCGTGCACACTGATGGCGTGGCGACCTCGCCGCTGGCCGACATTGCGGTCACCAAGGCGCTGCCGCAGGAGTTCTCGCAGATGATGCAGCTGAACATCGAAAACGGGTATAAGAACTTCCTCGATTTGGTCGCCAAATCGCGCAAGATGACCCCGCAGCAGGTTGACCAAATCGCCCAGGGCCACGTCTGGCTCGGCAGCGACGCCAAGGCCAACGGCCTGGTCGATCAATTGGGCGATTTCGACGACGCGGTGAAAAAAGCCGCCGAGCTGGCGAAGCTGCAGCAGTGGCAACTCAACTGGTTCGTCGATACCCCAAGCCTGAGCGATATGGTGCTCAGCCAGTTCGGCGTTTCCGTTCACGCCATGCTGCCGGCGGCGATTCAAGCCATGCTGCCCGCTCCGCTGGCCTCGGTCGCCAACGCGGTGAAAGAACAGCCGGGCTTGTTCAATAACCTGAACGATCCGCAAAACCGTTATGCGATCTGTCTCACCTGCGGAGAAGTCCGCTAACAAATAATTCTGCAGCCCGGCCATCGCCGGGCTTTTTTTCTGCCGCCATGCCCCTATAATTCAACCCATCTTATCTTTGTTAAAATCATGACCATGCAAAAGAAATCCATTTACGTCGCCTACACCGGCGGCACCATCGGCATGCAGCGTTCCGATCACGGCTATATCCCGGTTTCCGGCCACCTGCAGCGCCAGCTGGCGCTGATGCCCGAATTCCATCGCCCGGAAATGCCGGATTTCACCATTCATGAATATGCGCCATTGATTGACTCTTCGGATATGACGCCGGAAGACTGGCAGCACATCGCCGATGACATCAAGCAGAACTACGATCGCTACGACGGCTTCGTGATCCTGCACGGCACCGACACCATGGCGTTCACCGCGTCGGCACTCTCCTTCATGCTGGAAAACCTGGCTAAACCGGTGATCGTCACCGGCTCGCAGATTCCGCTGGCGGAGCTGCGTTCCGATGGCCAGACCAACCTGCTCAACGCGCTGTATCTGGCGGCCAACCATCCGGTGAATGAAGTCAGCCTGTTCTTCAACAACAAGCTGTTCCGCGGCAACCGCACCACCAAAGCGCACGCCGACGGCTTCGACGCCTTTGCCTCCCCGAATCTGCCGCCGCTGCTGGAAGCCGGTATTCACATTCGCCGCCAGCAAGGCATCGACAGCCCGCCATGCAACGGCGCGCTGCGGGTGCACGACATTACGCCGCAGCCGATCGGCGTGGTCACTATCTATCCGGGCATTTCCGGCGCGGTGGTGCGCAACTTCCTGCTGCAGCCGGTCAAAGCGCTGATCCTGCGTTCCTACGGCGTCGGCAACGCGCCGCAGAAGGCAGAGCTGATCGACGAGTTGCGCGCGGCTTCAGAACGCGGCATCGTGGTGGTGAACCTGACGCAGTGCATCTCCGGGCGCGTCAATATGGAAGGCTACGCCACCGGCAACGCGCTGGCGCACGCCGGGGTGATCAGCGGTTTCGACATGACGGTGGAAGCCGCCCTGACCAAGCTGCACTACCTGCTGAGCCAGCCGCTGACGCCGGAACAAATCCGCGCCCTGATGCAGCAAGACCTGCGCGGCGAACTGAGCATCAACGGTTAACCTACTGAACTCTGGAGCGGCGATGAAAACGGCCCTGTTGTTGATCGATCTGCAAAACGATTTCTGCCCCGGCGGCGCGCTGGCGGTCACGGCGGGCGACGCCGTCATCCCGGTGGCCAATCAGGCGATCGCCGCCTGTCTGGCGCGTGGCGAGCCGGTGGTGGCCAGCCAGGACTGGCATCCCGCCAATCACCGCAGTTTTGCGGTGAACTCCCATGCGCAGGTCGGCACCCTCGGCGAGCTGGAAGGCCTGCCGCAGGTGTGGTGGCCGGTGCACTGCGTGCAAGGGAGCCACGGCGCCGATTTTCACCCCCAGTTACAGCGGCAACATATCAATGCCGTTTTTCGCAAAGGGCAGGATACGGATATCGACAGCTACAGCGCGTTCTTCGATAACGGCCACCGAGCGCAGACCGAACTGCACGGCTGGCTGCAATCACAGGGCGTCCGGCGGCTGGCAATCATGGGCCTGGCGACCGACTACTGCGTGAAGTTCAGCGTGCTGGATGCGCTGGCCGCCGGCTATCCGACGCAGGTGATCGTCGACGGCTGCCGCGGCGTGAATCTGCAGCCAGACGACAGCGAGCGGGCGCTGCAGGACATGGCGTGCGCCGGTGCGCAACTGGTTACCCTGTCACAATTCCTCGCCAACTAAATCCTCCAGGGCGCCATCAGCGCCCTCTCTGCGCGGTGGCGAAAATTTCGACGCCGCTCACAATATCGCCCTTCTTCTTCCCCAACGGCTTGTGAGCAGCAGGCGCTTTTGCTGTTATGGCTGCGACGCTTTTGGCGTCAATCGGTTATACGCATCCGGGGCCCACTGAGCCCGGCTTTATTGTGACCGCCCCTGGCGGTACGGTCGGCCTTGCCGACCCAAGGAGACAGACATGAAAATAACCCGAAAACTGCTGCCTTTGCTGGCGGCGGTGCAGTTGGCTATGGCCGGCGTAGGCACGGCCCAGGCGGCTTATCTCTCCGTTGGCTACTTCAACGGCGGCGGCGACGTCACCGCCGGCCCCGGTGGCGACATCGACAAGCTGGACGTCACGCAAATCACCCACCTCAACTATTCGTTCGGCCTGATCTACAACGGTGAGAAAGACGAAGCCAATGCAGCGCTGAAAGACCCCACTCGCCGCCACCAGATCTACCTGTCGCCGAAGGTCACGGCCGATCTGCAACGGCTGCCGATACTGCGTAAACAGAACCCCGAGCTGAAAGTGCTGCTGTCGGTCGGCGGCTGGGGCGCACGGGGTTTCTCCGGTGCCGCGGCAACTGCGGAAAACCGGGCGATATTCATCCGCTCCGCGCTGCAGGTGATCGCCCAGTATCAGCTGGATGGCATCGATCTGGACTGGGAATATCCGGTGAACGGCGCATGGGGGCTGGTGGAAAGCCAACCGGCGGATCGCGACAACTTCACCCTGCTGTTGAAAGAGCTTCACCAGGCGCTGGGTAAAGGCAAGTTGTTAACCATCGCCGTCGGGGCCAACGTCAAAAGCCCGCAGGAATGGGTCGATGTGAAAAGCATT
This sequence comes from Serratia sp. CY29653, assembly GCF_052169255.1. Taxonomy (NCBI): domain Bacteria; kingdom Pseudomonadati; phylum Pseudomonadota; class Gammaproteobacteria; order Enterobacterales; family Yersiniaceae; genus Serratia; species Serratia sp. CY29653. Next base: position 895,755 of record NZ_JBJNLC010000001.1, on the reverse strand, counting down.
GCCCCTTACCTCAACTACATCAATCTGATGACCTACGACATGGCTTACGGCACGCAGTACTTCAATGCCAACCTGTACGATTCAAAGCGTTGGCCAACCGTGGCAGCCGCCGATCGCTACAGCGCCGATTTCGTGGTCAAGAATTATCTGGCTGCCGGCCTGAAACCGGCGCAGATGAACCTGGGCATCGGTTTCTACGGCCGGGTTCCGAAACGGGCGACCGAGGCGGGTATCGACTGGGACAAGCCGGACGCCGCCAAACATCCGGTGACGCAACCTTACTTCAGCGCGCGAGAAACCGCCCTGTTCAACGCGCTGGGGCTGGATCTCAGCAAAGACACTTACTTTAAATACCACGATATCGTCAGCAAATTGCTCAACGATCCCCAGCATCGTTTTCGCGAGCACTGGGATGACGACGCCAAAGTGCCTTACCTGACGCTGCAATCCGCCGAAGGCAAGCCGCTGTTCGCAATCTCCTACGAGAATCCGCGTTCGGTGGCCATCAAGGCCGAATACATCAAAAGTCAGGGATTGGGCGGTGCGATGTTCTGGGAATACAGCGCGGACGATAACAACCAGCTGGCGCAGCAGCTGGCGGAATCGCTGGGGATTAAGGGCGAAAAACGGTGAATCGACGGGGCGATGGCGACATCGCCCCGCTTTCATTAGGGAAGCCTTACTGCGGTTTGAGTTTGGCCAACGGCTCGGCAACGAACTGCTGTTTCAGCTCTTGCTTGCTCTTCATCACGATCTGCCCGTCGGTGCCGATGCTCATGTGCTGCGGATCGACGTTGTTCATCGACTGCCACAGCATCACCGCCTGCAGGCTGTTTTCTTTTTGCTCCGGCGTCAGCGCCACGCCGTCCGGCCATTTGCCTAGCTCAACCGCCTGTACCAGGCGCTGGTATATCTCGGGCGTCATCGCCGCAATCAGATCTTTCACGTCCATCAGAGCCCTTCTCGCTTACGGATGAATAATTAGCTGAATCGATTTTGTTAGTTAAATTACCACTTAACCGGCCGTTTGGTCGCCATTTTCGCCATCGGTAAAGCTCAGTGAAGCGGAATTGACGCAGTAGCGATCGCCGGTCGGCTGCGGGCCATCGGGGAAAACGTGCCCCAGGTGTGCGTCGCAATGGCCACAGCGGATTTCAACACGATGCATATTATGTGAATTATCATCAAGATAACGGATAGCATCGGCGGAAACCGGCTCATAAAAGCTCGGCCAGCCGCAGCCGGAATCGTATTTGGTCTCGGAATAGAACAGCGGCTGGTTACAGCACAGGCAATGGTACACGCCCTCGCGCTTGTTGTGCAGCAATTTGCCGCTGAACGGCGCTTCGGTGCCGCGCTGTTGCGTCACATAACGTTGGATTTCATTCAGTTCCGTGACCGGATGACCGGGGGTTGTCTCTTTAGCCATTTGTGCTTATCTCTGAATGTGGATAATGTCAACGAAAACAATGATTAATAATAACAAAAAATTAACACCGCTGCAGGGGTTTTTGGCCTAAACTGTAGCCCATAAAGGCCACGTCACGATGATATGTGATAGCGATCACACATCTTGCGTATGCTGACTTTATACTTGGCGGCTTGTCCCCATATAACGGATGAGGCCGAGCGCAAATGGACTGTGCAATAAGCGTGCAAAACCACCCTTCCGGTTTGACTTGCCGCAAGAATTGACACGATTCCGCTTGACGCTGGGTAAGGTTTTTGTAATTTTACAACCAACCTTTTATTCACTAACAAATAGCTGGTGGAATATATGACTATCAAAGTAGGTATCAACGGTTTTGGCCGTATCGGTCGCATTGTTTTCCGTGCTGCTCAAGAGCGTTCTGACATCGAGATCGTTGCAATCAACGACCTGTTGGACGCAGAGTACATGGCTTACATGCTGAAGTATGACTCTACTCACGGCCGTTTCAACGGTACGGTAGAAGTTAAAGACGGCCACCTGGTTGTTAACGGCAAAACCATCCGTGTTACCGCAGAGAAAGACCCGGCTAACCTGAAGTGGAACGAAGTGGGTGTTGACGTGGTTGCTGAAGCGACCGGTATCTTCCTGACCGACGAAACCGCACGTAGGCACATCACCGCCGGCGCCAAAAAAGTGGTTCTGACTGGCCCATCCAAAGATGCGACCCCGATGTTCGTGCGCGGCGCCAACTTTGATAAATATGCCGGCCAGGACATCGTGTCCAACGCCTCTTGCACCACCAACTGCCTGGCGCCACTGGCTAAAGTCATCAACGACAACTTCGGTATCGTTGAAGGCCTGATGACCACCGTTCACGCGACCACCGCAACTCAGAAAACCGTTGATGGCCCGTCCCACAAAGACTGGCGCGGCGGCCGCGGCGCATCCCAGAACATCATCCCTTCTTCTACCGGCGCAGCGAAAGCGGTTGGCGTTGTTCTGCCAGAGCTGAAAGGCAAACTGACCGGTATGGCGTTCCGCGTACCGACGCCAAACGTATCCGTTGTTGACCTGACCGTGCGTCTGGAAAAAGCGACTACCTACGAAGAAATCAAGAAAGCCATCAAAGACGCCGCTGAAGGTTCTATGAAAGGCGTTCTGGGCTACGTTGAAGACGACGTGGTTTCCACCGATTTCAACGGCGAAGTGCTGACTTCCGTGTTCGATGCCAAAGCCGGTATCGCACTGAACGACAACTTCGTGAAACTGGTTTCCTGGTACGACAACGAAACCGGTTATTCCAACAAGGTTCTGGATCTGATCGCTCACATCTCCAAGTAATGGCATGATGTTAAGCTGATAATGAGGGCGACATTTTTGTCGCCCTTTTTTATTTGTATCTCCGGCAAACAATAGGTCATGAAATGAACGAGAAAATTTTCACCCTGCCCGTTTCCGAACAGATTTCGCCTTACATCAGCCAGCGGCAACTCGATGAGCTGGGCGTGGTTGTGGTGTCGCATCCGAAAGTGCGCGCGGCCGTCGCGCTGCAAGGCGCCCATTTGCTGGCCTGGCAGCCCAGCGGTGAGCAGCCGGTGATTTGGCTCAGCAACAATACCCCCTTCGCCAAAGGCAAGGCCATCCGCGGCGGCGTGCCGATCTGCTGGCCGTGGTTCGGCCCGGTGGCGCAACCCTCCCACGGTTTTGCCCGCAACCAGCCCTGGAGCCTGACGGCGCACGATGAAGATGACAACGGCGTCATCCTGACCTTTACGCTGAAGGACAATGAGCAGACCCGCAAACTGTGGCCGCACGCTTTCACGCTGATTGCCCGCTTCAAGCTGGGTGCGGAGTGCGAAATCGAACTGGAATCGCACGGCGATTATCAGGCCACGGCGGCGCTGCACAGTTACTTCCAGGTCGGCGACATCGATCGGGTCAGCGTGGCGGGTCTGGGCGAGCCTTATATCGACAAGGTGGCGGGCGGCGCAGAGGCGCTTCAGGAAGGCGAAGTGACCTTCGTCGGCCAAACCGACCGCGTCTATACCCGCCCGGAGGCCTTCAGCCAGATCCGCGATCCGGCGCTCGCGCGCACCATAGAGGTTCACCACCATCATATGAGCGACGTCATCGCCTGGAACCCCGGCGTGGAGCTCTCCTGCAGCATGGGAGATATGCCGAACGACGGTTACAAGACCATGGTCTGCATCGAGACCGGGCGCGTCAGCAAACCGCTGGTCGCCGCCGACGAGCAGCCCGCCCGTTTGGGCGTGACCTTCCGCAGCCGTAAGAAGGCCTGAGGCGCCGCGCGCGACAGCGCACTGCAGATGTGCAAAAGGGGCGCCTGCGCCCCTTTTTGATGCACGCCATGCACGATAATCGTGCAATGCGTGATTAGAAGGTGTAGCTCACACCCGTCATCAACAAACCGGTGTAGGATTTATCCACCATCGGGCTGTCTTTCACTTCATCCGACAACTTCACATAGCGGCCGAGGAAGAAGGCGTTCCAGCTTTTGTTGATCTGGTAATTGGCGCTCAGTTCGAGATACGGCGCCCAGCTATCGCCTGGGGTGTAGCTGTCCAGGCCGCTGCGGCGCGATTCATTGGCGCTGACGCCGTAGTAATATTTGTTCTGGTTTTTGCTGTTCCACATCACGCCTACGCCCGGGACCAGCGTCAGCGCGTCCAGATCAAACTTGTACAGATAAGCCACATCGCCCACCAGCCCGTTGCTGTAGTTCAACGTGTCGCCGGTGAAGGTGGTGCGGAGGGTGCCCCACTCCGCGTGGTGCGAATAAGCCAGGCCGGCCATCAGCGTGCCGCGGCGTTTGTCGAGACGCTTCATGCGATCGTCATCGCTGTCGCCAGGGCGGTAGCCCCATGGCGTGTAGTAACCCATGATGCTCAGCTGGTTTTCTTGATCTTTCCACAGGTAGTAACCGGCGGTCAGAGTACGGAAGTAGAAGTCGTCACCTTCATAGTCGATGACGGGCACCGGATATACGCGATCCTGATAACCGCGATACGCGTCCGGGCTAACCAGCGCGCCGGCGCCGAGTGACCAGGTTCCCGCCTGAGCACTTTGCGCACAAACCATTGCGGAAGCGATAATTGCTAGCGTTTTGAGTTTTGAAATCTTCACTGGTTCTTTTTCCATAAATTACAGGGTTAATAGCCGCAATAGTTTATGTGAAAATTTAGTTGCGCGCCTAATCTTTACAATAGAAAACGACCAAGATCGAATAACTTATAGCGGAATTATGAATTAATCATGGCGGAACGATGACGTTTCATCCTGCAGGCCGCGCCAGACAAGGCATTTGGCTTCCACTGTAATAACTGAGTCATTGATATGACTTAAAAAAAGCTTTTTCTGCGGCAGGAAATTTTCCGGCAAGCAAACTAAGCTTAAATCAGAAGGTGAATTTATCCTGAGCCCAGTGGCAAACAGCGCAACTCGCGATAATAAGCGCACCAAGTTGGCATACGGGTTGCTGTACTCAGGCGTATTCTCATCTTCCGGGGGCCAGAACACTATCACACGCTCTCTTTAACCTGTGCTAATAACGAAAGGACGGGCATCATGAACATATTTGACCACTATCGCCAGCGCTACGAAGCTGCCAAGGACGAAGAGTTCACACTGCAGGAATTTCTTACCATTTGCCGGCAAGATCGCAGTGCCTATGCCAACGCGGCCGAACGTCTGCTGATGGCTATCGGTGAACCTGTGATGGTCGACACTGCGCTAGAATCACGCCTGTCGCGCCTGTTCTCCAACCGCGTGATCGCACGCTATCCGGCCTTTGAAGAATTCTACGGCATGGAAGAGGCCATCGAACAGATCGTCTCTTACCTGAAACACGCCGCGCAGGGCCTGGAAGAGAAGAAACAGATCCTTTACCTGCTCGGCCCGGTGGGCGGCGGTAAATCCTCGCTGGCGGAGCGTCTTAAGGCGTTGATGCAGCGCGTGCCCATCTACACCCTCAGCGCCAACGGCGAACGCAGCCCGGTCAACGATCATCCGCTGTGCCTGTTCAACCCGCAGGAAGATGCCTCGATCCTGGAAAAAGAGTTCAACATCCCGAGTCGCTATCTCGGCACCATCATGTCGCCGTGGGCGGCGAAGCGCCTGCATGAGTTCGGCGGCGACATCACCAAGTTTAAAGTCGTCAAAGTGCGCCCTTCCATCCTGGAGCAGATCGCCATCGCCAAAACCGAACCGGGCGATGAGAACAACCAGGACATCTCGGCGCTGGTCGGTAAAGTGGACATCCGTAAGCTGGAGAATCATGCGCAGAACGATCCGGACGCCTACGGCTACTCCGGCGCCCTGTGCCGCGCCAACCAGGGGATAATGGAATTCGTCGAGATGTTCAAAGCGCCGATCAAGGTGCTGCACCCGCTGCTGACGGCGACCCAGGAAGGCAACTACAACGGCACCGAGGGCATCTCCGCCCTGCCGTTCAACGGCATCATTCTGGCGCACTCCAACGAATCCGAGTGGGTGACCTTCCGTAACAACAAGAACAACGAAGCGTTCCTCGACCGCGTGTACATCGTCAAGGTGCCTTACTGCCTGCGCGTGTCGGAAGAGATCAAGATTTACGACAAGCTGCTGGATCACAGCGAGCTGACCCACGCGCCCTGCGCGCCGGGCACCCTCGAAACGCTGGCGCGCTTTAGCGTGCTGTCGCGGCTGAAAGAGCCGGAAAACTCAAGCATTTACTCGAAAATGCGCGTGTATGACGGTGAAAGCCTCAAGGATACCGATCCGAAAGCCAAGTCCTATCAGGAGTACCGCGACTACGCCGGGGTTGACGAAGGCATGAACGGCCTCTCCACCCGTTTCGCCTTTAAAATCCTCTCGCGGGTATTCAACTTCGATCACGCCGAGGTGGCGGCCAACCCGGTACACCTGTTCTATGTGCTGGAGCAGCAGATCGAACGCGAACAGTTCCCGCAGGATTTGGCCGAGAAATACCTGGAGCACCTGAAAGGCTATCTGATCCCGAAATACGCCGAATTTATCGGCAAAGAGATCCAGACCGCCTATCTGGAATCCTACTCGGAATACGGGCAGAACATTTTTGACCGTTACGTGACCTACGCGGACTTCTGGATCCAGGATCAGGAGTATCGCGATCCCGACACCGGTCAGTTGTTCGACCGCGAGTCGTTGAACGCCGAACTGGAGAAAATCGAGAAACCGGCCGGCATCAGCAACCCGAAAGATTTCCGTAACGAAATCGTGAACTTCGTGCTGCGCGCCCGCGCCAACAACAATGGCCGTAATCCGAACTGGACCAGCTACGAGAAGCTGCGCACAGTGATTGAGAAGAAAATGTTCTCCAATACCGAAGAGCTGTTGCCGGTCATTTCGTTTAACGCCAAAACATCGACGGACGAGCAGAAGAAACACGACGACTTCGTCGACCGCATGATGGAGAAAGGCTATACCCGCAAGCAGGTGCGCCTGCTGTGTGAATGGTATCTGCGGGTCAGAAAATCCTCATAACGCCTCAGGTAAGCGGCATTATCAGGGCCATGTCCACAGTCATGGACGTTGCAGCGCAGCCCAGGGAGGGGCTGGCACATTGCGCTGTCGCGGCCGGGACATGAAGAGTTGGCAACGTCGTTTGGGGGAAGTATGGCCTATTTCATTGACCGGCGGCTGAACGGCAAAAACAAGAGCATGGTGAACCGCCAGCGCTTCTTGCGCCGTTATAAGTCGCAAATCAAACAGTCGATTGCCGAAGCCATCAACAAGCGTTCGGTCACCGACGTAGACAGCGGGGAGTCGGTCTCCATCCCCACTGACGATATCAACGAACCGATGTTTCATCAGGGGCGCGGCGGCACTCGCCATCGCGTTCACCCGGGCAATGACCACTTCGTGCAGAACGATCGCGTTGAGCGGCCTCAGGGCGGCGCAGGCGGTGGCGGCGGCCAGGGCAACGCCAGCCAGGACGGTGAAGGCCAGGATGAATTCGTCTTCCAGATCTCCAAAGACGAGTACCTCGATCTGCTGTTCGAGGATCTCGCCCTGCCCAACCTGAAAAAGAATCAGTACAAGCAGTTGACCGAGTTCAAAACCCATCGCGCCGGCTATACCGCCAACGGCGTGCCGGCCAACATCAGCGTCGTGCGTTCGCTGCAGAACTCGTTGGCGCGACGTACCGCCATGACCGCCGGTAAAAGACGCGCGTTGCACGAGCTGGAAGACGCGCTGACCCAGCTGGAAAACACCGAACCGGTGCAATTGCTGGAAGAGGAGCGGCTGCGCAAGGAAATTGCCGAACTGCGCAAGAAAATCGAAAGCGTACCGTTTATCGATACCTTCGACCTGCGCTACAAAAACTATGAGCGCCGGCCGGAGCCTTCCAGCCAGGCGGTGATGTTCTGCCTGATGGACGTGTCCGGTTCAATGGATCAGGCGACCAAAGACATGGCCAAGCGCTTTTACATTCTGCTTTATCTGTTCCTGAGCCGAACCTACAAGAACGTCGAGGTGGTCTATATTCGCCATCACACCCAGGCGAAAGAGGTGGACGAACAGGAGTTCTTCTATTCGCAGGAAACCGGCGGCACCATCGTCTCCAGCGCGCTGAAGTTGATGAACGACGTGGTCGAAGAGCGTTATGACCCGGCGCAATGGAATATCTACGCCGCGCAAGCGTCGGACGGCGACAACTGGGCCGACGATTCACCGCTGTGCCATGAGCTGTTGGCGAAGAAGATCCTGCCGATGGTGCGTTATTACAGCTACATAGAAATCACTCGCCGCGCTCACCAAACGCTGTGGCGCGAATATGAGGATCTGCAGGCGAGATTCGATAACTTCGCCATGCAGCATATCCGCGAACCGGACGATATCTATCCGGTATTCCGCGAACTGTTTCGCAAACAGACCGTGTGAATAACGTCGCGTGAATGTCACCACAGCCGGAAAACGCCGTTTTCCGGCTGTTTCTTTTTCGCATTATATATTTACATCACCTATGTTTGATTTTTAGGCAATGGCAATATCAATAATAAGTCAGATTCCCCAGAACGGCCGTCTCTATTATTTGTTCTTCTGAGGTTATTCCTAAACATTCGCCTCTGTGCCCACACGGCTTGATAGGAATATTCCCATTCAGTTATCGTTACCCCGTCGCTTAAGTCTCTTCCTAAGCGAAATTTGCCTCATTTTATTTTTCTATGGCTTCTCAGCCCGCTGCGGCGGGCATTTACCTGTCAGCAGGTTAGACATCATGATCGATTACACCCTCTATGGCCTCAACAAGCACGATGTTGATGAATACCATAAGCAAATATGCTGCCTGCTTGGCAAAAACGTGCTGCTGGTGCTGACCGCCAACAAGCCGATAACCAAACAGAACCTGCTCGCCAGCCTTATCCAGGAGATAGAAAAACAGCCCGATGATTATTTTCAGCGGTTGCATCGTGCAGCCATAGAAATGATCGGCGTTAACGGACGCTAAGGCGATATACGTAAGGCAGGCATCTACGCCATTATTGCCGCCGCCGCGTGTCGATGATGCTGTTGATTATTAATATCGATAGCGATATCAGCGAAGGGATAGCCTGCCGCAGAATGTCATCTTTTAGTCCGAAAACCCTTTCTGCCCTTGCTGTATTTCGCGCCGGCCGCCTCATCAATCAAACCCGCCACCTCATCGGCATGGAAACCAGCGAGGTCAACGCATTTCCACCGTATGAATCGCCGAATATCCCCTGCGCGACGCCGCCCCAGAATCAGCGTACCAGCACGATAATGGGTTGTGTGCTCATTGCCGACTCCTGCATCTCATAGACTGCGCCGTAGACAGATGAATGGCTCCCCTTAAGGGAGGCGCGTGGCTGCCTTCGACGCCACGCAGTCCCCATTTTTTATAGTCAGCCTCACGGCGTTCAGCAATGGCGACGACGAGTTAGCGTTCCCGGTTTTCCGGCGTCGCCACGGCCTTATCGAAGCGGCTTACGCCGCAAGGGTGGAGAAAAAAACGATTAAAACTAGGATTTTTACCCATGTCGATCTAAAATTTCGCGCAAAAACAAAGAGAAGTAAATTTAGCCCAACGGGAAAAGGAATGAAGTTGTGAAGGAAATGATCTCCATCGTTTTTATGGCATGCCTGCTGGCGCTGCTGTTTTCGTGGCTGTTCGTCTACGGTCTTAACATTCATTAAACCCGCAACGTCCACAATCCCCCTCCCTGGCCGGCTGGCGGCGCATCGTGACAGATGCGCTAAAACCGGCACTTGAAGGGTTCACGTACCGCCAAACCCGACGCCACCTCACCTTAGCCGTCCGTCCGCCAATACATCATTAATTTTTATGAGTCATAACCCCCATCGCGTTCCCCCCTTCACCGGCTCTTTTACTGCTTAGGGGAGTCACCTCCAGAAAGAGGGTTTGCCTGACGTGAAATGTTACCGGTAACTATGCTGTTGATTTCTTTTGGTAATAAACGTAAGACCGTTAATAACCCTACGTTCTTTATAGAAATAAATTATGCATTCTTATGGATAAAGGTTTGAATAAACGGCCTTTGGTCATTGATTATCACCCGCCAAGCTCCTAGAATTCGCGCGTAAAAATACAACTGGGATCGGGTTTCATGTCGTCGCTGTGGGTTGCAACGCAATACTGTTATTTTATCGGCCTGTTAGTTTCTATGATTTTCACCTACCTGGTTAGCCGGGACACCGTCAAAATTCGCTGTATCAGCGCACTGACCATCGGGTTAACCTGGCCGTTAAGCCTGCCGGTGGTGTTGCTGTTTTCGCTGTTCTGACGCCCCCAATACCTCGCGTGGGTTTTTAAACAGGCGTGCTAATGAAAAGAGGCCGACCACCGGCGCAGTGGATTTTTGGCGCGGGATAAAAAAACGCCAGCGCAAGGCTGGCATGAAAACTGGAAGCAATGTGAGCAATGTCGTGCCGGAGCGGGGGGCACAGAAGGAGACAACCCTTTTCCCCTCACCGGCGATTAAAATGATAATACGTCTCATTATTGAATGTAAAGTCATTTCCCTGCGTAACTCTTCCCTCCTGGAAAAATGTCAGCCGCGCGGCGCACGCCAGCGTTGATACAGCCGCCCTGCGCCCCACACCAGCAGCCAGAGAAAAATATTCACCCCCAACCATAACATCAGCAAGTAGAAGAACGTCTGATAACCGGGTATGCCCCGATCGGCTGAAAACGGGTTAAAGTGGAAAAATTTAACGATCGCAAACGGGTTAAGATTGAAACGGTCAAACACGGCCGCCGTCAACAACGGCGGCAACAACGTATAAAACGCCAGGCTGAACAGCAGCAGGATTTTTGTGCCCGAAGTGTTTTTATAATCTTTCATATCAATGCATTACGTCTTCCATTGTGGTGCGAACACCGCCAAGCGTTCACACGCCAATCGACCCCGCAAGCGCAAAAGAGTTCCAGGAAAACGCGGAAATAAAGCCGATCCGGCGTTTAATTGTCATTTAGCGCTCGGGTGATATATACCCTGTGGATTTTAAATTACGATGTCGCCGCGCCGCCTTCAACCGCAGCGTTCGCATGGCATCATCAGGAGGCATTAATGAAACCGGACGCACTCTCTCTGCCGCCGAACCCGAAAAAGCTCAAGGTCATCTACGGCTGGTATATTTACGTGATCTATAGCCTGCTGGTTTTCAACATTTACATGGCGGTCTACAACGTCTGCGTTCGGCATCCGATCGAGGCCCCGCTGCTGTCGCTGTTTCACAGCCTGTTCCTCGCGCTGATGCTGCAGCAGGTGCTCAAGAAGAACGTCGTTTTCGCCTGGGTCTTGCTCAGCTATTTTATTCTGATGCGCCTGTATTACGCCAATGTGCTGCATGTTGAGTTCACGCTGGTGAGCCGTGGCCTGGTGCTGCTGATTCTGACGCTGCTTCTTACCGGCGCCGTGGCCGTCGGGCAACTGGCCACGCCGCCGCAGCGGCATGACTGGCTGGCGCGGCTGGGCTGGCGGCAATGGGGAGCGCTCACGGCGCTGGCGGCCATCCTGACGCCGCTGATTACCACCGACTATCTGGGATAAACAGGGGGCTATTAGGGGATGTGCGGTTCGGAAATGTCTACGATACGGCAGATTTTAGTGTAGTTACCCGCCTTCTCACAGATCTTGTCCGTGACGAACATGCCAAGGTAGCCCAGCAGCAGCAAGTAGCCGACCATGCACAGAATAAAGATAAGCGTTCTCACCGATAGCGACCAACCTGACAAGAGTATCCCGAATATCATAACCTGAACGCGGCGCTTTAAAAGGATTTCATGCGCACACAGCCCTCATCGGCGCACGTTCTGTAGTAACATTAAGCCACCACGCAACCGCCGGATACGCCGATGCACCATCTGATGTTAGACATTGAAACCCTGGATATAAAACCCAGCGCCGTCATTCTGGTGGTGGCGGCGGTGTTTTTCGATCCCCGAACCGGGGAGCTGGGCGCCGAATTCGAAGCCGCCGTCAGCAGCCAGAAAGACCAGCCGGGCCGTACCATTAGCCTGGATACGGTCGCCTGGTGGGCGAAACAGTCCGATGAGGCCCGCAAACAGGCCTTCAGCGGCACCGAGAGCCTGAAACGCGTGCTGAGCAGCCTCAGCCGCTTTATCCATATGAACAGCACCGACACGGTGAAAGTCTGGGGCAACGGCAAAGAGTTCGACTGCGCGATCCTCGAACACGCCTTCCAGCAATTGGAAATGCCCTGCCCGTGGAAATTCTGGGATACCCAGGACGTGCGCACGGTGATCACGCTGGCGGAACTGCACGGCTTTAACCCGAAAAAAGCCCGCCCGTTCGAAGGTATGCCGCATCGCGCGCTGGATGATGCTCGCCACCAGGCCCGTTATGTGGCCGATACCGTCTCGGCGCTCTATTACCGCCAAGGGGCGCAGCGCTGACCCGCTTTGCCCCTTTTCATTTGCCGCCAGAGTCTCTACTCTAGCCCTCTTTGTCACTTGGACGTGCCTTTCCTGTTATGCAAAAGTTTCTGTTTATGCTTCTCAGCCTGGTGCTGCTCGGCCCATTAGGCATCGATCTTTACCTGCCGACCATTCCCGCCATTGCCGTCGGCCTGGGCAGCAGCGAAGCGCTGATCCAATCCACCATTTCACTGTTTATTCTGGTGCTTGGCCTCGGCCAGGTCATCGCCGGGCCGCTGGTGGATAACTATGGCCGCAAGCCGGTGGCGCTGGCCGGCATTATCCTCTACATGATCGGCGCCGCGATGGCGGCGCTGGCCACCAGTCCAACGGTTTTCATCGCTTCGCGTCTGCTGCAAGGGGTGGCGGTTTGCTGTACCGCCGTCGTCGCCTTCAGCGGCGTGCGCGATCGCCTGAATGGCGACGATGCCGCCCGCGCTTTCGGCTTTCTCAACGGCACGCTGAACATCATCCCGGCGCTGGCGCCGCTGCTCGGCGGCCTGCTCGCCGAAGCCTTCGGCTGGCGCGCCCCCTTCTGGTTCCTGGTCGGCTACGCGCTGCTGGTGTTGGTGCTGATCGCGCTGCGCCTGCCGGAAACTCGCCCTGCCGACACCGTGCCGGTCAAAGGGCTGCCGGTGCGCCAATACGCGCGCATCCTCAGCGATCGCCGTTTCCTCTCCTTTGCGGTGGTGAACTCCGGGGCGATGGGCATGGCGCTGACCTACGTTTCTCTGGCGCCGAACGTGCTGATGGGCACCGCCGGCCTGACCCCGCTGCAATTCTCGCTGGTGTTCGGCGCCAACGGTTTCTGGATCATGCTGGTCAGCTTCTTCGCCAACCGCATCATCCACAAGGTCGGCCGCCCGGTTTGTCTGGCGACCGGCGGCATGTTGATGGGGCTGGGCTGTCTGGGCCTGCTGCTGGGCGTTATGCTGCTGCCCGCGACGGCGCAAGCGCACTGGCTGGCATATATGTTGCCGGTCGCCAGCGCCTGCGCCGGGTTGGCGTTCGTGATGGGCCCGGCCACCAGCTACGCGCTGGAGCCGTATTCCAATGAGGCCGGCGTCGCGTCCGCGCTGGTCGGTTTCGTGCAGATGGCGGGAGGTGCCGCGCTGGGTCTGGTGGCGATGGCGTTGCCGCTGCAACCGAAGCTGTCGCTGGCGCTGGTGATGCTGGCGGGCTGCCTGCTGGCGCTGCACGCGCGGCGGCTCAGCAAGCAGATTAAAGGGCAGATCAGAAAAGTCGCCTGAGCCGCGGCTCAGGCTTCAATGGCGACCGGCACCCGCGCCGCTAACGCCGACAGCAGCTCATAGCCCAACGTCCCTGCCGCCGTGGCCACCTCGTCCACCGGCAGGCGTTTCCCCCACAGCTCCACTTCGGCGCCCAGCTCGACTTGCGGACAGGGCGTCAGATCCACCGCCAGCATATCCATCGATACCGTTCCCAGGGTGCGCGTCAGCACGCCGTCAACCCATACCGGCGTGCCGGTCGGCGCATGACGCGGATAGCCGTCGGCGTAACCGCAGGCCACCACGCCAATACGCTGCGCGCCGGCGGCGCTGTAACGGCCGCCGTAACCCACGCGATCGCCAGACTTCAGCTGCTGAATGCCGATGATCTCGCTGCTCAGCGTCATCGCCGGCTGTAACCCCGTCGCCGCAACGTCATTCCAGCACCCACTCGGCGAAGCGCCATACAGAATGATCCCAGGGCGTACCCAACTGCCGTGGGTCGAAGGATGCCACAGCGTGGCGGCCGAGTTGGCCAGGCAGCGCGGCAGCGGGATATCGGCAGCGGCCGCCTCGATGGTAGCCATCTGCTGGGTCACGCCTTCCGGGCCGTCGGCGGTGGCGAAATGGCTCATCAGCGTAAGCTCGCCGATGTTGGCAATCGCCTGCGCCCTGCGCCACACCTCGTGCAGCCGCTCGGGTGCGAACCCCAGCCGATTCATGCCGCTGTTCACTTTCAGATAGACATTGAGCGGCGCGCTCAGCGTGGCATCGGCGATCGCCGCCAGCTGCCAGTCGCTGTGCACCGCCGTCGTCAGGCGATAACGATCGAGCAACGCCAAATCCTGCGGCTGGAAGAAACCTTCCAGCAGAAGAATCGGCCCTTGCCAACCCGACTCACGCAGCAGCACCGCTTCGGCCAGATCCAGCATGGCGAAGCCGTCGGTTTGCGCCATGCTGCGCCAAACGTGTTTGATGCCGTGGCCATAGGCGTTGGCCTTGACCACCGCCCAGACTTTGGCGCCGGGGGCGAAACGGCGCACCACCTGCAGGTTATTTTCAATTGCGCCAAGATGCATCGTGGCGGTTATCGGACGGGGCATCGCTTCTCCTTGGGGCAGCGTACAGCGGCCACGCGCGCCTGCGCGTGGCCGGGAAAGTCTATGACAGCGTCGACGATTAACGCGCGGGATGCACGTCGTTCAGCGGAACCGCGTGTTGCTGGCGAAACCCGGCGCTGTAACGCGCCACCGCCAGATCATCGGAAGGGATCGCCGGCGTAATGCCGGACATCAGATCGGACAACAACTGCCCGGAACCGCAGGCCATCGTCCAGCCCAACGTGCCATGCCCGGTATTGAGATACAGGTTCTTCAGCGAAGTGCGGCCGACAATGGGCGTACCGTCCGGCGTCATCGGCCGCAGGCCGGTCCAGAACGTCGCGTCTTCCACTCTGCCGCCGTTCGGGTAGAGATCGCGCACCACCATCTCCAGCGTTTCGCGCCGTTTTTGCTCCAACTGCGTATTGAAACCGACGATCTCCGCCATGCCGCCGACGCGGATGCGCTGATCGAAACGGGTGATGGCGATTTTGTACGTCTCGTCCAACACCGTGGAGAACGGCGCCGCCGCTTCATCGGTGATCGGAATGGTCAGCGAATAGCCCTTCAGCGGATAAACCGGGATAGAAACCAGGCCGCGCAGCAGCGCCGTGGAATACGAACCGAACGCCACCACGTAGCTGTCGGCTTTAAACACGTCCTCGCCGCACTGCACGCCGGCGATCTTGTCGCCCTCCACCAGCAGGCGGTCAACGCTGCGGTTGAACAGGAAGGTTACGCCCGCCTGCTGCGCCATTTTCGCCAGCTGCTGCGTAAACAGCTGGCAATCGCCGGTTTCGTCGTTCGGCAGCTGCAGGCCGCCGGTCAGCTTGTGCGCCACCTGCGCCAGCGCTGGCTCGACGCTGCCGAGCTGGCCGGCTTCCAGCAATCTGTAAGGCACACCGGCATCTTCCAATACCGCAATGTCTTTCGCTGCGTTTTCGAACTGTTGTTGGGTGCGGAACAGCTGCAGCGTGCCGCCCTGGCGACCTTCGTACTGGATGCCGGTCTCCTGACGCAGCGCCTTGATACAGTCGCGGCTGTATTCCGCCAGGCGCACCATGCGGCCTTTGTTGGTCATGTAGTGTTCGGTGTTGCAGTTTTTCAGCATCTGCCACATCCAGTTCAACTGGAAGCTGCTGCCGTCGAGGCGGATCGCCAACGGCGCATGGCGCTGGAACATCCACTTGATGGCCTTCAACGGCACGCCCGGTGCCGCCCAGGGTGCGGCATAACCCGGTGAAATCTGCCCGGCGTTCGCCGCGCTGGTTTCCAGTGCCGGGCCAGGCTGACGATCGATCACCGTCACCTCATGCCCTGCCTTCGCCAAATACCAGGCACTGGCTACGCCCACCACTCCACTACCTAAAATTACCACTCGCATCGCTGACTCCAGCCCAAGGCCTCACAAAGCATAATCTTCTGCTCACAGGAAATTAACTCAGTGAAAAAATCCGTCCAACAACTTCGTCATCAAACGTGACAATATTCACAATTAATTTATCGTCGATGAGCCGAGCATTTGCAATAGCCGCTCGTAAATAGCGATAAGATGCGGTTTAGAAGGGATTATAGCGTCAGACCGCCGCTGAATCGATAGCAATGCTATCAATGACAGCAGTCAAAAAAGGCGTAATAAGCAACATTGATTTAACAGAATATAAAAACATCAGCCAACATATAAACAGAATAAAAAACCGATAAAATAAAAAATACCAACATAACAGACAAAATGAATCCCCTCTCCCCGCAGCAGAAAAAACGCGTAAAATTTCGGCAAAAAATTAACCTTGTTTTTACCACTGGAATAAAACAGGCGAATGCCTTATCCCCGCCCGTTTAGGTTGAACGCGGCAGCACGATATGAACGTTGAAGCCAGAAGCAGATCCTAAAGTTCACATTGTCGCTTTTCTGGAGAACCCCTTATGTTCATCGCCATCTACCGGTTCTCAGTCAAAACCGGACACGAACACGCCTTTCGCCTGGCCTGGCTTGAGTTGACCCAAGGGATCTATCTGCAGCGCGGCAGCCTCGGCTCGCGCCTGCATCGAGATATGAGCGGGAAGTTTATCGGCTATGCGCAATGGCCAAGCCGAGCCGCATGGGAAAACGCCGGTGATATTCAGTTGGATGAACGCTACCGGCAAGCCCGGGAGCGAATGCGGGCGACCCTGTTGGCGGATGAAACATTATTTGAAATGGCAGTGACGGACGATTACCTGCAAATCAGACCGTTTGACTGAGCACAAGCCCACATAAGCGGGCTTGTGGTGACGGGAGCGAGTGGCATCAATGATGCAGCATCTCGTCCACGACTTCTTTGGTCTGCAGTTGGAATGGGTAATACGTCGGCCAGTTGTCCATTTCTTTCAGCAACGCTTCCTGCGACGTGTTGCCCATAAAGATATGGAAATGTGCCGATTTGCGCGGGCCGATAATATGATCGCTGAACTGCACGAATTTCGGCGCCAGGCTGCCGGCATCCTGGCATTCGAACAGATAACGCACGCCCTTTTTACCGGAAACATAGGTCAAGATCTTGTGCCCGGCGTACTTATACTGACAGGCGCTGGATTGGTCGCCACGATGAAACTCCATGACGCCGTTTTCAATGCCGATGGTATCCACATCGGTAGCATACCCTTTTCGGTAATACGCTTTTACTTCCTCGAAGGTCTTGCTCTTATCCTTTGCCGCTTTCTTCTTGAACACCGGGTCAAGATCCCCATTGAGCAGATAAGGATACACGGATTGCCAGACGCCCTCCCAATCCGCCAGATTGCGATCTTTGACGTCCTTATCGTCGAACACGCCCGCCTCCGCTTTTTTTTCCACCTCCGTCAGCGGCTTGCCATGTGAATGATGCCCGTGGGCAAACGCCTGCCCGCTGATAAACAGTGCGGCCAGCGCCACCGCCAGTTTGCCAAAATGCCTCGCCAAAATGCGCTCCTTGTCCGTTATGAGAAAAATTAAAAGTTACAATATAACATAACATTTTTCAATCCCTGTCGCGCAGCAGGCAGTGTGTTGCGCGCCCTTGCCGCAGGGCTATACTCGGAGAGGGAGCCAAGTGCTGAGGCGCTTTCTGCCGGGACGGGCGCCGGATTGACCGCCGCTCGCTCCCTTGCGTACCGGCATTTTTATTTCACTGATTTGCAATGGTTAATTATGACTTGAACTATGCTTGATACAGGGTTTGCCGTTTGAGCAAGACCCGTGAATAATGAGGGTGCGCTGATGACTACTTCAACACATGAAAAGGTCAAGGATGACAAACGTCTGAGCGATGGACCGGACTGGACGTTCGAACTGCTGCAGGTGTATTTGGAGCAGATTGACCGCGTCGCCAAGCATTACCGGCTCGACACCTACCCCCATCAGATCGAGGTGATCACCTCCGAGCAGATGATGGACGCCTATTCGAGCGTCGGCATGCCGATCAACTATACCCATTGGTCCTTCGGCAAGAAATTCATCGAAACCGAACAGCGCTACAAACAGGGCCAGCAAGGGCTGGCGTATGAAATCGTCATCAACTCCAATCCCTGCATCGCCTACCTGATGGAGGAGAACACCATCACCATGCAGGCGCTGGTGATGGCGCACGCCTGCTATGGCCACAACTCGTTCTTCAAGAATAACTATCTGTTCCGCAGTTGGACCGACGCCAGCTCCATCGTCGATTATCTGCTGTTCGCCCGCCACTACATCAGCCAGTGCGAAGAACGCTACGGCGTCGATGAAGTGGAGCGGCTGCTGGACTCCTGCCACGCGCTGATGAACTACGGGGTCGACAGGTACAAACGCCCGCAGAAAATCTCACTGGTGGAAGAGAAAGCGCGCCAGAAAAGCCGCGAAGAGTATCTGCAAAGCCAGGTGAACACGCTGTGGAAGACCCTGCCACGCGTCGAACGTGAAGAGTCGCCGGAGCAGGCGCGCCGCTATCCGAGCGAGCCGCAGGAAAACATCCTCTATTTTATCGAGAAAAATGCGCCGCTGCTGGAACCCTGGCAGCGTGAGGTGCTGCGCATCGTGCGCAAAGTCAGCCAGTATTTTTATCCGCAAAAACAGACTCAGGTGATGAACGAGGGCTGGGCCACTCTCTGGCACTACACCATCCTCAACCATTTGTACGACGAGGGCCGTGTGACCGAGCGGTTTATGCTGGAGTTTTTGCACAGCCACACCAACGTGGTGTATCAGCCGCCGTACAACAGCCCGTACTATAATGGCATCAACCCTTATGCGCTGGGCTTCGCCATGTTCCAGGACATCAAGCGAATCTGCCAGTCGCCAACCGAAGAAGACCGCTACTGGTTCCCGGACATCGCCGGCAAAGACTGGCTGGACACCTTGCACTTCGCCATGCGCGACTTCAAGGACGAGAGCTTTATCAGCCAGTTCCTGTCGCCCAAAGTGATGCGCGATTTCCGGTTGTTCACCGTACTGGACGACGATCGCAACAACTATCTGGAAATTGCCGCGATCCACAACGAGGCCGGTTACCGGGCGATCCGCCAGGAGCTGTCGGCGCAATACAACCTGAGCAATCACGAGCCGAACATTCAGATCTGGAACGTGGATCTGCGCGGCGATCGCTCGCTGACGCTGCGCTACATCCCGCAGGAACGCGCACCGCTGGATAAGAGCCGCCGCGACGTGTTGAAGCACCTGCATCGCCTGTGGGGCTTCGACGTGATCCTCGAACAGCAAAACGAAGACGGCAGCGTGGAGTTGCTCGATCGCTGCCCGCCGCGGCCGACGCCGCTGTAACCGCCACAACGACAAAGGGCGCCGCATGGCGCCCTTCGTTATTTCATCGACACGCGATTAGCGACGCGCTTCGGTCAGATCGCTTGGCATGGTGCCCTGCATGCTCTGCCAAATCGCCCCGCTGTCTTTACCGTAGTTGCGCACGGTATCCATCACCTGGTCGTACAGCTTCTCATGGCACAGCGTGGACAGCTTGCTGTAGAAGGCCAGCGCCAGCTTGCGCGCTTCCGGGTTGGAGAAGTAGTAACGGCCCACGCGGGTATACAGCCCTTTCAGGCCGTTGAAAATCAGGCCGTAGATCGGGTTGCCGGAAGCGAACGCCAAGCCGCGGAAGATCTCGTAATCGAGCAGATTGAAAGCGTCCGCCTGATCTTCCACCTCGGCGGCTTTCGCCAGCACTTCCTGCGCCTGCTCAGGATGATTGCGCACCGCGGCGCGAATAAAGATCGACGCGATATTGGTGCGCACGGACAGCAGGTTATCGATCAGCTGCGGGACGCTTTTGTGATCGAGACGGGCTACGGTCTCAAGGATATTGAGGCCGGACGTTTCCCAGAAATTGTTCACTTTGGTCGGTTTGCCATGCTGAATGGTCAACCAGCCATCGCGGGCCAGACGTTGCAACACTTCACGTAACGTGGTGCGCGTGACGCCAATCAACTCCGAAAGCTCACGCTCCGCGGGCAAAATAGAGCCAGGGGGGAAGCGATTATTCCAAATACTCTCAATAATGTACTCTTCCGCGAAACCGGCAGGACTCTGCGCCTTTATGACCATGTGTTTGACGTTCCGTTGCGACGATAAAATCAGTAAAAGTAATCAGCTCATCATACCAGATCGCGCTGACATGACATAGCGTGAGCGAAAAACAATAAACGAAAGTGTGCATAACGTGGCAAAAAACGAGCAAAAACACCGGCCGGCAGAAATTTGCCGCCGTAAAACAAGCTCCGGTTGCGCCCGCCCCCGCCGCATTGTTAGGGTACGTGCTACGACTGATTTAAGGATGCATAAAGGACAATGGAAACAACCTTGCGCAGCGCCCTGCTCAAAAATTTTCTGGGGCAATCTCCCGACTGGTACAAACTGACCATTCTCATTTTTCTGGCGATCAACCCCCTGGTGTTCTTTTTCGCCAGCCCGTTTATCGCGGGCTGGCTGCTGGTGGTCGAGTTCATCTTTACCCTGGCGATGGCGCTGAAATGCTATCCGCTGCTGCCGGGCGGCCTGCTGGCGCTGGAGGCGGTGGCCATCGGCATGACCAGCCCAGCGCAGGTTTCGCAGGAAATCGAACATAACCTGGAAGTGCTGCTGCTGCTGATCTTTATGGTGGCCGGCATCTACTTTATGAAGCAGCTGCTGCTGTTCGTGTTCACCAAGCTGCTGCTCAACATCCGTTCGAAAACGCTGCTGTCGCTGGCGTTCTGCCTGGCCGCCGCCTTACTTTCCGCCTTCCTCGACGCGCTGACGGTGGTGGCGGTAGTGATCAGCGTGGCCACCGGCTTTTATTCCATCTATCACAACGTGACCTCGAATCGCCCCGATGGCGACATCGGCGATGACAGCGATTTCGCCGGTGAAGAGCGTAAACAGACGCTGGAGCAATTCCGCGCCTTTCTGCGCAGCCTGCTGATGCACGCCGGCGTCGGCACCGCGCTCGGCGGGGTCATGACCATGGTGGGCGAGCCGCAGAACCTGATCATCGCCAAAAACGCGGGCTGGGGCTTTATCGATTTCTTCCTGCGTATGGCGCCGGTCACGCTGCCGGTGTTGGTGTGCGGCCTGCTGGTTTGTTGGCTGGTAGAACGTTTTCGCCTGTTTGGCTACGGCGCGCAGTTGCCGGAGGCGGTGCGCGACGTGCTGAAAGAGTATGACCGCAAGGCCACCGCGGGCCGCAGCAAGCAAGAACGGCTCAAACTGGTGATGCAGGCGCTGATCGGCGTTTGGCTGGTGCTGGCGCTGGCCTTCCACCTGGCGGAAGTGGGGCTGATCGGCCTGTCGGTGATCGTGCTCGCCACCTCCCTGTGCGGCGTGAACGATGAGCACGCCATCGGCAAAGCGTTCCAGGAAGCGCTGCCGTTCACCGCTCTGCTGACGGTGTTTTTCACCGTGGTCGCGGTGATCATCGAACAGCACCTGTTCAGCCCGGTGATCCAGTTCGTGCTGCGCGCCGAGCCCGCCTCTCAGCTTTCGCTGTTCTATCTGTTCAACGGCCTGCTGTCGTCGGTTTCCGACAACGTGTTCGTCGGCACGGTTTACATCAACGAGGCGCGCACCGCGCTGGAAACCGGCGCTATCGGGCTGAAGCAGTTCGAGCTGCTGGCGGTCGCCATCAATACCGGCACCAACCTGCCATCGGTTGCCACCCCTAACGGGCAAGCGGCGTTTCTGTTCCTGCTGACGTCGGCATTGGCGCCGCTGGTGCGTCTGTCGTATGGCCGTATGGTGTGGATGGCCCTGCCTTATACGGTGGTGCTGACGGTGGTTGGCTTGCTGTGCGTCCAGTTCACGCTGGAACCGGCGACCGAGCTGTTGACCCAGTGGCATTGGCTGACGCTGCCGCCCGTCGACGCCGTCGGCCACTGAAACGGTGCCGGCAGGGTGAACCGACTATTTTTACGCTGAATCCAGCCCAGGTGGCTGGCAGCGAGGAGGAATTGGTTTACACTGCCGGTTCAATTGCTTACTGCATGGAAGAATCTAGATATGTTGCAATTCTTTAACCGCTGTTCACAAGGACGCGGCGCCTGGCTGCTAATGGCCCTGACAGCGTTGGTGTTGGAACTGGTCGCGCTCTATTTTCAGCACGTTATGCTGCTGCAGCCGTGCGTGATGTGCATTTATGAGCGTTGTGCGCTGTTCGGCATTCTCGGTGCCTCTCTGGTGGGCGCCATCGCGCCGAAAACCCCGCTGCGCTACGCGGCGATCTTGCTGTGGATCTACAGCGCCTGGGAAGGCCTCCAGCTGGCGTGGAAGCACACCATGATCCAGTTGCACCCTTCGCCGTTCAATACCTGCGACTTCTTCGTGAGCTTCCCTTCGTGGCTGCCGCTGGACAAATGGCTGCCGGCGGTGTTCCACGCTTCCGGCGACTGCTCCGTGCGCCAATGGCAATTCCTGACGCTGGAAATGCCGCAGTGGCTGGTCGGCATCTTCGGCGCCTATCTGCTGGTGGCGCTGATTGTGCTGATCGCACAATTTGTTCGCCCACGTCGCCGCGATCTGTTCGGCCACTGATCGGCTGACAAACAACAACGGCGCCGAAAGGCGCCGTTTTTTTAGGTATTGCTGTCACATTCCGAGATAAAACCCTCTCAGGTATGTGTAAGGAAGTAAACGAGCACGATCAGCGCTCCAGCCACGGCAAACAGACGGACCATTTTCATTGTTATACTCTCGAACTTGCGGGAGAGCGGCCAAATTACCCAACTTATCGTTTGAAAAGAAGCATCCTGGCGCGGTTAAGCGCGTAATTTACATAACATTAAACTTCTGCGACGCCGGCGGGTAAAAACAGGCTGCGCCAGCGCGGCCCTCCCTACCTACAGGCATCAATAAATTACCGTTACTAATGAACGACTGCACCTTTGTCACATTCAGAGCACAATATTTTGGTGAAGTTTACCCATAAAATCCTTATAGTATCGGCAAAGTGAGTACTACCGATTTCCCTGGTGTTGTTGTGTGTCTTGCCCCTCATCTTTGCAGGGGCTTTTTTCCCCCTACCTCCTATTACGCAAGCCCCTATCATCCTTGAATCAAATGTTGAAATTTCCCTCTGTCCGGCCTCGAGCGTCAACGCCATTCGCACGCCAATGATTAAATAATGCAAGAGGGCGGCATGTCTGAACACGCCGCCCTCTTGCATGAAGCCCCATTTTGCCCTGCAGGCGCCCGCCTTTATCTGGCCCAGTCCGGCTTGTTGAGGATATGGTCCTGCCAGTCCACCACTTCGCTCTCGCGCACCGCGATATGCCGCACCGTGATGCGCTCGCCGTGCATCGCCGCCTTGGAGCCGCTCAGCAGCGGATGCCAGGGGAACAGCGGCTTGCCTTCGCCGATCAGGCGATAGGCGCAGGTCGGCGGCAACCAATCGAAGGTGGTGAGGTTCTCGCGCGTCAGTTTGATGCAGTCTTCTTCCAGCTCGAAGCGCCGCTCGTAGTTGCGGCATTGGCAGGATTTGATGTTGAGCTGGTTGCAGGCTACGTTGGTAAAATAAATCTCGTCGGTATCTTCGTCGATCAGCTTATTCAAACAGCATTGCCCGCACCCGTCGCACAGCGATTCCCACTCTTGTTCTGACATTTCCGCCAGCGTTTTCTGTTGCCAAAAAGCGAGTTGTGACATGTTAGCGTCCGGTTTCGGTAAATGGATAAGTCACCTGCGCACAGGTTCGAGGGGGGACTATATAGACATTTTAGCCGCAAGATGCAAGCTTTGCCGCCGACGGCGCCGGCGGCGAGAGATCAGATCACGCGGGTGCTGAGCATTTTGCCGTTCAGACTGATTTTCAGCATGTCGCCGGAGGCCATCGGGCCTACGCCCTGCGGCGTGCCGGTCAGGATGATGTCGCCGGCGCGCAGCGTGAAGAAACGGCTCATGTAACTGATAAGCGGCAGGATCGGCGTGATCATGTCACGCGTATTGCCCTGCTGGCGCAGCTGATCGTTAACGGTCAATGACAGCTCGGCGTTTTGCGGATCGCCAAATTCCGCCACCGGGATAAACCCCGACATCGGGCAGGAACCGTCGAAAGCCTTGGCCTTTTCCCACGGCTGACCGGCCTTTTTAAAACCCGCCTGCAGATCGCGCAGCGTCAGATCGAGCGCCACGCCGTAGCCAGCGATCGCCCGCGCAACGCGGTCTTCGTTGGCCTGTTTCAACGGCGTGCCGATCAATACCGCCAGCTCCACCTCATGGTGCACCGCACCGAACTCTTTGGGGATAGCCACCGGCTGACGAATATCGCACAGCGCCGTTTCCGGTTTGATGAACACCACCGGCTCGACGGAAACCGCACTGCCCATTTCCTTGATGTGATCGGCGTAGTTGCTGCCGACACAAACCACCTTGTTCACCGGGAAATCGAGCAGCGAACCCTGCCAGTCTCTATGTTGATACATACCGCTTCTCCCAAACTGTGGAGGCTTGGCGCGCCAAGCCGATTATTGGTGTGCCGGATCAATGCCCGATCGCGTCCGCCATCATACCCACGGCGATGGCGAAATAGTAAGAGCGATTCCAGTGCATGAGGGTGCGGAAATTATCATAGACCAGGAACGTCCGCCCCTGGAGATCATCCGGCGCGATGATCCAACCGCGCTGGACGGCATGCGGCAATGCACTGCCATCCGCACGACGCACCCCGCGCTGTTGCCAGGCGTTGACGCTGCGCGCCTGCGCGTCTTTCAACCCCAGCTCGGATCGCTTGAAACCGGCGGGCAGTTTAACCTCGCGCCCCCAGCCGATACCGGGCTGCCAGCCCTCTTTGGACAAATAACTGGCCGTAGACGCAAAGACGTCATCAATGTTATTCCAGATATCGATGCGCCCGTCACCGTCGCCGTCCGCCGCGTAGCGCAAGAAAGAGCTCGGCATAAACTGGCATTGCCCCATCGCGCCGGCCCAGGAGCCTTTCAGCGGCGTATCGCCGACGTGCCCCTGCTCGACTATCTGCAACGCCGCCATCAGCTCCTGGCTGAAAAAGGCCTCGCGGCGCCCTTCAAACGCCAGCGTCGCCAGCGCGGACACCACGTCTTCCCGCCCCTGAATCTTGCCGTAGGCGCTCTCCATGCCCCACAGCGCAATGATATAGCGCCCCGGCACCCGGTAGCGTTCGCTGGCGCGCGCCCATTGCGCCTGGCGCTGCCGATACAGTTCGCGCCCTTGACGCATCTTAACGGGCGACATCACCCGCCGCAGGTAGTCGTCCAGGGTGACCTTTTGCTCCGGCTGGTTGCGATCGGCCTTGATCACCCGATCGACGAAATGGATTTGCGCAAAAGCGCGGTCAAGGGTGCCCTGGCTGATGCCCTGCTCCCGCGCCCGGCGCTTGAGCTGCTCGACATACGCCGGGAACTGCGCCGGATCGCGGCCGCTCGCCGCCAGCGTCGTCTCCTGAGCCGCCTGCGGCGCGCCGGGCATCAGCACACCGCCCAGCGCCAGCCAGGCGGCCAATACGGTTCTTCTCGCCGAACGTGTCATCGCGCCTCCCTTGGCCGTGGCGACTGTTTCAGGCCTTGTCGCCCGCCAGATGCTGATTGAGCAGGTTTTCAACCGGCGGCGGGAACTGCAGGTAATAGCCTTCGTCTTTCAACGCCTGCTTCACCTTTTCGATATCCGCCGAGGCCAATTTCTTGCGCTCATCGAGCGAAAGCATCATGGCGAATTGCGGCACGCCGAAACTTTTCATCAGATCCTCTGGCACACGAGAGAAATCGTCTTTTTTTTCGACATAAAGATAAGTTTGATCGCGTTTCGAGCTTCTATAGATCACACAAAGCATTTTTTTAACTCTATTTAATTGAGGGAGCGTCTTGCCTGGATATAACTCTGACTATAACATGCTTATAGTACATCGGAATATCGCACCCCGAGTGGTATTCCGGGGATTTAAAGTTGCTGAGACTGAGTCAGGATAGATGTCACAATCGCCAATTGAGCTAAAAGGCAGCAGTTTTACCCTATCGGTTGTTCATTTGCATAATTCGCAGCCCGAGGTAATACGTCAGGCGTTACAGGAAAAAGTTGAGCAAGCGCCCGCTTTTCTGAAAAACGCCCCTGTTGTTATCAACGTCGCAACGCTGGAAGGCGATGCGAACTGGAAAGAACTTCAACAGGCTGTCGCGGCAGCAGGTCTGCGCGTTGTGGGTATCAGCGGTTGCAGAGATGAGCGTCAAAAGCGCGCGATAGCCCGCGCCGGGCTGCCGCTGCTGAGCGAAGGCAAAGGCCAGAAAATGGCGGCGCCGGAGCCTGCACCTGCGCCCGTGGTGGCGGATAACGCCCCCGCCAAAACGCGCATCATCAGCACGCCTGTCCGTTCCGGCCAACAGATTTACGCCCGCAACTGCGATCTTATCGTGACCAGCAGCGTCAGCGCCGGCGCCGAACTGATTGCCGACGGCAACATTCATGTCTACGGCATGATGCGCGGTCGCGCACTGGCAGGCGCGTCAGGCGACACGCAATGTCAGATTTTTTGCACCCACCTGGCGGCTGAGCTAGTCTCTATCGCAGGGCAGTACTGGTTGAGCGACCAAATCCCGTCCGATTACGTCGGGCAGGCCGTACGACTCAGCCTGTTGGATAACGCTTTAACCATACAACCTTTAAATTAAGCCCTTTTGACAAGGAATCCATTTCATGGCACGCATTATTGTTGTTACATCGGGTAAAGGGGGCGTTGGCAAGACCACTTCGAGCGCGGCCATCGCTACCGGCCTGGCCCAGAAAGGCAAGAAAACCGTCGTGATCGATTTTGATATCGGCCTGCGTAATCTTGACCTGATCATGGGCTGCGAACGTCGGGTAGTGTATGATTTCGTGAACGTGATTCAGGGCGATGCCACGCTGAATCAGGCGTTGATCAAAGACAAACGCACTGAAAACCTCTATATCCTGCCTGCTTCGCAGACGCGCGACAAAGACGCGTTGACCCGCGAAGGCGTTGAAAAAATTCTCAACGATCTCGGCGAGATGGATTTTGACTTCGTGGTGTGCGATTCACCGGCCGGTATCGAAACCGGTGCGCTGATGGCGCTGTATTTCGCCGACGAAGCTATCATCACCACCAACCCGGAAGTGTCTTCGGTACGCGACTCCGACCGTATCCTGGGCATTCTCTCCTCCAAGTCACGCCGCGCCGAGAAAGGCGAGTCGCCCATCAAGGAACACCTGCTGCTGACCCGTTACAACCCGGGCCGCGTCAGCCGTGGCGACATGCTGAGCATGGAAGACGTGCTGGAAATCCTGCGCATTCCACTGGTGGGTGTGATCCCGGAAGACCAGTCCGTGCTGCGCGCTTCCAACCAGGGTGAGCCTGTCATTCTGGATGCCGAGTCAGACGCCGGTAAGGCGTACGACGATACCGTTTGCCGCTTGTTGGGGGAAGAACGCCCATTCCGCTTCATTGAAGAAGAGAAGAAGGGTTTCCTGAAACGCCTTTTTGGGGGATAAACCATGGCCTTATTAGACTTCTTTCTGTCCCGCAAAAAACAGACAGCCAATATAGCCAAGGAACGGCTGCAGATTATCGTCGCAGAGCGTCGTCGCGGGGACAGTGAGCCCCCGTATCTGCCTGATCTGAAACGCGATATTCTGGCGGTTATTTGCAAATACATTCAGATCGATCCTGAAATGCTGCACGTACAGTTCGAGCAGAAAGGGGACGATATTTCGGTACTTGAACTTAACGTGACATTACCGGAATCGGAAGAAGCAGCTAAATGATTGCGACGCATTAATTACCCCCTGTATATTTTATGCAGGGGGTAACTGTATGTGCATCCAGTTATTAAGCTTTATCGGTAGCAAAAAAGCGATTTTTCCCTTTGGGACTATTCCCAATTAACTTTGCCGCCGCCTCGTTTAAAGTAAATTCTGGCCAGATTTACCTTCAACGCATTATTTCCTGCCTATATTCACCCGAGCAGAGTTTCCCTACCCTGCCCTGGTGATAATCAGCGATTAATAATCTTTCAGGATGTCCTGCAGCGGTGCCATTAATAGATCGCCGCGCCAGCCGCTGATTAATTCAGGACGACTTTCGCCGTCTTTCAGTTGCCAATGCCAGTTCAGCAATTGGTTAATTTGGCGACGGGATGCCAGCAGCTCGCTGCTCAACCCGCTTTGCTCGCTGACGGTAGCGATCGCCGCCTTGATGTCTTTGAACACCTTCTTGTAGCCCGGCTGATCGATCAGGTTTGCCAACGGCGCCGGCAGCTCGGATTCGTCCAGCGCTTCGGCCTCCGCCACCAGCGCCAGCAGCGTTTTACCGTGATAACGGATCTCCGGCCCGCTCAGGCCCAGCGAATCCAGTTCTCCCAGCGAAGACGGCATATAGCGCGCCACCTGCCACAGGTTTTCCTCACGCACTACGAAGTTCACCGCCAGATCGCGCTCGCGCGCCTGGCGCAGCCGCCATTGCGCCAACTTCTGCAAACAACCGAGCTGACGCGGGCGCAGCTGCCAGGCATTGCTGATTTCGCGATAGGCCAATTCCGGCGCCAGCGCCTCGCTGCGGCGCTGGCACAGCAGCAGGCACTCGTTGTTGGCCGCCGCGGTCCAACCGGCCTCTTCGGTCTCCTGCACCAGCTGTTTGGCCATCGGCAGCAGATAGAACACGTCGGCGGCTGCGTACACGCACTGCCTTTCGGTCAGCGGGCGCGCCAGCCAGTCGGTGCGCGACTCGCTCTTGTCCAGCTCAACTTTCATATACTCCGCCACCAGCGTCGCGAAACCGCAGGAGAGCGGCCGGCCGGTAAACGCCGCCAGGATCTGGGTATCGACCATTGGCGTCGGCAGCGTTTTAAAGGCGTTGAGAAACACTTCAAGATCTTCACTGCCGGCATGCAGGAACTTCACCACGGCGGTATCGGCCAGCAGGTCGACAAACGGCTGCCATTGCTTGATCGGCAGAGGATCGATAAGGGAGAGTTGTTCACCGTCGTAGAGCTGGATCAGACCCAGCTGCGGATAGTAGGTGCGCGTTCTGACAAACTCGGTGTCCAGCGCAATCTGGGCATGCTTTCTCGCCTGCTCGCAGACCTGCTGCAATCCGGCATCGGTAGTGATCAACTGATAATTCAAAACATCATTCTCTTGTAGGATTCAAACACAACAACGCCGGCATTCACCGGCGTTGTCGATAGTCAGGCGCAAGAGCGAAACCTAGGCGGCATCGGCCGGTTTCGGCGTTTTTAGCTCATCGCGCAGTTCTCGCCGCAAAATCTTGCCGACGTTCGACTTCGGCAATTCATCGCGGAACTCAACAATTTTAGGCACTTTATACCCGGTCAGGTGCCGACGGCAATGGGTCAACAGCTCTTCCTTGGTCAGCGAGGCGTCTTTCTTCACCACGCAGATCTTCACCGTCTCGCCGGAGACCTCGCTGGGTACCCCGATCGCCGCACATTCCAGCACCTTCGGATGCTGGCTGACCACGTCCTCGATCTCGTTCGGGTAAACGTTGAAACCAGAGACCAGGATCATGTCTTTCTTACGGTCGACGATGCGCACAAACCCCTGCTCGTCCACGGTCACCACATCACCGGTCGCCAACCAGCCATCTTTCAGCACTTCGTCGGTAGCTTCCGGGCGTTGCCAATAGCCTAACATAACTTGCGGGCCTTTGACCCACAGTTCGCCCGGTTCTCCCGGCGGCACATCCTGGCCATTGTCGTCCAACAGCCGAATATCCGTCGACGGCACCGGCAAACCGATGCTGCCGCTGTAGTGTTTCAGATCGTAAGGGTTGCCGGCCACCAGCGGCGCGCACTCCGTCAGGCCATAGCCTTCCAGCAGGTGTTTGCCGGTGGTTTTCTCCCACTTCTCGGCCACCGCTTTTTGCACCGACATGCCGCCGCCGACCGAGAAACGCAGCGTGGAGAAGTCGAGTTTGTGGAACTCTTCGTTGTTCAGCAACGCGTTGAACAAGGTATTCACCCCGCTCATGGCGGTGAACGGGTATTTGCCCAGCTCCTTCACCAGCCCCGGAATATCGCGCGGGTTAGTGATCAGCAAATTGCGCCCGCCCAGATCGATAAACAGCAGGCAGTTCACCGTCAGCGCGAAAATGTGGTACAGCGGCAACGCCGTCACCACCAGTTCCTGCCCTTCACGGAACAGCGGCGAGTAGGCGGCTTTGGCCTGTTCGAGGTTGGCCTGCATGTTGCGGTGCGTCAGCATCGCGCCTTTCGCTACGCCGGTGGTGCCGCCGGTGTATTGCAGGAAGGCCAAATCGGTATTAATGATGTCCGGCTTTACATATTGCAGACGGCGTCCACGCTGCAGCGCGCTGCGGAATGAAATGGCGTCCGGCAGATTATATTTAGGCACCAGGCGCTTGATGTACTTGACCACAAAGTTGACCAGCGTGCCTTTGGCGGCCGATAGCTGATCGCCCATGCGCGTGAGGATCACGTGCTTGACCTGGGTGTTGAACACCACTTTTTCCAACGTATGGGCAAAGTTGGAGACGATAACGATGGCGCTGGCGCCGCTGTCGTTCAACTGGTGTTCCAGCTCGCGCGGGGTATACAGCGGGTTGACGTTAACCACCACCATACCGGCGCGCAGAATACCGAACAGAGCGATGGGGTATTGCAACAGGTTAGGCATCATCAGCGCGACGCGGTCGCCCTTCTTCAGGCCCAGTTCATTTTGCAGGTAAGCCGCGAAAGCCCGGCTGCGCTCTTCCAGTTTGCGGAAGGTCATCACCTCGCCCATGTTGATAAAGGCGGGCTGATCGGCATAGCGCTGCACGGCATGCTCAAACATTTCGATCAACGACGAATAGCGATCGGCATCAATCTCTGCGGGCACATCTGCCGGATACCGTTTTAACCAGACCTTATCCAAGGTATTACTCCTGAAATCATTACTAATTATCATCGCAGCCTCAAACTCGCAGCCTAACCATAACAATATTTTAACTCAGCAGACCAGTGCAGGTTTTAAACATTATTCAGGTTGCGATGTACGTCACTAATTGTCGGATATTCCTTATCCCAAAAAGCAAAAGGGCGGCCTGAGCCGCCCTGTCAAATGTGATCATATCAAGCGTATGCTACTCGGTTACGATGGTTTGCACCTGTGCCGGGCCGGGATTGTACCAACCATAGCCTGCGCCCCAACCGGGTCCCCACGGGCCACCGCGCCAGCCCCAGGGGCCCATTGGCGCAGGCGGCATCACCACCTGCTGCACCAGGTGCCAGCGTTTGAAACCGGTCACGTTCATCGTCACGAAGCGATACGGCGTCATGCCGATACGCCCCTCTTTCAGGCCGGTAATGGGGCCGACGACGGTCACCAACTGGCCTTTGAAATCAACCGGTTCGAGGAAGCCGTTTACCGTGGCCAGCAAGCGGCCGCGCGACGGTTCGCCCAGAATCGGCCGCGCACCGCTGTCGAGCGGCACCGCCGCGATCTCCAGCACCGTGCGCCCTTGCTCGTTGGCGACGTTTACTACGGTGCCGCCGAAGCGGGCTTCCGCGCCGGTAAACAGATTAGGTGCATTTTGTACCGAGGAAAGCTGAGTCACCGGCGAAGGGGTGGAACCTTTGATCGCATCCGGTACGGTGACGCACCCGGACAGAACCAGCGCGCCGCAGGCGACGGCCAGCAGCGACAGCTTTTTACTTGCAGTGCGGATTAACATGGTCGCAATCTCCTGAAATGGCTGTAACTTTGACCGCGTTTCATCGTTCAAGTTGCAGGCTTTCATCGCCCGGCCTCAACAACAGCATAATAGGCCGCGCTTACTCGCGGCCCGGCAGTTTTTTCCAGGTGACTTCATTGCGCAGATAGGTCGGCTCGGCGTTTTCCACCGCCACCGCCAGCCCCTGTTGCCAGGCGTGCAGCGCCAGCGGCAGCATGTCTTGCGCCTGCGGCAACAGCATCTGCCCGTCACGCACGCTCAGCGTAGACCCCTTGACCAGATCGGGATAGGTTTGCCAGCCGGTGCCGACGTGGGCCCACTCGCCCTGCAGGCGCCGCGCACGCTCCAGCGCCTGCGCCGGCGACAACACCGCCTCGCCTTCGCTTTCCAACCAGCTACCGTCCGCCTGGCGTTCGAACTGCCCCCAGTAGACTTCGCCCATGCGCGCATCTATCGCCGCCAGCACCCGCTCCGCGCCGCAGACGCGCCAGGCGCCCTGCGCCATGGTTTGCAGCGTGGAAATACCGAGCATCGGCAGATCGGCGCCCAGCGCCAGGCCCTGAGCGATGCCAATGCCGATGCGCACCCCGGTAAAGCTGCCGGGGCCGCGGCCAAAGGCCAGCGCATCGAGCTGGTTGAGCGCCAGGCCGGATTCCGCCAGCACCTGCTGCACCATAGGTAAAATACGTTGCGTATGCTCGCGTGGGCACAGCTCAAACAGGGCGTGGATTTCGCCTTGATTCCAGACGGCGACGGAACAGGCTTCCGTCGCGGTATCGATCGCTAAAATTCGCGTGGACATGCCAACCTCTGGCGGGAATAAAACTGGGTTTTTCATACAGGGCGCGCATTGTAGCACAGCCCCGTAAGCCCTTCATCTTTCACGTGGCCGACGTGTCGGCGGCCTGCAGGAAGGCGATCGCCTGCTTCAAATCGCGGGTGCGCGGCGTAGGCGGCAGGCTATTGAGGAAAACCTCGCCGTAGGGCCGCATGACCAGACGGTTATCGCAAATCACCAGCACGCCGCGATCGTCGGTGTCGCGGATCAAACGGCCCACCCCCTGTTTCAGGGTGATGACCGCATCCGGCAGCTGCACGTCATTGAACGGATCGCCGCCGCGCAGGCGGCAATCTTCAATGCGCGCCTTCAGCAGCGGATCGTCCGGTGAAGTGAACGGCAGTTTATCGATGATCACGCAGGACAGCGCATCGCCGCGCACGTCCACCCCTTCCCAGAAGCTGCTGGTCGCCACCAGCAGCGCGTTACCGGCGGCGACGAACTGCGCCAGCAGCTGCCCTTTGCTGGTTTCCCCTTGCAACAGCACCGGCAGCGTCATCGTGGCGCGGAACTCTTCCGCCAGCTCGCGCATCATCTGGTGCGAGGTGCATAAAAAGAAGCAGCGGCCGTTGTTGGCTTCAATTAATGGCCGCAGCATGCGCGCCAGCTGGCGCGCTCCGCCGCGCTGATTCGGCGAAGGCAAAAAGCGCGGCACGCACAGCAGCGCCTGCTTGGCATAGTCGAACGGGCTCGGCAACAGCAGCGTTTTGGCCTTGGTCAGCCCCAGCCGTTCGGTAAAGTGGCCCAACCGATCGTTGACCGACAGCGTGGCCGAGGTAAAGATCCAACTGCCCGGCTTCTCGTCCAGCATTTCGCGGAACCGATCGGCTACCGTCAGCGGCGTCAGCGCCAGCACGAAATGACGCGAGTTGCATTCATACCAATAGCTGTAGCCAGGCTCCGTCACCGCCTTCAGCCGCTTGAGGCGTGCGCGGTACAGCGTGGCGCGCTCAAAGGCGGCGTCCAGCAGCGCCGAACGCCCCAGCGACAGTTTCATCACGTCATAACACAGCTCCAACGCGTCATCGAGCAGCAACAGAGCGCGCTGCACGTTCGGTTCGCCGAGCACGTCACGCAGATTGCCGCGAAAACCCGGCTCGCCCAGATTCAGACGGAAATCTTGCGTGCTCAGGCTGAGACGGTCGGCGCTTTTTTGCAGTTGAGCGGCGTCGCGCACCTCGGTGCGGTAGGCGATGGTGATGTCCTTCGCCAGATCCAACAGTTGGCGGCTGGTGAGCTGTTGGCCGAAATACTGGCTGGCGATGTCGGGGATTTGGTGCGCTTCGTCGAAAATCATCACCTCGGCTTCCGGGATCAGCTCGGCGAAACCGCCCTCTTTCACCACCATATCTGCCAGGAACAGGTGATGGTTCACCACCACCACATCCGCATCCATCGCACGGCGGCGCGCCTTGACTACGAAGCAATCCTGATACAGCGGGCAGTCGCTGCCCAGACAGTTGTCATTGGTGCTGGTCACCAATGGCCAGACGAAGCTGTCCTCCGCCACTTCGCTGCAGGTACTGATGTCGCCCTCTTTGGTCTGCGACGACCACTTGCGCAACTGCACCAGATCGATCAGCGTCTGCCCCGCCAGCTCACCGCCGGCCATCGACTGCTGCTCCAGCCGCTCGAGACACAAATAGTTGGAGCGCCCCTTCAGCAGCGCCAGCTTACCTTTGTACTTCAACGCCTTGGCGACGGTGGGCAGATCGCGCGCATACAGCTGATCCTGCAACGCTTTCGAACCGGTCGAGATGATCACTTTGCGATCGGCGCGCAGCGCCGGCGCCAGATAAGCGAAGGTTTTGCCGGTGCCGGTGCCGGCTTCGACCACCAGCTCCTGCTTGAAATTGATCGCCTCGGTGACGGCTTGCGCCATCTGCCGCTGCGGCTCACGCGGTTTGAATCCCTTGATAGCCTGCGCCAAGGCGCCGTCTGTTGCAAAATCGTCTGTCACGCTGTCTCTCTGCCGGTGTCATTCAGCGGTGATTATGCCAAGCCTGCCGCCCGGCTACCACCCACTTTATCGCCGCGCTTTTTCATCACCGGCTGTGCTACCCTTAGCGGGACTATGATATGGAGATAAGCAAATGAATATCGAAAGAATTGATCCCGATCAGCGCTGGTCCGAAGCCGTGGTGCACAACGAGACCGTTTACTACACCAGCGTGCCGGAGAACCTGGACGACGACGCGACCGCGCAGACCGCCAACGCCCTCGCCGCCATCGACGTGCTGCTGGCGCGTGTAGGTTCGGACAAAAGCCGCATTCTGGACGCCACCATCTTCCTGGCCAACAGCGCCGACTTCGCCGCGATGAACGCCGCCTGGGACGCCTGGGTGGTCGCCGGCAGCGCGCCGGTGCGCTGCACCGTGCAGGCGCAGCTGATGAATCCGAAGTACAAGGTGGAAATCAAAATCATCGCCGCGCTGTAAGCCTGAGCGCAGACGAAAAAAAACCGCAGACGGCAACGCCTGCGGTTTTTTATTGCCCGTTATCAGGACAGTTTAAGGATCACCATCCCCATCAGCAGCAGCGCCAGGCCAATCCAGCCTTTGGCGTTCAACCGCTGGCCGAACATGATCCAGCCTGCGGCGATGGTGGCGGCGATACCGAAACCGCCCCACAGCGCATAAGCGATCGACAGATCGATGCCCTTCACCGCCTGCGCCAGGGCGCTGAACGCGCCGAGCACCGACAGCAGCGACAACAGCCCCAGCCAAATTTTACGGAAGCCGTCCGACATCTTCAGGAAGATGTTGGCGATGATTTCCAGCACGATCGCCAGCCCCAGGAACCCAATGTGGTACAACTCAAACTGTTGCATGGTTGTTACCTCGCGGGCTGACCTGTTTTCGCTCTTTGCGGGTACCGGATTTCACCAGCATGATGCCGGCGATCAGCGTAGCCAGGCCCAGCACCTTCAGCGCCGAGATTGGCTCGTCGAACCACAGCACGCTGAACAGGGTAATGAACAGAATACCGATGCCTTCCCACAGCGCATAGGCCACGCCCAGCGCCACGCGTTTTACCGCTACGGACAGCAACACATAAGACGCGGTGATCATCACGTACATCACGATGTGCCCAATCATGCCGCCATTGACGCTGGCGTATTTCATCGACAAGGTGCCGATGATTTCGGTCATGATGGCCAAACCTAAAAAGATCCAATAAATCATAATTTTTCTCCCAAACGGCGAATAACGCGCGCCAAGGCATATTTATCCCGATTTATCTCGTCAAACGGCGCATTGCGGCGCGCAAGACGCAGAGATCCCTGGGGATAAACTGACCCAAACGCAAAAAGAATGTTTGCCCGGCTGAACGGTAGAGCGAAGGCGAAAGCCCGCTACCGGCACCGGTTAAGGGAGAAAGACGCTATAGCTCGCTGCACCAGTGATGCTCACTGGCAAGGATCGCAGACAGGAAGAGTTGGCACGTAGAGGTTCTGAGGGTAATTCCGTTAATAGTCATCATAATCGTTCTCTATTATCAGCCGCACACCGTGCGATTTGCCCAATATCCTCATGAAAGTAAAATTTTCGACTGAGATATTTTTACCACAGCCAAAATAAGAAAGCAAACTGCCGTTTTCATAAAAATCGAAAAAAAACGGGTTAAAAATAAGAACGTTAATCACGATAAAAATTAAAAAAGGCTCAACGGAGCGTTGAGCCTTGCGATATTCGCGGGCGCGCAAATAAGCGCCAACCCCAGGCGCGGCGCGGGTTACAACGCGGCCCCGCTGACGGCGCTGCGCGCCAGTTCAGTGATGCGCGCGTAGTCGCCGCTTTCGAGCGCGTCCGCCGGCACCAGCCAGGAACCGCCGATGCAAAGTACGCTGTTCAGCGCCAGATAATCGCGGTAGTTGTTCGGCGTAATGCCGCCGGTCGGGCAAAAACGCACCTGCGGGAACGGGCCGCCGATCGCCTGCAGCGCCTTCACGCCGCCGTTGGCTTCCGCCGGGAAGAATTTGAACTCGCGCAGGCCGTGATCCATACCCTGCATCAGCTCGGAAACGGTGCTGATGCCCGGGATCAGCGGGATTGGCCCCGCCGTCGCCGCCTGCAGCAAGGCTTCGGTCAGCCCCGGGCTGATGGCGAACTGCGCTCCCGCCTCGGTCACCTCCCGCAGCTGCTGCGGGTTGATCACCGTACCGGCGCCGATAATGGCCTCCGGCACCTCTTTGGCGATAGCGCGGATCGCCTCCAGCCCGCAGACGGTCCGCAGCGTCACCTCCAATACCCGCACGCCGCCGGCAACCAGCGCTTTCGCCAGCGGCACCGCCTGCTCCAGCTTGTTGATCACGATAACAGGCACCACCGGCCCTGCCGTCAGGATCTGCTCGGCGCTGGTTTTCCAGTTTTTCATCGTTATTTCTCCATTACTCGCGGTTAACAATGGCACGCCCCTGCCACAGGGCTCCGCGCAAATGCGCGGACGTCCGGCCGTACCGTAAGTGATGTGGCCCACGCGCAGATCGCAGGCAAAAAAAAGCCGGCAGACAGGCTGCCGGCATTGCGCATTACTCGAACTCGTTCCAGGAACGGCCGTCGCGGGTGATCATCGCCACTGAGGCCACCGGCCCCCAGGTGCCCGCCTGATAAGGCTTCGGCGCCTCGTTGTCGGCTTTCCATGCGTCCATGATGGAGTCGACCCACTTCCAGGCCTCTTCCACTTCATCACGGCGCACAAACAGCGCCTGAATGCCGCGCATGGTCTCCAGCAGCAGGCGCTCGTAGGCGTCCGCCACGTGCTCCTGGTTAAAGGTTTCCGAGAAGCTCAGATCCAGCTTGGTGGTCTGCAGACGGTGCTTGTGATCCAGCCCCGGCACCTTGTTCAGCACCTGAATTTCGATGCCTTCGTCCGGCTGCAGGCGGATGGTCAGCTTGTTCTGCGGCAGCTGCTGGTAAGAATCGCTGAACAGGTTAAGCGGTGGGTTTTTGAAGTACACCACCACTTCCGAGCATTTGGTCGGCAGGCGTTTACCGGTACGCAGGTAGAACGGCACCCCGGCCCACTGCCAGTTGTCGATATCCACGCGGATGGAGACGAAAGTTTCGGTGCTGCTGCTCTTGTTCGCCCCTTCCTCTTCCAGATAACCCGGCACTTTCTTGCCCTGGACGAAACCGGCGGTGTACTGACCGCGCACGGTGGTTTCCCGTACATTGGTCTGATCGATACGGCGCAGCGAACGCAGTACCTTCACCTTCTCGTCGCGGATACGGTCAGTGGTCAGATCCGCCGGCGGCGACATGGCGATCATGGTCAGGATCTGCAGCAGGTGGTTCTGGATCATGTCGCGCATCTGGCCGGCCTGGTCGAAGTAACCCCAGCGCCCTTCGATGCCCACCTCTTCCGCCACGGTGATCTGCACCGAATCGATGGTGCGGTTATCCCAGTTGGATGCGAACAGCGAGTTGGCGAAACGCAGCGCCAACAGGTTCAGCACCGTCTCTTTGCCGAGATAGTGGTCGATACGGTAAACCTGGGATTCGTTGAAGTACTCCGCCACCTGGTCGTTGATCACGCGGGAAGACGCCAGATCGGTGCCCAGCGGCTTCTCCATCACCACGCGCGCCGGCTCATGGTTCAGTTTGGCTTCGCCCAACCCTTTGCAGATGGCGCCGAAGGTGCTTGGCGGCATGGCGAAGTAGTTGATGGTGGTGCGGTGTTTCTGATCCAGCATTTTACCCAATTTGGTAAAGTTCTTGCTGTCGTTGACGTCCAGGTTGCAGAAGTCCAGGCGTGCGCTCAGCGTGGCCCAGAGTTCATCATCCAGTTTTTCCTTCATGAAGGTGCCAAGCGCTTCCTTGACCACTTCGGTATAGGCTTTTTTATCCCACTCCGCGCGGCCGACGCCGATGATCCGCGTTTCCGGGTGGATGTGTCCGGCTTTCTCTAACTGGTACAGGGAAGGCAGCAGCTTACGGCGCGCCAAATCACCTTTCGCGCCGAAAATAACCAGGTCACACGCCTGGGCTGTAGAGGTTACCGCCATGTTCATCTCCTCGTTGCAGGATATTTGTAATTTTCTTACATTACTAATGTACTCTGTTTGACTACGGCCAGCAAACCCAGCGCAGAAGCAGAAAAAAAGACCTCAATATTCCAGTGGAAAGCGCCAATGTGCGCCAGCGCCCTCGTCCCGGGCAAAACTGTAATTTTTCGTCTTTTTTGACGCTCTGTTACCATTATGAAAGTTAGACACAGGTCATATTCTGGTGAAAAAAGCCTGCATACGCCCTGTCGAGACTGCCAACGGTTACCAGCACGTAGTATATTTTCACTAAACCGGCATTGATTTCTCCTTTGTTTGAAATCGTCATACCCTATCGATTCCAGGTTACAGCCGCTCGTTTGGCGTCTGCTTGCACGGCAAACACGGGCGAGATTCGACGCTGTTGCTTGAAAGCCACAGGGATAAAACCATGAGTGACTCTCGTTATATGAATACGCTGGACAAAATCCAGAGCCATCTGGAACTCCTGAGCAAATCTGAAAGGAAAGTCGCCGAGGTGATCCTGGCCTCCCCGCAGACCGCCATTCACTCCAGCATCGCCACGCTGGCGCGCATGGCCGACGTCAGCGAACCCACCGTCAACCGTTTTTGCCGCCGCCTTGATACCAAAGGCTTTCCCGACTTCAAACTGCATCTAGCCCAAAGCCTGGCTAACGGCACGCCCTACGTAAACCGTAATGTCGAGGAAGACGACAGCGTCGATGCTTATACCAGCAAGATCTTCGAATCGGTCATGGCCAGCCTGGATACAGTAAAGGCAAATTTGGATATTGCCGCAATCAATCGTGCGGTTGACCTGCTCACCCAGGCAAAAAAGATCTCTTTCTTCGGCCTGGGCGCCTCCGCGGCGGTGGCGCACGATGCGATGAACAAATTTTTCCGCTTCAACATTCCGGTGGTCTACTTCGATGACATCGTTATGCAGCGCATGAGCTGCATGAACTCCGGCGAAGGCGACGTGGTGGTGCTGATCTCACACACCGGCCGCACCAAGAATCTGGTGGAGATGGCCCACCTGGCGCGAGAAAACGACGCCACGGTATTGGCTATCACCTCGCGCGACACCCCGCTCGCCCAGGCGGCGACCCTCGCTCTGCTGCTCGACGTGCCCGAAGACACCGACGTTTACATGCCGATGGTGTCGCGGATCGCGCAATTAACGCTCATTGACGTGCTCGCCACCGGATTTACCTTGCGCCGAGGGGCTAAATTCAGAGATAACTTGAAGCGGGTCAAAGAAGCGCTCAAAGAATCGCGCTTTGATAAAGGCGTGGTCATTCCCAACAGTTTTGATTCGTGACCCGACGAAGAAAAAATCGCCGTTCAACAGACATTTGAATGACGGCATCAGAGGCGGTACCCTGTTAACATGCTCATGCGGGTAACCCGGGTGAAATATCAGTGTTGTAAAATTACATTTC
Organism: Serratia sp. CY29653; assembly: GCF_052169255.1. Lineage (NCBI taxonomy): Bacteria > Pseudomonadati > Pseudomonadota > Gammaproteobacteria > Enterobacterales > Yersiniaceae > Serratia > Serratia sp. CY29653. The sequence goes on along the minus strand of NZ_JBJNLC010000001.1, from coordinate 855,597 downwards.
ACGCCTGGTTTCGTTATCCGACGTTATCGCAACACCAATATTTGCTTCACCAGTCAACGGAGTAATACATGTCCAGACGGCTCAGAAGAACCAAAATCGTTACCACCCTGGGTCCGGCTACTGACCGCGACAATAATCTGGAAAAGATCATTGCCGCCGGCGCCAACGTAGTTCGGCTTAACTTCTCCCACGGCAGCCCGGAAGATCACCAGGCTCGCGCTGACAAAGTGCGCGAAATCGCCGCAAAACTGGGACGTCACGTCGCTATACTCGGCGATCTGCAAGGGCCGAAAATCCGCGTCTCCACCTTCAAGGAAGGCAAAATCTTCCTCAACGTGGGCGATAAATTCCTGCTGGACGCCAACCTGTCAAAAGGCGAAGGCGATAAAGAAAAAGTCGGTATCGACTATAAAGGCCTGCCTGCCGACGTGGTGCCGGGCGATGTCCTGCTGCTCGACGACGGCCGCGTTCAGTTGAAAGTGCTCGAAGTTCAGGGCATGAAAGTGTTTACCGAAGTGACGGTCGGCGGCCCGCTGTCCAACAACAAGGGCATCAATAAGCTCGGCGGTGGCCTGTCGGCCGAAGCGCTGACCGAAAAAGACAAGGCGGACATCGTGACCGCCGCCAAGATTGGCGTCGACTATCTGGCGGTTTCCTTCCCGCGCACCGGTGAAGACCTGAACTATGCCCGCCGCCTGGCGCGCGACGCCGGCTGCAACGCCAAGATCGTGTCCAAGGTGGAGCGCGCCGAAGCGGTCTGCAGCGACGAAGCGATGGACGACATTATTCTGGCCTCCGACGTGGTGATGGTTGCCCGTGGCGATCTCGGCGTCGAAATCGGCGATCCGGAACTGGTCGGCATTCAGAAGAAACTGATCCGCCGCGCCCGTACCCTGAACCGCGCGGTGATCACCGCAACCCAGATGATGGAGTCGATGATCACCAACCCGATGCCGACCCGCGCCGAAGTCATGGACGTGGCCAACGCCGTGCTGGACGGCACCGACGCCGTTATGCTGTCGGCGGAAACCGCCGCCGGCCAATACCCGGCGGAAACCGTGGCGGCGATGGCGCGCGTTTGTCTGGGCGCCGAGAAGATCCCGAGCATCAATGTTTCCAAACACCGCCTGGACGTGCAGTTCGACAACATCGAAGAAGCGATTGCCATGTCTTCGATGTATGCCGCCAACCACCTGAAAGGCGTTACCGCGCTGATCGCCATGACCGAGTCCGGCCGCACCGCGCTGATGATGTCGCGCATCAGCTCGGGCCTGCCGATCTTCGCCATGTCGCGTCATGAGCATACGCTGAATCTGACCGCGCTGTATCGCGGCGTGACGCCGGTGTATTTCGACAGCCACAAAGACGGCGTGATCGCCGCCAATGAAGCCGTCAATCGCCTGCGCGACAAAGGCTTCCTGGTCTCCGGCGATCTGGTGATCGTCACCCAGGGCGACGTAATGGAAACCGTCGGCACCACCAATACCAGCCGTATCCTGCGCGTCGAGTAATCCACGCCGCAGACGAATGCCGGCCGGCTCACGTTGGCCGGCATTTTTTTTGCCCTGCACCGCCATGAACGACGGAGAACGCCATGCTCCACCAACACACTCCCGCAGCGAGCAGTGATGAGCTCGATCTCGACGGCCACGGCCTGACGCAGCTCGACGAGTCGCCGTTAGCCGGCCACGCGCTGCGCAAGATTAGCCTGTACGACAATCAGCTGACGGCCCTCCCTGTCGCCCTCTTCAGGCACCGAAATCTGCGGGTGCTGAATATCTCCTGCAATCAGCTCGACCGCCTGCCGCCGGAGATTGGCCAGTTGCAACAGCTCGAGATGTTCGACTTTGGCCACAATCGCGCAAACGAACTCCCCGAAGAAATGGGGCAGCTGCATCGGTTGAAATACCTCTATCTGAGCGATAACGGCTTTAGCGATCTGCCGCGCTCGCTGGCGCAGCTGCAGCAGTTGGTTTACCTCAACGCGACCGACAACCATTTAACCGTTTTGCCACAGGCGATACCGAGGCTGGCGGCATTGCAGGAGCTGCGTTTATACAACAACCGCATCGGCAACCTGCCCGCCGAAATCGGGCAACTGCACGCGCTGCGCGAACTGCATATCATGAAAAATGCCCTGACCTCGCTGCCGGCGGAAATGGCTCAGCTCGGTGAGCTGGAGATACTCGACGCGGCTAACAATGCCATCGCCGAGCTGCCGCAGGCCTTCTGTCGGCTGCCGCGGCTGAGCGAGCTGAACCTGCGTTTCAATCATCTGACGCGTCTGCCGGAAAATATCGGCGAGCTGACGGCGCTGAGAAGTCTGGATCTGCGCGCCAACCGCCTGAGCGACCTGCCGGAAAGCCTCGGCGAACTGAGCCGACTGCGCAAACTGGACCTGCGCTGGAATGATTTCACCCGCACGCCTAAAGTCGTCGACATCCTGCGGGCTCGCGGCTGTAGGGTGCATATATGAAGAGACGCCGGCCGGATTGCGGCCCGGCCGGCGTTAGCGGCAGAAAGGATTAACGATACAGATCGTCGCGCGAGTAAGGTTCAATCTCCCCTTCCTTGCGCGTCTTCAGCAGTTTGAGGATCCAGGTATACTGCTCCGGATTCGGGCCCACCAGATTTTCCACTTCTTCATTCATGCGGCGGGCAATGCGCGGATCGTCGGCTTCAGCCAGATCGTCCATCGGCTCGCGAATATAAATATCCAGCATGCTGGTTTTGCCGTCGTACACCGGGAACAAAGGCACGATCGCCGCGCGACACACCTTCATCAGCCGCCCCACCGCCGGCAGCGTCGCCTTATAGGTGGCGAAGAAATCGACGAACTCGCTGTGCTCGGCGCCGTGATCCTGATCGGGCAGATAGTAGCCCCAATACCCCTGCCGTACCGAACTGATAAACGGTTTGATGCCGTCGTTGCGCGCGTGCATGCGGCCGCCGAATTTACGCCGCACGGCGTTCCACAGGTAGTCGATCAGCTGATTGCGCTGGTTGTGGAACATCGCCGCCATCGGTTGGCCGCGCGCGGCCATCAGCATCGCCGGCACATCCACCGCCCAGCCGTGAGGCACAAGGAAAATCACGTTGCGCCCTTCCGCCCGGATCTTGTCCAACACCTCTTCACCGTGCCAACGCACGCGCTTGAGCACTTTCTCTGGCTTGGTGCAAGCCAGCTCAGCCATCAGCACCATCGACTGCGGCGCACAGGCGAACATCTGGTCGATAATGTGCTCGCGGTCGCTTTCCGGCAGCCCCGGCAAGCAATACAGCAGGTTGATGCGGGCACGACGGCGCGCGCCCTTCGCCAGCTTGCCGGCCAGTTTGCCGACCGCACCCAGCACCGGATCGCGCAGGCGCGCGGGCACCAGCGAAATGCCGGCCATCAGGCCGGTTCCCAACCACACGCCCCAGTAGCGCGGATATAAAAAGGCTTTTTGAAACTGCGGGATGAACTCTACGTTCGATTTCTTCTCGTTTTGCATGCACATGCTCTTAGCTTAGCGATTCGGCTAATCATAATTGCCATCACCGATTTTGCAATTAACAACCGCGAACCGCCCAGATAAAACAGCATCGGCCCGCAATCAGGCCGATGAAATTAGCGGCGCCGAAGCGCCGGAAAAAGGGGGACGTTAATCCAACTGCAGTTGAGGAAGCACTTCCTTCACCTGTGCCAGATAATCGCTGCGGTCTTTGCCGCCCAGCCCTTCGGAACGCGGCAGCTTGGCCGTCAGCGGGTTCACCGCCTGTTGGCCGGTCCACAGTTCAAAGTGCAGGTGCGGCCCGGTGGAGCGGCCGGTGTTACCGGAGAGCGCAATGCGATCGCCGCGTTTCACCTTCTGGCCCGGTTTCACCAGCAGCTTTTTCAGGTGCATATAGCGCGTGGTGTACTGGCGACCGTGACGGATCGCCACATAGTTGCCCGCTGCGCCGCTGCGCTTGGCGATCACCACTTCACCGTCGCCGACCGCCAGCACCGGCGTGCCGACCGGCATGGCGAAATCGACGCCTTTGTGCGGCGCCACGCGGCCGGTCACCGGGTTCACGCGGCGCGGGTTGAAGTTGGAGGAGATGCGGAACTGTTTCATGGTCGGGAAACGCATGAAGCCGCGCGCCAGGCCTGAACCCTGGCGATCGTAGAATTTGCCGTCTTCGGCGCGGATCGCGTAGTAATCCTTGCCGCCGGTGCGCAGACGCACGCCCAGCAGCTGGCTTTGCGATTTCTTGCCGTCGAAATGCTCGCGCGACATCAGCACGGAGAACTGGTCGCCTTTGCGCAGCTTGCGGAAATCGAGCTGCCACTGCAGCGCCTTAATCACCGAGTTGATTTCGTTACGGCTCAGCCCGGCGTCGCCGGCGCTGCTGACAAAGCTGCCGTTGACCCGGCCGCTGATCACGTTGTTGCGCCATTCGCCCTGCTGCGCCTCTTTCGACTCTTTGAAGCTGTTGCCGACGCGGTCATAGGTGCGGGTTTCGCGGCGGGAAACTTCCCAGGTCAACTGCTGCAGATCGCCCGCATCGTTCACGGTCCACGACAGCTGTTGGCCGATCTTCAGATTACGCAGATCGCGGTTTTGCGAGGCCAGCAGCGTGACATCTGACATATCGATGCCATATTGCGTCAGAATGCTGCCGAGGGTGTCGCCGGTGGAAACCACATATTCATGCACGCCATCGTCGCCGGCGTCTTTCTGATCCAGCTCATCCTGCGGGATTTCGTCATCGGGGGTGGGTTGGTCGGCATCAATCGGCTCACTGGCTTCGGGGAGCAATGACCGCATCTGGCTGGATTCTAATTCGACGCTCTTGGCGATGGGATTGTGTTCTGGGTGGTAAACAAAAGGCCGCCAAACAGCGACGGCCAATGTGACGACTGTCAGCGACCCCAGCATGACGCGGTGGGGCCGTGGCAGGTTGTTATACGCCAGAGCGATAGTTCGGACTATCTGCTGCACTCGATATTATCCTCATAAGCTTTACTTCAGGCAGCTCACGTACTGGTTTGACAGCTGAGTCAGGAATTTCCCGTAGCTGTCCTTCCCCAGCGCGATGCCGACGCCCAGCGGGTCCAGCGTTCCGGAACGCACTTTGGTACCCTTGGCGACGGCATTGATTACGGCCGGCCTGAATTGTGGCTCAGCAAAAACGCATACCGCTTTCTGCTCAACCAACTGTGTTCGAATTTGGTGTAGGCGCTGTGCTCCAGGCTGAATTTCGGGATTGACGGTGAAATGGCCCAGCGGACTCAAACCGTAGTGTTTCTCAAAGTAGCCGTAAGCATCATGAAAAACAAAATAACCCTTACCTTGCACAGGCGTAAGCATGTTACCAACATTTTTGTCAGTTTGCGTCAGCAGATTCTCGAACTGGCGCAGGTTTGCGTCTAATTTGTCCTTATTTTGCGGCATAAGTTCCAACAATCTGTCGTGAATCGCGATCGCGGTCACTTTTGCTATCTCCGGCGACAGCCAAACGTGCATATTGTACTCGCCGTGATGATGTCCATGATCGTCATCGGCATGGTTATGCGCTTCGCCTGCATGATCATGACCGTCGTCCTCTTCGCCTTTCATCAGCAGCGGCTTCACCGCCGGCAGTTCGCTGATGGCCAGCTTTCGGGTCGCCGAGATCGGCACCAGCGCCTTGTTCAGGAACGCTTCCATGTCCGGCCCAACCCACAGCACCAGGTCCGCGGAACGCAAGCGTTGGATATCGGAAGGACGCAACGCAAAATCGTGCGGTGAAGCGCCATCCGGCAGCAACACTTCGGTCGGCGTCACGCCATCGGCGATGGCCGAAGCGATAAAGCCCAACGGACGAATCGAGGTCACCACCGCCGCGGAAGCGCTGCTCAGCGGGCCGGCCATCAACAGTGCGCTGGCCAGCAGCGTGCGCTGCAGCCATTTATTTTTCTTTGCCATCATCAGTAATCCCATCGTTTTCATCAACAAGGCGTGATATTATAACATTCGCTTCGTTCTGCAACCTGTAATCTCGAGATGTCTACACTGATAACGCTAAAAAATATCTCCGTCGCCTTCGGCAGCCGCAAGGTGCTGTCGAACATTTCCCTCAGCCTGCAACCCGGCCGTATTCTCACGCTGCTGGGTCCGAACGGCGCAGGCAAGTCTACGTTGGTGCGCGTGGTGCTGGGATTGGTCAAACCGACCGCCGGCACGCTGGAGCGTGAGCCCGATCTGCGCATCGGCTACGTGCCGCAAAAGCTGCACCTCGACGCCACCCTGCCGCTGACCGTCAGCCGCTTTATGCGCCTCAAGCCCGGCGTCAAGAAAGCCGACATTCTGCCGGCGCTCAAGCGCGTGCACGCCGCCCACCTGCTCGACCAGCCGATGCAAAAGCTCTCCGGCGGTGAAAACCAACGCGTGCTGCTGGCGCGAGCGCTGTTGAACAAACCGCAGCTGCTGGTGCTGGACGAACCCACGCAGGGAGTGGACGTCAACGGTCAGCTGGCGCTGTACGATCTGATCGATCAACTGCGTAAAGAGCTGGGCTGCGCCGTGCTGATGGTGTCGCACGATCTGCATCTGGTGATGGCGAAAACCGACGAGGTCTTGTGCCTCAATCAGCACATCTGCTGCTCAGGGGCGCCGGAAGTGGTGTCGATGCATCCCGAATTCATCGCCATGTTCGGCAATCGCGGCGCAGAGCAGCTGGCGGTGTATCGCCACCATCACAATCACCGCCACGACCTGCAGGGAAGAATTGTCTTGAAGAAAACCGGGAGCCGCGAAGCATGATCGAACTGTTACTTCCCGGCTGGCTGGCCGGCGTGTTGTTGGCCGGCGCCGCCGGGCCGCTGGGCTCCTTCGTGGTCTGGCGCCGCATGTCCTACTTTGGCGATACCTTGGCGCACGCCTCGCTGCTCGGCGTCGCCTTTGGTCTGCTGCTCGACATCAATCCTTTCTATGCGGTGATCGCCATTACGCTGCTGCTGGCTCTGGCCCTGGTGTGGCTGGAACGCCGCCCGCAGCTTTCGGTGGATACCCTGCTCGGCATTCTGGCCCACAGCGCCCTGTCGCTGGGCCTGGTGGTGGTGGCGCTGATGTCCAACGTGCGGGTCGATCTGATGGCCTACCTGTTCGGCGATCTGCTGTCGGTTACGCTGAGCGATATCATGATGATCGCCGGCGGCGTCGCCGTGGTGCTGTTGGTGCTGTGGTGGCAGTGGCGCGATCTGCTGTCGATGACCATCAGCCCGGAGCTGGCGCACGTCGATGGCGTCAATCTGGCGCGGGCGCGCACCGTGCTGATGCTGGTGACCGCGTTGACCATCGGCCTGGCGATGAAATTCGTCGGCGCGCTGATCATCACTTCGCTGCTGATCATTCCTGCAGCGACCGCTCGCCGCTTCGCGCGCACGCCGGAACAGATGGCCGGCGTCGCGGTGCTGCTCGGCATGGTGGCCGTCACCGGCGGCCTGACTTTCTCGGCGTGTTACGATACGCCGGCCGGCCCTTCGGTAGTGCTCTGCGCCGCCGTGCTGTTCACGCTGAGCCTGTTCAAAAAACAGCAGGCTTGATTGAAGCCAGAACCAGAATATGACGAGGGCCGCAGATGCGGCCCTTTTGTATGGAGGATGGCAAACTTATGCTTCGCGTTCCAGCCCGAAATGCCGGTAGGCATGCTGCGTCGCCAGGCGGCCGCGCGGCGTGCGCTGGATAAAGCCCTGCTGGATCAGGAACGGCTCGATCACGTCCTCGATGGTTTCGCGCTCTTCGCCGATCGCCGCCGCCAGGTTGTCCAGCCCGACCGGGCCGCCGGTAAACTTGTCGATAATCGCCAGCAGCAGCTTGCGATCCATATAGTCGAAGCCTTCGGCATCGACGTTGAGCATATCGAGCGCCTGCGCCGCCACCGAACCGCTGATCACCCCGTTGGCGCGCACCTCGGCAAAGTCGCGCACCCGGCGCAACAGGCGGTTGGCGATACGCGGCGTACCGCGCGCACGGCGGGCCACTTCATGGGCGCCCTCATCGGACAGCTCCAGCCCCAGACAGCCGGCACTGCGCGAGACGATGTGCTGCAGATCCGCCACCTGATAAAACTCCAGCCGCTGGACAATGCCGAAGCGATCGCGCAGCGGCGAGGTCAGCGAGCCGGCGCGGGTGGTAGCGCCCACCAAGGTAAACGGCGGCAGATCGAGCTTAATCGAACGCGCCGCCGGCCCTTCGCCGATCATGATATCCAGCTGGTAGTCTTCCATCGCCGGATACAGCACTTCTTCCACCACCGGTGACAAACGGTGGATTTCGTCGATGAACAACACGTCGTGCGGTTCGAGGTTGGTCAGCATCGCCGCCAAATCACCCGCCTTCTCCAGCACCGGGCCGGACGTGGTGCGCAGATTCACGCCCATTTCGTTGGCCACGATGTTGGCCAGGGTGGTCTTCCCTAAGCCCGGCGGGCCGAAGATCAGCAGATGGTCGAGCGCGTCGCCACGCTGCTTGGCCGCCTGGATGAAGATCTCCATCTGCTCGCGCACGTGCGGCTGGCCAACGTATTCGCTCAACAGCTTGGGACGAATGGCGCGATCGAGGACTTCTTCCTCGTTGATCGGTTCGGCGGAGATCAGGCGATCGGCTTCAATCATTATCTACCTCTTAGCGGCCTTACAAAGCCGCGCGCAGCGCGTCGCGGATCAGGGTCTCGCAGTCGGCGCCCGGTTTGGCAATTTTGCTGATCATGCGGCTGGCTTCCTGCGGCTTATAGCCCAGCGCCACCAACGCCGAGACAGCTTCGGCTTCTGCGTCCGCTTCCGGCGCGTTGGCGGCGGCGGACGGCAGGCTGATCTCGCTGCTGCTGTTGAACAGATCGCCGTTCAGCCCTTTGAAGCGGTCTTTCATCTCTACCACCAGGCGCTCGGCGGTTTTCTTGCCTACGCCCGGCAGCTTGACCAGCGCGGTGATCTCTTCGCGCTCCACCGCGCTGACGAACTGCTGCGCGGACATGCCTGACAGGATCGCTAGAGCCAGCTTCGGCCCGACGCCGTTGACCTTGATCAGCTCGCGGAACAGCGCGCGCTCCTGCTTGTCGTTGAAACCGTACAGCAGTTGTGCGTCTTCACGCACCACGAAGTGGGTAAACACGATGGCCTCTTGCCCCAGTTCCGGCAGCTCGTAAAAACAGGTCATCGGCATGTGTACCTCATAGCCCACGCCGTTCGCCTCCAGTAACACCAGCGGCGGCTGCTTTTCCAGAATATTTCCTCTGAGACGACCTATCATTTACCCTCCTGCAGAATGACCGGGCATGGCGCCCTGCCATGCCGTTGCTGGTAAAGCTTATAACATAAAAAAGGCTGGATGAATATCCAGCCTGAGCAATCATCGCTTTGCGTCAGCGCAAACGCCCGCGCGCCAGGTTCAACCGCCCTTCGCTCATCCGCAGCACGTTCTGGCTGAGGTGGCAGTGGGTAATGGCGATGGCCAGGGCATCGGCGGCGTCCGCCTGCGGGTTGGCCGAGAGTTTGAGCAGCGAGCGCACCATGTGCTGTACCTGCGCCTTTTCGGCCGCGCCGGTGCCGACCACGGTCTGTTTGACCTGCCGCGCCGCATACTCGAACACTTCCAGATTCTGATTCACCGCCGCGACGATCGCGACGCCGCGCGCCTGGCCGAGCTTGAGCGCCGAGTCCGGGTTCTTGGCCATAAACACCTGTTCGATGGCGAAGAAATCGGGCTGAAACTGGGTGATGATCTCACTGACGCCGGCGTAAATCAGCTTCAGCCGCGTCGGCATGTCGTCCACCACCGTGCGGATGCAGCCGCTGGCGATATAGCTCAACTGACGCCCCTGCTGGCGGATAAGGCCATAGCCGGTGACGCGTGAGCCGGGATCGATACCGAGTATGATCGCCATATCTACATCCACCTTGCATGCACGGCGCCGCCGAACGGCGGCGCCCGTTTTACCGGATTACAGCGTCGCCGCCACTTCGTCGGAGATTTCACCGTTATGGTAAACTTCCTGCACGTCGTCGCAGTCTTCCAGCATATCGATCAGGCGCAGCAGCTTAGGCGCGGTTTCCGCGTCCATGTCGGCCTTGGTCGATGGGATCATCGACACTTCCGCCGCTTCGGCTTCGAAGCCCGCCGCGGTCAGCGCGTCTTTCACCGCGCCCAGGCTTTCCCAGGCGGTGAACACGTCGATGGCGCCATCGTCATAGGTCACGATGTCTTCCGCACCGGCTTCCAGCGCCGCTTCCATCACGGTGTCTTCATCCAGGCCCGGTGCGTAGGTGATCACGCCCTTCTTGGTGAACAGGTAAGCCACGGAACCGTCGGTGCCGAGGTTACCGCCGCATTTGGTGAAGGCGTGGCGCACTTCCGCCACGGTGCGGTTGCGGTTGTCGCTCAGGCATTCGATCATCACGGCGGTGCCGCCAGGGCCGTAACCTTCATAGATGATGGTTTCCATATTGGTATCATCATCGCCGCCCACGCCGCGCGCAATCGCACGGTTCATGGTGTCGCGCGTCATGTTGTTCGACAGCGCCTTGTCCATCGCCGCGCGCAGACGCGGGTTGGAATCCGGATCGCCGCCGCCCAGCTTGGCGGCCGTGACCAGCTCACGAATAATCTTGGTGAAAATTTTACCGCGCTTGGCGTCCTGCGCCGCTTTACGGTGCTTTGTGTTGGCCCACTTACTATGACCTGCCATAAAAAATCTCCGAAAAAAACTACTGGACTGAATTGATCACGAACTCTTCAATCGCCTGCTGATTGCTCCACGACTTGGTCAACTTCACGGCCTCGGCCGCCTCAAGCCATTGGTAAGCGTGATGCTCGGTAATCACCGGATCGCGCTCCTCGGGCAACGCCAGACAGAACCAGTGCTCTTTATTGCGCGTGGTTCCCGGCGCATAGCGATGTCGCAAATGGACAAAGAGTTCAAACTCCACGCAGCGCTGGCAATCGAACAACGGCAGATGCTCTGCTTCGATATCGATGCCGACCTCTTCCATGACTTCACGCCGCGCGGCATGCGGCGGCGACTCATCCTGTTCCAGGCTGCCGGTGACCGACTGCCAGAACTCGGTATCGTCGCGCCGCTGTAACATCAGCACCCGACCACTGGATTTCGCGTAAATCACTACCAGGATAGATTCAGGGCGCTTGTAACTCATCACTCGCTCTCTTGTTCCGCACCGGCTTTCTTTACCACGCTGATCGCCAGCTCCTGCAGCGACGCCGGGTTGGCGAAGCTCGGTGCGTCGGTCATCAGACAGGCCGCCGCGGTGGTTTTCGGGAAGGCGATGACGTCGCGGATGTTGTCGGTGCCGGTCAACAGCATCACCAGACGATCCAGGCCGAAGGCCAGGCCGGCGTGCGGCGGCGTACCGTACTTCAGCGCGTCCAGCAGGAAGCCGAACTTCTCGCGCTGTTCGTGTTCGTTAATGCCCAGAATGCTGAACACCGTCTGCTGCATTTCGCTACGGTGGATACGCACCGAACCGCCGCCCACTTCGTAACCGTTGATCACCATGTCATAGGCGTTGGCGATGGCGTTGACCGGCGCTGCCGCCAGCTCTTCCGGGCTCATGTCGCGTGGCGAGGTGAACGGGTGGTGCATGGCCGCCAGGCCGCCCTCGTCGTCTTCTTCGAACATCGGGAAGTCAACCACCCACAGCGGTGCCCAGCTGTCGAGTTGGGTCAGCGCCAGATCGCGCCCCAGCTTCAGGCGCAGCGCGCCCATCGCATCGGTGACAATCTTGACGCTGTCGGCGCCGAAGAACAGGATATCGCCGGTCTGCGCGTCGGTGCGCGCCAGGATGCCTTCCAGCACGTCCGCGCTGAGGAATTTGGCGATCGGGCTCTGCACGCCTTCCATGCCGGCGGCGCGGTCGTTGACCTTCAGCCACGCCAGGCCTTTGGCGCCGTAGATATTGACGAAAGCGCCGTACTCGTCGATCTGCTTGCGGGTCAGCTGCGCGCCGCCCGGTACGCGGATCGCCGCCACGCGGCCTTTGGCGTCGTTGGCCGGGCCGGAGAACACTTTAAACTCGACGTCTTTGACCAGGTCGGCCACGTCCACCAGCTCGAGCGGGTTACGCAGGTCCGGCTTGTCGGAGCCAAAGCGACGCATCGCTTCGGCGAAGGTCATGACCGGGAAATCGCCCAGATCCACGCCCTTCACGTCCAGCCACAGCTCGCGCGCCAGCTTCTCCATCACTTCACGCACCTGATCGGCGGTCATGAAGGAGGTTTCGACGTCGATCTGGGTGAATTCAGGCTGACGGTCCGCACGCAGGTCTTCGTCGCGGAAGCATTTGACGATCTGGTAGTAACGATCGAAGCCGGACATCATCAGCAGCTGTTTGAACAGCTGCGGGGACTGCGGCAGCGCGTAGAATTTGCCCTTGTGCACGCGGCTCGGCACCAGGTAATCGCGGGCGCCTTCCGGCGTCGCCTTGGTCAGCATCGGCGTTTCGATATCGAGGAAGCCGTGGCTGTCCATGAAGCGGCGCACGAAGCTGGTGATTTTGGCGCGGGTCTTCAGACGCTCGGCCATTTCCGGGCGGCGCAGATCCAGGTAGCGGTATTTCAGGCGCGCTTCTTCGCTGTTGACCTGATTGGAGTCCAGCGGCAGCGGCTCGGAGCGGTTGATGATCTCCAGCGCGTGGGCGAACACTTCCACTTCGCCGGTGGCCATATCTTTATTGATCTGGCTGTCCGGACGCGCACGCACGGTGCCGACGATCTGGATGCAGAACTCATTGCGCAGGTCGTAGGCCTTGTCGAACGCCACTTTCTGGTCCGGATCGAAGAACACCTGCACGATGCCTTCGCGGTCGCGCATATCAATAAAGATCAGGCCGCCGAGATCGCGACGACGATTGACCCAACCACACAGAGTGACTTCCTGGCCCACGTGGGACAGATTCAACTGCCCGCAATATTCAGTACGCATACGCTATCCTTTTACACAGCCGATGCCGCGCCGGGCTACTGCGCCCCTGTCGCGCGGCTGTTATCTGATAAATTCTACTTGTTACCCGGTTTAAAATCCGTCGCATACCAGCCGGTGCCCTTAAGCTGGAAACCGGAGGATGAAATCAACTTGGTCAACGCGGGCTGCCCACACGCCGGGCAGTCTGCCAGCGGCGCATCGGAAAATTTTTGCAATTTCTCTAACCGATGGTTGCAAGCACCACATGCATATTCATAAATCGGCATAGGTCGTTGGATTAAAGAGTGTTGAAAAAAGGGAGTCATTATAAAGGAAATTCATCCGCCCGATAAGTGCGAACACAGCATTGTTACTGCACTAAATGGCGCGTTTTTGCTCGAATCAACACATCGGTTAACAAATTTCCCATTAACCTGCGACAGTTTTTTCACGTAGCCTGATTCTCCCCCGGTTTTGCGCCGAACGCAGCTCGCCCGGCGCGCCGAACAGTTTTTATCCACTTCGCAACGAGATGAAATCCATGCTGAAACTTGACGCCCAAACCACCGCTCTGGTGCTGATCGATTTGCAAAACGGCATTCTGCCCTACGCCGGCGGCCCGCACAGCGCCGACCAGGTGGTAGCGAACGCCGCCCTGCTGGCCGCCCGTTTTCGTCTGCTGGGCGCGCCGGTGCTGCTGGTGCGCGTCGGCTGGTCAGACTCCTTCGCCGAAGCGCTGAAACAGCCGGTGGACAAGCCGGCTCCCGCGCCCGCCGGCGGCTTGCCGGCCAGTTGGTGGGAGTTTCCCGCGCCGCTGGCGGTCTGCGACAGCGATATTCTGGTCATCAAGCGCCAATGGGGCGCCTTCTATGGCACCGATCTGGATTTGCAGCTGCGCCGCCGCGGCATCAAATCCGTGGTATTGGGCGGCATATCCACCAATATCGGCGTGGAATCCACCGCCCGCGCCGCCTGGGAGCATGGCTATGAGCTGGTGATCGCCGAAGATGTCTGCAGCGCGCAGAACGCGGAAATGCACCGTTTCGCGTTCGAACACATCTTCCCGCGTTTGGCGCGGGTGCGCGACACCGGCGAAATTCTTGCCGCGCTCGAGCGGTAACGTTAAGTTGTAGCCTGATAAGCCAAGGACAAGTAAAGGAAGACGACGCCGTGATCTACATCGGACTGCCGCAATGGCAACATGCAGCCTGGAATCGCATCGGGCTGCGTGATTTGGCGGATTACAGCCGCTATTTCAACTGCGTGGAAGGCAATACCACCTTCTACGCGCTGCCGAAGCTGGAAATCGTGCAGCGCTGGCGCGACATGACCGGTGACGATTTTCGCTTCTGCTTCAAATTCCCGTCGGACATCAGCCACAAGGCCGCCCTGCGCAACTGCGCCGCCGAGCTGCAGGCGTTTTACCACTGCCTGAGCCCGGTGCATCAACGCATCGGCCAACTGTGGCTGCAGTTGCCCGCCGCCTTCGGCCCCGATGAGCTGCCGCGCATGTGGCAGTTCTTCGCAAGCCTGCCGAAGGAATTCACCTACGGCGTAGAAGTGCGTCATCCGGCGTTTTTCGCCAAGGGCGAGGAAGAGCGTGCGCTGAATCAGGGATTGCACCAGCGCGGCATCAATCGAGTGATCCTCGACAGCCGCCCGGTGCATCACGCCGCCCCCAACACCGCCGCCGTGCGCGATGCCCAGCAGAAAAAGCCGAAGCTGCCGGTGCACGCTCTGGTCACCGCCGACCAACCGCTGGTGCGCTTTATCGGCGGTGACCAATTGGCCGACAACCTGCGCTGGTTCGAGGCCTGGCAGCAAAAACTGCCGCTGTGGCAGCAACAGCATCAGCCCTATCTGTTTATTCATACGCCGGACAACGGCGATTCGCCCCAGCAGGCGCAAAAAATTTGGCAGCAGCTACGGCTGGCGATCCCCGATTTGCCTGCGCCGCCGGACTGGCCAGAACAAGATGCACTGTTTTGACCTATTAATCTGACCAATAACATCAAATATTTCCCCGCGACAGTGAATACAATGACGGCTATGATGCTGGCTGCCAGTTTTGGTTAGGGAACGGAGTTAAAAATGGTAAGCGCGCTTTATGTGGTGCTCGGCGCATTGTTGTTGATCAAACTCTCTTATGACGTAGTCAGATTAAGGATGCAGTACCGCGTAGCCTATGGCGACGGCGGTTTCTACGAATTGCAGACCGCCATCCGCGTGCATGGCAACGCCGTTGAATACATTCCGATTGCTGCCGTCTTGCTGGTGATTATGGAAATGAACGGCGCGGAAATCTGGATGATTCACCTTTGCGGCCTGATGCTGATGGCCGGGCGACTGGTGCATTACTACGGTTTGCGCAACCGCGAGGTTCGCTGGCGCCGTTCGGGCATGGCCGCGACCTATATCTCTTTGTTGTTGATGGTTCTGGCAAATATCTTCTATCTGCCCTGGGATCTGATTTTCAGCCTGCACTGATCTCGTTTTATCATCAGGCGGCCGCGCCGCCTGCTTCCGCTCCGCTTTTTTGCGCTTTTCTGTTAGACTACGCAGCTTCGAATTCTGAACTGATTTGCCGCTATGCCAAACCGCGATACCCTTTTTTCCGCCCCCATCGCCAAACTGGGCGACTGGACCTTTGACGAACGCGTCGCCGAAGTGTTCCCCGACATGATCCAACGCTCCGTTCCCGGCTATTCCAACATCATCTCGATGATCGGCATGCTGGCCGAGCGCTTTGTGCAACCCGACAGCCGGGTGTATGACCTGGGCTGCTCGCTGGGTGCGGCGACGCTGTCGATGCGGCGGAATATCAAGGTGCCCGGCTGCAATATCGTCGCCGTCGACAATTCGCCGGCGATGGTGGAACGTTGCCGCCGCCATATCGACGCCTTCCGCGCCGACACGCCGGTCGATGTCATCGAAGCCGACATTCGCGACATCGAGATCGAGAACGCCTCGATGGTGGTACTGAACTTTACGCTGCAGTTCCTCGAACCGGCCGATCGCCTGCGTCTGCTGGAGAAAATCTATCGTGGCCTGCGCCCGGGCGGCGCACTGGTGCTGTCGGAGAAGTTCAGCTTTGAGGACGCTGAAGTCGGCGAGCTGCTGTTCAACATGCACCACGATTTCAAACGCGCCAACGGGTACAGCGAGCTGGAGATCAGCCAAAAACGCAGCATGCTGGAAAACGTGATGCTCACCGACTCGGTGGAAGCGCACAAGGCGCGCCTGCAACAGGCCGGGTTCGAGCATGCCGAAGTGTGGTTCCAATGCTTCAACTTCGGTTCGCTGATCGCCCTGAAAGCGGGGGATGCGCAATGATCGAGTTCGGTGATTTCTATCAACGCATCGCCAAAAGCCCCCTCAGCCATTGGCTGGACACGCTGCCTGCGCAGCTGAGCGCCTGGCAACGCGAATCGCTGCACGGCAAATTCAAACAGTGGTTCAACTCGGTCGAGCATTTGCCGACGCTGACCCCAACCCGCCTCGATCTGCTGCACGGCGTGCGCGCCGAGATGGAGCCGGGCCTGTCGCCGGGCCAGCTTGAAGGCATCGAGAAAATGCTGCGCACCCTGATGCCATGGCGTAAAGGGCCCTTCTCGCTGTATGGCATCGATATCGATACCGAATGGCATTCCGACTGGAAGTGGGATCGCGTGCTGCCGCACATTTCTCCACTGGCCGGCCGCACCATTCTCGACGTCGGCTGCGGCAGCGGTTATCACCTGTGGCGCATGATTGGCGCCGGCGCACACCTCGCCGTCGGCATCGATCCGATGCAGCTGTTCCTGTGTCAGTTCGAAGCGGTGCGCAAGCTATTAGGCGGCGATCAGCGCGCCCACCTGCTGCCGCTCGGCATCGAGCAATTGCCGGAATTGGCGGCATTCGACACCGTGTTCTCGATGGGGGTGCTGTATCACCGCCGCTCGCCGCTCGATCATCTGTATCAGCTGAAAAACCAGCTGGTGGCTGAAGGTGAACTGGTGCTGGAAACGCTGGTGGTGGAAGGCGATCGCCACCAGGTGCTGGTGCCGGGCGATCGTTATGCTCAGATGCGTAACGTGTATTTCATCCCTTCCGCCGAGGCGCTGAAATGCTGGTTGGAGAAGTGCGGCTTCGTCGACGTGAAGATCGCCGATATGTGTGTCACCAGCCTCGAAGAGCAGCGCCGCACCGACTGGATGACCAGCGAATCACTGGCCGAATTCCTCGATCCGAACGATCGCAGCAAAACGATCGAAGGCTATCCGGCGCCCCTGCGCGCCGTGCTGACCGCCAAAAAGCCCTAGCGCTCGCTAATCGGGCCGGCCAGGGCCGGCCCGACGTTACCCGTTGTTGACATCGACAATCCGCAGCTCATACACCATGGTCGCGTTCGGCGGGATCTGCGGCGCATAGCCCGTTTCACCGTACGCCAACGCCGGCGGCACCACCATCGTCAGCGAACCATGATTTTTCAGATGGCCGATCGCCTCGCGGAACAACGGCGGATAGGCAGAGAGCGGCTGTGACATCACCTTCCCACTGCGATCCATATCCTGAATCACGCTGCCGTCGGTTAAACTTTCCTTCACCACGATGTCCACCCGCGCGTTTTCCTTAATGGCTTCATCACCCGCATACTCGATGCGATACCAGAAACCGGAAGGCGACTTCTGCGTGCCCTTTTTCTTTTTAAACTCGGTGACGAACGCCTCGCCCTTGCTGGTTTGCACCTTCGCTGCCTGGTTCCGGGCGTCGTTCACCGCTTTTTCCGACTCCGCCAGCGCGCGGGTCAACTGCGCATCGCTTAACTGGTAATGGCCGTTGAAGGTATCGATCACGCCCGCCAGCAGCACGGTTTTATCGGGATTGATGCCCCAATTTTTACGCTCCGCCAGCATCGTTTGAATATCGCGCCCCAAAGCGACACCGGCAGCATAGCTCTGTTGCGCCGGCTTTTTCTCGAGCGCCTGCGCATCCGGCAGCCATTTGGCGCGAGAGCGCAGCCCATCCAGCTCCTCACGCAATGCCTGCTGCGTTTGGTTGGCGTCCGCTAGCGCCAATGCGTTTTTTTTCGCCTGCTCCGTCGTTTTCGCCAGTTGCAGCGTTGATTTTTCGCTTTCCGCCACCGCCGTTGCCAGCCGCTGCGCCAATGCCTTCGCCTGCTCGGTTTGCGTCTTGTTTTTTTCCTGTAGCTGCGCCAGCTGTTGCTGAAGTTCACCCGTCGCCTTGGCGGCTTCGGCCTTTTGCTGTTCCAGTGCCGTTTTCAGGCTTTTCTCTTGCCGCTCGGCCTGTTGGCGTTGTTCATCCAGCTCTTTCTGCCGCAGTGCCAGCTGCTGCTGAAGTTCGCCCGTCGCCTTGGCGGCTTCCGCCTTCTGTTGCGCCAGCGCGGTCTTCAGGCTTTTCTCTTGCTGCCCATCCTGTTGCCGTTGATCCTCCTGCTCTTTTTGCAGTTGCGTCAGTTGCTGTTGCAATGCGCCCAGTGCCTTGGCGGCTTCCGCCTTCTGTTGCGCCAGCTCAGCGGCGGCCGCTTGTTTGTCCTGCTCATAACGCTGGCGCGCTTTATCGTTGGCGGTCTGCGCCGCCGTCAGTTTCTCCTGCCAGGCGCTATCCGCCTGTTCAGGCAACGCCGCCAGCCGTTGTTCAAGCAAGGCGATACGCCGATCGCGCTCCTCGGTTTGTTGTTTTTCCTGCGCTAACGCTGCCTGCGCCTCGGCGATCTGCGCCTGAGCCTTGCGCTCCTGCGGCGTCAGGTTCAGCGCCCGTCGCACGCCGCTGGCGAAGTCGCTCAACGCGCTCAGATCGGGAGCAGCTGTCGGTTTATCGGCAGCCGTCAGGGACGACGCAACCCGCAACGCGGTCAGCTCCTGCTGCAGTGATTGAATAGCGGTTTGCTGCTGCTCCAATCGAGCCTCTTTCTCGCGCAGCGTCTTTTGCAACTGCGCCAGTTGCTTTCGCTGCGAGCTCGTTTCACGCGGTTGAACCGGCCGGGGCGCCGGCTTTTGGGTTTCCCGGGAGGGAGTAACCGCGGCGTCAGCTGCCGATGCGTCCTGCCGCTGGTAGCGCTCGGCGAACTGCAGTAATGCCGGCACATCGTCATCCGCTGCGGCCATCGCTGGCGCAAACGCCAGCGGTATCATCAGGCTCAGTAATGCCTTTCTCGCACGAGGGGTCATTGGGCGCGCTCTCCGCGCTCAGCCAGGCCGGTCATCATGGCAGAACTGATGTCTGCGCACAGACGGCTGGTGCGATAACGATACAGGGCGTCGACGGTTTCCTGCGTGCCCGTGTTGACCCGCTGGCGTACCCCGGCATACTGCGCGGCGCCGCCCATCAAGGTATCGAATTCACGTTTGAATTTTTGGTATTTTTCGTTATCCATGCCGCGCATGGCATCCAACTCGCGCTGGCACTGCTGTATACGCTCGGCTTCACGCTGCCGCTTGTCTTGTTCCGCAATGTCTTCTGCGCTGGGCGGCTTACTTAATGTAGAAACAGGCCGCTTGGCGGTCTGGCAGCCGCTCAGGGTCAAGGTCAGCAAAAGCGCAGCGGTCAAACAGTGTGCCGTTCGGGTCATTATCGTTATCTCCTTGTTAAGTCCGCCGCCAACGCGCTTCGCGGCTGCATCGACGGCTCTCCTCATTAATGCTGTGATGTTCCGGCCATAGGCCGGCGATGAACGGGTATGAAAATGCAGACGTGGCGATGAGCGGCAGAGCGCAAATCATTCACCACGAAAATGCATACCAAAAAATCATTTAATATTATGATATTTAAAGGATTTTAACTCACAAACTTATCAGCAGGGCATGATGAGCGCAAGAAGAGATGGGGGGCAGTGCGACAGAGAAACAGCGTGAAACGGGCACCGCGTCTTCGCAAGACATAAAAAAAGCCCCGGCAAAACGCCGGGGCCTGGTACTTGCGTGATCGCCGAGGGCTCAGTGACACGCAAAGGGGTCTTACGGCCCGGAAACCGGTTGTCAAACGCGGTTAGCTGCGTGTTTATGCGCTTTGCGCCAGGGGATCAACCAAGGCCAGCGCGTTTTTCATCGCCTCCACCATTTCGCCATCCACGCAATAATGGCTAAATTCGTCAAACTCGTTATCAGAACACATGGTGACGCCCGCCTTGCGGTAACGCATGGTCGACGGCACCAGGTGACCGGAAGAGCTGTGCAGTTCATGCAGACCAATATCGACAAACTTGTGCAGATTGCTGAGGCGCACGCCGGCACCCGCCATGATTACCGGGCCCTGACTGGCCTGGCGCAAATCGCGCAGCAACGGCAGGCCCAGCTCGGCGCTCTGCTGCTGGCCGGAGGTCAGAATGCGCGCCACGCCCAGCTCGCTCAGTTGCTCCAACGCCACCATCGGGTTCTGGCACATATCGAACGCGCGATGGAACGTCACCGCCATGCCCTCGCACAGCCTCATCACTTCGCGCATGCGCGGCAGATCGATGTGCCCTTCTTCGTCCAGCATGCCGACCACTACGCCGGGGAACCCCATCTCGCGGATCTGGCGAAGATCCTGTTTGATCACCTCGAAATCCACCGCGCCGTAGCAGAAATCGCCACCGCGAGGGCGAACGATCGGATGCACCGGGATCGAAACCCGCTCGCGCGCCAGACGCAGCGTGCCATAGCTCGGCGTCAATCCCCCCTCGCTCTGGCTGGCGCACAACTCGATACGATCGGCGCCCGCCCGTTCGGCCGTCAGCGCGCAGTCGACGCTAAAGCAACAAACTTCCAATTTTATCATTGTCACCCCCAGATAACGGCCAACATACGGCGGCAATTGTTCATTTCTTCATTTCTCACGTAGGCTCATGCATAGGCATAAACCGGCTCAGGGTTGTAACTATGGCATTCAATTTTGATCAATGGGTAGACCGCAGTCACAGTGACAGCGTTAAGTGGGATAAATATCGCGACCGCGACATCATCCCGCTTTGGGTCGCCGACAGCGATTTCACCTCACCGCCGGCGGTGATCGAAGCCTTGCAGCGGCGCGTGGCGCACGGCGTATTCGGCTACACTCACCCATCCCCTG
This sequence comes from Serratia sp. CY29653, assembly GCF_052169255.1. Classification (NCBI taxonomy): domain Bacteria; kingdom Pseudomonadati; phylum Pseudomonadota; class Gammaproteobacteria; order Enterobacterales; family Yersiniaceae; genus Serratia; species Serratia sp. CY29653. The sequence continues at coordinate 834,627 of NZ_JBJNLC010000001.1, read as the reverse complement.
ATCTTATTGAGGTTTTTACCCGCCGCATGGTAGAGCGCTACGGCTGGCACATCAAGCCTGAATGGATCATTTTCCTGCCTGGGCTGGTGTGCGGCCTGAATTTGTGCGTGCGCGCCTGCACCGAAGGACATCAGAGCACGCTGGCCCCCTCTCCCATTTATCCGCCGTTTCGCAAAGCGGCCAAATTCGCCGGGCGCGAGCATCTCGCGGTGCCGCTGAAGGCGACCGGCCAACGCTGGGTGCTGGATTTTTCCTCGCTGCATGATCGGCTGAGTGGCAACGAGAAACTCCTGTTGCTGTGCAACCCGCAGAATCCCGGTGGCACCGTTTATCGCCGGGATGAGCTGTTGCAGCACCATCAGTTCGCTCGTGAGCACGATTTAATCGTCTGTTCCGATGAAATCCACTGCGAGCTGCTGCTTGAACCCGGCGTGCGGCATACCCCTTTCGCCACCCTGAATGACGATGCGGCCCAACGCAGCGTGACGCTGATGTCGCCGTCAAAAACGTTTAATCTCGCCGGACTGGGCGCTTCACTGGCGATCGTTCCCAACGAAGCGCTGCGACAAAAGCTGAAACGCGCGCGCAGCGGTATCGTGCCGGAGGTCAATCTGTTGGCGCTGGTGGCGGCGCAGGCGGCTTATCAATACGGGCAACCCTGGCTGGATGAGCAGTTGATTTATCTGCGCGCCAATCGCGATCGGCTGATAAAGCGTATCAACGCCATGCCGGGTTTGACGTTGCTGCCTGTCGAGGCCACTTACCTGGCCTGGATAGACTGCAGCGCGTTGCCGGTGGATAACCCGCATCAGTTCTTCGAACGTGCGGGCGTTGGGCTAAGCGCCGGTTTGGACTTTGGCGATCGGCGCTTTGTGCGGCTTAACTTTGGTTGCCGATGGGCCCTGCTCGATGAAGCGCTCGATCGCATGGCGCGAGCCTGTGCGGCACTGCCTGGCTAACCTTGTTCGCTGGCGACGATGTCTCGAATGGAATAAGGATGAAACTTGATCGTGACCGTTCCGTCGGTGATGGCCAGCGTCGGGTTCGGCAGCCGTTCGCCCTCGCCTTTTGGCGAGCTTTGCTTCAGCTTGATCCCCGGCGCCAGCAACGCTTCATCGGCCAGGTGGCTCAACGCCCGGGCGTACAGCGTCTGCGGATCGCCACTGAGCACTAATTCGACGTGTTCCCAGCCTTCGTGCGGATAGCGTTTCTCCCCCGGATACGGCAGTTCGATGCAGTCTATCCGCCACGGCCCAACGGCCAGTGGCTGAGACAAATCGAACAGACAGATAGGTCGCCCGTTGATCATCGATTCGGACAGCAGTGTCCCGCACTGCATCAGCCCCTGGCGCCAGCGCTCGGCGGTGGCGTTCTGGTGACAGCGCAGAGAGATGTGATCGGCGGTAAACGCGGACAGATCAAGCCGCAATTTGGCGGCAAATTGGTGCAACGCCTGTTCGAAACGCGGCAGGTCGAGCTTCAGATCGTCAAGCTCGGCAATGGCCTGCAAGGGAGTGGTCATAGGAACCTCAAAACAACGGGGCGCAAAGTTAAACGCCGTAATTTACACGCTGGCGACAGCGCTCGCCAGCGTTGCGAGGTTTTTCGGCGGCAGTTCAGCATGATTTTTGGTTGCGAGCACGGAGAATAAAAGCCGGATTTTTATTAAGGTGACAGCTTATTAAATCAACGGAAAAATAAAAAATAAGATTTTTCGCAAGACATTATACCTTTTCTTTATGACGCTATGATTTAAGTTATTTTGCACAAAATCCTCTGCAGGCCATTGGTCAAGCCGATTGAATCGCTGGGTTTAATCAAAACGACTCACTTATCAATGTCGCACAAATCCGCAATCACAAACCATTGTAAAAAAAGAAAATAAAACGCATTAATTGATTAAAAGCTAAGGATTATCTTAATTTAACCCCAGACAATTGATTCACCAAGACAACTCGGCTACTTTGGAGGAAATTTAAATTCGAGATGATCATTATGTTATTGCTGACGATATCCTTGGTGTTGATAATTATCGCCGTATACGCCATCTACCGTCATTTCAAATCACGCAGCGTCAACACGCTGGATGCCGGTCGCCGCAATAAGAAGCGCTAGCTTCGCAACTCTCCCCTCCGTACATTCTGTTCAGCTCATTCTGCTTTTCACCTTCCGGCAATCAACGCGCCGCACCCGACAACTGTTTCATCGCAGCGGCCGCGCCAACTGCTGACGGACTCCGTCAGATCGGTTACAATTGCAGGCTGTTTTGTGGCGGTCGCCCATCGCGCCCGCCACCGTTGAATCCCACAGGGGCTGGCTTCAGCCCCTCGTTCGTCATTAAGGTAACCCGGTGAATATTCAGGTTCTTCTTTCAGATAAAGTCAGCCAGGCGCTGATCGCCGCTGGCGCGCCAGCCGATTGCGAAGCGCAGGTCCGCCCTTCCGCCAAGGCGCAGTTTGGTGATTACCAGGCCAACGGCGTGATGTCCGTCGCCAAAAAGCTGGGCATGCCGCCCCGGCAGCTGGCGGAAAAAGTGGTGCAACTGCTGGATCTCGGCGACGTCGCCGGTAAAGTGGAAATCGCCGGTCCCGGCTTTATCAACATTTTCCTGAACAGCGACTGGGTCGCCCGCCAGGCCGACCAGGTGCTGAAAGCACCGAAACTGGGCATTGCGCCGGTTGAGCCGCAAACCATCGTTATCGACTACTCCGCGCCGAACGTGGCGAAAGAGATGCACGTCGGCCATCTGCGCTCCACCATCATCGGCGACGCCGCGGCGCGTACCCAGGAGTTTCTGGGCCATAAAGTGATCCGTGCCAACCACGTCGGCGACTGGGGCACCCAGTTCGGCATGCTGATTGCCTACCTGGAAAAAATGCAGAACGAAAACGCCAGCGACATGGGCCTGTCCGATTTGGAACAGTTCTATCGCGAAGCCAAGAAGCATTACGACGAAGACGCCGAGTTCGCCGAGCGCGCGCGCGCTTACGTCGTCAAGCTGCAGGGCGGCGATCAGTACTGCCTGAAAATGTGGCGCAAGCTGGTCGACATCACCATGGCGCAAAACCAGCTGACCTATAACCGCCTGAACGTCACGCTGACCGAAGACGACGTGATGGGCGAAAGCCTGTATAACGCGATGCTGCCGGGCATCGTCGCCGATCTGAAAGCCAAAGGGCTGGCGGTGGAAAGCGAAGGCGCCACCGTGGTGTTCCTCGACGAATACCAGAACAAGGACGGCGATCCGATGGGCGTCATCATCCAGAAAAAGGATGGCGGCTATCTCTACACCACCACCGATATCGCCTGCGCCAAGTACCGCTACGAAACCCTGGGCGCCAATCGCGTGCTGTATTACATCGACTCCCGTCAGCATCAGCACCTGATGCAGGCCTGGACCATCGTGCGCAAGGCCGGTTACGTGCCGGACTCCGTCTCGCTGGAACACCACATGTTCGGCATGATGCTGGGCAAAGACGGCAAGCCGTTCAAAACCCGCTCGGGCGGTACGGTGAAGCTCTCCGATCTGCTGGATGAGGCTATCGAACGCGCCGAACAGCTGATCGCCGGCAAAAACCCGGACATGCCGCAAGACGAAATGAAGACCGTGGCCCGCGTGGTCGGCATCGGCGCGGTGAAATACGCCGATCTGTCGAAAAGCCGCACCACCGACTATGTCTTCGACTGGGATAACATGCTGGCCTTCGAAGGCAATACCGCGCCTTATATGCAATACGCCTATACCCGCGTGGCATCGGTATTCAAGCGCGCCGGGATCGACGAAAGCAGCCTGACGCTGCCGCTGACGCTGACCGAAGAGCGTGAAATTGCGCTGGCTACCCGCCTGCTGCAGTTCGAAGAGGTACTCACCACCGTCGCGCGTGAAGGCACGCCTCACGTCATGTGCAGTTACCTGTACGATCTGGCCGGCTTGTTCTCCGGTTTCTACGAGCACTGCCAAATCCTGAACGCCGACAGCGAAGAAGCGCGTCAGAGCCGCCTGAAGCTGGCGCTGCTGACCTCGAAAACGCTGAAAACCGGTCTGGATACGCTGGGCATCGAAACCGTTGAACGCATGTAAACCGCACCGCGCGGAAAGCAAAAAGGTCGCCTCGGCGACCTTTTTTGTTCTTGCTTTCGGCTCAGGCGGCGCGGCGCGCAAAGTCGCGCGGGCGGAAGCCCAACCCTACCAGCACGCCAAAGTAGGCCACCACACCGGCCACCACCACCGCAGCCAAACGCAGCAAACGTTCCAGCATATTGCCCTGATCCCAGGCCGGCATCAGCCACATCACGCCAATCAGCACCGCCGACATCACCAGCACGGCGATCACCAGCTTGGTAAGGAACAGCGCCCAACCCGGCTGCGGCTGGAAGATCTTCTGCTTGCGCAGCTGCCAATACAACAGCGAGGCGTTCAGGCAGGCCGCCAAACCGATCGACAGCGCCAGGCCGGCATGCTTCAGCGGGCCAATAAACGCCAGGTTCATCACCTGCGTCATAATCAGCGTGATGATGGCGATCTTGACCGGCGTTTTAATGTCCTGCCGCGAATAGAAGCCCGGCGCCAGCACTTTAACCACGATCAACCCCATCAGCCCAACCGAGTAAGCCACCAGCGCGCGTTGCGTCATCGCCGCGTCAAAGGCGCTGAACTTGCCGTACTGGAACAGCGAAACGGTCAATGGCTTGGCCAAAATGCCGAGCGCGATGGCGCTCGGCAACGCCAGCAGGAAGCACAGACGCAGCCCCCAATCCATCAGGCGCGAGTACTCGTCATGGTTGCCGCTCGAGAAGCTTTTGGCCAGCGACGGCAGCAGGATGGTGCCCAGCGCCACGCCCAGCACGCCGGAGGGAAACTCCATCAGGCGGTCGGCGTAGTACATCCAGGACACCGAGCCGGACACCAGGAACGAAGCGAAAATGGTGTTGATGATCAGCGAGATTTGGCTGACCGACACCCCGAGGATCGCCGGCCCCATCTGGCGCATCACTCGCCAGACCCCGGCATCGCCCAGCTTGAGGCGCGGCAGCACCAGCATGCCTATCTTGCGCAGATGCGGCAGCTGATAACCCAGCTGCAGCACGCCGCCCACCACCACCGCCCAGGCCAGCGCCAGCACCGGCGGGTTGAAATACGGGGCGGCGAACAGCGCGAAACCGATCATGCTGACGTTAAGCAGCGTTGGCGCAAAAGCCGGGATCGAGAAGCGGTTCCAGGTATTGAGGATCGCCCCCACCAGCGACGCCAGTGAGATCAACAAAATATAGGGGAAGGTGATGCGCAGCAGCGCCGACGTCAGGGCAAACTTGTCGGGCGTATCGGTAAAGCCCGGCGCAGTAATGTAAATAACCCAAGGGGCGGCCAGCATCCCCAGCACCGTCACCACCGCCAGCACCAGCGTCAGCAGCCCGGAGACATAGGCAATAAAAGTGCGCGTCGCCTCTTCACCCTGCTGGCTCTTGTATTCGGCCAGGATCGGCACGAAGGCCTGCGAAAACGCCCCTTCGGCAAAGATACGGCGTAACAGATTCGGGAGTTTGAACGCCACGAAAAAGGCGTCCGTTGCCATGCCGGCCCCGAACACGCGCGCGACGATCGCATCGCGGGCAAAGCCCAACACCCGCGAAAACATCGTCATCGAGCTGACGGCAGCCAAGGATTTGAGTAGGTTCATGTGGTTGTCTGATAGGTACCGTAAATATCAACGCCTGCAACAGCAGGCGTCAGTGAAACAATCGGCTCAGTTTACGCATCCGGAAAAGAATAGCTACCGCCATATGTTACATAGAGTTATCCCGCAGCAAACGCTCGACCACCCGCTGGGCGGCCAGCGCCTGTTCGCCGCCGGTTTCCGGCGCGCTCTGATTGGCGACGGCATCAAGGAAATGCCGCACCGCCCCGTCGAAGCCGCGTTGCACCAGCGTGCTTTGCCAGCCCGGCACCGGCTGCTCCAACTCGCCCTGCGCATCTTCACGCAGCCAGTGGCGCATATCGGTCAACTGATACCGCGCGCCGTCGGTCACCGCCTGCACGCTTTCGCGCTGGCTGCCGCCGCGGCGATGCATACTGGTCGTCACCTGCGTGTCGCCGCAGGCGAAGTGATGCTCGGCGTACAGCATTTCACCGGCGGCGTTGGCGCGCAGGCTGCCGCTCAGCAGTTGCTCCCGCCCGCCCGCCAGCCACAGCGCAGTGTCCACCACGTGCAGGTAATCATCCAACAGGGTAAAACGCAGATCGTGCGGGCCGACGCTGTCCGCCCGATGTTTATCCATGCGAATGGAGGCCGGCTGGTTCATTTGCTGTTTGAGCTGCCGGTAAAGCGGCGCGAAACGGCGGTTGAACCCCACCATCAGCGTTTTGCCTCGCCGCTCGGCCAACTCGAGCAACTGCTCACCCTGCTCCAGCGTCTCCGCCAGCGGTTTATCGACGTAAACGTGCACGCCGCGGTTCAGCAGCTCGCCTATCACCGAAAAATGGCTCGCGGTGCTGCTGTGAACAAAGACCGCATCGCACTGTTCGGCCAGGCTGTCCAGGCGGGAGAAACAGGCCATACGGTAGCTGTCGCACAGCGGCTGGGCTTTTTGCTGATTGGGCGAAAAACCGCCCACCAGCGTCCAATCCGCCGCCTGGCCGAGGATTGGCAGATACGCCTTCTGCGCGATACTGCCCAACCCCACCACGCCTACACGCAATTTAGTCATTCGCATCCCTCGCCAACAGCTGTTGCAACTGCCGTTTCAGCTCCGCCACTTCGCTTTCCAATGCGCTGACTCTGGCGCTCAGTTCGCCGTCGTCCTCAGCGTCGAACGCCGCCGGCGGCGCTTCATCAATCTGGCCGCTGAACAGATGCATGAACCGGCTTTCGCGCTTGCCCGGCTCACGCGCCAGGCGCACCACGAACGGGCCATCTTCGCGCGTGGCCAGTTGCTGCAGCACCTGTTCGACCTCGCTGACATCGCTGAACTCGTGCATCCGATTGGTGCGGGTGCGCAACTCGCCCGGCGTTTGCGCGCCGCGCAACAGCAAGGTGGCGATCACCGCCAGTTCGGCAGGCGAGAGTTTCAGCTGGCCGAACTCGGAGTTGCAAAACCGCTGTTCGTACTTCACCACCCGGTTGCCGAACCCGCTGAGGGTGCGCAGGAAATGTTTGCGCAGCAACAGATCGAGCAGTTGCTGCACTTCGCTTTCGCTGAGGTCCATTACCGGTTCGCGGTTGGTTTTTTGATTGCATGCCAGCGTAATGGCATTCAGCGAAAGCGGGTATTGATCCGGTGTCGTGACCTGTTTTTCCAACAGGCAGCCGATAACCCGAGCCTCTCTGGCGTTCAATTCATATTTCATCGTTTGGCCTCAACGTGGGGGTAGCCACTCTTTATTGGTGTATGCCGTCAAAACGTGGTCTTGCCACTGGCCGTCGATCAGCAGGTAATCCTTGGCGTAACCTTCGCGTTCGAATCCCAGACGCGTCAGCAATGCGCCGCTGCGCTGGTTGTGTGGCATATAGTTGGCCATGATGCGGTGCATGCGCTGTTGGCGCAGCATATAGCGGATGGCGGACTGCAAGGCTTCGAACATCAGCCCTTGCCCCTGCCATTTTTCCCCCAGCGAATAGCCGAGGAAACAGGCATGAAACGAACCGCGCAGCACGTTGCTGAAGTTCGCCACGCCGCGCACTTCCTGCTCTTCTGGATCGAGCAGGATAAAATAGTAGGCGCTGCCCTGCTTTTGCATTTCGGTGATCATGCCCAGACGCGCCTGCCAGCCGGAAGGATAACAGTGGCTTTCGTCGCGCACCGGCTCCCAGGGTTTGAGAAAGGCTCGGTTCTCGGCATAATAATCCGCCAGACGGTAGGCATCCCGTTCATTCACTAAACGGACCACCATCCGGTCGGTTGTAAGACGTACTTTTGGCGATGCAGAGCGATAGCCGAACATCATTTCCCCCGCAGTCAAAACGGTTCGATAAGAAGTATTTATTGGGAAGCCGCGTGGATAATTCTCCGGCGCCGATCTGATGCCATGACTTTATTTTGCCAATAGCGCCTCAGAACCGCACTTCCCCGCATTCAATATAACCGTAGCCCGCCCCCGAGGTAAAATCCCGGTCGCTCAGTAAATCGCCGAATACGCGTTTTACGGCGTTTTTCCGCCCATTTTGCAGCACAGGTAACACCTTGACGATAAAAAAATATTATCTACACGCCCCCTGTCGCCGTAGGGGAATTGGGTAGAGAATGGAAGCGTTGTTCCCCCCTCTTTCTTTAATTGCTCATGGTGAAGCATGTCTCTGGTGTCGCAAGCACGCAGCTTGGGTAAATATTTTCTGTTGCTCGATAATCTGCTGGTGGTTTTAGGCTTCTTTGTCGTTTTTCCGCTTATTTCGATCCGCTTTGTCGATCAATTAGGATGGGCGGCACTGATCGTCGGCATCGCGCTGGGTTTGCGGCAGCTGTTGCAACAAGGGCTCGGCATCTTTGGCGGTGCCATCGCCGATCGCTTCGGCGCCAAGCCGATGATCGTCACCGGCATGTTGCTGCGCGCCGCCGGTTTCGCCACCATGGCGATGGCCGATGCCCCCTGGATCCTGTGGTTCTCTTGCGCGCTGTCCGCCCTCGGCGGCACGTTATTCGATCCGCCGCGCACCGCTTTGGTGATCAAGCTGACCCGCCCACACGAACGCGGCCGTTTTTTCTCGCTGCTGATGATGCAGGACAGCGCCGGAGCGGTGGTCGGCGCGCTGATCGGCAGTTGGCTGCTGCAGTACGACTTTCACTTTGTCTGCTGGGTTGGGGCGGCGATCTTCGTGCTGGCCGCCGGCTGGAACGCCTGGCTACTGCCGGCTTATCGCATCTCTACCGTGCGCATACCGATGAAGGAAGGCATGTTGCGGGTCCTGCGCGATCGCCGCTTCCTCACCTATGTCCTGACGCTGACCGGTTACTACATGCTGGCGGTGCAGGTGATGCTGATGATGCCGATCGTGGTCAACGAAATCGCCGGTTCACCGGCGGCAGTGAAATGGATGTATGCGATTGAAGCGGCGCTGTCGCTATCGCTGCTCTATCCGCTGGCGCGTTGGGGAGAAAAACACTTCCGGCTAGAACAGCGCCTGATGGCGGGCCTGTTGCTGATGACGCTCAGCCTGCTGCCGATCGGTCTCGCCACCAGCTTGCAGGGTGTATTCACGCTGATCTGCTGCTTCTATCTGGGATCGATCATCGCCGAACCGGCGCGCGAAACGCTGAGCGCTTCGCTGGCCGATCCGCGTGCGCGCGGCAGCTATATGGGCTTCAGCCGCCTCGGCCTGGCGCTGGGCGGCGCGTTGGGTTATACCGGCGGCGGCTGGATGTACGATACCGGCCGGACGATGAACATGCCGGAGCTGCCCTGGTTGCTGCTTGGTGCAGTAGGCTTCGCTACGCTGCTGGCGCTGTACTGGCAGTTCAGCCCGCGGCGCAGCGCGTCGATGATGCTGCGCGGCGGTTGACGCCATAGAAATCCGGCCGAATCGGCAACAGCTGCTATCCTGTTAGTAAAAACACCCACAGGAGCCCGTCGGCATGAGTGAAGAAGCAAAATTACCGCAACTACTCGAACATATGATACTGAACTTGCGCATGATTTATGCGCGCGCCACCCTGGTGGAGAAGGCGCTGGCCCATATCCTCGCCAGCGACGCCGGCCTGAAAAACGATATTATCAAACAGCTGCAGGTCGTCACCGCCGCCAACGAACGTGACCGAATCGATCTGGATGAAGCTCGCATTCACCTGATCGATGTGCTCAACTCAGTACCGGCCAAGAAATAACGCCCCCTGGCCCGCGCCGATGCGCGGGCAATTTCGCAATAACGCACCATCCAACACACGCACGTCAAGACAGCCTCGATAAGCTGTGGTAACTATTGCTGTTAAAACCTGACAACCCGGAGCAAGCATGAAACTGTTTATTTACGATCATTGCCCATTCTGCGTGAAAGCCCGCATGATTTTCGGCCTGAAACGTCTGCCGATTCGCCTGGTCACGTTGCTCAACGACGATGAAACGACTCCGTTTAACCTGATCGGCCAAAAAATGGTGCCTATCCTGGTCAAAGACAACGGTGAAGCGATGCCGGAAAGCCTGGATATCGTGCGCTATGTCGATGCTCTGGACGGCAAGCCGGTACTGACCGGCCGCACCAACCCGGCCATCGCCGAGTGGCTGCAGCGGGTCGGCGGTTACAGCGCGAAATTGTTGTTGCCGCGAATTGCGCATGCCGATTTCGAAGAGTTTGCCACCGACAGCGCCCGCCGTTACTTTATCGATAAAAAACAGGCGTCAATAGGGGATTTCGCCGAGCATCTCGCCAATAGCGCCGATCTGATCGCCCAGTTGGAAGCCGATCTGCAAGCGCTGTCGCCGCTGATCGTCTCCGCCGACGCGGTGAACGGCGAACTGTCCGAGGACGATATTCACCTGTTCCCGCTGCTGCGCTCATTGTCGATCGTCGCCGGGGTTGCGCTGCCGGATAACGTGGAAGCCTACCGCAACCGCATGGCGCAGCGCAGCGAAGTGCCGTTGCTGCTGGATATGGAACAATAACGTTTGAGCAACCAAAAGGATATGGCGTACTGATGCTGAAAATGGTGCTCGCCACCGCTCGCGATCGGGCGCGGCTGAAGGAAATAACCTCCGTTCTGATCCGTTACGGCCTGCAAGACGTTCTGCGTCTGCTGGGCCTGGGGGCTTTGCTGCGCGGCGCCCGCGCTGGATCCGCCCAACAGGACGCCCAAACCCTGCCTGAGCGGCTGCGCGAAGCGCTCGAGGCGCTGGGGCCTACCTTCGTCAAATTCGGCCAGATCCTGGCCACGCGTTCCGACCTGCTGGATCCGGCCTGGACCGACGAACTGGATCGCCTGCACAACCGGGCGGCAGTGTTGCCATGGGAAACGCTGGCGCCACAGATCGTTGCCGACCTGGGCGGCGAACCCGAGCGGCTGTTCGCCGAATTCGATCGCACGCCGCTGGCGGCGGCGTCGATGGCGCAAATCTACCGCGCACGCCTGCACAGCGGCGAACAGGTGGTGGTGAAAGTGCTGCGGCCCGGTCTGGCGAAAACCATCCACGCCGATTTGCGGCTGCTGGCCTCGCTGGCGGAAACCGTAGAGCAGCAGAGCCCCGCGCTGGCGCGCTATCGGCCGCGGCAGATGGTCAGAGCGCTGGCGACGGCGCTCAATCATGAACTGGATTTGACCCACGAAGGGCATAACTGCGACCGCGTCGCCGGGATGTTCGCCCATCAACCTGACGTCGTCGTGCCCAAAATCTATTGGCAATGGTCTTCTCCGCGCCTGTTAGTGCAGGAATACCTGCCCGGCACCGCGCCGGAAAACCCTCAGCAGCTGGCGGCGGCGGGCTTTGACGGCCCGCTGCTGGCGCAACGCGGCGCCCGCGCCTTTATGAGCATGGTACTGGAGCATCGGCTGTATCACGCCGACCCTCACCCCGGCAACGTCATGGCGCTGAGCGGTGACCGCGTCGGCTTTATCGACTTCGGCATGGTGGGCCAGCTGTCCGAGCGGCGGCGCAACCAGTTGCTCCTGCTGCTGCAGGCCATCGCCGATCGTCAGTCCGAAGGCATCGTCAACACGCTGATCGCCTGGTCGGACAGCGAACCGCTGGATTTGATGGATCTGGAGCTGGCGGCGCAAAACTTTCTCGACAAACAGGCCGCCGCCACTCTGACCTTGGGCAAGGCCCTGACCGACCTGCTGGTGATGGCGCGTGAGCACCAACTGGCGCTGCCGCCCGATCTGGTGCTGCTGTTCAAGGCGTTAATCACCGCCGACGGCGTGCTGCACCGATTGGATCCGGCCTTCGACATCGTCGCCACGCTCAAACCGATGCTGCAACAAACGGTGCTGCAACGCTATGCCCCGGACGCCGTGCGCCAGCGGCTGTTGGCTCTGGGCGGGGAAGCGCTCGACGCCGGAGAAGAACTGCCGCAAACCCTGCGGCTATTGGTTCGCCGTCTGAAACGCGGGCAGCTCAATGCCGATATCAACGTCAGGAACCTCGGTCAGTTGAGCAAAGCGCTGGAGCGCGCCGCCGTCACCCTGGCCATCGCTATCGTCACCGCCGCTTTTGCCCTGGGCCTGGCACCTTATCTGATGCATTCTTCGCTGCGGCTGTGGGGCATTCCGCTGTTCCCGCTGTTGGGGGGCGCGGCCTGCCTGGCCGGCGTGGCGCTCTTGGCGCTGCGATTGCGGCGTTGACGCTTTCGGCGTTATCCGATAGGTGTCGCCCGCTTTTGCGCGCACTATCCCCTGCACATCGCCGCCTGCCGTTTTCAGGGGCAGGCGGAACGTTTATAATGATTAATCAATTATCTGCAGCACTTTTCGCCAGCAGTCGCAATGAGGCATTAATGAAGAAGATCCTGATGGGCGCAGCCGCCCTGCTGTTCGCCGGCGTATTGGCCGGTTGCAATCAACTGACCCAGTACACCCTGAGCGAGCAGGAAGTGAATGATTACCTGCAGAAACACAACGACTATCAGAAGCAGATCGGCGTGCCCGGCCTGGTGGACGCCAACATCGTACTGACGCAGTTGCAAAGCCAGATTGGCCGCAGCGAGCCGGGCAAGGTCACCCTTTCCGGCGATGCCAAGGTCAATATCACGTCGATTCTCGGCCCGCAGGCGGCGGATCTGAAGCTGACGCTGAAAGCGCAGCCGGTTTACGACCGTGCACAGGGCGCCATTTACCTGAAAGACATGGAACTGACCGATTACAGCGTGCAGCCGGAAAAAATGCAGACGGTGATGAAAGCGCTGACGCCATATCTGAATCAGTCGCTGAAGTCTTACTTCGACCAAAAGCCGGCTTATGTGCTGAATCCTGACAACAGCAAAACCGAAGCGCTGGCGAAAAAACTGGCGAAGGGATTGGAAGTGAAACCGGGTGAGTTGGTGATCCCGTTTAGCGACTGACTGCCTCTTGATGCATCAAGCCCGCCGCCAGGCGGGCTTTTTATTGCGGAAAACGATTACTGCAGCGCGCTGTAGGCGATCTCGCCGGTGTTGCAGTTGAGCGTCACGTTGTAGGTTTTATCCGCCTTGGTGCCGCGCACCGTCAGCGGCACCTGCCACACCTGATCCTTGCCGGTGATGGCATCCGGGCTGACCCAGGCGATCGGGGTAGCGGTGCCCAGCAGTTTTTTGTCCGCCTCCCAGCGCGTGATGCGGTTCTGCAAGAAGTCGCGCTTGACCTGGGCGGCGATATCCGCCGGCTGCAGCCCCGCACACTGCCCCACCTTGGCGCTGCGTTGCTCTTGAACCTGCGCCCACACCGCAGTCGATGCTCCCATCATGGCCAACAAGGCGATAGCCAAAGCCGTTTTTTTCATGTGTCCTCCCGTTGTGATTAGCGCTATCCGGGCGCCCATCCCTGGCTCACAACAGGGTTTCGGCAAAGGGTTACCGTTTGACGAACTCGATGACAAACAGCGCATCCAGGCCCGGATAGATTTCCTTGATTACCTGCTTCAGTTCGCCGAGCGACATGTTCTCCTGCTGTGCATGGCGTTCGGTCAGCGCATCCAGGCGCACCGGCGTTACCGACAGCACTTCGATAAAGCAGAAAAATACGCCGTCTTCATTGCGGCTTACGCGCAATACCTCGCCCGGTTCGAAGTGCGACTCACTGGCATCCCGAATGGTGATGGTTTTGCGCCCCGCCAGAATGTCTTGCTCAAAGCGGCTGAAGAAAGTTATTTCACGGCTCATTTTAGATCCTTTTTCATCACAACACCGCAACATAAGCCATTATGCCGCTTGCTTTTCTGACGCAGATCCCTCTTTTGAGTTAGAGACTGCTTTTTTCGCTTTCGCTTCCGTCGGTTTCTTGCCGGTTTCCGCCGGTGATGCGCCGCGCAGGATCAGCCCCAGCGCATCCTTATTCTCCGCCAGGAAGAAGCTCAGCCCTTCGCGCTGTTCGTCATCCAGCTTCAGCGGCGCCTGTTGCAACCACTCTCCGAGGTTATCCGCCAAATCCAGCATTTTGTCGTAGGCGTCGGCTTCTTTCTTGCTCGCGAAAGTCATTTTTTCCTCACCGTTTCTCACCACCACATATTTAACTTCAACCGCCATGCGTGCGTCCTCAAATACTCAAATAACTGTAAATACATACAGTATAAATGGATGGCGGCGGGAAGGCAAACCGCCGCCCGCCTTCGGCTTATTTCAGCAGCCGCACCTTGCAGCTCTTGCCTTTGATTTTGCCCTGTTGCAGCTGTTGCAGCGCCTTGCGCGCGCTGGCTTTACGGATCGCGACATAGGCATGCACCGGGAACATGTCGATTTTGCCCACTTCCGCCGCCGTCAGCCCGGCATCGCCGGTCAGCGCGCCAAGGATATCGCCGGGGCGGATCTTCGCCTTACGGCCGCCGTCGATACACAGCGTCACCATCTCCGCCTCCAGCGAGCCGTTGGCCGCCCCGCTCAGCTCGGACACCGGCGCCCAATCGACGGTCATCTGCAGGTAGTCTTCAATTGCATGCGCCCGCGCCATTTCCTGCGGCGTGCACAGGCTGATCGCCAGCCCGCTCATGCCGGCACGGCCGGTACGACCGATACGGTGCACATGCACTTCAGGATCGAACGCCAGTTCGTAGTTAACCACCAGCTCCAGCTCTTTGATGTCCAGCCCGCGAGCGGCAACGTCGGTCGCCACCAGCACCCGGCAACTGCGGTTGGCGAAGCGCACCAACACCTGGTCGCGATCGCGCTGCTCCAGATCGCCATGCAGCGCCAATGCGCTGATGCCGCGGGCCTCCAGAGCCTCAAGCACCGTCTGACAATCGCGTTTGGTATTGCAGAACACCACGCAGGACGCGGGTTGATGATAACGAATGGCCGACACCAGCAGCGCCGGGCGCTGATCGCGCGTGGTCTCATAGAAACGTTGTTCGATGGCGGTCTGCGCTTCGTCATCGTCCACTTCGACGCTCAGCGGCTGGCGCTGAACGCGTTCGCTGATGCGTTCGATACCCGCCGGATAGGTGGCAGAAAACAGCAGCGTCTGACGCTGCGGCGGCGTGTAGCTGATCACATCGTCGATATCGTCGGCGAAGCCCATGTCCAGCATGCGGTCAGCCTCATCCAGCACCAGCACCTTCAGTTCGTCCAGCAGCAGCGTTTTCTTGCGCAGGTGCTCCTGAATGCGCCCCGGCGTCCCCACCACGATGTGCGGCGCGTGCACCAGCGAATCGAGCTGCGGCCCCATCGGTTGGCCACCGCACAGCGTCAGGATTTTGATGTTTTGCGTGAAACGCGCCAGGCGACGCAGCTCTTTGCTCACCTGATCGGCCAATTCGCGGGTGGGACAGAGCACCAGCGCCTGCGTGGCGACCTGAGCGACGACGATATTATTCAGCAGACCAATGCCGAACGCCGCCGTTTTGCCGCTGCCGGTTTTCGCCTTGGCGCGCACGTCCCGCCCTTGCAGAATGGCGGGCAACGCGGCGGCCTGCACCGGCGTCATTTTGGCGTACCCCAGTTCGTTGAGGTTGGCCAACTGTTCGGCTGGCAGCGGCAGGGAAGAAAAAGAAACTGTGCTCACGGCGATAACTCTATATGACGAATGGAATGGCGGCGCGCCCGCAGGTTGGCGCCGAATCAGCGGCAAATGATAACAGAGATGGGCGGCGTTACGGGCAGAGCGGGCATAAAAAAACCCGCCGGCGGCGGGTTTCTTGGCGGCCCCGTCGTTAAATGGCGACGACGTTGGCTGCGGCTGGGCCACGTTGGCTGTCCTGGATGGAGAACTCAACCTGCTGGCCTTCAGCCAGGGTCTTGAAACCATCGCTAACGATAGCGGAAAAATGAACGAAAACGTCTTTAGAACCGTCGGCAGGCGTGATGAAGCCGAAACCTTTGCTTTCGTTGAACCATTTAACGTGACCAGTGATCTTGCTCATTTGTGTTTCCTTTACTTGATAAACCTGCCTTGACGGCACGAGACGCGAAAACCATGCGATATGTAGGCCTTCTTTCGTCGTCGGTTATTAACGCATAATCGCCCATGCAGGGCAAATATTTCTGCTTGTTATAAAAACAGCAAGTTAGCAACAAACTTGGCGCAGCGGCTGCGCACGCAATCGTTTTCGTATATACTGCCCGCCGATCATCAATCCGCTTACTTTCACCGATCCAGGTACGAAACTATGTTAACGATTGGAACCGCCCTGCGCCCTTCCGCCACCCGCGTTATGTTGCTCGGCTCCGGGGAGCTGGGTAAAGAAGTCGCCATTGAATGCCAGCGCCTCGGCCTGGAAGTGATCGCCGTCGATCGCTATCCCGACGCCCCCGCCATGCACGTGGCGCACCGCAGCCACGTCATTAATATGCTGGACGGTGACGCGCTGAAAGCCGTTATCGAACAAGAGCGGCCGGACTATATCGTCCCCGAAATCGAAGCGATCGCCACCGCCATGCTGGTCGAGCTTGAACGCCAGGGCCACCGCGTGGTGCCCTGCGCCGAAGCCACGCGCCTGACCATGAACCGTGAAGGCATCCGCCGTCTGGCGGCGGAAGAGCTTGGCCTGCCCACCTCCAGCTACCGCTTTGCCGACAGCGAGGCGACTTTCCGGCAGGCGGTCGAGCACATCGGCTACCCGTGCATCGTCAAACCGGTGATGAGTTCTTCCGGCAAAGGACAAAGCCTGATCCGCACGCCTGAGCAGCTGCAAAGCGCCTGGGACTACGCCCAACAGGGCGGCCGCGCCGGCGGCGGCCGGGTGATCGTCGAAGGGCTGGTAAGATTTGATTTTGAAATTACGTTGTTGACCATCAGCGCCGTGGACGGCGTACATTTCTGCGCGCCGATCGGCCATCGTCAGGAGGATGGGGACTATCGCGAATCCTGGCAGCCGCAGCGCATGTCAGCCGCGGCGTTAAGCCGTGCTCAGGCTATCGCGGAGAAGGTGGTGAAGGCCCTGGGCGGTTTCGGCCTGTTCGGCGTGGAGCTGTTCGTCTGTGGTGACGACGTGATCTTCAGCGAGGTGTCTCCGCGGCCGCACGATACCGGCATGGTCACGTTGATCTCACAGGATCTGTCCGAGTTCGCCCTGCACGTTCGCGCATTTCTCGGGTTGCCGATTGGCGCCATCCGCCAGTTCGGCCCTTCCGCTTCGGCGGTGATCCTGCCACAGCTGACCAGCAGCGATGTGCGCTTCGGCGGCCTGGAACACGCGCTGCGCGGGCACAGCCAGCTGCGCCTGTTCGGCAAACCGGAGATCGCCGGGCAGCGTCGCCTGGGCGTAGCGCTGGCGACAGCGGAAACGACGGAACAGGCGGTGGAGCAAGCGAAACAAGCCGCCGCCGCCGTGGCGGTCAACGGCTGATACTCACGGGGCCGCTTACTCGGCCCCGATAACGTCAATAGTCTTCGTCTTCTTCAGCATCGTCATTCCGCGACGCCTCCGGGGCGGCCTCATGCTGCTCGTCTTCATCATCGTCATCGAACAGTACCGCAACCTGAGCGCCCTGATGCTTCTCGCGAATTTCCTGCGCAACGCGAGCAATGGCTTCACCGCTGCTCATGCCCTGCTCCATCAGTTGATGGATGCGATCCGCCGCTTCCTGCTGCTCCGCGTGACTCAGTAATGGCATACCTGCATGCATGTGTCGTTTTCTCCGGCAAAAGGGAGAAGGAGTATACGCGCTAACGCGGCGGATCCCAACGTCTTGTGGCTCAGGCCGGTTGCGAGCAGCCGTTATCGCTGCGCCACTGCTTCAGCCGATGCCGCCACAGCATGACATGCCACCCCTGTTTCAGGCCGCGCGCATTGGAGAACATCGCTCTGTCGATGCCGCGCTGATAGAACTCTTCGGTGATCTGACTCTGGGCAGCCGGATCCGGCTCACGACGAATGCTGTGGCAAATGCCCAGCGCTTCGCGGGTGATTTGCCAATGGAAAGCCGGACGAATGGCGACAGTGCCGGCATAGCGCCGGTTGAGCCGCTCCAGCATCTCGACGATTTTCATATAGTGGCGTTGATAATCCACGTTCGCCTGACCGGTGCGACGACGGTTGCTGATCGATTTGTCGTGCACCCGTTGACGGTACAGCGGCGTGCTTAAATATTTGACCCGTTTGG
This sequence comes from Serratia sp. CY29653, assembly GCF_052169255.1. Lineage (NCBI taxonomy): Bacteria > Pseudomonadati > Pseudomonadota > Gammaproteobacteria > Enterobacterales > Yersiniaceae > Serratia > Serratia sp. CY29653. The sequence continues at coordinate 816,481 of NZ_JBJNLC010000001.1, read as the reverse complement.
CATTAAACATGACTTCCGTTGTCCAGGGAATATCCTGGTGATGCAATCCCGGCTCGAAATAAAGCCGATGCTGGCGAATAAAGTCGAGGCGATATATTGCCAGCCATACAACGTGAATAAACTTTCGCGATTTCAACGCACGTTCAAACCACTGTACGCCGGTGATAACGTCGGTGGTGCGCAAACGCGCCTCGGGAAAAATCGGCTGCAATTCATCCTGGCTGGTGAAATAGCGTTCGCCATTGCATTGCATCACGTCTAATTGGTGTTGTTCCGCCTGTTCCAGCAGCGTGGAATACATGTCCGGCGCCAGCACATCGTCGGCATCGGGAAACGCCACATATTTGCCTCGGGCAACGGCGAGCCCGGCATTGCGCGCGTTAGAAACACCGGCATTGGCCTGATCGATCACACGAATATGCGGATGCGCTGCCGCGTAACGGTGTGCGATCTCCCCCGAACCGTCGGTGGAACCATCGTTGACGATGATCACCTCCAACCGCTGCTCACGCTGGGCCAGCAGCGAGGCCAGGAAAGGCTCCAATAATTCCCCCGCATTGTGCATCGGGACGATCACGCTCAGCATTAACGACATAGGCAGCTCTTTAATGATAATGTAACAAAATAATAATTTTACTTTTCTAAAAGACGCATAGGGTTCAGCGCACGCTGAAATAGCGTGACGCCTGCAAATTCCCGCAGCGGCTAATGGAACCGAACCTGTTTTTCTTTATTCAAACCAGCGCTAGAAAGCGCTGAGTAATTAACCCATTAATTCCAAAGGGCGGCGACGCTGGCTAAAATCAGGCAAAACCACGCCGCTCCGCATCTAATAACAAGCAGAAATAATAAATTTATGAAATTAACGAATCTTTTTTTATATTTTTCGGGCCTTGCGCCCGCGGCAAATAGGCTTCCAGTGCATTTGACGTTAAATTTTTAACATATCGAAGTATAATCAATGGCGCAAAAAATGCCTTATTTCAGGTTTATTGAACTGCCGTTTATGTGAACTGTGCTGCATGCCGCGCATGGCAAAACATGCATGACGTGACCGTCTATGGCACACTAGCCGCCAGATATCGCCGCCCTCACAGCCAGGTTTATTGACGTTCATGAGCGTAACCGCCCCAAACATAAAATCGTTGCCCTACAGCCGCAGTGCCCTGATGACGCTTTTCGCCCCGCTTTCAGCACAGCCCTGGGCGATGCTGCTGCATTCTGGCTTCGCCGACCATTCGCATAACCGCTTCGATATCCTGGTCGCACAGCCGCGCGTTACGCTCACCACCCAGGGCGCCTGCACGACAATCGAAAGTGACGGCGTCACCATTGAGTCTCAGGAGGATCCGTTCTCCCTGCTGCAGCAGCAGCTGGCGGCGCAAGGCTGGCAGCCGGCGTTTAACCCGGATCTGCCGTTTCAGGGCGGCGCCCTGGGGCTGTTCGGCTACGATCTCGGGCGCCGGGTGGAAACCTTGCCGCAGTTGGCTGAAGCCGACCTCGCTCTGCCGGACATGGCGGTGGGCATTTATGACTGGGCATTGATCGCCGACCACCAATTGCAAACCCTGACGCTGCTCAGCTATGGCGATGTGGAGCAGCGCTGGCGCTGGCTTACTAGCCAAACCGCGCCGACGGAGCGCCCCTTCACGCTGCTAAGCGGCTGGCGTGCCAATATGAGCCGCCGGCAATACGGCGAGAAGTTCCAACGTATTCAGCACTACCTGCGCAGCGGCGACTGTTACCAGATTAATCTGGCGCAGCGGTTCTCCGCCGACTATCAGGGGGATGAATGGCAGGCGTTTTGCCGACTGAGCGCCTGCAACCGCGCGCCGTTCTCCGCTTTCCTGCGGCTGCCGCACAACAGCGTGCTGAGCGTCTCTCCCGAGCGCTTCCTGTGGCTGGCGCAGCAGCGCATCCAAACCCGCCCGATCAAGGGCACGCTGCCGCGGCTGGCGGACGCGGAACAGGACGCCGCACAGGCGCGCCGCTTGGCCGATTCGCCCAAGGATCGCGCTGAAAATCTGATGATCGTCGATCTGCTGCGCAACGATATCGGCCGCGTCGCCCAGCCCGGCAGCGTACGGGTGCCGGAACTGTTCGTCGTGGAGCCGTTCCCCGCCGTGCACCACCTGGTGAGCACCATTACCGCCACCCTGCCGGAGCAGGCCTCGGCCACCGAGCTGCTGCGCGCCTGCTTCCCCGGCGGTTCGATCACCGGCGCGCCCAAGGTGCGCGCGATGGAAATCATCGAAGAGCTGGAGCCGCAGCGGCGCAACGCCTATTGCGGCAGCATCGGTTACCTGAGCGCCTGCGGCACCATGGATACCAACATCACCATCCGCACGCTCGTCACCGAAAACGGCCGCATCCACTGCTCCGCCGGCGGCGGCATCGTGGCGGACAGCCAGGAGCAGGCGGAATACCAGGAGACCTTCGACAAGGTTGGCCGTATTCTGCCGCAGCTTGGGGAGTATGCCCCGTCGTGATCCCATCGAACTCACCGGCCTCGCTGCACGCCTTTATCAGCCGTTTTCAATTGCAGCTGCCGCAGGCGGCGCAGATCTCGCACAATGTGCGCCCGGCGGCGGTGCTTATCCCGATCGTCTGCCGCGCCGAGCCGACGCTGCTGTTGACCCGCCGCGCTGACTCGCTGCGCAAACATGCCGGCCAGGTGGCCTTCCCCGGAGGCAAGACCGACGCCGAAGATGGATCGGCGATCGTCACGGCGCTGCGGGAAGCGCAGGAAGAAGTGGCGATACCGCCGCACGCGGTGACCGTCCTCGGCCAAATGGCGCCGCTCGACAGCAGCACCGGATTTCAGGTCACGCCTATCGTCGGCCTGATCCCGCCGGACGTGCAGTTCCGCGCCAACGAGGGCGAAGTGGCGGACGTGTTCGAGATGCCCCTGCGGGAAGCATTGACCCTGTCGCGTTACTACCCGCTGGATATTCACCGCGCCGGCCGCACGCACCGCATTTATCTCTCCTGGTATCACAGCCAGTTTATCTGGGGGCTGACCGCCGCCATCATTCGCCGCCTGGCGCAACAGGTCAGTATTTAGCCCGCATTGCGTGATCTGACTCGCAATCTGGCATGGCCGTCGGCGTCAGCTGCAGGTAAAGCGATCGAAATCACTTCATTTGATCGCTTTTTCAACTACCGTTCCGGTTGAATGGTTTTAAAAAAACTGTAAACCCTCTCTTAAACCTTACGAAATACCTGTAAAATACCACCGTCCGAGATAAACCACTGTAGAAACAGGGATTAAGCCGGCGGCGTTCAGCACGGAAGGCTGGCGCGATTACCGCTAATGGAGCTTGGGCGAAAGCGGATACCCCGCTTAAGGGTTCGCCCCGGGTAATCAGGAAAAAAAGCGACACCACGGATTATTTAATTTCATGCGAAAAAGGCAGCCGAACCCGCACGGCCCTTTTACAATATCGCTGTTCCCTGCGCGGTTTTTAACCGCCGCAGCCATAACAATACGTCTCTTTAAGGAGTTTTAGCGTGATTAGCGTTTTCGACATGTTTAAGATCGGCATCGGCCCGTCCAGCTCTCATACGGTTGGACCGATGAAAGCCGGCAAACAGTTTGTCGACGATCTGGTAAATAAAGGCCTGATGCCTTCTATCACGCGTGTTGCCGTAGACGTTTACGGCTCACTCTCATTGACCGGCAAAGGTCACCATACCGATATCGCCATCATTCTCGGCCTGGCCGGCAACATGCCGGACACCGTCGATATCGATAGCATTCCGGGTTTTATTCGCGATGTAGAACAACGTCAACGCCTGATGCTGGCCAACGGCCTGCATGAAGTCGATTTCCCGCGCGACGGCGGCATGGTCTTCCGCAGCGACAACCTGCCGCTGCATGAAAACGGCATGCAGATCCACGCCTTCGCCGACGATAAAGAAGTGTACAGCAAGACCTATTACTCTATCGGCGGCGGTTTCATCGTCGACGAGGAGAACTTCGGTAAGGACGCCGAGCAAGAGCTGCAAATGCCCTATCCGTTCAACTCCGCGCGCGAAATGCTCGATCACTGCCGCGAGACCGGCCTGTCGCTGTCCGGCATGGTGATGCAAAACGAACTGGCGCTGCACAGCAAGCAAGAGATCGAAACCTACTTCGGCAACGTCTGGCAAACCATGCGCGCCTGTATCGATCGCGGTCTGAACACCGAAGGCGTGCTGCCGGGGCCGCTGCGCGTGCCGCGCCGTGCCTCCGCGCTGCGCCGCATGCTGGTGGCGTCGGACAAACTGTCCAGCGATCCGATGAACGTGATCGACTGGGTCAACATGTTCGCGCTGGCGGTTAACGAAGAAAACGCCGCCGGCGGCCGCGTGGTTACCGCGCCGACCAACGGCGCCTGCGGCATCGTGCCTGCGGTACTGGCTTACTACGATCACTTCATCGAGTCCGTCAGCCCGGACATCTATATCCGCTACTTTATGGCGGCGGGCGCCATCGGCGCGTTGTACAAGATGAACGCCTCCATTTCCGGCGCCGAAGTCGGCTGCCAGGGTGAAGTCGGCGTAGCCTGCTCCATGGCGGCGGCCGGCCTGGCCGAACTGCTGGGCGGCAGCCCTGAACAGGTGTGCGTGGCGGCGGAGATCGGCATGGAACACAACCTGGGGTTGACCTGTGACCCGGTCGCCGGCCAGGTGCAAGTGCCGTGCATCGAGCGCAACGCCATCGCCTCGGTCAAGGCGATCAACGCCGCCCGCATGGCCCTGCGCCGCACCAGCGAGCCGCGCGTTTCGCTGGATAAGGTGATCGAGACCATGTACGAAACCGGCAAAGACATGAACGCCAAGTACCGCGAAACGTCACGCGGCGGCCTGGCAATCAAGGTGCAATGCGACTGACAGATAACCCCGCCGCCCGGCGGGGTTTTTTATGGGTAATCAATTCATTGAACGTTTTAGTGACAATGTCACAAAAAAATATCCTGCATTTTTCTCATCGATCCGGCGGTTAGCCTGCAAATTGGCCTTCTGTTTTACCAAACTGAAATAATTTACTGAGTTACCATCAATCTTGTATAACCTCAGGCTAGAATTAGCCGAGCGCAACTTAAGGATCAATGGCCTGACTGTGACTCGGAGCTGGATTACCGAACAAGGATTTACCGGATGTTGATGACCCACCTCGCCGCGTCCCGATATCGTTACTACCGTTGGCTGCTGGCCGGAGCGGTGGGCGCGGCTATTCTGTTGGTATCGCTGTATACCCGTTACTATCAAGAGGTCAAAAGCATCGAGTTGAGCCAACACACGTTGGCCACCCGCACCGTCGGCAAACTCAACCAGTTGCTGACGCCGGCGCAGCTGCAGGCGGAACGCAGCATGGACATGCTGAACCAGCCCTGCGAGAACGTGTCATCTACCCTGCGCTTTCGCGCCGCGCAAAATCAGGCGCTGCGCGCCATGTTGCTGGTGAAGAACGGCATTATTTATTGCTCCAGCCTATTTGGCGCCCGTCATTATCAGCTGGCCGCGGTGATGCCTACTTTCGTCAACAGCGACGCCAGGCTGGCGCTGCGCCCCTCGCTCGCGGTGAGCAAAGGTCTGCCTACGCTGGTGCTGTGGACGCCATCTCCCCGCGATAAAACCAGCGGCGTGCTGCACGTGTTTAATATCGAACTGCTGTCCAACTTTTTACTCGAGCCGCAGGAGCCTTACGTTCAGCGCGTGGTGCTGAACGTGGCCGACAGCAGCCTGGAATACGGCCGCCGCGAAATCCTGAGCCGCGATACCCTGACCAACGATCTGCGCTACACCGCCGGCTCCGCGCTGTATCCGTTCTCGATTTCGCTGTTCGGCCCGCAGATCGGCATGCTGGCGCTTTCCGCCCTGCCGCGCCATATTCCGCTGGCGCTGCTGATCAGCCTGTTGGCCGCCTATGTGGTCTATCTGCTCACCGCCAACCGCATGAGCCTGTCTTATCACATCGGCCATGCCATCACCCATCGCGAGTTCCGCGTCTACTGCCAGCCGATCATCCACAGCGATACCGGGCGCTGCGCCGGCGTCGAGATGCTGCTGCGTTGGAAAAAGAAACGGCAAGGGTGGATCTCGCCCGACGTGTTTATTCCGCTGGCCGAGCAGCATGAGCTGATCATTCCGCTCACCCGCTACCTGATGAGCACCGTGACGGAAAATCTGCAGCTGTTCCCGCCCCGGCCGTCGTTCTACATCAGCATCAACGTCGCCGCCGAGCATTTTAAAACACTCAATATCATCGACGATATTCGCCAGATTTGGCTGCCGGCGCACCCGATGCCCTCATTGATGCTGGAGCTGACCGAACGCACCGCGCTGTCGGCAATTCAGTATGACCAGATCCGCACGCTGAAAGACATGGGGATCATGCTGGCCATCGACGATTTCGGCACCGGCCACAGCTCGCTGAGCTACCTGAAGAACCTCAGCCCGGACGTCTTGAAGATCGATCGCGGGTTTACCGCCGCCATCGGCACCGACGCGGTCAACGCCACGGTGACCGACACCATCATTACGCTGGCGCAGCGCCTGAAGCTGAAACTGGTGGCAGAGGGGGTGGAAACGGAGGAACAGGCCGACTATCTGCGCTCACGCGAGGTCAATGCCCTGCAGGGATATTATTTCGCCAAGCCGATGCCGATCCACGTTTTCCCACTGTGGTTGCAACAGTACGAATCGCGCGTCAGGAAAGCGGAAGAGGATCCGCCGGAGGCCTGAGCCCCCGGCGGGAGGGTTACGCGTGCGCCGTCTCGTCCAGGACGACGCGGGTAACGCGCACCAGTTCGATACGGTATTCGGACACCTCAACGATATCGAACCGCAGGTGGTTCAGCTCAATGCTATCTCCCGCCACCGGCATCTGCCCGTAGTGAGCCAACAGCAGCCCCGCCAGGGTGGCGTAGTCGGCGGTGGGGCTGACCAGGTCATCGCAGGCCAGCGCCTGTTCCAGCGAGTGCAGATCGGTTCCGCCCTTCACCAGCCAGCCGTCGCCTTCCGCCACGATGTCCGGCGTTTCGTCCTCGTCCGGGAATTCACCGGCAATCGCTTCCAGCACGTCCAGCGGCGTCACCAGCCCCTGCACCACGCCGAACTCGTTGGTGACCACCACCAGCCGCCCTTTGGCGCGGCGCAGCACCGCCAGCAGCTTGATGACGTCCATGGTTTCCGGCACCACGATCGGCGGCGTGCGGGCGGCGAACTCGGCGATATCTTCCCCTTGCTCCAGCGCCACCAGCAGATCCTTGGCGCGTACCACGCCGACGATCTCATCCACCGAATCGCGGCACACCGGGAACAGGCTGTGTGGCGTATCCAGCAGCTGTGCGCGCACCTCCTCGCGGGAGCGCTCGCAGTCGACCCAGGAAATGTCAGTGCGCGGCGTCATCACGCTGCGCAATGAACGCGAGGCCAGCGTCAACACGCCGCTGATCATATAGCGCTCTTCCGCCGCAAAGGTTTCATCCCTCGGCAAGGTGACCGCATCGTCCGTCTGCTGCGCACGCTGCTGCCCCATCAGGCGCATGATCGCTTCCGCGGTGCGCTCGCGCATCGGGCGACGCGCTTGATGCTTGATAAAGTTGCGGCGCGCGATCTGGTTGAACAATTCAATCAGGATCGAGAAGCCGATAGCGGCATACAGGTAGCCTTTAGGAATGTGCAAACCGAAGCCTTCGGCGATCAGGCTCAGGCCGATCATCAACAGGAAGCTCAGGCACAGCACCACAATGGTCGGGTGCGCGTTGACGAAGTTGGTCAACGGCTTCGACGCCAACAGCATCACCGCCATCGCGATCACCACCGCCGCCATCATCACCGGCAGATCGTTCACCATGCCCACGGCGGTAATCACCGCATCGAGCGAAAATACCGCGTCGAGGATCACGATTTGCACCACCACCGCCCAGAACTTGGCGTAACCGCGGTTAGCGCCGTCTTGATGCGTCTGTCCTTCCAGCCGTTCATGCAGCTCCATGGTGGCCTTGAACAGCAGGAATACCCCGCCGAACAGCAGGATCAAATCGCGGCCGGAGAAGCTGAAATCGCCGACGCTGAACAGCGGCGTGGTCAGGGTTACCATCCAGGAGATCACCGACAGCAGGCCCAAACGCATCAGCAATGCCAGCGACAGGCCGATAATGCGCGCCTTGTCGCGCTGCTTCGGCGGCAGCTTGTCGGCCAAAATGGCGATGAACACCAGGTTGTCGATGCCCAGCACGATTTCCAGCACCACCAGCGTCAGCAACCCCGCCCAAATAGAGGGGTCCATTAAAAATTCCATATCAGACTCCAGAGAAAAGTGGGAATGAGCGCACGCCGCTCAGACGTGACGATGCCGCCGCTGCATGGGTGCAGTCGACAATAGCAAGGTGACGGGATGGGATTGCCGGGAGATGGCCGAAGGGCCGAACAGCATATGCAACGCCAGCGGGTGGCGGGTGAAACCTGGAAAAACAGTAACTTCGGTGACAGTCCATAGGGAGGGCTGAGGCCCTTCACTCCTTAGTGATGAAAGAAGGAATTACTGTATCAGGATTTTTCTGGGGGACAAAGCGGCTTTTTCAACGGCGGTTTAGGGTGACGTCCCCGCCATGTCATCTGCGACAGCTAAGATTTCTCCGAGCATTCAATAGCGGAGCAGCGTCACAAAAAATATTTTTTCACTCACTAAAATAAATGTCGCGTTCGTGAAGTATTGCGCACAGGCATTTGAAACTGCGTGAGAAATGTTAGGCGTGCGTTTCTTTTTTTCTACCATAATGTATCTGAACCGCGGAAGTGACTGCCAAGACGGCGCGGAGAAACGACACAAACCGCGCCTGGAGTTCAACGAGGAGGTAGCGAGTGGCAATAGCTATTATCATCGGCACACACGGGGCTGCAGCGGAACAACTGCTGAAAACGGCGGAGATGCTATTGGGCGAGCAGGACAACGTCGCCTTTATAGACTTCGTTCCCGGTGAGAATGCCGAGACGTTAATCGTCAAGTACAACGAGAAAATCAGTGGGTTGGATACCAGCGGCGGCGTGCTGTTCCTGGTGGATACCTGGGGCGGCAGCCCGTTCAACGCCGCCAGCCGCATTGCGGTCGACAAGGAAAACTATGAGGTCGTCACCGGGGTCAACATTCCGATGCTGGTGGAAACCTTCATGGCGCGGGACGACAACCCCGCCTTCGATGAACTGGTGGCGCTGGCGTTGGAAACCGGCCGCGAAGGCGTGAAAGCGCTGAAAAAACCGCAGGAAGAACCCGCAAAACCCGCAGCACCCGTCGCCAAAGCCGCTGCCCCTCAGGCGCCGCTGGGGCCGAATGACCACATGAAAATCGGCCTGGCGCGCATCGATGACCGCTTGATTCACGGCCAGGTCGCTACCCGCTGGACCAAAGAGACCAACGTCAGCCGCATTATCGTCGTCAGCGATGAAGTCGCCGCCGACCATGTGCGCAAAACCCTGCTGACCCAGGTCGCCCCGCCGGGCGTCACCGCTCACGTGGTGGACGTGGCGAAGGCCATCCGCGTCTGGAACAACCCGAAATACGCCAACGACCGCGTGATGCTGTTGTTTACCAACCCGACCGACGTCTTGCGTCTGGTGGAGGGCGGCGTGGATATTCAATCCGTCAATATCGGCGGCATGGCGTTCCGTCAGGGGAAAACCCAGGTGAACAACGCCGTTTCCGTCGATGAAAAAGATATCGAAGCGTTTAAGAAACTGAACGATCGCGGTATCGAGCTGGAGGTACGCAAGGTCTCGTCCGACAGCCGGCTAAAAATGATGGACCTGATTAACAAACTCAATTAGTGGCGCCAGCCGCTGATTATTTTACTCAGAGCTTTTTTGGTCATAGGAGAAGTGCAATGGAGATCACCACTCTTCAGATTGTGCTGATATTTATCGTTGCCTGTATCGCCGGGATGGGTTCCGTCCTCGACGAGTTTCAGTTCCACCGTCCGCTGGTCGCCTGTACTCTGATCGGCTTCATTCTCGGCGATATGAAAACCGGCATCATTATCGGCGGTACGCTGGAAATGATCGCCCTGGGCTGGATGAACATCGGTGCGGCGGTCGCGCCGGATGCCGCCCTGGCGTCCATCATCTCGACCATTCTGGTCATCGCCGGCGGGCAAAGCGTCGGCGCCGGTATCGCCCTGGCCATTCCGCTGGCGGCGGCCGGCCAGGTGTTGACCATCATCGTGCGCACCCTCACCGTGGCCTTCCAGCACGCGGCGGACAGCGCGGCGGAGCGCGGCAGCCTGCGGGCCATCACCTGGATCCACATCGGCGCCCTGCTGCTGCAGGCGATGCGTATCGCCATCCCGGCGGTCATCGTCGCCATCTCGGTCGGCACCGCCGGGGTACACGCCCTGCTCAACTCGATCCCGGAAGTGGTCACCAGCGGCCTGAACATCGCCGGCGGCATGATCGTGGTGGTCGGTTACGCGATGGTGATTAACATGATGCGCGCCGGCTACCTGATGCCGTTCTTCTACCTGGGTTTCGTGACCGCCGCCTTCACCAACTTCAACCTGGTGGCGCTCGGCGTCATCGGCGTGGTGATGGCCGTGCTGTATATCCAGCTCAGCCCGAAATACAACAAGTCTCAGGTTGTCCAGGCCGGCCCGGCTAACGCGAACGATCTCGATAACGAACTCGACTAGGAATAGGTGAGAGAAATGGTTGATACAACTGCTCAAAAGAAACTCACGCCGGCCGATATTCGCGGCGTATTCCTGCGCTCGAACCTGTTCCAGGGTTCGTGGAACTTCGAACGCATGCAGGCGCTGGGTTTTTGCTTCTCGATGGTACCGGTGATCCGTCGCCTGTATCCGGAAAACAATGACGATCGCAAACAGGCGATCAAGCGCCACCTCGAGTTCTTCAACACCCACCCTTACGTGGCGGCGCCGGTGCTCGGCGTAACCATGGCGATGGAAGAGCAACGCGCGAACGGCGCGCCGATCGACGACGGCGCGATCAACGGCATCAAGGTCGGCCTGATGGGGCCGTTGGCCGGCGTCGGTGACCCGATTTTCTGGGGCACCGTGCGGCCGGTATTCGCCGCGCTCGGCGCCGGCATCGCCATGAGCGGCAGCTTGCTCGGGCCAATCCTGTTCTTCGTGCTGTTCAACCTGGTGCGCCTGCTGACCCGCTACTACGGCGTGGCCTACGGTTATCGTAAAGGGGTGGATATCGTCAACGACATGGGCGGCGGCTTCCTGCAGAAACTGACGGAAGGGGCGTCCATTCTCGGCCTGTTTGTCATGGGGGCGCTGGTCAACAAGTGGACGCACGTGAATATCCCGCTGGTGGTGTCCAAGATCACCGACCAGACCGGGCATACCAACGTGACCACGGTGCAGACCATCCTCGACCAATTGATGCCGGGCCTGGTGCCGTTGCTGCTGACCTTCGCCTGTATGTGGCTGCTGCGCAAGAAAGTCAACGCGCTGTGGATCATCATCGGCTTCTTCGTCATCGGTATCTTTGGCTATTGGATTGGCCTGCTGGGCCTGTAATCGTTCGAAACGGCCGGGGGGCAACCCCCGGCTTTTTTATGTGTGGAGCAAGAGATGTCACTGACCGACGCCGTACTGATGCTGTTTATCACCCTGCTGTTGCTGTACTCGCTGTATGACGAATTCGGCATGGATCTGCTGAAAGGCAAAACGCGCCTCAAGGTGCTGCTCAAACGCCGCCACCGCCTCGACAGCCTGATTTTCGTCGGCCTGATCGCCATTCTGATTTACCGCAATGTCACCGACAATGGTGCGGTATTAACCACCTACCTGCTTATTTCCTTGGCGCTGCTCGCTATCTATGTTTCTTATATTCGCGCTCCAAAGATGGTGTTTAAAGCGCAGGGTTTTTTCTTCGCCAATGTGTTTGTTGAATATAACCGCATTAAAGCCATGAATTTATCGGAGGACGGTATTCTGGCCATCGACCTGGAACAGCGCCGGCTGTTGGTTCAGGTGACACACCTGGACGACCTGGAGAAAATTTATCAATTTTTCGTTGATAATCAATAGATAAATAAATAACCGCTTTGTTACCGCTCAAACCTTGCGCGGCCTGTGGGTAATTAATGGGCTGCGTCACTTTCACTCTGACTATTATTTCCGCAACATTGTTACCCACGTCTACATTATATTCCCACATGAAATTAGATTAATGAAAACGAGTCTCAATTAAGCGCGAACATCACGCCAGAATAAAGTTGTCGGTGGCGGAAATAATATGGTATGGTTGCGCCGTCATTGGGGAGTAGCCGGTTTCTGGAGAATAAAACGCCAGAAACGCCCGTATCAACATACTCGTTTCGCCGTATGAAACGTGGTGCGGGCAGCCAGGTAAGGTTGGCGAGACCATAGACACGTAACTCCGTCGTTTGGTTGGGGGTGGGTTACGTGTATATGGAGCCACCCGGCCGAGGCTATTTCACATGAACCTTTCAGCAACACTCATTCTCGCTTTCGGCATGTCCATGGATGCTTTCGCCGCTTCGATCGGCAAAGGCGCCAGCCTGCATCAACCCCGTTTCCGCGAAGCGATCCGCACCGGCCTGATCTTCGGCGTGGTCGAAGCGATCACCCCGCTCATCGGTTGGGCCATCGGCCTGTTCGCCAGCCAATACATCATGGAATGGGACCACTGGGTCGCCTTCTCGCTGCTGTTCATTCTCGGCATGCGCATGATTGTCGAAGGGGTGCGCAACAAACCCGATGAAGAAGAGAAGGTCAAACGCCACGGCTTCTGGATCTTGGTGGCTACCGCTATCGCCACCAGCCTCGACGCCATGGCTATCGGCGTCGGCCTGGCCTTCCTGCAGGTCAATATCGTGCACACCGCCATGGCCATCGGTTGCGCCACCATGATCATGGCGACGCTGGGCATGATGATCGGCCGCTTTATCGGCCCGCTGCTGGGCAAACGCGCCGAGATCCTCGGCGGCGTGGTGCTGATCGGTATCGGCGTCAACATTCTGCTGGAGCATCTTGGCTACCTGGCCTGAGGCGCTCGCGCTACAAAAAAACCTGCCGCGGCAGGTTTTTTTGTTTCTGGGCTCACTGCGCCTGTTAAGCACGGCGCCGGTACAACGCCAGCACGAAATCCGTTTCGCACTCAAACTCGCCGCCGTGCGCCAGCCGCTGCTGCACCTCCGGCGTAGCGCGCCAGGCGAACGGTGTCATCTGCAGCAGGTTGGCGGCCTGTGCGCCCGGCAGGGCCATCGTATAGGCCAGCGCCTCTTTACGCTCGCACTCGAAACCGTCGAACTGTTCGTCCTGCTCGGCATGCAGCTGCACCTGCTGGTAGACCTGCTCTTTCAGCTGGTACAGATGACGCGGGCCCGGCGAAACCGTCACCACCACGCCGCCCGGCTTCACCACTCGCGCCAGCTCCGCCGCCTTGCAGGGCGCATAGATGCGCAACACCGCATCCAGCGCCCCGTCGGCGAACGGCAGGCGATGGCTGGAGGCGACGCAGAACGAGACCGCGGGATAACGCTTGGCAGCGTAGCGGATCGCCACCTTGGCGACGTCCAGCCCATAGACCGCCATATTGCGCGCCTGCGCCAGCCGTGCGGCCACGGCGGCGGTGTAATACCCTTCCCCACAGCCTATATCCAATAACGCGCCTGCATCGGCCGCCAGCGCCAAATCCAGCCACTCTGCCACCTGCTGTTGCAGCGGCTGATAAAAACCGCCGTCGAGAAACGCGCGCCGCGCCTGCATCATTTCCGCGCTGTCTCCCGGCTGCTTCGATCGCTTGTGCTGTACCGGCAGCAGATTGACGTAGCCTTCTTTGGCTTGATCGAACTGATGATTGCCGTCGCAACGCCAGCGTTGCGATGAGAAATGCAGCGGTTGATGACACAGAGGGCATTGATAAGACATGAATGGGCTTCCAGAAAGACAGGGCGCGGCTAGTCTAAAGAAGGCGTCGGCTCGATGCAAGGCGCATCCCCGCTCGCTTTCGCCGCCAACAACGCCTGGTCAAGCGGGGAAAAAGCTGGCTACACTGTGAGTCTGTTTTCTCACGCAGGTGAAAATAACTTATGAGCGATCGTTCCGCGCTGCTCGATGCGGTGCCCCACATTCAGCACGGCTTCGGCAGCAAACTCGCGCTGCTGCCGGGGCATCTGCTGCCCTACAGCGCCACGCTGCCGGAAAAGAAGCAGGTGCACGGCACCCGTATCGTCGAGGTGCTGCAACCGGCGCAGGTGTGCGGTGAAGCCGACGGCTTCTACACCCGCCAGCCCGGCATTCTGCTCGGCGTGCTGACGGCGGACTGTCTGCCGGTGCTGTTCAGCCGCCGCGACGGCGGCGCCATCGCCGCGGTTCATGCCGGCTGGCGCGGGTTGCTGGACGGCATTCTGGAACAGATGGCAGCGCGCATTCGCCAGGACGGCGACACCGCCGACTGGGTGGTCTCTATCGGCCCCGCCGCCGGCGCGTGCTGCTACGAAGTCGACGAAGCGCTGGTGGAGAATTTTAAACAGCGCCTGCCGCTGCCCGCCACGCTGATCAGCCCGCATTACCGGCATCTGGATCTGGCTGCGATTGCCGAACACAAGCTGGCGGCGCTGGGCTTCGCCGCCGTTGACCGCGCCGGCAGTTGCACCATCTGCACGCCCGACGTCGACCCGCAGCGGCCGCAGCGCTTCAAGTACACCAGCTATCGCCGCAACAGCCACCGGCGCGCGCAGGATCCGACGCATCCGGGGATCAAAGGCCGCAACCAGTATGCCGGCATCATCATCGCCGCCGGATGACGGAAACGAAAAAGCCCGCGCGGAGGCGGGCTTTTTGTACAGCTGACGCTGATTAGATAGCAGTAACGTTTACTGCAGATGGGCCTTTCTGGCCATCTTGGATTTCGAACTCAACGTTCTGGCCTTCAGCCAGGGTTTTGAAGCCGTTACCCTGGATTGCAGAGAAGTGTACGAACACGTCTTTGCTGCCGTCAGCCGGGGTGATGAAACCGAAACCTTTAGACTCGTTGAACCACTTAACTTGACCTTTGATCTTTGCCATCTTGAGTATTTCCTTTGGATTGTTTAAACCGCCCGAGGGCGTTACATAGACAAACTAGAGTCGTTACTGCTTGAGGCACTAAGATAAGGATCGGCAGAGAAGCGGTATTCAACGCTAACGTCTTTACTCAGAACTTCTTTACTGAAAATGCCACACATATACAGAACTGTACCTCGTTTTACCCAGATGCGTTATCACATACTCTGTATGCGATGGCAAGCCATTTTTAATCACTGAACGACATGTCGCACATATTTGAAACGGTCGAGCGCCGCATTTGCTTAAATAGCCCAAAAGATGTTGAAGCATCGGCTATTTTCTGCTTGCCAAAATCACTGCGCCAGACCCCGCATTCTGATAGCGTTTTAACAAAACTTTCATCGTTTTGACGCCTCTCCTTCTCGGCACTTTCGCTTTTTTGCCGCTTATAGCGTTAAAAAATTTGAATCTTTATGGAATGTCATATGCAACATTTGAATATCGATGAACGGGGGCCAATTTATTCAATGCTCCTCCGACCCTTTAGCGCCGGAAAGCGCATTCATCGTCGGTCTTCAACCCTGCCGCCACAGGGTGAGAACCCCATCGCGTCGGAAGGCGCAAGTGAAGCGGGTACCGCGGGCAACGGTTGCATAAGCATGCAACCTCCAGACGCCTCTCCCGCTGGCCGGTTGTTTCATCCTAAATAATCCGAAAGCCACGAGTCTGAATAACCGGAATAATCTTATGAATAGCGAAAGTGTGGCATGGAATTAAATCTTGAAGATCGGGTGGTTATTTGAATCACCACCCGTGCTTATCGATTCTGCTAATTACCGCCACGCTTTCAAACCGTTGATCTTATTCTTTCCCCGGTACCGCAGGGCGAAGAGAGAACGCTTGCTGCGAGTCCTGCAACGCGATGCGCTCGCCAATCTTCAACGGGTGGAATTGATGCTGATCCAGCCCCGCCTCGCTCAGCGCCAGGTTCAACTGCTGCGGCGGCTCGTCGAGCGATTCGTCCGCCAATTCGAATACCCCCCAATGGATGGGAATGGCGCGCGGCTGATTCAGCTCGCGATACAACGTCACCGACTGCTGCGGATCCATATGCTGCTCCTGCATGAACCAGCGCGGCGCATAGGCGCCAATCGGCAGCGCCGCCACGTCGAACGGCCCCAGCCGTTGACCGATCTCCGCCAGCCGTTCCGAATAGCCGCTGTCGCCGGAAAAATAAAACCGCAGCGCCGGATGGTGGATCACCCAGCCGCACCACAACGAGCGATTGCGATCCCACAGCGTGCGCATGCTCCAATGCCGCGCCGGCGTGGCGTAGACCGTCAGTTCGCCCAGCGACAGGCTCTGCCACCAGTCCAGTTCATGCACCTTCAGCCGATAGCGGCGAAACCAGCGCTTCAATCCGAGCGGCACGATAAACTCGGCCTGTGGAAAGCGCCGCGCCAGCTGCCGCACCGTGCGCCTGTCGAGATGATCATAATGATTATGGGAGATCAGCACCGCATCCACCGCCGGCAGTTGCCCCACCGTCAGCGGCGTCGGCGTTCTGCGCTTCGGGCCGTAGAAGCTCAGCGGCGATGCGCGTTCAGACAACACCGGGTCGATCAGGATATAGCGCCCGCCCAGCCGCAGCAGCATTGACGCATGCCCAAGCCACCAAATGCTGTCATCGCCGCCGCTGAGATCGGCGGGTTGCCACCAACGCTCGGTAAATTGCGCGTAGCCCTGCTGCGGCGGCCTGGGCAGCCCCTGCCGCTTGCGTTCATCCTGCCAACGCTGCAGGTCGCCCTCCTGGCGCTGCGAGGGTTCCGGGTTGCGAAATCCCTCCGGCGTGTGATGCGCCTTGGCCGCGTCGTAATAACGGTTGATTCTCTTCATCCTGCCTTTTCTCCCGACCACTGCGCCCTGCACGGGCATGACTTTCAGTGTAACAAACCCGATGAAGCTCGCACTTTGTCAGCCGTGCGCTGCATCTCGGGACCTTTTGCCGTATGCTGTTGTCTCACTCCGGTGAGACAGCCAGGGCCGCCAAGAGCCCGTTAAGACTCTCTTAAGATCTTTGTGATTGACTTGTAGGGCATACAGAAAAGGAGAAGTTATGAGTCGTTCTACATCCCGCAAATCAGGCATCGGCCTGGGGCGCCGTATTCGCAGCGCGCTGCTGGCGCAGAAGCAATACTGGAAAATGTATTTCGCCATGAAGCTGCGCCGTCTGCGCGTACCTGCCCCGCTGGTGGTGCTGGGCGGTTCGCTGCTCGGATTCTTCATGCTGACCCTGCTGATGCTCAGCGTGGTCGCCATCGACGTGATCAGCACCCTGCTGCTGCTGTGTCGGAAACTGCTGGGGCGGGGGCATAGTGAGGGGCGCGCCTTTATGCCGCGCGGCTAACGAGAAAAGAAGCGGAGGCGCGCAATACGCCTCCGCAGCATACCGATTAACGCTTGGTGCCTTTACGGCGCGTCAGCATAAACCCGCACCACAGCACCGCAATCCACACCGGCATCAGCAACACCGAAATGCGGATCCCTTCGCTGAAATACATAATCACCAGAATCAGGCTGAGGAACGCCAGGCACAGGTAGTTGCCGAACGGGTACCACAGCGCCTTAAAGCTGGGAATGACGCCCTGGCGGTTCTTGGCGGCGCGGAATTTCAGGTGCGCCAGGCAGATCATCACCCAGTTGATCACCAACGTTGAAACCACCAGCGCCATCAGCAGCTCAAACGCCTTGCCGGGCATCAGGTAGTTAATCAGCACGCCAATCGAGGTAATCAACGCCGATAGCGCAATGGACAGCACCGGCACGCCGCGCTTGTTAACCCGCGTCAGCGCCTGCGGCGCATTGCCCTGGCTGGCCAGCCCGAACAACATGCGGCTGTTGGCATAAACGCCGCTGTTGTAGACCGACAGCGCGGCGGTCAGCACCACCACGTTGAGCACGGTCGCCACCAGATTGCTGTTCAACGCATGGAAAATCAGCACGAACGGGCTGCCGCCTTCCACCACTTGCCCCCACGGATAGAGCGACAGCAGCACGGTCAGCGAGCCGATATAGAAGATCAGAATGCGGTACACCACCTGATTGGTGGCTTTGGGAATGCTGCGGCGCGGATCGGCGGCTTCCGCCGCGGTGATGCCGACCATTTCCAGGCCGCCGAACGAGAACATGATCACCGCCATCGCCATCACCAGCCCAGAGAAGCCGTGCGGCATAAAGCCGCCCTGCTGCCACAGGTTGGTGATGCTGGCCTGCGGGCCGCCGTTGCCGCTGACCAACAGCCAGGCGCCGAACACGATCATGCCGACAATCGCCACCACTTTGATGATGGCGAACCAAAACTCGGTTTCGCCGTACAGGCGCACGTTCACCAGGTTAATCAGGTTGATCAGCACGAAAAACAGCGCGGCGGAGGCCCAGGTGGGGATCTCCGGCCACCAGTACTGAATGTAGATGCCGACAGCGGTCAGTTCCGCCATGCCGACCAGAATGAACATCGCCCAATAGTTCCAGCCGGAAAGAAAGCCGGCGAAGTCGCCCCAATATTTATAGGCAAAGTGGCTGAACGATCCGGCGACCGGCTCCTCCACCACCATTTCGCCCAGCTGGCGCATGATTAAAAACGCGATAAAACCACCGATGGCGTAACCCAACAGCACGGCGGGGCCGGCCATTTTAATGGTTTGCGCAATGCCGAGAAATAAACCGGTACCGATGGCGCCCCCGAGGGCAATAAGCTGTATATGTCTGTTTTTTAAGCCGCGTTTTAGCGGAGTATCCTGATGCTGACCGCCCATCTTATCCTCATATGGCGTACACCCTTGCCGCTATCGGCCAAGATTTCACCAATCAATAAATGTATCTGCGGGCGGCTTTTTAACACTTAACCCCGTGAGCATCAAGGAGAAGCGCCCCGAGACGGCAGGCCGGAGCGCGATTTTTTAACCGTGAGAAAGCATGCAACGGTGGCGTTCAGCCAGGCATACCGCACAGTTTGGTCAGGTTGCGCGCGCCGATCATCAGCGTGGCGACATAGGATTGGCGACGCGTGACCACTTCCACCGCCACGCGATCGTTTTGATATTTTATCAGGTAGGTCGAGGGCCAGCCCTGACGGCGCTGGCCGAAGCTTTCGGCATGACGATCGATCGCCGCATGGGCAATCACCAGATGAGACAAGTTTTTATCACCTTTGATAATGCGCTTCATAAACAGCCTCCGCCAACGACAGCTCTGTTATTAGAAAAAGGAGAAACTCTTACCAATCACCGGTATTGTTCGACTCAGTTAGCCTGTCGGCTCATCAGGAAGCAGATCATCGCCGCGCGCAGCGGGCTGGCGCTGTCCGCCTGCCATTCACCGCCCTGGGTGCTCATGCGCGCCTGCCATTGCGGGCTGTCGCTTTGGTTATCGGGGTTCAGACTGATTTTGTTGGCGCAAATGATCGGCCAGGCATCGGAGGGATTCTTGCAGTAATCTTTACCTTTCACACCACCGTAGGGATACCACTTGTCCGGGTTCTCTCCGGTCAGCAGCGCGATGCTGCGGTTCACTTCGGCATCGCTTTCTTCGTACCATTTAATCATCGGCTTCATCCATCTTTCGTAAGGTTCGCGCTACATTACGATGTCTGTACGACAGTTTTATGACAGCGCCGCCGGTTTTCACATTATCTCTACTAATGCTTTGCCCCCTTTATCTTTCCTGAGCGCCTGCGTACACTTTTCTCTCTGTTCTGCGCCCAGGAAACGCATGCATGTTGACCGGCCTCAACCATCTGACGCTTGCCGTCAGCGATCTCGATCGCAGCTTCGATTTTTATCGTCATCTGTTGGGGTTTACCCCGCACGCCCGCTGGCAAGGCGGCGCCTATCTTTCGTTGGGGCCGTTGTGGCTATGCCTGTCGCTGGATGAAAAGCGCACGCAACAACACGAGCGCGATTACACCCATTACGCCTTCAGCGTAGCGCCGGAACACATTGAACAGGCCAGCCAGCGGTTGCGCCAGGCCGGCGTCAAAGAGTGGAAAAGCAATCGCAGCGAAGGCGAATCGCTTTATTTTCTCGATCCTGATGGGCATCAATTGGAGATCCATGCCGGCGATTTGGCCAGCCGCCTGGCGGCATGCCGGGAAAAACCTTATCAGGGCATGGTGTTTTACTGAGGCGCCCCGGCGGCAGCGCCAGCCGGAGCATCATGCTCAACGTTCGGGGATAAAACCTTTGAAATCCAGCGCGGGGCTGAGATCGTCGTCGTCAGCAGCAGCGCCGTCAGTGCCAGCGCGGTGCGCCATACGCTTCAACAGCGCCGTTTGCTGACGCTGTTGCTCTGCAATCTCTTGCAGCAGGCGAATCTGCTCGTTGGCGCGCACGCTGGCGCGGTTCACCAGGAACCAAACCCACAGCCCGGCCAGCAACGCCACGGCGGCGAGGGCCAGCGACAACAGGCCGTTCTGGCCAAAACCTAAATCGTACATGAAAAAACCTATCTACTGCGACATTCAGGCCGCCATCTTAACACTCGCGGCGGCCGTGCGAACATCCCTGCCGAAAATTGCTTACCAGGGCACGAAGCGGGTCACCGAACAGATGCCCAACGCAAAATTTCCACCATCGTCGCAATAGCTGTCCAGCGCCAGCAGGTAGAAAAACAGGCAGGCAGCGACGGCCGTCATTATCACGAGGATTTTTTTTCGCAACAAATTTAGCAGCCTCATTGTTATCTGGGTAATCTATCGCGCATGTTATCACAGCGAAGTTAAACGAAGTTTAACTTTTCGTTTAGATTTCTGGCTATCGCCCGGTTTTCAGACTGTTACCCTTGCCCTCGCATGCGCGCCGTGGCTAGATGCTCTCTCAGGGACAACGAGGAAATGCGATGAGTAAATTGATTAAGTGGGTACTGGTGTTGGCGGTCATTTACGGCGGCTTTTTGATCTCGGGTTACGGCGTGCTGATCGGCAGCAACAAAAACGTTGGCGGGTTGGGATTGCAGTGCAAATACCTGACGGCGCGTAACGTGGCGATCGCCCAGTACGTGAATGGCGACAACGGTTTCATCGGCGTAGCCGACTGCCCGCTGTTCAAGAAAATCGAAACGGTGGTGGATTAACCGCCACCGCCCGACGCCGTCGCTCTGCGGCGGCCCCGCCTCAGTTGCGGGTAAACTTCATCTCGATCAGCGCAATCGCCTTGTCAATCGCTCGGCGGGTCACCGGATCGGCGCCAGCAGGGTGCGTGGAGAAATCGATGCTTTTGAGCTGACCCGCCATCTTGTCGCGCACTTCGGTCGGCGCAATCACGTCGATAACGTCCAGAATCTGTTTGATGACCAGTTGGCAAGCGACCAGATCGGAAGCCAATTCCTGCTCGTTGCTCAGCATGTCAGACATAATAACTTTCCTTCTTGATTCAAACGCCGCACAGAATAGCATGGCGTCCGCGCCATTGCCCGCTCTCCCCGTCTTTTTCCCCCTTCTGCGCACCGCCGGGCAAAAGCCCGCGGCGGATTAGCCTATACTTGCAGCATGACGGTGGCAAAAACCACCCCCAAGCCACAACCAACAGGAGAAAGTTATGGCGAATCACAATGTGAAATCCTGG
Source organism: Serratia sp. CY29653 (assembly GCF_052169255.1). Lineage (NCBI taxonomy): Bacteria > Pseudomonadati > Pseudomonadota > Gammaproteobacteria > Enterobacterales > Yersiniaceae > Serratia > Serratia sp. CY29653. Next base: position 794,835 of record NZ_JBJNLC010000001.1, on the reverse strand, counting down.
GCGACAGTGCGTGAAACTTCGGTGGAGATCGCCGAAGCCATTTTTGAACTGGCAGGGAACGACGAAGTGTTGGCGCAGAAAATCTGGGAAGAAGGCAGCGACGAAGCGCTGGAGAAAGCCTTTGCCAAAACCACCGCCGACCAGCTTTATTGGGGAGAGGAAACCGTCGAGCGGAAAAACGTTTGAGCGCCTGCGCAACAAAAAGCCCGGGTTTCTGACCCAGGCTTTCCCGATTGGCGTTCGCCCCGCTCAGCGGCGTGCAATATCTCTTGCTCTCACGGTTCTTCACCTCCCACACCTTCCGCGTTTTTCATGCTCATCACCGGCATCGCCATAAAAGCGCCGACGCCCACGATTACAACCAGAGTAATAATCACTGTCATTAACATGCGATCACCCCATCAACGTTGAGTTGTTACGGCTGACTCTGTTTTGGCGGTTACTTGCTGCGGCCTTCTTTGCGTCCCCCACCGAGGCGGTGACCGTCTCAGATTAGCCGTTTTTCCTTTCGGCTGACAAGCGGCGGTTACGCGGTTTTTCCGAATAATTGCCGCCCGACACCGGCGGCGTTTTTGTCCACGGCGGCAAGTTGTGTATACTTCACCGCTATGTAGGTCTCACACTGACGCACTGATGATACAAGAACACCACCTCTCATTGGTCTGCGCCCTCAGCAAATGGGTCGAAACTCACCTCGGACGAGTGATCCATCTCGAAGAGCTGGCCGAGTACTCCGGCTACTCGCTGTGGCACATGCAGAAGCTGTTCAAAGAAGCGACGGGAATTTCGCTCGGCAAATACATTCGCGAACGCCGTCTGGCCGGCGCGGTCTACCAACTGCGCAGCAGTGAAGCGTCGATCTTCGATATTGCCCTGGACTTTGGCTTCGGTTCACAGTCTCACTTCACGTACATGTTCAGAAAGCGTTTTAATATCACGCCCTATGATTTCCGCCAGGATTTGAGCGTCGATCTGCATATCGATCCGCCGCTGCACGTCATTCACCAAAAATCCGCCTGAAGCCCGCCGCAAACCGGCGGGTTAACGCGCCGCCCATGCAGCCAGTATCGCGATCGCGGCCGGCAGCGCCTGCACCCACAGAATTTTGCGGCTGGCGGTCAGCCCGCCGAACACGCCGGCCGCCAACACGCACCCGAGAAAGAACAGCTGCAGCGCCATATCCCCACGCCAGTAGCTCCATGCCAACCCCACCGCCAGAAAGCCGTTGTACAACCCCTGATTGGCGGCCAGCACCCGGGTGGCGGCGGCGAACTCCGCCGTCGTGCCGAATGCGCGCCTGCCGAGTGGCGTACGCCACAGGAACATTTCCAGCACCAGGATATAAAGATGGAGCGCTGCGATGAGCAGCAGCAAAATATCGGCAAAGAGCTTCATGAGGATCCCGGTCGTTTATTGAAGATGTCATCAATTATAAACTCCGCCTCTCATCTTCCCATCGGCGGAGATAAAAAAACCCGCCGAGGCGGGTTTATGCAGGAGTCATTTTTTGAGGTTAGTTTAATACGGCGACCAACAATGCCGCGACAGAGGCCCAAAACAGCGCCGTGGCAACCACGACATGGGACAGTCTTGCACGATAGAGTACCTGGCTCATAATGACCTCACTGACATCTGACTAACGGGAGACAACCTTACTTCCTGAGGATTATCCTAAACTTCTTCTCGTTGTCATTATATGCGCCAGATCACTTTTCCGCCGATAAACCTTATATTGTCGTAAAGCTGGAGCCGCGATCACATTAATTGCGCCTTATTAGAGCGAAATAAGCCGAATAATCGCGGCGATTATATCCTAACGCTATCAAACATCGCTCCAGGGCAGGCGTGGCGCGGTCATGCGCTCACCAGAATAACCGCTAACCGCCGGGAAGCGCGGCGCCCCTTGTTCCCAATCATGCTGAGCCCGAGTAATTTCAGCCTTGCTATGGCCAACGAAATTCCACCAGATAAGGATCTCTTCGTTTAATGGCGCCCCACCGATTAATAATCCCCGGCTGCCCTTTTGCGCATTTAACCCAATAGAGTTATTCTTCATGCCCAAATAGGCGAACTCATCAGGTGAAAAAGTTTCACCATTAAGTTCAAATGCACCAATAAGGGGCAAAAAGCCGATTTCATAATCATCGCGCAGCGGCAATTCGATCCTCGCCGCTTCCTGCCATTCCAGGTCAATGGCGATTAATGGCGAAAGCGTAAACACCGGTGAACGATAAGCGCCAAATTCCCCCACCAGCAAACGGTGATTCACGCCGTTATTCTGCCATTGCGGCAAGTCAGGATAATGATCGAAGCGTGGCGCCATGTCGGCATGTTCGGCCGGCAGCGCGATCCATAATTGTGCGGCATGCAATCGCCGTTGCTCACCCACCGACTGTTCGGTATGCGCAATGCCGCGCCCTGCGGTCATCAGATTAACCTGGCCCGGGCGAATCACCTGCTCACTGCCGAGGCTGTCTCGGTGCAGCACCTCCCCCTCTATCATCCAGGTGAACGTTTGCAGCCCGATGTGCGGATGCGGCCCCACATCCATGCCGGGCGAGGTGCCGTTGAAGACCGTCGGCCCGGCGTGATCGAGAAAACACCAGGCGCCGACGGTGCGCCGCTCCCGGGTTGGTAACGCACGGTTGATCGGGATGCCCCCCACTTCTGCGTTACGCACGGCAATACGTTGTATCTGGCGCACGCCGTCAACGACAGGGCATTCGCGTGCAGGTGAAGAGAGCGTAGGACGTGACTGACTCATCGCAAAGACCTCCTGAATGGCGCCGATTCGCCAAGGGTAACCGCCCAAGCTTAACACAGGACAGCTTCCCCACAGAGCGGCGAGGCTCCGGCGCAGTTGCGCGGATCAGGACGCTTTGATATAGCAGCTCATGATGTCTATATCGTCCTGCGCGTGCCTGAGATCGGAGAAATAGGTCACGCCAAAGAGAATTGATACCACCAGCAGCACGGACACCAACAGGCCGATAATCGCCAGCAGTTTGGTCTCATCATGGAGATTAGGCTCCATTTTATCTCCCCTAGTTAATCGCGTCAGGTCACCCACAGCGTGACCGCCAGCGTAAAGATAATCAGTGAGCAGGACGCCACCGCCAACACGACGATCGCAAATTGCGCATCACCCAAGGTTTCTCGATAGTTTTTATCCGTTGAGGCGTTACGCTGTTGTTTCACTAAATCGGTTTCACTCGTTCAACTGCTGCATTGCTGTTTGACGGGGCAAAACATCCCCTCAGAATAAGGCGCCAACGTTGCCGCCTTGGTCGTTCCGGCTCAACCGGGGGATGACGCTATCAATTTTCCCCATCAGGGTCAACACCGCGCCTGCCGGCAAGCGAGCGGGTACACAGGGGAAATGTAACCGGCATCAAGATCGCAGGGAAATAAGAGACACCTATTGCAGAGGACAAAAAAAAAGCCCGGTACGCAACCGGGCTATGGCAGACCGACGCGTTATTGCGGGATACGCAACACCTGCCCAGGATAAATCTTGTCCGGGCTCGACAACATCGGCTTGTTGGCTTCGAAAATCTTGTTGTACTGATTGGCATTGCCGTACATCTCTTTAGAGATGGCGCTCAGCGTATCGCCCTTCTTCACGGTATAGAAGCGGCTCTCGGCGTCAGGTTGCGTCACCGCCACCTTATCCTCCACGCCGCTGATGCCCGCCACGTTGCCGATAGCCACCAGGATCTTCTCTTTTAACTCCTGGCTGACGGCGTCACCGGTCACTACGGCTTTACCATCGATCACCTGCACATTGACTTTGTCGGTGTCCGGCAAGCCGCTCTTATTGAGATGCTCCTTGAGTTTGGCGCCTTGATCTTCGGCGGAGGCATTACCGGTGACTGTGTCCCACAGTTTTTCACCCGCTTCTTTGACGAAGTTAAACAAGCCCATATTCACTCCTTTTGATGGTTTCACTAATGCGTTTAAGTAAGGCTAGTTAAGCTTAGCATCGACAAAAGGATATGCCATCCGCTCACGGCGTCAGAAACGGTTAGAGTATTCCGAAAGTGTCGTCAACGGCGTTTCGGTGGCGATTAATCGCGCAATGATGCTGAAAAATCGCGCTTTTTTACCTACACTGTTGCAGACAGAGCAACTCGACGAAGGAGGCGTGCAACGATGTACGCATTGGTGATGTTTGTCTGTTATCTGGATGGTGGCTGCAGTGAAATGGTGGTCGATATATTGCGCGACGAGCCGCAATGCCTGGTCGCGATGAAGGAACAGAACTTGCGACACGCCGGCTGTTATCCCATGGAAGAGTTTATCGACGGCTTCTGGTTGCCAGCCAGCGAATATTCGGATTTTTAACGCCCTCCCCGCGCGACGCTGAGGAATTTCTGATTTCATCGGAAACTGCGTCTTCCTCCGAGGCATAAGGCCGCTGTTTTGCTAAATTGCGGCTCCCGAAGAAGAAAGAGACAGAGAAAGGTCATGCCAGCATCGGCTCACTCCAACGAGCAATATGAAACTCTGCTGCACGACGTCAGCCTGGCGTTAGGCGACGCAGTGTTGCAGTTAATCCAAAACCATAAAAAGGTCTCCGGCGGCAACATTCTTTCACAGCTGGTGAACGAAATAGAGCGTGAGCAGGATCAGCAACGTTTCGCCGCGCTGCGTTCCGCCATTGAGCTGGTCGGGCTGGCGCCCAAAGGCTGAGATCCCGATAAAACGAAGGCCGGGCTTGCGCCCCGCCTGAGGTTAATGACAAGCCTGGTGACATTGCCAGGTTTACCGAAAACAGCATTTAAAATAAGGGAAATCAATTCATTGATTTTCGGTTGCTCACCACAAAGAAGGAAAAACCACGCTTTTTCCGCCTTTGTCAACGAGCTAAGGCGGGGCTTGCGCCCCGCCTGATTACCAATCCCGACACAGGATGAAGGTAAGGGAATTGCAGATTAGAAGCGATACGTCAGGCTGACGGCAACGATATCATCGTTGGCCAGTTTCAGTTTGTTATCGTCGCTCAGCTGGTTGATTTGGTAATCAACGTAGGTGTACATATTTTTGTTGAAGTAGTAAGTCGCCCCCACTTCCACGTACTTCACCAGGTCGGCATCACCGATCCCTTCGATATCCTTGCCTTTGGACTGCACGTAAGCCACGGAAGGACGCAGACCGTTCTCGAATTGATACTGGGCCACAACTTCGAAGTTTTGCGTTTTATTGGCGAAACCGGAAGTGCCGTTGACGCTGATCGGCGTCATGTTGCGGGTTTCGGCATACATCGCAGCCAGGTAAACCTGGTTGGCATCGTATTTCACCGCGGTGGTCCATGCGGTGGCGCTGTCGCCTTTACCGTACTGCAGCGCTTTCTGAGCGCTGGTGCGGTTGGAGTCGGAGAACGCCGCCGCTACGCCGATGCCGGAACCGCCGATGTCCTGATAGTCCAGAGACAGGCCGTAACCGTCGCCGTTTTGCTTGGTCACGCTGCGTCCGTCGCCATCGTTTTTACCCTGGTACTGCACCGCCAGATTCAGGCCGTCCACCAAACCGAAGAAATCACGGTTGCGGTAGGTGGCCAAACCGTTGGAACGGGCGGTCATAAAGTTATCGGTATAGCTGTAGGAGTCGCCGCCGAACTCCGGCAGCATGTCGGTGTAAGCCTCGGCGTCATAGACCACACCGTAGTTGCGACCGTAGTCGAAAGAACCGTAGTTGCCGAATTTCAGCCCCGCGAAGCCCAGACGCGTTTTGGTGCCGGTAGTGCCCTGCGCTTCGTCATGATTGGCCTGGACGTTGTATTCCCACTGGCCGTACCCGGTCAACTGATCATTGATTTGCGTTTCGCCTTTGAAGCCCAGGCGAACATAGGTCATATCACCGTCGTTGGATTTACTGTCGCTGAAATAATGCTTGGCGTTAACGCGGCCGTACAGGTCGAGTTTATTGCCATCCTTATTGTAGATTTCAGCCGCGTTGGCGAAGGAGGTGATCGCCCCGAGGGCGACAGCTAAGGCTAATACACTGCGTTTCATCATTTATTTTCCTAGATATTATAATTAGAACCCTGCCCGTCACGCCCATTTATAATTTGGGCTGTGATTTTATCTTTTGGTATTTTATGAGCACCCCTAATACGGGGGTGATGTGACATTAGCATCATGAATCAAAACTTAAAATCAAAAAGTTCATGAAACAACGAGGAGAAAGCATGTTTATTTGTAACCAAACATTACAAAGCAAACATCACGCAACCAATTGAATATATGAATATTTTGCCACATAAGTTATAACCAAAATGGTGCAACGCACCAATATGGTGCATTTAGGTTTCGTTTTGCGTGCTTTCTGCGCGATTCAAAAGTATCAATAAAATTAGCATGGTTATTAAAAACGTTACTTATTTCACATTTTTGTCTTAACATATTCACCAGGCAATTAAGACTTTCAGCTAATCATCTGACACCGCCTTTTATTCATTCACATAAGGGAATCTCTTCAGAACGAATAAAATTCGCCTTACGGCAATTAAAATAGCGAGAAATAGCAGACTAAAATAATGAAGGGAATAACGGCGGCGCGCTGAGGGCGCCGCCGTGGATAAATCAATACAGCGTAGAACGGGAAACTTCGCTCAACAACATACCGGCACGCAGGCCCAACGCCACACCGGGGTTAGGGAACAGTATCCACGCCCCCTCCTGGCCCACGCGATACTCCTCCTGCGGCTGCTCGCACAGCAACATCCCCGGTTTCAGCTCGGTGAAGTTGGCCGTGTCATCCTCCAGGTGCAGCTTGAAATCTTCGCTGTGCTTGATCAACGAGTGCATCACACGGAAAACCCGAATCTCGGCGCCCGCACGCACCGGCGGCGGCCCTTCGCTGACCGCCGCCCGCAGCGCGCGATCGATGGCGGCGAATTGCTGCAGATCGTTACTGCCGAACGGCCGCGCCTTGCCCAACTCGAGCGTACAGCTCGCCGCATTGAGATGTTCGCTGGAGTAGTGGCTAAAGGTACCGCCCGGCGCGCTGTGCACCACCAGCGCATCCAGATCGGCGGCATCCAGCAGCTGCAACATCGGCTCGCTGTACGGGCGTTTCTGGAAGGGCAGAATGCCGAAGCGCGGCAAACGCGATTCACGGATGGCGGTGTGCAAATCGTAGTGGAAACGCGCCGCCTGCTCGCCATCGAAAAAGGCGGCGAGCGCACGCTCCAACTGCTGCGCGCGCACGGTTTCGCCGCTGGCGGCGAAGTTGCGGTAGCGGCCGCCGAACATGCGGTTCATATCGCTGTGCAGATAACGCTTGCCGGCCCGCATCGCCGCCGGGTTACCCAGCACCACCAACAGCCGCACCTTCAGCGGCAACCGGCCAGCCAGCAGATCGCCGACCAGCTGATTGAGCAGTTCAATCGGCGCGGTTTCGTTGCCGTGCACGCCCGCCGACATCACCATCGCCTGGCGGTGAGGCTGCCGCGGCGTGAGCTCCAGCACCCCTTCCCCCTGCCAGCGCCAGCGCAGCTGCGGTGTTTCACCCTGCCATTCGACGGGTTCGTTCCCTTCCAGCGTCAGGGGCAGTAGATCGATCATGCCGCCTCCCTTAGCGTTGGAATGGATAGATGGAACCGAGGCCGAGGATCGACGTCAGCGCATCCAGCGCCTCGCGCCCTTCGCGCAGCAGCAGCGGATCGGCCAGGTCATCCTGCGTCAGGCGATCGCGGTAATGACGATCCACCCATTCGTTCAGCGTCACAAACAGCCGCTCGTTCATCATCACGCGCGGATTGACCGCTCTCAACTCTTGTTCGTTGAGCGCCACCCGTAGCCGCAGGCAGGCCGGGCCGCCGCCGTTGCGCATGCTTTCGCGCAGGTCGAACACGCGGATTTCATCGATCGGGCCGCCGCTGCCGACCATGTCGTTCAGATAACGCCACACGCCGGCGTGCTGACGCGACTCTTCCGGCACCACGATCATCATCCTGCCGTTCGGTTTGGTAAGAATTTGGCTATTGAACAGGTAGGTCGCCACCGCGTCCGCCACCGAAACGCGCTCGGTCGGCACCTCGATCGCCACCAGCTCGCTGTCCAGCGACGCCATCTTGCGGCGCACTTCATCCAGCGCCTGCTGCTGGCGGTGAAACGCCTGCTGGTGGTGGAACAGTACATTTTGGTTGCTGACCGCAATCACGTCGTTATGGAACACGCCCTGATCGATCACCGCCGGGTTTTGCTGCACGAAGACCGTATGCTGCTCGTCCAGCTGATGCAGGCGAGCGATCGCCTCACTGGCTTCGCGCGTCTGGCGCGCCGGATAACGCGCCGGCGCCGTGTCGCCGCCGAACTCCTGCCGACCGTAGACGAACACCTGCACGCTGCGCCTGGCGTAGTCGCCGCCCAAACGGTTGTGGTTGGCGGCCCCTTCGTCGCCGAACAACGCCACCTGCGGCAACGCCTCATGATGGGCGAAATGCCGATCGTCGCTGAACATCGCCCGCAATACGGCGGTGGTGGTTTCCGCTTCGATGGCGCGGTGGAATTTGTTGTTCAGGTTGGCGGCGGTGAAATGCACCTTGCCGTCGGCGCTGTCCGCCGAAGGCGACACGGTGGCCGCATTGGCGGTCCACATGCAAGATGCCGAGCTGAGCGCCGACAGCAGGCGCGGCGACTGACGCATCGCCTGCGCCAGCACCGCCTCATCGCTGCCGCTGAAACCCAGGCGCCGCAGCATCGGCAAGTGCGGCCGCTCCTGCGGCGGCAATACCCCTTGCTGGAAACCGAGATCGGCCAGCGCCTTCATTTTCAGCAAACCTTGTTTCGCCGCCAGCATCGGGTTCGATACGCTGTTTTGGTGCTGCGTCGAGGCCTCATTGCCGAACGACAGCCCGGCATAGTGGTGCGTCGGCCCCACCAAACCGTCGAAATTGACTTCATATCCTGACATGGCTATCCCCTGGGGATGGCCTGCGGCGGCGCCATCGCGCCGCCGCAGACGATTAACGGAACGACAAGCCCGGCGAGAGCGTCGCCGGCAGCGACAGGCTTTCGCTTTCCAGCGAAGCCATCGGCCAGGCGCAATAGTCCGCCGCATAGAAGGCGCTTGGGCGATGGTTGCCGGAGGCCCCCACGCCACCGAACGGCGCCGCGCTGGACGCCCCGGTCAGCGGCTTGTTCCAGTTGACGATGCCGGCGCGCGCTTCCAGCAGCAAGCGCTCGAACAACTCGCGCTGCGGCGATACCAGCCCCACCGACAGGCCGTAGCGCGTCCGGTTGGCGAGCTGTAGCGCTTCGTCGAAATCGCGGTAACGCACGATGGTGGTCAAGGGGCCGAAATACTCTTCGTCCGGTACGCCGGCCACGCCGGTCAGATCGACGATGCCCGGGCTGAGCAGCGAACTGCCCGGCTCCAGCAGGCGCATGCTCAGCAGCGATTTGCCGCCCAGCGCCAGCAAGCGCTGCTGCGCGTTCAGCATGTTTTCCGCCGCGGCTGCCGACACCACCCCGCCCATGAACGGCTGCGGTTCGGCATCCCAGCGGCCGACGCGCAGTTCGCCCGCCACCTGGACCAAACGTTCGATAAAGGCGTCGCCTTCCGCCCCCTGCTTCACCAGAATACGGCGTGAACAGGTGCAGCGTTGGCCGGCGGAGATAAACGCCGATTGGATAGCCAGGTTGACCGCCGCATCGCGATCGTCAAAACCGTCGACGATCAGCGCGTTGTTGCCGCCCATCTCCAGCGCCAGGATCTTCTCCGGCTGCCCCGCCAATTGGCGATGCAGGTGATAGCCGGTGCCGGCGCTGCCGGTGAACAGCAGGCCGTCGATATCCGCACTGGCCGCCAGCGCTTCGCCGGTCTCGCGGCCGCCTTGCACCAGATTGATCACCCCGTCCGGCAGGCCGGCCTGCAGCCACAGCTTCAGGGTCTCCTCGGCGGTCAGCGGCGTCAGCTCGCTCGGTTTGAATACTACGCAGTTGCCGGCCAACAGCGCCGGCACGATATGGCCGTTCGGCAGATGGCCGGGGAAGTTGTAAGGCCCGAACACCGCCAGCACGCCGTGCGGACGATGGCGCAGCACCGAAGTGCCGTCGGCCATCGCCGTCTGGCTAAAGCCGGTGCGCGTCTGATAGGCCTGCAGCGAAATGCCCACCTTGCCGATCATCGCCTGAATTTCGGTCAGCGTTTCCCAGCGCGGTTTGCCGGTCTCGCGGCTGATGGTTTCCGCCATCGACTGCTTGTGTTCTTCCAGCAAGGCGGCGAAGCGTTTTACCAGCTGTTCGCGCTGTTCGAACGGCGTGCGCGCCCAGGCCGGGAACGCGGCGCGCGCGGCTTCGCAGGCGGCGGCGACGTCGTCGGTATCGGCGGCGTTGGCGCGCCACAGCGGCTGGTTGCCGACCGGATCGGCCTTGCCGAACTCGGCACCGCGGCCCTGCCGCCAGACGCCGTTAATCAACAGTGCAGGATGAGACATCATGCTTTCTCCTGTGCAATAAGGGGGAGCACCCGCACCGGGCTGCCCTGTTCGACGCCCAGCGCCGCGGCGGTGGCGGCGTTGATATGCAGGCGGTCGTCATACAGATCGGCATTGACCAACAGTGCGCGGTAGTGCTGATAGTTGTCGTTGGCCACCAGATGCACCGGCGCATCGGCGCGCATCGGCGTGTCATCCAGCACCACTTTCACCAGGCGGCTCTGCTTCACCGCGCGGATGTGGTCGATCTCGGCTTCCAGCGTCGGGCCGCCGTCGAAGATATCGACGTAGCCCTGATAGCTCAGGCCTTCCGCCTCCAGCAATCGGCGCGCCGGCAGGGTTTGCGGATGCACTTCGCCGATCACTTTCTGCGCGTCTTCGGCCAGGAAATCGACATACAACGGGTGTTTCGGCATCAGTTCGGCGATAAACGCCTTTTGCCCGGTGCCGCTCAGGTAGTCCGCCTTGGCGAACTCGATGGAGAAGAAATGGCGCCCGACGCTCTCCCAGAACGGCGATCGGCCGTTTTCATCGGAGAAACCGCGCATCTCGGCGATCAGGCGCCGGGAGAAACGTTCGCGGAACGCGGCAATAAACAGGAAACGCACCTTCGACAGCAGCTTGCCGTTCTCGCCGTGACGATAATCCGGATCGAGGAACAGCGTGCACAGCTCCGAATGGCCGGTATGATCGTTGCTGAGGAACAGCGTCGGCACCGATTTATAGACGTTCAGCTGTTTGGAAGCGTGCACCTGCGTGCCGACGCGGAAGCTGTACCAGGGTTCCGCCAGGCCGACGGCCACTTCGATCGCGCAGACCCCGACCACCTGACGGCGCTCGCTGTCTTCCAACACGAACAGATAACACTGGTCACTTTGCGGAAGTTCGCCTTGCCAGGTTTTTAACGCCCGCTCAATGCGTGCCGACAGGGTATCTTCATTTTGCGGCAGTGAAGTGAGACCGATGCCGGATTTACCGGCCAGCGTCAATAAATCCGCCAGATCGCGACGCTCTATAGGGCGAATAATCATCATAATGCGAACCTCTTCTGAATCAGGCTGCGCCGGTGAAGGCGCAGCCCGCTGATTAGCTGCAAATGCGCGCCACGGCGCGCGCGAATCGCGCCAGCCCCTCTTTCACATCCTGCTCAGGGATGATCAGCGACGGCGTGAAACGCACCACGTCCGGGCCGGCGATCAGCGCGATAACGCCTTCTTCGTTGGCCAGTTGGGTGATCTGCTTCGCTTTGCCGGCATAGTCTTTCGTCAATTGGCAGCCGATCAGCAAACCGCCGCCGCGAATGTCGGCGAAGATCGGGTACTGGCGGTTGATGTCGTTCAACCCGTCGATAAACCACTGGTGACGCTGTTTGACGCCCTCCAGCACTTCCGGGGTGTTGATGATGGAGAACACCGTCCCCGCCACCGCCGTCGCCAGCGGGTTGCCGCCGTAGGTGGTGCCGTGGGTGCCGACGCCCAGCGTTTTCGCCAGCGCATCGGTGGTCAGCATGGCGCCGATCGGGAAACCGCCGCCCAGCGCTTTGGCGGTGGTCAGCACGTCCGGCACCACGCCGTACTGCATGTAGGCATACAGGTGGCCGGTGCGGCCGACGCCGGTCTGCACTTCGTCGAAGATCAGCAGCGCATTATGGCGATCGCACAGCTCACGCAGCCCCTGCAGGAAACTGGCTTCCGCCGGCAGCACGCCGCCCTCGCCCTGGATCGGCTCGACGATCACCGCGCAGGTGCGATCGTTGATAAGCTCGGCCGCCGCGGCCAGATCGTTATACGGCGTATGGGTGATGCCGCCCGGCAGCGGCGCAAAGTCCTGCGAGTATTTTGGCTGGCCGCCGGCGGACACGGTAAACAGCGTGCGGCCGTGGAACGCGTTGTTGAACGCCACAATCTGATCTTTACCGGCGCCGTGCTGGTCGTGCGCATGCTTGCGCGCCAGTTTCAGCGCCGCTTCGTTGGCTTCAGCGCCCGAGTTGCAGAAGAACACCTTGTCGGCGAAGGTGGCGTCGATCAATTTTTTGGCCAGGCGCAGCACCGGTTCGTTGGTATAGCCATTGCCCAGATGCCACAGTTTGCCCGCCTGTTCCACCAGCGCCGCCTTGACCGCCGGGTGCGCATGCCCCAACGCGTTAACCGCGATGCCGCCGGCGAAGTCGATGTAAGACTTACCCTGCTGATCCCACACCTGCGAGCCTTCTCCCCGCACCAGAATAAAATCGGCAGGGGCATAAACCGGGACCATCCAGTCATCGAAAGACTGGCGGGTAACTGCGATTGGCTGTTCCATAGTGACCTCATAATCTCAGCAAAGGCTGAATTTTGACTGTAAGGGCCGCTCAGGCCCGGCTAGGCCGCCACATTGCAAAAAAACCGTTGTTCAAAACCGACTTTCACGGCGGAGAAAATGCTGCCCCTTACCGCTGATTTAGAAACAAATCTGTTACATAAAATCGGTTTTTCACTATTTATGGCGTATATCCGGTCCCTGAGCGGGGAGTAAATGTTAACGAGCAGTTAAAATACATGTCGTTTGATAAAGAGTGTAGAGCAGCTATCGTGCCAAAACGGGATTTTTACCGGATTTTGCTATTTTTGACGTTAAAACAACGGCTTATATTGCATAGTTATTCATTTTCTATGCATTGGTAATGCATAAATTAAAAAATAAGGCCTAAAATCATCATTGCGCGCGAAATCCTATTCAATTGCGAAAAACTTCAGGATTTCTGATCGGGCTCGCAAAAATAATTTCGCCCGATTTGCTCGCTATCACACTTTTTGCCCCCAGCGGGTGCAGCGGTGCGCCAGAATGGTGCATCGCGGCAGCGACGCGAGACCCCACCGGCCAAAAGGGGCCACGCTGGCCGCGGCTCCTGCTTTGTGCGCCAGCGACTACACTGTGATCCTGACCGCCCCTTCTCTTCTGCGCACAAGGAGTCCCCATGCCCAAGAAAACCGCCGATCTCAGCCAGCCGCACGCCCAACACGACATCCGCGCGTTTCTCGACGCGCTGAATGCCGGCGGCGGTAAACCTATGGAACAGATGAAGCCCAAAGAGGCGCGCAGGGTGTTGGAGGACGCGCAACGCAGCGTCGAGGTGCCGCTGCGCGAGGTCGAGATCAGCGAGAAAACCATTCACGTAGAAGGTCAGGATATTCTGCTGCAGCTGGTGCGGCCGGCCAGGGTCAAAGAGGCGCTGCCGGCATTCATGTTCTTCCACGGCGGTGGCTGGGTGCTGGGCGATTTTCCCACCCATGAACGGCTGGTGCGCGATCTGGTGCACAGCTCAGGTGCGGCGGCGGTGTTCGTCAATTATCCCCGCTCACCGGAGGTGCGCTACCCTGAGGCGATCAACCTGGCTTACGCCGCCACCGAATGGGTGGCCGAGTACGGCGAGAAGATCAACGTCGACGGCTCGCGGCTGGCGGTGGTCGGCAACAGCGCCGGCGGCAATATGGCGGCGGTGGTCAGCCTGATGGCCAAACAGAAAGGCATACCGGCGCTGCGTTGCCAGATCCTGCTGTGGCCCGTCACCCGCGCCCAGTTTGATACCGATTCTTATCATCAGTTTGCCGAAGGCCATTTCCTGACCCGCAACATGATGAAGTGGTTTTGGGACAGCTACGCGCCCGATAAGGCGCAGCGCAAACATATCTACGCCTCGCCGCTCAACGCCACGCCGGACCAGCTGCGGGGGTTGCCGCCGGCGCTGGTGCAAACCGCCGAGCTGGACGTGCTGCGCGATGAGGGCGAAGCCTACGCGCGTCTGCTCGATGCCGCCGGCGTCGAGGTCACCTCCACCCGCTATAACGGGCTGATCCACGACTACGGCCTGTTGAATCCGCTCGCCCACGTCCCGGCGGTGCATTCGGCGATCCACCAGGCCGGGCGCGCGTTGAAGCACTATCTGTCCTGACGCCAGGTGTGCCGTTCAGCCTGCCGCCGCCAGCCCCCGGATAAGTTTGGCTAAGGTTTTGATTGCCTCTTCAAACCGATCGTTCCACTCAAAAGAGGCGTTGAGGCGGAAGCAGTGGTTGAAATGGTCGCCGGTCGTGAACATTCGCCCCGGAGCGATGCTGATGCCCCGGGAAAGGGCCCGCCGGTAAAGCTCCATCGACGACAGCGCCGGATCCAGCTCCAGCCACAGGAAGTAGCCGCCGTCGGGCTGGCTGACCTTCACCGTCGGCGGGAAATGGTGGGCGATCGCCTGACGCATCGCGCTTTGACGCTGGGCCAGCAGGCGCCGCAGCCGCCGCAGATGGGTATCGTAGCCGCCGTGCAGCAGATAATCCGCCAGCGCCATCTGGGTCGGCACGCTGGTGGAAACGGTGCTCATCAGCTGCAAACGCTGGATCTGCTGCGCATAACGCCCCGCCGCCACCCAGCCGACGCGAAAACCCGGCGCCAGGCATTTGGAAAACGACGAGCAGTGCAGGATCTGGCCGCCGCTGTCGAGCGCCTTGGCCGGCAGCGGCCGTTCCGCGCTGAAGTACAGCTCACCGTAAACGTCATCTTCAATCAGCGAAATCTGTCGGTCGCGCAACAGCGTCACCAGACGCTGCTTGTTGGCCTCCGGCAGGGTGGCGCCCTGCGGGTTTTGGAAGTGAGTCATCAGCCAGCAGGCTTTGATCGGATACTGGTCCGCCGCCTGCTGCAGCGCGTCCAGATCGATACCGTCCTGCGGATGCGTGGCGATCGCCACCGCCTTTAACCGCAACCGTTCCAGCGCCTGCAGCGCGCCGTAAAACGCCGGCGATTCGATCGCCACATAGTCGCCCGGCTGGGTCACCGCCTGCAGGCTGAGGCTGAGCGACTCCATCGCCCCGGCGGTGATGACGATTTCGTCCGGCGCGACCTGCATGCCGCTCAGCGCATAGCGTTGGGCGATGTGCCGCCGCAGCGCGTCGTTGCCCGGCGGCAGGTTGGCCAGCGAACTGTGCGGCGTGAACTTGCGCGCTACGCTGCTCAGCGCCCGCGCCAGCTTCGGCTGGGCGAACAGCGTGGCGTCGGGAAAGGCCGAACCGAAAGGCACGATATCCGGATCCTTGCAGGCCTGCAGCACGTCGAAAATAAAGGCGTTGATGTCCACCTGCTCGCTCAGCAACAGCTTCTCGCCGCGCGAAGGCTGGGGCAGCGGCTGCGGGCGCGCCGCCACGTAGTAGCCCGACTGCGGCCGGGCGACGATCCACCCCTGGCTCTCCAGCAGTTGGTAAGACTGCACTACCGTCATCAGGCTCAATCCGGCGCGTTTGCCGCTCTCGCGCAGCGAAGGCAGTTTGTCGCCCGCCCGCCACACCCGGTTCTGGATCTGTTCTCTAATCTGCTGCGCAAGCTGCTCGTATCGGGTCATAACCATTAACTGTTATATGAAAAAGTAAAATAACTGTCACTATTATAGTCACTCTACTCCGTGCTTAACTTAACGCCAAGTATTTCACATAAAAATGACAGCTATACTCAAGAGGTTAATTTATGTTCAACCCTAGGAGGCGCCATGCTGGGTCTTGATGCACTGGAACTCGCCAGAATACAGTTCGCCTTCACCGTGTCTTTCCATATCATCTTCCCCGCCATCACCATCGGTTTAGCCAGCTATCTGGCGGTGCTGGAAGGGTTATGGTTGAAAACGCACAATGAAGCCTACCGCGAGCTTTACCACTTCTGGTCAAAGATTTTCGCCGTCAACTTCGGCATGGGCGTGGTGTCCGGGCTGGTGATGGCCTATCAGTTCGGCACCAACTGGAGCTTCTTCTCCGAGTTCGCCGGCAGCATTACCGGGCCGCTGCTGACCTATGAAGTGCTGACCGCCTTCTTCCTCGAAGCCGGTTTCCTCGGCGTAATGCTGTTCGGCTGGAACCGCGTCGGCCCCGCCCTGCACTTCTTCGCCACCTGCATGGTGGCGCTTGGCACGCTGATCTCCACCTTCTGGATCCTGGCCTCCAACAGCTGGATGCAGACGCCGCAGGGGCATGAAATCATCAACGGCCAGGTGGTGCCGGTCGACTGGCTGAAGGTGATCTTCAACCCGTCCTTCCCGTACCGCCTGCTGCACATGTCCACCGCCGCCTTCCTCTCCTCGGCGTTCTTCGTCGGCGCCTCCGCCGCCTGGCACCTGCTGCGCGGCCGCGATACCCCGGCGATGCGCAAAATGCTGTCGATGGCGATGTGGATGGCGCTGATCGTCGCGCCGTTGCAGGCGCTGATCGGCGATGCGCATGGCCTGAATACGCTGAAACACCAGCCGGCGAAGATCGCCGCCATCGAAGGCCATTGGGAAAACCCGCCGGGCGAAGCCACGCCGCTGATCCTGGTCGGCTGGCCGGACATGGAGCGCGAAGAGACCCGCTTCAAGCTGGAAGTACCGTACCTCGGCAGCCTGATCCTGACCCACAGCCTGACCGAACAGGTACCGGCGCTCAAATCCTTCCCGCCGGAAGATCGCCCCAACTCCACCGTGGTGTTCTGGTCGTTCCGCATCATGGTCGGGCTGGGCATGCTGATGATCCTGGCCGGGGTGTGGAGCCTGTGGCTGCGCTGGCGCGGCGGGCTGTATCAGTCGCGTCCGTTCCTGTACTTCATCCTGTGGATGGGCCCTTCCGGGCTGCTGGCGCTGCTGGCGGGCTGGTTCACCACCGAGATCGGCCGCCAGCCGTGGGTGGTGTACGGCCTGCTGCGCACCAAGGACGCGGTCTCCGCGCACGGCGATCTGCACATGAGCATCAGCCTGCTGGCGTTCATCATCGTCTACTGCTCGGTGTTCGGCGTGGGCTATTCCTACATGATGCGCCTGATCCGCAAAGGGCCGCAGCCGCATGAACACCAAGAAGACAATACCGAGGGCCGGCCGGCGCGTCCGCTGTCCGCGGTCAACGACACTCTGGACGACAGGAGCTGAACATGGGCATCGATCTTCCGCTGATTTGGTTTGTGATCATCGTGTTCAGCACCATGATGTACGTGGTGATGGACGGTTTCGACCTGGGCATCGGCATCCTGTTTCCGTGGGTGAAAGAGAGCGGCGACCGCGATCTGATGATGAACACCGTCGCCCCGGTGTGGGACGGCAATGAGACCTGGCTGGTGCTGGGCGGCGCCGCGCTGTTCGGCGCCTTCCCGCTGGCCTACTCGGTGATCCTCGACGCGCTGGCGATCCCGCTGACGCTGATGCTGATCGGGCTGATTTTCCGCGGCGTGGCCTTCGAGTTTCGCTTCAAGGCGACGCCGGAGAAACGCCATATCTGGGACAAGGCGTTCATCTGGGGCTCAATCTTCGCCACCTTCAGCCAGGGGGTGGTGGTGGGCGCCGTGATCAACGGCTTCCCGGTCGAAGGCCGCACCTACGCCGGCGGCGCACTGGACTGGCTGACGCCGTTCGCGTTGTTCTGCGGGCTGGGGCTGGTGGTGACCTACGCCCTGCTAGGCTGCACCTGGCTGGTGATGAAAACCGCCGGTGACCTGCAGGCGCGCATGTATCATCTGGCGACGCCGCTGCTGGCGATCCTGTTGCTGGTGCTGGCCGCGGTCAGTATCTGGACGCCGATCGCGCATCCTGAAATCGCCGCCCGCTGGTTTACGCTGCCGAATCTGTTCTGGCTGCTGCCGGTGCCGGTGCTGGTGCTGCTCAGCGCCTGGGGAATTCAGCGCGGGGTGAAACGCGGCGCGCACTACTCGCCGTTCATGCTGACGCTGCTGCTGGTGTTCCTCGGCCTGAGCGGGCTTGGCATCAGCATCTGGCCGCACCTGATCCCGCCGGCCATCAGCCTTTGGGACGCCGCCGCCCCGCCGCAGAGCCTCGGCTTTATGCTGGTGGGCGCGCTGTTCATCATCCCGATCATTCTGGTCTACACCTTCTGGAGCTACTACGTGTTCCGCGGCAAGATCAGCCATGAACACGGCTATCACTGAGAAGGGAGGACGCTATGCAAGATAAAACGGCAACCGCCGCGCCGGCGCCCTGGTGGAAACGCATCGGCTGGCTGGTGATCATCTGGAGCGCCAGCGTGCTGGGGCTGTTCGTGGTCGCCTCGCTGTTCCGCCTGCTGATGACCGCGGCGGGCATGAAGTCGCATTGACGCGGCGCCTTATCTGGCCGCGCTGGTGGGAAAGTAGAAGGAAACCACCAGCGTGACCAGCGGCAAGGCGCCGATCTTCACCAGTTCGAACACTTGTCTCAGCGCTTCGTTTTTCTCCCAATATCCTCGTCATACTTGAAGTTGCTTCTGTGTTGGCTGCAAGCGTTCACCCCGGTCACTTACCTGAGTAAGCTCCCGGGGATGAACGCTCTTGCCGTCGGGAAGCAACTCCAATTATTTAGAGGAGCGGCGTGGGCGGCGAATACGCCCACGCTGACCGCGAATATCCCGCACAGTACCTGGCGCGCCAAGCGCAGACGCTCCATTTCGTCGAAGACCAACACCTGCTCCAGATAAACCTGGCTGGCCTCATCGCGCAGATTACGGCTTTCGATGTTCATGGGAAGATCTCCACGACCCGCCCCACCGCTTCAAGCTGTTCACCCTTCTCCCGTACAATGCCAAGAGAAGTACCATCCTGTTTCATCCAGTACTTATCGGCAAGGGTAATCAGTGCAAACGCCATTTTGATTACCTCGGTTTTTTCCATCCCATGACGCCGGGCAATATCGTTCAGATCATCATCAATTTTGTTCGATAACCGAATCGGCAAGCTGCGCATAGTCCACCTCCTGTGGCCGTTGATTCACAGGAGGAAAGTCTACTGGAAGGGCAACTATCGTTCAATTAGTGAACTGCGTAACGCCTCGCACAATCCGCATGCAACGCTAATGCGGTTTGCGCCCCATCGCGCTGAGGAAGCGCTGCTGCAGGCGCAACAGCTCCTCCAACTCCAGCAGGCGGTAGTCGATGCCGAAACGCGGCGCTACCTCGCCGATGATGCGGCTCAGCGCCGGGTAATGGCGGTGGCTCCAGTGCGGGAACAGATGATGCGTCAAATGCAGGTTCGCCCCGCCGAGCCAGTATCCCAGCCAACGCGGCCGGGTCAGCCAGTCGAAGGTGGTGGCGAACACATGGTGATACCAGCCGTGCGGCATCGCGCCCTGCGCCGGCGCCTGGTAAAAATTGGCCTTGGCCCAGTGGGTGCCGATGATCAACATCACGAACAGCAATGAAGAAAGCATCTGGCTCAGCAAATAGACCAGCAGAATTTGCCCGATGCCGATGGCCGGCGGCAGCAGCCAGCACGGAATCGCCAGCGCCAGCAGCAGGTGCGCCGCCTTGCCCGCCAGAAACTCGCACCAGCCGCGCACGCCCTGCTGTGCCATGCGCGCCGCCACCCGGGTGCGTCCCGCCCGATCCAGCCAGTCGAACAGCCAGATGTAGTACGGGAACGTCAGCGCCGCCACCAGCGGCCAATAGTAACGCTGGGCGCGCATAAAGGGCCGCCAGCGCTGGAACGGCGTTTGCCGCAGCACGCCATTGGCGTCGATGTCGGGGTCGTAATGTTCGATATTGTTATGGGCATGGTGGAACAGCACGTGCCGCACGCGCCAGCAGTCGGGATCCAGCCCCAACGGGACGCTCACCAGGGCGTTCAGCCAGCGGTTGGCCCAGGGCCGACGGAAAAACGCGTTATGCGAGGCATCGTGCACCACGTTCACCGTCAGGAACATGCCGATAAAGATAAAGCCGAAATAACAGGCGAAAAATGCCCAGCCGTTTTGCTGCTGCAGGCTCAGCCCGTAACACAGGCCGCACAGCGCCAGCAGCAGCGCCACCTTCGCCAGCATGCCGCCGTCGGCGAAGCGGTGATCGCCGTTGGCCGCCAGATAATGCTGGGCGGCCTGCATCAGCGCGCGATGCAACCCGCCGTCGTCGCGCCGATAGGCTAACGGGCGCAGCGCTTTCATGGCTGCCCCATAAGGCGTAAGAAGCGCTGTTGCTGCGCCAGCAGTTCGCGATAGCCGATGCAGCGATACGCCAAGCCGTGCCGCTGCGCCACTTCCGCCAGCGCGGCGGCCAGCGCCGGATAGTGGCGGTGATTCCAGCCGGGAAACAGGTGGTGGGTCAGGTGATAGTTCAGCCCGCCGGTCAGGTGCTCCAGCCAGCGCGGCTCAGGTTGCCAATCGCAGGCGGTGGCGAAATTGTGCCGGTACCAACCGTGCGGCATGCTGTCGCCCGCCGGCGCCGGATAGAACTCGGCCTGCGCCCAGTGGGTGCCCAGCAGCAGGAACACCACCAGCAGCGAGGCAAACATCTGGCTGAGCGCGTAAGCCAACAGCACCCAGCCCCAACCGATGCCGTGCAGGTGGCACAGGATCAGCGGCACCACCAGCACCAGCGCCACATGAAGCAATTTGCACAGCACGAACAGCGTCCAACCGCCGCGCCCCGCCAGCACGCGTTTTTCCCGCAGCGGCGTTTTATCGAGCCGATCGGACCAATCGAAAATCCACGCGATGTAGGGCAGCGAGAGCGCGGCGATCAGCGGCCAGTACAGATGCTGATAGCGCATATGCGGCCGCCAGCGCTGGAACGGCGTCTGGCGGAAAAAGCCGTTCTCTTCGGTGTCCAGATCGTAGTGTTCGACGTTGGCGTAAACGTGGTGGTAATCCACGTGGCGCGTGCGCCAGTAGTCCGGATCGACGCCCAGCGGCAGCGTCACCAGCCGCCCCACCAGGCGATTGGCCCAGGGCGCGCGCAAGAAGGCGTTATGCGAAGCATCGTGGTTGACGTTGACGTTGAGCAGCATGCCCATGGCCACGAACAGGAAATAGCAGAGGAAAAACGCCCAGGGCTGATGCTGCATCAGGCTCAGGGCATAAAACCCGACGCACAGCGCCAGCAACAGCGCGGCCTTGGCCAATCGCGCGGCATCGGCATAGCGATGATCGCCCGCCAGGCAGGCGTGCGCCGCGCGCTTGAGATCGCGGTGAAACGCCTGCTCGCCATCGGCGGGGAAACGCAGCGGCGGCAATAAGTCAGCCATGCGGTTCCTCCACGGCGGCCGGCGCGGCCACTCGCCCCCAGCCCAGCGCCACGCACAGGGCATGCAGCGCGACGGCGGCCATGGCGATATGCCAATAGCGCTGCGGCCAGCCAAGATAACCGATAAACAGCAGCGGCATGCCCAGCGCGATCAGCAGCCAGACGGCGCTCGCCCACCGCCGCCCTTCCGTCATGCCACCCAGCGCTACCGAGCCCAACGCCAGCAGCACCAGCAGCGCCATTTGCGGCCAGCTGATGTCGCCGTAGCCGTAACCGTATTGGTAGACGTAACCGACCACCAACGAGAACAGCAGCATGGCGCCGCTGAAGACGCTGAGCGCCGAACGGCGGTCGCGCGGCCGGCCCGGCGCCGGGCGCCATGCCAGACGGAAATAGCGCAGAAACGGCAGATTGCTCGCCCAGAACGGGTTGGCGGACGGCCGGTCGCCGCCGACGCCGTAGCTGAACGGCGTGGTCGGCAACGCCGGGCAGAACGTGCCGAACAGCTTGTCCCAGAAGATAAAGCTGCCGCCGAAGTTCTTATTGGAATACGCCATGTCCTTGACGTGGTGCACCCGGTGGTGCGCCGGCGTGACCAGGATTTTTTCCAGCACGCCCAGCTTCGGCGTCAGCGCATTGTGGTTAAACAGCTGAATGCTGTAGTGAAAAATCGACACCGTGACGAACACCGACAGCGGCACACCCGCCAGCGCCAGCAGCAAAAAGAACGGGATCGACGTCAACGACGAATACCAGGAGTTGCGCACCCCCAGCGACAGGTTGAAGTGCTCCCCCTGGTGGTGCACCACGTGTACCGCCCACAGCACGCGGAAGCGATGGTGCAGGCGATGCAGCCAGTAGAAACCGAAGTCCCACGCCAGCAGGGCGAACAGCCACATCAGCAGCGGCGGCCAGGCGTCCAGCAGCCCCAGACTGAAATGCGCGGCCACGTAGCCGTAGCAGGTGATCTCCAGCCCGCGGAACAGCCACAGCATGATATGGCCGGAGTTCAGGTTAAACACCAGATCGTGCCAGTTGACCGGCTCACGGCGCCCCCACTGCAGCGCCACCGCCTCGGCCACCACGATGAACAGCATGAACACTATCGGCAACGCCAGATCGCTCATCCCATTTCTCCTTTAACCACCCGCCGGCGCAGGGTCTTGATGCGCAGGGCCAACCACCCGGCGCACAGCGCCAGCAGCGCGCCGCCGGCCAGATCGACAAACAAATGGCGGCGCAGCTGCAGAATGGAGAACGCGATCGCCACGCCCCACAGCATCCACAGCGCCGTTCGCACTTTGCGCTCGCCGTCGCTCAACGCCCACACCGCCAGCACCGTCAGCGCCATATGCAACGAAGGCAGGCAGTTCTGCGGCGAATCCACCTGGGTTAACGCCGCCAGCAGCTGCGCGCTGATCCCAACGCCATCGTTCCGCGGATAGGCCATGGTGGTCGGCCACAGCAGGTAAACTGCCCCGGCGCCCAGCGCCGTCAGCTGCATCGCCAGCGTCAGCCATTTGATTCGCTGCAGCGGCGCCAGCAAATAGCCCGCCGGGACGATGAGGAAGAACGACAGGTAAAGCCAAATGGCCGCCGGGCTGAACGGGATCGCCCGATCAAGCGCCGACGGCGGCAACAAAGTTCCCGCCCCCTGCAGGCGATCGGCCAGGCTATACACCACCCCGACCGTCCCCCAGCCGAGCAACATGTGCCCTAGCCTGAACAGCGTATTTTTCATGCTTCCTCCGCCTGGCGCACGATGCGCCGCCGCTTGCGATCGAACTGCGGCAACACCGCCTGCGCCGTCAACCGCCATTCGAGCCGATCGGTGGCGATGCCTTGGCGAGCGAACAGCGCGATCAGCTGCGCCTGGCAGTGCGCCAACGCCGCCGGGCTGCAATCGGCGATCAACTCCAGCCGCTGCTCGCCGCGCTGGATCAGGCGGTAATCGCTGGTCAGCGGCAGCGCATTAGCGATCGTCCGGCTGCAGGCATCGGCGAACACCGCCTGCGGTTGCCGCTGCGCATCGGGCAGCATCAGCTGATCGTCGCGCCGCCCTTCGATACGCGCAATCGCGCGCGTCGGCTGCCCGCACGGGCAGGGTTCCTTGCGCAGTACCAGCACATCGTCCAGCCGATAACGCACGATCGGCTGCGTGCCGCGGGTGAAATCAGTGATCAGCGGCGTGAAACGCAGTTCGTCGATCCACTGCGGTTCGATATGCAAAAACTCTTCGTTCAGATGCAGGGTGCCGTGCGCGCAGGTCGCGGCCAGAAACCCCTCGGTAGCCTGATACACTTCGCCAACCGCCGGAAACACCTGCATCAGCAGGCGGCGATCCTGTTCTTCCAATACCTCGGCGACCGAAATCACTTTTTTGACCGGCAGCTTCACCTGCCCGGCCAACACCGCCAGCGCCAGGGCGCGCAGCACCTGCGCCGGCGCCACGATGATGCTGGGCGCCTGCCGTTCCAGCGCGGGCAGATGCTCGCTGAACGGCGCCAGCAAATCGTAAAACGCCAGGCTCAGCCAACGGTTGTTTACGCTGTGATAGAGATTATTGTCCGCCCGCAGAAACAGCGCGACACGCTCACCGGCCAGCAGCCCGTCCGGCAGCATCTTCGCCAGCATGCCGCCGGCCCACACCTGCTGTTCGCGCGGGCTGACGACAAACACGCCGCGCTGCCCAGAGGTGCCGGACGACAACCCGACGCTGTAGCGGCCGATCTTTGGCGTGAAATCGCGATCCGCCTCGCTGCGCTGCGCGCAGGCCAGCACCGCCTCCCGGCTCAGCCCGGCGGTATTCATCCGGTCGAACTGCGCCATCATCAGCGCCTTGTCCATCTGCGGCCATTCGGCGAACGGCCGGCGGCTGAAACACTGAAAATAGGGGCTCTTGCTCAGCACCCGGCGGGCAAAGCCCGCGAGCTGCCGGGCCTGATGCGCCTCCAGCGCCGCACGATCGCCAAAGCGCAGGCGCCGGGCGCGGAAGTAGTGCCAAAGGGTCATGAAGGGGATCACAGGTCCCCCTCGTGGCACAGCAAAATGTTGACCTGGCCGCCCGCCCACAGTTGGTTAAGCCGCTCCAGCGTGCGGGTGTACGCCGCCGCATCGTCCATCACCAGATTGGCCAGGCGCGAAGGCCCGCGCAGCGTCTGGTAACTCTGCGGCGACCAGGCGGCGTCGCTGGCCAACAGCGTCCAGCCGGCGTCGGTGAGGATAAAGGCGCCGATATGGCCGGCCGCATGCCCCGGCAGCGGCACCAGCACGATCTGCCCTTCACTGCCCGGCAGCGCGTAACCGCGATCGAACGGCGCCAGCAGCGCGGGCAACGTCACCGAGGGAAAAGCTTCCATAAACTGCAGGCGGCTCTCGAAATCCGCCGGGATCAGGCCGGGAATAAAGGCGCGTTTCAGCGCCGCGAAACCGCGCAGCCCGCGGGTTTGCTGCCAGCCTTCGCCGCAGCAAATAAAGTCGAGGTGGCTGAAATCCTGCAGCCCGGCGATGTGATCCGCGTGAAAGTGCGAGACGATCAGCGCCTGGATGTCGCCTTCGGCGTAACCGGCTTCGCGCAGCTGATGCGCCAACGACTCGGCGGGATCGAAATAGACCGGCGTCATGCGGCGATAAAGGCTGAACAGCCCCGACTGCGTGTGCTGCTGAAAATAATGCGCATAGCCGGTATCCCACAGCCAGCGGCGCTCTCCCACCTCCAGCAGATAGGCGCGCGCCGGGAATTTACACACCCGGAACCCGGCGCCGCGCAGCGCCATGCAGCCGATATGCGTGCAATAGCCCACTTCAAATACGGTGACCTTAGCCATGCTGTATGCCTCCTTGCTGCCGCAGCCACTCGCCGGTCAGGCGGATCCCCTCCTCCATCGAGTAACGCGGCCGATAGCCCAGCTCTTCGATCGCGCGCGTCTGGCTCAGGGTCATGTCGAAATGCACCGCCGCCACGCTGTAGCGCGTCAGCGGTGGTTCTTTGCCGCTCAGCGTTGCCCACAGCTCCATGCCGCCGGCCAGCGTATGCAGCAGCGGATAAGGCACGGCCTGCAGCCGGTAACGCAGCCCCAGCTCCTGGCGCAGCAGCGCATCCAGCATCTCCGCCAGCCGCTGCGGTTGGTGGTTGGTGATGTTATACACGGCGCCGGACGGCAATCCGCGCTGCCGGCTGGCCAGCTCCATGGCGTGCACCACGTTGGGAGCAAAGGTCAGATCCAGCAGCGCTTGCCCGCCGCCGGGCAGCCGCAGCACGCCGCGATCGCGTTCGAGCTGCTGCAACAGCCGCGGCACGATCACCCGATCGTGCGGGCCAAACAGGCCGCGCGGCCGCAGCATAACATAGGTGGTTTGCGGGTAGATCTTCGCCTGCGCCAACAGCCGCTGCTCGGCGGCGTGCTTGCTGGCGGCATAGTGATTGGCGAAGCGCCGGGCGCGATAACCCTCATCAAGATCGTAATGCGGCTGAAAATCGAAGTAGATTGCCGGCGTGGAGATATGCACTAAGCGCCGCACGCCGCAGCGCCCGGCCGCCTCCGCCAGTTTCTCCGTCGCCGCGGCGTTGATGCGGTGAAATTCCGCTTTGCTGCCCCAGGGCGAAGACTTGGCCGCACAGTGCCACACCCACTCGCAGTCGGTCACCAGCTCCCGGCACTGCTGCGGCGTGGCCTGCGCCAGATCGAGCGAGTAAAATTCGGCGCCCAGTTGACGCAACGCTTCGCCGGCCCGCTCATCGCGGCCGGTGGCGCGCACCTGATGCCCGGCCTCCAGCAACCACTGCGCCGCGTTGCGCCCCAGCCCGCTGGTCGCCCCGGTCACCAGCACCCTCATGGCAGCAACACCATGCCGGCCAGCGCCAGCCCGGCGGCGGTGCCGATCAGCATCACCGGCTGGCCGGGGTTGAAGCGCCCGCTGGTCACGGCGGCATGCAGCGCGGTCGGGATAGAGGCCGCCACCTGGTTGCCATGATGGCGGTAGATGTCCACCAGCGCCTCGCTGGAGACGTGCAGCCGTTTGCGCATATGTTCGAGCGACAAATGGCTGGCCTGGTGCGGCACCACGGTGGCGATCTGCCCCAGGGTCAAGCCGCTGGCGCTCAGCAGCCGGTCGAGGTAGTCCTCAATCAGCGCCGACGCCTGACGGAACAGCGGTTTGCCCTGCATATGAAACAGGAAGTCTTGCTCGCACATGCCGGCACGCGGGTTGCGGCGCGTGCCGCCGGCGCGGATCTCGCACAGTTCGCTGCCGGCGGGATGAGTTTCCACCAGGCTGGCGAGGATGCCGCCTGTGCCGTCGCCGCGCTCCACGATGGCGCAGGCGGCGCCGTCGCCGAAGATCAGCGACGACTCTTCGTGCTGCCAGTCGATGCCGCGCGAAGCGAGATCCGCCGAGACGATGGCGATACGCCGATACGTCCCGGCGTTCAACAGCCCCGCCGCCACCTGCAGCGCGGAGATAAAGCTGACGCAGCTGCTGTTGATGTCGAAGCCCGGCGTACCCGGCGCCAATCCGGCGATCTTGAGAATATGCGCGGCAGAGCACGGCAGCGCCTGTACCGCTATCGCCGAGGCGGAGATCAAAAGGTCAATGGAGGCTGCCGGGATGGCACTGCGGGCCAGCGCGTCATGCAGCGCGGCGGCGGCGAGCTCGGCCTGGCTGGCGTCATCGGCGGCGTGATAGCGGTAAACGATGCCCGAGCGTTTTTCAACGTAGCCGGCCGGTTTCCCCAGGCGGGCATCGAGCGTAGAGGAGGCCACGCGGTTGGGCGGCAACGCGGCCCCGGTGGCGATGATTTTCAGAGGCAACAGCTCGGGTGAGCGACATTGTGTGGTCATTATTGTTATTGATTAACCTGACTATCCATAAAGCGATTCTCCCGCGCGGCGCAAAGGCCATGCGGATCATCCCCGGTTTTTATGTCCCAAAAGGCCTTTCATCAAGGCGGCATCTCTTGTTATCAGCTGGCGCGGGCCGACGTCCGTCGGCGGAAGCATAAGCGTAACATGACTGAGATAGTTAGTTTACGACAAGGCGGCGAGAATGGGCAGACGACAGGGGAATTATCGGAATAGCGCCGCCGCTGGCAAGCGGCGGCGGGGTCAGGCTCAGCGGCGGTTGCGCACCAGCTGGTAGCGGCGGGTCAGATACTCTACCGGCGCACTCCAGATATGCACCAGGCGGCAGAACGGGAACAGCACGAACAGCGTCATGCCCAGCACCATGTGCAGCTTGAAGATAATCGCCACCCCTTCCAGGTGCGCGGAGGCACCGGCGTGGAACGTCACCACCGCCTGCGCCCAGGCCACCAGCTTCATCATTTCGCTGCCGTCCATATGCTGGGCGGAGAACGGAATGGTCAGCAGGCCGAGGCACACCTGCACCACCAGCAACGTCAGGATCATGATGTCGGCGAAGCTGCTGGTGGCGCGCACCCGCGGATTGGTCAACCGGCGCTTCAGCAACAGCGCACCGCCGATTAGCGTCATCAGGCCGCAGGCGCCGCCGGCGATCATCGCCAGCTTCTGCTTCACGTCGATCGGCAGGAAGGCCTCATACATCCAGTGCGGCGTCAGCATGCCGAGGAAGTGACCTACGAAGATGCCGATAATGCCGATGTGAAACAGGTTGGACGCCAGCCGCATGCCCTTTTTATCCAGCATCTGGCTGGAGCCGGCGCGCCAGCTGTATTGCCCGTAGTCGTAACGCAACCAGCTGCCGATCAGGAATACCGCGCCGGCCAGATAAGGGTAAATATCGAAGAAGAACTGATTCAAAAATTGCATGATTAGCGTCCTTTGGTTCCGGTTAACGCATCCGTCAGGTCCAGATACTGTGGCGCCACCGCGCCGGCGAAGCGCCGCTGGTGCGCCGTCTGCTGGGCGGAGGCGCAGCCCTGTTCGCCGAGAAACTTGACCTGCTCCTCTTCCCACACCGCATCCAGCGCCTGCGGCGTATCGTCGCGCGCCTCTTGCGCCACCTGGGTTTCCAGCGTCTGGGCCTGCACCTCGCTGCCGGACAGCAATAGCAGCAGATCGAACAGCACCGCATACGGGCTTTCGCGCTGTTGCAGGCGCGCGCCCAGCAGCGCCAGGATCGGCGCGATGTCCTGCAGCCCTTCCCGCGCCTGCGCCGCGCTGCGGCTGGCCAGATACTCCAGGTACAGCGGCAGGAAATCCGGCAGCTCGCGGCTGTCGATCTCCAGCCCGGCGGCGCGGTACTGCGCCATCAGATCGACCATCGCCTGGCCGCGATCGCGCGACTCGCCGTGCACGTGCTCAAACAGCAGCAGCGAGGTGGCGCGGCCGCGATCGAACAGCTCGCAATAGTCGGCCTGCGCGTCCAGCAGCGGGCGGGCGCACAGGCGGCGGATAAACAGAATCAGCTGCGCGCTGTGGTGCAGATCCAGCTCGCTGGCCGGCTCCAGCGCCTCAATCAGCGCCTGCTGATGGTCAAACAGGACCTGCTCCGGGTAATCCAGCAGGCGGGCGATCACTTTCAGGCTGATCATGAGGCATCCTCCGGCCGCGCGGTTTTCGCGGTCACGTCGATGGCGTCGATGCGGCGGCTGTTGAACAGGTTGAACTTGCCGTCGCTGCCGTGGCAGCCGTCGCCGAAGCTGAAACCGCAGCCTTTGCTTTCCGGGAAGGCTTCGCGCGCCAGCTCGCGGTGGCTCGACGGCACCACGAAGCGATCTTCATAGTTGGCGATCGCCAGGTAGCGATACATCTCCTGCGCCTGCGCTTCGCTCAACCCGACCTGCTCCAGCGCGCTGGTGTCCACCACGCCGTCGACGGTTTCCGCCCGCTTGTAGTGGCGCATCGCCAGCATGCGCTTCAGCGCCAGCAGCACCGGTTCGGTATCGCCGGCGGTCAGCAGGTTCGCCAGATACTGCACCGGAATGCGCAGGCTCTCGACGTCCGGCAGCACGCCGCTGTGCGCCAGCTCGCCGGCGTCGGCGGCGGACTGAATCGGCGACAACGGCGGCACGTACCAGACCATCGGCAGCGTGCGGTATTCCGGGTGCAGCGGCAGCGCCAGTTTCCAGTCCATCGCCATTTTGTACACCGGCGACTGCTGGGCGGCTTCAATGACGCCCTGCGGCACGCCGTCCGCCAGCGCCTGAGCAATCACCTTCGGGTCATGCGGATCGAGGAAGATGTCGAGCTGGCTCTGATACAGATCCTTGTCGTTCTCCACCGCCGCCGCCTGCTCGATGCGGTCGGCGTCGTACAGCAGCACGCCGAGGTAGCGAATGCGGCCCACGCAGGTCTCCGAACACACCGTCGGCTGCCCGGCTTCGATGCGCGGGTAGCAGAAGATGCACTTCTCGGACTTGCCGCTCTTCCAGTTGAAGTAGATTTTCTTGTACGGACAGCCGGTCAGGCACATGCGCCAGCCGCGGCACTTGTCCTGGTCGATCAGCACAATACCGTCTTCGCCGCGCTTGTAGATCGCCCCGCTCGGGCAGGTGGCGACGCAGGCCGGGTTGAGGCAGTGCTCGCACAGGCGCGGCAGGTACATCATGAAGGTGTTTTCGAACTGGCCGTACATCGCCTTCTGCAGGTTGTCGAAATTCTTGTCCTGCGAGCGTTTTTCGAATTCCCCGCCGAGGATCTCCTCCCAGTTCGGGCCGCTTTCGATCTTGTTCATGCGCTGGCCGGTGATCAGCGAGCGCGGGCGGGCCACCGGCTGGTGCTTGCCCTGTTTGGCGGTGTGCAGATGCTGGTAGTCGTAATCGAACGGCTCGTAGTAGTCGTCCAGCGCCGGCACGTCCGGGTTGGCGAAGATTTTCGCCAGCACGCCGACGCGGTTGCCCATGCGCGGCTCCAGCTTGCCGTTGATTTTACGGATCCAGCCGCCCTTCCATTTTTCCTGATCTTCCCAGGCGTGCGGATACCCGACGCCGGGCTTGCTTTCCACGTTATTGAACCAGGCGTATTCCATACCTTCACGGCTGGTCCAGACGTTCTTGCAGGTGACCGAACAGGTGTGGCAACCGATGCACTTGTCCAGATTCAGCACCATGCCGACTTGCGAACGAATTTTCATTTGCTGTTCTCCTGCTGACTGCCCTGCGCGTAGTCGTTGCCTTCGTCATCCAACCAATCAATGCGGTTCATCTTGCGCACCACCACGAACTCGTCGCGGTTGGAGCCGACGGTGCCGTAGTAGTTGAAGCCGTAGGCCAGCTGCGCATAGCCGCCGATCATGTGGGTCGGCTTCGGACAGGCGCGGGTCACCGAGTTGTGGATGCCGCCACGCTGGCTGGTGATCTCCGAGCCCGGCAGGTTCACGATGCGCTCCTGCGCGTGGTACATCATGGTCATGCCGGCCGGGATACGCTGGCTGACCACCGCGCGCGCCGTCAGCGCGCCGTTGGCGTTGAAGGCCTCGATCCAGTCGTTGTCCGCGATGCCCAGATCTTTGGCGTCGTCTTCGCTCAGCCAGACGATCGGGCCGCCGCGCGACAGCGTCAGCATCAACAGGTTGTCGCTGTAGGTGGAGTGAATACCCCACTTCTGGTGCGGCGTCAGGAAGTTCAGCGCCTTCTCCTTGTTGCCGTTCGGTTTGCTGTTGAGCAACGGCTGCGCGGCGCGGGTGTCGATCGGCGGCCGATATACCAGCAGGCTTTCACCGAAGGCGCGCATCCACTCGTGATCCTGATACAGCTGTTGACGGCCGCTGAGGGTGCGCCACGGGATCAGCTCGTGCACGTTGGTGTAGCAGGCGTTGTAGGAAACGTGTTCGTCTTCCAGACCGGACCAGGTCGGGCTGGAGATGATTTTGCGCGGCTGCGCCTGAATGTCGCGGAAGCGAATTTTCTCGTCTTCCTTGTTCAGCGCCAGATGGCGGTGATCGCGGCCGGTGACGTTGCTCAGAGCCTCCCAGGCTTTTACCGCCACCTGGCCGTTGGTTTCCGGCGCCAGCGACAGGATCACTTCCGCCGCGTCTATCGCGCTCTCGATCTTCGGCCGCCCCGCCGCCGGGCCGTCGGCCTTGACGTAGTTAAGCTGCTTGAGGAAGTCGACCTCGGTTTGGGTGTTCCAGCTGATGCCCTTGCCGCCGTTGCCCAGTTTGTCCAGCAGCGGCCCCAGCGAGGTGAAGCGCTCGTAGGTGGCCGGGTAATCGCGCTCCACCGCGATGATGTGCGGCGCAGTTTTGCCCGGGATCAGATCGCATTCGCCTTTCTTCCAGTCCTGCACGCCGTAAGGCTGCGCCAGTTCGGCGGCGGAATCGTGCTGGATAGGCAGGGTCACCACGTCGGTTTCCTGGCCCAGATGGCCAACGCACACCTCGGAGAAGGCCTTGGCGATGCCCTTGTAGATCTCCCAGTCGCTCTTCGAATCCCAGGCCGGATCGACCGCCGCCGACAGCGGATGGATGAACGGGTGCATGTCGGAGGTGTTCATGTCGTCTTTTTCGTACCAGGTGGCGGTCGGCAACACCACGTCGGAGTACAGGCAGGTGCTCGACATGCGGAAATCGAGCGTCACCACCAGATCCAGCTTGCCTTCGCCGCCCTGCTCGCGCCATTCCACTTCCTGCGGCATCACGCCGCCCTGCTGGCCGAGATCTTTCCCCTGAATGCCGTTTTCGGTGCCCAACAGGTATTTGAGCATGTACTCATGGCCCTTGCCGGAGGAGCCCAGCAGGTTGGAGCGCCAGACGAAAAGGTTGCGCGGGAAGTTCTGCGGATTGTCCGGCTGCTCGGCGGCGAAGCCCAGCGAGCCGTTTTTCAGGCTGTCGACGGTGAACTCGACCGGCGACTGACCGGCCGCGCGGGCCTGCTCCGCCAGGCGCAGCGGGTTGGTGCCCAGCTGCGGCGCCGACGGCAGCCAGCCCATGCGCTCAGCGCGCACGTTGAAGTCGATCAGGCTGCCGCCGAAGCGCGATTTGTCCGCCAGCGGCGACAGCAGCTCGTCGGTGCCGACGGTTTCATAGCGCCATTGGCTGGAATGGTTGTAGAAGAACGAGGTGCTGTTCATGTGGCGCGGCGGGCGCTGCCAATCGAGGCCGAACGCCAGCGGCAGCCAGCCGGTTTGCGGCCGCAGTTTTTCCTGGCCGACGTAGTGCGCCCAGCCGCCGCCGCTCTGGCCGACGCAACCGCAGAAGATCAGCATATTGATCAGGCCGCGGTAGGTCATGTCCATGTGGTACCAGTGGTTGACGCCGGCGCCGACGATGATCATCGAACGGCCGTGGGTCTTCTCGGCGTTTTCCGCGAACTCGCGGGCAATGCGAATAATGTTGTGGCGCGACACGCCGGTGATCTGTTCGGCCCAGGCCGGGCTGTAGGCCTTGACCTCGTCATAGTCGGCGGCGCAGTTGGCATCGCCCAACCCGCGCTCGAGGCCGTAGTTGGCAAGCGTCAGGTCGTACACGCTGGTCACCAGCGCTTCGCTGCCGTCCGCCAGCTGCAGGCGTTTCACCGGCAGCTTGTGCAGCAGGATCTCGTCCAGCGCCACGCTGTTGAAATGCTCACTGTCGGCGCCGCCGAAGTACGGGAAGCCCACCTCGGCAACGTCGTCATGCATGCCCAACAGGCTGAGCTGCAGCTCGACTTCCTGTTGCGACTTGCCCTCGCGCTGTTCCAGGTTCCACTTGCCCTTCTCGCCCCAGCGGAAGCCGATGGAGCCCTGCGGCGCCACCAGATCGCCGCTGCGGCTGTCGATAGCGACGGTTTTCCACTCGGGGTTGTTTTCCTGGCCCAGTCCGTCCACCAAATCGGCGGCGCGCAGCAGGCGGCCGGCGGCGTAATGGCCGCCTTCACGCGCTTCCAGCAGCACCAGCATCGGCATGTCGGTATAGCGGCGCACGTAGTCGCGGAAGTAGCCGACTTCGCGATCGAGATGGAACTCTTTCAGCATTACGTGGCCCATCGCCAGCGCCATCGCGCTGTCGGTGCCCTGCTTCGGATTCAGCCAGTGGTCGCACAGCTTGGCGACTTCGGCATAGTCCGGCGTCACCGCCACGGTTTTGGTGCCCTTGTAACGTACTTCGGTAAAGAAGTGGGCGTCCGGGGTGCGCGTCTGCGGCACGTTGGAGCCCCAGGCGATAATGTAGGAGGAGTTGTACCAGTCGGCGGATTCCGGCACGTCGGTCTGCTCGCCCCAGGTCATCGGCGAGGCCGGCGGCAGATCGCAATACCAGTCGTAGAAGCTCAGGCAGGCGCCGCCGATCAGCGACAGGTAGCGGGCGCCGGCGGCGTAGGACACCATCGACATCGCCGGGATCGGCGAGAAGCCGATGATACGGTCCGGGCCGAAGGTTTTGGCGGTATAGACGTTGGCGGCGGCGATCAGTTCATTGACCTCCTGCCAGCTGGAGCGGACGAAACCGCCGCGGCCGCGCGCCACCTTGTAGCTTTTGGCTTTTTCCGCATCGCCGACGATAGAGCCCCAGGCCGCGACCGGATCGCTGTGCTGCGCTTTCGCCTCGCGCCACAGCTTGAGCAGACGCTTGCGCATCAGCGGGTATTTCAGCCGGTTGGCGCTGTACAGGTACCAGGAGTAGCTGGCGCCGCGCGGGCAGCCGCGCGGTTCATGGTTGGGCAGATCGGGACGGGTGCGCGGGTAGTCGGTTTGCTGGGTTTCCCAGGTCACCAGGCCATTCTTCACGTAGATCTTCCAACTGCAGGAACCGGTGCAGTTCACGCCGTGGGTGGAACGCACCACTTTGTCGTGCTGCCAACGGCTGCGGTAGCCGTCTTCCCAGTCGCGGTTGGTGTTCAAGGTCTGGCCGTGATCGCCAGAAAAAGGCTCCGCCAACTGCTTGAAATAGCGGAAACGGTCTAAAAATTTGCTCATCCGGAATGCTCCTGAAGGCTCTTGTCGTTATAAGAAGACATGCTCAATCTGCCGCCAGCCTACTGACGGCCAATCGGCGGCAAATTGATTGCGATCAAGAGAAAGCGGGAGGCGATACACGCGCCGGGTGAGAAATACCACCAAAGTATAGGTGCGATGAACGAGATTAATATGTTGAATTTAAATGAATAAATCAGGAGTTGAGGACAGAGACTGACGGGCGAGAGGCCAGATGGGGTATTTGGGGGTAGGACGCGGGAGAAACCTCCCGCGTAACGCTAACTCGACGCTTTCAGCGTTGGAGCCACAGCGTCGCGGTGCCCACGGCGGGCAACGCCAGCGTGATCTCCGCACCCGCTCCCTGCTGCCGCCAACCCGCCGGAAGGCGCAATCGGGTGCTTCCCTCTCGATAGTAAGGGTTGGCTACCAGCAGCAAGGCGCGATCGCCCAGAACAAACATCCGCGCCGGCATTTGAGGGTTGCTTCCCGCCAGCGGCGTCGATTTTCCCGTCAGCAGATAAGGGGTGAAGGCGGCGATTTGCTGCGACACGGCGGCCACACCACGCCAGGTGGCGTCAAACTCCCGTTGGTCGAAGCGGCCGGTTTTGCGCTTGTAAAACAGATCGGTATAAGAATAAAACAACAGCCCCTTGGCGCCGCCGATCAGCGCCTGCCAGGCCTGATTGCGGATTTCCGCCTCTGACGGCGGATGTGGCTTGCGGCGGGCGTCATAAGCGGCATGATCCATGATTTGCATCACCACCCAGGCCCCGCGCGCCTGGCGGGCGGCCTGCACCGTCAGTTCGGTATAACGCGTGGTGCGCGTCAGATCGCGATCGTTCCCCACCGGATAAGGGTCGGTTGCCAAAATGTCGCTGCTGTTAAAGTAGGCGTCCAACTCCCCGGTTTTGTTCAACACCTGGAAGGTGGGATGATCGCCGTCAAGCCGCTTTATTTGCAGGTTTTTTTCCTCGATCTTATCGAGATATTCCGGCCCCAGCTCATCGTTGATGTACCAGGCGAGCAGGTTGGGCTGAGCGCGCAAGCGCTGCACGTACCAGGCCGTCATCGCCGCGTAGTCGCCACCGCGGACGGTCGGCGCGAAACGGCTGCCGCGGTACTGATCTTTGACGGAGTAAATGACCAGCAGCCCGCGCTTGCGTGCGTTGCGGAAAAAGGCGTAAGGATCTTTCTTTTCCCCATAATCATAATTCAGCACCGTGTTGAATCCCGCCGATGCGATGCGCGCCAAATGCTCATCGGTCGCCACGTTGGCGTAAATGCCCAACGGGAAAAGCCGTTGGCCGTCGCGCAGGGTAAAGCCTTCGCTGTCGATCGCCACTTTGGCCGCAGGCTGCCCGACGCGAAAAGACAGCTCGCTGCCCGGTGCCGGCCGGGATTGCTGCCCGGTGACCTGCTGACGCAGGCGGTATTCGCCCTGGGCCAGGCCGGTCGGCGGTTGGTATTCGATACGGCGCTGCCCTTCAACCTGATAACGGTCGCGGCTACGGTGAACAACCTGCCCCTCGGCATTGAGCAATTCGCTGTCGACCTGCAAATGCTGCGGCTGCGGAGTGACCAGCAGCGTGTCGACCTTCCCCTGCGCCGACGCGCCGAGCTGATACAACGCCGGCGTAGGCGCTCGAGCACACGCATAGGCGTCGTCAAACCAGGCGGTACCGGTGCTCCCCTTGCGCAGATAAACGCCAAACGTGATTCGCGCCGCCTGCGGCGGCACGGTATAGCTGGCGTTCACCTGCCGCCAGCCGCTGTCGCCGGTCACCCCAGCCGGATAGCTGCCCTCCAGAAAGCGCCCCTGCGCATCAAAGCTCTGCAGATAAACCCCGGCGCCGCCGTCGCGGCTTTGCCCGCGTACGCCGCGGGTCTTGAGCCAGACGCCGAAATCGATCGTCTGTCCGGGCGCAACCTGCAGCGCCTGGTTGAAGGTGCGGTACTGCGCGGCATCTGCATTGTCATAGCGCAGACTGCCACTGCCGCTGTGCGCATCGCCGTCGGCCTGCGCGCCCTGCGCTCGCCAGCCACCGAGCCCCTGCTCAAAGCCGGGGTTGGCCAACAGATTGGGTTGGCAGCTCTGCGCCAGAGCCGAAGCGCCCCACAAGGCGCAACAGCCCAGAGCCACCCCCAGATACATCCCCCTCATGGTCATTTCCTTTTCACCACGGCATTGAACAGATAGGTGGCAAACAGGTAGCAGGATTTCTGGTAAGACAGCCCCAAATGCTGACGGTAAATCCGCCATTGCCAGTCCGCGGCGCGGATTTTGTTGCCCGACAGCGAATGGGTAGACAATCGGTAACAGGCCAGCGGTTCGGGAATGCAGTAGGCCAGGCCGTTACGCGCCTTCTGCAGCACCGCCAGCCACATCAAATAGTCCTCATGGCCCACTTTTTGCTGATACACCTTGCCGATGCGCTTTTGGTTGTAGATGCCGGTGAGATTGCCGATCCAGTTGCTTTTCAACATGTCCTGATAGCCGATAAGCTCTTCCGCGCCACGGGTGTTTTTGATCAATTTCAGGTCGTCTTCGAAGGTGTAATAATGGGAACACACCACGTCGTAGCGGCGGGTTTGCAAAATGCTCGCCTGGCGCGACAGCTTGTTGGGGAGCCATACGTCATCGCTGTCGCAAAAGGCGATATAGTCGCCGTTCGCCGCCTCGATGCCGATGTTGCGCGTTTCCGCCACGCCCTGATTATGCTCATTGCGTATATAGGTGAGGCGATCGTGGATAAACGGCCGCACCACCTCGGCAGTATCGTCGGTGGACGCATCATCGATCACATACAGGTGATAATCGGTAAATCGCTGGTTCAGCACGCCTAGAATCGACTCTTTGATAGAGCTCGCAGCATTGTAGGCCGGCATGATGACGGATATCTTTTCCATTTTGTCCTCACTCGGTGAGCTGTTGCCACTGGGGATAAATACGTTCGGGAGAAAAACGGCTAGACTTCTCTAACGCGGCGACAGAAAAGTGCTCGCGCAAACCCGGATCGAGCATCAGTTTGATCACCCCTTCGCTGAAGGCGGCGGCGTCGTCATCGGGCACCAGATAGCCGTTGACGCCGTCGTCTATCAACTCGGCCGGGCCGGTCTTGCAGTCGTAGGCCACCAGCGGCAGGCCGAAACTCATGGCTTCGATCAACACCATCGGCAATCCCTCATAGCGAGAGGTCATCACATACAGGCTGGCCTGGCGATAATAGTCCGCCACGTCGGCGGTGGCCGGCAGCAGACTCACCTGCCGCGCCAGCCCGGCGTCTTCAATCTGCCGCCGCAGCGCATCGCGCTCCGGGCCGTCGCCAATAATCAGCAGCCGCCAATCCGGCACCTGCGCCGCCACCCCTCGCCACAGCGCGATCAGACGATCGAAGCCCTTCTGATTGCTCAAGCGCCCCACCGCCAGCGCCACCTTTTGCTGCAGCGCCGGCGTTGGCGCCTGTGCGCGGAACGGCGAAACGTTCTCGATCACCCGACATTTCCCGGCCCCCACCCAGCGAGCGATGGCGTCGCTATCTTGCCGCGTCAGGAAAATCACGCGATCGCTCAGCCGGTAAACCAGCAACTTTAGCCACTTAAATACGCGCGGATACTGGTGAAAGCTGACGTGCTCACTCAACAGCAGCCGGCTGCGGGCACAGAACAAACGCAGGAAAGGCGTCATCACCACCGACAGTTTCCCCATGGAAACGGTAATGATCACGTCCGCGCGTTCACGCCGCAGCGCGAACGCCAGCCGCCACGGCCAGAACAGTGAATCGCCACCGCCGCAGCGCAACCGGACGTCGCTCGCCAGCGGAAAGAAGCTCCGCTCGCCAAACAGCGAAAACACCGCGACCTCGTAACCCGGCAAACGCGCCAGCGCATTGGCCAAACCGCTGGCGACCCGTTCAGTACCGCCCTTGCCCGCCATATTTTCGATAACGATGATTATCTTGCGTGGTTGCATGTCATCTCCTGAATCCCTGGCGCACGTTGCGCAGCAGCCGGCCGCCAACCGAGAACAACCCCAACCGCGCCAGACAATCGCCATACCATTTGATCATCTTGAACTTGCCGCTCAGGCTGTGCCGCACGATGCGCGACGAGTAATAATTGAACGCCTGGGCGTTTTCCGAATACAGCGAGGCCAGCAGATGCTTACAGGCGAATCCGCTGATATGGCGATCGCTGGGGCTGAGGAAGGTATTGATAAAGCGGTCGCTGGCCTCCAGATTAAGCTTCGCCGTCATGCGCCCATAGCGCCCCACGTCGAGAAACACCCCGCCGCCGGCGTCATGCGCCACTTGCGCGCCCAAATTGGTGGCGTTGACCAGAAAACCCCAATCCTGATGCTTGTTGAGAAACTCGGGAAATAAAAAGCGGCGATCGCTTTTTTTACGCATGCTGATGGTGGATGACCGAATATCGCCCATTTCCAGAAAAAGAAAATCTTCGCCGGAAGAACCGGATTTGTAGTGGAAGTTGAAGTCGCGTACCGAATCGCCGCTCACCTCCGCATAGTTGCCGAAGATAATATCAATCTGGCGATCTTCATGCTTCTTCATGCGGCGAATAATATAGTTGGTCGTGAAGTAATCATCGGAGTCGAGGAAAAACACGATCTCCGATTGCGCTAACTTGGTGCCTAAGTTGCGTGATACCGCCGCATTGCTCTTCTGTTTTTTCTCATGCAGCATCACATTGCTATTGGTCGCCGCTATCTGGCGGATAGATTTGATGTCATCCTCGTCAGAGCAATCATCAACCAAAATCACCTGATAGTCGAACCCTTGGCAAGCGTTGAAAATTCGCTTCAGCGTTTTAGGCAGGTAGCGCGAACTATTATAAATAGGGATCACGATAGAGAAATCCATTTCTTAACCCTCCAGCTTAGAATTTATTATTTCTTTTCCACGGCACAGCAACAATAACGACACGTTAAATACCGGGACCAAAAAATAGGTTTCCGTCAAGGTTGTTAACAGGAAAACCACCACCACCCAGCGCATGAATCGACTCAGCCTGCGCATATTGCCCAACAAGTGAAAATAACAAAAAAGCATGACGACAGAGGCGATGCCACCGGCCGAATAAAACATGGCGATGAAGAAGAAATCGACTGGCTTATACGGCTCTATATTCATGCCGAACAGCGGATTGGGTAGCCCCACCGCCTGAAACATCTGCCAGGAGAACCAGATCCGGCCGGTCAGCGCCTGGTTCAAGAGCACGTCCAATGCCGGATTGTTCCCCCAGCGTATAACGCTGGCGAATTGAAAGCCGACAATGACCAACGTCAGCGCGATGCAGACTTTTCTGTTGGGGGCGACACGCAGCAGCGGCGCCAGCCAAAACAGCAGCAGCATCAACAACGCCAGCATAAAACAGGTGCGAGAATAGGAATACATCAGCACCGGGAGAATTAACGCCGATACCGCCAACGAAGCGATATTTTTCATTCCACGCGTTAATTTCGCATGGTCGATCAGGCACAGCAGTGTGGCGAACAAGGCAAAAGAATAATACGCCAGGGTATTCGGGTTATCGAACCCCAGCGTTAATCTGTTGCCATAACGTTCATCAAGGTAAACAAACCCATCAGTGTAAAAGGTATAGGGAATAACCACCAGCAACCCTGCCACCACAAAGGTGATGGCAAACATTTCAGCGCCACGCCCCATTTCGATACGACGAAATAAAATTATCACCGCCGTGCTGAATACCGCACCAAACAGATAATCACCATGCCCGGTGGCAATATTCATAAGAAACAGCAGAACCAAAAAACCCGCAACCGCCTTTTCCGCCAGCGTAGCGATAAAAAATGCATAGCCGACATAGAGCAACATCAGGCCATTCAGCCCCAGCACGGCTTTATTAATCAGCTCGCTGTTGAACGATCCCGAGGTCAGGAAGGTTTTCACGAAAAACATCAGCAGGAAGGTCAATACGATGGATTGATTGATCAAATCCCGCGACTGATTATAACCGGCATTGGCATGCATTTGAAAATTGGAGGCGACTCTTTGCATAAGCGTTTACTCAGTAAAATAACTGCCCCATTCCTGCTCAATGTTTTTCGGCATCAGCTTGCTTAGCCCCGCACCAGGCGTAAACGTCAACTCACCGAAATACACCTTCTCGCCGACCTGGTAGAAATCCACGCGCACATAAGAGAACTGCTGCGCCGTCTGGCGAGCCAAACGTATCATTTCATCCAGCCGCGTAGGGCGCGGCATCGGTTCGTCGGCATTGGGCAAGCTGATACGGATTTCGGTGCGG
Source organism: Serratia sp. CY29653 (assembly GCF_052169255.1). Classification (NCBI taxonomy): domain Bacteria; kingdom Pseudomonadati; phylum Pseudomonadota; class Gammaproteobacteria; order Enterobacterales; family Yersiniaceae; genus Serratia; species Serratia sp. CY29653. The sequence continues at coordinate 754,315 of NZ_JBJNLC010000001.1, read as the reverse complement.
TTCCAGTCGACATCAAAAATATCGCGCCGATGGGTGCCGAAACGCTGATAATCCACCTGGATAAACATGCGAATTTCATGATTGTCGTTGAAACAATGAAACTTGATATCGTTCGGCACCTGTTCGCCATCCAGCAACATGCGCTCCACCATGATGCAGGGTTCGATATCCAGATAATGCTTTTCGCGACTCTGCTCATAAAAGTTGCTGCGCATCCACGCGTTGCTGAGATCGTACAACTCTGCGTAGCTAACCTGCCGCTTGTCGAACACCAACCGGTTATAACCGCTGCCGTGGTTGGCCTTCAGCACAAAGGCGTTGGGCAATTGCCTGAACATGTCGTAGCTGAGTTCAGTGCCATGCGCATACAGCTCCACCAGGTACTCCTCGCCCCACAGACCGGCGATAAATTCACGTACCTTGAACTTGTCCGACAAAGTGGTGTAGATGCTGCGCGGGTAAATTTTGCGGCGCATGATCTTTTCGCTGAAGCCGGTCGGTTTTGACAGGTGCGGCAGCTTCTTGAAATAGAGCGCGTATTTAACCTGATGGTGCCAGGCATCGGGCAGGCGCTTGGAAATGTTTTTAACCAGGATGTTTAACATGCTCTCTCCTTAATTTGCTGACAAGACGCGGCAGGCAGTAAAAACAGGTCAGCTGCAGTCGGGTAATTTTTCCGCCACGGAATAAACTGTTCAGCACAAAGAACGAAATGAATTCCGCCAGCAGCGTAGACACCGCCGCGCCGATCAGGCCATAGCGCGGGATCAGCAGCAGATTCATCACCACGTTCGCCACAGCCACCAACGGCATCTTGATGGCGATAAAGCGATAGCCGGCGAACAGCACGATGCTGCGGTACGAAACCGTCCCCATGACCGAAAACAGCGAGGTCAACGTACAGATAGCCAGGATGCTGGCGGCCGGTTGGAAAGCGGCGCCGTACAGCAGCGCAATGGCCGGGTGGGCGAACCACCACAGGCCCAGCAACACCGGCAACGACAGGCCCAGGACCACCAGATAAAGCACCCGGATACGGTACTCCTGCTCCAACGGATCGCGGCAGCTGGCAATGCCCGGCATCAACGAGGTGATCAGCGCCATCGGCACGAAAACCCAGCCTTGGCTAAGGGTGGTGGCGGCGCTGAACCAGCCTACCGCCTGCTCGCCGACCAGATTGCCCAGCATGATTTGATCGATGCGGGTATAGATCACTATCGACAGGCTGGAGATGGCCAACGGCAGCCCCACCTTTAGCAAGTAACGGCCGTAGCGCCTGGCCTGGCGCGGCGTAACCCGCGGCGAGGCCGCAGCTTCCCCACGGAATAACCAGAGGCGCACCAGGTAAGGCACGGCGCTGCTGATGATGTAGGGTACCGCGAACCACACCAGCGGCAGCGCGGCGCTCACCAGCGCCAGCCGCAGCCCGATCGACAGCAGCAGCGCCAGGTTGTTGATCAGCGTATTGCGTTTCGACTGCAGGCGGGCATCGTAATAAATCTTGTACACGTCCTGAATCGAGAAATAGGCGCTGACAAGCAGCAACAGCGTCATCAGTTGGCTGGCGGGCGTTTGGCTGAAATAGCTCCATATCAGTATCGGCAGCGCCACCACCAGGAACAGCCGGCGGCGCAGGCGTATTGACGCCAGCATCAGGCGAATGCCGCTCGGCTGTCGGCGGGCGACGCGGTTGAAAATGATGCTGTCGGCGCCCAACTGCACCAGTGGCACCACGATGGCGATCGTCGCCAACAGATAGTTGAGCGCGCCAAACTGCGCGGGCCCCAGATAGCGCGCAACGTAAATGGAGACGAAGATGCCGGACAGGCTGAGCGAAACGCGTTCGAGCATCAGCCACAGGGCATTGGTGATAATGGCCTTCACCCGCTTACTCCCCTGCCTGCGGGCGTTCTTCCCGATGGCTTGGGTAGGCGAAGTTGTAATAGCTCATGTCGGTTGCCGCCTTCTTCACCATGCCGTTGAGGATCACGCCCTTGATCGTCACCCCATTCTGTTCGAAGCGGCGCATGCTGGTTTCGATCTGCTTGACGGTATTCACCTCAAAGCGCACCACCAGCAGCGAGGTGCCCGCGTGATTGCCGACGATCGCCGCGTCCGTCACCGCCAGAATCGGCGGCGTGTCGATCAGCACCAGATCGTAGTTTTGCCCGGCCCAGCGCAGAAAATCGGCGAAACGGCGGTGCATCAGCAGTTCGGACGGGTTCGGCGGCACCTGGCCGCGCGGCACGAAGTCCAGGTTGGCGATGGCGGTTTTCCGCACCGCCTGTTCCGCCGTCACGTTGCCCACCAGCATGTCGGACAGGCCCTGATGCCCATCATCCGCCAACCAGCGGTGCAGGAAGCCTTTGCGCATATCGGCGTCGATCAACAGCACCCGCTGCCCGGCCTGCGCCACCACCACCGCCAGGTTGGTGCTGGTAAAGCTCTTGCCGCTTTCCGGGCTGGCGCCGGAGACCATCAGAATGTTGTTTTTGGCCTCCATCATGGCGAAATGCAGGCTGGTGCGCAGGCTGCGGATCGCTTCCACCGACAGATCCGTCGGTTCGGCCACCGCCAGGATCGGCAAGCGCCGGCCGCCGGATTTGGGCAGCAAATGACGCTGCTCGCGGTTGCGCTTGACCTGCCACGGCGACAGCGGCACCGTGGCGTAGACGTTGATGCCCCGCTTCTCCAGGGTATCGATATCATTGATGCCGCGATGGAAAGCCGCGCGCAGCAGCACCACCGAGGCGGCGCCTCCCGCCCCCAGCAGCAGCGCCAACAAGACGATCAGCATCTTCTGCGGCTTAATCGGCCGGATAGTGGTTTCCGCTTCGTCGATGATGCGAACGTTGCCCACCGTGCCGGCCTTGCTGATGCTCAGCTCCTGCTGCTTGTTCATCAGCTGCATGTAAACCTGCTGATCCACCTGCACGTCGCGGGTGAGGCGCAGGATCTCCTGCTGCATTTTCGGCAGCGTCTGCACCTGTTTACCCAGCCGCGCCTTTTCCGCCTCCAGCGTGGCGCGCTTTTCCAGCAGCGCCCGGTAAGCCGGGTGCGCGCGGGTATAGAGCTTGGAGATCTCCGCTTCCTTGAAGGTCAGCTCATTGAGCTGGGCTTCGAGCTGCACCTGAGTATCCAGCACCGATTTGGCTTCCAGCGACAGATCCACCGAGTCGTTTTGCTGGCGGAACTGATTGAGCTGGGTTTCGGCATTGTTCAGCGAGGTTTGCGTTTGCGGCAATTGCTCTTGCAGGAACGCCAGCATGCGCTGCGCCTCTTCCGTTTTGCGATCCACGTTCTGTTGCAGGTAGTTGTCGGTGATGTTCTTCAGCATCGCCTCGGCGCTCTGCGGATCTTCGCTCGGCAGCGTAAAGGCCATGATGCCGCTGTCCTTGCCGCCCGGTACCACGTCCAGGTATTTGCGCAGATCGTCCACCGCTTCTTGACGCGCGACTTTGACCACGGTAAAGCTGGCGCCCGGCGCCGCGTCCAGCGCCGAGACGGTCATGTTCCAACCGCCCTGCGCCACCGGCTGCCCGACCACGCCGCTGAACAGTTTGTCGCCGTCATGGCTCAATTCGTAATGCTGCCCGTCGCGCACCGTCAGCGTCAGCGCTTCGCCCTGCATGTCCGCCGGCGTCGTCAGCGTGGTGATGTTCAGCACCGGCGGCTTTTCACCGCTCAACCGGGCAAGGCCTTTGCCGAACACCGGGAAATAGTCCGGGCTGACGCGCACCGTCAGGCCGAGGGCGTCCACCGTTTTGCCGAGCACGTAGCGTGACTTGGCCAGCGTCACCTCATCCTGCGTCGCCGAGCTTTGCCCCATCGTGCTGTCCAGCGTTTCACGCAGCAGCGAATCGCCGGACAGCTGCTTCTCCACCTGCACCACCGCCGTGGCCTGATATACCGGGGTGGCCAACAGGGCGTAGGCGACGCCCAGCACGCCGGCCAAACCGGTCACGACGGCGATCCGCCAACGGTTATCCCACAGCGGCCCGATCAGCCGCTCCCACTCCAGCTTTTCATCTTGTTCGGCCACCATCACGGACAGCGCATTGTTTTTCATCTTCTGTTCCTTATTCACCCTGCGGAGTTACCAGTTGCGCACGCGCAAGGTAGCCTCGCTGAGATCGTTAAAGCTGCTGATGGTCGGCACCAGCTGGCTGATCAAACGGTTCCAGCGCGCGATCGGCGCCGCAGTGACGTACACGACGTCGTAAGGTTGCAGCTGAAATTCAGCGCCCATCGCCAGCGCGCTGGCGTCGGAGAGATCGAACTGATACAGCGTCGCCAGCCGCTGCGGCGTTTTACCGCCGCTCGGCCGGATCACGAACACCCCGGTCGCATCCGCCACCGTCTGGCTGATCCCTTCGGAAGATCCGAGGGCTTCGGTCAGGGTCATGCCGCTGCGATCCATCTTCAGCGTCGCTTGCTTGCCCACCTCGCCCATCACGAACACTTTCAATTCGTCATTGCGCGGGATGTAGAGGATGTCGCCCGGCTGCAGCAGCGCGTTCTGGCTGATGTCGCCACGCTGCATCAGCGCCTGCAGCGAAATAGCCCGCTCTTTGCCCTGATGGGTCAGCACCACGTTGCGCCAGTCGGCGTTGTCCGTCAGGCCGCCGGCGGCGTTGATTGCGTCCAGAATGGTCAACGGCACGTTGGTGATCGCCTGTTGGCCGGAGGTTTTCACTTCGCCGGTCACGTAGGCCTTCTGCGAACGAAAAGCGGCGATGCTGACGTCCACCTGCGGGCTTTCCACGTACTGCGCCAGACGGCCGGCGATCAGGCTGCGCACTTCGGTGACGGTCTTGCCCACCACCGCCACTCGCCCGATATAGGGATAAAAGATCGTGCCATCTGCATGCACCCAGTTGCCGGTATCGCTGGCGCTGCGGTACTGCCCGGCCGGCGTGGTCAACTCGGGGTGATCCCAGACGGTGACGTTCAACACGTCGCCGACGCCGATGCGGTATTGATAGTTCTGCAACCGCTGATCCAGCGCCGGATTCGGCCGGGCGACCGGTTCTACGCGCCGCATTTTCTGCAGCAGCATCGGCGACATGCGGTAAACCTGCACCTGGTCATTCAAATCGAAGTCGTCGTCCTGCTGCACGACGATGGCTTTTCCGCTGGTCGGTAAATGTGAGCCGGGGACCACCGTACACCCGCTCAACAACGCGGAGGTGAAGGCCAACGGCATCAAAAGAGGCAAATGAAAATTCATGGAAGTACCGTGATAAGCGGGCTGCTGCCGCAGCCCGTGAGGGGATTAACGGCCGACGGTCGGATTATCGCTGAACACCGTCGCCTGACGCGGTTCGCGCAACATGGCGAAATAACCGCAGAAACAAAACAGAAACGCCACCAGCATCAGGCTTTCCTGCAGCTGCAGCACTTCGCTGCAAATGCCGACGCAGGCCAGCGTCACCGCCAGCATGGTGCTCATCGCCAGCGCCTGGCGCGCATTGAGCCCGCGACGCATCAGAATGTGGTGCAAATGATCGCGGCCCGCTTTGAAGGGGCTTTGGCGGCGCAACAGGCGGCGCACCATCACGGTCACCATGTCCATCAGCGGAATAGCGATCAGCCACAGCGCGGTGACCGGGCGCATTACCGCCTGCGGCCCCTGAGTCGCCAGCAACACCAGCCACAGCACGCTGAAGCCGATCACCATGCTGCCGGCGTCCCCCATAAAGATCTTGTTGCGCGCGCCGAACAGGCTCAGGTTGAACAGCAGATAAGCCGCCAGCGCAGCGATCAGGCCCAGGCACCACAGCGCCAGATCTTCCCGGCCGCCCAATCCGAACACGATGGCCAATGCAACGAAGGTAACGCAGGACAAAGCGCCCAGTTGCCCGTCGATGCCATCCACCATGTTGTAGGCGTTGATCGCTCCCCATACCGCCAGCGGCGTAAGCAGCAACGCGCCATAGCCGAGCATCACTTCCTGATGCCCCCAGACATAGCCCAATGAGGAAAGCTGCATCCCTGCCGCCAGCATCATCGCCAGCGCGATCCCTCCCTGCACCATGACGCGCGGCGCCACGGGCAGATCAAAGCGGTCATCCAGCACGCCCAACACCACCAGCGCCGTAATGCACAGCAGATAGACGGTGCTGTCGGGCAGCCAGGCGGGTTGCCACAGCGTCATCAGCATCAGCGTCAGGTATACGGCGATGCCGCCGACCAGCGGAATATGTCCCAGATGTTGCTTGCGCGCATTGGGCTTATCCACCAATCCCACCGTCAAGGCGGCCCGGCGGGCAATAAGCACCCAGGCGACCGCCAGCACAAATATCACGCTCAGTTGATATAACATCGTTCCTCCAGCGAATAAGCACGCTACCGCCCTTGAGTTACAGCTCCCAATGCGCTATTAACAAAAACAAAATTGATCCGGCCAGGATATAAGTCAGCATGAGTTAATCCTGAAAAATACAGATTTATCCGCTTGTCGGCGGAAATAAGTAAATAACGTCAGCGTGCGGTTAAGTTATCTATCAGAAAACTCATGTTTAATGGTTCTTTCGATTGCCGAATCAAGTTCAACCGGCGCCACGAAATTATTTTGCACATTACTTTTAAATTGCGTTCTGGCGCAGAATTTCTGCACTCTGACGCGGCTGATTGGGAATTTTTTACGACTTATTTTACTCACGACATCCAATGCGGTCGCCCCGCATATGCCCACCACATAAGGAATGCGAATCGTCTTATTTTCTCTGCCCAGCGAGGAGGAAATAACGTCGACCAATTGATTCATCGTAAAATCCGGTTTATCGACGTAGTTGCTGACCTGATAACTTGACTGCTGATCCAAAGCATGTTCCAGCCGCGCGGCAATATTTTCAACGTAAGCCATCGACTTCATATTATTGCCGCTGCCAATCATCACGAATCGGCCGCTGGCGATCTGGCGGAACAGGTTATACACATTGCCGCGGTTGCCTTCACCGAATACCACCGTCGGGCGGATGATGGTCAGTTTGTTTGCGCTATCCGCCTTGCGCCACGCTTCATAAACGTATTCCGCTTCGAGCTTGGACTTGCCGTAATGGTTGAAGGGATCGAAACGTCCCCCTTCATCGGTTTCCTGCTCGACGAACCCGTAAACGGCCACCGAGGAAGTGAAAATGATTTGGCGGATATTCAAGGCGGAGGCGGTCATGCAGACATGGCGTGCGCCTTCGACATTGACCTGATAATAGAGCGAAATAGGATCGACGTTGTCCTGATGCTCCGCCGCCAGATTAATGATGGCGTCACAGCCCGCCAGCGGTTCTTGCAGGGTCTGGGGCTGTGTCACGTCGCCATATTGATAGAGCGCCGGAAAATGTGCGCTGGGTTGCTTGTCAACGATGACCAACGTCAGATCATCGCGCGCACTGAGACGTTTTGCCAGGCGTGTTCCGATAAAACCGGAACCCCCGATAATAGCTACTTTACGCTTATCCATAATTTGTCACTCAGCAGGTTCTCATTATTCCTGTCACCTCGATGGAAACAGGACGCTAATATGCGTTAGGTAATGAGTTCCAGACTGGACAAATCGAACCTGGCTTTCAAATAACAAATAATGAAATAAAAGATTTCATCAAATGTAAAATTATCGCTAAAGATAAAACCTCATTCAGCGCTAATTTTTAACATCGTAAGCAACTTGATATTGCAAGGTTTTGTTAGGCAATATGAGATTAATCCGACCTTTACCCGGCGTAGAAGAAGTCTCATATTTTACCGGCAACTTAAGCTGCCCTTGCTTGGGGTCGACACATTCGATGGTCGCCTGCTCCATGCTCTCGCCCTGGTACAGGCAGAGCAGGGTTTGCGGGCTGTTGGTATGGGGATTATTCAGCGTCAGCGTCAACACCACGCGCGTGTTGTTCTGAATATCATTGATCACCGGTGGACGAGTTTGGTTGCCGAGCACATATGAAAAATGTGAAATAACCAGCAACGAAGCGAATACCGTCAGGTATTTCACTACGCGGCTGGCGGGCATGCTGAAAAAGCGCCGCACCGTCGTCGACTTTTTTTCACGCGTGGGTTCATGGGCTGACTCTACCGTTGCAACAGGCGCAGCCACCAGCGTCGATTTACGCGGCTTATCTATTTTTTCATCGTTTGTTTCAGACGACTCACTTTCATTTTCAGAAAGTTCCGCTTGAATATCAACGCCAATATTTTCATCGCCATTTAATATATCATCATCAGCGTAGCCCTCATCCTCGGATATAAAGTGAAAAGCCGCTTGATTTTCCACCTTGTAACCCAAACGGGGAATGGTTCTGATAAGCGTATGTTCCGTGTCGCTAATTTTTTGGCGAATAGATTTAATTGTTTGATTTATCGTTGAATCTGAGCAGTAAGTTCCTTTCCAGATATTTTCTATAATTTCCGTTCGGGTAACCAGCTCTGGCGATCTGGCGACAAGCAGCGAAAGAATTTGATACTCCTTCCAACGCAGACGAAATTTCTCCCCGGCAGGAGTCAGAACATCGAGATTCCTAATCTTTATTCTTTTATCAAGATTCACTTTTAATTTCCTTAGCGTGCCTGTCCTGCACACTTTGTATAGAAATATCAAAAAATGTTCAAGAAATTAAATGTAAACTCAACAGGTTGCATTCATCGGATATTGGCCTTTATAAAAATTTTCTGATTTCATTTTTTACATTAGGCCTTATTAAGGATGTTCCGTTTACCCAAATGACTCTTTTCCCCTGCTGGCAACATGGATTTCTTTCATGGCTACCGTAAAATTCAAATGGTCACCTCATTGATTTAAAAAGGAAAAACTAGCGGCGTTGTCAGATTGTTAATCGAATAAAATTGTGAAATTTCATTCTTATCCGTGAATTCATTGTGTTTTTCCACCTAATCTGATTGTCAGATAGACTACAAAAAGCCGGAAAAAACAGAATGAGAGTTATCTGATTTAACCCCGTTACACATTCCACTCAGTGCGTGCAGCATCTATGACAAAACCCTATTACTGATTTTATAACAATCGCACTAATTATGCCTTACCCTCCCGAAAATTTCATTTAATCTGCGGAAAGATATTAACGCCTTAATGTAAGAATATTCTCAATAAAACGGAAAAAACGTACAAATAATATAATCCGCTTTGGCGAAAATATTCCCACATTGAGAGATAGTGCTATAAAAAAAGAAAAAAACGGCAAGCGGAGATGAGAATTTTACCTAAAGACAGAAAATTTCACTGAGGAGGTGAGGAGAGATGACTCGGAATGAGCGAAATATCCCTCCCCTGCCGGGAGGGATTGAGAAAGACGTTTGATACTCAGGCTTTTTTCTTGCGGCCATACACCGCCCAGGTGATCACCACGCACAAGATATAGAACACCAGGAATACTTTCATAGCCCCCGCCGGCGAACCGGTCAACGCCAGCGAGGTGCCGAATGCCTGGGGAATGAAGAAGCCGCCGGCGGCGCCGATCGCCGAGATAAAGCCCAATGCGGCGGCGGAGTCCGTCACCGCTTCACGCTGCGCGCTCTCGTCGCTGCCGCCGGCCGCTTTCACGCGATCGACAGTGATTTTACGGAAAATGACGGCGATCATTTGGAAAGTCGACCCGCTGCCCAGCCCCGCAGTGAGGAACAGCACCATAAAGATGCCGTAGAAGGCGATGAACGAACCGCCCTCACCCGCCGTCGGCAAGGTCAGGAACAGCAGCGCGGCGAACACGGCCATCACCACAAAGTTGATCAGCGTCACCCGCACGCCGCCGAAACGGTCAGACAGCGCGCCGCCGACCGGCCGCGCCAGCGCACCGAGGAACGGCCCGAAGAATGCATAATGCAGGATCACGATGTCCGGGAATTGCGTCTTCGACAGCATGGCAAAACCGGCGGAGAAACCGATGAAAGAACCAAAGGTCGCGAGATACAGCAAACTCAGCATCCACAAATGCCCACGCTTGAGCACCGGCAGTTGCTGGCGCAGCGAGGCCTTGGCCGCCGCCAGATCGTTCATGCCGAACCAAGCCGCCAGGGTGGCAACCAGCAGGAAAGGCACCCAGACCCAGGCGGCGTTTTCCAGCCACAGCTGCCCCCCCTCCGCCTGATTTTGCGCCGTGCCGCCAAACAGGCCGAACAGGCTGAAAGAAATCGCCAGCGGCGCGACCAGCTGCATGACGCTGACGCCCAGATTTCCCAACCCGCCGTTGAGCCCCAACGCGCCGCCCTGACGCGCTTTTGGGAAGAAGAAGCTGATGTTGGCCATGCTGGAGGCAAAGTTGGCGCCGGCGAAGCCGCACAGCAGGGAAATGATGACGAACACGCTGTACGGCGTGCTGCTGTCTTGCACCGCGAACCCCAGCCACAGGCACGGTACCAGCAGGAAGCAGGTGCTGATGGCGGTCCAGCGACGGCCGCCAAACAGCGGGATCACGAATGAATACGGCACGCGTAAAATAGCGCCCGACACCGACGGCAGCGCCGTCAGGAGGAACAGCTGGTCGGTGGTGAAGTTGAAGCCCACCTTGTTCAGGTTGACCGCGACGGCGCTGAACAGCATCCAGACGCAGAAGGCCAGCAGCAGGCAGGGAATGGAAATCCACAGGTTGCGGGTGGCGATGCGATGGCCACGCTGCTGCCAAAAGGCGCTGTCTTCAGGACGCCAGTCCTGAATCAGCGCACCGGTTTTCTTTGATGAAGGCGTTGCAAGTTGCGACATAAAAACCTCAGACACGGGGGATCATTCTGCACACCCTAGGGGGCGGCCCCGGCGGCAAAGTTGATGTATATCAACCCGAATGCAAGTAGTTGGCGGCATAAATAGCGCCTTCATCCCCTTAGGGGTACGCCCCGAATAAAAATTAAATCAATTTAAATCAACGCATTAGAAAACATCACGCCGCTACTCTCACCGCTTCACCGTCCCGCCGGAAACTAATGGGTACTTCATTCGAGGTATGGGGTTATGCTCAGGGATAATCAAAAATACGGCTGAATCGTTACTTGTTTACCCCGTCGCCGCCTCTCCCCCTGAGTTTCAGCGGCGCCAAATGCCAGGAACCCGCGCTTATGAAACGCCTGTTGGCCCCGCTTTCGATCGTGAATCAGGTCGCCCTGCTGATGTTGCTGTCGGGCATTCTGGGCGTGGCCGGCATGGGGATTTCCGCCTGGATGTCGCAAAGCATTCAGGGCAATGCGCACGCCATCAACAAGGCCGGCTCACTGCGTATGCAAAGCTACCGTCTGCTGGCGCAGGTGCCGCTGGATGAACGGCATGAAGCGTTGATTCGCGAACTGGAGCGCGACGAAAACAGCCCCGACCTGCAGCGCTCAGTGGAGCAGGAAGGGTTGACGCAACCTTTCGACGCCTTGCGCGACTACTGGCAACAGATCCTGCAACCGCGCCTGCGCAGCGCGCAGCGCCCGGCCGACGCCGCGCCGCAGGTGGCGCACTTCGTGCAGCTGCTGGATAAGCTGGTGTCGGATATCGACAGGCAAACCGAGCGCCGCCTGCTGATGGTGACGCTGGTGCAAGCCGGCTTCATCGCGCTGACCCTGCTGCTGCTGATCGGCACCACCTGCTACCTGCGCCGCCGGTTGCTGCATCCGTGGCGACAGCTGGTGGAAATGGCGTTGGCGGTGGGCCGCGGCGATTTTAGCCGCCGCTTCGCGCAGCGCGGGCACCAGGATGAAATGGCGTCGCTCGGCGGTGCGTTGAACACCATGTCCGACGAACTGTCGGCCACCTACAGCGGGCTGGAGCAGCGCGTGGCCGAGAAGACCGCGGACCTGCAGCAAAAGAATCAGGTGCTGAGCTTCCTTTATCGCGCCAGCCGCCTGCTGCACGCCAGCGAGCCGCTGTGCAGCCGCCTGACGCCGCTGCTCAACCAGCTGCAAACCCTGACGCCGCTGCGCGCCATTCAGGTGCGACTGTATGAGAACGACAGCCGGGAACCGCTGCTGCAGCTGAGCGGCAACCAGCCGCTGCGGCCGGAGCATTGCCATAACCCGGTGTGCAGCGCCTGCCTGAACGACAGCGACCGCCAGCATCCCGACAATCCGTCGCTGAGCTGGAGCCTGAGCGACAAGCTCGGCGACTACGGCGTGATCGTGGCACAGCATGCGCCGCAACAGCCGCTGAACGATGAGCACCGCCAGCTGATCAACACCCTGGTGGAGCAGCTGACCAGCGTGCTGGCCATCGAGCGTCAGGTCGACCATCAGCAGCAGCTGATGCTGATGGAAGAGCGGGCGGCGATCGCCCGCGAGCTGCACGACTCCATCGCCCAATCGCTTTCCTGTCTGAAAATGCAAATCGCCTGCCTGCAGATGCAGGGCGAAACGCTCTCGTCGGCCAGCCAGGCGCTGGTGCAGCAGATGCGCGAAGAGCTGAACGGCGCCTATCGCCAGCTGCGCGAGCTGCTGACCACCTTCCGCCTGCAACTGACCGAACCGGGCCTGCTGGCGGCGCTGCAATCGACGGTAGCGGAGTTCAATCCCAAACTGGGCCTGACCATCAGCCTCGATTACCAACTGGGGCCACGCACGGTGCCGGCTTACCAGGCCATTCACCTGCTGCAGATCGCCCGCGAGGCGCTCAGCAACATCCTTAAGCATGCCGCCGCCAGCGAGGTGAGCATTCAGGTCATCAACAAGCGGGGCGAAGTGACCCTGAGCGTATGCGACAACGGACGCGGCCTGCCGGCCGAGACGTCTCGCCCCGACCATTACGGCTTGATCATCATGCGCGATCGCGCCAAGAGCCTGCATGGCCGCTGCGATATTTTACCGCGCAGCGGCGGCGGCACCGAGGTGCGGGTCAGCTTCACGCCGGATAACCACGCCATCGACTAACGGAGACACCATGACGACAGAAACCGCCGCCACAATCTTACTGATAGACGACCACCCGATGCTGCGCAACGGCGTAAAACAGCTGATTGGCATGGACGCCCGCCTGCAGGTCATCGCCGAAGCCAGCAACGGTGAACAAGGGGTCACGCTGGCGGAGCAGCACGATCCGGATCTGATCCTGCTCGACCTGAACATGCCCGGCATCAACGGACTTGAAACGCTGGATCGCCTGCGCCAGACCGACCTGTCGGGGCGCGTCGTGGTGTTCAGCGTGTCCAACCATGAAGACGACGTCGTCAGCGCGCTCAAACGCGGCGCCGACGGCTATCTGTTGAAAGACATGGAGCCGGAGGATCTGCTGAAGGCGCTGCATCAGGCGGCGGCCGGGCAGATGGTGCTGAGCGAAACGCTGACGCCGATCCTCGCCGCCAGCCTGCGGGAAAACCGCCCCAGCGCCGATCGCGATATTCAGCAATTGACGCCGCGCGAGCGGGATATCCTGAAGCTGATCGCCCAGGGGCTGCCGAACAAGCTGATCGCCCGCCGCCTGACCATCACCGAGAGCACCGTCAAGGTGCACGTCAAACACCTGCTGAAAAAGATGAAGCTAAAATCCCGCGTCGAGGCCGCGGTGTGGGTGCTGCAGGGTAAAAACGGTTAATCGCCGCCGTACAGCGGCCCGGTTTGCGCCGGGATCGGCGGCGGCGTCAGGGTTTTGATCGGCAGCAGGCTCGCATCATCACCGGCGGTCGCCGTCAGCGGCGGCGCCACTTTCAGCTCTATCCAGTTGGAGGTCACGCGCTGCTGCTTTTCGTCCTCCAGCGTGACCGACAGCCGGTAGCTGTTGGCGGCGCCCGGCGCGTCGTCCCACGGCGGCACGATCGCCGTCCAGCCCTGCGGATCGTTGGCGTTGTGCGGCGGCGTCAGGCTCAGCGCCTGCGTATCCCCCTGCCAACTGACGTGAGCGATGCCGTTCAACGCCTTGATTTCCAGTACCAGCGGCACGGTTTCCCCTGCCTGCAGGCTCCACGGCGGCGTGGCCAGGAACACCTGCAGCGTTTTGCGCTGGCGGAATTCCAGCACCGGCACGTTCTTGCGTTCGATTGGATCGTAGCGGCTGCCGCGCAGCGACTTGGCCTGCGCCACATACTCCGGCGAAATCTGCTTCGCCAGCGGCACCCCGAGCCGATAGCTCAGCGCCAGTTCGACCTGATCCTGGCTCTGCCCGCCCGCGCCAATCTTATGCAGCGCCTTCATCGTCACCAGCGGCACCGGCGTGTAATTGAGCCCCAGCTGCATCGCGCGCGGATCGTTTTGTTTTTTGCCGCTGCCAAACAGATCGACATTATCGCCCAGATACTGCTCATAGCTGAGCGAACCGCCGATCTGGCGATAAAACGGCAGATAGCCTTGCGTCGTGATGTCGTAACCGCGCGCCGGACGGCTGAAAAACACGCCATCACCGGGCTGTTGCGCCAGCGCCGACAGCGGGTAGTAATAGTTGGTGGAGAAACGCAGGTAGTCTCCCCAGGCTTCCGCGCCGACGCTGCCGCGATTGCGCTGCCGGGCGAAATCGCTGTCGAGCGCCGTGTTGTAACCCAGCAGCCAGTCGCCGACGATCCAGCGCTGCCCCAGCGCAAAATTGCCGAGCGCCCCGGCGCTTTGCTGCAGCCAGCCGATCTGGCTGTAGGTCAGCAATCCGTCGACGTCGTACAGCGGGCTGAATAACTGCCCGTTGCTGCCGGTAAAGTCACCCTCCCTGGTCATCTTCAGCGATAGCCGGGCGGTGCCCAGCGGCGACAACAGTTCCTGCGCCTGTTGCTGCAACGTGTCGGCCGCCTGGCCGAGCATGTAATCCTCGGCGCGGCTGCGCATCTGCTGACGGGAAACGTTATTCAGATCTTTTTCGCCAAACTGCTTGGCCATCTCGGCCCACTGCTTCTCGCGCGCGGCATCGTCGGGCGCACCGCCCAGCTCCGGCAAACTCTCGGCCGGATCCGCGGCTTGCCGTTCGGAAGAAATAACGGCGTCCGGCGCCGGCGGGGATTCGGCGCACACGGGCGCCGCGCCGGCCAGCCACACCAGCGGCCCGGCCAGCCAGGCCGCCCGGCGGCGGCGCCAGAGTCGTTTTTTGATTTTGATGAGTCCAGCCTGAATTTCGTCTTTCATGACACCGTTGGCCTCCCTCCCTCCTGGAGCATGCCAACCCACTGCTTTGCTGCCGCCTTTCCCGCGGCAGATCTGAAAAACCTTACGTCCCGGCCTGTCGGGGCGCCTCTCCCTTAAAGCCTAACGGCTTGACGAGCAGAAACAATAGGATAAACCCCAATCACCTCTCAGTGACGCCGTCACTTACGCCATTGGCCGCTCCATTCCGGCCGCCAGGTGAATTCACACCCTTTTAGCGCCGATTTTGCCGATAAAAAGCGCAGCAACCCACTGCTGCGCGCCACCGCGCATGGCATTGTATCACTCTGCAATACCTAAAGTGGCAATGCGCACGACTGCGCATTTCTCACAATCCACCGCATTTCACTCCGATGAAATACGCATTTTGCCGTTATTTTAAACATCTGTTTCACGACTGACGGAGCCTTGATGTTTCTTTTCTCACTGTGGCACGCACTGTTTTTTACCGCGCTGCTGTCGGCAGGAATGGTCGCCTTCGCGCTCATCACCCGGCTGGAGCGAACGGCGGCCGTGCGCGCCAGCCCGCCGAGATTGCGCCGCCGCAGCCTGCTGCTGACGGCCTTGGGTGTGGCGTTGGCGACGCTGCCTTTCGTCCCGCCGGCAGCACACCGGCTGTGGTTACCGCCGGCCGCGGCGCTGCTGATCGCCCTGGCCTGGCTGGACTGGCGCCACCGCTGGCTGCCGGACCGGCTGACCCAGCCGCTGCTGTGGGGCGGGCTGTTGTGCAATCTCGACGCTCGCTGGGCGCCGCTGGACGATGCGGTTATCGGCGCCGCCGCCGGCTACGGGGCGTTGTGGCTGCTCAACGCGCTTTATCGACAGCTGCGGCGGCGTAACGGCATCGGCCAAGGCGACTTCAAACTGCTGGCGGCGCTGGGCGCCTGGCTCGGTTGGACGATGCTGCCGCTGCTGGTCTGCCTGGCGGCAATGTTCGGATTAGGCATGGCCTTGGCGCGCGGCCTGCGCAACCGTCGCGCCTGGCGAACGCCGCAACCTTTCGGCATCGCCTTGGCGGCCGCCGGCTGGCTGTTGCTCTTGCTGGACACAGGCCAGAACGCGCCGGCGTTGTTCGGTGAGTTCCTCAGCGTCTCGATCAGCCGATTGAGCAATCCGGCCACTTCTGCCGTGCTGGCCGTTGCCGGATTGGCCAGTGGCTGGAAACCATAAAAACTGTTCCGGCGTCACAACCTCACCGGCGGCGAGCCAGGTTGCCGCGCGCTCCACTGAAGCGTTTCCGTTATTGTCCATAATATCTCCTGAGGTGATGTGTCCGCCTCATTGCGGACAACCGCGGTGAAAGACGTAAACAACGCCGCCTTTCAGCGCCAATTTATCAGTGCCATGTGAGCACGTTATGAAATTTCATTTTATTTCACCCTGACAAAACCTCTCACGATTCCAGGTTGCAGCAACAAGCGATTTCACGCACGGGCGGCCTTTGGCGTGATAGAAAGCTCGGCCAGGCGCGCGGCGTTGGCGCTACTTGCTGACCCGATCCAGATACAGCATGCTGTTGGCGATATCCAACCGGGCACCTTTGACGTTGTCGCGCAATGCCACCAGCGTTTGCCCCTGCAGCGCCACTACATAGGGCGAGCTGGCCTGCAGTTCCCGTTGCAGCGCGGCATAACGTGCGCGGCGCGCGGCGCTGTTGCCCTCTGCGGCCGCGGCACGCGTTTCCGCGCTAATGGCGGGAATGCCCCACTGGGTGCGCCAGGCCAGGGTTTTCGGCCCACCGGGCACGTTGTAGGCAAAGGCGCTGGCGTTGGTGTTCGGATCCAGGTAGTCGGCGCCCCAGTAGGTGAAGATCGCCTGAAAATCGCGGCCGCGCATTTTGCCCCACAGGTCGCTCTCCACCACCGGATGGATATCCAGCCGCAGCCCGGCCTGCGCAAAGCTGGCCTGCAGCGCCTGCGCGATGTCAGTGTACGGCGGCTGATTGATGACGATAAGATCGATGCGCGTACCTTCGGCAATACCGGCATCGCGCAGGATCTGTTTGGCTTTGCCCACGTCGAGCGTAAACGGCCGATCGTCGAGCGCCCCGTCCAATCCCTGAGGCAAGAAGGCCTGATGCACGCGATATTGCCCTTTCAGCAGTTGCTCGGCGATGCTTTGATAATCCACCAGCCAGCGCGCCGCCCGCCACAGCGCCGGATTGCCCAGCGCCGGATTGCCCAGCGCCGGGTTGTCTTTGCTGCCGGTGTTGAAACCGAGGTAATAGACCCGGGGCGCATCGGCCTGCTCGATGCGCACGCCAGACGCGTTGCGCAGCGAGTCGAACTGGTCGGCGCCCAGATCGTAGGCCACGTCGGCATCCCCTTTCAGCAACAGCAAACGGCGGGTGCCGGCGTCGCTGACGTTCTTGAACAACACCGTTTTCAGCCGGGCCGGCGACGGCGCATAGTCGTTGCGGCCAAACAGCAGCGCTTCGTGCGGCACATAGTTGCTCACCCGATACGGGCCGCCGCCGGCGGAATGGCCGCGCAGCCAGGCATTGCCGTAATCCCCCTGCTGCGCGTGCTCGTTCAGCAGCTTTTCATCCACGATCGAGGCCACATTCGCCGTCAGCAGCCGCAACGCCAACTCGCTGCCGATGTTGGCGGGCCAACTGAGTTGCACCTGGTTATCCCCCACCTTCTTCAGCTGCTGCTCAACGTTATCCGGCGTCCAGCCAAACTCACCGAGAATAAACGACGGCGCCTTGTTCAGCTTCACCGCGCGAACCAGCGAGAAAATCACGTCTTCGGGCCGCAGGGGATTGCCGGAAGCGAAGCGCTGCTGCGGTTTCAGGGTAAAGATCAGGCTGTGGCCATCGGCGCCCGCTTGCCAACTGGCGGCGGCGTCCGGCGCCAGCGTTTGCGGCGCACCGCGATCCGGCGCCACCAGGCGCTGATAGAGGTTGACCAGATTGGCCGAGCTGACGGTTTCAAAACTCTCCGCCGGATCGAGGCTGATAATGCCCTCCAGCGAACTGACCACCACCAAGGTGTCCTGCGGGGTGGCGGCCTGCGCACCTAACGCGGCCGCCAGCGCGCCATACAATAAGGTTGGGATTAACCGTTTCATCGATACACTCTCCACTATCACGCGGTTGCGCTGTTTTTCGAGTGTAGGGGGTAAGAATTAACGGAAGAACGACGATAAATTGCTTTATTTATTACCAGGATGGATATGCCCGCCGCGTTGGCGGGCATAGGGTCAAACGATGATGCGGCCGTGCGCCATCGCCACCGAACGATCGCACATGTGGTCAATCACGTCCGCATCGTGGCTGACCAGCACCATCGTCAGATCGCCCGCCTGTTTCAGCTCGTTGAGCAGGTTGAGGATCTCCGCCTGCACCGACATGTCCAACGCCGAGGTCGGCTCATCCAGCAACAGCAGCTTCGGCCGCAGCAACAATGCGCGCACGATCGCCACACGCTGACGCTGGCCGCCCGACAGCTGATGCGGGTAGCGCTCCAGCAGGCGCGGATCCAACCCCACCTGGCGAAAGCCCGCGCTGATTTTACGTTCAATGTCGCTTTCCTGCAGCAGTTTGAGTGGCTCCGACAGCGTACGCAAAAGCCGGTGCTTGGGGTGTAGCGAAGCATAGGGATCCTGAAACACCATCTGCACCTCGCGCCGCAGTTCGCCGGTAAACGCCTGGCCCGGCTGCAGGCGCCGCCCCAGCAACTCAAAGCCGCCCTGCCAGCTGCCATTCAGCCCGGCCAGCACCCACAGCAACGAGGACTTGCCGCAGCCGGAAGGCCCCACCAGCCCGAAACACTCGCCCGGCTCGATGCACAGGTTAACCTCATGCACCACGGTGCGCAGTTCGTAGCCTTGGCGGTGACTGACGCTCAGGTTCTCCAGTGCGATCACGCTCATTTC
This sequence comes from Serratia sp. CY29653, assembly GCF_052169255.1. Taxonomy (NCBI): domain Bacteria; kingdom Pseudomonadati; phylum Pseudomonadota; class Gammaproteobacteria; order Enterobacterales; family Yersiniaceae; genus Serratia; species Serratia sp. CY29653. The sequence continues at coordinate 735,406 of NZ_JBJNLC010000001.1, read as the reverse complement.
AACGTCTCCAACAGCGCGCGATCCAGCACCGGCAGCGGTTTGCCGCGCGTCTCGCGGCTCGGCCGACACGCCCACAGCGTGCGAGTATAAGGATGCGTGGCCTCCGCCAGCTCTGCTGCCGGCAGCTGATCCAACAGCTCGCCTTTGTACATCACCAGCACCCGCTCGCAGTGGTGCGCCACCTGCTGCAAATCGTGGCTGATCAGGATCAGCCCCATATTGCGTTGCGCCACCAGGTTTTCTATTAGCTGCAGCACCTGATCGCGCATCTGGTGATCCAGCGCCGAAGTCGGTTCGTCGGCAATCAACAGCTGTGGATCGTTGATCAACGCAATGGCCAGCATCACCCGCTGCCCCATGCCGCCAGAGAGCTGATGCGGATAGCGGCGGCACAGCGCAGCCGGATCGGGCAAGCCCACCGCCGCCAGCATTTCCAGCACTTTTTCACGCCGCTCGGCGCGGCTCAGCTTCGCATGCAGCACCAGCGGCTCCTCCACCTGACGGCCGATCGGCTGATTGGGATTCAGCGCATGCTTGGGATCTTGCATCACCATCGCCACCCGGTCGCCGCGCAGCCTGCTCCACTGGCGCTCGCTCAGGCGCGTCAAGTCTTCATCGCCCAGCGTCAGGCGCTGCGCCTGCAGCTGCAACGGCGGCGGCAATAGCCCCATCAGCGCACGCGCGGTCAACGATTTGCCGGAGCCGGACTCACCGACCAGCGCCAGCCGCTCCCGCCCCATGTTGAACGAAATATGCTTCACCAGCGCCACCGGCTGTGGCCCCGGCACGCCGATCGCCAACCGTTCGACGGTCAATAAGGTGTTATCAGTGTCCATGACGAGGATCCATTTTGTCGCGCAGGCCATCGCCCAGCAGGTTAAACGCCAGGCTGGCGAACAGGATCGCCCCGCCCGGCGCGGCGGCGACCCACCATTGGTCGAAAATCACTTTACTGCCTTCGGCCACCATCGAGCCCCATTCGGCGGTCGGCGGCGCGACGCCCATGCCGAGGAACCCTAGACCGGCGGCGGACAGGATGATGCCGCCCAGGCTGAGCGCTGCGCGCACCACCGCGCTCGGCAGGCATAAAGGCAAAATATGGCCGACCATCAGCCGCAGCCCGTTGATGCCTTGCATGCGCGCCGCCGCCAGGTAATCGCTGCGGCGCAGCGCCAGGGTTTCGGCCCGCGCCTGGCGGGCAAAGGCCGGCCAGCTGGTCAATGCCAGCGCCAGCGCGCCGTTCATCAGCCCCGGCCCCATGACCGCCACGAACGCCAGCGCGATCACCAGGCTCGGCAGCGACAGAAAAATGTCGGTCAGGCGCATCAAAATGCGCTCTACCCAGCCGCCGAGATAACCGGCGCCAATGCCGACCAGCAGGCCGATGGGAATGGTCAACACCAGAATCAGCGACACCAGAATCAGCGTCGGCCGCGCGCCGTAAATCACGCGGGAGAGCAAGTCGCGGCCAAAGCCGTCGGTGCCCAGCCAATGTGCGGCGGAAGGCGGCAGTAACCGCAGCTCGATATGCTGCAGATTGGGATCGAAAGGCGCCAGCCACGGGGCCAGCAGCGCGGTGACGATCAGAATCGCCACCAGCGCCGTGCCCAGCGTCAGCGTGGTCAGGCGCCGGCCACGGCGGTAACCGACGGCCGGCTCGCTTTGCGGTTCGTGTTCAGAGAGATATTGGCTCATCGGGTTCGCGGATCCACTAAATAGGTCAAGGCGTCGGCCAGCGCATTCAACAGCACGAAACAGGTGCCGATCAGCAGCGTGGCACCGAGGATCGCCGGCGTATCGGCGGCAAACAGCGCCGAGGTCAGGTAACGCCCGACGCCGGGCCAGGCGAACACCGTTTCGGTCAATACCGCCCCCTCCAGCAGGCTGGCGTAAGAGAGAGACAGTACGGTGATCAGCGTGCCCAGCACGTTGGGAAACACATGGCGCAGCAGAATGCGCAGGCGCCCGGCCCCCTTGGAACGCGCCAGCGTCACGTATTCCTTGTTGCACTCTTCCAGCATCGCCGCCCGCAGCAACCGAGTAATGCCCGCCATCGACAACAGCGCCAACGCCACTACCGGCAACCACAGGTGGCCGATGGCGTTGTAGAACATGTCGCGATCGCCGGACAGCCAGCTGTCGATCAACACGAAACCGCTGCGCGGCTCCATGCTGTACAGGTAGATGTCGTCCAGCCGCCCCGGCCCCGCCGACCAGTGCAGCGTGGCGTAGAACAGCAGCAGCCCGAGCAGGCTCAGCCAGAAAATCGGCACCGAATAACCGATCAGCGACAGCAGACGCGCCGCGTTATCCAGCCAGCTGCCCGGTTTGAGCACCGCCAGAAACGCCAGCGTAATGCCGCCGAGGGCGCCGAGGATAATGGCGCAGGTGGCCAGCTCCACCGTCGCCGGGAAGGTACGCAGCAAATCGCTCAACACCGGCTGGGCGGTTATGCGCGAAATACCCAAATCGCCGTGCGCCAGGTGCACCAGATAACGCCAAAACTGCACCGGCAACGGCTGATCCAACCCCAACTCATGCCGCACCTGTGCGTAGGTGGCTTCGCTGGCATGATCGCCCGCCACCTGCAGCGCCGGATCGATCGGCGCCAGATGCGACAGCATGAAGGTGAACAGCAGCAGGCCAAGCAACGTCAACGCCAGCGACAGCGCGCCGCCGAGCAGCCGCCCGCCCCAGCGCCAATACCGCCGGGCCGCCCCGGCGGAGGCGGACAGTTCAGCGGCCATTACTTGCTGACCTTGCTGTAGAACACCATGTCAGGGTTGATGCCCTGCACATAGCCCTTGAGGTTGTCGCGCACCGCAATCAGGCTGCGCGCCTGCAGGCCGATGACGAACGGCGAGCTTTGCTGCACCTGTTTTTGCAGTTGCTGGTAGTCGGCCACCCGTTTGGCGGTGTCGTTTTCCGCGGTGGCGGCCAGCGTCAGCTTGCTCAGCGCCGGGATCTGCCAGTTGGCGCGCCAGGCCAGCGTCTTGCTGCCGTCTTCCGGGTTGTAGGCGAAGGCTGCGGCGTTGGTGTTAGGGTCGAAATAATCCGGCCCCCAGGAAGTCAGCGTCGCATCGTAGTTAAGCGTTTTCACCTTGGTGGAGACCTGCGAGCTGATGCCCGGCACCAGTTCCACCTTCACGCCGCCCTGGGCAAAACTGGCCTGCAACGCCTGGGCGATATCCAGGTACGGCGGCTGGTTGTTGACGTCCAGACGGAAACTGACGTTGCTGAGCCCCGCTTTGGCCAGTATTTCTTTGGCTTTCTGTGGATTGAAGCTGTACGGCTGATCCTTGAGCGCACCCAGATAACCGTCCGGCAGGAATGCCTGATGGCTCTGGAACTGCCCTTTCAGCAGATCGTCGGCGATGCCTTGGTAATCGAACAGCCAGCGCGCCGCCTCCCAGAACGCCGGATTGCCGAGCGCGGGCGACGCCTTGGCGTTGAACTGCAGGAAATAAAGCGAGGCGTAAGGAATGGCCAACGATTTGACGCCCGGCTTGCCCTTCAGGGCCGCCATCTGGTCTGCCCCCAGGTTGCGCGCGATATCGGCATCGCCCTGCTCGATCAGCAAACGGCGCGCGGCCGGATCGGGCACGTTTTTGATCAGGATGGTTTTCAGCGTCGGCGCCCCTTCCGGCGAGCCTGGGTTGGCGTCCAGCACCACCACCTCGTGTGGCACATAGGTGCGGATTTTGTAAGGGCCGCTGCCGGCGGAGTGGCTGTTCAACCATTGGTGCCCCAGATCGTCGCCCTGCTGGTGCGCCAGCGCCTCTTTGGCGTCGACGATCGACGATACCGGCGCCGACAGCAGGCTGAGCACGAAGGCTGGGCTGACGTTTTCACTCCAGCTGATTTTTACCTGGTGGTCATCCACCTTGCTCAGGTGTTGCTCCACGTTCTTCGCGTTCCAACCCAGCTGCGTCAGGATAAACGACGGCTCCAGATTGAGTTTTACCACCCGTGAAAGCGAGAAGATCACGTCTTCCGGCCGCAGCGGATTGCCGCTGGCGAACCTGGCGTCCGGGCGCAGGCTGAAAGTCAGGCTGCGATTGTCGGCGCCGGCCTGCCAGCTGCTGGCCAGGGTTGGCTTGAGATCGATAGGGTTGTGCGGATCGGACTGGATCAGACGTTGATACAGGCTGTTGAACGACTGCACCGTGGTTAACTCAAATCCCTGGGCCGGGTCAAAGCTGACCACGTCATCGATAGACTGCGCGATCACCAGCGTGTTGGCCGGCGTCGCCGCCTGCGCGTTAACGCTGGCCGCCACGGCTAAAAACAGCAAAGAAGGAACGAGCGCTTTCATCTGAAACTCTCCAAGCGGATGGAATTTATAATAATTTCGCGAGTGTATGCGAGCACGATCGGCAGTTGAAGGTACTTAAATCACTATAGATATTCTTTTTATGTATATAGATGGGATTTTGATTATTAGAGAGAGTATTGCACGCCAGATCGCACGCTCACGGCAGCTGGCCGCAATGGATAACTGTCTTTGCGGCGCAGTTCGCAGCGGTGAAACGCGGGGTTTGAGTCTGTTTCATTGGGTGATTAACGTCAGTTCGGTCACCCAAGGGACGGGAAAATGGAAAACCATCCATCGGAAAATGGCGTCTCACACCGGCATGAGAGAGCGATAGAGCAAACGCTGGCAGACATGAACAGCGTCCTGCTTGAGTCGGATCTGTTTATGACTCGTCTGACGGTACAAGACCGGCGCTGGCAAAAAGGCAGGAAAAACGGGCATACGTTAAATTGGCGCTCTCTTTTTAAATATCATGCCCAAACGCCGATGAGTTTCGCTTTCGTCTATCGGCAAATGGCCAGCCCGCTGAGCCGCGCCGGATTTTGCCTGTGCCGTTATCTCCAGGCAGAGAACGTTATCGAACTTGTCGCGTTGGAGAATTTCTCCCTGCGTGAAGCGCAACATCCACTGAAAGGCAATATGCTGCGCAACTGCTTGCAGGTACTGTATCTGTATGGCCTGAACCTGCAAGAGCAGAGGCTGACGCCGGTGCCTCCGCCGGACATACTTATCAGCCACGCAATCAATCACCGCGTGTTGGCGCTGTATACTCGTCAGGCCGCCTTTGAGGTGATACCCGGAACCATGACATGTAAAACCAGCTTCAACGCACTGAAAAAGTACATACAATCGCTGGAAAAGTACGGGGCCAAATGTGATAAGGTGCGTATAAATAACGTGCAGAAAGGAAGCCAAAATGGAAAATAAGGATCTGACCGACCCTACGCTCTCCATTCAAGAGCAAAAACGCATCGCCATCGAGATTTTGCGCCAACACCATCGCTGGGAGATGGCCAACCCGCGTCCACCTGAAGAACTCCCGGAATGGGAAGCCATCGGCCCGTTCAGAAAAAGTAAACGTCACCTGATCGAACGTACCGACGACTAATCCCCCTTCCCCGTGGCAATCCGGCGGGGCCCAGCTGTCCGACTAAATCTGGTAGTCAATCACCGCATCCAGCTGCGACGAGAAGACCTTGTCCTTGATTTCGGTCAGCGACAGCGTCGGGTTGCACAGTTGGATAAAGCGCCAGGCATAGTTGCGCTGCAGCTGGCTGCGCTTGAGGCCCAGCCATACCGTATTGGGTTCAAACAGGTGCTCTGCGTTGAGGCTCACCAACCCGCGATCGCGCTCTTTTTCATACGACATGTCCGCCAGCACGCCCACGCCCAATCCCAATTCGACGTAGGTTTTAATTACGTCGGAATCCTGCGCGCTGAGCGCGATGTCCGGCGTCAGGCCCGCCGCTTTGAACGCCGCATCCAGCTTCGCGCGCCCGGTAATGCCCTGGCGGTAAGTGATCAGCGGCAAGGTGCTGAGCATCTCCAGCGTCACCTGCGGCTGGCGCGTCAACTCGTGCCCTTCCGGCACCAAAATGGTGTGATGCCAGCGGTAGTACGGGAATGCCGCCAGCGACTCGTCGCTCATCAGCCGCTCGCTGGCGATGCCGATATCGGCTTCGCCGGCGGCCAGCATCGAGACGATCTCTTCGGGGCTGCCCTGATTGAGCACCACCCGCACCCGTGGATAAAGCGCGCGAAACTCTTTGATCACCCCCGGCAGGCTGTAGCGCGCCTGGGTGTGCGTCGTCGCGATATGCAGCTGCCCCGAATCGTTGCTGCTGAAGACGTCCGCCAGGCGACGGATGTTGTTGGCGTCGTTGAGAATGCGTTCCGCCACCACCAGCAGCTCTTTGCCGGGCTCGGTCATGCCCAGCAGCCGTTTGCCGCGGCGAATGAATATTTCGATGCCCAGCTCTTCTTCCAGCTCGCGAATATGCCGGCTGACGCCGGACTGCGAAGTAAATAAGGTATTGGCGACCTCGGTCAGGTTGTAGTTGCAGCGCGCCGATTCGCGAATAATTTTTAATTGTTGAAAGTTCATCCCCGTCTCCCTGTTTCTTGCGGTAGCGTCTGCCATATTGATACGGAGTCCTGCGGGGCTGAACAAATAAGAAATAGCCTTTAGTTATGCAATTTAATACTAAGTGAATTATTTATCGTGACTCTCGGGGTGTGAAAACGGAGGAAAATGATGAATGGCTTTAAAAATAATGAGATAAATAACCACACAAAGTGACTGGCTTAAATAATCATGCAGAATAAAGTTATTAAATAGAGGCATTAGATATATGAAAAAGGGCTCCGCACGCTGAGCCCTTTACTGTCTGCCGCCCCGCCAACGCCTCAGGCCGTGGCCTCGGCCCCGAAAGTGCCGGGGCGGTTCTGCTGCAACCATTGCTGCACGTAACGCACCAGATCGCCGATGCAATCATCCTGCATGCCGTGGTGCTTCAGCTCGTTATCCAGCGCAAACAGGTATTGCGCGTTGGTGCCCAGCGGGCCGCTGGCGCTGGCGATCAATGGCGCGATCACCTGGTGGCTGGTGTCTGCTTCAAACAGCGGATGCTGCGGGTTCATCACGAACACCAGCGCCGTGACGGCCTCACCGCCCTCCAGCTGCAGCTCACACCAGGTCGGCACGTAGCAATCGGTGATCATCTCGCGCTTCCACAGCAACTCCAGCTCTTCGCGCAGCGTGCTTTCCGGCAGACGGAAGGCCAATCCGGTGGTCTGGCCGCCCTCTTTCAGCGCCAGCATGCGCCCCGGCTGATGCAGCGTGCCGCGCCCGGCGGTCAAACGCATGCAGAACGCCCGATGCCAGCCCTGCAGTATGGCTGGCCGCACTTCTTCCGATTCGAAAACCGGATTCCACATCAGCGAACCGTAACCGAATACCCATACCGGGCTGTGATCCGGCCGGCGCGATAATGTGCACGCCAACGAGGCTGCGCGCTGTTCAGGCGTCAGCAACAGCGACTCCTCAATAGCGCCAAAGGCGGTTTTGCAATCCGCTTTTTGCAGAAAATCTCGCGTTAACACTGTTACAACCTCCCGGGAATACGATTTCTCGTCCTCCCTCGCCACTACTGAACCTTTGCAATTTTATTTTTTGGTGCGGAATTTTATTAATTCAATAACCGCGCCTATTAATAATGACCATATTCTTTTCCCGCCGCGCAATCAAGTTGCAAAGCGGCGTTAACGTGGAAAAGTATTTGTACTGAGCAGCAATAATATTAATTGCCGAGGTCAGCATAACGTCTGCGCGATTTTTACCGGGCATAAAAGGCGTTACTTTTTGTGCCAGCGCTCATCGTCACCCTTGCGATAGCTTTGTTTGACCGCTGCCCAGGCCACCTTGTGCGCCGTCTCTTCCCGGCCGGCGTCACCGCGTCGATCTTCAGGATCCCGATATTGTTGCCAGGCGCTGTTGAACGCTTCTTTATAAATCGCCTGCGCATGGGCCGGCAGCACATGCTTCACATTGTCCGGCAAGTCGTTCGTGTCTTGGTATGGCATCACGTCCTCCCGTGCGTATTGCGTGAACCTTAAGCCTAGCTCACAGGCGATTGCGCCTCAATGAGCAAACAATTCTCATTATCAAACGGCATGGTATACTCACCGCCAAACGAACTATAAGGAGATCCCCGTGACTACCGAAGCCCCTCGCTCACGCGCCCCCTACCTGATCGCCGTCAGCGCCGTACAGGACATTACGCCGCACCTGCGCCGCATCACCTTTACCGCGCCCGATCTGCGCTACTACCCGGCCAACGCCGCCGCTGCGCACATCAAAGTCTTTTTGCCGCTCGCCGACCAAACTCAGCCGGATCTGCCGACGCTGACCGAAAACGGCCCGCGCTGGGCCGCGGACGCCGTGCGCCCGATCGTGCGCACCTATTCCATTCGCGCCGTGCGCCCGGAACAGGCGGAAGTGGACATCGAATTTGCGATTCACGATCACCGAGGCCCAGCGGTCGACTTTGCGCGCCAAGCGAAAATCGGCGATAAAATCGGCATCAGCAACCCGGGCGGCCCCAAACCGATGCTGCCGGCGGCCGATTTCTACTGCTTGGCGGGCGATCCTTCCTCGCTGCCTGCGCTGGCCGCGCTGCTGGAAAACCTGCCGCCGCACAGCGCCGGGCGCGCTTTCGTCCGCGTCGACAGCACCGCTGACATGATTGACCTGAAAAAACCCGCTGATGTTGAAGTCAATTGGATCGTCGGCGGCACGGAGAAAACCGACGAACTGATCGCTCAGTTCCGCGCACAGTCCCTGCCGCAGGGCGAAGCGCACTTCTGGCTCGCCGGTGAAGATCGCCTGGTGGTGGGGTTGCGCCGCTACCTGCGCCGTGAACGCCAATGCGATCGCAATCGTCTTTATGCCGTACCTTACTGGCGTGAGGGGCTAAATGAAGAGGGTTACCACAATAAACGGCATGAAATCATGGATAATATTGATGACTGACGGTCTCGTTTTCCTTGATTAACCAAGCGGTAAATGAGTAAACACGACTTTTCTCAAATCTAACGTTAAAAATTGGCGTTACTGCGTAAAAGTAAGTAAATAAAACCGCACCCCGTGCGGTTTTTTTGCTACCCTGATCACATAAAGCAAGCAATTGCTTTCTCAGATAAAAACAACATCACACCGGCGCCGCGGGTGTATCCTAATATAAAATACCTACTGGAAACGCAGAGTTGCCGTGCCACGGCGACCGGCGCCGACGGGCTACGCTGTTTGAGAAGGAGTGCCACCCTCATGAAGTCGCAACACGATCCTGGCCGATCCACCAAATCTCGCCACACCGAATACTCGCTGATCTTTCCCATCGCCGCGCTGGTGGTGTTGAACCTGTGGAGCAGCACCGCTAACTTTCCGCTGATCGTCGGCATCAATATTCTCGCGCTGGTGGGGATCCTCAGCAGCGCCTTCAGCGTGGTGCGCCACGCCGACGTGCTGGCTCACCGGTTGGGCGAACCCTACGGCTCGCTGATCCTCAGCCTGTCGGTGGTGATCCTCGAGGTCAGCCTGATCTCGGCGCTGATGGCCACCGGCGACGCCGCGCCGGCGCTGATGCGCGATACGCTGTACTCCATCATCATGATCGTTTCCGCTGGCCTGGTCGGCTTCGCGCTGCTGCTCGGCGGGCGCAAATTCGCCACCCAGTACGTCAATCTGGGCGGCATCAAACAGTACCTGATGGCGATTTTCCCGCTGGCGGTGATTGTGCTGGTATTCCCGAGCGCGCTGCCGGGCGGCAACTTCAGCACCGGGCAAGCGCTGTTGGTAGCGCTGATCTCCGCCGCCATGTATGGCGTGTTCCTGGTGATCCAGACCAAAACCCACCAGAGCCTGTTCGTGTACGAGCATGAAGACGACGACGGCGACCCGCATCACGGCAAGCCTTCTTCCCACAGCAGCGCCTGGCATGCCGCCTGGCTCATCGTGCACCTGATCGCGGTTATCGCCGTCACCAAGTTCAACGCCAATCCGCTGGAAGGTCTGTTGACCAAAATGAACGCGCCGGCGCAGTTCACCGGTTTCCTGGTGGCGCTGCTGATCCTGTCGCCTGAAGGGCTGGGCGCGCTGCGCGCCGTGTTGAACAATCAGGTGCAACGCGCCATGAACCTGTTCTTCGGCTCGGTGCTGGCGACCATCTCCCTGACCGTGCCGGCGGTCACCATCATCGCCACCCTGACCGGGCAGACGCTGATCTTCGGCCTGCAAACGCCGCATATCGTGGTGATGCTGACGGTGTTGCTGCTGTGCCAGCTGTCGTTCTCGACCGGCCGCACCAACGTGCTGAACGGCACCGCCCACCTGGCGCTGTTCGCCGCCTACATGATGACTATCTTCGCCTGATCAAAAAGGGGCGCACACCGTGCGCCCCCACCTTCGTTTATACCGAGAAGAATATCGCCGCGGCGATCCCCCCGAACAAAATCCACTTGATGATGTAGTAACCGGTGCGATTCCAGGCCTTTAGGCGTTTCCCCACCCGGCGTATCGCATAGATGTATTTGAACATCTTGTTGACGCCGCCGGTGCGATCGCCCTCTTCATTCGGCGCGGTGGCGGCGCTCATCAGATTGCGCCCCAGCCAGTGGTTCACCGCCTGCGCCCAGCGGTAGCGCATCGGCCGTTCGATGTCGCAGAACAGGATCAGACGGTTCTGCCCGCTCTGGTTTTCCGCGTAGTGCAGATAGGTTTCATCGAACATCACGCCTTCCCCGTCGCGCCAGCTGTAGCGCTCGCCGTCCACCTCAATGAAGCAGCGGTCATCGTTGGGGGTAATCAGCCCCAGGTGATAACGCAGCGAACCGGCGTAAGGGTCGCGGTGGCGCGGCAAACGGCTGCCGTCCGGCAGTTCGGCGAACATCGCCGCCTTGACCGAAGGCAGGCTGCGCAGCAGTTCCGTGGTCTGCGGGCACAGGGTCATGGCGGAGGGATGGCTGTCTTCATACCATTTCAGATAAAAGCGCTTCCAACCGGTCTTGAAAAACGAGTTGAAACCGGCGTCGTTGAATTGATCGGACGCCTTGATCTGCTGGATCTCCATCAGCTTCTGTCCTTCGTCGCGGATGGTTTCCCAGTTATCTCTCAACACCGCCAGCTCAGGAAACTGCTCCGGCTTCAGGTACGGCGTGGTCGGCACGCGGGAAAACAGATACATGAAGACGTTCAATGGTGCGGTAAAGGTGGAATGGTCAGACAGCTGCCGCCACACGTTGTAGCGCACCCGTCCGCGGTAATGCACATAGACGACGCATAAAATAAGCAAAATCAGAACGATGTATTTCATGTTTGAATCGCATCAAGGAACCTACACGCTATGCGCCGCGCGGCGCACACCCCAGATAATGTCCTTTTGGCGGCACAGGCAAATTGCGCGCCAATCTGGCACTCACTAATCATTGACGCTAACTCAACGAAAATCTATACAAAAAACCACAATAATTTACACAAAGGTTAAACGAAATGATAAATGAGGGGCGATAAAAAAGGCCGCCGAAGCGGCCTTTCCAGTAGCGGATAGGTTAACTGTAAGCGTTGAGCGTGCGCTGGCACAAAGCGGAACGCACGCAGTCCTGTTTTTCAAAGCGGATAACGCCGATCATCTCGTCCTCTTCGAAGCGCTCCAGGGCATCGCTGAGGCCGGATTTCACGCCGCGCGGCAAGTCGCACTGGGTCACGTCGCCGTTAACGATAACCGTCACGTTTTCTCCCAGGCGGGTCAGGAACATTTTCATTTGGCTGGCGGTCACGTTCTGGGCTTCATCCAGGATAACGACCGCATTTTCGAAGGTGCGCCCGCGCATATAAGCGAACGGCGCAATCTCTACCTTGCCGATTTCCGGGCGCAGGCAGTACTGCATAAAGGAAGATCCTAAACGACGTACCAGAATGTCATACACCGGGCGGAAATAAGGCGCGAACTTCTCGGAGATATCCCCCGGCAAGAAACCGAGGTCTTCATCCGCCTGCAAAACAGGACGGGTAACGATAATCCGATCCACCTCTTTATGAATCAGCGCCTCCGCCGCCTTGGCGGCGCTGATGAATGTTTTGCCACAGCCGGCTTCGCCGGTGGCGAAGATCAGCTGCTTATTCTCTATGGCTGATAAGTAATGACCCTGAGCTTCGGTTCTAGCCTCGATGGGTGAGCTATCGCGCTTGTCTCGCGCCATGCCGATAGACTCGACTCCCCCCATTTGCACCAGCGAGGTCACAGACTCTTCTTCCAGCTGGCGATGACTACGAGCGTCACGACGAATAACGCGTTTCGCTTCACGACGTGCTTTGATCACTGCTTTCTGTCTACCCATAGTGGCACCTTACAGTTTGTTTCACCTACCGCAACGGCCTGGCCGCGCGATTATGTTTCACACACGTATTAGGTTTTGGCCTCCTCCGAGCCAATAAGAGCCAAGGGACAAGGTGAATTGACGGCAACGCTTAAGCGCCGTGTCTTCACGGGACAACGCGGACTGCATCAATAAACGTGGAGTAAAAAGTGATGAGATTCGGTAGCGATAAGAGTGCGGAGTTGCCGGTAAAAGAGAGTCGGAGAGATAACCCTCGTTACAACGAGAAATCAGGGGAGATGTGTTATTTTTTCTTTCCAGCCCAACCAAGGACTTTACCATTAGCGATCCCCGCAGTGATATTTACAGCTTCAAGCTGTGCACCGTGTGAAAACTACCGCCAGATGATTACAGTATAATGACATTCAATCTCGTCGCGTTACTAAAATGTAAAAAAATTTAATATCTTTTGTTTTCAGTCAGCGCTAAAACACTATATCACGCTCTACACGTCATTCCAGAAAAATTTTTACCTCAAAAATATCAATGAATTGCAATTAAAAACCACAAATGACACTTTGGTTTCTCGATTAAATTTTGCGCAATCCAAAGCCGGTGAGCCGTGCAGATTTTTTTAATCCGCAGGCAAAGCATCGAATTGAACTTCGTCGCGCAATGTCCCGCGCAATAGGCAATACAAAGTAAAACGAGGCGGAAGATCGCGCCTCGTCATTGCGCACTCAGGCCTTGAGCAAGCCGCTGGCCAGATAGTCGCCGCCCTCTTTCACGCCCGGCAATACGAAGAAATACCCGCCGCCGATCGGCTTGATGTATTCCTCCAGCGCTTCGCCGTTGAGCCTTTTTTGCACCGTCAGGAATCCTTTTTCCAGATCGGCCTGATAGCAGACGAACAGCAGCCCCATTTCCAGTTGCCCGGCATTCGAGACGCCAAGAGAATAGCTGTAGCCGCGCCGCAGCATCAGGTTGCTTTGGCTTTCCGGCGTGCGGGGGTTCGCCAACCGAATGTGCGCGTCCATCGGTATCACCTTGCCGTCGGGATCGTTCGCGTAGTTCGGCTCGTCATGTTCATGCTTCATACCGAGCGGCGCGCCGCTGTGCTTTTCGCGGCCAAAGATGGTTTCCTGCTCCTGCAGCGGCGTGCGATCCCAAAACTCGACGCGGAAGCGAATAATGCGCGCCGCCTGGTAGCTGCCGCCCGCCGTCCACGCCGGCTCGCCGGCGCCGTCGCCAACCCACACCACCTTATCCATCAGCGGTTTGTCGTCGGTTTTCGGGTTGGCGGTGCCGTCTTTGAAGCCCAGCAGGTTAATCGGCGTTTCTTTGCCTTTGCTGCGCGCCGCATGCGCCGAGATGAACCCTTCCCGCTTCCAGCGCACGCTGAGCAGATCCGGCGAATGCTTGATGATATCGCGCAGCGCGTGGAGAGCGGTTTCATTGGTGTTGGCGCAGATCTGCAGCAGCAGGTCGCCGTGGCACAGCGCGGCGTCCAGCGCATCGTTGGGGAAACGCGTCATCTTCTGCAACCGCAGCGGTTTTTGCGCCTGCAGGCCAAAGCGTTCGTCGAACAGCGATGCGCCGACCGAAACGGTGATGGTCAGGTTGTCCGGGTAAATCTCCGGCCCCATGATGCCCGAATCGAGCGGCGGCAGCTTGGCATCCACTTCCGGCGCCTTGCCGCCGTGGGTCAGGAACGCGATGCGATCGGTCAGCAGCCGGAACAGACGCTCCAGATCCGCTTTGCTGGTCGCCAGCACGTCGAACGCCACCAGCATCATCGCCGCCTGTTGCGGCGTCAGCACCCCAGCCTGATGGCGACCATAAAACGGCTGTTTCTGCCAACGCTCATCCTGCGGCGTCGCCAACGGCTCCGCCGCGTTGCCCGCCGCCTGCGCCAGGCGGCTGCCGCCCAGCGCCAGTGCGCCCAGCCCCAGCCCTTGCAGCAAACGGCGCCGCGAAGGCGAGGCCGCCCCCTGCGATTGCGGATGCGGCCCGCTGTTCGGGCCTGCCTTGTTGCTCATAATCCTATGCCTCAGTCCAGGCCCAACACGCCGCGCAGTTGGGAAAGGTCTTCCGCCAGCGTGGTGATCGGCCCTTTCAACGCGTTGCGATCGGCTTCGCTCAGCTTCTCGTAGGACTCATAACCCTCTTTGGTTTTGTACTTCGCCAAAATGGTGTCCACGGTTTTGAAGTTGGCGTCAATCTTGTCCAGCAGCGGCTTATTGGCCTTGACCAGCAGCGGGCGCAGCAGGTTGACGATCTTCTGCGCGCCGTCGACGTTGGCCTGGAAATCCCACAGGTCGGTGCGGCTATAGCGGTCTTCTTCACCGCTGATCTTGCTGGCCGCCACTTCTTCGATCAGCCCGGCTGCGCCGCCCACCACCTTGCTCGGCGGGAAGGTCAGTTCACCCACGCGTTTTTGCAGCTCAACGGTGTCCTGATACAGCCGATCGGCGTATTTATCCATGTCTTTGGTCGAGTTGTCGGCAAACAGCGCCTTCTCCAGACGGTGGAAACCGGTGAAGTTAGGGTCCGCCGATTTCTTCTCGTAGTCGTCTTCACGGGCGTCGATGCTGCCGTCCAGATCGGAGAACAGCTCGGCGATCGGCTCGATGCGCTCATAGTGCTGACGGGTCGGCGCATACAGCTTGCGCGCTTGCTCCACGTTGCCGGCCTTCACCGCGTCGGTGAACAGCTTGGTCTGTTTCACCAGCCCATCGACTTCTTTGGTGACGTAGACTTTGTATTCGGCGATCGGGCCAACCAGATCCAGCGCGCTCGGCTTGCCGTCAGTGGCGCCGTTGGCCGCCGCAGTGACGGTCAGTTTGCCTTTTGGATTGCTCAGCAGCCCGCAGGTCATATCATATTCGCCCGCTTCCAGCGTGGCGGTCATTTTCTGGGTGAAGCCCGGCGCGATGTTCTCGCGCTCTTCCACCACCATCACCCCTTTCAGGATTTCCCATTCGACGTTTTTCTGGCTGGTGTTATGCACCACAAACTGCGTCTTGCCGGCCGGCACCGTCAGTTGCATCGGTTCGCACTGCTTGTCGTTGACCGTGACCTTGACCTGCGGCACGTCCGCCGCCAGCGCATCGATGCTCAGCGCAAACGCCGGGATAGCCAGTAATGCTGCGTGCAACGCCTTGCGGCGAAATAACGGAGTAGACATACGAGATTCCCTATTAAACATTAATGATTGATTTTACGTTGCGCCGGGGCCGCTGCCGGCTCCGCGCGCTGCGGCAGGAAAAAGAAAATCAGCGCCGGGATCAGATACAGGAAGTAGACCGCCACTTCGCTGACCGTCGGCGCTTCCTGATAACCGAGAATGCCTTCCAGCAGGGTGCCGAACAGCGAATGGGTCGACAGGGTGCTGCTGAAATCGAAGGCGATGTCTTGGAAGTGGTTCCACAGACCGGCCTCATGGAAGGCGCGGATCGCCCCCGCGGCCAGCCCGGCGGCGACGAACAGAATGAACAGGCTGGTCCATTTGAAGAATTTGGCTAGGTGCAGCTTCACCCCGCCCCAGTAAATCATCATGCCCAGCACGATGGCGGCCGCCAGGCCGAGCACCGCGCCGATCGGCGCCGCGGCGCCCACGTCTTGCTGGAAAGCCGCCAGCAGGAAGAACACCGACTCCAGCCCTTCGCGCGCCACGGCGAAGAACACCATCGCCACCAGCGCCCAACCCTGCCCTTTGCCGGCGCTGAGCGCCTGATCGATCGCCCCTTCCAGATGCGCCTTGACCGACTTGGACACTTTGCGCATCCAGAACACCATATAGGTGAGGATCAGTACCGCCACCACCGCGACGATGCCTTCGAACAGCTCCTGCTGCTTCTGCGGGAACTCGCCGGTGGTTTCATTGATGAAGATGCCGAGCGCCAGACACAGCGCCGCGGCGACAATCACGCCGACCCACACCGCGCCCAGCCATTGGCTGCGCTGCGTGCGTTTCAGGTAGCTGGCGATCAGGCTGACGATCAGCGCGGCCTCCAGCCCTTCACGGAACATGATAAGAAAGGGAACGAACATAAATAATCACCCCTGAAAAGACCGCGGCGGCAGAGAAAGCTGGCTCGACATGCGCTGCGCAACTCTGTAAAGAAACGTAAAATGCAACGAGAGTGATTATCATTCTGCCAAGAAGAAATACAAGAGGCGCCAGCGTGATTTTTTCTAATCAAATGTCACCAGGTGTTGGATGACGGCGATCGGCAGGCGAAAAAAAGGGCGCGTTACGCGCCCCTTGCTGACTGACATCGAACGGCGTTATACCGTTTTATACTCGGCTTCCGCCTGATCGAAACGCTCGGTCATGGTGGCGGATGGCCGGCGGCCCATCAGGCTCACTACCACGATAGCGAGGCAGCCCAGAATAAAGCCCGGGATGATTTCATACAGGCCCAGCCATTCGTACTGTTTCCAGACGATAACCGTCACCGCGCCGACCAGCATGCCGGCCAGCGCGCCGTTGCGGGTCATGCGCGACCACATCACCGAAATCAGCACGACCGGGCCGAAGGCGGCGCCGAAACCTGCCCAGGCGTAGCTCACCAGGCCCAGCACGCGGTTCTCCGGGTTGGCCGCCAGCGCGATGGCGATCAACGCCACCACCAGCACCATCACGCGGCCGACCCACACCAGCTCACGCTGGCTGGCGCCTTTGCGCAGGAACGCCTTATACAGGTCTTCGGTGATCGCGCTGGAGCACACCAGCAGCTGGCAGCTCAGCGTACTCATGACCGCCGCCAGGATCGCCGACAGCAGCACGCCCGCCACCCATGGGTTGAACAGCAGCATCGCCAGCTCGATGAACACGCGTTCGCCGTTCTGCGACACGTTGCCGGCTTGATCCGGGTTATTGGCGAAGTAAGCGATGCCGAAGAAACCGACGGCGATGGTGCCGGCGAGGCACAGGATCATCCAGGTCATGCTGATGCGGCGCGCGCTGCGGATGGTGCGGTGAGAATCCGCCGCCATGAAACGCGCCAGGATGTGCGGCTGGCCGAAGTAGCCCAGGCCCCAACCCAGCAGCGACAGGATGGCGACGAAGTTCAGCCCCTTCAGCATGTCGAGGTTGGCCGGGTTCTGCGCCTGGATCACCAGCATCGAGGTATCGATGCCGCCGACGGCGAAAATCACGATCACCGGCGTCAGGATCAGCGCGAAAATCATCAGGCTGGCCTGCACGGTGTCGGTCCAGCTCACCGCCAGGAAACCGCCGATAAAGGTATACAGGATGGTCGCTGCGGCGCCGGCCCACAGGGCGGTTTCGTAGCTCATGCCGAAGGTGCTTTCGAACAGGCGCGCGCCGGCCACGATGCCGGAGGCGCAGTAAATGGTGAAGAACACCAGGATGACGATGGCCGAGATCACCCGCAGCAGCTTGCTGTTGTCTTCAAAGCGGCTGGTGAAATAGTCCGGCAGCGTCAGGGCGTTGTTGTTGGCTTCAGTATGCACGCGCAGCCTTCCTGCCACCAGCTTCCAGTTCAGGTAAGCGCCGATGGTCAGGCCGATGGCGATCCAGCTTTCGGAGATGCCGGAGAGGAAGATGGCGCCCGGCAGGCCCATCAGCAGCCAGCCGCTCATGTCGGAAGCGCCGGCGGACAGCGCGGTCACCACGCTGCCCAAACTGCGGCCGCCAAGAATATAGTCATCAAAGTTATTGGTTGCCCGGTAGGCAAGCAGGCCGATCAGCACCATCCCGAAAATGTACACCAGGAAGGTCACCAGCATAGGTGTGCTCATTGTCATTTAATTCTCCACTTTCATTATTATTCGCGTTTCGCTCCGGCCACGCCGGCGCCGGTAAACCCACGCGCAATGCATTTCACTGGCCGCCGCGCCGGAACGTGGCGCAGCCTGCGAGCGAGTGCAGGTAAAATAGTTTCTGCCCGTAATTGTTGACCGTCGGCTATCCTAGATGAGCCTTTCATCAACCAACAAGATATTTAACAACAAAGTTACACAAAGTTTACCCTGCGTCACATTTACCGGGCTCAAAGGTTGCACTCACGACAAGTAAAATGAGTTGCACCCGGTCATTACCCTTATATACCGCAAGGTAAAACGCCTGCGGCCGCATAAACCCCGCCGCGTTCGCTCAATAACGCAACATTCATGCCAACTGCCGATGTTAAAAAATCGATGAAACTCACACTTCGCTCATCAGCCTGATTTAACAAGGTTGCACAAAGTTGCAACATGCAGGATATTGTCTGCATTCTTAACCCCACACATCTCACGAACCTATCCCAACAGGCTTTCCGGCCTGCTGTTTGTCTAGCCTGATGGGATAGGTTCTAAACACAGGAGTTGGATTGGCATGGGCACTACCACAATGGGCGTGAAACTCGACGAGGCAACACGCGACCGGATCAAGAGCGCCGCGCAGCGCATCGATCGCACGCCGCACTGGCTCATCAAGCAGGCCATCTTTAATTACCTCGAGCGTCTCGAGAGCGGTACCGATATTCCTGAAATTCCAGCGCTGGCCGCTGCGGGCCAGCCTGAAGCGGACGACATTATGCCGCAAGCGCAGGAAGAGTCACACCAGCCATTCCTCGATTTCGCCGAACAAATTCTGCCGCAGTCGGTCACCCGCGCCGCCATCACCGCCGCCTATCGTCGCCCGGAGACCGAAGCGGTGCCGATGTTGCTCGAACAGGCGCGATTACCCGCCGATCTTGCACAGGCAACTCACAAAATGGCCTATGGCATCGCCGAGAAGTTGCGTAACCAAAAAAGTGCAAACGGCCGCGCCGGCATGGTGCAAGGCCTGCTGCAAGAGTTCTCCCTCTCCTCGCAGGAAGGCGTGGCGCTGATGTGCCTGGCGGAAGCGCTGCTGCGCATTCCGGACAAACCGACCCGCGATGCCCTGATCCGCGACAAGATCAGCAACGGCAACTGGCACTCGCACCTCGGGCGCAGCCCGTCGCTGTTCGTCAACGCCGCTACCTGGGGCCTGCTGTTCACCGGCAAACTGGTGTCCACGCATAACGAAGCCAATCTGTCCCGTTCGCTGAACCGCATTATCGGCAAGAGCGGCGAACCGCTGATCCGCAAAGGCGTGGACATGGCGATGCGCCTGATGGGCGAACAGTTCGTGACCGGCGAAACCATCGCCGAAGCGCTGGCCAACGCGCGCAAGCTCGAAGATAAAGGCTTCCGCTACTCCTACGACATGCTGGGCGAAGCCGCCCTGACCGAGGCCGACGCCCAGGCCTACCTGGTTTCCTACCAGCAGGCGATCCACGCCATCGGCAAAGCCTCCAACGGCCGCGGCATCTATGAAGGCCCCGGCATCTCCATCAAGCTGTCCGCCCTGCACCCGCGCTACAGCCGCGCGCAGTACGAACGCGTCATGGAAGAGCTCTACCCGCGCCTGCTGTCGCTGACCCTGCAGGCACGCCAGTACGATATCGGCATCAACATCGACGCCGAAGAGGCCGACCGCCTGGAGATCTCGCTCGATCTGCTGGAGAAGCTGTGCTTCGAACCGCAGCTGGCCGGCTGGAACGGCATCGGCTTCGTGATTCAGGCCTACCAAAAACGTTGTCCGTTCGCCATCGACGCGGTGATCGACATGGCGCAACGCAGCCGCCGTCGCCTGATGATCCGTCTGGTGAAGGGCGCCTACTGGGACAGCGAAATCAAACGCGCCCAGATGGACGGCCTGGAAGGCTACCCGGTCTACACCCGCAAGGTCTATACCGACATTTCCTACCTGGCCTGCGCCCGCAAGCTGCTGTCGGTGCCGAACCTCATCTATCCGCAGTTCGCCACCCACAACGCCCATACCCTGAGCGCCATCTATCACCTGGCCGGCAACAACTACTACCCTGGCCAGTATGAGTTCCAGTGCCTGCACGGCATGGGTGAACCGCTGTACGAACAGGTGGTGGGTAAAGTGGCCGACGGCAAACTGAACCGCCCTTGCCGCATCTATGCGCCGGTCGGCACCCATGAAACGCTGCTGGCTTACCTGGTGCGCCGCCTGTTGGAAAACGGCGCCAACACCTCGTTCGTCAACCGCATCGCCGACGCCACCCTGCCGCTCGACGAACTGGTGGCCGATCCGGTCAGCGCCGTGGAAGCGCTGGCGGCCAGCGAAGGCCAGATTGGCCTGCCGCACCCGCGCATTCCGCTGCCGCGCGAGCTGTACGGCGAGAAGCGCACCAACTCCAGCGGCCTGGATCTGTCCAACGAACAGCGTCTGGCTTCGCTCTCCAGCGCCCTACTCACCAGCGCCAGCCATCCGTGGCGCGCGGAGCCTATCATCGATGCCGAATTGGATCAGGGCGTGGAACAGCCGGTGATCAACCCGGCCGAGCCGGGCGATGTGGTCGGCTACGTGCGTGAAGCCACCGAAAGCGAAGTCAGCCGTGCGCTCGACGCCGCCGCGGCCGCCGGCCCAATCTGGTTCGCTACGCCGCCGACGGAGCGCGCCGCGATCCTCGAACGCGCCGCCGAGCTGATGGAAAGCCAGCTGCAAAGCCTGCTGGGCATTCTGGTGCGCGAAGCCGGTAAAACCTTCAACAACGCCATCGCCGAAGTGCGCGAAGCGGTCGACTTCCTGCACTACTACGCCGGCCAGGTGCGCGACGATTTCGCCAACGACAGCCACCGCCCGCTGGGCCCGGTGGTCTGCATCAGCCCGTGGAACTTCCCGCTGGCGATCTTCACCGGCCAAATCGCCGCCGCGCTGGCGGCCGGCAACAGCGTGCTGGCCAAACCGGCCGAGCAAACGCCGCTGGTGGCCGCGCAGGCGGTGCGTATTCTGCTGGAAGCCGGCATTCCGCAAGGCGTGCTGCAGCTGCTGCCGGGTCAGGGTGAAACCGTCGGCTCAACGCTGGTCAACGACGCCCGCGTACGCGGCGTGATGTTTACCGGCTCCACCGACGTCGCCGGCATTCTGCAGCGCAGCATCGCCGGTCGTCTGGATCCGCAGGGCCGCCCGACGCCACTGATCGCCGAAACCGGCGGCCTGAATGCCATGATCGTCGACTCTTCCGCCCTGACCGAGCAGGTGGTGACCGACGTGGTGGCCTCCGCCTTCGACAGCGCCGGCCAGCGCTGTTCCGCGCTGCGTATCCTGTGCATTCAGGAAGACGTGGCCGAGCACACGCTGCAAATGCTGCGCGGCGCGATGGCCGAATGCCGCATGGGCAACCCGGAGCGCCTGTCCACCGACGTGGGCCCAGTGATCGACGCCGACGCCAAAACCGGCATCGAACGCCACATCCAGGCGATGCGCGCCAAAGGCCGCAAGGTGTACCAGGCCGCCAAAGGCAGCGCGCAGGATGAGAAAGAGTGGGCGCGCGGCACCTTCATCAAGCCGACGCTGATCGAACTCGACAGCTTCGACGAACTGCAAAAAGAGATCTTCGGCCCGGTGCTGCACGTGGTGCGCTTCCAGCGCAACAATCTGGACGCGCTGGTCGATCAGATCAACGCCGCCGGTTATGGCCTGACGCTGGGCATTCACACCCGCATCGATGAAACCATCGCCCGGGTGACCGAACGCGCCAAGGTCGGCAACCTGTACGTCAACCGTAACATGGTTGGCGCGGTGGTCGGCGTGCAGCCGTTCGGCGGCGAAGGCCTGTCGGGCACCGGCCCGAAAGCCGGCGGCCCGCTGTACCTGTACCGTCTGCTGGCCAACCGCCCGGACGACGCGCTGCAACGTACGCTGCACCGTCAGGACGAAGAGCGCCCGATGGAAGCCACCGCGCGGCCGCAGCTGCTGGGCGCGCTGCAATCGCTGGAGAAATGGGCGGTCACCAGCCAACAAGGCGAACTGGCGGCACTGGCGCAGCGCTATGCGGAACTGGGCCAGGGCGGCACCGTACGTCCGCTGCCGGGCCCGACCGGCGAGCGCAATACCTATGCCCTGCTGCCGCGTGAACGCGTGCTGTGCCTGGCGGATAACGAAGCCGACGCACTGATCCAGTTGGCCGCCGTGCTGGCGGTCGGCAGCAGCGCGCTGTGGCCGGAAGCGGAACTGCAGCGCAATCTGTTCCGCCGCCTGCCGAACGATGTGCAGGCGCGCATCGCCTTCAGCAAAGACTGGCAGCAGGACAAGGTCGAGTTCGACGCCGCCATCTACCACGGCGATGCCGACCAGCTGCGCACCCTGTGCGAGCAGATCGCGCAGCGCGGCGGCGCCATCGTCTCGGTGCAAGGCTTCGCCCACGGTGAAACCAACATCCTGTTGGAGCGCCTGCTGATCGAACGTTCGTTGAGCGTCAACACCGCCGCCGCCGGCGGTAACGCCAGCCTGATGACCATCGGTTAACGCATCGTCAAGGCGGCCATACATTGCCGCCTGATTGGCTCACCGCTACGCAAACCCTGCACTCGTGCAGGGTTTTTTATTGCCCGCAGCCCGGCCAGCCGTTAGCGTCTTGTTATCCTTGCATGAGGATGTGTCGCCTCATGGGCGATAACAATAGGGTGAGCTTAGAACGGATTAGTTTGCTTGAAAGCCGCAGCAGACCGCTACGATTCGCATTGACTCTCGGGTTCGGCAACATCCGGGATACGACAGCCGCAGCGCGAAACGAATTGTTGAAAGCGGAGTAAATGCGGGCGGGGGAAGCTCCCCCGCCGCCTTATTGATTCCGGAACTTGTCGAGGAATTGCTGAGTGCGCTGGTGCTGCGGGTTGGCGAACAGCGCTTTGGCCGGGCCTTGTTCGACGATGCGGCCGTGATCCATAAAGATAACCCGGTCGGCCACGTCGCGGGCGAAACTCATCTCATGGGTAACGATCACCATGGTGCGTTTCTCTTCCGCCAGTGAGCGCATGGTATTGAGCACTTCCCCTACCAGCTCGGGATCGAGCGCCGATGTCGGCTCATCGAACAAAATCACCTCCGGCTGCATCGCCAGCGCGCGCGCAATAGCCACCCGCTGCTGTTGGCCGCCGGACAGCCGCCGCGGATAAGCCTGCTCCTTGCCGCTCAGCCCCACCTTGGCCAGCAACGCGCGGGCGCGCTGTTCCGCGCTGGCTTTCGCCTCGCCCTTGACGACCACCGGCCCTTCGATGATGTTTTCCAGCACCGAACGATGCGGGAACAGGTTGAAGCTCTGGAACACGAAACCGACCTGCTGACGCAGCGCGCGCACCTGATTTTTCTGTTTGCTCAACGGCTTGCTGCCGTCGATCAGGATGTCGCCGACGCGAATGGTGCCGGAATCCGGCTCCTCCAGCAGGTTGATGCAGCGCAACAAGGTGGTTTTCCCTGAGCCGCTAGGGCCGATGATCGCCACCACTTCACCGGCGTCCACCGCCAGATCGATCCCATGCAGCACCGTCTGACCCTTGAACTGCTTGGTCAATTGCTTAACTTCAATGGCACTCATGCGCTACTCCTGATCCTGGCGATTAACGTGGGCTTCCAGACGGTTTTGCAGTGCGGAAAGCAGGGTCGCCATCACCCAGTAAATCAGCGATGCCGCCAGGTACATGGTGAACACTTCCAGCGTGCGCGAGGTGATCAGCTGCGCCTGACGGAACAGCTCCGGCACCTGAATGGTGGCGGCCAGCGAGGTGTCTTTCACCAGGCCGATGAAGCTGTTGCCCAGCGGCGGCAGAGCGGTGCGCGCCGCCTGCGGCAGGATCACCCGGCGCAGGGTTTGCCAACGGGTCATGCCGATGCTGGCGGCGGCTTCCCACTGCCCTTTGTCGATCGACGAAATCGCCGCGCGCAGCGTTTCCGAGGTGTAGGCGGCGGTATTGAGCGACAGGCCAATCAGCGCCGCCGGGAAAGGATCGAACTCGATGCCGAACTGCGGCAGACCGTAATAGATCATAAACAGCTGGGCGATCAATGGCGTGCCGCGGAACAGCGACACGTAAATGCGCGACAGCCACGCCAGCGGCCAAAGCGGCGAAAGGCGCATCAGCGCCAGCAGAAAACCAAGCAACAGGCCGAACGCCATACCGCCCAGGCTAAGCTGAAGCGTCAGTATTGCGCCCTTCAATAAAAATGGCGCTGAATCCAGCGCCAGTTGAATACTTTCGTGCATTATTTAGTTACGTCCGCGCCAAACCATTTCTCGGAGATCTTCGCCAGCGTGCCATCTTTTTGCATCTCGGCGATCGCCTGGTCAATCGCGGCCAACAGCTCCGGGTTGTTCTTGCGCAGCGCCACGCCGGACTCCTGGCGGGAGAACGCCGGGCCGGCTACCGCCAGCGTATCGCCGGTTTTCTTCACCAGATCCAGCGCCGCCAGGCGATCCACCAGAATGGCGTTGATGCGGCCGACGCGCAAATCCTGATACTTGGTCGGGTCGTCGTCGTAGGTACGCACGTCCACGCCCTGCACATTCTCGCGCAGCCATTGCTCATAGTTGGTGCCCAGGCCAACGCCGACCTTCTTGCCCTTCAGGTCTTCCGGCTTGGTGATGGTGCCTTCGTTGCCTTTTTTCACCAGCGCCTGAATACCGGAAACGGTGTAAGGGGTGGAGAAATCATATTTCTTCTTGCGCTCATCAGAGATGGTCACCTGGTTGATCACCACATCGATGCGTTTTGATTCCAGCGAAGCCAGCATGCCGTCCCACTTGGTCGGGTTCAGCTTGGCCTTCACGCCCAAATGTTCCGCCAGCGCGTTGGCGAAATCCACTTCGAAACCGGTCAATTTGCCGTCTTCACCCTGGAAGCTGAACGGCGGATAGGTGCCTTCCAGACCGACGATCAGCGTGCCGCGCTGTTTCACCTGCTGCAGCAGATTGTCGGCGGCGTAGGCTTGAGTCGCCAAACCGGCGGCCAACGCGACGCCCACCACGCCCAACAGCCATTGACGACGAACTTTCGCAAACATCATAAACACCCCTGTGTGTTATTTATCTTTTTTGATATCAGCACTTTAACAGTGCGACCGCCCGCATAAAGGAATATAACCTTATAAATATAGTTCAAAATGGAATAACAAGCGGTATTTACACCTGCGGATGGTAGGCGAACAGCGCCGGCGCACCGCCGGTGTGAACGAACAGGATAGGCCCTTCGTCGCGGAAACGCCGCTGGGCGATGCCGTCGATCAAACCGGCCATCGCTTTGCCGGTGTATACCGGATCCAGCAACACGCCTTCTTGCTGCGCCAGCAGCTGCACCGCCGCCATGCCCTCTTCGTTCGGCATGCCGTACTGCGGCGCGAAGTAATCGTCCCACAGCGCGATCGGCGCCAGTTCGTCGATATTCAGCGAACAGGCCAGGGCTTTCTGGATCTGCTCCACCTTCGGCAGCTGATCGATCACGGTGCGCGAGACCGTCACGCCGATCAACTCGGTTTCGGGCAGCAGCTGTTGCAGCCCCACCGCCAGCCCGGCATGGGTGCCGGCGCTGCCGGACGCCACCACCACCGAACTGAACGCCACGTTGCTGCGTTGGCTCTGTTCGGCGATTTCCAATGCGCACTGCACGTATCCCAACGCGCCCAGGGCATTGGAGCCGCCCACCGGCACCACGTAAGGCCGGAAGCCCTGCGCCTCGAGGCGCGTCGCCAGTTCCGCCAACTGCTGCTGCGGATCGTGCAGCGCTTCGCACATCACCACCTCGGCGTTGAACAGGCCGAGCAACAGGCGGTTGCCGTTGGTCAGGTAGTTTTCCGCACGGGTATCGATGGGATTTTCCAGCAGCGCGACGCAGTGCAGGCCCAGTTTCGCCGCCACCGCCGCCGTCTGGCGCACGTGGTTGGATTGAATGGCGCCGGCGGTGACCAGCGTATCGGCGCCTTGACGCAGCGCATCTGCGGCCAAAAACTCCAGCTTTCTCAGCTTGTTGCCGCCCATCGCCATAGGGGTGACATCGTCACGTTTGAGGTAAATTTCACGGCCGAGGTAATCGGAGAGACGGGACAGTTTTTCGAGCGGTGTGGCGGTGCCAACCAGATCCAGACGCGGAAATTGCGCCAGTTGTTGTTGCAGGTTCACTACTTCCCCCCAGGGAATCGAATATCGACATCTGATAACCGATAGATTTAGCAGATGTGAACTGAATAATCATCCTTTATCACGGGGGGAGCCGCAGATCCCGGCCAGCGGCCGGGGAAAGTCTCAGTAGCTGCGCTGCCAGGCGAGATACTGATCGTATTTGCGCAGCGCAATGCGGTAGTTGTTGTGCGCCGCGCTAGGCAGATCGTCAATGATGCGCTGATGGCTGGCACAGTTGGCGAATTTGTCCGCCGGGTAATTGCGCGCCACCAGCATTTCATCCAGCCGGCGCAGCCGCACCACGTACTCGCGAATGGTGCTGTGGCTCATCTCGGTCTGTTCGAACAGATATTGCTTGAACGCCATGATGTCGAAATAGCTCGGGTGGCTGTTGCAGGAAATCTCGCTGCAAAAGCGGCACAGTGCGGTCAGCTCATGCTGCACGTTTTGCCAGACCGCATCGTCGATCGGCTGATCCATGCGCGCGATGGCTTCTTTATTGATGATTTTGCCGCGAAACACCAGCGCCATGCGGTCCAACAGCTTACCGCACTGGGAGCAATGCGTCTGGCTGTGCTTGTAATCTTTCAGGTAACGGCTAAGCGGCCGTTTCTTCAACAGTATTCCTGGCATAAGGGGCAGTCCGATTGTCGCATGAGTCATCGAGTTGAGGGGCGGCGGGCCGCCGTCAGGTATCGTTCGCCAGCCGCGCGCGCAGGCGCTTGATCGCCTGACTGTGCAGTTGGCTGACGCGGGATTCCCCGACGTCCAGCACGGCGCCGATCTCCTTGAGATTCAACTCTTCCTGGTAATACAGCGTCAGCACCATTTTTTCGCGCTCCGGCAACGCCTCGATGGCGTCGATCACTCGCTGGCGCAGGCTGCCTTCCAACAGGTGATGCAGCGGGTTGGCCTCTTCATGCCCTTCCAGCATCGGTTCCGCGTTCTCGCCATGCTCCTCGCGCCATTCGTCGTAGGAGAAAAGCTGGCTGTTATTGGTGTCCAACAGAATTTGACGGTACTCATCCAGCGAGATATTCAGCGTCTGCGCCACTTCCGTCTCGCTCGCCGGGCGGCCGTAACGCTGTTCCAGCTGCCGCATCACCTGCGCGACCTCGCGCGCATGGCGCCGCACGCTGCGCGGCACCCAGTCGCGGCTGCGCAGCTCGTCGAGCATCGCGCCGCGAATGCGCTGCACCGCATAGGTGGTAAAGGCGGTTCCCTGTAGGGCGTCATAACGCTCAACGGCGTTCAGTAGCCCGATTCCCCCGGCCTGCAGCAGGTCGTCAAGCTCCACGCTGGCGGGCAACCTGACCTGCAGGCGCAACGCCTCGTGGCGCACTAACGGGACGTAGCGCAGCCAGAGAGAATTTTTGTCCATCACGCCTTCGGCGGTATACAGATCGCTCACTATGTCTTAAACCTGCGGATAAGAGAGTCAGCGCTATTATGCGTAGGGGGCAGAATGCCAATCGGCTGAACAGCCGCACAAAACGGGCTTTATTTGCGCCATGTAATAACCGTGCGGTGCGCGAGCATAAAAAAACCCCGCCGAGGCGGGGTTTCTTTGCGACAGTTAATCGGGAGAGACGATTAACGCAGCAGGGACAGAACGTTCTGAGTAGACTGGTTAGCCTGTGCCAGAACAGAGGTGCCAGCCTGTTGCAGGATGTTGGCGCGGCTCATGTTGGACACTTCGGTCGCGTAGTCGGCATCCTGGATACGGGACTGAGAAGCGGACAGGTTGTTAACGGTGCTGTTCAGGTTGTTGATAACAGAATCGAAACGGTTCTGTACCGCACCCAGGGAAGAACGCAGGGAGTCAACCTGAGACAGCGCTTTGTCCAGGGTCGCCAGCGGGTCGGCAGTTTTTGGCTCGGTGGACTGCTCAGCGCCCTTGGTCACTTTACCGGAAGCGTCTACGGTCGCCTTGAAATATTTGGCATCGGCACCGGTACCTTCCTGGATCACGTAAGATTTACCGCTGTCGTAAGAGCGCAGGTTAGCCGCATCAGGGCCAGTAGGAGCCACTTCTTTCTCAATGCTGGTTACCGCAGTGCCGCCAGTTGGTTTAGTGGCTTCTTTGGTGCCAACAGATTTCAGATCGCCGGTCGCTTTATCGAAAGTTGCTTTGTAGTAGTCACCATCCGTGTTGATAGCGAATACATCGTCACCCACTTTTTCGTAGCCGGTGATGTCTTTAGTATCAGCCTTAACGGTGCCGGTGTTGATAGCCACGCTGGTGCCGGTTTTCACGGTAGCAGGTGCGGTTGCAGCTACTTTGGATTTATCAATGCCATCAGCCACGCTGAACTTTTCCAGACCCAGCGTTTTAGCGTTGATGTCTTTCAGTTCGATATCGATGGTTTCGCCGTCGTTCGCGCCAACCTGGATGGTCAGTTTCTGATCTGAGCTCAGCACTTTCACGCCGTTGAAATCGGTCTGCTCGGAGATGCGGTTGATTTCAGACAGACGCTGAGAGATCTCGTCCTGGATGGACTGCAGGTCGCTGGCAGAGTTGGAACCGTTCTGAGACTGTACGGTCAGACGACGGATGTTCTGCAGGTTGTCGTTAACTTCGTTCAGTGCGCCTTCAGTGGTCTGCGCCAGGGAGATACCGTCGTTGGCGTTGCGAGAAGCCTGAGTCAGGCCTTTGATGTTTGCAGTGAAACGGTTGGAGATAGCCTGACCCGCAGCATCGTCTTTCGCGCTGTTGATACGCAGACCGGAAGACAGACGCTCAATCGCAGTGCCCAGAGAAGACTGAGATTTGTTCAGGTTGTTCTGCGCCATCAGCGACAGGCTGTTAGTGTTGATTACTTGTGCCATTGTTTGCTTTCCTTACGAGTCAGTTGCGTTCTTCGCAACACAGTTAAAAGGTTCGGGCTTGTTTGCCCACGGCGTCAACCACCGTCCCCTCAGGTATCGGCCCTCCCCTAACAACCTTTAGCAATTTTTTAAAATTTTTTGCGCCGCCGGCAATGGCAGAAATAACGCGGTTTTTCCCTCTTCTATTGCGCCATCGTTTTTTTGTTTTTTTCAGTAAACTTTTTCACCGCTGGGCCGATAACGCGTAAAGCGAATAAAGTCATTATCAAGGAGAAGCACGAATGGCATCGATCAGTTCATTAGGCATCGGCTCAGGACTCGACCTTAACGGTTTGCTGGACAAGCTGACCAAAGCGGAACAACAGCGTCTGACGCCGTACACCACCCAGCAGACCAGCTATAACGCCCAGTTGACCGCTTACGGTACGCTGAAAAGCTCGCTGGAGAAGTTTGACAATCTGAGCAAAGACCTGGCCAAGCCAGAGTTCTTCAACAACACTACCGCCACCAAGCACGATCAGTTTACCGTGACCACCACCGACAAATCGGTGCCGGGCAACTACTCGATCGAGGTGTTGAAGCTCGCGCAGCCGCAAACGCTGACCACTCAGACGCCGATTGCCGACCAGCAGGCCAAACTGGGCACGCCGGGCAGCAGCGATCGTTCCATCTCTATTACGGCAGGCAACCCGCCGAAAGAGACCAAGATCCCGCTCGGCGACGATCAGACCTCACTGGTCGAGATGCGCGACGCCATCAATAAATCGAAATCCGGCGTCACCGCCAGCATCATGCGCGTCGGCGACAATGACTATCAACTGGCATTAAGCTCCACCACGCCAGGCGAAAAAAACACCATTTCGGTGCAGGTCAATAACGACGACAAGCTCGGCGCCATCCTCAACTACGATCCTAAAAATCCGCCTAAAGATGGCAACACCGCGATGAAGCAAACCGTGCCCGGCCAGGATGCGGAAATCGTCGTCAACGGCACGAAAATCAAGCGCAGCACCAACTCGATCGCCGATGCTCTGCAGGGCGTAACGCTCGATCTGAAAACCACCACCAAGCCCGGCGAACCGCAAAACCTGGTGATCGGCATCGACAAGAGCGGCAGCGCCGACAAGATTAAAGAGTGGGTAGATAACTACAACTCGCTGCTGGACACCTTCAATTCGCTGACCAAATACACGCCGGTTAAAAGCGGTGAAGCGCAGAATGCCAAAAACGGCGCGCTGCTGGGCGACAACACCCTGCGCGGCATCCAGTCTTCGATCAAGAGCGCCCTCAGTTCGGCACAGGACAACCCGGAGTTGAAAGGCCTGGGCAACCTCGGCATCACCACCAACGTCAAAACCGGTAAGCTGGAAATCGACAGCACCAAGCTGAACAAAGCCATCGACGAAAAACCGGATCAGGTTGCCAACTTCTTCGCCGGCAACGGTAAAGACACCGGCATGGCCACCGAAATCCACAACGAGATCCAGAACTACGTCAAATCCGGCGGCATCATCGAGAACTCGACCAAGAGCATCAACACCAACCTCGATCGCCTGAACATTCAGATCACCACGGTCACGGCCAGCATTCAGAACACCATCGACCGCTATAAGCAGCAGTTCGTTCAGTTGGATACCATGATGTCCAAATTGAGCAGCACGGGTAACTATTTACAACAGCAATTCTCGACAAAGTGATCCCTTAACCAGGTAACAGGTAAAAGAAACAACATGTATAACAGAAGCGGCACTCAGGCCTATGCACAGGTCAGTCTGGAAAGCGGCGCCATG
The DNA here is from genome assembly GCF_052169255.1 of Serratia sp. CY29653. NCBI lineage: Bacteria > Pseudomonadati > Pseudomonadota > Gammaproteobacteria > Enterobacterales > Yersiniaceae > Serratia > Serratia sp. CY29653. Next base: position 704,639 of record NZ_JBJNLC010000001.1, on the reverse strand, counting down.
AGCGCCAGCCCGCACCAGTTAATCGTGATGTTGTTCGACGGGGCGCTCAGCGCCCTGCTTCGCGCACGCATCCTGATGAACCAGGGCGATATCGCCGGCAAAGGTATGGCGCTGTCCAAAGCCATCAACATCATCGACAACGGCCTGAAAGGCGGCCTGGACCCTCAACAGGGCGGCGAAATCGCCGAAAACCTGGCGGCGTTGTACGACTATATGAAGCGGCGCCTGATGCAGGCCAACCTGAACAACGACGAAGCGGCGATCGCCGAAGTGGTCAAACTGCTGGAAAACATCGCCGATGCCTGGCGCCAGATCGGCCCCAACTACCAACCTTCGCAGGACGCCGTGTAATGGAACGTCAACAGCAGCTGTTAGCCGCTTATCAACAAATTTACAGCCTGAGCAGCCAGATGATCGCGCTGGCGCAAACCGGGCGCTGGGAGGAGCTCGTCGAGCTCGAATTCGCTTACGTGACGGCGGTGGAAAAAACCGCCGCCTTTACCGGGCAAGCCGGCCCTTCCATGGCGTTGCAGGAGATGCTGCGCAATAAGCTGCAACAGATCCTCGACAACGAAACCGAGCTCAAACGTCTGTTACAGCAGCGCATGGATGAGCTGAAAATGCTGATCGAACAGTCCACGCGCCAGAACGTGGTCAACAATACCTACGGCCAGTTTCATGACCGTGCGCTGTTGCTGGGGGAGCCACAGGTCCGATAAGATCGACAATACTGACGAAAATGGATTAAATAGCACTATGCGCTATTACTCTCGGGTTACGTTAGGATATTAATCTATGGCATTTGAATTATTCAGTTTATGGGTAATTGGTAAAATGCGCGCTTCGAGCCTGGCTCTCACTTTAATGGATAAACATTATCCCGACACGGACGTTTTCTGTTCAGCAGGAAATTGATTTTTGATAGATAAAACACGCCGCTGTGTTTCACGGCCCATGGAAAAATGTTGCTCCAACGCGGATCAAAGCGTAAAGATATTCTCAGATAATGGCTGCGAAATGAATATCGATGGAACGTACAATTAATCTCTGTCCAGGAATTGGCGCCTCAGCGCACATCATTCAGCATACTGAATTATTATTCCCTTCAGTCTATTTTGAGCAACCACATCTGTATCTGATACAACAGGGCCATAAGCGCGTACGCTGGCAACAACGCGAGGTGGTGGCCCATGCCGGCGAGCTGTTGATAATCGACGGGGGGCAAACGGTGGATATTATTAACGGCCCATCCGAAGAAGGCGTTTTCAGTTGCCAGTTGCTGACCTGCGACCCACTGCTGCTCACCGTTCAGCCTCCGGCCGAGGACGCGCCGGCGCCGATGCCGTTTGATGCCGTCCTGGCGCTGCGCAGCCTGCCCTGCGCCCTGAAGCACAGTTTCGAGACCACCAGCCTGGCGCTGGCGCTCCGGCAGCGCTTTCCCACCATCATCGTGCGGCACAAGATGCTGGAAATTCTGCTGTGGCTGGCCCAATTCGGCATTCGCTTCATCCACAACGAAGCCAAAGACCTGACGCAGCGCGTGCGCCGCTGCCTGGCGACCGACCCGCACAGCATTTGGACGGCGGCGAAAGTGGCGGAAAGCCTGTCGATGAGCGAAGTGATGTTGCGCCGCAAACTGTCGATGGAAAATACCGCGTTGCGCAACCTGATGATCGACGTGCGCATGAGTAGCGCACTGGCCCTGCTGCAGTCGACCGACTGGCCGATTTCCGCCATCGCGCAACATGTCGGCTATGAAAGCGCGTCACGTTTCGCCGAACGTTTTCGCAAACGCTTCGGTTTCGCCCCGACCGCCATTCGCGGTCACCAAAGGATTATGGAGCCAACCTCCCAGGGAGTCGAAACGATGGCCACCGGAGAAACCTAAATAGACGCGTAACAAAATGGTTTTATTTGGCACAGGTCCCTAACGATTGTCACAGTGCTGACACATGCAACGCAACGTCGATCCGCCGAAGAGCGAATTAAATGATGCGTAATGAAAAGCGATTATTTTTTCTCTGCCAATCACGTTTGTTGGTGCTGTGGCTGTTGGTATTGCCGTATGAAGAAGAGAGGGTGCGTTTGCTTACCGCACAATAAAACGGCCAGGCTTTTTATCGCCTGGCCAGACTTCAGTCCAGTTTTACCAGAACGCCAATTAACACGACGAGTACCGTCAGCATTAAAATACTGATCAGACGCCATCTGGATTCGCTTTTAGTGCTCATTGACCTGCCTCGAATAATAACCCTACTAATCGGGCCATAATAAACGGCTGGCTGCGCACCCAATAAGCCTGACAGCGCCGTTTTCGTCCCTCTATTCGGTACATTAACGCCCATTTCCTGTCGGCTGTCGCGCCGGCCATTACCGGAGCGGCGCAGCAAGCGCCAATTTTCCCGGCAGCTCCGCCACCAGTTTGTCCACCGCCAGCCGCACTTTGAGCGGTTGGTAAGGCATATAGGGCCACACTGCATTCACCGGAAAACTGAGGCTGGGCTCACCGCGCATGATCTCCACCAGCGTCCCGGCCATCAGCCGATCGCGTACCAGCCACTCCGGCAGCCAGGCAATACCGGCGCCGGCGGAAACGGCATCGACGATCCCCTGCATGTCATCCATCATCATCTTGGCCGGTGGCCTGAACGGCCGCAGCTCGCCGTTTTCACCGCGAAGTTGCCAGGGCAACACGGCGCCGGCGTGCAGATACCCCACAGCCTGATGCCGGCTTAACGCCTCCACCGAATTCGGTGCGCCGCAGCGCTGCACGTAGTCGGGCGAAGCGCACAGCAGCATGCCGTGTTCGCCCAGGCGTCGGGCAACCAGACTGCCGCTGTCCGCCAGTTCGCCGATGCGAACCGCCAGATCGAACCCCTCGTCGATCAGATCGATCCTGCGGTCGCTGAACGAAATTTCCAACGACAGTAACGGATGCTCATTCGCCAGCGCCGTCATCAAGGGCGCAATACACAGATGGCCGAACAACACCGGCATCGAGATCCTGAGCCGGCCGCTGACCTGCATCTTGCCGCTGTCCAGCTGGTTTTCCGCCGCCTGAACGTTCGCCAACGCCTGCCGACAGTGCTCATAGTACAGCGCCCCTTCATCCGTCAGGCTCAGGCTGCGGGTGGTGCGCATAAACAACATCACGCCAAGCCGCGCCTCGAGCCGCGACACGATTTTGCTGACCGCGGAGCGTGTCAGATGCAGTTTTTCTGCGGCGGCGGCAAAGCTGCCGCCTTCCGCCACGGCGACAAAGGCCGGCAGCGCGCTGAGATCGCTTTTCATCTGAATGCTTCCAAATTGGAATCAATGAAGTGAAATCCTATCACCACTGGTGAAGATCGAGCAATGATAACCTGCAATCATTCCGGAATGCCCGGTGAAACCGCCAATTACCGTCTGAGGACAACAGCATGAAAAAAATACTGGTGCTCAAATCCAGCATTATGGGAAACGACTCGCAGACCAACAACCTGATTGACCGCTATCTGGCGGAGCGTCGGGCCAAAGGATATGAAGATCAGATCGTCGAACACGATCTGACGGCGTTGGATCTGCCGGTATTGGACGGCGAGCTGTTCAATGCGCTGCGCGGCGCAGATAACATCAGCCCACGCGCCAAAGCGGCGGTGGCGCTTTCCGATCGGTTGATCGCCGAACTGAAAGGGAGCGATCTGCTGCTGATCGGCGCGCCGATGTACAACCTCAACGTCCCGACCCAGCTGAAAAACTGGTTCGATCTGGTGGCCCGCGCCCGGCTGACGTTCAACTATACCGCCACCTACCCGGTCGGGCTGGTGGAAGGCGTCAATGCAGTGGTGTTCAGTTCACGCGGCGGCGTACACGCCGGCCAGCCGACCGACGCCGTGACGCCCTACCTGCGCTCGGTACTGGGGCTGATGGGGATCGGCGAGGTGCAGTTTATCTATGCCGAAGGGCTGGATATGAAACCGCACGGCCTCACTCAGGGGCTGGCGAATGCCCACCAGCGGATCGTGGCCTTGGTGGGCTGAAGCAAACGCACGGTAGCATTGATTTGTTATAACATAACAAATATGATAACCAAGTCGATGCCACCTCGATGAGGTGTCGACGCTCCTACATCACATAAAGTTTTATCGCACTTTGAGCCAGCTATTCCGATAGCTGGTTTTTTTTGCCTGCGATAATGAAATGCTACCGGAGCCGCGGGTTCAATCGTGGCGGGCAGCGCGTTTCATTTCTCGCTCGCCGGGCGACTGCGTTTTGACGGACAGCGGCGCAACAAACGCTTTCCATTCCTTGCCGGCTTCCTGATGAACCGCGTTTTTTTGGGCCGATGAATAGTCATCGTTTTGCCCGGCGCATCCGGACAGCGCCATAATGCCCACAGCAAGATACAGCGATTTGCACATCATCCTATCCTGATAATTAACCGTCGCTATAGGGTAACAGCGCCGACCCCAATGTCACTGCAAAATGACCGGCACGTTCATCACACCGGCATATTCATGATATGAGGACATAAAAGCATACAGTTAGTTGATGTAAGTAGTATCTAGGTGTTTAGCAATGCATTACCGCAAACTGATTCTCAGCATTAGGGTGCTCTGAGTTGCTTTGCGGTAATTTTTTGCCCCATGCATGCCCCATAAATCCCCCCCCCACTCCATAGGCTACTATTACTGCACAACCACCAGCGGAGTAGTCAAATTGGCAGCATCATCCTCGCCGGCCGGCAGATCTTCATACTCAACGAAAACGACAGATACCCAGAACCTCAGCAAAACAGCCCTCCTATGTTCGCAATTCGCGAGGACGAAGAGCAGCAGCACTGGCTTTATGTGTGGCATAAAGGGCGCTGGCCGCTCGTCTCAGAAACGCCATTTGAAACAGAGGGCAAAGCCGTTGATGTCGCGCTTTCATTCAACTTTGCCACGCTGTACAAATAGCTGGGTTCCATCCCGGCAATGCTTTAATCTAACAGATATGGCGCGTCTGCCAGCACTTGTGCAAAAAGCTTTGCCTCGCCGTCGACTGTCAAATGCGTTAGATCAGATTGATAATATGCTGGGTCATACGCCACGCCAGCATTGTTTACAGATACCGCTAATGCCAAATCAATATAGTCGTAATTACCAAAATAATGAGCGCGAATGTCGGCGTTTTGTGCCGTTATCTGAGATTGCTTTGATGGCCTTGGTACTTGAGTACACAAAATCGGAATCGCACCGCGTGCAACAATCGCATTGATCACTGTCTGGGTATTTGCCCGCCACACCGCTGGATCAGTATCGTTCGTGCCGACTTCATAAATTACGTATTTTGGCGAGAACTGATTCAGATCCATGTCAAGCCGAGGCAGTAAATTCGGTGTTTCATCGCCGCCACGTGCCGCAATCAATGTATCCCCTTTCCCTCTTGCATTCTCAAGCAAATATCCCCACATTTTAGTCCAATCAGCAGCGTTATTGCTTCCCTCTACAATGCTGTCGCCAAGGATTATCCATGCTGGGTTTTGCTGAACACAAGAAACCAACTCAAATCGAGACACGGCAATGCTCCCAGAAATGAACATAATTCCTGGCTTGCCGTGTTGCGCACCCGCATCTGTACCACCATCTCCCTGAGATTGATTAATAGATACCGAAGATCCTGTTACTGTATCTCTAAATGTGGCTATCGTGCTGATGCCGATTTTTTTTACCTCTATTAGATATTCTCGGTTTGCAACTATCGATGACGGTAGGGGTGTGGTTCTTGATAATGTTAATGTGGAGCCAGTATATGAATTCAACTCAAGAACACCTGCCCCTCCATTTATCAAAACAGCAGTTCCTCTGCTTGCCTCTTGCGGAGTGAAGCTTATACCAACTCTAGATGACGCATCTATCATCTTAATTCTTGCGCGGGTTATTTTTCTGGCCATTGATGAGTATTTATCAAAATTAGCAACGGTAGTAGCACTGCCAGTTCCAGTTGCTAACAATGAGTTATTTACCGACCAGACAGATCCAGATGTAACCCAGCCTGCCGGGAGAGATGTTCCGTTAAATCTCTGCAACTCAGTGATTATTGATTTGCGCAGTGAGTCTGAAAGAGATGCTGGCAGTGATGCAATTTGGCGCTCTAAGTCCTTACCAGTTGCATACGCTTCAGTCGCGATATCTACAAGCTGATCATACGGGACTCCAATGCTAATATCTGCCTTTAACTGCATATAGTTGGTAGTGGAAACAACTGTTATGTTACTTCCAGTCAAGTCACCCGCATATATTAATGTAACGCCAACAGGACCGCTTCCTGTTGGCGACGCTTCTACTCTTGCTGTGCCACTATAAAATGCAATGCTATCTCCAGTGGTTACAGATAGGTTTTCAAAATGAGTACCATTGACGAATTCATTTATACCAGAAACGCAAGTTACGCTAAACTCGCTAACAAAACTGTAAACCGTCGCACTAACTTTTTTGACGATTTTAATTTTCGCAGTTCCTGCGGTATGCACATATACGGTTATTTTATTTAAATACCCAGATGATGTTATAACATCTCCCAGTATTCTTGTTCTGGTTGTTGATTCACCAGTCCCAGTTGCAGACGGAGAGTTAACACCTATAGATAGTGTTTGACCATTTATTTTATTGCTAATCTCTATAACTTGCTGAGAAATATCCTCATAGGTTTCTCCCGTTCCAGTAACAACAACCGCCTTTAGCTGCATTTCATTTGTTGTAGTTGTCACGGCCACATTGTTACCTGTTAAATTTCCGTTGAAAATATAACTAGCACCTTCTTGTCCAACACCATTTGCAGATGATGACATGCGCCCTACGTTACTATAAATAGCTATTGTTTGAGATGTATCTACTGATATCGGTAAGAAATCAACTCCTGAAGTGAATTTATTCTCACCAACTGAAAGTGTTATCGGGAATTCTGTAACGAGAGAATAAGTGCCGCTGGTAGAGCCATTGGTTACAATTTTAACTATTGCAGCACCAGAAACTTCGGCAAAAACAGTGACGGACTCTAGCAAACCGCTTACTGAGAAGTTTGATCCTTCGACTCGAGTTCTCGCTACTGATTCGCCAATTCCGGTTTTTGTTGCAGATTGCAAAAACTGATCTACATTCCCCCCTGCCAGCCTGTTGTTAATTTCTGAAACTGCATTACCATTGTACATGCTCTCGCCGGTAGGAATCGCATTACTTACAACGCGTTGATATTCATAAGCCAGAGATGCATCACCACTAGATCTTACAAAGAAATAGGCCCCATCTTGGATTTCAGAGTCAAATGCATCAATTGCTTGCTGAAGTGAATCATATCGCTTACCTAAAGGAGCAATATTTTTCCTAATACCTTCAATAGTAAATCTTTCGACGCCAAATCTATCCGTATAACTTTCATTATTGGAATTTACAACCTCATCAACTTTTTCTGCGTTAAACTTGAAGTCATTGAGGTCATTACTAGGAATTGGCTTGTTAGTTGGTGTCGTCATTTACTCTGTAACCTCATAGTTATACATTTCATCGTTGTATTCAGACATGGTTAACGAAGTTGTCCCGTCGCCATTCGGTTTCTTTTCTGTGACCGTCCATTTCGTTGCATCCATCTCCACCTGAGAGGCGATGACGTAACGAGACGGCGATTGGACGTTGTAGCCGTCAAATATGTTGAGGTTTATTGCTGGCACTGCAGCGGTAAAACCGAATGTAGTATCGCTGCGTGGGAATGCCTGAACGCGCGCCGTTGGAGTGCCACTTGCATCAGTGATAACGACAAACATATCCCCAGCCCATTCGATACGTTCGCTTGTGTCGAAGTTGTTTCCGTTTCGCGCAACGATATAGCCATCCCGCTGATTCACGTCGTAGATATCGGCTACCTGCACCATCTGCCCGACGTTCACCCATTCACCATCGGCCAGCGCGCGAATAGTCATCGTTTGGCGTGAATACAGCAGCCGGCGAACTTCTTTCAACGCTCGATCCCGTGCCTGGAAAGAATTGCGGATAAACAGCATGTCAAACTTCTTCGCCTTTACCGGTTCGCCCTCTTCTATCGAATTGCCGACGATCCTGTAGCGGATGAATGCCTGTTTATTCGTGACCGGGTTTCGATACTTGACCTCTACCCCATCAAAACCGCCGGGGAGAGTCATGTCGTAGGAAAGGCTATAATCCTCCGCTTTCATGTTGGCGCGGTTGAATACCGTCGTTGCGTTTGGCTTCCGCTCATCGCGCGTGAAAGACAGCACCCCGCCATCCCAAAATGCTGTTACCGTCGCCGCATCACAGATCGTCTGAATCCGAGAGCCCAGCGAGATATCTTCGTCATCGAAGGTGTAATCGAGATAGCCCAGCCGCTGATCTGGCAACGATGCGGCGATAGAGTAAAGCTCGTAGACGTCGATGCTCGACTCTGGCTGACCGCCCATCTTTAGCCAGGTGTGTAATACAGCATCTGCAAATGAGCGTGACGGCCTTTCTGTGTAATCGACTGTCTGCGTGGTCAGGTTGTAGCTGATGACGTGCCGGGTGATTAGAGCGTTATATTTTCGCTCCCTTGCACTGGTCGCTCGTTCTGTCGCAGTGACAGTGACGGTTACGAGCGTGTCATTCGGGTAAACAACGTTGGTGCGCGTCCTGACGATGTGAACAGCTTCTACTTTCAGGATCGAGTGATCGTTACTGTTGTTGGTTCTAACAAACTGAAGCGCATAACGACCATAACCGGCTGACGGCGTGATTTTGGTTGTCCCGTACTTGGTATCTGCATTCTCGTCATCGTTGTTAAGACCGATGTTTAGAAACTCTGTAGTTCCTGGGATCTGGTTGTTGTCATCGTCAATCTTCCACCAGGTAACCGTTGTGCGCGCATAGTCACCATGCCCCAGTTGAGCCTGCAGATGAATCCATAGCTGAGCCCCCTCAACCGGAGAAAATGACGGGCCAATTACCAACGGTTCATTGTCGTTCAGCGTGAATATCGACGTGTTGATCACCGCATCATCGGGGATCTGCCCAATATCATTACCCCCCAGGTTTATGAAGGTGAATTCGTAGAAATACTGCGGATTAACTGGGGCGCCATCGTCGGTTGTCGTAGCACTGAAGAGATCGGCAAATACCGTGATATCGCGTGTTACTGGGCCAGATACTGTGTTGTATGTGACATTGACCACGAAAGACACGGAATGAGGCTTAGACAGGTCATAGAAGTAATCGAAATCGCTGTTCTGCTTGATTTTCACCTTTGCCTGTCCAGCGATGAACTCCCCAGACACCATATCGGTAGTTGTCGTCGCCGTTTCTGCTGGGAAGTCTCCGCTCTCGTTCGGCCCCGGCAACTCCTGGCCGTCTATGTCGTCAAAAGCGAACCCCTCGTTGATCAGCGGGATGTTCTCACCTGGCTGGTAGATGCGGTATGAGGCGCCAGCCAGCGCGCCGAGGTTCGATTCTGAGTACCTTACTGACGTGACGTCATACCGGCCCAGCCCGAAGTTCATCCACTCTGTGACTTTCTTGATGTTGTTGTCGTACTCGAACAGCGACTCCTGAATCAGGTCAGGGTACGCGCGCACCTGGCCGTAGTTGTCAGGCTTTGCCTCGCCGTTTCGCGCAATGTTGGTTTGCCCCTTCAGGCTGTTGTTCGGGGATGTCTTTGCGTTGCTGCTTGTCGCCACGCCCGCGCTTGGCTGGCCGAGCAATGACGTCAGGATTTTTTGAACGAACTTTATCGGGGCCAAAATCGGACTTAGAACTTTACCGATGGTGCCGCTTTTCGGTTGGTCGAACACGCTGATCACGTCGCCATCGTTGAGCGGGAAATTCAGCTCATCATCGGGCTGTAGCTTTACGCCGTTACGCAGAATTTCAACATCGCAGTGAAGGTTGGCCGATTTTAGCCAGGGATAGAACATGCTGCCGGCGGGAAGGTTATGACGTTCTTTTGGCAACCCCGGCACGCGCTGAACTTCGATCAACGGCATAGTCGTAAAACTCCAATTTGGTGAAAACTCGCTCCAGCGTGCGTAGCTTGTCAAAGCGCACATGCCCCGCTTCGCCACGGCTATGGAATGCTTGTCCATCAATGACCAAACCGACGTGAGCTGGCTGACCGCCGTAATAGGCGATAAAAATGCTACCGTCGGCCGCTTTCTCGGCCTGATGCCAGAACACAACATCACCGGAAAAACACGTCAGGAAGTCGCTACCGGCTTCGTAGTCCGGCGTTTGGTGTATCTCTATGCCGAGCACATGCCGGTAATACAGCACCACCAGCCCCCAGCAATCAGCCGTGTCGAACGAGCACGCCCGATCGCGCCACGGCTTACCCTCCATGGCGTGAATGAAGTCAGGTTTATGCATTGGCGAGTCCTGGGAATTCAGTGGTGTTGTAGAGAAAGCCGATGTTGTTGTTTAGCGGGTTCTGCAGCGTGAGCGAGCACGTTACGTCAGCCTCATCAAGAGAGGCGTCTTTCACATACAGCGTCCAAGACTTCAGCGGCGTGTTCATGTCCGCCGCATCGAAACGCTGATACGTGGCGGAGATAGGAGTTATGCGTGAGTGCGCGCGCCACAGCTTCAGCTGCTGCTTAAAGTCCTGTGCCAGGCGCCCAAATTTCACCGTTGAGTTGATCACCGGCGTGCTGCTCTGCTGGCTCTCTGCGACCTCCATCCGACACGGTGAAAACACTTGGCCGGCGAGCGTCTTTGGGTATATCTGGTTTGCCACCAGCCGGAGAACACCAAATGACGGATGGCTAAACGTCATCGTGTCGTAAATGATCCTGTTAGGCCGCTGTGACTGAAATTCTCGTAATGTAGGCATTCAATACTCCGGCATGTCGCGGTTAACCACTTCATCAATGATCCCCCACTGATATGGCGGCAGCTCAACAATGACGTCTGAGAACTCGTCATCCGGGTTGTAGAGCTTCCGGGTGATTACGCTCGCCGTCCACGTCGTCGTGTTGCCGTTGATGCTCGTTTGCACCGGCGGTGCCACAAAATGCAGTTCCTGCAGTTGCAGGCCAGAGCCCCCCAGATTGCAAAGCATCGTGAACCACTGATTGCCGTTATCCAGGTAACGAGGGCTGCGATACCACTGTTCGAATGCCCGATCCTCTTGCAGCGTGAAAATCCACGTCAGCGACCAGGTAGTTTTGAGATCATCTGTCAGGCGCTGGAAGATAGGCGCGCCCACTGCCGGCTGATCGGTGCGAAATCCGGCATCAATCGTGCGGCTCTTGTTGGCCTTCTGGGGAAGTGATAGCCAGTCGGGATAAGGTATTGCCACGGTTTTCTCCCGGTAATAAAAAACCCGCCGTAGCGGGTTATTGGGTTGCCCTACGAGGGGCCTGATGATTTCGACTTATGGCTTGGCTCATCGGGCCGCCGTTGTCCATGTCAGCGATAAATATCTCCATCGATACACCGCCATTGCCATCACTGCTTACCTGGTGATCTACATATGAACCGTTGGTGTTGTTGATATTGACATTCACGTTGATACCACCACCGCCTTGCATGTCCTTGTTGCTGATCACCTTACCGTTGTCACCGGGGATCATGTACTGCTTACCTGTGCTGGCTTGGTAAATTTCAGGTAGACCGCCCTCGCCAACTTGGTACATGCTGCCCGACCTTACAGGGCCGCCATTCTTACGCTTCCCTGCCAGGCTGCTAGACAGCGCCATAGCCGCGACAACAGCACCGATACCAATCGCTGCAGCACCACCGAATGAACCGATAGAGGCAACGATAGCCGCCGGCGTCCAGGCTGTTGTGGTTGCAGCAGCAGCAGCGGTGCTCGCTGCTGTCGTCGTAGCCGTTCCCGCAACTTGCGCGGCCGTGGTGGCGGCAATAGCTGATGTTTGCGCTGCTGAGCCCATAACTGCCGATTTAACCCAATCAACCCCCATCTGCACGAAGGTATTCACCAGACTATTAAGGACGGTTGAGCCAAGCGAACGCGCTGCCTCTTCCGCACTCATACTGCCGGTGATAATGCCAGTGAAGGCATTGGACGCGTTGCCGGCGAATGCATCAAATGACGCAGCCAGCGCCTCATTGCCTGCGTTTTGATTGCGGAATATCTCCCACTGTGCCGCGATCCGCTGTTGTTCGTACTGAGTATTCGCCGCCCTCATCAACTCAAGGCCGCGCTGGGTAATCACACCCTTCTCAGTCTCGAACTGCTGGATAAGCGCCAACTTCTGCGCATTCTCGTTGGCAAGCTGCTGCACTGGGTCAACCATTCCAGCGGCTTGCTGCTTAGGACTTACCACAGCTTCAGCCCTGATTTTTGCCAGATTTATCTGATGCTGTTGCTCCAGTTGCTCAGCCGTGGTGTTGTACTGCTCCTGGCTGATTTTCTTAGCCGCCAATGCCGTGTTTAAATCTTTCACGTCTTGCGCGTAGCTGGCGTTCTCTTTGGCTTCCGGGAGTAGCTTCTCTGCGGCCGCTTGCGCCTTGATAGCGTTGGCCGTATCCCACTTTTTAGCAGCGTAAGCTCCAGCCTCAGCGATCTGGGCCTGCGTAGCTCCTTTCCCCAGTGATTGCTGTGCGGTAAGAATCGCCTGCTCTCGGCTAAGCTCACTTGTTGAGTCCGCGGCAAGTTCGGACTGCTGCTTCAGGTTTGCCAACTTCTGAGCAACGCTTTCCGCTTGGCTGGCTGATTTCTTGCCTTCCGCTATCCCTTCCTTGGTTACCTTCTTCTGCTCCTGCTGCGCCTGAAGAGAGTCATATTCAGCAGCAGCTCGCTCTCTTGCCAAAACAACATCAGCCTCTGTTCCTCCCAGCCGTCTTATTTGTTGCTCCGCTTTAAGCTGAGCTCGCTTCTTATCGTTTAATTCCGCCTGAAGTTCAACCTGATCCTGAAGGCCGTCAAGGTAGTCTTGGACGTTCTTGGGTCTGGTTATTTTCAGGTTAGATGCATTGAATTTTTCCTGAGCACCGGCTGCAAAATTCAATTGCTTACCGAGTTGATTCATCATTCCGGCAGCAAACCCAGCTTGCTCGCCATGTTTGGAAAGCAATCCAATCCCTTGCTCAAAAGTGCCATTCAACTGCGCAGAAGCAATTCCTACAGCACTTTGTGTTTGGCTGAGATTTCTTTGGGCTCTGTCAAGCTCTGCAAAAGCTATGTTTTGGTTATCAATAGCTCCGGTTAATGCCTCGGCCGCCTGGCGCCCACGTGTAGTGCCAGTTCCCCAGTTATCAACCTCTCGCTGAAGGTTTGCAACGCGCTTCGACGCCTTATCATACTCGTCGCTTGCATCTTTGACGGCGCCAGTTAATTCAGGGATTGCACCACGTAGTTTTGCGATACTGGCTGCGATCTCCGTAGCGGACATATCTTTCATCTTGCCTAACAGAGTGTTTACGCCGTCGGCTAACTCAATGGCCGCCTGCCGCGCCTCTTTTGCTCGTTGGTAAAAATAAAAGATTGCAGAGGCTGCGAGCACAGCAGCACCAGCTGGGCCACCGATTAGCGCAAGCGCTCCCCTAGCCAGAGCAGCTGCAGCGCCGAATGCAGATAGAGAGGTTGAGGCGGCAAACGCGGTTGCGCCCAGCTTAACCTGTCCTGCGACAGCAAGCGTAAGCGCTGCTGCGTAACGAGTACCGACGATTGCAGCAACTGAACCGATTACTTTCGCAACGACATCCAAATTTTCGCTCAGCGTAATAATTGAGCTATTAAATAGTGAAACAGTAGATTTTACTGTCGTCGAGCTGCCAATGAATTTAGTTATATTGTTATTGGCAATCTCGAGCGCTTGTCCAATAGTAGTCGTAGTATTCGCAAACTCTTTCCCTATCGCATCTCCCTGAGAGAGAAGGCCCTTAACAACCACGTCCGTTGTCAGCTTTCCTTCAGCAGCCATTGCTCTAAGCTGGCCGATATTAACCCCCAAGGAATCAGCCAGCGCCGTAGCCAGCCGACCACCTTGTTCAGTTACAGAATTGAACTCCTCACCACGAAGCGCGCCAGAAGCTAAGCCCTGAGACAGCTGAATAACAGCGTTACTTGCTTCCTGAGCTGTAGCACCTGATACGACAAAACCTTGGTTAATGATCGTTGTTAATCTCGCAACATCATCAACACTAGTTCCATAGCTTCGTGTTGCCCTTTCAAGACGCTGATACAAAGACGCTGTGGCATCAAGAGCCGCTCTCGTATCTTGAGCAATGGAAAAAACTCGTTGCGTGACTGTCGCAAGGTCTTCATTTGCCTTAACCGAGTTTGCGAGCTTGTTATTTACTGTCGTCCAAGCATCAGCATACTTAGCCACTTGTTGCACTGAGATTGCCGCCGAAACAGCACCAGCCAGGCGTGTTACGGAGGTAGATAGTGTGTCGGAGGATTTTGCTGAACGTTTAAAACGCTCATCCATTGTGTCCAGCCGTTCGTTAACTTTGCGTTGCGCCTCGAGCAGATTGGCAACATTCATTTCTACTTCATAAACGATATTGCCAACTTGTTCTTCGCTCGCCATAACCATTCTCCGGGCATAAAAAAACCCCGCCTGAGCGAGGTTTTATCATTACATTATTACTTTACTTTACTTGACTGGATGAACCATACCAAATTGGCTCATGGCCGTAACGTCATACATCTCGCCACCAGAGAAGATAAACACATACTTCTGATCTCCGGTATAGCCACCATAGCTATTCTTGGCATTAACCAGAACGGGTTATACCCACCCAAAAGTTACCTTCCCGCCAGATGGTGACCATTGGCCATCCTGAGAGTACCCCTTGAAGGTTGGCATGAACTTATATTGAGCCGAATAGGGATCTTTTAATGTGGAGTTAAAATGATTTTTAATTTTCTCTTGATAATCTTTCGGAAGTTCACCGTAACTAGCAGAGGATATTTGAGCCTGGCTAGGAGGTTGCTGTGATGAACAACCAGACATAGCAAGTGACGCCAGAATGACCCCAACAATTGCAATCTTCTTCATTTAGTCCTATTCCCATAGACAAGTAACAAGTTGTTGCATGGTAGCAGAGGGAAAGAGCAACTCAATGCAAATCACGCGGTTTTTGCCAGCCTGCGAGCCTTCTTCTTCATGTACTCATCCGCGACAGCATCGTACTCTTCAGCGGTGAACCCTTTCTGATCTGGGTATTTATCGTTAATCAGCAGCTGAAATTCCGTCATGGTCAGTTGCTCGGCCTCAGCACGCGGCATGCTGAAGTGATTACGAGCAGCGCTGATGTACTCGAATGCGCTGAACTCACTGACGAAGCTGTTTGTATCATGCCGCTGGAGACGGCGAACCTTGGCTTTTCCGATGATGCCGTGAGTGATCAGCGACTGCCCGAGGATGATAATGTCGCTTGCCGGCAAACTGCCACGACGGAACACGAACGCCCTTATCCCTCGTTTACTTGGCCGCAGCTCACCCACCAGCGCGCTGATATCGTCATCACAGCAGGCCTGCATTACGATCATGCCGGCAAAGATAGCTGAGCTGCTAAACGATGGTGAGTTGATATAGGCAAGCAGCCACCCAGGAATCTCGCCATACGCTGCCACAGCAGCAGAAAGCAATCTCGGCGCCTCACTGGTATGGAGTTCAGCAAAGCGCTCTACAATCTCCGCTGGAGAGCCTATACGCGACATGTTTCCGAATGATGGTCTGAAGAAGTAGTCGCGGCTGACGTCTGATATGAGCATCTCGCCGATTTCAGTTAATGGAGTCATGTAAACCTCAAAACGATGGCATCCCTGCCAATCTTCAGTCAAAAGCCAGGAAGGTACATCTGCACTTCATCAGCAACACGTTCTCGGGCAGTGTGAAGAAGGCGTTTTCGACCGCCAACACCCCACTTCGCCATTTGGCTGGCGCACTGGCTGATCGCTTTGGTTTCGGTATTGATAATATGGTCGATTTTATTTAGGCGTGACATGGCATCAAAGCCACGACGCACCAGCATCTGGAACGTTTCATACACCTTGATCTCAAACAATGGATTTAGCCATGCAGCATAGCGAATAGCGATTAACTCCAGCCCCCACGACCCCTGCTGCGATCCGCCCTTGATAGTTAGTACCGATGCGATTTTCTTCGCATCGCTTAAAGCTTGAACAAATCGCTGCACTTGCTTGGTTTTAAGAAACTCACCTGGACGCTGGGATTCTGTAGCCTTACCCTCCGCTACGGCAGCTGCGTGAAGATCATTGAGGCTATAGCGCCCTTCCTCATCGACTCGTACCGATACACCATTTACAGATACCGTTGGATAGTTCATTCGGATTACCTTTTAGTGATGAACCTTGTCGCACAGGAAGCGGCCCCAAGAAGGCTCCGACAGCCAGCCGGTTCCTCAAGGGTCATCCTGAAAGGTTCTTGGTTTGATTACTGCGCGTGCGGTGCGCGATGAATTTCAGGTACAAAAAAGCCCCGCATGAGCAGGGCTAGTCTTGGTCAGATCTGCGGTCGGTTTCCCGACCATTTGGTTACGCGGTGACGTTGGCTGCGAATACAGCTGTAAAATTCCCGTCGTTGGTTTTTACAGTGATGTTTGCTGTGCCTGCTGTGGCGCCAGAAGGTGCTGATACGGTGACAACCAAACCGTTAGCCGTTGCAGTTGCCCGCGCCGGTACAGATGAAACCAGAGTGAATGTTTTATCTGTCGCGTTAGCTGGAGCAAACACCACGTTAAATGTGGTTGTCGCGCCGGCTGCTACCGTGCCACTGGTTGGGGTCAGGGTGATCCCAGTGACTGGAATATCAACCGGGGTGTCGATCACCTGGATGGTATCGGAGTCAGCCACTTTGAACTCGGTCGACAGCGTAACGATGTCGTTAGTGCCGCCGTCAGAATTCAGCGCGGTGATAACCATGTAACCGATGAAGGTGATCGGGCCATACTCTTCACGCACCCACAAAGTGGGCTGGCGACCAGCCTGAGTTTCGTCGTTGTAATACTTAACGAACTTCGCTACGCCGAACTGATCCAGCTTATCGCGCTTACGCACTTCGCCTTCAAAGCTCAGAGTAAAGTCTGAGTTAGTGACCAGGTTTTCAACATAGCCCTTGGTGTCATCCGCATCCGAAGTTACGGTATTCGGGCTGAAGTCGAAACCTTTGGAAGTACCGGCGATCAGCGACTGCCATTCGCTTTCTGCTGGCACTGTATCAGGGCAGCCCAAAGCCACCTCAAGCACAATGCCACGACCGAACAACTTGCTGTTGTCAGTTGAGCAACCTTGCATATTGCTTACCTCTTTGATTATTGATTACTCGCCGTACAGGCAAGCGAATTGCAGGCGATAGACTAATCGCCCTTCAGTTGTGGAAACTGGGGATGGGATGCCGCCGACGTTCTCAATATGACCGATGCAGTCATTTGGCATGGGGTTGTTCTGGATGTGGCTGATAATCGCCTGAACTGCGTTGTCGACCGCCTCATCCTCTCCTATAGCGCCAATGACGTCGACCAGCACCAGATATTCGCTGGCTAGATCGTTGCGAACTGGGCTACCACCGTTTGGCCGGAAGACGATGAATTTAACTTCGCCCTTTCCGGTATCCCTCCAGCGCAGCATCTGTGTAGTGAAGCCGGCGGTCAGTCCAGCATCAACAAAGTAATCGCGAACGCGGCGATGCATGGCTGGCGTCATAGCTGCATCTCCTTCTTGATCGCTCTGTCAATCTGCGCCTTGGTATCCTCAAACCCTTTGGTAAGAAACTCTTTTTGAGCGGTGGCGCGCCGGAATTTCTGGGGGATATTCGGGTCATGCACGTAGACAGCGTAATTGACCGAATAGCCAACGCGCCCCGTAATCCGGGAGCCATTCACCGAAATATCGCGGTACTGGCTATTGAGCAGCGTCGATGTGTCGATAGGGGTGTATAAAGCAGCCTGGGAACCACCTATAAGCAGCGCCGACTGCATAGCCCTGACAACCCTCCTTCCCTTGATATCCCCGATTAACTTATCAAGATTGGCCTGCGCCTCCCGGACACCTTTAACCTTCACCCCCATATCAAACCCCTGTGATAATCGCGTAGTCATCGGCGATGCGGTCGAATGTATCGGCGTACCGGATGATATGGCGAACCTCATCAGCACCATCAACCTTTTTCGGGTCTGGTTCAGATGAAGCACCGATCAGGATGTAGTCACCCTGGCGTGCATCCGCATACTCTGTCCAGTGCGTGTTTTTTACGACAAACTCAAGCCCGATATCGCCAAGCCGTGCAGTCGCATCACCACCGTAATCACACATGATCTGGATAGGCTCAGCGAAGGAAGATTTTCCGTAATCGTCCATGCCCAGCTTTTTCCAGACCGTAGCGACCGCCGTATAGCTCCAGTTAGCCGCAGCGCTCATGAGAGATAATCCTCATACTGGTCAGGACAGCCGGGGCAGTTGGGGCATTTTTCGCAATCAGGTTTCTCGTCTTCGTCTTTTGTCTCCGACATTAACAACCTCCAGCAACCATGAAAAAACCTACACTTGCACCAGCGCTAATCGGCAAGCTAGCGGTACATCCCGCGATGTCCAGATCAGAAAGTGACTGCCGCAGCCAAACAATACTGTCCTCGCCATAATCGAACGAGCGCGACGCACCTGACGGCGCTCCCTGCGATTTTATTCTTCTGGCTCCAGAGGATGTTGCCATGAGCGCGGCAGCGTACATCAGGATGAGCTTTGCAGTGCATTCGTCATACCCCGCGACATCGAGGCACGGGATTATCTTGTTCACCACGCAGAGAATCGGATCGAGCAGCGCGCCGGGAATGGCATAACCCAACTCACCGAGGAACGCCTGCACGTCTGCCGCTGTGATTGGGTCAGCCATGATTATTTTGCCTTCTTCTGCAAATCAGCCAGTTGCTTCTGAGCCTCATCGAGGTCAGCCTGCAGCTTGGTATTGGCTTCAGCCAGTGACGTTACCTTGCTGTTGGCCTCATCGAGGTCAGCCTGCAGCTTTTGCAGGTCGGCAGGGGTCGCCACCTCCAGAACCTGCTCACCAACCAGAATGGCTTTACCTGCAAGCCAGAGCGGAAGAATTTCGCCTTTGTAGGTGTCACCCTTTTTCAGTTCGTGACTGTCATGGGTAAGCAGCCATTGTTGTTCTTTACCAGCCATTTGGCCTCCGTAAAAAATATGGGGCCGAAGCCCCATTGATTATGCTTTGGTAAGCTGGACGTAGCCTGCCTGGCCGTTTGCATCATGTTTGAACTGCGGTGCCGCGGCAGCCAGCACCGTGAAAACGTAATCGTCTTCTGGGTTCTGGCGCGCTTTAGGTCGCATGGTCATTGGCATGCCATTGAGGATCTGGACAACATCAGTACGTTTAACGATACCGAGCATTTCGTTAGCCGGAACTTTAGAAGCAGGAACCAACTTCGCTACGCCCGGAATCTCCATGATGCGGGTGAAGATAGTTTTGGGATAATTGGCGGCATAGTCAGTGACTGTCGTGTAGAACCAGTCTTTGTAGTTCAGGTAAATAGTGACTGGCGCATAGAAATTATTGCCCTGCAGCAGGCCAATAAGCTCTTTAATTGCTTCCACCCACTGAGCACCTGACGCGCCATTCAAATCTAATGCAGTTGTGCCAGTGGCACGGTTTGGAGCAGTACGCAGGCCGTAAATGCGCGCGCCACCAACGTTGATGTTGGCATCACCGTTCAACGCCATATCTTCCAGTTTCTCAGCGACTTTGCGCTGATGGTTTGGAATGGCGTCACTGTCCAGCGAATAGCCCTCAGTCTGCGCCGCCAGCATCTGGCGCCAGCCGAATGACAGTTCACTGTCGATGATCGGCAATGGCGTACCTTCGTAATCCATGACCGGCTGATCAGTCTTGGCTTTGCCGCGACCATCAAGGCTGATGTTCACGTCACCGGAGTCGGACAGTGTCATGAAGTAATGGACGATTTTACCCAGCGCCATCGGGCGGGAGACGCTAGAAGCCAGGTCGTTAAACACCGCCAGCACATCACGTTGTACGGTGATAGCCGAACGGTCCCATTCGCCCCAGACGTCTTTCGGCAGCACCGATGCGTTACCAATAAGTTCATCGAAGGCGATGAACTGTCCATTTGCGTCGTTGACCGCAAAGCCATGCTGTGTAGCCATGTTGCGCTGCATCATGTCCCAGCGGCGGCGAGCGTTAAGGATCAACGCCTGCTGTTGTTTGGTGAACTTTAACATTCGTATTTTTCCTTATGCCTTGGCGTACGGAGTGGAGAGGATCACCACGTCGGCAAAACCTTCCGCCGCCAGAGTGCGCCCTGCTTTTTCGTCGAACGTTGCGACGACCTGATTACCAGTTGCGGCCGCTTTGAACACGCCGCTGGCACCAACAGTAAGTTCCTGACCTACGGTGTATGCAGCTGCAGCCAGGCGAACGTTATATTCCTGTTCGCCTTCTACGCGGTAAGCCACGCCAGTTTCGTTCGCTGCGTATGCAGTGGTGATTGCCTGACCGATGAAGCGACGATTGCCGAGGATCAGCCAACGGCCAGTAGTGTCGGTTGCCACTGCCAATTTTCCGGAAGAGATTTTTACGGCAACCCCCGGATTAAGCGCGGCTGCAACAGGAAGGTTGATGGTTTCCGGTTCGCGTTCGACCGGCCCGCGATAGATGACGTTAGCCATTATTTTTCCTCCTGATCGATGCCAGCGTTGAGGTCGTAGTCTTTCCACTGGTCATTTTCAGTATTGACCTGCTGGAAGGATGGATTCAGACCTGCGCTGGTCTGGCACTGCGCATACATGTCGTTCAGTGCTTCGCCGGCCAGCGAGTTGAGCGCAGCTTCTGTCATGAACGGGAATTTTGCTTTAACCGCATCACGCTTGGTTTTGAGGTCTTTCTCAGCGTTGGCCTGCAGTTGAGTTTTCAGCGTTCCGATATCATCAGTGAGCGGCTTGATAGCCAGGTTAACGGCAGCAGTAATTGCCTCAGAGTTGATCTGAGCACCCGGCAGGTCACCTCCCCCGGCTTTCTTCTGCACTTGCTGGTTGTAGGCATCCCAGACCTGATCGTCGGTCAGCCCCTCGGTTTTTACGCCAGCAGCATTGAGCGCGGCGATCATCTTTTCTTTCATCGGGTTTGTTTCTCCGTTGGTTTTGACTTCGTACTCAGTGGGTTTGCGCACGACTTCGACAGGGTCTCCGACGAGCGTCACGACCTTGTCAGTGATGAGATACTTCTGATCGAAGAGTTTCGGCTTAGTGTTATCGCCATCTTCTTCGTAAACGAAATGGTCAGGCCAGACGCTGACGACATAGCGCCACTTTTTGTCGTCCTGCTTGATAGACATCCGCAGCGCTTGGTAGATATCGTCGAATGACATTTCGGAAGCGTTGCTGAAGAAGAATTTGGCTTTATTCCAGAGGCCATCTTTCATGCTGTTCGCGGCTTCGACAAGACTGGCGGTTTCTACCTCTCCCTCCTGCCCGTCGGCGTTCACGAACATTCCTATTCCCTCTGCTGGAGTACCGGCACCCGGTTCATCCAGCAGGATGGCGATGTGGTCGAACTTCATATTGCGGGCGATCCACGAATGTTTCTTGCCCTTCGACTCACCAGACTTCTTCTCTTTGTTGGTGAGCAATCCGGTAGAGAGGTGGATGGGGTCGACGTTAGTCCCGGAGATCATCTCGTCGAGACGGTTAATCAGGCGCTTACCGTCCGGCTTTGTCTCGGCGACTTCCTTATTGATGTAAACGTCCATGACGACCTGATCGCCTGACTTGCTGACGTTCTGCGCCCATGCTCCTACGTGATACGTATTAATGGCTTGTGGGTCATTGGCGCTGACATACTTACCGCCAACCATCGGATGAGGAAGCGGCATCAGCTTGCCTTCCATCGTCTGGTAGCTGTTGTTAATCTCCTCCGCCGGATACAGGCCTCCATTCATTACGATGTCGTCGACGATCGGAACCGCACCACGAATGACGTAGTGTTCCTGGTCGTTGATAGTTGTCGTGGAGATATTGGAGGCGTTGATGGCGAGGGATTTAACGTGGATGCTGGATAGCTTCACGCTGTGTCCTCAGTTGTTCAGGCCGCTTTCGGCCACTGTTCACGTTCTTTCGCCAGCTTCTCAGCCAGCCCTTTGTTGAATATGCTGCCGTCGTCGTTGATCAGAACTGGAATCTGGCCGCAGTAGCAGTGGTATTTGTTGCCGTCGCGAGAGTAGAAACTCCTAACCCATTCAGTCGTTTTGACCTTTCCATGCTCGGCGGCATGCCACCACCTGGTCGTCGGTTTGAGCGCTGACAGCCACAGCAGACCTGTTTTCAGCCCCAGCCTTTCAGCAGCCCAGTCCGTTTCGTTCCATTGCGCCTGCCGCAGCGCGCCGACCTGCTCTGTCTGAGCGATGTTCTTTGCGCGGCTCATTGAGACATTGAGACGCTTGCTTATCACCTGAGCCGTTTCGCGCGGATTCACACCGCGTCCAACGGCATCCGCGATGATGTTCGCCAGGTCACCGCGCGCCCGATCACTCTCCAGCTTCCAGTCGCTGTAGGTACTGATATACGCGGCAGCTATTTGGTTCTGGTATGCCGGACTGCTCAGTAACTGCGAGAGAGTCGTTTGGCTAGCGTACACCTGCGACTGCTGAGACAGGTTATTGAACGCTTCCAGCGTGCCGCGCTGCGCCTCTTTGGTGACATAGTCCATAGCCCAGAGGCTTTGCTCGCCGCCTTCCAGCAGGTGATCGTCCAGAATGGTTTGAACGATGTTCAGCAGGTCCGCCAACTCCTGCGGCGTCATGTCGTAGATAAACCGGCCAGCATTCACCTGGTAAAGCGTCGGATCTTCGCCGTTAACGTGGCACAGGAAGTGCCAATTGTGGCTGTTAACCTCACGCTCTCGACCGGTAAGTCGCTGGTCGAACACGACCTTCAGTGCAACCTTTATCGCGTAGTACCGGTCATCAATGTCGCGCTCCATCCTACTGACGGCCTTGCGCGACATCGTGGGGTCAACTTTCGACCTCGGTATCACCGGGCTTTTTGGTTTCTGGTTCTGGGTCGGCCAGAGGATCAGGTTTTGGCTTGTTGCCATCTGGAGGCACCTCGTCATCAAGCTCAGGCAATGGCTGGAACTCGCCCGCCGAGCGGATTTCGTTCTCAGTGATAGCAGAACGGCCAAAGGCATTGGTCGACTTCACAGCAACATCCGCGAGCTTGTCCATATTGGCAATCTTCTCTGCCTGGCTCGGCGCTAGCAGATCTGACCATCCAACGGAGATTTCCTCGCCTTTTGCAGGAGGTACAATGCCGAGTTTCCAGAAGCGCGAAACCACATCGGTGATCACATCGGTAAGAAACCCCTTGCGGCGACTCATCCTCGTTCGCCCCCAGCCTTTCGCATCCTCGGTACTGGCGCGCTCCCCAGTCTGCATACCAACCAACTCTTTTACCGGGATAGGGACAGTAGCGCAGAACTCACTCAGTGCGGTACGCCATGTCGGCTCAGGGTCGGATGCAGTAACGCTCAGCACCTCAGCGGTACCAGCCTGCATGAAACTGGCGCTGTCAGTGCTATCGTTCAGGCGGCGAACCTGCTGATCCAATGCTTCGGCAAGTTGACCTTCAGGAACGCCGAGCGCTTTCGCCAGAGCTGAGAAGTTTGTTTTCTCGCTGAACGAATAGTTGAGTTGTCGGCTGGCGTTCTTCAGGAATCCCTCCGATGCCCCGCCGCTCACCTTCTCGATGTCCAGAAGCTTATTGAATCCGGCCTCAAGCAGTGACTTCCCAGACGTCATTACGCCATCATCAGAGCCTTCAGCCAGGATGATTACCCGATCCGGGTGCACATTGATGATTCGACCAGGTCGAGCGTCGAAGTTTCCATCGACAGGCAATTCGGTGAACGAGTACATCGTCACTTCCCCGAACGACTCGCTATTCGGGTCGTCGTCCCATGCGGTCGGGTCGATCTGGGCTTCCCATACAGGAATAAGCTTAACGAGCGCCTTTTCCTCCAGGAGGCCAACCGCTTTCGCGTCCACAGCCTCATTCCATGCCTTGTTGTCCTTAATCTGAATCAGGATTGCAGAGTACCGACCAACAAGGTTGCGGCGATCGGCTCCTTTAATCTGTTCCCAGCAGCGCTTAAGCAGCTTGTTAACGCGCTTATCCCACGGAGTCTGCTTCGATGCATCCTTCGTCTGATCGCCCTCGTAAACCTCCGGGAAGTCCTCCCAGCATCCGTCGACCATTCTGGTTACGGCAGCGCCAGCCACCGCGTTACGCCGATATGCCCGATAGAAGTCATCGAACGTCAGGTGCTGCGGATAGCCGAACTCCTGGTAGAGTCGCTGCCGCTTCGTGTTGCTTGTTCCGTTGAAGAGCATCGACAGGTTTTTATTGCGCTCCCGTTCGATGCCGGAGTTACTGGCGCGCTGTTGTTTCATTTCGCTTTCGGTCACGATGTCCTCCGTCAGCGCGAACGCACCAACATGCCGGTTATTTTTTGTGGTGAATGGAGTACGCGGTAACGCGTGCCATCCCAGTCATGGTCTTCCTGCTGGGTGTCTACGTCGTCAGGGTTTTTATCGTCGCGAACAAGTACCGGGATGCGGCTTATCCAGCCTCTGCAGTAGTCGAAAACGTAGAAGGCCGGCTTCTCAGGCATTCCTGATTCCAGCCTCTTACCTTCGATTACCGCTTCCAGCATGTCAGCGAAGATCGATGCGCCATTGATACGAGAACCTGGTTTTTTGTCGGCTGCCAGCCATTTCACGCCCTGATTCTCCATCTTCTGGGCGATTGATAGCTCGTTATCCCCAGTGTTGAAAATCGCACTGTCAGCCGGGCCAGGGATAACCTCGCTGCATATACCTGGCATGATGTGCAACTGACCCTGCGTGATGCCGTCGAGCTGAATTTCTTCTGGCTCGTCGACCTCTTCACCAACCATGCGCTTATCAATCCACGCCACGCCTTTTGCGACGTTCGTCGAAGACATATTCAGGCCTTTGTTTAGCTCGTCAGGCGGACAGCCATACCATTCACCAATCAGGATTAGTGAACCGGCAGGCGGGCAGAACTGACTACCATCAGGCAAATCAGCCGCGGTGCCGTCAGCCTGAGCCCACCAGAGATTAGAGAACGGTTTCGACTCGCCCCAGTCGTGGGAACGGTCAACGGTCCAGCTATCTGGTATGTGGAACGGCTTAATAACGTGCAGCGATTCATTCCACAGATGATCGAAGCGTCCGCCACTTGTGACGTCCCATGAGCCTTCAACCCACGCTTTACGCCGGTTAGGGTCTTTGATAGCCATCAGCGTTGCGATGTACTGCGGATCAAGATATGGGTTCTCTTTGAATGAGCCGTGGATTGCGACGCGGGTTAGCGTCACATCTTCTTCTTTCTCCGTCTGTGGGTTAAATACCCGCTGAGTTTCGCGAATGATGGTCCCGCGCGGAGCTGGCTCTATGAAGCGCTTCTTCACCCATGTGTGGCCGATACCAAAGGGGTTAGTCGTGCTGAACGTTTCAAGAGGTATTGGCCTAAGCAGTGATCCGTTAGCGAGCGGGTAGTTCTCAGGCCTGAACGATGAGCGCCGGCAGGAGAACATCATTTCGTAGAACTCGGCGGATTGCTGCTTTGTCAGCTCGTTGAAGCCGATAAAGGGGAATTCCTGCCCGTGGTAGTCCCAGTAGTCGCTCTCTTCTTTACCGAACCGGAAGAGAAGCTCTTCTCCAGTAGGCCATACCCAGCGCAATTCCGAGGCTGAAGCGAGATATCGTGCTCCGTCATTGAACAAGCGATACATACGCTTCGACTGCGTGATGATATCGGTGAGGTTCTTATACTCGGTATCGAAAATCACGCCCCGCCAGAACGATCCATAGCCGAGTCCAACCAAGCGGCGAAATCTGGCCAGCTGCGCCGCTGTTTTTCCGGGGCCGCGAGTTCCCTCGTAGAGAATCTCGTTACATGGGCAGCTTAAGGACAGAGATTGCGATCCGGGGAGAGGCTTCCATACAGCCTTGTAATTCATCCACCAAGAACCTCATTTTGTTGTTTCTGCGCAGCGGCTTCCCATTCTTCAACGTTGTCACAGGAAGGTACAGGCATAACGTTGTGAGTGGCTATAACGTTTTGTTCAACCTTCTGTTTGTTGGTATAAACGTCACCAACCTCTTTTGCAGCCTGTTCGAGAAGCTGGGCTGTCATGCCGAGGTTTTTCATGTTTTCAGCAGTGACTGACATTCGCTGCAGTACACGTAGCCGATAAGCTTTATTGGCGATAGGAATTTCTGCAATTTCTGTCTGAAAACGCTCGCGGGTTTCGTTGAACATCTCGACCCATTTTTTCGCCAGACCTTTGCCGTTCGCTTTGGTTGGGTCATGGGATTCAACCTGCTGACGAGGAATGGTGATACCGAATTCTTTTTTGACAGCCTCAGCCACCTGAGAAGGAGTATCAAAGCACGCAAGCGAATGAACAATGAAGGCTTTAACTTCACCTTTTAAAGTCGCCATAGCTTACCTGCCCGTCATAATCAGTCATAAAATCAAGCCAGCCTCAACATGCAGTTACCGCACGCCCTGGCAATGTTTAGTTGTGCCACCTCCGCAGGCCTGTTAGCCGCATCAACCAGTTCCTGAACTTCCACGCTGGCGCCATACCGGCGAACCACACCAACAAACTCCTCAACGTCGTGGCCGCGCAGCTTCAGCACTGGCTGACCTTCCTTGTTGAATTTTGGTGCGCCGAAATCGTCTGTCGCCTGCGCGATGTGGTACAGCTCATGCTCCACCAGGGCGCAGAACTCAGCATCAGAGCACTGTGAGCAGTAGTCGGCAGCAAGCGTGATGATGAATTTCGGCACCTCGCCAAACCACTCACACATCTGCTGTTCCATTCTGGCCTTCTGCCAGCCGCCAGCACGCATCGCTACCTCTTCAGCCTGGCCGAGCACATGGCGCCCTTTCTTCTCAAACGCGGACGATGCCCACATAAAGCGCAGATCCGCGTCTGCAAGGTGTCCATGGTCTGGGTTAAACAGATTGCCTGTATCGTCGATGATTTGGCGCTGCATCCACTCCTGCACCTCGTTCGCAGGAACTAGGCCGATGTAAGGCGTCAGCTGATGGTCTTCGATAAACCTTAACGGTGGGTAGGGCCGCAACTCTTGGCTCCCGTCCCGTGCTGTTTTATCCATTACTCACCCACCTAAAAACCAACTAGTTGCCATCTAAATTCTCAAGATGTAACTATTCATGATAATATTGTAATGCTTCTATCCGACATACAACCGCCAAACGCAATAATTAATTAGCATTGGAAATAATTGGCAATGAATAATGATTTTGAAGATGACCACGAGAGCTATCAGCACACAAAAGGCTTCACACGCCTTGGCATAGCTTTCAGTGTGATATTCATCTTGGGGCTGCTGTTTTTACTTTCATCATGCATGATCGATGAAAAACCAATCCCATGGCTGATAGCGTCTGCTCTAGCGCTAATGGCAGCACTTTCATATCTATCGGGAAAAATTATTGATGGCGTTTTTTGTTCTCAAGACTGAATTTTAAAACTCGCAGCATTAGCCACACCTCTCGGAGTTGCCTCGCCACTTCCGTCTTTCCGGCTGTCAAGACGTGATCACCTCCTGCTAGGTAACACAGTCTTATTCCTTGTCGGGGGAATTCATTTCGCCAAGCAGACCCGATTGATGTAATCCTGCAATCCGGAAATCTGCTTGTTGGCTATTTCGATTCGCTCTCTGAGGGTGAAATAATCCCGTTGAGCGGAGTCAGTAAGTCTGGGGCTGGCAGCATCATCCACGCCGGAGGGTTTGGCGGGTTGGCATGAGGCGGAGACGCGCAGCTTGCGAGCGCCACTGGAAACATCACGCTGCAAATCAGCAATCTTGCTTTTCGCATCTTCAAGCTCCTGCGTTCTCTGCAGATCGATATCAGCTACTGCTTTCTGTGTTTTGTTCTGCCACTCGAGCTGGCCAGATAGCTGCTGCTTTTCTTTCTGCAGTGCTTCTTTGCCATGGCGCAGGGATTGATTGCTGTAGAGCAGAAAAATTAACAGCACGACTAGTAGCGCAGAAATAACAGCGATTACTCGGTTCATTTCTGACTCCAGCTGCAAACCTCATACTCAACATCGCGTCGATTAATCAGTCCCTTCCACTTTTTACCGCCTGCATATACCCATCGAAGCATTTCTGAACATGCTCCATCCGCATCGCCTGCGTTTAGCTTTTTAAGCATGGTGGAATTGATGAAGGCATTCGCGCCAACGTTGTATGAAAAGGAGTAGATTGCTGCTTTCTGAGCCTCTGTGGTTCTAACTTTGATATGTGGGTCTACCAGACTAGCAATGCGCTGAAGATCAGCCATTGTTAGAGCGTCGCATTCTTTGTCTGTATACCGCTTTCCGGGAATGATATCCGCGCCTGTGTGTCCGTCACAAACAGTTAGCACACCAACAACGTCGCGATAGGCAATGTGCTCACGCCCCTCCAGTCCGCCCTTTCCAGAAAGCATTGCCGTGGCGATGGCGATTGCACCTCCGCCCATGGCGGCTATGATTTTATTCCTTAACGCCGGAGACATTGCCATTTAGCCTATCCTCCCGCTCTTTACGCTTGTAATACCAATTAATGCCGAACGTTCCCACGGTACACGCGATACCGACGATGATTGCCCAGTCATTCAGGGATAGGACGCCGCCCATTGTCGTGATCCCTCCAAACCAGTAGCTGAGCCATTCTCTAATCTTTTCCATACGCTTCATGCCCCACCTCCAACGTTTACGTTGGCTGTGATGTAGTCGAATAGGTTCAGCCCGCAGCCGTAGACGATCAGCTACTAAGAGGATGCCATGGAGTGTGTCGCTATTGGCTGGGGCTGAAATGCAAAAAGCCCCGCACCAAGGCGAGGCTAAAATGTTGTGTGGCTTAGGTTATCACTTAGCCTGGACGCGCTACTGACTCAGATTTGCCGGCTCTCATCATTTGGTCAGTCCCACTGTGATATTTCTATCTTCCGAATCTGGCCTACATCCAGTGTTCACCACAACGGAAAGAGCACTCGGATGCGTGACCATCACTCCAAATATTCTGGGGCTATTTGGCACTGAATGCTCTTACCTGTTGTGATCAAAAAAAGGCCGCCTTAGCGACCCATCATTTAGATATTATCCAGCATGTATTCCTTTGCCTCTCTTATGGCACTTTCCATTCTCTGCAATGATGCCTTAGGCTCTGGAATATCTCTCTCAGTGCAAATCTCTTTAATCAGCCCCCTGGAGATAACTAGCTCTTCATAAAGACTTGCAATGAGATCTCTTTGATTTTTTCCTTCCATTACAACCTCGTCTTGTTGTTCGTCAATGTTAGCTATGGCAGGCGGTGACGATACCGCTTTTCGATTGGCCAATCTAGCCATAGCAAAACTGCCGCAGCAACTTAAGAGTCACTAACGGCAGCTTATGTCACTATTATGGGTAAATAGGTAAAACAAAGTCAAGCATTATCTATGCGACATGCTTAATTTTCTCTACACGTTTGCGACTGTTGAACGCATTTACCATCGGAGCATAGAGCATGAACAAGCTCGCCTTGAGGATTTCAGCCACTTCTTTTCGGCATGTTTCCTCTGACGGCTTGCGCCACCCTTCCCCTAATCGACCACGGTTAATCTTGCGGGGCTTTGCAGTCGCGTGATAGTAAGATGCAATGGCTCGCTTGGATGAACCATGAGCGTAGTAGCTGAGCAGGATGCCAAAGGCCTTCTTGTCGATAAACATGACGGAATCTACGACCTGAGAAATCAACATTCCATCATCGTCATTGCACATCGGCCTGCTTGGATTCTTGCTTGGCTCTACGCTTTCCATAAACTTGGCGATCATGTTGCTCATGCGCCGCTCAAGTCGGCCTGAGTAAACCCATGCGCCCCACAGCTCAAGCCATCCGTTTACCCACTGGTGCTGATCATCATCCAACTCAAATTTACTGATGTTCACGATATGCCCTCCGTCTTAACCGTTCCATGCCGGTCTTGTTTTGTGGTGAACAACGTATGCATGCCGCGCCGGTCGATTATCCTAACGACCATGTTTCCGCCCGGGCGTTGAACCACTCCATGACATCTGCCGGTGAGCGCGCGGAGAAATCTCGCCTCTTCGATTGCTGCAGGTATGCTTGTGAACATCAGGCTGCCTCCTGAAGTTTTTTCAGTTCCCGCAATTTCGCTCTGTAACGCGCTCTAATCGCGTTAAGCTCTTCGCGGGTGTATCGGTGTGGGTTGTTGTCGTTTTCAAGTGCCATGACTCGCTCAGCGCCGATTTTCGTGATGAGATTGATGCGGTATTTGGTGATTGCGCCGGAGTGATGGACGTTGCAGGATGCGCACTGCAGATGGCAGTTATCTTCGTTGAACCGGAGCTGACCGGCCGCCGCTGTCGCTCTGAAGTGACCCGCGTGATATTCCGTTGCCGTTGTAATGCCGCAGCTGATGCAGCCACTTCCCTCATCCCTGGATCGTATGTAGTCGTTGAAGGCTCGCTGAGTCATGGCTATCCAGTGACTCAATGGCTTCGCTTCAGCCTTGCGCTTATTCCACTCTCGGCGTGCAGATGCCTCAGATTGCTTTTGCTTGCGCTCTGATTGCTGCTTTGCGTGTTGGATTGCACAGGATGGACTACAGACGATTTGAAGGGTGTTGCGAGGGGTAAACTTGGCTTTGCATTGTCGGCAGGCTTTAGGTTTCGGCGGGTTAATGCCTTTAGCCATCATCATCCTCCCCCATCACTGACTCGATGAAATTGCGTTGTTCTTGGTCACAGGACTCGCACACATACACCTCTTCGGCTTGCAGCTCCTTACCGCAATCAGCGCATAGCATTTTCAGCATCCTTCTTCATGAGGAAGCAAATCATGGCAGCGCGGAGTGGATTTTCATCAGAAAAAAACTGGAATCCATTACATGCAGGGTGCCCAATATTTGCCTCTGCCCATACCTGGCGAGCACCTTCAACTTCATCACTTTCAAACTCGATGCAAATTTCGTTTTCAACAATAATCGGCCATGCGTCTGCCGGGTTGTTGCAGTAGTCAAACAAACCTTTTCCTTGCCTATCCCAGTCGCGACCAGTCATCATTAATTTGAATACGCGCTTGTTAATCTCAAAATCTGACATCTTTCTGTAATCAGTCATCACTATCACTCCCAAAACTTGCTTAAGAATTTAATCCATCCCCAGAAAGCCACGCCGCCACCTACGAATCCGAACCCGGCGACCGCGCTGCTTATGAAAATTACCATTAGCGTCTCAATAAACTTCTTCATGGCTTTCTCCGTGCGCGACGACGAAGCCACATGCTGTCGGCTAAGGTCGCGGTGTAATTTAGGGTTTTAACTTCAGTAGGTGCGGGTTGCTTCTGGCGGGTTGTCTTGGTTGATGTCTTGAATATCAGCTTTTCCTCTAGCCTATCCCAGACTGATTTACGCCTTCGTGTCATCTAGTTTTCCTCAGCCGGTTTACCTGTCGAGTAATGCGTATCAGCCTTAGGCTTCTGACTAGCTGCCATTCAAAATAGAGACAAAGCACCCTCATGGCGGTACACATCCACACAAAAGCAAATAGTGCCGATGCAAAGATTCCAAGAACACAAAACACGTTGAACAAATATTCGACTGTCATCACGCCACCTTCCTTTTGTCGCTATATCGATTAGCCCACTCGATAGCGAGTCGGGATTCATCGCTGAACTTGACGCCATGCTCAGCACCAAACGCGTTTATAAGTTCGATGAGGTCGCGCATCTCGCCGACGGTCATCTTGCTTGTTGATTGCCCCAGAACGACGAAGCCGCCGTCTATGCCAGGAACCGTCTCTTGCTTCTTCAGCGCAGCGGTGAAAACACACTTCCAGCTCTCAGAGCCCATCTTTCGCCCATACCAAACGACCTGCTCGCTGATGTCGCGCAAGGTTGCCCATAAACGTGAATTTTGCTCTAGGCTTCTGGTTGGCTCTTGGATGGTTACTGCGAGGGGTTTATCTGGATTGAGTGCGAGGTTGTCGATGAAGTTTTTCAGGTTCTGGCGTATCTGTGGGCTTCTTAGGTAGAAGGCCTGTTTAGCCATTTCGCCCTCCTGCTCTGCTCCTCAACATTCTGTCCTGCTCGATTAATTTTCCAATCATGGCTAAGACAAATGCTATTTTTTGATCGGAACCGGATGTTTCATAGCGCTGCATGAGTGTAAACTCAGGCCTATCTGCTGACCGCAAAGTCTTTTGAATTTCATTTGATAAAAAGGATGTATTCATGGGTATCCTCACGTTAGATATAACATGCCCTCATTGCTTGAGAGATAGAGCCGTATTGACGGCATTCGGGGAGGTGGAAAAGAGCACTAGGGAATATTGTGTTAGTTTTCTATGTCGTAGCTGTGGAAATCCTATTTCTTCTAATGTATATACATCATCTGGAGAAAGCCCAATGGAATATACCCGGCGCAACGCTGACGCAACTCTGCCTAATTATCCAGAAGGTAGATTTAGGCTTCTTTCTTACTTCCCAAAAGCAGTTGCTCATGCAGCACCAAACGGTGCTCCACAAAGGGCTGCCGCGGCATTCGTAGAGTCAAAAGATAATTTACAGCGTGGCAATCATGAAACCTCTGTGATGCTATGTAGAAAAGTTTTAGACATTGCTACTAGGGTGCTTCTTGGTGATGAATCAAATAAAGAACAGTTATCTCAACGCATTTCAATGCTTCATGGAAAGGGAAAAATAACGGAGCAGATGAAAGACTGGGCTCACATCGTCCGCATCGACTCCAACGGTGCGGTGCATTCAGATGAGGAATTTACCCAAGAAGAAGCTGAAGAGATGATCGGCTTCACTGAAGTGTTCTTGATCTACTCATTCACTCTTCCCGAGATGGTGAGGGCTAAGCAACACAAGCCAGAAGAGTGATTAATGGGCTGGCGTGTGCTGGCCTTTTCTTCGTGTAGCTTATCCATGGTCATCTCCTTTTCTTGACAGGTCAGCGCCAGCCAGATGCTTCTTTGGTTTGTTGTTCGTTCTGCGCATAACGCATCGCAGCTTCTTCCTGGTCGATATTGACGAAATGACCATTCTTCCAGCCCATATAAAACGTCTTTGGCTGGCCGGATCGATATTTCCCGATGATGATTTCAGCAATGCCTTTCATATTGCTGTGCTCATCGTAAACTTCGTCGCGATACGGGAAGATAATCACGTCAGCGTCCTGCTCAATGGAGCTTGAGTCCTTCAGGTCTGCCATGCTTGGTCGTTTGTCTGCCCGGTTTTCTGGTCCGCGGTTAAGCTGCGCCAAAAGAATTACGGGAACCTTGCTGCGTAGACAGAACTGTTTCAGCTTGCGCGTCATTTCCCCGATGGCGATGTCGTTGCGCTCTGCTTTTGGCTTTGTGATAAGCCCGAGATAATCGATAGCGAGGAAGCTTAATCCGCCGTCCATGTTCATCCGCTCCGCGTGGGCAATGGCCGCGTCAACGGTGAAAGCTCCGTCGATGACGTAGTTGTTCTCGTCCATTAGCGTGCCGGTGGCGCCGGTTAGCTTCGTGTATTGCTCTTGAATCATATTGAGCGGGTTGCGTAGCGTGCTAATAGATAATCCCGCGCGATCCGCGACATGACGTTCTACCACCTGCATGTCAGACATCTCCATCGACACCAGCAAGCCCTTACCCTTCTGTCTACCAATCGAGTTAGCAATGTTGATTGCCAGCTCCGTCTTGCCCATGCCGGGGCGGCCAGCGATGATGATTAAGTCTGTGCGGTCGAATCCGCCATACTCATCATCCAGCGGGTCGATTCCCGTTTTCAGGTACATCCCGGAATCAGCGCCCTGCATTCGCTTTTCAAGCACGTCCATGTAGTCAGGCAGCAAATCACCGATGCGGCGAGGGAGCTTGTCGTTGGTCTCGAATTGCACCTTTGACAGAACGCTAGCCACTTCTGCAGTTCGCTCGTTGATATCATGAGCACCTACGCTTTGCAGGATTGAGATTGCTTGCTGCAGGTCGCTAATGCCCTTGCGGATCATCCAGCATTGACGGACGCGTTTTGCCCAGGCCCGGATGTTAGCTGCTGACTTACAGCGCGCCGCCACACTCAACACCAAGTCCTTGCTTGAATCGGAAAGGCTATCTTGAACGGTGAACTGGTCGATTGGTTCGGCCTGATTCAGGAGGGTGACGATTACTTGATACATCTGGCGGAGGTGGAAATTTTCAAAGGCTTCTGCAGGTAACTTCCCGGCGACTTCCCGGCAGTCAATATGGTCGCCCTTGATCATCATTGAGCCGACCAACTGCTCTTCAAACTCGTAGCTTTCCATCAGTCCTCCCGGGAAAGAATTTCGTCAATCTTCTCTTGGCGAAGTGCGGTCTCAATGCCGTATCGCTTGCCTTCTGGATTGTCGCCACAAGCCCATTTCGTTGGCGTGTAGCCATGGGCGAGATAGCCATTCAGGAACGTGTTGATCTCTGTTGGCTGGCTGCCAATCTCCTTGCACTGCTTCAGGTAGGACTGCCAGAGACGCTTCAATCCACTCTCGACTGTGGTCGATACATTGCGAATTTTTGGTAGCCCATGTTTATCGGCTTTGCAGTTCCAGGTGTCGCGCAGTCTTTCGCGATCGAAAGCTGGCATTGCAGAGCGAGGATTTGTTCCCCTGGCTCGCGGATTGGTGCCCTTCTGCCGTGGGGTTAATTTTTCTTCCAACGGCAATCCCACTGCGTGGGTTTGGGTAATGTTTCTTTCTTTCTTTTGAATAGTTTCTTTTGTGTTTAGCTGAGTTGGCGAATGCCCATTAGCTGACTTGGCTAAACTTTTGTTAGCCGTTTTAGCTAATGTTTCTCTGGCTTGGCTAATGTCGCAATTCCAGTCAGAAACTACCTTGTTTATCCCGATTTGCGCTCCGCTGGTTACGATGATGTTCATCATGATCATCTCGTTTTTTGCGGTGCAAACATGGGTGTGATGAATGCCGGTCAAACTGGCAATTTGTGTGTTTGTGATCCGGTCTGTTTTCTTTCCGAATCCATAGGTCTTACGGATAATCGCAAACGCAATCTTGAGCTGGCGAGCGGTTAAATTCGCTCTCAGGATGGCCTCTAGCAGCTCGTTAGCTATGCGGGTATACCCATCATCGGTATCGGCCACGCGTTGCTCCATGACCTCTTGATGAGGTTTACGGTAGTCGGATAATTTTCTAACGACGCCCATTCTTCTTCACCCCTGACAGTGCAATCCGATATTCACAAATGAACCGAGCGGCAAAGCTCCGGTTGTTGGCGGCTGCAACAACGATTCCTTCTGGTGAATCAGGATGCCGTCGTTCCTCTTCTGTCTTGTAAATTCGGCGATTTTTTGCCATAATTTCCTCCAGTGATTGGTCGTCAAAATCATCACTTAAGCCGAGAAAGTGTTAGCGCACTGCTCGGCTTTTTCATTTGTCAGAACGGCTGCTACTCGCCGCGCTAACTCAGACATTTCTTCGTCTGCTATCCCATAGTTCAGGACAGCCAGCGCCATGCTCATAGTCTCCAGCAAGCCTGATTTCCACCGGCTAACCTGGGACTCATGAACCCCCATAGCATCAGCAAACTTGCGCTGACCCATTACTGCGATTTTGTTCAGAAGCGACGAGTGAATCTTCATCGCCGTCTTGCGTGTGCTTGCAGTTTCCATGCGTCATACTTCCTTTGTGGTTTAAATAGTTACGTGCGGCATCCGTGGGGATTGCCACTTTGGTTTGTGCCCCACACTGGCGGAGCTTATCCGGGCAACGGCTGTTGCATGTTAAAGAGCGGCAAAACTAGATGCAGAAAATTTCTGGGTACAATTCTTCTTTGCTGAGCCCAGTGATCTGCAGTAAATCTTTCATGCGGCTTTTTGGTAACGTGCCGCCACGCTTTTTAAGCTGGGTTATTGCTTGTGCGGTAATGCCGAGTTTTTCGGCCAAAGTCTTCTGTTTGCCACCAACGGCATACACAGCTTTCTCCAATGGAGTTACCGAAGCATGTTCCTTGTTGATCATGGCCTACTCCAGTTAACAATAATCCACATAATGTTAATCTCTTTAAGAGAGTAAATCAACACAATGAAGATTGAAAAAATAAACAGGATGTTTACTCTGGCTGTATCGGAGGGTTATATGAACGGTATTGCTGAGAGAATTAGATACTTAATGGCATCAGAAGGGCTAAAGCAGAAATCATTGGCCGAAGCGATCAACGCATCACCTCAGACGGTGAATAACTGGTTAAAACGAGATGCCATTAGCCGTGAGGCAGCACAACAGATTTGCGAAAAATACGGGTATTCACTCGACTGGTTACTTAATGGAATTGGTCAGCCAAAGGCTGTCCAGGAAGGTCAAGTATCAACCATTAACCCGGTTCAGGAAGGGGTGGGTGTCGAGGTGTGGGATGATGATACTCCCATGGGTGAGGATGATGTTTATATTCCCTACTTCAAAAGCATAGAACTAGCCGCAGGAGCTGGTAGCGCGAACAATGAAGACTTCAACGATTACAAACTTCGGTTTTCAAAGGCGACCCTAAGGCGCTATGGTGCAGAGCCTTGCAACGTGGTCAGCTTCCCTGTTCATGGACCAAGTATGGATCCAGTAATTCCTCATAAATCTACGGTTACAGTGGATACTGGAAACAAAAAAATAGTCGATGGAGGTATTTATGCCATTGAACAAGATGATCTTTTTCGGGTTAAGCTCCTCTATCGCCTGCCTGGAAGGCGCTTAAGCATCAGGAGCTACAACAAGGAAGAGTTCCCTGACGAAGAAGATAGCTTGGATAACGTAAAAATTATTGGCCGCGTGATTAACTGGTCAGTTATGGCCTGGTAGCCAGTGGGCTGATGAGCTGGGTGAGGTCGCAGAGATGCGGCCTTTTTTACTGAAAGACGACATCAGATGCAAACCGTTAGAAAAGCTAAAAATCAGTGCTAATTTAAGAAATAGCTAAAAACATAAAAATAAATTTCATTTTGAAATCAACGATGTAACTGTGAATGATCACGCCATTAGCTTAATTTAAATTTAGCTAGTATTTACAGCATAAGCATTAATGAGCTACATTCTGTCCGTGCCC
Organism: Serratia sp. CY29653; assembly: GCF_052169255.1. Taxonomy (NCBI): domain Bacteria; kingdom Pseudomonadati; phylum Pseudomonadota; class Gammaproteobacteria; order Enterobacterales; family Yersiniaceae; genus Serratia; species Serratia sp. CY29653. Next base: position 667,501 of record NZ_JBJNLC010000001.1, on the reverse strand, counting down.
TACCAAAAAGGAAAAATGATGGACAGAAAAGAGAGATCCAAAAAAGCCGCTGCAATGTCTGCGGTTGTACGCTCAGCACCAAAGCCAACCCACTCTGGGTTAATGTCGATCGGCGTGTCTTGCGCGGTCTTGCCAGATGGCAGAAGGGTTGTTTCTATGCAGGGTAATAACGGTCTTGCAGAAACCTTCGGCGTGTCAGTTGGCTCAAGGATGCCAAGATGGATACCGGGGGGTGGTAATGGTCAGCTACCCTATGTTCTTCAAGCCGCCGAACTTCAACCATATATTTCTGAAGACCTGAGAATGGCTCTCTCTGAACCAATTGTTTACAAGAACACCTCGGGCGTTGGCGCTGCATATGGTATTGACGCCACACTACTCCCTGAACTCTGCGAGGTGTGGTTGGATGCAGAGAAAGATGGGGCATTACGCCAACGACATCATTTAAATACGGCAAAAAAAGCAGATGCTCTTTATAAGGCCTTGGCGCGTGTTGGCGCTGTAGCGCTTGTTGATGAGGCGACTGGTTATCAAAAAGAACGCCAGAGGGATGAGTTAGCCAAACTTTTAGAGCAATTTATAGCGAAGGAAATGCGCCCCTGGCTGAAAACTTACCCCCCTGAGTTTTTCGAGGAACTATGCAGGTTGAGAGGGGTTCCATTTAAAGCCAACATGCGGATGCCTCAGTATTTTGGTCATCTTGTAAACAACATCACCTACGACAGGATGGCTCCAGATCTAAGGGCAATCCTAAAAGAGGAAAAAGCAAAGGCCAATAAGCAGGGAGCAAAAATGCATCAGTTCCTTTCTGAAGGAACGGGAAATAGCATGCTGCAGAAAAGGTTCTCAGGAATAACAACCCTGATGAAAGCATGTGACGAGTACGATGAGTTTATCGGGTTGCTTGACCGAGTGCATCCATTGCTAAAATCAACTGATCAAGAAGATTAATTAAGGTTAGTTGCATCGCCAGACCAACCCGGCCACCGCGCCGGGTTTTTTGTGCCCTCTCCCTGCTCATTGACCATCCTGACTTACCACTGCCCCGGCACGCCACCCACTTCAGTGCCGCCCGACCACGACTCCGCGTTAACCCAAGAGCAACAATCCCCCAACTACAACCAGATTCCCCAATGGTAGCAATCCGGTTACAAAAATAAATACACAGCAAAATCATCATTATGTTTATTTTTAGGTAAAATAAATCCACATTGAGTTGACATAGAAATCCACATGATGTTTAATTATCCCATCGAAACAAAACATCGATGCGGCAACCGGAACAACCAGCCGCGCCAGACATGAAGTCAGGCTGCTTCTTTAACAATCTAACTTACGCCAGATAGGCAGCTAAGCAAGCTACATCATGCACAGCAAAAACGTTTTGCGTAAGTTAGGCCGGGATTTCTCCTGCCAATGTAGGAGACCAAAGCAAAGTGGCTTTGGGGTGTGGTGAATGCGTAGGCTGATGCGCGCTGAAGTGCACAGGTGTTGCAGGCAGCGATGATGCTGTAACTGTTTCAGGCCGGAGATCAGTGTCGGCCACCACACCACCAAAGCCACTTACGGGAGGTAGTTATGACAACAATCATCGTTAAGCCAGCGAAAGAAAACAGCAAGACACGTCGCTATCGCCAGCGTGGTGAAGTGATGGCAAAACGCCGCGAAGATGCGGAGACAGCGAAGAAGTTAAGCAAAGCCTGGGCGAAGTTAACCCGGGTTGAGTTACCGGCACAGAAGCCTGTTTATAGCGGCTCATGCTGCTTGCCAGAGGTGGCGATGTTCGCAGCTGGGCATCGGAAATCAAACAAAATCACAGCACGTTAACAGCAGAGGGTTACACGATGAACGCAGCACAACGCCGCAAGGCATATCGCAAGCATCCAAAAGCCGGCGAAACCGTAATTCTTCGTGGAGTTCCTCGCCTGGTGCTGGGGCCATGCACATTCAATAGCTACACCGGCGAAGAACGCGCCAAGCCGTCAGTAAGCCGTGTTCGCGTGCAGATGAGCGGCGGTTCAACGGCTGCGCCTCTGATTCGCAACTTAACGTTCTAACACCCACCGCGCCCTACGCGGCTCACCGAACACAGCCGCCTAGCGGCTTTTTTTACGCCTAAAAGTCGAGGTAAGCATGAGCTTCAGAGGAAAGGTTTGGTTTTGGATGTTGGTTTCATGCGCCCTCTTCTGGTGTGGCGTGGTTATTGGATTGATGGAGAGAATGTGATGAGTGGATTTAAAGGAACGCCGGGGCCGTGGGAATGGTTTACAAGCAACAGCCACATGAGACTTTCAAGTTTGACTACTGGTCGTGATGGTGACGTTGTAGGTGCATATAAGGCTGCTGATGGATTGGCTGTAGTTAGCGTTAAAAAATCTGACGCTGATTTAATAGCCGCTGCGCCAGAGCTTCTTGAAGCTCTTCATGAGTTCAGCCGCCTCTATGGAAGGTTGTGGGATACAACAAAGCCTGAAGGCGGTTTCCTCTCGCCTGAAAGCGTGAAGGAATACGACAGGATTCATGTAATGGCAGAGCAAGCAATCAAAAAAGCGCTAGGAAACTGACCATCACAAAGCTCATTTCACAGTGGGCTTGATGATGTTTAGAGAAGCCTCGAAACCCGTTAGGCCGCCATTGTGCGGCAATTTTTTACCCATCGCTAAGCCAATTCGTGGAGTTGGTTCAGCAATGAATACCTATCAATCAGGAGTTACCCATGCAGCAACTTGCTTACGCTGGGTGCCCGCTCATGGGCGCTCAATCTGAAACATTACTCGAAATCATCACCCGCCGTATGCGCTGCATTGGCCGGTGGTTGAAAGACACACTTAATCAACGAGGCGAGCCGTAATGAACAAGCCATTCAACACCGCTCAGTTCACAGCCAGAGCAGCTATACAGCTTCGCAGTCCAGTGTTATGGGCAATGGCTATGGTTCAGCTTAAACAAGCCTGGAGGTCGAAATGAAGATGGCATTCGTATGCACCGAGTATCACGCCAAGGCTGGACAGCGACAAGGTGAGGTTCGCATTGAGGCGGACGGCGTCGCTTTGTTCGGCTATGTCGATGAGAAGCAGATCATGAACCAACTCGACCTCAAACCTGTGTTCGAGTGGCTTGCAGAGAATGGATATACGGTCACAGAAAATAAGGCGGTTGCATGAGCAGCGTAGTGCTTGAGAGTGATGAGAAATTTATCTCTCACATGACGTCAGAACTGGAGAGGCAACTCACTGAATCACAGGCGCAGACAGACACTCGCTGGAATGGTTCGGAACGTCAAAGCCCATCCGTTACTTGGGATGAATTCGCAGGAAACTTTAGCTAAGAGGCGATTATGAAATTTGAAAAAGCCATGAGAAAGAAAGCCAAGCTACGGCTGGCACTTACCGGGCCGAGTGGTTCAGGGAAGACATATAGCGCGCTTCTTGTTGCCAAAGGAATTGGCGGAAAGATTGCCGTGCTCGATACCGAGAAAGGAAGCGCTTCGCTCTACTCTGACGTTGCTGATTTTGACGTGCTTGAGCTGGAGCCGCCTTTTGCGCCGGAGCGCTTCATAGAGGCGATTAACGCAGCTGAGCAATCCGGATATGACACGTTGGTTCTCGACAGTATTACGCATGAATGGAGTGGTGTGGGTGGGTGCCTGGAACTGGTAGACACAATAGCCAAAGCGAAGTTTCGCGGAAACTCCTGGTCAGCATGGAGTGAGATAAACCCACGCCATCGCCTCTTCCTTGATGCAATTCTGCGCTCGCCAATGCACATCATCGCAACTATGCGCAGCAAGACTGAAACGGCTCAGGTAGAAGAGAACGGTCGGAAAAAGGTCGCGAAGCTTGGCATGAAGTCAGAACAGCGAGATGGGGTCGAGTACGAATTCACAACCGTCCTAGATATAGGTCATGAAACGCATCATGCGATCGCCAGTAAGGACAGGACGAAGCTATTCAGCAATTCCGACCCAGTGGTTCTAAGCGAGCAGACAGGAAAGCAGCTTCTTAGCTGGCTTGAGTCAGGCGCGAACCCGGCTGAAGAGTCACTGAAGGCATTCACGCAAGCCGCCGCGAAAGCCGGAAATATTGATGAGCTGAAGTCTTTATTTGAAGAGGCGTGGCGCACGCTACGCGGGACAGAATATCAGGCGAAAGCCAAAGAAATATATGACATCCGCAAGGCGGAAATTGAGCAGAAGAGTGAGGCAGCATAATGGCAAGTCGTGGCGTTAACAAAATGATTTTACTTGGCAACCTTGGGAAAGACCCAGAGGTTCGCTACACGCAAAATGGCGGCGCGATTGCCAATCTAACGATTGCCACCTCTGAATCGTGGCGCGATAAACAATCTGGCGAGCAAAAGGAGAAGACTGAATGGCATCGCGTGGTGCTGTTTGGGAAGCTGGCTGAAGTCGCCGGTGAGTATCTTCGAAAAGGCTCTCAGGTTTATATCGAAGGCAAACTGACAACACGCAAGTGGGTAGATCAGTCTGGAGCCGAGCGCTATACGACAGAGATTCACGTCAACGTCGGCGGTGTGATGCAGATGATTGGTAGCAAGCAAGAAGCATCACAATCTGGCAAGCAGCAGTCACCACCTAAGCAGCAAAATAAGCCTCAAACGTCGAATGAGCCACCTATGGACTTCGACGACGATATTCCATTCTAGGCAACTTCAAAGCCGCAGGTAACCAATCATGAAAGATCAATACGCGGAAATAGTCGCGGGATGCCTTGCGGCTTTTGACGCCCTAAAGCGCGGAGAAACTCACGTGCGCGCCAACAAGATGATGACCAGGACAGCCGCGCGAGACGCGGCTTTTTTATTGCCTGAACTTAGGCCTACCAGGGGGAAAACGAAGATGGATAAAAACACCAAAACCACATCGGTAGTTCGCATCGTCGGAAGCTGCTGGGAGTTTCCAGACGGCCAGAGAATTCCTGACTTTTTGAAGGCTGACAAAAAAGCTAAGTCGCTCGGAATGGTGCTTGAACGTCACCAGAAATGGCGCTTTAGCGAAACAGAATAAGGATTACCTATGAAATTATACGAAATGGAAGGCTTCTTGCGTGGTAAGTGCCTGCCTGGTGACCTTTTGGTTGGCGAAAGCAACGCGGAATATCTGGTAAGAAAGCTAAATGAAGCAGCTAACCTGAAGGCTGAGCGCGATGCGCTGGCAGATCGAGTTAATGCTCTGGCAGAAGAGAACAAGGGACTGAAAATGAAAGCGGCTTTCGTTGAAGCGCGTGGCGTTGACAAGTTCGCCGATAGCCAAATGGCTTACGTACGCAAGCATCGCGCTGAGCTTGACCCGATGACCAGGGCTGCATATTGCGGAAGTGCGACAGATGCTCGCCGTTTCGCCGCCGAGCTGCGGGAGGCCAAATGAACAACGTAACCGTAACTCGTTCGATTATTCACAAATGCTATGCGCTCAAGCTATCCCAATCATTCGGTGAAAAAATGGCTGGGATAGCCCAAATAGTCCCGACATACAGCCTGCCTTTCGATAAGTGCGAGGAATTGGCAAGGCGGATTAATGCCAACGATAAAAGCTCTGGTTATTGGATTGACCGTCTGATCAATTACAAAGAGGCGTGTATTCCTCAGTTGACGCGTGAGCTTGAGGAGGCCAAATGAAAGAGCACCCAGTGATATTCAACGGCGAGATGGTTCGCGCCATTCTAGACGGCCGCAAGACCCAGACGCGGCGGGTTATAAAAAATCAACGCATGGGAGATAGCTGGAGCGTTAAGCCAGCTGAATCACCTCGCTATGAACGACACAGTCATGACTGGTGGCTACCGACAGGAACTAAACCATATTCTGCCCTTCCTGTGTGCCCATTCGGCCAGGTAGGCGATCGGCTGTGGGTCAGAGAGGCATATCAAGGCCCGTTGTTCAACTTCGACCAGATGGAGACTTATCTCGAAGACACCTCCAAATTTGAACGCCCGGAATTCTGCGAGTACCGCGCTGATGGCGGCAGGACGCCGGAATATTACGACGCTGACGATAACCTGCGCCATGGCTGGAAGCCATCAATCCACATGCCGCGCTGGGCCTCCCGCATCCTGCTGGAAATCACCGCCGTGCGTGTTGAACGGCTGAACGATATCAGCGACGGCGATGCGATACGCGAAGGCTGCAGCGCCGCCGACATGAAGAGTGGCGATTGTGTAGCTGACGTATTTGCGCGGCTGTGGTCATCAATCTACGGCGTTGATAGCTGGAACGCTAATCCCTGGGTGTGGGTTATCGAGTTTCGTCGCGTGGAAGGTGGAAAAGTGAACCCATCCGAAATAGACGACCGCCTCTACAGCGAGGCTGTTGAATTTGCTCGCCTGCACGCATCGATCGGCATCGTGGCTATTCAACGACATTTCAGCATCGGCTTCAACCGCGCAGCGTGGCTTATCGAACGCATGCAGGAAGAAGGCGTCGTAACCGCCCCAGCATGGAATGGCATTCGCACAGTGATTCATGGAGGTAGTGATGCCAGCAAATGAACTGAAGCCGTGCCCGTTCTGCGGTGGAGCTGCTCATATCACCAGTGAGGCGGGTGATCCTTGGGATGACATAGGGCGCTTTCATTACGTGCGTTGTGGAACTTGTCGCGCGCGATCTGGCGCGAAGTATGCGAGCAACGGTAACGACTGCCCAATCTTCTATCAGGAAGTGCGTGCAGAGTGGAATCAGCGTGCTGGTGACAGCGCTACGGAGGTGGAGCGTGGGTAAGCTGACCGATGCAGACAGCGATGCGCTGAGGGTTATGCCCGCGGACTGGTTTCGCCCACACAGCCTATACATCAACCGGCCTGAATATCGTTGCGAGCGCCTTCATGCGGCTGGTGTTCTGGATACTCGGGTTATCGGTGAATACCCAGACTTGGTCCGGCAGTACCGAAAGAAGGAGTCCCAGCATGGCTAAGCGTAAAAGCAACAGAGCGGCGCGTTGGCTGCTCGGCATGAAGGCAAAAGCAAGTAATCGACGCAAGGTGTGTAACTACTGCCGATTCGACATGTGGGATGACTCTGGAAGCTGGGTGATAGTTGGAACTGAACCAGTTAAGTCATCTGCACGCCAGAAAAGAAAGGCCAAAGAGATTGCCACATATAGAGCATGGCGCGCCGAGGCCCAGGAGAAAGCATTATGAGCAACCAACTGGTTGGTAAAACTGTTACTGAATTAAAAATAGCCAAAGACCAACAGGCGATACTGTTCGTGACTGACTCTGGCGAAAACCTGATCGCCAGAGTTGATGCTGACTGCTGCTCTAATACATGGATTGAGTCTATCGAGCTTCCGGCTCTGGGCATGCCTTTTTCTATCAGCGCAGTGGAAGACCTGGACATGGGCAAGGATCCAGATGAAACCGGCGGCGGCTATATCCAGTTTTATGGGGCGAAAATTGTCACCGACAAGGGCGACCTGGTGATCGATTACCGTAATAGCTCAAATGGATATTACGGCGGAAGCATGGCATGGCCTGGTGAGCAACATTATGGCGGCGTTTTCGGTCAGGCTGTATCGGATGATGAATGGCAGGACGTGGAGGATGCAGGCTGATGGACAATAAGCTGAGCGAACTGAGCAAGCCGGTGGCGTGGAAACTACATCACCACGATCGTTACTACTTCGAAGAGAACGCGGATGTAGTGGCTATCGCAGAAAGCATGGGGCAGGCAAAGGGCGACGCGGTCTACTCGCAAGAGTACGTCTCCGCCCTGCAACACGAATCCGCGGTTAACTGGGAGGCAGCGGCATCGCTGAATGTTGAAAATCAGGAGCTGAAAAAGCGCATCGCCGAGCTAGATTTCCTCAGGTTATCTGCCTGCGAGGTGTTCAAAGAAATCGGCAACGAGCTGGGCTGCAATCCCGACAACGAGTCGATCATGATGGCTATCGATGAACTGAAAAAGCGGCTGGCTACGCCGGTGCGGTTGCCGAACAAGAACGATGCCGAGTTTTGGTTCGATGGCGTGTTCCAAATTGCGAAGTTCGATCGTGCAGTTGAGCGAGCCATCAGCGCGGCAGGGCTCGAGTTTGTGGGGGATGAGTAGGATGACTATCGACACCCGAACAAATGCCGAAAAATCAGCAGCGGCAAAGGCTTTAAATGACCGTCAGCGCCACTATGACCGTCTTCACCACATGAGCATGCTTCTTTGGCTTGAGCAGGTTCCATGTCTGTATACGGACGGCGAAATAGTGCCTGAGCACTACCGCTTGACGCTATTACGAGTTCATACAGCGAGCTTGAGAAGAATAAATGAGCATGGCAGTAGCACAAACGCGGTTTCTTTGTACGATGCCAACCATCTGGCGGTGCTCGATGAATTTGAAAAGACAGGTGAATTAAGGGGGGATGCATGACACTACCGACTGAACGCATGGCGGAAATTGCAAATCTGGCTATTCGACTGCAACAAATCAGCAGCTGCGCGGCTGTTACCAGTAGCGGCGAAACCTTGCTGCATCATACGCATGTGGATGAGATTCTATCCGCGCTGCACGATGTTACTGCCGAATTGCTGGCTAACCGGGAGGCGCAGCCGGTGGCATGGGAAATGCGCTACTGGAACAGCGGTTACAACATGTGGGGAGAGTGGGAGCGCATCACAGCAGAACAGCACGCAGAGATGAGCGTGAAGCATGCGGCGGACAACGATTACGAGTTTCGTGTGCTGTACGATGCACCGCCAGCGCCAAAATCGAACGCGGCAGATTGGGGAATCAACATGCAAACAGGTACGCCGATCCTCGCCTACAAAAACTGCAGCGTGATTGAGTCCGAGCAGGCGCACTATGTGCTGTCGCTCATTAACTGTGCAGCCCCGCCAGCGCCAGCAGTGCCGGATGAATCTGTGAATAGGGATAATTTCGAAAAATGGGTGGCTGATTATACCGGCCATACGAAAGGGTTCGTCTCGCAATTCCGCAGCGGTGCCAGATACCAAGTCGGCTCTATGTGGAACAAGCACTGGGACACCTGGAGCGCCTGCCGCGCCGCAATGCTGGCTCAACCTGTAAGCCAGGGTTGCAAGTTGCCGGATGGCTGGATAGCGTGCAGCGAACAGGACCCTGTTGCCGACGGCGCTTATTAGTGCTGGTTCGGGAAAGAGAAACCTAGCGTTATTCAGCAGCGAGTTTGCATCTGGAACGATAGAAACCATGAGTGGTGTGACAGCGCTGTTACCCACTGGATGCCATTACCTGCAGCGCCGGAGGGTGGGAATTGACTAACATACAGCCATAATTATACTGTATGCATGAACAGTATTTTTATGGTGTGAGTTATGACTACGAAAAACGACAGCGGCTATCATGTCGTTTACCGCGGCGAGACGCTGGAGTATCCCAAAGAAGGTGGCTGGGTGTTCTTCCAGCGCCTAAAGGAATACGGCGGCGGGTACTGGCTAGGACGCACCTATCACGATCGCTTCGTTCTGGAGTATGATCGGCCCACTTCACTGCATGACGGCATCAAATTTATCCTCGAGATGCGCGCTGCAGAGCTAAACTTTGCAACGTTCGATGATGACTTTGAGCTTGTGTGACAATAGGAATTAAAATGAAAGTAGAGCTGACGGAAGACGGATACACGCTGGACCGCATGTGGAGACTGGTTCCAGTAGAACCTTCATCAGAACAGAGGCTGGCAAGCAAAAGATATCGATCAAAGAACAAGATTCCAACCGGCCCTGGTATATATAAAGCCATGATAGGCGCATCACCTAAGCCTGATTGATTCTAAGGTAATCATTCAGCAAGAAGTAAACCCAACCAACTGACATGAACCCGCTTCGGCGGGTTTTTTATTACCTCATCTCCAAGCGGAGTAACCACTATGGACACTATCAGCGTCAGGATTCCCCGCGCCTATTTCACTGACGGGCGCGTTAGCACGGATGCATTGCAGCAGAAACTTCATCAAGCACTATGGGAGCGCACCGGCGTTATGCCTGCTCCTGTTCGAGTATTCCTGCATGAAGGTCAAGCAATCATGGCATCCGGCTGTGGCGCTGATGATGTCGAGAACATTTTAGGATTAGGAGTTAAACATGGCTGACATCATCGACAACGCACAAGAACAAGAAGAGCTGATTATCCTCGCTGCCTTATCCAACCGGCCTAAACCGTCAATGGTGTTTACTGGCCGCTGTTATTGGTGTGGAGAGACTATCAGCAAAGGTAATTTCTGCCTTGGCGATAGCTGCGCCGAAGACTACGAACGCCGGATAAAAGCAGACAGGCAACGAGGTGTCGCATGAGAACAAAACAAAGCGCCCTACTCATCCTTGGTGGCCGCATGATCACCATCTATCTCGGCGCGGCTGATGATGAAGAGTATGCCGGTAAGATGGCGATTCTCGAGCAGATCGTTAAGCCAGGCGTGAAGCTGATCGCCGAACAGTCATCTCACGAATATAACACCCCTTCAAATATAACCATTCAATAATATTTCAGGAATAACAATGAGCGAAGTAATCAATCTGATGCCAAACAAATGGGTGTCTGAATCAGTTCTTATGGCTGTTACCGGACTGAAACATAACACTATAAAAACAGCAAGAGAAACCTCATGGATGGAGGGCAAGGAGTATCGGCACGTCGCACCAGACAGCCAGCCACGCGACAACAGCCCATGCTTCTATAACCGAGAAGAAGTGGATCGCTGGATAGAGAGGCAGCCTCCGGCGACCAAGAGACGCAAATCTGCTTAAATAGCCATCCGACAACAGAAAGGAGAATTCTATGGCTGCATATCCAACTGGCGTAGAGAACCACGGAGGGTTCTTGCGCATTTGGTTCATGTATAAAGGCGAGCGAGTTAGGGAGGCGCTTGGCGTTCCTGACACGGCAAAAAATAGGAGGATAGCGGGTGATCTAAGAGCGGCGATTTGTTACGACATAAAGACAGGGCGATTTGACTATGCAGATAGGTTTCCTAACTCGCGTAACTTGGCGAAGTTTGGAATAGAAAGGAATGAAATAACCTTAAACCAGCTTGCTGAAAAGTGGCTATCTATTAAGGAAATGGAATTAGCTGCAAGCACAAAGGGTAAGTATGAGTCGAAGATAGCAAATACTCTGCCATTCATCGGTGTCAACAGGCTGGCATCATCAGTCAGGCAAGAAGATATTTTGGTCGCCAGGAAAGAGATGCTTACCGGATTTCAAGCTATTGGGCATGGGCATAAGAGTGCCAAGAGAGGCCGTTCAGTGTCGACAGTTAACGGCTATATCGGTTGCCTTGTATCAATGTTCCGCTTTGCACTTGCCAATGGATATGTTTCTTCTGATCCAACCGCTAACATTTCACCGTTAACAAAGTCGAAGCCGCTACCTGACCCGCTTTCACGCGAAGAGTTTCTGCGCATGATGGATGCGATAAAGATAAGACAAACTCGCAACCTTTGGTCAATAGCTGTATACACAGGACTTCGTCATGGCGAACTATGCGCGCTGAGCTGGGAGGATATAGATCTTCATGTAGGAAGTATCACCGTTCGCAGAAACCTCATAAAGAATGGTCAGTTTAAGCTGCCTAAGACTGCAGCAGGAACCGATCGCGTAGTTCAGCTTGTTCAGCCAGCAATCGATGCCTTGCGTGATCAGGCTGAATTAACCCGGCTTGGTAGAGCGTATGACATCACTGTTTCTCTTCGCGAGTACGGTAAAACGGTTAGCCACAAATGCACGTTTGTTTTTAACCCAAGCATAACAGCTACCAATGGTAGGAGCGGGCATCATTATTCGGAAGGTTCCATCGGGCAGAGCTGGGATGCAGCACTCCGGCGAGCTGGCATCAGGCATAGAAAGGCCTACCAATCACGGCATACTTACGCATGCTGGTCACTGTCCGCTGGCGCAAACCCAAACTTTATTGCTCAGCAAATGGGGCATGCTTCTGCCCAGATGGTTTACCAGGTTTATGGCTCATGGATGGCGGAAAACAACCATGACCAGATAAACCTGTTGAACCAGAAATTAAAGGATTTTGCCCCACCAGTGCCCCATAATGCTATTAACGAGTAATATTTCCTTTTAATATCAGCACCTTTACACCATCACACCGGCATATTCATGATGTCCTGGTAGGCCGCGACCAGCTTGTTGCGCACCTGCACGCCCAACTGCAGCGAGACCGATGATTTCTGCAGATCGACCATCACATCGTTCAGGCTGATGCCCGGCACGCCCAGTTCGAAATCCTGCGCCTGCTTGCGCGCCGTTTGCTGGGTCTCGCTGATCTTGCCGAGCGCCGCAGTCAGTTCGCTGGCGAAGCTGACGCCCTGCGGCGCCGTATTCTGCCCCATCTTGCCGGCCTGAACCGCCATGGTCTGCATCTGCTGCAGCACCCCTTCAATGCCCTGAATCGCCATCTGGTCCTCAATCATCTCGTCTCGCCGGGTGACGTTTCACCCTGCACTTCTCCAATGATGCACACCCTAGCACAGCGTTTTCAGACCTAAAGCGGCTAATTAACTGCAAAAAACCCGGCTTATCGGGCAATCGGAATCGTCTGATAAGGCGAATAATGGCCTGCCCAGAAATGGGAGCGCCGCTATTTAGAAGATATGTGTATCAGGGAGTCTGTTTTGTCACACAACGCTAACCATACCGTTCATCAGCCTGGCAGGGAGCTGCTCAGCGGCCCATACGGGATCGTGAGCGCCATTGAAGGACGAGACCTAAAATGAGTGCTTCGATAACCGCCGGCGAAAGCCGCGACAACGGCCTGCAGGCCATCTGGAATCGTCTGCGCGCCAACCCGAAAATTCCGTTGCTGGTCGCCGCCTCCGCCGCGATCGCCATCGTTGTCGCGCTGCTGTTGTGGGTGAAAAGCCCTGACTACCGCGTGCTGTACAGCAATCTGAACGACCGCGACGGTGGCGCCATCGTCACCCAGCTGACGCAGATGAATATCCCTTACCGCTTCGCCGAGAATGGCGCAGCGCTGCTGATCCCGGCGGAAAAGGTGCATGAAACCCGCCTGCGCCTCGCGCAGCAAGGGCTGCCGAAGGGCGGCGCCGTCGGCTTCGAACTGCTGGATCAGGAAAAATTCGGCATCAGCCAATTCAGCGAACAGATCAACTATCAGCGCGCCCTTGAGGGCGAGCTGTCGCGCACTATCGAATCGCTGGGGCCGGTGCAAAACGCCCGCGTTCACCTGGCGCTGCCTAAACCTTCGCTGTTCGTGCGCGAACAGAAATCCCCTTCCGCGTCGGTGACGCTGACCCTGCAACCCGGCCGTGCGTTGGACGACGGCCAGATCAACGCCATCGTTTATATGGTGTCGAGCAGCGTCGCCGGCCTGCCGCCGGGCAACGTGACCGTAGTCGATCAGGCCGGGCGCCTGCTGACGCAGTCCGACGGCACCGGGCGCGATCTCAACGCCTCGCAGCTGAAATACGCCAACGAAGTGGAAAACGGCTTCCAGCGCCGCATCGAAGCGATCCTCGCCCCGGTGGTCGGCAGCGCCAACGTGCGTGCGCAGGTCACGGCACAGATCGACTTCGCCACTCGCGAACAAACCGATGAACAGTACCAGCCGAACCAGCAGCCGGACAAAGCCGCTATCCGCTCTCAGCAAACCAGCCTGAGCGAGCAGATCGGCGGGCCACAGGTGGGCGGCGTGCCGGGCGCGCTGTCCAATCAGCCGAGCGCGCCGGCCACCGCGCCGATTGAGACCGCCAAGCCGGCCACCGCAGCAGGCAACAATGCCAATGCCAACGCGACCGCGCAAAATGCCGCGACCACCCGCAGCGCGGCGGCCAACGGCGTGCCGCAAAATACCCGTCGCGACGCGACCACCAACTACGAGCTCGACCGCACCATTCGTCACACCCAGCAAAAAGCCGGCACCGTGCAGCGTCTGTCGGTCGCCGTGGTGGTCAACTATCTGGGCACCGATAAAGACGGCAAACCACAGCCGATGAGCAAAGAGCAGCTGGCGCAGATCGAAGCGCTGGTGCGTGAAGCGATGGGCTACTCCAGCAGCCGTGGCGATACCCTGAACGTGGTCAACACGCCGTTTACCGACACTCAGGTGACCGGTGGCGAACTGCCGTTCTGGCAAAGCCAGTCGTTTATCGATCGCCTGATCGACGCGGGCCGCTATCTGCTGGTGCTGCTGGTGGCCTGGCTGCTGTGGCGCAAACTGGTGCGGCCGCAGCTGCAACAGCGCCAGGCGGCGCAACAGGCCGCCGCCGCCGCCGCCAACGCCCCTGCCGCCAAAGCGGTCGACAGCAGCAAACCGAGCAACGAGGAGCTGGCGCAGCGTCGTAAATCGCAGCAGCGCGTCAGCGCAGAAGTCCAGAGCCAGCGGATCCGCGATCTGGCTGACAAAGACCCACGCGTGGTCGCTCTGGTAATCCGCCAATGGATGAGTAACGAGATATGAGCCTGACCGGAACCGACAAAAGCGCCATCCTGCTGATGACGCTGGGTGAAGATCGCGCGGCGGAGGTGTTCAAACACCTCTCCTCGCGCGAAGTACAGCTGCTGAGCGGCACCATGGCCGGCATGAGCCAGGTTTCACACAAACAGCTCGGCGAAATACTGACCGAGTTCGAAGACGACGCCGAGCAATACGCGGCGCTGAGCGTCAACGCCAGCGACTACCTGCGTTCGGTGCTGGTCAAGGCGCTGGGCGAAGAGCGCGCCGCCAGCCTGCTGGAAGACATTCTCGAATCGCGCGAGACCACCACCGGCATGGAAACGCTCAACTTTATGGAGCCGCAGAGCGCCGCCGATCTGATCCGCGACGAACACCCGCAGATCATCGCCACTATCCTGGTGCACCTCAAACGCGGCCAGGCGGCGGATATCCTGGCCCTGTTCGACGAACGCCTGCGCAACGACGTCATGCTGCGTATCGCCACCTTCGGCGGCGTGCAGCCGGCGGCGCTGGCGGAGCTGACCGAAGTGCTGAACAACCTGCTCGACGGCCAGAACCTCAAGCGCAGTAAAATGGGCGGGGTGCGCACCGCCGCCGAGATCATCAACCTGATGAAAACCCAGCAGGAAGAAGCGGTCATCGACGCGATGCGCGAATACGACGGCGAGCTGGCGCAGAAGATCATCGACGAGATGTTCCTGTTCGAAAACCTGGTGGAAGTCGACGATCGCAGTATCCAACGCCTGCTACAGGAAGTGGAAGGCGAGTCGCTGCTGATCGCCTTGAAAGGCGCCGAGCAGCCGCTGCGCGAGAAGTTCCTCAAGAACATGTCGCAACGCGCCGCCGACATCCTGCGCGACGATCTGGCCAACCGTGGGCCGGTGCGCATGTCGCAGGTGGAGAACGAGCAGAAAGCCATCCTGCTGGTGGTGAGACGCTTGGCGGAAAGCGGCGAAATGATCATCGGCGGCGGCGAGGACACCTATGTCTGATCGCATTAACACCCTGCCCTGGCAGCCCTGGTCGCTCAACGATCTGGGCGAACAGAAACCGGCGATCGAACTGCCGCAGTTGCCGGATCTCGAACTTGACGATCCGTCGCCGGACGCACAGGCCGAATTGCAGCAGCAGTTGGCGACGCTGCGCCTGCAGGCGGAGCAACAGGGCCAGCAGGTGGGCTATGCCGACGGCCAGCAAAAAGGCTATGAGGCCGGTTTTCAGTCCGGACTGGAGGAAGGCCGCCAGCAAGGGCTGCTGGAAGTGCAACAGCAGCAACAGCCGCTGACCGCCCACTGGCAGCAGCTGGTCACCGAATTCCAGCACACGCTGGACGCGCTCGACAGCGTGATCGCTTCGCGGCTGATGCAGCTGGCGCTGACCGCCGCCAAGCAGGTGCTGGGCCAGCCGCCGGTGTGCGACGGCACCGCCCTGCTGGCGCAGATCCAACAGCTGATCCAGCAGGAACCGATGTTCAACGGCAAGCCGCAGCTGCGGGTACACCCGGACGACTACTCGCGCGTCGAGCAGCAGCTGGGGGTCACCCTCAGCCTGCACGGCTGGCGCCTGCTGGCGGACGGCGAACTGCATCCGGGCGGCTGCAAGGTCAGCGCCGAAGAAGGCGATCTCGACGCCAGCCTGGCGACGCGCTGGCATGAACTGTGCCGCCTGGCGGCACCGGGAGAAGTCTGATGACCGCGCGTCTCGGCCGCTGGCTGAGCTCTCTGGATACGCTGGAAAAACGCATCGCGCGCGCGCCGATGGTGCGCCGCTACGGTCGCCTGACCCGCGCCACCGGATTGGTGTTGGAAGCCACCGGCCTGCAGCTGCCGCTCGGCGCGACCTGCCTCATCGAACGGCACGACGCCGGTGAGGTGCAGGAAGTGGAAAGCGAAGTGGTCGGCTTCAACGGCCAGCGGCTGTTCCTGATGCCGCTGGAAGAGGTGGAAGGCATCGTGCCGGGCGCGCGGGTTTACGCCCGCATCGCGCCGGAAGGCCAAAGCGCCGGCAAACAGCTGCCGCTCGGCCCGGCCCTGTTGGGGCGGGTGCTGGACGGCAGCGCCAAACCGCTCGACGGCCTGCCTTCACCGGAAACCGGTTACCGCGCGCCGCTGATCACCGCGCCGTTCAACCCCTTGCAGCGCACGCCGATCGAACAGGTGCTGGACGTGGGGGTGCGCACCATCAACGGCCTGCTGACCGTCGGCCGCGGCCAGCGCATGGGCCTGTTCGCCGGCTCCGGCGTCGGCAAGAGCGTGCTGCTTGGCATGATGGCCCGTTATACCCAAGCGGATGTGATCGTCGTTGGCCTGATCGGCGAGCGTGGCCGCGAGGTCAAAGACTTTATCGAGAACATTCTCGGCGCCGAAGGCCGAGCGCGATCGGTGGTGATCGCCGCGCCGGCGGACGTCTCGCCGCTGCTGCGCATGCAGGGGGCGGCCTACGCCACCCGCATCGCCGAAGATTTCCGCGATCGCGGGCAGCATGTGTTGCTGATCATGGATTCCCTCACCCGCTACGCCATGGCGCAGCGTGAGATCGCCCTGGCCATCGGCGAGCCGCCGGCGACCAAAGGCTACCCGCCGTCGGTCTTCGCCAAGCTGCCTGCGCTGGTGGAACGCGCGGGCAACGGCATCAGCGGCGGCGGTTCCATCACCGCCTTCTACACCGTGTTGACCGAAGGGGACGATCAGCAAGACCCGATCGCCGACTCGGCGCGCGCCATCCTCGATGGTCACGTGGTGCTGTCCCGGCGCCTGGCGGAAGCCGGCCACTACCCGGCGATCGACATCGAAGCGTCAATCAGCCGCGCCATGACGTCGCTGATCGACGAAGAGCATTACCGCCGGGTGCGCACCTTCAAACAGATGCTGGCCAGCTATCAGCGCAACCGCGATCTGATCAGCGTCGGCGCCTACGCGGCGGGCAGCGATCCGTTGCTGGACAAAGCGATGACGCTGTATCCGCAAATGGAAGCTTACCTGCAACAGGGCATCTTTGAACGCAGCGGCTACGATGAAGCCTGTCAACAGCTGCAGCAGTTGATTGTTTAACGTCACCAGAGGCGCACAGCGATGAAATCACAGTCACCCCTGATTACCCTGCGCGATCTGGCGCAGGATGCGGTGGAACAGGCCGCGCAACAGCTGGGCCAGGTACGGCAGGCGCAGCAGGCGGCGGAGCAACAGCTGTCGATGCTGCTCAACTATCAGGACGAATACCGCCAGAAGCTGAATCATACGCTCTGCGACGGCATGGACAGCTCACGCTGGCAAAACTACCAGCAGTTTATCGGCACGCTGGAACAGGCCATCGACCAGCACCGCCAGCAGCTGCTGCAGTGGGGGCAGAAAGTGGATCATGCGGTGAAGCAATGGCAAGACAAACAACAGCGGTTGAACGCTTTCGAGACCCTGCATACCCGCGCCATAACGGCGGAGCAGCAGCAGGAGAACAAACGGGATCAAAAACTGATGGATGAGTTCGCTCAACGCAGTGCACAAAGGAATATCAACCCATGAATCTGAACGCCCTGCCCGGCCTGGCCTTACCCGGCGACGCCGGCGGCCTGGCCGAACTGACCTCGGCGCTGGATGAAAGCCAGCTGTCGTCCGCTTTCGCCCAGCTGCTCGGCGCCCGTTTCGCACCCGCCGCCGACGGCAAACAGCCGCCGGTCGCGCTGAGCGCGGACGAAGAACGCGCCCCGGCCCTGAGCCGCAACCAGCTCAATCAGCTGCTGGCCACCTTCGGCGAGCGCGGCGGCCTGCTGCAGAACCCGACAACCGTAGCCAACGCGCTTTCGCCTGAGGGCGCCGAGGGCGAAGCGCCCGCCGCCGGCGACAAACCGGCGCAGCCGCCGATCGCCGCCGCCAAAGAGCTGGATGCCGCTACGCTGCAGGCGCTGTACGCCATGCTGCCGGCCGCGATCGTCGCCCAGACTCAGCCAGCCGAAGGCCAACGCTCGCTGCCGGTGGAAAGCGCTGACGAGGCGACTGCGTTGCAGCCCGGCAACGGCCTGCTGAACATCGCGGCGGCCGGTGATAAAACCGCCACACATTCATCGGCATCCCCTGCTCCGTCGCCGACGGGCGCGAAAACGCCTGCCGCCGACGGCGATAACGCCACGGCGGCGCTCCCGCAACCAGCCAACGGCGAACGCGCAAGCACCGCACAACCGCTACAGGCGGGCGATACGCCACAGCAGCCGCCGCTCAATCACGCCGTCGCCCTGACCGCCGCCAGCCCGACGCAAACCGCCGCCCCGGCCAGCGCACTGGTGACCGCGCCGCCTGCGCCGCAGCTCAACGCGCAGCTGGGCAGCCCGGAGTGGCAGCAGGCGTTGAGCCAACAGGTGCTGATGTTCCACCGCAACGGCCAGCAGAGCGCCGAGCTGCGCCTGCACCCGCAGGAACTGGGCGCCCTGCAGATCACGCTGAAGCTGGACGATCAGCAGGCGCAGCTGCACATCGCCTCCGCTCACGGCCAGGTGCGTGCGGCGGTGGAAGCGGCGATGCCGCAGCTGCGTCACGCGCTGGCGGAGAGCGGCATCAACCTGGGGCAAAGCAGCGTGGGCGGCGAGTCCACGCCGCAATGGCAGCAACAGGCGCACCAGCAGGCTTCCAACGGCCAGGGGCGTGCCAGCTATGCGGAACATCATGGCGGTGACACTGCGGCCGCCGAGGGCGTCAGCGCACCGGTGGCGCTGCAGCGCATGGCCAGTGCGGTCAACGGCGTCGATATTTTCGCCTGAGCCGCCGCAAACGCCCAAGCTGGCACCCATTTCCGCGTCTATTCAGGCTATTGCACGCCGCAATAGACGCGATAATACCTTTACCCGTCATACTTGAAGCTGCATCTTTGTTGGCTGCATTTGCGCGCCCCAGTCACATAGTTACCTATGCTCCTGGGGACTTACAAATTTGCCGCCGCGATGCAGCCCCAATTATTTTGGGTAAATTATGTCGTGCGTGCGGCTTTTATACGCGCTATGTACCCGATATCCGCGAGATACTCGGTTGCAGCTTGAAATATCAAGTATATATGCCCTATGGATTTCAAGTTGCAGCTAGGCGGCCAGCGCATGAGTCCCCAGGAGCTTACTCAAGTAAGTGACTGGGGTAAGTGCGTGCAGCCAACAACGCTGCGGCTTGAAAGACGACGGGTATAACAACAGGAATTAGATTTGGCTATGTCTCAGAACACCCTTCCCGCAGCACCGAAACGCTCCCTTCTGGTCATCCTGCTGGTGTTGATCAGCGTCGTCGCCTGTGGCGCCGCGGGCTACAGCTGGTGGCTGCTGCAACAGCATAAAAACGGCGCCGAACCGGCCGCCGCCAAACAGCAACCGCCGGCCGCGCCGGTGTTCATGCCGCTCGACACCTTTACCGTCAACCTGGTGACGCCGGACAACAACCCGGATCGCGTGCTGTACATCGGCCTCACGCTGCGTCTGCCGGACGAAAGTACCCGCCGTCAGCTGAACGATTTTCTGCCGGAAGTGCGCAGCCGTCTGCTGATGCTGCTCTCCCGCCAGGAAGCGAGCCAGCTGGCCAATGAACAAGGGAAGCAACGGTTGGTGGCGCAGATTAAGGACGTGCTCAGCCCGCCGCTGGTTAAGGGACAACCGAAGCAGGTGGTCAGCGATGTGCTGTTCACCGCCTTCATACTGCGGTAATCACTATGGGCGACAGCATTCTTTCACAGGCAGAGATCGACGCCTTGCTCAACGGCGACAGCGCGGGTGATGAACCCGAAGCGATAGTCGGCAAAGAGAGCGAGGTCAAGCCTTACGATCCGACCACCCAGCGCCGCGTGGTGCGCGAGCGTCTGCACGCGCTGGAAATCATCAACGAACGTTTTGCCCGGCAGTTCCGCATGGGGTTGTTCAACCTGCTGCGCCGCAGCCCGGACATTACCGTCGGCCCGATCAAAATCCAGCCGTATCACGAGTTCGCCCGCAACCTGCCGGTGCCGACCAACCTGAACCTGGTGCATCTGAACCCGCTGCGCGGCACCGCCCTGTTCGTGTTCGCGCCGAGCCTGGTGTTCATCGCCGTCGATAACCTGTTCGGCGGCGACGGCCGCTTCCCGACCAAGGTCGAAGGCCGCGAGTTCACCCCGACCGAACAGCGGGTGATCAAGCGCATGCTGCGCCTGGCGCTGGACGCCTACGGCGACGCCTGGAGCGCCATCTACAAGATCGACGTGGAGTACGTGCGCGCCGAAATGCAGGTGAAGTTCACCAACATCACCACTTCGCCGAACGATATCGTGGTCACCACGCCGTTCCAGGTGGAGATCGGCGCGCTGACCGGCGAGTTCAACATCTGCATTCCGTTCGCCATGATTGAGCCGCTGCGCGAGCTGTTGACCAACCCGCCGCTGGAAAACTCGCGGCAGGAAGACAGCCATTGGCGCGAAACCCTGGTGAAGCAGGTGCAACACTCCGAACTGGAGCTTATCGCCAACTTCGTCGATATCCCGATGCGGCTGTCGAAAGTCCTGAAGCTGCAGCCGGGCGATGTATTACCGATAGACAAGCCGGAACGCCTGATTGCCCATGTGGACGGCGTACCGGTGCTGACCAGCCAATACGGCACGTTGAACGGGCAATATGCCCTGCGTGTTGAACATTTGATTAACCCTATTTTGAATGCTCTGAGTGAGGAACAGCCCAATGAGTGATCCTAAGCAACCGTCTGGCGAAGGAAAGGAATCCGTAGACGATCTGTGGGCTGATGCGTTTAACGAGCAGCAGTCCTCAGAGAAATCCGGCGCGAGCACCGAAGGGGTGTTCAAGTCGCTGGAAGCTCAGGATGCGCTCGGCAGCCTGCAGGATATCGACCTGATCCTGGATATTCCGGTCAAGCTGACCGTGGAACTGGGGCGCACCAAGATGACCATCAAAGAGCTGCTGCGCCTGTCGCAAGGCTCGGTGGTAGCGCTGGACGGCCTGGCCGGCGAGCCGCTGGACATCCTGATCAACGGTTACCTGATCGCACAAGGTGAAGTGGTGGTGGTGGCCGACAAGTTCGGCGTGCGCATCACCGACATCATCACCCCGTCCGAACGCATGCGTCGACTGAGCCGCTGATGACCGTCGCGGCGCCCGTTACCGTCCAAAGCAGCCAACCACCCGCCGCGCCGGCCTTGCCGGCCGGTTCGGTGTTGATGCAGGTCAGCAGCGCGCTCGGCGGCATTCTGCTGCTGATCCTGCTGGCCGGTTGGCTGTTCCGCCGGCTGGGCTTCGCCCCGCAGGCGCGCAACAACAAGCTGCTCAACCTGCGCGCCAGTTGCCAGGTCGGGCAGCGCGAGCGCGTGGTGGTGGTGGAAGTCGACGACACCTTGCTGGTATTGGGCGTCACCGCCCAGCAGATCACCCCGCTGCACACCCTGCCCGCCCCGACGAAAGACGAAGGCGCGGCCGACGCGGCGACGCCGGCGGACTTCCGCCAACTGATGCAAAAAGTTCTGAAACGCCCGGAAAAATCGGCATGACCTCGACTCTTCATACCCTCGTCCGCCGTCCGGCGGTTTGGCTCCCTGCCGCCCTGCTGTTCATCAGCCCGGCAGCTTTGGCGCAACTGCCGGGGCTGATCAGCCAGCCGCTGGCCAACGGCGGCCAAAGCTGGTCGCTGCCGGTGCAGACGCTGGTGCTGTTGACCTCGCTGACCTTCCTGCCCGCCATGCTGCTGATGATGACCAGCTTCACCCGCATCATCATCGTGCTCGGCCTGCTGCGCAACGCGCTGGGCACCCCGTCGGCGCCGCCGAACCAGGTGATGCTGGGGCTGGCGCTGTTCCTGACCTTCTTCATCATGTCGCCGGTGTTCGACAAGGTCTATCAGGACGCCTACCTGCCGTTCAGCCAGGACAAGATCGGGCTGGAGGTCGCGCTGGATAAAGGCGCGCAGCCGCTGCGCGAATTCATGCTGCGCCAAACGCGCGAAACCGATCTCGCGTTGTACGCCAGATTGGCCAATCAGCCGCCGCTGGCCGGCCCGGAGGCGGTGCCGATGCGCATCCTGCTGCCCGCCTACGTCACCAGCGAACTGAAAACCGCCTTCCAGATCGGCTTTACGGTGTTCATTCCGTTCCTGATTATCGACCTGGTGGTCGCCAGCGTGCTAATGGCGCTGGGGATGATGATGGTGCCCCCGGCCACCATCTCGCTGCCGTTCAAGCTGATGCTGTTCGTGCTGGTCGATGGCTGGCAGCTGCTGCTCGGCTCGCTGGCGCAGAGCTTCTATTCGTAACCCCCGATCGGAGAACGCGAGATGACACCTGAATCGGTTATGGCGCTCGGCACCGAGGCGATGAAAGTGGCGCTGGCGCTGGCCGCCCCGCTGCTGCTGGCGGCGCTGATCAGCGGCCTGGTGGTCAGCCTGCTGCAGGCCGCCACCCAGATCAACGAAATGACGCTGTCGTTCATCCCCAAAATTCTGGCGGTGGTGGCCACCATCATCATCGCCGGCCCCTGGATGTTGAACCTGCTGCTGGACTACATGCGCACCCTGTTCAGCAACCTGCCCACCCTGATCGGCTGACCGTGCTCGCCTTCGACAGCGCCCAGCTCACCGTCTGGCTCAGCCACTATTTTTGGCCGCTGCTGCGCATTCTGGCGCTGATAAGCACCGCGCCGATATTCAGCGAAAAGCAAATCGGCAAAAAGGTCAAAATCGGCCTTGGCGGGCTGATCGTCATCCTGATCGCGCCGACGCTGCCCGCCAGCAATATCCCGATCTTCTCCGCCGCCGGCCTGTGGCTCGCAATTCAACAGATTCTGATCGGCGTGGCGCTGGGATTGACCATGCAGTTCGCCTTTGCGGCGGTGCGCCTGGCGGGCGAAGTGATCGGCATGCAGATGGGCCTGTCGTTCGCCACCTTCTTCGATCCCAGCGGCGGCCCGAACATGCCGGTGCTGGCGCGCCTGCTCAACCTGCTGGCGATGCTGCTGTTCCTCAGCTTCGACGGCCATCTGTGGCTGATTTCGCTGCTGGCGGACAGCTTCCACACCCTGCCTGTCCAAACGCAGCCGCTGAACGGCAACGGCTTCCTGGTGCTGACCCAGGTCGGCTCGCTGATCTTCATCAACGGCATGATGCTGGCGCTGCCGCTGATCTGCCTGCTGTTGACGCTGAACATGGCGCTCGGCTTGCTCAACCGCATGACGCCGCAGCTGTCGGTCTTCGTGATCGGCTTCCCGGTCACCATGACCTTCGGCATCATGACGCTGGGCATGATGATGCCGATGCTGGCGCCGTTCTGCGAGCATCTGTTCGGTGAAATCTTCGATCGGCTGGCGGCGGTGATCGGCGGCATGACCTTCTAAGTCCCTGCGCCGCCCCTTCCTTCCCCCGTTTTCGCCTGAGACAAAATGGCAATAAAAACGCTTTCTTGGGACAAAAGCCTGAGAAATGCCTTTTATCCGGATTAAGGTTCAAATGTCTCCGGCGGCTTGAATAAATAAAACCCCGGCCTAGAATAGACCCGGTAACAAAAAATATCGCCTTGCACCCCCTTATTTTTCGCAGCGATAAAGTACGTTTATCTCGAGTAAAAAATAAGAATAATGCAGTCACGTATTGTTAAATGCGCGGCAGATAACTGACACCCAGAATAAATGCGTCCGGCGCCCGCCGGCTGCAGGGCGCAGCATCGACCTTTGCTAACCACAGGAGCGAGATCATGATTAAAGCGAAAAGCAACCGCAAAGCACGCCGGTTATTCGGTTTGACCCACTGGAAAAGCAACAAGTTTAGAGTTTCGTTTTCCGAGACGGCCGACGGCGGCAAATGGAAAGTGGTGAAGAAAAAGAAATAATACCGTACGGTTTTTAGCAAAACACTCCGGGTTGCGCCCGTATCCGGCCTCTGCTGCGCCATTCGACGCTGCACCGGAACGGCAACCCGGCTCCTGCCGTAACCGGCATTGATCACCCGTCGGCAAGCCATGTCGACATCCTGTGCATTTCATTGTCAGGAATGAAATAATGCAGCACGTCGCCCTCGCTGCCACGCTAAATTTAGAGATAATGCATTAATAATTTGATTTACTCACACCTCTTATTTATCCGCTGACAAGAAAAATCGATTTCGCCCCTTATTCCCCCAGCGTTATATTGAGAACGACCTTGCAGACAGCACGCTGCAAACCTCACCAAAATATAATCGGTGTAAATATGAAGATACAATTTCAGCTGAGTGATTTATTTATCTCCGGCATTGCCCTCTTGATCATGAGCACCATTTTAAACACGTTGGGCTTTTCATGGGGTTTGTTTGTTCTGCCGCCTGGCGTCGATAGGTTTGTCATCATCCTGTTTACTTTGTTCGGGTCATTAAAACTGGCCGAGTATATCTGCAAACCCATACGGTGGCTGCTCAATGCAAGCCCCAAGCCTCAAATCAAAAACAACAACCCTAAAAATAGCGCGAAGTCGCGTTAACAGGAGATCGACCTATGTTGAAAGAACTGACCAGAGAAGAAATGCAACGGATGGGCGGCACCGGTGACGGCAATAACGGCGGCGACCGAGATCGCGACTATAGCCGAAGCTCCTACGGTGCGCAGGCGAACGGCTTCCAGCCTAATTGGGCGGCGAAAGGCTATGGGCTATTTCAGGATCCTTGTACCGGCGCTGTGGTTACCGGTGCCATTGCCATGGCCGACGCGCTGGCCAGCCGTAACGGCAGTGCGATTGGCACTGCGGCGGCCTCAGCCTTTGTCAACATAGGCAGTCAATGCACTAAAGGGTCCGGCAACGATCGCGGCGTGCCTTTCCGCTGACGCTTAAGGTGAATGGGAACACGCAGACAAAAAAAGGCGCGTCACTCAGTCAGTAGTGGGAGAACAAGCGACGCGCCAAACGAGTGCGCCCGGTTTCAAGAAGCCTCCCTCCCCGCGGGGCGGAGAGGGTATTTTCTAAGCGCACTAAAGGGAAACCCGTCGCGGTCAGGCAACGGGGTATTGCTCTTAACGATTCATCTGGAACAGCGACATGCCCTGCATATCGCTGAAGGTTTTATACGACGCCTGCAGCGCCGCCTGCTGCATAAAGTAAGACGAAATAGACTCGGCCAGATCGGCATCCGTCAACGCGCTCATCTGGACCTGGTTGGTCATGTCGCGCTCTTTGCCGATGCTGTCCAGCTGATCCATTTCCTGCAGCTGGCTGCCCAGCTCGGCGCGCACGCTCAGCACGTTGTTGTAAGAGTTGTCCAGGCCGCGGTTGGCTTTCGCCAGCGCATCGTTCACCTGCTGCCTGGTGGCCTCATCGGCGCCCTGCAGCGGGGTTTTCAGCGCGTTCAGCGCGGTATCGATGCTCTCGAACACGTTGCTGACCGGCGTGCTGCCGTCCGGCTCAGGCTTGGGATTGCTGGTCAACGACATGAACACCGCGTTGCCGGTATGGCCGATGGTCATGGTGCGGTTGGCGTCCACTTTCTGCTGAACCGTCTTGTCGCCGCCCTGATAGCTGACGGTGCCACCGTTGTCGACGAACGGCGCCTTGTCGTTCACGTATCCGCCGAACATATAGCGGCCGTTGCCGTCGGTGCTATTGGCCTGGTTCAGCAGCTGATCTTTCAGCCCCTGCAGCTGGGTGGCCAGCGACTGACGGTCGTTATCGCTTTCGGTGCCGCCGGCGCTGACGATCAGCGCCTTCATGTCCGCGATGGTGGACGTTGCGCCGGCCAAGACCGTTTCTTCCATCGACACACTTTGGCGAGCGAAAGTGCGCGCCAGCGTGTATTGGCTATTTTCCGCCTGCGACTGCGACAACATCACCGCGCGCGACGCCGCCAGCGGATCGTCGGACGGGTTGATCACCCGCTTGCCCGAGGAAAGCTGCTCGGCGGCCTTCATGAACAGCGACTGGTTGCCCGTGATGCCGTTCATGTTCTGTTGGTACATCATGCTGGTGCTCATGCGCATGCTGTGGGTTCCTTACTCTGAGCGGCCGGCGCCGTTATCGGCGCCGGTTAACAATAAAATCAACGAATATTCAGCAGCGCATCGAACAGCGAGCTGGCGGTCTGGATCACCTGCGCGTTGGCCATGTAGTACTGCTGGAAACGCAGCAGCTCACCGTACTCTTCGTCGAGGTTAACGCCAGACATCGACTGCTGTTGCGCGCCCAGCTGCGTCACGATCTTGGCCTGCGACGTGGCGATGGCCTTGGCGGCAGCGGTCTGGTTGCCGACGCCGCTGACGATGCCGGCGTAAGCGCCACTCAGGGTCGCCTTGCCGTCCACCAGGTTTTTGGTTTGCAGATCCAGCAGCTTCTTGGCGTTTTCGTTATCGCCGCGGCCGCTGTCGTCTTTACCGGCGGCGGCGATCTTGGATGAATCGGTGATGGCCACTTTCAGATTGCCCGCCACGTCGCTGACCGGCTTCACGGTGAAGCTGTCTTTGGCCTGCGCATTGCCGTCGATGCTCACTTCCAGCCCGTCGAAGTTCAGCGTCGGTTTGCCGTCGGCGCTGGTGCCCG
Organism: Serratia sp. CY29653; assembly: GCF_052169255.1. NCBI lineage: Bacteria > Pseudomonadati > Pseudomonadota > Gammaproteobacteria > Enterobacterales > Yersiniaceae > Serratia > Serratia sp. CY29653. Next base: position 640,609 of record NZ_JBJNLC010000001.1, on the reverse strand, counting down.
GCGTGGCGTTGACTTTCACGTTGTCCGGCAGGCGGCTGACCTGCCAGTTGCTGCCGTCGAACTCGACGCGATAATCGTTGGCCTTCACCTTGCCGGTGTCGGTGTAAGCGACCGACAGCGACGCATCGCCGGTGTTGCGGGTGTTATCCACCACCCGGCCGCCGCTGAAGCTGAAGAAGTCGCCGCCTGCATCGCCGTTCAGGTCGAAACCGGCGCGATGCTGCTGGTTGAAGCTGTCCGCCATCGCCAACGCCAACTGGCCCAGCTGATTGCGCACGCCGTCCAGCGTCTCGCTGCGGAATTTCAGCACGCCGCTCAGCGTGCCGCTGGTGATCTGGCCTTCCGGCACTTCGCTGGCGCCGTTGCCGCGGTTATAACCGATGGTCAGACGGGAAGGATCGCTGCTGGAAGGCACGGCTTCCACCTGATAGGTGTTGCTGCCCTGCACCAGGGTCAAACCGTTGGCGAAGGAGACGGTATAGGCGTCGCCGTCCTGCTGCGTGACCTGTACGCCCACCAGCTGGTTCAACTCGGTAACCAGCTGATCGCGCTGATCCAGCAACGCATTCGGCTCGCCGCCGGCGCTGCCGCGCAAACGGGTGATCTCGTCGTTAAGCTTGGCAATCTGTTGGCTGTAGCTGTTGATCTGCTGCGCCGTATCGCTGATCTGCTGATTGACGCCGCTGTCCATGTCGCGCAGGAATTTGTCGGTGTTGTTGAACTGGTTCACCAGGCCGTTGGCCTTGCCCAGCACCGTCTGGCGCGCGGCGTCGTCACCGGCGTTGCTCACCAGGTTCTGCAGGTTGGTGAAGAAATCCTGCATGTTGGTCGACAGCGGGTTGGTTTTGCTCGCCAACAGGTTGTCGATCTGCGAAATCTTCTCGTAATAGGCGTTTTGCGCCCCGAACGAACTCTGTGCGCCGCGCAGCTGGTTGGTGATGAACTGGTTGTACTCGCGGTTGACGCTGGTGACGGTGACGCCGTTGCCGATAAAGCCGCTCATGGTGGCCATGCCGCCGTTCTGCGCCAGGATCGCGGTCTGGCGGTTATAGCCCGCCACGTTGTAGTTGGAGATGTTGTTGCTGACGGTACTGAGCGCCACCTGAGCCGCATTCAGCCCGCTCATCGCGGTATTGATTAAGCTATTGGACATCGGAATTCCTTATGCTGCGGCGCCGGTGGCCCACAGGGTTCAAATTGAGCTGCTGAGCCTGTTCGCTCAGCCTGTCTCGGTTATCGGCAAAAATGAGAAGAACTTGAGGAAAAAAAGCGGCAATGCGGTCAGCCTCCAGCCAGCCTTCATTACCGCCTATCCCCTCAATAATTGGCGCCGCAGCAAGGCGACAAGCATGACGGGGATTTAGAACAACTCTTTCAGATCGTGGGTATAGGCTTTGACCGCCTGTTCCCCCGCGCTCTTCATCTGCTGGATCACGCTGACCAGTTTGCTGGCGTACTGCGGGTCGGTGGCGTATCCGGCGCGCTGCAACGCATGCGCCGCCTGCTCCGGGCTGCGCGCGGCGGCCACGTCGGCGTAGCGCGGGTTGTTGGTCAGCAGTTTGACGTAATCGGCGATCGCTTCGACATACGAACCGTAAACGCGGAACTTCGCCTTCACCTTCTTCGCCGCACCCTGTTCGAACTCGGTGGTGGTGATCTCCGTCACCGGCCCATTCCAGCTGCCGCCGGCCTTGATGCCGAACAGGTTGTAGCTCGGCGTGCCGTCTGAGGTCGGGATCTCGCGCTGCCCCCAGCCGGACTCCAGCGCCGCCTGCGCGACGATCAGCTGATGCGGAATGCCGCTCTGCTGGCTGGCCACCTTCGCTGGTATCGACAGACGAGCGACGAAGTTGCCGTTGTTGAGCGACAGCGGCGCGGCGGCCGGCGGAGCTTTCGGCATCGCGCGGCGCACCATCTGCTCCAGCGCCTGGTTCGGCAGCGTTTGCAGCACCTCGTTGTCCAACGCCATCGGCGACAGGCCCGCCGTTTCACTCGGCACCGCGTTGGCATTGCTCATCTGCTTGACCATCATGTCCGCCAGCCCCAGCCCTTTTTGCGACATCTGCTGGGCGATTTGCTGGTCGTACATCGAGGTATAGAGCCGCGTTTGATCGCTGCTCAATACCCCGTCCTGCGGCAAGGCGGAACGCATGCTTTTCAGCATCATCTGCACGAACATGCCTTCCACCTGCTGGGCCACCTGCTTGAGGTTGCCCTGCGGGTCGGCCGCCGCGTCGCGCTTGAGGCCGTTCAGCGCCTGGGCGTCATAGGCCGCACCCGACATCGCCATCAGATCGCCGGCCATCAGATGATTTCCAGCTTGGCGCGCAGACAGCCGGCGCTCTGCATCGCCTGCAGGATCGACATCAGGTCGATCGGCGTGGCGCCCAGCGCGTTCAGCGCGCGGATCACGTTGTTCAGGTTGGCGCTGGCGTTCACTTTCTGCAGCGATCCGCCCTGTTGTTGCACCGAGATCTGGGTGTTTGGCGTCACCACCGTCTGGCCGCCGCCGAACGGCGTCGTCGGCTGGCTGACGGTGTTCTGCCGATCGACCACCACCGACAGATTACCCTGAGCGACGGCGCAAGAGTCGAGGATCACATCGCGGTTCATCACCACCGAACCGGTGCGCGAGTTGATGATCACTTTGGCGTCCATCGCGCCGACGTTGACGGTAATGTTTTGAATCTCCGCCAGGAAGCGCACCTGAGAGCTGTTGCCCTGCGGCACCAGCACCTGGATCGTGCGGGCGTCGAGCGGCGTCGCGGTGCCGCCGCCGCGTTGGCGGTTGATGGCGTCGCTGATCTGCTGCGCCAACGTGAAATCCTCGTCGTTCAGCTGCAGGTTGAGAACGCCGCCGCTGCCGAAGGTGGTCGGCAGCTCACGCTCGATGGTGGCGCCGTTGCTGATGCGCCCGCCCGCCAGCTGGTTGACCTGCACGCTGCTGCCGCCGGCCGCCGCGCCCGCGCCACCGACCAGCACGTTGCCCTGCGCCAGCGCATAAACCTGGTTATCCACGCCTTTGAGCGGCGTCATCAGCAGGGTGCCGCCACGCAGGCTCTTGGCGTTGCCCATCGAAGAAACCACTACGTCGATGTTCTGCCCGGCGCGCGAGAACGGCGGCAGTTTGGCGGTCACCATCACCGCCGCCACGTTTTTCAGCTGCATGTTGGTGCCCGGCGGCACGGTGATGCCCAGCTGCGACAGCATGTTGCTCAGGCTTTGGGTGGTGAACGGCGTCTGCATGGTCTGGTCGCCGGAGCCGTCCAGCCCCACCACCAGGCCGTAGCCGATCAGGGCGTTGTCTCGCACGCCCTGCACCGTCACCAGATCGCGGATGCGCTCCGCCGCCGCCGGCAAGCACACCAGCCCGACGCACAGCGCGATAAACCATTTTTTCAGCATCAGTCAATCCTTAGAACGGTGAAACATTTAAGAAGAAGCGCTGCAGCCAGCCCATGGTCTGCGCTTCGTTGATATAGCCATTGCCGACGTATTCGATACGCGCGTCCGCCACCTGCGTCGAGGTCACCGAGTTGTTGCCGCTGATGGTGCGCGGATTGACGACGCCGGAGAAGCGGATGAATTCGGTGCCCTGGTTGATGGCGATCTGCTTTTCCCCCACCACGTGCAGGTTGCCGTTGGCCAGCACCTGGTTGACCGTCACCGTAATGGTGCCGTTGAAGGTGTTGTTGGCGTTGGCACCGCCCTTGCCGCCGAAGGTGCTGTCGCCGGAAATGTCCATATCGGCGCGCGCATTGCCCAACAGGCCGTCGAGGTAACGCGGCGAGGTGGCGACGCCGAACTTGCTGGCGCCGTTGCGGCTGGCGTTGGCGGAGGAGCTTTTGCTGGCGCTGACGTTTTCCTGCAGCACGATGGTCAGGGTGTCGCCGACGTTGCGCGGACGGCGGTCTTCGAACAGCGGCTGGTAGCCGTAGTTCATCGGCTGCACCGTCTGGAAGATCGAGCCGTTCGGCATCGGCGCGCTGGCCGGCGCCGGTTGCGCCGTGGTCGCGCCGTCCACCAGCGGTTTGTGCGGGATATAGGCGCAGCCGCTCAGCGTCAGCATCACCATGCCCGCCAGCCAGCGTTGTCCCTGCCGCGGCAGGATTGCCATCGAATATGTGGTTACCACGGGTATCGCCTTTGTTTCACGAAAGAGAATGACGGGCGCGGCAAGCCGGACCCGTCAATGACAGATTACAGTTGCGTCAGCTTTTGCAGCATCTGATCGGAGGTCGATACCGCTTTGCTGTTGATCTCGTACGCGCGCTGAGTCTGGATCATGTTGACCAGCTCTTCCGCCACGTTGACGTTGGAGGTTTCCACGTAACCCTGATACAGCAAACCGGCGCCGTTCAGCCCCGGGGTGCTCTCGTTCGGCGCACCCGAGCTTTCGGTTTCCTGGTACAGATTCTCGCCCACGCTCTCCAGACCGCTGTCGTTGACGAACGTGGTCAGCGTCAGTTGGCCCACCTGCTGGGCGGCGGTTTGCCCCTGCTGGGTGACGCTGACGATGCCGTCGCGGCCGACGGTGATGGACAGCGCGTTAGCCGGAATGGTGATCGCCGGCTGCACCTGGAAACCGCTGGAGGTCACCAGTTGGCCGTTCTGATCGATCTGGAACGACCCGTCGCGGGTATAGGCCTGGGTGCCGTCCGGCAGCATCACCTGGAAGAAACCCTGCCCCTTGATGGCGACGTCTTTACTGTTGTTGGTCTGCGACAGGTTGCCCTGGCTGTGCAGACGCTCGGTCGCCACCGGGCGCACGCCGGTGCCGATCTGCAGGCCGGAAGGCAGCGTGGTCTGCTCGGAGGACTGCGCCCCCGGCTGACGCATGGTCTGGTACAGCAGATCTTCAAATACCGCACGCTGGCGTTTGAAGCCGTTGGTGCTGACGTTCGCCAGGTTGTTGGCGATCACGTCCATGTTGGTCTGCTGCGCGTCCAGACCGGTTTTGGCAATCCATAAGGATGGAATCATCGGTTATTTCCTTGCTGCTTAACTCAATGAGAGCAGTGAGTTGGCACGCTGTTCGTTTTCATCCACGCTGTGGATGACCTTCATTTGCATTTCAAAACGGCGGGCGTTGGCGATCATGTCGACCATGGTCTCCATCGGCTTGACGTTGCTGCCCTCCAGCACGCCCGGCATCACCCGCACCTGCGGATCGTTTTGCAACTGATTGCCGCGCTGCTGTTGGGTTTCCGGCGTCAGGCGGAACAGCCCGTCGTCACCGCGCATCACTTCGCGCGCATCGGCCTTCACCAGCTTCAGGCGGCCGATCTGCGCGATGGTGTTCGGCGGATCGCCGGCGTTCAGCGCCGAAATGGTGCCGTCGGCCGCAATGGTGATCTCCGCCGACGGCGGCACCTCGATCGGGCCGCCGTCGCCCATCACCGGCAGCCCCTGCACCGTCAACTGCCCGGTGGAGGAGATCTGAATGTTGCCGTTGCGGGTATAGGCCTCACCGCCGCCCGGCAGGCTCACCGCCAGGAAACCGTCCTGCTGCAGCGCCACGTCCAGCGGACGCGCGGTGTAGTTCAGCGCCCCCTGGCTCATGTCGGCGCCCGGCGTCGACGCGGTCACCAACGTGCGCGTCGCCAGGCTCGGCCCGTCGACCGGTACCGCGCGCAATGCGGCGAGCTGGGCGCGAAAGCCCGGCGTCGACGCGTTGGCCAGGTTGTTGGCGGTGATGGACTGCTGCTCCAGCGTTTGGCGCGCCGCGCCCATCGCGGTATAAATCGCGTGATCCATAACTCGGCCCTATTAGCGCAGGCTAACCAGCGTCTGCAGGATGGAGTCCTGCGTCTTGATGGTCTGGGCGTTGGACTGGTAGTTACGCTGCGCGACGATCATGTTCACCAGTTCCTGGCTCAGATCGACGTTGGAAGATTCCAGCGCGCCGCTGGTCAGCTTACCGAAGCCGCCACCGCCCGACAGACCGACGCGCGGCTGACCGGACGCGCCGGTTTCCTGCCAAACGTTATCGCCCTGCGACGCCAGCCCTTCCGGGTTGGAGAAGTTGGCCATGACGATCTGGCCCAGCACCTGGGTCTGCTGGTTGGAGTAGATGCCCACGACGGTGCCGTCGTTGTTGATTTGGAAGTTGGTGTATTCACCGGCGGCATAGCCGTCTTGCGCCACTTTGCTCACCGAGTCGCTGCCCACGTTCTGCTGCATGCTGCCGGCGAAGCTCAGGGTGAAGTTTTGCGCCGGTGCGCCGTCTTTGGCAGTCATCGGGATCACCATGCTGAACTCGCCCGGCGCGCCGTTGGTGCTGGTGGTTTTCACCAGGTTGCCGCTGGTGCTGAACTCCATGGTGCCGGCGTTCACTGGCGCGGCGCTGCCGTCCTGGGTATAGACCTGCCACTTGTTGTCATCGGTCTTGACGAAGTAGGCGTTGATGTTGTGCGCGTTGCCAAGCGAGTCGTAAGCGGTAATGGTGTTGACGTAGTTGTAGCTGTCCTGTTTGGTCGGATCGAAGGTCTTGTTCTCCGGTACCTTATGGGTGGACTTCAGGTTGGTCACCATCTCGCCGGAAGTGGATGCCTTGGCGTTCATCATGCCTTCAGGAATGCTCAGCGGCACTGGGTTGGCGCCCTGCTGGATGGTCGGCGGGGAACCGGCCGCCGGATAACCGGTCAGCTGCAGGCCCTGCATGTTGGTCAGGTTACGGTTCTCGTCCAGCTTGAACTGGCCGTTGCGGGTATAGAAGATGCCGCCGTCTTTATCCTGCATGCGGAAGAAGCCGTTGCCGTTGATGGCGATATCCAGCGCACGGCTGGTGCCGGTGGTGGTGCCGCCCTTGAAGTTCTGGGTGATGCCGGACACCTTGACGCCCAGCCCAACCTGCGAGCCGGCGAACATGTCGGCGAAGGAGACGCTGCCGGATTTGAAGCCCGCGGTCGCGGAGTTGGCGATGTTGTTACCGATCACGTCCAGATTGGTTGCTGCCGCGTTCAAGCCGCTGACTGCCTGAGAAAAGGCCATGTTATTCTCCGAATAGTGGTCAGGCTATCGTCCGATTGAGCCTGATGCTTAGGGTTATAAGATCTGTCGCACGTCTTCCAGGGTGGCGTTGCCCGCCAGGCCGAGATCCAATTTGGCGCCGTTGCCGTCGCGGATCACGCCGTTGACCAGCCCGAAGTGCAGGCTGCGCGCCACCAGCTGCTCGCCGTTGCCTTTGGCGTTAACCGCCACTTTGTAGGCGCCGTCAGGCGCGGTGGTGCCGTCATCCAGCGAACCGTCCCAGGTGAAGGCGTGTACGCCGGCGGTCAGGCCGCCGATTTCGATGGTGCGCACCACCTGCCCGCTGGCGTTGGTGATGGTGGCGGTCACCTGATCGGCGGCGCGCTCCAGTTCCACGCCGAACGGCGTGGTGCTGACCTTGCCGTCCTTGCTGCCGACCAGAATGTTGTTGCCCGGCACCATTACGCCGTGACCGATCAGCGCAGTCGCCTGCAGCGACTGATTGCTGTTGATCTGGCCGGAGATCGACCCCAGCGTGGTGTTGAGCTTTTCGATGCCCTGAACGGTGTTGATCTGCGCCAGCTGCGAAGTCAGTTCGTTGTTCTGCATCGGATTGGTCGGATCCTGGTTTTTCAACTGCGCCACCAGCAGCGTCAGGAAGCTGTTGTGCAGATCCTGGCTGTTGGTATTTTTGCTGTTGTTACCGATGACGGTGTTGTCCAACGACTCGTTGGTGGTTGCGGCGATAGCCATGGGAACCTCCGGTTACTGACCCAGCGTCAGGGTTTTCATCATCATCGACTTGGTGGTGTTGAGCACCTCGACGTTGGCCTGGTAGCTGCGGGAAGCGGAGATGGTGTTGACCATTTCCCCCACCACGTCGACGTTCGGCATGCGCACGTAGCCCTTGGCGTCCGCCAGCGGGTTGCCCGGCTGATACACCAGACGTTCGGGCGCCGGATCGTCCACCACCTGGGCGACGCGCACGCCGCCGGTCGGCTGCCCGGGCGCCGCCGCGACCTGGAACACCACCTGCTTGGCGCGGTAAGGCTCGCCGTCCGGGCCAGTCACGCTGTCGGCGTTGGCCATGTTGCTGGCGCTGACGTTCATGCGCTGGGATTGCGCCGATAGCGCCGAGCCGGAGATATCAAAAATGTTCAGTAAAGACATGCGCCTTATCCTTGTTGCAGCACGGACATCATCCCTTTGATCTGCCCGTTGAGCAGCGTCAGGTCGGTCTGATATTTCAGGCTGTTATCGGCAAAGTTGGTGCGTTCGCGATCCATGTCCACCGTGTTGCCGTCCATCGATGGCTGGTCCGGCACCCGGTACAACAGATCGAGCTGCGGCGGCTGCAGGGTCTGCGCCGGGATGTGGCGCGCCGCCGTCAGGTTCAGCGACATGCCGTTGCCGTTGACTCGCCCTTGTTCCAGCACTTTGTTCAATTGGCTGGCGAAATCGATATCCCGCGCCTGATAACCCGGCGTGTCTGCGTTGGCGATATTGGCGGCCAGAATTTCCTGCCGCTGGGCGCGCAAGTTCAGCGCCTCTTGGCCAAAGCGCAGAGCCGCGTCCAGTTTGTCGAGCATGCTCCCTCCGCGAGGTTAGAATTTGGAGTCGACAGCATAAACGCCCCCTGCGCCACCCTATCGCGGGAATAAACGCAAAATGGGGCGCTATTTATCTGCTTAGCCTGCGCGCGCTGCGGGTACACTTACGCGTATCCCGATGAGGCTTGAGAAGATGACGATGAAAGGTAAAATGCTGCTGCTTATCGGCCTGCTGTGCAGTCTGAACGCGCGCGCCGACGATCTGGCGACGCAAATCGAAAGCTTCATCCAAGGCAAGTTCAGCGGCGAACCGGTGCAGGTGAAAGTGCGGGTGCGCACGCCGCCGGCCCAATGGCCCGCCTGCGAACTGCCGCAGCTGTCGCTGCCGCCCAACGCGCGGATCGGCGGCAACGTCAGTATTTCGGCGCGCTGTGGCCAGGAGCGGCGTTTTATCCAGACGCAGGTGCAGGTGTTCGGCCGCTATCTGGTTTCGGCGCGCGGCATCAGCGCCGGCAGCCGGTTGACCGCGGCGGATCTGACGTTGAAAGAAGGCCGGCTCGATACCCTGCCGCCGCGCGCGCTGACCGAAGCGGGCAAGGCGTTGGGCGCCGTCAGCCTGCGCAACATCAGCCCCGGCCAACCGCTGACCCTCGCCATGCTGCGCCGAGCCTGGATTATCAAGGCCGGGCAATCGGTACAGGTCAACGCGCAGGGCGAAGGATTCAACATCAGCGGTTCGGGTAAGGCGATGAACAACGCCGCCGCCGAAGACAGCGTGCGGGTGCGCATGGCGTCCGGGCAGATCGTCAGCGGCGTGGTCGGGGACGACGGCGCGATCCGCATTACGTTATAAAAAAGTAAAGGTTCCGCAAACCTTGCCGATAAGACAAATCAAGCAGCATTTTATCGGCCACCAGGGCCGCAACACTTTCATTGCAGCGTCGTCGCCCCCGAGCGGTCACGGCGTAAACGGAGATGGACCATGAGTATCGATCGCACCCAGCGGTTACAGCCGGTTTCCACTGTGCAACCGCGTGAAACCCCGGCCGACAACCCGCTCCAACCGCGTAAGGCCGCCGTGGCCGAAACGGCCGTCAGCGGCACGCAGGTCAAGCTGAGCGAGGCGCAGGCGCGCCTGATGCAGCCGGGCACCCAAGATATCGATATGGGCCGGGTCGAGGCCATCAAGCAGGCGATCCGCAGCGGCGAACTGAAGATGGACGCCGGCAAAATCGCCGACGCGCTGCTGCAAGACGCGCAGAGCGACATTCAATGGATCGCCGGGCGCGACTGACGGCGCGGCGGCGAGTAGCGGTAAAGGATAAGTCATCACTATGGAAAACCTGGCACAACTGCTGGATAAACTGTTGGAAACGCTGCAGGCGCTCAATGGCGTGCTGGAGGAAGAGCACGACTTGCTGTGTTCCGGCCAGTTGCCCGGCGTGGCGCTGCAGCGCGTCACCGATGCCAAAAGCCAGCTGCTGGCGACGGTCGCCTACCTCGAGCAACAGCGCCTGGGGCAGGAAAAAGCCTGCGGGCAACGCGCGCCCTACGCCAGCCATGCGCCCTTGGCCGATCGCTGGCAACGCGTTCAACTGCTGAGCCAAACGCTGCGCGAAAAGAATCAGCACAATGGCCTGCTGCTCAATCAGCAGATCGACCATAACGCTCAGGCGCTGGCGATCCTGAGCAAGAACAATAAATCGCTGTATGGCCCGGACGGCCAGTCGCACGCCGGCAGCCTGCTCGGCAGAAAAATCGGCGTCTGACCTGACTCATTTCGCCCGGTGAACGCACCGCCGGGCGCGGGTTCCCCGGTTATGCGCAGCCTCTCGCAATTTCTTCTTACCGCTTTCTGAATTCCCTTAACGCTATGCACCAGGCTGCGCAGAACGGATATTTTCCTGTTCCCCATCACTCCCTATTTCGTCATCTTAGCTCGGTCGTTAAACATCTTGATCTGTACCCATCAAGGGTATATTTTCACACGGAGAGTGAATGACCGACATTTATCTCACAAAAGCCTTCCAGACATTTGCCGGCGACGAACGCATCAGTGACGCCACGATAGTGAAAGCGGCGCGAGAGATGCAAAATCAGTTGTACGACGCCAATCTCGGTGGTTGCGTTTACAAAAAACGCATCGCCCGGATGGGGAGTGGAAAACGGCGCGGGTATCGGGTCTTAATCGCAACGGCAGATGAAGGCAGGATCTTTTTCATGTATGGCTTTGCCAAAAACGAAAGAGACAACATCAATCAGGATGAGTTAATTTCCTGGCGGCATTTGGCGGCGCTGTATCTGGATTATTCACCATTCAGACTGTATCAGCTGGTCAACTGCGGGGAATTAATAAGGTTACAACTATGAGCAAGATGCTGAAATCGATCCACCAGGAAGTTCAGGGCCTGCACCGCGCCGGTTTCGTCGACGACGTGACCATGCGCACCTTCGACATGCTGTGCCTGCGGCCGGTAAAACAGTTCGGGCCGGCCGAGATCCGCGCATTGCGCGAACGCGAAAACGTCAGTCAGCCGGTGTTTGCGCTGTATCTCAACGTCAGCAAAAAGGCGGTGCAGAAATGGGAGCGCGGCGAAGCGCAACCTAACTCCGCCGCGATGAAGCTGTTGACGCTGGTGGAACGCAACGGCCTGGCGATCCTGGCCTGAGGCGCCCCTCCCGCCACTTCGCTCACCGGATGAGGTCGGCAGCCGTCGGCCAGACAATCGAAGTTGAAATCAGAACACATTCAACAGCCCTCGATACAACAAGGAACTATCCGATATATATTATCGATTCTATTAATTGCTTCATATCGAGAGCCAGCGAATCGGCCTATTGAATAAAACGCTTCAGGGTATTTATATTCATGCCATAAATGCCCGTAGCTTACATTTACCTTACCTGTTTTTGTTACTTAAACGGCGTCAATTTAGACGCTCGCAGCTTATAAAGCTCATTGTTTTTCGCTTTAAACTGCCCATCGATAATACCGCCATACCAATCTCCATACATCGGATTCGGGAAGATAATAAAACGCTTGCCAAATTCTTGCTGCACATCCTCCATCATTTTATTCCTTTCAGCCTGGCTTTTACCTTTTGAATCAATAAAGTCAGCCAGATTGTCGCCAAAATACAGCACGACGTCATACTGGCTTTCCAACCTGTCGCGACGACTCTGTTTACCCTGCATCTCCGGTGTTTTTAACAACAGATTTTCTTTTTTCGCCTGAGGCAAATTAATGCGGCGTAAATTTTTTAGCGTCACGTCAATCTGCGACTGCTTTCTGTCACTCAGGTAGAAAATGGTAACGCCGTTTTCATCGGCAAACCTCAGGAAATCGATAGCGCCGGGCACGGCTTCCGCCGCTGCCATGTCGACCCATTCATCCCAACCGTCAAGCAAAAACGACTGGTTCTTTATCAACCAGGCCTGGTGCGGGCTGTCATCCAGCACGGTCTCATCAAGATCCAGCACGACGGCACGCGGCTTCTCCGATTTATTCTTTAATTCCTGCTCAAGTCGGAGCTTGCCCAACTGATACCCTTGATAAAAAGCCGCCCGTGCCTCTGCCGCATTCTGATACCACAATACCGACATGGCGAATTGTTCCGTGAGGCAACTGGCGGGCAGTTCAGTCCGGGAAGGATCGCAGTGATTATTTGACGAAGCGGTGAAAGCCACGCATAAAAGTAATAATGGCATGTATGATTTTAAAATTTTCATAGATACTCCATATAAGTTTAATTTTATGAGAGTACGGCGAGGATTATTTATATAGTTAATACATTGCGCATAATTTACTGAGGGACGGGTAAATTAACGCCCTTCACGCACACTTAATCTTCATAAATTTGAAGATTAAGCGGAAATTACAATAAAACAAAGAGAGAAACAACGTATAAAAATAGGATTATGACTGTTGTCACACAAACAGGCTCCAGATTGTGCCGCGCGACAAAGGCGGCCGTGAGTCTTGAATTTCCAGGCTCATTTTATCGCTTAAGCATAACGCCGGTCGGCGCCAAACTACCCCACCGAACCGGGCGGCGATCTATTCGTAATTGACGATCACCTGATTGCCAATCACCCGCAGCGGCGGATTCAACCCGCCTTGCGACTGCACGTAATAGACAAAGCGCAATTCCGCATTGGCCGGTTCGCCCTGCAGACCGTTGCTGCTGCCGCTGCCGCCGCCGAGCGCAATGCAGCGGTTTACCGTGCAGAGCTGGGCCTGCAGCCCGGCCGGCTCCGGCCCCAGCAAACGGTAGCGCCAGCTGACGCGGGTGATGCGCGCATTGGCGTCCGGCAGCACGTTCGGCGGCCGCAAACCGGCGGACTCATCGCTCATGCCGCCCTGTTCCAACGTCACTCCCGCCCCTTCGGCCACCCAAGAGCCGGACACCGCGCCGGCAGTCAACGGGGCCAGCAAACACAGCACGAACAGACAGCGTTTCATCAAGCGGCTCCGATGGTCGAGGTCATGCGAATCTGGCGATCGTCGTTGATCTCGAGGTTGGACAGCACCACGAGCTGCGGCAGGCTGCGACGCAGGAAGCGCGCCAGTAAAGGCCGCAGCGCATGGTTAACCAACAGCACCGGCGGCGCGCTGAGCATCTCTTGCCGCTGCAGCGCCTGGCGCGCCTGTTCCAGCAGGCGATCGGCCAGCCCCGGCTCCAGCCCGCCGCCGCCCTGCAACGCCTGCAGCAACAGACGCTCCAGTTGGGTATCCAGACCGATGACCTGAATCTCGCCGTTGCCCGGGAACCACTGCTGCGTGATCGCCCGGCCCAGCGCCACTCGCACCACGGTGGTCAGTTCATAAGGATCGCTCTGCGCCGGAGCGTGCTCCGCCAACGTTTCGACAATGGTGCGCATATCGCGGATAGAGACGCGCTCGGCCAGCAGGTTTTGCAGCACCTTGTGCAGCGTGGTCAGTGATACCACGCCCGGTACAAAGTCTTCGGTCAGCTTCGGCATCTCCTGCGACACGCGATCCAACAACTGTTGGGTTTCCTGGCGGCCAAACAGCTCGCTGGCGAACTGACCGATCAGGTGATTAAGGTGCGTCGCCACTACGGTGCTGGCTTCCACCACGGTAAAGCCCTGGATCTGCGCCTGCTCGCGCAAAGCGCTGTCGATCCACACTGCCTCGAGCCCAAAGGCCGGATCGACGGTTTTGTCTCCCGCCAGCTCGCCCACGGCATTGCCGGGGTTGATCGCCAGCCAGCGGCCCGGCTGCGCTTCACCGCTGCCGATTTCGACGCCTTTCATCAGGATGCGGTAGCTGGCAGGCGGCAGTTCCAGGTTGTCGCGAATGTGTACTACCGGCGGCAGATAGCCCATGTCCTGAGCGAATTTCTTGCGGATCCCGCGGATACGCCCCAGCAGCTCGCCGTTTTGTTGAAAATCGACCATCGGAATCAGCCGGTAGCCCACCTCCATCCCCAGCGGATCTTCCAACTGCACGTCGGCCCAGCTGGCTTCGGCGGCCTGCGGGTTCTCCGGCATCACTGGCTCTTCAACCGCTCTCGGCGCCTGTTGTTCGCGGCCGCGCAGCCACCAGGCCAGGCCCAGCAAAGCGGCGGTAAACAGCAGGAACACCAGGTTCGGCATGCCCGGCACCAGGCCCAACAGCCCGAGCACCCCGGCGCTCAACAGCATCACGCGCGGATTGTTGAACAGCTGGCCCACCATCTGCTCGCCGACGTCCTGATCGGTCGCGACGCGGGTGACGATAACGCCGGCGGCGGTGGAGATCACCAGCGCCGGGATCTGCGCCACCAGGCCGTCGCCGATGGTCAGCAGCGTATAGCTTTCCGCCGCCGCTCCCAGCTCCATGCCGTGTTGCACCACGCCGACCAACAGGCCGCCGACCACGTTCAGCACCATGATCATCAGGCCAGCGATGGCGTCGCCACGCACGAATTTACTGGCGCCGTCCATCGAGCCGTAGAAATCGGCCTCCTGGGTGACTTCGGCGCGGCGTTTCTTCGCTTCGTCCTCGCCGATCAACCCGGCGTTCAGGTCTGCGTCGATCGCCATCTGCTTACCCGGCATGCCGTCCAGCACGAAGCGCGCGCCCACTTCGGCGATACGCCCCGCCCCCTTGGTGATCACCATAAAGTTGATCAACACCAGGATGATAAACACCACGATACCGATGGCGAAGTTGCCGCCCACCAGGAAGTGGCCGAAGGCCTCCACCACGCGGCCGGCGGCGGCGGAACCGGTGTGCCCTTCCAGCAAGATGATGCGCGTCGACGCGACGTTGAGCGACAAACGCAGCAACGTTGAGAACAGCAGAATGGTCGGGAAGGCGGCGAATTCGAGCGTGCGCTGGGTGAACATCGCCACCAGCAGCACCATGATCGACAGCGCGATGTTGAAGGTAAACAGCAGGTCGAGGATAAACGCCGGCAACGGCAGCACCATCATCGACAGGATCAGCAGGATCAACACCGGGCCGGCCAACACCTGCCACTGCGTATCTTTAAAATTGCCCGGCAAACGAAGCAGGGAGGCCAAATTAGCCATCAGAGTCACTCTCTTTTGCAAAATCCAGTGCTTCCGGCACCGGTAAACGTTCAGGTTTTTTCGGGATCAGGCCGCCCTCGCGCCGCCAGCGGCGTAGCTGGTACACCCAGGCCAGCACTTCGGCGACCGCGGCATACAGGGTGGCCGGAATATGTTGCCCAATCTCGCTGTGTCGATACAGCGCACGCGCCAGCGGCGGCGCTTCCAGCATCGGGATGCGGTGTTCCGCGCCGAGCTCGCGGATGCGCAAGGCGATTTCACCGGCGCCCTTGGCCAGCACTTTCGGCGCACTCATTTTTTTATCGTTGTACTGCAACGCGACGGCGTAGTGCGTCGGGTTGGTGACGATCACGTCCGCCTTGGGCACATCGGCCATCATGCGGCGCCGGGCGATCGCCCGCTGCTGCTGACGAATGCGCCCCTTGACGTGCGGGTCCCCCTCCTGATCCTTGAATTCGTCGCGAATATCCTGCTTGGTCATCTTCAGCTTTTTGAAGTGGCTCCACAGCTGGTAGAACACGTCGAACGCCACCATCGGCGTCAATCCCAGCACCACCAGAAAACCGCAGAACAGAATCATCTGCAGCGCATTGCCCAACGCGTCGAGCGGCTGCTGGGTCATCAGATGCAACATCGCCGCCCAGTTGTGCCACAGATAGAGGCCGGTCACCCAGCCGACCAGCGTCGCTTTCAGGATCCCTTTCAGCAGCTCGGCCAGCACCTGGCTGGAAAAAATACGCTTCAACCCGGACAACGGGTTCAGCCGTTTCAAGTCGAATTTGATCGACTTGCCGCTGAACAGGATGCCCCCCAACAGCATCGGCGCGGCGAGCGCCACCAGCACCAACCCCGCCATGATTGGCAACAGCGCCAGCACCGCCTGGCGCAGCAACATGCCCAGCTGGCGCAGCATCTGTTTATCGTTGCTGACCATGCCGTGGTCGAAGTTCAAGCCCTGCGTGAGCATCGCCGCCAGCTGTTGCGTCATGTTGCTGCCGGACATCAGGATGATTGCCAGACCCGAGAGCAGCATCAGTACCGAGGTCAGTTCGCGGGAACGTGGGATCTGGCCGTCTTCACGCGCCTTCTCCAGCCTGTGGGGCGTGGGGGCCTCGCTTTTTTCCAGATCGCTGTCTTCAGCCACGAAACGCCGTTCCTGTGTCGGGAGGGTAAAGAATGGCGGTCAGCATGCCAAAAAATTGGCGATGTCATTGACGGAACAACGGGGAAAAAGGCGGGTTATTTAGGGGATGAGACGAAAACTGCGCGGAATGTTGTCGGGGCGCGCCGCTGCGCGCCCCGATAAGCCTCAGAAACCGAGGCTGTCGAGCAGATCGTCGACCTGCGCCTGGTTGGCGATCACGCCGACGCCGTTCTGATCGAGCTGTGGGCCGTTCAGCAGGCTGTCGTTCGGCCGTTTTTCCTTCACCGGCTGCTCCGGCATGTTTTCCATCAGCACCATCAGCAGCTGCTTTTCGATCTCCTGCACCACGTCCATCATGCGCTTGATCACCTGACCGGTCAGATCCTGGAAGTCCTGCGCCATCATGATTTCCAGCAGCTGGGCGTTGGTGAAGGCCGTATGGCCCGGCACCTGATCCAGATACTGGCGCGTGTCGTTGACCAGAGAACGCGCGTCGTCCAGTTCGATAGGATTGGCGAACCACTCGTCCCAGCGCCCCTTCAACGCGTTCGCGCCGGATTCCAGCTCCGCCTGGCGCGGTTGCGCCGCCTCCACGCAGTTCAACGCCCGTTCCGCCGCCTGCGCCGTCATGGTTACGACATAGTCAAGACGGTCGCGCGCATCCGGGATCGCCTCTGCCGCCTGGGCGATCGCCTGATCGAGCCCCAGTTCGCGCATGCTGTCGCGCAGCATTCGGGTCAGTTGGCCGATGCGGGAGATGATCTCTCCCGCGGTCGCTGCATCGCTGGCAGGCATTGGAATGTCTCTCATCGCCCTCTCCTTACATGCCCAATTTTTCAAAAATCTTGTTGAGCTTTTCTTCCAGCGTCGCCGCCGTAAATGGTTTCACTACATAACCGCTGGCGCCGGCCTGCGCCGCCGCGATGATATTTTCTTTCTTGGCTTCCGCCGTCACCATCAGTACCGGCATCGCGGCCAGCGCGCTATCGGCGCGGATGGTTTGCAGCAGCTCCAGCCCGTCCATGTTCGGCATGTTCCAGTCGGACACCACGAAGTCGAAACCGCCGGCGCGCAGCTTGTTCAGCGCATCCGCGCCGTCTTCAGCTTCTTCGACGTTGTTGAAGCCCAGCTCTTTGAGCAGATTTCTGACGATGCGACGCATGGTGGAAAAGTCGTCCACAACCAGAAATCTGAGGTTCTTGTCTGCCATTGTTACTCCTGAAATAGTTAACCGTTTAATGATGCAAAACCGCAGGCCGCCACGCGGCGAACCTGGGTCATATCGCCGCCGGGTGAACCCTGCGGACTAAAATCAAATGCGCAATGCCTGGCCGCCGGCGATCTGCGCCAACATGCGCTGGCTCATCCTGTCCAGCTCGACCACTTCGCTGACGCCGCCGCCGGCGATCGCCTCGCGCGGCATGCCGAACACCACACAGCTCGCCTCGTTTTGCGCCAGGGTATAGGCCCCGGCGCGATGCATCTCCAGCATCCCCGCCGCCCCGTCGTTGCCCATCCCGGTGAGGATCACGCCCACCGCATTGCGGCCGGCATATTGCGCCACCGAGCGGAACAGCACGTCGACCGACGGACGATGGCGGTTGACCGCCGGGCCGTCATGCAGCTTCACCTGATAGTTGGCGCCGCTGCGCGCCAGCTCCAGGTGGCGATCCCCCGGCGCGATGTAGGCATGGCCCGGCAGCACGCGCTCACCGTCCTCCGCTTCTTTCACCGTGATCTGGCACAGCTTGTTCAGCCGCTCGGCGAACGAACGGGTGAAACCCGGCGGCATGTGCTGGGTGATCAGCAGCGCCGGGCTGGTGGCCGGCAGCGGCTGCAATACCTGGCGGATCGCTTCGGTGCCGCCGGTGGAAGCGCCGATGGCGATCAGTTTTTCACTGCTCAGCAGCGGCGCGTGGCTGAGGATCGTCGGCGCCGGGCTGTTGGAGCGCTGCGGCAGGCGCGCCCTGGCGGCGGTGCGGATCTTCTCGGCAATCAGCTCGCTGTAGGCCAACATGCCTTCGCGAATGCCGAGCTGCGGTTTGGTCACGAAGTCCACCGCACCCAGCTCCAGCGCGCGCAGCGTGATTTCCGAGCCTTTGCCGGTCAGCGAAGAGACCATCACCACCGGCATCGGCCGCAGGCGCATCAGCTTCTCGAGGAAATCCAGCCCGTCCATGCGCGGCATCTCGACGTCCAGCGTCAGCACCTGGGGATTAAATTTTTTGATCAGATCGCGTGCCACCAGCGGATCCGGCGCGGTCGCCACCATCTCCATGTCGGCGTGGCCGTTCACGATTTCCGTCATCAGCTGGCGCATCAATGCCGAATCGTCTACGCATAACACTCTGATTTTACTCATTACCTCTCCTTGGTCAGCCCATACACGGTCTGCCCACGCAAGTAGAAATCCCGGCTGATCTGGCTGAAATTCTCGGAGTGGCCGGCAAACATCAGCCCCCCCGGCTTAAGCAAGGGAACGAAGCGGCGCAGGATGCGCTCCTGCGTCGCCTTATCGAAATAGATCATGACGTTGCGGCAAAAAATGGCGTCGAACTGCCCCGGCAGCGCCCACTCCGGCGCCAGCAGGTTCAGCGGCTGAAAGTTCACCCGCGCCGCCAGCTCCGGCCGCACGCGCACCAGCCCCTGATGCGGCCCGGTGCCGCGCAGGAAATAGCGCTGCATTTGGGTCGGCGTCAGGGTGCGCAGATCTTCCTGGCGGTAAACGCCCGCTTCCGCTTTTTCCAGCACCTGCGTATCGATGTCGCTGGCCCAGACCTGGCAACTGCCGGCCCGCTGGCCCAATGCATCGCTCAGCGTGATGGCGATCGAATACGGCTCTTCGCCGGTCGAGGCCGCGGTGCTCCACACGCTGTAGCCGTTCGGCCGCGAGCGCGCGTGTTCCGCCAGGATCGGGAAGTGATGCGCCTCGCGGAAAAAGGCCGTCAGGTTGGTGGTCAGCGCGTTGATAAACGCCTGCCACTCCGCGCTGTTCGGATCGCTTTCCAGCAGCGCCAGGTAGTCGCCGAAATCGTGCAATCCCAACAGCCGCAGCCGGCGCACCAGACGGTTGTAAACCATCTCGCGCTTATGCTCCGCCAGCACGATGCCGGCGCGTTGATAAATCAACTGGCTGATACGGCGAAAATGCACGTCCGACAGCGGCAGGCGCTGCACCATTTGCGTCAACATCGACGCAGTACCCCGGTTAGAAGTTGACGGCGCCTGTTTCATGCCACCTCACCGGGGAAACACGTGCTGCTTATGCGGTTTAACAATCTTGGGCTTCCTTTACCACGGGTGAAACTGCGTTGTTGCTGTTACCTGGCGCGACGAAGTTATCGTCCGCCAGACGGAATACCGCGACCGCGTCAGCCAGGGTAATGGCCTGCTCTTCCAGCGCGGTGGCGGCAGAAGCGGACTCTTCCACCAGCGCGGCGTTCTGCTGGGTGACCTGATCCATCTGGGTCACCGCCTGCGTCACCTGCTCGATGCCGCGGCTCTGTTCATCCGAAGCCGACGCGATCTCGCCCATGATGTCGGTCACGCGGGTCACCGAACGCACGATGTCCTGCATGGTGGCGCCGGAGTTTTCCACCAGCACCGAGCCGTGTTTGACGCGGCTGACCGATTCATCGATCAGCACCTTGATCTCTTTCGCCGCCTGCGCGCTGCGGCTCGCCAGGTTGCGCACTTCGCCGGCGACCACGGCGAAACCGCGCCCCTGTTCACCGGCGCGCGCCGCTTCCACCGCCGCATTGAGCGCCAGAATGTTGGTCTGGAAAGCGATGCCGTCGATCACGCTGGTGATGGCGCCGATTTTCTGCGAACTGTTGGCGATATCGTGCATGGTGGTCACCACGTCGCCGGCCAGTTCGCCGCCCTTGGCCGCGGTGGCCGAGGCATCGCGCGCCAGCTGAGAAGCCTGCCGCGCATTGTCGGCATTCTGTTTCACCGTGGCGGTCAGCTGTTCCATGCTGGCGGCGGTTTCTTCCAGCGAAGCGGCCTGCTGCTCGGTGCGGGAAGAGAGATCGTTATTGCCTTCGGCGATCTCCTGCAGGCCGATCAGAATCGACTCCGCCCCGTCGCGCACCGCGCCGACGGTGCCGATCAGCGACTGCTGCGTGCGTTGCAGGCTGGCGAACAGCATGCTGATTTCATTGCGGCCATACACCTGAATCGGCGTCGCCAAATCGCCGGCGGCGATGCGTTCAAAGTGGCTGCGGATCTGGTTCAGCGGCTGTACCAGCATGGTGCGTAACCACCACATGGCGCTGCCGGTCACCACGATCAGCATCAAGACCGCCCCTGCCAGCATCAGGCCCGCCAGCGTGAAGGAGAACTGGTTGGCGTCTCTGGCTTCGCTGATGTCGCCGTTGACCAACTGCAGGTACTGCACGAAGTCGGCTTCGAACAGGTCCTGGGTTTTCTGCGTCGGCTGATCCATAAACGCCTGCAGCTCCCCTTTCTCCAGGAAGCCAATCAGCTCGCGCAGCGCACCGCGCAGCCGCTCGTAGCTGGCCTTGGTGGTTGCCGTCTGCTGACTCTGTTGCTCACTGCTGCGCTCAACCGCCATGAACTGATTGAAATAAAGATCGGCCTTCTGCAGCGAACTGCGGGCGCTGCTCATCAATTCGTTCACCTGCTCCTGCGGCAGTTTCAGCGCCGCACGGGTGCCGGCGCGGTTCAGCGTATTGCGCGCCTGCAACAGCGATACCCAGCTCAGGCTGAGCGAATCGCGCTGCTGGCTGCCGAGGGTGATGATGTCGAGGTTGTGGTTATCGGAGCGAAACGCGGAATACGACAGGCCGCTGCTGGCCAGCTGCAGAACGCAGAAGGTCATCAACAACAGGAACAAGCTGGTAGAGATACGGATTCGGTTAAACACTGTGAACCTCCTTGCAGCCGGCCGGCGACCGGCCTACGTAGGGAAAAGGGCCTCTGCGAGAGAGGCCCGATACCGGTCAGAACGTTTCCCAGTTATCCTGCAGATCGCTGGCGTTCATTTTCTTATGATTGATTACCGGTGTTACCGTCGCCTTGCTGGTGACAGGCGCTTTAAACTCTTCCTGGCCTTCCGGCCTCAGGCGGAATACCGCCACCGACTGGGTCAGCATGCTGGCCTGTTCTTCCAGCGCCGCCGCCGCCGAGGCGGATTCTTCCACCAACGAGGCGTTCTGCTGGGTCACGCGGTCCATTTCCGCTACCGCCTGGCCAACCTGATCGATACCGCGGCTCTGTTCGTCAGAAGCCGAGGCGATTTCGCCCATGATGTCGGTCACGCGGGTAACGGCATTGACGATGTCGCCCATGGTTTCGCCGGCGCTCTCGACCAATACGGAACCCATATCGACGCGGCTGACCGAGTCTTCGATCAGGCCTTTGATCTCTTTGGCCGCCTGTGCGCTGCGCTGCGCCAGGTTGCGCACTTCACCGGCCACCACCGCGAAGCCGCGGCCCTGCTCGCCGGCACGCGCCGCTTCCACCGCGGCGTTCAACGCCAGGATGTTGGTCTGGAAGGCGATGCCGTCGATCACGCCGGTGATATCGGCGATTTTCTGCGAGCTGCCGGCGATGTCGTGCATGGTCTGCACCACGTTGGCCACGACTTTGCCGCCTTTCTGCGCGGTTTCGGAGGCGCTCAGCGCCAGCTGTGAAGCCTGACGGGCGTTTTCGGCGTTCTGTTTTACCGTGGCGGTCAGTTGCTCCATGCTGGCGGCGGTCTCTTCCAGCGAAGCGGCCTGCTGCTCGGTGCGGGAGGAGAGATCGTTGTTGCCCGCGGCGATTTCCGACGCGCCGCTGTAGATGGCGTCCGCGCCCTGACGCACGCCGCTGACGGTTTCGATCAGTTCGCTTTGCATGTGTTTCAGGCTGGCCGCCAGCACGCCCATTTCGTTGCGGCTGGTGACGACGATCTGCTGAGTCAGGTCGCCGGCGGCGATCTGTTTGATGTGGTCAATCATGCGGTTCAGCGGACGCACCAGGATATGATGGATGCCGGTCCAAACGAGCACGATCACGGCCAACACGACCAGCAACACGATCACCAGCGTCCAAATGGCCGAGGAGAACGACTTGTTGCTGTCTTCTACCGCGCCTTGGTACAGCTTGTCGTTTTGTGCCAGGTAGGTGTTGTAGATCTGCTCGAAGCCGTCCTGATAGCTTTGTGTCGGTTGATCGAAGAAAGCATTGATTTTGCCTTCGCCCAACAGCTGAATCAGTTCGGTCAAAGCACCGTGCAAGATGTCATACTGTTGCTTGAGCTTTTCCGCGGACTGCGCGTCCTGACGCGGATCGAGAGGAATTTTTTCATAGGCGGCGTAATGCTGTTCCGCAACCGTCAGCATGCTCTTCGCCGAAGTCAACAGATCGGTGACGCTGGCACCGCTGCCGATTTTGTTGGTATCCATCATGTAACGAATACCCGCTCGGTTCAGGGTATTACGAGTCTGCAGCAGGTTGACCCAGCTTTCGTTCAGTTCAGACTGCTGCTGACGAATCGTCTGCAGTACGGCAAAGTTCTCTTTATCATTCTTGAGCGAGGAGAAAAAGAGTCCGCCCGAAATCAACTGCAAGGCGCCAAACAACACCAACACCAGCAACAGGCTGGTGACCACCTTCATACGATTTAACATGATTTCCCTTGTTGAAGCCCGCGCAGACAGGCTCTGATGACGTTGAATGTGAGAGTTATCGGCGCCGTGCGGCAAAACTTTATGCGGGAAAGTAACTATTTTTAGTGGGGGTTCCGGGCGCGGCCTGCGGCGTCGCAACAGGTCAGGAAGAGTGATGGATGAAGGGGGCAGCGCCCTGCCCCCTGGGGTCATGAATCAGACGCTTTTCGCCACGCTGTCGACCAGCGACATCTCTTCGCTGCTCAGCAGCTTTTCGATATCCACCAGGATCAGCATGCGCTCGCCCAGCGAACCGAGACCGGTGAGGTATTCGGTCGCCAGCGTCACCGCGAACTCCGGCGCCGGGCGGATCTGCTCGGCGGTCAGCGACAACACGTCCGAAACGCCATCGACCACGATGCCCACCACGCGCTGGCCAAAGTTCAGCACGATCACCACGGTGTTTTCATCGTAAGACACGCTTTGCTGCGAGAATTTCACCCGCAGATCGATGATCGGGACAATCACGCCGCGCAGGTTGGTAACGCCCTTGATGAACGCCGGCGTGTTGGCGATGCGGGTCACCTGATCGTAGCCGCGAATTTCCTGCACCTTGAGGATATCGATGCCGTACTCCTCGTTGCCCAGGGTAAAAATCAGAAACTCTTGCCCTACCGTTTCGCCAGCCAATTTGCTGACGGCTGCCAATCCTGCCATATCATTCACCTTTTAAATCAATAAACTCATTATTATGCGGCGGCGTCCGTCAGACGCTTTTCACGGTTCAAGGTTTGCAACGCCGAGACATCGACGATCAAGGCCACGCTGCCGTCGCCCAAAATGGTCGCGGCGGAGATGCCCGGCACTTTGCGGTAGTTGCTTTCCAGATTCTTCACCACCACCTGATGCTGGCCAATCAGCTGATCCACCAGCAACGCATAGCGGCGGCCGGCGCTTTGCAGGATAACGACGATGCCCTGCGTGGCGTCGGTTTTGGCGCCGTCCACTTCAAATACCCGATACAGCTCCACCAGCGGCAGGTATTCGCCGCGTACCTGCAGCACGCGTTCGCCCCCGGCCAGCGGATGCAGATCTTCCGCCTGCGGCTGCAGCGATTCCATCACCGCGTTCAGCGGCAGGATAAAGACTTCGTCGTTCACCTTGACCGACATGCCGTCGAGGATCGCCAGCGTCAGCGGCAGCAGGATGCGGATGGTGGTGCCTTTACCGGCCTGCGAACGGATCTCGACGTGGCCGCCCATCTCCTGAATATTCCGTTTCACCACGTCCATGCCGACGCCGCGGCCGGAAACGTCGGTCACCTGCTCGGCGGTGGAGAAGCCCGGCGCGAAGATCAGCATGCCGACCTCTTCGTCGCTCATGCTCTCGCTCACCGCCAGCCCTTGCGATGCGGCCTTGGCGAGAATTTTTTCGCGGTTCAGACCGGCGCCGTCGTCGATGACTTCAATACAGATGTTGCCGCCCTGGTGTTCGGCCGACAGCACCAGATTGCCCACCGCCGACTTGCCGGCGGCGATGCGGGTGGCCGGCTCTTCGATACCGTGATCGAGGCTGTTGCGCACCAGGTGCGTCAACGGATCGATGATGCGTTCGATCAGGCTCTTGTCCAGTTCGGTGGAACTGCCCTGCAGCGTCAGCTCCACCTGCTTGTTCAGCTTGCCGGCCAGATCGCGCACCAGGCGCGGGTAGCGGCTGAAGACGTATTCCATCGGCATCATGCGGATCGACATCACCGACTCCTGCAGATCGCGCGCGTTACGCTCCAGCTGGCTCATGCTGTTCAGCAGGTCGCCGTGGTTGACCGGATCGAGCGTGCCGGAGCGCTGCGCCAGCATCGACTGGGTGATCACCAGCTCGCCCACCAGGTTGATCAGCTGATCCACCTTTTCCACCGCCACGCGAATGCTGGTGGACTCGCTCGCCTTGGCGCGCGCTTTCGGCGCTTCCGCCGCTGCGGCGGCCGGTTTGGCGGCAGGCGGCGCGGCGCTGGCGACCGGCGCTGGCGCAGGTTCCGGCACGGCGACCGCTGCCGGTAAGCTAGCTTCTGCGACGGCCGGTTCGCTCGGCGTCGGCGTCGAGAAGCTGATTTGTTCCGGTTCCAGCACGAAGCACAGCACGGCGCTGATGTCGTCTTCGCTGGCGGAGGTGAGCAACGTCACGTCCAGACTGTGTTCCGTCTGATGAGGGTCTTTAACCTCACCGAGGTTGCCCAGCTCTTCCAACATCAAGGGGATTTCACTGGCTTTCAGCCCGTTCAGGCTGATGCGCATGCCGCCTTCGATCGCCGCCGGCGCGGCCGCCGGCTTCACGACAGGCTGCTGAACGGCCGGTTGAGCCGCGGGCGCCGCCTGCTGCTGTTGCGCTTCCAACGCCAGCTGGCGCAGCGCCTGGCAAATGTATTCAAAGCTTTCGGCGTCAGGCTGTTGCGAGGTTTTATAGGCGTCCAGTTGCTCCTGCATAATGTCTTTGGTTTCCAGAAACAGGTTGATAATCTCGGTGCTCAGGCTCATTTCCTGGCGTCTTGCACCGTCCAGCAGGTTCTCCAGCAGGTGGGTGGTTTCCTGCAGCACCGAAAAGCCAAAGGTCGCCGCGCCGCCCTTGATCGAGTGCGCCGCGCGGAAGATGGCGTTCAACGGCTCGATATCGGGGGCCAGCGGATCCAGCTCCAGCAGATGTTGCTCCATGTCGGCCAGCAACTCGTCCGCCTCATCAAAGAAGGTCTGATAAAAATCGCTAATGTCCATGCTCACGGGGTCACCTCTGGCTGTGAGTCGCGGTTAGTCGGTGCGGGTGCGGCCGCCGGTTGTTCCGGCGCCTGATCGGCCGGGGCTATCGCCGGGGATGCCTGCGCTGGGACGCTCGGCGCTGGCGTTGACGCCGCCGGCTCCGGGGCTGCCGCCGAGTGCTCCGGCGTTTGGCTGGCCGGTGCAGTTGCCGACGGCGCCAGCTGTTTCAGGCTGTCCGGCTGGGCGATATCCATCGCGTTGCTTTCGGCATTTTCATGTTCGATGCCTTCTTGCGTTTGCTTATTCAGCACCAGCACGGTGATGCGACGGTTAATCGCGTCATCGGCGCCGTGCTGTTTCAGGCTCATGGTGGCCGCCATGCCCACCACCCGCAGCACCTTGCCTTCCGCCAGGCCGCCGGCGATCAGCTCGCGTCGGGAGGCGTTGGCGCGATCGGCCGACAGTTCCCAGTTGCTGTAGCCGCGCTCGCCGCTGGCGTAAGGGATATCATCGGTGTGGCCGGACAGGCTGATCTTATTCGGCAAATCGTTGAGGATCGGCGCTATCGCCCGCAGAATATCGCGCATGTAGCTCTCGACCTGCGCGCTGCCGGTTTTGAACATCGGCCGGTTTTGGCTATCGATAATCTGGATGCGCAGCCCTTCGTCCATCATGTTGATCAGCAGATGCGGGCGCAGCGCCTTCAGGCGCGGATCGGACTCAATCAACTCATCCAGCTTTTCGCGCAGCTTGTTCAGGCGCAGCTCTTCGGCGCGCTTGTCCGGCGAATCGACCTGCTTTCTCACCAGGCCGTGCTGCTGCGTAGGATCGTCGCCGCCGCCCGGGATCGGGCTGCTTTCGGAGCTGCTCTTGTCACCGCTGGTCAGGGCCACCTTGAGCGGCGTGCGG
The DNA here is from genome assembly GCF_052169255.1 of Serratia sp. CY29653. NCBI lineage: Bacteria > Pseudomonadati > Pseudomonadota > Gammaproteobacteria > Enterobacterales > Yersiniaceae > Serratia > Serratia sp. CY29653. The sequence continues at coordinate 614,133 of NZ_JBJNLC010000001.1, read as the reverse complement.
AAATATTCGGCGATTTGCGTCAGCTCCTGCGGGCTGGCGATCGCCAGCAGCCACATCACCAGGAAGAACGCCATCATCGCCGTCATAAAGTCGGCATAGGCGATCTTCCAGGAGCCGCCGTGATGGGCGGCATGATGCGACTTGCGCTTTCTGACCAGAACGACCGGATGATTCTGTTTCATGCTTCTTCTTCTTCCGTCGCCTGCTGCGCCGGCGCTTTCACGCGGCGCACGTGTTCTTCCAGCTCAACGAAAGAAGGACGTTCGGTGGTATACAGCGTTTTGCGGCCAAACTCGACGGCGATCTGCGGCGCGTAGCCGTTCAGGCTCGACAGCAGCGTGACCTTGATGCACTGCATCATCTTGACGTTTTCGGCGCTCTTCTGGCGCAGCAATGTGGCCAGCGGCGAGATGAAGCCGTAGGCCAGCAGAATGCCGAGGAAAGTACCGACCATGGCGTTGGCGATCAGCGCGCCCAGTTCCGCGGCCGGCCGATCGGCCGAAGCCAGGGCGTGCACCACCCCCATCACCGCCGCGACGATACCGAACGCCGGCAAGGAGTCGCCCACCATCGCCAGGCTGCCGGCGGGCACTTCGCTTTCCTGCTCGTAGGTTTCGATCTCTTCGTCCATCAGCGCTTCGATCTCGAACGCATTCATATTGCCGCTCACCATCAGCCGTAAATAGTCGGTAATGAACTCCACCAGGGTGTTATCGGCAAGGATGCGCGGATAATTAGAAAAAATTTCACTTTCTTGCGGATTATCGATATCGAACTCGAGCGACAGCATGCCCTGCTGGCGCGATTTGGCCAGCAGGCGGAACAGCAGCGCCATCAGATCCATGTACAGATCTTTGTTGTATTTGGAACGGCGCATCAGCCGCGGCAGCGCGCGCAGCGTGGCTTTGATTGCCTTGCCGTTGTTGCCGACGATGAAAGCGCCGACCCCCGCCCCGCCGATAATCAGAAACTCCGCCGGCTGATACAACGCACCGAGATGGCCGCCCACGATCAGGTAGCCGCCAAACACCGCACCCAATACCACCAGATAACCCAAAATAACTAGCACACGCATTCCTTAAATTAACAAAGTGGATGGAAGGTGGGGCAAACGCGCCCTGGCGCGACAGACCAGGCTGCGTGTCTGGGGGCGGCATGCCGCCCCTGCGTATCACACGTCGGTATTCATTGCCGAGAGCCGGCAATGTGGCGGCTCAAATGGCGCGTTTGACCTGCTCGTCCAGCAGTTGAGGAATAATATCGGCCAGTTGCGGCGAAAGTTTACGTCTTTTTACGGCGCGGGATGGGGGTTGGCATAAACTGCAGATGAAACCGTTCAGCGGCTGGTGCGCGTGGGTGATAAATGCGCCGCCGCAGCAGCTGCAGGCAGAGAGCTGCAGCATGCCGCTGTCGACGAAACGCACCAGCGTCCAGGCACGGGTCAGCGCCAGCAACGGCGCCTCGCCGGCCTGCTGAGGACACTGCTCCAGGTAGAGGCGATAGGCTTTGATCACCGCCTCCACTCCGCTGCACTGCCCGCTTTTCATCAGAAACAGGTAGGCGTTGTAAAACATCGACGAGTGAATATTTTGTTCCCAGGTCATAAACCAGTCGGTTGAGAACGGTAACATTCCTTTTGGCGGCGGGCTGCCGCGTAACTCCTTGTAAAGTTTAATCAAGCGCCCGCGGCTAAGCTGGGTTTCGCTCTCCAGCATTTGCAATCGGGCTCCCAGCGAAATCAGCTCCATGGCGAGCTGAATGTCCTTGGCTTCTTGAACGATACTTTTCTCAACCATCATCAGGCTCTTTTCTTCGTCGGGCTAGCGTCTTTACTCGATAGCTCTTGCAGTAAATGGCTTGATAGCAAAATGCCGGTATGGATTTGTTGCAGATCGTCGACGCGCGACTCTTTGGTCAGGCGTTCGATGGTCTGGCTTTCGTTAAAGCGGAAGTGGCAAACCAGCTGGTTGGTCTCGGCCAGTTTAACCATTTGCGGCAAAGTCAGCTGCGCCAGCGCATCGGCCATGGCTTCATCAATACCAAGACGGAACATCGCGGAGGCTTTTTCATCGTTGATCAAACGCTGTGCTAAAAGTAAATATGACAGATTGATGTCATAAATATGCTTAAGTAATTCAGACGTACCCATATTCCCCATCCCGACAGACTATGTTTAAAAACATACGCTGGGTGATAAATTTTATCGCCCGTGACCTGGGTTGTTTCCCAAAGCTGGCAAATTAATCTCTCAAAAACGACTGCTATAATTTTCAACAATCGCTAAATTTGACCACTGTTCAGTATTTGCTACGAGCGTAAACCAACGTGTATGGATGTACAGCATTCTGCTTCGATAGTGTTTAGTCACCATGAAACTATTTTTACAAATTTAATAAGATTATTCCTAAAGCAGCGCAACTCTACCCCCGAACCATTAGCACACACAATGTAAGTGAGAGGCAATTTTAAATACAATGTGACATAGATCACAAAAATAAAAAATAATTAAGCCAAATACACCCAAATACGCTCACTTATTGACCGCCATTTTGTTCACAAAACAGCCATAGGTAAAAAAACGTCTTAAAAACAATGTTTATCCGCCAAAAAATTATCTTTTTTAGATCAATTCGAACAAAAGCATCACCAAACCAAAATAACAGAACAAAAATCTGTATATAGGCGACAAACTCAGTATAAATAACCATTTGAGTTACTAAAAAATATCCAAGCTGAAAAATAACCTGTGTAAACTATAAGGTTATTAGCTATCGGATTTGACTTAAGCCCTCAGCCTGAAGCTGTTCTAATTTTCCACATCAGGTGATTATGGCTTATCAATGATTCGCAGGCGTAGTGAACAAGCTAACAGACGTAACGATATGTTTCCGTATTAGCGCGATGCAAGAATGCTTTTTCTACATTAGAGTTCCCCGAAACGACATATCGGCAGCAATCCATAAAACTTTAATGCCTTTTATTTCTTTTTCTTTCGCCGTGATAATTCCCTCTCCCCAGAGATTATTTACATGGCTTACGTTTTCATCACTTCATTGTCATAAAATAAAACGCAGTTTTGTTTTACTCTTCATATTTCCCCATCGAGAAAAACGGCTTTTCAGCGCAAGCGACGACGACAAACACCGCCCAATGCCGCAGCGGCACCACGGACGGTGAAAAAATCACCGCAAAAGATGGCCTGGCGCGGTGCCGCGAGCTTGTGCACGGCAAGAACGACGACGCGTCGGCCGTCAGCGGCCCTGAGACTTTCCCTATTTATCCGTTTATCAGCAGGATGAGATTGCTGACGGCGCACTGGCATATTATGATTTATCAAAGCGCCGCTACGTGCGGCGTGACATCATTACCCGGTGCAATTTATCTACTTGAAATGATTTTTGTCAGGTCGTACATCGCTGCCTCGACGGCGTCGCCGTGAGCCGCCGATGTGTTATTCACCCGGCTTTAACTATTAACAGGCTATATTTTAATCATGACCGATACGCTCGAATATCTGCTGACATTCCGTAAATGCTCCTCTTTGGACAGCCTGGAGAAGGTGTACGACAAACTGAACTACTCCATTGAAAATGATAAAGAAATTAGCAACATGTACCGCGCCGCCGACCATCGTCGCGCCGAGCTGGTTGCCGGCAAATTGTTCGATCTGGGCAAGGTGCCGAAAACGCTGTGGGCGCAGGTGCTTTAATTCAGTGAAATTACGTGCGGCAACGGTTTTATCTTTTATTGCTATATAACCGGGGTAAATTCGGCTTTTATTGCCGCGCGTGATGCGAAACACATTTATTCCCCCCGCCAGGCTCTACCCTTTATCCGACGCAGTACCTCCGCCAAGGCCGCCGAAGCGGCAGCCTGAAATGCGATGGATACAACAAGGAGTGGGATATGGGGTATCAAAACGTTCTGGTCACCGTCGCCGTTGCCCCTGACAGCCACCGCCTGGTGGAAAAAGCCGTCTCCATCGTCCGCCCTTACGGCGGCAGCATCACCTTGTTAAGCACCCTCGCCAACCCGGAAATGTACAATAATTTCGCCGGGCCGATGCTGGGGGATTTGCGCTCGTTGATGGAGGAGGAAACCCGGCTGTTTATGGAGGAACTGCGTCAACGCGCCGGTTACCCGATCGCCGATGCGCTGATCGTGCACGGCGAGCTGGGTGACAGCCTGGAATACGCCAGCCGCCGTCAGCCGTTCGACCTGCTGATCTGCGGCAATCATCGCGACGGCATGATGAATAAGGTCTCCTGTTCCGCCGCCCGCTTTATCAATATCAGCCATATCGACGTGCTGATCGTTCCGCTCTAAGGCTAAGCACATTCGGTAACGTTGCCTTGCCGCCCCTGGACTAGGCTTAACGCATCTTGTTTGTCGCAACGCAAAGGAGCTTTCGATGTCCCCTTCTTCTCAACAGAACCGCCGCTTCCTGCTGGCCTCGCGTCCGCACGGTGAACCGACGGCGGCCAACTTCCGTCTCGATACCGTCCCCGCACCGCAGCCCGGCACCGGACAGCTGGTGCTGCGCACCGTTTATCTGTCGCTGGATCCTTATATGCGCGGGCGCATGAGCGATGCCCCCTCCTACGCGCCGCCGGTGGAGATCGGTCAGGTGATGGTGGGCGGCACGGTATCGCGCGTAGCGGCTTCACAGCATCCCGATTTCAACGTCGGCGATTGGGTGTTGGGTTATGACGGCTGGCAGGATTACGCCCTGTCTGACGGCAGCGGCCTGCGCAACCTCGGCCCGCACCTGCCGCATCCTTCCCGCCTGCTGGGCGTGCTGGGCATGCCGGGATTTACCGCTTACATGGGGCTGCTCGACATCGGCCAACCGCAGGCGGGAGAAACGCTGGTGGTGGCCGCCGCCAGCGGGGCGGTCGGTTCGGTGGTCGGCCAAATCGGTAAGCTGAAAGGCTGCCGCGTCGTCGGCGTCGCCGGCGGGGCGGAAAAATGCCGCTATGTGGTGGAAGAGTTGGGTTTCGACGCCTGCATCGATCACCGCGCCCCTGACTTTGCCGAACAGCTGGCGGCCGCCTGCCCTAAAGGCATCGACATCTATTACGAAAACGTCGGCGGGGCGGTGTTCGACGCCGTACTGCCGCTGTTGAACACCAAAGCGCGCATTCCGGTGTGCGGCATCATCGCCCATTACAATGCCACCGGGTTGCCTGCGGGGCCGGACCGCTTGCCGCTGCTGGAGGGACTGATCCTGCGCAAACGCATCCGTATGCAGGGCTTTATCATCTTCGACGACTACGGCTCACGCTTTGACGAGTTCTTGCAACAAATGAGCAGTTGGGTCGAACAGGGAAAAATCAAGTTCCGCGAGGACATCGTCGACGGGCTGGAGCAGGCGCCGCAGGCGTTTATCGGTCTGCTGCAGGGCAAGAACTTCGGCAAGTTGGTGATCCGCGTCGCCGACGAGTAACCGGTAACAGGGCGTGGGGTACACCACGCCCTGCTTTTAATGCACGGCACCGTCGCCGAATCGCACATCCTCCTCGACCGTCAGCGTCACCTGCACGATAGTGCGCACCGCTTCCACCCTCGCCGCCAGCGCCCTGCTCGGCTTGCCCGGATGCGCCGCCGCCGGCAAACGCGCAACGCGTACGCATTCTCCCGCTGCCTGACGAATTGGCCATCACGTCTTTCCCCATTGAGCCGATCGCCGGCCGGCAGGCGCAGCGCGACCCGGCCTTAATCTGGCTCTGCGGCCTGATAAGCCAAATCTCCTTCGCTCCCTGTCCACATTAATAATTGCTGCATTATCAACCGTTCAAACCCTCGACCAACGGCCTGCAGAGGGGGCTTTCCACGCCTACCAAATAGGAATCATCCGAATTAACATTCGGAAAATTTATATATTTGATCATCTTTAAGTGGCAAATGGTAAGGATAAAAAACAGTCAGTGACTTTTTTTACGTATAAAAAGAGTTGTTTTATAAGCACGTTGACTTAAGTGTTACAGATTTATTTTTTGGTATTACCAATTACCCAATAATTTGAGATAAAAAATGATCTGCTCGCATGTATATGTTTTAGATGATTAAAACCAAGATCGTGAGCAAGTTAACGAATTGAGCATTGATCCACAAGGCTATTTTGCAAATGCAGAGCTCTATTGTAGACTGCACAAATCGTGCCTTTGTGTAAACTTTGTTAAATCTTTCGTCAGTTCCTGTCTCCATTCGTGACAGATACGCCATCGGGATCGCGCGTCAATTCTCGTGCGGTAGCTATGCCTAAAGCGGGGAATAGTATGGATCGCCTTATCATTGCGCACACGCCTTTGCCCTCCCATCAGCTGTTGTTCCGAAGCCTTTCCGGTGAGGAAAAACTGGCCGGATTGTTCGAGTTCGACGTCGAGCTGCTCAGCCCCGACAATCGGCTCGATCTGAAAGCGCTGCTGGGACAAAAAATCACGTTGGAGCTGCGGGGCAATCCGCTGGCGCCGCGCTATCTCAACGGCAATATCACACGTATGACCCTCTCCGGAAGGGAAGCCGGCGGCAACCGTTACTATATCTACCGCGCCGTGCTGCGCCCCACGCTGTGGTATCTGACGCAAAACCGCGATTTCCGCATCTACCAGGAAAAGACCGTTCCCGACATCCTGACTCAGGTGCTGGGGCAGTATCAGGTGAAAATCGATAATCGCCTGAGTTACGACTACCGCATCTGGGGGTACTGCGTGCAGTACCAGGAGAGCGATTTCGATTTCATCAGTCGCCTGATGGAGCACGAAGGCATCTATTACTATTTCACGCACCAGCAAGACGGCCATACGCTGGTGCTGGCTGACGCGCCGTCGGCGCATCAGGAACTCGCCGGCTACGCCAGCATTCCCTATCAGCTCGCGGAAGGCGGCCTGGTGGAAAACAAAGACAGCATCAACAGCTGGAGCGTTTCGGACGCCATCACGCCCAGCCTGTATAGCCTGGATGACTACGATTTTCGCAAGCCGCGTGCGCGGTTGCTGGAGGCGCGGCAGAATCCCGCCTCGTTCGCACAGGACAAAGCCGAGGTGTTCGACTGGCCCGGGCGTTATACCGATCACGCCCACGGCCAGTTTTACGTCAAGGTTCGCCAGCAGGAGTTCGAAGCGCAGCACGAGCAGATGAGCGGCGAAGGCAGTTCGCAGGGCATTGCGCCCGGCTACCGTTTTCAACTGATCCAGGCGCCGCGTATGGAGGACAACCGCGCCTACCTGGTGGTCAGCGCGCATTACTTCATGCAGGAAAACAGCTACGCCAGCAATGATAACGACGTCGGCGAGCAGCGTACCGAATTTCAGGTCGTTCCGGCGGACATCAATTGGCGCCCGGCGCGCATCACGCCCTGGCCGAAAACCCACGGCCCACAAACTGCCGAAGTGGTGGGGCCGGAAGGCGAAAGCATCTGGACCGATAAATATGGCCGGGTGAAACTCAAATTCCGCTGGGATCGCCACGGCAGCGGCAATGAAACCAGTTCCTGCTGGGTGCGCGTCTCCAGCGCCTGGGCCGGCTGGAAATACGGCGGGATCCAGATCCCGCGCGTGGGCGAAGAAGTGGTGGTCGACTTTATCAACGGCGATCCGGATCGCCCTATCATCACCGGCCGCGTTTACAACGAAGACAGCATGCCGCCGTGGGATCTGCCCGGCGACGCCACCAAAATGGGCTTTATGAGCCGCAGCAAAGGCGGCGGCGCCGACAACGCCAGCTTCCTGTTCCTGGAAGACTCGCCCGGCAACGAATCTTTCGACATGCACGCCGAACGCAACATGAACATGACGGTGGAAAACGACAAGAACGTCAATATTGACGGCAGCCGCACCACCACCATCGGCCGCAAGCAGGACGACACCGTCACCGGCGACGCCACGTTCCTGTACAAAGCGAAACGCACCACCACCGTCGATGGGCTGGAAACCGCCAACCTTAACGCCCATCAGACGGTGAACATCAAAGGCGGCCGCGACCTGACGATTATCGACGGCGGCGATAAAATCGACATCACCGGCAATCAGTCCTTCAAGCTTGACGGCGCGCAGACGCAAAACATTACGCAAACCCAACACGTCACGGTGAAGGGCAATCAGACCCTCGACATTACCGAAGGGCAACAAACCAGCACCATCAAGCAAGGGCAAACGGTCAACATCACCTCCGGCGGGCAGCACACCACCATCACCGCCGGCGGGCAGGAATTGACGGTTAAAGGCGGCGGCCAAACCGCTACCGTCACCGGGAATGTCACCGAGACCTACAAAAACGATCAGAGCACGACGATCACCGGTACGCTGACCATCAAAGCGAAAACGATCAACATCACCAGCGCGGACGGCGTGTCGGTGCAGACACCGAGCTGGAAAGATAACTGCCACGGTTGGAAATGGGTGGCGACCGGGGCCAACTTCGCCTTCTACGGCTCCAATCTTGCGTTGACAGGAGCCAGCCTGAAACACACGATGCTGGATATCTCGCACAATCCGCTGGCGATCAGCAAAACCAATTTCAAGCTCAGTAACGATCCCATGACGTTCACTCAGCTTGGCGCGCTGGTGACCAACGGCGCCTTACGGTTGAGCACCAAGGCGCTGGCGATCTTTTTATAAAGGGACTCCCATGTCGAAGGCCAAAAATGTTCTCACCGTTATCGGGTTGATTTTATTGGCTCCTATCCTCAGCCTGGTGGGTTTTTTCAAATTCATCACGGTCGATATCTGGGGTTATTTCAAACATATCGGTTCTTCCCTCAGCGTGATGGAGAACGGTATTTCCGCCTCCGGGCAAATCGTCAGCATTCGCCAGACCAACCTGTGGGACGGGAATCGGCCGGTCTGCGAAGTCGAAGTCAAATACATCGCCCAAGACGGAAAAAACCATACGGCCGTGGCGAAAGGCCCGATCAGCGTCGTGGATCTGCCGCGTTATCAGCCGGGCCATTTCACCGCGATCAAATACGACCCGAAGAACCCCAAAAAAGCGGTGATCGAAGAACTTTCCCGGCTTTGAGCGAAAAGGCTCCTTTCACTCACGCGATCCGATTGCAACGCTCTGCCAACGGCTTATCGTTCATCGGTTCGCTAACTCACCTTGCATAAGGAAGTGTCACGATGGGCGCGTTCATTGCCTTTTCGACACAGGACAGCCTCTGGGGACAAATCCTGTTTACCTTCTTTGGCATCCTGGTTGGCTGCGTCTTGCTCGCCGCGATCGGCAAAACCTTTTTGTCGGCCAGCCGATCGGCCGCGTTGCCTGCGCGGTTGCTGATCTTTGTCACGCTGATGCTGGCGCTGCTGAAATACAACCAGCAGGTGATGTCTGCGGTGAATGCCCCCGCAGAATTGATCGGGTTCCTGATTTTTCCCGGCTTTTTGATGGGTTACCTGGGTGCGGCGCCCACCGGCAGACTGGCGCTGGCGATAGAGCTGCCCTGTTTTGCGGCGCTCGCCGCGCTGCTGATTCTGGGCACCGCCGACGTCGAGTTTTTTGCCCCCTATCACCTGGAGAGCGCCGGCCAATTTATCGCCAAGGCGATCGCCGCGGTATTGTCCGTCGCCGCCGTGCTGTTGGCTCGCGGAATAAACGGGAAGGACGGCGCACTGTCCTCTTGATCATCCCTTTCGAAGCGGGGCCCTCCCCGCATTAACGATCGGCGCTGAACGCCGCATCGTTTTCTTCATCTGTTGTGACATAGCCTGATATCTATTAAACCGAAAAACGGATTGTTTTTGAGCAGCAGCCTGGCTGCCAGCTGATATCCACAGGAAGCTTTACACACACAATGAAAGTCGTAAAACCTCTGCGCCTCAGCGCGCTTCATCGCCCCTTCTCTTGGCAAGGGCAAAACCATCTGGGCGTTTCCGTTTTGGCCTTGGCCGATATGGGGGCCTCCCCGCGCCTGCGTCCCGAACCGGAGCTGTGGCAGCTGGCCGCCGAAGAACTCACGCTGAGCGGCGGCGTGCTCGATTTGGCTATCCCCAAAGCCTGCGCGGAGTTTCTCGCCACCGGCAACGCCTACACCCACCATCAACAAGACAAAACCGCTTGCGCCGTAAAGATCCAGCTGGATTCGCTGGAAAAAACGCTGGTGGTTTTCGGCGATCGCCATTGGATCAACGATCGTCCCTCCACTCCCCTCCCTTTTGCAGAAATGCGTCTGGACTGGCGCCGGGCTTACGGCGGCACCCAGTTCGCCGATAACCCGCACGGCATCGGCGCCACTCCAGAAACATTTCCGCAGGGCCGCATCCATCGCCTACCCAATGTTGAACCGCTGCAGGGGCGCCTCGCGTCTCCTCGGCAAAGCGCGCAACCGGCAAGCTTTGACGCGTTGGATATCACCTGGCCGCGCCGCTTCTCCCGCATCGGTAAAAACTACGACGCCGACTGGTTGAAAAACGGCTTTCCCGGCTTCGCCAACGATATCGACTGGCGCCTGTTCAACATGGCGGAAGGCGATCAGCAGTTTCCTCAACGCGACAGCTTGCCGCCCCGCGCCGCCTATCGAATTTGGAACATGCACCCTTCAGAACCGGTGCAGCAAGGTCATTTGCCGCCGTGGCGCACACGCTGTTTCATCAACCGGCTGCGCGGCGACGAAACGCATTTCGAAGAAATCGCGATGCGCCACACCACCGTCTGGTTCTTCCCCCATCGGGAACAGATGCTGCTGATTTATCAGGGCAGCACACGCATCAATGAAGACGATGCCGCCGACGTAATGCAGCTGATGCCGGCTTTGGAAATCGAAGGCGAGCCCCGCTCCACCGCGCATTATCGGCAGGTGTTGACCCAGCGGCTGGATAAGGAACGGGGGGCTCTGCACGCGTTTCGTGAGCAAGAGTTGTTGCCGGAAGCGTGCATCGGCGCCTGGCTGGATACGGAAACGCCGACGCAGCAAAGCCCGATGGCGGAAAATATCGCCGCCTACGAGCACCGGCAGCGCGAAGAGCACCGCCAGCGCCTGCTGCGTGAAGGCCAGGACATCGATGAACTGTTCCCGCTGCCGTCGCAAGACGCGCCGCCGAAGCTGGACGAGCTTGCCGAATTCGTCGAGCGTCTCGAAAGCCAGGCCGAGGCGCAGTATCAGGACATGCTCAAGCTGGCGCAAGCCGAGGGTATCGATCCGCGCAATCCCGGTGGGGATCACGTGCCGCCATCCGGTGCGGAAAGCTACCAGCAGCAGCGCGATCTGCTGTTCCAGGAGGCGCGCCGGCATCCCGACGCGTTCAGCGAAAAACAGCTGGGGGAAAGCGAGCGCGCGCTGCACCAAATGTATTTAATGTCGGCACAGGCGCAAAGCCCTGCGCTGCGTTTAAGCGGCGATCTGGCGCAAATCATTCGCCAACGCGTCACCGCCGCCATGCTGCGCGATAAGGATCTCAGCGGTCTTGATCTCACCGGCGCCGATCTGTCCGGCATGGATCTCTGCCAGGCTAACTTGCGCGGCGCTTTGCTGGAAAACGCCAATCTGCGCCAAACCCAACTGGTGGGTTGCGACCTTCGCGAGGCGATGCTGGCGCGCGCCGATCTCAGCGGCGCCGTCTTGCAGCAGGCCGATCTGAGCCACGCCTCTTTGGCCCTGGCGAAATGCGAAGCGACGGATTTCGGCGGCGCACAGCTGCACGAAACCAACATTCAGCAAACGTTGTTTCAACGCTGCGATTTCACGATGGCCTCATTACGCGATTTGCTGGGATACGAAACCTTGCTCGGGCAGTGTGATTTCAGCCGCGCCACGCTGGCCAACATTACGCTGATGGAGCTGCAACTGGAGCAGCTGACATTCAGCCACGCCCGGCTCGACAAAGTCAGCTTCGTCAAATGCCGCTTGCAGGCGGTGAACTTCGATCGGGCACGGCTTGAAAGCTGCGCCTGGGTTGATACCGAGACGCAAAGCCTCAGTTTCCGCGCCGCACGCCTCACGGCCTGCGCCTTCGCGGCAAAGACGCTGCTGCCGCAGGCGGATTTCAGCGACGCGACGCTAAACCAGTGCAATTTACGCCAGATGCCGTTGCAGCGGGCCAATTTCAGCCGTGCGCGTCTCAATAATTGCGACCTGTCGGAAAGCCGGTTGAACGAGGTTGATTTCCGTCAGGCCAACGGCAGCGGCAGCCTGTTCATTCGCAGCGATCTGTCTCGCGCCAACCTGCGCGACGCCAATTTCATTGCGGCGATCCTGCAAAAATGCGTGCTGTCGGGCGCCGACCTGCAGGGCGCCAATCTGTTCCGGGCCGACCTGTCGCAGTCGCAAGTGGATCAGGCGACCCGGCTCGAGGGCGCCTATACCGCCAGGGTGAAAACATTGCCTCGCCACAACGGGAAGGAAGTATGACCTCAAAGCCAGAGCAAATACGCCAGCGCGTGAAACGCGGCGGGCTGATTGCCGGTGAGGATTTGCACGGCCTGTCATTCGCCGGTATGGATTTGGCCGGCGGCATGTTCAACGAACTGAACCTGAACGGCGTGAACTTCTCCGATTGCGATCTGCGCGACAGCGTCTTCAGCAATTGCCGGCTCGAACAGGCGCAATTTGCACGGGCGAACCTGAAGCAAACGGCCTTCAACCAGTGCGCCATGTCGGGCGGCCGCTTCAGCGAGAGCCATATCGAACTGACGATGTTCAACGACTGCCGGCTTGAACAGGGCGACTTCAGCCGGCTGGCGCTCAACCAAAGCCACTGGATGTCATGCCAATTGGCCGGCGCGAATTTTTCCGCCACTCAGCACGATCGCACCACCTTTTACGAAAGCCCGCTCGACGGCGCTGCGTTGAATCAGGCGCGGTTATCTCTTGTCACGTTCTTCCGATTAAACCTCCGTGACACACGGTTTGAAGGGGCAGATTTCGACCGCGTCACGTTTTTCGAATGTGACCACCGCGGCAAAAGTTACGCCGGGCAGCGCCTGATCGCCTGCCAGTTTACCGATAACCAACTGGACGACGTCGATTTCAGCCAGGCGACGCTGCGTCAAAGCAACTTTAAGGGCGCTTCGCTGCGGCGCGCCAACCTGACGAGCGTGCAGGCGCAGCAGTCACTGTGGCTGGAGGCCAATCTGACCCACGCGCAGTGCCGCGGCGGGCAGTTCGATCAGGCGATCTTCAGCGAAGCGACGTTGGACGCCGCCAGCTTCAGCCAGGCGCGCCTGTATCAATGCGTATTCCAGCACAGCCGCGCGGCGCGCTGTGATTTCAGCGACAGCGACCTGACCTACGCCGACTTCTGTTATGCCGACATCGGCGCCGCCGATTTCCGCCGCGCGCGCTTTATGCGCACCCGCATGCACCGCGCCCATCAGCAGCAAACGCGCTGGGGCGATCGCGGCGGAATTCTCGAGCGCGACGAAGAACTGTACGCCGCCGAAACCTGGAGCGCACAGCGCCAGAGCCGAATCTGAATGCATTGACCACTTCACGAGGGGATCACCATGAGCGTTGCCAACACAACCCGCGCCGTCAACATCGCACCGCCCCAGCAGGCCGCCGGCCAGGTCGTCAACCTGTTGCCGGACGGCAGTCTGGTGGTGGAGTGCGAAGGCCGCGGCTGGCATTGCCGCCGGGCGGCGAGCTGCCTGCTGACGCCGGCACTCGGCGATAGCGTGCTGGTCGCCGGCTGCGGCCACCAGCTGTGGGCGATCGCCGTCCTTGAGCGCGCGGAACCGCAAAGCGCGGCGCGGCTCTGCGTTGCAGGCGATCTGCACATTGAAACGCCGAGCGGCTCGCTGTCGCTGCACGGCGCGCAGGCGCTGAAACTGAGCGGCGACGCCATGACGCTGCAGGCCAACAGCGGCGACTGCCAGGTCGACAAGATGAAATACAGCGGCGAAGAGCTGTCGGCCTTCGTCAGCATCAGCCGCCTGGTCGGCAAACGCTGCGAGTCGCTGTGGCATTCGGTCAGCCAGATCAGCCATTCGCTGTTCCGCAAAGTGCGCCAGACCGAGCACGTGCGCGCCGGGCAGCTGGATTACCAGGCTGAAGATTACGCCCGCATTCATGCCCGCAACACGCTAATTACTTCAAAAGACATCACCAAGCTGGATTCGGAACAAATCCACGTCGGATAACCTGCGGAGGCCTTTTATGTTTGCCAACAGCCAAATGATCGGCGTGGATCTGGCGTTTCCCGACGTCTGTCTGACGCCAAGCCCGGCGCCGGTACCCGTGCCCTACCCGGATATCGCCCTGGCGCCGACCGCCATCCCCAACGCGTTCAACATTCTGTTCGTCGGCACCCCGGCGCACAACATGGCGACGGTGACGCCGCTGACCAACGGCGACAACCCCGGCGTGGCCACCGGCGTCGCTTCCGGGACGGTGATGGGGCCGTCCCGCCACCTGACCGGCGCCTTTACCGTGCTGCTCAAAGGCACCCCGGCCACCCGGCTGACCAGCCTCAGCCTGCAGAATTCCACCAACGCGCTCGGCATGCGCATCGTGCCGAGCCAATTAAAAGTGTTGCTGCTTGCGCCCTGATGACGGCGCCCTATTACACAGCCATTAAACAAGAAGAGGACATTGTGAAAACACGGATTACCCTGACGCTGCTGACCGCCCTGACGCTTGCCGGTTGTTCCACGCCGCCGCCACCGCCGCCGGCGCTCAATAACGACGCCATCGTCAGCAGTGAGGTCAACGGCGTCACGCTAAAGCACCGCGCCGCGGTGAGCGCGCCGAAACAGTTCAAGCCGATCGGTGAGGAGTACCGCAGCCTGTACGCCGCCAGCATCATGAGCAGCCCGAATTATACCGGCACCGCCGTCGGCAGCCTGGACAACGCCGCCGCGTTCTACGCGCTGGGCGAAGTGGAAAACAACTGGCTGGCGATCTCCGCCATCCGGGGCGGCGACCTGATGGGTTACATCCAGGCCAACGCCGGCGTACCGGAAGCGCGCTACAAATCGACGCTGCGCAAAGATCTGCCGCGCCGCGCGCGCGCCGCCAAACAGGACTGCGTCAAAGTCGGCGGCGACAGCAAGGCGTGTAAAAACGCCGGCTCAGCCACCTGGATCCTCCAGTAGTCAGCACGCCTGCGGGCGACGAGATTCCCATGATGACGACCCCTATCGCTTCCCGCTGGTGCGGGATGCTTTTTCTACTGCTGGGCGCACTGGCGCTCGGCGGCTGCATGTCTTCCGCCAAAAGCGTGCCGTCGCGATACAGCCTGGTGTTCGATGCCGATCGCCAGGTCAACGCCGCCGCCGGCGCGCAACCGGCGCCGATAAAAATTCGCGTGCTGCTGCTGCGTTCGGATGCGGAATTCATGGATGCCGACTTCTTCAGTCTGCAAAACGACGCCAAAAGCGTGCTCGGCAACAGCCTGCTGGACAGCGATCAGTTCTTCCTGACGCCGGGCCAGACCGGCAAAAAACTCGGTGGGCAAAGCGCGTTGGATGCGCGCTACATCGGCGTGATCGCCGAATATCAAAATCTGGACGGCAAAACCTGGCGCCTTTCACTGCCGCTGCCGGAACCCACCGAAACCAATTTCTATAAGGTATGGCAATTCTCGCCGGATGAGCTGGAAGCGCATATCGTCGCGGGCGTGAGTGGCCTGCGCCCCGTAAAAAAGGTCGACTGACCTACCGCTGCGCTGAAGCGAAGTAACTATAGGTGTGATGATGAAAGATGCTCATAAGGTTGTCTGGACTGAGGGGATGTTTTTGCGCCCCCACCATTTCCAGCAGGCGGAAAACTATCTCGAAGGCTATATGCGCAACTGGGGCCAGGCCCACAGCGGCTGTTTCTGGGGGTTCCTGACCCTGGATCTGGACCAAACGCTGCTGCGCCAGGGCAAGATTGCCCTCAACGCCGCCAGCGGCATCATGCCGGACGGCACGCCGTTTCGCTTCGCCGGCGCCCAGCAGGCGCCCGCGCCGCTGACCATCGCCGAAAACAAGACCGGTGAAAACGTAGTGCTGGCCCTGCCGACCTACCGCGCGGGGCGTGAAGACGTGATCTTTCAGGAAAGCCCGGAGGCGCTGGCGCGCTATCTGGCTTACGAGAACGAAGTCGACGATCTCAACGCCGTTTCGGTGGGCAGCGCGGCGCTGCAGTTCGGCCGCCTGCGCCTGCGGCTGATGCTGGAGAGCGAACTCAACGCCGAATGGACGGCGCTCGGCGTGACCCGCGTGCTGGAAAAACGCGGCGACAACAGCCTGCGCCTCGATACCGCGCAGATCCCACCGATGCTGAATTGCCAGGGCAACCCGGTACTGAAAACCTTCATCAACGATCTGCAGGGCCTGCTGCAACAGCGCAGCCAGCAGATGAGCCAGCGCCTGCTGCAGCCGGGCCGCGGCGGCAGTTCCGAAATGGTCGATTTCATGCTGCTGCAGCTGATCAACCGCCACCTCGGCCAGGTGAGCCACGCCTACCACCTCGACCATCTGCACCCGGAGCGCCTGTTCGCCGATTGGCTGCAGTTCGCCACCGAGCTCGCCAGCTTCTCGGCGCAGCGCACCCCGGAAGGCCGTCTGCCGGTGTATGACCACGACAACCTGGCGCTGTGCTTCGGCAAGCTGATGCTGTTGCTGCGCCAGGGGCTGTCGGTGGTGCTGGAAGACAACGCCATTCAGCTGACGCTGGTCGAACGCTCCCACGGGCTGAACGTCGCCACCGTGCAGGACGCCAAAATGATGCGCGACTTCGGCTTCGTGCTGGCGGTGCGCGCCGACGTGGCCGCCGAGGTGTTGCTGACCCATTTCCCGGCGCAGATGAAGATCGCCCCGGTCACGCGCATCCGCGATTTGGTGCAGCTGCAGCTGCCGGGCATCGGTTTGCGCACCATGCCCGCCGCGCCGCGCCAGATCCCCTATCACGCCGGCTACACCTACTTCGAGCTGGAAAAAGGCGGCGACCTGTGGAAACAGATGGAAAAATCCAGCGCCTTCGCTCTGCACCTGGCGGGCGAATTCCCGGGGCTGGACATGGAATTTTGGGCGATTCGCAGCCATACGGACCGGTAACCTATGACTCAGGAAAATAGCATGGCGCCGGCGGCCAACCCGCTGGTGGACGCCGCCAACCCGCTGCTGAACGCCATTTCGCAGATCCGCCAGTCGGCCACGCACGCCAACCCGGCGCAGCTGCGCCAACAGCTGATCGACGAAATGCGCCGCTTCGAGATCCGCGGCCAACGCGCCAACCTGCCGTACGAGGTGATCATCGGCGCGCGTTATTGCCTGTGCACCGCGCTGGATGAAGCGGCGGCGCTGACCCCGTGGGGCAGCAACAGTGTGTGGTCCGGCAGCGGGCTGCTGGTGACCTTCCATAACGAAACCTGGGGCGGCGAGAAATTCTTCCAGCTGCTGGCCAAGCTGTCGCAAAGCCCGCGCGAGCACATCAACCTGCTGGAGCTGATCAATTATTGCCTGCTGCTGGGCTTTGAAGGCCGCTATCGGGTGATGGAAAACGGCCGCTCGCAGCTGGAAACCATGAAGCAGCGCCTGCTGCAGCTGATCCGGTCGGTGCGCGGCGGCTATGCCCCGCCGCTGTCGCCCCATGCGCTGGATCTGCCGGTACAGCAGAAACTGTGGCGCCCGCTGGTGCCGCTGTGGGCCTGCGTGGCGCTGACCGGCTTCCTGGCTTCGCTGCTGTTCATCGCCCTCAACTGGCGGCTGGGCGACAACACCAGCCCGGTGCTGGCGGCGATTTACCAAACCAATCTGCCGCAGGTGGCGATCGGTAACCCGGCGCCGGCCGCACCGCCGACGCTGAGCCTGAAAAGCTTCCTGCGCAAAGAGATCGCCGAAGGGCTGGTGGTGGTGCGCGACGAAGCGCAGCAAAGCGTGGTGATCCTCAAAGGCGACGGGCTGTTCGACTCCGCCGCCACCACGGTGCGCGCCAACTATATTCCGGTTATCGACCGCATCGCCGCCGCCATGAACGGCGTCAGCGGCAAAATCCTGGTCACCGGCTACAGCGACAACGTGCCGATCCGCAGCGCCCGTTTCGCCTCCAACTGGGAGCTGTCGCTGGCGCGCGCCGAAGCGGTCAGCGCCCGGTTGCAAAAGCACCTCGCCAACCCGCAGCGTGTCAAGGCCGAGGGCCGCGGCGAGAGCAATCCCGTCGCGCCGAACGATAACAAAGTGAACCGCGCGTTGAACCGCCGGGTAGAAATTACGCTGTTGGTCGCCCCGGAAAATACCCAGGCGGAAATCAACGGCTTGCCGCAAGGAACCGGAAAGTAATGCTCAGTACGTTATTCTCCATCATCACCAGCCGCCTGCTGTGGGGCTTTGTCGGCATTACCGCGCTGGCGTTCATCATCTGGATGATCGGCCCGCTGGTGGCCATCGGCGACTATCGCCCGCTGGAGCCGGAACTCAACCGCCAGATCGCCATCGGCGTTATCTACCTGATCTGGTTCCTGTGCCGCCTGATCCCGCGCCTCTACAGCGCCTGGTTCAACAGCCGCCTGCTGAGCAACCTGCGCGCCGCCGAAGCGGTGCCGGCGGAAGACGGCAAGCCCGAGGTCAAACAAGACGATCAGTTGGCGCAGCGCTTCGACGAAGCGGCGCAGCTGCTGAAAAAGGCGCGCTTCACACCGGGCCAGGGCGACGGCAAACACCGCTGGATGACCCGCTTTAGCCGCCAGTACCTGTACCAGCTGCCGTGGTATGTGATCATCGGCGCGCCCGGCGCCGGCAAGACCACCGCGCTGGTCAACTCCGGCCTGCACTTCCCGCTGGCGGATCGCTTCGGCAAATCCGCGCTGCGCGGCGTGGGCGGCACCCGCAACTGCGACTGGTGGTTTACCAACGACGCCGTGCTGCTCGACACCGCCGGCCGCTACACCACGCAGGAAAGCCAGCGCGAAGAAGACGCCGGCGAGTGGCAAAGCTTCGTCGCGCTGCTGAAAAAATACCGCACCCGTCAGCCGATCAACGGCGTGATGGTGACCATCAGCGTCGCCGATCTGCTGAGCGACAGCGCCGAAGCGCGCGCCGCCCAGGCCAGCGCGCTGCGCAAACGCCTGATCGAACTGCACGAACAGCTGGGCATTCACTTCCCGGTCTATGTGCTGGTCACCAAAACCGACCTGCTCAACGGCTTTATGGCCTACTTCGGCAGCTTCGACAAAGCACAGCGCGACCAGATCTGGGGGTTCACCTTCCCTTACGAGCGCTCGCGGCAGCCGGACTTCAACCTGAACGCCGCTTTCGAACAGCAATACGCCCTGCTGCAACAGCGGCTGGACGCGGCGCTGCCTGATACGCTGCTGATGGAGCACGACGCGCGCCAGCGCGCCGAAAGCTACCTGTTCCCGCAGGAGTTCGCCGCGCTGCGCCCGCTGCTCGGCCAATACCTGGAGCAGGTGTTCGCCACCTCCAGTTTTGAAACCCGCTTTACCCCGCGCGGCATCTATTTCACCAGCGGCACGCAGGAAGGCCTGCCGTTCGACCGGGTGATGGGCGAGCTGAACCGCTATCTGCAGCTGCCGACGGCAAACTCAGGGGCGCAGGCCAACGCGGCCTGGGACAGCGTGGGCCAGGAAGCGCCAATCCCGGCGGCCAAGGGCCAAAGCTTCTTCCTGAAAGAGACGTTGGAATCGGTGGTCTTCCAGGAATCCGGGCTGGCGGGCAGCAACCGCTGGTGGGAATACCGCAACCGCGCCCTGCACTGGGCGGGTTACATCGCGCTGGCGGTGATCCTGGCGGTGCTGGCGATGCTCTGGTTCACCAGCTACGGCAACAACAAGGCCTATCTGGCGGAAGTGGCCGCCAAGGTGCCCGGCGTCGAGCGCCAGGGGCAAAACCTGACGCAGTTGGGCAACGGCGACATGTTCTCGCTGCTGCCGTTCCTCAACAGCCTGCTGCACCTGCCGGACAGCCAAAACTTTTCGCTGGACGATCCGCCGTTCACCTACCGCATGGGGCTGTTCCGCGGCGATCAGGTGAGCGACGCCGGCAATGCGCTGTACCAAAAAGCGCTGAAAGAGCTGCTGCTGCCGCAGGTGGCGCAACAGATCGCCGCCACGCTGCGCAACGACAACCACGGCGATGCGGACTTCAGCTACGAAGCGCTGAAGGCCTACCAGATGCTGTATCTGCCAAAGCAGTACGACGGCAAATTCCTGCGCGCCTGGGTGATGCTCAACCTGCAGCGCAACCTGCCGCAGGGCAGCACCCAGAAACAGCTGCAGCAGATCGAATGGCATTTGGGCCAGCTGCTGGATGCGCAGATCCAGGCCTCGCCTTACGCCAAAGACGACCCGCTGGTGGCGCAGGCGCAGGCCGCCATCAACCGGGCGCCGCTGTCGCAGCGCGTCTACGGCCGCCTCAAGCGCCTGCTGCTGAAGCAGACCGACATCAAGCCGGTCAGCCTGGTCGATTTGGCCGGCCCGCAGACCGAGCTGGCGTTCAGCCGCAAAAGCGGCAAACCGGTGACCGACGGCGTGCCGGGCCTGTTTACCTCGCAGGGGTATTGGAAAGCGTTCAACGACAACATCGATCCGGTGACCGACACCCTGCGCAAGGAAGACGTCTGGGTGTTGAACAGCCAGACGCCGGAGCAGAAGAGCGCTGATTTGACCAAAACCATCCGCCAGCTGTACATGCAGGACTTCATCAGCGCCTGGGATGAGCTGCTGGGGGATATCCAGCTGGCCAACATCGGCAACCTGACCCAGCGCATCAGCAGCGCGCGCCTGTTGTCCGGCAACCCGTCGCCGATGCGTAACCTGCTGGTCAACGTCAGCAAAAACGTCACCCTGCGCGACGAGAAAAGCGACGCCGACTCCCGCTCGCTGCTGGCCAAAACCGAAGACAGACTGAATCAAAACGCCAACCGCACGCTGGAAGCGCTGTTCACCAACCGGCCGGCCAACGCCGACGGCGACGTATCCGCCCAGCCGGAACAGCTGGTGATGGCGCACTTCGCGCCGCTGCTGGAGCTGGCGCAAAGCCAGGGCGAAGGCAATAAGGCGATCCCTTTCGACAGCGTGCTCAAGCAGGTCGATGAGCTGTACAGCTATCTGACGGCGGTTCAGGGCGCGGCCAACAGCGGCATGTCGGCGCCACCGAGCGACATCATCCCGCGTCTGCAGGCCGAATCCGGCCGCTTGCCGGTGCCGTTCAAACAGATGCTGCTGTCGCTGGCGATCGGCGCCAGCAGCGACACCCAGCGCAAAGAGATGGAGAACGTGAAAAAGCGCATCAGCTTCGAGGTCGGCAGTTTCTGCCGCCAGGCGATCGCTGGCCGTTATCCGCTGGTGGCCCGGGCGCGCCAGGAAGTGACGCCGGACGATCTGGCGCGCATGTTCGCGCCGAACAGCGGGCTGATGGACAGCTTCTTCCGCGACAACCTGCAGGGCAAGGTCGACACCACCCGCGCCAACTGGCGCTTTACCCCCGGCGTGGACGGCAAGACGCTGCCCGGCGGCGAGGGCATCCTGCGGTCGTTCCAACAGGCGCAGCGCATCCGCGACGCCTTTTTCGCCAACGGCACCGCGACGCCCTCTTACCGCATGACCGTGCGGCCGGTGCGGATGGATAACGACATTCTCAACCTGACGCTGGATATCGACGGGCAGCTGTTCAAATACAGCCACGGCCCGCAGGTGCCGCTGGTGGTCAGCTGGCCGGGCACCCGCAATACCAACCAGGTGCATCTGCAGCTGGCGCTGGCCAACGGCACCACCGCCAGCCTGGTGACCAGCGGGCCGTGGGCGCTGAACCGCCTGGTGGATATGGCGCAGTCTTCGGGCACCGGCGGCCTCGGCCGCCAGGCGACCTTCAATCTTGACGGCCACCGCGTCACGCTGGAGTTCACGCCCAACAGCATTCGCAATCCGTTCCAACTGCCGGCCTTCTCGTGCCCGTAGCCCCGAAAGGACATGACCATGAGCACTGATTCAAGCGCCCCGACGAGCATCGGCTGGTACGGCAAACTCCCTTCCGCCGGCGACTTCCTGCAACGCCGCCTGCCCGATCCGGTGGTCAACAACTGGGCCCACTGGTTCCATAACGGGCTGGTGAATTTGCAGCGCGATGCGCAGGGGCCGAACGGCCACCCGTTCAGCAACGCACCGGTGTGGAACTTCGTGATCCCCGCCACGCTCGGCAGCCCGTACGTGCAGATGGGTTGCCTGTTGCCGGCGCGCGATCGCGTCGGGCGACGCTACCCGATCTGCGCGCTGCGCCTGTTCAGCCAACAGGATTGGCGGCCGCAACAGCTGAACATGGCGGCGAGCTGGTACCAACAGCTCGGTTATACCCTGCTGAACGGCGTGCGCAACGGTTTCTCCGCCGAGCAGATCGACCGCACGTTGCAGGCGATCCCGGCGCTGCCCAGCCCGCCGGCGGAAGCGGATTCCGAGATATTGTCGATTATCGGTTTCCAGCATCCGGACGTACCGGGCCTCGGCTGGCAACAGGCCGCCGACTGTTTCGACCCGGCGCAGTACACCAGTTTCTGGTGGACCAATCAGGCCGACGGACACCCGCTCTATACCCACGTGCACAGCGGCAACCTCACCGTGCAGCTGTTTTCACTGCTGTTCGAGCCCAACGGCTGGGCGCGCCCCGGCCGCGGCGGCCAGTACCCGCAAATGTTTGATTAACATCGCTCGTTGAAGGAAATTTTATGGCTATCGACACCGATACCCTGCTGGCCCCGGTCGACGCGGACAACCCCTGCGGCGACAACCTGGAATACGACACCGACTTTCTGGCGATGGAACAAGCCGCCACCGGCAAGGCCGAACAACAGTTCGGCAGCACCATCATCCCGGAAGAAGCGCCGGATTGGGTGCAGGTCGAACGCCTCGCGACCTCGCTGCTGGCGCGCACCAAAGACCTGCGCGTCATGCTGTATCTCACCCGCGCCTGGACCCAGCTGCGCGGGTTGCCGGGCTACGCCGACGGGCTGACGCTGATCCACCAGTCGATGGCCCGTTACTGGGATGCCCTGCAGCCGCCGCTGGAGTTCGACGGCGAGGCCGACCCGCTGTTTCGCATCAACGCGCTGGCCGATCTTGGCGATAAAGCCGCGCTGGCCGCCAGCGTGCGCGCCGCGCCGCTGCTGAAAAGCGCCGCCGGTGAAATCTCGCTGCGCGATGCCGGCGCCCTGCTCGACGGCAGCAAGCAGGAGTGCCCCAATTTTCCCGGCGGCCGCGCACGGCTGCAGGATGAACTGGCGCAACAGGATCGCCCCGAAGGCGCCCTGGTGGCGCGCATCGCCAACACCCTGAGCGCCATTCGCGGCGAAGTGACCCGTCATCTGGGGGAAAGCGCGCTGCCGGAAATGAGCGCGCTCACCAAGGTCTTTTCGCTGGTGGCGCTCGCCGGCCAGAGCGAGGCCCCGGCCGCCGCCGAACCCGACGCCCCGCCGGAAGCCGCCGCCGTGCAGCCACCCGCCGCCGTGCAGAGCGCCACCGCCCCGCTCAACTGGCGCAGCGCGCAGATCCAGTCGCGCGACGACGCCCAGCTGATGCTGGACAAGGTGAAAAACTATTTTCGTCTTCATGAGCCGAGCCACCCGGCGCCGCTGATGATCGATCGGGTCCAGCGGTTGATTACGCTGGACTTTATGCAAATCGTCCGCGATTTGGCGCCCGATGGGCTTAACCAACTGGAGACCATTCTCGGTCGCCCCGACAACGAGGAGAACAGCTAGCCGCCGACCTTTGTTCTCTTGACGCATCCGATACCGTCTGCCCCTGCGCAGACCCGAATCAGAACCTGACTCTCCCAGCCGGACGAGGCGCGTTCCCAATCGCCATTAGATGGAGTAAATCATGTCAAACTCGAAATCCCGCAGCGGGCAGAAATTCATCGCCCGCAACCGCGCGCCGCGCGTACAGATTGAATACGATGTCGAAATTTATGGCGCAGAGCGCAAAATCCAGCTGCCGTTCGTGATGGGCGTGATGGCGGATCTGGTGGGGAAAGCGGTCGATCCGCAAGCCAGCGTGGAAGAGCGCAAGTTCATGGAGATCGACGTCGACAACTTCGACGAGCGCATGAAATCGCTGAAGCCGCGCGTCGCTTATCAGGTCGACAACACCCTGACCGGCGAAGGCAAGCTGAACATCGATCTGACCTTCGAAAGCATGGAAGACTTCTCCCCCGCCGCCATCGCCCGCAAGGTCGACGCGCTGGACAATCTGCTGGACGCCCGCACCCAGCTTTCCAACCTGCTGTCCTACATGGACGGCAAGAACGGCGCCGAAGAGCTGATCTCCAAGATCCTGCAAAATCCGGCGCTGCTGCAATCCCTGACCGACGCGCCGAAGCCGGCGGTTAACGACGAAAACAACGAGCGTGAGGATTAATCGATGAGCAACTCGCCTCAGCAACAAAATGCGTTGCAGACCACCGAGACTTTTTCCAGCGATGAATTCAGCGCGCTGCTGAACAAAGAGTTCCGGCCGAAGACCGATCAGGCCAAAGAAGCGGTCGAGAACGCGGTGAAAACCCTGGCGCAGCAGGCGCTGGAAAACACCGTCACCGTTTCTTCCGACGCCTACCGCACCATCCAGGCGCTGATCGCGGAAATCGACGAAAAGCTGTCGCAGCAGATCAACCAGATCATTCACCACGACGACTTCCAGAAGCTGGAAGGCGCCTGGCACGGCCTGCATTATCTGGTCAACAACTCCGAAACCGACGAGATGCTGAAGATCCGCTTCATGAGCATTTCCAAGCAGGAGCTGGGCCGCACGCTGAAGCGTTATAAAGGCGTGGGCTGGGACCAGAGCCCGATCTTCAAGAAAGTCTACGAAGAAGAGTATGGCCAGTTCGGCGGCGAACCGTTCGGCTGCCTGGTGGGCGACTACTACTTCGATCACAGCCCGCAGGACGTGGAGCTGCTGGGCGAAATGGCCAAGATCGGCGCCGCCTCACACTGCCCGTTCATCGCCGGCACCGCGCCAAGCGTAATGCAGATGGAGTCCTGGCAGGAGCTGTCCAACCCGCGCGATCTGACCAAGATTTTCCAGAACACCGAGTACGCCGCCTGGCGCAGCCTGCGCGAGTCGGAAGACGCGCGCTACCTGGGCCTGGTGATGCCGCGCTTCCTGGCGCGCCTGCCGTACGGCATCCGCACCAACCCGGTGGACGAGTTTGACTTCGAAGAAGACACCGACGGCGCGACCCACGGCAACTACACCTGGACCAACGCCGCCTACGCCATGGCCGCCAACATCAACCGTTCGTTCAAAGAGTTCGGCTGGTGCACCGCCATTCGCGGGGTGGAATCCGGCGGCGCGGTGGAAAACCTGCCGTGCCACACCTTCCCGAGCGACGACGGCGGCGTGGACATGAAGTGCCCGACCGAGATCGCCATCAGCGATCGCCGCGAAGCCGAGCTGGCCAAAAACGGCTTTATGCCGCTGGTGCACCGCAAAAACTCCGACTTCGCCGCCTTTATCGGCGCGCAGTCGCTGCAGAAGCCGGCGGAATACTACGATGCCGACGCCTCCGCCAACGCCCAGCTTTCCGCGCGCCTGCCGTACCTGTTCGCCTGCTGCCGCTTCGCGCATTACCTGAAGTGCATCGTGCGCGACAAAATTGGCTCCTTCCGCGAGCGCGACGACATGGAACGCTGGCTGAACGACTGGATCATGAACTACGTGGACGGCGATCCGGCCAACTCCTCGCAGGAAACCAAATCGCGCAAACCGCTGGCCGCGGCGGAAGTGCAGGTGGAAGAGATCGAAGACAACCCGGGCTATTACAGCGCCAAGTTCTTCCTGCGCCCGCACTACCAGCTGGAAGGCCTGACCGTCTCCCTGCGCCTGGTGTCGAAACTGCCTTCGTTGAAGCAAAACGACGCGTCCTGATGGGCTGAAGTCAGGCCGCGATAGTGCGGCCTGGCTGATACATTAACCTCATCACAGGGAAAGAAAGATGAAGACAAAACGGTTTTATCTGGCATCGCTGTTGGCAGTCGTCTGTTCGCTCTCCGCCGCGCCGCCAGCTTTCGCAGAGCAGACAACGAGACAGCATTTGACGTCCGATGATGTCAATCTGCCAGGCAGCGACTTTTTCCGTTTCTATCGCAGTGCAGATAAACAGGAAAAAGAGAAAGCGCGGATTTATTTGCTGGGCGTGCTGGACGCGACGGAAGGAAAAAGCTGGTGCCAATACAGCCAGCTACAAACCGTCACTCTGCAGGAGTTTGTGTTCGAATTCTTTAATAAACTTCCCGCTGCGCGCCTGCACGAAAGGGCAGCCTCCCTGATTGAAGAGGCTCTGGCGACTCGCTTCCCCTGCAAAGGAGGCAAAGCATGAAACCATTATATCGTCAGCTAAAAAGCAGCCATTACTCCTCTGATTACTCTAGCCCGGGATATTTGGCAGCAGAAGCCGTTTACGCCGAGATTGGTTATGAGCTTGATACGCTTCTAAAGCAAAACCCTGGTTATGCCAATACCTGTGCCGTCCGCATGAGCCTGGCGCTGTTGAAAGCTGGCATCAGCTTCAAAGGCCGCCTGCCAATCAAAAAAGGCGCCTATAAGGGTAAAACGATTGAACCTGGAGCCAAACTGCTGGCCGATCAGTTACATCGCTCCAGTAGTTTTGGCAAAGCCAACATTTTCTTTAATGCTCCAGATGCAGAGAAGGGTATCGGCAATAAAAAAGGCGTCGTGTTCTTCAATAAAATAACCAACTATGATGGCGGACACATTGATCTTATCGAACCAGAAAACTCGCTATTGACCTGCCATTCCCATTGCTATTTTAACTGCAAAGAAGTCTGGTTTTGGGAATTAAGCTAGTGTTCCATCGGCTGACCAGTAAAAGCATGAGGTTTGGTTTAACTGCATGCTTGCTTATCGCCTCATTAAGGCTGCAAGCAGCGCCGATTCAAGATCCGGTGGCATTTATCAAACAGATGCCTTATCACCAGGTCGTAAAAGAACTGGCATTGTCACGCTGCCTGGCACAGGTCTCCGATTCGGATAAAGCATTCTCTCTTGATGCAGCCAGAACAGCGAATGCGATGAGAGAATGGATGCCATTCGATATCGAATCAGGTGATGAGAGAATCAATGTTCTCATCGACAAATATAAATCCAGAATCAATGAGTTTCACAGTGAAACTAAAGACAAGAGTCAAGGCGTCACCTTGAACTGTCTGCGGTTGTACCATAGCCCTGAATTGGACAAGCTTTCCCGACAGCTCATAGCAGGCAATCCAGATCGCACGTGGAATCAAGATAACGCGAAATAATTAAGCATTGAGCCATTAGCACTTAATAGTGGCTCGGTAACCCGTACCGATAGTTTTCGGTATTTAATAAGGTGCATGGCACAAGGATATAAATTGGTAATGCATTACCACACTTGCAATTCCTGCTGCTATTACCTGAGTTTTTCAACGTAACGTTAATACTACTGTTAACCCTTAATAAAGAGTGAAGAAACTATGGCTATTGATATGTTCCTGAAAGTTGAAGGTGCCAGCGGCGAATCTAAAGATTCGAATCACAAAGGCTGGACCGACATTACTTCTTTCTCCTGGGGCGCTTCTCAACCGGGCAATATGGGCGTTGGCGGCGGCGGTGGCGCCGGTAAAGTGTGCTTCAACGATCTGCACGTTAACGCGCTGGTCGACAAGTCAACCCCGGCGCTGCTGAAGCACTGCTCCAGCGGTAAGCACCTGACTAAGGTTGAGTTGTCTGTCTGCAAGGCGGGCGGTACTCAGGTTGAGTACGTTAAAATCACCCTGGACGACGTGCTGGTCACCGCCGTGCAGTACACCGGCGCAGGCGGCGAAGACACCGTGGGCGTCACCTACTCGTTCCAGGCGGCCAAAGTGAAACAGCAATACTGGGAGCAGAGCGACAAAGGCGGCAAAGGCGCCGAAAGCAGCGCAGGTTGGAACATCAAGGAAAACCGCGAAGCTTAATTTGTATGCCCCCCGGTTACGGCCGGGGGTCTAATATAGGGAAATAACAATGAATAATAACCGCCCCATTTTTTCAGCCGCATGGGCTGCAAGCACTAAAATATATAACGCGCAATATTCAGCTCAGAATGTTGCCGAGATTATCGGTGGGCGTGTAGCCATGAATATTGCGCCTAATGGAAAGTGGGAAAACACCTGCGCTGTACGCATGAGCTACATCTTGAATAAATCTGGCTTTCCCATTCCTTATGTAAAAGATCAGACCGTATCAGGTGCCGATCGTCAATGGTATTTTTTTAGAGTTAAAGATCTTATCGCTTATTTGACAAAGATCTGGGGCAAACCCGACCTTCGAGTCAAGTTCCCTCCTCCAGGTGGTGGTGAATTAGCAGGAAAGAAGGGGATCATATTGTTTGAAATTGCAGGTTGAAGCGATGCCGGAGGACATGCTACGCTCTGGAATGGGAACGGCGATTGTTATGATCATTGTTATTTCAATGAACCAGAAGCTCGCTATACAACAAATTACGCTAACTTTTGGGTATTGAGATGAAAAAAATCCTTATCTCCTTTTTTTGTCTATATGCCACTTGTGCTATAGCACAGAAAAATCAAGAAGAACCTATTGAAAAGTGGCCACCGCAGGCAGCATACAGAAACTATTTGCAAAACTATAAAGATATCGCTCTAACCTACTGCATTTCAGTCGCTTA
Organism: Serratia sp. CY29653; assembly: GCF_052169255.1. Lineage (NCBI taxonomy): Bacteria > Pseudomonadati > Pseudomonadota > Gammaproteobacteria > Enterobacterales > Yersiniaceae > Serratia > Serratia sp. CY29653. The sequence continues at coordinate 585,555 of NZ_JBJNLC010000001.1, read as the reverse complement.
TAAGACATCACCAGAAGCCAGCAAAGATGCAATTGCCTCATCGAATGGAATCGATGCGTGGTCATACTATGCAATTCGTGATGAAGAATCCCCTATCATTGCGCTGACAAAGCAGTACTTGCAAAAGAATTACAATGCTAAGGATGGGAAAAGCCGCTTAGACTTAATGAAGTGCATGGATATGTACCATAGTAAAGATCTTGACAAACTTGCGAAAGACTATGTACAGCGCCCTAATGATAATTGGGTGAAAGACAATCCGGATAGAATAAATGAAAATCCTCCTCGGATATAATCAGTGAAAAGAATCTTACTGACTGTGGCCATCGCCGCAACGTTGAACGCTAATGCAGCGACAAAAATTGACTACTCCCCTGCCGAGCACCTCAAAAACTACGCGCTTAGCGTTTGTATCGCCGAGGGGTACTCAGCAAAAGAAGTCAAAAACGATGCCGCCGCTGCCGCCAAGGGTTACATGGAGTTCGGCGATTATTCTCTGGAAGCGCATACCGCTGTCAGGGCGCTGGCAAAAGAATTTCTGGCAAAGCCCTATGACAGCATGTCTGGGGAGACGATGACGATGGCAAAGTGCATCGATCTTGTACATAGCCAAGCGTTGCAAGCCATCATCAAGAAGTACCAAGGGAAAGACGACAACTGATATCAGAGTTGCTCAAACGACGGCTCATATCAAAGGTTATCTCGGATGAGAAGATACACGTACTTTTTAATGTCTCTGCTGCTCGGAAGCCATGTAGTCCTTGCTGAAAACTCGCTTAATGCTTTATCGCAAGAGGCACTATATAAAAATTGGTTAACCAGCCGCTGCATTGTGAAATCCACTGACTCAGAAAGAACCAAACAAGACGCCTTCCGTTCCGCTTCCGCCTATTTAGAATTGAGTAAACTGCCGATGGATGCATTTGAACAAGGTGAAAAACTGGCTGAACAGTACGCAAATAAAAATAGCCAAGGCTCAGTTCAAGGGACTTACCATACTTTAGATTGTCTTTCACTGCAGAGCGCCAGTGAAGCTAACGTCATCTTTTCTCGCTACTCTAATCAGTAAATTAGTTATAAGAGGGTAGTTACCTTGAGATAATCAAGAAATCTAATTTCAATTCTCTAATCAACAAGCCTTCAATTAATAACAAAAGCATTTCGTAAAATTAAGACCACAACAAGCCTTAGTGAACGAGTTAAGAAACAACTTAACGGCTTGCCAAAATACCCGCCAATTTTGGCAAGCCACAGATCGAATCATTAATTATTGCACTACCTCCTAATCAGCAGGAATGCCTTATGCGATTTTCCATTGTAAAAAATAAAAGCGGCCAGGTTCCGCCGCAGAGCAGTTGCGATTTTCTGCCGCCGGGCGGCACCATCGGCCGCAGCGTGGACAACAACCTGGTGCTGCCGGACGAAGAGCGCGCTATTTCCCGTCTGCAGGCGATCGTGCATATTTCCGCTGACGGCGAATGCCGCATCACCAACCGCGGCAACGTTACCCGCGTGCTGCTGAACGACATTCCGCTGGAACGTGGCCGCCAGGTTGAACTGCAGGACGGCGACGTGCTCGGCATCGACGATTACCAGATTGAAGTCAGCGCGCTGCAACAGCACGCCGCGCCACAGGCTCAACCGGTGGCCAAGGCCGCCGCCGTTGCCGCTGCTGCGGCCCCTGCAGCCGCCGCCAAAGAAAAATCCGCCGCGCCAATCCCCAACGAAATCTGGGACAGCCTGGTGGAAGAATTCACGCCGAATGCGCCGGCCGCCGCCACAGTCACACCGCCGCCGGTCGCCAATCCAGGCAACCACCCGCTGCTGGATACCCCCGCTCGCGAGCTGAACCCAGCCGATCCGCTGGCTCAGCTGGCGGGCGATGTCGATCTGCGCCAGCTGCAGCAGCAGCAAACCGATCCGGCGGCGCTGTTCAACACCGACACCACCTTTGAGCGCGAACACATCCTGGCCGATACCACCCCCAGCGCGCTGCTGGCGGAGCAGGCTGCGCCGCCGCGCCCGGCGGCTCCCACCCAAAAAACGCAGCAACCGGAGCAAGAGCTGGATCCGCTGGCGCTGTTCGGCGGTTCATCCGCGCCCGCTTCGCCAGAAGCGTTGAACAGCAACGATCCGCTGGGGCTGCTAATGGGCGGCGCCGTGCCGCTGGCCCAGCCGGAAGAACCGGTACAGCCGCCCGCGCCGCCGATCGCCGCACAACCGCAAGCGCCGCGCCCACAGCCGACGCCACCGCCCGTGCAAATCCCCGAGCCGCAGCCCCAACCCGCGCCGCAGTTCAGCCAGCAGGAACCACCCGTGCAGCCGCCGCGCCCGCGCCAGGGCAACCGCCTGGGCATCGATCCGGTCGCCTACCAGTCCGCCCAGCGGCAACATGCCGCCGCGCCGAATGGCGACACATTGGAAGGGCCGTTGCTGGCGGCGCTGTTGCAAGGCATCGGCCTCGACGATCTGCAGCCGCAGCCGCACTTCGACGAACAACAGATCCGCCAGGCCGGCCGCCTGCTGAGCCTGTTCTCGCAAGGCACCGTCGCCCTGCTGTCATCCCGCTCTATCCTCAAGCGCGGCGTGAAGGCCGAAATGACCATGATCCTCGACGAAGCCAACAACCCGTTCAAGCTGCTGCCTTCGGGCAAAACGGTGCTGATGCAGATGTTCGGTAGCCAGATGCCGGGCTTTATGCCGCCGGAACAGGCGGTGCGCGACGCGCTGATCGACCTGCAGGCGCACCAGCTGGGGATGATCGCCGGTATTCGCGCCATCATCGCCGCCATGCTGCAGTCGTTCAACCCGGAGCGTCTCGAAGAGGAAGCGCGCAAGGAAGGCGTGGCGCCGCGCCTGTCGCTGCCCGCCAACCGCAAGGCTGCGCTGTGGGACTACTTCGTGAAGAACTATCAGCAAACCTCCGGCGAGATCGAGGACGATTTCCACACCCTGTTCGGCGAAGCCTTCCTGCACGCCTATGACGTTGAAGTGAATCAATACAAAGACTCACAGACCAAACCGGACGCGTAATGAATATCACCATAGCCTCTACTTCCAACCAGGGCGGCCGCGCCTCCAACCAGGATCAGACCGGCGAGGTGCTCGGCAACCGCGCCGCCTGCTTCGTGGTGTGCGACGGCATCGCCGGCTTTCCGGGCGGCGATATCGCCGCCAAACTGGCGCGCGACACCATTTTGCAAAACTTCGACGGCGAAAAGCACCTGAACGCCCAGAGCATTCGCCAGCACATTACGCGCGCCAACGCCGCCATCCACCAGCAGCAGCGGCAGTCGGACGAATACAGCAAGATGGGCACCACGCTGGTCAGCCTGTTTATCGATCGCGATTATCAGCTGGCCTACTGGGCGCACGCCGGCGACAGCCGCCTGTATCTCTTCCGCCGCGGCTACCTGCATGCCGTCACCACCGACCACAGCCTGATCCAACAGATGCAGGACGCCGGCTATCAGACCAACGGCATCAACAGCAACCTGCTGTATTTCGCGCTGGGGCTCAATGAAGAGCGCGACGCCACCTACAGCGACGTGCTGCAGCTGGAAGACGGCGACGTTTTCCTGCTGTGCACCGACGGCTTCTGGCACAGCTTCAGCCAGGCCGAACTGGAACAGTCGCTGCACATGGTCAACTCCCCCAGCGAGTGGATCGCCCTGATGCAGCAGGCATGGAAGAAAAACAATAACAGCGATAACTACAGCGCTATCGCCGTCTGGATTGGCTCACCGCAGGAAACCACCCTGCTGCATTCGCTGGCGGATGCGGAGCGGTTTCTGAGCCGCGACTGAGCAGCGCACATTCACAGCAAGGTTCACTATGAAATATTGGATGCCGGGGCTCGTCGCCCTGATGGCGGTGCCGACCGCGCAGGCGATGAACTATCGCCTGGTTTACTCCCCCAGCCAGAAGCTGGAAGTGTTTATCGATGACGTCAAAAACAGCAACCCGGCAAGCTGGTGCGGCAAAAGCATCCCGCTGCGCATCGTCTCGGCGCAAAGCCAGGATCCGGCGGTGCTGAACGACTTCCTGCCGCGCGTCGGCAATCTGCTGGAAAAGCAGTGCCCGAAAACCGGCCACCTGCCCTGGACACTGACCGACAAGCGCGGTGAGAAGCTGGCCAGCGGCGAGGCCGCCAAAGCGCGCGGCTGGAAACCGGTGGTCAAACAGGAGGCCGTCGAGCAGCCGCAGACCCCGCCGCAGCCGGCGATCCCTGCGGCGGTAGCCGTGACCTCTCCGCAAGCGGACACCGCGCCGGCTCAGCGTTTCAGCCTGCCGCAGGGCTGCCACTTCCGCACCTTCTGGCGTGACGAAGCCAACGGCGGCGCGCTGTTCATTCCCGCCGGCGACGCGCTGCGCTGCGGCGAGGACGGCTGGCTGCAGGGCAGCGGCGCGGTCACGCTGCAACAGGGCGGGCAAACCCTCTCGCCGACGCTGTGGTTCCTGCAAGGCTATCCGCTGGCGCAGATCAACGGCGGCGATCGCGCGCTGACCGTCGTCAGCGCCAACGCCCAGCGGCTGGTTCTGGGCGGCAACCCGCAGGCGCCGGGCAGCTTCCTGCTACTGAGCTTCGAACCGAAGCTGCACGCGTGGGCGTTCAACGGCGAAGCGATCGTTGAAATGCCGCGCGTCGACGCCGCAGACGAGAACAAGATCAAACAGCGCCTGCAGCAGGCGCAAACCGCCTGGCAACCGCTGCTGAGCGCCCCCGCTCCGCTGACCTTCAAGCTGGTGGAAAAGCTGGCCGCAGACCGGGTCGATCCCGCCAGCGGCAGCTACCTGTCGGTTAACGGCGCCACTCACTGATTATAAGGAAAGCCTGTGAAATCATTAGCAAGCATGCTGCAAGGCCAGTCGATCGGCGCGGCCATCACCGCCGTCGAAAACGATATCAAGGCGAAACCGGCGGATGCCGACCTGCGCGCCGCGCTGGTGCAACTGCTGTGCCTGAGCGGCAACTGGACGCGCGCCAACGCGCAGCTGAAATCCTGGCAGGCGCTGAAACCGATAGCTCAACCGACCACGCTGCTGCTGATGCAGTCGGTCAACGCCGAGCTGCAACGCCAGGCGGTGTTCGCCGGCACGGCCGCGCCGGCGCTGCTGCGACAGGATCAGCCCTGGCTGAAACTGATGGTGCAGGCGCTGCATCAGGATGCTCAAGGGGCGGCCGAACAGGCCCAGGCGCTGCGCGATGAAGCGCTGGAGGCCGCCCCGGCCGGCGCCGGGCGGTTAACGTTGGCCGAAGGCGACCAAGAACGGCAGCTGCGTTTCGACTGGCTGACCGACGGTGACGGCCGCCTCGGCCCGGTGTGCGAGCTGGCGCTGAACGGCGTTTACTACTGGCTGCCGTTCGCCGACATCGCCGCGATCCAGTTCCAGGCGCCGCAGAGCGCCATCGATCTGGTGTGGAGCCATGCGCTGGTGCGCCTGACCGACGGCCGCGAACAGGTGTGCCAACTGCCCGCCCGCTACCCGCTGGCCGAAGACAGCGACGACGCGCTGCTGCTGGGCAAACGCACCGAATGGCAACCGCTGGGCGACGGCACCCACTATGCGGGGCTGGGCTTGAAGACCTGGCTCAGCGAAAGCGACGAATTCCCGCTGCACAGCCTGCGGCAGCTGAGCTTCGACGCGAGCGCCTGACCATGAACGACAAGCGCCCACCCCACTACGACGGCGGCGATCTGCACCGCCAGGGCTATCGCTATCGTCAGGACAGCGAGCGCCTGACGTCGCGCGACAAAATGCAGCCGGTGCTGCTCGACATGCTGACCGACGACGAACCGCAGAAAAAACAGGAGACGCAGGTGCGCAACCTGGTGTCGCACAGCGAACTGCGCCGCCGGGTGCTGCGCGATCTGCAGTGGCTGTTCAACTGCGTCAACAGCGAATCCAATCTGGATCTCGGCGATTTTCCGCAGGTGCGGCGCTCCACCCTGAATTACGGCATCGCCTCGCTGGCGGGCAAGCGCATGTCAGACATCGAATGGCTCGACATTCAGCGCGCGCTGACCGAGTCCATTCTCCATTTCGAGCCGCGCATTTTGCCCGAGGGGCTGCAGGTGCGCTGCATCTCGGACACCGGCTCGTTGGAGCTGCACAACGTGTTGTCGATCGAAATCAAGGGCCGCCTGTGGTGCGTGCCCTATCCGCTGGAGTTTCTGTTCCGTACCGACGTGGATCTGGAAAACGGCCACTTCGATCTGAAAGACATAGGGTAAGGCGATGGACAGTAAACTTTTAGACTATTACAACCGCGAGCTGGCCTATCTGCGCGAGATGGGCGCCGAGTTCGCCGAACAGTACCCGAAGGTCGCGGGCCGTCTCGGCATGCGCGGCATCGACGTGGCGGATCCTTATATCGAGCGCCTGATGGAGGGCTTCGCCTTCCTCACCTCGCGCGTGCAGCTGAAAATGGACGCCGAGTTCCCGCGCTTTTCTCAGCGCTTGCTAGAGATCATCTACCCCAACTACCTGTCGCCGACGCCGTCGATGGCGATCGCCGAACTGCAGCCGGACAGCAGCAAAGGTGACATCAGCAACGGTTTCGTGGTGCCGCGCGGCACCATGATGGACAGCCAGACGCTGAAGAAAAGTGGCATCACCTGCAGCTACGCCACCGCCCATGACGTCACGCTGCAGCCGGTGCGCATCGCCGCCGTCGAGCTGGGCGGCATTCCGGCCGATATCCCGTTGGCCTCGCTGGGGCTGCAGCACAGCGGCTGCGTCAGCGCGCTGCGCATTCGTCTCGAGTGCTACGAAAGCGTGACGCTCAACAACCTGCAGCTGGATCAGCTGATGTTTTACCTGGCCGGGCCGGACATGCAGGCGCAGCAGCTGCTGGAACTGCTGATGCAGCACAGCGTCGGGCTTGTCTGCCAAACGGTGGAGCCGCAGCCGCAGCGGCGGGCGCTGGCGCTGGACGGGCTGCGGCAGGAGGGCTTCGCCGCCGATCAGGCGCTGCTGCCCAACGACCTGCGCAACTTCGAAGGCTACCGGCTGCTGCAGGAGTACTTCGCCTTCCCGGCGCGCTTCCAGTTCTTCAGCGTCAACGGCCTGCGCCCGCTGCTGCAGAGCGTGCGCGAAGGGAAAAAGGCGCTGCGCCAGTTCGAAATCGTGGTGCTGCTGGATCGGCACGACGCCGCGCTGGAGCGGGTGGTCGACGCCGCCCATTTGGCGCTGCACTGCACGCCGGTGATCAACCTGTTTCCGAAGGTCGCCGAACGCATCGCGATCAACGAAAAAAACCACGAATACCATCTGGTGGTCGACAATATCCGGCCGCTGGATTACGAAGTGTTCTCGGTGCAGCGGCTCGGCGGCAGCGCCAGCGAAAAACGCTACGAGCAAGAGTTTCGGCCGTTTTACAGCACCCTGAGCGCGGACGACGGCAACTATGGCGCCTACTTCTCGCTGCGGCGCGAACAGCGCACGCTGTCGGAGCACGCCCGCCGCTACGGCACCCGCACCGGCTATGCCGGTTCGGAAGTGTTCGTGTCGCTGGTGGACGAGCGGCAATCGCCGTGGCACAGCGATCTGAAATACCTCACCGCCGACGTGCTGTGCACCAGCCGCGACCTGCCGTTGATGTTGCTGCAACAGGATCAGGGCAACTTCGTGATGCCCGATTCGATCCCGATCAAGCAGGTCTCGCTGCGCAAAGGCCCCACCCCGCCGCGCCCGGCGCTGGCCGAAGACATGATCACCTGGCGGCTGATCAGCCAGCTGCAGCTGAACTACCTCAGCATGATGGACGGCGATCCGGAACAGGGCGCCGCCAGCCTGCGCCAGCTGCTGGGGCTGTACGGCAACCTGAGCGAGCCGGCGATCGCCAAACAGATCCAGGGCGTGCGCCATTGCAACCTGCGGCCGGTTTATCGGCGAGTGCCGGAGCCGGGCCCCATCGTGTTCGCGCGCGGCATCGCCATCGATCTGACGGTCGATGAGCAGGCGTTCTCCGGCAACAGCCCTTATCTGCTCGGCAGCGTGCTGGAGCGCCTGTTCTCACGCCTGGTGGCGATGAACACCTTCACCGAGATGACGCTCTCCAGCCAGCAGCGCGGCGAAATCGCCCACTGGCAGGCGCGCATGGGCAAAAGGACGCTGATATGAGCGCGGAGATGATTGACACCGAACTGGCGCCGCCGCAGATCAACGCGCTGTATCGCCTGCCGGACGACTTCTGGCCGCGGCTGCGCAGCGCGCCTTACAAGCACGATCTGTTTCAGCTGCTGCGCCGCATCGATGCCCAGGGCGGCCAGCCTTACCTGCTGGGGCGCGCGCCGCTGCCGCGCCACGAGATGCTGCGCCTGGGCCAGGAGCCGTCGCTGTCGTTCGCGCCCTCCACGCTGGCGCAGGTGGCGCCGCGCGCCAACAGCCCGCTGCACGATGTCTCGATCTTCAGCTTCGGCCTGTTCGGCCCCAACGGGCCGCTGCCGCTGCACCTGACCGAATACGTGCGCGAACGGGTGTACCACCACCAGGACACCAGCCTGCTGGCGTTCACCAACCTGTTCCATCACCGGCTGACGCTGCTGTTTTACCGCGCCTGGGCCGACGCGCAGCCGACGGTGTCGCTGGATCGCCCGGACAACCGGCGCTTCGACGAGTACCTGTCGAGCCTAATCGGCATCGGCCAGCCGGCGCAGCAGGAACGCGACAGCATCAACGCCCACGCCAAACATTTTATGGCCGGTCATCTGATTCGCCACAGCCGCGATCCGGAAGGCCTGAGCAAGATTTTGCAGCAGTATTTCAAGGTGCCGGTGCGCATCGTCGAAAACGTGCCGCACTGGCTGCGGGTGGAACCGCGCGAGCAAGCTCGGCTCAAGGCTGGGCGCGGCGCGCCGCGGCTCGGCGAGTCGGCCTTTCTCGGCATCGCGGTGCGCGATATTCAGCACAAATTCCGCATCGAGCTGGGGCCGATGCCGCAGCAAGACTATGACCGCTTCCTGCCCGGCGCCGACCTGTGCCGGCAGCTGCGCGACTGGGTGCGCCAATATCTGGGCATCGAGTTCGTTTGGGAAGTGCGCCTGATCCTGGCGAAGGAACAGGCGCACGGCATCCAGCTCGGCGGCGCGCAGCGACTGGGCCTGAGCAGCTGGCTGGCCGACGATCGGCGGCAACGCGATCTCGACGATCTGATCTTCAGCCCTGAACCGCTGGAAAATCCGTTCTGACCCTATTTCGGCCGGCGCCCTGCGGCGCCAGGCCACTCTGAGACCTGAGGAAAACCATGTCTGAAATCAGCCGCTCGGTATTATTTGGCAAACTGGATAGCCTGTTATTCACCTCTCTGGAAAGTGCGACGGCGTTTTGCAAGCTGCGCGGTAACCCCTACGTCGAACTGGCGCACTGGCTGCATCAGCTGATGCAATCGCCGGACGGCGATCTGCAGCAGATCGTCCGCCACTTCGCGCTGGACGAGGCGCAGCTGGCGCGCGATATCGTCGAGGCGCTCGATCGCCTGCCCCGCGGCGCCAGCGCCATTTCCGATCTGTCCGAGCACATCGACAGCGCGGTAGAACGCGCCTGGGTCTATGGCTCATTGAAATTCGGCGCGGCGCGCATCCGCGGCGGCCACCTGCTGCTCGGCATCCTGAAAACCTACAGCCTGCGCCATCTGCTGAAGGCCATTTCCCCGCAGTTCGAGCGCATCAACGCCGATCTGTTGATGGAGCAGTTCGCCGCCATCACCGCTCACTCGGCGGAAAACGCCCAAGATGCGGCGGCGGAAAGCGGCGCCGAGAACGTATCCGGCGCGGCGCGCAGCGGTGAAAGCGTGCTGGCGCAGTATGCCCAGGATCTGACCGCCAGAGCGCGCAACGGCGAGATCGATCCGGTGGCCGGGCGCGATGAGGAGATCCGGCAAATCATCGATATCCTGATGCGCCGCCGCCAGAACAACCCGCTGCTGACCGGCGAGGCCGGCGTCGGGAAAACCGCGGTGGTGGAAGGCCTGGCGCTGCGCATCGTGGCCGGCGACGTGCCGCCGCAGCTGCGCGACGTGAAACTGTGCCTGCTGGACATCGGCATGCTGCAGGCCGGCGCCGGTGTCAAAGGCGAGTTTGAAAAACGGCTGCAGGCGGTGATCGACGAAGTGCAGTCCAGCCCGACGCCGATCATCCTGTTTATCGACGAAATTCACACCCTGATCGGCGCCGGCGGCGCCCAGGGCACCGGCGACGCCGCAAACCTGCTGAAACCGGCGCTGGCGCGCGGCCAGCTGCGCACCCTCGGCGCCACCACCTGGTCAGAATACAAGAAATACATCGAGAAGGATCCGGCGCTCACCCGCCGTTTCCAGGTGGTGCAGGTGCATGAACCGAGCGAAGACAAAGCGCTGCTGATGCTGCGCAGCACCGTCAGCCCGCTGGAGCAACACCACCGCGTGCTGCTGCTGGATGAAGCGGTGGACGCCGCGGTGCGGCTTTCGCATCGCTATATTCCTGCCCGCCAGTTGCCGGACAAGGCGGTGGCGCTGCTGGATACCGCCTGCGCGCGCGTGGCGGTCAGCCAGCACGCCGAGCCTGCTCAGGTCGAAGACTGCCGCCACCGCATCGATGCGCTGCAGATAGAGTTGGATATCGCCCGCCGCGAGGCCAAGGTCGGCATCGGCGATCCCCTGCGCCCGCAGGAGATTGAAGCCCAGCTGACCGCGCTGCGCCAGGAATTGGAACAGCTGACCGACCGCTGGCAGCAGGAGCTGGCGCTGATCCAAGAGATCATCACACTGCGCGCACAGCTACACCAACAGGAAGCGGAGCCTGCCGACGAAGAGACGCAGGCTGGCCCTGACGCCGACGCGCTGCGAGCCCAGTTGGGCGAACTGCAGCAGCAGTTGAGCGCGCTGCAGGGCGAAGCGCCGCTGATCTTCGCCGCCGTCGACGCCAACATCGTGGCGGCGGTAGTGGCCGACTGGACCGGCATCCCGCTGGGCCGCATGGTGAAAAACGAGATTGAGGCGGTGCTGCAACTCTCCGACACCCTGAACCAGCGCGTGATCGGCCAACGCCATGCGCTGGATCTGATCGCCCGCCGGGTGCGCACTTCGCGGGCGCGGCTGGACGATCCGAACAAGCCGGTCGGGGTGTTCCTGCTGGCCGGGCCGTCCGGCGTCGGCAAGACCGAAACCGCACTAGCGCTGGCGGAAACCCTGTACGGCGGCGAGCAGAACGTCATCACCATCAACATGAGCGAATTCCAGGAGTCGCACACCGTTTCGACGCTGAAAGGCGCGCCCCCGGGCTATGTCGGCTACGGCGAAGGCGGCGTGCTGACCGAGGCGGTGCGCCGCCGCCCTTACAGCGTGGTGCTGCTGGACGAAATCGAGAAGGCGCACCCGGACGTGCATGAAATCTTCTTCCAGGTGTTCGACAAGGGCTGGATGGAGGACGGCGAAGGCCGCCATATCGATTTCCGCAACACCATCATCATCCTGACCTCCAACGTCGGCACCGATCTGATCGCCGGACTGTGCAGCGATCCGGAGCTGCTGCCGGAGCCAGAGGCGCTGAGCGGCGCGCTGCGCCAGCCGCTGCTGTCGGTGTTCCCGGCCGCCTTGCTCGGCCGCCTGCTGGTGGTGCCGTATTACCCGCTGACCGACGCTACGCTGGGCAACATCGTGCGCCTGCAGCTGGGCCGCATCCAGCGTCGCCTGGCGGAGAATCACGGCATCGTCTGCACCTTCGACGACGCGGTCATCGAGCAGATCGTCAGCCGCTGCACCGAGGTGGAGTCCGGCGGCCGCATGGTCGACGCCATCCTGACCAACACCCTACTGCCGCAGATCAGCCACACCCTGCTGACCGGCAGCGCCAACGACCAGCGCTATCGCCAGCTGCATATCGCGCTGCAGAACAACGAATTCATTTGTCAATTTCAGGCATAACGCCGCGGCCGCCGAGGCGGCGGCCCTTTGAACACAGAGAGTCATCACTATGTCGGGAACCGGGATAACCAAACCGAATTCGAACAGCCTGCCGAGCGGCTATCGATTCAACGAATTCGAGATCCAGGAAGCGATCGGCGAAGGCGGCTTCGGCATCGTCTACCGCGCCTACGATCACCAACTGGAACGCACCATCGCCATCAAGGAATACATGCCGACCTCGCTGGCGAAACGCAACGACGATCTCAGCATCGGGCTGCGCGGCGAGCGCTTCGGCAAAACCTTCCAGGCCGGGCTGAACAGCTTTATTCAGGAGGCGCGCCTGCTGGCGCGCTTCTCGCACCCCGGCCTGCTGCACGTGCTGCGCTTCTGGGAAGAGAACGGCACCGCCTACATGGGCACCCAGTTTTACAGCGGTACCACGCTGAAGAACCTGCAGGCGCAGCAGCCGGAGAAAATCGACGAGGCGTGGATCCGGCGGCTGCTGCCGCCACTGTTCAGCGCCATCAACACCATCCATCAGGAAGGCTACCTGCACCGCGACATCTCACTGGATAACATCCAAATCCAGGAGAGCCAGCTGCCGGTACTGCTGGACTTCGGGTCGGCGCGCAAAGAGATCGGCAACCTGTCGGACGAAACGGAAATCATGCTGAAACCGGGTTTCGCGCCGATCGAGCAGTACACCGAGAACAGCGACGGCGAACAGGGGCCCTGGACCGATATTTATGCACTGGGCGCCGTGCTGCACACGCTGATCGTCGGTTCGCCGCCGCCGGTCAGCGTGGTGCGCAGCATCGAAGACAGCTACCAGCCGCTGACCGAGCGCCGCCCCGCCGGCTACTCGCCGGAGCTGCTGCGCACCGTCGATCGCGCGCTGGCGCTGAAGCCGGAAGACCGCCCGCAGACCATCGACGAAATGGCCGAGCTGTTGCACCTGCCGATCGCCGATGAAAACGAAATCATCAGCACCCCGGCCGCCGCGCCAGAGAACTTGTTGGTCGCCGCCAACCCGGCCGCCGCTGCGGCCGCCGCCGGCGCCGTTACCGCGCGCGGCACCCAATTCTCGCGCCCGATAATGGCCGGCGCCGGCGTCGCGGCGCTGCTGGTGATCGGCGCCGTCGCCTGGCTGAGCGGCGGCAAGGACGACGCCCAGGCCGTCGCCCAAAACACCGTAGCGTCACCGGCGCAGAAAACCCTGACGGAGCAGCCGAGCGCGCCGCAAACCGCGCAGCCTGCAGCGACAGAACCTGAAAAAGCGGCGCCGCCACCGCAGCCGGTGGCGCTGGTGTACTTCAAACTGCAGCCGGGTGAGCAGGTCAGCCTCGACGGCAAGCCGCAGCAGGTCACTGCGGGCGAAAACGGCTTCGCCAGCCTGAACCTGGCGCCGGGCCGTTATCAGTTGGAGATCCGCCACAACGATCGGCTGCGCCGCCAACAGCTCAGCATCGACACCGCCGGTACCTGGCTGGTCAATCCGGCCACCGCCGGTTAATCCCGTTCTGAAACTCCGCCGCGGCGGGGTTTTCCCTATTTCATGAGACTGACGAGCAACTGCCCCCTCATTGGCCGCGCGGCAAGGCCGCTGCAACGCCGGAGTATGCAGGGCATGACGTCAATCACAGAGGACGTTCTCATGTTGGATCGCATTATTGCGCACACGCCGCTGGGCCAGGAGCAACTGCTGTTCCGCTCGCTAGACGGCATCGAAGCGCTTTCCACTCCTTTCGACTTCTCTATTGAATTGCTGAGCACCGACGCGCGGCTCGATCGCAAAGCGCTGCTCGGCCAACCGCTGACGCTGGAGATCCCGACCCAGGGCTTTCTCAGCGCCCCGCGCTACCTGAACGGCAAGATCACCGCCATCGCCGTCAGCAGCGAAGAGATCGGCGGCACGCGCTACGCGGTGTATAACCTGCACGTGCAGCCGGATCTGTGGCCGATGACCAAAGACCGCAACTTCCGCATCTTCCAGGAACAGACGGTTCCGCAGATCGTCAAGACCCTGCTGGCGGAGCACAACGTGCAGTTGGAAGATCAGCTGACCGGCGACTATCGCCTGTGGGGCTACTGCGTGCAGTACAACGAAAGCAGCTTCAACTTCATCAGCCGCCTGATGGAGCTGGAGGGCATCTATTACTATTTCAAACACGAGATGGGCAAACACACGCTGGTGCTCGGGGATGCGCCCCACCACCACCAGCCCTATCCCGGCTACGAGATGATCCCCTACCACCTGACGCCGTCCGGCGGCAGCACCAGCGAGGAAGGCATCAGCCAGTGGACGTTGTCCGATCGCGTCACGCCGGGCATCTACAGCCTGGACGACTACGATTTTCGCAAACCGAACGCCTGGCTGTTCCAGGCGCGGCAAAACCCGGTCTCACCCACGCCGGGGCAGATCGACGTTTACGACTGGCCGGGCCGCTACACCGAGCATCAGCAGGGCGAGTTCTACGCCCGCGTGCGCCAGGAGGCCTGGCAGGCCGAACATCAGCAGATCCGAGGCACCGCCACCGCCATGGGCATCGCCCCCGGCAGTACTTTCACGCTGTATAACGCCCCGCATGCCGACGACAATCGCGAATATCTGACGCTGCAGGCCAGCTACCATCTGAAAGAGAATCGCTACGCCAGCGGCGACGATCAGAGCAGCGAACACCGCATCGACTTCATCGTCCTGCCGGCGGACGTGCCCTGGCACCCGCCGCAGCAGGCCAGCTGGCCGAAAACCCACGGACCGCAGACCGCCCGGGTGGTCGGCCCGGCCGGCGAATCGATTTGGACCGACAAATACGGCCGCATCAAGGTGAAGTTCCACTGGGATCGCTTCGGGCCGAAAGACGACGGTAGCTCCTGCTGGGTGCGCGTCTCCAGCGCCTGGGCCGGCCAGGGCTACGGCGGCGTGCAGATCCCGCGCGTGAACGACGAAGTGGTGGTGGACTTTATCAACGGCGATCCGGATCGGCCGATCGTCACCGGGCGCGTCTATAACGAAGCCAGCATGCCGCCGTGGGCGCTGCCGGCCGCCGCCACCCAGATGGGCTTTATGAGCCGCACCAAGGACGGCACCGCCGACAACGCCAACGCCCTGCGTTTCGAAGACAAGGCCGGCGCCGAGCAGGTGTGGATCCAGGCGGAGCGCAACATGGACACCCAGGTGAAAAACGATGAGAGCCACACCATCGCTAACGACCACACCCACCTGGTGGGCGGCAACCAGATCAAACGGGTGGTGCTCAATCAGGCCAGCGGCGTCAAAGGCGAGGCCTCGGCGCTGACCGGCAAAACGCGCAGCGACGCCGTGGTCAACGCCTTTACCCTCGGCTCCGGCGAATCGCTGCGGCTGGAGTGCGGCGAAAGCGTGATCGAGCTGCTGGCGAACGGCCAAATCAACATCACCGGCACCAGCTTCAATATCACGGTGAAAGAGGACGGGGAGATCAATACCGGCGGCCAGCTGGATCTCAACCAGCCCGGCGGCGCCGCGCGCACCGCCGCGCCGGGCGGCGGCCATCAGGCGGCGATCCAGAGCGCCGTCGATCAGCTGTTCCCTAAAGAGTAGCCAAGTGGCACGCAGGGAAAGCCGGTTAACGCCGGCTTTCGGGCGGCGGCGCCGGCAAAACCGGCTGCCGCTGTAACCCCTTTTGGCAAGGAGATGAATGCGCTGGCGGCAAGGTCACCGACGTTTAGCCAAAACAACGGGCTGAAGCTGTCCCGTTCATCGCTTCAGCCTTCCTTATCATCAACGCCCCCTCACCACTTCTTCACCGTCTGGTAAATATCGAGGTCGAAATAGCCGTCGGCTTCGCAGTCGTTGAGATAGTGCTCATAGCTTACCCCCTCAACCGGCTGATAGCCGCTGGCCGGCAACAGCTTCTGGTAGAACTCGCCCCACACCCGCTCGAAGTCGCCATCGCTGATGCGCACGTGGTAGACCGCGTACTGCCCGGCGGGCAGCGTCTGCACGGTAACGCCCTCGCTCTCCGCCGGCAGCGCGAAATCGTCCGCCACGCTCATCACCACGTCGGCACGCAGCTTTTCCGGCGCCACTTCCGCCGGATCGTCCCAATACAGCACCAGCCATTTGCCGAACGGCACGCCGTGGCGCTGCCGCCATGCCAGCAGTTGCTGCGAGCCCTGTGGAATCGTCTGCGGATACGGCCCCACGACTCTCACCCCCACCACCTTCTCCGCCGCCTTATCGATAATCCTCACGCTCATCGCCCTTCCCCCCCACATTGTCTCAGGCGCCGATTTCGGTACGTACGTCCAGCAGCTCGGGGAAAAAGGTCAGATCCAACGCCTTTTTCAGGAAGCTGACGCCGCTGGAACCGCCGGTGCCCGACTTAAAGCCGATAATCCGCTCCACCGTTTTCATATGACGGAAGCGCCACAGATGGAAGCTCTCTTCGATATCCACCAGCTTCTCCGCCATTTCATAAGCTTCCCAGTAGGTTTGCGGGTTGTCGTAGATCACTTTGAACGCCGGCAGCAGATCCGGGTTGCGCTGGTAGGGCTGCGTCCAGTCGCGCTCGAGGCACTCCTGCGGGATCGGCAAGCCGTGGCGCGCCAGGTACAGCAAGTATTCGTCGTACAGGCTTGGTGCTTCGAGGATCGCCTTCAACGCGGCGTGTTTTTCCGCGTCGCTGCTGAACACCGCCAGCATCGCCGCATTCTTGTTGCCGAGCAGGAACTCGATCGAGCGATATTGGTGCGACTGGAAGCCCGACGAGCTGCCCAGCACGTCGCGAAACTCGACGTACTCCGACGGCGTCAGCGTTTCCAACACCGCCCACTGTTCGAACAACAGCCGCTGGATCTGTTTGACGCGCGCCAGGATTTTGAAACAGTGGCTGAGTTTGTCCTGCTGCACCAGCCGCAGCGCCGCCTGCAGCTCGTGCAGCATCAACTTCATCCACAGCTCGGAGGTTTGGTGCTGTATCACGAACAGCATTTCATCATGATGCGGCGGGTTGGAGAGCGGGTGCTGGCAGTCCAGCAGTTGGTCCAGGCACAGGTAGTCGCCATAGCTCATGCGTTTGGAAAAATCGGTGACAATCGCGCTTTCTAATTCCCGTTTGTTCATCTGTGATCTCCGTTGCGCCCAGCGCCCCATCGGCCTGGAACGTGCCGCAAAGAGAAAACAATAGTACAGAACCCGCCGCCCCGAAGGGCGATAAACGAGAGGTGCTTCGCAGATCTCACTCATCTGCGCCGCCCCTCTCGCCCCGCTTTACCCTATCAGCCCAAACAGGTCGTTGAGCGACTCGCTCATGGTCGGATGGGTGAACAGCTGATCGCGCAGCCGGGTATAGGGCAGCCCGGCGTCCATCGCCGTTTTGACGATGTTGATCATCTCATGAGCATCGCGGCACAGCAGCGCCACGCCGAGGATCTGGCCGGTCTGCGCATCGACCACCGCCTTCAGCAGGCCGCGCGTGTCGCCCAGCACGCGGGCGCGCGGGATCGCCGCCGCCGGCAGCGTGGCGACCTTAATGTCGCGCCCCTGCTGCCGGGCCTGATCTTCGCTGAGGCCGATACGCGAGAAGCTGGGGGTGATGAACACCGAGTAAGGCACCGCGCCGCGATCGGCCGTGCTGCGTTTACCCGCGCCGAACAGGCTGTCGCGCACAATGCGGAAATCGTCCAACGAGATATAGGTAAACTGCGGCCCGCCGTTGACGTCCCCCA
Organism: Serratia sp. CY29653; assembly: GCF_052169255.1. Lineage (NCBI taxonomy): Bacteria > Pseudomonadati > Pseudomonadota > Gammaproteobacteria > Enterobacterales > Yersiniaceae > Serratia > Serratia sp. CY29653. The sequence goes on along the minus strand of NZ_JBJNLC010000001.1, from coordinate 567,956 downwards.
GCGCCCAAATATGCGGCACGCTGCTGCGCAGCTGCGCGTCCACCCGTACGGCGCCGCGCTCATCCGTCTCAACGCCGGCGCGCGCCAGCTGCAAACCTGCGGTGTTCGGCGCGCGCCCGGCCACCACCAGCAGCGCATCGAACGACTGCACGCCGCCCTGATGCACTACCTCAACGCCCCCTTCCACATCGCGCACCTGCTTCACGCCGGCGTTAAACGTGAAGCTGACCCCGGCGTCGCTCAGGATTTGCTGTATCGCCTGCGCCATATCGCGGTCTTCCCGGCCGAGCAACGCATCCGCCTCTTCGAATACCGTCACAGCGCTGCCGAACTGCGCGAACATCGAAGCGAACTCCAGCCCGATATAACCGCCGCCAATAATGCCCAACCGCGCGGGCCGCTGCGTCAACTGCAGCAGGCCGGTGCTGTCGTAACTCCGCTGCGAGCGATCCAACCCGTCGATCGCCGGCCAGCGGCTGACGGCCCCGGTGTTGATGAAGATGCGCTCGCCGCTCAGCACCTGCGTTCCCGCCACGCCCTGCACGCTGATGCGATGCGGATCGATAAACTCCGCTCGTCCGTCGATCACCGAGACCTGTTCAAGCCCCGCCAGGTTTTGATAGTTTTTCTCCCGCAGCAGGCCGGTCACCTGCCGCTTGCGCGTCATCGCCTGGCTGAACGCCTGTTCGCCCGGCCCATGAAGCTCGGCATCGTGCACCAGCGTTTTGGTCGGGATGCAGCCGATGTTGATGCAGGTGCCGCCATACATCTGCGCCGACGCCTCCACCATCGCCACGCGCCATCCCTGCCCGGCCAGAAAGGCCGCCAGCGTTTTGCCGGCCTTGCCAAAACCGATGATAATCGCCTGATAATCGTACATTGTGTCGCCTCGTCTCGTGATGTTCATCGCCGGTCAATCAGCGTATTGCGGCCTCAACTAGCCGCTCCAGCGGCCTCAGCGCCGCGATCTGTCGTTCGTCGGCCCCGGCGCTCCGCTTCAGACTTTCCGCCGGGTGGTAGCTGACCTGCGTTTTGCCCCGTTCGTCTTGCGCAATCAGCACCCTGAACGGCAGATCCAGCGCCAACGCCGGCCGCGCCAGCATCAGCGGCGTGCCCGCCAGCGGGTTGCCCAGCACCAGCACCGTGGTGGGCGGCATCGTCAGATGATGCTCACGCGCCGCTTTCGCGTGATCGAACTCGGCGAACAGCGTCACGCCCTTCTGCTCGGCCGTGCTGATAATGCGCTGACGCGTTTGCTGATAAGCGTAGGCGCTCTCTACCGTTCGGGTTTCTTGCCCCATCGTCCCCTCCGCCACGGCAGAACAGGCCAGCATCATCAGGCTGCCGGCCACGGCCCGGTTCATGACGCTCATGCGACCTTCCCCCGCCACTGTTTCTCGAGCAAACTGCGCGCCGAATCCGCCATGATCATCACCGCGCCCGCCAACATCAGGGTGTCCTTCAGCACCAGACGCCCGGCGCCGGAGAGATAAGGGAAACCGTGATGCGCATCGCCCAGCGCGGGCACCCAGGCCTCCGGGGTGGTGATCAAAAAGGTCAGCGTCACCAGCGGCGTGCAAAAGGAGAGTATGCCGCCCAATAGCCCCAGCCATTTGGAGAACGGGTTGGCCAGCACCAGCAGCGCGATCGCCACCTCCACCACGCCCAGGCCGTTGGAGAAGCCATAGGTATTGTTGGCCTGCTGCCAGGCGCGGGCGGCGAGGTTCAGTTCGCCTTCGTGCGTCAGGTGAGCCTGATAGTCCTGCGGCATGTCATAGAAAAACGACATCAGCGGGCTGTTGGCGACGAACGGCGTGATGCTGTCCGCTTCGTAAGGGATGAATTTGAGCAGGCCAATCCATAAGAAAACGATGGCGATGCTGAGGCGAATCAGCGTTAATCCCAGCTTGTCGCCCTTGCTCAGAAAGAATAGTATTTTCATTACCGGCTCCATGTCATTGATAACTCATGCATCGCAGCGGCGCCCTCCGCATCGCTGCACTATCGAACCGATCTTAGTGCTTCGCATTACGCCGGCCCATTGCCGAAACAATCAGCTTCTTAGCCAGGAGTCTCAAAATGGATCCGCTCAGCCAACTGTTGATGCTTAACGACATGCGCGGTTATGTGGCGCGCGATTGCCATTTCAGCGGCGAGTGGCGCTCGCCGCATGCCGCCGGGGAGTGGAGCCAGATCCGCTGGCACATGGTGCTGGCGGGCAGCTGTCGGCTGGAGATCCCCGGCGGCCGGCCGGTGCCGCTGGAGCAAGGCAGCCTGTTGTTCTTGCCGCACAACTCCGCCCACCGCCTGCTGCCGGAGAGGGCCGACAGCGCCACGCACCTGCTGTGCGGCGTGCAAATCTTGCCGCACAGCGCGTCGCCGCTGCTGGCGAGCCTGCCGGAATGTTTGCTGTTCAACAGCCGCCAACAGGGGCGGCTGGCGCTGCTGCAGGCGACCGGCCAGCTGCTGAGCGATGAGTTCAGCCAACAGGGCCAGGGGCACAACGCCATTGTCAGCCAGACCATGGCGCTGCTGTTCGCGCTGGCGATCCGCGCCTGGCTGGCCCAGCCAAATCAGAGCGGCAATCTGGTCGCCGCGTTGCTGCATCCGCAGTTGGGCAACGTGGTTGAACAGATGCTGCGCCGCCCGCAACATCCCTGGACGCTGGTTGAACTGAGCAAACAGGCCCATATGTCGCGCGCCAACTTCGCCCGCGTCTTTCGTCAGGTCACGCAGCAAACGCCGCTGCAGGCCCTTACCGCCATCCGCATGCAGCTGGCGGCCCGGCTGCTGGCGCGCCAGGCGTTGCCGCTGAGCCGTATCGCCGAACAGGCCGGCTATTCGTCGGAGGTGGCGCTGCACAAAGCCTTCACCCGCCACTTCGGCCTGACGCCGGGAAAATTCCGCCAGCAGGCCGCCGCTGCGCCGCCGGACGCTTGCCCGATCCCGGCGTAACCTCCCACCCCGCCTTACTGTTTAGTAAACAACTCGGCCGCCGCCTGACAACTCTCACAAATGCGCGATCCCATGCGGGTTTCGCCCCGGTTGCGGCTTGCCTGCGCCTGTCTTCCCTTATAGATTGCAGGCTAACGGCAGGCAGCAAGGTATCGGCAAATGGCAAATATTCGAGATGTCGCGCGGTTGGCCGGCGTGTCCATCAGCAGCGTGTCGAACCTGCTGAATAACCGCAGCCACCAGATGAGCGCGCAGACCCGTGAGCGCATCGAACAAGCGATGGCGACCCTGGGGTATCGGCCGGCCCGAACGGCGGCGGCACCCGCGCCGCAGGCCAAGATCATCGGCCTGCTGCTGCCGTCGATCGTCAACCCGAGCTTTTCGGCGCTGGCACATGCGGTCGACGGCGCGGCGCGGGCTTATCGCTACCGCGTCCTGCTCGGCAACGCCTACCGCCAAGAACAGGAAGAGGCCGCGTTTATCGACGATATGTTCCTGCATGGTGTGCGCGGCATCATCGTGGCGGCGAGCGACATTCGCCAGACCCATTTTGTTCGGGCGGCCGAGAGAGGCATGAAGATTGTCAGCTACGACAGCCCGTTCGCCGAGCCGATGGCCACCGATACCCGGCTGTTCGACAGCGTGTCGATGGACAATATCGCCGCCGGGCGCCTGGCCGCGCAGCACCTGCTCGAACGCGGCTGCCGACACATTGTGTTCGCCACCGAAGCGACGCTGACCGTCGGGCGCAGCCACAAGATCGACGGTTTTCTAAGTGCGCTGGGGCACAGCCTGAGCGAACGCCAACGGGTGATCGAAGGCAAAGCCAACAGCGCCTACGGCGACACGGAAATGTTCGAATTAGGGCTGACGCTGGCGCCGCGCGTGCTCGCGCTGACGCCGCGCCCGGACGGCATCGTGGCGATTAACGATGCGCTGGGCATCGGGCTGATGGTGGGGCTGCGCGCCGCCGGCGTCCAGGTGCCCGCAGACATCTCGGTGATCGGCATCGACAATATCGCGCTGGCCGGCCTGGCCGAACCGGGGCTGACGTCCGTCAGGCCGCCGCTGGCGGAGATGGCGCAGCTGATGGTCGAGCGCCTGATCGGCCGCATCAACGATGATGCGCAACCGCCCGGCGAGTTTCTCTTCCCGCCGACGGTCATCAGCCGGCGCTCGGTCAAAGCCGCCGGCTAACTGAAATAACAGCGTTTTCCCCAGGCGATGCGCCGCGGCATCGTCCGGATCGGTGTCAGCCAAAAACAAAGGAAAAGGCCGTCGGGCTTAAGGGATGCCCGCGTCTCAATGAATCAGCGTCGTGCCGTTATTTAACGTTCAGCTCAGGGTAATGAGCCGGGCCTCTATTATTCCGATTAACCACATTGGAAATATCAAAATGAAAATAAGCAAGCCGCAGGATATTGAACGCAGCGCTATCAGGAAATTGACGCTGCATATTGTCCCCCTCATGATTTTATTGTATTTCCTGGCGTTTCTCGATCGCAATAACATGGCCTACGCCGCCAAAGCGCTGGAAGATAACCTGGGCCTGACCGCCTCGGCCTTCGGCTTCGCCTCCGGGATTTTCTTTATCGGCTATTTCCTGTTTGAAATACCCAGCAACGCCGGCACCATTAAATTCGGCCCGCGCATCTGGTTCGCCAGAATATTAATTTCCTGGGGCATCTTCGCGACCCTGCTCGGCTTTGTGCGCACGCCGCTGGAGCTGTATATCTGCCGTTTTATGCTGGGCGTATGCGAAGCCGGATTCTTTCCCTCGGTGGTGTATTACTTTACGGTGTTCTTCCCGGAAAAATACCGCACCAAAATTCTCGGCATGTTCATCATCGTCCAGCCGCTGTCCAACGCCGTCGGCTCGCCGATTTCCGGCTTTATTCTCAATATTCAGCATGACTGGTTCGGGTTCGCTCCCTGGCAGCTGCTGTTTATCCTCGAAGGGTTGCCGCCGATCGTCATCGGCCTGCTGATCCCGTTCCTGATCAAGAACTCGCCCAAGGACGTCGGCTATCTGAACGTGGAGGAAAAGGCCTGGCTGATGAGCAACGCCGGCCGCTCCAAATCCGGCTCTAAAATCACGCCGGGCGACTTCCTGAAAGGGATGAAAAACAAAAAATACCTGCTTTACGCGCTGCTCAACTTCGGCATGGTGTGCGGCATTTACGGCTTCGGCACCTGGCTGCCGTCGATCATTACCGCCCTCTCCGGCAGCGATATCTTCCGCGTCAGCCTGCTGGCGCTCATTCCCTACGGCCTGGCCGCGCTGCTGGTGTACCCGTGGAGCCTGTGGGCCAGCAAAACCAAAAAGCTCGGCGTATTCGCCGGCCTCAGCATGGTGGTCGCCGCTATCGGCCTGATGGGGGCGGTGACATTTTTTAAATACGATCCGCTCGTCGCGCTGTCGTTCCTGTGCATCGCCGCCATCGGCATCTACACCGCCGTGCCGCCGTTTTTATCCATGCCCGCCAATATTTCCACCGGCGCGGCCGCGGCAGCCGGGCTGGCGGTGGTCAGCTGCATCGGCAATATCGGCGGCTTCGTCGCGCCTTATGCGGTGGGCGTGTTGAACGATCTGACCGGCAGCAGCGCGCCGGGGCTGTTTTTCCTGGCCTCGTGCCTGTTGGCCACCGGGTTGATCTGCATTTTCTACTGCGCGAAACAGCGTGAAGGCGTCATCAATACTTAACGAACCAATAAGGAGTCAATCATGGGCGATCTTGCGGGCAAAAAGGTGTTTATCACCGGGGCGGAACAGGGCATCGGCCGCGCCACCGCAGAGCGGCTGATCAAGGCCGGTTGCGACATCTATTTTCACTATCACAGCGACGAAAGCGGCCCCAAAGCGCTGGTGGCGCTGGCCCATTCATTGGGGCAAAAGGCCGCTTACGGCTACGCCGATCTCATCGATAGCGACGAAACGCTGCGCTGCGTTTCGGCCGGCACCGAGTTTCTCGGCGGCATCGACATTCTGGTCAATAACGTCGGCGGCATCGTCGGGCGGAAATGGCTGGGCGAGATCGACCGCGCCTTCTGGCAAACCGTGATCGACGTGAACATGACCACCATGCTGAACGTGACACAAAGCGCGCTGCCGTTCCTGAAGGCGGCAAACGGCGCCAGCATCGTCAACCTGGCGTCGCAGGCCGGCCGCGCCGGCGGGCACTCTGGCTCGCTGGTCTATTCCGCCACCAAGGGCGCGGTGCTCACCTGGACGCGCTCGCTGGCGGCAGAGCTGGGCGAATACGGCATCCGGGTGAACGCGGTGGCGCCCGGCCTGATCCTCGGCACCCGCTTCCATAATCGCCACACCACCCAGGCATCGGCGGAGGAAACCGTTCGCGCCATCCCGCTGGGCCGTGCAGGCACGCCGGACGACGTGGCGCGCGCCATCGCCTTCCTGGCGGCAGAGTACGACGGCTTCATCTCCGGCGCCACCCTCGACATCAACGGCGGCATCTACCGCATGTAATTCAGCCGCGGGCGGCACGGCTGCCGCCCCCTATTCAGGTATCGCCTTATGATTAAATCCTCCATCACCCACCCGCCGCTGCTCGCCGCGCTGGCGCAATGCGGGCATAAAACCCAGGTACTGATCGCCGACGGCAACTACGCCTGCGTGACGCACGCGCCGAAAGACGCCACCGTGGTCTATCTGAACCTGGCGCCCGGCACGCTCGCCGCCCCGCCGATCCTGGAAAAGCTGCTGGCCTGCATCAACGTGGAAAGCGCCGCGCTGATGGCCTGCCCGCCGGACTTCACCAACACCATCGAAGCCGAATATCGGCAGCTGCTGCCGGCGCAGTGCCCGGTCGAACACCTGCCGCGCGAGGCGTTTTACGCCGCGGTCAAATCGGATCGGACGCTGCTGGTGATCGCCTCCGGCGAGCAGCGCCGCTTCGCCAACCTGCTGCTGACGGTGGCGCCGGGGGTGTGAGAAAGGGACATGTCGATAGGATAAAAAGAGGGGGCTCCCCCCCTCTTGCGGTTACAGATCCACAATCAGTTTTTCCAGTTCTCCTGCAAGAGCCGCATCGATATAGCTGGTAGCCCAACCAAACAGATAAGCGAATGCAAAAATGCCCACCGTCGACGACACCAGCGTCGGCGCGAAAAACGCGGCGATAGCGGAGAGCGTGTAGCCTGCCCCGATGGACAACCCGAGTGCCTCAAGCTGATTACGGAACGCTTTCCAACTGCCGGTAGAGACACCCTCGATCGCGGCGTTTGTCAGGTCCGCCCCTTTAATCGCCCAATCCACGCCGGTAAACGCCTTGCCCAATACCCGCGCATTGCGGGCATACTGTTCCGCATCGATCTTTTTCAACCAGGCGACAATCGCCGCTTTATCCTGCGCCTTGAGCTTTTTGTTCAAGCCCTTCGTTAATTGCTCGTAGGTTTTTTCCGCATCCTGCACATTGCGGATATATCTGCCTTGAATTCCTGCCTCCAAATCCTTGGCGAGCTTGGCGTATTTCGCGCCGAGCTTTTCCGCGATATCTTTATTGATGCCGGCGGCCAGGCTGACGCCATCCTTGATCGCTTTTAATTCCGCATTTTGATATTCGACGAACTCCTTAACGATATTTTTTACCGAGCCTGGAGATTTCACCGGCTTACCGTTGGCATATTTCACCTCCATGCCATTCAGGTTATCCCCTCTCACCACGGCGATAAACGCGGGCCGGTTCTTATTGGCCTTATAGTAGAGACTGTAGGTCGCCATTCCGGCTTGCTTTTCCACCTTCAAATGATGAAAGCCGAAATAACTCCCGGTCGTGCGGGTCGTCGAGAACTCACCGCTTTTGCCGTTACCATGCCAGCCGTTGACGGGCCGATCGCGGTGTGAGTCTGTCACGAAACTGCCTAACGAGGAGGCGCCGATCTGCCCGGCGTTCAGGCCATTATTACCACCTTTACCCGGGGTTGAGGTCTTGCGCGCATGGCCGGTTTCGATATCCCCGATCGCCACCATTCCTCCCTTGGCGTTGACTCCCATCACCAGTCCACCCAGGCCAATGTGCTTAGCCTGATCGGCCGTCAGACCGGTGGCAGAAAGGCTCAGCGTGCCAGACGGGCTGACGCTTCCAATACGCAATTGTGCATCCGGGTTGATTCTGCGCGCCGCCTTGATCACCGCCGCCAGCTTCATGCGCAACGCCGGATCGTTTTGGATCGCCGCTATCTGTTGCTGTTCCGGGCTGTTGCCAACACTGGCGCCGCCGCGATCGCCGGAATGGCCCTTATCACCGCCCCCAGGTTCTGGGCCCGTACCACGTTCAGAACTCCAGTTAGTTCCATCCCCTTTACCGCCATAATTAAATCCAGGCATATGCTTAATCCTTATTTCTTTATTATCAACATGCCGAGAAATACGCACGACGTAATTCTCGGCAAACCAATTTTTAACTGCCCGTCCGTTATAGAAATTCACAGCAACAAGAACAATGCATGGTGGCTGTGTAGCAGATTAAACAAAGAGAAACGGCGTTAACGGTAGAAATATGACGACCGAAAAACTTGATAGTCATAAATAGAAGGCGCTTACAGGAGGGGGGATATGCTGCGGCTTCCGATCCCGATTCAGATAACAGCCGCACACGAAGTTGGCCCAAAAGTACCGAATGTGGTCACCTGCCCTACTCTTGCACGATGAGCGGATGGCAAATAATGGCTCCCGAACTTATCGTTAACAGGAGAGTGCAAATGAAAGCTTTGGTTCATGCCACCTTGCTGGCCGCCATGATGGGCGCCGCTTCCTTCAATGCATTGGCTCAGGAGACCGAAAACGTGAATAGTAAAACCATCAGGGCCATGTCGGGCGCCCCCGCCACCACTGCCCTGGCCGCCGCCAAAACGGCGCTGATCGTGGTGGATATCCAGAATGAATATTACGCAGGCAGCGGCTTTCGCGGCAAAATGGTGATCCCGGATGGCCAGAAAGTGTTGGATAACAGTAAAAAGCTGGTTGAGTTCGCCCGCAAAAACGGCATGCCGGTCTATTTCGTGCGGCATCTGGGGCCGGCCAACGGCCCGCTGTTTGCCGAAGGCTCGGTCTACGCCGAATTCCATCAGGCGCTGCAACCCGCTAAAGGGGATGCGGTGATCACCAAAGCGACGCCGAGCGCGTTCGTCGGCACCGATCTGGATGCGCAGCTGAAGAAGCAGGGCATCAAAACGCTGATTGTGGCCGGTTTGATGACGCACATGTGCATCTCTTCTACCGCACGCGACGCGGTGCCGCTCGGCTATGATGTGTTGATCCCGCAAGACACGACGGCGACGCGCGATCTGGACGACGGCACGGGTGGCGTGGTCGATCACCGCGTGTTGCAGCGGGCGGCGCTGGCCGCGGTGGCGGACGTGTTCGCGGAAATCAAAACTACCGAGGGCATCCTGGCGCTGCCGGTGACCAAATAAGGTTCAGCGCGCCGCTCCCCGGCGGCGCGCACTGCAAGAGGCGTTATCGCGGATGAAAATAGGCATTGTGGTTTTCGACGGCATCATTCCCTTTCACCTTTCGGTGCCTTTTGCGGTGTTTGAAAAAGTGCTGGCGCCTTCAGGCGCACCACTGTGCGAACTGACCCTGTGCGCCGCCGAGCCTGGCGAGCTGAAAACCAATGCCGGTTTTTCCATTGTGGTCAACCTTGGGCTCGGCGCGCTGAGCGGCATGGACATGGTGATCGTGCCCAGTTGGGACAATCCGGCCCGCCAGCCGGAACCCGCACTGCTGGATGCGCTGTGCCATGCCCATGCTGCCGGCGCCACCGTCGTCGGCCTTTGCATGGGCGCATTCGTGCTGGCGGCGGCGGGCCTGCTGAATCATCGCCGGGCCACTACCCACTGGCGCTGGCTGCCGGACTTTCAGCAACGTTATCCGGCGGTGCTCGTCGAAAATGACGTGCTGTATCTCGATGAAGGGGATGTCGTGACGTCGGCCGGCACCGCCGCCGGCATCGATTGCTGCCTGCACCTGGTGAGAAAACGCTGGGGGGCTGACATGGCGGCGCAGGCGGCGCGCCACCTGGTGGTGCCCCCTCACCGGCAAGGCGGACAATCGCAGTATGTCGCGCTGCCGGTGCAAAATACCCGCCAGGGGGATAACTTTTCCTTGGCGCTGGCCTGGGCGATGGAAAACCTGCATCAGACGCTGTCGTTGGATAGTCTCGCGCAGAAAGCCTGCATGAGCCGCCGCAGCTTTACCCGCCGGTTTCAGCAAACCACCGGCACCCGCTTTTCGCTTTGGCTGCTGAATCAGCGCCTCATCGCCGCACAGCGTTTGCTGGAAAAAAGCGACTGCTCGGTGGAAACCATCGCGGAAAAGGTCGGCTTTCCCTCTACCACCTCATTGCGGCGCCACTTTCTTAAGCAACTGAACACCTCGCCCTCGCGCTACCGGCGCGAGTTTCGCGGCGACAGCCGCACCACCGGAATATCCGCCAGCCGGGTGGTGTAGGCCGGCGACAGCATTTCGCGCTTCATTTGCCACGGCTTGACGATCCCCTGCCCGGCGAACCACACGCGCCCGCGCCCTTCCTGATTCAGGCGATCGAGGGTCGCCATCAACCGCTCGCTGTTGCGGCGCGGCGGGCAGTCGTCGAACAGATCGATCTGCGCCATGGCGGCGGCGCTGAAATCCCCCAGCACCACGCCGCCCTTCAGATAACGCCGCCCTTCCTGCCAGATGCTTTCCAGCGCGCGCACCGCCATGGCGATGATGTCGCGGCTGTCGTTGCTCGGCGTTTGCAGCCGGGCGGTGCCCATATTGCTGTAATACCCTTCGCCCGCCGAATGCGGGCTGGTTTTGATAAACACCGACACGTTGCGGCAATAGCGCTTTTCCTGCCGCAGCTTTTCGGCGGCGCGTTCGGCGTAGCTGCAGATCGCCTCGCGCATGTGCGGGTAGTGCGTCAACCGCTGGCCGAACGAGCGGGAGCAGATGATCTGTTCTTTCGCCGCCGCCTCATCTTCCCATTGCAGGCACGACTCCCCGCGCAGCTCGCGTATCGTGCGCTCCAGCACCACGCTGAAGGTTTTACGCGCCAGCCGGGTATCGCAGTCCGCCAACTGCAGCGCTGTGTGAATACCCATCACCTGCAGCTGGCGAGTCAGGCGGCGCCCCACGCCCCATACCTCTTCCACCGGGATCAGCGCCAGCAGCTTGCGCTGGCGCGCTGGATCGGATAAATCCACCACGCCGCCGGTGCCGCGCCATTTCTTGGCGGCGAAGTTGGCCAGTTTGGCCAGCGTTTTGCTCGGCGCAATGCCGACCCCGACCGTTAAATGCAGCTCGCGCCGGATACGATCGCGCACCCGCTGGCCGAACGGCTCCAGCGCTTCGCAATGCGCCACGCCGTCCAGCCGCAGAAAGGCTTCGTCCAACGAGTAGATCTCCACCGCCGGCGCCATCTCTTCCAGCGTATCCATCACCCGGCGGGACATATCGGCGTACAGCGCGTAGTTAGAGGAGAACACCGCGACGTTGCGGCGGCGCATCTCCTCTTTGATCTTGAAATAAGGCGCGCCCATCGGCACGCCCAGCGCCTTCGCCTCGGCGCTGCGGGCGATCACGCAGCCGTCGTTGTTGGACAGCACGATCACCGGCCGCCCCCGCAGATCGGGCCGAAAGATGGTCTCGCAGGAAGCGTAGAAGCTGTTGACGTCTACCAGGGCGAACATGGTTACCGACCTTTCATCGTCAGTGGGTTGTTATTCATAACGGCACCAGATTACTGTTCATACATACAGTATTTGTATTTTTCTGGCGACGATCAAGTAGAAACCACCCCATCGCTGCTATCCGTTTGATACGCATTGGCTTTTAACTCAGCCTCCGTTTACCTGGAGCCAAGTTTTTCATTAACGGCGAACTTCACGCAGATCGAAACGAATCGGAATGTTCACGCTGAATTCCGCCTGCCCCGCTGCGATCTCGTTGCCGGGCGCGGGCAGTGGAGAAGCGCGCTGCGGTAACTGAAGCGCCTCCCGGTCGAGCGAAGCAACCCCACTCGATCGCAATAGCTTCACGCCCAGCACGTTCCCCTGCCGATCCAACGTCACGGCAACCTGAACAATGCCCTGGCGCTGCTGGCGTACCGCCAGGGCCGGGTAGCGTTTGAAACGGCTCAAATGCGCCAACAGCAGGCCGCTCCAGACCGAGGCATCCTGGCTCGGCTGCGACGCCACGCTGGTTTGCGGCGCGGCAACACGCTTTCCATCCAGAGACGGCGGCGCGCTGGTGCTTGATGCTATTGAGCTTGCAGACGCTATTTTTTCCTGTTCCTTTTGCCTTGGACGCGGCAGTTCCGTCTTCGGTCTGATGGGGTCGTTCCGTTGCCCTTTGGCCTTGCTCTGCTGCTCCGTCGCACGCGGCGCATGAATCAGCGGAGGCATCGCCGCCTCCGGTTCCCGGTTGGCCTGCCGTTGCGCCACCGCCTGCACCTGGCGCACGCCGGTTGGCATCGGCTCTGCGTTGGGGATCGATTCCGCCTGCTCGGCAACCATCATCAACACCATCGGTTGCGCCGCGGGCAGCAACGGTGGCACCAGGTGATAACCAAGGCCAAACAACAACGCACCATGCAGACCCAACGCCAACACATTGGCGGTAGCCCAGCGCAATCGCCCGCCTGTAGGCGGTAAAGATAAATCGGCAGGTAATACGTTGTGATTCAACATGGAAAACGATACTCAGGTTAAGCGTGAAACAGACCAACGTACGCAGCGCTCAACGGCGGTCGGGGTATGTCAGAAAGGTCGTTTAGGCACGCGGCACCGGGCAGGGAACGAGAAAGAACAGGCCAAACGAAAAGGAAATACCCTAATGGCAGAGTAAAAAACTTTATGACACGGTAATGAAGTATTTTGACAGCATATTTACCCTAACCGGCAGCGCACCGGGCAGAGCCGCAATGACGCGCTCGGGGTCAGCCAGCGGGAACGCACCGGAGAGCCGCAGGCCGGCGACCTCCGGCCGGCAGCGAATAACGCCCTGACGATAACGCCCCAGCTCCATCAGGAAGTCGTCCAGCCGCATGTTGTCGGCCAACAGCATGCCTTGCCGCCAACCGGGCTCTTGCGTCACGCGGTACGGATCGCCAATGCCTTGCCGGCTTAATCTGCCGCCCTGACCGGCGTTGAGCACCGCGTTCCGATGCGCCGGCGAAAGGATTGTGACCCGGCCAAGATAAACGGCGATATCACTGTAGGTTTCCCACAGGCGAACGCTGAAGCGAGCAGCCTGCGCCACGATCTCGCCCTGCGGCAGCCTCACCGTCAACGCGCCGCTTTCCGGCGGCAGATTCACCATCATTTCACCTTCCAGCAATGCGGCCTGCTGAAGGCTGACGTTAACCGCCGTTTGCGTGTTCAGCATCAACTGCGCGCCATCCGCCAACGCGACGGTTTGCTGCTCCCCCACCGCCGTGCGGTAATCCGCCAGCCAGGGGCGCCATGGCAGCGCGCCAGAACCGATGCCAACCGACCCTACCACGCCGATGGCCGCCAGGCTTCTCAGCAACCGGCGGCGTTGCGGGTTTGGCAACTGCGACAGACTACGCTGCGCCGCCGCCCCGTTAAGCAGAGAAAAACGGGATGAAAACGCGGCGATATGCCGCCAGGCGCGTTCATTTTCCGGTTTCGCCTGATACCAACGCCGCCAGTTTTCCCTATCCGCGTCGCTTGCCTCTTCCGACATCAGCTGGGTTAACCAGGCGGCGGCCTCACGCGCGCTCTGCCGATCGATATCCGATTCCATCATGGGTTCCGCACCTGCCGTTACGCCGCCAATGCAAAGAAACAGTGCAAATTGGCGCGCTGCAGATATTGTTTCACCGAACTGGTCGACACCCGCAAACGTTCAGCGATGTCGCAATAACGCATGCCCTGCAGGTGCGCCAACAGGAAAGCCTCGCGAACGTGCGCCGGCAATCCGTCCAACGCCTGATCCAACTGTTCGAGCATTTCGAGGGTTTGTTGACGGACCTCCGGCGAGGGCGCCTCGATCGCCGGCAGCTCGCTCAAGGCCTGCAGATAGCTCTCTTCGATTGTTTTACGTCGGTAATAATTCGCCACCAGCCGGCGCGCCACGGTCGCCAGGAAGGGGCGTGGTTGCCGAATGGCAAGCAACTGCGGACTCAGTAAAATACTGATGAACGTATCCTGCGCCAGGTCTTCGGCGTGATGCGCGCACCCGACCTTCTGTCTCAGCCAATGGCATAGCCAACTGTGGTGCTCAAGGTAAAGCTGTTGAGCAAACCCGTTGGCTGCCGCGGCCTCTTTCCTTGCCATTCGGTGACACCAATTGATAATGAGATTGAAAATGATAATTATTATTATTTTAAAATTGTAACTTCTGTGTCAAGCGATTGCTGATGATTTATAAACGGCGAAAAAGTAGGGAAATACGGGAGAGAAAACGTGAAAAGGGGCCAAAATGGCCCCTGTTAGCAGGATATTCAGAAACGTTGGCTAACGCTAAACTTGATGTTGCGCCCTACGCCGGACACCGATTCGCCCAGGTAAGGGTAATAATCGCGGTTGAACAGGTTGTCCACCGCGACGCGAGCTTCGAAGCCCTGCAAACCGCTGGGCTGCCACGAGGCGAACAGGCCGTGCAATGCATAACCCGACGTTTTCGGCAGCGCCCAGACAACGGCCATCGGATCGCCGTCGGCCGGTGAACGATCCTGTTTACGCACAAAATCGCCGGTCCAGCCGAAGGCCATGTCCCACTGCGGTACTTTCATACCCAGCATCGCGTGTGCCGTAACGGGTGGAATTTCGGCAATCCAGGTTTCGTTGCCCCACGGATCGCGCGGTGAAGCGTCGCGTTTGCCGCGAATCGAGGAGAACGACAGGCTGCCGAACAGGCTTTCGCTGTCATAAAACGATTCGAGCTCCACGCCCTCAATGGTATAGCCCGGCAAGTTGCGATAGTTCGACAACGGTTGCCCACATTGGCCCCCATGCCGTGCGGCGTCGCACACTACGCCGCGACGATAGAAAATCTCGTCCTTGCCGCGATTGCGGAACAGCGTAGTGCGGATCTGCAGGCTGTCTCGCGCCATCAACACATCGTTGAAGTCCAGCACCGCGCCAAGGCGCACGCCCGTCATGCGTTCCACCTGCAGGCCGCGGCTGGTGCCGGGCACGCTGGAAGCGGCGTATTGCACTTCGTACTGTTCGTCGATCACCGGGGCGCGCCAGGTGCGGCTAACGTCGGCAAACAGGGACAGATTCGACGTCGCTTTCCACATCACGCCCAAATGCGGCGACCAGCCGGTATAGGTCACGCTGCTGTAATCATGGCCCACGAGCGGATCGCTGTCGTTATAGCGCGGCGCCCGGTTCGGTTGCCCGGTATTGGTCACATGATCGTAACGCACGCCCGGCGTCACGGTCAGGCTGCCGAAGCTGACCGCATCCTGCAGATAAACGCTGCGGGTTTCCTGTTCGCCCGCCGGCATGTAATACGGCTGGAAATAGCCGTAGTTGTAACTGGCGTTTTTCACCTGCGAGGGGTAATACATCAGGGTATCGCGCTGATGTTTATGCCACCGCGCGCCGAGCAACAGCTTGTGCTCCAGCGGCCCGCTGGCGAAACGGCTTTCATTGCTGACGTCAAACTGCCGATCGGTATAGTTCACCCAGCTTTCATTGCCCAACGTACCGAGATAGCTGAACTTTGAAGCGGAATCTGGCCGCTTGTCATGCTGTTCTGTCTTCGAATAGGCATAAGACAGCGTCAGATTCAGCAACGGCTGCGCTTCCGGCGCCAGATTCCATTTCACCGAGTAATTGGTGTCCGTCTGGTCGCGATACACCAGAATGCGGCGCCACGCGTCTTCCCGGCCATATTTATCGATATCCGCCTGGCTGGGCGCGGCGATATCGTCCCGCTTGGCGGCAAAAGGCTGCCAGCCATCGGAATCGGAGCGCATCGCCGACAGCGTCAGCGTTTGCGCCTCGCTCAGATAAATATTGGTTTTTAACAGGTAGGAAGCCTGATCGTTGGCGGAATAGGCAAAGCGCGTGCCGTCCGGCCGCTTCAGGTTGCCGCCGTCACGCTTGCTCATGTAGATCAAACCGTCGGCGAATCCTTCCGGCGTACGGCCGTACAACGCACCGCTGTAAATGCCCTGGCGATCGTTGGTGTGGTAGCTGTATTTCAGCAAGCCGCCAAAATCTTCGCCCGGCAGCAGCATATCCCCGGCATCTTTGGTCTCCAGCGTAATGGTCCCGCCAAAGCCGCCATTGCCGTTCAACAGATTGTGCGGCCCCTTATCGACCTCAACCTTTTTCAGCAGTTCGGGTTCGATGAATACCGAACCCTGCCGATATTTCTCAAATCCCTTCGGCGCGCCGTCCAGCACCACCTTCACATCTTCCATGTCGCCCATGCCCCAGATATTCAGGCTTTGGCCGCCCGGGCGCGGCGATCCCGCCATCCCTACGCCGGGCAAGCGATCAAGCAAACTGGCGATGTTATCGGCCTGTACGCGTTCGATGTCTTCTTTATCCAGTACCGAACGGCCGGCGGCGACGCTGTCGGACAAACCGCCGACCACCGACAGCTCCGGTATCGTCAACGGCTGAACCGGCCCGGCGTCGACCAACCGATATCCCTGTGCGGTTTGTTGAGCGCGCAATCCGCTGCCCGCCAACAGCGTATTGAACGCGTCGGTGAGGCGATAATGTCCCTGCAGGCCCGCGGTGCTTTTTCCACGCGTCTGTTCGGGCGTGAAAATCACTATCACGCCGGCCTTAGCGGCCGCCGTCTGCAAGGCGGGCGCCAGATCACCGGCGGGAATGGCGAAGGAAAGGATAGCGGGCTGTTCGACCGCCGAGGGTGATGCCGACGCACCGGGTGCCGCCATCGCGGAGGTGAGCATGCCCGATAGTGCGCATCCTATCCCGATAGCGACGCGCTTCCCGGTAATGCGTTTGGCTGATGTGAACGTACGCCCTGCGCCGTTCTTGTTTTTTATGGCCATGAAGGATTCCCCTGAGTGTATTGAACTGGAAACTCAGTAGAGAGGTCACGCCAACGAAAAGATCGGGCAGAAAAAAATGAAAAAAAGGGCCGAAGTTACCGCGCCGCGTAGACGATAAAGGTCACCACGCCGAAGATCTCCAGCTGCGCCTCGTCGTCGAACACGATCGGCGCATAGGCGGGATTCATCGGCAACAGCCGCACGTCGGGGTGGCGCTGCAGTTTTTTGACGGTGAATTCGCCGTCCACCGCGGCGATCACGATATTGCCGTGCTCCGGCGTCAGGGCGCTGTCGACGATCAGCAGATCGCCATCCTGGATATTGCCGTCGATCATCGACTCGCCGCTGGCGCGCACGAAGTAAGTGGCGTTGGGGTGCCGCACCAGCAGCTTGCCGATGTCCAGCCTGCTCTCGACATAGTCCTGCGCCGGGGAAGGAAAGCCGCAGGCCACGCGATCGGCAAACAGCGGTAACGTCAGGGGGTCACCTGGTGAAAAAGCATACAATCTTGAATTGCTCAGCATAATCATAACCAAACTGTATATTTATACAGTAAAGCATAAACAAAACGCGAACGCGTGCAACCCCCAATCCCCCTGCGGATCGCGCTTTGCCGCGTAATATAATAATTTTCTTAGTGATTTTTCTTGCAGCTTTCGGCGTTCTTCGCGTGTGTTTACACACATGATACCCACCAAAACTGTGGATAATGCGGCACTCAGACCGTTGGCGTATCGATGGGCAGGATGAGTGAGGGATTGTCATTGCGAACGGCGCCGACGGCGGGCGATACCGGTTGCCAGACGAAATCCTCTGCCTGCAGGCTGTACACGTCAGCCTGCATTTGACCAGAGGGCGGGACTAAGCGGGTGTCGAGCCAGTCGCGCGCGGCCGTCGGTCTCTGCTGCGTACAGCGCCGCAAATAACAGCGGCAGGCCTTGCCTCACGGGAGGAACGGCGGACGGCCTTACAAAATGACGCCAATAAAATTGCGACTGGCAATGGCATCAATGGGACGGCCAGAGACGAAAGTCAGTACGTTATGCCAGGAGCTTGGGATAACCCGACAAACGCTGTACCGCCACATTTCCCCTGATGGTCCACTGCGAGCTGACGGTATAAAGCTGCTCAACCGGGGATAATTTTAGCGGACGGAAAAATCTGGGGTTCCGGCGTAGAACCCCGAATAAGGAATAATCCTTAATTCATTTCAGGATTATTAATTCCATCTAAAACCTCTCGGCAATATTCTTTTTTATAGGCTTCATCATTACTTAATGACTTAACCAAAAAATCAGCATTTTTCCAACCATTATCCCAATGCGTATCGAATCCTGACTGTTCAAACTTTAATGTTCTAGTTAATGAGTCTTTTATTTGTTTTTTATATTTATCAATTTTCTCATTGGTTGCCCCACAAACATCATGTGCAACACGAGCATTTGAGCCAGAAAAACCTATTGCTGAAATTGCCATCGCTTCATTTGATTTGTCGAAATCATTCGCATATGCCACAGCATTAGATAAAGCGAATATGACAAGAGCAGGTATGGTTTTTTTGTATGAAATCATCTTTCACCTCTACTCATTGATTGTTCATGGGGTCAGTTTGGATATCGAAAATTATTGTACATTAAGGCTGCTTTTTAATCAGTCTCAACTTCTTTATAGAAGGCCTGAATGCGACAAACTTGGGAAGTACTGTAGCCTGTCGCGTCTGCTGTTTCTCGGATGCTCAGTTTCTTAATCTGTCGGTAGTGCCTGATCCATCCTGCACGCTCCATCTCGCCGCTGGCGCGCACGAAGTAGGTGGCGTTGGGGTGCCGCACCAGCAGCTTGCCGATATCCAGCCTGCTCTCGACATAGTCCTGCGCCGGGGAAGGAAAGCCGCAGGCCACGCGATCGGCAAACAGCGGTAACGTCAGGGGTTCAGCTGGTGAAAAAGCATACAACCTTGAATTGCTCAGCATAATCATAACCAAACTGTATATTTATACAGTATAACATAAATAAAACGCGAACGCGTGCAACCCCCCAATCCCCCTGCAGATCGCGCTTTGCCGCGTAATATAATAATTTTCTGAGCGATTTTTTTTTACGCCTGCTAAGGGTTTCACCGCCTCTTGCACACACGTTATCCACCAAAACTGTGGATAACCTGATGCGGCCGACGGTACGGTGTGATTCCCTGCGCGAGCGGGATCAGAATCCTGTATAATTCCCACACCTGCTCAATAAGAATTCATCCCCGTCGGCGCCTCGTCACCGACGGTCACGAGAACGTTATGAACAAGCACCTGCTCCTCGCAGAAACCGACGATATCGAACAGGAATGCCTGTCGCGCCACGCGGTCTGGCAGCGCAACGATCTGGCCCAGGCGCAACAGGATTGGCTGGCGGAAGAAGTGCCGGTCGCCCTGGTGTACAACGGCATTTCCCACGTGGTGATGATGGCGACGCCGAAAGATCTGGCGGCCTTCGCCATCGGTTTTTCGCTGTCCGAAGGCATCATCGCCTCCCCCGACGATATCTACGACATCCGCCAACAGCCGGCCTGCAACGGCATTGAAGTGCATGTGGAACTCTCGAGCCGCCGTTTTATGCAGCTGAAAGAGAAGCGCCGCAGCCTGGCCGGCCGCACCGGTTGCGGCGTCTGCGGGGTGGAGCAGCTGCAGGAGGTCGCCCAGCCCATCGCGCCGCTGCCCTTCACGCAACGCTTCGATTTGGCCCTGCTCGACCGGGCGTTGGCGCAGCTGCAGGAGGTGCAAACGGTGGGGAAACTGACCGGCTGCACCCACGCGGCGGCCTGGATCCAGCCAGATGGCGCGCTCAGCGGCGGGTGTGAAGACGTCGGCCGCCACGTGGCGCTCGACAAGCTGCTGGGCTACCGCAGCCAACAGGCGTGGCTGCAAGGGGCGGCGCTGGTGTCGAGCCGCGCCAGCTATGAAATGGTGCAAAAATCCGCCATGTGCGGCGTCGAGATCCTGTTCGCCGTTTCCGCCGCCACCCGCCTGGCGGTCGAGGTGGCCGAGCGCAGCAACCTGACTCTGGTGGGCTTCAGCAAGCCAGGGCGCGCCACCGTCTATACGCACCCGCAGCGGCTCTGGCAATCGACGACGGTGGCCTAACGCCGCCGGATAAGAATCGACTATTCTCAATAGCAGGACACCAGGAAGCACCCACGTCATGATAATTCGCCCGAACCAGAACTGGTTTTTTCGCCTGTTCGCCTGGCACGGTTCCGTGCTGTCAAAGATCACCTTTCGCCTGTCGCTGAACGTGCTGATGTCGATAGTGGCGGTGATCAGCTATCAATGGTACGAACAGCTCGGCGTGCATTTGACCATCGCGCCGTTCAGCCTGCTGGGCATCGCCATCGCGATTTTTCTCGGCTTTCGCAATAACGCCGGCTACAGCCGCTTTGTCGAAGCGCGCAACCTGTGGGGCTCGCTGCTGATTACCGAGCGATCCCTGCTGCGCCAGATAAAAAGCCTGCTGCCGGACGAACCGGCGGTGCACCAGAAGGTCGCCAAGCTGCTGATCGCCTTCAGCTGGAGCCTGAAGCATCAGCTGCGCGCCACCGATCCGACCGCCGATCTGTACCACAACCTCAGCAGCAAAGAGCTGGCGGAGGTGATCGCCAGCCCGATGCCGACCAACCGCATCCTGCTGATGCTGGGCCAGGAGATCGGCAAGCTGCGCCGACGGGGGCTGCTGAGCGACATCACCTTCGAGCTGCTCGACAACAAGCTGAGCGAGCTGTCCCACGCCCTCGGCGGCTGTGAACGGCTCGCCAGCACGCCGGTGCCGTTCGCCTATACCCTGATCCTACAGCGCACCGTTTACCTGTTCTGCAGCCTGTTGCCTTTTGCCCTGGTGACCGATCTGCATTACATGACACCGTTTGTTTCGGTGTTCATTTCCTATACCTTCTTATCCTGGGACTCACTGGCCGAAGAGCTGGAAGATCCGTTCGGCGTGTCGGCCAACCATCTGCCGTTAAACGCCATCTGCAACACCATCGAGCGCAACCTGCTGGAAATGAACGACCAAAGCCCGCTGCCGCCGCCGATGAAACCCGACGAGCACTTTAATTTGATCTGATCGATTTCACCCGAACACACTGGAGCCGAATGCAATGAATGCAAATAACCACCCGCCGCAAGCCGTATTCACGCCGGTAACGCGCCATGCCATCTTCATCGTCGCCACCCTGTCGCCCGTTCCCGCCCATCTGGCGGCGGTGCGCGCCTGGTGCGGCGACATCGCCGCCGTGGTGCGTTCGGTCGGCAAACGCGCGCCGGCGGGCAACCTCACCTGCGTTTGCGGCTTCGGCTCCGAAGCCTGGGATACGCTGTTTGGCGCCCCGCGCCCTCGCCAGCTGCATCCGTTCAGCCCGATCGGCAGCGGGGAACGCGTCGCCGTCGCCACGCCCGGCGATATCCTGCTGCATATCCGCGCCGATGAAATGGATCTGTGTTTCGAACTGGCCTCGCAGCTGGTCGGCAAGCTCGGCGACGCTGTGACGGTGGTCGAAGAGGTGCACGGCTTCCGTTACTTCGATCAGCGCGCCATGATCGGCTTCGTCGACGGCACGGAGAACCCGGAGGGGCACGAAGCCTTCGACTACACGGTGATCGGCGACGAAGACGCGGCGTTCAGCGGCGGCAGCTATGTGCTGGTGCAAAAATACCTGCACGATATGCAGGGCTGGAATTCGCTCAGCGTGGAAACGCAGGAGAAGATCATCGGCCGCCATAAGCAGTCCAACATCGAACTGGATGAAGCGGTCAAACCGTCGTCATCGCACAGTTCGCTGACCACCATCACCGACGAGCAAGGCAACGAGGTGAAAATTCTGCGCGACAACATGCCGTTCGGCCGCCCCGGCCTGCGCGAATTCGGCACCTACTTTATCGGCTATGCGCGCTCTCCGCAGCCAATCGAGCAGATGCTGGAAAACATGTTTATCGGCCGCCCGGCCGGCAACTACGATCGGCTGCTCGATTTCAGCCACGCGGTGACCGGCACCCTGTTCTTCGTGCCGTCCGCCCCGCTGCTGGAAGCGCTGGCCGATCGCAGCGGCGCCGAACTGCACTGATTTTGCCTGGGCGCAGGGCCGCAGCGATCAACCTTTGGTTATCCTGCAGCCCTGCGCATCGATCACCGGCTCCCCATCCTCTTTGCTGAAAGCCCCGCGCTGCGGATCCGGCAGAATATCCAACACCGCCTCCGACGGCCGGCACAAGCGCGTGCCGAGCGGTGTCACCACAATGGGTCGATTGATCAAAATCGGCTGTTGCAGCATGAAGTCAATCAGTTGCTCATCGTTCCAGCCGGTCTCATCCAGTTTCAGCTCGGCGTAAGGCTCGACGTTTTTACGCAGCAGCGCGCGTGGCGTCATCCCCATTTCGGCCAGCAGCGCAATCAACCGTTCACGGCTGGGCGGTGTTTCCAGATACAAAATCACCTCCGGCTCAACGCCGCTGTTGCGGATCAGCGCCAACGTATTGCGCGACGTGCCGCAAGCCGGGTTGTGATAAATCTTGATACTGCTCATGACGGTTTCTCCTATCAGGATCAAACGGACAGCCGCAGCGCCAGCGCGGCCAGGGTGACGAACAGGATCGGCAGCGTCATCACCAGCCCCACGCGAAAATAATAGCCCCAGGTAATGACGATGTTCTTCCTTGCCAACACATGCAGCCACAGCAACGTGGCCAGGCTGCCGATCGGGGTGATTTTGGGGCCGAGATCGCTGCCGATGACGTTGGCGTAAATCATCGCCTGCTTGATGACGCCTTCCGCGCCGCTGCCGTCGATTGACAACGCCCCCACCAGCACCGTCGGCATATTATTCATGACGGAAGAGAGAAACGCGCTCAGGAAGCCGGTGCCGAGCGTCGCCGCCCACAGCCCCTGCCGCGCCAGCGCGTCCAACACGCCGGAAAGCAGCTCGGTCAAGCCGGCATTGCGCAGCCCGTAGACCACCAGATACATGCCCAGCGAGAAAATCACGATCTGCCAGGGTGCCCCGCGCAGCACTTTGCCGGTGTCGATCGCGCGCCCACGTTTCGCCACCGCCAGCAGAACCAGCGCGCCGCAGGCAGCGACCAAACTCACCGGCACGCCGAGCGGCTCCAGAGCGAAGAAGCCAATCAGCAACAGCGCCAATACCGCCCAGCCGGCTCGGAAAGTCGCACGATCGCGAATCGCTTCTTGGGGTATCGGTAAACGCGTCAACGCGTAGCGCCGCGGAATATCCTTGCGAAAGAACAGATGCAACATCACCAGGGTCGCCGCCACTGCGGCAAGGTTGACCGGCACCATCACCGCCGCATACTCCGTAAAGCCCAGCCGGAAGAAATCCGCCGAAACGATATTCACCAGATTGGACACCACCAGCGGCAGGCTGGCGGCATCGGCGATAAAGCCCGCCGCCATCACGAAAGCCAGTACCGCCGCAGGGCGAAAGCCGAGCGCCGACAGCATGGCGATCACGATTGGCGTAAGGATTAACGCAGCGCCGTCGTTCGCAAACAGCGCCGCCACCACGGCCCCCAGCAGCAGCATGTAGGTAAACAGCCATCGGCCTTTGCCGTTGCCCCAGCGCGCGACGTGCAGAGCAGTCCAGGCAAAGAAGCCGCTCTCATCCAGCAACAGGCTGATGATGATGACGGCGATAAAGGTCGCGGTCGCATTCCAGACTATCTGCCACACCACGGGAATATCGCCGACGTGCACCACGCCGCTCAGTAATGCCAATCCCGCGCCGAACGCCGCGCTCCAGCCAATGCCCAGCCCTCTCGGTTGCCAGATAACCAAGGCCAACGTCAGAATAAAGATCGCTCCTGCCACTATCATCGCCGTCTCACCGCCTCCTCACATCTACATATTCGATTTTTCGTATGTGTTTGCGCAAATTTTTTACCGTTACGGGCAGCCTTTCGCTACGCGTTGCCCCAACTCCATCATCTGTTCTGCCCGACACTGATAAGCCTGCTCAATAATCCCCGCCGCCCAAGCCGGCATATGCGGCGACAGGCGATAATATATCCACTTGCCATCGCGCCGATCGAGCAACAGCCCGCTTTCACGCAGCATCGCCAAATGCCTTGAGATTTTGGGTTGCGGCAGCGCCAATGCGCCCGACAACTCGCACACGCACAGCTCGCCGGCGTGGCGCAGCAACAGCACCAGCGTCAAACGCGTCTCGTCCGACAGGTTTTTAAACAGCTTCAGCGGCGTCAATGACGTCATGTCGCACTCCCGTTAACCTTATCGTCTCCACAAATCGCTCATGAAGATACCATTTTCATATTCGGAAAAACAAATATAAAACACAAAACGTTGTCCCCCTCGCCGAGGCATATACTTATCTTTATGCTGTTCTTGCAGGAAGGAGGCACCATGCCGCTCACATTCAAACGTTCGGAAAGGCTCTCCATCGGCACCGAAATAGAGCTGCAGCTGGTCGATGACAAGCACTACGATCTTACGGATCGGGCCGACCGGGTGGTCAGCGCGGTCGGCGACCGCCGGCGCGTCAAACATGAGCTCACCAAATCGATGGTGGAGCTGAACAGCTCGGTGCACCGCGATCTCGATGAGCTGCACGCCGAGCTGCGCGCCCTGACCCATACCGTCCGGCGCAGCGCGCAGCGCCTGGGCTGTGACGTCTGCGGCGGCGGCCGCCATCTGAGCAACGACTGGCGCAAGCAGGTCATCAGCGACAACGCGCGCTACAGGCAGCTGGCCAGCCGCTTTGGCTATCTTTCCAAGCTGGCCTGCGTGTTCGGCCAACACATCCACCTCGGCGTCAACGACGGGGACGAAGCGATGTACCTGTGCCATGCGCTGACGCCCTACTTTCCGCAGCTGATCGCGCTCAGCGCATCGTCACCGCTGTACCAGGGCGTCGATACGCGCTTTGCCAGCTCCCGTTTCAGCGCGCAGAATTCCTTCCCCAACTACGGATGCCTGGAACACATCTACAGCTGGCGCGAATTCAACGCCTACTACGAACGGCTGAACGCCGCCGGCGTGATTGAAAGCATCAAGGATATTTACTGGGATGCGCGGCCCAAACCGGAGCTGGGCACGGTGGAGATCCGCATCTGCGATACGCCGCTGCGCCTCGCGCATGCCGTGCTGCTGGTCGGTTACTGCCGTCTGCTGGCTGATTTTCTGTTGCAACACCGCACGCCGATCGCGCCGGAATACGATGCCTTCACCAATTACAACAAGATCAACGCCTATCGCAGCGGTTTCGCCGCCGAATACGTCGATCCCGCGACGCTGCGTCGCAGCAGCCTGACCGCCCATATCCTGCACACTCTCGATGTGCTGAGCGGGTTCGCCGAGCGGCGGGAGGATCGGGCCGTGCTACAGGCGATCGAGCACCATGTCCGCCAAGGCATCAGCGATTCGGAGCATATCCGCCAGATGTTGCACAACGGCCTGCCGCAGGCTCAGGTGATCAAGCGCCTGTGCGATGAGCTGTTGCAACCGGCAAGTTAAGTTTCGGCTATCGATTCCATACGCCAAAGCCGCTGTTCATTATGTGCTCTTTCGCTACAATCGTGAGCACTGACATTCATCGTATCGAGGACACCATGTACAACTTCTCCCGCTATCAGGCAAAAGAACTGGCGCTGGCTTACATGAGCGGCAAAAAACACGATCTGTCGCCGCAGGAATTTTTGCAGCAGCTGAAAAGCAGCGAGCGATCGTTTGAGCACCTGCTGAAACACGGCAGCGAAATGCCGCGTGGCGTGCTGGTTAAAAGCTTCTGAACGGCCGGTTGCCGGCCACTTTCCGTTTACGCCGCCGGTGGCGAGCCTGCAGGCCCGCGCATTCCCGGCCATTCATTCCCCTCCTCACCCTGCCTCAATTCGTCCTCACAGGCGAAAAGCCGATAAATTCGTATTCACAGGCGAATTATTGACATATTCGTATCTAGGTGCGAATTTATAGTCATCCTTCTATAAACATCGGAACATGTCATGCCGACGCCAATCAGCGTAATCAGCGGCGATCTGGTCGATTCCCGCCGATCAGACACCGTCAACTACCTCAATGAGCTGCACAGCCTGCTCGATCGGCTGCGGCGCGACGGGCGGCTGCATCAGGTGGAAATCTTTCGCGGCGACGCCTTCCAGGCGCAGGCCGCCCCGGAGGACGGGCTGCTGCTGGCGGTGTATATTCGCCTCGCGCTGCGGGCAACGGGCGCCGCGCACTGGGATGCGCGCGTCGCCGTCGGGCTGGGCAGCCAACGGCCCGACGCCGCCGGCTATGGCAGCGCCTTTATCAACTCCGGCAGCGCGTTGGACGCCATGGCGAAAAATTGCCGGCTGGCTCTGAAAACCGACAACGATCGGACAAACGCCATTGTCAGCGATCTGCTGCCGATGTTAGATCATGTGATTGGCCGCCTGTCGCAGACCGAAGCGCGCATCGTCCAGGCGAGAATGTTCGCCGACAGCGGCGCTGCCGTGGCGGATCAGCTGCAAAAAGCCGCCTCCACGGTCTCCGCCGCGCTGAAACGCGCGGCCTACGAGGAAATCATGCGGTTTATTCACGCCATTAACAGGATCGTCTGACTATGGATCTGACCTATGCGCCTTTGCTGGCCTGGCTGTTGCTCGTCCATCTGCTGGCGGATTTTCCGCTGCAGCCGCTGAGTTGGGTGGAAGATAAAATCAAGCATCGCGCGCGTTCACGTTTTCTGGTGTTGCACGCGTTGCTGCACGGGGTGCTGGCCGCCTGGGTGGTGGCCGGTTTCGGCCTGCTGCACGGCGGGCTTTCTTCACTTCAGGTGCTGGCCAGCCTGCTGATCATCGCCGTCAGCCACTACCTGATCGATTTACTGAAGGTCACCGCGATGAACCGCCTGAGCCCGGCCCGCAGTTTCCTGCTAGATCAGGGATTGCATCTGGCGGTAATCGCTTTGCTGTGGCTGGGGCTGACGCCGAATGCCGGTGAACTGCTCGCCGCGCTGGGGCGGCAACTGGGGCGTTGGCAAACCGGCCTGGTGCTGGTGGCCTACAGCCTGATTTATCTGCCGATGAGCCTGCTGATCGGGCAACTGCTGGCGCACTGGACGCCGCAAATGCCGCCTTCGGCCAAGGCCGACAACGACTCGCTGCTGCGCGCGGGCAAACAGATTGGCTATCTGGAGAGAACGCTGATCCTGACCTTCGTGCTGCTGGGGCAAATCCCGGCGATCGGCTTTTTGCTGGCGGCCAAATCTATCTTCCGTTTCGGCGATCTGCGCCAGAGCGACGATAAGATGCGCACCGAGTATGTGCTGCTCGGCACGCTGTTTTCCTTCACGCTGACCATCATGCTCGGCCTGCTGGTCAACAAACTGCTGTAGCGGAGCGGGGGCGATGAATTTCGCCCCCGAAGTGAGTGCCGAAGCGGCTTACAGCCACTCGCCGAAGCGGCGGATGTAGAAACGCTTCATCAACTGCGCGACCACGCAGTAGCTGACCAACGTAGCGGCCAACCACGGGAAGTATTCCCACGGCAGCGGCTGCAGGCCAACCAGGGCGCCGAGCGGCGAGAACGGAATGTAGATGCCGAGCGCCATCACCAACCCGGTGGTCAGCAATACCGGCAGCGCCGCGGTACTCTGAATGAACGGGATCTTCTGGGTGCGCAGCATATGCACCACCAGCGTTTGCGACAGCAACCCCTCAATGAACCAGCCGGACTGGAACAGCGCCTGGTGTTCCACGCTGTTGGCGGCGAACACGTACCACATCAGCGCATACGTCGTGATATCGAAGATTGACGAGGTCGGCCCAATCCACAGCATAAAGCGCCCGATGTTTTTGGAGTCCCACTTGCGCGGCTTGCGCAGGAACTCTTTGTCCATCTTGTCCCACGGCAGCGACAGCTGGGAAATATCGTACATCAGGTTTTGAATTAACAGGTGGATCGCCAGCATCGGCAGGAACGGAATGAAGGCGCTGGCCACCAGCACCGAGAACACGTTGCCGAAGTTGGAGCTGGCGGTCATGTTCAGGTACTTGATGATATTGCCGAAGGTCTCGCGCCCTTTGATCACCCCCTCTTCCAGCACCATCAGGTTCTTTTCCAACAGGATGATGTCCGCCGACTCCTTGGCGATGTCGGTGCCGGTGTCGACCGAAATGCCGACGTCGGCATCGCGCAGCGCCGGTGCATCGTTGATGCCGTCGCCGAGGAAGCCGACGGTATGGCCGTTGGCCTGCAGCATTTTCAGCACCCGCGATTTTTGCAGCGGCGTCAGCTTGGTGAAGACCGTGCGCTGCTCCACTTCACGCGCCAGCGTTTCGTCATCCATCTGTTCAATCTGCAGCCCGGAGAGCGGTTCACCCGGCTCCAGCCCGACGTCGCGGCAAATCTTGCAGGTGATCACCGGGTTGTCGCCGGTCAGCACCTTCACCGTCACGCCGTTTTCCTGCAGTGCGGCGATCGCCTGCTGCGCGCTCTCCTTAGGCGGATCGAGGAAGGTCAGCAACCCTTGCACCACCATGTCGCGCTCGTCGGCCACGCTCAGCGGGTCGGCCGGGCGTTGCGCATCCAGCTCGCGCGTCGCCAGCACCAGCACGCGGAAACCGTCTTCGTTATACTCGCGGGCCAGCGCCTGCAGCGCCGCACGGCGCGCGTCATCCAGTTCCAGCGTCTTGTCGCCTTCACGCACGTGAGTGGCGATCTCCAGCATCTCCTCTACCGCGCCCTTACAGATCAGCTGCTGCTTGCCATTTTCGTCCGCCATCACGATCGACAAGCGGCGGCGCACGAAATCGAACGGCAGCTCATCCACCTTGCTGAAACGCCCCAGGGCTTCGATCCCCGGTTTGCCGCGCCCGAAGCGGATCACCGCCTGATCCATCAGGTTCTTCATGCCGCTCTGATGGAAGCTGTTCAGCCAGGCCAGGTGCAGCACCTCGTTATCCCTGGCGCCGTTGACGTCGATATGGTGCTCGAGAATGATGCGGTCCTGGGTCAGCGTGCCGGTCTTGTCGGTGCAGAGCACGTCCATGGCGCCGAAGTTCTGAATAGCGTTCAGGCGCTTCACCACCACCTTGCGGCGCGACATGGCGATCGCCCCTTTCGCCAGGTTGGAGCTGACGATCATCGGCAGCATTTCCGGCGTCAGGCCGACCGCCACCGCCAGTGCGAACAGCGCCGCCTCGCTCCAGTCGCCTTTGGTGAAACCGTTGATCAGCAACACCACCGGCACCATCACCAGCATGAAGCGAATCAGCAGCCAGCTGACGCTGTTCACCCCGCGATCGAACGCGGTTTGCGCCCGCGAACCGACGATCGACTTGGCCAACGAACCGAAGTAGGTGCGCCCGCCGGTCGCCACCACCACCGCCGTGGCGGTGCCGCTGGCGACGTTGGTGCCCATCAGGCAGACGTTGGAGAGCTCAAGCAGCGCGTTCTCGCTGGACACTTCCCCTTCGCTCGACTTCTGCGCCACGCAGCCCATCGCATCGTATTTTTCGATAGGGATCGCTTCGCCGGTCAAAATCGCCTGGCTGATGAACAGATCGCGCGAGGCGATAAGACGCACGTCGGCCGGCACCATGTCACCGGCGGAGAGCTGAATGATATCCCCCGGCACCAGTTCGCGGATCGGCACTTCCAGCGTCAGCGGATGCGCGCTGTAGCTGCTGCGGCGCAGCACCGTGGCGGTGGTGCGCACCATCGACTTCAGCGCTTCCGCCGCTTTGTTGGTGCGGTATTCCTGCCAGAAACGCAGCAGCCCGCTCAGCGTGACCATGATGAGAATGATAATGACGCCGGTGAGTTCAGTTTCTTCACCGCTCTGGCGCGGCAGCCAATAATCGGTAAAGAAACTGATCGCAGCCAGCACCATCAGCACGAAGATAAACGGGTTGTTGAAAGCCTTGATCAGCTGGATCAAGGCATGCGGCGCCTTGTCGTGGGCGACCTGATTGGCGCCGAACTGCTCCAGCCGCTCATCGGCGTCGTCCTGAGTCAAACCGTTGCGGTTGCACTTCAGGTTCGCCAGCGTTTGGGCGATGCTGTTGGTCGCTTCTTCCGCAATGGCGTAGGTCACCGCGTCTTTATCACGGCGACGCGTTCTTTCATTAATCTGAGTCATAACGCTATTCTCTTATTTTCGTTCTGCGCACAGGGATATCCCGCCCGATAAACAGGTGACTCTGCGCAGAGTGGAATTTTTTAATTAGCGTGACTGAATAGCGTGATTACCCTGTCAGCCACGCAAGAATCATTTCCCTTCCGGGGTCATCGTCCATAACGCCTCCTTAATGCCCGCGTTATTCAGGCCTACCTGAATAAACACGAACATATAATCAAGTTAATAAATATTTATATCATTACTCAGACCGGTAATTCAGACGCAACGCGCCAGCGAACGGCGCTCACGCTTTTTTCCAGGCTGACGCGGCAGACAATACCCTCAATTTCTTTTTGTGCGGCCGGCGTGGCGGTAATTTCCGCGCACACTTCCAATTGCCCCGGGCTGGAAATATCGGCGCTGCGCAAAGATTGCAGCCGCAAGGCGACGCCGTTCAGCGCCTGCAGAATGAGGGTACGCACCAGAATTTCATCCTGCTCGCCACAGGTCACCTGAATGCGATAGCACAGTTCCAGATCGGTCGCCTGCTGGTGCGGCTGCAGATTGATGCGCTGGGCGGCCTCGCGCAGCAGGATATTGGCGCACAGGATCACCAGCGTGGCGACCACCGCATCCCAATGCTGGCCCAGGCCGCACAGGACGCCGATCCCCGCCGAACACCACAGCGTGGCGGCGGTGTTGAGGCCGCGAATGTTCAGCCCTTCACGCATGATAACCCCGGCGCCGAGGAAGCCGATACCGGATACGATCTGCGCAGCCACGCGGCCGGCGCTGGCCGGATCGGTGGACATGGAGCTGAGAATAAAGACCGCCGCGCCGGTCGCCACCAGCGCATTGGTGCGCAGGCCGGCCATGCGTTGGCGCCACTGGCGCTCGGCGCCAATTACCGCGCCCAGGCACATCGCCAGCAATAAATTTAAAACGAAAGGAGTCATAGCCATGACTGTCCCCTTAATTAACCTCAGGAGATAAAATCATGTGCTGTTTAGCACACGCAAAATTGCGCCGAAAATAAATCAGCGAATCAGCGTACTGTGCCTGGAGGGAAAAGGCTGTGGCTGCAGAATACCATAATAACGTCCAACTCAATTCACCTGAAACCATCAGGCCTCAGGAAACGTTTTATATTCGGGTATGCACAGCTCAGGAATAACTGGAGAGGGGTGCTGCCCGCCGATAACGGCAAGCAACAAATCAGAAGAGAATTGGTCAGCTTGCCTTATTTGTTTTATTACAACTACAACTGTCCAATTGGGTTTCTCCACTGAAATTTTGGCTGAGTATAGTGACGTCGGGTAATGAAGTAAAGGCTAATTTATTAAACGAAAAATAAACTGAAATACCGCGATGATATTTCGATGTCACAAATCGGCAGCGACAGCGTTGGGCGGCAGTGCGCTTATCGGTAAACTGCTCCCCTTCATCTTTCAAGGACGCCCCCGATGAAACACCGGCTTTCCCCGCTCGCGCTCGCGCTGCTCGTCAGCTATCCCGCCGATGCCCTGCTGCTGCAGCAAGGCGACGCGCAGTTTGAACTCGATCCCGCCACGCTGCGCATTGCCGCCGGCGCTGTGCCGGTCAATCTGGCGCAGCCCGCGCAACAGGTGGAAGATCTCACCGCGTCGCCACAACGCGCCAGCTGGCGCTGGCCGCAGAGCGCGGTCAAGGTTAGCGCCCGTCTGGAAGGCGGCGATCTGCGCCTGAGCTTCAGCAGCGACCGGCCACAGCTTCTGAACTGGTATCGCCTGCCGCCACAAACAGAAGCGCTGCTGTTGCCGATCGGCGAAGGCAGCCGCATTCCGCTCGACAACGCCGTCTGGCGCCATTACCTGACGGCGGAAATGACGCCGCTGGATACCAACTGGGATCTGAAGCTGCAGCTGTGGAGCCAGCAATACCAGGGCAAGGTCTACAGCTGGCTGATGTTGACGCCGTTCAGCAACCGGGTCACCTTCGCCTCGGCGCAGGAAAAGCTGGAGATGCGCGCCGGGCATCAGTTCAACCGCTTCAATCAGCAACAGGCATTCGAGGTGCTGCTGCACGTCGGTGACACGCCGCTGTCCGGCGCCCGCCGCTATCGCGACTATTTGCAACAGAACGGCCAGTTCAGCAGCCTGCGCGAGAAGATAAAGCAGGCGCCCGAAGGCGAAAAGCTGATCGGCGCCACCCATGTCTACCTATGGGGGGACAAACTGCTGGCGGCGGAAGATGTCAAAGATTGGCCGGGGTTGCTGCACTACCTCGCCTCTCCCGCCGCCGAAGCGCTGCGGCAGAAGATGGATGCCGAGAGCAGAAAGCTCCTGCTGCAGCTGGCGGGCAAAACGCCGGAGGGCTGGCAGCTACAGCCCCTGATCGACGGCATCAACCAGGCGTTGACGGCGCAAATCCCGCTGGGCGCCACGCTGGATGACGCCGATTTTCTGCAGGCGCAGCAGCGCCAGGCCGCTGCGGTTCAGGAGCGGGCGCAACAGGAACTGGGGCGCTGGCTAACCCCGGCAGACCGTTGGGGGCAAGGGCTGGCCGAACCGGTGATCGACTCGCTGCGCCAGGCCGGCTTGCCGCGCCTGTGGTTAGGCACCGATAACTGGACCGCCGCCTTCCTGCACCCGCAGGCGGTGGGCGCAGCCAAAGCGGCCGGCTATCTGATCGCCAGCTACGACTCCTACGATACCGCCATTGCGCGCGGCGTGAACGACAGCTGGCTCACCGCGCAACTGCCGACGGCGCTGCGGGAAAGTTGCGCCATCGTGCGCGCCGACGGCAGCAAGAAACCCGGCTTCGGCAAACAGGGTTACTACCTCAACCCGGGCTGCGTCCTGCCCTATTCTCAACGGCGCATGCGCGAGCTGGTGCAACTGGCCGGGTTGAACAGCCTGTTCCTCGACGTGGACGGCACCGGCATGGTCTCCGACGACTATCAGCCCGGCCACCCGACCGGCGCGGCGCAGATGGCCGAGGCGCGCAACGCCCGGCTGGCCTGGTTCAGCGCCACCCTTAAGCTGCCGCTCGGCTCGGAGGACGGCAATGCGGTAACCGCCCGCAGCCTGATGTTCGCCCACGGCATGGAAACCTGGGGATTCGGCTGGGGCGACAAGCAGATGAATCAGGATAAATCCTCGCCCTATTATCTCGGCGCCTGGTGGCCCAACGCTCAACCGGAGTTTTTCTTCCGCCCCGCCAAGGTGAAGCAGCCCTACCGCACCGTCGAATTCGATCCGCGTTATCGCCTGCCACTGTACCAGGCCGTTTACCACGATGCGATCGTCAGCAGCCACCACTGGAATTACGACAATCTGAAGTTCAGCGACGTTCAGACCACCCGCAGTCTGCTCAGCCAGTTGTACAACACCGCGCCGATGTTCCATCTGAGCCGCGCCACCCTGGCGGCCCGCCTGCCGGCGATCAAACGCGCCGACGCCGCCTTCCGGCTGTTGCATCAGGCCCTCTGGGACAAAGCGCTGACCGACTTCCGCTGGCTCGATCGGGACGGCTGGGTGCAGCAGACGACCTTCAGCGACGGTTCGACGCTGACCGCCAACTTCAGCGCGCAGCCGTTCGCCGGCGTAGCGGCCCACAGCCTGCGCGCCAAACTGGCCGACGGCCGCACGTTCGACGTTGCGCCTTAGCAAGGTCGCCGGCGATGGGCTACGCTAGGCTATATTTCCGACGACCCGCAAGGAGTGGCTGATGACGCCTCTGATCCACACTCTGCTCGACGAGATTTGGCAAAGCCTGGGGCAACGCCCCGCGCCCTGCGACCGGTTAACCGTAAGCGGTACCGGCGCATTGCCTTCGGCTTTTCCCGTGACCGAATTGGCTACCGCCGCCTGGAGCGCCGCCGGTTTGGCCTGCGCCGAGTTGCTTCGCCGCGAGGCAGCCGATGCGCCGCAGGTCTGGATCGATCAACGCCTGGCCTCGCTCTGGTTCGGCTGGACGCTGCGTCCGCTGGGTTGGACGCTGCCTGCCGCCTGGGACGCCCTGGCCGGCGACTACGCGACGGCGGACGGCTGGATACGCCTGCACACCAATGCACCGCACCATCGGCGGGCGGTGGAACAGGTGCTGGGCCCGGCATCGGACAAAGGCGCGCTGGCGGAACGCGTGCTGGGCTGGAAAAAAAGCGAGCTGGAGGAAGCGGTGATCGAGGCCGGCGGCTGCGCGGCTCAAATGCGCTCGGCGGCCGCGTGGCGACAACATATTCAGGGCAAGAGCGTGGCGCTCGAACCGCTGATCCACACCTCGCTGCAGCCGGAAGCGCCGCCGCCGGGCTGGACGTTGCCCGTCGCCCGGCCGCTGCACGGCGTGCGGGTGCTGGACCTGACACGCATTCTCGCCGGGCCGATCGCCACCCGTTTTCTCGCCGGTTTGGGCGCCGACGTGCTGCGCATCGATCCTTACGGTTGGGATGAGCCCGGCGTCGAGCACGAGGTAATGCTGGGCAAACGCAGCGCGCGCCTCAACCTGACCAATGCGCACGATCGCCACACGTTTGAACATCTGCTGAGGAACACAGACGTGATCGTGCACGGCTACCGTGCCGGTGCGCTGGAGAAGTTGGGCTATGGCGCGGAGGAAAGGCGCGCGCTGGCGCCGGGTCTGATAGACGTCTGCCTGAATGCCTACGGCTGGAGCGGACCGTGGCGCACCCGGCGCGGTTTCGACAGCCTGGTGCAGATGAGCTGCGGGCTGGCGGAGGCGGGCATGGTTTGGCGCAGCGCCAGTTTGCCGGTGCCGCTGCCGGTACAGGCGCTGGACCACGCCACCGGCTATTTGATGGCGGCGGCTGTGCTGACCGGTATGGCGCAACGCCTGAGCCGCGGCACCGGCTACCACGCGCGGCTGTCGCTGGCGCGCACGGCGCAACTGCTGCTGGCGCACCCCTGTTCGGCAGATTATCGGCCGGAGCCGCTGGCGCCGGCCGGAACCGCCGACGAGAACCCGGAAACGGAACTGACTTACTGGGGCGCCGCGCAACGCCTGCGCGCCCCGTTAAGCCTGCAGGGTACGGCGCTGCAATGGGCGTTGCCGGCGACCACGCTCGGCACCTCACAGCCGGAGTGGCTGCGCCGTTAAACCGCCGCCAACTGTTGCTGCAGCCACTGCAGCAAGCGTGTGACCGCCGGCGTCAGCCCGGCGGTCTGCGGCCACACCAGATAAACGTCGTCCTCGCTCAGGCGACAGGGCGCAGCCAGCGCCACCAGCCGCCCCGCGTCGATCGCATCCTGCACCAGCAGCTTTTTCGCCAGCGCGATGCCGAACCCCTGCTCCGCCGCGCGAATCAATAATCCGGCATCGTTGAACACCGCCTGTTGCCGCCCGCACAGCGAGCGCCCTTGCGCATTGAACCAGTCGCGCCACGGGCTGACGTCGTGCTCCAGCAAGGGAACGTCGCCGCCGTTCTCGAATGCCGTTCCCCACTGCCGCGCCATATCCGGCGAGGCGACCGGTAGCACGTCGCCCGACGCGATGCGCTGCGCCTGCAGCCCCGCCCACTGGCCGCTGCCGATGCGGATCGCCGCATCGAACCCGCGCTGCGACAGATCCTGCAACGCCAGCGAGGCATCGATATCCAGCGCAATATCGGCGCAGGCTGCATGAAATGCCGGCAAACGCGGCAACAGCCAGTAATGGGCAAAAGACGGCAGCACGCTGATACGCAGCGTCTGGCTTGCCGCGGCGCGCCGGGCGCGGGCGACGCCCTGCTGCAGCGCCTGCAGCGCCGGCTCTACCGCCGCCAGCAACTCTTTCCCGGCGGCATTCAGGCGCACACCACGCCCACGCCGTTCAAACAGCGGGTAGCCCACCGCCTGCTCCAGCAGCTGAATTTGCTGACTGACCGCGCCATGCGTCAAATGCACCTGCTGCGCCGTGGCGCGCAAATTCTCCAATCTGGCGGCGATAGCAAAGGTCGGCAAGACATGCAGCGGGAGACGTTCATTCATCATTGGTTAACCAGGCTAGCCAAAAAGGCTATTTTTCATCGATTTTGGCCCGCAGGCAAATGTTCTATGTTTACCCCATCATCCCTGACGCTTTCGGAGCCGCCATGCACCCACGTTTACAACAGGATCTTGCACAGTTTCCGCAGATCCTCGATCACACCCGCCAGTTGGCGGAAGATTTTCTGGCCGGGCTGCAGCACCGCTCAGTCTGCCCACCGCTCGCGCAACAGCAGCTGCAACCCGGTGACGATCGGCTGGCGGAAAACGGCGAAGGCGCCCTGGCGGCGCTGGATGACTTTTGGCAACGTTATCAGGCGGGCATTTCCGCCAGCGCCGGCCCGCGTTATTTTGGCTTCGTCACCGGCGGGGGCACGCCAGCGGCGGTCGCGGCAGACTGGCTGGTTAGCGTGACAGACCAAAATAGCCAACTCAGCCATGATACGATCGCCGCGGCGATCGAGCTGGCCGCGGTGACGCAGTTGAAATCCCTGCTGGGCCTGCCGGAAGCGTTCAGCGGCAGCCTGGTCAGCGGCGCCACCATGGCCAATTTCGCCGGGCTGGCCATTGGCCGGCAGTGGCTGGGGCAACAGCACGGCGTGGATATCGCCCAACAGGGCCTGGCGGCGCTCGGCCCCGTCCGGGTGCTGGCAGCCAACCCGCATTCCAGCAGCGTGAAGGCGCTCAGCATGCTCGGCATCGGCCGCGACGCGCTGACGACCGTCGCCAGCCTGCCGGACTCAGAAGCCATGGATATGGCGGCGCTGGAGCGACAGCTCGCCGCCGGCGCAGGCCAGCCAACGCTGGTGCTGGCCAGCGCCGGCACGGTCAACACCGTCGCTTTCGACGATCTGCCGCGTCTGCTGGCGCTGCGGGAGCGCTATCCGTTCTGGCTGCATGTCGATGCGGCATTCGGCGGCGTGGCGGCCTGCTCGCCACTATACGCCCCAAGGCTCGAGGGCTGGCAGCATGCCGATTCCATCACCGTCGATGCGCACAAATGGCTGAACGTGCCTTATGACAGCGCGATCCAATTTACCCGCCACCTGGATCTGCAGATGCAGGTATTTCAGAACCATTCGGCTTACCTGGAAGCGCCGACGCCGCGGCCGGACAACTATCTGCACCTGACGCCGGAAAATTCGCGCCGCTTCCGCGCCCTGCCGCTTTGGCTGACGCTGAAAGCCTATGGCCGCAGCGGCATACGGGATATCGTCGAGCGCAACGTCCGATTGGCGCAGGCGCTGGGCGCGGCGTTAGCGGCCGACGGCGGCTTCCATCTGCTGGCGCCGGTGAATTTGAACGTGGTGTGCTTCGCGCTCAGTCACCCGCAGGGCGACAGCGAAGCGGCGCGCGATCGCTTTCTCGATCGCCTTAACCGGCACGGCGTGGTGCGTTGCACCCCAACGAGCTATCACCATCAGCCGGGGATCCGCGCCGCGCTGGTCAACTGGATGACGGAGGAACAGGACATCAGACTGGCGCTGGACTCGCTGCGCCATTGCCTGGCGGAAGCGGCCTAATGCACGCGGCGCATTACTCGCGTCGGAAGGCCTGCAATTGCCGTGCTTGCCGCCCGTCATCGCCGATGTTATCCGGCGATAGCCAGGCGGCAAACGCCGCGCGCCGCGCCGGCCATTCCTCGTCGACGATCGACAGCCAGTCGGTGTCGCGCGTGCGTCCTTTGACGACGACGGCCTGGCGGAACGTGCCTTCATAGCGGAACCCCAGGCGCTCGGCGGCCTGGCGTGAAGGCAGATTGAGGCTATCGCATTTCCATTCGCAACGCCGGTAACCAAGATCGTCGAACAGGTGCCGCAGCATCAGGAAGATCGCCTCGCTGCCCAGCGCACTGCGCTTCATCAGCGGCGACCAGTTGATGGTGCCCAGTTCGGCCACGCCGTTGGCGGGATCGATGCGCAAAAAAGCGCAGGTTCCTACCGCGCGCCCGTTCGCCCGATCGATCACCACCATCGTGTTTCTGTCTGCGCTGGACGCCTGCGCCTGGAGATAACGCTGGAAATCTGCGCGCGACTGCGGGCGTTCCCAAAACAGATAGGTCCAGTCGCGATCGTCCTCGGCGGTTTGATAAGCCTGATAAAGCGCATCTCCCCAGCGCTCGAGGTTAAGCGGTTCCAGGCGGCAAAACCGCCCTTGCAGTGGCGTGTGGCCGGGCATGCCTGCCGGCTGCCAATGAGGGAGGGCTTCACCTATCGGCTGCCCATACTGATTCCGTCTCACCGCGGCATCCTGTTTTTTGAAAGGTGGAGAGGCAAGTTAAAACCAACGCGGGCCAGAGACAACTCCGACCTGCCATTCCTCCCCGGGGATCGGGCAGCAGGATGATAGTTTAGAAAAATCACTCAATCACCGTTAAACATTCACGAAAACTATTTCATGTGAAATAAATATCCAGATAACTCATTGTAAAACGGTGATTTATAGCAACAATTAAGCTACACATTCCAGCCAGAATGTTAACTTCTGTTTGTTGTTATGATAAAAAAAGGCGTGCTTATCATTTGCGCGAAAAGCAAAAAACACCGCAAGTTAATGATTTTTATATGTAAAAACCAAAATCACTCAGTGCGAGTGTTTTTTCACCGCCCAAAAAACACACTAAAAGACCTCAAAAAAACGACACATGAATTTTTTTTAAGACTTTTCCTAGCAAACTAAAATTTTGTTTCGTGACATGATGAACAGATTCACGGCAAGCAATGCAGACAGGCTCGGGCGCCAAGCGCAAATCAGGCTCAACATGCCGAAGCTGGACGAACAGCAGATCGCCCTGACTTAAGCCAAACTTATAGATTCATGCAATTAATAAGTTTAGTATGAAAATATCATTGAGTGACGTCGTGTTTATTGATAGAACACTCGCTACACTGAATTATTGCTCCATTTTGCCTTTCGGCTTTTTAGGCTTTTTCTCATATTACCGCAGTAAAACGGATTTAAGTGGGGGTGCGATATGCCAACGATCATCATGGATTCATGTAGCTATACCAGATTGGGATTAACCGACTATCTGACTTCGCATGGCGTGAAGAAACGCCATATTAATGCCATCGAGGACATTGACAGCCTGCACGAAAAATGCAGCAAGTTGAATCCCAGCCTGGTGTTTATTAACGAGGACTGCTTCATCCACGAAGCGAACGCCACCGAGCGAATAAAACGGGTGATTTCACTGCACCCGGATACGTTATTCTTCATCTTCATGGCCATTACCAACGTACATTTCGACGATTATTTATATGTTCGCAAGAACGTCATCATATCGTCAAAATCCATCAAACCAGAGACTATGAATCAGCTACTTAGTCACTATCTCGAGAGAACGTCCCTACGGGCGGAGAAATCCTCTCTGGATCAAACGCCGGTAACGCTGAGCCAGACCGAATCGAACATGTTACGCATGTGGATGTCCGGTCAAGGCACCATCCAGATATCAGACCAGATGCAAATAAAGGCCAAAACGGTCTCTTCCCACAAAGGAAACATCAAGCGGAAAATAAAGACGCACAACAAGCAGATCATTTACCACGTTGTTCGTCTGACCGATACCTTGACCAGTGGAATATTTGTCAATAGCCGTTAAATCACAGAGAAGGCCCCCACTCTGTTTTGCCAGCCGTTAAATACCCGGTGATAATGTCATCTGGATATCAGATGCTGGCGCCCTTAAAAGAATACCTGCTGCGTTATCCCCCGCTAGCGCAACGGGTATTTTTTTGTCATCGATAAAAAGAATCTTACCGCTATGAAATAATCTCAAAACGGACAATTTCATTAGCAAATTAATGAGATTAGCCGAAGTTACTGCCCATGCTCGCGACAGGGCTCCACAAACGTGCCGTCACGGCTGTCGATTTCATTAAAAAACCATACGCCCGCCGGATAGTCGTCAAGAGAAACCAGATACATGGTGCCTTCGTTGAACACCTCTACGGCCAAAATGATGCCTTCACGCCGCGGGCCGCCGTCTGTTTTTACCGTCACTCGATCGTTAACCTGCATACCATTCCCCATTATTTGCGATTGCCGTCAGTGTATTACAAAACCGAGGGCGATGGACACCGCCCTAGCCCTGCCAGCCTCTGCTATCAGCGTAGCAGCCGCCTGGATTTTCACTTTCTTAACGGTTTGGCCGCAGAATCTTAAGCCGGTCTCGCGTAGCCTGTCTTCAGGCGTTTCCCCCCAGAGAAGCGCTCGCAAATGAAGAAGTAACAAGGAACTTTTGCCCGCAGACTTGCGGGCTTTTTTTCGCACCGCCGAATTTCAGACACAAAAAAACCCGCCGCAGCGGGTTTTTTTCAATCAGCGCCAGGCGCCAATTAGATAGCGGTAACGTTAGCCGCAGATGGACCTTTCGCACCGTTCTCGATAGAGAACTGTACGTTCTGGCCTTCAGCCAGGGTCTTGAAGCCTTGATCCTGGATAGCAGAGAAGTGTACGAATACGTCTTTGCTGCCGTCTGCTGGGGTGATGAAACCAAAACCTTTAGCTTCGTTGAACCACTTCACTTGACCTTTGATCATGTTAGACATGTCTAATTCCTTCAATAATAAATGTAAGCCGCCATGGGCGAGGTAGCCGGTCATCAGTTACTTATGGAGGCACTGGAAAGGAAATTCGTCAGAGAAGGGCTATCCGGGATAACGCTTTAAATTTGAACTACTTTACTCAAAATGTCGTGCATAAATAGGTCTGTACCACAGGCCGACATCATTAACTCATGAGCGAGCGGCAATAGCAACCTTTTTCGCCGCGATGGGGCGCTAATCTCGGCTAAACGCACAGGATTTGACCCCGTCTGCCGATGGAATCGCCGCCTGGCTCGCCCGTAACGCCCAAGGCAAATGATAGTAATTCTCGTTCTGCTGTTTTATAGTTGCCTGACGAAATCATTCAGGGAGAGTCACCATGCCGAGATGGCTTACATTGCCGGCCACCAGTGCCATTCTGCTGGCCTTTGCCGCTTGCAGCGCCCCGTTGGGCGCGCTGGAGCTGAATTATCATCCGCCTGAACCCAGTATCTCCCCCGCCCCCAAAACTGCGCCGGAGCCGGGGCCGGCCCCCAAAGCGGAAAAACCGCCGATTGCCTGGGCAGAGGCGAGAGATAAAAGCGGTTTTCGCGTCGATATCGAGTGCGATCATCCAGGCTGCAGCAAACCACGCGCCAAACCTTATCCCGCGTATGAAGGCCCGGTGAAGAAAACCGATCGCCGCCGCCAGTCCGATCCTTATTCCACCAATCAGGATCCCGATTACAACATTCAGTTGGGCTATGAGTGGTAGCGGCGCTTTCGGAGTAATACCTATATCAGCCGCCTTTGCCGCTGCATAGAATAGCGTCAGTTCACCACTCCTCCTGGTGTTGAACACAACAAGCTGTGTTGCAAATCTTTATGCGCCTCCCTATAGGCGCTTTTTTTTTGCCTCGCCCTCACAGCGTCTTCCCGATTACAGATTGCTCTCATTGCCCCGCAGAGTGATCAATGTCACAAATACGCCTCCTTGCCATTCTTATTCGGAGGTAACGTTCATGGCCACAGGATCCCTTGCCCTCCTGGCCGTCTTGGCCGGCATTGCGGGCTTCGCCCTCTATAAACATTTAAAATCTCAGAAAAAAAGCACACTCATCCGCCCGTACGATCGGTAACCGGCAACGCGCTTTCACCGCGAAGGCCCGGCACAACGCACGCCGCGCCTTCGCGGGCTGTCATGCTTTCATCACAAAATTGTCACACTATGGCCATATGATAATTCGCGTTTATCCGCTCTGGCTTAACACCAAGGATTTCGCCCATGACCATAATTAAAGCTGCAAACCATCAGGAAGCAGAAAAACTCATCCGCGCCGGCACCGCCAAGAAAATCGAACTGGCCTACGATATCGGCAGCGACGACTTCTTCCAGCTTGCCAGCCTGTGGTGCGATAAAGGCGCCAAGATCTCCAAAGGAAAAGACCACTTCATCGTCTCGTTGAAAGGGTTCCGCATCCCCCCTAACGATTGATGCCCTGCCGCCCATCGCGGCGGCTTCGCCCCTTCCTCGCAAAACCGCTCTATTCGACCACGCGCGCCTCATTCGATTTCGCTAAGCTAACAGCAGACTTTATTGCGGACGTTTCGCCCGATAGCCACGTCCGCCACGATGAGGAGAGTGACCATGTCAACAAATGCAGCGCTGCCCGGCACGATGAAAGCGATTGAAATCAGCCAGCCGGGCGCCCCCGAGGTTCTGGTCGTCGCTGAACGCCCGGTGCCGGTTCCGCAAGCGGGCCAACTTCTGGTGAAAATCGCCGCCGCTGGCGTTAACCGCCCCGACGTGCTGCAGCGCCAGGGGAACTATGCGCCGCCGCCCGGCGCCTCGGATATCCCCGGCCTGGAAATTGCCGGCGAAGTGGTGGCCACCGGGGAAGGCGTGACCCGCTTCGCGCCCGGCGATCGGGTTTGCGCCCTCATCGCCGGCGGCGGCTATGCCGAATACTGCACCGTGCATGAAAGCAATGCGCTGCCCGTTCCGGCGGGCCTGAGCCTGACCGAGGCCGCAGCGCTGCCGGAAACCTT
Organism: Serratia sp. CY29653; assembly: GCF_052169255.1. Lineage (NCBI taxonomy): Bacteria > Pseudomonadati > Pseudomonadota > Gammaproteobacteria > Enterobacterales > Yersiniaceae > Serratia > Serratia sp. CY29653. Next base: position 525,349 of record NZ_JBJNLC010000001.1, on the reverse strand, counting down.
CTTTACCGTCTGGGTCAACGTGTTCCAGCGCGGCCACCTCAAGGCCGGCGAGACCGTGTTGATCCATGGCGGCACCTCCGGCATCGGCACGGTCGCCACCATGCTGGCGAAGGCCTTCTGCGCCCAGGTGATCACCACCGTCGGCTCCGAAGAGAAACGACAGGCCAGCCTGGCGCTGGGCGCCGACGTGGCGATTAATTACCGCAGCGAAGACTTTGTCGCACGCACCAAAGACGCCACCAACGGTAAAGGCGCCGACGTGATCGTCGACCTGATCGCCGGCGATTATGTAGCCAAAAACTATCAGGCCGCGGCGATGGAAGGCCGCATCGTGCAAATCGGCACGCAAAACGGCGTGGTGAAAGAGCTCAATCTGATGCCGCTGCTGTTGAAACGCCTGACCCATACCGGTTCGACGCTGCGTTCGCGCAGCGTGGCGGACAAAGCGCAGATCGCCGCCGAGCTGCGCGAGAAGGTTTGGCCGCTGCTGGAGCGCGGCGTGCTGAAGCCGCAAATTTTTAAAACCTTCCCGCTTGAGCAGGCCGCCGCCGCGCATGCGCTGATGGAGTCCAGCGAGCACATCGGCAAGATCATGCTGACGTTCTGACCTCATTCCCCGCGGCCGGTGCTGCGGGGAAACCGATGCCACGCTCAGGGGATGATGCCGCGACGGCGGAACTCATCGAACAGCGAGGAAAACATGGCTTCGGTTTCGACGAACTGATGGAAACCGAAGCGCCGCGCCTTGCTGCCGTCCGCGAACATGTCATAGTCCCAGGAAAAGACGAAATCGGCGAAGCGCCAGCCGGCCACCGCGCGATAGTCCGGTTCGGCCAATTGGTGCCGCTGCACCAGCTCGCGCCACAGCGGCGCTTTGTCCGCCATCATGCTCTCCAGCGGCATCGGCAGCGGCGGCGCACATTTCAGCCCAAAGTAAGCGGCGATTTTCGGCCACATCTCGCTCCAGCGAAACAGATCGCCGTTGTTGATATTAAACGCCTGATTGGCCGCCGCCGGCTCGGTCGCCGCCCACAGCGTGGCGCGCGCCAACAGCCCGGCATCGGTCATTTCCAGCAGGCTGTGGTAAGCGCCCGGTTTACCGGGGAAGCGCAGCGGCAACTCGAGCGCTTTGCTGATCGACGCGTAAACCGCGATGCTTAACGCCAGATTCATCGGATTGCCGAGGGAGAAGCCCCCCACCACGCTCGGGCGAATGGCGCTCCAGCGCCAGCGCTTGCCGGCCTGCCGCTGCGCCAGATACTGTTGCTGCGCCACGTTAAACTCCGGCGGCATATGCCCGGCGTCGCTTTCGCGCGCCGGCGTTTTAAACGGCCCCAAATGCGCGCCATACACCTTATAGCCCTGCATCAGACTGATGTGCTCCAACGCCGGTGCGGCTGGCTCCAGCCCCTCGACAACGTGTTGCAACATCTGTAGATTCGGCGCCACCAGCCCCGCCCAGTCCGGCGCATCCTGATAGGCGGCATAGAAAACGTGGCTAATCGCGCTCAGCGGCCGCAGCGCGTCGCGCGTCGCCGCCGCATCCAGCAGATCAACCTGCAGGTGGCGCACCCCCGGCGCCGGTTGCCCACCCCGGCGCGAGACGCCCACCACTTGCCAGCCCTGGCCGGTCAGCTCCTCAATCAATCGGCGCCCAATCACGCCATTGGCGCCGATCACCAATGCCTGTCGCTTTGCATTCATCTTGCCACTCCTCGGGTTGTTGATGCCCTGAGTGTTATTGATTAGCGATGCTTGCGGTAGAAGAGGCTTTCCACTAACACTTATAAGAAAAATCTATAGGCAAGATCGACATGGATAAACTGAACGCAATGAAAACCTTTATGCGGGTGGCGGAACTGGGCAGCCTGTCGGCCGCCGCTCGCGATCTGCGTTTGACGCAGCCGGCGGTCAGTCAGCAAATCGCCGGCCTGGAGCAGCAACTGGGGGCCCAGCTGCTGTTTCGCAGCACCCGGGCGGTCACCCTGACCGATGCCGGCAGCGGTTATTATCAGCGCCTCAAACCGATTCTGGCGGCGGTCGACGAAGCGGAAGAGGCGTTGCACGGCCAGCGCCACCAGTTGCAGGGCAATCTGCGCATTCACGCCCCGACCGGGTTCGGGCAGTTGCACGTCACACCGCTGGCCATCGCTTTCCAGCAGCGCCATCCGAACCTCGCCATCGAGCTGCTGCTGGACGATCGCCTCGCCGACGTGATCGGCGAAGGCATCGACGTAGCGCTGCGTTTCGGTGAACTGCATACGCCCGGCATGGTGGCGAAACGTTTGGGCGAGCTGCAACGCCTGCTGGTGGCGTCACCGGCCTATCTGGCCAGGCATGGCGCGCCGCGTTCCCCGGCGGAGTTGGCGAAACATACGCACATTCGTTACAGCGGCCTGAATGACGGCGATACGCTCACCCTGTTCGGCCCGCACGGCCCCGAGACGGTTGCTCTGCGGCCCACGTTCCGCGCCAACAATACGCTATCGCTGCTGGCCGCCATTGAGGCTGGGGCCGGCATCGGCGGCGCTCAACGGCCTTTAATCGCCGAACAGCTGGCGACAGGGGCGCTGGTGCCCGTTTTGCCGGAATACCGCTACCCGCCCATGGCGCTGCACGCGGTCTATCCCGCCTTGCGTTTTATTCCGGAGAAAGTGCGCGCCTGGGTGGCGCATCTGCAGCAGGCGTTGACGAAGATCGAGGGGATCAGCGGAGTGAATGCCCCCGGCCAGACGCCGGGAGCCTAATCATTATTTGAACAGTTTACCAACCATGTCGCCCAGCTCGTTGCTGTCTTGCTGCACTTCACCGTTTGGCGAGGCGGCATCGGTGACCGTTGGCAAGAACTGTGCAATGGTGCTGGACGCCTGAGCCGGATCGATACCCAGCTTTTCAGCCAGTTGGTTGATGGCGTCGCTACCCAACGCCTGCTGTACGTGTTCGCCGGTAATCGGCTGATTTTCGCCATTGCCGAGCCAGGAACCGACGATATCGCCGAACTGCCCCTGACGGAATTTGTCCAAAATGGCCTGCAGGCCGCCTTGTTGCTCGACCCACTGCATAATGGCGATGTAGTCGATGCCTTTGCCGTTGGCGCCGCCGCCCAGAATGTTACCCAATACGCTATCGAACAGACCCATGATATTCCCCTTTCAGCGAGTGCGGACTGCGCCGCGCCGCCGGATTGATTTCACGAAAAAGGGCCGCCGCGGCGACCCTGTTGAGCAATGGCTGCTTAGCCTTTGATCTTCCTGTAGACAAAAAGCACCACCAGGGCGCCGATTACTGCCACCACAAAGCTGCCCAGGTTAAAACCGTCAACGCGGCCCATACCGAAGAAGGTGCTGATATAGCCGCCGACTACGGCGCCCACGACCCCCAATATAACGGTCACAATAAAGCCGCCGCCGTCTTTGCCCGGCATAATCCACTTGGCCAGGATACCGGCGATTAAACCAAAAATGATCCAGGAAATGATGCCCATCTTTACTCTCCCTATTACCTTTTGCCTAACAGAAATCCTATTACCAGGCCCACGACGGCGCCGGCGCCTATCCCCGCCCAAGGGCTATCCTTGATGCAGGCACATGATTGCTCGAGCGCTGCCTTTACGCCGCTGCGCACTTCGCAGGCGGTGGTTTTCACGTAGTCGCTCGGTTGCTCAACACCGTTTAGATCGTCATTTTCATATGACATGTCAAATCCTTACAGACCAACCCTCTGAGACTCTCGTCACATGTTTCGCGCTAGGCGCCGTCCGCTCCGCGATCTTGCTCTGGGCAACCTGCCCGCTGCCGCTCAATGCAGAGGCGTACGGCGACAAACGCATAACTTCACACTATGACTATAGTAAAAAATCAGCGGTTTACCCATTTCCGTCCGTCTGAATTTCACCGTACAAAAAACGATCTGATTTCATCCTGCTGTCATCTCGCGAGGCTAAACTTTAAACAAATCCTCCTGGAGGAAACGCCGATGTTCAATGCCCCTTTTGTCCTGATTCTCGCGCTACTGTACGCACTGGCCGCCGTTTGGGACGGTTCCGCTGCGTTATTGTTTCATTAAGGTTACATAGCAGTTGTCACTTTTGCGATGCGCTTAATTGTGTCTTTATTTTTCAATTTCGCCAGTCGTTTGAAATAGCTTAAAATATCTGCCATTCCCTCGGTAAAAATCCTATCTCCCCCCGTTTTTCGCCTGCGCTTAACTAAAGCGTAAAAAAAGCATTAATGGAAAATCCTATTTAGCTCAGAATGTTCTACCATTCGCTCTATGAAAATTTGGGTTAAGGTCCCATTGGAAAAACAAGGAATCACAGGAAAAATGCTTTCTAACCAACGCTTTGAGCGCGAATTCTTGCGCCCTCGTTATTGGTTGCTGTGGATAGGGCTGGGAATACTCTATCTCTTGGTATTACTGCCCTACCCGCTGATTTATCGACTCGGACACGGCCTTGGCAGAATAGCCATGCGCCTGATGAAACGCCGGGTAAAAATAGCGCGCCGCAATTTAGAGCTCTGCTTCCCCGCAATGCCCACCGCCGAGCGCGAGGCGCTGATCGTCAAAAATTTTGAGTCCGTCGGTATGGGCCTGTTCGAAGTCGGCATGGCCTGGTTCTGGCCCGACTGGCGCATCGCCCGCTGGTTCAAGGTGAGCGGCATGGAAAACATGCGGCTGGCGCGTCAGGGCGGCAAAGGCGTTCTGCTGATCGGTCTGCATTTTCTGACACTGGAACTGGGCGCGCGCATTTTCGGCATGCAAAACCCCGGCATCGGCGTGCATCGCCCGCACAACAACAGGCTGATGGAGTGGGTACAAACCCGCGGCCGGCTGCGCTCGAATAAATTCATGCTCGATCGTAAAGATATCAAAGGCATGATCCGCAACCTGAAACAGGGCGAAATCCTGTGGTACGCGCCGGATCACGATTATGGGCCGCAAAGCAGCGTGTTCGCGCCGCTCTTCGCCGTGGAAAATGCCGCCACGACCACCGGAACCTTTATCCTGGCGCGCATGGGACGGCCGTCGATCGTGCCTTTCGTGCCGCGCCGCCTGCCAGATGCTCAGGGCTATGAGTTGATCGTGCAGCCGCCGTTGACGGACTTCCCGCTGGATGATGAAACGCGCGCGGCGGCCAAGATGAACCGCGTGGTGGAAGAACAGGTGCTGCTGGCCCCCGATCAGTACATGTGGCTGCACCGCCGCTTTAAAACCCGCCCAGCCGGCGAGCCGTCGCTGTATTGACCGCCCTTGCGCCTTCGCCCGTCATGCCGGCGGCGAAGGCGCACTCACCTCGCACAAGCATTCTGCGCCAGGGGAACTACACTAATAAGTCACCGACGGCAATTATTGCCGCCAGCAACCATTTCTCCCTGCCCGAGGGCCGGTCGTTGCCTGTCGAGCCACAACCGAGGTCAATGTCATGCTGGTACAACCCTATCTGTTTTTCAGCGGTAACTGTGAGCAAGCGATTAACTTCTACGAACAGCAGTTGAATGCCAAAATTGAAATGGTCATGCGCTATAAAGACATGCCCGAAGAAGCCCGGCAAGACGGGCCGCAGGACGTCAATCCGGAGGCGATCATGCATGCGCGCCTGCTGATCGGCGACGGCGTACTGATGGCCTCCGACGGCTGCCCGCAAGATGACGGCGGCGGCGCTTCTCATAAAGGCTTCTCGCTGTCGCTGAACCCCAGCGATGCGGAACAAGGACGCAAACTGTTCGACAATCTGGCGCAGGGCGGCCAGGTGACGATGCCTTACCAAGCCACCTTCTGGGCCAAAGGCTTTGGCATGCTGACCGACAAATTCGGCGTCAACTGGATGATCAACGTCGAATAACCCGTCATGGCGCCGCTAGCCATAGCGGTGCCAGTCATACGCCGCCTTGGCGAACAGCACGAACAGCAGCGCCAACAGCGCCAATCCCAACCGCCAATAGGGCGACCGGCGCCGCCGCCAGGCGAAGTACATCATCACCGCCAACGTCCCCAGCGTAAGGGGGTAATACACCGCCAGCGTCAGTAAAGTGATAATGATGTAATCCGACATGGCTCTTTCACTCCGCAGTGTTCACCCCGCCGCTGATACGGGGTGCAAACGCCCTTTCTCGCTATCGCCACGTTAGGGGCTAGAGGTCTGGCGCATTTATGCATAAAATATAAGATTGCTCTTAACTCAAATTGAATAGTAATCAAACAACAAGGGTGACATGACTCAGCAGCAACCCATACAGGATGCCGTGCCGGCGCGCAGCGCTAAAAGCTCCCCATTATTATTTCAGGCCGGCGTGTTTGTCATCATCGTTGCCGCCACGCTGATCCTCTTTAACAGCTGGCAAATCTGGAACGCGCATCAGCGCGATCTGCGCAGCGCCGAGCATGAGTCCGCCAACCTCGCCCGCTCGCTGGCGCAGCATGCCGACGATACTTTCATGCAGGTGGACGGCAACCTGCTCGATCTGAACGAACGTCTCCAAACCGACGGGCTGGGCCCAGCGCAGCTGACGCGGCTGCAGCGCGTCATGCAGACGCAGGTCGGCAACCTGCCGCAGCTGCACGGGCTGTTTCTCTACGATGCGCGCGGCCGCTGGCTGGCGACCTCCTCGGGCAAATTCATCAAGAACGCCAACAACGCCGATCGCGATTACTTCAAATACCATCAAAACCGCGACGGCGGCGGCCTGTACATCGGCAAGGTGATCCGCAGCCGCACCACCGGCGATCTGATCATTCCCGTTTCGCGGCGTTTCAACAACCCGGACGGCAGCTTTGGCGGCGTGGTGCTGGCGACGCTGTACGTCGATTATTTCCGCCAGTTTTACGACAGCTTCGCCCTCAACACCGACGCCTCACTGAACCTGCTACTGGCGGACGGCACCATCCTTTACCGCCGCCCTTACTCGGCGGCGTCGATCGGTAAAAGCATCGCCAAGGGCGTGTTGTTCAGCGAAATTTTACCGCATTCGGAGTTCGGCAACGCCACCATCACCTCGCTGTACGACAAAGTGGAGCGCATCTACGGCTATTCGCGGGTCAACCGCTTTCCGCTGGTGATCGCCGCCGGGTTGTCGAAACGCGACGCGCTGGCGGACTGGCGCACCGACGCCGGTCTGTTCGCCGCGGGCGGCCTCTCGCTGCTGATGATCCTGTTGGCGATGGGCATGGTGCTACTGCGGCAAATCAAGCACAGCATGCAAACCGAAGCCGAGCTGATGCGCACCCGCGATCAGTTGACTAGCATCAACCAGATGCTCGAAGAGCTGGCGCTGCTGGACGGCCTGACCGGGCTGGCCAACCGCCGCCAGTTTGATATCGCGCTGAAGAACGAGCTGGCGCGGGCTTCGCGCAACTACCGCAGCGTGGCGCTGCTGATGCTGGATATCGACTATTTCAAACAGTACAACGACAGCTACGGCCACGTCGCCGGTGACCAGTGCCTGCAGCAGATCGGCCAAACGCTCAAAGGGTTGGCCTGCCGCAGCAACGACGTCCTGGCGCGCTACGGCGGCGAAGAGATGGGGATTATCCTGCCGGATACCGACGTGCAAGGCGCACTGATTTTCGCCGAGCGCGTTATCAACGCGGTGCGCGATCTGAAAATTCCGCATCAGGGCAACCCGCACGGCATCGTTACCATCAGCATCGGCATCTGCGCCAAAGTGCCGCATATGTATAACGATACGCCGATCAGCTTTATCAATGAGGCGGACAGTGCGTTGTATCAGGCCAAGAAAAAAGGCAAAAACTGCATTTACGGCGCTTAACCAATAATCGGGTCACCAAGATTTGGCGGCCCGATTTATTCGCCAGAAAAATGAAGTAGTTCCCTCACGAAACATTATTTCACTGGTTTACCCTGCACTCTGAATAAAATAACGAAAATAATAAGCAGTATATTTATTTTCATTGTAATTCAACAAGATAAAACACGCCATTCAGCAGGCAATTTGTGCCTTTTTTGATTATTCGTGCCTATGCCTCGCCTCGTTTATACCCCGTTTACTTTTCATTGGCATTGCCGGTGATACCCTTATCAGGATTATTCTATCTATCAGGAAGCCATCGCACGCTTCGGCGCATTGCGCCCTGCTGATACAGCCATAATAGAACCCACAAATTTCACGTTGCCATTGGGCGGCCTGCTGACGCCGCTCCAGCCAGCCACTGCGCAAGCCAGTGCAGCCAATCACGCGGCAACCTGAGAGGCAGGAATAAAGCGATATAGATTTGCAAGGAGATCTCATGCCTACTGGCGATATTATGCACGAACAGGCCGTCCTGACGCTGCCGTTACGACAATGGGCGGCAGCGGAAGCATCCAGCGCGGTCAGCGAACTGGAACAGGGCAAGGTGCTGTTTCTGCCCGAACTGGCCTTCACCCTGTCTGAACAGGAAATGCCGCTGCTGGATCCGACATTGGTCGACCCGAAGCGCAAAAACATCAGCTACCAACCGCTGTCCGGCAAGCTGAGCGGCGTCGCCGTCGCGGAACGCCGGCAGCAGGTTCAGCAATTGCTGGAACGCTATTACCAATCCTGCCGCCAGCTGATCGCCGGGCTGTTGCCCGAATATCAGGAGGCGCTGCACCACCCGACCGGCAGCCTGCGTTTACATCCGGTTTCCGCCTGGCGGGCGGCCAGTTCCTGGCGCAAAGACGACAGCCGGCTGCACGTTGACGCCTTCCCGTCGCGCCCGAACTACGGCGAACGCATTCTGCGCATTTTCACCAACATCAACCCGCACGGTGAGCATCGCCAATGGCGGGTCGGCGAGCCGTTCCCTGAGCTGGCGGCACGCTTTATGCCACGTCTCGCTCGCTACTCCGCTTTCGGCAGTTGGCTGCAGCACCAGGTGCGCATCACCAAAACCCGCCGCAGCCATTATGACCACCTGATGCTGCAGTTGCATGACGCCATGAAGGCCGACGGCGATTATCAGCAACGGGGGCCGCAGCTGGCGCTGACGTTCCCGCCGGGCAGCAGCTGGATTTGCTTCTCTGATCAAACGCCGCATGCCGCGATGGGCGGCCAGTTTATGCTGGAACAGACCTTCCTGCTGCCGGTGAATAAGATGCAGGATCCGCAGCGTTCACCGCTGAAAGTGCTTGAACAGCTGCGCGGTCAGCCGCTGATCTGAATGATTTGCCGCCGCCGGGGGCCGGCGGCGGCAAACGCGCATCACGCTTCGAAGTCCCCCTGTTGGCGCGCCACCAGCGTCAGAATGCTGTACAGCGCCACCGGCTGCTGTTGCTGATTCAACACCTGCACATCCCACACCACCACGCCGTGCGGGCGATCTTCGGCGGTTTTCTGCGGCTTGCGGATTTTCTTTTTGCAGGTCAACCGCACCTGAATGGTATCGCCGATCTTCACCGGCTCGATAAAGCGCAAATTTTCCATGCCGTAGTTGGCGATCACCGGCCCGACGGCGGCGTCGACAAACAGCCCGGCCGCGGCGGACACCACAAAGTAACCGTGCGCCACCCGCTCGCCGAACAGCGAGTCGGCGGCGCCGATCTTGTCCATGTGCGCGTAGAAATGGTCGCCGCTCAGGCAGGCGAAGTTGACGATATCCGCTTCGGTCACGGTGCGGCGCGCGGTCAACAGGCTGTCGCCCAGCTGCAGCTGCTCGAAGTATTTCCGGAACGGATGCACCGGATGCTCGGCGACCGGCGCGCCGCGCACCCATTCGCCGCCGATGGCCGCCAGCATCGCCGGGCTGCCCTGGATCGCCGTGCGCTGCATATAGTGTTTCACCGCGCGCAGCCCGCCCAGCTCTTCACCGCCGCCGGCGCGCCCCGGGCCGCCGTGTACCAGCATCGGCAGCGGCGAACCGTGGCCGGTGGACTCCGCCGCCGCCCGCTCATCCAAAATCAACATGCGGCCGTGGGCGCAGGCCGCCGCGCGAATGAAGCGCGTGGCCAATGCCGGATCGGCGGTCACCAGCGAGCCCGCCAGGCTGCCCTGCCCCAGCAACGCCAACGCGATCGCCTGTTCGGTATCCGCATACGGCATCAGCGTCGCCACCGGGCCGAAGGCCTCGGTGCCGTGCACCGCCTGATGGGTGAACGGATCGGCGCAATACAGCAGGGTCGGCGGATAAAACGCCCCGCCGCGCGCGCCGTCGCCCAGCACCTCCAGCTTATCCAGCGCCGCGCCACAGAGCGGTTCGCAGCCGTTGCGCAGCAGGAACTCCACCTTGCTTTGCACATCATCACGCTGCTCGTGGCTGACCAACGCCCCCATGCGCACCTGCTCCAGCTGCGGGTCGCCCACCGTCACCCCCGCCAGGCGCTGCAGCAAGGCCTGACGCACCGCCGCCACCTGCGCCGCCGGCACGATGATGCGGCGGATCGCGGTGCATTTCTGCCCCGCCTTGGCGGTCATTTCACGGCACACTTCTTTGATGAACAGCGCAAACTCCGGCATTTCCGGCGTCACGTCTTCTGCCAGCACGCAGCAGTTGAGCGAATCCGCCTCCATGGTGAACGCGATCGATTTCTCCAGCAGGCGCGGGTGTGCCCGCAGCCGCTGCCCGGTCTGCGCCGAACCGGTGAAAGTCACCGCATCCTGGTAATCCAGGTGCGCGAACATGTCGCCGACGCCGCCGCAAACCAGCTGCAGCGCCCCTTCCGGTACCAGGCCGCTGTCGACGATCAGCCTGACCATCGCCTGCGTCAGCTGCGCGGTGGCGGTGGCCGGCTTGATGATGGCCGGCATGCCCGCCAGCCAGGTCGGCGCCAGTTTCTCCAGCATGCCCCAGCACGGGAAGTTGAAGGCGTTGATGTGCAGCGCCACGCCGGGGCGTGAAGTGAGCACGTGGCGGGCGGCGAACTGCGCCTGTTTCGACAATGGGATCAGCTCGTCTTCCGGCCACAGGGTATCGTCCGGCAGATCGCGGCCGGCCATGCCGGCATAGGCGAACAGCGTGGCGATGCCGCCCTCGATATCGACCCAGCCGTCGCTGCGCGTCGCCCCGGTTTGATAGGAAATCTGATACAGCGCCTCTTTATGCGCCAGCAGGTGTTTGGCTACCGCTTTCAGCATCTGGGCGCGCTGCTGGAACGTCATGTGCGCCAGCGCCGGGCCGCCGCGGCTGCGGGCATAGTCCAGGCTCGCCGCCAACGGCAGGCCGTCGGTGCAGACCTGGTACAGCGCTTCGCCGGTCACCGCGTGGCGGATTTCGCGCGCCTCTCCCTGCCCGTACACCCAGGCGCCAGAAAGATAACTGTGTAACTGCTGCATGTGCCCTCCGAAATTCATAAATTTTCACCATACAGCTTAATTACGTATCATATAAATGCCAATCGAGGCCAAATCAAATTTTAACAAAAAGAGAACAAAAGGCGTTTTCAGACCGCTTAACCTGCCATAAACAAGGAATTAATCACTTTATTTATCAAATAAAATCAAATAAATAACAAAACCAATTGTGAGTGGCCTCGCAAAACCACATTAATTACGTTTGATCTTTTTGTTATCAGTTTGTAGCCTTATGGTTAGTTAAAGTGATTCACATTTTTATGTTTAATGTGAAAAACACGAATCACCAAGAGGCAAGCATGACAACTGACGCACAGTATCAGCAGCATTTCGACGACAAGATCGCGGCGGATATCGCCATTGAGGCCAAAGACTGGATGCCGGACGCCTACCGTCAGAACCTGATTAGGCAGATTGGCCAACACGCCCACTCGGAAGTCATCGGCATGCTGCCGGAAGCCAACTGGCTGACGCGCGCCCCCACGCTGCGCCGCAAAGCGGTGCTGCTGGCCAAAGTGCAAGATGAGGCCGGCCACGGTCTGTACCTCTACAGCGCCGCCGAAACCCTCGGCTGTTCGCGCCAGGACATCTACCAAAAGATGCTCGACGGCAAGATGAAGTACTCCTCTATCTTCAATTACCCCACGCTCAACTGGGCGGATATCGGCGTGATCGGCTGGCTGGTCGACGGCGCCGCCATCGTCAACCAGGTGGCGCTGTGCCGCGCGTCCTACGGCCCCTATGCGCGGGCGATGGTGAAGATCTGCAAAGAGGAAAGCTTCCATCAGCGCCAGGGCTACGAGGCGGTAATGGCGATGGCCAACGGCAGCGACACGCAGCGCGCCATGCTGCAGGACGCCATCGATCGCTTCTGGTGGCCGGTGCTGATGATGTTCGGCCCGAGCGACGCCGACTCCCCCCACAGCGCCCAGAGCATGGCGTGGAAGATCAAACGCCACAGCAACGATGAGCTGCGGCAGAAGTTCGTCGACAACACCGTGCCGCAACTTGAAGCGCTCGGCATGACGGCGCCGGATCCGGAGCTGCGCTGGGACGCCGCCGCCGGCCACTATCGTTTCGGCGAAATCGACTGGAGCGAGCTGCATGAGGTGATCAAAGGGCGCGGCCAATGCAACCACGAACGCCTGCAGGCCAAACGCCGCGCCTGGGAAGACGGTGCCTGGGTGCGCGACGGCGCCATGGCCCACGCCGCGAAAAACGCCGCCTCCGCCGCATAGCCAACATAAGGAACCGAGATCATGAGCCACGTTGAATGGCCGCTGTATGAAGTGTTTATCCGCAGCAAACAAGGGCTGGCGCATCGCCACGTCGGCAGCCTGCACGCCGCCGACGACCAAATGGCGCTGGAAAACGCCCGCGACGCCTATACGCGCCGCAACGAAGGCTGCTCGATCTGGGTGGTGCAATCGCGCCATCTGATCGCCTCGCAGCCGGAAGATCGCGGCGCGTTCTTCGATCCGTCCGAAGACAAGATCTACCGTCATCCGACGTTTTACACCATTCCCGACGGCATCAAGAACATGTAGAGGCGACCATGACGGTTAACGATCCGCGCATCAGCTATTTACTCCGCCAGGGCGACACGCCACTGATCCTCGCCCAGCGCCTGTGCGCCTGGTGCGGCCACGCGCCCGAGTTGGAAATCGATCTGGCGCTGGCCAACATCGGGCTCGATCTGCTCGGCCAGGCGCGCAACTTCCTGGGCTACGCCGCCGAACTGGCCGGCCCGCCCTGCAGCGAAGACAGCCTGGCCTTCGGGCGCGACGAGCGCCAGTTTCATAACCTGCTGTTGGCGGAGCAGCCGAACGGCGGTTTCAACGACACGCTGGTGCGTCAGTTCCTGCTCGATGCCTACCACGTACAGCTGCACCAGGCGCTGAGCCGCAGCCGCGACGCGCAGATCGCCGCCATCGCCGCCAAGTCGTTGAAGGAGGCCGATTACCACCTGCGCTTTAGCCACGGCTGGATGATCCGCCTTGGCGACGGCAACGACGTCAGCCACCGCAAGATCCAGCAATCACTGGATAACCTGTGGCGCTTCACCGCCGAGCTGTTCCACGCCGACGCGCTGGAGCTGGAACTGGCGGAACAAGGCATCGCCGTCGATCCGCGCGAACTGCAGGCCCCCTGGCAAGCGCAGGTGGAAGAGACGCTGCGCCAGGCGACGCTGGCGCTGCCTGCCGAGCAGGCGTTCCGGCACGGCGGCAAGCAAGGCCGGCACAGCGAACACCTCGGCCCGCTGCTGGCGGAGATGCAGTTCCTGCAGCGCGCCTATCCAAACGGGCAATGGTAGGAGGCCGCGATGAACGTCACCCGTTTGCAACCCGCCGAAATTCCGCAGATTTGGCACTGCCTGCAGCAGATCAGCGATCCCGAGCTGCCGGTGCTGTCGATCACCGATTTGGGCATGGTGCGCGACGTGGCGCGCGACGGCGCGGGCTGGCGCGTGACCTTCACCCCGACGTACTCCGGCTGCCCGGCCACCGAATTTCTGCTCAACGCCATCGAGCAGCGGCTGGCGGCCGCCGGCTTCAGCCCGGTGCAGGTGGACATTCGCCTCAGCCCGGCCTGGACCACCGACTGGATGAACGCCGACGCCCGCGAACGGCTGCGGCAATACGGCGTAGCGCCCCCGCAGGGGCACACCTGCGATCGGCCACACGCCCACGGCCCGGTAGCCTGCCCGCGCTGCGGCAGCACCCACAGCGAGAAGATCAGCGAGTTCGGCTCCACCGCCTGTAAAGCGCTGTACCGCTGCTGCGACTGCCGGGAACCGTTCGATTATTTCAAATGCATATAGGAGCGCTGACACCATGACGGTCTTTCATCGCCTGAACGTCGCCGCCATCGAGCGCGAAACGCCGGACGCCGTAGCCATCACCCTGCGGGTGCCCGAAGAGCTGCAAAACCAATACCGCTATACCCCCGGCCAGCACCTGACGCTCAAGGCGTTGGTCAACGGCGAAGAGTTGCGGCGTTGCTATTCCATCTGCAGTTCACCGCAGGAAGGCCTGCTGCAGATCGGCGTGAAGGCGATTGATCAGGGGCGCTTCTCCGGCTTCGTCAACCGCATGCTGAAAGTCGGCGACGCGCTGGAGGTGATGGTGCCGCAGGGGCGCTTCGGCTACCAGCCGCAGGCAGAGCGCCACGGCAACTACCTGGCGATCGCCGCCGGCTCCGGCATCACGCCGATGCTGTCGATCATCAAGGCGACGCTGCTGCTCGAACCGGGCAGCAGCTTCACCCTGATCTACGGCAACCGCAACAGCCGTTCGATGATGTTCAAAGAGGCGCTGTCGGATCTGAAAAACCGCTACCCGCAGCGTTTTCAGCCGCTGTACCTGTTCAGCCAGGAAAGTCTCGACAGCCCGCTGCTCAGCGGCCGTATCGACCGCGAACGCCTCGCGGCGATCGGCGGCGCGCTGCTGGATTTCCGCGACTATGACCACGCCTTTATCTGCGGGCCGGAATCGATGATGGACGACGCGCAAACCGTGCTGGAACAGGCCGGCGTCCCGGCCAACCACATCCACAGCGAGCGCTTCAACACCAGCGGTTTGGCCGCCCGCCCGCGCCACAGCGGCGATCGCAACGCCACCCGGGTGGCGATCCTGCTCGACGGCCGCCGGTTGGATATCGAGATCGGCGAACAGGACGACAGCATTCTCGACGCCGCGCTGCGCCAGGGCGCCGACCTGCCCTACGCCTGCAAAGGCGGCGTCTGCGCCACCTGCAAATGCCGTCTGAAGGCCGGCCAGGTGGAGATGGGCGTCAACTATAGCCTGGAGCCGGATCAGCTGGCTGCGGGCTACGTATTGAGCTGCCAGTCGTGGCCGAAAGGCGACGGCGTGGTATTGGACTTCGACGTCTAGGAGCCGCGATGGACACCCCCTTTATTTTGCATCAGCAGCAGCACCGCGTGGTCACGCTGACGCTGCATCGCCCGGAGGCGCGCAACGCCCTGAGCACGCCGTGCCTGGAACAGCTGGTTGCCCGCCTGGAGCAGGCCGACGCCGACAGCGGCGTGGGCACCGTGGTGATCGCCGGTGCGGCGCGCTTCTTCGCCGCCGGCGCCGATCTGCGCGAACTGCAACAGCAGGATCTGCCGGCCGCGCTGGCGGATCGCCGTCCGCAGCTGTGGCAGCGTCTGGCGCAGTTCAGCAAGCCGCTGCTGGCGGCGGTGAACGGTTATGCCCTGGGCGCCGGCTGTGAGCTGGCGCTGGCCTGCGACATCGTCATCGGCGGCGAAAGCGCCCGCTTCGGCCTGCCGGAGATCACCCTCGGCCTGATGCCGGGCGCCGGGGGCACCCAGCGCCTGATCCGCTGCGTCGGCAAGTCGCGCGCCAGCCAGATGGTGCTGACCGGCGAGCCCATCGACGCCCGCACCGCGCTGCAGGCCGGTCTTATCAGCGAAGTGTGCGTCGATGCCCTGACGCTGGAACGCACGCAGCAGATTGCCGAACGCATCAGCCGTCAGGCGCCGCTGGCGCTGCGCGCCGCCAAACAGGCGCTGAAACAGGCCGAGGAAACCTGCCTCAGCCAGGGGCTGGCGATGGAGCGTCAGCAGTTCGTCACCCTGGCCGCCACCGACGATCGCCGCGAAGGCATCGCCGCCTTTTTCGAAAAACGTACGCCAAACTATCAGGGGCGCTGATTTATGGATAACGCATTGATTCTCAGCCATCTCGACGCCGGCGTGTTGACGCTGACCCTCAACCGGCCGGATCGGCTCAACAGCTTTAACGACGAGATGCATCGCCAGCTGAGCGAAGCGCTGACGCAAGCCGAGCGCGATGACAGCGTGCGCTGCCTGCTGATCGCCGGCGCCGGGCGCGGTTTCTGCGCCGGGCAGGATCTCAACGATCGCAACGTCAGCGCCGATCAACAGACGCCGGATCTCGGCCTGTCGGTCGAACGTTTCTACAATCCCCTGATCCGTCGCCTGACCGCCCTGCCGAAGCCGGTAGTGTGCGCGGTCAACGGCGTGGCGGCCGGCGCCGGCGCCGCGCTGGCCCTGGCGTGCGATATCGTCATCGCCGCCGACAATGCCAGCTTCATTCAGTCGTTCTGCCGTCTGGGGCTGGTGCCTGACTCCGGCGGCAGCTGGTTCCTGCCGCGGCTGGCCGGCCACGCCCGCGCGATGGGCATGGCCATGCTGGGTGACAAAATCAGCGCCCAACAGGCGCTGGCGTGGGGCATGATCTGGCAGGTGGTGCCGGCGGATGAATTGGCCGACCGCACGCAAACGCTGGCGCGCCATCTGGCCACCCAGCCGACCTACGGCCTGGGGCTGATCAAGAAAGCCCTCTACAGCTCGGCCACCAACAGCCTCGATCAGCAGCTCGATCTGGAGCGCGATCTGCAACGCCTGGGCGGCCGCAGCGACGACTATCGCGAAGGCGTCAGCGCGTTCTTTGCCAAACGCACGCCCAACTTCAGCGGGAAATAGCCATGAATGCGCCCCTTCTTAACGGCCAGGTGGCGGTGATCGGCGCCGGCACCATGGGCATCGGCATCGCCCAGGTGGCCGCCGCCGCCGGCCACCCGGTGCGGCTGTTCGATATCGCGCCCGCCGCCGCCCAGCGCGCGATCGACGATCTCGCTCGCCGCCTGCGCCAGCGGGTAGACGGCGGCAAGGCCGACGCCGCGCCCACCGAAGCGCTGCTGGCGCGCCTCGAACGCGCCGACTCGCTCGAGCAGCTGGCCGACTGCACGCTGGTGATTGAAGCGGTGGCGGAAAATTTGGCGATTAAGCAGAGCCTGTTTCGCGATCTGGAGGCGATCTGCTCGCCCACGACGCTGTTCGTAAGCAATACCTCTTCGCTGTCGATCACCGCCATCGCCGGCGCACTGCAATACCCGCAGCGCATGGCCGGGCTGCACTTCTTCAACCCGGCGCCGCTGATGAAACTGGTGGAGATCGTCAGCGGTCTGGAGACCGGTACCGATACCCTCGCCGCGCTGCAGGCTCTGGCGCAGCGCTGGGGTAAGCAAAGCGTCGTGTGCCGCTCGACGCCCGGATTTATCGTCAACCGCGTGGCGCGGCCGTTCTATGCCGAAACCCTGCGCGCGCTGGAAGAACGGGTGGCCGACGCCGCCACGCTGGACGCGGTATTGCGCGACGCCGGCGGTTTCGCCATGGGCCCGCTGCAGTTGACCGATCTGATCGGCCAGGACGTCAATTACGCCGTGACCGAATCGGTGTATCAGGCCTTCTATCAGGATCCGCGCTTCACGCCCTCACTGGTGCAGCAGGAGCTGGTGGCCGCCGGGCACCTCGGCCGTAAATCCGGCCGCGGTTTCTACCGCTACGACACGCAAATCCCCACCGCCGAGATCGCTTTTGCTCCACCGGCGCAGGCCGCATTGCCGCAACGCGTTACGCTGCACGGCGACTGGTCTTCGCTGGCCGATTTGGCGGAACTGTTGATCGAAAATGCGGGGGCGATCAAACAACCCGGCCAGACCAGCCCACACGTCACGATCGACGACGTTACACTGATGTTAACCAATGGTAAAACCGCCGGCCAGCTGGCCGACGAACGTGGAACGCCCGTGGTGCTGTTCGATCTCTGTGCCGACTATGCGCACGCCTCCGCCATCGCCATCAGTTGCGCGGCGCAAAACGATGCGCAACACAATGCCAAAGCGATTCGCCTGTTGCAGTCCCTCGGCAAGCAGGTCATTCAACTGCCGGATTACCCCGGCCTGCTGACGATGCGCACCCTGGCCATGCTGGCCAACGAAGCGCTCGACGTGGTGAACAAAGGCGTCGCCAGCGCCGAAGATACCGATCTGGCGATGCTGCGCGGCGTCAACTATCCGCGCGGCCCGCTGGCCTGGGGCGCCGCGCTCGGCTGGTGCCACATTCTGGCGACGCTGGAAAACCTGCAACGCTATTACGGCGAAGCGCGCTATCGCCCAATGCCGCTGCTGCGCCGCTACGCTTCCCCCGCCTCTTTCCCAGGAGCCGAACGATGAACGCCAATACGCCGCGCGCGCTGGCTCAGCGCTGCGCCGAACAGATGTTCCAGCAAGATACCTGCGCTCAGGCGATGGGAATGCACATCGACGCCGTCGACGCCGGATACGCTCAGGTCAGCATGACCGTCGGCCCGCAGATGCTCAACGGCCACCAGACCTGCCACGGCGGCCAGCTGTTCAGCCTGGCGGACACCGCCTTCGCCTACGCCTGCAACAGCCAGGGGTTGGCGGCGGTGGCCTCCGGCTGCAGCATCGACTTCGTCCGCCCGGCGCTGGCCGGCGACCGCCTCACCGCCAGCGCGGCGGTGCGCCATCAGGGCAAAGCCACCGGGCTGTATGACGTCGAGATCGTTAACCAACGGGGCAAAACCGTCGCCTGGTTCCGCGGCCGCGCGCACCGCCTCGGCCACAGCATTTTAGGAGATCAGGCATGAATCAGGCATTTATCTGCGACGGCGTGCGCACCCCGATTGGTCGCTATGGCGGCGCGCTGGCCCAGGTGCGCGCCGACGACCTGGCCGCCCTGCCGCTGCGCGTGCTGTTGGAACGCCATCCGCAGGTGGATTGGGCGCAGTTGGACGACGTGATCCTCGGCTGCGCCAACCAGGCCGGGGAAGATAACCGCAACCTGGCGCGCATGGCGCTGCTGCTGGCCGGATTGCCGGTCAGCGTTTCCGGCACCACGGTAAACCGCCTGTGCGGATCGGGTCTGGATGCGCTGGCGATGGTGGCGCGCAGCATCAAGGCCGGCGACGCCGGGCTGCTGCTGGCGGGCGGCGCGGAATCGATGACCCGTGCGCCGCTGGTGATGGGCAAGGCCGACAGCGCCTTCAGCCGCCAGGCGCAGCTGTACGACACCACCCTCGGCTGGCGCTTCGTCAATCCGCGGATGCAGGCCGAGTTCGGCACCGATTCAATGCCGGAGACCGCCGAAAACGTCGCGGCGCAGTTCAACATCAGCCGCGCCGATCAGGACGCCTTTGCGCTGCGCAGCCAGCAGCGCACCGCCCGGGCGCAGGCGCTGGGCCACCTGGCGCAGGAGATAGCCCCGGTCAGCCTCAGCGGCAAAAAAGGCGCGGTGACGCTGTTTAGCCAGGATGAACACCCGCGCCCCGACACCACCTTCGAGCAGTTGCAGGCGCTGAAAACCCCGTTCCGTCAGCCCGGCAGCGTCACCGCCGGCAACGCCTCGGGCCTGAACGACGGTGCGGCGGCGCTGATCGTCGCCTCCGAAGCGATGGCGGCGCGCCAGGGGCTGACGCCGCGCGCGCGCATCGTTGCCACCGCCACCTGCGGCGTGGAGCCGCGGCTGATGGGCATCGGCCCGCTGCCCGCCACCCGCAAGGTGCTGGAAATCGCCGGGCTGAGCCTGGCGCAGATGGACGTTATCGAACTGAACGAAGCGTTCGCCGCCCAGGCGCTGGCGGTGATGCGCCAGCTTGGCCTGCCGGACGATGCCCCGCAGGTCAACCCCAACGGCGGCGCGATCGCTCTGGGACATCCGCTGGGCATGAGCGGCGCGCGCTTGGCGCTGTCCGCCCTGTTTGAACTGGAACGGCGAGCCGGCCGCTACGCGCTTTGCACCATGTGCATCGGCGTCGGCCAGGGCATCGCCATGATCATTGAGCGTGTCTGACCCCTGAGGCTAACCATGACAATAAATCCACAGCCCCTCGAAACGATCGAATTCGCCTCGCGCGATGAGATTGAAGCGTTGCAGTTGGCGCGTCTGAAGTGGACGCTGCACCACGCCTACGACAATGTGCCGATGTACAAGCGCAAATTCGACCAGGCCGGCGTACACCCCGACGATCTCAAACAGCTGAGCGATCTGGCGCGCTTCCCCTACACCACCAAGCAGGATCTGCGCGACAACTACCCGTTCGACACCTTCGCGGTGCCGATGGAACAGGTGGTGCGCATCCACGCCTCCTCGGGCACCACCGGCCGGCCGACGGTGGTGGGTTACACCCAGCGCGACATCGATAACTGGGCCGATATCGTCGCTCGCTGTCTGCGCGCCGGCGGCGCCACCGCCAAAGACAAGGTGCACGTCGCCTACGGTTACGGCCTGTTCACCGGCGGCCTTGGCGCGCACTACGGCGCGGAGCGGCTCGGCGCGACGGTGATCCCGATGTCCGGCGGCCAGACGGAACGCCAGGCGCAGCTGATCCTCGATTTCAAACCCGACATCATCATGGTGACGCCGTCCTATTGCCTGACGCTGATCGACGAGCTGGAACGCAAGATGGGCGGCGACGCGCGCGGCTGCTCGCTGCGGCTCGGCGTGTTCGGCGCCGAACCCTGGACCGAAGCCCTGCGCCACGAAATCGAAACCCGCATGGGCATCAAGGCGCTGGACATTTACGGCCTGTCGGAAGTGATGGGGCCGGGCGTGGCGATGGAGTGCCTGGAAAGCGGCGGCGGCCCGACCATTTGGGAAGACCACTTCCTGCCGGAGATCATCTGCCCGGAAACCGGCGTCGCCCTGCCGGACGGCGAGCACGGCGAACTGGTGTTCACCACCCTGACCAAAGAGGCGCTGCCGGTGATCCGCTACCGCACCCGCGATCTCACCCGGCTGCTGCCGGGCGACGCACGCCAGATGCGCCGCATGGGCAAAATCACCGGCCGCTCCGACGACATGCTGATCATCCGCGGCGTCAACGTCTTCCCGTCGCAGGTGGAAGAGCAGATCATGCAGTTCGAGCAACTGTCGCCGCACTATCAGCTGCAGGTCAGCCGCAGCGGGCACCTGGACACGCTGGCGGTGCGCGTCGAGCTGAAAGAATCGGCGCTCAGCCTCAGCCACCAGCAGCGTTGCGACATCTGCCACCAGCTGCGCCACCACATCAAATCGATCGTGGGCGTCAGCACCGACGTCAGCATCGCCAACTGCGGCGATATTCCGCGCTCGGAAGGCAAAGCGCAGCGCGTGGTCGATCTGCGGCCGCGCTGAGGCGCACGGCGTCACGGATGACGCCGCCCCAAATTAGGCGTAATGTTATGGCTCATCGAATGCTAACCCATGGAAAAATATGGAACATAAACTGGATGAGTTCATTCGCCATGCCGTCGACGCGCAGCCGATCAGCGGCACCTCGCTGATCATTTCGCTGTACGGCGACGCGCTCAGCCACCGCGGCGGCGAAGTGTGGCTCGGCAGCCTGAGCGCGCTGCTGGAGGCCTTCGGCTTCGGCGATCGCTTCGTGCGCACCTCGGTGTTCCGCCTGCAAAAAGAAGGGTGGCTGGCGGTGGAGAAAATAGGCCGCCGCAGCTTCTACCGCGTGACCGAGCAGGGAATGCGCCAGTTCCGCCACGCCGAATCGAAAATCTATTTGCGCGAGCAGCCCGCCTGGGACGGCAAATGGGAGCTTTTGCTGCTGGAAAGCGCCGAAAAAAACGCGCGCGCGCGGCTGAAAAAAGAGCTGGGCTGGCTCGGGTTCGGGCAAATCGCCAGCAACCTGATGGCCGCTCCTACCCATGCGCAAACCGACGTAACGGCGCTGCTCGGCGAGCTGAACGCCAGCGAGCAGGTGATTTATTTCCGCGCCGATTATCCCTACAACCGCTCCGAGCAAACCCTGCAGAAATTGGTGGCCGACTGCTGGTCGCTGAGCGAGGTGGCGGCCGGCTATCACGAGTTTATCGTCTCCTTCCGGCCGCTGATGGCGCTGCTGCGCGAAGTCGATCCGGCGGCGCTGACGCCGCTGCGCTGTTTCCAGATTAAGCTATTATTGATTCACTTCTTCCGTCGCGTGGTGTTGAAAGATCCGCTGCTGCCGGACGCGCTGCTGCCCGCGCAGTGGGAGGGCCAGATCGCCCGCAATCTGTGCATCAATCTCTATCAGCAGGTCGATCGCGCCGCGACGGAGTACGTCAGCGCGCTGGCGGAAACCACCATCGGCGCCCTGCCCGCGCCGGCCGCCGGCTACTATCGGCGCTTCGGCGGCCTGCCGCGCGACCCTACATACTAAGGAACTCACGCTATGCCTGTGTATCAGATTGACGGCCTGACGCCGGTCGTTGACCCCAGCAGTTACGTGCACCCGACGGCGGTGCTGATCGGCGACGTGATCGTCGGCAAACACGTGTACATCGGCCCGAACGCCAGCCTGCGCGGCGATTTTGGCCGCCTGGTGATCTGCGACGGCGCCAACATTCAGGACAACTGCGTGATGCACGGCTTCCCGCAGCAGGACACGGTGGTGGAAGAAGACGGCCATATCGGGCATGGCGCCATCCTGCACGGCTGCCGCATTCGCCGCAATGCGATGGTGGGCATGAATGCGGTGGTGATGGACGGTGCGGAGATCGGCGAGAACACCATCGTCGGCGCGATGGCGTTCGTCAAAGCCGCGGCGACTCTCGAAGCCAACAAGCTGGTGGTCGGCAGCCCGGCGCGCGTGTTGCGCGATCTGACCGAGCAAGAACTGGCCTGGAAGATCGCCGGCACCCGCGAATATCAGGATCTGGTTCAGCGCTGCAAATCCTCGCTGCGCGAAGTGGCGCCGCTGACCGAAATCGAACCGGGCCGCCAGCGCCTGAGCTTCGGCGACCACCTGATCCCGAAAAGCCAGCTGTAATCCCCGGGGCTGAGGCGCGCCTCAGCCCCTCTCCCGCATTACTCCACCTCTGGCGCCTTGAACGGCGACGGCGCCGCCGCGCGGCGGCTTTGGAAGCGGTAGGCCGCCACCAGCAGCAAGGTGAACGGAATACCGAACCACAGCGTCATGCGGAAGAATTCGGTAAACGCGGTCGAGATCATCAGCGCCGCCATCAGCCCGGCGCCCAGCAAGGTGGTATAGGGGAACCCCCACATGCGGAATTTCAGGTGGGTCTGCCGATGCCGGCGGCGGAAGAACAGGTGGGTGACGAAAATCATCAGCCAGGTAAAGCAGGCGCCATACACCGAAATAGACATCATGGCGGCGAACGAGGTTTCCGGCGCCACCAGGCTCAGCACGATAGACACCACGATGCCGATGCACGACATCGCCAGCGCATTGACCGGAATGCCGCGCCGGCTAACGCGCCCCAACGCCGCCGGCGCCTGCCCGGCGCGCGACAGCGAGAACATCATGCGGGTGGTGATATACAGCTGGCTGTTCATCGCCGACAGCGCCGCCACCAGCACGATAAAGTTGAAAATACCGGCGGCGGCGGGCAGATGGATGACGTTCATCGCCATCAGGAACGGGCTTTCACCGGTGCCGGACTGGCGCCAGGGCACGATGGCCAGCATCAGGGCGATCGACAGCATGTAGAAGATGAACAGCCGCACGAGGGTGCCCTTGAACGCCGCCTTCACCGCAATCACCGGATTTTTCGCCTCGCCGGCGGCCACCGCGATCATTTCAATGCTCAGGTAGCTGAAGATGGACA
The DNA here is from genome assembly GCF_052169255.1 of Serratia sp. CY29653. Classification (NCBI taxonomy): domain Bacteria; kingdom Pseudomonadati; phylum Pseudomonadota; class Gammaproteobacteria; order Enterobacterales; family Yersiniaceae; genus Serratia; species Serratia sp. CY29653. The sequence continues at coordinate 501,695 of NZ_JBJNLC010000001.1, read as the reverse complement.
CGATCGTTGCGAACCACATGCCCTTGACGCCAAACGGCATGAAGCCGCCGGCGGTCAGGTTGCGCAGGCCGTAGGCCGGGTTGCCCGAGAACGCCAGCATGCCGAGGCCGATCAGAATGAACGCCACGATCGCCGTCACTTTGACGGTGGACAGCGCGTATTCCACCTGGCCGAACGACTTCACGCCGATCACATTGACGACGATCACCGCCGCCGAGAACAGCAGCACCCACGGCCAGGTCGGCGTCGCCGGGAACCAGAACTGCATGTACATGCCGATGGCGGTAACTTCGGTGCCCACCGCCAGCACCACGCAAGACCAGTAGGAATAACGCACCAGAAAACCGAACAGCGGGCCGAGGTAGAATTCGGCATAGTCGCCGAACGAGCCGGGCGTCGGATGTTCGGAGGTCATTTCCGCCAGGCTGCCCATCAACAGCAGCGCAATAACGCCGCCGATCAGGTAGCTCAGCAATACCGCCGGCCCCGCCATCTGAATGGCGTAGGCGCTGCCGAGAAACAGCCCGGTGCCGATGGCGCCGCCGATCGCCAGCATCGACATCTGCCCGGCGGTAAGATGCTTGTTCAACCCGCCCTGACGGCGGGCGATATGCTCAAAATCATTCATCTGTGGCATGGCTGGGTTCCCGGGCGAAGTTAGACGGTACGGGTGACGTCGAGAATGGCGGCGGTCACGCAGTCGATATTGCCGGGGTTGATCCCCGGCAGGCACATGCGGCCGGGCGAAAATCATGCTGCCGGTCGTAATAGAGGCCAATGCCTAAATTCACTTTTTGCGGATTGGGATCCTGCAAATAGACTCCCATCAGCGATGGAATAGAATCGGCCGCGGAAGGTGCAATCTGTTTAAACATGACGCATCCTTAACTCGTTATTGAATTAATATGAAGACGGACTTAATGAGAAATTAAATCAGGCGATGGCGCTGACGGTAATTTCTATTTTCATTCCCGGCACCACCAATTTTTCGACAATAACCGTGGAGCGATTGGGATAAGGATAATTAAAGTATTTCCGGTAAATATCATCGAGCAATTTAACGTCATTAACGTCGGTGAGATAAACCATTACCTGCAGCACCTTATCGCTGTGGCTGCCCGCCGCCTTCAGCGTCTGGGCCAGGTTGTCGAAGGTTAACGCAATCTGTTGCTCAGGCGCGCCGGTCTCGATGCTGCCGTCCGCCCGCACCGGGCCGTGGGCGGTAAACAGCATGCCGCCGCCCCGGGTAGCCCAGGAAAAAGGCTGGCCGATCTCCGGCAGCCCGGTCGCTACGATTTCGCGCATGTCAGTGGTTCCCGTGGTGGTCAAGTTGGCGAAGCAGCGCGCCGTCGGCGGCGAACAACGCATCCAGAATGGTGAAATGATTGGCGCCGGGCACCGCGACCAGATCGGCCGGCAGCCCGCCTTGGCGCAGCGCCGCGTGATAGTGCTGCGACTGGCCGATCAGTTCCGGCAGCTCATCAGCGCCGTAATACAACGTGAGCGGCTTACTGCGCGCCGGCAACCGGCGCGCCGGGCTGAGCGTTTCAATCTGCCGCGCGGTCAGCTGCAGCGCCCGGTTGACATAGCTCTCTTGCAGCGGCGCCAGTTCGAACAGGCCGCTGACGGGAAAGACCGCATCCACCAACGCATGCCGCTGCCAAAACGCCGCCAGATGCCCGCCGGCGGAATGGCCGCACAGATGCACCGGATGGGCATAGTGCGGCGGCAGACGACGCTGAATGGCATCAAGCGCCGCCCCCACCTGGCGGCAAATGGCGTCAAGATTAACCGCCGGCGCCAGCGCATATTCCACCAGCACCACGTCAAAACCCAACGCCAACGGCCCGGCGGCGATAAAGGCGAAATCCGCCTTATCGCAGCATTGCCAATAGCCGCCGTGAATAAAAATTAACGTGCCCTGGTGCTGCTTTGCAGAATAAAGCCAATCAAACGTCTCGCGTTCGCTTTCGCCATACGCAATATTCTTTTCATGCTTAGCCTGATGATAAATAGCCGCGCTGCGAGTTTGAAATGAAGTCAAAATAGCGTCTTCATTATCCACCGTGGCGCCGTTGTCATAGCTCCCCGCAAGTTGTTTCATATATTAAACTTCGTTTATTATTTAAGATATGAATTAACTATTAGCACCGGCAACATTATTGTCAAGATGGGCGCATCAGCAATGCGCGCCCGGTAAAATAAAATGAGACAGGCGGCGAAAAAGTTTAACCCATGAAACCTTTCGCGCTTATTTTCCCCGCCCGTCCGGCTGAATTTGCGGCAATGCGCTGAGCCGTTCAAACGCATAATCCCAAAAGGCGCGCACCTTCAGCGGCATGCGCTGCGCCTGCTGCGCCACCAGCTGTACCGGCATCGGCAACGGTTCATGGTCCGCCAGCAGCCGTACCAGCGTGCCGGCGGCCAGATCGTCCGCTACCTGATACGAGAGCAGCCGGGCGATGCCCTTGCCGGCGCGCACCGCCAGCAGCTGCGCCTCCACGTCGTTGAGCAACAGCCGGGGAGCCAAGCGCACGCGCTCGCCGTTTTCCTGCGGGCCGAAGCGCCATTCGCGCAGTGACGGCCGCTGGGTGCCAACGATGGTGGCATGCTCCGCCAGCTGCGCCGGTGAGCGCGGCTCGCCGCAGCGCGCCAGGTAAGCCGGGCTGGCGACCGTCACCCGGCTGACCTGCCCCAGCCGCCGCGCCACGCGGGAAGAGTCCTGCAGATGACCGATGCGCACCGCGATATCCAATCCTTCGTCAATCAGATCGAGATTGCGATCGTTCAACACCATTTCGATCTGCATCTGCGGGTAGTCATCGAGAAACGCCATCACCACCGGCGCCACGTAGCGGCGGCCGAACTGCACCGGCGAGGTGACGCGCAGCAAGCCGCTCAGCTGCGCTTCGGCGGTATCCTGCACCACCGCCTGATAATCCTGCAGCAGCTGTTGCGCGCGCTCCAGCAACCGCACGCCCGCTTCGGTAGGCGCCAGCCGCCGGGTGGTGCGTTCCACCAGTCGGGTGCCGAACCGCTGTTCCAGCGCGGCGATCGCCCGGGTGATCGCCGGCGCCGAGCGCCGCAGTTTGCGCCCGGCGGCCGCCAGGCTGCCCTGCTGCACCACCGCCACGAAGATGGCCAACTCGTCTAACCGATCCATAGACTCTTCCGGTAAGTGAAATTATCAATTTCCACATTGCCGGATCCCGCTCATTCGCCGCAAGAGTATGCTGAAAAAAAGCACTGAGGAGAAACGCCATGTCCACCATCACCCTCTACGGCACCCCGCTTTCCGGCCACGTTCACCGCGTGGCGTTGCTGCTACGCATGCTGGCGCAGCCCTATGAATGGGTAGAAGCCTCGGCGGAAGTACGCCAGAGCGCGGCCTTTCGCCGGCTCAACCCGTTCGGCCAGATCCCGGTCTTGCAGGACGGCGATCTGACGCTGGCCGACAGCAACGCCATTCTGGTCTATCTGGTGAAGCGCTATGCGCCGAACAGCCACTGGCTGCCGGAACAGCCGGCGGCGGCGGCGCGAGTGCAGGCCTGGCTTTCCAAAGCCGCCGGTGAAGTGCGCTACGGCCCGGCCTCCTGCCGGCTGATCGCCCAGTTCGCCGTGCCGGAGGATTATCAGGCGGCGCGGGCAATCAGCGATCGTTTTCTGCCGCAGATGGAGCAGCACCTGAGCGAGCGCGACTATCTGGCCGGCGAACAGGCGACCATCGCCGATCTGGCCTGCTACAGCTATGTGGCGGTCGCGGCCGAAGGCGGCATTTCGCTGGCGCCTTACCCCGCCATACGCCGCTGGGTGGCGAGCATCGCGGCGCTTCCCGGCTTCTTCGCCATGCCGGCTCTGCCGGCACCGGCGGCGAGCTGACGCCATGATCTCGCAGCGGTTCCACCCCGATGAGCTGCGCGCGCAAACGCTGGCCGGTTTCGATCGCGTGGGCGGCGGCATCTACCCCGCGATGCCGGATCAGCACCGCGCGTTTTTCGCCGCGTTGCCCTACCTGTTCGTCGCCACGCTGGACGAACAGGGCTGGCCCATCGCCACCCTGTTCAGCGGCCCGCCCGGGTTTTTACGCACGCCGGACGACACGCACCTGCGCATCAGCGCGCCGCGCCGCAGCGACGATCCCGCCCAGGCGCTGTTGCTGCCCGGCAAACCGGTCGGCGCGCTCGGGCTCGACTTCAGCAACCGGCGGCGCAACCGCGCCAACGGCACCGTCGGCCGCACCGACAAAAACCGGGTGGAGATCGTCGTTCACCAAAGCTTCGGCAACTGCCCGCAGTACATTCAGCGCCGCGAACTCTACCCGGTGGAGAGCCGGCCACAGCCGGTTGAGCATTTAGCTTCGCTCGATGCGGCGGCGCAGGCGCTGATCCGCACCGCGGACACCAGCTTCGTCGCCAGCGGCGCGCACCTGGAACTGGCGCAGGGCGGCGTCGATATTTCCCATCGCGGCGGGCGGCCCGGCTTTATCCATCTGGAAGGCGACACGCTGTGGATGCCGGACTTTCGCGGCAACCGCTATATGAATACGCTGGGCAACCTGCTGGCCGAACCGCGGGCGGCGCTGCTGTTCATCGATTTTGAGCGCGGCGACGTGCTGCATCTGCAGGGAAAAACGCAGATCCTCTGGCAGGCGGAAGGACATCCCGGCGTTGAAGGGGCGGAACGCTATTGGCGGTTTGACGTTCACCGCGCTTGGCGCTTTGCGGCGGCGCTGCCGTGGCGGGGACGCGATCTGGAATATTCGCCGGCGACGCTGGCGACCGGGGTGTGGCGCCGCTGAAATGAAAAGCCCCGCTGCGGCGGGGCTGAATCGGAAGATTACAGGCTGTGTTCGGCCGCCGATGCGGCCTGATAAAGCTGACGAAAATAACTCAACCGCGCAAAGAACAGGCGGCTTTGCTGTTCCGACATATTGCCGGCCACCTGCCCGGCGTCAATCTGCCGCCCTTGCCATTCCATCAGGGCGATGCTCGACGCCAAAAAATCCATTTCGCTGCCGTAGGCCGCGAGATGTCTGTCCACTGATTTCATCATTCGCACACTCCTTTTAATCACATCGAAAAGGGTCATATGCCTGCTCTTTCAGTATCGGCCCGGCGGCGGATATTTTTTGTACAGAAGGTGCGCATGAAGAAAACGCTCATCTTGTCGTCGCGGCGGCAAACGGCGGCGGCAAAGTTTGCTAGGGTAAAGGGTAGCCGTATGGGATAGACCATTCTGTTGAACTCAGCAAAGGAAGAGAACAATGAGCACCAGCATCAGCGCTACCCTCAAGGATCCCACGCTGTTCCGCGAGGCCAATTACATCGACGGGCAATGGTTGCCGGCCCAAGCAGGCCGTTCGATCGCCATTCATAATCCCGCCAACGGCGAGCTGGTCGGCCACGTGCCGGCCTTCGGCGCCGAAGAAACCGCGCGCGCCATCGCCGCCGCCAAGAAGGCGCTGCCCGCCTGGCGTGCGCTGACCGCCAAAGAACGCGCCGGCAAACTGCGGCGGCTGTTTGAACTGATGATGGAAAATCAGGACGATCTGGCACGCATCATGACGGCGGAACAGGGTAAACCGCTGGCCGAAAGCCGCGGTGAAATCGCCTACGCCGCCTCCTTTATCGAATGGTTCGCCGAGGAAGGCAAGCGGGTCTACGGCGACACCATTCCGCAGCCGCAGGCCGGTCGCCGCATTATCGTGCAGAAAGAGCCGATCGGCGTGTTCGCCGCCATCACCCCGTGGAACTTCCCGGCGGCGATGATCACCCGCAAAGCCGGCCCCGGCTGGGCCGCCGGCTGTACCGGGGTGATCCGCCCCGCCAGCCAGACGCCGTTCTCGGCGCTGGCGATCGCCGTGCTGGCGGAGCGCGCCGGGCTGCCCGCCGGGGTGTGCAACGTGATCACCGGCCCCAGCAAGGGCATCGGCGGCGAACTCACCGCCAACCCGGATGTGCGTAAACTCTCCTTCACCGGCAGCACCGAAGTCGGCGCGCAGCTGCTGGCCCAGTGCGCGCCCACCATCAAGAAAACCAGCATGGAGCTGGGCGGCAACGCGCCGTTTATCGTGTTCGACGACGCCGATCTGGACGCCGCCGTGGCCGGCGCGGTCGCCTCGAAATACCGCAACGCCGGCCAGACCTGCGTCTGCACCAATCGTTTTCTGGTGCAGGACGGCGTATACGACGCCTTCGCTGCCAAACTGAAAGCCGCCGTCGCCAAGCTGAAAGTCGGTAACGGGCTGGATGAGGGCGTCACCATCGGCCCGCTGATTAACCCGGATGCGGTGGAGAAAGTGCGCGAGCATATCGCCGACGCCGTCGAGCACGGCGCATCGGTGCTGCTGGGCGGCAAGCCTGACGCGCTGGGCGGCAATTTCTTCACCCCGACCATCCTGACCGACGTGCCGCGCACGGCGAAAATCTTCCGCGAGGAGACGTTCGGCCCGGTGGCGCCCCTGATCCGCTTCAACCACGAGGCCGACGCCGTCGAACTGGCCAACGACACGCCGTTCGGCCTGGCCGCTTACTTCTACAGCCGCGACATCGGCCGGGTGATGCGCGTGGCCGAAGCGCTGGAGTACGGCATCGTCGGCATCAACGAAGGGCTGATCTCCACCGAGGTGGCGCCGTTCGGCGGCATGAAGCACTCAGGTTTGGGCCGCGAAGGCTCAAAATACGGCATCGAAGACTATCTCGAAATCAAATACCTGTGCCTTGGCGGTTTGGGCGCCTGATGCGATGGGCTCCCGCGCCTGCGGGGGCCCTGCCTGGCGGTTTTGGAGAGTCTTTGCTACCTTTAGGCCTCTCGTTCAAACGGTTAAAAGGAATTTCCGCTATGCACCCCCTCTCGATGCAGTTGCCCGGCTTTTACGTCGCCGGCCAGACAATCAGAACCACCAATCAGGACGAAACCCGGCCCGAAACGGCTAAAATTTCTGCGCTGTGGTCAGACTTTTTCGTCACCTCGCCCGCCATGCCGGTCTACGGGGTCTACTCCAACTACGCCTCCGACGCCGGCGGGCCGTTTGACGTCACCGCCGGCAGTGCGGCAGAGAGCGGTTTGTACATCGAACCCGGCCGCTATCTGGTGTTCCAGGCCCGGGGCGCGATGCCGGCGGCGGTCATCGAAGGCTGGCAAGCCATCTGGGCCTACTTCGAGCAACACCCGGAAATCGAACGCCGCTTCCTGACTGACTTCGAAGCCTATACCGGCCCCGACGCGGTCGATATCCATATCGGCTGCCGCTAACGTAACAGTGAGATCGACGATGACCACCTTCTCCCCCGCCATTCCGATCCTGCGCATCTTTTCGGTCGACAAGGCCAAAGAGTTTTATCTGGATTTTCTCGGTTTCACGCTGGCGTGGGAGCATCGTTTCAGCGAGGATCTGCCGCTGTACATGCAGGTGAGCCGCGCCGGATTGACGCTGCACCTGAGCGAACACTACGGGGACGGCACGCCCGGCGCCGCCCTTTTCATCCCGGTGCACGATATCGACGCGCTGCACCGGGAGCTCACGGCCAAAAACTACCGCTATGCCCGGCCGGGAGTGGAGGTTGTCGACTGGGGCAAGGAGCTGAATCTCACCGATCCGTTCGGCAACCGCCTGCGGTTTTGCGAGCAGAGCCACGAGGCCTGAGCGGCCTTATTGGCGGTACTCCGCCTCGCTGACCGGCTCCAGCCAGGTCACCGGGCTGCCGCCCACCGCTTCGGCGATGGCGATATGGCTCATGGCGGTGTCCGGCGTCGCGCCGTGCCAGTGTTTGACGCCTGCCGGGATCCAGACGATATCGCCGGGGTGCATTTCCTGCGTGGTCTCGCCCCACATCTGGATCCAACCGCGCCCCTGAGTGACAATCAGCGTCTGGCCGAGCGGATGCGTATGCCAGGCCGTGCGGGCGCCGGGTTCGAAGGTGACGGTCGCGCCGCCCACCCTGGCCGGCGCGTCACCGGCGAACGGCGCGTCGATGCGTACCTGCCCGGTAAAATAATCCGCTGAACCGCGCTGTGATGGGATCGAACCGCTGCGTTGTATTTTCATCTGTCGTGTCCTCCGCGCCGGCTCTCACCGCCGGCGCTGATCGTCATGAGTGCGTAATGCCAAGATAGCGCCATGCTTTTCCGGCGACTAGCGGGTAAAATGCGCAAGGAGCTATGAGCTAAATTCATAAATCTGCGCGACAGTGCGCTCACCTTCCTCTTCGGTGCCGATATGTTGAAAGAAAACTTTAACGATCTGATCGCTTTCCTGATGGTGGCCAGGGAGCGCAGCTTCACCAAAGCGGCGGCGCAGCTTGGGGTTTCCCAATCGGCGCTCAGCCACGCTATTCGCGGGCTGGAAGAACGCCTGGCGCTGCGCTTGCTCACCCGCACCACCCGCAGCGTCGCCCCCACCGAGGCCGGTGAACGGCTGCTCAACAGCATCGGCCCGCGCTTTGCGGAGATTGAAAGCGAGCTGAACGCGCTGGGTGAAATGCGCGATCGGCCCGCCGGCAACATCCGCATCACCGCCGGCGAACACGCGGTGGATGCGGTGCTGTGGCCGGTGCTGCGCACTTTTCTCGTCGATTACCCGGATATCAACGTGGAAATCACCGTCGACAACAGCCTGACCGACATCGTCGCCGGGCGATTCGACGCCGGCATTCGGCTGGGGGAACAGGTGGCGAAGGATATGGTGGCGGTGCGCGTCGGGCCGGACATGCGCATGGTGCCCGTCGCCTCCCCCGCCTATTTCGCCCGTTACGGCCGCCCCGCCACGCCGCAAGCGCTGCAAAACCATCGCTGCATCAACATGCGCCTTCCCACCCTCGGCGGGCTGTACGCCTGGGAATTTGCCCGCGATGGCCGGGAGATCAAAGTGCGGGTGGAGGGGCAACTGACCTTCAACAGCCTGCGCCAGCGGATCGACGCCGCGCAGCTCGGCCTCGGCATCGCCTTTGTGCCGGAAGATACCGTCGCCGAGCCGCTGGCCGACGGCCGGCTGCAGATGGCGCTGGACGACTGGTGCCCGCCGTTTCCCGGCTATTACCTCTATTATCCGAGCCGCAGGCAGCACACCACCGCCTTTGCGCTGCTGATTGAGGCGCTGCGGCGCGGGGCTTAACGCCCGACGTTTTTCTGCAGATGCGCCGGGTAGCGATCGCCGATCACGTCGATAGCGGAAAGCGCGCGCTCAATCTCGCCCAGCTCGTCCGCCGCCAACGCGACCGCCGCCGCCGCGAGGTTTTCTTGCAGACGATGGCGCTTGGTGGTTCCCGGGATCGGCACGATCCACGGCTGCTGCGCCAGCAGCCAGGCCAGAGCGATCTGCGCCGGCGTCGCGCCCTTGCGCTCCGCTATCTGCCCCAGCACATCCACCAGCGCCTGGTTGGCTCGGCGCGCCTCGGCGCTGAAGCGTGGCACCTGGTTGCGAAAATCGCCGCTGTCAAAGGTGGTGTCCTCGGTGATGGCGCCGGTGAGAAAGCCCTTGCCGAGCGGGCTGAACGGCACCAGACCGATGCCCAGTTCCGCCAGCGTCGGCAAGATTTCACGCTCCGGCTCGCGCCACCACAGCGAATATTCGCTTTGCAGCGCCGTGACCGGCTGCACTGCGTGGGCACGCCGAATGGTTTGCGCTCCGGCTTCCGACAGGCCGAAGTACTTCACTTTCCCTTCGCGAATCAGTTGCTGCACCGCCCCGGCCACCTCCTCGATAGGCACCTCGGGATCGACGCGATGTTGATACAGCAGATCGATGGCCTCTACCCGCAGGCGCTTCAGCGAACCGTCCACCGCCCGGCGAATATGCTCCGGACGGCTGTTCAACACCTGTTGCCCCGCCGGCTGCGACAGATCGAAACCAAACTTGGTGGCGATAACGACCCGATCGCGCACCGGCGCCAGCGCTTCGCCCAACAATTCCTCGTTCGTGAAAGGACCATAAATCTCGGCGGTATCGAAGAACGTCACGCCTTCGTCGACCGCGGCACGGATCAGCTCGATCGCCTGTCGTTTGTCGGTGGCCGGGCCATAGCCAAAACTCAGCCCCATGCAGCCCAACCCCAACGCCGAGACTTCCAGCCCTTCGCGCCCCAATTTGCGTGTTTGCATCTTCACTCTCCCGCTGATTGATACCGGCGCCGCCTGACGCGGCACCGCTCCGGTGTGATGACTGTAAAACACGGTTGGCACCATGACTATGGGGCGAAATACGCTTGGGCTTATGAGCCAGGCTCATGAATCAAACGTCATCGTTGAGCGCTTGGCCGATCGCCTCCTCACACAGCAGGATGTTATGGTGATGACAAGCCAGCGGGATGACCCTCAGCCGCTCACAGACCGCGCCTAGCCCATTATCCGCCACCGCCAGCAGCGGCACCGTAACCGCCTCCGGCAACTGCGGGTTCCTCTCCGTCGCCTTAAACAGCGTCACCTTGGTGGTCTGCAGCCTGCGGCTCAGCCGCCCTTCTGACAGCCGCCGCTCCGCCTGCCCCGCGGCCATGGCGCGTGTCGCCGCCTCGCCTTCGATGCCCAGCACCGGCAGCAGCTGATCCAAGGGCAACTCCGCCGTAGCCTGCCGGTAGAAGCTGTCCAGCAGATACAGTTGCACGTTACGGCAGCCACGCGCTTCCAGGCGGGCGGCAATCTCCAACGCGATAATGCCCCCCAGCGACCAACCGAGAATGCGCACCGGCCCGGCGCCTTGCAGCAGACCGGCGGCGATCATCTCGTTCAGATACCGTTCGGCCAGATCGCCGAGCGAGTCGATGGCGGGTTGATGGTAAAGGTTATGGTTATCGACGCCATAGCAGTTGAATCGCCCCTGCAGCGGCTGGGCGAAAGCGTGGAATGCCTCCGCCCCTACCAGCGCCGGATGGATCATCCATACGACGGGCGCGCCCTCTGCCCAGCGGTTAAGCGGCATGACCAGGCGGCGTTCGTTGGCGGCCAACAGGTTTTTCAGCGTGCGACTTTGCAACAGCTGCACCACCGGCACCGGCGCGGCCATCAATTCGCCCATGCCGACACACAGGGAAATGGCCTTGATCGAGGTGCCGCCCAGCAGGAAGAAATCGTCCGTCATGCCGACCTGCCCGCACTGCAGCGCCGCCTGCCACAGCGCACACAGCTGCTGTTCCAGCTCGTTCGCGGGAGCGACATAAACCTGCGGTTCGCTCGCAGCAGGCGTAGGCAACGCCTTGCGATCCAGCTTGCCGCTGGAGTTGTGCGGCAACGCTTCCAGCCGCATCAGCGCCGCAGGCAGCATGTACAACGGCAATTGCCCGCTCATAAAGGCCAACAGCGCCGATTCATCCAGCGGCGCCTCGCTGACGTAATACAGCGCCAGGCGCTGCCGATGCGCCTCCGACAGCACGACGGCGCAACAGGATTTGATCGCGCCGAACGCCAGCGCACATTGCTCGACCTCGCCCAGTTCAACGCGGTAGCCGTTGATTTTCACCTGAAAATCCATACGGCCGAGGAACTCCAGGTTGCCGTCCGGCAAATAGCGGCCGGCGTCGCCGGTGCGATAAAGCCGCTCCCCCAGCTCCGGATGGTAGATGAATTTCTCTTCGGTCAGCGACGGATTGCGGTAATAACCGCGCGCCACGCCGATCCCACCGATGTATTGCTCCCCCGGCAAGCAGGGCGGCAGCACGCGCAGATGACGATCCAGCACGTAAAAACGCTGATGGGCCATCGCCTGACCGTAAGGCACGCTGGGCGCCAGGATCGGCGTCTCCGGGATATCGTACAGGATCGACCAAATGGAGCTCTCGGTCGCGCCCCCGGCGCTGACGACTCGGCACCCCGGCCGCCATTGACGAATGCGCGCCGGCAGTTGGCGGGAGATCACCTCGCCCACCAGCACCACGTTGCGCAGCTGCGGCCACTGCGCCTGCGACGCGGCGGATTCCAACTGCTCTACCAACAGCGTCATCACCGAAGGCGCGGAGTTCCAGAAGGTCACGCCCTGAGTCATCAACAGCCGATGCCAGGCCTCAGGCTGATAGCGTTCGGTTTCGGACGGCATCACGATAGCGCCGCCCACCGACAGCAGGCCGAAAATATCGAACACCGAAATGTCGAAACTCAGCGCGCTGAGCGCCAACCCGCGATCGTCCGCGCCGATTTCCAGCTGGCGCAAGGTATCGATGATGCTGTTCACCGCGCCGCGATGTTCTATCGCCACCCCTTTCGGCGCGCCGGTAGAGCCGGAGGTGAAAATGACATAGGCCAGCGCGGAAGGCGCCGGCAAGACAAGCTCTCCCGGCGCCGCCGGCGGTAACGCCGTGACGGCCCCCTGCGGATCGATGGTCAACAGCCTGGCCTCGCCGCTGGTCGCCCACTCCCGGCTGCTGAGGATAATTCGGGTCTGCGACTGCGCGACGATATCCAGGCGGCGGCGTTCCGGCCAGGCGCCGTCCAGCGGCAAATAGGCCTTGCCGGCCATCAGAATCGCCAGCACCGCAATGATTTGCGCCCGCCCTTTGTCCACCATCACCGCGATGGTATCGGTGCGCATGTCCGCGTGCTGACGCAGCTGCAGCGACAGCGTCAGCGCGCGCCGATACAGCTCACCGTAGCTCAGTTCGCCCCATTCATCGACGATCGCCAGCCGTTGGGGATGGCGCTCGGCCTGACGGATGAAATCATGATGGATGGCACGCTCAAAATCGTAGACCGGCGGACAGGATTGATGGAAGGCGCGTTGCCGCGCCATTTCGCTCTCCGAGACCAGCGCCAACTGGCTGACGCGCTGCTCCCCGTGATTGACGATCTGCGTGAGGATGGTCAGATAATACTCGCCCAACAGCGCCAGCGTGGCCGGTGCGAACAATGCGGTGGCATAGTTGAAGATCGCCCTGCCGCCCTGCGGCGCCGGCTGTATGCTCAGCGTCAAATCGAATTTGGCCGCCTGGTAGTGCGCCAGCAGATCCTGTGGTGCCAGCCAGGCCGGCGCATCCCCCACTTCCTCCAGCGCGAACAGCGCCTGGAACAGCGGATGGCGCGACAGATCGCGCGGCACCTGCAGCAGCTCGATCAGCTGATCCAACGGCAAATTCTGATGCCGTTGCGCCTGCAGCACGCCGTCAAAGACCCGGTTTACATAGTCGTTCAGCGACGCCGCATCGTCGATCTGCGAACGCAGCGGCAGCGTATTGACGAAGAACCCGATCGCCGAGCGGGTCTCCGCCACCGGCCGGTTGGCGACCGGCGTGCCGACCAGAATGTCTTGCTGGCCGCTGAAGTAACCGAGCAGCAGGTTAAAGGCCGCGAGATACAGCGCAAACGGCGTGACGCCCTGGCGCCGGGCGAACTGCGTCGCCTGCATCGTCAGGGTCTCCGGCAGCGCGATGACGTGGTTGGCACCGCGATGATCGAAACGGGCCGGCCGCACGAAATCGAGCGGCATTTCCAGCGCCTGCCATCCATCCAGCGCTTGCCGCCAATACGCCTTCGCCTCATCCGCCTGAGCGGATTCCAGCCAGCGCCGCTGCCAGACGGCATAGTCGCCATAGTGTAACGGCAACGCCGCCAGCCCGGCCTCTTGCCCTTGCCGCTGCGCCTGATACAGCACGTCCAGCTCCTGCAACAGCACCGGCTGCGACCAGCCGTCAAACGCCAGGTGATGCACCAGAATCAGGCTGTAAGTCACCCACCCGCCATCCGGCTGCGCCACCCGGTAAACGGCTGCCCTGATCGGCAATTCTGCCCCCAGCGCGAACGGCCGGTCGATATCCTGCCGCAGCCTGTCCGGCCAGTGCGCCGCCGCCAGCGTCACGCGCTCCAGCGAAAGCGTCAGTTCACAGGCGCGGGCAACGGCGCTTTGGGATGGCATCTGGACAATCAGGCTGTGCAAGACCTGATGCCGGGCGACCACCGCCTGCAAACTGCGCTCGTAAGCCGCCAGGCACACCTCGTCGCCGAGACGGAACAGCATCGGCACGTGGTAGAGATTGCCGCCTCCGTTCAAATTCTCGATAAACCACAGCTGCAGCTGTGAAGAAGAGAGCGGATACTCGCGCTGCCGCAGCGGCGGGATCGACACCGGCGCGGCGCCCTGCTCCTGTTGCGGCAACGCGCGACACAGCGAGCGGATCGTCGGGAAGCGCCCCAGCTCGCTCAGTGTGACCTCGCGCGCCAGCCGCCGGCCGATCTGATAGCAGGCCTGGATAGCCAGAAGAGAGTTGCCCCCCAGCGAGAAGAAATTGTCCTCCACGCCGATATCCTGCCGCTGCAGCAGATCGCGCCACACCGCCAGACAAGCGTTCTCCCATTCGCTCTGCGCCGCGACGAACTCACGCGCCGCCCTTTCCGGCTGCGGCAACGCCTGTCGCGCTATCTTGCCGTTTTCGGTCAGCGGCAGCTGCGCCAGCTGCATCAGCGCCTGCGGCACCATGTAAGGAGGCAGTTGGCGGCTCAAATGCTGAGCCAGCGCCTGAGGGGCGATCGCCTCATCGGCAACGTAATACGCGGCCAGGCAGGGCTGCGGTTGCGTGACGAGCACGCAGCAACAGGCGGTCACGCCCGGATAGGCGAGCGCGGCATGTTCTATCTCCCCCAGTTCGATGCGATAGCCGTTCAGTTTGATCTGCTGATCGAGGCGCCCCATAAACTCCACGTTGCCATCCTCCAGCCATCGGCCCGCATCGCCGGTGCGATACACCCGCTCCTGCAGCTCGTCATGCCAGAAGAAACTCTCGGCGGTGCGTTGCGGATCGCCGTAATACCCGCGCGCCAGGCCTTCCCCCGCCAGATAGATTTCGCCTCGGACACCCGGCGCGGCGGGCCGCCGCCCGGCATCCAGGATATAGCAACGCTGGTGCGGCAACGGTTTGCCGTAAGGAATGCTGACCGACCGAATTTTCTGACCGCGCGGCACCTCGTACAGCATGGTGAAGATCGCCGCCTCCGTAGCGCCGCCGGCGCTGCAAAAACGGCCGTGCGGCGCCCAGGCCAGGCAGCGTTCCGGCAGTGAGGTGGCGATCCAGTCGCCCCCCACCATCACCGCCCGCAGCGCCGGTGCCGGCCCGGCCGTCAACCCCGCCCCGTTCACATAATCCAGCAACAGCTCCATCAGCGCCGGTGCGCTCAGCCATTGAGTCACCCGATGGGTCATCATCAGCTGATACCAGGCCTGCGGATTGGTCCGATCCCGCTCGGCCGGCATTACGACCGCGCCGCCGGCGCTCAACGGGCTGAAAATGTCGAAGATCGCCAGATCGAAGCTCAACGCGCTGAGGGCCAGGCTGCGATCCCGCTCGTTGAGGCCGAAATACCGCCGCACGCCCTCCAGCATATTCACCGCGCTGCGATGTTCGATCGCCACGCCTTTCGGTGTGCCGGTCGATCCCGAGGTGAAAATGATATAGGCCAGGCTGTCGGGCCCGGCATCCAGCGCCGGCAGGCGCTGTTCCGGCAGCGGCAGCTGCGCCGCCAGCCCTGCGGCATTCAGTTCGATCAGATTGATCTCGTCGCAGGCCCAGGGCGCATCGCTGAGCAGCGTATTGATGCCGGCCTGCGCCATCACGTTCAGCCGGCGCTGCGGCGGCCATGCTGCCTCCATCGGCAAAAACGCCTTGCCGCACATCAGCGCCGCCAGCAGGGCTACCGGTTGCCGGCGCCCCTTGTCGGCGATGACGGCAATGGCGTCACCGGTCATCCGCCCTTGCACGCGCAGCTGAGTGGCAAGCGTCAGCGCCGCCGCGTGCAGCTCGCCGTAAGTCATCTCGCCCTGCTCGTCGACAACCGCCACGGCCTGCGGATTGCGCCGCGCATGCTGCACGAAGTCCTGTTGCAGGCTGCGTTCAAACGCATAGCCGAAGGCGGGCGACGCCGGCAGCGCCTGACTCTGCGGTTGCAGACGGATATTTTCCAGCGGCCAGTCGTCGTGGTGCGCCATCTGCTGCAACACGGCGAGATAGTAGCCGGCCAACCGATCCATCGACGCTTTGCTGAACAGCGCCGAAGCGAAGTTGAAGCGCGCGCGCATCTGCTCCCCCTGCGGCGTCAGCGTGAGCGTAAGATCAAACTTGGCGGTGCGTTCATAAGCGCTCAGATCGACCACCGACAGCCAGTCCGGGCGCGCCAGTGCGCCGCCTTCGCTCTCCAGCGCGAACATGACCTGGAACAGCGGATGGCGCGAAAAATCGCGCGGCAGCGCCAGGTCGTCCACCAGCGCTTCCAGCGACAGCGTCTGATGCTGCTGCGCCTGCAGCGTCGTGGCCGCGACCTGCCGCACAAACTCCACGACGCGATGACGCGGGTCGATCTGCCGGCGCAAAGGCAGCGTATTGACGAAGAACCCGATCAGATTCTCCAGTTCAGGGCGGCTGCGGTTGGCCAACGGCGTGCCGACCATGACATCGTTCTGGCCGCTGTAGCGGGACAGCAGCAACATGAACCCCGCCAGCATCACCGCATGCAGCGTCACCCCCTCTCTGCGCGCCAGCGCATCCAGCGCCTTCACCAGCGCCGCCGGCAACGGCACTTCGCTGTTGTCGCCGCGCTCGTCGAAGACCGCCGGCCGCAAAAAGTCCAACGGCAGCGAGAGTTGCTGGCAACCTGCCAGCGCTTGCCGCCAAAAGGCCAATTCTTCCGCCCGGCGCTGCACATTTTCCGGCGCTTGTTGCCAGCGAGCATAGTCGAGGTATTGCAACGCCGGCTCTGTCGCCTCACGCCACGTGCCGCGATAGCGCGCGTCCAGCTCCTGCAGCAGCACCTCAAGCGACCAGCCGTCAAAGACGATGTGATGGAACACCAACAGGCAAACGGTCGTTTCCCGCTCCGCCGCATCGCGGTAACGGTAGCGCGTGGCGCGCAGCGGCAGCTCGCTCGTCAAATCCATCGGCTGGCTGCAGGCTTGCGTCAGCGCGGCGTCAAATTCATCGGCGCTCAGCGTTAGCACAGGCACCGGCAACGCGGTGTCGCTGACCCACTGGCTGGCTTCGCCCCGATCATTCTGGCGAATCAGGCTGCGCAAGATCTGGTGGCGCTCGACGATCGCCTGCAGGCACTCCGCAAAACGTTCGTCATCGATATCCGGCGACAGCCGCAGCAGCACCGGCGACAGATAATGCGTGGCGTTCACCGACAGTTGCTGAACAAACCACAGCCGCGACTGCTGAAGCGACAGCGGCGCCTCCCGCAGCCCGCCGGGGAGGATCGGCAGCTCGTCCGGCGGCGCCTGACGCTGGGCAGCGATGTGCTCGCTCAGCGCGGCCACCGTCGGGTGCTGATTCAACGTTAGCACCGAGATCTTCGCCCCCGGCAGTTTATTCACTTCGTGGCACAGCCTGATCGCCATCATGGAGTTGCCGCCGAGGCGGAAGAAGTTGTCATCCACGCCGACATCGCCCCCCAGCAGCCGATTGAACAGTGCCGACAGGCGAATCTCCAGCGGCGAACACGGCCGGCGAAACGCCGTTTGCGGCTCGATCGGCAACGGTTCCGGCAATGCCCGGTAATCGACCTTGCGGCTCACCGTCAGCGGCAGCGCCGCCAGCGCCCGCATCGCCGAGGGCAACATGTAGTGCGGCAGCTGCGCCGCCAGCCGTTGCAAGATGTCGCCGGCCTCCGGCTCCGCGCCAGGTTGCGGCACATACCAGGCCGCCAGCTGGTCCGTAGTGCCGGGACGCAGACTCACCACCGCCTCGGCCACCCCAGGCAGCGCGCGCAGCTGCATTTCTATCTCGCCCAATTCGATGCGATAGCCGTTGATCTTGATTTGCTGATCGTGCCGTCCGAGGTACTCCAGACTGCCGTCGGCCAAGCGCCGCACTCTGTCGCCGGTGCGGTACAGGCGCCGGTACGGTTCACGCAGTTCAAAAGGATTGGCGGTGAACGCGGCCTCCGTCAACGTCGGCAGGTTCAGGTATCCGCGCGCCAGGCCGACACCGGCCAGGCACAGCTCGCCTTCCGCCCCCAGCGGCAGCAAGTTATCGTGCTCGTCAACCACATAGCAACGCATGTTGGCGATGGCGTGGCCGATATTGCGCGCGCCGTTGCGGCGATAAATATTCAGGCTGGCGCTGACCGAAGCTTCGGTCGGGCCATACATGTTGGCGACCTGCATGCCGCGGGCCAGGTAATGGTCGAGCGCTTCCTGCGCGCTCGCCTCGCCGCCGGTCGCGAGATAGCGCACCGAAGCCGGCAATTCAGGGAAGGTGCCAAGCAGCGCCGGCGGCAGGAAGCAGGCCTCGATGCACCAGGCCGTCATCTGTTCGCACAACAACGCCGGATCTCGTCGCTGCGCTTCGCTCGCGATGAACAGCCGGTGGCCGTTGCCCAGGGCCATGAACACCTCAAAGACGTGCGCGTCAAAGGCCAGCGAGGCGAACTGCAGGCAGTTGAGCGCATCCGGCTCATTGCGCAACAAACGCTGCGTATGGCCAAGCACCATGTTGGCTGCACCCCGGTGTTCGCACAGCGTGCCCTTCGGCCGCCCGCTGGTGCCGGAGGTGTAAATCACGTAGGCCAACTGCCGGGCGTCCACACGCGGCAAGCTCGCGGCATCCGCATCGGCGAGCGGTTCATCCGCCGACAGGCAAAGATCGCCCGGCGCCAATCGCTGCGCCGCGGCCTGCAACGCGCTTTCGGTCAGGACGATCGGGCTGTTTACCTCTTGCAGGATATAATCCAGCCGCTGCGCCGGCGCGGCGGGATCCAGCGGCACATAGGCACCGCCCGCCTTCATGATGGCCAGCATCGCCACCACCGCCTCCACGCTGCGCTGCAGATACAGCGGGATCAGCGTCTCCGGCGGCATGGCCACGCCGCGCAGCCGTTGATACTCCGCCTGCAGCCGCAGCGCCAAACGATCGCTGCGCTGCGCCAACTGGCGGTAGCTGAGCGATCCTTTGGCGTCGGTCACGGCGATGCGTTCCGGGTGACGGCGCGCCTGGCGGGCCAAGCCGTCGAGCAGCGTCGCTTCCGCATCGGCCGTTGCAGGCCCGCTCTCCCAGGCGTCGCGGCAGCGCAAAACCTGTTGCGCCGTCAGCTGCGGCCAAGCGGCAATCGGCGCATCCGGTTCGGTTAACGCGCGCTGCAATAGCCAAAGATACTGCTCCGCCATCTCCGCCATCTGGGTCGCGTCGAACAGATCGGGGCGGTAGCGCAGGCGAAACTCAAAGGCCTGCTCGGTGGGCTGATACTCCAGCAGCAGTTCCGAACCGGCCAGATCGACATTGAACCGGTGATTGACGCCAATGCGACACCCCTCGAGCGCCAGCGGCGCATCTTTCAGGTAAGCCTGGGTAAAGTTGACGTTCATCTGACGCACCGGACTGAGGCTCAGCATGTCATAAACCGGTAATTGGCTGTGCCGCAGCTTGCCAGCCACCTTGAGCGCTTTGCTGTAGGCCAGCGTCGCGCGGTACAGCTGATTGAACGTGGCTCCCGGGGCGAGGGTCAAGGGAAACACCGCAGTGTTGACCTGTGCGCCGAAGAACAGCGCCTCGCCACCCTCCGGCGCGATGGGATAACCGATATGCACCGTTTCCTGCGCAGATTGTCGGGCGATCAGCAGCGCCCACAGCGTTTTGAAGATCAGGAAAGGATTGGCATACCTGACGCCGGATTTCAGCGCTTGCCACTCAGCGAACGGCAACGCAAAGCGCACTTCGCCGGCGCCGGGCGCTTCGGCCGCTGCGCCGGGGAGATAAGGCAACGCCACGCGCGGGGCGCATTCGGCCAGCATGTCGCCCCAGAATGACGCGGAACCGAACTCGTGTTTCAACGCCGCGATATCCGCCTCATAGCGCCGGTACAATGTGCTGATGTCCGTTTCATCCGCCTGCGGCGGCGTCACCGCCGTGCCGCGATTGTAATAGGCGGAAACGGCGCTGTAGAACTCCTGTCCGGACAGGCCGTCGATCAGGATGTGATGAACGACAATGATCAGGTTATAGCGCTGCGGAGCCAGCTCAATCAGATAGAAGCGGCACAGCGGCCCTTCCCGGAGATCGAACGGCGCATTGATTAACTTACCGACATCGCAATCGGCATCGAGCGTTTCCAGCGCAATTTTTTTCGCCGACCTTACCCAGCGTAATTGCGAGGCGCTGTCATCCAGAACGTGGTGAAACAGAATATAGTCACGGCAAACCCCGTCGATCGCCGCGCGCAGTCGGCCGACGTCCAATTCTCCCTCAATCGTCTGATCCAGCACCAGGTTGTACTCGCAGGAGTGTGGATTGAGCATGTACTCATTCCAAAATGTGTGGGTATAGGGTGAAGCGATGAGCGCGTCCATAAATCAATTCCCTTTTAATATATTCCGTAAATATATAAATAGATACTTATGCATGACATAAATACCGTAAGCGTTATACGATTGAGCTGTTAACTGAAAACCTAAAAAACATAAGAGGGAATATTATTTTATTTTTATAAAAAATAAAGCCACAAAAATACAAATAAATAAATATGATAAAAATCAATCATATATAATATGTTTTTATTTTCCACTAATGAATTAACCACATTGCATTCATTAATAAAATAAATGAGATAAACAAATTAAAAAAACGAATAGGATTATGTTTAATATAAGCCTGGGTAATTTAAAAACGCCCGGCACATCGCTATTGAATAGAGAATTTTCTTAATTGAAAACACGCCTCTTTCGGCTGCGCTATTCCAAAGCATACGATATCGGAATATCCTATACTCTTTGCAGGATGCAGTTTCCTTCCCCTTGAATGCCGGTACAGGGAGTCAAAAATGGCTATTTTCGCCCCCTTGCGGGCAACTCTTTCAGCATTATTGGCAGAATTATCTGATGAATAAAAAACGTCCCGCCTTGACCCCGGCAACCCTGTTATTGCTGCAGCCGATCTGTATCGGCTCGGCCCTGGCGGCGGAGCAAAAAGACAGCGACACCCTGGTGGTGATGGCGCAACCCACCGGATTGACGGAGCTGGGGTCGCCGGTCTCCGTCAGCGTGATCGACGGCGAAGACCTGCGCAACGCCGCGCCGCAGATTAACCTGTCGGAAAACCTCGGCAGCGTGCCGGGCCTGCAGATCCAAAACCGGCAAAACTATGCGCAGGATCTGCAGCTGTCGATACGCGGGTTCGGTAGCCGCTCGATGTTCGGCGTGCGCGGGGTGCGCATGTACGTCGACGGCATTCCCGCCACCATGCCCGACGGCCAGGGGCAAACCTCCAATATCGACATCAATTCCGTCGAACGCATCGAGGTGCTGCGCGGCCCCTATTCCGCGCTGTACGGCAACGCCTCGGGCGGGGTCATCAATGTTGACACTATTACCGGCACCCAGCCGCCGACGCTGGAAGCCGGCGGCTATTTCGGCAGCGACAACACCTGGCGCTACGGGGTGAAAGCGACCGGCGCCACCGGCGACGGCACCCAGGCCGGCGACGTCAACTACACCATCTCCGGCACCCGCTTTACCACCCAGGGCTACCGCGATCACAGCGCCGCGCGGAAAAACCTCGGCAACGGCAAGCTCGGCGTGCGGCTGGACGACGTCAGCACCCTGACGCTGATGTTCAACAGCGTCTCGATTGACGCCGGCGATCCGGGCGGCCTGACCGAAGCGGAATGGAAGGAAAACCCGCGCCAGGCGCCGCGCGCGGATCAATACAACACCCGCAAATCGCTCGACCAGACCCAGGCCGGCCTGCGCTATCAACGCCAGATGAGCGAACGCGACGAACTGACCCTGACCGCCTACCACGGCGAGCGCCACACCACGCAGTACCAATCGATCCCGATGGGGCCGCAGCTCAACCCCACCCACGCCGGCGGGGTGATCGTGCTGGAAAGAAAATATCAGGGCATTGACACTCGCTGGAAGCATGAGGATACTCTCGCATCGTTACCGGTAACACTGATCGGCGGTCTGGATTATGAAACCATGACCGAACGCCGGCAGGGGTTCGAAAACTTTATTCTGCGAGACGGCACAGTGGACTACGGCGAGAAAGGCGACCAGCGGCGCAACGAGAAGAACCGCATCTGGAACCTGGATCCTTACCTGCAAACCTCCTGGCAACTGACGCCGCACTGGACGCTGGATGCCGGCCTGCGCTACAGCACGGTCAGCTTCGACTCGACCGACTATTACATCACGCCGCGCAACGGCGACGACAGCGGCAGCAAGCGCTACCACCAGTGGCTGCCGATGGGCTCGCTCAACTACAAGATCAATCCGGCGTGGAACCTTTATCTCTCCGCCGGCCGCGGCTTTGAAACCCCCACCATCAACGAGCTCTCATACCGCCCCGACGGCCAGGCGGGCCTCAACATTGGCCTGCAGCCGTCTACCAGCGACACCGTCGAGCTGGGCAGCAAGCTGCGCCTCGGCAACGGCCTGGTGAGCGCCGCCCTGTTCCAGACCGAGACCGACAACGAACTGGTGGTGGCGGAAAGCAGCGGCGGGCGCACCAGCTATGCCAACGCCGGTAAAACCCGGCGGCGCGGCCTCGAGCTGGCGCTGGATCAGGAGTTTGCGCTGGACTGGCGCCTGAATATGGCCTGGACGCTGCTGGACGCCACCTACCGCAGCGATATGTGCGGTAAATCCGGCTGTACCCCCGCCGGCAATCGCCTGCCGGGCATCGCACGCAATATGGGCTACGCCTCGCTGGCCTGGGCACCGCCGGAAGGCTGGCACGCCGGCGCGGAGCTGCGCTACATGAGCGACATTCAGGCCAACGACGCCAACAGCGCGCAGGCGCCCTCTTACACCGTGGCCGGCGTAAACGCCGGTTATCGCTTTACCTGGAACCGCTGGGCGCTGGACGTGTTCAGCCGGGTAGACAATGTGTTCGATCGCCGTTACGTCGGTTCGGTGATCGTCAACGAAGGCAACGGCCGCTATTTCGAGCCGGCGCCGGGTCGCAACTGGGGTGGCGGCGCCACCTTGTCTTACCGCTTTGAATAAGGCAAAGCACCTTAAGGTTAAAAGACGGGATGGGTTTTACGTCACCCTAGCGGCTTCCCGCTGAAATATTAGGGAGAAACCGCGTGTTTTTTCCGATTTGGCTTAATCTCTAAATCGGGGACTTTCATTTTTGGTAAGGGTATTGCTATGCAAAATAAAGCGTCACTATCGCCGCTTATCGTCATAACGGCGCTATTTGCCGCGCTGAGCGGGCTTTATCTGCTCGGCGGCGGCATTTGGCTGGCCAAGTTGGGCGGTTCGCTGTATTACATCATCGCCGGGCTGGTGCTGCTGGCGACCTCTTGGCTGCTGTTCCGCCGCCGCGCCACCGCGCTGCTGCTGTACGCGGTGTTCCTGCTGGGCACCACCGTTTGGGCCCTGTGGGAAGTCGGCCCGGACTTCTGGGCGCTGACGCCGCGCCTGGACGTCACCTTCTTCTTCGGCCTGTGGCTGGTGCTGCCGTTTATCTACCGTAAGCTGGTCGCCAACGGCAAGTTCGCCTATGGTGCGCTGAGCGCGGCGCTGGTCATCACCGTCATCGCGCTGGCCTATGCCGTATTCAACGATCCGCAAGAGATCAACGGCACTCTCGACGCCGCGCAGGTGCAGCCGAAAGACGCCACCGGCGCCGACTGGCCGGCCTATGGCCGCACCCAGGAAGGCACCCGTTACTCGCCGCTGAGCCAGATCAACGACAAAAACGTTGGCCAGCTGCAAGAGGTTTGGCGTTTCCAGACCGGCGATCTGAAGACCGCCAACGATCCGGGTGAGATCACCAACGAAGTCACGCCGATCAAGATCCGCGATACCCTTTACATGTGTACGCCGCACCAGAAGCTGTTCGCGCTGGATGCCGCCACCGGTAAAGAAAAGTGGAAATTTGATCCGCAGCTGAAGTACAACCCGACCTTCCAGCACATCACCTGCCGCGGCGTGTCTTACCACGAAACCGCTGCAGCCGCGGGCGCCGCCGGCGATGCCGCACCGGCGATGTGCTCGCGCCGCATCATTCTGCCGGTCAACGACGGCCGCCTGTTCGCGCTGGACGCCGACACCGGCAAACCGTGCCCGGACTTCGCCAACAACGGCGAGTTGAACCTGCAGAGCAACATGCCGTATGCGACGCCGGGCCACTACGAGCCGACTTCGCCGCCGGTGATCACCGATAAAGTGATCGTCATCGCCGGCGCCGTGACCGACAACTACTCCAACCGCGAGCCTTCCGGCGTCATTCGCGGCTTCGACGTCAACAGCGGCAAGCTGCTGTGGGCCTTCGATCCGGGCGCGAAAGATCCGAACGCCATCCCGGCGGACGAGCATCACTTCGTGCCGAACTCGCCGAACTCCTGGGCGCCGGCCGCCTATGACGCCAAGCTGGATATCGTCTATCTGCCGATGGGCGTTTCCACGCCGGACATCTGGGGCGGCGATCGCACCCCGGAAATGGAGCGCTACGCCAGCGGCCTGTTGGCGCTGAACGCCTCCACCGGCAAGCTGGCCTGGTTCTATCAGACGGTACACCACGACCTGTGGGATATGGACGTGCCGGCGCAGCCGACCCTGGCGGACATTACCGACAAGAGCGGTAAAAAAGTGCCGGTCATCTACGTGCCGACCAAAACCGGCAACATCTTCGTGCTGAACCGCACCAACGGCGAGCTGGTGGTGCCGGCGCCGGAGAAACCGGTACCGCAGGGCCCGGCCAAAGGCGACCGCCTGTCGCCGACCCAGCCGTTCTCCGAGCTGACCTTCCGTCCTGAGAAGAAACTGACCGGTGCGGACATGTGGGGCGCGACAATCTATGACCAGCTGGTCTGCCGCGTGATGTTCCACAGCCTGCGTTATGAAGGCACCTTCACCCCGCCATCCGAGCAGGGCACGCTGGTGTTCCCGGGTAACCTCGGCATGTTCGAGTGGGGCGGCCTGGCCGTCGATACCGATCGCGAAATCGCCATCGCCAACCCGATCGCGCTGCCGTTCGTGTCCAAGCTGATCCCACGCGGCCCAGGCAACCCGATTGAGCCGCCGGAAGGCGACAAGGGCGGCAGCGGCACCGAGTCCGGCGTGCAGCCGCAGTATGGCGTGCCGTTCGGCGTGACCCTGAACCCGTTCCTGTCACCGTTCGGTCTGCCGTGCAAACAGCCGGCCTGGGGTTACATTTCCGCCGTGGATCTGAAAACCAACGACATCGTGTGGAAAAAACGCATCGGCACCGTGCGCGACAGCTCACCGCTGCCGCTGCCGTTCAAAATGGGCATGCCGATGCTGGGCGGCCCGGTGACCACCGCCGGTAACGTGTTCTTCATCGGCGCCACCGCAGACAACTACCTGCGCGCCTTCAGCGTGACCAACGGTGAAAAACTGTGGGAAGCGCGCTTGCCGGCCGGCGGCCAGGCGACGCCGATGACCTATGAGGTCAACGGCAAGCAGTACGTGCTGATCTTCGCCGGCGGCCACGGTTCCTTCGGCACCAAGCTGGGTGACTATCTGGTCGCTTACGCCCTGCCCGACCAGAAGTAACCGCTGCAGTTAATACCGCGCAAAGCACGCCGCAAGGCGTGCTTTTTCTTTTCCCGCCCCGCCGACTGCCCCTCGTAATACCCTTAATTTTTTACTCTCAATATTGATAATGGTTATCATTCGCAATATTATGAGTGCGTGGCCCCGGCAGCGGCCCGAAATCCTTCTCCAGCTTAATGGGCAATACAACGATCGGCCGCCTGCGGGCGGCTTTATTCGGAGGCGCATGGTCGACCATACTCGGAAGCATCGGAAGAAAATTCTGCAAGCGGCGGTGAAGACGCGGCGCGCCGCTCTGCCGCTCGCGGCGAACTCCCCCGCCACTGCGCATTTTATTGGTTTGCCCCATCAGACGGAGGCCGTGCTGGTGCACCTGGTCGGCCATGATGACGCACAAGAGGAGCATGAATGAACCTGCAGCCCTTTACCGCCATGCTGATGTTCGCCTACGTGCTGTTGATGGTGCCGCTGCTCTACATCATCGACAGCCGGCTGAGCGCCAGCAAACTGGTGCGCAAAGCCACACAAAACGTCATCATCATCGTGTTGACGCTACTGTTCTTCAGCGCGATGACGCTGCTGTATTGACGCCGCAGCGGTTCCGGCGCCAAGCCGCGCACCTGAACCGCACCCCTCTCCTCGCGACCGCTCTACGGTTTTCAGGCCCCCTTGCCGCAGCCAGTGGTATAAATCGACGTTGCGTTTGAACCCCAGTTTTCTCATCGCTGCCTGTTTGTGGTTACTGACGGTCTTCACGCTCAACGCCAAATAACGCGCTATCGCCGTCGGCGGCATTTCCCAGGCCAGATAGCGCATCACATCCTGTTCGCGGCGGGTAATGCGCTGCCGCTCGCACCAATAACAGCGGCGCGCTTCGCTATCAGACGTCTGCAACGCCAGCGCCTGTTCCACCCGGCTCAGCACGAGGCCGATCGTATCGTTGCGAAAGATCACACCCGATTCGCTGATGCAGCGCGGCTTGTCGCGCCAACGGGTGTCATCCGGCGCACGCAGAGAAAAATTAATCTGTTTACCGCCCTCCGCGGCACGCAGGCAGAATCGCGCCTGCCAATCCCTTTCCACGGACTGGAACACCATATCCGCCTGCGCCGCCGCGGCGGGATCCAGCAATCGAACCGGAATCGCCCTGCGGGCAAAATAAGGCAGCAGCACCCGCTGCAGCCCTTCAATAAAAAAGCGGTCGTTATCGATGAACGCCAGGGACAGACTATTTCCCATCGGTACCTTCTCCATGAAATCTCCCTTTTCGCACCCAGATGCACGTCATCCTTTCCGCTTATCAGCGATAAAAAGACCGATGACGGCCTTGCGGTGATACGCGGCCTTAAGCGCGACCAAGCGGCTACGGCAGCGCCAGAATGGCGACCGACTGTCCAGAGTAATCACCGGCTTTGACCGTTCCGGTCACGCCGAGCGTTGAAGTGACCGGCAACGTGATGCCGCTCGTGTCGGCAGTGAACGGATAGCCCTGATTGCCCAACACGCCATTGATGCGCAGCGTGCTGTAGACGCCCGAGTTGTTGCCCAGATCCAAACGGCCGCTGCTGCCGGTGCGGATATACATGACGATATTCATCTTCTGCGAACACACCACCCGCAGACTGCCGCGCGCGGTATTACCCGCCAGTTCAGTGTCCTGCAGCACGCCATGGTTCAAATCGAGCTGCTGCTCATCAATGCCGCACACCCCGACCGGCGGCGGCGCGATGCCGCAGACGCTGCTGGGCATCAGGCGCGCATTGCTCCCCGTTACCGCGGAACCGGAGCGCGTGTTGTAAAACAACCCGACGCACTCCTGAGTGATCGACTCCCCCACGTGCGAAGTGCTCCCCTGTATCGGCAACGGATAGATGCTTTGATAAAAACGGCTGAGCTCGCCCATCGTCGCCAATTGAGTAATTTGCGGATAACGCGTCGAGCCGACAACGTAGGCAGACGGTGACACCGAAGATGTGCCCCCGGTGTTGGTGCTGGTATGCCGGTGGTTAATGCCGATAGCGCAATTTGCCTGCTGATAGCAGGGATTGGGCGACAGGTCGTCCATATCCCAGCTTTCAAGCACGAACTTATAGCTAGCGTTGGAGGGAGAGCCGGTGCTTTGGGTGACGTACGAATAGATTTGTGCCGAGCACAGCCCCGGCGCCAGGCCAAGCAGTAGAGACATCCATCTGAAGTGAGCACGCTGCATCGCGTCAGGTCCTTATTCTGTTTTGCCGAATACCGGGCCGGCCCGGCGTTTATTGATAGTCCAGGTTGAAAGTCGCAATGGCGTTGAACGCGCCGCGACCGATGGTCTTCTTCGCCAGCGCCTCCGGTTCGCCCCGCACATAAGCCTGCACGGCGATCACCGTACTGCCGTTCTGCAACGGGTATTTGCCGCCGGCGCTGTTGAGCGGCAATGGCCGCCCTTGCGCGGTTTCCATGCCGATGGCGATCCCGCTGGCCTCGCTGCTCGCCGCCAGCGCCAACAACCCCGGCAACTGCGGGTTTTCCTCGCCCTTGAAGGTGATCGACACCGTTTTTCCCAGGCTCAGATCGCATTCGGACAGCCGCAGCTCGAACGGTTGGCTCAACGTGCGCTGATTCAGGTACAGGTATTTGTCGACCACGGTGCCGAAATCCAGTTGGATATCTTCGTCGCCCGGCTGAATGACACAGGGCTCCGCCACCAGCGCGCCGTGCATATAGAGATTGTCCGCCGCTCGCACCATTCCGCTCGCGCCCAGTGAAAACAGCAACAGCCCCGCCGTCGCCCAGCGGCGTCTTGGCGTCATTTTCATACGTGTTCCCTCCTTCACTGGTAGTCAGCCTGCAGAGTCGCCGTGGCGTCGAACGCCCCTTCCGTCAAGGTTTCCCCCGCCTTGCTGACAGGCACTGCTTCCAGCACCGGCGGCTTGAGCGGATCGATGGGCAGCGAACTGCCCACTTTGAATGGCGCGGCATTTTGGTAAATGCGAATGCCCAGATAACGGTGGTTGGT
Source organism: Serratia sp. CY29653 (assembly GCF_052169255.1). Classification (NCBI taxonomy): domain Bacteria; kingdom Pseudomonadati; phylum Pseudomonadota; class Gammaproteobacteria; order Enterobacterales; family Yersiniaceae; genus Serratia; species Serratia sp. CY29653. The sequence goes on along the minus strand of NZ_JBJNLC010000001.1, from coordinate 473,271 downwards.
TTGCACCGCCGCCTCATCGAAAGAGGTCGCCGTGCCGTTCAGGCTCAACATCATGTCCCACTTGCCGATCCCCGGCTCGCAGGTAATGCGATAGCCGATGGTTTGCCGGTAATTCACGCCGTCGACCTTATTGATACCGACGCGATCGCCGAAATCCACATCGATCACGCCATCATCGTTGATGGTGCAGGGCGGCGGCTCGATCAGCGTGCCGCGGAACTGCATATCGACCGTTTTTTCCGCCCAGGCGAAGTGGCACACCACGCCGGCGCACAGCAGCACGCTCGCCGTTAAACGCTGTTTCATGCTCTAGCTCCTGCGTTACTGATAGTCCACTTTCATCGTCGCGCCGGCGGTGAATTCGCCCGCTGTCAGTTTGGCAGTGGCCGATTTCACCGGCACCGCCTCAAGCGTCGGCGTGACGGGATAGGTAAAACTCAACCACTGATTGATCGGCCAGCGGCCGCCCCCGTGAAGCAGCGCGATGCCCAGTCCGTCCTGGCTGGTGCGCAACAATTGACCGTCGAAACCGGCCGCCGCCCCCTGAACCTGCAGTTTGAGAGCGTTGCTGCTCTGCCCGTTGCACGTCAGCGTATAGTTCACCGGCCGCCGATAGTTGCTGCCGTCGATCCGGGTGGTCATCACTTCATCGCCGAAATTCACCTCGATAGGCTGCCCACCGTTGATAACGCAGGGAGGGGAAAGCACGGTGACCCGCACGTTCACCAGGGTGTTCGCCTCAGCCGCCAGTTGAACCAGCGCCAACAGCCCCGCCAGCCAGAGCGCCGTTCGGCTTCGTTTCATCATCTGCGCCATCTCGCCGCCTCAGTCATAACTCAGCCTAAAATCCACCGCCGCCCGATAAGCGCCGGCCATCAACGGCGCCGCGGTTCGCTCCGGCGCGACGGTGTAGCTCAAGGTATTCTGCCCCGGCGTCAGCATCAGCGGCTCACCGCGGCTGCCCAGGCGAACGTCGCGGCCGCGGCCGTCCAGCAGGCGCAGCCCCAGACCAGACACGCCCTGCGCTTTCACCAACTGTGGGTTGTCCATATCCGCCGGCGCGCCGAAGCTGACCGTCACCGCCGGTTGGTTCGGCGCCCAGGTCAGCGCGCCGGTGCGCGCATCGCGCTGGCTGGTCGAGGCGCGCAGACAATCTTGCAGACGCAGCTCGAACGCCACCGGCAGCCCGCGATCGCCGGCCTGCCGCAAGCGTGCGGTGCCGGTTTCCCCCAGCCAAATATCCTGCCGCGCGCTGGTCATCTCCAACCGACAGGCACTCTCCGTCAGCGCGCCGCGCACCTGCAACACGCCGTTGGCGCCTTCCACCTGCCAGTTGTCGGCCGCGACGGCTTTCGGCAATAGCAGCGGCAACATCAGCGCCAGGCCGCCCATCGCGGCGTAATAGCGCCATTCGCAGCGCTGCGGCAGGCTGTCCTTTTTCAGTTTTCGTTTCATCCTTTGCACCTGAGTCACTCTCCCGTCGATAACGGCCTGAACAGAGGGTTATGAAGCCGGTTTCTTTTCCGGCACCACTTTGCAACTGCCGCCGCTGCAGCTGAAACTGAGCTGCGGCCGGCCGCCATAGTCGTTGATATAGGTCAGCACCGGGCTGCCGCCCAGGGCCGCCGCGCTCACGGTCAGCCGCGCATTGCTCTTGGGCGCGATCATGAAGGGCTCGAAACCCTGCGCGCCTTCGCCGTGCTTTTTGCTCCCGGCATCGACAATGGTGATGTAATAAGGGGTCGGGTTATTGACCTGATAGCCGTCTCCCTGCCGCGTCAGTGTCAGTTGCTCTTGCCACGGCGTCGCCATGTCGGCGCGGCTCGGCACGATCGCCGTCGGCCGGTAAAACAGCTTGATGCGCGTTTGCAGCGCGATCTGCAGCGTGTTCGGTTTGTCGCTCTTCGGCGGGATCTCGCGCAAATTGAAGTAGTACAGGCTCTCGCGATCCTGCGGCAGCTGTTTGGCCGCCGGCAGCGCCTGAATCTTTATCTGGCTCGGTTTGCCCGGCTCGATGCGCTGCACCGGCGGCAGCACCACCAGCGGGCTCTGAATCTTGTTGCCCTGCTCGTCCTCCAGCCAACCCTGCGCCAGATACGGCAGCTGTTTGTTCTGGTTGCTGAGGTTCAGGCTGACCGAGCTCTGGCCGCCGTCAAAGATCACCCGGGTGCGATCGAGCGCGATCGCCGCCGATGCCTGCTGCGACATCGCTGTGCTCAACAGGGCGATCGCCGCCGCGGTCTTCAGGGAAATGTTCTGCATGTTGTCGATTACTCCAGATTCAGAATGATGAATTTATTCAGCCGGGGCGAGCGGCCGGCAAGGCAGCAACAATGTGCGCATCAGCATGTCGGCCGGCAGCGAAGACGGCAGCTGTATTTGGCACTGTGCGGCGCCATTCCAGTGGACCGTCATGGTTTCACCGGCGTTGATGCCGCTCAGGTAGACGCTGCCGCCGTCGTTGACGATGCCGGTTTCCTGTTTGCGGGCGTTCAACACCGTAGCGCCGAACGGCGGCGTACTGCCGTCCGCCAGTTTGACGATTGCCATTGCCTTCTCACCGGCGATCACATCGAACTTGCGGTAGCCAATCGCCCCTTCCGTCAGGGTGGCCTGCACCACCGATCGGGTGGCCTCGGCGTTGTCTCCCAGCTTGTTCAGATCGATGCTGGCCTTGTTGCGGTAATAGCTGTTGACGTCCGCCACCACAGCCTTGCCGAAGCGGTTGGTGCTCACGGTGCTGCCGTAGCCGCGCACCGGTACCCCGGCTACGCCGTTGGTGTCCAGCAACAGGCGCGTACCGCCCATAACGGTAGAGCGATGCAGCGCGCCGCCTTCCTGCGTGACGGTCATCCCTCCCTGCGCGGACAGGCCAACGGCGCTGTAGCGCCCGGCCTGATAGCTGGCGTTGGCGCTCAGACGCGCCACGTCGCCCTCGTGGTTGTAGTAGCCGTTCAAATTGGCGCCGCTACGCGCGCTGCCGGCGCTCACCTGATAGTTGTTGTGTTCGTCGACGCGGTTGTAGTACCCCACGCGATGAGTGTTGTCGTTGCGATTCACCGTGGTGTTGTAGCTGAGAGTGGCACCATTGCCCCACGGCATTGACAGCGACAGATACATGCCGTCGTCGTTGGTCTCGTTGTAACGGTTGTGATAAGCCGACAACGACAGGCTCAGGTTTTTGAAGTCGCCGATGTCGAAATAGCGCGACGCCGTCAGGCTGTAACGGTCATTGGCCGGGCGATCCCAATAAGTCTGATGGTTGTAGTTGAGGTAGGTGCTCAACCCCCAGTCGCGGAACTGCTTGTTAAAGGTGATGGTGTACATCTCCTTGTTGTTGCCGACCCGATTACCGTAATAACGCGCGTCGAGGTATTCGCTCATGCTCATGTAGTCTTCTTCCGAGAAACGGTAGCCGGCGAAGGTGACCTGGCTGTCCAACTCATCGAAGGTTTTCGAATAGCTCACCCGGTAAGAACCGCCGCTCAGCGTTTTTTCCTGCTGCGGCAGGCGCGCCCGCGATTGGGTGGCGTCGAACGACAGCGCGCCGAACATCATCAGATCGCGCCCCACGCCCAGCGAAAGGGCGTTATAATCGCCGCCCGCCAACGCGCCGCCATACAACGACCAGCCGTTGCTGATGCCCCATGAGAATTCGCCGGTGCCAAACAGCGGCCCGCGAGCGTGGTGTTGCCAGTCGGACGGCTTGCCCGCCGCCAGTTTGAAACGCCACGAGCCCGGGCGGGTCAGATACGGAATGCTGGCGGTGTTCATCTTGAACGCCTGTACGCTGCCGTCCTGTTCTTCCACCCGCACATCCAACTCGCCGGAGATGGCGTCATTGATGTCCTGAATACGGAACGGCCCCGCCGCCACCTGGGTTTCATAAATGACCCGCCCCTGCTGACTGATGGTCACCTTGGCGTTGGTTTTGGCCACGCCGACCACCTCTGGCGCATAGCCGCGCAGGTTGGGCGGCAGCATATTGTCGTCGGAGACCAGACTCGCGCCTGAAAAACGGAAGCTCTCGAAAATGCCCGAATCCAAATAGTCTTCACCCAGCGTCAGGCGCGAACGCAGCGCGGGGACGGCGCGGTAGGCGTAATAGCGGCTCCACTCCAACTTCTTATCGGTAGGCTGCCCGACACCGGTTTGATGGTTAAGCTGCCCCTGCCAGTCGGCGCGCAGACGCCAGGCGCCGAGGTTGGCGCCGGCGGTACCGTTGCCGCTGACGCTATACTCGCGAGTGCCCTCCTTTTGCTGATGCCGGCTTTGAGCATTGAGGTTATAGTCGAACAACAACCCCGGAATGCCCTCATCCCAGCGCGACGGCGGATCCCAGTCTTCCGAGCTGTACTCCATATAAGCCTGCGGCACGCTCAGATAGAGCGCAGCCGTCGCAAGATCGCCGCGCGACGCCATGCCCTTCAGGCTGGATTCGTCCAGACACTCACCCTGATGCCACCAGCTGAGCGATCGCATCATCTCTTGCTTCAGCCCCAATTGTTCGACCAACGCTTTGGTGATGCAGGCCCGGCTACCGTCCGGATCGCTGTCCGGCGGATAAAACGATATTTTTTGCTCCGGCAGTTCGTTTTTATTGATATGAACCACCATGCTGTAACTCCCCGGCATAATGTAGCCGCTGCGGGAAAATTGGCTTAGGTCGATATTTTTCCGATCGTTAACATCCAGAATGTCGGTATTAAATTGAATACCGTCTTCAGCGTAAACACGCGTTGATGAACTTCCCAGTGCCAGCGTGATACATAACCCCAAAACCTGAAATCGAAATAGCTTCCCAGCAGGTGATAACATCATATCCCTAACCTTTATCGTATATTTCCGTCGTTGCGGCCCACCGTAAGCCGTAATAAAAACTTCAGTAATAATCCAGCTTGAAGCGCACCGCAGAAAAATAGCTTCCGGCATGCAGCGGTTGCTTATTGGCAACCAGCTTGATGGAATAGTTGAGCGACATGCTTCCTGGTGAAATATCGCCACGCGGCAAAGGCACGCCGGGTGCCGCGATATTCCCTTGGCCATCGGATATTTGCAGCGCCACACCCTTCGCGTCTCCGCGCACGCCGAATAACTCGCCATCGGCATCGCCGTCAAAAACAACCTGGAATTGCTTCCAGTTCGGCAAATTGGGCTTTGGCCGTTCAAACGTGCAGTTGATTAATTCGATGGTGAATGGGCGCGTATTGCCCTGTCCATCGCGCGCAATATTTCCCAGCGGCAACACATCCATATCGATAGTCTGATCGCGACTGCCGGCGGCAATGGCGCAAGCGGTATCGATAATGGCTCCTTGCATATTCACTCGCCCCCATCCCTGAACCTTGGGAGCAGCCTGAGTGGCCGGAATAACTAGCATGGTCATCAATATGCAAGGAGACACTAAATGGTAAATAAACCGGTTCATTGAATACCCCTGACAAATACCCTTCATCCTGGGAAAATGCATGCGGGATATCCCGCATGCATAAAAGACGTCACGCCAATGGCGATGAGACTTATTGGTAAGCCAGTTTGAAATCGGCTACGGCGGTGAAATCACCTGGAACCACGGTGGCGGAAGCGCCGTCACCCTGCAGGTAAGCCGCGAAGCGCAGCGTGTTGTTGCCGTCGTTCAACGTCTGAGGAGCCGTTGCGGTGCCCAGTTTGATCGGATTGCTCGCCATGTCGGTAATGGCGATGCTGGCGCCGCTGGCGGTACCGATGATGCCCAGCAGATCAGGATTCGCGGCAGAAGCCTTGCCGTCAAAAGTGGTGGTGACGGTTTTCAGCGTGGAGGTGTCGCACTGTTCCAGTTTAATATCGAACTGACGCGGCGCTGATTTGCCGCCATTTTTCAGCGCGACATTGGAAATCTGCCCCATTTCCACAGTTTGATCGGCCGATTCAGGCGCAATGGAGCAAGGAGCATCAATAATAGAACCGGTAAAAGTCACTTTGCCATGACCCTGATCGGCGGCATTCGCCAGAGAAGACACGCCAAACGCCAGAACAGTTGCCAGCATGATTTTGTTCAGTTTCATAATTCACTTATTCCTTTAATATTGTGTAAAAAGCGCAGGATTGCTCCCGTTCCTTTAACAGCCATTTATACATTCCAGAATGAATAACGGTATTACTCTTCGCCAAAAAGAAAGACGTCGCAATTGTGAAATCGCGACTGTCAATTCATTACCACCCAATTAGGGTTATAAACGAATAGCTAAACAGGCAAAAGAAAAACACGCTTAAATAAAGATCGTCTAAAGACTTACCCTTCAGAGATATTTAAAATAAGTTCCTTCTTACCCGCTCATTTTGGCCTGGTTATTCTTACAAAAACACTCACACCTTGGAAAGCCATTTTAATCAAAACCAATAAATACAAAATATAAGCCCAAAAACCACGAGACGAATATATTTTTGCGAGACAACAGATCGTAAAAGCAATAACACCAGTCAATTGTATCGAAAAACATATTTTCCACGACATTAACGATCGCCATTTTGCTATTTGCGTTATAATGCGCCGAGAAAGAGAAGGAAGACTTAACGATCCGAACAGGTGAAAACCAGGCTCGGAAGTACACCATGGAGCAAAACAATGAAATACAGCCAATACACACAGCCTGCCGGGCCCCCGGCAACGGCATTCTCCATCCTGCCCCTTGCGCGCCGCCGGGTTATAGCGGCGAAAATATCAGGTTCAGACGGCCGTCCGGGAATAGCTCAGGAGCGTCTTGTCGGCAACCGGCACTATTCTCTGACCCATCTTTTACCGCTATATCAAAACTCACCTGAAGTTTAAGGGAGGCTTACATGGCAAAACGCATCTCAAAACAACAAGAATTGCAGAACCTGCAGCAACATTTACTCACGACGCTACACAACCTGTGCCCTTCAGCCAGGGAAACGCCGCCGCCGCCCCCCGGCGAATGGCCCACCACGCGCCAATTGGCCGAGTCCAACGACTTGACGATTTATCAGGCGCGCAATTTGCTGCTGAGCCTGGCGGGCAAGGGAAAAGTGCTGGTCACCCAAGGCCCTATCAATAACTCACTGCGCTGGTATCCTTCGACTCACCACTCCTGACGACGCCATTTTCTTGTCGGCGGCCGTTCAATCGGCGCCGGCAGTTTCCCGATAATACACGGTTAACCTTTCCTCTCTCGCCTCATCCGCGGATATTTCCACAGCCAGCGCCCGCTGACCATGCGCCAATAGAACAAGGCGCCGCGCACTGCCCAATCGAGGAACATCCCCAACCAGACGCCCACCACGCCCATGCCCAGTTCAATGCCCAGCGCGTAGCCCGCCACCACGCGGCAGCCCCACATGCCCAGCATCGTCACCCACATGGCAAAGCGGGCATCGCGCGCGCCTTTCAGCCCGGCAGGCAACACCCAGGAAGCGGCCCAGATCGGCATAAAGGCGGCGTTGAGCCAAATCAGGGTTTTCACCACCGATTTCACGTCATCCTGCGAGGTATAAAACGCGGCGAATACCCCGGCCAGCGGCGCCGTGCCCCAGGCGATGGCGGTTAGCCCAAGGGTAGACAGCCAGAAAATATGACGCAGCTGCCGCTCCGCCTGGCCGATCTCGCCTTTGCCGAGCCGCCGGCCGACGATGATGGTCGAGGCCGATCCCAACGCGTTGCCCGGCAAGTTGATCAACGAAGCGATGGAGAAGGCGATGAAGTTACCGGCGATCACGTTGGTGCCCATGCCGGCGACGAACATCTGCGTCAACAGCTTGCCGCCGTTGAACAACACCGATTCGACGCTGGCGGGAATGCCGATCCCCAGCACTTCCCACAGGATGCTCATCTTCAGCGGCGTGAAATAGCTTTTCAGCGTGATGTGCAGCGCCGGGTTAAAACCGATCGCCAGCACATAGAGAATGGCGATGGCGCCGATATAGCGGGAAATCGTCAGCCCCAGCCCGGCGCCGACGAAGCCCAGCCCGTGCCAACCCAGCATGCCGTAAATCAGGATGCTGCTGATGATGATATTGAGGATATTCATGCCGCCATTGATCAGCAGCGGGATCTTGGTGTTGCCCGCGCCGCGCAGGGCGCCGCTGCCGATCAGCGCAATCGCCGCCGCCGGGTAGCTCCACACCGTGGTCTGCAGGTAAGAGAGCGCCAGCGCTTTCACTTCCGGCGAGGCCGCGCCGGCGATCACATCGATGATCGGTTCGCCCGCCAGATGAATGCCCGCCGCCAACAGCAGCGCCACGCCGGTCATCAAGACCAACGACTGACGCGCCGCCGCCCGCGCGCGCCTGCGATCCCGCTTGCCGAGGCTGAAGGCCACCACCACGGTGGTGCCGAGATCCACCGCGGCAAAAAAGGCGATGATCACCATGTTGAAGCTGTCCGCCAGCCCCACCCCGGCCATCGCCTCTTTGCCGAGCCAGCTCACCAGAAAGGTGCTCAGCACCCCCATCAGCAGCACGCAGGCGTTCTCCAGGAAGATCGGCACCGCCAGCGGCGTGATCTCGCGCCAGAACAGCACGCGGTAGCTTTTCCGTTTGGCGTACCAGGGCGTATTTTCCACGCGCTGACGCAGGGCGGCATACAGGTTCAAGGTGGGCTCGGTGGATAAAAGTGAAACATCATTTCAAATGATGATCGATAAATCGTTATCCTGCAAAGAATTTTTGGGCGCCCGTGACGAGCACCCGACAGGCTTGCCGCAACGCTACTCCATGTAGTCTTCCTGATCGGCCTGCGCCGCCGCGATAAAGCGCGCGGTGCTGCGGCTGAGCGTGGCGCATTTATCCGTCAGCAGCTGATTATCCTGTTGCAGAGCCAGATAGCGCGCCTGGGTGAGCGCCGGCAGCTGCCGATACCCTGCCGCATGCGTGTCCCAGCCGCGGTGCTGCGCCGTACGCATCGCGGTGCGCTGCAATTTCACATCGTCCGGCACTTCGCTGCGCCCGCACGCCACGCGCAGGAAATGCCCGCCGGCCAGCATCAGAGCGATGTGATCCAACTGCGCCCGCAGCGGCGGCGCCGGTTTATGCGCCGTCTGCTGACAACCCGCAAGCAGCAACGCCACCGCGCCGCAAAGAGAAGTGCGAAACAGAGTAGACATGGGCGCTCCCGGAAACCTGTGGGTGATGCAATGATCTTAGGTGAGCGAATGCCGGGCGGCAAGGCGGGCTACACGCTTAGCGCCGGCCGCTGCTGACCTTGGTGGCGCGGGCGGGGTTGCCGGCGACGAACTCCAGCGTGGGGGAATAGTAAAACGGCAGCCAGGCGTTATAGCCGCTCTCCCACTCCCATTTGACCGGGCAGGGCCACAGCATGTCTTCATGCAGGATGTAATAGATCCACCGCCCGGGCGGACGGCGCGGTTTGCGCGTTTTCATAGCGGGTTCGACGGCCTGATGGAATGCGATAGGGTGAACTGCTGCATTTTACCGCGATTTGGGTCGCGGGGACAGCCTGCGTTGCCGTGCGCAATGCCCGCCGAACCTCGCCCGCTGATTCGGCGTAAAGCCCGCCGTTTTACTGATCCAGAACATCTTTCGCATTCACCTTGCTGATATATTGATTGAAAATCATTCCTATTCAGGAGGAAGGGTCATGGTTAAGTCACTGAATGCGGCATTCACGCGCCTTTTTGATCGCCCGGACGCCGGTAAGTTGGCGCTCAGACTGACCTTCGGCGGGCTGATGCTGTTTCACGGCGTGGCGAAAATTCAGCATGGCGTCGGCTGGATCGCCGATGCGTTACAACAACAGGGGCTGCCTGCCTTCATCGCCTATGGCGTGTATGTTGGGGAGATCCTGGCGCCGATACTGATCGTTTTGGGGCTGTTCACCCGCCCCGCCGCGCTGGTTTACGCCCTCACGCTGGTGGTGGCGTTTCTGATGGTGGGCACCGGCAAGGTGTTTACCGTCACCGACGTCGGCGCCTGGGGAATTGAAAACGAACTGGTGTTCTTTATGGGTGGGGTCGTCATCCTGCTGCTGGGCAGCGGGAAATACGCGATCGCGCGCAATGAAGCCTATCGGTAAGCGGCACTATTAAAAGGAGGTTCCTGATTCGAACCTCCTTTTTGCTGAAACGACAATTAACTCTCGGCCAGGCGGTACACCGGGACCTTGCGCGTCGTGCCGGTCAGGGTGTCGAAGATCTCGGTTTCCGCCGTCACGATCGCCATGCCGGTTTTTCTTAGCCTGCGCACCTCGGCGGCAATGCGCTGGATGCCGAACCAGAACAATCCATCCAGCGCCGTTACCGGCAGCCCCTGCTCCAGCGCCAGCTTGAGCCGCTCACGCGGCGCTTTGAGCGCCTTGGCGATTTCCCGGTAAGGCAGCGCGTCCACGCCCGACGCCGAGGTTCGATGAATACGGGTCGACAGGCTGTACTGAAAGGCCTCCGGCACGCCGCTCAAATCGCTTTTCAGGCTGTAGACACAGCCGAAACGCTTGCCGTTGAACACCACATTTTTTTGACTTATCGACAGCTCATCGCGCAGGCCGGCGATCAGCTGCGGCGCCCGCACCAGCAATAAGCGAAACGGCAATTCGAAACTGGTCACATAGTCCACGTTGAGCAGCGCAATGCGCAGACGCTCTTCCGCCCCGGCCTGCGTCTCGCGGCACTCGTTCAGCACCTCACGCCACTGGTGCGCAAGCCGCGGGGCCTCATCCAGCGGCGCGAAATGGTATTTCTCGATGTGATAGTCGATTTTCTCGTTCATGTCCGTTGGCCCCCGCGTCAGTCATCTTTGCCAACAGCAAATTACCTTACCCGCAGGCAACAGTACAACACCGCATGACTCACCTGGCGCGGTAAAAAACCGGCGTTAACTCCGGCAGGGGCCCAAAGTTCAAGATTAGTCGTGCAACAGCAGCGATATCTCTTCCGCGGCCGAGCGCAATAAAGGCAAGTGGTGCTGATACAAACGCTCTGCGGAAACCTGGCTGGCATGCACACCGACGTTCAACGCCGCGGCGATACGGCCGTCCGGCGTGGTGAGCGGCACCGCCAGTGAACGCAGGCCAATCTCCAGTTCCTGATCGTTGATGGCATATCCCTGCTGACGCACGCGCGCCAGCTCTTCCCGCAATGCGCTAACGCTCACCAGGGTATGGCTGGTGTAACGCAGTTGCGTCAGCCGCGCCAAGTAGTCATTCAACGGCTCATTGGCGAGCCCGCTCAGCAGAACCCGCCCCATCGACGTCGTGCTGGCAGGTAAGCGACTGCCGACGTGCAAATCGATGGTCATGATCCGCGAAGTCGATGCGCGGGCGATATAAAGAATGTCATCACCGTCCAATATGGCCATGGAACAGGACTCATTGAGCGTCTGGCTGAGTTGCCTCAACACCGGTTGCGCGGCGTTGGCCAACGGCGAAGCCGCCAGCCAGTTATGGCCCAGCGACAGGACGCGCGGGCGCAGCTCATAATTCTTGCCGTCTTCCGCGTACACAAAGCCCAGCTTACTCAGGGTGTAAAGGCAGCGGCGCACCGCCGCGCGCGGAATGCCGGTACGCTGGCTAATCTGCGATACCGACATCAGCCGCCGCTGCGGCGTAAAAGCCTGCAGAACTTCCAATCCTCGCGCCAAAGAGGCCATAAAGTCGGGATCCCCCTTCCAGGGATCGGTGCTGCTGCGCGTAATTTCCTGTCCTTTTTCCATTCTCGTTACCCCGCTGTCTGCCTGAAATTTCGGTGTGCCGACGATCACAGCCTGCGAACCTTTGTTAAACAATAGCCGATAATCGCACACTTTTTCGATAATCGGTATTGTTTGCCTGAAAGGGACGATCTACTTTTCCCATTGACGATAGACACTCCCCCCGGCGGGCATCGAACAAAAGGAACAACAGATGATCGATAAAAGTGTGGCCACCCTGGAAGATGCCGTGTCCATCATTCCGGACGGCGCGAGCATCATGATTGGCGGCTTTGGCCCCGCGGGACAGCCGCTGGAACTGATCGATGCGCTGATTGAACGCGGTGCCCGCGAGCTGACGGTAATCAGCAATAACGCCGGCAACGGCGACAGCGGCCTCGCGGCGCTGCTCAAGACCGGCTGTGTGCGAAAGATGATTTGCTCCTTCCCGCGCCAGGCCGATTCGTGGGTCTTCGACGATCTTTATCGCCGCGGCGCGATCGAACTGGAACTGGTGCCGCAGGGCAACCTGGCGGCCCGCATGCAGGCCGCCGGCAGCGGGTTGGGCGGCATTTTCACCCCAACCGCCTTTGGCACGCCGCTGGCGCAAGGCAAAGAAACGCGTGAAATCGACGGGCGTCATTACGTGTTTGAAACGCCCTTGAAGGCGGATTTCGCCTTGATAAAGGCCCATCGGGGTGACCGCTGGGGCAATCTGGTTTACCGCAAAGCGGCGCGTAATTTTGGCCCGGTGATGGCGATGGCCGCCGCCACGACGATAGCGCAGGTGGCTGAATTGGTGCCGTTGGGCGCACTGGATCCGGAAAACGTGATAACGCCGGGCATCTTCGTCCAGCGCCTGGTGGCGGTGGCGCGCCCCGCGACCTTTTCCCTCTCTGCCTGAGGAGTAGAACATGCAAAAATTAACCCGCGACCAATTAGCCCAACGGGTGGCGCGCGATATTCCGGAAGGCGCCTACGTCAACCTCGGAATAGGGCTGCCGACCCGCATCGCTAACTACCTGCCCGCCGACAAAGAAGTGATTCTGCACAGCGAAAACGGCCTGCTCGGCATGGGGCCGTCACCCGCGCCGGGCGAAGAAGATCCGGAACTCATCAACGCCGGCAAAGAGCTGGTGACCTTGCTGCCCGGCGGCAGTTATTTCCATCACGCCGACTCTTTTACCATGATGCGCGGCGGCCATCTCGATATCTGCGTGATGGGGGCGTATCAGGTCTCGGCTGCCGGCGATCTGGCCAACTGGAGCACCGGCGCCGAAGACGCGATCCCGGCGGTGGGCGGCGCCATGGATCTGGCCATCGGCGCGCGCAAAGTCTATGTGATGATGGACTACCTGACCAAGACCGGCGAATGCAAGCTGGTGGAACAGTGCAGCTACCCGTTGACCGGGTTGGCCTGCGTCAGCCGCATCTATTCGGATATGGCAATCATTGATATCACCCCGGACGGCCCGCAGGTGCTGGAGCTGTGTCCGGGGCTCACCTTTGACGCGCTGCAAGCGTTAACCCCGATACGTTTACTGCAATCTGACCTGATCCCCGCTTGAGGAAATCGCCATGCAACAGGCTTTAATCTGCGATGCCGTTCGTACGCCCTTTGGCCGTTACGGCGGCGCATTATCCGCGCTGCGCGCCGACGATTTGGCCGCTCTGCCCCTGAAGGCGCTGCTTGCCAGACTGCCGCAGTTGGATCCCCAGGCCATTGATGACGTTATTCTGGGGTGCGCCAACCAGGCCGGTGAAGACAACCGCAACGTGGCGCGAATGGCGCTGCTGCTGGCCGGATTGCCGCACTCCGTGCCAGGCACCACCCTCAATCGCCTGTGCGGTTCGGGATTGGACGCGGTAGGGATGGCGGCGCGCGCCATTAAATGCGGCGAAGCGGAGGTCATCATCGCGGGCGGCGTGGAAAGCATGTCGCGCGCACCCTTTGTCACCGGCAAAGCGGACAGCGCCTTCAGCCGATCGCTGAAAATGGAAGATACGACGATGGGATGGCGCTTTATCAATCCGCAAATGCGCGCTCAGTTCGGTGTCGAAACCATGCCTGAAACCGCCGAAAATGTGGCTCGCGAATTCGCCGTCAGCCGCGCCGATCAAGACGCCTTTGCATTGCGCAGCCAACAACGCACCGCCCGCGCTCAGGAACTGGGCCTGTTTGATGAGGAACTGATCGCCGTCAGCATTCCGCAACGCAAAGGCGAACCGCTCAACTTGGTTCGCGACGAACATCCCCGCAGCACCTCTTTGGCCGCGCTGTCCGCACTGAAGGGCGTCGTACACGCCGAGGGGAGCGTCACCGCCGGCAACGCCTCGGGCATCAACGACGGGGCCAGCGCCCTGCTCATTGCCAGCGAACGCGCGGCGGTGCAGTATGGACTCGCCCCGCTGGCGCGGGTGGTCGCCATGTCCGCCTGCGGCGTAGAGCCGCGCATCATGGGTTACGGGCCGGTTCCCGCGGTCCGCAAGGTACTGGCGCAAACCGGTTTGAGCCTGGCGCAAATGGACGTCATCGAGTTGAATGAGGCCTTTGCCGCCCAGGCGCTGGCCGTGATGCGCGCCCTGGGGTTACCGGATGATGCGGAACAGGTCAACCCTAACGGCGGCGCCATCGCGCTGGGCCATCCTCTGGGCGCATCCGGCGGCAGGCTGGCCATGACCGCCGCTTATCAGCTGCGTCGCACCGGCGGGCGCTTTGCCCTGTGCACCATGTGCGTAGGTGTTGGGCAGGGCGTCGCCTTGATTCTGGAACGGATATAACCAATGTCACTCTATAGCGCAATGTTTATGACGTCGCCATTAACGCCCTGCTTCAGCGATACGGCCCTGCTACAGGGCATGCTCGATTTCGAAGCCGGCCTGGCGCAAGCCCTGGCATCTGCAGGGATTATCGATGACGAGTCGGCTCGAATCATACGCAGCCACTGCCGGGCGGAAAAACTCGACGCCGCCGCGCTGGCGCAGTCCGCCGGATTGGCGGGCAACTTAGCGATTCCGCTCGTCAAACAGTTGACGGCGCTGGTGGCTCAACGCTCGCCGGACGCGGCGCGCTTCGTTCACTGGGGGGCAACCAGTCAGGATGCGATTGACAGCGGGCTGGTGCTGCAACTGCGCAGCGCGCTCAACCAAACCGACACGCTGCTCAATCAGCTGATTGCGGCGCTGACGGCGCAATGTCGGCGCCATAGCGCAACGTTAATGGTCGGCCGCACCTGGCTGCAACACGCGTTACCCACGACGCTGGGGCTGAAATTGGCCGGCACGCTGGACGCCCTGCTGCGCTTTCGGGTTCGTCTGGCTGAGATCCGGCCACGCGTGCTGGCGCTGCAATTCGGCGGTGCCGCCGGCACGCTCGCCTCATTCGGCGAGCAGGGAGAACGCGTCGAGCAGGCGCTGGCGGAAGCGCTGGCGCTGCCGCGCAGCGCCACGCCGTGGCATACCCAACGCGACCGGTTGCTGGAACTGGCCGGCTGGTATGCCGGACTCACGGGCACGCTCGGCAAGCTGGCGCGTGACATGTCGCTGTTGATGCAAACCGAGGTCGCTGAAATCAGCGAACCTTCGGCTCCGGGTCGCGGCGGCTCCTCCACCATGCCGCATAAGCGTAATCCGGTACTCTGCGCCGCCATCCTCAGCGCGGCTAACCGCTTGCCTGCGCTGATGGCGGGATTGTATGCCGGCCAGGTGCAGGAGCACGAACGCGCGCTGGGAGGCTGGCAGGCCGAGTGGCAAAGCCTGCCGCAGCTCCTGGTGCTGAGCGGAGCGGCAATGGCGCAAAGCCTTGACCTCGTTAACGGCCTGGAGGTGCATGAAGCGGCGATGCGGCGCAATCTGGCGCTGACGCAGGGGCAGATCATGGCTGAATCGGTTTCCCTGGCCTTAGCCCCTCTTCTCGGCCGCCAGCAGGCGCACCAGCATATCGCGCAATGTTGCCGCCAGGCTCAGGCAACGCAGCAATCCCTGTTAACCCTGCTGTGCGCCGATGCGGAAGTCTCTTCCCGACTCAGCCGGGAAGCTCTGGAGACGTTGCTCGATCCGGCCAATGCCACAGGCAGCGCACAGCGTTTCATTCAACAAGTTCTGGCATCGGCCGAAAAGGAGCAATGATGTTGAATTATGTCCTGGAAGGGCCCGAAAACGCCCCGGTCATTCTGTTCAGCAACTCGCTGGGGACGTCATTGGCAATGTGGCAACCGCAGCGCGACGCGCTCATCTCCCACTATCGCATTCTGCGCTACGACGTTGCCGGCCACGGCGCATCGCCGCCCGGTGAACAACCCGGATCGCTGGCGCTGCTGGGCAGACAGGTGCTGTCATTGCTGGACGCTCTGGCGATTGAGCGCGTCCATTTTTGCGGTATCTCCATGGGGGGGTTAACGGGATTATGGCTGGCGCGTTTTCATCCCGAGCGCTTGCTGACGTTGACCATCGCCAATAGCGCAGCAAAAATTGGAACGGCGGCGAATTGGCGACAACGCGCCGCGCAAGTGCGTCAGTCGGGGATGTCCGCCGTCAGCGATGGCGCAGCATCACGCTGGTTCACGCCGGCATTTTGCCAATCCGCCCCCGCCAGGGTGCAAGCATTATTGAATCAGCTGACGGCCTGCGATCCCAACAGCTATGCCGCTTGCTGCGAAGCATTGGCAAACGCCGATTTACGCGCCGAGCTGGAAGGGATCCTCGTGCCGACGCTGATTATCGCCGGACATGACGACGCGGTAACCACCGTCGATGATGCCAAAGCGTTAGTGGCGGGCATTCCCGGCGCTCAATGCGTCATCTTGCCCGCCTCTCACCTTTCCAGTGTCGAGGCCTGGCGGGCATTCAATCGCACTTTCCGGACCTTTTTGGATGAACAGCTCACGCAGCGGCAACGCTATCAGCAAGGCATGACGGTGCGCAGAGCCGTATTGGGCGATGAACATGTCGATAATACCCTCGCGGCGCTGTCGCCGTTCAACGAGGAATTTCAACATTTCATCACTCGCTACGCCTGGGGGGAAATGTGGACGCGTCCGGGTCTGTCGCGCCATACCCGCAGCCTGATCACCATCGCGATGTTGATCGCCTTGAATCGCGAAGCTGAACTGAAAATGCATATACGAGCCGCCTTCAACAACGGCGTCACGCGCGAAGAGCTCAAAGAAGTCCTGATGCATGCGGCGCTTTACTGCGGCCTGCCCGCCTCGAACGCCGCCTTTCATTTGGCGCAATCCGTCTTTGCCGAACACGATGCCGGGCAGCCGCCGGTCGAATAGAACAGCCGTTTATACCGGCACATCCAGTACTCTCTGACGCAGCGCTGCGACCAGGCGCTGCTGCTCAGGGGGCGTGAACGCCTCTTGCCGGGTAATGATGCCCAACGGCTCTGCCATTCCCTGAGTAGGCAACGGCAGCGCACGCAGGTGATTGCCGAACAGATCGTCGCGCACCGCGCCGTAAGGCACCAGCCAAACATAGCCATACTGCAACGTCAGGCAGCGCGCCAGCGTGACCGACAAGGTCTCGACGCAGCCTTCCGGCACGGCCAGCCCGTGGCTGACAATGAGCGCCTCCGCATTCTGGCGCGGTACGGTCCCACGCGGTGAGAGCACCAATGGCCAACTCAGGGCCTCCGCCAGCGTGACATCCGCATGCAGCAGCGGATGATGGGGGGAAACCACCAGCCGCAGCGTTTCATGATACAGCAGCTCGAAATTGAGCCCCTCCATGCGAGAGGGGTCTGACATACGCCCTATCCCTAAGGTTAATTGCCCGGATCTCACCGCCATCATCAGCGCATCGTTGGCCAGCGTCGAAACCTGCATGCGCCAACCTGGCGATTGCTGCTGCAACCCCACCACGACCGGCGCGACCAAACTCACCAGCGTGGTGGGCAGCGCCCCGATATGCAGCGGCGCCGGCAGCGCCTCGCTGTCCGATGCGACCGTACGCCCCAACACATTCAGCGCATCCAAAACGCGCCCCGCATCCTGCAGGAAACGCGCCCCGGCGGCGGTCAGCTCTGCCCCCTGCCGGCTGCGCGAAAACAGGCGCTCGCCGGCCAGGCTTTCCAGTTCATTGAGCGTTTTGGAGAGGGCGGGCTGCGTGATGCCCAATTGCTGTGCGGCGCGCACCAGCGTCCCCTGCTGCGCGGTAGCGACAAAGGCGTGCAGATGACGCAGGCGGATGCGTTGGCTAAAGCGAGAAGTCATGTTCATGATTTATAGTATTAACTTGCCGCCAACGCGGCAAGCTCATTCACAGGGCGAACGGAGGTCAAATATCAAAAAAAACGGTCTCGTTCTCGCCCTGTAGCCAGATATCGAAATGGTATACCGTCTGATCACCGCGCTGCCGCCTTTGCGCCAATAACGTGCCGCGCCGTTTCTCCCATTCAATGAGGTTCAACACCGGATCTTCAGCGTTCGCCGCCTGCTCGTCGGCGAAGTAAAGACGCGTGTTCAACCCGATGTTGATGCCGCGGGCCACGATCCATAAATTGAGATGAGGCGCCATCAGCCGGCCGTCGCGCCCCATCACTCTGCCCGGTTTAATCGTCTCAAATTGCCACAGGCCGCTGGTGAAATCCGAACAGGTTCGCCCCCAGCCGCGAAAAGCGGGGTCGTCGGGTTTATCTCGTTGGCCGTCGGCGGGATGCTGATATCGTCCGGCGGCGTTGGCCTGCCAGACTTCAACCAGCGCGTCTCGCACCGGCGTGCCGGTACCGTCATAAACATGCCCTTCCACCACGATGCGTTCCCCGCGCGTTTCCGGTTGCGTCAACAC
This sequence comes from Serratia sp. CY29653, assembly GCF_052169255.1. Taxonomy (NCBI): domain Bacteria; kingdom Pseudomonadati; phylum Pseudomonadota; class Gammaproteobacteria; order Enterobacterales; family Yersiniaceae; genus Serratia; species Serratia sp. CY29653. The sequence goes on along the minus strand of NZ_JBJNLC010000001.1, from coordinate 454,848 downwards.
ATGGGTGAAATTACGCTCAAAAATGTCAAAACCGGCGGCATGCGGCGCCAAACCGATGTGCACATAAGGGCCGGCGGTTTGCGAGGCCGTTTCAGACAAATACTTTTTCATCACGCGGCTCCCTGTGTACGGTTCTCAAACCACGTGGCCCGATGGCCGCGCAGCACCAGATCGAAGCGGTAGGCCAGGCTGTCCAGCGGCACGGCGGCGTGCATATCCAGCTCGGCAATCAGCGTGCGCATCGCATCGTCGCTGCCTACCGACTGCAAGATGGGGCAACGAACGAGCAACGGATCGCCTTCGAAATACATCTGCGTGATCAACCGCTGCGCGAACGCCTCGCCGGAGAGTGAGAAGTGAATATGCGCCGGACGCCAGTCGCTGACCTGATTGCGCCAGGGGTACGGGCCCGGCTTGATGGTGCGAAAACAGTAATACCCGTTGTCGTCGGTCAGCATCCTGCCGCAGCCGCCAAAATTGGGATCGATAGGCGCCAGATACTGATCCTTCTTGTGACGATAGCGCCCTCCCGCATTGGCCTGCCATACCTCGACCAGGGCGTTGCGCACCGGCGCACCGAAGGCATCGCGCACATATCCATGCACGATGATCCGCTCGCCGATCGGTAAGCCGTCTTTGGCGTAGTTCAGAATCAGATCGTGATCAATCGGGCCGATATCCGTTGGCGTGAACACGGGTGCGGTCAGTTCAGACAGCGAGTTTTGCAATGAAATTAATGCATTGCGCGGCGATCGCAGCACGCTGGTTTTATACAGCGGCGCCAGCGCAGGCGGGTGATGGCTGTAATCGCGATGCACCAGTTCTCGCGCCATCCAATCACTTTTCATCCCGGTATCCTTATTATTTGAGGGTACATGTCGACAGAGTGTAGGAAGCGCAATATGTAAAAGTAAAGTGAGAAAACCGATCGCTTTATATAACTAAAATTCATGGAATGTTCTGAATTGACGAAACATTTCATTTGGTCCATAACAGGTTTCAATTCCCGTCGGTGGTCCGCCTCGCTACTGAATGGTCGCTTTCAGGTCATCCATGACCGCTTAACTGGAGGCAATGATGAAACGTTCTATCGCGACGGTCTCGGTATCGGGCTCGCTGCCGGAAAAACTGCGGGCTATCGCCGCCGCAGGCTTTGATGGCGTCGAAATTTTCGATAACGATCTGGTCTATTACCCCGGTTCACCGGCGCAAATCCGTGATCTGTGCGCCGAACTGGGCCTGGAAATTTTACTGTTCCAGCCGTTTCGGGACTTCGAAGGCGGTCCGCGCGAAAGCCTGGCGCAGAACCTTTCACGCGCAGCGCGCAAGTTCGACGTCATGCAGCAATTGGGCTGCTCGCGCATGCTGCTCTGCAGTAATGTCTCGCCCGACAGCAGCGAAGACATGGCCACGCAAGTGAGCGATTTGCGCGCGTTGGCGGAGTTGGCCGCCGAGTATGATATTACTGTCGGTTATGAAGCGCTGGCATGGGGACGTCACGTGAACCTGTGGCGCGACGCCTGGGCGCGGGTTAAGGCCGTAGACCATCCGGCGCTGGGGATCATTCTCGATAGTTTTCATATCCTGTCGCGCGGCGATAATCTTGACGGCCTTGATGAAGTCCCGCCCGAAAAAATTGTGTTTGTACAACTGGCGGACGCCCCGCTGCTGAAGATGGACGTGCTCGCCTGGAGCCGCCATTTCCGCTGTTTCCCCGGCCAAGGGGAGCTGAACCTGGCTCAATTCATGACTCAACTTTCCGCGCATGGCTATCGCGGCGCCTGGTCGCTGGAGATATTTAACGATGGTTTCCGCGCCTCGCCGGTGCTTCCCACGGCTCAGGACGGTTTCCGATCGTTGTTGTGGCTGGAGGAACAAACCTATGACTGGTTGGCCAAACAGCCTCTGCTGCCCAACGCCATGGCCTCGCTCATAGAACATTCATTATTTCATTCAGAAGCGCATCCCCCCTTGCTGGCGCTGGAGTTTATCGAATTTGCCGTCTCGCACAGCGATGGGCTGGCGATGGGCCAATGGCTGACGCAGTTGGGATTGGTTCACGCCGGCGAACACCGCTCCAAAAGCGTCGCCCTCTATCGCAACGGCAAAGTGAATGTCATTCTGAATGCCCAGCCGGAAAGTCAGGCCAGCGGCTATTATCACTTGCACGGCATTTCTCTTTGCGCCGTGGCGTGGCGGGTTCGCGGCGTAGCGCGTTTACTGCAACGGGCGCAAGACTACGGTTACGCCCTCTGGCAAGGAGAAACCGGCCCCAACGAGCGGCAAATTCCCGCCCTGTGCGCACCGGACGGCAGCCTGATTTATCTGGTCGAGGCGGACGAAGATCCCAAGAACGATATTTATCACACCGATTTTCATCTGACTCATCGCAGCGCGCCGCCGCCTGCACTGCAGAGCATCGATCACCTCGCGATAGCGCTGACGGACGAATCTTGCGGCAACTGGATCATGTTCCTGCGCAGCGTGCCGGGTTTTGTGCAGGACAACGAGTGGGAACTGCCCGATCCGTTGGGTTTGGTGCGCAGCCGCGTGTTGCGCAGCCCCAACGACGCCATCCGGCTGCCGCTGAATATGTCGGTGAGCCGGGAAACCCAAATCGCCCAGGCATTAACCACCTATCAGGGCGCGGGATTACAGCATGTCGCCTTTGGCTGTAATGATTTGTTCAGCGTCGTGAAAGCGGCTCAGCAGCGTGGATTAAAAACACTGAGCATCCCCGATAACTACTATCAAGACCTCAGAGCGCGTTTCGATCTTGATCCCGTTTTCCTTTCGCAGCTGCAAGCGTTCAATGTGCTCTACGATCGAGACGAGCAAGGTGGAGAATTACTGCACGTCTACACCGTCGCCTACGAGAAAGGGCGCTTCTTCTTCGAGTTATTGGAACGTCGGGGCGGCTACCGCGGCTTCGGGGCCGCCAACGCCCCGGTTCGGCTCACCGCCATGCGTTAACCGTGCGGGCCATCAAGGCCCGCTCATTCTTTCATCTTACTGAAAAGGTTAATGATCGCGCTCACACTCTCAACCGCTTCCGGCTCAGCCATTCCCACGGCAATCCCTTTTCATAACATAAGGTTAACATTCCACCCTCACTTCCCTCTCACCTCATCGTCCGATAAACGCACATTATTTCGATAATCGACATTTATTGCCCCACCAACGGCTGCTTATAGTGATGACACTAAACTACTGCACCGGGAGCCCCCCATGTCGGGAAACAACGCAATCAATGTTCGGGCGCTGATCGACAGCCGCCCCTTAGGGAAATGGCAAAAGATGGTCGTGCTGCTCGGCTTTTGCATCATTGCTCTGGATGGATTCGATATCGTTATCATGGGATTTATTGCGCCAGAGCTTAAGGCCGATTGGCAAATCACTAATCGCGAGCTGGGGCTGGTGATCAGCGCGGCGCTGATTGGCCTGTCGCTGGGCGCGATGCTTTCCGGGCCATTGTCAGACAGGTTCGGCCGCAAAGTGGTCATCATCAACAGCGTATTCTTTTTTGGCGTTTGGACGCTGGTGACGGCGTTTTCTCAAAATATGGAGCAGATGATGTTATTTCGCCTGCTCACCGGCTTGGGGCTGGGCGCCGCCATGCCGAATGTCGGCACCCTGGTGGCGGAATTCGCGCCTGCCCGGCGCCGCGCTTTCTTGATTACCGTGGTCTTCTGCGGCTTCACCTTTGGCGCCGCCTTGGGCGGATTCGCCGCCTCCTGGCTGATGCCACGCTTCGGCTGGCATTCCGTGCTGCTGCTCGGCGGGATCTTGCCCCTGCTGTTCGCGCCCGTGCTGATGGCGGCATTACCCGAATCGGTGTGTTTCCTGGTGGAGAAACGGGCGAAAAACGACGGAATTCAGCGGATTTTGGCGAAACTGGCGCCCGACCTCGATCTTCGGCACAGCACCATCATATTGCCCCCGCCAAACCAGGCCTGCGCGCACCCCATCAAATTAGTGGTGAGCTCGCAGTACCGTTTCGGCAGTTTAATGCTGTGGGGATCGTATTTTTCCGCGCTGTTTCTGTTCTATACGTTGGGCAGTTGGCTGCCGTTGCTGATTAAAGACGGCGGCTTCAACGTCACGCAAGCGGCGATCATCACCGCCCTGTTTCAGGCGGCCGGCACGCTGGGCTCACTGTTTTCCGGCTGGCTGATGGACAGATCCGAACCGCATCGCGCTTTGGCGTCCATTTATGGGATGGGGGCGCTGTTCACCCTGCTTATGGGGCCGGCGATGGGCTACCCCGTCCTGATGGGAGGCTGCGCGATGGCGATCGGATTCTGCATCGGAGGAGCCAACACCGGCATGAACGCCCTGTCGGCCAGTTTTTATCCCACCGAAGCCCGGGCTACCGGCTCCAGCTGGATGCACGGCATCGGTCGTTTGGGCGCCATATTGAGCGCGCTGGCCGGCGCTGAAATGCTGGCGCTCGGTTGGAGTTTAAGCACCATTTTCACCGTGCTGGCGCTGCCGGCGCTATTGACGGTGGCGATGATCGTCGCCAAAGGGCGCCATCAAGTTCGCCAAGCGGCAGGGCATGGGTATAAGGCTTACCTTGACGCACGTTCAAATGACATGCGCTGAACGCGCGGAGTAGCCCCTGTTTGAACAGCGCGACAGGATAGCGGGAATGACATTCCCTCCCTTCCTTTCTTCGGTACAGACGCCTTCCGGCTGCAAACACGCGACGCCTGAGACGGAAGGCGCACCGCCACCTCATTCCCCTTTTTAACCGCCTCAGAGAAAAATCACTAAGGAGCTCATATGCAAAAAGCGCACAGGACGCGGGACGGGAAGAAGTACCTCCTGTGGTTTCTTGCCGGATTGATGTTCATTATCGGCCTGGCAATCTGCCTTCTCGGCGCCAGATTGGCCTTCGTCGGCGGAACGTTTTATTTCGTGGCGATGGGTCTGGCGATGATTATCGCCGCCGTACTGATTGCCCGGCGCCGTCGCAGCGGCATTATCCTGTACGCGATCGCCTTCGTCGCCTCCCTGTTTTGGGCCGTCGCCGATGCCGGCTGGCATTACTGGCCGCTGTTCTCGCGCCTTTTCACCCTCGGCGTTTTAGCATTTCTTTGCGCTATCGCCTGGCCATTGATGCCAGGCCATTCGGCCAAAAAAGGCCCGGCTTTCGGCTTAGCGGCGATCCTGGCCATCGGGCTGGGGGTCAGCTTCGGGTGGATGTTCAGATCCCAACCGCTGGTCAGCGCGACGAAAGCCATCCCCGTATTTCCAGTAGCCGCCGGCGAGCAACAAAAGAATTGGGAGCACTGGGGAAATACCCCGCACGGCGATCGCTTCGCCGCACTTGATCAAATAAACAAGCAGAACGTTTCCCGCTTGCAGGTGGCCTGGACTGCCCATACCGGCGATCTTCCCGTGAGCAAAGGTTCGGGTGCGGAAGATCAGAATACGCCTTTGCAGGTCGGCGACACGCTTTATGTCTGCACCCCGTACAGTAAAGTGCTGGCTTTAGATGTGGATAGCGGGAAAGAAAAATGGCGTTTCGATCCGCAAGCCGCCTCGCCGAACTGGCAGCGCTGCCGGGGCCTGGGTTACTACGAGAATCACGCCGCTCCTGCAGCAACAGGCTCGAGTCGCCCACCCGCGATCTGTTCGCGTCGTTTGTTCCTGCCCACGATTGACGCCAGACTCATCGCCCTTGATGCCGACACGGGGAAATTGTGCGACGCCTTTGGCGATCGCGGTACCGTCGATCTCGGCAGCGGCATGGGCGAAATCAAACCGGGTTATTATCAACAAACCTCCACACCGCTGGTGGCCGGAGAAATCGTCGTCGTGGGGGGACGCGTAGCGGACAACTTTTCCACCGATGAGCCTCCCGGCGTTGTTCGAGCTTATGATGTTCACTCCGGCAACCTCGTGTGGGCCTGGGATCCGGGCAACCCTGAACTGAGCGGCCTGCCGCCGGAGGGGCAAACCTATACTCGCGGCACGCCGAATGTCTGGTCAGCCATGTCCTATGACAAGCGGTTGAACCTCATCTATTTACCCACAGGCAACGCGACGCCAGACTTTTTCGGCGGCACTCGCAGCGCGCTGGACGACAAATACAGCTCCGCCGTCGTCGCCGTAGACGCCGCTACCGGCAAAGTTCGCTGGCACTATCAGACGACCCACCACGATTTGTGGGACTTCGATCTGCCCTCACAGCCACTGTTGTTCGATTTGCCCGACGGCAAAGGCGGCATTACGCCGGTTCTGGTGCAAACCAGCAAGCAAGGCATGATTTTCATGCTCAACCGCGTGACCGGCGAGCCCGTCGCGCAAGTTGAAGAACGCCCGGTGCCAACGGGAGCTATCAAGGGTGAACGCTATTCCCCCACTCAGCCGTACTCAGTGGGGATGCCGATGATTGGCAATGAACAACTGAAAGAGTCGGATATGTGGGGCGCAACGCCGATTGACCTGCTGTTATGCCGCATTCAGTTTAAAGAAATGCGCTATCAAGGCATTTTCACCCCGCCGGGTGAAGACCGCGCCCTGCAATACCCTGGCTCTCTGGGAGGAATGAACTGGGGCAGCGTCGCCGTGGATCCCCACAATAACCTGATGTTCGTTAACGACATGCGTCTGGGATTGGCGCATTATCTGGTGCCGCGGGATAAGGTGCCGACCAACGCCAGCGGTATTGAAATGGGGATAGTCCCGATGGAGGGCACCCCGTTCGGGGCCCTGCGAGAACGGTTCCTCTCCCCGCTGGGGATCCCCTGCCAGAAACCGCCGTTCGGCACGATGTCCGCCGTGGACCTGACTACCGGCAAATTGGTGTGGCAGGTCCCTGTCGGGACAGTCGAGGATACCGGGCCGCTCGGCATCAGCATGCATATGCCGATCCCTATCGGCATGCCAACGCTGGGCGCGCCGCTGTCGACGCAGTCGGGTCTTCTGTTTTTCGCCGGCACGCAGGACTTCTATTTACGCGCCTTTGACACCGCCAACGGTAAAGAGATTTGGAAATCACGCTTGCCGGTCGGGAGCCAATCCGGCCCGATGACTTACCTTTCGCCGAAAACCGGCAAACAGTACATTGTCATCAATGCGGGGGGCGCACGCCAATCACCGATGCGCGGCGACTACATTATCGCCTATGCGCTGCCGGACAAGTAATCTCGCACGAGAAATATCAAGGCGCATCGGGTTTACAGAGTGAGTCAATCCCATCGGCAACGGGCGGCGTCAAACCCGCCCTATCGTTCACAACATGACAAACGGTAAGACGAAAAGACAGTTTGATAACGTCGGCAAAGGGTCGGGACAGGAAAATAAGGACGACAGCCGATAAGAACGGTGGTTTTACTGTGATGGGGATCGTTGAAAGATTTATTCGTAAGTGATTGAATAGTGGCGGAGAGAGGGGGATTTGAACCCCCGGTAGAGTTGCCCCTACTCCAGTTTTCGAGACTGGTCCGTTCAGCCGCTCCGGCATCTCTCCTGACAACGCTTGCTATCATGCCCGCTTTTGCGGCATTTTTACAGCATTAGCATACCGCTGAACGTTCAAGTGATGAGTTTACGAGCAACCTGATGATTAAATGGCCGTGGAAAGCGACTCAACCCTCTCAATCCCAGGCAGACATCGAGGCCCAGTGGCAGGACGCGCTGGCGATCCCGCTGCTCTCGCCGCTGAATGAGCAGGAGCGGCAGCGGCTGGTGGCCGTCGCCGGGCAAATCTTGCAGCAAAAGCGCATCGTGCCGCTGCAGGGGCTGCAGCTCACCTCACAAATGCAGGCGCGCATCGCCCTGCTGTTCGCCCTGCCGGTGCTGGAGCTCGGCGCGGAGTGCCTCGACGGCTTCAACGAAATCCTGCTCTACCCCACCCCGTTCGTGGTGGAAGACGAATGGCAGGACGAAATCGGCCTGGTGCACTCGGGGCCGGTGGTGCAGTCCGGCCAGAGCTGGGAACAGGGGCCGATCGTGCTCAATTGGCAAGACGTGCAGGACTCTTTCGATCTCTCCGGTTTCAATCTGGTGATCCACGAAGCGGTGCACAAGCTGGATATGCGCAACGGCGGCGTCGCCACCGGCGTGCCGCCGATCCCGCTGCGCGAAGTGGCCGCCTGGGAGCACGATCTGCACGCCGCAATGGAAAGCCTGCAGGACGAGATCGACATGGTCGGCGAAGAGGCCGCCAGCATGGACGCCTACGCCGCCACCGATGCGGCCGAGTGCTTCGCCGTGCTGTCGGAGTATTTTTTCAGCGCCCCCGAGCTGCTGGCAGAACGCTTTCCGGCGCTGTATCAGCACTTTTGCCGCTTCTACCGCCAGGATCCGCTGGCTCGCCTGCTGCGCGGCCAGGCGGAAAACGATGCGCAATGGGCTGACTGACGGGCATATTGCTCAGATACCGAGCAGTCGCGCCGCCTGGGGCAATTTAGCGTTGACACACCCGGGGCGGCTGGATATGATGCGCCCCGTTCACACGATTCCTCTGTAGTTCAGTCGGTAGAACGGCGGACTGTTAATCCGTATGTCACTGGTTCGAGTCCAGTCAGAGGAGCCATATTTAGAGAAGCCCGCTTAAGGAAACTTAAGCGGGCTTTTTGCTGTTGGGCGTTTACAGCCCGCGTTTTTCCATCAGCAGCGCCAGATCGACCAAGCGGTTGGAGAAGCCCCACTCGTTGTCATACCAGGCGAGCACCTTCACCAGATTGCCGCCGATCACCAGCGTGGACAAACCATCGATAATCGACGAGCGCGCATCGCCCCGATAGTCGCTCGACACCAGCGGTTCATCGCTGTACCCCAGGATCCCTTTCAGCGGGCCGGACGCCGCCGCCGCGCGGAAAGCGGCGTTGATCTCCTCCACCGTCGCCGGGCGTTTCAGCGTCACCGTCAGATCGACGATCGAGACGACCGGTACCGGCACCCGCAGCGAGTAACCGGTCAGGCGGCCGTCGAGATCCGGGATCACCTTGCCGAGCGCCTTGGCCGCGCCGCTGGAGTAAGGCACGATCGACTCCGCCGCCGCCCGCGCGCCGCGCAGATCTTTTTCCGGCTGATCGTGCAGCGCCTGGCTGTTGGTATAGGCGTGAGTGGTGTTCATCAGCCCGTATTCGATGCCGAACGCCTGATGCAACACCTGCGCGGCGGGCGCCAGCCCGTTGGTGGTACAGCTGCCGTTGCTGACCACTTTATGCCGCGCCGGATCGTAGAGCTGGTCGTTAACCCCCATGACGATGGTGATGTCGTCGTTCTTGGCCGGCGCCGAGATAATCACCCGCTTAGCGCCGCCGTGCGTGATGTGCACTTCCGCCTTGGCTTTATCGGTAAAGAAGCCCGTCGCTTCGATCACCACGTCCACGCCCACGCTGCGCCAGGGGATCTCGGCGGGATCGCGCTGGGAAAACACCTGAATTGGCCGGCCGTCCAGCAGCAGCCGATTGTCGCCGGCTTCCACTTTGGCCGCCAGCGTGCCGGAAAGCGTGTCGTATTTCAGCAGGTGCGCCAGCGTTTTGCTGTCCGTCAGATCGTTGATCGCCACCACTTCAAAATCGCTGCGCCCCAGCGCCGCGCGCAGCACGTTGCGCCCGATCCTGCCGAAGCCGTTAATGCCTACTTTCACCATGATGCTCTCCTCATTTGGGCTTTGCCTCAAATCTAGCCCTGCCCCGAGGCGGCGTAAATGACGTTTAACGATCAATTTACGCCAACTTGCGCGCGTGGAAGCGTTCGCGGTATTCGCTTGGGGTCAGCTGCAGTTTGCGCTCAAACACCCGCCGCAGGTTAAGGCCGTTGCCGAAGCCGGTGGCCAGCGCGATCTGTTCGATGCCCTCCGCACTCTGCTCGAGGCGCTGTCTGGCGGTATGCAACCGCCCCTCTTCGACGAATTTGGCGGGAGAAATGCCCGTCTCGCGGGTGAACACGCGGGTAAAGTTGCGCGGGCTCATCGCCACGCGTTCGGCCAACCGATCGACGCTGAGATCGTCGGCGAGGTTTTCCAGGATCCAGGACTGCAGGTCGCGGATCGGGCCCGGCGATTTGGCCTGGTTGAGCGGGTAGCGGCTGAACTGCGCCTGCCCGCCGGGGCGGCGCAGAAACATCACCAGATCCTGCGCCACTTCGCGCGCCTGCACGAAGCCGTAGTCGTCCTCCACCAGCGCCAGCGTCAGATCGAAGCCGGAACTGACGCCGCCGGAGGTCCAGATCGGCCCGTCCTGCACGTAGATCGGGCCGTTCTCGACCTGCACCCGCGGGAAGCGCGCCTGCAGCGTTTCCGCCAGCCGCCAGTGGGTAGTCGCCCGCCGCCCGTCCAGCAATCCGGCTTCGGCCAGCAGCAGAGCCCCGCCGCAAACGGAGGCAATACGGCGCGCCTGCGGGGCCGCGCGGCGCAGCCAATCCGCCACCAGGGCGCCCTCTTCTTCGGTCGCCCCCTTGCCGGCGACAATGACGGTATCGCGCGGCAGGGCCGGATCGAGATCCGCCAGGCGGTGGTCGGCCAACAGGCTCAGCCCGGACAGGCCATGTACCACCCGATGGGATTGCGTGGTGGCGACCGCGATCTGATACAGCGGCGCCTCGGCAGGGCTCAGACGGTTAGCCTGCATCAGGATATCGGCGATGCCCGCCGCTTCGAACAGCATGCCCCCTTCAGGGACGATAATCAGGAATGTATGCATGGCGATAATAGGAAGAACAAGCAAAACAGGTCAGACAGCCACTGTATAAGAAAAGCCTCGCCGGTTCACCCTGCGAGCATAAAAAAGCCCGCCGGCAAGCGCCGACGGGCCAACAAAGCACTGTCCTCAAGCCTGCGGCAGGCTCACCCCGCCGGCGCGCGCCAATTGCGCCAGCAGCGCTGTTTGAAACGCCTCGTCGTATACCGCCGCGTGAGGTTCGAAGCGCTGTTGATGGTGCCAATAGCCGCCGGACGCCAGAGCCTGCGGCTCATCGCTGCTCACCAGCCACGCCTGCGTCACATGCCCCAGCGCCAGATCGTCTGACGCATCCGCGCCGCCCATTTTGGTCGGCACCCAGCCGGGATCGACCGCGCTGCTGATCACGTCAGGCCACAGGCGCGCCACGGCGGCGGCCAGCGCGGTGACGAACAGTTTGCTGTCCGAATAGGAGCCGGCTGCGCCGCCGAGCCAGTCCACGCCGCTCAGTTCCGCCACGCCGTCAAAGTGCATGCTGCTGCTCAGATAGACGATACGCTTGGGGCGTTCGATCAGGGCCGTCAGCAGGTAGGGCGCAACGACGTTCACCGGCATCACCTGCGGCCCGGTAAACATACCGGCGTTGTGGATCACCGCGTCCGGGCGGCCGAGGCGGTTGACCTGCTCGGCAAGCTGCCGGATCTGCTGCACATCGGACAGATCGCCGATCGTCGCCTGTGCGCCGCGATCCAGCAGATCGCGCACCGCGTCCAAACGGCCGGGCTCACGCGCATGCAGAATTACCTGATGCCCTTCGTCCAACAGCGTTTGCGCGGCGGCGCGGCCCAGCCCGTCTACCGAACCGGTAATGAAAATGCGTGACATGCCACTCCTCCGTTTAGCGCCAGCCGAGCGCCGGCGCGACATGGGTTAAAATCGATTCGATGACGTGGGCGTTGTAATCCACGCCCAGCTGGTTAGGCACGGTCAGCAGCAGCGTATCCGCTTCGGCGATGGCCTCGTCCTGCGCCAGCTGCTTGATCAGCTCGTCCGGCTCGGCGGCATAGCTGCGGCCGAAGATCGCCCGGGTCTGCGCGTCGATATACCCCAGTTGATCGCCCTCCTTGCCGCCGCCGCCGAAGTAGTTGCGATCCCGCTGATCCACCAGCGCGAAGATGCTGCGGCTGACGGAAACCCGCGGCTCGCGCGCATGGCCCGCCTCTTGCCAGGCGGCGCGGTAGGCGCGGATCTGCTTGGCCTGCTGGATATGGAAGGGTTCGCCGGTTTCGTCGTTCTTGAGCGTCGAGCTTTGCAGGTTCATGCCCAGCTTCGCCGCCCAGACGGCGGTGGCGTTCGAACCGGCGCCCCACCAGATGCGGTCGCGCAGCCCGGCGGAAAACGGCTCCGGCCGCAGCAGCCCGGGCGGATTCGGGAACATCGGCTGTGGATTGGGCTCGGCGAACCCTTCGCCGCGCAGCGCTTCCAGGAACACTTCGGTATGGCGGCGAGCCATGTCCGCGTCGCTCTCGCCGTCGGCCGGGGCATAGCCGAAATAGCGCCAGCCGTCGATCACCTGCTCCGGCGAGCCGCGGCTGATGCCAAGCTGCAGCCGCCCGCCGGCGATCAGATCCGCCGCGCCGGCGTCTTCCACCATGTACAGCGGATTTTCATAACGCATGTCGATCACGCCGGTGCCGATCTCGATGCGTTGGGTTTTGGCGCCGATGGCGGCCAGCAGCGGGAACGGTGACCCCAGCTGGCGTGCGAAGTGGTGTACGCGAAAATAGGCGCCGTCCGCCCCCAGATCTTCGGCGGCGACCGCCAGATCGATGGACTGCAGCAGCGCATCCGCCGCGGAACGGGTGCCGGACTGGGCGGAAGGCGACCAGTGGCCAAACGAGAGAAAACCAATCTTTTTCATCGGGAATCGTCCTCAAAGGCAAATCATCGGCCTACAGTGACAAAAACCGCGCGCCCTGCGCCAGCAAAATCGCCCCCGATCGCACTAAACGAACCGATTGCCGCCGCGCCGCCCGGCGATTGTAATCAAAAAACAAATGTCGTATAACAAGCAGCTCCGAGGGGTGTCCTGTTACGGGCTGAGATGGCGCAAGCCGAACCCTTTGAACCTGATCTGGGTCATGCCAGCGAAGGGACGGTTAGGCAACAACGCTCTCACCCGTTGCCTGTTCATACCCCAGCGTGCCCGGATCTCCACTGACTCAAGGAGGTCCCATGTCCATCACCACCCTGTTCGAAAGCGGTCTTTACGGCCGGCTGCGCCAACATGCCGGCAGCCACTGGCAAGACTACGTCGATCACCCGTTTCTGCAGCAGCTGGCCGCCGGCACCTTGCCCGAACGCGCGTTTCGCCGCTACCTGACCCAGGACTATCTGTTCCTGCTGCACTTCGCCCGCGCCTATGCGCTGCTGGTCAGCAAGCTGCGCACCCTGCCGGAGATGCGCGCCGCCACCGCGTCGCTCAACGGCATCGTCGCCGAACTGCCGCTGCACGTGGCCTACTGCGCCGAATGGGGGCTGAGCGAAGCGCAGATCGCCGCCCAGCCGGAAGCGGCGGAAACCATGAACTACACCCGCTACGTGCTGGATATCGGCCATGCCGGCGACGCCCTCGATCTGCTGGCCGGCCTGCTGCCCTGCGTGGCCGGCTATGCCGAAATCGGCCTGCGGCTGCTGCACGACCCCGCTACCAAAATGGAGGGCAATCCTTACGCCTCCTGGATCCGCAACTACGGCGACGAGGGCTATCTGGCCGGCGTGCGTGCCGCCATCGAGCTGCTGGAAACCGTCGGCCACCAGCGCGGCGCACCAGGCCGCTTCACCGAGCTGGCGCAGATTTTCACCACCGCCACCCAGCTGGAATCGGCATTTTGGCAAATGGGGCTGAACGCCTCATGACCTCCCCGCTTCTCCCGCCCGGCATCCAGGTGCGGGATCTCACTCTGCGCTTCGGTCAACAGACGGTCTTTGAGCGGCTGAGCTTCGACATCGCCGGCGGCAGCTTCGTCGCCCTGCTCGGCGCCAGCGGCGCCGGCAAAACCAGCCTGCTGAAGATCATCGCCGGCCTGGCGCAGGCCACCTCGGGCACGGTGACCGGCAGCGACGGCCTGCCGATCGCCGGGCGCATCGCCTACATGGGGCAAAAAGACCTGCTCTACCCGTGGCTGACCGTCGAAGAAAACGTCGCCCTCGGCGCGCGGCTGCGCGGCGAAACGCCGGACCGGGCGTGGGCGGCGCACCTGCTGGAGCGCGTGGGCCTGGCCGTTCATGGCCGCAGCCTGCCCGCCGCGCTGTCCGGCGGAATGCGCCAGCGCGCCGCCATCGCCCGCACGCTCTATGAACGCCAGCCGATCGTGCTGATGGATGAACCCTTTTCGGCGCTGGACGCCATCACCCGCGCCGAGATCCAGAGCCTGGCCGCCGAACTGCTGGCGCAAAACACCGTGCTGCTGATCACCCACGACCCGATGGAAGCCTGCCGCCTGAGCCACCGGCTGCTGGTGCTGTCGCCCTGGCCGCTGGGCCTCGACGATACCCACCGCATCAGCGGGCGGCCGCCGCGCGCGCCGGATGACGCCGGCCTGCTGAAAAGCCAGGCCGAGCTGCTGCAGCAGATGGTGAGGGCCGCGCAATGAATATCGCCAAAGAGCGCGGCCTCACCCGCCTGCGGCGCGGGCTGACGGTGTTCGTCGGCCTGCTGCTGCTGTGGTGGCTGGCGGCGCAAAGCGGCATTCCGGCCTTTCTGCTGCCCACGCCGAGCGCGGTGGCGCAGGCGCTGTGGGACGGGCGCGGCTATCTCGCCTGGCACACGCTGATCACCGCTTCGGAGATCGTCAGCGGGCTGGCGCTGGGCGTGCTGCTCGGCGCGGCGCTGGCGCTGTGCATGATCTTCTCGCCGCGCCTACAGCGCTGGCTGATGCCGCTGGTGCTCACCAGCCAGGCGATACCGGTGTTCGCCCTGGCGCCGCTGCTGGTGCTGTGGTTCGGCTTCGGCATGAGCGCCAAGGTGGCGATGGCGGTGCTGGTGATTTTCTTCCCGGTGGTGTCGGCCTTTTTCGACGGGCTGTGCCGGGTCAACAACGACTATCTCGATCTGGCGCGCACGATGCGCGCTTCGCGCTGGGCGCAGCTGCGGCACGTGCGGCTGATGGCGGCGCTGCCGGCCTTCGGCTCCGGCCTGCGCATGGCCGCCGCCGTGGCGCCGATCGGCGCCATCATCGGCGAATGGGTCGGCTCGGCCGAAGGGCTGGGCTACGTGATGCTGAACGCCAACGCGCGCATGCAGACCGACGTCTGCTTCGCCGCGCTGTTTATTTTGGTGCTGATGACCGTGCTGCTGTGGGTCGCGGTGGATGCGCTGCTGCGGCGCCTGATCGCCTGGGCGCCGGAAAACGAGTGATGATTGCAACCATAACCAGGGATAAAGGAACGACCATGATCAAACAAACCGTTTGCGGGCTGCTGCTGGGCGCCGCCCTCACAGGCCAGGCCGGCGCGGCCGACAAGCTGACGCTGGTGCTCGACTGGTACATCAACCCCGATCACGCGCCGATTATGGTGGCCGAGCAGATCGGCGCCTTCAAGGCCGCAGGGCTGGACGTCAAGATCGTGCCGCCGTCCGATCCGGCGCTGCCGCCGCGGCTGGTGGCCGCCAAACAGGCCGACCTCGCCATCACCTATCAACCGCAGTTGCACTTCTTCGCCGATCAGGGTCTGCCGTTGATGCGCGTCGGCACGCTGATCAACACGCCGCTGAATACGGTGATCGCGCTGGATAAAAACATCACCTCGCCGGCGGATCTCAAGGGCAAAACGGTAGGTTACTCGGTCAGCGGCATCGAACAGGCGACGCTGGCCACCATGGTCGAACACGAGCGCCTCAAGCCGCAGGACATCAAGCTTATCAACGTCAACTTCCAGCTGACCAGCGCCCTGCTGGCGGGCCAGGTCGATGCGGTGATCGGCGGCTACCGCAACATCGAAGCGCTGGAGCTGAAGCTGCAGGGTAAAGAACCGGTGGTGTTCAACGTCGAAGATTACGGCGTGCCGGCCTACGACGAGCTGATCATCGTCGCCAACCGCGATGCGGTGAACGAGCCGAAAATCCGCAAATTCCTCGCCGCGCTGAAGCAAGGCAGCGACTACCTGCACGCGCACCCGCAGGACACCTGGCTGGCGTTCGCCAAGGCGCACCCGGAGCTGAATACCGAGCTGAACAAGCAGGCGTGGCAAGCCAGCCTGCCGCTGTTCGCGCGCGATCCGGCCAAGTTGGATCGCGCCCGCTACCAGGCTTACGAACAGTTCCTGTTCGACAACAAGCTGATCAAGAAAATCACCCCGGTGGAACAGTACGCGGTGGAGCTCGACTGATCATGCCGAGGCGGCCGGCGGCGCCACCGTCACCTCGCCCTGGCCACTGCGCTGCAAGGCCGCCTTCACCAACCCGTTGGCCTTGCAGCGTTCGATAAACGCGTTCACGTAGGCGGCGCCCTGCGTTTTTTGCCGCGGCACCGCCATCGCCTGGCGGATAGCGGTGAAATGCCCGTCCAGCACCCGGTAGCCGGGATGGGCGGCCGCAGCGGCCAGCAGCGGTTGGCGCACGCCGGCCGCCGCCTCCAGCCCCCGGTCGAAAAACAGCGCGATCGCCTCGGCAGAGGTTGCCGCCCGCACCAGTTGCGCCTGCTGCAGCGTGCGCGATAAAAACAGATCGTACGCCGCCCCCTGGCCGACCGCGATGCGCACCTCCGGCCTGTCGAGCTGCGCCACCTCAAAGTAAGGCGCGTCGTTCGCCACCAGGTAAGTCCCCTCGATGATCACGTACGGCTCGCTGAAGGCGATCTGCGCCGCGCGCACCGGCTCGATGGCCATAAACGCCAGGTTCCAGGCGCCGCTGTCCAGATCGGCGAACACCTTGCCCGCCGCGTCATAGGTGACCAGTTCGAGCGCCACGCCCAGCTCCTGGGCCAGCGCGGCGGCCAGCTCCACCGAAGCGCCTTGCGGTTTGCCGCCGGCTCCGGCCTGCGCCAGCACCGGATTGCCGTAGTTGATCGCCGCGCGCAACACGCCTTGCGGGGCCAGATCGTCGAGTACCGCGGCGGGAATCGTCTGCATACTTCCTCCTGAATGGCTGATGGGCGCGCCGTCGTGGCGCTCATTAAGCGTAGAGCGAAACCTCGGACCAGCAAGCTTTCGCCGCCGAAGCCGCCGCCGGCGTGATTAACGTCACACTATTGTCATAAAAATGTACAATAGCCGCCGTTCGTCGGCCGTAGCGGGAGATCGCGCGTTGTTCCGCCGCCGGCAATAGGCTATACCCTTCACTTTTCGCGCCGCGGCACGCTCGGCGGCGCAGACCAGGGCAGCAACGGTTTTATTTCAATCAGACAGGGTTTGGCGGATGGTTTTAGCAGTCGTTTCGTTTGTTCTCTTTTTGGCGTCGATTTTGATTTATCGCACCCGGGCCGCCGCCAACCGCTGGTGGTTCGCCATTCTGCTGACGCTGCTCGGCAGCTATCTGGTGCTGAACGTCATCCTGATCGCCAGCAACTACTTCACCGGCGACGGCATCACCGACGCGGTGATCTACACCGTCACCAGCAGCCTCAAAGGCGCGGGCATCAGCAAATACGTGCTGCCGTTTATCGGCCTGCTGGCGGCGCTGGGGCTTATCTTCGCGGTGCTGGCTCGCAGCCTGCTGCGCCGCAAGGCCAAAGGCAGCAGCGTGGCCTACAGCATCGTCGCCGTGCTGCTGGCGCTATTTTCGGTCGGCACCACCCCGGCGTTTCAGGACATCTCGCTGCTGGTCAAGAGCCAGATCGTCGGCGATACCGCCGATTTCGCCACCTATTACAAGGCGCCGAAAAAGACCGTGCAGGGCAAGCGGCCGAACCTGGTGTACATCTATGCCGAGAGCCTGGAGCGCACCTACTTCGACGCCGAGCTGTTCCCCGGCCTGGCCGACGAGCTGAACGCCCTGCGCACGGACAGCATCGATTTCAGCAACACCCAGCAGTTGCCGGGCACCGGCTATACCATCGCCGGCATGGTCGCCTCGCAGTGCGGCATTCCGCTGTTCGCGCCCTTCGACGGCAACGCCTCCAGCGCGGTCTCCACCTTCTACCCGGAGAACGTCTGCCTGGGCGACGTGCTGAAGGCCGCCGGCTACAGCAACTATTTCTATCAGGGCGCCGAGCTGGCGTTCGCCGGTAAAGACACCTTCCTGAAATCCCACGGCTTCGACCACGTTTACGGCTTCAAAGAGCTGCGCGAACAGGTCGCCGATCCGAGCTACAAAAACGACTGGGGCTGGTACGACGACAGCGTGCTGGACGTGGTGTACGGCAAGTTCGTCGAGCTGTCCAAACAGCGCCAACCCTTCTCGCTGTTTACCCTGACCGTCGATACCCATCACCCGGACGGCTTTATCTCCGCCGGCTGCAGCAAGAAAAGTTACGCCTGGCAGAACAAGGAAAACCGCTCGCTGAGCGCGGTGGCCTGCAGCCAGCAACACATCGCCGCGCTGATCGACAAGATCAAACGCTCGCCCTATTTCAGCAACACCGTGATCGTGGTGTCCTCCGATCATCTGGCGATGAACAACACCGCCTACGACATCCTGACCAAACAGAAGCGCCGCAACCTGTTCTTCATCATCGACGGCACCCGGCCGCTGGCGGAACAGCGCAACGAGAAGCGCAGCACGCTGGACAACGGCGCCACGGTGCTGGACGTGATGGGCGGCGACAACTACATCGGCCTCGGCCGCAGCAGCCTGTCGGCGCCGTCGCTGTCTACGGTGTTCCTGAACATCGAAGAGAAAATCAACGGCTGGAAACCGGCGGTGATCAACCAGTGGGGCCTGCCGAACCGCATCAGCGACTACAGCGTGGACACACGCCAGCGCAGCTTCAGCTTTTCCGGCGTCACCTACAAGGTGCCGTTCATCCTGCGGGTGGGCGGCAACCGCATCGAACCGATGTTCAACGTCTACCTTTCCACCCCGCTGCGCAAGCAGCTGGCCGGGCTGGGCGCGGGGGAGAAATTCGTCTGGGTCGATAAATGCTACGAGATCGGCCGGGTCTGGGCGCCGCAGCTGGCGCTGAGCACCGACATCTGCGTGGCCTCCGGCACCCTGGCCTCGCCGCCGCAGATCGTGCAGGCCAGCGGCGAACGCTTCCGCGGCAAGGTGAGCTTTACCGCCCCGGCGGCGGACAGCGTCGCCGATTATCAAAACGCCGTCGCCCGCCTGCAGGTGGACGACGCGGCGATGAAGTACCGGGCGGACAGCATCGAGTTCATGCTGCCCGGCCTGCCGGAGCAGGTGAAGGCCATCACCGGCGTTTCCGGCGTCGAGGAGTGGGGCCGCTGGTCCGACGCCAACCTGGCGCCGGCGGTCGACATCGATTACGTCGATCCGCTGCCGAAGCGCTTCGATCTGGTGCTGCGCGCCCGCGCCTACGGCAATAACGTCGGCGAACCGATTTCGGTGCGCGTCGGCGACGAAGAGCGTTTCGTGTCGCTCGGCGAACAGGACAGCACCGTCACCCTGCGCTTCGACAACCCGCGCGGCGCGCAGAAGATCAGCATTACCCCGCCGGCGCCGACCGAGCCGAAAGAGAGCGCCAGCGGCGGCTTCACGCCGAAAAAGCTGGGCATCGGCCTGGTGTCGCTGAAGGTCGAGGCGGCCGCCCCCTCCTCCTGATCCCCACGCCTTCACGGGCGCGGTATTTTCTTTGCCGCGCCCGTCATTTCGACCAAGCTTTTACGCCTTTCTTCGGCTAACCTGTGACGGTAAAACGCCGCAACCCCGCTACAGAGCCGGGACATCCAAGGAGAAAGTATGAGCTATGCCCCACCTCGCAGCGGCCTCAGCGCCGATCAGGCACTCGATCAACTGGAAGCCCTGTATGACGCCGCGGTAGACGCGCTGCGTCAGGCGGTCAGCGACTTTATCAACCACGGCACCCTGCCGGATGCGCAGGCGCGCGCCGCCGGGCTGTTCGTGTATCCCGAGCTGCGCGTCAGCTGGGACGGGCAGCAATCCGGCCCGAACAAAACCCGCGCCTTCGGCCGCTTTACCCATCCCGGCAGCTACAGCACCACCGTGACCCGGCCGCAGCTGTTCCGCCATTATCTGGCCGAACAGCTGGCGATGCTGGAGCACGATTATGCCGCCCATATCGAAGTGGCGCCGTCGCAGCAGGAGATCCCGTTCCCTTACGTGATCGACGGCTCCAGCCTGGCGCTCGATCGCTCGATGAGCGCCGGCATCGCGCAGCATTTCCCCACCACCGAGCTGGCGCAGATCGGTGACGAGACCGCCGACGGCCTGTACCACGCCACCGACAGCCATTTCCCGCTGTCGCATTTCGATGCGCTGCGCGCGGATTTCTCGCTGGCGCGGCTGCGGCACTACACCGGCACGCCGGTGGAACACTTCCAGCCGTTCGTGCTGTTCACCAACTACACCCGCTATGTGGATGAGTTCGTGCGCTGGGCCTGCGCCCAGATCGCCGATCCGGCCAGCCCCTACATCGCCCTCTCCAGCGCCGGCGGCACCTACATCACGCCGGAAACCCGCGCCCCGGAGCAGGCAGTGTCCGATCTGGCGTGGAAAAACCACCAGATGCCGGCCTATCACCTGATCTCGCGCACCGGCCAGGGCATTACGCTGATCAACATCGGCGTCGGC
Source organism: Serratia sp. CY29653 (assembly GCF_052169255.1). Taxonomy (NCBI): domain Bacteria; kingdom Pseudomonadati; phylum Pseudomonadota; class Gammaproteobacteria; order Enterobacterales; family Yersiniaceae; genus Serratia; species Serratia sp. CY29653. The sequence continues at coordinate 434,496 of NZ_JBJNLC010000001.1, read as the reverse complement.
CCGTCCAACGCCAAAACCATCTGCGATCACCTGGCGGTGCTGCGCCCGAGCGCCTGGCTGATGATCGGCCACTGCGGCGGCCTGCGCGAAAGCCAGAAGATCGGCGATTATGTGCTGGCCCACGCCTATCTGCGCGACGATCACGTGCTGGATGCGGTGCTGCCGCCGGATATTCCGATCCCGAGCATCGCCGAGGTGCAGCGCGCCCTGTACGACGCCACCAAGATGGTCAGCGGCATGCCCGGCGAAGAGGTCAAACAGCGTTTGCGCACCGGCACCGTGGTCACCACCGACGATCGCAACTGGGAGCTGCGCTATTCCGCTTCGGCGCGGCGCTTCAACCTCAGCCGCGCGGTGGCGGTCGACATGGAGAGCGCCACCATCGCCGCCCAGGGTTACCGCTTCCGGGTGCCGTACGGCACGCTGTTGTGCGTCTCCGACAAACCGTTGCACGGCGAAATAAAACTGCCGGGCCAGGCCAACCGCTTCTACGAAGGAGCGATCTCCGAGCACTTGCAGATCGGCATCTGCGCCATCGATCTGCTGCGCGCCGAGGGCGATCGCCTGCACTCGCGCAAGCTGCGCACCTTCAACGAGCCGCCGTTCCGGTAACGGTTCTCAGGCCCGCTGCGGCGGGCCGCTTTTGTTCCTCAACGCACCAACGCCAGCGCGCGCTTCTCCTGGCTGCGGCCGCCGGCGATCGACAGCAGCAGGTCTTTGACCAGCAGCGCCGGGGCGGACAGCGCCTGTTGGCCCGACATGCACAGCGACAGCGGCACCGACATCGTCGGCGCATTGATGCGCGCCATCCAGGCCTTGGCCGGGCCGATCATCGCGCGCGCCACCGATTCCGGCAGCACGGTCGCCCCCAGCCCGCTGGCGATCGCGGCGCTCAGCGCGCCCGAGGATTCGATCTCCCCCACCACGTTGACAGCCAGCTTGCGCAGCGCCATCGCCTCTTCCAACTGATTGCGCACCGCATCGCCCTCGCGCGGCAGGAACAGGTTTAGCCGCGCCACGTCCAGCAGCTCGACGCTGTTGCCGGGATGCGGCACCGCGCGCGTCGCCACCAGATAAAGATCTTCTCGCATCAGTGCGATGGCGTGCAGCCCGGCGGGCATTTTGGCGCCGTAGACCATCGCCATGTCCAACGTCTGGTTGGCCACCTGCCCGGCCAGCGCCGCGCCGCCGTTTTCATGCAGGCTGAGCAGGATGCCCGGCTGCTGATCGCGCAGGCTCTGCAGCAGCGGCAACGCCAGCTGCGCCGCGGTGCTGCCCGACGCCAGCCCGAGAGACACCTGGCCGCTCATCGCCTGCCCGGCGCTGTTGACCGCACTCTGCGCCTGCTCGCACTGGCGCAGAATGGTCTGCGCGTGGGCATACAGAATGTTGCCGGCCTCGGTCGGCTGCACCCCGCGCTTGGTGCGGATCAGCAGCTGTTGCTTCAGCTCCCCCTCCAGCGTCGCCAACTGCTGGCTGAGCGCCGGCTGGGCGATGTGCAACACCTCCGCCGCCTGGGTCAGGCTGCCGATATCGACGATTTTCACGAAGTACTTCAGACGTCTGAAATTCATAGTGCCTCCAGCGAGCCGCTAAATTGAGAATGCCGAAATCCGGTCAGGCAACCACAGCAAGATCCAGGCCAGAGTCGGTAAACGGCCACGGAAGCGGGATATACGGCGGTCAACGGCCGTTCGCCGGGCGGCGCGCGCCACCGCGCAGGGCAGCCGTTGCACCATCGGCAGGCAAATGCGCCAAACAACGGGCAACCCGGCGGCGCTGCGCGCGGGATAAGCGACAAAAGCGAGAAAAAGCAGCAGGTTGGGCAATCTTGCAGCAAACGAACGCGTCGGGCGTTTTCACGCTTTACAAGCCGCAACCGCCCCGCTATTATTCGCCCCGTTCACACGATTCCTCTGTAGTTCAGTCGGTAGAACGGCGGACTGTTAATCCGTATGTCACTGGTTCGAGTCCAGTCAGAGGAGCCATATTTAGAGAAGCCCGCTTAAGGAAACTTAAGCGGGCTTTTTGTTTTTCTGAGTTTTCAATCACATCAAGAATATTGGCTAAAAGTGGCTCGCTATATGAACAGCACTTCATTCACTGTAGCATCAGGTATACGCCCGAGACACTAGCTGCTAGAGGTTTCCATATCAAGGACTCTGGGCTGCTCACAGCAAATAACTCCCGTTTTTATATCTTTCATCCACCAGCGAAGAGGCAAAACCCATTGCGTGAGTAAAGATTCCGCCGCTGATGATGGGTACAACAAAGGGAGCCTAGTTAACTGATTAACTAATGCCGCAGTTAGCCAATAATAGCAAGCGAAGGGTTCAGGAAGCATATCACAGACAATAAAAACTCCGTAGACAAGGCCATCCTAACAGGAAAGATCTAATGTCTGTTAGACAGCATATCGTTGCTGCGGAATGTGATGAATGTCAATAAGTTGTATAACGCGGTCAGCAGTTGATAAAACAGTCCCCAATAAAGAAAAAATGCCTTACTATCTCTGGTAGAAGTAAGAAAAATCAGGCGCAGCGCTCCTTTCTGCTGGAATATTTGGGCTATTCAAAGCGAAGCATTTTGTAACTATGAATTCAATCTTCTATCTTGAACGTAATTTTACTCACGGTGACAGGACGTACACAGAGACAGAGTTGCTGGCTGCATCAACGCACATTGTTGTGTTAGCAGAACCCGGTGGCGGGAAAACAGAGCTGATGAAAAGTATCGCTCAGAAACTGAACACTTCTGTCTTAAATGCCAGCGTATTCGCTTACGTGGGAGCAGATAAAGAAAATAGCCCACTGGTAATTGATGCCGTTGATGAGGTCGCTAGGATCGATCAATCAGGTATTCATAAACTCCTTGCGCTAGCCAGAACATCAAAGCCAACTCGCGTAATCATGTCGAGCAGGTCAAGCGAATGGGGGCTGGCCTCTACCGGTATTTTTGAGAAATTTCTTGGTTTCTCCCCTATGATTGTCAGGCTGAGAGAATTCGATCAAAACGAACAACACGCCATCTTTAAGTACCATGCGCCAGAAGAAGACTTCTTTACATTCCAGACCGAAGTAACACAGTTTAGTTTAGAAATGTTGTTACCAAACCCTCAGTTTCTGAAAATGTTCACCGATGCCTACTTAGAAAGTGGCAGGCGATTTGCTGACAAACGTTCAATCTTTGCTTTAGCGGTCGAACGACTGGCTAAGGAAGTCAACCCAGATATGCCGAAAGCCTCTATACCTCTTTCAGTTGCACAGAAGATTTCATTTTCTGCCGAGGTTTATGTCAAACTTCTGTTGTCGGGCGCAGAGGGAGTCAGCACCATCGACGCGACGGCAAGCCGGATGTATCCCATGCTGCCAGCATTATTTAGCGGCAGTACTGCCTGTTACGACATATTGTCAACTCAGCTTTTCAAACCCGGCGATAAGGAAGATCAGCACCGCCCGGTTCATAAGATCGTCGCTGAATACTGCGCAGCGGATTATCTTATTAAACGAATAACCGACCCAGGGGATGTTCTCACTTTAACAAAGTGCTTGTCTGTTATTGCACCGAACGGTACTGCCAGGGATGAGTTGAGAGGTCTGCTCGGATGGATGGCAGCATTGGGCAACAAGTCAGTACAGGAATCCATTATTGAGCTTGACGCCTATACGGTTCTCGCAAACGGCGATCCATCACAACTTGAACGCTCATCGAAACGACAACTTCTTCATCGACTCAAAGAGATTGAAGCCGCAGACCCCTACTTTCGTCGGAGCGATTTCTGGCGTCGGTTCAGCGCGGCTGGTTTTTTCACGCAAGACGTTATTGAAGAAATAAAGCCTCTTTTAACGATGGGTAATGATGGTCATTTACGTGATTTAATTTTAGAGCTTCTGACAGACTCACCGGTAAACTGTCAGTTGACGCCTGAATTAAGTCTGCTTACCTTAAACCCTAACGAGTCTAAACACATTCGTACCTTAGCAAGCAAATGCTTACTAAATGTCAAAGAATACGATTTCATTGGCGCTTTAGCCATTTTGATTTTTGAGGCCAGTAATATTTCACTCAATATTGCAGCTAAAGCCATCGAAGTCACAGGGCCAGAAAAATTTAACCACACATATCTCTCTGGATTCTTACGCGTCTGTGCGAACCTCTACCCTGCTCACGAAGAACAATTTGAAAGAGTGGTCGGCTCTCGTTATTTTATTAAAAAGCTCATTTCCTGTTTTTCACAGCATACTCTCGAATCTCTTCTGGATGAGCTAACCCATAACCTTCATTGCCACTGTGGGAAAAAATCCTATGAATGTAATTGTCGCAATGGGATAAGCAAGATCGTCGGTTCAATGGTCGATCGCTATTTTGAACTGACTCAAGCACCGTTTGACCCTGTCAGGATCTGGCAATGGATAGGTAATCTCAATTTTCATCGCCAATGCCAACCCGATCAAAGCAAATCGGTACAGGTGCTTCGGGAAAATGACACACTTCGTCAGGAGATCATTTCTTATATATTCGGGCCATTAACGGATCGTAAAGAAATATTCAACATAAGAGTAGAAAAATTCGACGGACACCTGCACTCACATTCAGGCCTTCATTTATGGAGGAATGACTATAAATTCATCCTCAATCTGGCGTTTGAAACAGATAACGTTGACCTGTGGGCAAGTTTTCTTGTCAACCATCAACGTTACAAAAACAAGGAAGAATATGGCCCTGATGATTTGCGGACACAAATGCGTCAGCACGCCCTTTCCAAACCCGCATTTATGCGCGAATGGGCCCGATACAACAATGCAATGAAATTATCCGAACAGGAGCACCAGTTATGGAGATTCAGACATAGCCGAAGCAGGAAACGCCATGAAAAAAAACAACGAGAGATTCACGCTGAAAACATAAAATTTGTTAATGAAAACAGAGATGTTGTAGAACGTGGTCGTCACTGGAGTTGTCTGGTGCGTTTTGCAGAACTTGTGCTCATGCATCCAGAAAGAATTGAATTAGAATTTGGTGACGAGAAACTGGTTCGGACTGCGTTAAGAAATTGTCTGGATTTTATTACTCCCGTGGTTCCCACCCTACCCGAACTAGCGGCTCTACAATGTGAATCTAAGCACAGGTATTCTGAGACAGTTTTATATGCAGCCTGTCTGGAGATTTTACGTGCAGAAGGCAATCTTGAATGCGTCAATACCGAATTGCTTACAGCATTAAGAACCAACATTCACATGGGATATGACTCAGTTTCGACGGAAGAAAGTGACGCTCTACAGACTGAAATAGACCGCCTCATTTTTCCTGATAGTGAAAGTGCTGAAAAATATCTCCAGCAATACGTTGAACCCCAACTCGCTCAACCATGCCCTAACCCTGAAATCTGGATGTTAAGTGGAGAAGAGGTCTTTCGTGATTCACGCGCTAAACTTTCTATTGAATGGCTTCATCGTTTTACTGATTTATCCCTTAACTCAGTAGATACACTTTTTGAAATTGCTGCTCAATACGGCGATCGTGAGGATTTAAAAGAGATTATTGCAGAGCGGTGCTCAGATATGATGTCAGGTTGGCCCAATCCGACAGAAGATGAGGATTTTGAACGCAAGCGAATATTCTGGCTGATACGGGAGTTCTACTTTCTCGAGAGCATTACAGCTACTTATTGGGCATGGTTAAAATCTGCAAAAAATAACTTACTGCATTTTTATGAGCGTTCTGACCGCATGAGCCGAAGCGAGCATCGTGCCTGGCCGGAACTGACCTCAGTTAAAATTGAAGCCATTTTAGACGCTTTCTTTGAACAATGGCCGCGTGTTGAACTGCCAAGTAGTTGGGACAGCGATAGTCCTGAAGAGGAAAAAGCCTACCGCTTTTTGACTGATTTAATTTGGTCAATTGAATCAGATATTCCTGACAATGCAATACCTGTACTAGGCCGCCTTCTTGCCGATCCACGTTTCACGAGCCAGAATAAAGGGCTGCAAAGTATATATGCTGGTCAGCTCAGGAAAAAAGCACTCAGGGATTTTGAACCACCTACGCCAGATGAAATAGTCCAACATCTGGATTGTGATTCAGTGGTTACTGTTGAAAGCCTGCGTCAGTTAGTTCTTCAGGAGCTTCATGATTTCCAGAAAGCGATTGATGGCGGGGAGTTTAACTCGGCAGATCGCTTCTATGAAAAAAATAAACGCCTTGATGAGGTAAAGTCTACGGAGATCATTGCTGAACGTCTCAATTTAAGACTCGAACCTCAGGGCATATCGATAACACCTGAGCATCAGTTGAAAGGTCAAAACAGGAGTGACTTCACGGCATCTAAGTTGATTGGTGGAAAAAGACGGCTGCTGGTTACGGAAGTTAAAGGCCAGTGGCACAGAGAGTTATATTCGGCCGCGTCATCCCAACTCTATGACCGTTATTCTATCCACCCAGATGCCGAGCAGCAGGGTATTTTTCTTGTTATATGGTTTGGAGAGAGTGAGACCGTTGCAGGCCGCAAGCTCCACGGCATCAAAACCGCTCAGGAACTTAAAATCAGTATTGAAGCAGTGTTACCGGTTGATCTCCGTGGTTTAATCGATGTTTTGGTTTTAGATGTTTCACGACAGAATAAACATTAGAATTAGTAACATAGCCCCTACTTTGAATTTCTTGAGGGTGTTTTAAGTAATACACTATAAAAGAACTCAACAGTATTGTTACATCGAACATAAATATCCGATATCACCTCAGGTGTGATAGCAGGCATTTACCACCGAGAGATTAACAAAAATTTGTGGTCATTCTGGTGGTCTTGACAGGAAAGCAATTCTGATTTAGCTTGCTTATTAGCCAGTTACAGACAAAGGCGATCCCAGTCAGAGGAGCCATATTTAGAGAAGCCCGCTCAGGGAAACCCGAGCGGGCTTTTTGCTTTCTGCCGCCGTCAAAAGCTGCGTTTCGCCACCAGATAGGCGCCCGCCACCAGCAGCAGGGCGCCGAACAGCGCCGGCAGATTCTCTCGCAGCGCCGCCGGGCCGGCGCGGTAGACGTCCACCAGCAGCCCCATGCACAGCTGGCTGGCGACCAGGATCGAGATGGTGGCCGCCGCGCCCAGTTTTTGGTAGCCCAGGATGCCGGCAAACACGAACAGCGATCCCAACAGCCCCGGCAGCAGCATCCACCACCTGGCGGCGCCGGTCACTTCCGCCACCGCGCCGAGGCCGTTTTTGGCCAGTAGCAACCCCACCAGCAGCAGCAAACCGACGCTGGAGTTGATCACCAGCGTGATAAGGATGGTCGAGACGCTTTCGGTAATGCGCACCATCAGCAGATTCTGCACCACCAGCCCCATTCCCGCCGCGATCAGCAGCAATAGCATATTCATCGCCCTGTCTCCAGGATCAGCGCGCCGGCGGCGCCGTTCGCTCGTCGAGCGTCAGTTGCAGGAAAGTCAGATCCAGCCATTGGCCAAATTTGGCGCCCACCTGCTCCATGCGCCCCACCTCGCGGAACCCGAGCGCCAGATGCAGCTTAATCGAGGCCTGATTGCCGGATTCGATACCGGCCACCATCACGTGCTTGCCGATCTCCCGCGCCCGTGCGATCAGGGCTATCAACAGCGCTTTGCCAATCCCTTCACCGCGATGCGCCTGATGGACATACACCGAGTGTTCTACGGTATGGCGATAGCCGTCCCAGGCGCGCCAGTCGCCGAACGACGCGTAGCCGATCGCCTCGTCCGCGCCGTTCACCGCCACCAGCACCGGGTAGCCCGCCGCCTGCCGTTCGCCGATCCACGCCGCGCGGTTGGCCGCATCCACGGTTTGTTCATTCCAGATGGCGGTGCTGTTCAACACCGCGTCGTTATAGATGGCGGCAATCGCCGCGCTATCGTTGAGCGTCGCATTTCGTATAATCATGGTTTACCCCGGCCAATTGTCCACTATAATACTACGATATGAATATTAAATTAGACAATCTAAATCAGCTGATCGGCGCACGCATTCGCCTTGAACGCGAGGCGCGCCACTGGTCGCTGTCCGATCTGGCCGAGCAGGCAGGCGTCTCACGGGCGATGGTTCATAAGATCGAGCGCGGCGAGAGCAGCCCGACGGCGATGCTGCTGGCCAGGCTGGCGGGGGCGTTCGGCCTCAGCATGTCCAAGCTGATCGCCCGGGCGGAAACGCAGGAAGGCCGGCTGCTGCGCCGGGAAGATCAGCCGGTCTGGGTCGATCCGGAGAGCGGCTACGTGCGGCGCCACGTGTCGCCGCGCACCGATCTGCCGCTCGATCTGGTGCGTATCGAACTGCCGGCCGGCGCGACGATCCCGATGCCGGCTTCGGTGTATGCCTTTAAGCGCCAGCTGATCTGGGTCTTATCCGGCGAGTTGGTCTTTGTGGAAGGTGACGCGCGCCATGACATGGCCGAGGGAGACTGTCTGGAGCTCGGCCCACCGGCGGACTGCCGCTTTGAAAACCAGAGCGATCAACCGTGCATGTATATGGTGGCGGTGCTGAGCGCCGCCTGATGCCCCGCCCGCGCTAGCCCTGCGTCGGCCGGTTATAGCCGGCGCGGAAAAACTTCTCCGCCAGCCGGCTGTCGCCGCCGGAAAAAAACTCGCTCATCGGCTCGCTGCCGAGGCCATAGGCGCGGCTCAGTTGCCCGGCTTCGAACGCCGCCCGATTCTCGTCGCCGCAGCGCTGCGCTAAATGGTGCGCATAGCCGAGCACAAAGCCGCGCTTGTAGTCGGAGCAAAAGCGCGACAGCTCCGTCTCCGGCTTCAGGTTCTCCGCCTTTAGCCCCGCCAACAGCCCTTTGCCAAAATGGTCACCCACGGTTTCCTCCTCATTACGCCATCGCTATATAACAAAATATACAGCGAATGAGCGAACGAGAACATACTCCCTAAGTTTTACTCGCCGCATAAAAAAGGCCCGCCAAGCGGGCCTGAGGGTAAGCGGGCAATCACAGCGTGAAATTCAGCCCTTCGCTGACGGTTTTGCCCAGCGGCAGGCGGCCCGACGGCGCCTCTTTTTCCTGCAGGAAATCTGGCAGGCGGGCCTTGTCGCCCGGTTTGCCGATCGCCACCATGGCGTGCACCGCATAGTCGTCCGGCAGCTGCAGCGCCGCTTTGATCTTGTCGTGGTGAATGCCGCTCATGCAGTGGGTCAGCCAGCCTTTCAGGTGCGCCTGATGCGCCAGGCTGGCCCAGGCGGCGCCGGTATCGAACGCGTGGGTCGGGTTGTCCACCAGCCGTTCGCCGTTCAGGCTGGTGGTTTTGGAGACGATCACCACCAGCGCCGAGGCATGCTGCGCCCAGCCGCGGTTGAAGTCGATCAGGAATTCCAAGTAGTTCTCCCAGCTGTCGGAACCGTGCTTGCTGTAGGCAAAGCGCCATGGCTGAATGTTGTAGGCCGAAGGCGACCAGCGCGCCGCTTCAAAAAAGCTCAGCAGCGTTTGATCGTCGATGGCGTCGTTGGCCATCGCGCGCGGCGACCAGCGTTCGATAAATTGCGCATCAATCGGATAATCGGAAGTTCTTGGCTGGCTCATGATAGGTTCTCGCAGTGAAGTAAAAACAAAAGTTCGCTGATATTCCCACAGCTTAGGACGATAAAACTTTTATTTCGTGCCATTGCCCTGCGGCAGTTCCTGCTGCAGCCAGGCGAGAAACGCCCTGACCGGCGGATGCCGCTCGCGCCCCGGCGCGCACAGCACGCTGTACGCGGCGCCCGGTACGCGCACCTCCGGCCGGTACGCCACCAGCAGACCGTTGTCCACCATATCGGACACCATCACCGAGCTGGCGAGCACCATCCCCTGCCCGGCCACCGCCGCCTGCAGGGCGTAATGCTCCTCGTGATAGCTGCGCATCGCCGCATGGCGCTGCCACCAGTCCACGCCGGCGGCCAGGCACCAGTCGCGCCAGCCGCTGTCGTACAGCGCCGAATCCCCCCATTTGACGGTGATCAGCACCGGGTTTTCCGGCTCGGCGGCGGCCAGCCCCGGCGCCGCGTAGACGCCAAAGCTTTCCTCCAGCCGCGCCGTCTGATGCAGCGCGGGATACTGCGCGCGGCTGTAGCGCACCGCCACGTCCACGCTGGCGTCCTGCTGCAGATCGATCACCTCGGCGCAGGCCTCCAGGCGCACCAGATAGTGCGGGTAGGTCTGGTAGAAACGCCCCAGGCGCGGCACCAGCCACAGCGCCGCGAAAGAGTGCGTGACCGAGACGCACAGCGATCCGGTGCTGGGCTGCGGCCGCAGGCCCTCGAGCGTGGCGGCAACGTCCAGCAGCGCGCCGTGCACCCCGGCAAACAGCGTTTCGCCTTTCGGCGTCAGCCGCACGCCGCGCGGCACCCGCTCGAACAGCGCAAACCCCAACTGCTGTTCCAGCGCTTTGATCTGGTGCGAAATCGCCGTCGGCGTCACCGCCAGCTCGGCCGCCGCCAGCTTGAAGCTGCGCAGGCGAGCGGCAGATTCAAAGGTGCGTAATGCGTTGACGGGCAGCGTTGCGAACATGGCGAAACCTCTAGAGATGAGTTGAGCTCATCCTGGCAGAAAAGCCGTCATTTGTCGCCTGCCAATACTTGTTTCTAGAGTAGGACTGAATTCACTTCATACCGAGGAATATGACATGAATACAACTCATCAATCCAAACGTCTGGTGGTGCTGGTCGGCAGCCCGCGCCGCGACGGCAACAGCGCCACGCTGGCGCAGGCGATCATGGCGGGCGCCGCCGAAGCCGGCACGTCCGCCAGCCTGCATTTTCTCGATGATTACCTGAGCGGTTTTCTGAGCGATGAACGCCACACGCCGCCACCGGCCGATCGCTACGCCGAGCTGTTTCTGGAGCACTTCCTGCCGGCCGACGGCGCGGTATTCTGCACGCCGATTTACTGGTACGGCATGTCGGCGCAAACCAAGGCCTTTTTCGATCGCTCGTTCAGCTTCTATTCCAATGCCTACCCTCAGGCGGAACAGGTGCACCAACGCATGAGCGGCAAACGCATCGGGCTGGCGGTGGCGTCGGAAGAGACCTACCCCGGCGCGGCGCTGGGCATCGTGCATCAGCTCCAGGAATTCAGCCGCTACACCCATTCCTCGTTCGTCGGCGTGGTGCACGGCGCCGGCAATCAGCGCGGCGAGATCGCCCGCGATCCGCGCAACCCGCTGCAGGCCGCCCGCGAGTTGGGGCGCGAGTTTTTCACTCGCCCCTATTCGGATTATCAGATGGACAGCCCGCGCAGCACGCAGGTGTGGGAGGAGTAAGCGCGGCGCCCGGAGGCAATTGCAAGCATAACGTTAGCATCTGTCGCAATCTGTTGCGGGCCATTGGCCCGCCGTTGCCGCGCTTGTATGATACGACGCGGCGCCAGACGGTGGCCGCCGATCTCAAGCGGAAGCGAACTGCAATGTCTAAACAGTGGAAAATAACGGCGGCCAACGCCGGGCTGCGTCTCTATACCCGCATCGCGGGCAATTTCCGGCCCGTAGCAAGCTTCGATCCGCAGCAATCCTTTGAGCGCATCGTGATTTTCTCCACCAGCGCCCTCGGCGATCTGATGTTCAACACGCCCGCCATTCGCGCACTGTGCGAACGCTATCCCGACGCGCAAATCACGCTGGTCTCCAGCCATAAAAACCGGCAGCTGGTCGAAGGCAGCCCCTGCTTTCATGACGTGATTTACTGGGACCACAAGGCCAAAGACATGTTGGGCGTTATCCGGCGCCTGCGAAAAAACCGGCCTCAGCTGGCGGTCATCCTGCACTCGAAGGCGCCTTACGATGTACTGGTCGCCATCGCCGCCGGCTGCCAATACCTGTTCAAAGACATTTATGGCAACAAACCGAGCGGCATGGAGCGCTGGCTGACCGGCGTCAGCCGCAGCACCGGCGGCCATTTGATTCAGCGCAAGCTGGATATGATGGGGCAATTGGGCTGCCGCACCGATAACCCGGCGATGTTCATTCCCGTCGCTTTCCCTGCGCGCGCCAAACCGGCGGGCAAGATCCTGATCGGCTTTCAGATGGGCGCTTCCGAAACGCTGCGCCGCTGGCCGGTCGACCACTTTGTTCAGTTGGCGCAACGGCTGCTGGCGCACTCTCCCGACTGTCAGATCGAGTTGATTGGCAGCAAGGCGGAGCACAGCCTCGAGCGGGAGTTTATGGCGGGTTTGAGCGAGGCGCAGCAACAGCGGGTAGTAAGCCATATCGGCGCGACCACGCTACCGCAACTGCTGGCGACGATCGCCAATCTGCAGGTACTGGTGACCGGCGATACCGGCCCGCTCCACCTCGCCGTGGCGTTGAAAACCGCCACCGTCAGCCTGTTCGTCACCGCTAACCCGCGGCATACCGGCCCCTATCAGGACAGCGAACGGCATCAGGTGATGCACGTGCCGGTTGACAGCGCCGCGCTGAGTGCCGCTGAGCGACGCCAACCGCTCAGCATCATCGCGGCGGAACAGGTGCTGGAGAAGACGCTGGCGGCGCTGCCGTCCGCACAGTCCCGATCCGTTTAGGCTGCGACAGCAGCAACGCCAGCGGCAGCCAAAACAGGTACCAAAACTCCGCCGGATTGGCGATCACAAACATGCCCTGCGAACTGTAAAATACCAGCATAAACAGAAACAGGCCCGCCTCCCAACGCCGCCCTGCGCGCCAGTGCGCGATGGCGAGCCGCGCGCCGTATCCCAGCAGCGCCAGCAACAACAGGAAACCCACGCAGCCGCCCTTCAGCAACGCGCCAAGGTACAGGCTGTGCGTGGTGTGGTTCAGCTCGCCGGTGTAATTGAGAAAGTTGAGCTGCTTATCAAAGCCGTAGCCGAAGAACGGCGCCTGTTCGATCAGCGCCAAGCTGTGGCGCCAGATGCTGATGCGAACAAAGCTCTGTTGATACAGCTCGCCAAAACGCGTAAGCAACATTTCGCCGATCGCGCTGTAAACGACGGCGAGAACCACAGCCAGCGCGCCGGGCAACAGAAACCACAGCCATCGTCCCGGCCGGTGTCGATAAGGCATCGCCACCACCACCGCGAACGCCAGCGCGATCAGCGGGCCGCGGCTTTGCGTCAGCACCATGAACGCCAGCAGCGGCGGGATAAAGCACAGCGCCGCTTTTTGCCCGGTATCGCGGAAGATCATCAGGCTCAACAAAATGGCGATGGCGGCGTAACCGGCCAGATCGATCACGTTGCTCGGCCCCGGATTGCGGGCGGTGGTTTCCCGCAGATGATAAATCGACGGGGCGTCGACCAGCGTCAGATACAGGCACAGCGCCGTTATGCCGGCCAGCATCGCCCACTGCAGTTGATGACGCCGCTCACCGTCTAGCAGCGTCACCAGCCAGGCGAGATAGAGCAGGATATAGGCGCTGTGGGTCAGGGCCGACTGCATGTCACCCGGCGTCTCGCCCCACAGCGCGCTGAGGGAATAATAAAGCAAAAACATCAGCGCCAGCCCGCCGCCCCAACGCGCCTGGCGATTGATCCACAGCTGCCGCCGCAGCGGCGGCCAGGTGAACACGGCAGCCAGCCACAGCAGCGCTGCCAGATGAAACAGGTTGTTGACGCGGGTCTGCCCGCAAAAGATCGCGCTTAAAAATGCGAAGGCTAAAAACAGCGCGCTGCCGAGGCGATAACACCGCTCAGGCTTGCTGAAAGTAAACATTGCCGTCCACCTTCTCGAAGATATCGCTGCCGATAGCGCTGTGCGGGGAAAGGTTTTTTATCGCGATCTGCTGTTTTTGCATGACCGCGCCGGCATGCCGAAAAGCGGGGATCACCAGCGACTCCACTTTGTCCGACAGGAACGTCGGTAACCGATCCTGCTCCGTTTCGTAAAAGCGCGGCTGGTGGAAGTTGTTCATGTCCAACCCGGCGATAAACAGCTGCCTGAAGCCGAGATAGGCGATGATTTGCAGCGCCCAATAGGCCACGGTGCCGGCATCGAAAATACCACAGCGGATATCCTGGCTGAAGCCGAGCGTGCGGTTCGCGATGCAAAACTCCACGCCGTTTTCCCTGCAGTAGTGATCCCACAGCGCGCCGCTGTCGATCCGGGGACGGTAAATCTTGCAGGCCGCGTCTTCGACAATCGCCAATCGGCAGCCGATCGCCGCCTGTCCAAAACGATCGAGAATGCGCGCCACGCCGTGCACGGTGGTGAACAGCGTCAGCGCCGGCCGTTGAATGACATCGCGCACGATCTCCGGGCGGTTATCGATAAACCCCATGTCCACGATGACGTAGAAGTGAAAATCCACCTGCCGATGCAGGCAATAGGCGCCGTTGACCCCGATCGCGGGCATGGCGGGAATATTTTCGAAGCGCAGCGCCTTCACCGACGGGCCGGTAGCCGTCAACAACGCCGGCCCCCGGCAACTGTTGCGCAGTTCGCTCAGCGGGACGATCGGCACCGGCCGGTGCTTGTACCATAAGGCGGCGATTTCACCGCCCTCGCCGCGCGCAATCTTCACGTAGGGCCAGAGGTTTTCGTTATGCCGATAAGGGCGCGCGTGGGAATAGCGGTAGATCTGCTTAAAAAAAGAGCCCATGGTGGCGATGTCCTGTCCAGAGTGCGTGACGATACCTACAGAGGCATCTTTCTGTATGCTCAGAATTTAAAAACGTGTCAGCACTGGCCAGGCCGCACAGCGAGTATCTAAATATTCGTTTAGTGAGGCAATTTTTGTAATTTGAATTATTAGTCAGCGTATCGGCAAGAAATGTGTCGAAGTGTTATTTGAATGAGGAACTGTTGCCGTGCGTAAAAATACCGTGAATGGCGGCAGCGCCGCCGCTTGGCATTGATGGGGTTTTGTTATAACGTATCACAACTTCAGCCAAAGGAAGACGACGATGAAAATCCAGCTGTCGCTGCTGTTTCTCTGCCTGCTGGCCGGCAAGGCCGCGGCGTTTCAGTCGAAAGTGCCCGAACCGCGCCCGGAACAGGCGCGCGCGGCGGAACAAAACATCGAAAATCTGTTTTACGGCTTTCACGCCATGGACGCCCAGCCGGTGAACATCGGCAGCTGCGCGGCTGTGCCGGTGGCGGGATGCCAATGCGCGTTCTGCACCCAGCTGCGGCAGGCCGGGCGCTGAGCCGCCCCCCTTATTCAATTCAACTCAGCGCATACTGCACGATCAGCTGCCCCTTCTTCATCTTTACGCCGGTGATAGCAATCGCGCCCACCTCGCCCAGCGCGGCGACATGGGTGCCGCCGCAGCCGTAGGCGGGCAGTTCGCCGAAACCGACCTGGCGCATCCCGTCCACCGCCTGTTGGCGGCGCGGCAGATCGGCGGCGATCAAGCGCGCCAGCTCCGCCTGCAAAAAGTCCGCTTCTATCGTCTGCGCATCCGGCCCTGGCGCGAACGTGATGCGCCCCTCTCCCGGCCAATGATGCGCCTTGACCGGCCGCCACCCCCGGCTTTCGCCCAGCCAGCCGATCAGATGCCCGCCGGAGTGCCAGCGGGCGTGCAGGCGGCGCTGCGCCTCATCGACTTGCAGCGTGACCGGCCCGAGCGGCAGCGGCGCGGCGGTAAAGTGCAGCACGGTATCCCCCTGCTGCTGCACCCGCAGCACGGCGACGCCGCCTAACGTCCCCACGTCGGACGGCTGGCCGCCGCCCTGTGGGTGGAACAGCGTGGCGTCCAGCTCTACGGCGTAGGCGCCCGCCTCGGCCGGCGCGCAGCTCAACACCTGCGCCTGGCCCTGTACATCGTCGCTGTAGTAATAACGTCGTTCGGTCATCATTTTTCTCCTCGGTTCGAAGAGCCATTATATTCATGTCATAATCGATGGATAATCCGCCGTCATCACAATGGACCTTTGCGTCATGAGCACAAATTTTTCTTACGCGCTGTTGCCCGAAATGGCCATTTTCGTTCAGGTGGTAGAGAGCGGCAGCTTTTCCGCCGCCGCCCGCAAGCTGGATACTTCGCCTTCCGCCGTCAGCCGCAGCGTGGCAAGGCTCGAACAGGCGCTGGCGCTGCAGCTGTTGCACCGCACCACCCGCAAACTTCGGCTGAGCGAAAGCGGCGAAGAGGCGTATGCGCACTGCCGCACCCTGCTGGCGGCGGCCGACGCGGTTATGGCGATCGGCGGGCGCGGCGCCGCGGAGCCCGAAGGATTGGTCAGCGTCAGCGTGCCCAAGGCGGTAGGCCGCTTCGTGCTGCATCCGCACATGCCGGAGTTCCTGCGCCGCTACCCGAAGGTGGACGTGCGGCTGCGGCTGGAAGATCGCTACATGGATCTGATCGACGATCGGGTCGATCTGGCGCTGCGCATTACCGATCGCCCATCGCCCGGGTTGATCGGCCGCCAGTTGATGAGAATAGACCATCTGCTGTGCGCCACGCCGCACTACCTGGCGCAGTACGGCACGCCGCAGCACCCGCACGATCTGGCGGCGCACAGCTGCATCTATCTGGGTGAAACGCCGAGCGACGCGCAATGGAAATTCCGCCGCAGCGGCAAAACGGTGACGGTCAACGTGCGCGGCCGCTACGCCGCCAACCACACCGGCGTGCGGCTGGACGCGGTGAAACAGCATATCGGCATCGGCAGCCTGCCGTATTTTACCGCCCGCCAGGCGCTCGATGACGGCGAGATCGTGCAGGTATTACCGGCGTGGGATTTCCTCAGCAGCTATCACGGCGGCCTGTGGTTGCTTTACGCGCCTAACCAGTATCTACCGCCCAAACTGCGGGTGTTTATCGACTATCTCGTCGCCTGCCTGGCGCAGGAGCCGCAGCTAAAGCGCCTTGCGTAGCGTGATGTTGATGCGGTGCGGCCCCACCAGCGAGTGGTAGCCTTCCTTGACCGGCAGGATGCCGTGAAAACAGAGCCGCGATGGACCGCCCCACACCACCACGTCACCGTGCGCCAGCGGGATGCGCCGCGCCCGGTCGCTGCGTTGCAGGCCGCCGAACTGAAATACCGCCGGCAGCCCGAGCGACACTGAAACGATGGGTGCGCCGAAGTCGTGCTCGTCTTTATCCTGATGCAGCGACAGCTTGCTGCCCGGATCGTAGCGGTTCATCAGGCAGGAATCCGGCACGAAGGGGCCGAAGCCCGCCTGCTGCGCGGCTTCGTCCGCCAGCGCCATCAGGATGGGGGGAATGGCCGGCCAGCGTTTGCCGCTGCGCGCGTCGCGTTCCGAATAGCGGTAACCGCGGCTGTCGCTGGTCCAGCCGTTGCCGCACCAGCTCATCGCCACCGACATCACGTGCCCGCCGGGCGTGGTCAAATGCCGCCACGGCACCTGGGCGACGACGCCCTGCACCGCCGCCAGCAGTTCCGGCCCGTGATCGCGCACGAAGCCGTGCATCACCACCGCGCCGGGGGCGATTTCTTCGCGCCACGGCGGCGGCAGCGCGTCTTCAAAAAGATCGATTGTCATCGCCAAAGCCTGTATGAATACACAGTATTCATTGTAACCCGCCGCCGCCGATTGTCCAGCGCCCGGCAACGCCATTGTCGTTGGCGGCAAATTTCTCTACAGTAGCCGCCATAAAATCAATCACTCACCAGGAATGCGTGTGATTAAGGGCATCACTCTTTCGGTCGTCGCCTCCATCTTGTTCGGCGCGATGTATTACTTCACCTCTACCCTCACCCCGCTGAACGGCGAGCAGGTCTACGGCTGGCGCACGCTGCTGACGCTGCCGTTCCTGACGCTGTTCATGGCGCTGTCCGGCGATTGGCGCAAAGTGGGCGACACGCTGGGCTGGATCGGCCAACGGCCGCAGCGTCTGCTGGGCCTGCTGCTCACCTCGGCGCTGCTGGGGGTGCAGCTGTGGTTATTCCTGTGGGCGCCGCTGCACGGCAAGGCGCTCGACGTGTCGCTCGGCTATTTTCTGCTGCCGCTGACCATGGTGCTGGCGGGCCGTTTGATCTACCGCGATCGGCTGTCGCTGCTGCAAAAGCTGGCGGTGGCGTGCGCCATGGTGGGGGTAGGCAATGAGCTGTATCAGGCGGGCGGCGTCTCGTGGCCGACGCTGGTGGTGGCGCTGGGCTATCCGCTCTACTTTATTTTGCGGCGGCGTTTCGGCACCGACAATCTCGGCGGGCTGTGGTGCGAGCTGGCGCTGATGCTGCCAGCGGCGGCCTGGTTCGCCTTCGGCGACGGCGGCGCAGCGGCGTTGCCGATCAATACCGAGCTGTATTGGCGCATTCCGCTGCTCGGCGTCATCAGCGCCGTGGCGCTGGTGTGTTACATCCTCGCCAGCCGCCTGCTGCCGTTCAGCCTGTTCGGCCTGCTGAGCTATGTGGAACCGGTGCTGCTGGTGATCGTCGCGCTGCTGCTCGGCGAGAGCATCGGCCAAAGCGAATGGCCAACCTATCTGGCGATCTGGCTGGCGGTGCTGCTGCTGGCGGCGGAAGGTGCGCAGCACCTGCTGCGCCGCCAGCGGGTCTGACTCAGGCGGCCAGCGTGGCGCCGCCGTCGATCACGATATCCTGCATAGTGATGTGGCTGGCCAAATCGGAGGCCAGGAACAACACCGCATTGGCGATTTCGTCCGGGCGGGCGATTTTGCCGAGCGGGATCCCCAGCTTGAACATCTCGGGGAAACCGGCGATGGTGCGTTGCTGCGCATCGTCGGTCTGCCACATGCCGCGCTGCATCGGCGTGTCGGTCGAGCCCGGCGACACCAGATTGCAGCGCACGCCGAACGGCGCCATCTCCAGCCCCACGCAGTGGTTCAGGCTGGTCAGCGCCGCCTTGGAGGCGCAGTAGGCCGCCATCTGCGTGCGCGGCACGTGCGCGGCGTTGGAGCCGATGCTGACGATCGCCCCGCTGCGCTGCGCCTTGAAGTGCGGCAGCACGGCGCGGAACAGGTAAAACGCCCCCGAGGCGTTGACGTTGATGCACTGATGCCAGTCATCCACGCTCAAATCTTCGGTATTGCCCATGCGCAGAATGCCGGCGGCGTTGACCAACACGTCCAGTTTTGGGTTCTCCGCCAGCTGTTGGCGGCACACCGCCTCCACCTGCTCCGGCCGGCTGATGTCCAGCGTCACGCAGGGGTAAGGCAGATCCGGGTTGGCGAACTCGCGGTCAAATCCCACCACCTCGGCGCCCTGCGTCAAAAAATGCCGGGCGATCTGCTCGCCGATGCCGCGCGCCGCGCCGGTCACCCACACGCGTTTGCCGGTGAAATCCATCTGAATGCTCATGCGCGCACCGCCATCCGGGCGCACAGCCGGGTCATGTTGTTGTTCATCGTTGTCTCCTGCGAAAGCGTATGACGCGGCGCGCACTGCGCCGCAAAGAGGCCTACAGCGCGCCGCTGTTCAGGCCGAAAGCGTTGAGCATTGTGCCCAGTTTGGCGGCGGTTTCCATCCACTCGGCCTGCGGCGTCGAGGCGGCGACGATGCCCGCGCCGGCGAACAGCCGCACCCGGTTGCCGCGCAGCAGGCCGCTGCGGATGACGATCGCCCACTCGCCGTCGCCGTTGGCGTCGCACCAGCCGACAATGCCGCTGAACAGGCCGCGATCGTGCGGTTCCAGATCGGCGATCAGTTGGCGGGCGCTCTCGGTCGGGAAGCCGCACAGCGCCGGCGTCGGATGCAGCAGGCAGGCCAGCTGCATCACATTGAGATTCGGGTTCAGCAATTCGCCGCGAATGCGGGTGGACAGGTGCCACATGGTGCCGGTGCTGAGCAGCGACGGGCCGCTGGGCACGCTCAGGCTGGCGCACAGCGGCGCCAGGTGACGGCGAATGTCGTCGATCACCAGCTTGTGTTCGTATTTGTCTTTGGTCGAGCGCATCAGGCGCTCGCTGCCGAGGCGATCCTGCTGCGGATCGTCCTGACGGCGCGCCGAGCCCGCCAGTGGATTGGTGTGGATCTCGCCGCCCTGCTTGCGGATCAGCAGCTCCGGGCTGGCGCCGATCAGCACGCCGCCATCGGCCAGCGGCAGGGAAAAGTGGTAACCGGTCGGGTTCTGCACCATCAGGTTATTGAGGATCTGGTGGCCCGCCACCGGCTGCTCCAGCTCAATGTCGAGGATGCGCGACAGCACCGCCTTGTCCAGCTTGCCTTGTTTAAAGCGGCTGACCGCTTCCGCCACCGCGTGCTTGAAGCGCGGCTCGTCCGGAATGCTGGTGCAGGCGGCCAGGCGATGCGGCTGTTGCAGCATCGGGCGCGCGGCGCGGGTAAAGCTGTCGTTGGCGACAAACTGGCAGTTTTCAGGCACGTACAGGCTGGAAGGCCGGCGCGTATCGAACGGAATGGCGCCCACCACCACCGGCGTCTCCTGGCCGGCGGCTTTGGCGCGCGCCAGCGCCTGGCGGATATGCTGCGCCAGCGCGCTGCCTTCCTGCTCGCCGCCGAACGCCGGCGTCTCGATACGCTCGAACACGCCATCGGCGGAGAGGGAACGGAATTCGGACCGGTACAAAAAGGTCGATTGTTCGGCGTACACAAACCCGGGGAAGGTTTGGTTTTCTGTCGTCAGTGTCGCCACAAGACCACTCCTTTGTTGCGCCTTACCAATGATAATGTTTATGCGAATAATTATCATTAGCTGTAAAAGGAGGATAAATTACACCGGATCCCCAGCGTGGGTCAATCTCCGATGAATGAATCTTTCCGCCCGCCGCGGCAAACCTGCGTTACGGCAAATAAAGAAATAACACACTGTTATTATTGGATTTTAGCAAAAGATAAAAGTCGTGACATCGTCACCTTTACGCCAAAAACGCCCGCTAAACCGGCGACCGGCGGGGCAATTTGGCGTCAGCGTCTTAAGCAACGTTAATACAAACGTCTGCCGCTGCGCATCCACGGCGACCATGCGCGCATCGAGAAAATCGAAGTAACAGCGCACCTGCGGATACAGCGCCTTGAACAGGCTCTCTTTGGCGGAAAACGTCAGCGTCAGCAGTTCATTGAACGGCAGCGCCTCGCGCAGCAACGCCTCGCGCTCCGCCGGGGAAACGATCGCCCCCCACAGCTCCTCCGCCCGCACGTCGGAGAGCAGCGTCTCCACATCCAACCCAACGCCGCCCAGCCCGCGCTCGCGGTGCACGGCGCACAGCGCGGTATCCGAATTATGGCTCAGCGCCCCGGCGATGCCCGGCGGCCACTGCGGCGCGCGATCTTCGCCGCGCGCCAGGGTGAAGTCGGCAAAACCGAGCGGCGCCAACAGCTGCCGCGCCAGAACACGCCCGGCCAGATACTCCGCGCGGCGCTTCGGCACCGCGCGCGCCAGATGATCCGGCAGTGCAAAACCCGCCTCGGGAAAACTGTCGTCGCGATACTCCGCCAGCGTAAAATGGCAGCGCGCCACCTGGCCCGGATAGCCGTCCGGCGTGAAAAATTCGATATTGCGGATAAAAGTGGGCAACGGCGGTATCCATGATAAACAGGCAGGCTGATGATGTTAGCCCCCGAAACGGCCTGCAACAATGACCCTGGGCAAAATAAATGGCGTTAACGCCTGCACGGCGGCGCGTTAGCCGGGATGGGGAGAGGCCTCTCCCCCGCGCTCGGGAGAGAGGCTGGGCATTACAAGATGCCTTTCATGGTCTTTTCGAAATCGCTCCAGGCGCAGAAGCCGTCCTTGTCGATCGGGCAGCCTTTCAGCGCCAGCGTCACGCGCTGCGGCGGGGTTTGCAGCGTCAGCGGCGTCGCCTTGCGCAGTTGCTCAGTGGACTGATAGACGTACTCGATCTTCAGCAATTCACGGTCGTTCTGCGCGTCGCGCCAGCGCTGGAACACCAGTTTGCCGCCGATCGGCGTTTTCTCGTATTGCTGCGGCAGCTGATACGGCTGGAACTGCATGGCCGACAGCAACGAGGCAATATTGGAATCGTGGCCGACCAGCACCGTCAGCTTCGGCGCGTCCGGTTTGCGCTCGCCGAGCAGCGCGTTGTTGATGTAGGTCAGCAGCGGCTTGGCGACGTTCTGCGCCACCACCGGCGAGGTGAACAGCGAGTCCTGATAGCCGTCTTTCAGCTGCGCCAGCTGCTGCCACTGATGCGGGGTGGCGATTTTGCCCCAGGCCACCTCTTTCATCGGGAATCCTTCGTAGTACTGCAGCATAAAGGCGTCCACCAGCGAGTTGCCCACCCGCAGCGGGCCGGAGACGCCCGGCTCTTTGCCCGGCACCGCGCTCATCACGCTGGCTTCTTTGCTCAGGTCGCAGTGTTTGTCGGTCTTGCAGGCGGCGGAATCCTTGTAGTCGATGATCTTCGCCAGCTGTTGGTAAGAGGCGGCCAGCTTCAGCGATCCCAGCGCGGCGTTCATCGCCGCCAGCGCCTGCTGGTTGAAGGCTTCGCTGGTGTCGGTGATGATCGGGTTGAAGGTCGGATCCATCTCGCCCATCTTGTCCTGATGGTGCACGCCGACGTCGCAGCCGGGGAACGCGCCGTTGCTGAAGAACTGCGCGGTGGCCACCGTGCGCTGCAGGCTGTTGGCGTAGACGTACACGCTGCCGTCGGTCGGGCAGCCTTCTTGCGGCAACAGGCCGGTCTGCTTCAGCCAGGCGTTGAAGTAGTGCCCCATATACACTTCCAGCACCCCGCCCTTGGTGGTCAGCTGGCCGCCCGGCGTTTCCCAGGCCGGCCAGGCCTTCGGCGTGGACTGCGCCAGCACGCTGCCGTTGTTGGCCAGCGGCGCACGCAGGTTATGGCGGCTCATCACCAGCACCTGTTCCAGCTGATAACCGCCGGCTTCCGCCAGCGCGTTCCCGGTGAATAGCAAAGGCAGGCACAGCAATAACGTTTTTTTTCTCATCCGCAGAGGCTCCCGGAAAATGATTATTTTTAAGGTGTTAGCGTTTGCCCGAGTATGATGGCGGGGTTAGTGTGACAAGTGTGTGACAGGGTTCACGGGAAAAGATCGTAACCGCGGCCACCGGGCGGTGGCCGCGTGGCTTCAACTCAGTACCACAGGCTCATGATCGGCCAGCCGATCAGCAGCAGCGCGGCAATGTACACTACGCCGAGAATGCCGCCCAGGCGCCAGTAGTCTTTCGACTTCACGTAGCCGCAGCCGTAGATGATCACCCCCGGCCCGGTGGCGTACGGCGTCAGCACGCCCATGATGCCGATCGACAGCACCAGCAGCATCGACAGCTGCTCCATCGGCACGCCCGGCAGCCCTTTACCGACCGCCAGGATCACTGGCAGCATGGTGGCGGTGTGCGCCGACAGGCTGGCGAACAGGTAGTGGGCGAAGTAGAACACCAGCACCAGCGCCACCACCGTCATGTTCGGCGAGAAGCCGTCCAGGTGGGTGCTCATGGTCTGGGCGAACCAGTCGATAAAGCCGGAGCGCGTCAGGCCGTTGGCCATCACCACCAGCGTCGCCAGGTTAACCAGCGTGTTCCAGGCGCTGGAGTATTTGGTGATCTCTTTCCACGACACCACGTGCAGCGCCAGCATCAGCGACACCGCCAGCAGGCACACCGCGGTGGCGTCCAGCACTTTGCCGCCGAACACCCACAGGCACAGGCTGAGCAGCACCAGGCCGATCAGGGTGTATTCCTTGCGCGTCAGCTTGCCCATTTCCCCCAGCGCGGTATCCGCCCAGGCGGCCACTTCGCTGCTGTGGGTCACGCCCGGTTTGTACAGGTAGTAGGAGATCAGCGGCGCAACGATCAGCAGCAGCAGGCCGACCGGCAGGAACGCCAGGAACCACTGCATCCAGCTGATGTGCACCCCGGCGATCTTGCCGACGAACTCGATGCCCAGCACGTTCGGCGCGGCGCCGGTGACGAACATCGAGGAGCTGATGCTGGTGCCGACCACCATCATCCACATCAGGTAACCGCCGATGCGGCGTGAAGAGGGATCGTTGGGGAAAGAATCGAACAGCGGCGGCAGGTTTTTCACCACCGGGAATACCGTGCCGCCGGTGCGCGCGGTGTTGGACGGCGTGAACGGCGCCAGCAGGATATCGATGATCACCACCGCATAGCCCAGCGTCAGCGTGCGCTTGCCCATGAACTTCACCAGGAACAGTGCGATGCGCCGCCCCAGCCCGGTGGCCTCGTAGCCCAGCGCGAAGATAAAGGCGCCGAACACCAGCCAGACGGTGGTGCTGGAGAAGCCCGCCAGCCCCCATTTCAGCGCCTCTTTACCGGCCTTGAAGCCCGGCTCCGCCAGTTCCTGCGCGCCGAACAGCACCCAGTTGGCGCTGAGCACGCTGACGGTCACCGCGATAAAGCTGATGGCGGTGGCCGGGATCGGCTCCAGAATCATGCCGACGATCATCGCCACAAAGATGGCGAAGTAGTGCCAGGCCTGCGGCGGCATGCCGTCGGGCACCGGTATCAATAACAGGATCGCGAGCACCGCCAGCGGCGCTATCGCTTTCCAGATCTTTTCCTGGGTTTGGGACATAGGGACTCTCCTGAAGGCTTGGTTATTATTCTTGGGCACCCAGCTGCGCCAGCAGCCAGGTCACTATCAACAGGTCGGCGCTGCCGCCGGGGCTGAGGTTGCGGGCGATGCAGTCGGCATCGAAGCGCCGCAGGCGCGCCAGACCCGCCTCCCCCGCCGAGCCGCCCTGCGCCAGCAGCAATGCCGCCCGGCGCCGCAGCCAGCGCAGCCCTTGCAGGCCGCCGCGCGAGGCGACGTTGGTGTCGTCGTTGTGAGCCATCAGCCACAGCAGGCTGTCCAGCAGCGCCCGCTGTTCGTCGCCGCCGGCGGCCAGCCGTTGCCGATACAGCGGCAGCGCGCCGTCAAGCACCAGCCGGAAACCGGCCTCCGCCTCGCCGCGCGCGCCGCTCAGCCCGTGCGCGGCGAACAGCCGCTGGCCGGCGGTCTGCCCGGCGTTGTTGCGCCGCAGCTCGCGATCCACCAGCCCCCGACACATCGCCGCCACCTCGGCGCACAGCGCTTCGGCGCCGATGGCGCGCCCCTGCTGCTGCAGGCGGCCGAAGGCGGTGCACAGCAACCCGAGCGAGAACACGCTGCCCTTGTGGGTGTTAATGCCGCCGGTGGCGCGAAACATCTGGTTTTCGCAGGCCAGGCCGAGCGGCCGCAGCCGCGCCAGCTGCTGCTCTGCCGGCAAAGTGGCGTCTTCGCGCCCGCGTTGGATAAAGCGCGGCAGCCACACGCCGATGGCGCGAGCGCTGCGATAGAAGTGCCCGAGATCCATGTCGCGGTGGGCGCCGGTGTTATGGCGATCCACCAGCCCCGGCTTGGGCGTGAGGTTGACCTCCACCAGCAGCGCGCGGAAAGCGGCGCGGGCGAAGTCGCAGGCCGGTTCGGCACGGTGGGCGGGCAGGTTAATCGGCAGAGATCGCATCGTTGAACATCCTTTCCATTTCATGCAGCAGATGCTCGCTGCTGTGCCGCCGCTGGCGGGCGCAGATCTTGGCCGGTTGGCCGCACAGCAGGCAGCGCCGTTCCGGCAGGCCGATGTCGCGGCGCGACAAAATGCGCCCCTGCGTATCCAGCACGTCGATATCCCACAGCCGGCCGATCGGGCGGCTCACCTCCAGCTGCATGGCGCAGTCCTTCACCCGCTGGGCATCGGCGCGCAGCGCGACAAACCCTTCGCAGCCGGTGGAGAGCGCCAGCGCCTCGGCCTGCGGGCTGGGCCAGCCCTGTTCGGCGCACAGCCGCAGCAGCGCCGCCCACCCGAGGTTGAAGATGCCGCGCGTCAGCGCGCTGTCCTTCACCGGGCCGGGCACCACTAGCGTCAGCACCAGCAGCGTGCACTGGTGCTGCGCCAGCCACGCCTGCTGGCGCGCCTGACGGCATTCGCGGCTGGTGAGCAACTCCGGCAGGCTGACCGCACGTTCGGCAGCCAGTTGGGGATCGACGGCGGCCATCGGCTACTCCGCCACCTGATGCACCACGTCGATCACCGAGCCGTCGCGGTAGCGCACCACCGCCACCACCTTATCGGTAAAGGCGATCGGCTGCGGTTCGCCGGTCAGCTGCAGCGCGCGGGCGCGCAGCCAGTCGATGCTCACCACCTCGAGGCCGGCCTCCCGCAGGCGCTGCGCCAGCTCCGGCCGCGCCGGGTTGACGGCGATGCCGTGGTCGGTCACCAGAATGTCGATACTGGAGCCCGGCGTGACGCAGGTGGTCACCTGCTCCACCAGCGTCGGGATGCGCCCGCGCACCAACGGCGCAACGATGATCGCCAGCCGCGCGGCGGCGGCGGTGTCGCAGTGGCCGCCGGACGCGCCGCGCAGCACGCCGTCGGAGCCGGTCAGCACGTTAACGTTGAAGCCGGTGTCGATTTCCAGCGCGCTCAGCACCACCACGTCGAGCCGATCAACAGAGGCGCCCTTGGAGCTGAAGTTGGCATATTGGTTGGCGCTGATTTCGATATGGCGCGGGTTGCGCGCCAGCGAGGTCGCCGCCGCCCGATCGAAGCTCTGCACGTCCAGCAGCTTGCCGATCAGCCCTTTCTCGTGCAGATCCACCATGGTCGAGGTGATGCCGCCGAGGGCGAACGCGGCGCGAATGCCGCGGGCGCGCATCTTGTCCTCCAGGAACCGGGTCACCGCCAGCGAGGCGCCGCCGGTGCCGGTTTGCAGCGAGAAGCCTTCGGTGAAGTAGCCGGAACCGGCGATCACCTCGGCGGCGCGGCGGGCGATCAGCAGCTCGCGCGGGTTCGAGGTCATGCGCGTGGCGTCGGCGCCGATCTTGTCGGCGTCGCCCACTCGCTCCAGCTGCACGACCAGATCCACCCGATCCTGCGCCAGGCTGGCGGGATGATGCGGATACGGCACCAGTTGCTCGGTCAGCAGCACCACGGTGCCCGCCACCTCGGCGTCCACCCGCGCATAGCCGAGCGAGCCGCAGCAGGCTTCACCGCTGTAACCGTTGGCGTTGCCGAACTCATCGCAGGCCGGCACGCCGAGGAAGGCCACGTCTATCTTCAGCTCGCCGGATTCGATCAGGTTGACCCGGCCGCCGTGCGAGTGAATTTGCACCGGCTCCGCCAGCAGGCCGCGCGAAACCGCGTCCGCCAGCGGGCCGCGCAGCCCGGAGGTGTAAATGCGGCTCACCACGCCGTGGCGGATATGCTCAACCAGCGGCGCATGGCAGTCGGTCAGCGAGCTGGAGGCCAGCGTCAGGTTGCGGAACCCCATCGCCGCCAGCGTCTCCATCACCTGATTGAGCGCCAGATCGCCACCGCGAAACGCATGGTGGAAGGAGATGGTCATGCCGTCCTGCAGCCCGCTGCGGCGCACCGCTTCCTGCAAGGAGTCGCACAGCTTGAGATCGCGCGGTTTGCGCGCCTGCAGATTGGCTTTGGACACGTCCTGATAACCCGGCAGATCCGCCGGGTTGGCGAAGGTCATCAATCGTTGTTGGCGGTTCATCATGCTTCCTCCCCGTGCTGCGCCGGTTCTTCCCGTAAGCCGGACAGCGCAGCGCGCTCCAGCACCAGCCGGGCGCGCTCAATCACCGGGCTGTCGACCATTTTTCCGTTGAGCGACACCACGCCGCGCCCTTCCCGCTCCGCCGCTTCGGCGGCGTCCACCACCCGCTGCGCGTGCGCCACCTCTTTGGCGGTCGGCGCGTACAGGTTGTGCAGCAGCTCAATCTGGCGCGGGTTGATCAGCGATTTGCCGTCGAAGCCGAGCTGTTTGATCAGCGCCGCTTCCTGCAGGAAGCCGGCTTCGTCGTTGGCGTCAGAGTAGACGGTGTCGAACGCCTGAATGCCGGCGGCGCGCGCCGCCTGCAGCAGCGAACAGCGGGCGAACAGCAGCTCGATGCCCTCCGGCGAGCGCTCAGTGCGCAGGTTGCGCACGTAGTCTTCCGCCCCCAGCGCGATGCCGATAAGCCGCGGCGAAGCCTGCGCGATCGCCACCGCGTGGGTGATGCCCTGCGCCGATTCGATCGCCGCCAGCAGCCCGGTGCTGCCGACTGGCCGCCCGCAGGCCGCTTCGATGGCGGCAATCTCGCGCTCCATGTCGACAACGTCCTGCGCGCTGTCGGTCTTCGGCAGGCGCACGATGTCCGCGCCGCCGCGCACCACCGCCTGCAGGTCCGCCAGGCCGTAGGCGGAGTCGAGCGCATTGACGCGCACGATGGTTTCCACCTCCTGGTACAGCGGGTGCTGCAGCGCGTGGTACACCAGCCGGCGCGCCGCGTCTTTTTCACGCAGGACAACCGAATCTTCCAGATCGAACATCAGCGCATCGGCCTGGTAGATAAAGGCGTTGCTGACCATCGCCGCGTTGGCGCCGGGGACGAACAGCATGCTGCGGCGCAGCCGGGTTTTATTCAGCGTTTTCATCTTTCGCCTCCCACGGCAGCTGGCCGCCCTCGCAGGCGCGCATCAGCGCGGTTTCCAACCGGGCGCGCAGCACGCAGTCCAGCGCCCCCTTGTCGTCGACGATCACCTGCACCGGCTCCACCTCATAACGCTGCAGCACCTCCAGCAGGGTGTGGCGGATCGCCGCGCCGAACTGTTTTTCCACGCTGCTGGCGATCAACAGATCGTGCTGCGGCCCCTCGGCGGGCGCGATGCGCACCATGACATCGCTGGATTCCAGCGTGCCGGCCATTGCTTCTCGGATAATTTTCATCATTCACCTGATTGTGCGGACTCAAAAGGATGCGGGGCCGCCTTGGCCCGGCGCTGCGTTTGCAGATCCTGCAGGTAGTACAGGGTGTCCGGCGGCACCAGCGGCGCGGCGGCGTGGAAGTCCCCCGCCGCCAGCAGCTTGCGCACCCAGGAGGCGGAGATCGCCGTGCCCTGATATTGCAAACGCTCGATTTCCACCAGCGCGATCGGCGGGCTGGGCAGCGCCGGCGTTTCCAGCCAGTAACGCATGTCGCGGTTGTATTTCGCGGTCACCGCGCAGAACGGCTCGTTGCCGACGAAGCGGTGGGTAATGCCCAGCGCGGGCGCCAGATACTGGCGGAAGATCTTCAGATCGATTTCGGTGTAACAGTCATCGGCCACGCCCTGATCCTTGATGAAGTAACAGGGGAAGGTGGCGCGCGAGATCACGTACTGCGAGCCTTCGTGTACCGTAAGGTTGGGGATATCGGCGGTGCCGGCCAGCACCAGCCGGCGGCGGTCTTCATAGCTGAAGCGCGAGGTGTTTTCCTTCACCAGAAACAGGTGCAGCCAGTCGCAGCGTTTGGCCGCCTGGCGCACCAGATACTGATGCCCGCGGGTGAAGGGGTTGGCGTTCATCACAATGCTGCCGATGGTGTCGCCCGGCCGGCGCTGGCTCGCCAGCTGGGCGGCGTAGCGCTTCAGGCGGCACGGGCTGTTTTCCATCAGCACCACGATGCCCGGCACGGTGGCGATCGGGTAGAAACCGCACTGGCGGAACAGCGGCTCGTTCTGCACCTTGGTGTAGATAAACAACTGGGTGTGGTGGCGCTCGTAGGCCAGGTTCACCAGCTCGGTCGCCAGCGCCAGCGCCAACCCTTCGCCGCGCATCAGCGGGCTGATGGCGACGCATTTGATAATATTGTCGGCGATGCCGCCGCAGGCGACCAATTTGTCGTGCTGGGTAACGGTAATAAATATTTCAACCGTGGTGTCGATATTCAGATCGTTACTGCGCAAGAAGGCGCTTATTTCCGAAATCGCTTTATGATCCGATCGCTTTACCCGATTAAATACGGCATCGCCTAACATAACACGCTCTCTGGGTTAACTGGCAAACAACAAATTAAATACAAAAAGGCATTTTAATTAACATCAACAAGGGTAATTAAAACCTTAAAAACCATGCAGATAAACGCGACTGCACGTTCGATAAATTAATGGTAAACAGAAAAAAAACGCCGATTATTGACCTATTTCACAAACCGATTCCCGTTAATAAGTTATTTAATGTTCTTTATTTGCTTAATTAATCTTATGGTGTTTATTATTGAGATAATCTTTATTTGGCGCCGCAATTTACTTACATTCATTTAGCATCTTGATTGCAATAGTAGGTTTCATTATGGAATGGCTGAACATCCTGATCGTTGAAGACGAAACGCCGCTGGCGGAGATGCACGCGGAGTTTATCCGCCAGAACGGCGGCTGCCGCCAGATTTGGCTGGCCGGCACGCTGGCGCAGGCGCGCGCCATGACCGAGCGCTTCAAGCCGGACCTGATCCTGCTGGACAACTTTCTGCCCGACGGCCAGGGCATCACCCTGCTGCGCGAACTGACGCTGAGCGGGTATCGCGGCGGCATCGTGTTCATCACCGCCGCCAGCGACATGGCCACCGTGGCCGAGGCGTTGCGTTACGGCGTATTCGACTACCTGATCAAACCGCTGGCCTATGACCGGCTGAGCCAGACCCTGCAGCGCTTCAGCCAGCGCCGCGAAGCGCTGAAAGACAAAGCGCGCCTCAACCAGCGCCGCATCGACGAGATGTTCAACACCTACGCCCGCGGCGAACAGCAGGCAGCGCTGCCCGCCGGCATCGACGAGCTGACGCTGGGCAAGGTCCGCGCGCTATTTGCCGAACCCGCCGCGCGCCACACCGCTGAAAGCGTTGCGCAAAAAATGGGGCTCAGCCGCACCACCGCGCGCCGTTATCTGGAGTTTTGCACCGCCGCGCAGCAGCTGCGCGCCGAGATCATTTACGGCAAGGTCGGCCGCCCGCAGCGGATCTACCGCGCCGGCGAACCGCATTAGCGGTTATTTGATCGCCCTTGCAAGGTTGCGTGTAACCGCTTTACTTTTTATGCGCCGGTCAGCATCTTGGTGAGCATCACCTAGCCGACTGGACGATCGCCGATGCCCGCTGCGCCCCTTGCTTCCCTGACCGAGATCCTCGCCCGCCGTGACTGGCAAAACCCGGCCTGCACCCACTACCGCCGGCTGGACGCCCACCCGCCGTTCGCCAGCTGGCGCACGGTGGAAGACGCGCGCAACGATGCCCCCAGCGCCAGCCGCCGCTCGCTGAACGGCGAGTGGCGCTTCAGCTATTTCCCGCGCCCAGAGGCGGCGCCGGAAGGCTGGCTGCAGCAGGATCTGCCGGATGCCGCCCCGCTGGCGGTGCCGAGCAACTGGCAGCTCGCCGGCTACGACGCGCCGATTTACACCAACGTGCGCTACCCGTTCCCGGTCGCTCCGCCTCGCGTGCCGGAAGACAACCCGACCGGCTGCTACTCGCGCACCTTCAGCGTCGATCCGGCTTGGCTGGCCGCCGGCCAGACGCGCATCATCTTCGACGGCGTCAACTCGGCGTTCTATTTGTGGTGCAACGGCCACTGGGTCGGCTATTCGCAGGACAGCCGCCTGCCGGCGGAGTTCGATCTCAGCCCGTGGCTGCAGCCGGGTGAAAACCGGCTGGCGGTGATGGTGCTGCGCTGGTGCGACGGCAGCTATCTCGAAGATCAGGACATGTGGCGCATGAGCGGCATCTTCCGCGACGTCAGCCTGCTGCACAAACCCGCCGCGCACCTGAGCGATGTGCGCATCACCACGCCGCTGCATGACAGCTTTACCCGCGGCGAACTGGTGGTGACGGCGCGCGCCAACCGGCCCGGCCCGCTGCAGGTGCAGGTTCAGCTGTGGCGCGATGGCGCACGGGTGGCCGAACACACCCAGCCGCTCGGCAGCGAGATCGTGGACGAGCGCGGCGCCTATGACGATCGCGTCACGCTGCGCCTGCCGGTGGAACGCCCGGCGCTGTGGAGCGCCGAAACGCCCGCGCTGTATCGCGCTACCGTCGCCCTGCTCTCACCTGAGGGGGAAATTATCGAGGTGGAGGCCTATGACGTCGGCTTCCGCCAGGTAGAAATCAGCGGCGGGTTGCTGAAGCTCAACGGGCAGCCGCTGCTGATCCGCGGCGTTAACCGCCACGAGCATCATCCGCGCCACGGCCAGGTGATGGACGAGGCGACGATGCGCCACGACATCCTGCTGATGAAGCAGCACAACTTCAACGCGGTGCGCTGCTCGCACTATCCCAACCACCCGCTGTGGTATCGGCTGTGCGACCGCTATGGGCTGTACGTGGTGGACGAAGCCAATATCGAGACCCACGGCATGCAGCCGATGAACCGTCTGGCTGACGATCCGCTGTGGCTGCCGGCGATGAGCGAGCGCGTCACCCGCATGGTGCAGCGCGATCGCAACCACCCCTGCATCATTATCTGGTCGCTGGGCAACGAGTCCGGCCACGGTGTGAACCACGACGCGCTGTACCGCTGGGTGAAAAGCCAGGATCCGACCCGCCCGGTGCAATATGAAGGCGGCGGCGCCGACACCGCCGCTACCGACATCATCTGCCCGATGTATGCGCGGGTGGATCAGGATCAGCCGTTCCCGGCGGTGCCCAAATGGGCGATCGGCAAGTGGATCGGCCTGCCGGAGGAACAGCGGCCGCTGATCCTGTGCGAATACGCCCATGCGATGGGCAACAGCTTCGGCGGCTTTGAACGCTACTGGCGCGCGTTCCACGAACATCCGCGCCTGCAGGGCGGCTTTGTCTGGGACTGGGTCGATCAGGCGCTGATCAAGTGCGACGCACAGGGCGAAGAGTTCTGGGCCTACGGCGGCGACTTCGGCGATACCCCCAACGATCGCCAGTTCTGCCTGAACGGGCTGGTGTTCGCGGATCGCACCCCGCACCCGGCGCTGTTCGAAGCGCAGCGGGCGCAGCAGCTGTTCCGCTTCGCCTTCGACGCCGCCTCGCTGACGCTGACCGTCACCAGCGATTACCTGTTCCGCCAGACCGACAACGAGCAGCTCAACTGGCGGCTGGAGCTGGACGGCGTGGAGCGCGCCAGCGGCAGCTTCGATCTGGCGCTGCCGCCGCAGGGCAGCCATAGCTTCACCCTGCTCGACCGCCTGCCGATGCTGCATCAGCCCGGCGAGCTGTGGCTGAACGTGGAGGTGGTGCAGCCGCAGGCCACCGACTGGTCCGAAGCGCATCACCGCTGCGCCTGGGATCAGTGGCGGGTGCCGCGCGCGCTGCATCCCGCACCGCCGCCGCCGCAGGGCGTGCCGCCCACGCTGATTGAAGACGATCAGGGGCTGACCCTCACGCACGGCGACCAGCGCTGGCGCTTCGAGCGCAGCAGCGGCCACCTGACGCAGTGGTGGCAGAATGAGCAGCCACTGCTGCTGACGCCGCTGCGCGACGGCTTTGCGCGCGCGCCGATCGATAACGACATCGGCGTCAGCGAGGCGGACCATATCGATCCCAACGCCTGGGTCGAACGCTGGAAGCTGGCGGGCCTGTACCGGCTGGAGGAACGCTGCACGCGGCTGCAGGCCGATGCGCTGCAAAACGGCGTGCAGGTGGTGAGCGAACACCAGTTCGGCGTGGACGGACAGATTTTGCTGCTTAGCCGCAAACAGTGGCTGTTCGATGCGCTGGGCGCAGTGAACGTGAGCGTGGAGGTCGAGGTGGCCGACGCCCTGCCGCCGCCGGCGCGCATCGGCCTGCACTGCCAACTGGCGACGGTGCAACCGCAGGCGGAATGGCTGGGCCTGGGCCCGCACGAGAACTACCCGGATCGCCGCCTGGCCGCGCAGCACGGGCGCTGGCGCCTGCCGCTGGCGGATCTGCACACGCCGTATATTTTCCCCGGCGAGAACGGCCTGCGCTGCGACACCCGCAGCCTACGCTACGGCGGCTGGCGCATCGACGGCCGCTTCCATTTCTCGCTCAGCCGCTACGGCCTGCAACAGCTGATGGCCTGCAGCCACCAGCATCTGCTGCAGCCGGAAGCAGGCACCTGGCTGCATCTGGACGGCTTCCACATGGGGGTAGGCGGCGACGACTCCTGGAGCCCGAGCGTGCACCGGGATTACCTGCTCACCGCCGGCGTTTACCGCTATCAGCTGCGCCTGCAGCGGGCGCCCGAGGGCTAAATCTGCCAAAAAACTCAACGGGTTGCGCATTCTGTAAGCAAACAGTCACAGAATGTGTAATCCGCCTTTGACATGCCGACGGCGCCTCGCTATTATTCGCCCCGTTCAAACGATTCCTCTGTAGTTCAGTCGGTAGAACGGCGGACTGTTAATCCGTATGTCACTGGTTCGAGTCCAGTCAGAGGAGCCATATTTAGAGAAGCCCGCTCAGGGAAACCTGAGCGGGCTTTTTGCTGTTGGGCGTTAGGCATGGGCAGTTATGAGCGAGGAGCGGACATATCCTCCTATGCTGGAGTCACGGTATGTGAATCAATCGGTTCAGAAAAGCTCAAAAACGTGAACACATGTCACGTTCATTTGGATGGTACTAGATCTAGCCCTTTATCGATTTAAAGTCTATGCTGAATAAGTTAAAATAGAATTTATCGCATTCTTGATAGTCGAACG
Source organism: Serratia sp. CY29653 (assembly GCF_052169255.1). NCBI lineage: Bacteria > Pseudomonadati > Pseudomonadota > Gammaproteobacteria > Enterobacterales > Yersiniaceae > Serratia > Serratia sp. CY29653. The sequence continues at coordinate 400,282 of NZ_JBJNLC010000001.1, read as the reverse complement.
CCGCCTAAACTTTGTCCTCGCACGCGCCTTAAATTAAACCAAATTGACAACCTTGATTCTCATCGGAGGAAACATGGAAAAAGATACCAAGCGTGGTTCTGCATTAATAAGTGTTATTAAATCAGAATCAGTCGTTGATCTCAGCAAAGAGTACGCTGAATACGGACTGGATATGCTGATTGACTCAGACGTTCTGAAAGACATTCCTTTCATTAATACTGCCGTTGGGCTATTTAGTGCTGTAGGTTCTGCAAGAGACTATATATTCACCGAGAAACTTATCCGCTTCTTGACACAATTTTCTGTTCTTTCGGAAAGCGAGCGCGAGGCTATGGTAGACAAGTTGAATGAAGACGATAAATTTGCCGGAAAGGCTGGCGCAAGAATAATAGAGATAATCGACCGAATGGAGAGTGAAGGCAAGCCAGAGTTGGCAGCAAATTTTTTTAAAGCATTCGCCTGTGAAGAGATTAATTTCTCTGATTTTCGTCGTGTGCTGGTCGCTTTGGAACGTATTCCTGCGTTTGACATTCCTGCATTGGCTGCGTTTTCGATGTATGATATTTCTGAGTCTGTACGAATGGAACAATCTCTTCTGCTTGCATTTGTTAATGCGGGACTTGGACAAAACAATGGCGGATTCGATGGTGGTGCAATACTCCCAACAGAACTCTGCAAAACATTTGTAAAATCCGGAAAATTAAAATCATGCTAACTAATAATCTCACAAGTATTACACATAACATCGGCATGATCGATATTGAGCAAAAATATAGTTCTATAAGTAAAAAAGAACTTTCTCTTAATATTACGTCATCATTGATAGGTTTTATTAGCACGCCAAATTGAGTGTCATTGACCACAGGCGCACTTACGATTCCAAAAGATATTTTAATACAAACCATTCTTCATAAATAAATAGTAGCCATTCACGCCTCCTTCTCATGACGTCAAAAATAAAAAACTTTTTTAACTAAAGCTGGATGATATTATTTAAAATAATATTCACTTAAGAAAAAGATGCTAGATGGGAATAATTATTTTAGCCTAAACGCTCACGTAAGCAACGTTCCTTGCTGGCACGAAGCAGCCAAACGACTAAGAGCAGTTTCGTGTCAAGAGCAGGTATCACATCTTGTTAAGAAACAATTAACCCTGTGCTATTGTTAGTAATGAGTGACAGGCGCCACATTACTCCACTAGGCCATGATAAGAACCGACAGAAATTACGGCATCAACAAATCTCTTTGCCATTCCTCTATCCATTATTACAGTTTTCCCGTCAACAGTTAAATAGATGCTATCTTCGGCATAGAATGAAGAACGACCGAGTTCTAGATCCATAGAGGTTTTACCTCCTTGATCCTTGATTGTTTCTTCAAAAAACATTGTAGTAGCCATAGAAAGTTCCTTTTTAAATTCCAAAAGATTATATTTTAAGGAGAAATTTAGCTTCTTAGCTTACGCTAAGTGGATTATAACACAATAAATGATAGCAACTTCCACTGCTGATACAAAACCGACTATCAGATTTCCGACTCCCCCCAACAAAAAAGCCCACCCAGTCCCCAGGGCGGACTGTTTACTCTCTGCAATCTCCCATAAGTCTCACTCCCTATCCCGCTCCGCAACCCGAGCCATCAACGCCCCCAGCAACGCCAGATCGACCAGCAACGCCAGCGCGAAACAGCTTCCTCTCACGCCCGGCGCGGCATAGGTTTGAACCAGCAAAGCGGCAACCCCCACGGCCACGATGGTCACCACCGTCACCAGCCTGCGCGCCACGGCGAACGCCGTTTTCTCCCCCACCGCCGTGCGGTAAGCCACGCCCTGGCCCAGACCGCCGAGGGCGATGCCCGCCAGCAGGGCCAGGCAATCATGCCCGCCGAACAGCATCAGCAACGCCAATAGCCATCCCGCCGCCGCCAGCAAAAAGCCGTAGCGGAGCATAGCCAGCGCAGGCCGCTTCCGCAGCGGCTGCCAGCGGGCCAGCGCGGCGCCGCCGAGAAACGCCAGCGCCAATGCCGTTAGCAGCATCAGCGTTGCGCCGATGCCCAGCAGGCTTTCGGTCTTCAGCAGCAAGGCGCCCGCCGCGACCGGCACGCTGAGCGCCAGACCGCTCGCAGCCGTACCCGTGTGTTCCATGGCGCCCAGGGCGCCGTTGTTGACATATATGCTCATCGTTAACTCCCGACATGGTGGAAATGATGAAATAAATTCATTTCCCTGTTCACATGTCAGTAGCCTATCTCTTGTATAATCGGTCAGACAAACTCATAGTTTTCAGCCTTAGATGAGAATAACTCAGCCATGAGAAAACCCCGTTTGCCGCCGCTGGGCGCGCTGCGCGCCTTCCACGCCGTGGCCGGCTGCCGCAGCTTCAAACTGGCCGCCGAGGAGCTGGGCGTCAGCGCGACGGCGGTCAGCCATCAGATCAAGCTGCTGGAGTCGGTGCTGGCATGCCGGGTGTGCGAGCGCAGCGCGCAGGGCGTCAGCCTGACCGAGACCGGCGAGATCCTGTATGCCGGCACCCAGCGCGCCTTCGCCGCACTGGAGCAGTCCGTCGCCCAAATCACCCGCGCCCAGCAGCCGCCGGCGCTGACCGTCACCACCACCTCCAATTTTCTCACCCACTGGCTGGTGCCGCGCCTGGCGGATTTCAAGGCGGAGTTTCCCGCCATCGATCTACGCCTGCACACCAGCGTCGAGCGGGTCGATCTCAACCAGCGCACCGTGGACGTCGCCATCCGCTACCGCGAAACGCCGGAAAGCGATCTGCACTGCACCCTGCTGCATGAGGATCGCTTTATCGTGGTGGTCAGCCCGGCGCTGGCGCTGGAGCGCAGCGAGGATTTGCAGCGGGTAACGCTGTTTCACGTGGAACATCGGCAGGTGCCCGCCGACGCGCCGACCTGGGAAAACTGGCGGCGGCGCTACGGGCCGGAAGGGTTGAACGTGGAAGCCGGGCTGACCTTCAGCGACGAGACGCATGCGCTGCAGGCGGCGGTGGCGGGCCAAGGGGTGGTGATCGCCAGCCGGCTGCTGGCGCGCGATTTGTTGCAGCGCGGCGTGCTGGCCGCGCCGTTCGAGATGTCGTTACCCGGCGCCAACTATTACCTGGTAGTCACCGAAGAAACCGCGCAGCGCCCCGATATTATTGCGCTGCGCAAGTGGCTGCTGCGGCAAATGGCGGCGGGCTAATCTCTAATTGAAATACTAGAAGACGAACATTTAAAAAATATATATCCGCCTTCTTAATCTTTATTAAAGTTATATAGGACAAGTCATTTAAATCTTGAGAACAAAACAGAATAATTCTCTATTGGCACTTCAACAACTTGGGTTCCACTTCTTTCAAAATGTTTTTTATTATAATGCGAGGGTTGCTCTTGCCCTACAACTTCAAAAACAAAAATTGTCTTATCGTAATACCTCACACACTTAAGATGACTATTTACATAAGACTTTAGAGGCTCAGACATTTCTGATGATTTAATTTTCTCAGTTATTAGATGGAATAACTGATCCATGGTTTTCCCTAAATGCGTCGCTTCATGCTCGACACCTGTTATTTGAAAGCCATTAAATGTTACCGGAGCTACTTGAAAAATATTTTGAACCCTTATAGCAGTATGATTATTATCGCAAACGCCAACGATTACGTAACCCTTATGCCCTTTTTGAATATTTGCGATAGCTGTACATGTCTCTAATATCTTTTCGAATGAGTTCTCATCAAAACTAGGTCTTTTACTTAACTCAAGAAAACCTTGCTTAAAATCATAAGCAGACTGTTCTGTTTTCGAGTTCGTCAGCAAATTTTGGAGGTTAGTGACCCAATGCACTTTAGCTGGATCAGGATTACTATCATCTTCAAAGTATTGCTGAATCATTCCCACGACCGAGTTAACAGCCACACCTCTATTTTCGGCCCCCCATCTCCCCCCCTCTTGGATAGAAATATTCTTTCCTTTATTCGTAAGTGCCGCAATTGCTCCTGCCCTATCTGCAAGTACTTTTCCTTTACGGACAATGAGGTCATGGAATGCTAAAAATACAGCCTGGAAGTAACGAGGCACTGGGTTTCCAGCATTTCCGTCAGGATAAATTAAATTAGAAAATGTTGTTTGCGCTTCTGCCAGAAGCAACATTAATGTATCATGGGTACGTTGATAATCCAGATCTACCAAATCAGGATTTCTTCTTCGAATCGCTTGATCCATTTCCTCAAACCTTTCGAGGTTTGCTCCTCTGAGCGGGTAGGTTGCACCATAATAATCATCAAACAATTCGGTACGTGAAGAAACTGGTGTATCTGATAACATATAAGCCAGAAGATCCGCTACAATTTCTTCGTCTCGACTTTGCCTCAAATGATCTTTGGTTAAAATACCATTTTTAACCCAAAACACATTATCAGCATTAATTCCATACGGTAGCTCTCTGTTAGTTATACTTATTGACTTCATATCATTTAGTAAAAGTATCGGTGTGTTAGACGTATCTCCACGTACTCTAGAGGAAATAATGCGCACACAGTCAGCAAAGGAATTAATTGCTCCAGCAGCTCGCAATTCTTGACGAGAAAGTTGGCGACCACCTGAATTTATACGTCTAAATATTTCATCAACAGACTCACCATCAGAAAACTCATAAATTGACAGAGGTACAGGATAAGCAGAAATTGCCAGGCAATCAGCTCTTGTCATCACTGGTTCTTTTTGTATTAGAACCCCTCTATCTAGTAAATCTTTAGTAGTTGCAAATGTGTTTAAATCAAAGTAAGAATCATTTACTGGAAAATCATTGCTAATAAATGATGTGATTGCATCCATTCTCTGCATTCCATCAATTATCTCCACTAAGTTATCCTGACTTCCTTTTTGATCTGCTAATAGAATGATAGGGACAGGATAGCCATTGATGATGGAGTCTATAAAACTCTGCTTTTCTTCGATAGTCCAGATGAGCTTTCGCTGATATCGTCTATTAACTATGTATTTGTTGTTAACATAGTTAATATATATCCTTTCCACTTGTTCACCACGAACTGTTAGTTCTTGCTGAGTTATTGCCATGATAAAAACTCCTTTTGCAGAAGAAAAAAGCATTAAAAGTCAAAATGATTAACTTAATATTAAGAAGTGCATAATACAAGTAAACCAATGTTCTGCATTAAAGCATAATTCCATATAAAATCCAGCCACATTCACGATTGTGCTGCGGCAAATGGCGGCGGGCTAACGGCGCTCGGTGGCGATTTCCCCCAGGCGGATCGCCACGCTGATGGCCTGCGCGGTGGTGGCGGCACCAAGGCGTTGGCGAATGCGCCGCAGGTGGTTTTCCACCGTGCGTTCAGACAGGCCGAGCATCGCAGCGATATCCGCCTGCCGCCGGCCGATGGCGGTCCAGCTCAGCACCTCGCGCTCACGCGCCGACAGCCTGCTCTCCCCCTCGCCGGCCGCCGGTGCGAACAGCCGCCGCGCCGCCTGAAAGGCCGCCGTGCCCACCAGCGACAGCGCCAGCCGCGCCGGCGGCGAAGCGTCGATGCGCTCGCCCCCCAGGCTGACGGCGCCCTCCAAACCGGCCGGGCCGAACACCGGGATCTGCACGCCGTGCAGGCCGGCGCCGCGCGGCGTGCGTACAATCCGGTAGCGCTCGCCCTGCTGCGCCCGGTTCTTGGTCCAGAAAAACGGCTCGCTGACCCGCAGCATATGCCGGGTCACCGGGCAGTGCCGCACGTAGGTCAGCGCATCGACGGCCTCGCCGTCGCCGAACCAGTCGCCCTCGACCCAATAGATATGCTCGATCCCCGCCTCCGCCGCAGCGGAAGCGGAAAACAGCACAAAGCGATCGAAGCCGAACGGCGCGGCGAAGGCACGAACCCGCCCCTGAATGGCGGACAGGGTTCGCTCGTGGTCCATCGCCAGCGCCGTCTGGAAAGCGCGCTGCGCGATCTCGTCGCTCATCGCACGGCGACGTCGGCCAGCAGCGTCTCCGCCGCCAGCTTGCCGAGGTTGTTGGAAGCCAGCGGGCTGTCGCCGGTCAGCAGGCGCCGATCTTTATGCACCTTGCCGGTAATGTCGGCGTTAACGATCTTAACGCCCCGCTCGCGCAGGCGTTCGCCCACCAGCCAGGGCATCGGGCCGGGGATGTAGCCAATGTCGATGTTGGCGCCGGTATCGAGCGAGTCCGGGAACACGCACATTTCATAGCCACGATAGAGGAAATCCTCTTTGCTCTCGTCGATGCCCGCCGCCAGCAAACCGGCCGGCCCGTGGCACAGCGAAATCACGTAGCGATCGTTGTCGTGCGCCCAGTGCAGGGTCTTTTTCACCTCTTCGCTGAACGGGATACCGTTGAGCACGCCGTGGCCGCCGGGGATGAAAACGCCGAGGTAGTTGCCGCCATCCAGATCCTTCACCACTTCCGTCAGCTTTTTCGGCTGCTTGAGCTGGCTGCGGTACTTCTCGTAGGTGGCCTTGACCGCGTCGTCTTCCTGCGGGAACGCCCACATCTCCAGCTTCACCGGATCGCCGGACGGCGTGGCGATGTCGATCTCGAAACCGGCCAGATCCAGGTGATGCATCGGCAACAGCATCTCGACCGGGTGATTGCCGGTGGAGAAGAACTTGCCGTTTTGCATCAGCAGGTAGCGCTCCTGCGAGGCGATCATCAGCACCTTCCATTTGCCGCCGCGATAGGCGTTCGGGTAGCTGGCGCCCGCGAAATCGGTTTTGGACGAGGTGTACTGGCTGAGGGAGTAAGGCGATGGGAAGAACGCGTTGTCTTCCGCCACATCCGGGGTGGGATTACGATCGTTGGACACTGAATCAGTCATGATTATCTCCATATTCACCGTTACGTTGCCCTTTCAGCTTAAATAACCGCCGGCGGAGCCGCAATGAGGGATATCCCTCAAGCAATCTTTGCAGCCGAAACTCAGGCGAGATTGCGTAGAGCGATAATAAAGGTTTCTTCGCCGGCGCCCTGGTGTTGATAGTGGCACTTTCTTACCGGCACCCGGAAATAGCGCTCCAGGATATCTTCCCGCAGCACAGCGCTTTTAACGCCAAACAACGACTGCCGTTTTGCCATCAGTAAACACTTGTCGGAGATGCGTTCGGCGTAATTGAGGAAATGCGTATTCAGCACGATCGTCATCTGCCGCTCTTTGGCGAGGCGCCACAGCATCTCGATCATTTTGGCCTGATTGTAAAAATCCAGATTCGATTCCGGTTCGTCGAGGATCATGACGTCGGGATCTGCCACCAGCGCCTTGGCGAAATAACACATCTGCAGTTCACCGCCGCTGATCTGGTTGATATTTTTCTGCGCCAGCGGCGCGATCTCCAACGCGTGCAACACCGCCTGCGCCCTGGTGAAATCTTGCCGCCGCGGCCCGGCGAACCATCCCGCATGGCGGGCGCAGCCGAAAGTGACAAAATCGAGTACGCCATAGGAAAAATGTGGCGCCTTCGCCTGCGGCACGTAGGCCAGGCGCGCCTCTCGATTATCGACGCGGCCGATCTCGCACCTGCCGGCGCTGGGCCGACACAGGCCCGCAATATTTCTCAGCAGCGTCGTTTTGCCGGCGCCGTTCGGGCCCAGCACGCTGAGGATCTCGCCGCGCTTAAGCTCGAAGCTGACGTTGTCGAAAATGGGCTCCCGCCCCTTGAAACCAAAGGCTAGCCGGCTAGCGGTGATCATATCGATTCCCCAGAATAAAAAGCACCGCGAAAAGCGGCGCGCCGATCAGCGCGGTCAGGATACCGATTGGAATTTCCGTATAGGTGGCGCCTCTCGCAATATTGTCGATAACCAGCAAAAACAACGCGCCGCCGAGCGCCGATGCTGGGATCAAACGGCCGTGGTTATATCCCAGCACGCTTCGCACCAAATGGGGGATCACCAAGCCAACCCACCCCACCACGCCGGCCAAGCTCACGGAAGCGGAAACCAGCAGAGAGGCGGCGATCAGCAATAGGATCTTCAGCCGGGGCGGATTCAGGCCGGCAATGCGCGCCTCGTCGTCCCCCAGCGAGAGAATGTTCATGTTCCACCTGAGCCGGTAGATAGTCAGGTAACACGCCGCAAACAGCGGGATCAGCCAATAGACCTGCGCTTTCGCCACCGAAGCGAAGCTGCCCATCAGCCAGAAGACGATGGCGGGCAAGGTATCCTGCGGATCGGCGACATATTTGATGGCCGAGACAAACGCGATAAACACCGACGCGATAATCATGCCGGACAGGATCGTCGTCAGCGCATCCTGCCGGCGTTTCAGGCGGCAAATGCCAAGCACCAGCAACAAACTCACCACGCCGAAAAGAAACGACAGCAGGGAACTCAGGGCAAAAGGCAAACTCAATAAAATGCCCAGCGCGGCGCCAAAGGCGGAGGCGGAAGACGTGCCCAGCACGTCCGGGCTGGCTAACGCGTTTTTCAGCACCGCCTGAAAGGTCGCGCCGGCGACCGCCAACCCGCCGCCCACCAGCATCACCGCCACCACCCGCGGCGCACGCAGGTTAAAAATCACCGAATAGTGGGCCTGGTTTTCCCCCGGCATGTTCCCCTGCCATAAAATCTGCAGCACGTCATGGGCCGACAAGGCGTAACGGCCGGCAAACAGTGATGCGACGGCAACCACACACAAGGCTAAAAACAGCCCTACCATGATCGCCATATATTTTCCTCTGCCCGGCATCCCCAAGCTCCTCCAACCCACTAACGCAATTCAACCGTGGTGCTAGCGCTGTGCCAGCACCTCATCCAACAAACGGTCCGGGATCGCATAGGAGAACATCGTCTGATAATAGCGGCGCGTCTCCTCCCGCAGCGTCTTGTCGCTAATGTCTTCAGGGGCATAGCGGTTGATCATAAACAGCGGCAGCAGTGACGTTTCCGCCGACAGGCCCCCCCAGTTATGAATGCCCACCGGCGTCGAGAAAACCTTGCCGTTTTTTACCGCCCTGAGCGTCTCCCAGGCCTGGCCGGGGATCCCCCCGTGCAGCAGCGCTTTAGCGCTGCCGAAAACCACGAAAATCACATCCGGGTCCCAGGCCATGATCTGCTCCATCGAAACGTTGATGTACCTGCCGGCATCCCCTTTCACCGGCAAATCCCCGGCGACGTTGTCCATGCCGGCCATTTTCAGGTAGGTGTCGCCGTAGGTATGCGGGCCGCTCACCTTCAGCTGCCTGCCGTCGCTTTCTTCGAGATACAACGCCCTGACGTGCTGCGCGCGGATGGCTGCGGCATAGGGGCGGATCTGCTTCAGGGTCTTTTCCCAGGCGTCTTTGAATTTGTGCGTGCGCGGCAGGCCGAGCGTGTCGGCGAAGGTATTTTCCCAATACATCTGGGTGACCATCGGTTGGTACTTTGTCTTCCCGCCGGCATCCAGATCGACGGTCATCACGCCCGCCCTTTCCAGCCGATCGTCCTGGCTTTTGCCGTAGTAATAAATAATGTCGGGCCGTAGATTCATTAACGACTCCATGTTGACCCGGTAGTCCTTATTGATGAAGGCGGAGGTGATCCTGCCGATGTCAGGCTTCATGTCCTTCAACACATGCATATCGGCATGCATGAACGCCCAGGGCCCCACGCCGACGACGTGCCGGTAGGCCGCCTCGTTCGCCAGGATCACGCCGAAGGGGCAGTTGCCGGTGATGACGATCCGCTGATAGTGGCCAGGCAACTTTTGCACCGCTGCGCTCTGCGGCCGTTCGGCCGCCGCCGGCTGACTACCGCTGGCGCAAGGCGCCGTCGGCAAGGCGAATATTGCCAGCAGCGCGGTGGCGATAAATTTCACTGTGACGCACATGGAGCCTCCTGTGCGCACGCTCGGTGGCGTGCGGCGATGGGCTGCGTTAGGCCGACGCGGCGATGCCGGCGGCCATGATGGTTATCCCGGCCACAAAGACGATTGCCGTGGTGGCGACCGCGCCGCCGCCGACCAACGCGGCGGTTTTTCCTGTGGAAAGGTCTTTTCGTTGCAGGAAAGAGAGCTGCGACAGGGGAATGATTTTTCCGCTGTCGGCGACCAGGTCTTTCGGTTCAACCTTCGCCACCGTCAACTCGCCGCCGCTGCCGTCCTTCAGACCATATTTCAACCGGTCGCCGACATAGACCGGCGGCTGCAGCAGGTAATATTGGCTATTGAGCCCCGTCTCTTTTTGTTGCAACGCCACGTCGTGGTAGGTCGTGCAGCCGGCAAGGGAAAACGCCGCCATGCCGATAACCAACGGCACTAATGGGATAAATCGCATGGGAAACCTCGTGCTTCTATTTACTGGTTTTTAACGTAACGGCGGACTTGAAGCGCATATAGCTCACGACCAGAGAAAGGAACGAGAATGCCGCCCCCGCCATTAAACTGATATTCGTCGCTTGCGCGCCCCGCATGTTGAAGAAAATCGCCACCAACGCCGAACCGACGATTTGCCCAATCAGCCGGGAACTGCCCAACAGGCCGCTGGCGATGCTGCTGTTTTCATGGGAGACCGACGTCATGATCAACAGGTTGTTCGGTGATTGAAACAGGCCGAAACCGATGCCGCACAGCGCCACGCGCCATACGATCGCCCCATTCGACGGATCGCTCGGCAGATTGGCCATCAGCAGCATGCCTGCCAGCAGACAGGCAAGGCCCGAGAGGGCAACAAGATTGGGATCGTACTTCTTGGCCAAATCGCCGGAAATTAGCGAAGACGCCATGGTGGCCAGCGGCCAGGCGGTCAGCAACAGACCGATTTCCACCACGTTTCTTTGCAGAACGTTGTGAAAATAAAAAGGCAGCGAAACATAGGCCAAAAGCTGGGTGCTGTAGGACAGCATCGACATCAGCAAAGACAATGACAGCGTCGGGTTATGCAGCATCGCGATCGGGATCAGCGCGGCGTCGGCCTTTCTTTTTTGATTGATGTACAGCAACCCGGCCAGCCCGGCGAATACCGCAAAGCTCAGCGCCGCCGCCGGCAGATGGTGAGTGGTCATGCTCATGGTGCTGAGCGAGAAAGCGATAAACAGCACAAACACCAACAGGGCGCCCCCGCTGTCGAACCCAACGCTGCGCCGCTCGCGGGAACCCAGGAATATCACGCTCAGCAGCAGCGACAGGCAGGCGATGGGAACATTAATGGTAAACAGCCAGTTCCAGCTCGTTTGAGAAAGTATCGCCGAGGCGATGGATGGCCCGGCGGCGGCGGAAACCGACACCACCATCACGTTTATGCCCAGGCCGCGCCCAAGCAGCCTTGCCGGGTATATCTCCTTGATCAGCGCCGCATTGACGCTGAGCACCGCCGCCGCGCCGAAGCCCTGTATCACCCTGAATGCCGTCAGCATCTCCAGCGTCGTGGACAGCGCGCAGCCCAGGGATGAAAAAGCGAACAGCACCACCCCGGCCATAAAGATTTTTTTATTGCCCACCGCGCGACCCAGCGCCGCGAAGGGCATCAAAGAGGCCACGACGGCAAACTGGTAGGCATTAATAATCATGATGGAGGCCGATTCGGAAACGCCGAAATCTTTGGCGATCACCGGCAGCGCCACGTTGGCGATGGTACTGTCGAGCATGGCGATAACCGTGCTTAACGAGACGGCGAGAACGGCGAATATATTTAATGTCTCTTTTTCCTGGTGTTTAAAAGTCATGTTAACGCTCCAAAAACGTGAGTGACTTCATGCCGGCGGCAAAGACCCCGTTTTTTATCCGTTTTAGTAATTACGTTATAACATATCAATTAAAGAGGAGAATAAATCTCATTTGAAATATTAGATTAAATAGTGTGTCAAAATAAGAATTAACAAATACAAAACAAATTAATAGCAATACGAATATTCAATAAACAAAATAAATGCAGTATAAAAAACCAGTGAATTTAAGGAATGACATTAAAAGTAACAGCCGCTAACAGACAACCCCGCTGGCGCGTGAAATTGTTATGTTATAACAAAAACACCCTTTCCTTTTATGCTGGTTAACCTTATGGCTAAGACGGACCTTTTGAACACCCGGTTATCTCGCCGCAGAATGATGTTGGCAGGGCTGGCGGCCCTGACGCTGAACGGCGCCGTTTCCCCGCTGGCTCACGCCCACGGCCTGCCGCGCCCCAAACCTCAGGGGGCGCGAAAAAGATTCCTGGTCATGTTGGATCCCGGTCATGGCGGCATCGACTCCGGTGCCATTGGCCACACCGGTTCGCTGGAAAAACATGTCGTTCTGGCGATCGCCAAAAATGTGCGTGCACAGCTCGATCGACACGGCATCGATGCCCGCCTGACGCGCGACAGCGACGTTTTTATTCCGCTTTACGATCGGGTGGAGATCGCGCACCGGCACGGTGCGGATCTTTTCATGTCCATCCACGCCGACGGTTTTACCTGCCCCAGCGCCTGCGGCGCTTCGGTCTTTGCGCTTTCCAATAAAGGCGCCAGCAGCGCGATGGCGAAATACTTATCGAACAGTGAAAACGCGGCGGACGATCTCGCCGGCCCTAACGTCATCAAGAAAGACCGCTATTTGCAGAAGATACTGTTTGATTTGGAGCAGACGGAAACGATCAAAGAAAGCCTGACGCTGGGCTCGCACCTGATTCAACATATTGCGCCCATTCATCACCTGCATGCCAAAAATACCGAACAGGCGGCCTTCGTGGTCTTAAAATCCCCGTATATTCCTTCCGTGTTGGTGGAAACCTCTTTCATCACCAACCCTGAGGAAGAAAGGCTGCTCGGCACCCCCGCATTCCGCAATAAAATTGCCACGGCGATCGCTCAGGGGATCGTCAGCTACTTTAAACGCGAAACGCACGCTTAAGCTTCGCCGAGGCGGCAAGCTCACGGGCTTGCCGCGCACAGGGACGGTGTCATCATGATAAAATGCAATCCGCGTTATTTTTCGGCGGGCATGCTTTTCCCCCTGCTGGCCCTATTACCACGCGGCGCCTTCGCCGTGTCGTTGACGGGGTCGCAGCAAAACAGCCTGAATTTCTACGGCACGATTATCGCCAGACGCTACAGCGGCCAAAACGCGCGCGACGACGGCGACCGCAGCTACCTCTATTTCGGCCTGATAGGCAAAAAAAAGATCGCGCCGCGCTGGCGGGCCTACGCCCACTGGGAATATACCGTCAGCTTCGCCGACGCGACTCGCAACAGCACCCGACTCGCCTATATTGGGGTGCAAAACGCAACCTTCGGCAGCCTCGATATCGGCCGCAATTGGGGCGTGCTCTATGATGTGACCGCCCTGACCGATCGCTCTCCGCTGTTTAGAGAGATGGCCTACAACTACATCGACAATTTTATGCGCGGCCGGGCGCGTAACCTGCTCACTTACCGCCGCCCCTTCAGCCTGTTTCAGCGGCGCGCCGCACTCGCGTTGCAATATCAGTTCAAAGACGGCGACGACCGGCAAACGCCGGGCAAACAAAACGGCAACGGATTCGGCCTCTCCTTCCGTTATGCGCTGACGCCGACGCTCAGCCTCATCGCCGCCGCCTCGGCGTCTCAAACCACGCAGCGGCAACAACGCGCCGCCGGCTATCGCCGGCGCATCGATACGCTGGCCGAAGGGGTTCTCTATGCGTCGAAAAAAATCTATCTTGCGGCCGTGTTCACCCAAAGCGACAACGCCATCAGCCCGCAACAAACCGCTAACCGCGGTTCGGCGTCAAGTTATGAAGCGCTCGCCAAATATCGGCTGACGGACCACATCCAACCCAACATCGGCTATACCCTTTTGATACAGACCCGGGCAGGCCGGAACATGGACTTATTGAACTATGAGGAGCTGGGGGTCACCTGGTTACTCAACAGCAATATGCAGGTGTTTATTAACTATGAATTCAATAACCTTTCGCAGCACACGCCCGGCGTCGATGCGTCGGACAAGCTCGATATGGGCATCAGCTATCATTGGTGATCCGCTCTCCCGCAGCCAATAAAAAGCCCCGCCCGGTGAAGGGCGAGGCTCGCGACGCGTTGAGTCTTTAGCTGTTCACGAACGCCAGCAGATCGGCGTTGACCTGATCGGCATGGGTGGTCGGGATGCCGTGCGGCGCGCCCTTATAGGTATTGAGCGTGCCGTTCTGCACCAGCTTGGCCGACAGCACGCCGGAATCCTGATAAGGCACCACCTGATCGTCGTCGCCGTGGATCACCAGCACCGGAATGGCGATCTTCTTGAGATCTTCGGTGAAATCGGTCTGCGAGAAGGCGACGATGCCGTCGTAGTGCGCCTTGGCGCCGCCCATCATGCCCTGGCGCCACCAGTTCCAGATAATCGCCTCCGACGGTTTGGCGCCCGGGCGGTTATAACCGTAGAACGGGCCGGCGGGCACGTCGTAATAGAACTGCGCCCGGTTGGCGGCCAGCTGCGCCTGGAAATCATCGAACACCGCTTTGGGGGTGCCCTGCGGATTGGCGTCGGTTTTCACCATCAGCGGCGGCACCGCGCTGATCAGCACCGCTTTGGATACCTTGTCCTCGCCGTGGCGCACGATATAGCGCACCACCTCGCCGCCGCCCGTCGAGTGGCCCACGTGCATCGCGCCCTGCACGCCCAGGTGTTTTACCACCGCGGCGACGTCATCGGCGTAGTGGTCCATGTCGTGCCCTTCCCACACCTGGCTGGAGCGGCCGTGGCCGCGGCGATCGTGCGCAACCACGCGGAACCCTTTGTTCACGAAGAACAGCATCTGGGCATCCCAGTCATCGCTGGACAGCGGCCAGCCGTGGTGAAAATAGATAACCTTGCCGTTTTTGGGGCCCCAATCCTTGTAGAAAATCTCGACGCCATCGCTGGTCGTTACGTAACCCATGTCGTTTCTCCCATTTACACTTTGGTTAAAAAAGAAGGTTTATACTGCGCGCGGCGCCGGGATCTCTGGCTCCCTCATCCCGGTTGGCCGACGATCTTGCGTTGATCGTTTAACGAGTATAGGTTTAAAGTTCACTTTAAGGTCAAACACGATTCGGCAAACCGCATTCCCGCTTTCACTCGGCATCAGGAGAATTCAAGTGCAGGGAGATGACATCCTCATGACGATGGAGCAACGGCTTGCCGCCCAACGTCATGCCTTCCTGCGCGACGGCGCACCGACGATCGCTCAGCGCAAGGCCGCCCTGCGCCGCCTGCGGAGCGCCATTTTGGCCCAGCGCGACGCGCTGACGGCGGCCGTCAGCGCAGACTTCGGCCACCGTTCGCCTTACGAAACCGACATCCTGGAGATTCTGGTCACCGTGCAGGCGATCGATTACCTGCTGCGCAATCTGAAGCGCTTCATGCAGCCGGAACGCCGCCACGTCGCCCTGCCGTATCAGGCCGGGCGCGCCTACGTGCAGTATCAACCCAAGGGCGTAATTGGCATCATGGCGCCGTGGAACTACCCGTTTTCGTTGACCTTCATCCCGCTGGCCACCGCCCTGGCCGCCGGCAACCGCGTGATGCTGAAACCTTCGGAGCTCACGCCGCACACCAGCCAGCTTATCGAAACGATGCTGGCGGCGCTGTTTCCCGCCGATGAGGTCGCCGTGGTGACCGGCGGGCCGGACGTCGGGGCCGGGTTCAGCACACTGGCGTTCGATCACCTGGTGTTCACCGGCAGCACGGCGATCGGCCGTCAGGTCATGCAGGCGGCCGGTAAAAATCTGGTGCCCTTGACGCTCGAGCTGGGCGGCAAAAGCCCCGCCGTGGTGGCGCCCGGCGCGGTTAACGCCAGAACCGTTAACAGCCTGGCGTTCGGCAAGCTGTCGAACGCGGGCCAAACCTGCATCGCGCCCGATTTCCTGCTGATCCATCAGGACGATGTGGAAAACTTCATTGCGCTCTACGACGCGACGGTCAAAGCGTTTTACCCCGACGGGCCGACGAGCCATGACTACGGCGCCATCATCAACGACAGGCACTACCACCGTTTGCAGGATCTGCTCACCGACGCCCAGGCGCGGGGCGCGCGGATCGTTCCGGTGGGCCACCGCCCGGACTCGGCGGTGGAACGGCCGAAAACCCTCGCCCCCACGCTGATCGTCGGCGCCCCCGACGACAGCCGGATCATGCAAGAGGAGATCTTCGGGCCGCTGCTGCCGGTGCGCACCTACACCGCCTTTGATGAAACGATCGACGTTATCAACGCCGGGCCGCGCCCGCTGGCGCTGTACTACTTTGGCCCAGGCGGCACGCTGCAGGACAGGCTGCTGGCACGCACCACCTCCGGCAACGTCAGCGTCAACGCCACCCTGCTGCACTTTGCCCAGGACGATCTGCCGTTCGGCGGCATCGGCCCCAGCGGCATGGGGGCCTGTCACGGCATCGAAGGATTCCGGGCGCTGAGCCATGCCAAGGGCGTCTTTATCCAAAGCCGCTGGCGCTTCACCGATCTGCTGCGCGCGCCGTTCGGCAGGCTGGCAGACGCGGTGCTCAAGGTGATGCTGCGGCGCCGATAGAGCGCCGCGCTGACTATCAATAACACAGCCATGAATCGCCGCAAGCTATCACAGTATTCAATCATTCCTATTTTATCTCTCCGCCGCCGCTGACTAAGCTTAGCCATGAGTCACCCTTTGCCCGTTAGCGGCCGGGGCGATGTGATTCCATTGAGTTCAGTTATTTAGCGCAACACCCGACGCAAGCCTTACCCGCATGCCTTGTTAACCGCTCCACGCCCGGCGGCTGGAGCACCCTTACGGAAGCAGAGAGCGCATTATGACAACTGAAAGCAAATGCCCGTTTTCGGGCGGCAAGCAGCCCGCACCGCAGAACGGCCCCACCAATCAGGATTGGTGGCCCAATCAGCTCAGCCTGAAACCGCTGCATCAGCACTCCCCCCTGTCCGATCCGATGGATAAAGACTTCAACTACGCCGATGCCTTCAACAGTCTCGATCTGGCGGCGGTCAAACAGGATCTGCACGCCCTGATGACCGACTCGCAGGAATGGTGGCCGGCGGACTTCGGCCACTACGGCGGCCTGTTCATCCGCATGGCCTGGCACAGCGCCGGCACCTACCGCATCGGCGACGGCCGCGGCGGCGCGGGCGAAGGCCAGCAGCGATTCGCCCCGCTCAACAGCTGGCCGGACAACGTCAGCCTCGACAAGGCGCGCCGCCTGCTGTGGCCGATCAAACAGAAATACGGCCGCAACATCTCCTGGGCCGACCTGATTATCCTGACCGGCAACGTGGCGCTGGAATCGATGGGCTTCAAAACCTTCGGCTACGCCGGCGGCCGTGCCGACACCTGGGAGCCGGACGACGTCTACTGGGGCTCGGAGAAGATCTGGCTGGAGCTGAGCGGCGGGCCAAACAGCCGCTACTCGGGCGACCGCGACCTGGAGAACCCGCTGGCGGCGGTGCAGATGGGCCTGATCTACGTCAACCCGGAAGGCCCGGACGGCAATCCCGATCCGGTGGCCGCCGCGCGCGACATCCGTGAAACCTTCGCCCGCATGGCGATGAACGACGAAGAAACCGTGGCGCTGATCGCCGGCGGCCACACCTTCGGCAAGACCCACGGCGCCGGTCCGGCGTCTAACGTCGGCGCCGATCCGGAAGCGGCCGGGCTGGAGTCGCAGGGCCTCGGCTGGCACAGCACCTTCGGCACCGGCGTCGGCAAAGACGCCATCACCAGCGGCCTGGAAGTCACCTGGACCACCACCCCAACCCAGTGGA
Organism: Serratia sp. CY29653; assembly: GCF_052169255.1. Taxonomy (NCBI): domain Bacteria; kingdom Pseudomonadati; phylum Pseudomonadota; class Gammaproteobacteria; order Enterobacterales; family Yersiniaceae; genus Serratia; species Serratia sp. CY29653. The sequence continues at coordinate 382,607 of NZ_JBJNLC010000001.1, read as the reverse complement.
ACCACGATTTCTTCCGCCACCTGTTCGAATACGAATGGGAACTGAGCCAAAGCCCGGCCGGCGCGCACCAGTGGGTGGCGAAAGACATCGGTGAAACCATTCCCGACGCCTTCGATCCGAACAAGAAACGCCGCCCGACCATGCTGACCACCGACCTTTCGCTGCGCTTCGATCCGGCCTACGAGAAGATTTCGCGCCGCTTCTATGAGCATCCGGAAGAGTTGGCCGACGCCTTCGCCCGCGCCTGGTTCAAGCTGACCCACCGCGATATGGGGCCGCACCCTCGCTACCTCGGCCCGGAAGTGCCGCAGGAAGAGCTGATTTGGCAGGATCCGATCCCGGCGGTCGATCATCCGCTGATCGACGAGCAGGACATCGCCGCGCTGAAAAACGCCGTGCTGGCTTCCGGTCTGCCGGTATCGGCACTGGTCTCCACCGCCTGGGCTTCCGCTTCGAGCTTCCGCGGTTCCGACAAACGCGGCGGCGCCAACGGTGCGCGCATTCGCCTGGCGCCGCAAAAAGACTGGGCGGTCAACCAACCTGCGCAGCTCGCCGCGACGCTGGCCAAGCTGGAGAGCATCCAACGCGCCTTCAATGATGCGCAGGCCGGCGGCAAGCGCGTCTCGCTGGCGGATCTGATCGTGCTGGCCGGCGCGGCGGGCGTGGAACAGGCGGCGAAGAACGCCGGTTTGGCCCTGACGGTGCCGTTCGCGCCGGGCCGCATGGACGCTTCGCAGGAGCAGACCGACGTGGACTCCTTCGAGGCGATGGAGCCGCTCGCCGACGGTTTCCGCAACTTCCTGAAGGGCAAATACCGCGTGCCGGCCGAGACGCTGCTGGTCGACAAGGCGCAGCTGCTGACCCTGACCGCGCCGGAAATGACGGTGCTGGTCGGCGGGCTGCGGGTACTCGGTGCCAACGTCGGCGGCACGCCGCACGGCGTATTCACCCAGCGGCCGCAGGCGCTGACCAACGACTTCTTCGTCAACCTGCTCGACATGGGCACCACCTGGCACCCGGTGGGTGAGGACGGCCTGTTCGAAGGGCACGATCGCCGCAGCGGCGCGGTCAAATGGACCGGCACCCGCGTCGATCTGGTGTTCGGTTCACACGCGCAGCTGCGCGCGCTGGCCGAAGTCTACGGCAGCGCCGACGCGCAGGAGAAGTTCGCCCACGACTTCGTCGCCGCCTGGAACAAAGTGATGAACCTCGATCGTTTCGATCTGGCGTAAATATCCCCCAACGGCCTGCTTCGGCAGGCCGTTTTTCCTCCCGAGATCAACACCGCCTCCGCTCAACGCCGGCCTTAGCACGCGCCGTTATATTTTATTTTCCGCTTATTCGTATTTACTCAACAAGTCATATAAAAATTTGATGGGCGACAATTCTTTTAATGCTGTATTTATATTTAGACGGCAATGAAGACCGTAAACTCAGCTGGCTAATGCGATATATCCCATCCAGGAGAACACCGTTATGGATTATCCTCGATTCGCCTCAGCGCGCGGCGAGGCGGGCCTTATGACCCTCGCCGTTCCTTAGCGACAGCGGGCTTAGCCGGCAAAGGCACCCCACCGTTTTTATGCCAATAAAAAGAGAGGTTCTGCACCTGCGCGATATTCGCTTAGGCGCCAGAATTTCGCCCTTATTTAATGTTTCACGACGCGCATTGCGTTTTTAGTTTTTATTTTTCAGCCGACGGGAAAGCTCATAGGAAATCACGCTTCACTCAGGAAAATAACCGCTACCTGGAGGTCATCATGCAACATATTATCGGTATTTCTTCTCGTCGGCTGAGGATATCAGCCCTTGCGCTGCTGCTCCCTGCCGTATCATGGGCGGCCGATACGGCGTCTCTTGCCGTGGGGCCGCAATATGACACCACCCATGTCTACGTCGAACGCGGAAAAATGGATGCCTTTGTCGACAGCATCCTGAAAACCTTCGGCGGCACCAGCACCGAACGCGTGCTGGTCAACGTCACGCCCACGCCGAGCGAAACCTACTCCCAGCTGATACTGACGCCGGCCGGCAGCTTCTCGGTGTTCGATTTCAAAACGCCGATCCCACACCCGTTCGGCACCGAGCGCAACGGTTTTCTGGTCAGGGATATGGACGCCGCCATCCGCCAGGCCAGAGCCGCCGGCGCCGATGTGCAGGTTGCGCCTTTCGACGATCCGATTGGCCGCGACGCGGTGATCCAGTGGCCCGGCGGCGTCAACATGCAGCTCTATTGGCACACCAAGGCGCCCAACTACAAGCCGCTGCTGAGCGTGCCGGAAAACCGCCTGTATCTCTCCGCCTACCGCGTCGACGATTTCCTGAAAAGCTACCAGGCGTTCTCGCACGCCACGGTGGTGAGCGACGAACAGGTCAGCGATACGGCGATCGGCCGCAGCAACAACGGCAAGATCCGCCAGATCGAACTGGACTCGCGCTTCGGCAAAACGCGCATTTTCGTCACCGACGGGCATCTGCCTTATCCGTTCGGCCATGAGCGCACCGGCTATGGCGTCGACGATCTGCCGGCCACGCTGGCCAAAGCGACGGCCAGCGGCGCGCAGGTGCTGTGGCGTTCGACGGCGGCGGAGCGCCGCGCCTCGGCGCTGGTGCGTTTCCCCGGCGGCTACATCGCCGAAATTCACCAGACGGCTAAATAAACCCAAGGCGCGCTGCGGCGCGCTTTTTTCTTCGGATATCCATAATGAAACGCACGCTTCCCGCACTGTTGCTGTTCTCCACGCTCCCCGCCCTGGCGGCGGAACCCGCCGCTTCCCCCTGGAAAAACATCCCGTTGGGCGATGCGGCCACCCTGTCTTTCGACGGTTCACTGCGCGAGCGCTATGAATGGACGGATCAACGCGATCTGAGCGGCGGACGCGACGACACCTTCATGCAGCGCCTGCTGCTTGGCGCGCGCCTCGACTATGGCGACGACTTTGGCGCCTATCTCCAGTTGGGATCGTCACTGGCCACGCCGCGCGATCGCGGGCGCAAACCGACCGACGAAGATCATGCCTATCTCGGCCAGGGCTATGTGGACTTAAAACTGCCCACCGCCTATGGCCTCGGCACCCTGCGGGCCGGCCGCCAGGAGATTGCGCTGGGTTCGCTGCACCTGATGGGCACCCGCGACGGCCCCAACGTGCGTCGTTCTTTCGACGCCATCCGCGCCAGCTGGGCCAAGGATAAGAACCGCCTCGACGCCTTTATCGGCCACCCCGTCACCCTCAAAGCCGGCAGTTTCGACGACGATACCGACAACAGCCAAAAGGTGTGGGGGCTGTACGGCACCACGCCGCTGGCAGCGCTGGCGTCCTCGCTCGATCTCTACACCTTTGGCTTTGAGGATAACGACGCCCACTACGCGCAGCTCAGCGGGCAAGAACGGCGCTATACCGTCGGCGCGCGCATTTTCGGCGCGGCGCAGGGGTTCGACTGGGATAATGAAGCCGCCTGGCAGTTCGGCAGCGCAGAACAGCGCGACATCCGCGCCTGGTCGGCGTCGGCGCACGCCGGGTATAGGATGAGCGACTGGCGCTGGCAGCCGCGCTTTGGCGGCAAGATTGGCATCGCCAGCGGCGATAAAAACGGTCACGATGGGCAGCTCAATACCTTTAACGCCATGTACCCCAAGCTGCCCTACCTGACCGAAAACGGGCTGGTGGCGCCGGCTAACCTGATCGCCATTCATCCTTCGGTCACGATTACGCCGTGGCAAACCCTGGCCATCGACTTCAGTTGGGACGCGTTGTGGCGGCAACGCCGCGAGGATGCCTTCTACCTCGGGCCGATGCGCCCGGTAAAGGGCAGCGCGCAGGGCTCGCGCTTTATCGGCAATCAGTATCAGGTCGAAACCATCTGGACGCCGCGCAGCGATCTCCAGTTCAAGGTGGCCTATGTCTACTTCGACGTCGGCCACAGCCTGCAGCAGCATGCCGGGCTGAAAAACATGAACTTCATCCTGGCGCAGGGCACCTACAGTTTTTAATTATCAGGCAAGTTAATCGGTGTACGCGAGCGCCCTTAATAATCCCTTACTCAATTAATGACGTTCGCCGGCGTGTAGCCGCCTATATGCATTGCGGCAATGGTGGCTACTCGCCGCTATTCACAGATGAAAATTAATGAAAAGCAAAAAGATAAATCAGTTACGTAAACTCCACGAGCCAATTACAGAGTAATATTAAATAAAGATTTAATTCCACCTGGTTATTTAAGTGCGCCTTTTACACATATCTTATGTAAAAGATTCATATAAGAATAACTCATTAATAAAATAATTATGCCTATACTGCTTTCAGCCAACCATTGCGCGCCATTAATTCCTCACCGTGATTAATGATAAGGACATATTCCGCTTGAGTGCGATATTCAAGCCAGACAAGGAGGCAAGCCAATGATAACCCAATAACCCCCCCCTATTTTCAAACCTGTGTACGAGCATATAGAGCGTTAGGTGCAATATTGTCAACGTCCAAAGGAGTTTGATATGTCATTAGCTACCGATAAAATCTCAGATTATTTAACCGATTATGAAAGAGGCGATCGCGAGGGAAGCAGCAAGCCTTCATACGCCACGGAAGACGTTTCAGATCTGTTGCTGAGGAGCCATTATTCCGCCAATGGCAAAGGCGTGACTGACCATGCGGCAACAATAACCTACTCTTTCCCCGTGTATACCGACAGCGATAAGCCAGGATCCGCACAGCTTACCGCCGCCCAACAGGCCCAAACCAAGCTTTCATTGCAGTCCTGGTCAGACGTGGCCAATATCACCTTCACCGAAGTCAAAGGCACCGATGCCAAAAGTGCTGATATAAAGTTTGGTTTTTATAAGGCGGCCAGCGGAGGCAATTACACCTCCTATGAAAGTACGCAAAACAACCTGAAAAGCACCATCTGGATCAGCGGCAACAAAGGCTACGACGCTTCGAATCCGCAGACCAATAACTATGCCAGGGATACGCTGACCCATGAAATAGGGCATGCGCTCGGGCTCTCCCACCCCGGAAACTATGATGCCTCCAACGCGACCTACCCCACCTACACCAACTCGGCGAAATATTATGAGGACGACCATCAATACTCTTTGATGAGCTATTTTAGTGAACAAAACACCGGCGCCGACTATAAAGGCGTATGGCCCTCGGGGCCGCAGCTGGATGATATTACCGCCATTCAGAAGCTGTACGGCGCGAACACCACCACGCGCACCGGTGATACCACTTATGGTTTCAACTCGAATACGGATCGAGACTTTTTGAGCGTTAAGGCGTCCACGGACAAAATCGTGGCGGCTATCTGGGATGCCGGCGGCAACGACACGCTGGATTTTTCGGGCTACAGCCAAGATCAGCGCATCAACATTAACGAAGGCTCATTCTCAGATGTGGGCGGATTGAAGGCGAATATCGCCATCGCCTATGGCGCGCAGATTGAAAATATCATCGGCGGCAGCGGCGCCGATATCTTAGTGGGCAACGCACTGAACAATACGCTCAAAGGCGGCGCAGGCAACGATATCATTTACGGTGCCGACGGCGCCGATCAGCTCTGGGGCAATGCAGGTGCCGACACCTTCGTCTTCAGCACAGCCGACGACAGCCAGGCCGCCGCGCCGGACTGGATCCGTGATTTCCAAACGGCGGTGGATAAAATCGATCTGTCGTGGCTCAACCAGACGGTTAAGGCCGAGGGGGGCGAGTTGCACTTCGTCGATAATTTAAGCGGCTCGCTGTATGAAGCGGCGCTGAATTATGACTCGCAGCAGAATGTCACCGATCTGGCGATCAATCTCTCCGGCCATAACCAGCCTGATTTCCTGGTTAAAATCGTTGGGCAGGTCGACGCTTCCGCCGATATTCTCGTCTAGCCAAGAAATCCGCAGTCCGGCGCGAACGCCGGACTGTTTACCTCTTCTCAGGCATCACCCTGGCGATTTTTTGCGCTACCCCCACACTGTCAGAGCAATAAATCGCGCAGACGAGCTCACACCGCCTCCAGCTCCGCCGCCAGGGTGGCGACCAGCTCCGCCGCCGGCATCGGCCGCGCCAGGCCCACGCCCTGCCCGGCCCACAGCGACATAAACTCTCCGCGCCCGGCCTTGGCCGCCGCCTGGCGGATATCGCCGGTGAGCGCGTTCTGCACCGGATAAGGCAGGATCTGCGCCTCTTCCGCGCGCATCTGGCGCATGAAATCATTGACGATGCCGCGCGCCGGGCGGCCGCTGAAGGCGCGCGTCAGGCGCGTGCTGTCATCACCGGCGTTGCTCAGCGCCGCCCGCCAGGCTTCGGCGATGCCCGACTCCGGGCTGCACAGAAACGCGGTGCCCAGCTGCGCCGCCTGTGCGCCCAGCAAGCGCGCAGCCACGATGCCGCGCCCGTTCATGATACCGCCCGCGGCGATCACCGGGATCTTCACCGCCGCCACCACCTGCGGCAGCAGGGCCATCAGGCCGACGCAGGATTGCTCGATATCGCCAAGGAAAGTCGGGCGGTGGCCGCCCGCCTCCGAGCCAGAGACGCAAACGAAGTCGGCGCCCGCTTCTTCCCAGGCGCGGGCTTCCGCCACCGTGGTGGCGGTGCCGATCACCCGCGAGCCAGCCTTCTTGAACTGCGTAACCGTGGCGCGCGGCAGCACGCCGAAGGTGAAGCTGGCCACCGGCGGCGCCGCCTCCAGCAAGGCCGCGATCTGGTCACGGTTGTTTTCGGCAAATTGGGTGGGGATCGGCGGCTCGCTCAGCCCCAGCGCTTCGCGGAACGGCCGCAGCAGGTGCTGGGCACGCTTGAGCTCGGCGAGATCCGGGTGCTGCTCATCGAGCAGAAACAGGTTGATGTTGAACGGCGCGGCGGTCTGCGCGCGGATCTGCTGCACCCGTTCGAGGATCACCGCCGGTGAAAACAGCGCCGCCGCGCACGAGCCCAGCGCCCCGGCGTTGCTCACCGCCACCGCCAACGCCGGCGGCGACGCGCCGTTCATCGGCCCCTGAACGATCGGATAGCGCAGCCCAAGCTCGCGGGCAAAAGCAGAAGGTGCCGTCATCAATGTGTCTCCCTGTGCTGACTACATTCGTCTTACGGCGGCCGCGCCGCCGAACCGACCAAAAGCATAGCACCTTCTCACCGCCTGGCCGCGCAGTTAATGCTTCACCTGATGCCGGTCGAGCGACAGGAAGTGATGCACCACCGGTTTCTCCGGCCCGATATGGAAGCGCAGCGCCGCCTGCTGCAGATCGGCGTCGGCGTGCGACACCCGCTGGTGCTGCCGCAGGTGCTCCGCCCAGGACTCCACCAGGAACCACTCCATGATGCATTCCGGATCGCCGGTGTGCTCGGTAATGCCCCAGGCGTAAGCGCCGTCGCGGCGACGCGCCCGCTCCAGCATCAGCAGCGTGCGCAAGAACTGCGGCCGATCCTGTTCGCGGATGCGGTACTCCACCTGAATCATCACCGGGCCGCGATCGTTCTCAACCGGCGTGTTGACCAGCGGCTCCGGCCAATGGTTCGACGGCTGCAGATCGGCTTCGCCGGTCGGCAGACGCAGGCGGTGGAACAGCAGCCCCGCCGCCAACAGGCCGACGCCGCCGACCAGCAGCGTGGCGGCCACGCCCAGCTCCTGCGCCACCAGCCCCCACAACAGGCTGCCTGCCGCCATCGCGCCGTTGAACACCATCAGGTAGATGGCCAGGCCGCGGCCGCGCACCCAGTTGGGCAGCACGCCCTGCGCCGCGCCGTTGAGCGTGGTCAGCGCAATAATCCAGCCGGCGCCCAGCACCAACAGCAGCACCACCGCCAGCCACTGCGGCGGCGCCAGTGACAGGGCCGCCATCACCACGGCGGTCAGCACCGCCGCCAGCAACACCAGCCCGTCGGCATTCAGCCGCTGGCGCAGGCGCGGCAGCGCGATCGCCCCGAGGATCGCCCCGGCGCCTACCGCCCCCAGCAGAACGCCGTAAAAGCCGGCGCTGCCGCCCAGCATGCGGCGCGCCACCAGCGGCAGCAGCGCCCAAACCGAGCTGGAGAAAGCGAAGAACACCGCCGCCCGCAGCAGTACCACGTGCAGTTCGCGGCTGGAACGGGCATAGCGCAGCCCGGCGCGGAAGGCGCCGAAGAAATGTTCCGACAGGCCGCTGTCCTCGGCCTTCGGCCGCTTCCACCACAGCAACGCCGCGATCACCAGCACATAGCTCATCACGTCCGCACCATAGGCCGCGCCGGCGCCGAAGCTGGCCAGCAGCAGGCCGCCGGCCGCCGGGCCGATGGAGCGGGCGATGTTGATGCCCAGCGAATTCAGCGCCACGGCGTTTTTCAGCTCGGTGCGCGGCACCAGCTCCGGCACGATCGCCTGCCAGGTCGGCCCCATCAGCGCCGCGCCGATGCCGCCGACAAAGGTCAGCGCCAGCAGGTATTCCACCGTCAACGCACCGGTCTGCGACAGCACCAGCAGGCTGCCGCTGACGCAGGCCAGCAAAATTTGCACGAAGATCAGAAAGCGCCGTCGATCGAGGATGTCCGACAGTACCCCGGCCGGGATCGCCAGCAGGAACACCGGCAGCGTGGCGGCGGTCTGCATCAGCGCCACCGCCGAAGGGTTGCTCGACAGATCGGTAATCAGCCACGAGCTAGCGACGTCGCGCATAAAGCTGCCGACGTTGCCGAGCACCGTGGCGCCCCACAGCACCGCAAATAAGGGGATTTTCAGCGGCGCGAAGCCGCCCGCCGCCGCCTTGTTGTCCGTCTGTTCAGCCATCCGTTCGCTCCTTCAAATCGTTAAATGCCACCAGCAACAGCGCGCCGGCCAGCCCGAGGTGTTCAAAAAATCCGTTCATCATCTGGCCGCGCTCCGCCCCGTCGAACTGCCAGAACGGATTGGCCATCAGCGTCGCCATCAGGGTAAAACCGGCCAGCGCCAACGCGCCGAGCCAGCGATAAAAGCCGCTCAGGATCAGCGCCGACGCCGCCAGTTCCAGCAGCGTCACCAGCACGGCGAACAGCGCCGCCGGCTGCAGGCCGAAGTGGGTCATCTCGGCAACCGCGCCTTCGACGTTCAGCGCCTTGACCAACCCGCCCTGGATGTAGGCGGCGCAAATGGCGAGCAGCAGCAGCCAGCGCACCGCGGGCGCATGCAGCCGCTGCGCGCAGCGGGCGGCGATAGCAGTCAGGTTCATCGCGCCCCCTTAAAACGGCGAATTCTGGATAAAGGCCAGCAGATCGGCGTTGAAGCGATCGGGATCGACCTGCGCCAAGCCGTGAGCGCCGCCGGCGTAAACGTTCAGCTCCGCCTGTTGCATAAGCTTAGCGGCTTTCAGCGCCGAGGCGCCGATCGGTACGATCCGATCGGCGTCGCCATGCACCAGCAGCGTCGGCCTGTCGATCGCCAGCAGATCGGCGGTGAAGTCCACTTCGGAGAACGCGCTCACGCCGTCGTACTGCCCTTTCATGCCGCCCTGCATGCCCATCAGCCAGAAGTGGTCGATCAGCCCCGCATTGCTCTCCACCTCGTCGCAGTGGAGACCGTAGAACGGCACCGCCAGATCTTTGAAGAACTGCGAGCGGTTGCCCGCCACGCCGCTGCGAATGCCGTCGAAGGCCGCCATCGGTGTGCCTTCCGGGTTGACCGGCGTTTGCAGCATCAGCGGCGGCACGGCGCCCACCAGCACCACTTTCGCCACCCGATCGCTGCCGTGGCGGCCGATGTAGCGCGCCACTTCGCCGCCGCCGATGGCGTGGCCGACCAGGATCAGATCGCGCAGATCCAGCGTTTCGATCAGCAGAGCCAGATCGTCGGCGTATTGGTTGATGTCGTTGCCGTGCCAGGTCTGATCGGAACGGCCGTGGCCGCGGCGATCGTGGGCGATCACCCGGAACCCGCTCTGGCCGAAAAACAGCAGCTGGTTGTCCCAGGCATCGGCGGACAGCGGCCAACCGTGGGAGAACAGGATCGGCTGGCCGCGGCCCCAATCCTTATAGAAAATGCGCGCGCCATCGGGCGCGGTGAGGATGCTCATGACGTGTTCCCCGCTCGGTATTGAATTGGATTTTGTACCGGGTAACAGTACGGCAGGCGCAAAGGCAGTGATAACGGAATAATTTTCGCATGATCGCGAGTTTTTTTGCTGAAGAGGCCGGCGTCGCCGCCGGCGCAAAACGTCAGATGTTTTCCAGATCGATACCGCGCGTTTTCGGGCCGAACAGCCCGATCACCAGCATCACGATCAGCATGCTGGCGACGATAAACGCGATCACCCCCAGCGAGCCGCCGTACTGCAGGATAATGCCGATGATGATGCTGCTGAACACCGTCGACAGCCGGCTGAAGGAGTAGCAAAAACCGACGGCGCGGGCGCGAATATGGGTCGGGAAGATCTCGGATTGATACGAGTGGTAGCTGTAGGTCAGCCAGGCGTTGGACCAGGTGATGAAGAAGCCGCACAGGATCAGCCACAGCGGGTTGTTCTGCAGCGCGAACAGCGAGCCGAAGACCACCGTCACCAGGCAAGACAACACGATCTGCCACTTATTCTCCATCTTGTCGGCGTAGAAGCTGCACAACAGCGAGCCCAGCGGGTAGGCCAGCGTAATGAAGAAAGCGTACAGCAGGCTGTGGGTGACCGATGCGCCCTTGCCCGACAGCAGCGCCGGCAGCCAGTTGCCGAAGCCGAAGAAGCCGATGGCCTGAAAGAAATTCATCACCACCAGCATCAGCGTGCGATCGCGATACTGCGGCGCCCAGATGTCGCGAAAGCGGCCGCGCAGCGGTGCCCCCTCGGCATCGTCCACCGGGCGCGACGGGAAGTCCATAGCCGCCACGCCGCAGCGCCGTTCCATATCCCGCATCACCTGCCGGGCCTGCGCATAGCGCCGCTGCTGCACCAGCCAGCGCGGCGACTCAGGCAGCCCCTTGCGCACCAGCCAGATCACCAGCGAGGCCAGCGCGCCGGCGATCACTACGTAGCGCCAGCCGCTCAGGCCCCAAATCGTCTGCGGCACCAGCCACCAGGACATCAACGCCACCGCCGGCACCGACAGGAACTGCACGAAGAACGCGAAGGCGAAAGCCCGGGTGCGCAGATGCGCAGGCACCCACTCCGTCAGATAAGTGTCGATGGTCACCAGCTCAATGCCGAGCCCGACGCCCACCAGAAAGCGCAGAAAGATCACCCACTCCGCCTGCTGTTGAAACGCCAGCAGCAGCGAGAAGGCGCCATACCAGATCAGGGCGAACATAAAGGTGGCGCGGCGGCCGAAGCGATCGGCGTACGGGCTCAGCAGGCTGGCGCCGACGAACAGGCCAAGAAAGGTGGCGGAGGCGAAGGCCGCCTGGTCCGACACGCCGAAGACGCCCTGCGCGCCGGTGTGGAAAATGCCGTCGGCGATAAGGCCGGTGCTAATATAACCGGTCTGGAAAAGATCGTAGAGTTCGAAAAAGCCGCCCAGCGACAGCAGAATGATAAAGCGCCACAGGCCGGCCGACGCGGGCAAGGCGTCGATTCTGGCCGCCAAATCCCGCGCATGGATCGGCGACGCCGCTACAGAGTCACTCACCATTAACCTCGCATTAACATTTTTGATGACTTTCTATGCTAGCGAAGCGGCGTCGGAGTTAAATTTTTAATTAGCAGACTATGAAAAAAAGTTAAGCATAAAACGCTGCAGCAGCCTGTTTTATAGCAGGAAAATGCAACGCGGGATGCCGTAGCGGCATCCCGAATCGGTGGCTTAACGGCTGGGGTGCTGCTGCAGCCGTTCGCTGCGGTAGAAGCTCAGCAGGCACCAGCCGAGGGCGATCAGCGCCAGCGGCGCGGCGACGAAACCGATGTTGCCCATGCCCAGATGCAGGCTCACCTGGTTGCCCAGCAGCGCGCCGCTGCCGATGCCGAAGTTGTACAGGCCGGAGAAGATCGCCATCGCCACGTCGGTGGCGTCCGGCGCCAGGCTCAGCACTTTGGCCTGCATAGACAGGCCGATGGCCATGATCGCCATGCCCCAGAAGATGCACAGCACCGTCAGGTGGCTTTCGCTGCCGGCGGCCGGCAACAACAGCAGCAGGCTCAAGGCCAGCAGCGCGATGGCGCCGATAAAGAAGCCGGAAGGAAAACGCTCGCTGTAGCGGCTGAACAGCAGGCTGCCGACGATGCCGGCGGCGCCGAACAGCAGCAGCATCAGCGTGGTGAAGTTCTCCGACAGCCCGGCCAAGGTCTGGATAAACGGCTCGATGTAGCTGTAGGCGGTGAAGTGCGCCGTCACCACGATGACGGTCAGCATGTACAGCGCCAGCAGCGCCGGGCGTTTGAACAGCAGCGGCACGCTGGCCAGCGAACCGGAGTGCTCGCTTTTCAGCACCGGCAGCAGGCGCCACAGCAGCACCAGCGCCAGGGTGGCGCACACCGCGATGCCGATAAAGGTCATGCGCCAGCCGAGCAGCTGCCCCACCACCCGCCCGAGCGGCAGCCCGAGCACCATCGCCAGCGCGGTGCCGCCCGCCAGCAGGCTCAACGCCTGGGCTTTCTTGCCCGGCGGCGCCACGCGGATCGCCAGCGAGGCGGTGATCGACCAGAACACTGAGTGCGCCAGCGCCACGCCGGCGCGCGAAATGACCAGCGTGGTGAAGTTCCAGGCCACGGCGGTCAGCACGTGGCTGGCGATAAACAGCATGAACACGCCGATCAGCAGCTTGCGGCGCTCGATTTTGCTGGTCAGCAGCATGCACGCCAATGAGGCGGCGGCGACGATCCAGGCGTAGATGGTGATGATCAGGCCGACCTGTTCGGTTTGCATCGAGAAGCTGGCGGCGATGTCGCTCAACAGACCGACCGGAATAAATTCGGTGGTGTTGAAGATAAAGGCCGAGACGGCGAGGATAACCACGCGCAACCAGGCGGTTGAGCGCGAAACGGGAGCATGTTCCATGGTAAACAAAATCCGGACAGGTGCGGGCAAGTAGCGATATTTTAACCAACCGGCCCGCTAAATGCGATACGCGTCACACTTTAATTGTGTGGTTTTTTTCGCCGCATTTCGACACATTCGCAGACACACGGTTGCACAAATGTTGTGCTAATCTATTGAAGCGTACCAATTTTTCCTGCCGCTCTTCCCCTCCGGCCGCCGCAGACGACGCGCCGCGCCGAAGAACCGCGCGCAGTGTCCATTTGGCGTTTTCTGAGGCGAGGTCATTATGTCCGCGATTTATGATTGGTCCGTGCTCGCATTGCGCAATGTTTACGATCGCCGCATTCAGGGCAAGCCGGTGCTCGACAGCGCCGCGCTGTTCCCCGACGCCGAACGTTTCACCGCCCAGTGGCGGCAGATCCGCGAAGAGGCGCTGACCGTCGCCCACGATCTGCACAATATTCCCCGCTTTCACGAGATCATGATCCAGCAGGCGTCGATTTCCGCCAACGACGCGCGCGACTGGCGTATGTTCATCATGAAGGCCTACGGCCAGCCGATCGCCCGCAACCTGGCGCGCTGCCCGACGCTGGCGGCGCTGATCGCCTCGTCGCCGGACGTGCTGTCCGCCTCGCTCTCTTTCCTGGCGCCCGGCAAGCAGGTGCCGCCCCACCGCGGACCGTTTCGCGGCATTCTGCGCGGCTATCTGGTGCTGGACATGCCCAAACGCACCGACGGCGCGCCGGCGGCGGTGCTGAAAGTGGACGGCCGCGAATACCGGCTGCACGAGGGGGAGTTCATGCTGTGGGACGACACCTTCGAACACGAAGTGTGGAACGACAGCCCGCAGGTGCGCACCGTGCTGCTGCTGGACATCCGCCGCCGCGACATGCCCGGCGGGCTGCGGCTGCTCTCCAGCGCCATCATCGCCCTGGTGCGGCTGAACGTGCGCTGGATGCAGCGCCAGTTCTGACTGCGGCGCTCAGGCGCTTAACCGTCCTGAGAGGTCGGGCATTGCTGCGCCAGCCACTGCTCGGTGGTGGTGGTGGTTATGCCCTGGCGCGCATTGAAGGTTTTCGCCTTATCCCAGGCCACGCCGTCGGGCCGGGCGAAAGCCAGCCGGTATTTGGCGCCGACGTCACGCGGATGGTTCCGCACCTCCTCCTGCAGCCGCTCTTTGTCCAACAGGACTCTGTTGACCTCTACGCCCCAGTGCGCCTGCATGACATCGGCAAGCTCGCGGTAGGTCAGCGTGTCCCCGGCGATATAGACCACCTGGTTGCGAAACGCGGGCCGATGGAAAAAAATCGCGGCCGTCAGCCGGCCAATGTCCTCGGGGGTGGTCAGCGTCACCGCGTAGCCCCAGTCGCCCAGCGCGCGCACCGTTTTGGTTGCCGCATCCACCACGCCAAAACCCGAGTCAAACAGGTAGCTGGTGAAAATACCCGTGGAAACAATCACCCACTCCGTCGCCTTCTGCGCACGCAGCAGATGGCGCACTTCGAGCTGTTCATCCCACACCTGTTGCCCGCTGCCTGTGCCGACAACATCGTAGTCCACGCCGAACTGCCACGGGAAGTAACGCGCCACGCCCGCCTGCAAAACGGCCCAGGTGATCTTTATCTGCGTGCCCGCCCCGCCGACAAAGCCGCTGCAGTTGATCACCGCATCAAAGCAACGCAGCAGCGCGCTCAGCTCATCCACGCTGTTTTGCTGCAGATCGCCTTCCACTACAGCGATACCGAGCCGCGCCAGCGCATCCCGCCGCGCCCGATGCGGGCCGGTGACGGCGCGAGCGGCCTCCGGCCGGAGGAGCACGCTGATTTTTAAAGCGTGGTGTAACCGGGCCTGCCGGCTCATCGCGCGCAATACCGGCAGCCCCAGTTCACCGGCGCCGAGTATGAGCACGGTATTGATGGATGGATTTGTGGATTTCATTCTTGCCTCCTGTCTTGACACTGCGTCATCCTGACAGCTGACAAAAACGGGTTCAATTAGGTACACGCGTGATACTGGAGATGAATATGACGAGCGATCGGGAAGCGCTGTTGCAATTTTCGCAGGCGTTCTGTGAAGAATTGAGCGACGACGATGAAGGGTTGAAGCGTGAGGTCCTCGCGCATGCGGGCAACCGTTGGTCGCTGGGGGTATTGCATATCCTGGGCACCCACGGGCCGCTGCGCCACGGCGAAATAGGCCGCCAATTAGCGGGCGTGACGCAGAGAATGCTGACGCGGACGCTGCGCCATCTCGAGAGGGACGGGTTGATATCGCGCTGCGATTATCAGGAAAAGCTGCCCCGCGTGGTTTACACCATCACCGACGCGGGGGAAGAGATGCTGCTCAACATGCTGCCGCTCTGGTCGTGGATTATCGCCTCCGCCGATGCCTTCAGGGCGGCCCGCTCGCACTACGATGATCAAGAACGTCACGCCACCGAGAGATGACTGCGGGCCTCCCTGCCCGTGGGGCGGCATTCAGCCGCCGCCCAGATAGGCCTTTCTCACCTCCGGATCGTTCAACAGCTCCTGGCCGCTGCCGGTGAGGCGGATCTGGCCGTTGACCATCACATAACCGCGATCGGACAGCTTCAGCGCGTGGTTGGCGTTCTGCTCCACCAGAAACAGCGTCATGCCGCTGCGGGTCAGCTCGCGCAGCACGCCGAAGATCTGCCGCACCACGATCGGCGCCAGCCCCAGACTCGGCTCGTCCAACAGCAGCAGCTTCGGCCGGCTCATCAGCGCGCGGGCAATCGCCAGCATCTGCTGCTCGCCGCCGGACAGGGTCATCGCTCGCTGGTTGCGCCGTTCCTTGAGGCGCGGAAACAGCTCGAACATGCGCTGCAGATCCTCCGCCAGATAGCGGTTGCCGACGGTGATGGTGCCCATCAGCAGGTTCTCCTCCACGCTCATGTCCGGAAAGATGCGCCGCCCTTCCGGCGCTTGCGCGATGCCGCCGGCCGCCACGTAGTGCGTGGAGCGGCGGCTGATGTCCTCGCCGCCAAACAGGATCTGCCCGCCGGCGATACGCGGCTGGCCGAAGATCGACATCAACAGCGTGGATTTGCCCGCGCCGTTGGCGCCGATCAGCGCCACCGTCTCCCCGGCGTTGACCCGCAGCGACACCTTGCGCAGCGCCTGGATCGGCCCGTAAAACACGTCCACTTCGCGAAATTCCAGCATCGCTTCGCTCATCCCGCCAGCTCCTCTTCGTCCGCGCCCAGGTAGGCGGCGATCACCGCCTCGTTGTGCTGGATCTCCTGCGGCGTGCCGCGGGCGATCACGTCGCCGTGATCGAGCACGATCACCCGATCGGAGATCTCCATCACCATGCCCATGTCATGCTCGATCAGCAGCACCGTGATGCCGTGATGCTGGCGCAGGAAACGGATGATGCGGCTCAGCGTGGCCGTTTCCACCGGGTTCAGCCCGGCGGCCGGTTCGTCGAGACAGATCATCTCCGGCGCAGTGCACATGGCGCGCGCGATCTCCAGCCGCCGCTGCTGGCCGTAGGACATCTCCCCCGCCAGCCGGTTGGCGCAGTCCACCAGATCCACCACCTCCAGCCAGTAGAAGGCGTGATCCAGCGCGGCGCTCTCCGCCCGGCGGTAGCCCGGCGTATTCAGCACCCCGGCGATCAGGTTGCGGTTGCTCTGCATGTGCTGCGCCACCAGCAGGTTCTCCACCACCGACATTTCGCGGAACAGGCGGATATTCTGGAAAGTGCGCGCCAGCCCGGCGCGGTTGACCAGGTGGGTGCCGCCGAACATCTTGTAATAGAGACGCGAGCCAAGCCGCTTCGGGCGTATCCAGTCGCCGGCGCGGAACTTCTGCCCCAGCACCTGGATCACGTCGGTCGGCCGCTTGTGGGTATTGAGCAGGATCGCGCCGCCGCTGGCGCGGTAAAAGCCGGTCAGGCAGTTGAATACCGTGGTCTTGCCGGCGCCGTTGGGGCCAATCAGGGCGGTGATGGAGCCGCGCTCCACCTCCAGATTGACGTCGTTCAGCGCCTTGATGCCGCCAAAGCGCATCATCAGGTGCTCCACCCGCAAAATGGCGTCGCTCATGGCGCCACCCCCTTGCGCTCGGCGAAGCTGGCGCGGCTGATGCGCACCAGCCCGCGCGGCCGCCAGATCATCATCGCCACCATCAGCACGCCGAACAGCAGCACCCGGTATTCGGCGAAGCTGCGCAGCAGCTCCGGCGCCACCGTCAGCACGAAGGCCGCCAGCACCACGCCGAGGGTGGAGCCCATGCCGCCCAGCACCACGATCGCCAGGATCAGCGCCGACTCGAAGAAGGTGAACGAGGTCGGGTTGACGAAGCCCTGATAGGTGGCGAAAAACACCCCCGCCAGCCCGGCGGTGGAGGCACCCAGCATAAAGGCCGACAGCTTCACCAGCACGTGATTGAGCCCGAGAGAGCGGCAGGCGATCTCATCCTCGCGCAGCGCCTCCCAGGCGCGGCCGATCGGCATGCGCGTCAGCCGGTGCTTGATGTACAGCACCAGCAGCACCACCAAAAACAGCACCGCGTAGATGAAAATGAACTTGAGGTTGGGGTTGTAATCGATGCCAAGAAACTCGTGGATCGGCACCCCGCCGTCTTTGGCGCGGCGGCCGAACTCCAGGCCGAACACCGTCGGCGCCGGCACCGAGACGCCGTTCGGCCCGCCGGTGAGCGACATCCAGTTGTTCAGCACCAGCCGGATGATCTCACCGAACCCCAGCGTGACGATCGCCAGGTAGTCGCCGTGCATGCGCAGCACCGGAAAGCCCAGCAGCGCGCCGGCCAGCGCCGCCATCAGCGCCCCCAGCGGCAGCATCGCCCAGAAGCCCAGCCCGAGGTACTGATAGCCCAGCGCCAGCCCGTAGGCGCCGATGGCGTAAAACGCCACGTACCCCAGATCGAGCAGCCCCGCCAGCCCGACCACGATGTTCAGCCCCAGGCCGAGCAGCACGTAGATCAGGCCGAGGATCGCCACCGTCAGCAGGTATTTGGTGGCGACGAACGGGAACAGCAGCGCGATCGCCGCCATCAGCGGCAGGAGCCAGCGCAGGTTGGATTTATAGCCCAGCGGCCGCACGTAAACGCCGTCGTTGCCACCGTCGAAGCGCGCCAGCACCCTGCGCCCCGGCGCGGTTTGCAGGAACAGGCTCAGCAGCAGCCGCCCGGCCATCACCGCGACGATAATCCACACCAGCCGGTGCGGTTCGAAGTTAAAGCTGTAGCCGTTCAGCACGATGCCGACGATCGGCCCGAACACGATCAGGGCGATCAGCCCGGCCAAGACAGCGTCCAGCAGGCTGCGTTTAACGTCCAGCCCGCCGTGGATCACGGATTGCGACATGGCGTTCTCCTTAAACCTTGGCGATCAGCGGCCGGCCAAGCAGGCCCTGCGGACGGAAGATCAGGATCGCCACCAGCAACCCGAAGGAGAACACGTCCTTGTAATCCGAGTTCACCATGCCGGCGAACTGCGCCTCCGCCACCCCGAGCAGCAATCCGCCCAGCATGGCACCCGGCAGCGAGCCGATGCCGCCCAGCACCGCGGCGGTGAAGGCCTTGATGCCGATGATAAAGCCGACGTAAAAATCGAAGGTGCCGTAGTTCATGGTGATCAGCACCCCGGCCAGCCCGGCCATGGCGGCGCCGATCACGAACACCAGCGAGATCACCCGATCGGTATTGATGCCGAGAATCGAAGCCATTTTGCGATCCTGCTGGGTGGCGCGGCAGATGCGCCCCAGGCGGGTGCGCTGAATGATGTAGGTGAGGATCGCCATGCCGAGCAGCGACGCCACCAGAATAAACACTTTGGTGTAGGTGATTTGCACCACGCCGCCGTCGAACTCCAGGCGGAACACGCCGCTCAGCAGCGTTGGGATGCCCTGCTGGCGCGGCCCTTGGCTTATCTGCGCGTAATTTTGCAGGATTAACGACATGCCGATGGCGGAGATCAGCGGCGCCAGGCGGGTGGAGTTGCGCAGCGGCTTGTAGGCGATGCGCTCGATCACCCAGCCGTACACCCCGGTGATGACGATGGTGAACACCAGCGTGCCGAGGATCAGCAGCGGGAACGAGTGCAGCCCGAAGAACGACAGCAGCGCCAAACCGATGGCGCACAGGTAGGCGGAGATCATGTACACCTCGCCGTGGGCGAAGTTGATCATGCCGATGATGCCGTAAACCATGGTGTAACCGATGGCGATCAGGCCATACACCGCACCGAGGGTCAGGCCGTTGATCAGCTGTTGCAGAAAGAATACATCCATAATGAGCAGTCTCGCCTGGTAAGGCCGCCAACGCAGTCCGACGCGGCCCAAAGGTCATCGCGGAACGGGCTCGCCAGAGCGGCGAGCCCGTCGGTCATAGGGTTACAACTTCAAGGTTCGGCCGTTTACAGCTGGTGATATTTGCCCTTGTCATCCCATTGGTAGACCACGTAGTCCGAGACCTTCAGGTCGCCCTTCTGGTCCCAAGCTTTTTTGCCCATCACGGTATCCACATCGTGCGACTTCAGCCATTCGGCGGCCTTGGCGCTGTCTTTGCCGCCGGTGGCGTTGAAGGCGGCGGCGATCGCCTGGATCGAGGCGTAGGAGTAGAGGGTGTACCCTTCCGGCTCAAAGCCGCTGGCGCGGAACTTGGCGATCACCGCCTTGCCTTCCGGGATCTGACGCGGATCGTTGCCGAAGGTCATCAGCACGCCGTTGGTGTACTGCGGCCCGCCGGCAGCGGTCACCAGTTCTTCGGTCACCACGCAGTCGCCGGAGAAGAACTTGGCGGTCACGCCCTGCTCGCGCATCTGGCGCACCAGCGGCCCGGCTTCCGGATGGCAGCCGCCGAAGTAGACCACGTCCGGCTTGACCGAGGCGATCTTGGTCACCAGCGCGTTGAAGTCTTTCTCGCCGCGCGACAGCCCCTCATACAGCACTTCCTTGACCCCGCGCTTGTTCATCGCCGCCTTCGCCGCGTCTGCCAGCCCCTGGCCATAGGTGTCTTTATCGTGGATCACCGCGATGCGCTTGGCCTTCAGGGTGTCCAGCATGTAGTTGGTGGCGATCACGCCCTGCTGATCGTCGCGCCCGCACATGCGGAACATGGTCTTCATGCCGCGCTCGGTGATCTGCGGGTTGGTGGAGCCGGGGGTGATGGCGATGATGCCGGCCTCGTCATACACCTCGGAGGCGGGCATGGTGGAAGAGGAGCAGAAGTGGCCGACCACCGCCGAGACCTTTTCCTGATCCACCAGCCGGTTGGCGACCGCGACCGCCTGTTTCGGTTCGCAGGCGTCATCCCCCTGCACCAGCTTGATTTTTTCCCCTTTGATGCCGCCGGCGGCGTTGATGTCCGCCGCCGCCTGAGAAGCGCCGCGCCAATACTGATCGCCGTAGGTGGCGTTAGGCCCGGAGAACGGCCCGGCGACGCCGATGACAATATCGGCCTGCGCGGAAAACGCCGTACCTAAACAACCGATGAGCAAAGCAGCGAGCGGACTTTTTATCAATTTCGATGACATTGTTATCTTCCTCAGCACTGGTGTAGCGGAACGCCCTGGGGCGCGGAACTTTCACTTTATGTGTAGACGGGGAAAATAATTTTCTTGAGAGCGCAGTCGCATTCCCCAAAAATGGGTAAGCAAAAATCCAGCCATTGTGACGACGAATACATATTATTTGCTTATTCATCCTACATATCAGTTGCGGCGCGGCGTTTGACGGGGTTAACGGGGGATAAGCCGTACGGCTAAGAGGGAAGGTGCGGGATAGCGAGAGTGGCCCTGCACCATCGCCGTGCAACGGCTTGTGCAAACGACGTCAAAACGATTTGGGATGCAAAAATCAGCACATAGCGATGGGAAATGCCGAAAAACAGCGCAAGGTGCTCATTCCCTCAGCAAACGCGCTTTTTTTGCAGTTTAGCGCTTTGACAAACCCCAGGCGCCCCGCTATTATTCGCCCCGTTCCAACGATTCCTCTGTAGTTCAGTCGGTAGAACGGCGGACTGTTAATCCGTATGTCACTGGTTCGAGTCCAGTCAGAGGAGCCATATTTAGAAAAGCCCGCTCAGGGAAACCCGAGCGGGCTTTTTGCTTTAACGCTAAATGCGTCGACAGGCAACGTTACTCTTTGGCTATCGGCGCGGCATTTTCATCAATTTTTACCTTACCCTGAATATCAGCAATCTTCTTCTCCAGATCAGCCACCTGCGCTTTGCTGTGCAGCAAGGTATAGGTCAGATCAAACTGCGCACTGGCGCCAGGCTGCAATTGCTTAACGCGTTTTTGTTCGCGCTCGATGGTGACCGGGTAGGCATAGCTGGTGCCCGGCTCAATCCCCGTCACATATCCCTGTTTTAACGTATCGGTATTCTTCCACAGCGTCAGGACGGGCAATTGGCGGGTATCGAACTGAATCGCCACCCCTTTGTCGCCCGCGTGATTGACCAGCGCCGCCAGTGTCTGATGATTCGGATCCGATAATGGCTTAATGTTAAAGACCATTTCATCGAACCCTTTGGTGGGGCCGGCATAGGTTCCCCAGGTCTTCAACCCGGCTTTGGCATAGTCGTTAAACGGGCTGATGCTGGCCATCGGCGCCAGGAAGCGGGCGCCATTTTCCAGAATCGGCGCGCCGAAATTGCTGTGGTAGATAATCTGGTAGTCGTGGGGATAATCCGCCCGGTTGGTTAACACATCATGCAGGCTGAAACTGTTGCTGCCGGGTACGTAGCGCAGTTCGGTCAGGGTTTGCAGATCGGCTTTTTTGAATGTGCTCTCTTTGATCAGGCCGCGAATACGAATTTCATACGGCGCCGTATCCGCTACCTCAACCTCAACCAGTGAGGCCGGCGTATTGCCCGCTTTACCGTGCAAGGTGTAAATTTGCCCTCCTTCGGTCACCGGATGACCGGTCCACTCATAGCCGCAGCGCACCATCATCTCATTGAAACCTTCCAGCCAGCCGAGCCCATTGCGGCTTTCCAGGTTGATAAAGGCGGGGTTGACCACCTCTTTGACCGGAGAATCCCACCCCATTTTCGCGCCAAATCCTTCCGCCCGCAGGAGGTTCATGCCGCGCGTGGGACTCAGCGTGATGGTCAGGCCATCCTCGCTGCGGATAATCACGACTTTGCTGCCTTCCTGCTTGCCGCCGTGCAACACTTTCTGCTCAATGCTGAACGTTTTATCCTTAACCTTCAGCGCCTCACTCGAAATCTTCCAGTTTCCTTTCTCCACGCCATCTTCAGCGCTGGTCAGCACCCAACTCTGCGCCGCCGCCTGCCCTGAAATCAGAGCCGAAAACACCGCCATAACCCACGTTTTCTTCATTTCCCTTCCCCTTTAGCTGAATCGATTTTTTACTCACGAGAAAAATCTACTGTTAAGCAGGTTAAAGAAATGTGATGAACTTCACCGGGTGAATATTTGAATAAATAGTGCGATAAAAATACGAATTTGTTCGCAGTTTTAATGAAACACGTTGAGCTATTGCACGTTAAATGAGCGATTAATCAACATAAGACGTATCGTTTCAGCTTTGAGCAGGGGAGGGTTTATCGCGAAGGTACGGCGGGTGGCTTGTTAACGCTATCTGGCTCAAACGGCAGCGCCCATACAGCCAGCTCGCCTTGAGCCTCTTTGCTTTCACGGCTGCCTCCTGATATCGGAGGCGCCATATTGCGAACAGCCCGCTCAGGGAAACCCGAGCGGGATTTTTGCCGTTAGCGCTTACAGCACAAATTCGTAGTGAGAGCCGTCCGGCAGTTCAACATCCAGGCGCAGCTTGCCGCCGGCCGCCTCAACATAGCGTTTGAGCGAAGACAGTTTCAGATCGCGGCCCGGTTTTTCCATCACGGCAACGGTTGGTTGCCGGATACCCAGCGCCTGCGCCATTTCAACCTGCGTTTTCTGCACCTTCTCGCGCAGCTCGGCAAGGTGGATGTTCAGCATGATGTCAGCCGCCAGCGCTTGCGCTTTGGCCACGACCTCGGGCTTTTCATCCGCAATAAGCTGTTCCAGCGTTCTGCCCATCGCGTCACTCCTTCTCGTTTAATGTGTTCAGCCAGTTCGTGAATTCCCGATCGGCAGCCTGAATCATCCGATCGTAAAAACGTTTTTCATTACCGGCTTTATTGCCCGCGCAAAGTACAATGCCGATACGGTACGGATCGAAGGCGAAGAATGCCCGCAACGGTTCGCCACGGCTCTGAATGCGCAGCTCTTTCATATTGCTGTAACGCGAACCTTTAACCGTATCGGCATAGGGTCTGGGCAGCCCCGGCCCCTTTTCCCGCAGGATCATCAATGCGGCAAGCACGCCAGCCCGATCGGCATCGTGGAGTGAGCTAAACCAGTTATCAAACGCATCCGTTGTTTTAATTTCCCACACGGGCCCCCCCTGCAAATATAGATCAACAACTATATAGATGTAAAGCTATAGCGGAGAGGCGTCAGAATGGCATGCAAAAGCATTCGTGGTTACTGCAATGCTGAACGCATATTCAGGCGTTTTTGCAAACGCAGTGCGAGGCATTCACCTTTTTACGAGCGGTAACGGACAATCGGTCAGAGGCACGGGGCGTTTCCCCGCCGCCCCTTTATGAACCCTGTCACAAAATGCGCATAACGTTTTCGGCGCTCTGCGCCGCGGGCGGCGAGCGATACGTTTGTTAACGCCACGTTACATCAGGTTAGGCAACATTGTTAACGGCGATTGATGCGCCAAACGCATCGCGCCATGCGTTTATTGCGCTTATTTAGTTTATTTTCCTGAGCGAGTCTTCAGCAACAGGCGCGGCGTCAGGCGCCCATAACAAACTGGAGATAAAGATGCATTCCTCTACCTCACCCATGACCACCCGGGCCAGAACCGGCGCGATACTGCGCGTCACCTCCGGCAACTTTCTGGAACAGTTCGACTTCTTTCTGTTCGGCTTTTACGCCACCTACATCGCACACACCTTTTTCCCGGCCAGCAGCGAGTTCGCCTCGCTGATGATGACCTTCGCGGTATTCGGCGCAGGTTTTCTGATGCGCCCCATTGGCGCCATCGTGCTGGGCGCCTACATCGATAAAGTCGGCCGCCGCAAAGGGCTGATCGTCACCCTGTCGATCATGGCCGCGGGCACCTTCCTGATCGTGCTGATCCCCTCTTACCAGAGCATCGGGCTTTGGGCGCCGCTGCTGGTACTGTGCGGGCGCCTGTTGCAAGGCTTCTCGGCGGGCGCGGAGCTGGGCGGCGTGTCCGTCTATCTGGCCGAAATCGCCACGCCGGGCCGTAAGGGCTTCTACACCAGTTGGCAGTCCGGCAGCCAGCAGGTGGCGATCATGGTGGCGGCGGCCATGGGCTTCGCGCTCAATGCGGCGCTGGAAGAAAGCGCCATTCGCGAATGGGGCTGGCGCCTGCCTTTCCTGTTCGGCTGCCTGATCGTTCCCTTCATCTTCTTACTGCGCCGCAAGCTGGAAGAGACGCAGGAATTTACCGCCCGCCGCCACCACCTGGCGATGCGCGACGTGTTTAAAACCCTGCTGAAAAACTGGCCGGTGGTGATGGCCGGCATGCTGATGGTCGCCATGACCACCACCGCGTTTTACCTGATCACCGTGTATGCGCCGACCTTCGGCAAAAAGGTGCTGTTGCTCAGCGCCTCCGACAGCTTGCTGGTCACCCTGCTGGTGGCGATCTCCAACTTCATCTGGCTGCCCATCGGCGGTGCGCTGTCGGATCGTTTCGGCCGCAAGCCGGTGCTGGTCGCCATGACGCTGCTGACGCTGGCCACCGCCTACCCGGCGCTGAGCCTGCTCGCCGCCGCCCCCAGCTTCAGCATGATGCTGGCCGTGCTGCTGTGGCTGTCCTTCATTTACGGCCTCTACAACGGCGCCATGATCCCGGCCTTAACCGAGATCATGCCAACGGAAGTGCGGGTGGCCGGGTTCTCGCTGGCCTACAGCCTGGCAACGGCGGTGTTCGGCGGCTTTACGCCGGTGATCTCCACCGCGTTGATCGAATACACCGGCGATAAGGCTTCACCGGGCTACTGGATGAGCTTCGCCGCGCTGTGCGCCTTGCTGGCGACGCTGTATCTGTATCGCCGCATCGCCATGCCGCTGCAAACCGCACGCTAACGCGCCATCGCCATAAGGAATCATGCCATGCAAAAACTCACTCGTTCGATCCTCGCCGCGCTGGTGTGCGCCTCCTTCAGCACCGCGGCGCTGGCCAAAGACGTGACCGTGATGATCTCCGGCGGCTTCAAGGCCGCGCTGGAGAAACTGGCCCCGGAATATGAAGCCCAAAGCGGCGACAAAATCATTCTGGTGTCCGGCCCTTCCATGGGGAAAACGCCGCAAGCGATCCCCGCGCGGCTGGCGCGCGGAGAGCAAGCCGATGTGGTGATCATGGTGGGCGATGCGCTGACCCAACTGGACAAAGGCGGCTGGATCCAGCGGGGTTCGCGCGTGGAGCTGGCCGATTCGCCGATCGGCATGGTGGTGAAACAGGGCGCGCCCAAGCCGGCGATAAAAACGGATGCCGAGCTGCGTAATGCCTTGCTGCAAGCCGACTCTTTCGCCTATTCCGACAGCGCCAGCGGCCGCTACGTCAGCGGCCAACTATTCAAAAAGCTGGGCATCGAGGAACAGGTGAAAGGAAAAGCGCACATGATTGAGCGCATTCCGGTGGCCTCTGAAGTGGCGCAGGGGAAATACGCGTTGGGCTTCCAGCAGGTCAGCGAATTGCTGCCCGTGGCGGGCGTCACCTTTATCGGCGAACTGCCGGAAAACGTGCAGTACATCACCCGCTTCGCCGGCGCGGTAACGGCCAAGGCGGAACATCGCCGCGAAGGCAAAGCGCTGCTGGAGTTCCTCGCCTCCTCTCAGGCACAGCCGACCATTCGCGCGACCGGCATGCGAAGCGTGCCGGCGCAGCAGCCGGTCAGGCAGAGTGATACCGTTCAGTAATCAGCTTTTCCAACTCGGCGGCGACGAAAGACTGCATGCGGCCGCCGCGCCGGATCAGGCCCACGGTGCGTTTCACCACCGGCTCGACCAGCGGCACCGACGTCAACACCGAATGCTCTGAAGCGGGCATCGACATGGCGGGCACGGCGGCAATGCCGATGCCCGCCTCAACCATGCCCAGCATGGTCGTCACATGGCGAGTTTCGCACACGCTGGGGCGCTCCGGCACGAGGTGTTCCAGGCGCTGATCGAGCAGATTGCGATTGCCGGAGGTTTTATCCAGCGACACGTAATCCTGCTGATAAAATTCCCGCCAGGTGAGGCTCTTTTTAGCGGCGAGCGGATGGTCGCGCCGGCAAGCGGCCACGTAAACGTCCCCCACCAACGGCACAAATTCAAGGTTAGGCTGCAGCCGCCCGGCAAAGCAGATGCCGAAGTCAGCCTGGCCGCCGGTGACCGCCTCAATCACATTGCCCGCGCTACCGTCGATCAGCTTGACGCGCACGCGCGGATAGCGAAGCCGGAAACGGCGTATCACGTCGGGCATGAAATAGTAGGCCGCCGACGGCACCGTGGCGACGGTGACCAGCCCGGTACGCTCCTGGCTGACCTTATCGATATCGGCCAACACCGCTTCGACATTCATCAGCAGCTGATCCGAACGCTCGGCAAAGGCCTGCCCGTACAGCGTCAGCGTCACGCGCCGGGTAGTACGATCGAACAGTTTGCTGCCCAGCGCGTTTTCCAGCTTCTCAATCCTGCGGCTCAAGGCCGACTGCGACAGGCAGATGGATTCTGCTGCCAGCCGAAAATTGCCGTACTCCACCAGCGCGCGGAAGGCATAAAGATCGTTGAGATCAAAATTCACGGGCATAGCGGCCGACTCTCCTTGCTGAACGCAAAACATCGATGATAACCGCTTATAGCGCCACGGCAACCGGCCTGGCAATTGAGCCACCCAAGCCCTTATCGCCCCAGCAGCACCATTCCCCAAATAATGATAGTCATCACCACCGCCACCAGCTGCGCAGCGCCGCCCAGATCTTTAGCGCGTTTGGATAACGGATGTAATTCCAGCGAAATGCGATCGACCACGGTTTCAATCGCCGTATTAAGCAGCTCAACCACCAATAGCAGAAAACTGCAGGCGATTAATAACAGCCGTTCTATATTTGTAATATCTAAACCAAATGTAACAACCAGTAAAATGGCGTTAATAACCAATAATTGGCGAAACGCATCTTCGGTAAGCACGGCGTCAATAAATCCGGCCCAGGAATTCCTTATGCTGTAGGTTAATCGGCTTATTCCTTTTTTCTTTTCCACAGGCATGCAATCAGCTCTCGTCAATACTGCCACAATCACTCGCGAATAAATCACGCGGCGTGAATTTATCTCGAGTTTATTAATTAAAGGCCTTAACCGTTCTCTTCCCGGAGGCGATGCATGCACTCACGCGCCGTCACCCTGCCCCTGAAACGGCACCGCCCGAAAATGCCCCGGCGCGGTTATTATTCTGAGAACGTGAAAAGGCGATGCGTTATCAGCCGGTTAAAGCGTTTTCTCGTATAAGCGGTAGCGCTTATAGGGAACCGCGCCGATGCGTTCTAAAATCGTCCGCATGCCGGTATTGGTTTCCAGGATCCACGACATTTCCAGCGCGTCGATATTGCGCTTGGCAAAAGGCTCGCGCAGCGCCTCAATCAGCAGCAGCGCAATAATCGGCCCGATGCGGCTGAATTGATATTCCTGGCGCACGCCCATCAACGGCACGCGCGCGGTGCGCACGCCGCTGACTTTCAGCCGCCACAAGAGCTTCGCCCAGCCGAACGGCAATAACCGCCCCTGCAGATCGGCAATCGCTTCGTTGATGTTCGGCAGACCGACGATAAAGGCGCAGGGGGCGCCATCCACCTCGGCGATATGGATCATATCGTCGGGTACCAGAAACTTCAGCTGATCCCCCATGGTGGCGAACTCGTGCTCGGTGAACGGAACAAACCCCCAGTTATGCTGCCATCCGGAGTTGAACACCTCGCGCAGCACCTGCATCTCCTCGCGAAAGCGCTTGCGGTTGAGGCGGCGAACGGTCACCTTTTTGCGCACCTGCTCCATCATCCGGGTTAACGACGGCGAAAAATGCAGGTCGGTTCTTTTCATCCAATAGGCAAGCAAATCAATCCCTTCGCTATAGCCCTGCTGCGCTATTTGCGCCGCATAGTAGGGCTTCGCGTGCGTCATCAGGGCGGAAGGCGGCGTATCGAATCCTTCGACCAACAGGCCGCTTTCCTGATTGATATTGAGGCTGAACGGCCCGGTGATTTTGCGCGCGCCTTTCGACCTCAGCCACTCCTCCGCCACCGTGAATAAGGTGCTGAAAACAGCGGGATCGTCAACGGCGTCAATCATGCCGAAGTGGCCAGTATCCTCGCCATGCAGCTCCCGGTGCAGAGCATCGATTTGCGCCGTGATGCGCCCAACGACTTTGCCCTGTTTTTTGGCCACCCATGCCTGCCATTCAATATGGTCGGTGCCGGGATTCTTCTTTGACAGATGCTCTTCGCGCTCTACATGCAGCGGCTCAATCCAGTTCGGATCATCGCGAAACAGTTGCGAGGGGAAAGCAATAAATTCTTTAAGTTCGCGTTTACTCAGAACTTTCTCAACACGGATCATAAATAGCCTTACGTTTTAATAAAATAATTAAATAAGCGCGCGACAACGCCTTTAGCATTTTTTATGCTGTTCTCATTTATTGGATTGTGTATTGCCTCCGGTTCAATGATAAGAAAAACCGAATATTACCCCCTGTGAATCAGCGCATTATTGCGCCCGACATTCACCCTTTGATGTCCGTAATTGATAAAAAAAGGAAACAGAAAGCGGCGCAGCCAGGCTACGCTAATGGTGCTCTTTTATTATTTTGTGCTGTTATGGCAAAAGAAACTCGCCGCTTTTAGTGTACCGACTTTAATCAGGAGGTGTACCGCCATCTTTACCACTTAATGCTCTTTTTAAGATTAGCCTTAAATGAATCGTTCACTTTTGGATTTCTTGCGGCATACTGTTTAGGAAGTGTTTAAGTTCCAAGATAGCCATGCATGAGGTCATAACCTATGAGCCGACAGTTATTTCCTGCCCGAAAGAGACAGGCTAAAGAACGGCGCTGCCCGGATATTACAATAGTCTCACGTATATCACCAGGGTGCCGCTCAAGGCTGATAACACGGGCTACTCACGCTCTGCCCGGTTAATAACCGGCGTGCCCTCAAGCACGGCAATATACGCTGTTCGCGGAATGAAGATGGTTGAATAACAAACTTATTCAAAACCTATTCATAGTAAAACATCAATTACCTCGCCAAGAGCGATTTCTCTCTTTTGGTGATTTTTAATCTATGGCTAAGTTTGTCTATGTCTGAAACAAGTTCCGTTCATTCTCTTCCCATGCGCTATGCGGACTTCCCCACCTTAGTGGACGCGTTGGATTACGCGGCGCTGGGCAATACGGGAATGAATTTTTACGACCGTCGCAATCAACTCGTGACCGTTCTCGAATATCGCACGCTGCAGCAAAAAGCGATCTCGGGCGCGCGGCGTTTATTGTCCCTGAAACTCAAGAAAGGCGATCGCGTGGCGCTTATCGCCGAAACCAGCGCGGGATTCGTCGAAGCCTTTTTCGCTTGCCAGTACGCCGGCCTGGTGGCGGTGCCGTTGGCGATCCCGATGGGCGTGGGCCAGCGCGACTCCTACACCGCCAAACTGAAAGGGCTGATCGCCAGCTGCAACCCCGCGGCGATCGTCAGCAGCGAAGAGTGGACGCCGCTGATCGCCTCAGCCACGGAAAACACCTCGGCGCTGCACATCCTCAGCGATGCGGATTTTAACGCCTTGCCGGAGCCGGAAATCGCGTTGCCCGCACCTTCGCCCGACGACATCGCCTATCTCCAATACACCTCGGGCAGCACCCGCTTTCCGCGCGGCGTGATCATTACCCAGCGGGCGGCGATGGCGAACCTGAACGCGATCAGTCGCGACGGGATCAAGCTGCGCGCGGGCGACCGCTGCGTTTCGTGGCTGCCCTTCTATCACGATATGGGCCTGGTCGGTTTCCTGCTGACGCCGGTGGCGACCCAGCTGTCCGTCGATTACCTGCGCACGCAAGATTTCGCCATGCGCCCGATGCAGTGGCTGAAACTGATCGCCAAAAATCGCGGCACGGTGTCCGTCGCCCCGCCGTTCGGCTACGATCTGTGCCTGCGCCGCAGCAACGCCAAAGAGCTGGCCGATCTGGATCTTTCCAGCTGGCGGGTCGCGGGCGTGGGCGCCGAGCCGATCCCGGCCGAGCTGCTCGGCCAGTTCGGCGAACACTTCAGCAGCATCAACTTCGACAGCAAAGCCTTCATGCCGTGCTACGGCCTGGCCGAGAACACCCTGGCGGTGAGTTTTTCCGATCCCTGCTCCGGCCCGCAAACCAACGCGGTCGACCGCGATATTTTGGAGTACGAGGGTAAAGCGGTCGCGCCCGGCAAGAAAACCCGCGCCGTCTCGACCTTCGTCAACTGCGGCCGAGCGCTGCCCGGCCACCGCATCGAGATCCGCAGCGAAACCGGGCAACCGCTGCCGGAACGCCAGGTCGGCCATATCACGATCTCCGGCCCCAGCCTGATGAACGGTTATTTCTGCGACGACGAGTCCCAGCAGCAAATTCAGGTGACCGGCTGGATGGATACCGGCGATCTGGGCTACCTGCTGGACGGCTATCTGTACGTCACCGGCCGCAAGAAGGATTTGATCATCATTCGCGGCCGCAATATCTGGCCGCAGGATATCGAGTACGTCGCGGAATCCGAACCGGAAATCCGTTCCGGCGATGCGATCGCCTTCGTAACCGAAGAGCACGACGAAGCGGCCAGGATCATTTTGCAAATCCAGTGCCGAGTCAGCTCGGAAGAACGCCGGGAACAAATCGTGCGTTCGCTGAGCGCGCGCATTCAAAGCGAGTTCGGCATCGCGGTGGACATCGAGCTGCTGCCGCCGCACAGCATTCCCCGCACGTCGTCGGGCAAACCCGCGCGCGCGGAGGCCAAAAAACGCTGGCTGAGCGCCTCGCTCTACCCGCACATGCCGCAGCTGGCCGGTTTCGCGCAATGAGCGGCACGGTGGCAGTGACGGGCGCGACCGGTTTTATCGGCCGGCACATCGTCCAGGAACTGCTGGCGCAAGGGTTTAACGTGCGCGCCCTGACGCGGCGCGCGGGAAAAGCCGCCACCGACAACCTGCAGTGGATCCCCGGCGCGCTGGAGGATCGGCCCTCGCTCACCGAGCTGGTGCGCGGCGCGGAGTGCGTCGTGCACTGTGCGGGCCAGGTGCGCGGGCATGCGGAAGCGGTGTTCACCCGCTGCAACGTCACCGGCAGCCTGAACCTGATGCAGGCGGCCAAACAGAACGGCCGCTGCCGTCGCTTCCTGTTCATGTCGTCGCTGGCGGCCCGCCATCCGGCGCTGTCCTGGTACGCCCATTCAAAACAGGCCGCCGAGCAGCAACTCATCGCCGCCACCGGCGAGATCGCGCTGGGGATTTTCCGCCCGACGGCGGTTTACGGGCCCGGCGATAAAGAGCTGAAACCGCTGTTCAACGGCCTGCTGCGCGGCGTGCTGCCCCGGCTGGGCGCGCCTGACGCCAGGCTCTCTTTTCTGCACGTGAGCGATTTGGCCAAGGCGGTCAGCCAATGGGTGCAGGCCGAACCCGCGCAGCCGAATATTTACGAACTGTGCGACGGCGTGGCCGAAGGCTATAACTGGCTGCGCCTGCGGGACATCGGCGCCGCCGTGCGGCACGGGCCGGTGCGCCTGGTGGGCATTCCGCTGCCGCTGCTGAAAGCCCTGGCGGATATCAGCGTGGTGTGGAACCGCCTGGTAAAACAGGAGCCGATGCTGACGCGCAGCAAAATACGCGAATTAACCCATCACGACTGGTCCGCCAGTAATCACGCGCTGTCGCAACAGATTAATTGGTTTCCACAGGTAAGTTTGGAGCGCGCGCTGCGCGAAGGGCTGTTTTAATTATTCCAAATAGAGGTGTGTCAACGTTCTTATGCTAAATCGCGATGCTGTAATGGATTATATCCTGACGTGTTTGCAAGGTATCGTCGAAGGCGGAGTGGAAATAAAACCTGATAGCGATCTCGTCAATGATCTTGGCCTGGAATCCATCAGAGTCCTGGATCTGCTGATGATGCTGGAAGATGAATTAGATATCTCCATTCCTATCAATATATTGCTTGATGTCAGAACGCCTGAGCAACTGCTTGACGCGCTGCGCCCTTATCTGGAGAAAAACCATGGGACTGTATGATAAGTTTGCGCGCCTCGCCAATGACCGCGAACAATTTCAAACGTCCGGTCTGAATCCGTTCGGCACCTGTATCGACGAAGTCTATTCCGCCACCCAGGGCCGCATCGGCGATCAAAAGATTGTCCTCGCCGGCACCAATAATTACCTTGGCCTGACGTTCGATGCGCAGGCGATCGCCGCCGGCCAGGCGGCCCTGGCCGCGCTCGGCACCGGCACCACCGGCTCGCGCATGGCGAACGGCAGCTACGGATCGCACCTGACGCTGGAGCGGGAGCTGGCGGAATTCTTCGATCGCCCCAGCGCCATCGTATTCTCCACCGGCTATACCGCCAACCTGGGCGTCATCAGCACGCTGGCAGGGCCGGGCGCCGTGGTATTGATCGACGCGGACAGCCACGCAAGCATTTACGACGCCTGCGCCCTCGGCGGCGCGGAGATTATTCGCTTCCGCCACAACGACGCCGCCGATCTGGAGCGCCGCATGGTGCGCCTGGGCGAGCGTGCGCGCGAGGCGATCATTATCGTGGAAGGCATCTACAGCATGCTGGGCGACGTCGCCCCGCTGGTGGAAATCGTCGACATCAAGCGGCGGCTCGGCGGGTATCTGCTGGTCGACGAAGCGCACTCCTTCGGCGTGATGGGCGAGCACGGCCGCGGCCTGGCCGAAGCGCTGGGCGTCGAGCAAGACGTGGATATCATCCTGGGCACCTTCAGCAAAAGCCTGGCTTCGATCGGCGGTTTCGCCGTCGGCGGCAAGGGAATGGACGTGCTGCGCTACAGCAGCCGGCCGTATATCTTTACCGCGTCGCCGTCGCCGTCGAGCATCGCGTCGGTGCGCACGGCGCTGCAAAAAATCGCGCGCCATCCCGAACTGCGGGAAAAGCTTTGGAGCAACGCGCACCGCCTGTACCACGGCCTCGCCGAGCTGGGGTATACCCTGGGGCCGCGCATCAGCCCGGTGGTGCCGGTGATGATCGGTTCGAAGGAAGAAGGGCTACGTTTCTGGCGCGAGCTGATCGCCCACGGCGTGTATGTAAACCTGGTGCTGCCACCGGCCGCGCCGGCGGGCGTCACCCTGCTGCGCTGCAGCGTCAATGCCGCGCACAGCGATGAAGAGATCGACACCATCGTGCGCGCCTTTGCGGCGCTGAAAAAATAAGGCCTTTCCCTCTCGGCCGCGGCGGCGGTGCCGAAAATGGCATCGCCGCCCTGCCGAACCGATGCGCGCCTCAGTGCGCAGCCGTTGATACTTCATCAGCGGAATAGCGATAACCCTGCGCCGCCATAAATTCCGCGATGGCTTTTTCCGCCGCCGAAAGCACCTCCTCGATCGGCCGATCGGCATCGAGATCCACGATGTCGGCGCCTTCGAACGTCAATAACGGCGTGACGGCGATCTTCTTCTCCAGCGCCGCCTTGCGGTGATCGGGTTTGCGCGCGCAGGCCACCGCCAGACTGACATTCAGCTTGAGCACCAGATCCGGTTTTTGCCCCGCCATCCATTGGAACGCCGCCCGCTCGCGCGCCGCCAGCCAATGGACGAAACGGCTCCCTTCAACGTCAACGGGAAAAACCGTGCCGTCGTAAGCGCCGGGGATCTGCGCCTGCGGAAAACGGTCGGTCAACACGATGAACCCTTGCCGCCGATACGCCAGCATGCGGCGAAACCGCAGCAGCCGCCGCCCCACGAAAGCGATGATCACCGCCGACGGCAGCAGGCCAATGCGGGATTTTTTCGTTTTGACTTTTTTGGTATTGCTCTCGATAGCCTTGCCCACCGAGCGCCCGAGCAGCGGCAACTTCGCCGCCGCGCGGCCGACGTTACCCGCCTGTTTGCCCAGATGCACCTGCACCGCCGGGCCATAATGTTTCATATACGCGATCAGATGTTCACAAACGGTGGACTTACCCGATCCGTCGCTGCCGATAACCGCAATCAGCGGCGGAAATTTTGCACTCATAATAAGACTCTCTTTCAATACACCAGAAACGGCGTGCCATATTTGAAGCGAACTACCGCTTATCATTGCCGTGGCGGCCGCGTGGAAAAATTTTCCGTAACGCGACGCCAAAAAAGCACAAAACATTAAGCGAAAATTGAAAAGCCCTGCTCTTTTTTCGCCGTTAGCCCGGCCGGAAATTAACATAAAAAGCGAAACCGGCCCACGCACCAACAATTAGCACAAAATAACAAGAACGAACGCTATAAATATCAATTCAAATAACGAACAAGAATACCAACCTCATTATTTTATCGCAGCAAAGCACAATAAATATCTTGAACCCAAGGCGTATTGGAATACAATAGTTTTTTTCGCATTGGATCAATTATTGTGAGTCAGCAGATAAGACCTTCATCTGATCGCTCGCCCGTGCGCGTAATAGCGATAACCGGCTGTGACGGCTCGGGAAAATCCACGTTAGCCGCCCGCCTGGTCAACGCCTTATCGCCACAAGAACCTGCCGAACTGCTTTATCTCGGCCAGTCCTCCGGGCGTATTGGCGAATGGATCAGTTCGCTACCGATTATTGGCGCCCCTTTCGGGCGTTATTTATTGAAGAAGTCGGAGCGCGTGCATGAGCGCCCTTCCACGCCGCCGGATAATGCCACGGCGCTGGTGATTTTTTTACTCTCCTATTGGCGCGTTTATAAATTCCGTCGCATGCTGAAGAAAAGCCGCAGCGGCGCATTGCTGATCACCGATCGTTATCCGCAGGCCGAAGTGGCGGGGTTTCGTTTCGATGGCCCACAGCTGGCGAAAACCGCCGGCGGCAATCGATGGATCCGCTGGCTGAGAAAGCGCGAACAAAACCTCTACCAATGGATGGCGTCTTATCAGCCCTTATTATTAATTCGGCTGGATATTGACGAACAAACGGCCTATTCACGCAAACCCGATCACTCGCTGGCGGCGTTGCGTGAAAAAATCGCCGTCATCCCGCACCTGACGTTTAACGGCGCTAACATATTGGATTTAGACGGCCGCGAGCCAGCCAATCGTATTTTCGACGAGTCTCTGCGCGCCGTTAAAATATCGCTGAGGGCCGCCAATGCCTAGCCGCCAAATAACCTTTTCGTACCGAAACAGATGAAAAAAAATAAACTCACCGCCGAACAGAATACCTCTTCCGCCTGCATCACCGGGCTGATTGCCGTGGTGGGCAGCGACGGCACCGGCAAGTCCACGCTGACCGCCGATCTGGTCAAGAACCTGCAGCAACATCGCCCCACGGAGCGGCGCTATTTGGGGCTGATCTCCGGCGAAGACGGCGACAAAATCAAGAAGTTGCCGTTCATCGGCGTGTGGCTGGAACGGCGCCTGGCGGCCAAATCCGATAAAACCCAGCGCATGAGCAACAGGCCGCCGGCGCTGTGGGCGGCGCTGATCATGTACGGCTTTTCGCTGTGGCGCGCATCCAACCTGCGCAAGGTGCGGCGGCTGGCGCAGAGCGGCGTGCTGGTGATCAGCGATCGCTACCCGCAGGCGGAAATTTCAGGTTTTTACTACGACGGGCCCGGCATCGGCGTGGAACGCGCAAAAGGCTGGCTATTGAGCCGCCTGGCGGCGCGCGAACGCCGTTTGTATCAGCAAATGGCCGTCTATCGGCCGGAGCTGATCATTCGCCTCGATATCGACGTCGATACGGCGTTTTCCCGCAAGCCCGATCACAGCTATGAAGAGCTTAAAGACAAGATTTCCGCCATGGTACGCCTGCAGTACAACGGCGCGCGCATCATCGAGCTGGACGCCAGAGCGCCTTACGACGAGGTGCTGAGCAACGCGCTCAACGCCATTTCCGCCGTGGTGAACCCCGCGAAGCGCCCACAGAGCGACATCGGGCAACCCGGCGAAAACGCCGGCGAAGAAACTCAGGTTTATTAAACGCATACAGGGCAAGCGCATGACAGCGGAACACAAGATGCAGCAAAACAACGATAACGGCTGGTTTGGGTTATGAAACGGTGGTTTTCCGATGGCGCATTTCGCTCCATTTTACGTAATGCCGCCTATTTAGGCTCCGGCAGCGTGGCCAGCGCGCTGCTCGGCCTGCTGGCGCTCTCCTGCGCCGGTAAAGGCATGTCGCCTGAAATGTTCGGCGTGCTGGTGGTGATCCAGGCCTATACCAAAGCGGTCAGCGATTTCATCAAATTCCAGACCTGGCAGTTTGTGGTGCAATTCGGCACCCCGGCGCTGGAGCATCAAAACACCGGGCGCTTCCGCGACGTCGTCGCCTTCTCCTTCGGGCTGGATATCGCCAGCGGCGTCATCGCCGTGCTGGGCGGCATGATCATGCTGCCGTTCTTGTCCCATGCCCTGGGGCTGGACAGCGAAAGCTTCTGGCTCGCCATGCTGTACTGCACCCTGATCCCGTCGATGACCTCGTCCACGCCGACCGGCGTGCTGCGCGCCTTCAACCGCTTCGATCTCATCGCCATTCAGCAGGCGATCAAGCCGTTCCTGCAGGCGGTGGGCAGCGTCATCTCCTACTATTTCGATCTGGGATTCCCCGGCTTTATCGTCACCTGGTACGCCTCTAACCTGATCGGCGGCACGCTGTTCTGGTGGTTCACCGCGCGCGAGCTGCGCCGCCGCGATATCCACGGCGCGCTGAGGCCACGGCTGTTCAACGTCGCGCGCCGCATCGAGGGCGCCTGGAACTTCGTCTGGACCACCAACATCGCCCACACCATCTGGGCCGCGCGCAACTCCTGCACCACCGTGCTGGTGGGCGTGGTGCTCGGGCCGGCCGCCGCCGGGCTGTTCAAGATCGCCATGACCTTCTTCGATGCGACGGGCACCCCGGCCAAGCTGTTGGAGAAAAGCTTCTATCCGGAGATCATGCGCCTGGATCCGCGCACCAAGACCCCGTGGCTGCTGGGCCTGCGCTCCTCGCTGCTGGCCGGCGGCATCGGCCTAGCCGTCGCGGTGTTGATGCTGCTGGTGGGTAAACCGCTCATTTCCGCGGTGTTCGGACAGCAATACCTGGAAGCCTATGACCTGATTCAAATCATGCTGGGCGCGATCATCGTCTCCATGATGGGCTTCCCGCAGGAGTCCTTACTGTTTATGGCAGGCAAGCAGCGCGCTTTCCTGATCGCGCAGGCGACGGCCTCGGCGGCCTACATTGCGCTGCTGGTGTCGATGGCGTATGCCTTCGGCGTGCAGGGCGCCGCCTTCGCTTATTTACTGGGGCAATGTTTAGACGTTCTGTTATCCCTGATACCGACGATCGGCGCCTACCGCAATCGCTTTATGTTGGGGCTGAATGCGCCCAAAGAGAGTAATCAATGACCGCTAACGATAATTGGAAGAAGTTCTCCGCCGAAACCACCCAGGCGCTGTTTGTCGCGGTGGAAGAAGACGACCTGGTTGAGGCGAATATCAGCCTGCCGCAGCAGATCGATCTGGAATGCTCCCCCGAGAGCATCCGGGACAACTACGCGCTGTGCCTGCAGTTTTGGGAAGACGGCTTTTCCCGCCGCGAGCTGCTGCAACTGGTGAACGGTTTCCTGCAAGATCCGCAGTTGGCGGCGCCCACCCGCATGCGCTACAAATATATCCGCGCCCGCTACAAGCACCTGCGCTTCGCCCAGCAGCTGTACGGCGCGCCCCACCGCGCCAACCGCCTGTTCCACACCACCACCGTGGTGCTCGGCCATTTTCAGGACGCGTTTCGCAACGGCAACCAGAAGAACCTGACGCTGTACGGCAACCTGCTGCGGCTGCTGCTCAGCAAGCCGGTGTGGTCATATGTGCGCTATGCACTGCGCCACACCCGGCTGGAAAGCGCACAGGGCTTTATCACCTACCGCCAGGAGCAAATGCGCCAGCTGCAGACGCTGATCGCCAGCCCGGCGCTGACCGGGCACCAGTTCCACAACGTGCGCAAAATCGTCAGCCGCCAGGTGTCGTTTTACGACACGCTGAGATCGATCGACCCCGACAATCGCGAAGCCCGGCAGATCTCGCGCTTCCTGGCGGCGATTAACGGCCTGATGGGCGACCGGCACGACGTGATGGTGGCGGACAAGCTGGCCGGCGGCGATATCTACGATCGGCCGGCGATCCTGGATATCGACATTCGCCAGCGCCTGGAGCTGCTGCTGGCGCGCTTTCCGCTGTCGTTTTCCCCGCCGGCCGTCGCGGCGGGCA
Organism: Serratia sp. CY29653; assembly: GCF_052169255.1. Classification (NCBI taxonomy): domain Bacteria; kingdom Pseudomonadati; phylum Pseudomonadota; class Gammaproteobacteria; order Enterobacterales; family Yersiniaceae; genus Serratia; species Serratia sp. CY29653. The sequence goes on along the minus strand of NZ_JBJNLC010000001.1, from coordinate 344,242 downwards.
GATAAGCGCGTTGCAAGGAGCCATGATGACGTTGCGTCGCTTGCTGATCTTCACGCTGCTGCTGTCGCCGCTGGCGGCATCCGCGCATAACTTCGTGTATGGGCGGCCGGTGGCGCCGATCGCCATCGCCGATCGCGGCGAACTGCTGCTGCGCAACGGCGATTTCAGCTACCGGCCGTGGAACAGCGCAAAACTGGCGGGCAAAGTGCGGGTGATCCAATACATCGCCGGGCGCACCTCCGCCAAGAAGAAGAACTCGCTGCTGATCAACGCCGTCAAGGACGCGAACCTGCCGGGCGATCGCTTCCAGCCCACCACCATCGTCAACACCGACGATGCGATACCAGGCTCCGGCTTTTTCGTGCGCGGCAAGATCGAGAAAAACAAGCGGAATTACCCCTGGGCGCAGTTCATCGTCGACAGCGACGGGCTGGGGCGCATGGCCTGGCGGCTGCCGGAGGAGAGCTCCACCATCGTGGTGCTGGACCAGGCCGGGCGCGTGCAGTGGGCGAAGGACGGCGCACTCACCCCGCAGGAAGTTGACCAGGTGATCGCCCTGCTGCGCGCGCTGATCGCGCGGGAGACGCCATGAAGCGCACGCCGCCGGGAGCCGATGACGCATGTCTTTGATTGAACGCTATATCACGGTTGAGATCCGCCGCCTGGTGATGATGATCGCCGGGTTTCTGATCTTCATGTTCGCCAGCTACTCCGCCCAGCGCTACCTGACCGACGCCGCCAACGGCACGCTGGCGCTGCGGGTGGTGGCCGACGTGGTGTTCTATAAATCGCTGATCGCGCTGGAGATGATATTGCCCGTCGCGCTGTATGTCTCGGTGGCGGTGGCGCTCAGCCAGCTGTACAGCGATGCGGAGATCACCGCCATGCTGGCCGCCGGCGCCAGCCCGCTGCGGCTGTACAAGGCGGTGCTGATACTGGCCGTGCCGCTGGCGATAGCGGTCACGCTGCTGTCGCTGTATGGCAGGCCCTGGGCGTACGCCAATATCTATCAGCTGCAGCAAGAGTCGCAGTCGGTGCTGGACGTGAGCCACCTGCAGGCCGACAAATTCAACGTTAGCGGCAACGGCCGCATGATCCTCGCCAACCACGTCGACAAAACGGCCAACCACCTGACGGACGCCCTGATTTATGTGCGCGGCGGCCATCACACCAACCTGTACCGCGCGCAGTCGGTGGAGGTGCTCGACGCCTCCCCCGCCAGCCCCGCCGTGCGGCTGAAAACCGGCACCGCCTATGTGCTGGATCGCCAGGGCACCGACGACAACGGGCAGAATTACGACAACTTCGACATCGCGCTCAAGCCGTTCGTGCCCAGCGCCGAGAGCCGGCACAAATCGGCCTCGCCGGCGGAGCTGGCACGCTCCGCCGATCCGGGCGACGCCGCCGAACTGCAATGGCGCGAAAGCCGCGGGCTGACCACCGTGCTGATGGTGCTGTTGGCGATCCCCTTTAGCCGCATCAAGCCGCGGCAGGGGCGCTACGCCGCGCTGCTGCCCCTGACGGTGCTGTTTACCGTGATTTTCTATGGCGGCAACATTTGCCGCACGCTGGTCGCCAACGGCTCTGTGCCGACGATCCCCGGCGTTTGGCTGGTGCCGCTGGCGATGGCTGCCGGCATCGCCCTGCTGCTGGCGCGCGACTTATCCCTGCTGCGGAAACCCTCCCGATGACTATTTTTAGCCGTTACCTGATCCGCAACGTGTTCATCGGCTTCGCCGCCGCGGCCGGGCTGCTCATTCCGCTGTTCACCACCTTTACGCTGATCAACGAGCTGGAGGACGTGACCCCGGGCGGCTACCGCTGGCAGCAGGCGCTGCTGGTGACCGTGCTGACCCTGCCGCGCAGCCTGGTCGATCTGGGGCCGTTTATCGCGCTGCTCGGCGGCATCGTCGGGCTGGGGCAGCTATCTAAAACCCTGGAACTGACCGCGATCCGCTCCGCCGGGATGTCGATATTCCGCATCGCGCTGGTGATGCTCGCCGCCGGGCTGCTGATGAACCTGTCGCTCGGCGCCCTCGATGAGTGGGCCGCCTCGCCGCTGCAGCAACGCGCGCTGCAGATGAAGAACAACGCCCTGGCGCAGTCGAACGATAACGACGTGACCGTGAACCCGCTGTGGGCACGGCGCGGCAATGAGTTTGTGACGGTCAAAACCGTCGATGAGAACGACCAGCCCCAAGGCATTGAGATCTTCCGTTATCAGGCCAACCGCGCGCTGGAATCTTATATCTACGCCGACAGCGCCAGCACCGCCGCCGACGGCAACTGGCTGCTGCACAACGTGATGCAGAAAAGCTGGCAAGGCAGAAAAGAGACGATTGAGCGGCATAGCAGCCTGCCGTGGCGCTCGCTGTTCGCGGTGCCGAGCCTGAAAGAGCTGACCCTGCCGGCCGGCAGCTTCTCGCTGCAACAGCTGGAGCGCTATATCGATTACCTGCAGGGCTCGGGGCAGCCCAGCACCGAATACCGCCTGGCGCTGTGGAAAAAACTCGGCCAGCCCCTGCTGGTGCTGGCGATGATTTTGCTGGCCATCCCGTTTACCTTTACCGCCCCGCGCGCGCCCGGCATGGGCAGCCGGTTAGCGCTTGGCGTGATCGTCGGGCTGCTGACCTACATCGCTTATCAGATCGCCCTCAACCTGGGGTTGCTGTTCGCCCTCAACGCGCCCTTCACCGCCCTCGCCCCGCCGCTGCTGATCCTGGCGCTGGCGTTAGTGCTGGTTTATCGGTTTGATCGGCGGGGTTAAAAGCCCGCAGCAGCCTTTGGAAAACAAGAACTTTCCGGTTAACCTTTGGCCGGCTTTACAAATTGGCCTGAGCCGTTATTATCCCTTATTTGGTGTCCTATGCGCCGTTAGCTATCGCTGACTGCCGTTCGATAACATGCCCCTCAGGGGGCCATCGAGTGCAAGGAGTGCGAGCGCCCGCCTGAACAGGCCAAGACGCAGCAAGCAAAGGAAGAGACACACTATGTTTTCCCGTTTGAAACTGCTGTATATCGCCGATGATATTATTTCACCTGATGAATTCCCCCGTATAGTCAGCCCTTCCAGCGCCTGTCACAGCCTTTCATACATGCCGGACAATGACATTCTGTCGCTTTTTTCTGGTTTTCGCGGTGGCGAACGGATCCGCCGTGAAGTCGGCGTTACGCAAAACGGAATAAGCTCTAACCTGCGCGCAAGAGTGCAGAGCGACCTGATGAGCGGCGTTGTCGTAGCGGTTGAAACCCGGCCCGGCGTGTTGGCGACGATGGGGCCATTTTACGCCGACATCGACGGCTACCTGATACCGCAGGGAAGACAAGAGCCCAACTACCCGGTGGACAAGATAGTGAAGCGGTACGAAGAGGCCGTGAAGTCTTATGGCGGCCGCCGGGCGCGCCCGTCCGTCTTCCCCGCACAAGTCACGCGGGCCAAACCGGCCCTTGGCCCGGATATCCCGGCGCAAGGTGGAAGAGCCTCACAGTCGGTCGTGTCTGGCCCCTTGACCAAAGCGCAACGCTGGCAGGAGCGAAAATACCTCATTGGCCGCGGGCAACGGAGTATCTACCCGGATGCCCGAATCGCCTCGGAACGCCTGGCGGCAAACAATGTCGCCGTCGAGAAGGCAAAGCTGGCGGAGAATATCTACAAGACCACGAATCCGCTAAAGGAGACTCCCGGCGTTCCCGAAGGTTGGAAAGATATCAGTAACGATAATGCTGCCCTGAGTAAAATTGGGCTAAACAGAAATATGCTCTTCGACAGAGATGAATCTCCGGATTTTTTGGCAAGGGTATATCAACCTGATAGCACCGTTTTTGGTAAAGAGATGAACCCAACGGTCGTGTTCAGAGGATCAAGAGCGCCAGAGTTCCCGGAGGGAATCGGCAGCGCCGCCAAAAAGTCCCTTAGGGGCGATTTGTCAGGAATTAAAAATGTGAATGACTGGATAAATAATGGCGCGCAGGGGATGGGGGCAAACTCCGAGTATTATAAAAATGCCATCAATATTGGCGAAAGCATATCAAAAACCCCCGGCATTGATATTACTGGTCATTCATTAGGTGGCGGAATGGCCTCCGCAGCATCAATGACCAGTGGAAAACCCGCATGGACGTTTAATGCAGCCGGGCTCAACAGCGGAACAATTAGAAAATACGGAGGGGAGGCTCTTGGTTCAGCCAAGAACATACAGGCCTATCGAGTGGAAGGAGAACTGTTAACCACGTTACAGGAGGTTAATAACGAAAGTGATTATGAGCTTATAAAAAATGCCCTGCCCGATGCTTTGCAAAAACCCTGGGGCACAGCATTGCCTTTCACCTTGAAAGAGTGGTCATCACTGGCGATACCTGATGCCGCCGGCATACCACACACTCTTGCCGGTGGGACAGGAACCTTGCTCGATAAACACGGTATAGACCAGACAATAAAGTTGATTGAAGATCAGAAAGACGAGGATGTCGCCACCATCAGGGGGAGAATATGAGCAAGTTGATAATGGCTATGGCGTTACTATTTACTATTCTCATGATGCAAGGATGCAAAAAAAACATGGAATATGAACCACAGGATTTTTTTGAAGGCCGTCAACTGGAAGTCGCGCAGCTGATTTATGATGGCGATGAAGTGAAACTGAATGAGAAGCTTCCTTCAATAAGCAAGGAAGAACTGAATCGACCAGTGAAAGCAGACATGACACTGCTGTTTTGGTCGGTGTTGAACTCAATCTATGATAAAAACACGCCGGAAAGGCTGAAAATAATAACCGACCTGGTAAAAAGTGGCGCAGACCCGCTGCAACCCAGACCAGAGGGCGGGAGCAGCCCAGCGGAATTCGTCATGAAAGCCGACAAGGGGATTTGGGTCAAAGCCATGCTCGACGGCGGTTTACCGCCAAACTCAAAAGACAAGGTATTCAATGAACCCATTGTATTCCAAACAATCAAAGCCAAAAACCCTGAAACGTTAAAGGTGATGCTGGATTATGGCGCAGACATAAATACAAGAGACTCATTGGGAAACACCTTGTTAATAAGCTCATTGGATTCTCATTCGTTTGATCATACGATTCTTTTGTTAGAGAGAGGTGCGGATAGCAAAATAAAAGGGAAGTTTGGTTGGACTATGGGCAATCAGCTTCAGCGCTTTATAGATAGAGGTGTAGGCGATGCCGAAGATAAAGAGAAAATTGACAAGATAAAAGAGTTATTAATTAAAAAGGGTGGTGACTGGCCTCCACTACCTGTAGAAAATTGACTCTACTCTATCGCCACTGTCAGGGAGAGAATATGAGCAAGCTAATAATGGCTATGGCGTTACTGTTTACTATTCTCATGATGCAAGGATGCAACAAAAACATGGAGTATGAACCACAGGATTTTTTTGAAGGCCAGCAACTGGACATCGCACAGCTGATTTATGATGGCGATGAAGTGAAACTGAAAGAAAAGCTGCCCTCTATAAGCAAGGAAGAACTGAATCGACAGGTTAAGGCAGATATGACCCTGCTGTTTTGGTCGGTGTTGAACTCAATCTATGATAAAAACACACCGGAAAGGCTGAAAATAATAACCGACCTGGTTAAAGCTGGCGCAGACCCGTTGCAGCCCAGACCAGAGGGAGGAAGCAGCCCGGCGGAATTCGTCATGAAAGCCGACAAGGGGATTTGGGTCAAAGCCATGCTCGACGGCGGTTTACCGCCAAACGCAAAAGATAAGGTATTCAATGAACCCATTGTATTCCAAACAATCAAAGCCAAAAACCCTGAAACATTAAAGGTGATGCTGGATTATGGCGCGGATATAAACATCAGAGACTCCTTGCAACAAACCTTATTAATGGATGCTTTTTTTAGCTCAGCCTTTGAACACATGACCCTACTGCTCAATCGGGGTGCGGATCCTAACCCGGTAAATATAAACAATCTTTCGCTGTTAACAGCAGTGAATCGGCAAATAAAAGACAGCCAAGATGGCTCAGAATACAATGTACAGTGTAAGAAAATACTCGAGCTCATACTTTTGAAAGGAGCAAAGGAAACGCCGTAATATCATCAACGCAGATCTGACAGCTGCCGGTTATTATACTGAGGCTGTCAGATTACATCTGGCTTAACTTTTCTCGGCCCAGATGCGTTTTCCACCAAGTAACGTTTCCATTGGCGTCCGACTACAACATTCTCCTTCAACAAAGAACATCCCTATACGTCCAACTCCTTCGGACAGGGCGAATCGCAACCTGTAGTGGTCAACCAAAGCTGGCCAGCGTTTTAGCATTTTTTTGATTAATTTGGTGGTAATCCACCGTTATATTCGTGTGCTCTGAGAGTATGTAATATCCCACGATATGGTCCGTGATTACATGAGAGGATTCGCTGAAGCTCATGTAATCCAATACTGGTACTAATTCGCGTCATTGTCGACAGGTCGACATTCATGACATTAGTTGCGTCCATGACAGTGCAATTTTGGTCAAGTACTAACTGGGCTGATTCGCGTTTAAACTTGGGGCTGAAACCTCTTCGCATTGTGTTACCTTTGTTGTTATGAGGTAAGGATATCACCTCTTATCAGGTTGCCAAATCCATTAAACCACTACATATGACTAACTAGCCAGAAACTGTTTGGACATGTGTCATTACTCTTGCCGATAGTTCAAAAAGATCCTTAGCATTTATTTCATATTTTTCAGAGAGCTCGAATACATTTATTGTATCATTTACTCGCCGAGTGCCTGGATCAGGATAGCGCCCTGCCCATACTATAAAATGAGTTAGCCCCTTTAATATTGCTATCTCTTTAGCACTCAAATTCGGGATAAAATTAGCTAATTCATCGAGCCGGTGGTGAAAATGTTCTTTCTCTTTCCTGGTAAATTCATCTACTCCCAGCTTGATTAAAATCATAGCTTTCAAGCAAACTTCTAGGCTATAACCAACCAGCATTAAAGCTACGGCATGATATTGACTGTGGCATATGGTTCTAACATCCTCAGGCATGGTTTCAAAGTTTGACGGCTGACGTACCAAGCTAATAGCCGCTTCAGATAACGCATGAGCATGAGTTAACCAAAGAATTGGGTTTTTAAGATCGGCAGCTGTTGGTGGTTTCGTAATATCTATAGCAAAACCGTTTTTAGTCGCTAATGTTCCCCATTTGTGCCACGCTAAAGCGCTATAACCAAATGGATCCTTGGAAAATGGTTCTTGGTTTGAATACATAAATGACTCCTTCAGCAGCTCACTAACACGAGTTTGATTGTTTTGTTATAAGTCTTTTAAGACTAGCAATAAATTTTAAGCATAACATCCTATAAATTTTACGATTTTGGCTCCTCAGCAATCGAGAAATACTTGAACAACCAAGAGACGAAAAAGCAATATTTAGCTCGGCATTTATTGAACACTTATGCTTCTAAAATGGCAGAAGATATCTCTACTGGAATCCTTGCAAATGTCCGCTTTGGCACAAAGCAGTCATTGCTACCTAAATTCGACCATTAAACACACCTTACCAAACTCCCCGCCAACAAAATATAGACACATAAAATGATTTAATTCGTGATTAATAAATAAATGAAATTATTATCTTCGTTTTCATTTCGTTATTTTCCCTTTCCCACTTCAAAGCACCCAACCATTCCCCCAACTCCCCCCTAGCACCGCCCTCGCCCTTTCCCTACAATAAGGGATCTGTTGAGGCATAACGCAAGGAAAGACGGTGTCGAAAGCCAATCCCAATGCCACTATCGTGGATATCGCCCGCCGCGCCAGGGTGACCAATATCACCGTTTCCCGCGCCTTCAATAAGCCCGAGCTGGTCAAGCCGGAAACCCGCGAGCGCATTCACGCCATCGCCAAAGAGCTGAACTATGTGCCCAACGCGTTCGCGCAGGGGCTGAAAAGCAGCAGCAGCCAGATTATCGGCATCGTCACCAGCAGCATGTACAACCCGTTCTATTCCGGCCTGATCAAGACCGTGTCGCGCATTGCGCGTCAGCAGGGCTACCAGATCATGCTGTTCGACACCGACGGCAGCGAAGAGGCGGAAATGCGCGCCATTCAGGCGCTATTCGGCTACAAGGCGCGCGGCATCCTGCTGTCGGCGGTGCGCGACGACAAGCGCTACCGCCCCGCCTATCTCGAGCTGGCCGAGGTGTACGGCGTGCCGCTGATCCTGATCGACCGCGATCTCTACGATCAGCAGCTGAGCGGCGTGTTCCTCGACAACCGCGAGATCGGCGTGCTGGCCGGGCGCTATCTGGCGGAACAGCCGGAGAAGAAGCTGCTGATTATCGGCGGCCCGGCGGATTCGGAAATTACGCTAACGCGCACCGCCGGCATCGTCGCGGCCTTGCAGGGCAGCGGCCGTGAGATTCACATCATCAACGGCGACTATGATTTCACCTCGCAAGAGAGCGAGGTGCGCGCCTATCTGGCGCAGCCGGAGAACCGCCCGGATTACATCATCGGCCTGAACGGTATCATCACGCTGGGCGCCATCGCCATCTGCCACGAGATGGGGCTTTATGAGCAGGTGAAGTTCTTCTCGATCGACGAACCGCCGCGCGCCGGCGCTTACGGCCTGCATATTCCGGGGGTGTATCACGATACGCAGAAACTGGGGGAGATCGCCGCGGAGCTGCTGTTCAGCGCCATTAACAGCCCGCGCGGCGAGCTGCCGGTGCGCAGAGAATTCTTCACCGGCTCGCTGTTGAATCGCTGACGGTCGCTATTGCCCGTAGTAGGCGTGTTTGCCGTGCTTGCGCAGGAAATGTTTGTCCAGCAGCTCCGGCTGCATCGGGGCGATGGCCGGCGCCAGCTGGCGCGTCGCCATCGCCATGATCGCCACCTCTTCCAGCACCACCGCGTTGTGCACCGCATCCGCCGCGTCCTTGCCCCAGGCAAACGGGCCGTGGGAATAGACCAGCACTCCCGGCACCTGCTGCGGATCGCGCCCCGCCTGATTGAAGGTCTCGATAATCACCTTGCCGGTTTCCCCCTCGTAATCCCCGGCGATCTCCGCCTCGCTCATCGGCCGGGTGCAGGGAATGTCGCCGTAAAAGTAGTCGGCGTGGGTGGTGCCCAGCGCCGGGATCGGCTGCCCGGCCTGCGCCCAGATGGTGGCGTTGCGGCTGTGGGTGTGCACCACGCCGCCGATATCGGCGAAGGCGCGGTACAGCGCCAGGTGGGTGGCGGTGTCGGATGAGGGCTTGCGGTGCCCTTCGCGCACCTTGCCCTCCAGATCCACCACCACCAAATCCTCCAGCGTCATCGCCTCGTAGGCGATGCCCGAAGGTTTGATCACCACCAGCCCGCTCTGGCGATCGATCGCCGAGACGTTGCCCCAGGTAAAGGTCACCAGCCCGTATGCCGGCAGGCTAAGGTTGGCGGCCAACACCTGCCGCTTGAGTTCGTTCAGCATGCGATGCCTCCCTCATTCATTTGTTGTTCGATCCAGGTCTTGGCCTGGGCGATGCGTTGCTTATCCTGCCCGTCTTCGCGCGCCCACATCTCCAGCAGGTAGGGGCCGCGATAGCCAAGCGCGCTGAGCACGGAAAAGGCGTGGGCGAAATCCACGCAGCCTTCGCCGAACGGCACGTCGCGGAACTGCCCGGCGCTGCCCGGCCCCACCGCGACGGTGTCTTTGAGGTGCACGGCGGTGATGCTGCCGATGCCCAGCGCCAGCTCGGCGGCGACGTCGTTGCCCCAGGCGCTAAGGTTGCCGAGATCGGGATACACCGTGAACCACGGGCTGTTGACGTGGCGGGCGATGTCGCGCCATTTGCTGATGCTGTTGATGAACGGCGTGTCCATCACCTCCACCGACAGCATCACCTGCGCCTTGGCGGCCTGCGCCGCCGCCCACTGCATACCCTCGATAAAGCGCTCGCGGCTGTGGCGATCGGCCGGTTCGTAATAGACGTCGTAGCCCGCCAGCTGGATGTTGCGGATGCCGAGATCCGTCGCCAGTTCCAGCGCCTTGCTCATCAGCACCCGCGCCCGCTCGCGGGTGGCGGCATCATGGCTGCCGAACGGATCGCGCCGGTGCGCCGACAGGCACAGGCTCGGCACCGTCACCCCGCTGTCGAGCCGCGCCTGGATAAACGCCAGCCGCTGGCGGCGATCCCAGTCCAGACGCTGCTGGCGCGCCGGCTGTTCGTCGATCGACATCTCCACAAATTCAAAGCCCAGCTCGGCGGCGGTGGCCAGCCGCTGCGGCCAGCTCAGATCGGCGGGCAGCGCTTTTTCATACAGCCCCAGACAGGCGGCGTTAGTCGTTTGCATCAGTCACCTCACTCAAAGCCTGAGCGACCGCCAGATAGCGCGCCTGCTGGGCGCGCAGGCGCCGATGGGCGGCGGTCGCGGGATAATAACAGCGCAGTTTGGGCGGCGCGGCGGCGATCGCTTCGGCGAACCCAGCGTACTCCCCGGCGCCGACGGCGGCGCACAGGGCGGCGGCGCGGCAGCCGCTCTGGCGGGTTTCCACCACCTCGAGCGGCAGGTTGCCGGCGTCGGCGTACATCTGCATCCACACCTCGGACTGCGTCGGCCCGCCGGTCATGCGTACCCGCTCGATGCGCGGATTCAGCTGCACCATGCGCTCCTGATGGATCAGGTGCGAGAACACGATGCCTTGGTAGATCGCCTGCACCACGTCCGCCATCTCGTGGTGGGCGCTCAGGCCGATCAGCCCGCCCGGCGTGTTGCCGCCGAGGTTGGAACCGTACAGATAAGGCAGGAACAGCAGCCCGCTGGGCTGCTCGCGGCGCTCGGCCACCCAGGCGTTGAACTGGGCGTAGCGCTGCCGGTCGTCGGCGCAGAACTGGCGCAGGAACCAGGCCAGGTTGCCGGCCGAGGTCGGGCTGCCTTCGTGCACGAAATAGCGGCCGTCGATGCAGTAGCGCCCCCAGGCGTAGGGATAGTCGGCAGGAATGATGCGCTCGGTCACGCAGGTGGCGATCGACCAGGTGCCCGCCACCGCGCTGAGCGTGCGGTCGTCCGCCACGCCAGAGCTGAGCGCCGCGCCCACCACGTCGAACAGGCCGCCGTACACCGCGGTGCCTGCCCGCAGGCCGCACTGCGCCGCCGCCGCGGCCGTCACCCGCCCGGCCAGCTGCGCCGAGCCGATCACCGGCGCAGTCTTCTCCTGTGCCTCTTCGATGCCGAAGGCCGCCATCAACGCCGGATCGTAAGCGCCGCTGTGCTGGTTAAACAGGTTGCTGCCGGAGATATTGGTCACCTCGGCCGCCGCCTCTCCGGTGAGGCGAAAGCGCAGGTAGTCGTGCGCCATCAGGATGCGATCGACGGCGGCGTACTGCGCCGGTTGCCGCTGCTTCAGCCAGCGCAGCAGCAGCGCCGGGTGGCTGGGCCACAGCGGCTGCAGGCTGCGCGGGTAGGTCTGCGCGCCCACGCCGGCGCGGCGCAGCTCAGCCGCCGTGGCCGCCGCGCGGTTGTCCGAAGAGAGGATGCCGTTGCCGACCGGTTTGCCGTGGCGGTCGATGGCGTACAGCCCTTTGCCGTGCGCCGAGAAGCTGACGCCGCGCACCTGCCCGGCATCCAGCCCCGCCGCGTGCAGCGTCTGGCGGATCGCCGCGCACACGTCATCCCACAGCGCGTCCATATTGCGTTCGCTGAAGCCCGGCTGGGCGGCAATCGCCGCGCCGTCGCGCTCGGCGACTGCCAGCTCTTCGCCGCTTGCCCGGTACAGCCCGGCTTTGATCACCGTGCCGCCGACGTCTATGCCAAGAAAGACTGCCATCGCGCCTCCTATTTGCGCCGCACGGAGCTGAGGTAGATGGCGGCCAGGATGATGCCGCCCTTCACCACGTTCTGGATATACGGCGACACGTTCATCAGATTGAGGCCGTTGTTGAGCACCCCGAGCATCATCGCCCCCACCAGCGTGCCGACGATGGCGCCGCGCCCGCCGGAGATCGCCGCCCCGCCCAGCACCACCGCGGCGATGGCGTCCAGTTCGAAGCCTTCGCCGGCGTTGGGCTGCCCGCTCATCAGGCGCGAGGTCAGCACCAGCCCGGCCAGCGCGGCGGTCAGGCCGCTGATCACGTACACCAGCATCTTGTAGCGCGGCACGCGGATGCCGCTCAGCCGCGCCGCCTCTTCGTTGCCGCCCATCGCGTAGACGTAGCGGCCGAACGGCAGCTGGTTGAGCATCAGCCAGGCCAGCACATACACGCCGAGCATGATCAGGATCGGCACCTGGATGCCCAGCACCGTGCCGCGGCCGAAGAAGGAGAAGACGTCGGGCAGGCCGGAGATCGGGTAACCGCCGGTATAGAGCAGCGCCAGGCCGCGGGCGATACCCATCGACGCCAGGGTGACGATGATCGGCGGCATGCGCAGGTAGGCGATGCAGGCGCCGTTGGCCAGGCCGAACAGCGCACCGACCGCCAGCGCCGCCACCATCGCCAGCGGAATGGGCACCGCCGCCAGCATCAGCCCGGCGGCGACCGAGCCGGCCAGCGCCATTACCGGCCCCACCGAAAGATCGATGCCGCCGGTCAGGATGGCGCAGGTCATGCCCACCGCGATGATGGCGTTGATCGACACCTGGCGCGCCACGTTGGTCAGGTTGTTGACGCTGAGGAAGCTGTCGTTCAGCAGGCTCATCAATACGAACAAGACAGCGAAGCCGATAAACGGCAAGACCGCCGGGTGATGCAGCAGTTTTTCCCAGCGCTTGCCGAGGCTGGGGCCGGCGGCGCGGCGCGCCACGGCGGGTTGTTCAATTCCGATCATAAGGCACTCCCGGTCGCGTGAAGCATGATGTGGTTGGATTCGATGTCGTCGCCGGTCAGCTCGGCGACGATGTGGCCGCCGCGAAACACCAGCACGCGGTCGCACACGCCGATGATCTCCGGCAGTTCGGAGGAAATCATGATGATAGAGATGCCCTGCTGGGTCAGTTGCTGCATCAGTTGGTAGATCTCGGCCTTGGCGCCCACGTCGATGCCGCGCGTCGGCTCGTCGAAGATCAGGATGTTGCAATCGTTGTTGAGCCAGCGGGCGATCACCACCTTCTGCTGGTTGCCGCCGCTCAGGGTGCTGACGGCGGTCTCGGCGTCCGGGGTTTTCACGCCCACGGCGCGGATCAGCCGCTGCACCACGTCGCGATCCTTACGGGCGCTGACGAAGATCTTGCCGCGCCGGTGGTGCCGGTTGAGGGTGATGTTCTGCGCCACCGAAAACGGCAGCACCAGGCCCTCGGTTTTGCGGCTCTCCGGCAGCAGGCCGATACCCTGCGCCAGCGCCTGCGCCGGGGAGCGCAGCGCCGCCGGTTGGCCGCCGAGGCTGACGCGTTTGCGGTGGCAGCGGCTGGCGCCGATCAGCGCCGAGACGGTCTCGGTGCGCCCGGAGCCCACCAGCCCGGCGAAGCCGAGGATCTCGCCCTTGTGCAGGTGGAAGCGGTCGGTCGCGCCGTGCTTCTCGCGCTGGATCTCCGCTTCCAGCAGCACCGTGGCGGTATCGACCGGGTGCTGTTTCACCGGGAAGGCGTTCTCGATTTTGCGCCCGACCATCAGCCGCACCAGCTCTTCCACGTTGGTGTCGCCGGTGGCCAGCGTTTCGATGTAGGCGCCGTCGCGCAGCACTGTGATGCGATCGCAGATGGTGAAGATCTCGTCCAGGTGGTGCGAGATAAACACCATGCCGACGCCCAGCAGCCGCAGATCGTTCATCACGCTGAACAGATGCTCGGCCTCGCCCGGCGTCAGCGTGGCGGTCGGTTCGTCCAGCACCAGCACCCGCGCCTCCAGCGACAGCGCCTTGGCGATCTCAACGAACTGCTGCTGCGCCACGCTCAGCTGCTCCACCGGGCAATCGAGATCGATAGCCACCGTCAGCCGCTTGAAGATCGCCTCGGCCTTGCGCCGCATCGCCCGCCGATCCAGCAGGCCCCAGCGGTTCCTGATCTCCCGGTTGAGGAAGATGTTGTCGATGGCGCTCATGTAGGGAATCAACGAGAATTCCTGAAAAATAATGCCGACGCCGGCCTCGATCGCCTGGCGATAGTTGTTAAAGCGGCGCTGCTCGCCGTCGATAAAAATATCGCCCTCGTCCGGCTGATAGATGCCGCACATGATTTTCACCAGCGTCGATTTGCCGGCGCCGTTTTCGCCCAGCAGGGCGTGCACTTCGCCGCGTTGAATGGCCAGATCGATGCCGTCCAGCGCCTTCACGCCGGGAAAGCTCTTCTTTATTCGCTTCAGTTCCAGTAAAGGTGTCACCGCATTGCCCTCCGCGCCGAACGCCCCGCCGCAGCGGGGCGAACCTGGCCGCTGTTACCAGCTAAAGCCGGCCGCATTGCTGCGGTCGATCAGCTTCACTTTGACCGGCACGGTTTTCGGCACCGTGGCGCCCCAGTAGCGGGCCAGCGCAATGCCGAGCGCGATGCGCAGTTGGTCGCGCGGGAACTGCGCCGAGGTGGCGATAAACGGCGAGTTCGGCTTGAGGATCTCTTTGATGGCTTCCGGCTGGCCGTCGACGCTCACCAGCTTGACCTTGGCGCCGTTGCTTTCGATCGCCGCCAGGGCGCCGAGCGCGCCGACGTCGTTGACGCTGAAGATGCCCGCCAGATCCGGCGCCGACTGCAGCATGTTTTCGGTCACGGTCAGCGCGGTGTCGCGCTCCTGCTTGCCGTTTTGCTTGGTGACGATCTTGATGTCGGGGTATTTCTTCATCGCCGCTTCAAAGCCGCGCACGCGCTCCAGGATCGGCACCACCGGGATGCCGTCAAGGATCGCCACCTTGCCTTTGCCGCCCAGCGCTGTCGCCAGGTACTCGCCCGCCTGGAAGCCGGCGTCGTAGTTTTCCGAGCCGACGAACGAGTCCAGCGGCCCTTCCGCCTGCGCGTCGATCGCTACCACCACCGCGCCGGCCTTATGGGCGGAGATCACCGCCGACTGCACCCCCACCGAATCGGTCGGATTGATCAGCAGGATGTCCACCTTCTTCTGCAGCATGTCTTCCACGTCGCCGATTTGTTTGGCAACGTCATGGCGCGCATCGGCCACGTACACCTTGGCGCCGATATCCGCCGCCGCCTGATCCAGCGCCTGCTTCATGGTGACGAAGTAGTCGTTGTTCATTTCCTGGAACGACATACCGATAGTGATTTGCTTGGCCAGCGCCCCATGGCTGGCCGCCAACATTCCACCGGCGACGATAAAAGGCAGGGTCTTTTTGAATAATGAAAACATAGCCAATTCTCCTGTAGGGAAGCTTCTTGTTGTGGTTATCAGAGCAACAGCATGTCTTTACGTTTGGCCGACCGGCCGGCCCCCCGTTGCGAGCGGGCCAGCGATCGTGACTGCAACAACGGTACAGCGGGAGGGTCAGGGAACCAGGATCACCTTGATGGAGTCGGTCGAGTCCGCCAGGGCGAAGGCTTCGTCCCAGTCGTTCAATGAATAGCTGTGGGTAACCACGCCATTGGAGGTCACCAGCCCGCGCTCGAACAGATCGATGGCGATTTCGTAGCTGTAGGGCGCCAGGTGCGCGCCGCGAATGTCCAGCTCTTTGCGATCGCCGATGATCGACCAATCGACGGTGGTTTCCTTGCCGAACACGCTGAACTCCACGAAGCGGCCCAGCTTGCGGATCATCTGCAGCCCCTGGGTGACGCCGATCGGCGCGCCGGTGGCCTCGATGTAGACGTCGCAGCCGTAGCCGCCGGTCAGCGATTTGACGATCTGGTCGGCGTCTTCCTTCAGCGGGTTGATCACCACGTCGGCGCCAAATTCTTTCGCCAGCGCCAGCCGCTCGTCGATGGCGTCGATCACGATCAGTTTCTTCGGCGTCTTCAGGCGCGCCACCTGAACCATGCACAGCCCGAGCGGCCCGGCGCCGGCCAGCACCACCACGTCGTCCAACTGGATGTCGCCGCGCGCCACGGTGTGAATGGCGCAGGCCATCGGCTCAATCAATACCGCGTCTTCATGGCTCAGGCTTTCCGGGATCTTGTGCACGATGGCGTTCTCGGAAAAGCGCATGTACTCCGCCATGCCGCCCTCCGCCACGTCTTTTTGGAAACCGTAAATGTTATGCGTCTCACACATCCAGTAACTGCCGGATTTGCAGTAGCGGCACTCCCAGCACGGCACGATCTGCTCGGCGATCACCCGCTCGCCGAGCTGGTATTTGCCTTCCGCGCCCTCGCCCAGCGCGGCGATGCGGCCGTAGAACTCGTGCCCCGGCACCACCGGCGGTTTGACCCACGGGTTTTCCCCCCAAAACATCTGCGCGCCGTTCTTGCACTTGCAGTCGCCGGCGCAGATGCCGCAGCCTTCCACCTTGATCACCAGCTCGCGCGCCTTCGGCAACGGCGTGGGCACCTGTTCGAAACGATAGTCCTGCGGGCCGTGGCAAACGACCGCGCGCATTTTTTCCGGCAACTGGCTCATCTCTTCCTCCAATACACTTGTTAAACGCTTGAATTTTATTAATGTTGACGTTGTCATTTTTATCCAACAAAAAACAAAAAACGTTATAAAGTGATAAATTTCAATTGATTAATCATCAAATACCCAGGAAAACTCAAAATGACAACGTGAACATAGAGCGACATATAACCAAAGCTGCAAAAATAATTATTTGAGCGAAATCACATATCGTTAACATTGCGGCTAAAAATGCTACAAATGCGGATCGCGATCCCATTTGCGGGATCGGCGATCCGGGGAGATCCGCTACATCAGCAGGCGCACGCGATCGTAGATCTGACGATCTTCCGGCCGCGACGATCGCGCCTGCTGGCGCAGGGTGCGCACCAGCGTGTCGATAAACGCATGGGCGGCGGCGCTCAGAATGCTGTTGCGCCGGGTGACGATATTCAGCTGCGCCGGCCGGCAGCTCTCCCGCAGCGCCAGCGGCTGCACACGGGAGGCGAACTGCGGCAGCGCGACGATCGGCCGCGGGCACCAGGTGCACATCTCGGCGGACTCCACCAGCGCCTGCAGCATGCCGAACGAATGCGCCTGGATAATGCGCTGGCGCGGCAGGCGCACGCCGTGGCGGAGAAACACCTCGTCGAACAGCGCATCGAAACTTTCCGGGGTATAGCTCATCACCCAATCCTGTTCCAGCAGCTGATGCAGCGAGGTACTGTGCGCCAGCGGGTGGCCGCGCCGCACCATGTACGCCGTTTCATACTCCAGCAGCGGCTCGCAGTGGAACTCCTGTGGCGCCGACGACGCCGGCAGCGGCGTGATGGCAAAATCCATCGTGCCCTCGCGCAGCTGCGACTGGGCGTTGGCCATCAGGCTTTCCGACAGCTCCAGCCGCACCGCCGGCATCTTGCTGCGAAACGCCATCACCGCCGACGGCAGCACCGTCAGCATCAGCCAGGGGGTGAACGCCGCCTTGACCAGATCCGCCGTGCGCCCGCGCAGCGCCGCCATTTCGCCCTGCGCCTGCTCCAGCTGGTTCAGCACCAGCCGGGCGTGCGCCAGCAAGGTTTTGCCGTAGGGGGTAAAGCCCAGCCCGGTCGGGGTGCGGATCAGCAGCGGCAGCGCCTGTTCCTGCTCCAGTTCGCGCAGCGCGCGGGTCACCGCCGCCTGCGACAGCCCCAGATGCCGCGCCGCCGCGCGAATGCTGCCGCTGTCGGCGCTGGCCACCAGCGCCTGCAGTTGGTGCAGTTTCATGTTCACCTCCTGACAATCATAGGTTGTCAGCATAACCGAACGGCGGCTACCCGGCAAAAACGGAGTTTGCTAGTCTCGATGCCTACCCCTCTGCCCCATTCCCCGCCCGTTGGCCGGGACCCTTTGCCGGAGACCGTGATGAGCCCTTCACTCGTACTGCCTGAGATCGCCGCCGTTCATGATGAGATGGTCGCGCTTCGCCGCCACATTCACGCCCACCCGGAGCTGGGATTTAAGGAGTTCGCGACGTCAGATCTGGTGGCGCAGCGTCTGGAGGAGTGGGGTTACCGCGTCACGCGCGGCGTAGGACAAACCGGCGTTGTCGCCACATTGCAGCGCGGGCCGGGAAAATCGCTCGGCATCCGCGCCGACATGGACGCCCTGCCGATCGCCGAAACGACCGGCTTGCCGCATGCCAGCACCCATGCCGGGGTGATGCACGCCTGCGGCCACGACGGGCATACCGCCATGCTGCTGGCGGCGGCGCGCTGTCTGGCGCGGCAGCCCAACTTCAGCGGCACGCTGCACCTGATCTTTCAGCCGGCGGAAGAAGGCGGCGGCGGTGCCAGAGTGATGATTGAAGACGGCCTGTTTGAGCGCTTCCCCTGCGACGCGGTGTTCGCCATGCACAACGTGCCCGGCTTCCCCACCGGCCACCTGGGCTTCGCCAGCGGCCCCTTGATGTGCTCGGCCGATACGGTGCACATCACCCTGCACGGCCACGGCGGCCACGGCGCGGTGCCGCAGAGCACCGTCGATCCGGTGGTGGCCTGCGCGGCCATCGTCATGAGCCTGCAAACCATCGTGGCGCGCAATATCGATCCGCAGGAAACGGCGATCGTCACCGTGGGAGCGATGCAGGCCGGCCAGGCCGCCAACGTAATCCCGGCGACCGCCACCCTGACGCTCAGCGTGCGCGCGCTGACGGCGGTGGTGCGCGCGCGGCTGGAACAGCGCATCACCGAGCTGGTCACGGCGCAGGCCGCCAGCTTCGGCGCCCGCGCGGAGATCGACTACCAGCACGGCTACCCGGTGTTGGTGAACCACCCGGCAGAAACCGAGCTGGCGCGCGCGGTGGCGCTGGACTGGGCCGGAGAGAGCCAGGTTATCCCCACGCTGCGGCCGTTTACCGCCAGCGAAGATTTCGCCTTTATGCTGGAGAAGTGCCCAGGCAGCTACATCTCGATCGGCAACGGCCCCGCCACGCCGGGCAATTCCCTGCACAACCCCGGCTATGACTTCAATGACGACAACCTGTCGGTAGGCGCCACCTACTGGGTCAAATTGGTCGAGCGCTTTTTGGCTCGCCCCACTGTTTAATCGCCAACGCTGAGGAAATGACATGAAAATCATCAAAGGGCTGTTGTTGTTGCTGCCGCTGGCCGCGAGCTTTCCCGCGCTGAGCGGCGAATTCAGCGGCAAGGTGATCAAGCTGGGCATCGATCCCACCTTTCCGCCGCTGGAATATAAAAACCCGCAGGGCAAGCTGACCGGCTTCGGCGTCGATATCGCCCAGGCGCTGTGCGACCAGATGCAGGCCAAATGCGTGTGGGTGGAAAGCAGCTGGGACGGCATGATCCCCGGCCTGCAGGCGAAGAAATTCGATGCCATCGCCTCGTCGATGACCATCACACCGCAGCGCCAGCAGCAGATCGCCTTCTCCAGCAAAGTCTCCAACGCCCCGGCGCGGTTGGTGGCGCATAAGGGCAGCAACCTGCAGCCTACCGCCGCCTCGCTGAAGGGCAAATCGGTCGGCGTGCAGCAAGGCTCCAGCCAGGAGGCCTATGCCAACGCGCTGTGGCGCCCGGCCGGCGTTAACGTGGTCGCCTACCAAAGCCAGCAGGAGGTGAACGAAGATCTGGCCAACGGCCGGCTGGATGCGTCGCTGTTGGCCAGCGTCAGCGCCAGCGAGTTCTTCAAAACGCCCGGCGGCAAAGATTTCGCCTTTATCGGCGCCGAGCTGAACGACAGCAAATACTTCGGCGTCGGCGACGGCATCGGAGTGCGCAAAGAGGATACCGCGCTGCTGAACGCCTTCAACACCGCGCTGCAGGCGATCCGCGCCAACGGCACTTACAAGAAAATCAACGACAAGTATTTCGACTTCGACATGTACGGTGCGGAGCAGTAACAAGCGTTCCCCGGCGGTCACCTGCAGATCCTGCGGGATGGGGAGGCGCCTTCGGCCGCCGGGGAACGCCCCAACGGAAACGGCAGCGTCGGCAAGAACGGAAAATCAGGCGGGATAAGGATGCGGGCCAGGCAGGACGCACGGCCCGCTAAAGCGGGTTACTTCACTTCGCCCATCGCTTTCAGCTTTTTGGACAGCTCGCGGCGTTCTTTGGACAGATCGGCATTTTTGATGATGTAGTCATCAACGCGATCTTCGTAGTCGCTGCGCATGTTGGCAATGATGCCCTGAATGTCTTCGATGCTCATGCCGGGCTTGATGTACTCACTCAGGTTGTCGAGCAGCAGCACGCGCTTCTGGTTATCACGAATTTTCTTTTCGTTGTCGACGATCTCGCGTTGCAGTTTGTTTTTGCGGCGGAACATACGCACAAACTCCAGCACGTCCTGGAAACTCGGCTTATTTGCATTATCCATCTTTATACCCTTGCTTTAGTAATACACAGATTCATTTGCTTACGGCCACATGGCACCAAGATACAGGTTTGTGGCGGTCCGGCACAACAGTGATTGCCTTATCTTACCCACTTTGCCCCGGCGGCCAAAACCCAAAGCGCCGCCTTCATGATCTGACCCCTTATTCGCGCCCGGCGGCGGTGCAGACCAGGAGCAGATCCCCCAACTCTTCCAGTTGCTGCGCCAGCTCCATGCTGAGCCAGACATAGCCGTAAATCGGCGCTTCGCCGTGCTGGCCGAGGCTGACCTCCTGCATCAGCGTTTTCAGCTCGCCGGCGATCTCCGCCAACTGCCCCGCCGCCGCCTGCCGCTGTTCCTGCGGCCCTTCGCGCATCAGCACCGCCAGCGATTCCAGCGAGCTCAGCGTCAGCAGCTGGGTGCTGCGCAGCGTGCGGGCGTTCAACATGATGAAGTGCGTTTCACGCGAGGCCCAGTAGGCGTCGGCCATCAGCTCCAGCGTGCATACCAGATTGCGGCTGAGGGTTTGCACCGCTTCGAACACCGCTTTGGGGATGCGGGTTTCCTTACTGGCGGGCACGATCAGGCTGCGCAGCTTCACCACCTGATTCAACAGATCCTTGAGCTGCGGCTCCAACCGCGGCCGCTCGATAACGTTCGGCGAAAAATAGGCGCCATAGAGGCGGGCGGCGGTTTGCAGGCAGTCCGCCATTTGCATGCGCCACAGAATATAGGCGCGCTGTGGGTAGATGCTGGTGAACAGCAGCGCCAGCAGCGAGCCGAAGATCACGTCGCCGCTGCGCCACAGCGCGGTGTGCATGTCGCCGGCGCCCGCGCCGCACACCACCGCCAGCGTGATCCCCACCAGCAGCGCCATATACGGCCGCTTGCCGAGCGTCAGGTAACCGCAGACGAACATCACCACGCCGCACCAGGCCAGCATCAGCGGCAGCGAATAGAGTTCCAGATACAGGGCAATCAGGCCGGAAGCGGCGCCGAACACGGTGCCGGCAATGCGTTGCAGCGCCCGCTGCAGCACGTTACCCCAAAATGAGATCGGCCCCATCACCACCACCAGGGTGATCAGCGGCCAGGTGCCTTCGGGCACCGCCAGCAAGCGGATCAGCAGAAAGGTCAGGATAAACGCCAGCCCGATGCGCACGCCGTGAACGATGCGATAGTGCCGATAGGTCAGTAATTCAAGGGAAGAGATTTTTCGATCGAGGCGCACGATGCCTCCGATAAAGACCAGCCAGGCCGCTATTTTAGCGGAGGAAACCCGGCAAGGAAAAGGCGAATGAGGCGTCCCCCATTCGCGGTCAGGCTCAGGCGGCGTACTTGTCGACCAACGCGCGCAGAGCGGCGGCGGTTTCGACATCCATCACGCCGTCATACTTCTGCTGGCGGAAGTGCAGCTGGAACGCGCGCACCAGCTGACGATAGCCTTCTGCGGTGTTCGCCGCCGAGGTATCGTAGCCGTATTGGGCGAACAGTTTCAGCAGCTCGGCCTGCGCCGGCAGCCCCTGGCGGCAGTATTCCTGCTGGCGCTGCTGCTTGGTCGCCTCGTCATACCAGGCGCCGACGCCGGCCTGATACAGCTGCTGCCACGGGAACTGCGGGCCCGGATCGCTCTTGCGGCCCGGCGCGATGTCGGAGTGCGCCACCACGTTCACCGGCGAGATGTCCGGATAACGCTGCAGGATGTTCTGCGCCAGCTGGGTAACCGCCTCGATCTGCTGCGGGTTGAACGGCGGGAAGGTGATGTTTCCACCGTCGCCGCTCGCCAGGTTGACGATCTCGATGCCGATCGAGGTGTCGTTGATATTGCTGCGGGTGCCCCACTGGCTGGCGCCGGCATGCCAGGCGCGCTCGTTCTCATCCACCAGATTGAAAATGCGCACGCCGCTGAAGCCAGCGGCCTGATAGGTGGCTTCGGTCGGATCCGGCACCAGATAGTGTGCGCTGACCGATTTTCCGGTCAACGACTTCACCGAGTCGGCGAAGTTTTGCGCCGTGTAGTGCAGCACCAGAAAACGCACGCGGTGGCCGAAGCTGGCGACCGCTCGGTAGCTATTGTAATCAATCTTGTACATCGTAAAGTCCCTCTCTCGCTTGATTTCACTGAGCGGCCCCTCATCATGACAGGCCACCCCGCACAGGTGAACCTTTGGCTCACCCTTTTTGTTTTAGCTAATTGCTAAATTATGCGCAAGCGTTTTTTAGCAAAACCGTTATTTACCTTTTTGCTAAAGAGTGCGATCATGGCACGATGGAAACTAAAGAAATCAGGCGCAACAATCTGCGCGAATTGATGGCCCGCTACGCCCGGCAAGGCGTCAACCAGAATGAATTCGCCACGCTGGTTGAGTCTTCCGCGCCGACGCTGAGCCAAATCATCGGGGAAAAATCCTCCCGCAATCTTGGCGACAATCTGGCCAGGCGGATCGAGGCCCGGCTGAATTTGCCCAAGGGCTGGTTCGACGTGTTTCACGAAAAGCAGCTGGTGCGCCCGTTTGACAACGTGGCGGCGGAGTCGGACTTCCAGCCCGCCCGTTTGAAACCGGTGGTATGGGAAGATACCGAACAAGACAAGGAAGAGTTTGTGGAGATCCCGCTGCTGGATATCGATTTTTCCGCCGGCGACGGCTGCTACGAAATCGTCGATCGCGAGGAGTTTTCGCTGATCTTCCGCCGTTACTATCTGCACAAGATGGGGGTGGCGGTCAACGCCGCGCGCATTATCCGCATCTCCGGCTCCAGCATGGAACCGCGTCTGCAGGACGGCGACGTGGTCGGCATCAACACCGACGACACGCGCATCCGCGAAGGCAAGACCTACGCCATCCGCCACGGCAATTTGCTGCGGGTGAAGGTGCTGATCGAGCAGCCGGACGGCGGCGTCGTCATCCGCTCCCTCAACCGGGAAGAGTACCAGGACGAGCATCTCAGCTATCAGCAGCGCAAGGAGCAACTGGTGGTGCTCGGCCGCGTCTTCTGGTCCTCTTCGTCCTGGTAGCGGAGCAACCTCGGGCGCCCGTTGCGCCCGGCGGTTATTTGAAGTCCACCACCATCTGCTGCTGGATAGACAGCCCGCGGGTCGACTGCACGCAGCCGGCGATATAGTCGGTAAAGCGTGGCGGCTTCGGCATGCCCAGCTTGAGGATCTTTTCGTTGCTGAAACGCACGTTGAGCATGGCGAACGATCCGTACAGGCGCATCGCCTTGAGCATCAGCCGCTCGTTGCACGGGCCGAAAATGTCTTTCAGCTGGCGGCGCATTTTCACCAGCGCGTCATAGGTCACCTGCGCATACTCATCGCCCACCGGCGCCTTTTCCAGCGCCGCCGCCATGGCGCGGTCGATTTCGGCAAAGCTGACGCTGCTCTCCTCACCGGCGGAGATGTGATAAACGTCGTTCTCCAGCGTTTCGCTGTTCATCAGCATCACCAGCGCATCCGCGCAGTAGTCCGCCGGGATCACATCGATATTGTCCTGCAGCGAGCACATGAATTTGCGCAGCATCAGCGCCATGCCGAACACCCAGAAAATGCTGCTGGAAGGCTGGCAGCCCAGGCGGGTGTGCCCCACCACGATCGACGGACGAGCGATGGTCAGCGGCAGTTGCGGGCAGCGCTGGCGCATCAGCTGTTCGATGGTGGATTTGGAACGGGTGTATTCCACCAGATGCTCGGCATCTTCCTCAAACTCGCCGCTCTCCGCCACCAGCGAACCCGGCTCCGGCGAACAGGACATGGCGGTACCGACGTGCAGGAAACGTTTTAATCCCGGCACCTGCGCCATTCTTTCGGCAAAGGCCAGAGTGCCTTCTACGTTTACCTTCCAAATGAGCGGGTTATTACCAAATGAAGCAACGGCCGCGCAGTTAATAACGTGCGTGACTTTGTTAATACGTGCGTCAGTTAAAAAGTCGGCCGGCTCGGAAAGGTCGCCCAACAATATATTTTCTATCGTAATTTTAGACAGCAGGTTCGCGTCGATATTAAACTTTTCCATATTCGCGCGAATACGGGCCAGCCCTTGTTGCGCATCGTCGGCGCGCACCAGCAAAAGATAATTAACAGACTGATTTTCAATCAATAATTTCTCGAGAACCGCACCACCCAAAAAGCCGGTAGCGCCGGTCAACAGTAGCGTTTTCATAATTGTCATCCACATTGGTATTGAATGTGGGAGATTGTATCTGCGGGTATTTAAACAAATATTAAATAGAATTACGGCGCCAGAAATCACTTCTCTTAATATTATCTTAAGGAATCTTTTGATACATCCAGCGTGGATTTAGTAACAAAAGAATCTCATCTATTTTATGATTAATCTCTGCCGTTTAAATACCATTGATGTAGCACCTGATTTAATTTAGCGGTCAATGTTATTTCTCTTATCGTCCGTGGAGGACTTATGACCTATAACCAAAAAATCTGGTTGGGGGTTTTGCTGCTGTGCGCCCTGTTTTGGGGTGCGGTGATAAGCGGCGCCTGTTCGCTGTATAACCGGGCGGATCGCTTCCAGGCTCACCACCCGGAGAGCGAGCTCGCCGCTCGCCACAGCCAGCCCCCTTGCACGCAACCCAGCTCACAGGCATCAAGCGCCCCCCGGAATGGGTAGGGACAAGACCCGCTAACGATCCTATTATGCCCTAAGGTTAACAGGGAGATAACGATGGCTCGAAAGCTGGATAGCTTACCGCAGGCACAACGCGAAAAAATAGAAACCGATTTGCTGGCCATCAGCGTGATCTACAATGAGCGCTACGGCATCGCCTCGACCCAGGCGGAAACGGAACGACAGATCCCCGACCACCTGCTCCCCTACTTTCATCAACGGCTGGATTACTATCGCCGTGCGTAATTGCGCGCATTTCGCTAACCGTCACTTGGCATCGCTCCCTACGCCGTTACAATAGGAGCATATTGTATCCGCCACTGAAGAGACGCGATTTTGAGCAGCAAGGCAACGGCCACATTTTACATTCACGATTACGAAACCTTCGGCAAAAGCCCGTCGCTGGACCGCCCGGCGCAGTTTGCCGGCGTGCGCACCGATATGGATTTCAACATTATCGAAGAGCCGCTGGTCATCTACTGCGCCCCGGCCGACGACTACCTGCCGGAACCCGAGGCGGTGATGATCACAGGCATCACGCCGCAGGTGGCGCGCGCCAAAGGCGTTAACGAAGCCGAATTCACCCGCCAAATCCACCAGGCCTTCAGCGTGGCCGGCACCTGCATTCTCGGTTACAACAACATCCGTTTCGATGACGAAGTGAGCCGCAATATCTTCTATCGCAACTTCTACGATCCCTATGCCTACAGCTGGCAAAACGGCAACTCGCGCTGGGATCTGCTGGATGTGATGCGCGCCTGCTACGCCCTGCGCCCGGACGGCATCGTCTGGCCGGAAAACGAAGACGGCTTCCCCAGCTTCCGCCTGGAGCATCTCACGCGCGCCAACGGCGTCGAGCACACGCAGGCTCACGACGCAATGTCGGACGTTTACGCCACCATCGCCATGGCCAAGCTGGTCAAGCAGGCGCAGCCGCGGCTGTTCGATTTCCTGTTGCAGCACCGCAACAAGCACAAGCTGAACGCCCTGATCGACGTCGCCGAAATGACGCCGCTGGTGCACGTCTCCGGCATGTTCGGCGCGGCGCGCGGCAACACCAGCTGGGTGTCGCCGTTGGCCTGGCACCCGGACAACAAAAACGCGGTGATCATGTGCGATCTCGCCGGCGACATGACGCCGTTGCTGACGCTGAGCGCCGAGCAGCTGCGTGAACGGCTGTACACCCGCCGCGACGACCTGGCGCCGGATCAGGCGCCGGTGCCGATCAAGCTGGTGCACATCAACAAATGCCCGGTGCTGGCGCCGGCCAAAACCCTGCTGCCGGAGAACGCCGAGCGGCTGGGCATCGATCGCCAGGCCTGCCTGCAAAACCTGCAGCTGCTGAAACAGCACCCGGAAGTGCGTGAGAAAGTGGTGGCGCTGTTCGCCGAAGCCGAGCCGTTCAAAGGCTCCGACGACGTCGACGCCCGGCTGTATGACGGCTTCTTCAGCGACGCCGACAAGGCGGCGATGAGGATTATCCAGCAGACCAAGCCGCAGAACCTGCCGGCGCTGGATCTGGCCTTCAGCGACGGCCGCATGAAAGAGCTGCTGTTCCGCTTCCGCGCGCGCAACTACCCGAATACGCTGGACGATGCCGAACAGCGCCGCTGGCTGCAGCACCGCCAGGAAGCGCTGAGCGCGGAGCGCGTGCAGAGTTACCTGCTGCAGCTCGAATCGTTGTATAACCTGCACGAAGGCGACAAAGAGAAAACCGCCCTGCTGAAAGCGCTGTTCGATTACGGCAAAGAGTTGGTGGGGTAAACCCGCAGCAAGCAAAAAAGGAAAAGGCCGCGAATGCGGCCTTTTTTGTGGCTGAGGAGACGGCTCGCGCTTAGGCGGCGTCTTCGCTCGCTTGCGGCACCGGCAGACGGAAGCTGCGGGTGACGAAGGCCAGGTAGATCAGACCGATGGCCGCCCAGACCAGGCCCAGCGTCATCGAGCTGGCTTCCAGGTTGATCCACAGCGCGCCGACGGTCAATGCGCCCAGCACCGGCAGGATCAGGTAGTTGAACGTGTCTTTCACGGTGCGGTTCATCTTGTCGCGAATATAGAACTGCGAGATCACCGACAGGTTGACGAAGGTGAAGGCCACCAGCGCACCGAAGTTGATCAGCGCGGTCGCGGTCACCAGGTCAAACGACACGGCGGACAGCGCGATGGCGCCAACCAGCAGCACGTTCAGCGCCGGGGTACGCCACTTCGGATGTACATAGCCGAAGAAACGAGTCGGGAACACGCCGTCGCGGCCCATTACGTACATCAGACGCGAAACGCCCGCGTGCGCCGCCATGCCTGACGCCAATACCGTCACGCAGGAGAACACCAGGATCACCGACTGGAAGAATTTGCCCGCCACGTACAGCATGATTTCAGGCTGCGACGCGTCAGGATCCTTGAAGCGCGAGATGTCCGGGAAGTACAGCTGCACGAAGTAAGACACCACGATAAAGATGATGCCGCCGATCAGCGCCGTCAGGAAGATGGCTTTCGGGATCACTTTTTCCGCGTCTTTGGTCTCTTCAGACAGCGAGCTGATGCCGTCGAAGCCCAGGAACGAGAAGCACAGGATGGTCGCGCCGGTAATCATCGGCACCACGTGAGCGTTATCGGACCAGAATGGGCGGCTGCTGACCAGCGTACCGGCGCCTTCGCCGTGGTAAACGCCGTTGATCACCAGGCCGAGGAACACGATCATGATCGCCACCTGCACCACCACGATGATGGAGTTCAGGTTAGCCACCAGCTTGATGCCGCGCAGGTTGAAAATCGTCATCAAGCCGACCAGCACCGCCACGAAAATCCAGGACGGAACGCCCGGGAAGATCGCTTCCAGGTAAATCTTGGCCAGCAAAATGTTGATCATCGGCATGAACAGGTAGTCCAGCAGCGATGACCAGCCCACCATAAAGCCGACGTGCGGGCTGATGGCTTTCTGGGCGTAAGTGTAGGCGGAACCGGCGGAAGGAAACTTCTTCACCAGTTTGCCGTAGCTCAGGGCGGTAAACAGGATCGCCAGCAGAGCGAAGGCGTACGCGGTCGCGACGTGACCATCGGTCAGGCCGGATACGATGCCGAAGGTATCGAAGATGGTCATTGGCTGCAGATAAGCCAGGCCCATCATCACTACCGGAACCAAAGTCAGGGTTTTACGCAGCTGAGTGCGCTGAGCCGGAGCGGCGTTGAGGGTGTTATCGGACATTGTTCAGCCCCCCCTTACCTTGAGCCTTGCGGATGGCGGACACGCCAAGACTTAAGGTTGCGGGGAAACTTCGCAACGAGCGACTTAATTCTAAAAGAAGGGGATTGTAAGCTGGATAACGGGTCGAGGTAACCTCGGCTGCTCCATAGTCGCTGCGGCCACAGCGGAAACCGGCGGGCACCGGTGCTAAAGTGAAAAATTGCCCCATCTTTCTAATCCTCATGAGTCACGACCATAAAGTTTTGTTTGATCGTGCACGAAACTATTTATCTATCCGGATCGGTGTCCGGCCTCGCTTGGTGTATGAAACGCTACGTTGGTAAAACTTAATGCAAAAAAAATAACCGACGCGTTAAAACGTCGGCTATCTGCATTTGAGATATTTTGCACCAGAATGCCTCCGGATGACAAGATCCGGAAGCCCTCAAATACAAATTCTTTTTGTCGATCGAGCGGAAAACCGGCCCGGCAGGCGAATTAATCCACTACCGGCAGGCCGGTCGGCCGCACATACCTCTTACTTTATACGCCCATTCAGGCATTTTTCAACATCCAGTCAATCTCGGTTTCCGTCACCCGCCGCTCGAACTGCAGCAGTTCGTCGGTCTTGCAGGCGTGATAAACCTGGGTGAAACGCTCGCCCAGATAGTGGGTCAGCGCGTGCTGATGCTCAAACTCGTACAGCGCGTCGCTCTGGCGGATCGGCAGCGGCAGCCCCTCCTGCTCCAGCCCGTTGCCGGTCACCGGCTCAGGCAGCGGCAGCGCGTTGTCCAGCCCGTACAGCATGCCGGCCAGGATCGCCGCCATGACAAGATACGGATTGGCGTCGGCGCCGGCCACGCGATACTCCACCCGATGGTTCTCCGGTTCGCCGCAGGGAATGCGCAGCGCTACGGTGCGGTTGTTGTGGCCCCAGGCGGCCTGGATCGGCACATACATCCCCGGCTGGAAACGCCGGTAGGCGTTGACGTTCGGCGCCAGCAGCGCCATCGACGCCGGCATCAGGGTGATCATCCCGGCCAGCGCCTGTTTCAGCAGTGGCGAATCCTCACCTTCGTCGTCGGCGAACAGGTTGTTGCCCGCGCCGTCCTGCATGCTGACATGCACGTGCATGCCGCTGCCGGCATGATCCTCGTAGGGCTTGGCCATAAAGGTGGCGTGCATGTCGTGGTTCTCGGCCACCAGCCGCACCAGCCGTTTCAGCGCCAGCGCGTGGTCGCAGGCCAGCAAGATATCGTCGGTATGACGCAGGTTGACCTCGAACTGCCCCGGCGACGCCTCCGCCACCGCGCCGTCCGCCGGTAGCCCCTGCAGCTTCGCCAGCGCGTCGATGTCGTTCAGCACCTCGGCGAAATGGTTCAGGTTATCGACGGAGTACACCTGGCTTTGGGTGTTGCGCTCCTGGGTGCCGGGCGTGCACGGCGGCTGCAGATCGCCCTCCGCGTCGCGCTGCCGATCGATGAGATAAAACTCCAGCTCTACCGCTGCCACCGGGAACAAGCCGCGCTGTCGCAGCGCCTGCCACACGCGGTTCAACACATTGCGGGGTTCAACGTCAAAGGGAGTGCCATCTTCATCCAGCATGGTCAGCAGCACCTGGCCGATATGCTGCGGATCGGCGGCCGACGGCGTCAGCGAGCCGGGCACCGGCAGGCAAATGCGGTCCGGCTCGCCGAGCTCTTGCCCAAGGCCGGTCTCCTCCACCACGTTGCCGAGGATGTCCATGGCGAACACCGACGCGGGGAAGTAGCTGCCTTTTTCCAGTTTTTTCAACCCTGAGACGGGTATGCGTTTGCCGCGGAAGGAACCATTGAGATCGGTGAGAAGGATATCGACATACTGCGTGGCGGGATGGCGTTCCAAATAATGAGCAACCTCATTTTGGAACGCGCTACTTCGCCTCTCTTCATGATGCTGTGCAAAATGTTCAACTGCTGCGCTATTGGTTTGCATATGTCACCCGCCATTATGCTCTTAAGGCGCGTTGGCGCCCGTCCGCCGTTCGATTCAACACATGATTGGATTTCTCGCCAGGCTGCGCCGCTGCCGGGCGCTCAAAATAACATCCACACCATGAAACATAGTCTTAACAGAATAGGTTTGCAAATGTTACAATCCTGTTTGATTATTCGCCGCCGGCTGCTAAATTGATAAAATATTGACCGAAAAGGCCTTGCCGCCATTTTTACGTCAACTATTTCGTCCAACGCACCGAGAGTGAACATGGGCAATATATTTTCCAAACCTGCCCTAACTACCGATATCATGCAGCATCGTTATCGCCCAGACAGGCGCCCGATAGCGATATTCATGTCTGCCTGTCGCCCCTACCAGAAGGAAGTACCGCTATGAGCGAAGCCAGCTTGGCACCGGGCAAACGCCTGTCGCAGATCCGTCAGCAATTGGGTTTGTCGCAGCGCCGGGTCGCCGAACTGTCCGGGTTAACCCACAGTGCGATCAGCACCATCGAACAGGACAAGGTCAGCCCGGCCATCAGCACGCTGCAAAAGCTGCTGAAGGTGTATGGCCTGTCGCTGTCTGAATTCTTTGCCGAACCGGAAGCCGTCGACGAGCCGCGCGTGGTGATCGACGCCGAGGATCTGATTGAGATCGGCAGCCAGGGGGTGTCGATGAAGCTGGTGCACAACGGCAGCCCGACGCGTAACCTGGCGATGATGCTGGAAACCTACCAGCCCGGCACCACCACCGGTGAAAAGATCAAGCACCAGGGCGAAGAGATCGGCACCCTGCTGGAGGGCGAGATCGTGCTGACCATCAACGGCCAGAGCTACTGCCTGACCGCCGGCCAGAGTTACGCCATCAACACCGGCATTCCGCACAGCTTCAGCAATACCTCGGCGCGCATCTGCCGCATCGTCAGCGCACACACCCCCACCACCTTCTGAGCGCTTCTCGCACCGGCGCAGCCTGACGCGGGTTGCGCCCCTACCCGCCAACGCGTTTTCCACCGCCGTTATGCCATTTTGTTGGTTGCCAACGGCGTAATCTGTGTTACAACAGAGCATAACAGCCATCTAAACATCTAAACGGCCTTAATACCCTATGTCAACCGCAACGCCTTCACGCCTCGAGATGCGCAATATCTCGATCGCCTTCGCCGGCTTCAATGCGCTGCAGGACGTGGACTTCACGCTGCAGGGCGGTTCAATCCATGCGCTGGTCGGCGCCAACGGCGCGGGCAAGTCGACGCTGATGGCGATCCTCTCCGGCGCCCACGATCATTATCGCGGCGAGATCCTGATCGACGGCCAGGCGGTGGCGATCCACTCCCCGCTGCAGGCGCGCCGCCACGGCATTCACGTGGTGCAGCAAGAGGTCGACGTCGCGCTGATCCCCACGCTGTCGGTGGCGGAAAACATCATGCTGGACTGGCTGAACGAACCGGGCCATTGGCTGAACTGGGCGGAACTGCACCGCCGCGCCGCGCAGCTGCTGCAGCAATGGGCGCTGCCGCTCAACCCGCGCAGGCGGCTGGCGGACTGCACGCTGGCGGAAAAACAGCAGGTGCTGCTGGCGCGCGCGCTGTCGCACCGCTGCCGTTTTCTGGTGCTCGACGAACCGACCGCCCCGCTCGATCGCGCCGAGAGCGAGCGCCTGTTTAACGTGGTTCGCCGCCTGCAATCCGAAGGCATCGGCATCGTATTTATTTCCCACCGCATCCACGAACTGAGCGACATTTGCGATCGGCTGACGGTGCTGCGCGACGGCCGTCGCGTCAGCGAAGACGCCATGCGCGGGCTGAGCGGCGAACAGATCGTCGAGAAGATGCTCGGCCATCGGCTGGACGATATTTTCCCGCCGCCGCGCCCGCCGCACGCCGAGCGAACGCTGCTGCAGGTGCAAGGCTTGCGCGATCGCCACAAGCTGCGCGACGTTTCGCTGCGGCTGCATGAGGGCGAAATTCTCGGCATCGCCGGGCTGGCGGGAGCCGGCAAAACCGAGCTGTGCAAAGCGCTGTTCGGCGCCAGCACCGTGCAGCTCGAGCGCGGCGAACTGCGCGGGCAACCCTGGGCGCCGCGTGCGCCGCATCTCTCGGTCGAACAGGGGCTGGCGCTGGTGCCGGAGGAACGCCGCAAAGAAGGCATTTTCATCGATGAGGCGATCCCGATGAACCTGAGCGTCAGCGCCGACGACAGCTTCTCGCGCTGGAGCCTGTTCAGCCGGCGACAAGAGCTGCGCTGGGCGCGCGAGATCATGCAACGCCTGAACATTCGCGCCTCCGGCCCGCAACAGCGGCTGGCGCGCCTGTCCGGCGGCAATCAACAAAAAGTGGCGATCGGCAAATGGCTGCGCGGCGACGCCGAGGTGCTGATCTTCGATGAACCGACCAAGGGCGTGGACATCAAGGCCAAGCAGGAGCTGTTTGGCCTGATCGACGGCCTGGCGCGCGCCGGCAAGGGCGTGGTTTACGCCTCCGGCGAGTTCGCCGAACTGGTTGGCCTGTGCGATCGCATCTGCGTGCTGTGGGACGGCCGCATCGTGGCGGAGTTGAACGCCGCCGACATCGACGAAGAAACCTTATTGCTCTATTCCACCGGAGGAACCCCTGCGTGAGTAAAGAATTAGCCCTGCGGCCTGCGCTGCCCTGGCGCCAACAGCTGTTCGATTTCCTCTACAAATGGGGCATGCTGCTGACCGTGGCGGCGCTGATCGCCCTGTTCGGCCTGGCGTCGGACAACTTCCTCGATGCCAACAACATCATCAATATCCTGCGTTCGATCGCCATCGTGACGGTGATCGCCATCGGCGTCTCTATCTCGCTGTCGGTCGGCGGTTTCGATCTGTCGGTCGGCTCGACCGCCTCGCTGGCCAACGCGCTGGTGATTTCGCTGTTCGTCTGGCACGGGTTCGGCACCACCGGCGCCATCGTGGTAACGCTGCTGCTGTGCACGCTGGTCGGCCTGTTCAACGCCCTACTGATCGTGGTGTTCAGAATTCCCGATATGCTGGCGACGCTGGCCAGCCTGTTCGTGATCCAGGGCGTGGCGATGACCTACAGCTACGGCGGATCCATCACCCAAAACATGGTGCTGCCGAATGGCGACATGGCGGAAGGCCTGATCCCGGAGGTGTTTTCCGCCCTCGGCCAGGTGCCGGTGATCGTGCTGATCATGCTGGCGGTCACCGTGGCGGTGCAGCTGTTCCTGTCGTTGACCAAGCATGGCCGCCGCATGTATGCCATCGGCGGCAACCCCGAGGCGGCGCGCCTTTCGGGCATCCGCACCGTGCGTTACAGGGTTGCCGCTTATGTCATTTCCTCTTGGCTGGCGGCGCTTGGCGGCATCTTGCTGGCGTCACGTATCGGCTCTTCGCAGGTCAACGCCGGCGGCGGCTATCTGATGGACGCGGTGGCGGCGGCCTATATCGGCTTCTCGCTGGCCGGGGCCGGCAAACCTAATGCGCTCGGCACTCTGATCGGCGCGGTGATCCTCGGCGTGCTGCAAAACGGGCTGGTGATGCTGTCGGTGCCCTACTACGCCATGGACATTATCAAAGGCCTGGTGCTGGCGCTGGCGCTGGCCATCACCTACATCCAAAAACGCTGATCCTCCCCGGCGCACGCCCGCTGCGCCGCTTTTCCCTTTAATTCATCCGGTTAACCTTTCCCGCCAGCAAAACCAGCATACAAATGATATGGATTATCATTAGCGTTTACATTCAGAAAAAAATCCTTACAATAGCCTCACGCAACGTTGACGAAGCTAAGCATTTCTCAGCGAAAGACGAACAATTTCATTAGAAATTCAATTGGTTAATTACTTTCACTTCAATCCAGGAAAGGTTTACCTCATGGAAACGCCACGTTACAGCAAGCTCGCCGCTCTGGTGATCGCCTCACTCAGCGCCACCGCCGCGCTGGCCGCGCCGCAGGACGACACCCAGGACACCATGGTCGTCACCGCCTCCGGCTTCCAGCAAAAAATTCAGGACTCCGCCGCTTCCATCTCGGTGATCCCGCGCCAGCAGATCGAAGACAAGGCCTATCGCGACGTGACCGACGCGCTGAAAGACGTGCCGGGCGTGGTGATCACCGGCGGCGCCAGCAGCAGTGACATCAGCATCCGCGGCATGTCCTCCAAGTACACCCTGATCCTGGTGGACGGCAAGCGTGTCGACACCCGCGGCACCCGTCCGAACAGCGACAACGCCGGCATCGAACAGGGCTGGCTGCCGCCGATGGAAGCCATCGAGCGCATCGAAGTGGTGCGCGGGCCGATGTCTTCGCTGTACGGTTCCGACGCCATGGGCGGCGTGATCAACGTCATCACTCGCAAGACCTCCCGCACCGAGTGGAAAGGCTCGCTGCACGGCGACGCCACCATTCAGGAAAACCGCGATTCCGGCGATCTGTTCCAGACCAACGCCTACGCCTCCGGCCCGCTGGTTGAAGGGCTGCTCGGCCTGCGGGTCAACGGCCTGCTGTCGCGCCGCGCGGAAGATAAAATCGTCAACGGTTACAACGAACAGCGCATGCGCAGCGGCACCGCGGTGTTCACCCTGACGCCGGACGAGAAAAACGAATTCGACTTCGAAATCGGCCGTTCGCTGCAAGATCGCAACAGCACGCCGGGCAAATCGGTGGTGGCGGAGCGCTGCAGCAGAGGCAAATGCTCGCCGACGTCCCGCAGCGAAAGCCTGTATACGCGCACCAACTACGCGCTGACCCACAACGGCTATTATGACTTCGGCAACTCCACCAGCTACGTGCAGCGCGAAGAAACCGGTAACCCGGGCCGTAACATGAAGGCCTACAACACCATCTTCAACACCCAGAACCAGTTCGAGCTGGGTTCCCACATGCTGAACCTCGGCGGCCAATACCGCTATGAAAAACTGGGCGACGGCGGCAACCAGCTTGAGTCGGCTCAAGGTCTCAGCAAGCTGACGCGCTGGAGCTGGGCATTGTTCGCTGAAGACGAATGGGCGCTGACCAACGACTTCAGCCTGACCAGCGGCATCCGCATGGATCAGGATGAAAACTTCGGCAGCCACTGGACCCCGCGCATGTACGGCGTCTGGCACCTGACCGAACAGTGGACGCTGAAAGGCGGCGTCTCCGCCGGTTACAAATCGCCGGATCTGCGCCAATCCTCCCCTAACTGGGGGCAGGTCACCGGCGGCGGCGTGCGTAAAGGCATCATCGTCGGTAACCCGGATTTGCAGCCAGAGAAGAGCCTGAGCGAAGAAATCGGCCTGATGTGGGATAGCCTGAAAGGCGTTAACGCCGGTGTGACGGTCTTCAACACCGACTTTAAAGACAAAATCACCGAAGTGCGCCGCTGCGAAGACACGCCGGATTGCACCATCGGCGGCACGTCCTACGACTTTATCAGCGATCGCGTCAACGTCGACAAAGCCAATATGCGCGGCGTAGAAGCCACCTTCGGCTGGCAGATCAACAAAGACTGGAAGTGGAACACCAACTACACCTACACCGCTTCCGAACAGAAGAGCGGCGAGTTCCAGGGCAAGGCGCTCAACCAGATGCCGAAGCACATGCTGAACACCGTGCTGGACTGGCGCGCCACGCAGGACCTCAGCCTGTGGTCGCGCGTTAACTTCCGCAGCCGCACCTCTGACTACCTGAGCCGCACCTCGATGGCCAAGAGCACGCCGTCCTACACCTTCGTCGATGCGGGCCTGAGCTACCAGGCGGCGAAAAACCTGCAGCTGACCGGCGGGGTCTACAACATCCTCGACAAAACCGTGGATTACGACCACTACAACACCACGCTGGACGGCCGCCGTTACACCGTCGGCATGACCTACAACTTCTGATGCCCCCGGGCGCGCGCTGCGCGCCCTTTTCATTCCATCACCGTGAGGAAGCCCCATGAGATTACGCCGCTCCCCCCTGATGATCGCCCTGCTGGCCGCGATGGCGCTGGCGGGTTGCCACAGCAAAACCGCTACGCCGGTAGCCGCAACCCCGGCCACCGTCAACGTCCAGCACCTGAACGGCAGCACCGAGGTGAAAAAGCACCCGCAGCGCATCGTGGTGCTGGATTACGCCTCGCTGGAAACGCTGCAGCTGCTGGGCGTCGAGCCGCTGGCGCTGCCCGGCAACCGCAAGAACTTGCCGGATAGCCTGAAGCGCTATCAGGACGACAAATACCTCAATGCCGGCACCCTGTTCGAGCCGGATATGGCCGTGCTGCGCGCCGCCAAGCCGGATCTGATCCTGATCGCCGGCCGGGCGTCCAAAGCCTATGATGAGCTGAACGCGCTGGCGCCGACGCTGAACATGTCCGTCGATCCGCAGGATCAGCTGGGCAGCCTGAAACAGCGCACGCTGCAGCTGGGCGAGCTGTTCGATAAGCAGCAGCAGGCGCAGGCGGCGGTCGATAAGCTGGATGCGCAGATCGCGGCGGTCAAACCACAGGCCGCTCAGGCCGGGCGCGGGCTGGTGGTGCTGTTCTCCGGCGGCAAGATCAGCGCCTACGCCCCCAAGAGCCGTTTCAGCTTCGTCTATGACGCCCTCGGCTTCTCGTCTGCGCTGCAGTCCGACGAAAAAGACGTGCGCGGCAACAAGCTGACGCCTGAGCAGGTGGCCAAACTGAATCCGGACTGGCTGTTCGTCATCGACAGAGACGCCGCGACCGGGCGGCCGAACGCGGTGGCGCCGCAGAAGATCCTCACCGGCACCGCGCTGAAGAAAACCACGGCGGTGAAAAAAGGCCAGGTGGTTTACCTGCCGGCGGCCGAGGTGTATCTGTCCGGCGGCATCGTCACCGCCCAGCACGTCGTCGAACGCGTGAGCGAGGCGCTGAACCACGCAGCACGATAAAGAAAGCCCGGCGATGCCGGGCTTTTTCTTGGATTAAATCGTCGGCTGGTTCACCAGACCGTCTATCAGCACCTGCGGCGTGCCCTGCGAACAGCGCTCGATACGCCCGCGCACGCCGTAGACCCGCGCCAGGCTCTGCGGCGTAATCACCTGATCCGGCGCGCCGTCGGCGATCAGATCGCCATCCTGCAGCATCAGCACGTGGTCGCCGTGGCGCAGCGCGATGTTGATGTCGTGCACCACCACCACCGTCACGATGTTGCGCTTGCGGGTTTCGCGGCGCACCAAATCCATCACGTGGAATTGATAGTTGAGATCGAGCGCGCTCAGCGGCTCATCCAGCAGCAGCAGCGAGGGCTGACGGATCAGCGACTGCGCCAACCCCACCAGCTGTTTCTGGCCGCCGGACAGCTGATCGAGATAGCTCAGCGCCAGGTGGGCGATGCCCAATTGCTCCAGCAAAGCCATCACCTCCGCTTCGCTGCCGGCGTTGCTGCGGCCGCCCGAGGCGCGCTGCGCCACGATGATCGACTCCAGCACGTGCAGATGCACCCCGGCGGGCAGCGACTGCGGCAAATACACCACTTTCTCCGCCCGACGGGCGAACGGCATCTGCATCAGATCGCCGTCGTCCAGCCACAGCTTGCCCTGCGCCGGGTTCAGCCCGGCCAGCGAGCGCAGCAGCGTCGATTTGCCGCTGCCGTTCGGCCCCAGCAGCACGGTGATTTGCCCGCGCGGCAGCATCGGCACCGAGAGATCGTCGATCACCTGGCGCTTCGGGTAGCCCGCCGAGAAGTGTTCTATTCGCAGGCCCTGGCTCATACGTTCCCCCGGTGGCGCAGAATAATGCTCAGGAAGAACGGCACCCCGACCAGCGACGTGACGATGCCCACCGGAATGATCACCCCGGGCACCAGATTTTTCGACGCCACCGAGGCCATCGACAGCACCAGCGCGCCAATCAGCGCGCTGGCCGGCAGATAGAAACGGTGATCTTCGCCGAAGATCATGCGGGCGATGTGCGGCGCCACCAGGCCGATAAAGCCGATCGGCCCGACGAAGGCCACCGCCAGCGCCGAGAGCATGCTGATGCGCAGCAGCGTGGTCAGCCGCAGACGGCGCACGTCGATGCCGAAGCTCACCGCCCGGTCTTCACCCAGGCGCAGCGCGGTCAGTTTCCACGAGCTCATCATCGACAGCGGCAGCAGCACGGCGAACACGCCGAACAGAATGCCCAGCTTGTCCCACGAGGCGCGCGCCAGGCTGCCCATGGTCCAGAACACCAGCCCCTGCAGCGTGTCCTCGCTGGCGATGAACTGCATCATCGACACCAGCGCGTTGAAGGTAAACACCAGCGCGATGCCGAACAGCACCACGCCGGAGGTGGCGACCCGCGTCCAGCGCGTGATGCCGTCGAGCATCAGCGCGGCGAACAGCGCGAAGATAAAGGCGTTGGCGGAGATGAACCACTGATCGGGAATGCCCGGAATGCCGATGCCGAGCACGATCGCCAGCGCGGCGCCAAAGGCCGCGGCGGAAGACACACCGAGGGTAAAGGGGCTGGCCAGCGGGTTATTCAGGATGGTCTGCATTTCCGCCCCGGCCAGGCCGAGCGCAAACCCCACCACCACCGCCATCAGCGCGTAAGGCAAGCGGATGTCCCAGACGATCACCCGCGTGCCGGCATCGGCCGCCGCGGGGTCAAGCAGCGTTTGCCATAAGGACGACAGCGACAGCCCGGACGGCCCCATGGTGAAATCCAGCAGCAGCGAGCCCAGGATCGCCAGTGCCAACACGCCCATCATCAACAGGCGATGGCGAAGAATATGCTGATAACGCCCCATCACGCCGGCGTTGGGTTGCCCCTTGGCGTCAGTCATGGGATCGGTGGATACGCTCATTCGTTAAGATACCTGTTACAACCATCATGACAGCGGCGCGAAAGCGTCCGCCGTAAACCGGAAAGCGCGCGGCGACAGCCTGCGCGCAGCCGTCAACAATAAAGCAAACGATAATACTTATCAATCATATCAATAGGTGAAAACGGCGTTATCGAAATGTAATAAATTGTTTTTCCACGCCATTCTTCAATCCATCGCGTTTACCCCCGCTGCGGCCAGCAGGTTCATTATTCTGAAAGTTATTCCTGATCCGACCAGACTCTGACAAATAACGAAAAAACCACATAGAATCCAAAATCACAGCACCGAGCGTGCAAAAAACTTCAGGCCGCCGCAAGAGCGGCCTTATTGACGAGGCTGTAATGAGAAGTCCATCTCCGGCGGTAACGCCCAAACGCCCGGCGCTGCTGAACTGGCTGTTGCACAGCCCGCTGCACGCCGATGACGAGCCGTTTAAACGCCAGCTGCGGCTCACGCTGACGCCCTCTCCTCTCACTCCCTGGCTGAATGCCGTGGGGCCGGCGGCGCTGTTGGTGGGGTACGCCTGGCTGAACCAGCGGCTGGTCGGTATCGTTCTGCTGCTGCTGTTGCTGCTGCTGACCGCCGGGCGCGCCTGGCTGGCACAGAGGCGCCAACCCGCCTGGCCGGACGCCATGCTGGTGACGGTGTTGCTGTGGATGCTGCTGGTCGGCGCCAGCGCCGCGCTGGCGATGCTGTCGGGCCGCTTTGTGCTGATCCTGTTCGCCGGTCTGACGATCACCGCTCTGGCCTGCTGGCTGATGCAGCGCCATGCCGCCGCGCCGCGTTTCGCGCTGCTTGAGGTGATCGCGCTGACGCTGCCCTACCTGCTGGCGGCGCCGCTGTCGCGCGTACAAAACCTGTTCGTCCTGGCGGATCTCACGCCGCTGTGGCTGGTGCTGGCCCATGGCATGATCGCGCGCTACCACCGCCAGCGGGTACAGCACGTCACGCTGGCGTGGGAGAAGCAGCAGGCGTCCCACCGCGATCGCCTGACCGGCTTCCTCAACCGCGCGGGCGGTGAGGCGGTAATGCGCAACATCTGCCGCCCCGCAACGACACAGCCAATCTCTCACCTGTTCATTCTTGAATTCGGCCCGCTGGCGGCGCTTTATCAAAGCCACGGCGTGCAGATCGGCGACGACGTGCTGCGCACCGTCGGCGAACGTCTCAAGACGCTGATCCGCCCCAGCGACTACGTCTGCCGCTACACCGGCGGCCTGTTTTTGATTCTGGTGCACGATCTGCCTTACGGCGCGGAAAGCGAGTTCCTGGCGCGCATTGTGCCGCCGCTGGAAGCGCCCTACGATTTTGGCGCGTTCGGTGAGGTGAACATGCAGCTCAACGCTGGCATTTTGGCGCTGACGCAGGATTATGCGACGGTGGAAGATTTGATGAGTTCGGCGCAGCAGGCGCTGGCGGAAGCCAAAGGCGGGAAAAAGTAAAACCACACGCGGCGGGAGCCCCCGCCGCGTGTCACTCACCGAAGATTACTTCACGTCCATCTTCGGGAATTCCATTTCGCTGTACTTCACGACGCGGGTGCCGCGCGACAGCTTGTAACCGAACCAAATCAGCAGGAACAGCGGAATGCCGATGTAGGTGGCGGTCACACCGTACCAGTCGATCTTGTCTTGCAGGAAGGCCTGGTAGTTCTGGCCCAGGGTAATGATCAGGCACAGCACGAAGGCGAAGATCGGCCCCAGCGGGAAGAACCCGGAACGGTATGGCAAGTCGTTCAGATCGCGCCCCTGCAGCATGTAACCACGACGGAAACGGTAGTGGCTGATGGCGATGCCCAACCAGGCGATGAAACCGGTCATGCCCGAGGTATTCAGCAGCCACAGGTAAACCGACTGGTTGCCGAACATCGAGGTCAGGAAACACAGCCCGGCCACCACGCAGGTCGCATACAGCGCGTTGCGCGGCACGCCGCCTTTCGACAGCTTGGCGAAGATGCGCGGCGCCTTGCCTTCCGATGCCAGGGTGTACAGCATGCGGGTAGAGGCGTACATGCCCGAGTTACCGGCGGACAGCACCGCCGTCAGGATCACCGCGTTCATCACCGCCGCCGCCGACAGCAGGCCGGCATGCTGGAACACCAGGGTGAACGGGCTGACGCTGATGTCTTTCACGTCATTGCGCAGCAGGCTCGGATCGGTGTACGGAATGATCAGGCTGATGATCAGAATGGCGAAGATATAGAACAGCAGAATACGCCAGAACACCTGACGCACCGCGCGCGGGATGTTTTTACCCGGGTTCTCCGATTCGCCGGCCGCGATGCCGATGAGCTCGGTGCCCTGGAACGAGAAGCCGACGATCATCGCCACGCCAATCATCGCCGAGAAGCCGCCGGCGAACGGCGCGTCCCCTATCGTCCAGTTCTGCCAGCCGGCGTGCTCGCCGCCTTTCAGAATGCCGACGATCATCAGCACGCCGACGGCGATGAAGATAATCACGGTGCTGACCTTGATCAGCGCGAACCAGTATTCCGCCTCGCCGAACCCTTTCACCGAAATGTAGTTCAGCAGGAACATCAGGCCGAGGAACAGCGCGCTCCAGATCCAGCCGGGGGTGTCCGGGAACCAGTAGCTCATCACCAATTGCGAAGCCACCAGGTCAACGGCGATGGTCACCGCCCAGTTGTACCAGTAGTTCCAGCCCAGCGCGAAGCCGAAGCCTTCTTCCACGTATTTGGCGCCGTAGGTGGAGAATGAACCGGAAACCGGCATAAAGGCCGCCAGTTCGCCCAGGCTGGTCATCAGGAAGTACACCATCAAACCGATCAGAGCGTAAGACAACAGCGCCCCGCCGGGGCCTGCCTGAGAAACCGTGGCGCCCGAGGCGACAAACAGGCCGGTGCCGATGGAGCCGCCGATGGCGATCATGGTCAAATGCCGGGCTTTCAGCTCGCGGCGCAATCCGGGTGCTTGCTGCCCCGATGTTTTTATATCCTGCTGAGCCATTCGTACCCTATCTGCTCTTTGAAAAAATGAGGGCGGATTGTAACAAATACCCGCCGGTGAACTAGCAACATTGCACTGATATAAGATAGCTTCATAATTCAGAGGCAATTATTAGCCGCGGCCCTTATGGCCTTACTTACTCTCATTAATGTGAGCGCGCGCAGGTTTTTATGCTTTCTTCGGCCTGCGCGGCAGCAGAGGGCGTGACGCGCTGTCGATTACAGCGCGCAATAGCTGAGAAAACGCTGCAAGGCGTTGGAAATGTGCTTTTGCCGATGGCGGATCAGGTACAGGGTGCGCCGCAGCGGCGGCAGCGGCACCGGCAGTTCCACCAGCGCGCCGCTGGCCAGCTGTTCCGCCACCACCCGCCGCGACAGGCAACTGATGCCGATGCCGTGCCGCACCGCGTGCTTGATCGCCTCCGAGTTGCCGAGCTCCATCACCAGCTGGAAATGCGGCAGGTGCGCCAACAGCAGATGATCCAGCACCTCACGGGTGCCCGAACCGCGCTCGCGCAGGATCCAAGGGGCATTGGCCAGCGCCTCCAGCGTTGGCGGCTGACGGGTCAGCGGGTTGTCCGGCGCGGCGAACACCACCAGCTCGTCCTCCAGCCACGGCTGCGTCACCAGCTCCGGCATATGGCAAGGCCCTTCGATCAACCCCAGATCGACGCGGAAATCCGCCACCGCCACGATCACGTCCTGGCTGTTGCCGACGTTCAGCTCCAGCGGCGTGGCCGGAAAGTCCCGGCGGTAACGGGCGATCATCTCCGGCAGCATGTAGTTGCCGATGGTGCTGCTGGCGGCGATGCGCAACGCCCCGCCGTCATGGCGAAACAGTTGCTCGATCTCCCCCGCCTGCTCCAGCAGCGCCAGCGCCTTGGGATACAGCAACCGGCCGTGCTCGTTGATCACCAGCCGTTTGCCGACGCGATCGAACAGCTGCACGCCCAGCTGCCCCTCCAGATCCGCCAGCGCCGCGCTGACCGCCGACTGCGACAGCGCCAGCACCACCGAGGCCTGAGTGGTCGAACCGCTTTTCAGCACTTCGGTGAAGACTTCCAGTTGACGCAACGTGATATGCATAGCCGTCCCGGTAATGAAAAAGGGTTCTGCCAGAGAACCGCAAAATGATGTCAACATGCTGTGGGGAGCCCGGCGAGGCCACCCCGTTTACGGCCAATTCGGCGCGCTACTTGCCCAAGGCGACCAGCTGCGCCGCCGCAGCCAGCGCCGCCTCGCGCGGCGTGCCGGCTTCGTCCCGCTGTATCAATTGCAGCATCGCCACGAGATGGT
Source organism: Serratia sp. CY29653 (assembly GCF_052169255.1). Taxonomy (NCBI): domain Bacteria; kingdom Pseudomonadati; phylum Pseudomonadota; class Gammaproteobacteria; order Enterobacterales; family Yersiniaceae; genus Serratia; species Serratia sp. CY29653. The sequence continues at coordinate 301,157 of NZ_JBJNLC010000001.1, read as the reverse complement.
CGCGGTCGATCGCCTTGTTTTCTTCAATCAACCGCCGCACCGCGCGGCCCACTTCCCGGTCTATCTGCTCTCTGCGTTGATCGTCGGTATCCATCGCCTGCTCCTGTTCAGTTGGAAAGTTGACGGCGGCTCGCCGCTCCTCCTCACCCTAGCCGCAATGCGGCTGTATGCCAATGCCTGACGCCATACCACTTATTCAGATAGGTTATAAATATATAATCAATTTCTCTTTTATTCAGCCCAAACGTACTCTTGGCAGCAAGAAACAGACTGAAGGACTGACTTTTATGGCGACTGATACCACTCATACTTACCCCGAGCGACGCTTTCCGCTGTTCGGCCTGCCGCGGCTGGTGCCGGGGCTGGCGCTGACCGGTGCGCTCACCGCGCTGGCCGTCTGGGCCGGCGACATTCCCTGGGTGGCGGAGCTGGGCCTGGGGGCGCTGACGCTGGCGATCCTGTTCGGCATTCTGGTGGGCAACACGCTGTATCCCCGCTGGCAAACCGTTTGTCACGGCGGCGTACAGCTGGCCAAACAACGCCTGCTGCGTCTGGGCATTATCCTGTACGGCTTCCGCCTGACCTTTCAGCAGATCGCCGACGTAGGCGCCAGCGGCATCATCATCGATGCGTTGACCCTGACCACCACCTTCCTGCTGGCCTGCTGGCTCGGCAAGAAAGTGTTCGGCATCGACAGCCAGACCGCGATGCTGATCGGCGCCGGCAGCAGCATTTGCGGTGCGGCGGCGGTGATGGCCACCGAGCCGGTGCTGAAGGCCGACTCCAGCAAAGTGGCGGTGGCGGTCTCGACCGTGGTGGTGTTCGGCACCCTGGCGATCTTCGCCTACCCGTGGCTGTATCAGCTGAACGAACACTTCCAGTGGCTGCCGTTCAGCCAGGAAACCTTCGGCATCTATGCCGGCTCCACCATCCACGAAGTGGCTCAGGTGGTCGCCGCCGGGCACGCCATCGGGCCTGACGCCGAAAATGCGGCGGTGATCGCCAAGATGATCCGCGTGATGATGCTGGCGCCGTTCCTGCTGCTGCTGTCGGGCTACATCAGCCGCGGCGGCGCAGGCAAGGCGGAAAAATCCGCCATCACCATTCCGTGGTTTGCCGTGCTGTTTATCGCCGTCGCCGGGCTGAACTCCTTCAACCTGCTGCCGGCCACGCTGGTGCAGCACCTGATCACCGCCGACACCTGGATGCTGGCGATGGCGATGGCGGCGCTGGGATTGACCACCCACATCAGCGCCGTGCGCCAGGCCGGGATGAAACCGATTCTGTTGGCCACGCTGCTGTTCGTCTGGCTGCTGGTCGGCGGCGGCGCGATAAACCAGCTGGTGCAACACTGGCTCTAATCACTCCCTTCTGCCTCTTCTGCGGCTCGCTTCGGCGGGCCGCATTTATTCCGCCCGCCATCAATGCCATAATGTCACCGATAACACAGGAGAATGAAGATGAAGTTTGTCGGTGCACATGTCAGCGCGTCAGGCGGCGTGGATCAGGCGGTTATCCGCGCGCACGAATTGGAGGCGACCGCGTTCGCTCTGTTCACCAAAAATCAGCGTCAATGGAAGGCCGCGCCGCTGGCCGCGGACGTGATCGATAAGTTCAAGAGCGCCTGCGCCCAGTACGGCTTCGGGCCGGGGCAGATCCTGCCGCACGACAGCTACCTGATCAACCTGGGCCACCCGGTGGCCGACGCGTTGGAAAAATCGCGCGAGGCGTTCATCGACGAGCTGCAGCGCTGCGAACAGCTGGGGCTGACGCTGCTGAACTTCCACCCTGGCAGCCACCTGCTGCAAATCGATGAAGACAAGTGCCTGGCGCGCATCGCCGAATCGATCAACATCGCGCTGGATAAAACCGCCGGCGTGACGGCCGTGATCGAAAACACCGCCGGCCAGGGCAGCAACCTGGGCTTCAAATTCGAGCACCTGGCGGCGATCATCGACGGCGTGGAAGACAAAAGCCGCGTCGGCGTTTGCATCGACACCTGCCACGCCTTCGCCGCCGGGTACGATCTGCGTACCGAAGAAGACTGCGAACACACCTTCAAACAGCTCGGCGACATCGTCGGCTTCAACTACCTGCGCGGCATGCACCTGAACGACGCCAAGAGCGAGTTCAACAGCCGCGTAGACCGCCACCACAGCCTGGGGGAAGGCAACATCGGCAAAACGGTGTTCAGCTACATCATGCGCGATCCGCGCTTCGACAATATCCCGCTGATTCTGGAAACGGTAAACCCGGATATCTGGGCGGAAGAGATCGCCTGGCTGAAAGCGCAGCAGTAACGCGGCGCCAAAACGAAAAAACCGGAGCCTGGGCTCCGGTTTTTTTATGGCTGGACGCCGTTACGCCACGCTGGCCGCCGGCACTTCAGCACGTTTCAGCAGGGCGTAAGCCACGCCCGCCAGCAGCGTACCGGCGGCGATCGCCACCAGGTACAGCAACACCGGCGAAATTGCGCCCGGGATCAGCAGCACGAACAGCCCGCCGTGCGGTGCCATCAACTTGGCGCCGAACGCCATCGACAGCGCGCCGGTCAGCGCCCCGCCGGCAATGCAGCACGGCAGCACGCGCATCGGGTCGCGGGCGGCGAACGGAATCGCCCCTTCGGTGATGAAGCACAGCCCCAGCACCAGCGCTGCCTTGCCGCCTTCCTGTTCGGATTTCGGGAACTTGCGGCGCGCCAGCAGCGTCGCCAGCCCCATCGCCAGCGGCGGCACCATGCCCGCCGCCATGATCGCCGCCATCGGCGCATACACCGAGGAGCTGAGCAGCGCCACGCCGAAGGCGTAGGCCGCTTTGTTCACCGGGCCGCCCATGTCGGTACACATCATGCCGCCGAGGATCGCCCCCAGCAGCACGGCGTTGGCGGTGCCCAACGATTGCAGCCAATGGGTCAGGCCTTCCATGATTTTCGCCACCGGCGTGCCAACCACGTAAATCATGATAAGACCGGTGATCAGACTGGCCACCAGCGGAATGATCAAGATGGGCTTCAGCGCTTCCATACTCTGCGGCAGGCGCAGCTTGCTGCTGATCGCCTTGGCGACGTAACCCGCCAGGAAACCGGCGATGATGCCGCCGAGGAACCCGGCGCCGGTGCTCACCGCCAGCATGCCGCCGATCAGGCCCGGCGTCAGGCCAGGGCGATCCGCGATGGAGAAGGCGATGAAACCGGCCAATACCGGCACCATCAGCGCAAAGGCGGAGCCGCCGCCGATCTGCATCAGCGCCGCCGCCAACGTGCCTTTGACTTCAAACGCCTTGATGCCGAACACGAACGACAGCGCGATGCACAGGCCACCGGCCACCACCATCGGCAGCATGTAGGACACGCCGGTCAGCAGGTGACGATACGGGCCGTTGCCCTCTTTCTTTTTACCCGCCGGCGCCGCGCTACCGCGCTGCTGCGGCTGAAACACCTCGGCCTCGGCCAGCGCCTTGTCCAGCTCCTGGGCAGTTTTCTTCAGCGCCAGGCCGGTGGAAGTGCGGTACATCGGCTTACCGGCGAATTTATCCAGGTCCACCTCAATATCCGCCGCGACGATCACCAGATCCGCCGCCGCCACCTCTTCCGGGGTGATGGCGTTGCCGGCGCCGACGGAGCCGCGCGTTTCCACCTTCACCCACCAGCCGCGTTTATTCGCTTCGCTTTCAATGGCTTCGGCCGCCATAAAGGTATGCGCCACGCCGGTTGGGCAGGCGGTAATCGCCACGATGCGTTTTTGCCCGGCGGCTTTCACCGGCGCCGCCTGCGGCGCCTGATAGGTTTCAGCTTCGGCCTTGGCGCACGCCAGAAAAGCGTCCGGTTCACGCACCGCCTGTTCTACATCGCCCACATACACCAATTTGCCGTTCAGCCCGGCGTCAGCCGGGGCCGACTGCCCCGCCACCGCCACCAGTTCGGCGTCCTGCAGCGACTCGACCAGCGTCAGGCCGGTTTTGGCCGCGGCGGCCTCCAGCATGCGTTTCGCCAGGTGGCCACGGGCCTGCCCCAGCGAACTGTCTACCATCAGCAGCGTTTTCATTCTGCCTCCTGCTATTGATTGAAAGGTTTCAGATCGACGCGCGCCATCATCGCGGCCAACTGGGGACGATCGGTCACGCCGACGTTGCTCTGGCTGACCGCCAGCGCCGCTACCGCCGTGGCCAGACGCAAGGTGTGTTCGCTGGATTCGCGCATCAGCAGGCCGTAAATCAGGCCGCCGACCATCGAATCACCGGCGCCCACGGTGCTGACCACCTCACAGGACGGCGGTTTGGCGATCCAGGCACCGGAGGCGTTAACCCACAGCGCGCCTTCCGCGCCGAGGGAGATCACCACGTGGGCGATGCCCTGCTCGCGCAGCGCATGCGCGGCCTCGACCACGTCCGCCAGCGCCGGCAGCGGGCGGCCGGCCCAGATCTCCAGCTCGCGGCGGTTCGGCTTCACCAGCCACGGCGAGGCCTTCAACCCGGCGACCAGCGCTTCTCGGCTGCTGTCGAAAATGATGCACGGACACTTGGCGCGCAGCTGGGTCATCCAGTCGGTAAAGGCATCGGGATCGACGCCGGCCGGCAGGCTGCCGCTCACCGCCACCATGTCGAACTGGCCCAGCCAGCTCAGCGAGTCGCTGACGAAGCGATCCCAGTCCTGCGGCGTCACTTCAAAACCGGAGAAATTGAAATCGGTGACTTCGCCGTCTTTTTCCGTCAGCTTGACGTTGATGCGGGTGCGGCCCGGCACCACCTGGAAGCGGTTGGCGATCCCCAGATCGCTGAACAGCAGCTGGAAACCGTCCTGATTGTCTTTGCCCAGGAAGCCGCCGACGGTGACGTCGATGCCCAAATCCTTCAACACCTTGGCGACGTTGATGCCCTTACCGGCGGCGTGCAGGCCGGCGGTTTTTACCCGGTTGACTTCCCCGCGTTCGATCTGCGGGCAAAACCCCACCAGATCGTACGCCGGGTTCAGGGTGATCGTTGCTACTCTTCTGCTCATGCTGCGCCCTCGCCCAGTCCTTCATTAATCGCTTCGCCGATCGCCTTCAGCGCGGCTTCAGCATCTTCTCCATTGGCGGTAAAGCGCAGGTGATGCCCTTTTTTCACGCCCAGCGCCACCACCTTCATCAGGCTGCGCCCGTTGGCCGGCTTGCCGCTGCCGTCCAGGTTGGTGACGGTGATGTCACTGTTGAAACTTTTGATCACGTTGACCAGCGCCGTGCCCGGCCGTGCGTGCAGGCCGTGCTCGTTGCGGATCACGAACTCGGCGCTCAGTACGCTGCTTTCCTCGGCCACTTCGCTGGTCAGCAGCGCCAGCACCCCGGCGGCATCCGCCTTCAGCAGGCGTTCAGCTTTGTTGGCCAGCAGCAGGTCGCTGAGGTAGTTGAGCACCGCCAGCGGCTGCGCGTCGGCGACTGACACCGTCAGCAGCAGCGCCACCGGCTCGCCGTCTTCCACGAAAGCCTGCGCCGGGCGGCTGACGGTGGCCGCGCTGGCCAGGTTGCCTTCAACGCTGTCGCTCAGCCAGATGCCCTGCCCCAGGTTCAGCGGCTTGCGGGTAATGGCATCGCTGACGAACTGCGCGTTGACCGCGCCGGCCTTTTGCAGCCGGCCGGCGTTCAGCGCCTGCAGCGTCATCAGGCTGTCGGCCGCGACGTCGAGCGCAATCAGCGAAGCGTCGAACTGGAATTCGGCGCTCTGCTGCTCGCCCATCAGCAGGCCGCGCAGCTCTTCCGCGGAGGTGGTTTTCGCCAGCCGCTCCGCCACGCCGTCATCGCTCAGCACGTGAGTAAGCTGGCGCAGCAGCGCCAAATGCTCGTCGGAACGGGCAGCGATGCCGATCGCCACATAGGCGGTCTGGCCTTCGCCCCAGGCGATGCCCTGCGGGAACTGGAACACCTGCACGCCGGTTTTCAGCACCAGATCGCGGGTATCGGTGGTGCCGTGCGGAATGGCGATGCCGTTGCCCAGATAGGTGGACGTCTGCAGTTCGCGCTGCAGCATGCCGTCCACGTAACCGGCGCTGACGCAGCCGGCTTCGGTCAGGGCGGCGGCCACCTGGCGGATGGCCTCCTGCTTATCGGCGGCAGCGGCGCCCAGATGAATGTCTTGCGGTGACAACTGGAACATGATTCTCCTCTCTTGCTGAATTGAATCGTTTCAGCTTCATTGAGAAAAAGGAGCGTTACCCGCTCGCCACAAGCGGCCGGATAACGCTGAAACGTTTCAAGGAGTGTGTGAGCAGCGCAAGGCGAAAGCAAGCTTTCTCCCTTTTGCCATTGCAGATTTTTGAGCTTACGCACACTTTCGCCGGCGCATTGGTCAGCGCCGGGGCAAAATGACATACTGTGCTGAAACTTTGCTGACGGAGAAAAGCATGAACGTAGTGACCGGCGTCGGGGTGATCATCGTCAACCCGCAGGGCGAGATTTTGTTGGGCAAGCGCTGCGGTTCCCACGCGCCCTTTTGGTCGATCCCCGGTGGGCATCTGGAGGCCGGTGAAACCTTCGAGCAGTGCGCCCGGCGCGAAATCGCCGAAGAGACCGGGCTGCTCATCGATCCGCCGCGCTTCGTGGGCGTCAGCAACAATCTGCAAACCTGGCGCGCCGAAGGCAAACACACGGTGTCTGTCTGCCTGCAGGTGGATCACCCCGGCGGCAGCGCCGAGTTGAAAGAACCCGAAAAGTGCGCCGAGTGGCGCTGGTGCGCGCCCGACGCCCTGCCGGAACCGCATTTCGAAGCCAGCCGCACCGCCATCCGGCTATGGCTGAGCGGCCAGCCCTATTTGCCCACGGCCTGAGCCATCGCGAACGCGTCCTGCGTTCGCTTCCCCTGCCGCTCGATCCCATCGCTATATACACCAGAATATAACGCTATTTTTTGCGATATATGCCCTTTTTTTGACTACGGATAACCCTATGGGGTTAACCCTCTTCTATATTACCCCTGCAATCGACGTGGCATTCTGACCTCCGGTCGGCGGCCTTTTGGCAAGATTTTATTTTAAATTCATAATTATAAGCGGGTTTACCATGAGCAAAAAACTGACTGGCTTTGAAAAAAAGCGCCGGTGGGGATGGCTATGGCTTTTGCTGCTGGGGATTATCCTCGGCGCGGCGCTGTTGGCCGGGACCGCCACCGTATTCCATAAAACCAGCGATACCGCCTTCTGCGTTTCCTGCCACACCATGCAACAGCCGCTGGCCGAATATCAGGGCAGCGTTCACTTCCAAAACACCAAGGGCATCCGCGCCGAGTGCGCCGACTGCCACGTGCCGCACCAGCCGATCGATTACCTGTGGACCAAAATCCGCGCGGTGAAAGACATTTACGGCGAAATGGTCGGCACCATCGATACGCCGGAAAAATACGAAGCGCACAAGCTGGCGATGGCGCAGTCGGTCTGGAAAACGCTGAAAGAGAACGACTCGGCCACCTGCCGCTCCTGCCACAGCTACGACGCCATGGACATCACCGCCCAGCGCCCTGAGGCGCGCCTGCAGCACCCGGTGGCGATCAAACAGGGCGAGACCTGCATCGATTGCCATAAGGGCGTGGCCCACATCCTGCCGGACATGAGCGGCGAAACCCAGGCCGGCGCCGCCGAACTGGCGAAGGCCGCGGCGTTGACCGCACCGGACGCCACCACCCTCTACACCATCGCCACCGAACCGTTCTTCCTCAGCGCGGATGACAGCCATAACGCCGGCAACCTGATGCCTTCCACCGAAGTGCAGGTGGTGAAACAGGATGGCGACAAGGTGCTGGCCACCGTGAGCGGCTGGCAGCAGGACGGCGTCAGCGAAGTGTTCTACGCCGCGCAGGGCAAACGCATCCTCAGCGTGCTGCTGGGTGAAGACGCGCGCCAACAGCTGAAGACCGCCTCCACCCAGACCGATGCGGAAACCGGCCTGGTCTGGCATCAGGTTTCTCTGCAGGTGTGGCTGCCGCGTAAACAGTTGATTGACGATCAGCAAAAAATCTGGCGCTACGCCGCGGACATGATGTCGGCCAACTGCACCGGCTGCCACGGGCTGACCGCGCTCGATCGCTTCAACGCCAACCAATGGATTGGCGTCATCAAAGGCATGGCGCCGCGCACCTCGCTGACGCAGGAACAGCTGCGCGTGCTGACGCAATACGTACAAAAACACGCCAGCGACATGCCACCTGCCGCACCGGCCAAGCTTTAAGGGAGAAGCGCAATGAGCAACCAACAACCGTTAACCATGAGCCGCCGCCGCTTCCTGACCGGAGCCGCCGCGCTGGCCGCCGCCCCGCTGCTGGCGGGCCTATGGCCCAAAGCGGCGCTGGCGCAGGCCATCAGCGAAGCGCTGCCGCAGTTCATCGCCTTGCGTCAGGCGCAGAAAGGCATTCTGACCGGCGCCCACTGGGGCGCGTTCGAGGCCATCGTGCAAGACGGCAAGATGGTGGGCGTGCAGCCGGTGCAGGACGATCCGTACCCCAATGAGCTGATCGCCATGGCGCCTTATCAGGTGCACGCCGAGAACCGCATCAAATACCCGATGGTGCGTAAAAGCTGGCTGGAGGGCGGCCCCGGCAGCCGCACCGAGCTGCGCGGCCGCGACGAGTGGGTGCGCGTCAGCTGGGACAAAGCGACCGAGCTGGTGTGCAATGAGATCACTCGCCTGCAAAAAGATCACGGGCCGCAGTCGATCTACGCCGGTTCCTACGGCTGGAAAAGCGTCGGCATGCTGCACAACAGCCGCACGCTGCTGCAACGCTTGATGAACCTGACCGGCGGTTTCCTCGGCTACGCCGGCGACTACTCCACCGGCGCGGCGCAGGTGATCATGTCGCACGTGGTCGGTTCGATGGAGGTCTACGAACAGCAGACCGCCTGGCCAAACGTAATTGAGAACAGCGAGCTGGTGATCCTGTGGGGCTGCAACCCGATGGTCACGCTGAAAAACAGCTGGAACGTGCCGGATCACGTCGGCCAGACCGGCTTCGAGGCGCTGAAGAAGAAAGGCACCCGGGTGATCAGCATCGATCCGGTGCACAGCGACAGCGCCAAGTTCGTCAATGCGCAGTGGATCGCCCCGCGCCCTTATACCGACGGCGCCATGCTGATCGGCATCGCCCACACGCTGCTGACCGAGAAGCTGCATAACCCGGACTTCCTGAAAACCTACACCGTCGGCTTCGACAAGTTCCAGGCCTACCTGCTGGGCGAGAGCGACGGCGTAGCGAAAACCGCCGAATGGGCGGCCGACATCAGCGGCGTCGATGCCGACACGCTGCGCCAACTGGCGCGCGAGATGGCGAAACACCGCACCATGATCATGGGCGGCTGGGGCATTCAGCGCCAGCACCACGGCGAACAGCAGCACTGGCTGCTGGTGACGGTGGCGGCGATGCTCGGCCAGATCGGCCTGCCGGGCGGCGGCTTCGGCTTCAGCTACCACTATTCCTCCGGCGGCAGCCCGACCGCCAAAGGCGGCATCATCGCCGGCATCTCCGCCGGCAACGCGCCGAAGAACTCGCCGGCGCCGATCCCGGTGGCGCGCATCGCCGAATGCCTGAGCAACCCGGGCAAAACCATCGACTTCAACGGCGCCAAGGTCACCTACCCCGAGGTGAAAATGGTGTATGTGGCGGGCGGCAACACCTTCCACCAGCATCAGGACACCAATAACCTGGTCAAAGCCTGGCAGCGGCCGGACACCATCGTGGTCAACGAGCCTTACTGGACCGCCACCGCCAAGCATGCCGACATCGTGCTGCCGGCCACCACCAGCTACGAGCGCAACGATCTGGAAATGGGCGGCGACTATTCGCAGCTCTACGTGTTCCCGATGCACCAATGCGTGCCGCCGCAGCACGAGTCGCGCAGCGACTTCGATATCTTCTCGGCGATGGCGGCCAGGCTGGGCGTGCAGGAGGCCTTTACCGAGGGCAAGGATGAAACCCAGTGGCTGAAAGGCATGTACGACGACATGAAAAACCAGGCGCGCGCCGCCCGGGTGGCGCTGCCGCCGTTCGACATGTTCTGGCAATCCAACAACTACGTGCGCTTCCCGGTGCCGGAGGCCAACAAGCAGTGGGTGCGCTTTGCCGATTATCGCGACAACCCGCTGCTGAACCCGCTGGGCACGCCGTCGGGCAAGATCGAGATCTACTCCGACGCCATCGCCAAAATGCATTACGAGGATTGCCCCGGCATCCCGACCTGGATGCCGCCGCACGAGTGGTATCGCGGGCCGGAAGCGGCCAAGTATCCGCTTTCGCTCAATACCGCGCACCCGACCAACCGGCTGCACTCTCAGCTCGACAACACGCCGCTGCGCGAGAAATACGCGGTAGCGGATCGTGAAGCGATCCTGATCCATCCGCAGGACGCGCAGCCGCGCGGCATCAGCGGCGGCGATCTGGTGCGGGCGTTCAACGATCGCGGCCAGATCCTGGTGGGGGCGGTGGTCAGCGAAGACGTGCGACCGGGCGTGGTGCGCATCAGCGAAGGTGCCTGGTTCGATCCGGCCGATCCGGCGCAGCCCGGCTCGCTGTGCAAGAACGGCAACGTCAACTGCCTGACCTTCGACATCGGCTCTTCCAGCCTGGCGCAGGGCAACTGCGGGCAGATGGCGCAGCTGCAGATCGAGAAGTATCGGGGGCCGGTATTGAAAAATACCGCGCACGCGGTGCCGCAAGGCGCCTGATCCCGCGATAACCCGCGATAACCCGCGATAAACTGGGGCGCGCAACGCGCCCCTTTTTTCTCGTCGCCGCGCGACATATCCGCTTACCCTTCGCCGCAAGGGAGCGGTTTGCGTTTCATTTCAACGGGCGTATGATGCGCGCGACCTCCCTTTTTCGACGAATTATCAACCGCCATGCCGACTTCATCCGCAGTAACGCGACGCGCGCCCGATCTCACTTCGCTGGCCTTTTTGGCGGTGGCGTTTCTGACCGGCATCGCCGGCGCGTTGCAAACCCCGACGCTGAGCCTGTTTCTGGAAACCGAGGTCAAGGTACGGCCGGCGCTGGTCGGGCTGTTCTTTACCGGCAGCGCGGTGATCGGCATTCTGGTCAGCCAGTTTCTCGCCGGCCGTTCGGATAAACAAGGCGACCGCAAATCACTGATCTTCCTCTGCTGCATGCTGGGTGCGCTGGGGTTCACGCTGTTCGCCTGGAGCCGCAACTATTACCTGCTGCTGCTCGTCGGCGTGCTGCTCACCAGCTTCGGCTCCACCGCCAATCCGCAGATGTTTGCGCTGGCGCGCGAGCATGCCGATCGCACCGGGCGCGAGGCGGTGATGTTCACCTCCATCATGCGCGCCCAGGTTTCCCTTGCCTGGGTCATTGGCCCGCCGATCGCCTTCGCGCTGGCGCTGGGCTTCGGCTTTAAGGTCATGTATCTGGCGGGCGCGGCGGCCTTTGTGCTGTGCGGCCTGCTGGTGTGGAAGCGGCTGCCTTCGATGCCGAAAACCGCGGCGACGAACGCGCCCCTGGCCGCACCGCGGCAGCATCGCCGCGATTCGCTGCTGCTGTTCGTCGCCTGCACCCTGATGTGGACCGCCAACAGCATGTACCTGATCAACATGCCGCTGTATGTGGTGCACGAGCTGCGGCTGCCGGAGCGGCTGGCCGGGATATTGATGGGTGCCGCCGCCGGGCTGGAGATCCCCATCATGCTGCTCGCCGGCATGGTGGCGAAACGCTGCGGCAAGCGTTGTTTGATGCGCGGGGCGGTGGTCGCCGGCGTGCTGTTCTATTGCGGCCTGCTGTTTATCACCGGCAGTTGGCCGCTGATTGCCCTGCAGCTGCTGAATGCGGCGTTTATCGGCGTGCTGGCGGGCATCGGCATGCTCTACTTTCAGGATTTGATGCCCGGTCAGGCCGGCACGGCCACCACGCTGTTCACCAACACCATTCGGGTAGGCTGGGTCATCGCCGGCGCCATCGCCGGTGCGGTGGCGGAAATCTGGAATTACCATGCGGTGTTTTACGCCGCGCTGGCGATGGCGGCAGGCGCGACGCTGTGTCTGTGGCGGTTGAGGGAAGCTTAAGGCGCGGTGTCCGCTTCCAGCCTGGCGAGATAAATCAGCGCCTGATCGCGGTGATCGTGGCACATGTCGCGGCTCGGCTGCAGGCTGCCGCACACCTTCGGCCGCAGCGGCGAATGAAACAGGCCACAGCGCAGCCGTTCATCCAGATGAATGCAGCGGGTATTGGCGGGCTTGCCGTTCGGCATGCCGGGGATCGGGCTGGATATTGACGGCGCGATACAGCAGGCGCCGCAGTCGCTGCGACAGTCCATCAGCGCTACTCCTGGTGGGCTGGGGAAAAGAAGCGCGACAATAGCAGCCGCGCGCGGCGGCCGCCAGCAGAATCCCTGCGCCCCGGCGATCTTTACACTCATCGCCCTGCGCCGGCCGGCTGCATCCTTTGGCGAAAAAACGCCCAACAAACCTTGATTTAAAGACAAAAACGCGTGAAACGTGCAATTACCACGCTTTACATGCGCCATGCGCCCATGTACCATTGAGCTAGTACAAAAGAACCCATCCCCCAGGAGCACGCATGTCTACGGACACCATCCAGAAGCTGGCCCGCCCTTCCGTCCTCGGCGGCGCGATGATCATTGCCGGAACCGCCGTTGGCGCCGGCATGTTTTCCATTCCGATCGTCACTTCCGGTGTCTGGTTCAACGGCTCCGTCGCGCTGCTGGTGTATACCTGGGCCTGCATGTTGCTTTCCGGCCTGATGATCCTCGAAGCCACGCTGCACTACCCGAGCGGCGCCAGCTTCAACACCATGGTCAAGGATCTGCTGGGCAAAGGCTGGAACGCCGTGAACGGCCTGTCGGTGGCGTTCGTGCTGTACATCCTGACCTACGCCTATATCTCCGCCGGCGGCTCGATCATCGCCCACACGCTGGAGGGCATCGTCGGCGTCGGCCAGACCACCGCCGGCCTGGTGTTCGCGCTGGTCGTGGCGTTTATCGTCTGGCTCTCCACCCGCGCGGTCGACCGCCTGAGCACCATTTTGATCGGCGGTATGGTGATCACCTTCGTGATGTCGGTGGGCGACATGTTCACCCACGTACAGCCCGCGGTGCTGTTCAACACCGGCGATGACCAGGCCAGCTATCTGCCTTACGCCCTGGCGGCGCTGCCTTACCTGCTGACCTCGTTCGGCTACCACGGCAACATTCCCGGGCTGGTGAAGTATTACCATAAGGACAGCGGCTCCGTGGTGCGCAGCCTGGTGTACGGCACCCTGCTGGCATTGGCTATCTACATCCTGTGGCAGTACGTGATCCAGGGCAATATCGCGCGCGACGCCTTTAAGCAAGTGATCGCCGAGGGCGGCAACATCGGCAGCCTGCTCAAGCAAATGGGCAACGTCTCCAGCAGCCAAACCGTCAGCCAACTGCTGAACGCCTTCTCCTATATGGCGCTGGCCAGCTCGTTCCTCGGCGTGTCGCTAGGCCTGTTCGACTACCTGGCAGACTTCTGCAAGTTCAAGGACGACGCCGTCGGACGCAGCAAGACCGCGCTGGTGACCTTTGTGCCGCCGACCCTGGCCGCGCTGCTGTTCCCGAACGGTTTCCTGTACGCCATCGGTTTCGCCGGGCTGGCGGCCACCGTCTGGGCGGTGATCGTGCCGGCGCTGATGGCGCGCGCCAGCCGCCGCCGCCACCCGCAGGCCGGTTACCGTGCACCGGGCGGCAACGGCGTGATCCTGTTCGTTATCCTGTTCGGCCTGATCAACGCCGCCGCGCATATTCTTTCGCTGTTCGGCCTGCTGCCGGTCTTCCGCTAATCCCCGACGGGAGGGCGATCGCCCTCCCTTTCCCGCACTGTTTTTACGCCGGGCTATTGCCTGAAATCGGCGGCGCGAGTACCTTGTCGCAACTTCTCTAATACTCTTCATTGCGGATGAATTGAAATGGCAAGAGCTAACGAAATTAAGCGCGGCATGGCGATCAGCTACAACGGCAAGCTGCTGCTGGTAAAAGATATCGACGTGCAGAGCCCAAGCGCCCGCGGCGCCAGCACCCTGTACAAAATGCGCTTCTCCGACGTGCGCACCGGCCTGAAAGTGGAAGAACGCTTCAAGGGCGACGATATCCTGGACACCATTTCCCTGTCGCGCCGCAAGGTGAACTTCTCCTATATCGACGGCGAAGAATACGTGTTCATGGATGACGAAGACTACACCCCGTACATCTTCAAGAAAGACCAGATCGAAGACGAGCTGCTGTTCATTCCGGAAGGCGGCCTGCCGGGTATGCAGGTGCTGACGCTGGACGGCCAGGTGCTGGCGCTGGAGCTGCCGCAGACCGTGGATATGGAAATCGTCGAGACCGCGCCGGGCATCAAAGGCGCTTCCGCCAGCGCCCGCAACAAACCGGCCACCATGGCGACCGGCCTGGTGATCCACGTGCCGGAATACCTCAGCGCCGGCGACAAAATTCGCATTCATATCGCCGAACGCCGCTACATGAGCCGCGCCGACTAGTCGCGCCAGCGGGGCCGAGTCTCGGCCCCGTTTCATTTTCCGCTACGGCAACTCCGGGAAAAAACGCCGCTTGAGCGCCAGCTCGACGCCGCGCAGCTCCGCCAGCCCTTTCAACCGCCCGATGGCCGAATAGCCCGGATTGGTTTTCTTTTTCAAGTCGTCCAGCATCTGATGCCCATGATCGGGGCGCATCGGGATCGGCCGCCGATCGCCCGCCCGCTGCCGACGCAACTCTTCGGTCAGGATCGCTTCGATCACCGCCACCATGTCCACATCGCCCTGCAGGTGCGCCCCTTCGTGGAAGCTTTTCGGGTTCTCCTCGCGGCAGGTGGCGCGCAGGTGGGTAAAGTGAATGCGATCGCCAAAGGTTTCAATCATCCGCACCAGATCGTTGTCGGCGCGCACGCCGTAGGAACCGGTGCATAGGGTGAAGCCGTTATAGATGCTGTCGACGGTCTGCTTCAGCCATTGCATGTCTTCAATCGTGGAGACGATGCGCGGCAGGCCGAGGATCGGCCGCGGCGGATCGTCGGGGTGCACCGCCAGCCTGATGCCGACCTCTTCCGCCACCGGCACGATGGCGCGCAGAAAGACCGCCATGTTCTCGCGCAGCCGCGCCTTGTCGATGCCGTCGTACTCCGCCAACCGGCGGTGGAACTGTTCCAGCGTGTAGCCCTCTTCCGCCCCCGGCAGCCCGGCGATGATGTTGCCGGTCAGCCGGTTTTTTTCCTCCTCGCTCATGGCGGCGAAATAGGCCGCCGCCTGACTGCGCTCTTGCGGCGTATAATCGGCCTCGGCGCCGGCGCGCTGCAGGATATGCAGCTCGAACGCGGCGAAGGCGATCTGATCGAAGCGCAGCGCTTTGGAACCGTCCGGCAGCGGATAGGCCAGATCGGTGCGCGTCCAGTCGAGGATCGGCATGAAGTTGTAGCAGACGGTGTCGATGCCGCAGGCCGCCAGGTTGCGCAGCGACTGTTGATAATTGGCGATGTACCGCCGCCAGTCGCCGCTGTGGGTTTTGATCTCCTCATGCACCGGCACGCTCTCCACCACCGACCACACCAGCCCCTTTTCCGCCAACAGCGCCTGTCGCGCGCGGATCTCATCGATCGGCCAGACGTCGCCGTTCGCGATATGATGCAGCGCCGTCACCACCCCGGTCGCCCCGGCCTGACGCACGTCATCCAAAGAGACCGGATCGTTCGGGCCATACCAACGCCATGTTTGTTCCATGTTTTGTCCTTATGCCTGTCTCGCACCGCGATGCTGTTATACCAGTTTAATTTAGATGTCAGTTACCTTTAACTTACTCTTTCGCCCTGCGCTGTCAAAACCGAACCCCTCATTGGTTGATCCACTTCACGATTCTGGCTTATTTTGGACTGACCAATTCCTTTAGCTGGCCGACATCCTTACACTGGTCGCAGTTTTTTATCGCCGGCGCCCCCCTGCCGATGTGGCAGAAAACTGGTCTGCTAACTTGGCGCAACTGGCCCGCCAGCTGTCTTACACGCTTTGGAGATGAGATGAAAACGATCGCCAACACCCCATTGCCGGGCGCCGTCCGGCAGCCGGGCTATGACCGCCGGGCTCTGCGCAGCCGCATCGTGCACCTTGGCTTCGGCGCGTTCCACCGCGCGCATCAGGCGCTGCTGACCGATCGGGTGCTGAACGCCCACGGCGGCGACTGGGGCATCTGCGAGATCAGCCTGTCCGGCGGCGTGCCGCTGTTTGAGGCGCTGCGGCAACAGGATCATCTGTACAGCGTGCTGGAGAAAGGCGCGGACGGCCATCAGGCCATCGTGATCGGCGCGGTACATGAGAGCCTGCACCGCAAGCTGGAGGGCATCGCCGCGGTGCTGGAGAAACTGGCCGAGCCGCAGGTGGCGATCGTCTCGATGACCATCACCGAAAAAGGCTACTGCATCGAGCCCGGCAGCGGGCGATTGGATCGGCAGCATCCGGGGATCGTCGCCGATCTGGCGACGCCGCATCAGCCGCAGACCGTGCCCGGCATTTTGGTGGAGGCGCTGCGGCTGCGGCGCGAACGCGGCCTGCCCGCCTTCTCCCTGCTCTCCTGCGACAATATTCCGGAGAACGGCCACGTGCTGCGCCGGGCGGTGCTCGATCTGGCGCAGGCGCGGGATCCGTCGCTCGCCGATTGGATCGCCACTGCCGCCACCTTCCCCTGCACCATGGTGGATCGCATCGTGCCGGCCGCCACGCCAGCCACGCTGGATGAGATTGCCGCCGCGCTGGGCGGCGTGCGCGACGAATGCGCCATCGCCTGCGAGCCCTTTATTCAATGGGTGGTGGAAGACAACTTCGCCGCCGGACGCCCGGCGTGGGAGCTGGCCGGCGCCCAGCTGGTCAGCGATGTGCTGCCGTTTGAGCACATGAAACTGCGCATGCTGAACGGCAGCCACTCGTTCCTGGCTTACCTCGGCTACCTGGGTGGCTACCGCTATATCAACGAGTGCATGGCGGATGAACACTACCGTCGCGCCGCCCTGCGGTTGATGCTGGACGAACAGGCGCCCACCCTGAGCGTTACCGGCATCAGTCTGACCGACTACGCCGCACAGCTTATCGCGCGCTTCAGCAACCCGGCGCTGCAACACCTCACCTGGCAGATCGCCATGGACGGTTCGCAGAAGCTGCCGCAGCGCATGCTGGACGCGGTGCGCTGGCATCTGCGGCACGGCGGCGACTATAGCGGGCTGGCGCTGGGCGTGGCGGGCTGGATGCGTTACGTCGGCGGCGTCGATGACGCCGGTCAGCCGATCGACATTCGCGATCCGCTGGCAGACGCGCTGCACCAGACTATTGCCGCTACGCCGGACGATCGGCGGCGCGTAACGGCGCTGCTGGCGCTGAAATCGGTGTTCGGCGAATCGCTGGCAACGCATGCGGCGTTTGCCGACGCGGTGACGCAAGCCTATTTGTCGCTGCGCGATCGCGGTGCGCGTGAAACGGTGAAGGAGTGGGTGCTGCGGTGAGAAGCCTGCAGGGCCGAGAATAACCATGCCGGCGTAACGTTACGCCGGCATGGCGGAACGACTTAACGATAAACGACCGTCATAACAGCGAGTTTCTTCTGTTGGTCTACCCACTTCATTTCGGTTGTGCCTAGATTTAGCGGAAGTTCTTTGCGTGTAGTATCAAAACCTGACAACGCTTGCTGGGCCTGATAACGCTGGCCGTTGCGGTAACATTGCGTATTCGCCTTAGAATCTGCAATATTGACCGTGCAAGGACTTTCAACGATAGAACCGACGAAGCGAATTACCCCGCCGGCCACTCCTGCATGACTCACTGCCGTCCATGAAAACAACATTCCTACGATCAAAAATAACCGAAAGGTATTCATGGCAACCTCATTTTTAGTTAAGCCAATTTAACCATAGAGGATCTTGTTAGGAATAATCGCAAGGAAAGGGACGAGATTTGATCGTTAATCGCGTCATTAACAATGTAAAAACAAGCTACTAACAAAAGTTAACCGCATCTAATACAGGGTTTTATCTAAGAATTTTCTTGTTATGAACGGTGGATTTTGTCGGTTGAAAAGCGCATGGTGACGTGCAAAATTTGCGAGATAGAGCACAAATTAAATCGCGGCGGTTTCACCGATAAGGCTGCGTAACTCATTTATTAAGCAGGTTAATTTTTGCTCCAGGAATTATTAATGACCAAAACCAATTTGATTACCGGTTTCCTCGGCAGCGGTAAAACCACCACTATCCGCCATTTGCTGGCTCATAAACCCGAACATGAGCGCTGGGCGGTATTGGTCAATGAATTCGGCGAGATCGGCATCGACGGCGCGCTGCTGGCAGACAGCGGCGCGGTGCTCAAAGAGATCCCCGGTGGCTGCATGTGCTGCGTCAACGGCCTGCCGATGCAGGTGGGCTTGAATATGCTGTTACAGCAGGCCAAACCGGATCGGCTGCTGATCGAGCCGACCGGGCTCGGGCATCCGAAACAAATTCTGTCGCTGCTGACCCAGGAGAGCTATGCCGGCTGGATCGATCTGCAGGCCACCCTGTGCCTGCTGGATGCCCGCCAGCTCAGCCAGCCCCGCTACCGCGACAACGAAAACTTCCGCGATCAGCTGGCCGCGGCCGACGTTATTTTGGCCAGCAAAAGCGATACCTATCAGCCGGAAGACAGGCGGGCGCTGGAAGCCTGGAGGGCGCAAGATCCGCTGCGGCGGCCCTGCTATGCCATCGCGCAAGGCGAAGCGGATGTCGCGCTGTTGTCACTTCCGCGCACGAATCGTACAGAATTGCCGGACGCGCAGCATCATCATGGTCAGGCGAAAACGCAGGGGCTGGCGGCGCTGCGGCTGCCGGAGCACGCCCGCTGGCGGCGAGCGTTGAACGAGGGGCAAGGCTTCACCAGCTGCGGCTGGATTTTTGACGGCGACACCCAATTCGACACCGTCGGCTTTATGGAATGGGTGCGACTCGCGCCGGTAGAACGCGCCAAAGGCGCGGTGCGCATCCCCGAAGGCACATTGCTGATCAATCGTCAGGGACAGGATCTCAACATCGAAACCCGCCCGGTCGCGCCGCTCGACAGCCGAATTGAGCTTATCCACAGCGAAAATGCCGATTGGAACGCCCTGCAATCCGCCTTGTTTAAGATTCGTTTAAGTTAGACCCCGTACCGTTGCCCCCCGGTTGCCGCAGGGCGGCCGGGTTTTATTTCGTTTTCATTTTGCCAACAGGTTATGTCATGACACGCCGCAATTTACCCCTCATTCTCCTCTTCAACTTACTGGGCGTTGCGCTGTTTTTGTCCTGGTTCCTGCCGGCCAATCACGGCGGCTGGTTTACCCTGGACTCGGCGATCTTTTTCTTCTTTAACCGCCATCTGGCCACCGACCCGGCGTTTTTGCACCTGGTCGCCATCACCAACAACCGCGCGTTTGACGTGATTTCGCTGCTCGCCATGGGCCTGCTGTATTTGTACTTCTACCTGAAGCAGGACGCCGCCGGCCGCCGACGCCTGGTGATCACCGGCGTGGTGATGCTGCTGACCGCCGTGGTGCTGAACCAGCTTGGCCACCTGCTGCCGGTGAAGCATCCGAGCCCCACCCTGACCTTCGACAATATCTATCGCGTCAGCGAGTTGACCGGCATCCCCACCAAGGACGCTTCCAGCGACAGCTTCCCCGGCGACCACGGCATGATGCTGATTATTTTTTCCTGCTTTATGCTGCGCTATTTCGGCCGCCGCGCCTTCGCCGTCGCCCTGCTGATTACGCTGCTCTTCTCATTGCCACGCGTGATGATTGGCGCCCACTGGTTTACCGATATTGCCGTCGGCTCGCTGTCCGTGGTGCTGGTTGGCGCCAGTTGGGTGCTGATGACGCCTTGCAGCGACTGGATCGTCGATCGGTTGAATCGCCTGTTGCCCGGCAAGCATCGCCCCGGCCAACCATAACTTGCGTCTATGACTCATGCCGGGAGGCGCTCGCCTACCGGCCTTAATCCCTTCGCTGAGCGCAAAATATCGTCACCGCCCGTTAACGCTTTTGCAACCTGATTTCACGCCAGATTCATACATCGGACAATTGGCGTTTTTTATATGAAGATTTACATTATGTTACATCACAAATTCATATAAAAAAGACGGGAAAAAGGCTCGCAATCCCCTATTTGTTCCGGTAATCTCAGATGCGTTTGTGCCTGGTTTAAGTCGAATCAGTATGGAATCCGATAAAAATGTGCGTTCTCGCACGTTTTCAACGGTAACTGGTTGTCGATGCAACAGGTGCGGACTAGGCTCGTTTCGTTTGGCATTTTTCAGGTAGCGACTTTCGTCGTTAAGGACTTCAAGGGAAAACAACAACAATGGTCAAATCTCAACCGTTTCTGAGATATTTTTTGCGGGTAGTCCCTGCAATTGCCGCTGCGGTTATGCTCTCCGCATGCAGCTCGACTCACACTTCGAACTTGAATAACGCACAAACTGAGATGCGTGCAGTTAATGACAAAGACGGTCTTTTACTGCAAGCCTCTCAGGATGAATTCGAAGCGATGGTCCGCAACGTTGACGTCAAGTCAAAGATTATGGATCAGTACGCGGACTGGAAAGGCGTTCGCTACCGTTTAGGCGGTGACAGTAAGCGCGGCATCGATTGCTCGGCGTTTGTTCAACGCACCTTCCGCGAACAGTTCGGCATGGATTTACCGCGTTCTACCTATGAACAGGAAGATCTCGGCAAGAAAATCCAGCGCACCAAGCTGCGCGTCGGCGATTTGGTGCTGTTCCGCGCAGGTTCTACCGGGCGCCATGTCGGCATCTATTTAGGCAACGATCAGTTCGTTCACGCCTCCACCAGCAGTGGGGTCATGATTTCCAAGCTGACCGATAACTATTGGAATAAACGTTATCGAGAAGCGCGCCGGGTGTTGACCAACGGTTAACGGCGCAATGCCTTGAAGATCCTGAATACCAAACGAGCGATAAGCGCCGCCTACGGGCGGCGTTTTTTTTGGTTGTCTAACAGATATCATCAAGATTGCTCCCTGCCTTATCGCCATCTTTCTCCGCTTAACGCTGCCGCACGCCATTATTTTGATAAACTGTTGGCAGGAAATCGCGCCATCGAGGAAAAACTCGCCTATTATCGTCAGATGACGGCAACGGCGCCCCGGCGTTATTTAAAACGTTTCCGCTTAAAATAGGCGCATTATATTTCTGTCGGCGACGCCGCATATTTAAACAACGCCGCCGGTTGGTACGGGATAAAAAGGCAAAAATGAAAAAAAAGCCGTTGGCACAATCCATTAAATGGCTGCGCGACACCCCTGACGCCCTGTTGCAGAGGACTCGGTTATGGGCTTGAAAAGAGCTTTTGCCCGCAGCGTGTCTCACCGACAGCGCAGCCTGGCTAAAAGCGGCGTCGCCGCCCTGGTATTTTTTACGCTCTTCACCGCGGTCACGCTTTCTTTGATTAACCACCAGCGCACGCAATATCAACATAAGGTCGAAGCGCGCACGCAAAAGTTCACGCTGGGTTATATCTCGCACCTGAAGACGGTGATGCAGCAAATGATGCCGCTGCTGGCCAAGCCTTGCCTCTCAAGCCAGTCGGATATTACCTACCAGGCGGCCTTTACCAGCGGCGTGCGCACCTTCCTGTTGGTCAAGGACGGCTACGCCTATTGCTCTTCCGCCACCGGCGATATGATGTTGCCGATGAAAAATCTCTACCAGGATATCGACTGGAATCTGGCCCTGGATCTCAAGCTGCAGCAGGGCACGCCGATCGTGCCGAACAAACCGGCGGTTGCGGTTTGGCTGCGGCATCCCGACGAAAAGGCCACCGGCATCCTCGCTACGCTGGACATCGATCTGATGCCTTATCTGCTGTTCACCTCGCACGACGAACAGGCGCCGGGCATCGCCATCGTGATGGGCAACCGCGCGCTGACCACCTTCAGCCCGAACCTGATGCCGGTCGATCAGTTGCCGAAGGGCAAGGCGGATAAACTGACGCTGCCCAATCTGCCGCTGACCATCCTGTTCTACAACGAGAAACTGACCCCCAACGACATTCGCCTGACGCTGCTGGGCAGCCTGGTGCTGTCATTGATGATCGGCGTACTCTGCTATTACATGCTGCTGCTGCGGCAAAGCCCGGAACGCGCACTGCTGCGCGGCATCAAACGCAACGAGTTCTTTATCGAATACCAGCCGGTGTTCCATACCGACAGCAACAGCATCGGCGGGCTGGAAGCGCTGATCCGCTGGCAGCATCCGATCGAAGGCCGCATCCCGCCCGACGTCTTTATCCCCTACGCCGAAAGCAACGGGCTGATCGTGCCGCTCACCCGCCACCTGTTCAGGCTGATCGCCGAAGATGCGCCGCAGCTCGCCAAAGCGCTGCCGCGGGGAGGCAAGGTCGGGCTCAACATCTCCCCCGCCCACCTGAGCGCGCCGTCGTTCCACCAGGACGTGTATGAACTGTTGACGCAGCTGCCGGGCGATTACTTTACGCTGGTGTTTGAAATCACCGAGCGCGGCATGGTGGAAGAAGAGAGTGCGCTGGCGGAGTTTGACTGGCTGCACAAACAGGGCATCGAGATCGCGGTGGACGATTTTGGCACCGGGCACAGCGCGTTGATCTATCTTGAGCGCTTCACCATGGATTACCTGAAGATCGATCGTGGCTTCGTCAACACCATCGGCCAGGACACGGTCACCGCGCCGGTGCTGGATGCGGTGATCTCGTTGGCGAAAAAGCTGAAAATGCTGACGGTGGCCGAGGGCGTGGAAACCGCCGAGCAGATGCAGTTCCTGCAAGAACACGGCGTCAACTTCATGCAGGGCTACTACTTCAGCAAGCCGCTGAGCATCGACAATTTCGTCGCTTACTGCAATGCTCATCAGGTCTTTGATTATCAGGCAAATAAATAGTTAGTCTTTAAGCATCTTTACCCTGCGCCCGCCCGAAGAATGTTATGCTGGGCGCAGGTTGTACTTTATTCCACAGCAGGAGCTTACCGTCTGATGTCCGTGCGCATTTTCGCTGCTCTGGTGCTCTCGGCACTGAGTTTCGGTCTGCGGGCCGAAGCCCTCAACGAAAGCTACGCTTTCGCCCTTCTCGGTGAACCGAAATACGCCACCGACTTCAGCCATTTCGACTACGTCAACCCGGCGGCACCCAAAGGCGGCGACGTGCGGCTGGCGGCCATCGGCACCTACGACAACTTCAACCGCTTCGCTACCCGCGGCGTGCCCGGCGAACGTACGATGGAGCTGTACGATACGCTGTTCACCAACTCCGACGACGAACCCGGCAGCTATTATCCGCTGATTGCCGAATCGGCCCGTTTCCCGGCCGACATGCGCTGGATGGAGTTGGATATCAACGCCCGCGCCCGCTTCCAGGACGGCAGCCCGATCACCGCCGCCGATGTGGCCTTCACCTTCAATAAATTCATGACCGAAGGCGTACCGCAGTTTCGCTCCTATTACAAAGGCGTCACGGTCAAGGCCATTTCCCGGCTGACGGTGCGCATCGAGCTACCTAAAGCCAACCGTGAGCAAATCCTCAGCCTGCTCAGCCTGCGCGTATTGCCGGAAAGTTTCTGGAAAAACCATAAGCTCAACGAACCGCTCAGCACCCCGCCGCTCGCCAGCGGCCCGTATAAAATCGCCGATTACCGCCTCGGCCAGTACATCACCTACCAGCGAGTGCGCGACTACTGGGCCGCCAACCTGCCGGTGAACCGCGGCCGCTACAACTTCGACAGCATTCGCTACGATTATTACCTGGACGATAAAGTATCGCTGGAAGCCTTCAAGGCCGGCGCTTACGATTTCCGCATCGAGCCGTCACCCAAAAGCTGGGCCACCCAGTATCAGGGCGGCAACTTCGCGCGCAACTACATCATCAAGCAGGACGAGACCAACCAGGCGGCGCAGAATACCCGCTGGCTGGCGTTCAACCTGCAAAAACCGCTGTTCGCCGATCGTCGGGTACGGGAAGCGATCGGCCTGGCTTTCGACTTCAACTGGATGAACAAGGCGCTGTATTACAACGCCTATCAGCGCGCCGACAGCTATTTCCAAAACACCGCCTACGCCGCCCGCGGCTACCCGGACGCCGCCGAACTGGCCTTGCTGGCGCCGCTCAAAGGCCAGATACCGCCGGAGGTGTTTACCAGCATCTACCAGCCGCCCTCCTCCGACGGCAGCGGCAACGATCGGCAAAACCTGCTGAAGGCGACCCAATTGCTGAAAGAAGCCGGTTGGGTGGTCAAAAATCAAAAGCTGGTCAACGCCAAAACCGGCCAGCCGTTCACCTTCGAACTGATGCTGCTGAGCGGCAGCAACTTCCAGTACGTATTACCCTTCCGCCACAACCTGCAGCGGCTGGGCATCGAGATGCAAATTCGCGAAATTGACGCCTCGCAGTACACCCGTCGCATGCGTGAACGCGATTTCGACATGATGTCGACCGTATATATGGCGATGCCGTTCCCCAGCGCCGATCTGCAAATCCTGTGGGATTCGCAGTACATCGATTCCAGCTACAACACGGCCGGCGTTAAAGATCCGGCGGTCGACAGCCTGGTGAGGCAAATCGCCGCCCATCAGGGCGACGAAAAGGCCCTGTTGCCGCTCGGCCGCGCGCTGGATCGGGTGCTGACCTGGAACAACTACATGCTGCCGATGTGGTACTCCAACCACGATCGCTACGCCTATTGGGACAAGTTCTCCACGCCGTCGATCCGCCCGGCCTATGCGATCGGCTTCGATAACTGGTGGTACGACGTCAACAAGGCGGCGCGTTTACCGGCTCAACGGCAATAAGGAGTCGGAATGGCGGCCTATCTGATACGCAGACTGTTACTGGTGATCCCCACGCTGTGGGCGATCATCACCATCAACTTTTTTATCGTGCAAATTGCCCCCGGCGGCCCGGTCGATCAGGCCATCGCCGCCATTGAGCTGGGGCATGGCAGCGGTTTTGGCAGCGGCGGCGTCAGCGAAGGCCTGGGCCATGCCCGGGCAGGCATCGCGGCTGGCGACAGCCAATACCGCGGTTCGCGCGGTCTGGATCCGGAGGTGATCGCCGAGATCACCCAACGTTACGGCTTCGATAAACCGCTGCACGAGCGCTACTTCACCATGCTGTGGAACTATATGCGCTTCGACTTCGGCAACAGCCTGTTTCGCGGCGCTTCGGTGATGCAGCTGATCGGCCAGAGCCTGCCGGTCTCCATCACGCTGGGCCTTTGGAGCACGCTGATCATCTACCTGGTGTCGATCCCGCTCGGCATCCGCAAGGCCGTCCACAACGGCAGCGCGTTCGATACCTGGAGCAGCACGCTGATCATCATCGGCTACGCCATTCCGGCTTTCCTGTTCGCCATCCTGATGATTGTGCTGTTCGCCGGCGGCAGCTACCTGGACTGGTTCCCGCTGCGCGGCCTGGTCTCCAGCAACTTCGACACCCTCTCGTGGCCAGCGAAGATCGCCGACTACCTGTGGCACATCACGTTGCCGGTGTTGGCGACGGTGATCGGCGGCTTCGCCACCCTGACCATGCTGACCAAAAACTCGTTCCTCGACGAGATCCGCAAGCAGTACGTCACCACCGCCCGCGCCAAGGGGCTGGATGAGAAAAAGATCCTGTACCGCCACGTATTCCGCAACGCCATGCTGCTGGTGATCGCCGGTTTTCCGGCCACCTTTATCAGCATGTTCTTCACCGGCTCGCTGCTGATTGAGGTGATGTTCTCGCTCAACGGCCTGGGGCTGCTGGGCTACGACGCCACGCTGCAGCGCGACTACCCGGTGATGTTCGGCACGCTGTATATCTTCACCCTGATCGGCCTGCTGTTGAATATCCTCAGCGATATCACCTACACCCTGGTCGATCCGCGCATTGACTTCGAGGCCCGCCAATGAGCCGCCTTAGCCCGATCAACCAGGCGCGCTGGGCGCGCTTTCGCCGCAACCGGCGCGGCTACTGGTCGCTGTGGATCTTTTTGGTGCTGTTCACCCTGAGCCTGGCCGCCGATCTGATCGCCAATGACAAACCGCTGTTGGTGCGTTATGAAGGCCGGCTGTACCTGCCGTTTATGATTAGCTACAGCGAAACCGCCTTCGGCGGCGAACTGAATACCGAAGCCGACTATCAGGATCCGTTCGTGCAGCGGCAGATCGAACGGCACGGCTGGGCGGTATGGGCGCCGATCCGCTTCAGTTACGACACCATCAACTTCGCCACCGAAGTGCCCTTCCCCTCGCCGCCTTCGCGTCACAACCTGCTGGGCACCGACAGCAACGGCGGCGACGTGCTGGCCCGGGTGCTGTACGGTTTTCGCATCTCGATGCTGTTCGGCCTGGCGCTGACGCTGTTTTCCAGCCTGATCGGCGTGTGCGTCGGCGCGACGCAAGGGTATTACGGCGGGCGTTTCGATCTGTGGGGGCAACGCTTTATCGAAGTGTGGTCGGGCATGCCGACGCTGTTTCTGATCATTCTGCTGTCGAGCATCGTCCAGCCCAATTTCTGGTGGCTGCTCGGCATCACCATCCTGTTCGGCTGGATGAGCCTGGTGGGTGTGGTGCGCGCCGAATTCCTGCGCACCCGCAATTTTGACTACATCCGCGCCGCGCGCGCCATGGGCGTGCCGGATCGCGTTATCATGTCCCGCCATATGCTGCCCAACGCCATGGTGGCGACGCTGACCTTCCTGCCGTTTATCCTGTGCGGCTCGATCACCACCCTGACGTCGCTCGATTTCCTCGGTTTCGGTCTGCCGATCGGTTCGCCGTCGCTCGGTGAGTTGCTGCTGCAAGGCAAAAACAATCTGCAGGCGCCGTGGCTCGGCATCACCGCCTTCCTGGTCTTGGCGGTGCTGCTTTCGTTATTAATCTTTATCGGCGAAGCGGTGCGCGACGCCTTTGACCCCAGCAAGGCGCATTGATATGGCCACTCCTTTGCTCGCTATTCAGGATCTCAGCATCGCCTTCCGCCAGGGCGACACCGTCACGCCGGTGGTCAACGAACTCTCGCTGCAAATCGCGCCGGCGGAAACGCTGGCGCTGGTAGGGGAATCCGGCTCCGGCAAAAGCGTCACCGCCCTGTCGATACTGCGCCTGCTGCCCGCGCCGCCGGTGGTTTACCCTGCCGGCGACATTCTGTTCAACGGCGATTCGTTGCTGCATGCGCCGGAAGCGGCGCTGCGCAAGGTGCGCGGCAATCAGATCGCGATGATCTTTCAGGAACCGATGGTGTCGCTTAACCCGCTGCACACCATCGAGAAACAGCTGGCGGAAGTGCTGATGCTGCACCGCGGCCTGCGGCGCGATGCCGCGCGCGCGGAGATCGTCGAGTGCCTGGAGCGCGTCGGCATCCGCCAGGCCAAAAGCCGGCTGCAGGACTATCCGCATCAGCTGTCCGGCGGCGAACGCCAGCGGGTGATGATCGCCATGGCGGTGTTGACCCGACCGAAACTGCTGATCGCCGACGAACCCACCACCGCGCTCGACGTCACTATCCAGGCGCAGATCCTGACGCTGCTGCAAGAATTGAAACGAGAGATGGACATGGGGCTGCTGTTCATCACCCATAACCTGAATATCGTGCGCCGCCTGGCGGACAACGTGGCGGTGATGCGCCAGGGGCGCTGCGTGGAGCAAAACGCCCGCGCGCGGCTGTTCAGCCGGCCGCAGCATCCTTACACGCAGCAGCTGCTGGCCGCCGAAGACGTCGGTGAACCGCTGCCGTTGCCTGCCGCGGCCAACGGGCGCCCCGGCGACGAGCGGCCGCTGCTCAAGGTGGAGAACCTGCAGGTGCGCTTCCCCATTCGCCGCGGCCTGCTGCGCCGCACGGTGGATTATCACTATGCATTGAAATCATTGAGTTTCGAGCTGCGGGCCGGGGAAAGCGTGGGGCTGGTGGGGGAATCCGGCTCGGGCAAAAGCACCACCGGGCTGGCGCTGCTGCGCCTGTTGGCCTCGCAGGGCGCCATCTGGTTCGACGGCGAACCGCTGCATCCGCTCACGATGAAGCAGATGCTGCCCTACCGCAGCCGGATGCAAATCGTCTTCCAGGATCCCTATTCCGCCCTGAACCCGCGCCTGAACGTGCAGCAAATCATCGCCGAGGGGCTGGAAGTGCACCAGCAGCTTAGCGCCGAGCAGCGGGAACAGCGCGTGATCGAGGTGTTGCAGGAGGTCGGCCTGGATCCGCAGCTGCGCCACCGCTATCCCACCGAGTTTTCCGGCGGGCAGCGCCAGCGTATCGCCATCGCGCGCGCGCTGATCCTGCAGCCGCAGCTGCTGATCCTCGACGAGCCGACCTCTTCGCTGGATAAATCGGTGCAGGCGCAGATCCTGGCGCTGCTGAAATCGCTGCAGCAACGCCACCGGCTGGCTTATCTGTTCATCAGCCATGACCTGCAGGTGGTGCGTTCGCTATGCCACCAGGTCATCGTGCTGCGACAGGGAGAAGTGGTTGAACAGGGAGACTGTCGGGCGATTTTCGCGGCGCCCGCAGCCGACTATACCCGTCAACTGCTGCAGTTAGCGGATTAGCGGCGAATTCAGAAAGGGTATTGCGCGCTGAGCGGTTCGGCGATCGCGGCGCCGACGTTTTTCAGGCGGCACATGGTGGCGCTCTCGTCGCTGCGCTGCACGAACAGGCAAGGCTCTCCTTCCCATTCGACAATCGCGCAGTCGACCTGAATCTCCTGCAGCGACAGATTGAGCTGTTGCATTACCTGCCAGGCCTCGGCCCCTTCATGGCTGAGCAATTTCAGCCCAATCAGGTTGTTATCTTCGTCTATTCCGTTAAACGGAATCGGTTCGACCTTCACGCCGGTGAAACCGGATAGCCAACGATAACTTTGCGGCAAGCGATGCACTACCGAAAGTTGGATACTCTCCACATGAAATCCCTAGTTTGAAAAGGTGAAACACTTTTACCTGACAGGGTTACTAAGTTATAGCCGTTGACTCCCGACTCTGCCGCGCACAAATGTTATTTAAATGTAAATTTTGCCGCAAACCATTAACCTGACCCCGTGCTTGCCGATGCCACGCCATTTTTTGGCGCGCCGTGCGGTGTTATTTCACGGCATTTTGCGACTCAGCTCGCATTTTTGCGTTATATGTAACCCTTTCCCGCAGCGATCTCAACTCTTTTTTCTTGCAATGCGACTACTTTTCCGTCGCCATATTTTTACATTGAAGAAACATTTTACCCGCCACGTTAGCGCAGCCTCTCCTGCTAATGCCTTGATTTACATCAATCCTAATACAAACCACTCGCGCGGCGCAGCCGACAGAACGCCGCGCCTCCCGGGGAATATCGGGCGGCACGATGGCGGAGTTTTTTAACAAAAAGCACACAGATGGGAAAATGACCGATTAATTAGCAGGCATATATTTAGCAACAAATTATTCATTGCCGGTTGCACCCTGAAATGGCAGGGCGCAACCCCATGACGCTGCGGGGCGAAACGCCCCAAGTCGGAAGAACGTCAGGCTGCGCGATCGCGCGGCCGGCTGGCGTAAACGTAGAACAGCACCGCCACGATGCTGCACAGCGCCATCGAGGTGACCATTGGCCAGGCGCTTTTGCCCGGCGCCATCGACAGCACCGCCCCCACCAGCGCGCCGATGCTGAAGCGCAACGTGCCGGCCAGGGAAGACGCGGTGCCCGCCATATGCGGAAAATCATCCAGGATCACCGCCATGGCGTTGGAGGAAATCATCGCGATGCACCCCAGGTAGACCGCTACGCCGATCACCAGCGCCCAGAAGCCCAGGCCGACGGCGCTTACCGCCAGCAGCCACAGCCCCATCGCCAGCTGCACCAGCAGCCCCAGCTTGAACATCTTGACCGCGCCGAACCGCCGCACGTTGCGGCTGTTGATCAGCGTCGTCAGGAACAGGAAGACGATGTTCAGCGCAAAATAGTAGCCGAAGTGCTGCGGCGAAACGTGGTTCAGTTCGATGTAGACGAACGGCCCGGCGCTGAGGAACGAGAACATGCCAGCAAACGAGAAGGCGCTGGCCAACATGTAGCTCAGCACCCGCTTGTGACGGAACAGCGAACCGAAGTTGCCCAGCGTGGTGCGCAGGTGGAACCGCTGACGCCGCTCTTTCGGCAGCGTCTCCTTGATGAACAAGGCCACCAGCAGTGAACCGATCAGCGCCGCGGCACCCATGGTCCAGAAGATGGCGTGCCAGCTGAACCACAACAGCAGCGCACCGCCGATCATCGGCGCCAGCAGCGGCGCGATGGTCATCACCAGAATGACGAACGACATCATGCGCGAGAACTCATCCTTGGTGAACATGTCGCGCATCAGGGCGTTAATCACCACGCTGGCGGCGGCGGCGGCCAGACCGTGCAGGAAACGCAGCCCGATCAGCTGATCGATAGACTGCGCCATGGCGCAGGCGCAGCCGGCGATGGCAAAGATCAGCGTTCCCCACAGGATCACCGGCTTGCGGCCGATGCTGTCCGACATGGGCCCATAGAACAGCTGCCCGAAGGCAAAGCCGAGCATATAGGCGCTGAGCGTCATCTGCACGCTGCCGGACTCGACGCCAAACTGGGCGGCGATCACCGGCATACTGGGCAGGTACATGTCGATCGCCAACGGCATCAACATGGACAACAGGCCCAGAATGAAAATCAAACCGAGATGAGAGGTTCGGTTCTGTTGCACGTTCCACGACTCCTTAATCGGCCGCAATCAATGATCGGTTATCAGTCCTGCAGGTGCGGCGCGCCCACGCTGGCGATCTCTTCTTCGGTCAGTGGGCGGTATTCGCCCGGCGCCAGATCGTCATCCAGCACGATGGCGCCGATGCGCTCACGGTGCAACTCGATCACCCGGTTGCCGACGGCGGCGAACATCCGCTTCACCTGGTGGTAGCGCCCTTCGCTGATGGTCAGGCGCACCACGCGCTCGTCGACCTGCTCCAACGTCGCCGGCCGCGTCAGATCTTTCTCGTTGTGCAGTTGCACCCCTTCGGCGAAACGCTGCGCGGTGTCTTCCGCCAACGGGTGCTCCAGCGTGACCAAATAGGTTTTCTCGCAGTGGTGGCGCGGCGACGTGACGCGGTGCGACCACTGGCCGTCGTCGGTCATCAGCACCAGCCCGGTGGTGTCGATATCCAACCGCCCGGCGGCGTGCAGCTTGTACGCGACCGGCTCATCGAGGAAATACAGCACCGTCGGATGATCGGGATCGTCGGTGGAGCAGACGTAGCCCTGCGGTTTGTTGAGCATGAAATAGCGCGGGCCGTTCTGCTGCTGCAGCGGATTGCCGTCGAACGCCACTTCTTGCTCCGGGGTCAGTTTGATCGCCCCGCTCTTCACCACCTCACCGTCAACGGTGACGCGTTTAGCCCGAAGTTCGCGCGCGACCAGCGCACGGCTGATGCCTAACTGCTGAGATAAAAACTTGTCCAATCGCATGGGATCTGCTTTGCCTGTCGTTGTTATGATCGCATTGATCGTATTGCCAAAATATGACGCCCGCCGTTGCACCGGGTGCAAATGGCAGGTTCAGGGGGGAAATCGCGTGGGGGAACAGCGATTGCTGTCACACGAGTATAGCGGCACAACGCGTTGCCCGACAGGGGTAATTTTCACGCTTCTCGCACCGCGCGCGCGCAGAAGGCATAATAATAGAAATTTTTCGGCCGCCCGGGGCGTAAAATGTCACGCTTTCTGTGGGAACAGAGGTGACAAAACCGCTTCCCGGCGGCCCATTCCAACCTACGGCGTTCACTTATGGCCTTTACCCTACGCCCCTACCAACTGGAAGCGGTCGAAGCCACCATCAATCATTTCCGGCGGCACCCCGAACCGGCGCTGATTGTGCTGCCGACCGGCGCCGGCAAAAGCCTGGTGATCGCCGAACTGGCGAAGCGCGCCCGCGGGCGGGTGCTGGTGCTGGCGCACGTCAAGGAACTGGTGGCGCAAAACCACGCCAAATACTGCGCCTACGGCCTGGAAGCGGACATCTTCGCCGCCGGCCTGCAACAAAAAGAGAGCGCCGGCAAGGTGGTGTTCGGCAGCGTGCAGTCGGTGGCGCGCAACCTGCCGCTGTTCGACGGTGCCTTCTCGCTGCTGATCGTCGATGAATGCCACCGCATCAGCGACGACAACGACAGCCAGTACCAGCAAATCATCCAGCATTTGCAGAAAACCAACCCGCAGCTGCGGCTGCTGGGGCTGACCGCCACGCCCTATCGCCTGGGCAAGGGCTGGATTTACCAGTATCACTACCACGGCTTCACCCGCGGCGACGGCGCCAGCCTGTTTCGCGACTGCATCTACGAGCTGCCGCTGCGCTACATGATTAAGAACGGCTTCCTGGTGCCGCCTGAGCGGCTGGACATGCCGATCGTGCAGTACGATTTCAGCCGGCTGGAGGCCAGAAGCAACGGCCTGTTCAGCGAAGCGGATCTGAACCGTGAGCTGAAGCGGCAAAACCGCGTCACGCCGCATATCATCAGCCAGATTGTAGAGTACGCCCAAGATCGTAAAGGGGTGATGATCTTCGCCGCCACCGTCGAGCACGCCCGCGAGATCCACGGCCTGCTGCCGAACGGCGAGGCCGCGCTGGTCAGCGCCGAAACGCCGCCCGCCGAGCGCGATGCGCTGATCGAGGCGTTCAAACAGCAGCAGCTGCGCTATCTGGTCAACGTAGCGGTATTGACCACCGGCTTCGACGCGCCGCACGTCGATCTGATCGCTATTCTGCGCCCGACCGAGTCCGTCAGCCTGTATCAGCAGATCGTCGGCCGCGGTCTGCGGCTGGCGCCCGGCAAGGAGGACTGCCTGATCCTCGACTACGCCGGCAACCCGCACGATCTGTTCACGCCGGAGGTCGGCGTCAGCAAGCCGCACGGCGACAGCCAGCCGGTGCAGGTGTTCTGCCCGGCCTGCGGCTTCGCCAACCTGTTCTGGGGCAAGTGCACCGAGAATGGCGACATCATCGAGCACTACGGCCGCCGCTGTCAGGGCTGGCTGGAAGACGACGACGGCCACCGCGAACAGTGCGATTACCGCTTCCGGTTCAAGAGCTGCCCGCACTGCGGCGCGGAGAACGACATCGCCGCGCGCCGCTGCCATCAGTGCCAGGAGGTGCTGGTCGATCCCGATGACATGCTGAAGGCGGCGCTGAAGCTGAAAGACGCGCTGGTGCTACGCTGCGGCGGCATGGAATTGCAGAGCGGCCGCGACGACAAGGGCGAATGGCTGAAGGCCACCTATTACGACGAGGACGGCACCAGCACCAGCGAGCGCTTCCGCCTGCAGACGCCGGCGCAGCGCAAAGCGTTCGAAATGCTGTTCCTGCGCCCGCACCAGCGCGCGCCGGGCGTGCCGTTCGCCTGGCACACCGCCGCCGACGTGCTGGCGCAACAGCAGGCGCTGCGCCATCCGGATTTCGTGGTGGCGCGCAAACGCGGGCAGTTTTGGCAGGTGCGCGAGAAAGTGTTCGATTATCAAGGCCGTTTCCGCCGCGCCAATCAGTTGGCCTGAGCGAACGGCCCTCAATCTGGGCAGGTTTTCGTTGCCCTGCAGGCGGCTTTCCGTTAAAATGCCGCGCGCTTTACCTGGGCCTGCCCAGCGTGAAAGCGGAATTCCGAACTTGCTACTTGGGTCGCCTGTAGCAGGGTAAATTTTCTTTTAAGAGAAAAAACAATGTTCACTATCAATGCAGAAGTACGTAAAGACCAGGGTAAAGGTGCGAGCCGCCGCCTGCGTGCAGCAAACAAATTCCCAGCTATCGTTTACGGTGGCAAAGAAGCTGCAGTTTCCATCGAATTGGACCATGATTCTGTCAAGAACATGGAAGCTAAACCAGAATTCTACAGCGAAGCAGTAACTCTGGTTATCGACGGTAAAGAAACCAAAGTTAAGGTTCAGGCTGTACAGCGTCACCCGTTCAAGCCAAAACTGGCTCACATCGACTTCGTTCGCGTTTAATCGCTACGTTTTCGAACCTTTCGGGACGCCGAAATAAAGAACGCCGCAATTGCGGCGTTTTTTATTGTCTGCGATTCGGCGCGCTTACTTGCCGCTGCCGGTCCGGCGCTGCAACTGATCGCGCAGATTCGGCGGCGTGCCTCTGATGGTCAGGGTGTCGGTGGCCGCATCCCAGAAAATGCGCTCGCCCAGCAGCATGGCGTCGAAGTTCAGGCTGATGCCGCCGCCGCTGCCGGCGAATTTGGTTAGCTGGCGCAGCGTGCCGCGATCCGCCGGGAAGCTCTCTTCCAGCTCATACCCTTGCTCGCTTGAGAACTGCATGAAGTCTTTCTCGCCGACCGGCGACAGCTCCTGCGACAGCACCTGCAGCTCAATCTCTTCGCCCGCCTGCAGCTGTTCGTTGCAGTAGCTGTACACCTGCTGGCGCACCGACTGGCGCTCGTTCTTGTCCAGCTGCGCATCGGCGCAGTAGTCGTCCACCGCCTGCAGCAGCCCACGGTTTTGCGCCTTGGCGTCCAACCCTTCGGACGCCGCCAGGAAATCCATGAAGAAGTCGGCGACCTTGCGGCCCACGCGCCCGCGCAGGAAGGTCAGGTAGCGGGTCGATTCCGGGTTGGTTTCCCATTCGGTCAGATCGATGCGAGCGACGATATCGGCGTTGTTGATGTCCAGATAGTGCGTGGTGTTGATATCCAGCTCTTCGTTAACGCGCATGCTGTTACGGCTGTTCAGCACCGCGATCAGCAGATACTCCACCGCCAGATAACGGTATTGGCCAAACAGCACCACGCCGCCTTCGGCGAACGGATACTTCGCCAGTTCGTCGCGCAGGCGGCCAGTCGCCGCGCGGCTGAAGGCCAGAAAGTCCTTATCGTCCTTGCGGCAGGTGCGCAGCGCTTCCGCCAGCTCGCTGCCTTCGTTGAACAGACCCAAGGCCTTGCTCTTGGCGCTATAGACGCGATGCAGTTCCGTCATCATTTCTTCCACCGCCGCGTTGGTGGGAAGCAAGGAATCGCGCAGCACCACGTCCAGCGTTTGCTCGTCGCGTTTCACCAACTGGTGCAGAGCGATCTGGTCGATATCCAGACTCATGGTAAATCCTCCTGTTCTTTAGGCGCGTATTCAAACACTGAAGGCCCCGCCCTGCAATACTAAAAACCGCGGCAAACCGGAAAGGCGCTGCGAGGGGCAGCCCCGGCGCGGGCGAACAATTTCCCGAATGACAGGAAGTGATAAAAGAGCGGAAAATCACTGCCCTATACGGTAAGATAGGGCACTTTGCAGATTACTAAGCGCAATTTTATGCCACAATCATCCCGTTACAGTGACGAACACGTTGAACAACTGCTCTCAGAGCTGGTCAATGTTCTGGAAAAACACCATACCCCCACCGATCTTTCCCTGATGGTGCTGGGCAATATGGTCACTAATTTGATCAACACCAGCGTTGCCCCCGCGCAGCGGAAAACCCTGGCGAGATCGTTCGCGGAAGCCCTGCAGGCTTCTGTCCGTGAAGATAAAGCACATTAATATTGACTTATGGTGACAAACCGTCAGCGTTATCGTGAAAAAGTCTCCCAGATGATCAGTTGGGGGCACTGGTTCGCCTTATTCAACATTTTGCTCGCCCTTGGGCTGGGCAGCCGTTACCTGTTTGTCACCGACTGGCCCGCATCCCTGCTGGGCCGGGTTTATGCCTTTGTCAGCCTGCTGGGGCATTTCAGCTTTATCGTGTTCGCCGGCTATTTGCTGGTGATCTTCCCGCTCACCTTCGTGGTGATGTCGCAGCGGCTGCTGCGATTTATTTCCGCCGCGCTGGCCACCATCGGGCTCACGCTGTTGCTGGTCGACAGCGAAGTGTTCTCCCATTTCCACCTGCACCTCAATCCGGTGGTGTGGGATCTGGTGGTCAACCCGGACCAAAGCGAGCTTTCGCGCGACTGGCAGCTGATGTTCATCTGCGTGCCGGCGATCTTCCTGGTGGAGATGCTGTTCGCCACCTGGAGCTGGCAGAAGCTGCGCAGCCTGAACCGCCGCCGCTTCGGCAAACCGCTGGCGGCGCTGTTTATCAGCGCCTTTTTCGCTTCGCACCTGATTTACATCTGGGCCGACGCCAACTTCTATCGCCCGATCACCATGCAGCGAGCCAACCTGCCGCTCTCGTACCCGATGACCGCGCGCAAGTTCCTCGAAAAACACGGCCTGCTCGACCAGCAAGAGTATGAGCGCCGCCTGATGCAACAGGGCAATCCGGAAGCGGTGGCGGTAGAGTATCCGCTCAGCGATCTCAGCTACGGCGATAAAGGCAGCGGCTATAACCTGCTGATGATCGTGGTGGACGGCATTCGCGCTAAAGACGTGGCGCAGGACATGCCGGCGCTGACGCGCTTCGCCCAGGAAAACGTGCGTTTCAGCGATCATTACAGTTCGGGCAACCATGCCGATACCGGGCTGTTCGGCCTGTTCTACGGCATTTCCCCGACCTATCTGGACAGCGTGCTCGCCGGCCGCAAGCCGTCGGCGCTGATCGCTGCGCTCGGCGATCGGGGCTACCAGCTGGGGCTGTTCTCCTCCGATGGCTTCAACGCCAGCCTGTACCGTCAGGCGCTGTTGACCGACTTCTCGCTGCCGACGCCGGCGCCGCAAAGCGACGCGCAAACCACGCAGCAATGGCAGCGTTGGCTGGCGGATCAGGGTAGCAAAGAGCCGTGGTTCTCCTATATCAGCTTCAGCGGCGCCGAGACTGTCGAAGGCGACAAAACCCCGGCGCCGGCAGACTTTATTCGGCGCTATCGCACCGGCGCGCAAGACGTGGACGCCCAGATAGCCCAGGTGCTGGACACCCTGAAACAGCGCGGCCTGCTGGATAAAACCGTGGTGGTGATCACCGCCGAGCACGGCGTCGAGTTCAACGACAGCGGCAAAGGCCAATGGGGCGCCGGCACCGGCTTCAACCAGGCGCAGCTGCAGGTGCCGTTGGTGATCCACTGGCCGGGCACCCCGGCGCAGACCATCAGCAAGCTGACCGGCCATAACGACGTGATGCGCACCCTGATGCAACGATTGCTGCACGTGAAGACCGCGCCGAAAGACTATTCGCAGGGCGAAGATCTGTTCACCGCCCAGCGCCGCAACGACTGGATCGCTACCGGCGATGGCAATCAGCTAGTGATCATCACGCCGACGCAGACGCTGATGCTGGACAACAGCGGCAACTATCGCGTCTACGATCAGAACGGCGATGAAATAAAAGACGAGAAACCGCAGCTTGCTCTGCTGTTGCAGGTACTGACCGATGTAAAACGCTTTATCGCCAACTAACTGCTTAAAACTAAAGCAATCAAGTGGTGAGGCGCTTGCATTAACATCGGGAATCGGTAGTATGATTTTTCATAGCGTCGGCATGTAGCGCAGCCTGGTAGCGCACCGTCATGGGGTGTCGGGGGTCGGAGGTTCGAATCCTCTCATGCCGACCAAATTTAAGAAAACCTGCTGTTACAGCAGGTTTTTTTTCGTCTGCCGTTTACGCGGAAAGTTTGACGATCGCCGCTGGAATCCCCTGGCGCACCGCCGCACCGGTCACCCAGTCCAGCCAGGTGTTCGGCACTTCACGCGTCGGATCGGCAAACCCCAGATCGTTGAGATTGATGCCGGCGGCAATGCGCTTATCCATCGCCAGCGGCTCGCCGTCCAGGTAGTGCTGGCTGGCGCCCATCTCCCGGTGGCCGTAGCCGTGTTCCACCGCGATCACGCCGGGCATCACCCCCGCCAGCAGACTGATCTGCGCCTCCCGACTGCCGCCCGGGGTGCTGATGCTCACCCAATCACCGTGTTGAATGCCGAAACGCGCCCCGTCCGCCGGGTTCAGCGCCACCAGGTTCACCGGCTTCACGTCGTGCAGGCGCCGGATCACCGCGGTGGAGCTGCTCATCACATTGGATTTGAAGGACATCAGCCGCAGCGGCCACTGCCGCTCAGGGTAGAGTTCTTCCACCGCACGGCCGTCAGACAAACGCGCCGGGTAGCAGGTTGGGCAGCCGCTGAAACGCTCGCCGGTAATCGCATGCCGGTGCTTCGCCACTTCCGCATTCCAGATCTGCAGCGGCTTCTCCCAGCGGTTGCCCACGCTGCCGTCGCGGCGGCCGCTGTCATGACCGGCGAAGCGGCCACCGCGGCTGTAGATAAACGCCACGCGGCCGATCTCATCGGCGCGCAGCGTCTGCGCAAGCTGCGGCAACAAGCGATCGACGCCGCTCAGCGCCAGCTCTTCCTCCCTCACGGCCGGCACCGGCGCCTTGCCGGCAAACGCCACGTTGGCGGCGGCGCGCAGATAATAATCCTCGGCGCGGTTGAGCGGCAGCAGCCCGCCCCGGCCGTCGCCGATAGCGCGATCGCCGAACCCCGGCAGCGCCAGGCGTTTGGCGACGGCGATGCAAAACGCCTCCATGGAGATCGGCTGCCCTTGCGCCGTTTTCGCGGTCGCCGGCGTCACTATCGGCCAGCGCGCAGTGGTGGCCTTGCTGGCGACGCCGCCCCAGGGGGCGCTGAATCCCCAGCTCTCAAAGTTATGGGTGTCCGGGACGATATAGTCGGCCAATGCCGTCGTTTCGTTGATAAACGCATCGATGGCGATAAACAGCGGCAAACGCGCCGGATCTTTCAGCCGCTCTTCCGCCACGCCGCGCAACCCGGCGATACCGTACAGGGGGTTGGTCATGTTCGAGATCCAGGCTTTCAGCCCGTACGGATATCCCGCCAGCGCCGACGTCAGCAGCTCGGTCAACTGCCCGGCGACGAACGGATACCAGGGCGCCCTGGCCGGCCAGGGCGAAACGCCCGCCGCCACTTTTTCGCGGTATTCGTCGGAGGTTTCATAGGCGGCCTTGCTGCGCGCGATATTCAACCCCTTCGGTTTTACCAGGCCGGGAAACTCGACCAGGTTATAGCGCGGCCCCTCGGCGAAACCGTTGAATTTGCCGCCGCCGACGAACACCCCGCCCGCCAGGCTCAGGTTACCGATCAACACGTTGAGCATCATCACCGACCAGGTATTGTAAAACCCGTTCGCCGCCATCATCCCGCCATGGGCGATCACCGCTGCCTTGCGCCCGTGGGCGGTAAAGGCCTCGGCCAGCGCCGCGATGCGCGCCACCGGTACGCCGCATTCCCGGCTGTAGGCTTCCGGCGACAGCTTGTCGGCCGCCTCTTTCAGACACTGAAAGCCGCTCTTCACCGCCACCTGCGCGCCGTCGTGCAGCGTCACCGTGCGGGTTACCCACAGCTCGGCGCTGTCACACGTCTCGGCCGCCACCAGTTTCCCCGCGCCGTTGACCACCAGCGGCGACGCCGACTCGGCGCCGTTCAGATGGGCCTGCGTCAGATGCTGCCCCGCCAACGGGTGCTCGCTCTCGGCGATCACCAGATGCGTGGCGTTGGTCCAGCTCTTCTCGCCGGCGCGTTGCATGGCCGCCTCCGACGGGATGGCGAGATAACCGGCCTGATAACGCCGATTGTCGAGGATCCAACGGATCATCGCCATCGCCAGCGCCGAGTCGGTGCCCGGCAGTATCGGGATCCAATGGCCATGATCGTCCGCCAGCGTGGTGGTCAACGGCAGCGCCGGCGCCACTACCGCGTAGCGGAATTCGCTGCGCAATCTGGCGCTGGCCAACTGCCGGGCCTGCCGCTTGAACGGGTTGCCGGACTGCGCCGGCGAGGTGCCCATAAACAGCGCGAATTCGACCTGTTCCCAGTCCGGTTTCACGTGCGGATTCTTGTCCAGATCGTTCATCAACGCGCCGGAACCGGCGCGGTAGGCCAGCCCGCAGTAAGCGCCGTGCGCACCGAAGTTTTTGCTGCCGAAGCTGTTCTGGGCGAAGCGCCGCAGGAAGCTGTCGCGCCCGTCATCACCGGCGTTGGTCACCAGCAGCTGGTTGGCTTTCGGCCCCAGCCCCGGCTGTCGGGCATCGATCGGCGTTTCCAGATCGCGGATCGCCCGCAGGCCGTCCACATGCCCCTCGCCGAACAGATCGCCGCCCTCCACCACTTCGGCGATCATCTGCTCGAAGCTGATGCGCTGCCACTTGCCCTCGCCGCGCTTGCCGACGCGCTTCATCGGCTCCAGCACGCGCAGCGGGCTGTAAAGCCCCTCCAGCAGCGTAGCGCCCCGCGCGCAGGCGGTGGAACGCGCGTCGAGGCCGCTCTCCCCGCCCAGCTGCGCCAACGCGTCCTGCAGCGGCAACGCAGAATCGAGGTGCCGCTCCTGAGACAGCGGATGATATGGGTTGCCGGCGATACGCAGTACCCGGTCGGTCTGCCTGTCCACCCGCACCCGCACGCCGCATTGCGTCCAGCAACCGAAGCACTGGGTCATCGAGATGGCCTGCTGCGGATTGCCTTGCCATTCCGGCATAGCCCGCCCTTCGGGCTGCAGAGAGTTGCCGTTGATGCGATCCAGAGTCACGCGCCCTGAGGTGCCGTGAATCAAGCCGTCGATCGCCCGTTTGGCGACCTCGCGATAGCTCAGGCCGAAAGCGGACAGCCCGCCGAAGGCCAGGCCCACTTTCAACCACTGACGCCGGGTGAGTTTAGCCATGTTGTTTTCTCCGCAGTAAAAACGCCTGTGCTTCACGCACCATGATCATTAACGCCAGCCACAGCCCGAAAGTGCCGACGATCGCCAGCAAGCCATCGGTACCAAGCGGCAGGCTATAGGGGGAATAAGACGCGTTGTATTTCGGGATGGTTTGCACTTCGATCAACAGCGTCCAGCGCATCAGCCAGCTCAGCCCCAGCGCGCCGGCCACCAGCAGCGGCGCGCCGCCGCGCGGCAAACGTCGATAGGCCGCCCAGGCGGCCCACGCCAGCGCCAGCCCCCACAGCGCGATCCAGCCGGCAGCATACTGGCGCGCCGTCGCCTGCGTCTGCAGCCAGTGGCGTACCGCCGCGCCGGATAGCGTATCGCCGCACACCCACAGCAGGATCGCCCCGCCGAGCGGCAGCAGCGTCAGCAGCATCCCGCGCGCCAGCGGCGCCTGCAGGCCGGGCCGTTTGCGCATCGCCAACAGCAACAGAGCCAAGAGCGCCTGCAGCGCGCTGAGGAACATCACGATCGGAAATGCGTAGCTGAACCAGATTGGGCGCGCGCGCACGACGGAAACCTCGCGCCCGGTGTACAACAGCAGGCCGATAGCCACCAGCGCGCAGGCGGGCGCGATCCCACGCAACAGCGCAACCGGTCTGCCCGTCAGCCGTGTAAATTCAATCGCGATAAACCACAGGCCGATCAGCAAGGTAAACAACGGCAAGAACAGCGCGCCCCACGGCATCCACGACCAGGGCGTCGGGTAGGCGTAAAAATGCCAGAAACGGGCGGTTTGATGCAGATCGGCGATCAACGCCAGCGGCGCGGTGATGGCGCACGTCAGCCCGATAAACAGCGCCGCGCGCTCCAAATGTGCGGCGTTGTCTCCACCGCGCCAGCGCCACACGCAGGCCAGCAGCGCGGCGCAGGCGGCAATGCCGATAAAGAAGAAATATTGCACGGCCCACGGCAGCCAGCTCACCGCCTGCGGCTGGCTCAAAACCTCTGCGATCATCAGTTGGCGGCTCATCGTCCCTCTCCCCATAAGGCGACCTGCGCCCGCCCCGGCAGCGGCGTGACGAAGGCATCATCCAGCCCCAGATAAAACACGTGGGGCGCGGTTTGGTTCTCCGGCTTGAGGACTTTGATCTCGGCCTCGTGACGCCGCAGCAGCTTGCTCAGCGTGCTGTGCGGATCGCGCATATCGCCGATGATCCGCGCCCCACCCACGCACGACTCCACGCATGCCGGCAGCAATCCCGCCTCCAGCCGGTGTACGCAGAAGGTGCATTTGTCCGCCGTTTGGGTGGCGTGATTGATAAAACGGGCATCGTACGGGCAGGCCTGCACGCAATAGGCGCAACCCACGCAGCGTTTGTTGTCGACCACCACGATCCCGTCCTCGCGCTGGAAGGTGGCCTGCACCGGGCACACCGGTACGCAGGGCGGGTTGTCGCAGTGGTTGCACAGCCTGGGCAGCAGCACGTTGGTCGCCACCGCTTCGCATTCGAGGCTGACCTGGTACTGGTTTACCGTAGTGCGAAACTCCCCGTGCGGGGTCTGGTTTTCAATGGCGCAACTGACGGTACAGGCCTGGCACCCGACGCAGCGCCGCAGATCGATCAGCATCGCGTAGCGGCGGCTGGCATCCCCCTCGCGCCGCGTCGGCGCTAACATCAGCCCGGCCTCCGCCACGGGGATCAGCGAAGCCCCCGCCGTCAACACGCCCAGCCGCTGCAAAAACTGCCGTTTACCGAAATCCATGCGCCTCTCCCATGCCCTGGGCATCATCCCGATCACGCTATTGATGCCCGTTAGATGAATAAACAATGTCGATGATTTACAGTGTAAAAATGACATTGGGCTCAGCTCTATTGTGGTTAACCACATACCGAACCCAACGTTGATCTAAAACAAGTGGCGGCAGGCAAATTGCCCATCAGGAGGGGCCGTGAGGGTCGTGTTATTACTGCTGTTCAGTCTCGGCTGGGGGATGGCGGCACAGGCGGGCGAGTGGTCGGTCGGCGTGCTGGCGATGCGCGGCGATGCGGCGACCGCGCGTGACTGGCAGCCGTTGATCGACAGGCTCAACGGCAGCGTCGGCGGAGAACGCTTCCGCCTGCGGCCGCTCGATCTGGCGCAGATGCGCGAAGCGGTCAATCGGGGCAGCGTGCAGTTCGTGGTCACTAATCCGGCGCAGTTTGTGCAGCTGAACAGCCACTATCATCTGCGCTGGCTGGCGTCGTTGCGCGCCGCCAACGGCGATCGGGCAACGGGCAACATCATCGGCAGCGTGATTCTGGTGCGGCGCGACAGCGGCATTACGACGCCGCAGGCGCTGATGGGAAAAACGGTGGGCGCCATCGATCCGCAGGCCTTCGGCGGCTATCTGACCGGCTATAAGGCGCTCAGCGACGCCGGCATACGGCCCGAGCGCGATTTTCACCTGCGCTTTACCGGTTTCCCTGCCGACGCCCTGCTCTATCTGTTGCGCGAGCGCGCCATTCAGGCCGCCATCGTCCCGGTCTGCCTGCTGGAGAAAATGGGCAAGGAAGGCCTGATCAACCCGGCGGATTTTCGCCCGCTGCTGCAACAAGCCACGTCGGCTCCCTGCGTCACCAGCACGCCGCTTTACCCCAACTGGTCGTTCGCCGCCCTGCCCGGCCTGGATAACTCACTGGTGGATGCGGTGGCGAGAGCCTTGCTGACCGCACCGCCCCAGTCTCCCTTCCTGTGGGGCGCACCGGCCTCGACCAGCGAGGTGGAAGCGCTGCTGCGCGCCGTCAATCAGCACCCGGAACAGCGGCGGCTGTGGCTGGATATCAAGAGCTGGCTGATCCAGCATCAGACGGCCGTCGGCCTGTCGCTGGCGCTGCTGGCGCTGTTGATCGTCAACCATATCTGGATCGCGCTGCTGGTGCGCCGACGCGGGCGACAGCTGCTCCGCGCCGACGAGCAACTGCGGCGGCAGGAACGGGCGCTGGAAAACGCCAGGCAGCTGAACGTGCTGGGGGAGATGGCCTCCGGCTTCGCGCACGAGCTCAACCAGCCGCTGGCGGCCATTCGC
The DNA here is from genome assembly GCF_052169255.1 of Serratia sp. CY29653. Lineage (NCBI taxonomy): Bacteria > Pseudomonadati > Pseudomonadota > Gammaproteobacteria > Enterobacterales > Yersiniaceae > Serratia > Serratia sp. CY29653. The sequence continues at coordinate 257,531 of NZ_JBJNLC010000001.1, read as the reverse complement.
CACTATGCGCAGGGGTGCCTGATCCAACTGCGCAACACGGACGCCGGGCATCCGCTGCTGGGGCCGCTGGAAAATATCGACCGACAGGCGCAGCGCGGCGGCGAGACGATTCATAACCTGCGCCAGTGGGTGCAGCCCACCGCGGAGGCGATAGACCAAACGCGCTGGCGCCCCACCGCGGTAAGCGAAACCGCCGAGCGGGTGTGGACGCTGCTGCGCCTGACGCAACGCTATCCCGACCTGACGTTGTTCAATAACGTGGCGCCTTCGCTGACGCTAACCCTGCCGCCGGCGCTGCTGGAACAGTTGCTGGCGAACCTGCTGCTGAATGCGGCGCAGGCCGGGGCCAATGCCGTCTGGCTTTCCGCCGCCAAGAGCGAACGGGCGATGGAGTTGCATCTGCAGGACAACGCGGGCGGCATGACAACGGCCGGGCTGGAACAGGCTTTTCGCCCCTTCAACACCACCAAGGCCGGCGGCATGGGGCTGGGGTTAGCCATTTGCCGGCGCCTGGCCCGCTATGGCGGCGGCGAAATCCGCCTGGCTAACCGCCCGGCTCCCGACAGCCGCAACGGGCTGTGCGTAACGCTGCATTTCATATTGGATAACGAGGAAAACCATGTCGCTAATTTATCTGGTGGATGATGACGTCGCCGTCACCGACGCCTGCCATTTTTTGCTGACCAGCCTCGGCCACGGCGTGCAATGCTGGAATGACAGCGCCGATTTTCTGGCGCAGGCGGACCTGTTTCAGACCGGGATCGTCTTGCTGGACATGCGGATGCCGAAGCTCGATGGTCACCAGGTTTACGGGGAGCTGCGCCGCCGCGGCAGCACGCTGGCGGTGGTGTTCCTGTCCGGCCATGGCGACGTGCCGATGGCGGTGGAGCAGATGAAGTACGGCGCGGTGGACTTCCTGCAAAAACCGATCGCCGCTGAACCGCTGATCGCCGCCCTCGAACGGGCGCAGCAGGTCGCCGCCGAGGCCTGGCAACGCCATGAAACTTGCGGCCGCTACCGCACGCTCACGCCGAAAGAACGCGACATTGCGCAGCTGGTGGTGCGGGGCATGATGAACAGGGAAATGGCTGAGCGGTTGAATATCGCCCTGCGCACCGTGGAGGTTCACCGGGCAAAAGTGATGGAGAAAATGCAGGCCGCCAGCCTGGCGGAATTGGTGATTCAGCTGCAGGATTTACCGCACACCGCGCAAGAATGAACGCATCATGCAAAATTCCGCGCCCCCTCTTGCCAACCGGCCTTCCTCAGGCCAGAATACTGTACATTAAATCAGTGTTTACAGGTGAGACATGTTTGTAGAATTGGTGTACGACAAACGCAACGTCGCTGGGTTACCCAACGCCGCCGAGATTATTCGCAACGAGCTGGAAAAACGCGTGCATGCACTGTTCCCGGAAGCGGACGTGCGCGTGAAGCCGATGCAGGCCAACGGCCTGAACTCCGACGCCAGCAAAAGCGATCGTGAGAAGCTGAACCGAATGTTGGAAGAGATGTTCGAAGAAGCGGATCAGTGGCTGGTCACGGATATTTGAACCCTATCTGATAGCCGGCTCGTCCACCGGCTATATTTCTGCCAGAATAAGCCACATCCCCCCCAATCCCTCAGTGATAAATGCCCTAGGTTCCAAGCTCCGTGCGGCTGATAAAACCCCGGCTATAGGTTAATACCTATACTGTTTGTTCCTGCGGCAAGTGTAAAGATCATAACAAAAAGCCCCAGCATCGCTGCTGGGGCCTCTGTCATGGTGCCGGCTACCGGAATCGAACTGGTGACCTACTGATTACAAGTCAGTTGCTCTACCTACTGAGCTAAGCCGGCTGAATTTGGCGGAAGGACAGAGATTCGAACTCTGGGAGCTGTTACACTCGACGGTTTTCAAGACCGTTGCCTTAAACCACTCGGCCATCCTTCCAATGGGCGCTGATATTAGCGATACCGTTATGAAATGTCTATCGTTTTGATGCAAAAAAATGGCATGGGCGGCGCAGTTGCCTAAACTTCAGGCCTTAAACGCTTAAAAAATGAAAAGCCCCGCGCAAGCGAGGCTTTTTTGGTCGGCCAAAACGCGATTATTTCGGCTGAGAATCGTAGTCTGAACAGGTTTGATAGCCCTTGTTCATGACATGGCCCGTGTCGTTGTAGCTGACAAAGTACGTCTGCACCTTGCCGTCGCGCGGCGCCACCGCATAGGTGTCGCAGGTGCCCTGCGCATGGATCAGCGTGGCGGACGTCGACGGCGGACCGGCGATAGCCCGCACCTGCTGCTTGGTCATCCCTACTTTGACATCGCTGACCACCGGCTCATTGACATAACTGGCTGCGCGATCATAGGTGGTGCAACCGGCAAGAATGGAAAATACCGCCGCGGTGCCGACGGCCAAAACCAACTTCTTCGTCATAGCTTGTCCTCTTGGAGTGCATTTGTTGTTCCCTAAGTCTAGAAGCGGGAAGGCTTTTCTACAAATTCCCCTTTGTCGATCGGTGCGCTTTTGCACTCAAGAGGCCATCGCCGGCGTGCCAGCAGATTCAAAAACCGAAATCGCTCAGCGCTGGAACATCGTCCGGGCGCCGGCCGAGCGGCCAATGAAAACGCCGATCCTGTTCGCGAATCGGCATGTCGTTGATGCAGGCATGGCGGTTGATCATCAGCCCCTCCTGATTGAACTCCCAGTTTTCATTGCCGAAGCTGCGATACCAGTTGCCGGAATCGTCGCGCCATTCATAGGCGAAACGCACCGCGATGCGCGCGCCGTCAAACGCCCACAGCTCCTTAATCAGCCGATACTCCAGTTCTTTCGCCCATTTGCGTTGCAAAAAGCCGACCACCGCCGCGCGGCCGTCGACAAACTCCGCGCGGTTACGCCAGTGGGTATCGAGGGAATACACCTGCGATACGCGTTCGGGATCGCGACTGTTCCAGGCATCCTCCGCCAGCCGCACCTTCTCGATGGCGGATTCGTGGGTAAAAGGCGGCAATGGGGGTTTAATGCTCATGTTCATCTCCTGAGTGAAGGCATGTAGACAACTCTGTCTACACCTTTACGCTAGCGCAAGTAGACAGAGTTGTCTACAATCACTCGAAAATAGCCCCGGAGAAAATGATGACCGCCGATCTCAACGCCTTGCCCGCCCGCCAGCGCATCCTGCTGACGGCGCACGATCTGTTTTATCAAGAAGGGATCCGCGCCACCGGTATCGATCGCATCATCAAGGACTCGGGCGTGACCAAAGTGACCTTCTACCGCCACTTTCCCAGCAAGAACGATTTGATTACGGCGTTTTTGACCTATCGCCATCAGCAGTGGCTCAGCTGGTTCAGCACATCACTGGCCCGCCATGTGGCGCAGACCGGCGGGTTGCTGCCGGCGCTGGCGCCCTGCCTGGCGGAATGGTTCGACGATCCGCGCTTTCGCGGCTGCGCGTTTATCAATACTGCGGTGGAGATAGCCGATCTGCTGCCGGAAAGCCTGCACATCGCCGGCCGGCATAAGCGGCAGATGGCGGATGAACTGGCGCGCCACCTGCCCGCCGGGCCGCAGCGGGAACAGCGGGCGGCAATGCTGGCGATGCTGATCGACGGCGCCATCGTCAGAGTGCAGATAGAGCGGCAACCGCAGGCCGCGCTGCAGGTGCTGAATGCCGCGTTGGACATGTTGGCGCAAGGCGGGTTCGATCAGTAATTGGCCCAGATGCCCGGCGTCACCAGTTCCAGCAGGTGGGCGTCGGGATCGCGAAAATAAATGCTCTCCCCGCCGTGTTCCCAACGCATTCGCCCCTCAATCTCCACGCCGTTGGCCACCAGATGCCGTTCCCAGTGCGGCAGTTGCTCTTTCGCCACCGCCAGCCCGATATGCGCCGGCCCCACGCCATCGTGCGCGGGAATAAACCCGGTCGGATAGTGCGCCCCGCGCAGCGAATCGCCCTCGATAAACAGCAACAGTACGCTCCGATCGCCGACGTTATAGGCGCGAAACCTTTCATTGGCGACCATTGCCGGCAGCTTCAGCACCTGCCGGTAAAAAGCGTCCGCGCGTTCAATATCGCTGACGTACAGCACCGTTTCGATCACCTTATCGATCTTGAGTTCCATATCACCTCCGTTCTGTTTGCTGTACTCACAGCGTAGGCCGAGCGGAGGCGATCCGAAGCGCTTCCCATGCCGACAACGGATCAATCCGTGCTTTTTACCGGCAAAAAAAACGCGGCCCGAAGGCCGCGCTGTGTCATTCACACGCTGGAGCTTAGAACTGGTAAACCAGGCCCACGGCAACCACGTTGTCGGTGTTGATGCCGGCAGCGTCGGTGAAATCGTTGTTGTCCACCAGGTTGATTTTGTAATCAACATAGGTAGACATGTTTTTGTTGAAGAAGTAGGTCGCACCCAGGTCGACGAATTTGACCAGATCTTGATCGCCGTAGTCCTTGCCGTTGCCGGCGCGGCCCAGGTCTTTACCTTTGGTCTGGTTATAGCCCACGAACGGACGCAGACCGAAGTCGAACTGGTAGTGCGCGTAGGCTTCGAAGCTCTGCGCCTTGTTGGCGTAGCCATAAACGCTGCTGTCGGAACTGCCGAAACGCGCCGCGTTGTAGGACTGGGTGAACATCACCGCCAGGTAAACGTCGTTGGCGTCATATTTCAGACCGCCGGAGTAACCTTCCGCCTTGTCGCCGCGGCCCATAATATTGCGGTACGCGCCGGCGCCGTTCTGCTCGCTGGTGCGGCGAGAGTTGAAGAAGGCGCCCGCGGCGCTGATGCCGTAGCCCATGTCATAGCTCATGGACATACCGTAGCCTTCGCCGTTTTGGCCCAGGACGTCACGACCGTTGTTGGTCTCTTCGCCGTTGCCGTTTTTACCCTGGTACTGCAGGGCAAAGTTCAGGCCGTCAACCAGACCGAAGAAGTCGTTGTTACGGTAGGTCGCCAGGCCGCTGGAACGCTGGAACATGAACTGGTCGGCGCCGTAGGTCATACCGTCGAACTCAGGCTGCAAGTCGGTATACGCCGCGACGTCGTACAGCACGCCGGTGTTACGGCCGTAGTCGAAGGAGCCATAGTCGCCGAATTTCAGACCGGCGAAGCCGTAACGGGTGAAGTTCTTGTTGTCCTGGTTTTCAGCGTGGTTCAGGTTCGCCTGATATTCCCACTGGCCGTACCCGGTCAGTTGATCGCTGATTTGCGTTTCGCCGCGCAGGCCAAAACGCATATAAGACTGATCGCCGTCCACGCCGTTGTTGCTGGAGAAATAGTGAAGACCGTCGACTTTACCGTACAAATCCAGTTTATTACCGTCTTTGTTGTAGATTTCCGCCGCGCCTGCTGTGCCTGCAACCAGCAGTGCGGGTACCATCAGAGAGAGTACTCGAAGTTTCATCGTTATTATCCTCGTTAATTATGTCGAGCTACGGCCACTGCCCTTTTCGAGCATTATTAGCACGACTGTGCATTACCATTCTGGTAACAAGGGTTATATTAATCCAGAAAGAAAATGATACCAAGCATCCGATAGTGTTTCAGTGTAATTAATAAAGGTTTCAAAATGTAAATACGCGCGAACTTTCACAAAACCTTACAGACAAACAAAATAAAGCACTTAAAGACAAAGAATAGATTAATTGATAAAAAATCATGTAGTTATACATATCTTTAAGAAAAAAAAGCCAACCATACAATTGAGACGGGCAATAAGCACATTGTGCCAAAACGCTCCCCACACGCAGCCGCTATAATCACTTCGCTATCATCATTATTTTCATTATTACCTTCATTATCGGAAGATAATTTCTGCATTCCTTTTAACCGGCTTCTGGCCGGTTTTTTTATTTCCCTCCATACTCCCCTCACAATTTCGACTCGCACAAATAGCAAGCAAATAAATAACCCAATGATATAGTTTCATTAATTTACCGCCGCACTAATTGCTAATCTTTTCCCTTGTTTTAGCCTACAAATTGAGCTTGCTTTTCATTTCGTGCTTTATCTTGCCGATTATTTCCCGCCGCAGGCACAATTAGCCGCAGAGTTTCAGTTCTGGTAATCTGAAAAAAGCGCACCTTCAGCGAGTAAAATTCATGATGCCCTTTCAACCCGACGTGCTGTGGCGGCGGCTGCAAAGTTCCCCCTTCCGCGCTCGCTTTCGTTTAAATGCCAAAGACCAGGCTTATCTGGAGGGCAAAGGATTGCCCCTTATCCTCAGCCATGCCCGCGATTTTATCGATCGCCGCCTGGCCGCCGCCTACCCTAAAAACGACGGCAAGCAAACGCCGATGCGTGGCCACCCGGTATTCGTCGCCCAACACGCCACCGCCACCTGCTGCCGTGGCTGCCTGGAAAAGTGGCACGGCATACCGCAGGGCGTCGCACTGGACGAGCGGCAAAAGGACTATATTGTCCAGGCTATCGCGCTGTGGCTGGTGCGCAGGGGCGGCGCCAGGGATGTGTCAGGCACGAATATTTTCGACCCGGATCGCGGATTGTGATAAAAACTGTCAGTAACTTTCACCATTCTTTTGACCCAAGATCCTGACGCTTACATGACAGCCACCTTGTGCAATGAACAGCAAACGCCCGGCGTTCCTCAACAGATCGCCACCCGTCTGGCCTTTTTCGTCGCCGGTCTCGGCATGGCCGCCTGGGCGCCGCTGGTCCCCTTCGCCAAAGCGCGCATCGGCATCGACGACGGCTCGCTCGGCCTGTTGCTGCTCTGTATCGGCGCCGGCTCCATGCTGGCGATGCCGCTGACCGGTTTCCTGACCGGCAAATTGGGCTGCCGCTCGGTGATCTTGATGGCGGGGCTGGGATTGTGCATCGATCTGCCGCTGCTGGCGCTGATGGACTCTCTCGGCGGCATGGCCGTGGCGCTGCTGCTGTTCGGTGCGGCGATCGGCATGATCGACGTAGCGATGAACGTTCAGGCGGTGATCGTCGAACGCGCCAGCGACAAGGCGATGATGTCCGGCTTTCACGGTTTCTTCAGCATCGGCGGCATTGCCGGTGCCGGCGGCGTCAGCGCGCTGCTGTGGCTGGGGCTGACGCCGCTGCAATCCACCCTGCTTACCGTACTGGCGGTGATAGTGCTGCTGGCGCTCGCCAGCCGCCATCTGCTGCGTGAGAGCGGCGCCGACGACGGCGGGCCAATGTTCGTCTTGCCGCGCGGCTGGGTGATGTTCATCGGCATTCTTTGCTTCATCATGTTCCTGGCGGAAGGCTCGATGCTCGACTGGAGCGCGCTGTTCCTCACCACATTGCGCGGCGTCGAACACAGCCAGGCCGGTCTGGGCTATGCGCTGTTTTCCATCACCATGACGCTCGGTCGCCTCAATGGCGATCGGGTAGTGAACTCACTGGGCCGCTACCGGGTGTTGCTGCTGGGCAGCCTGTGCGCCGCTCTCGGCCTGAGTCTGGCCATCGCCTTCAATCACGCCACCGTGTCGCTGGTCGGTTTCATGCTGGTCGGCCTGGGCGCCTCGAACGTGGTGCCGATCCTGTTCAGCGCTGCAGGCAACCAGCGTGACATGCCGGCCAATTTGGCGATCGCCTCCGTCACCACCGTCGGCTATGCCGGTATTCTGGCCGGCCCGGCGCTGATCGGCTTCATCGCTCAGTTTTCCAGCCTGACGGTGGCCTTCGCCTGCGTAGCCGCTCTGCTGTTGGCGGTGACCGCCAGCGCCAGGGCCGTCACTCGCTGATTCAGGAATGCGCAGCCACTATGCAAAATAAACAATTGACCATCAGCTCCAGCAACATTACCCGCTGCTTCCTGCTGTTTATCGTGCTGCTAACGATCGGCATCGGCCTGTATGGCTACAACTACACCAATGCCTGGCTGGCGGAAAAGAAGTACGCGCTGAACAGCATTGCCGGTTCGCTGCAAAAGCGCATCGATACCTACCGCTATATGACCTATCAGGTCTATGACAAATTCGGCAATGCCCCGGCGCAGAATGTCGATCCCGGTTTGCAGGAAACCCGCCTGCGGCCCGACGTCTATTATATCGAGAAACCGCACAAGAAAACCGACGCGGTGATCTTCGGCAGCCATGACGAGAGCACGCTGGCGATGATCGCCAACATCTCGGATTACCTGGACACCCGCTGGGGCGCCAAGACCGAAAACTACGCCATGTATTACCTCAATGGTCAGGACAACAGCCTCAGCCTGATCACCACCCAGCCGCTCAAAGAGCTGGCTTCGCGCTTTCGGGAAAGCTACCTGACCACCTCGGCGGACGAACGCCGCGCCGAGATGCTGCAGCAGGCCAATATGCTCGACGAGCGCGAGAGCTTTTCCGATCTGCGCAAGCAGCGCTTCCAGAACGCCTATTCGTTCTCGATTCGCACCACTTTCAATCAGCCAGGGCATCTGGCGACGGTGATCGCCTTCGACTTGCCGATCAACGACATCATTCCGGCCAATCTGGCCCGCGCCAATTTCCTGTTGCAGCCGGACGATGTCGATCTCGACGACAGTACCATCCCGGCGGAAACCGTCCTCGGCACCCATGCGACGATGAGCGGCGGCTGGGTGGAGTTCAGCGCCGCCCTGCCCAATGCGCCGCTGAAGGTGGTGTATCGCGTTTCGGCCATCAATCTGGCCATCGACCTGCTGCGCAACAACATCTGGCTGATCGCGGTCAACTTGCTGCTGCTGGCGCTGTCGATGCTGAGCATCTACTTTATCCGCCGCCAGTACATTCGCCCGAGCGAAAACATGGCGGTGGAACTGGAGGCCGAGCGCGCGCTGAATCAGGAAATCGTCTCCAGCCTGCCTTCCGGCCTGCTGGTCTACAGCTTCGCCAACAATGCGGTGATCGCCAGCAATAAAATCGCCGAGCACCTGTTGCCGCACCTCAGCCTGCAAAAGATCGCCCATATGGCCGAACAGCATCACGGGGTGATCCAGGCGACGGTCAACAACGAGGTGTATGAAATCCGCATCTTCCGCAGCCAGCTGTCGCCGGACACCTACCTGTTCCTGATGCACGATCAGGATAAAGAGGTGATGGTGAACAAGCGGCTGCAGCAGGCACGGCGCGAATACGACAAAAACGTTCAGGCGCGCAAGCTGATGCTGCACAACCTGGGCATTGAGCTGAATCAGCCGGTACGCCAGATGCACGATCTGGTCGATCGTCTGCACGGCCGGCCGGATGAGGAACAGCAGCAGGCGCTGCTGGGCCAGCTGACGGCGGCGTCGGCTTCGGTGCTGGAATTGATCGATAACATCACCCTGCTGACCCGACTGGAAACCCAGGACTGGCAACCCTCGCGCGAGCCGTTTAGCCCGACGGCGATGATCGACGAGTTGCTGTTGGAGGCCCTGCCCGCCCTTAATCAGAAGGGGCTGGCGCTGTTCAAGCATTTCCAGCTGGACGTCGAGCAGAACTATATCGGCGACGCCAACGCGCTGCGCAAGGTGATCTCGCTGCTGGTGCATTACGCCATTATCACCACCGCCTGCGGCAAGATTTCCCTGGTTGTCGACCATGAGCCCGAGCACCCGGATCGCCTGATTTTCCAAATCAACGACACCGGCTCCGGCATCTCCAACGAAGAGATCAGCAACCTCAACTATCCGTTCCTCAGCCAGACGCTGGTGGACCGCTTCAACCACGGTTCCGGCCTCACCTTCTTCCTGTGCAATCAGCTGTGCAAGAAGCTTAACGGCCAGTTGGACATTCGCAGCAAGGTGGATATCGGCACTCGCTACACCATTCGCGTCGCCATGGAGATGGAGAAAAAAGAGCCGCAGGAGCAGGAAAAACTGCTCGACGGCGTCACCGCCCTGCTGGACGTCACGTCGGATGAAGTGCGCGGCATCGTGACCCGTCTGCTGCAGGCCTACGGCGCCGACTGCCTCGTCGCCGACGATCGCGCGGTCAATCGCGATTATGACGTGCTGCTGACCGATAACCCGCAGCGAGCCGATGATTACACCCTGCTGCTGGCGACCGATGAGCCGGGTTGGCAAGCGCTGGATAAACGCTACATTCGGGTGAACTACAACCTGAACGGCGCATTAATCGACGCCGTGCTGATACTGATCGAACAGCAAATGGCCGCGCTGGAACAGGAAGAAAGCCCGCTTTCATTGAGTTCAGAAGATATCCAACTCTATGAAAAACAATTGAAATCAAGTGATTACTATGGGCTGTTTGTCGATACAGTACCCGACGATGTCAAAAAACTGTATACTGAGGCGGGCAGCAGTGATTTCAATGCGCTGTCACAAACCGCACATCGCCTGAAAGGCGTGTTTGCCATGTTAAATCTGCTTCCCGGCAAGCAGCTGTGCGAATCGTTAGAACAGCGCATCGCAGAAGGTGATGCGCCCGAGATCGAGAATAACATCAGTCAGATTGATTTTTTCGTCAGCAGACTGCTGAAGCAAGGTAGCCAACAACATGAATAACCTGAACGTAATTATTGCTGATGACCATCCTATCGTACTGTTTGGCATCCGGAAGTCACTTGAGCAAATTGAATGGGTGAATGTCGTTGGGGAGTTCGAAGACTCAACCGCACTGATCAACAATCTGTCCAAGCTGGACGCCAACGTGCTGATCACCGATCTGTCGATGCCGGGTGACAAGTATGGCGACGGCATCACGCTGATTAAGTACATCAAGCGTCACTATCCGCAGTTGTCGATCATCGTGCTGACCATGAACAACAACCCGGCGATCCTGAGCGCGGTATTGGATCTGGATATCGAAGGCATCGTGCTGAAACAAGGCGCGCCGACCGATCTGCCGAAGGCGCTGGCCGCCCTGCAGAAAGGCAAGAAGTTCACGCCGGAAAGCGTCTCTAAACTGCTGGAGAAGATCAGCGCCAGCGGCTATGGCGACAAACGCCTGTCGCCGAAAGAGAGCGAAGTGCTGCGCCTGTTCGCCGAAGGTTTCCTGGTGACCGAGATCGCCAAGAAGCTCAACCGCAGCATCAAAACCATCAGCAGCCAGAAGAAATCGGCGATGATGAAGCTGGGCGTCGAGAACGACATCGCCCTGCTCAACTACCTCTCCTCCGTCAGCATGACGCCGTTGGACAAAGACTAAAGCCTGACTCACGGCAGGTTAACACCAAACAGGCACGGCATTCGCCGTGCCTGTTTGCTTTTCAAACCTCGCTGCGGCTGTAGCGCACCTGCTGGCTGTAGTAAGCCAACGTCTGTTCCAGCGTCTCCAGCGTGACCGGTTTCGACAGGCAATTATCCATACCCGCCTCAAGGCAACGCTGCTTCTCTTCCGCCAGCGCGTTCGCCGTCACGCCGATCACCGGCGCGCTGAACTGCATCTGCCGCAGCGCCTGCGTCAGACGATAACCGTCCATATTCGGCATATTGACGTCGGTCAGCACAATATCGACGCGATGCTGTTTCAGCACGCCGAGCGCGTCGACGCCGTCGTTGGCGGTCACCACCTGATATCCCAGCGATCCCAGCTGATCGGACAACAGGCGACGGTTGATCGGATGATCGTCGACCACCAGCAGATGAATATCGCCGTTGTCCGCCGCGCTGGCCTTGGCGGGCACCGGCAGCTGCACCAGCGCCTCTGCCGCGCCGCTGCCGACGCCGAACAACCGGTTGAGCAAGGTCAGCGTTTCACGCGGCGTGGAGGTGCTGTGCATCCAATAGCCCGGCCGGGTTTCCTGTGATGGGCCAATATGCTCGGTGGAGAATTGGATCTGAGCCAGCAGCGGCGCATCCAGCATCAGCGGATGATCGCTGAGCAGCACCTCTCCCGCGGCGGTCTCCTGCCCGTCATAGCGCTGGATATCGGCGCCGTAGCCGCCCAGGATCGCCATCAGGTAGCTTTCCAGCCGCTGATTGCGGATATCCAGCCACAGCCGACGCCCCTGCCAGGTATCGCTGGCCTGCGGGATCGGGAACTGGGCGTTAAACAATGGAATGCGAATGCTGAACAAGCTGCCCAGGCCCGGCTCGGACTCGACGGAGACGTCGCCGTCCATCAGGTTGACCAATTTCTCGCAGATCGCCAATCCCAGGCCGGTACCCTGGAAATGACGCTGCACGCCGGTCCCCACCTGGAAGAACGGATCGAACAGGCGCGAAATCTCCTTCTCCGGGATGCCGACGCCGGTATCGCGCACGCTGAACTCCAGGTAGCTGCCGCGGGTGCAGACCTGCAGCACGATACAGCCGGTATCGGTGAACTTGATGGCGTTGTTCACCAGGTTGGAGAGCACCTGCTGCAGCCGCACCGGATCGCCGAAGAAGCGCTCCGGCACGTTCTGTTCGATAAAGCAGTACAGCCCCAGACGTTTCTTGACCACCAGCGGCAAATAGTTGCCGGCGATATGGGTGATCACCTCCAGACAGGAGAACTCGCGCGGTTCAATCTTCAACTGCTCGGACTCGATTTTGGAGAAATCGAGAATGTCGCTGATGATTTTCAGCAGCAGGCCGGAAGAGTTGTTCATCGCATTGACCAGCCGATCGACCCCTTGCGGCAACGCCTTGGTTTGCAGCAGATCAAGGTTGCCGATAATGCCGTACAGCGGCGTGCGCAGCTCATGGCTGACGGTGGCCAGGAACATCGATTTCGACTGGCTGGCCTGCTCCGCCGCCGCCGCCATCTCCTGCAGCGACTCTTCCATCTTCACGCGCGCGCTGACGTCCACCAACACGCAAATCGCCACCTCTTCGTTACGGTAGCGCGAATGGACAAAGCTGATCTGCAGGTTGTTGTTGTTGCTGGTCATCACATCGACGAAATTCGCCTGCTGTTCGCAAATGATGCGCGTTATGCGATCGCGATCTTCGTGGGTCAACAGGTTGATGTAGTTATGCGCCAGCTCGTTACTCAAAATATTGGTGCCGTCGCTGATGCGCAGGATACAGATGCCCACCGGCGCCGAAGCGACGATCTTGCGGTTGAACTGCTCGTGCTCTTCCAGGCGGAAGGCGTTGTCCTCCGCCGGCAGGAACATCTTGCGCTCAAACAGCCACGCCAGCGTGAACAGCACGATGGCCGACAACAGGTTCAGCAACAGCGCGTTGAGGATCAGCATTTTGAAGCGTTCCACCACGCTTTTCACCGGCAGCGCATAGACGATGCTCAGCGAAGAAGGCGGCAGCGCTTTCTTCAGGATCAGGTCGCGGTAATTGTCGACATAACCGAAGTAGGCATGCTCTTCGGGGTAGCTGTTGAGCGCAGCGGCATAGCGTTCGCCATCCGCCAGGCGCAGCACCGGCTCGTTGTTCTCATCCAGCAGCGTGACGCCGATCGGCAGGTTGCCGGCGGTAACGAAATCTTCCAGCCGAACGGTTTGCTCGATGCCCAGCAACGCCTCCAGCTTGTTGCCGATATAGAGAGGCGTCAGCACGTACAGGTAACCGACGTCCGGCCGCTGCGCGCTGGGGCTGATCCAATACAGGTTGTTGTCTTTGTCGAGATTCTTGGCGTTGCGGTATTTCAGAATCCGCTCGTGCAGCAACTTCAGCATGTTTTCCCGATTGGCGCTCGCGTTGCCGCCGCCGAATTCCGCCATACACAGGCTGTCGCCGCCGATGAAGAACACCCGGTTGAGATCGTAGGCCGCCACGAAGTTCTCTTTCCAATACTGGATCAGGCCGCTCAGCGAATCGAGCGAACTGCGATAGGTGGTGCTCAGCGCGCAGTTGGACTCCGGGTACAGCGGAAAGAATTGCGGCGGGCTGCCCTTGCCGGGGATCACGCCGCTGAACATGTCCAGGCCGCTGACCGAACCGTTGAGGCGATTTTCCGCCATATACTTGATGTCGCGAATGATGTCAGCGGAGTGACGGATGTAGCCCTGCGCCTGGTCGAAGTTGAGGTTGTACTCCTGCCGGATGTCCGATTCTTTCTGATGCAGGATATTCAGAATATAAAAGGTGGTGAGCAGCGCACCCAACGACCACAGCAAAATCGCCAGTACCCGGAACAGATAGCGGGATATCTTCAGCGTAGTTCGAAAAGAGGCTAAGTATTTCAATCGGATACCATACGAAAGTCAGTGGCGGCGCACGCTGTCGCCGGCGCGGCGGCCGGCGGCTCGGTGCGCCAATTAAACCATATAACTGAAAAAGGGCCTAGCATCGCTGCCAGACCCTTTTGTCTCAGTGCATCATGGTGCCGGCATGCCGACGCCCTTTGCTTTAAACGTTGTCGTCATCCATCGGCTCAGCCGCGTCGTCGCCATCGTCCAGCGGCGTGGTGTCTTCTTCCACCGCTTCCGCGCCCGGCTCCAGGCTGTCCAGCTCTTCGTCTTCCACCGGCTCGGCCACGCGCTGCAGACCGACGACGTTTTCGTCTTCCGCCGTGCGGATCAGCGTCACGCCCTGGGTGTTACGGCCCACCACGCTGACTTCCGAAACGCGGGTACGCACCAGCGTGCCGGCATCGGTGATCATCATGATCTGGTCGCTGGTTTCCACCTGCACGGCGCCGACCACCTGGCCGTTACGCTCGCTCACCTTGATGGAGATAACCCCCTGGGTGGCGCGCGACTTGGTCGGGTACTCGGTCACCGCGGTACGTTTACCGAAGCCGTTTTGCGTGACGGTCAGGATGTCGCCTTCGCCGCGCGGCACGATCAGCGAGATCACGCTATCGCCTTCGCCGAGGTTGATGCCGCGCACGCCGGTCGCGGTACGGCCCATCGAACGCACCTGCGTTTCCGGGAAGCGCACCACTTTACCGTTGGCGGAGAACAACATCACTTCGTTGCTGCCGTCGGTCAGATCGACACCGATCAGCTCGTCGCCCTCGTTGAGGTTGACGGCGATGATGCCGGCGCTGCGTGGGCGGCTGAACTCGGTCAGCGCGGTTTTCTTCACGGTACCGCTGGCGGTGGCCATGAACACGTGGCGCCCTTCTTCATACTCGCGCACCGGCAGAATGGCGGTGATACGCTCATCGGCTTCCAGCGGCAGCAGGTTGACGATTGGGCGACCGCGCGCGCCGCGGCTGGCTTCAGGCAGTTGGTACACCTTCATCCAGTACAGGCGGCCACGGCTGGAGAAGCACAGGATCGTATCGTGGGTGTTGGCCACCAGCAGGCGATCGATAAAGTCTTCTTCTTTGATACGCGCCGCAGACTTGCCTTTGCCGCCGCGGCGCTGCGCTTCATAGTCGGACAGCGGCTGATACTTCACGTAGCCCTGGTGAGACAGAGTCACCACCACGTCTTCCTGGTTGATCAGGTCTTCGATGTTGATGTCGGAAGTATTGGCGGTGATCTCGGTGCGGCGGCCGTCGTTGTACAGCTCTTTGACTGCCACCAGCTCTTCGCGGATCACTTCCATCAGTCGCTCTGGGCTTTCCAGGATAAAGATCAGCTCGGCGATAAAGTTGAGCAGCTCTTTATATTCGTCCAGCAGCTTCTCGTGCTCCAGGCCGGTCAGTTTCTGCAGGCGCAGATCCAGAATCGCCTGAGCCTGCTGCTCGGTCAGGTAGTATTTGCCGTCGCGGATGCCGAACTCCGGCTCCAGCCACTCAGGGCGGGCGGCGTCGTCACCGGCGCGCTCCAGCATGGCGCTGACCTTGCCCAGATCCCACGGCTGCGCCACCAGCGCGACTTTCGCTTCGGCCGGGGTCGGCGCACGGCGAATCAGCTCGATGATCGGATCGATGTTGGCCAGCGCGATAGCCAGCGCTTCCAGGATATGGGCGCGGTCGCGGGCCTTGCGCAGTTCGAAGATGGTGCGGCGGGTAACCACTTCGCGGCGGTGACGCACGAAGGCTTCGAGGATGTCTTTCAGGTTCAGCAGCTTAGGCTGGCCCTGATGCAGCGCGACCATGTTGATGCCGAAAGTGACCTGCAGTTGCGTCAGCGCATACAGGTTGTTCAGCACCACTTCGCCGACCGCGTCGCGTTTGACTTCGATCACGATGCGCATGCCGTCTTTATCGGACTCGTCGCGCAGCGCGCTGATGCCTTCCACACGCTTTTCTTTCACCAGCTCGGCGATCTTCTCGATCAGACGCGCCTTGTTCACCTGATACGGGATCTCGTGAACGATGATGGTTTCGCGCCCGGTCTTGGCGTCGGCTTCCACTTCCGCGCGCGCGCGCAGGTAGACTTTGCCGCGCCCGGTACGGTAGGCCTCTTCAATGCCGCGACGGCCGTTGATGATCGCCGCCGTCGGGAAGTCCGGCCCCGGGATGTGTTCCATCAGCCCTTCGATGCTGATGTTTTCATCGTCGATATAGGCCAGGCAGCCGTTGACGACTTCCGCCAGGTTGTGCGGCGGGATATTGGTGGCCATGCCCACGGCGATGCCCGACGAACCGTTGACCAGCAGGTTCGGGATCTTGGTCGGCATGACGGCCGGGATCTGCTCGGTGCCATCATAGTTAGGCACGAAGTCGACGGTTTCTTTTTCCAGATCCGCCAACAGTTCGTGAGCAATCTTGGACATGCGCACTTCGGTATAACGCATCGCCGCGGCGGAGTCGCCGTCGACGGAGCCGAAGTTACCCTGACCGTCCACCAGCATGTAGCGCAGTGAAAACGGCTGAGCCATACGCACGATAGTGTCGTAAACCGCGCTGTCACCGTGCGGGTGATATTTACCGATCACGTCCCCGACGACACGGGCCGATTTCTTGTATGGTTTATTCCAGTCGTTACCCAATACGCTCATCGCGTACAGAACGCGACGGTGAACCGGCTTCAGTCCATCACGAACATCTGGCAGCGCACGTCCGACAATAACGGACATCGCATAGTCCAGATACGAGTTTTTCAACTCGTCTTCGATGTTTACCGGTGTGATTTCTCTGGCAAGGTCGCTCATGGAGCTGCTATCCCTCTACTAATGATTCATCTGCCCGCTGCCATAGTGGCAAAGGTGTAAAACTATATCACAAAGCACGCTTTACGGGAAAATAACCGCCGCTGTTTCACGGAAATTGTGCAGATAAGTGCGCTAAAAACGCATCGGCGCAGACGATGCCGCGCCGGAACATGTATAATCCGCGCAACGAGAACAAGGAGCCAGACAAGCCCATGAACGCAGAATCATCCAGCCGAGTGCAAAACGTTGACCACCAGGAAATCGCCAAGTTCGAGGCCGTCGCCTCCCGCTGGTGGGATCTGGAAGGCGAGTTCAAACCGCTGCACCGCATCAACCCGCTGCGCCTGAACTACATCATGCAGCGCGCCGGCGGCATTTTTGACAAGCAGGTGCTCGACGTGGGCTGCGGCGGCGGCATTCTGGCGGAAAGCATGGCGCGCGAGGGCGCCAAGGTGACCGGGCTGGACATGGGCGCGGAGCCGCTGCAGGTCGCGCGGCTGCACGCGCTGGAAAGCGGCATGGACGTCACCTATGTGCAGGAGACGGTGGAAAGCCACGCTCAGGCCAACCCGCAACGCTACGACGTGGTCACCTGCATGGAGATGCTGGAGCACGTGCCGGATCCGGCCTCGGTGGTGCGCGCCTGCGCCCAGCTGGTGAAACCGGGCGGCCACGTGTTCTTCTCCACCATCAACCGCAACACCAAAGCCTGGCTGATGGCGGTGATCGGCGCGGAGTACGTGCTGAAGATGGTGCCGCAGGGCACCCACGATCATAAGAAGTTCATTCGCCCTTCCGAACTGATCGGCTGGGTCGACGGCACGCCACTGCGCGAAAAGCACATGATCGGCCTGCATTACAACCCGATCACCGATCATTTCAAGCTTGGGCGCAACGTTGACGTGAACTACATGGTGCACACCCAGCACGAAGGTTAAGCGCTGTAAACCGCGCCGGCCCTGCATTACCGGGGGGCGGCGCCATTGGCGTATTCGGAAAAATACCTAATTTCCGCGATTTCGCTCAAAATACCCGTTGTAAACAGTTTTTTAGAATATTAAATCAGATCAATATGCCGTTTTTTTCTAACGTTTAATAAAGCGCCAAACGATCGATTTTTTCAGTTTTTCAGTAAAATCTGATCGCGCTTATTGAGAAGCTTGTCGCGCCAGTCACGGCGCGCACTGCGAACGGCAAGTTACATTTCACCCCCAAGTTATCCACAAATTAGGCCGGTTTTGTTCACTTGCAAACGCCGTTTTTTCTCACTATCTTGTTACCTCACCGACATACAACCCCTATATATAGTGTTTACATACTGAGCAGAGCGACTACACTTCTGCTTAGGGGCACCATACGGACAGGTAAAACACCACATGAACCAAAGTCTGCTTGTAACTAAACGCGATGGCCGTAAAGAGCGCATCAATCTCGACAAAATCCACCGGGTCATCGATTGGGCCGCAGAGGGATTACACAACGTCTCGGTTTCTCAAGTAGAGTTGCGTTCACACATTCAGTTTTATGACGGCATCAAAACCGCCGACATTCACGAAACCATCATCAAAGCCGCAGCCGATCTGATCTCCCGCGATGCGCCGGACTATCAGTACCTGGCCGCTCGCCTGGCGATCTTCCACCTGCGTAAAAAGGCTTATGGCCAGTTCGAGCCGCCGAAGCTGCACGCTCACGTGACGCGCATGGTCGAGATGGGCAAATACGATAAGCATCTGCTGGAAGACTACAGCGCTGAAGAGTTCGAGCAGATGGATTCCTTTATCGATCACTGGCGCGACATGAACTTCTCTTATGCCGCCGTCAAGCAGCTGGAAGGCAAGTATCTGGTGCAGAACCGCGTCAGCGGCGAGATCTATGAAAGCGCCCAGTTCCTGTACATGCTGGTGTCCGCCTGCCTGTTCTCCAACTACCCGCGTGAAACCCGTCTGGACTACGTCAAACGTTTCTACGACGCGATTTCCACCTTCAAGATTTCGCTGCCTACGCCGATCATGTCCGGCGTGCGCACCCCAACCCGCCAGTTCAGCTCCTGCGTGCTGATCGAGTGCGGCGACAGCCTGGATTCCATCAACGCCACCTCCAGCGCCATTGTGAAATACGTTTCGCAGCGCGCCGGCATCGGCATCAACGCCGGCCGCATCCGCGCGCTGGGCAGCCCGATCCGCGGCGGTGAAGCCTTCCATACCGGCTGTATTCCGTTCTACAAACACTTCCAGACCGCCGTCAAATCCTGCTCGCAGGGCGGCGTGCGCGGTGGCGCGGCAACGCTGTTCTACCCGATGTGGCACCTGGAAGTGGAAAGCCTGCTGGTGTTGAAAAACAACCGTGGCGTTGAAGGCAACCGCGTGCGTCACATGGACTACGGCGTGCAGCTGAACCGCCTGATGTACCAGCGTCTGATCAAGGGCGAAGACATCACCCTGTTCAGCCCGTCCGACGTGCCGGGGCTGTATGACGCGTTCTTCGCCGATCAGGACGAATTCGAACGCCTGTATACCCAGTACGAGAAAGACGACAGCATTCGCCAGAAGCGCGTGAAAGCGGTTGAGCTGT
Organism: Serratia sp. CY29653; assembly: GCF_052169255.1. Taxonomy (NCBI): domain Bacteria; kingdom Pseudomonadati; phylum Pseudomonadota; class Gammaproteobacteria; order Enterobacterales; family Yersiniaceae; genus Serratia; species Serratia sp. CY29653. Next base: position 238,157 of record NZ_JBJNLC010000001.1, on the reverse strand, counting down.
TCTCGCTGATGATGCAAGAGCGCGCCTCTACCGGCCGCATCTACATCCAGAACGTCGACCATTGCAACACCCACAGCCCGTTCGATCCGCAGATCGCGCCGGTGCGTCAGTCCAACCTGTGCCTGGAAATCGCCCTGCCGACCAAGCCGCTGGAAGACGTCAACGACGAAAACGGCGAGATCGCGCTGTGCACCCTGTCGGCCTTCAACCTGGGCGCGATCGACAGCCTGGACGATCTGGAAGAGCTGGCGACCCTGGCGGTGCGCTCACTCGACGCCCTGCTGGATTACCAGGATTATCCGATCAAGGCCGCGCACCGTGGCGCGATGGGCCGCCGCACCCTGGGCATCGGCGTTATCAACTTCGCCTATTACCTGGCGAAGAACGGCGTGCGCTACTCCGACGGCAGCGCCAACAACCTGACGCACAAAACGTTCGAAGCCATTCAGTACTACCTGCTGAAAGCCTCCAACCGCCTGGCTCAGGAACAAGGCGCTTGCCCGTGGTTCAAAGAGACCACTTATTCGCAGGGTATCCTGCCGATCGACACCTACAAGAAAGACCTGGATGCGGTCTGCAGCGAGCCGCTGCACTACGACTGGGAAACCCTGCGTAAAGAGATCCAGGAAACCGGCCTGCGCAACTCGACCCTGTCTGCGCTGATGCCATCGGAAACCTCTTCGCAGATTTCCAACGCCACCAACGGCATCGAGCCGCCGCGCGGCCACATCAGCATCAAGGCGTCGAAAGACGGCATCCTGCGCCAGGTGGTGCCGGAGTATGAGCGCCTGAAAGACAACTACGAGCTGCTGTGGGAAATGCCGAGCAACGACGGCTATCTGCAGCTGGTGGGGCTGATGCAGAAATTCATCGACCAGTCGATTTCGGCCAACACCAACTACGATCCGACCCGCTTCCCGGGCGGCAAGGTGCCGATGAAGCAGCTGTTGAAAGACCTGCTCACCACCTACAAGTTCGGCGTGAAAACGCTGTACTACCAAAACACCCGCGACGGCGCGGAAGACGCCCAGGAAGATTTGCAGCCTGCCAAGGCCGGCGATGACGACTGCGAAAGCGGCGCCTGCAAGATCTAAAGTTTGACCTAGCGGGCCGGAATTTTCCGGCCCCTTCATTTAGCCACGTTACGATGGATTCAGGCTTATGGCTTACACCACTTTTTCTCAGACCAAAAACGACCAGCTGCAAGAGCCGATGTTCTTCGGCCAGTCGGTAAACGTTGCGCGTTTCGACCAGCAAAAGCATGAAATCTTCGAAAAACTGATCGAAAAGCAGCTCTCCTTCTTCTGGCGCCCGGAAGAAGTTGACGTCTCCCGCGATCGCATCGATTACCAGGCGCTGCCGGAGCACGAGAAGCATATCTTCATCAGCAACCTGAAGTATCAGACGCTGCTGGATTCCATCCAGGGCCGCAGCCCGAACGTCGCTCTGCTGCCGCTGATCTCGATCCCTGAGCTGGAAACCTGGGTGGAAACCTGGTCGTTCTCCGAGACCATCCACTCCCGTTCCTACACTCACATTATCCGCAACATCGTCAACGATCCGGCGCTGGTGTTCGATGACATCGTCACCAACGAAGAGATCAAGAAGCGCGCGAAAGACATCTCCGGCTACTACGACGATCTGATCGAGATGACCAGCTACTATCACCTGCTGGGTGAAGGCACCCACCAGGTGAACGGTAAAACCGTCACCGTCAATCTGCGCGCGCTGAAGAAACAGCTGTACCTGTGCCTGATGAGCGTGAACGCGCTGGAAGCGATCCGCTTCTACGTCAGCTTCGCCTGCTCCTTCGCGTTCGCCGAGCGCGAACTGATGGAAGGCAACGCCAAAATCATCAAGCTGATCGCCCGCGACGAAGCGCTGCACCTGACCGGCACCCAGCACATGCTGAACCTGATGCGTTCCGGCGCCGACGATCCGGAAATGGCGGAGATCGCCGAGGAATGCCAACAGCAGTGCTACGATCTGTTCGTGCTGGCTGCCCAGCAGGAAAAAGAGTGGGCGGAATACCTGTTCCGCGACGGCTCGATGATTGGCCTGAACAAAGACATCCTGTGCCAGTATGTAGAATACATCACCAATATCCGCATGCAGGCGGTCGGCCTCGGTCTGCCGTTCGAAACCCGCTCCAACCCGATCCCATGGATCAACGCCTGGCTGGTGTCCGACAACGTGCAGGTGGCGCCGCAGGAAGTGGAAGTGAGCTCCTACTTGGTTGGCCAGATCGACTCGGAGATCAACGCCGACGACCTGAGCGACTTCGAACTGTAAGCGATGGCGACGCCAATCGTAACGCTGCGCGCCGCCGGCACGCAGCTCTCCTGTCCCAACAGTGAAAGCTGCCTGCTCGACGTGCTGGAGTTGCACGACGTGCAGGTAGAGTACCAATGCCGCTCCGGCTATTGCGGCGCCTGCCGCCTGAAGCTGGTGAAAGGCGAAGTGGCCTACCGCCAACAGCCGCTGGCGTTTATCAACGCCGGCGAAATCCTGCCCTGCTGCTGTATGCCGCTGACGGATATCGAGCTGGAAATGTAAAGTCGGGTGCCGGAAACCGCGCCTGGAGACCAGAAGGCGGGGTTGCCCCCGCCCTATGATTACCGCTTCACCTCACACGCCAACCTGATCAGGATAGTGATATTTTCCTGGTAGATTTTCAGCTCGCACAGCGAGTCTCTTATCATCCAGATAAATAACAAAACCGTAATACATACAACGGTTAGCGAGTGAAACACATGCTTTAAGCGCATGCTTGCCTCCTTGCTGTGAAGGGGCTACCATACCGGTGTCTAGGCGGTATGTGCAGCCCCATTCTGATTGAGAGTCAGTCTGGGGCTTTCATCTATCCGCCTTGCCACACAATGCCCAAGACGAACAGTCTCAAGCACCCGCCAAAAGAGTAACAGCATTCCCTCGCCGCGAATATCCCCTATAAGATTATGATTAATCAGGGATATATAACTATCCTCAAAGTAATTCGCTTAGCGCCCCTTTCCTGCCGAGGCGGAAAAATAACGCGCCGGAGAATCGCCAAAGGCTTTGCGAAACATGGAGATAAAATTACTCTGCGAGGCATATCCCAGCGTTTCCGCGATCTGCAGCACGGTTTCGCCGCGCAGGCACTCAGGAACTACGGTGCAGATCTGCAAACGCGGGGCGCGGCGGCGATACGCCTTTCACGCCTGGCGTCCGAACGGCTGCAGCAAAGCCGTGACGCCGGCAACTCGGCGCCATGACCGTCACTCGATAATTTCCACCACCTCCAGCCAGGCGTTTTTACCGCACACCTGGCCCCCATTTAGCCAACGGCGCAGCATATCCAGCGCCAGCATCGCCACCGACTCCTGCCGCAGCCGCAAGCCGTGGCGCGACGCACGATAACGCACGGTCTGGCCAATGCCGCCGCGCGGTGTGTGCAGCGCAATGCTCACCTGCTCGTCGCACATGGCGCTGACTGCCAACGCCAACGGCGCGCCGGTCAATTCCGCCAGCGAGCGGGCGCGCGCCAGCGTGGTTTCCAGCGTTTCGATGCAGTGCGCCGGCAGCAGCTCTCCCCCTGCCAGCGGCGCCCCTTCGCTCTGCAGCTGCAGATTGATCAACCCGGCGCTGAACTGTTCGCTCAACGCCAGCTTCAGCCCTTGCTGATTCAGGCGCTGCGTCAGCGTCGCCGGCAACCCGGCTGTGCCTTCAAAAATGCAGTTGTCCCCCGCCACCTCGCGCACACGCCGCCAGGCCTGATCCATTTCCACACGCCGGCTTTCCGGCCCGGTCAGCTTCAGCTCGATGATCGGGCTGGAGGAACGGTAACCCAGCACCACATCCGGCGGCAGCGGCATACCGTCCAGCTCGGCGGCCAGATCGCTCTCTGAGGTGCCGAAGGTGGTCAGGCGCAGGCAGAGTGGCGGCGTCGGCAAGGTGAAGCGTTGGCGTAGACGCGGCACGATCTGCTGTTCGACCATCACTTTGAATTCCGACGGCACGCCGGGGGTGAAGAACATCTGACATCGGTTCAGCTGCAGCGCGAACCCGCAGGCGGTGCCCACCGGGTTATCCAGCATTTCCGCGTTGGCCGGGATCTGCGCCTGCTTGCGGTTGGAAGGGGCCATCGGCCGCCCGCGCTCGGCGAAATAGGCTTCCATGCGCGCCAGCCAGTCGGCCCGTTCGACCAGCTCTACGCCACAGGCTTTGGCGGCGGCCAGCGCGCTGAGATCGTCGCTGGTCGGCCCCAGGCCGCCGTTGACGATCAGCACATCGGCGATATGGCTTCTTTCCTGCAGGATCTCGATCAACGCAGAGAGGCTGTCCCCGACCGTTTCCCGCCCGCTCATCGGCACTCCCTGCTGGAACAGGTAGTCCGCCAGCCAGGCGGCGTTGGTATCAATAATTTGCCCGTGCAGCACCTCATCGCCGGTGCTGAGCATCTCCACCCTTAACATTGATCTCTCCCACATTTTTTGGTCATTCCACTATAGAAGCCCGTAAATAACTTTTCACTAGCCGCCTGCGGATAATTTCAGCCATGGGCCCGTTCCTCATGTGCCATGCAGCTCGCCGCAATGTAAACATTAATGTACATCATGCGTAACGTCGGTTTGACACAAATTAGGGCTTCCACTATCCTGCCATCCTCATAAATCGTTACCTATAATTTTCAAAATCTTTCGGCTGGTAGAGAAAAAACGTGAAGAATCGCACTCTTGGCAGTGTTTTTATCGTGGCGGGCACCACCATTGGCGCCGGGATGCTGGCGATGCCGCTGGCGGCGGCCGGCGTCGGCTTCGGCGTCACGCTGGCCTTACTGGTCGGGCTGTGGCTGTTGATGTGTTACACCGCGCTGCTGCTGGTAGAGGTTTACCAGCATGAGCAGGCGGATACCGGTCTGGGCACCCTCGCCAAACGTTATCTCGGCGGCGGCGGCCAGTGGCTGACCAGCTTTAGCATGATGTTCCTGATGTACGCCCTCACCGCCGCCTATATCAGCGGCGCCGGCGAACTGCTCGCCACCAGCATCAGCCAGTGGACATCGCAGGACTTCCCGGTGTCGCTCGGCGTTCTGCTGTTCACCCTGGTGGCCGGCGGCGTGGTATGCATCGGCACCCACTCGGTCGATTTGTTCAACCGCATCCTGTTCAGCGCCAAAGTGGTATTTCTGGTGGTGATGCTCGGCCTGATGTTGCCGAATATCCACCAAACCAACCTGATGACGCTGCCGCTGGAGCAAGGCCTGGCGCTGTCGGCCATTCCGGTGATCTTCACCTCTTTCGGCTTCCACGGCAGCGTGCCGAGCATCGTCAACTATATGGGCGGCAACATTCGCAAACTGCGCTGGGTGTTTATCATCGGCAGCGCTATCCCGCTGATGGCCTACATCTTCTGGCAGTTGGCAACGCTGGGCAGCATCAGCTCCGACACCTTCGTCGGCATTCTGGCGCAGCAGGCCGGGCTGAACGGTTTGTTGCAGGCGGTGCGCGACGCGGTGGCTTCGCCGCACGTTGAACTGGCGGTGCACCTGTTCGCCGATCTGGCGCTGGCGACCTCGTTCCTCGGCGTCGCGCTCGGGCTGTTCGATTTCCTGGCCGACCTGTTCAAGCGGCAAGACAACGTGCGTGGCCGCCTGCAAACCGGCGCCATCACCTTCTTGCCGCCGCTGGCCTTTGCGCTGTTCTATCCGCGCGGCTTCGTGCTGGCGCTAGGATTCGCCGCCATTGCCTTGTCGGTGTTGGCGCTGCTGTTGCCTTCACTGCTGGTGTGGAAAACGCGCAAAAAACATCAGGCGCAGTATCGCGTCTGGGGCGGTACGCCGGCGCTGGCGTTGGTGTTTGTCTGCGGGGTGACGGTGATCGCCATTCAACTGGGCATCGCCAGCGGCATGCTGCCGGCGGTGGGGTAAACCAGGCAGAAAAGATAAAGGGGCCTGAAGGCCCCTTTTTCACAGTGTCAGAAGCTCAGACCCACGCCGACGTAAGGGCCATCGGCCAGCGTGTTGTCGCGACGCCCGTCTTTGCCTTCCATTTGCATGTAACGGTAGCCCACGTCCACGCTCAGCGGACGGAACTTCCAGCGCAGGCCGCCGCTGGCTTCGTTATAGGCTTTCACGCCGCTGGTGAAGGATTCAGGGGCAAAGTACCCTTCGCCGTGCAGGCTGAAGTAACGGTTGATCTCCCACTCCAGGCCGCCGCCCAGCGCCACCGCCCCGCCGCTCTTCCCATCTTTCGGGCTGAGGTACAGCGCTTTGGCACCCACGGTCGCCGTCAACGGCCCCAGCGGCACGCCGAAGTTCAGCCCCAGGCTGCCGACGTTACCGTCGTGGTCGCTGCGCGCCCAGTTGCCGGTCAGGCCCAGACCAGAAGAGCCGGTGCTCATGCCAACGCCCAGGTTGGTGTAGTGCTGCCCGGCTTCGCCCGACACGCTGATGGCGTTCGCCGCGCCGGTCACCAACAGCAATCCTGCCGCGCACGCGACCCAAGTCTTTTTCATCATCTTTCCCTCTGGTTTGTCATCCGTACCGAATGATCGAATCAACGCATAATAATAACGTCACGAGTCTATACCAAAGCGCAATGAGTATTTAAGGGATAAAAGCGAAAAAATTCTTCAATAATCAAATAAATGTAAATATTTGCAAACAAGATTCTATATTCGTCAAGGCAATGCCAACGATAACCGAGACCTATTTGCCGCCGCTCGGCAATAGAGCTACAACTAGTAGTGGCTTTGACCAAGGTCAGGGGAAGAAGCCCCGCCAAAGGACTATGCTGATGAACGCTTAAACCGCCCGAGTCTTTACTTAACTGCACTACGATAAGGAGCAAGTGATGAGCAAGAAAGGACTGACCACCGCAGCCGGCGCCCCGGTTGTCGATAACAATAACGTGATCACCGCAGGCAAACGCGGCCCGATGCTGTTGCAGGACGTGTGGTTCCTGGAAAAATTGGCCCACTTCGACCGTGAAGTCATTCCCGAGCGCCGCATGCACGCCAAGGGATCCGGCGCTTACGGTACCTTTACCGTCACCCACGACATCACCCGCTACACCCGCGCCAAGATCTTCTCCGAGATCGGCAAACAGACCGACATGTTCATCCGCTTCTCCACCGTCGCCGGTGAACGCGGTGCCGCCGACGCCGAGCGCGACATTCGCGGCTTCGCCATGAAGTTCTATACCGAAGAAGGCAACTGGGATTTGGTGGGTAACGATACGCCGGTGTTCTACCTGCGCGATCCGCTGAAATTCCCCGATCTCAACCACGTGGTGAAACGCGATCCGCATACCAACCTGCGCAACCCCGTCTACAAGTGGGACTTCTTCTCCCACCTGCCGGAGTCGCTGCACCAGCTGACCATCGACTTCAGCGATCGCGGCATTCCGAAGTCCTATCGCCACATGCACGGCTTCGGCAGCCACACCTTCAGCTTTATCAATGCCGCCAACGAACGTTTCTGGGTGAAATTCCACTTCCGCTGCCAGCAAGGCATTGAAAACCTGATGGATGACGAAGCGGAAGCGATCATCGCCAAGGATCGCGAAAGCTCACAGCGCGATCTGTTCGACGCGATCAAACGCGGCGACTTCCCGCGCTGGAAGCTGCAAATTCAGATCATGCCGGAACACGAAGCCTCGCAGACGCCATACAACCCGTTCGATCTGACCAAGGTGTGGCCGCACGGCGACTATCCGCTGATCGACGTCGGCTATTTCGAGCTGAACCGCAACCCCGACAACTACTTCTCCGAGGTTGAGCAGGTGGCGATGAACCCCGCCAACGTGGTGCCGGGCATCAGTTTCTCGCCGGATAAAATGCTGCAAGGCCGTCTGTTCTCCTATGGCGATGCGCACCGCTATCGCCTGGGCGTCAACCACCACCAGATCCCGGTGAACGGCGCCAAATGCCCGTTCCACAACTACCATCGCGACGGCGCGATGCGCGTGGACGGCAACAGCGGCAACGTCGCCACCTACGAACCAAACAGCTTCGGCCTGTTCCAGGAGCAGCCGGACTTCAGCGAGCCGCCGCTGAGCATTGAGGGCGCGGCCGACCACTGGAACCATCGTGAAGACGACGATTACTACAGCCAGCCACGCGCGCTGTTCAACCTGCTGAGCGCCGAAGAGCACCAGCGCATGTTCACCCGCATCGCCGGCGAACTGTCGCAGGTGCCGGAGCAAATCCAGCGCCGTCAGGTCGAGCTGTTCACCAAGGTGCACCCGGACTACGGCGCCGGCGTCGCCAAGGCGCTGGGGCTGAAATAACCCCCTGCCGTCATCCACTCAGCCGCCCTTTCGGGCGGCTTTTTTATGCCTGAGAGAGGCGCTGCGCCACCCATTGCTGCAACTGGCGGCGCGAAATCTTGATGCCGCCGTTTTTCAGCTCGTCAGGCAGCGGGAGCAGCACCGACGGGCGTTGGAAATTGGCCAGCTTGTCCTGCGACCAGGCGAGCAACGCCGCCAGCGACAGCGACGGATCGCCGTCGATTACCGCCACCGGCCGCTGGCCGAACTCGACGTCCGCCGCCGGCACCACAAACGCCTGCGAGATCTGCGGGTGCGCCGCCAACACGCGTTCGATATCCTCCGGCTGCACCCCTTCGCCGCCGCTGAAAAACAGGTTGTCCAGCCGGCCCAAAATGCGCAGTTCCCCCTCGGCCATCGCGCCGCGATCGCGGGTCGCGAACCAACCCTGTGCATCCGCCAGCGGCTGCAGCTGGCCATGACGCCAGTAGCCGAGCGCCAGGCTGTCGGCGCGGATCCAGACCTCTTCGTCCACCAGTTTTACCTCGCGGCCGCTGAGCGGCAGGCCGACGCCCGGCCGCGCATCGGCGCGCTTGGCGCACACCGTGGAAGCCAGTTCGGTCAGCCCATAGCCGCACCAGCAGCGGATCCCCGCCGCCTCCGCCCGTTCGGTCAGTTCCACCGGGATCATCGCGCCGCCGAGCAGCACCGCCTTCAGCGTCATGCCCGCCAGCGGTTGCGCCAACAGCCGCCACAGCTGGGTCGGCACCAACGAGGCGTGCGTGCATCCCGCCAACGCCTCGTTCAGCGGGTGCATCTCGCGCACCGCCAACCGGGCGCCCGCCGCCAGCCAGCGCCAGACAATGCCCTGTCCGGAGACGTGAAACAGCGGCAATGACAGCAGCCAGCAATCCTCGCGCTGAAACGCCATCAGCCCCAACACCCCGGCGGCGCTGGCCAGATGGTTGGCATAGCTGTGCGCCGCCGCTTTCGGCATGCCGCTGGAACCGGAAGTCAACGTCAGCGTCGCCAGACGCTGCGCATCCCACGTCGGCAGGTCTGGCCAACGCGGCTCGGTCGACGGCGGGGTCAATCGAATCACGTCTTCCGGCAGCGCCGGCAACGAGTCTGGGTCGAAGACAAAGGTCATATCCAATTCCGGCAACAGCTGCGCCAGCAGCGGCGTCGGCAAGGCGGGATTGAGCGGCAACAGGCGTGCGCCGCACTGCAACAGCGCCAGATAGGCCAGCAGCAGTGGATAGCTGTTTTTACCGCACAGCGCCACGCCGCAGCCCGGTTCAACGCCCTGATGCTGGAAATCCGCCGCCAGCTCATCCACCTGGCTCTGCAACGCCAGCCAGCTCAGCGGTTGTTCGCCGAGCATCAGCGCCGTCGCCTGTGGCTGAGTGCGCGCCCAGTGTCGCCACGGCCAATCGTTCAACGGCGCCATAGGCACTCCAGCGCCGAGACATCCAGCAGCGGCAACGCGATGCCCGGCCACGGGCGCAGCACCTGCGCCTGCATCAACCCCAGCGTGTCCAGGCCCGGCACGGTATCCGGCGTCAGCCAATGGGCAATGCGCGCCAGCTGGGTCAACCCCAGGCTGGATTCGAGGCTGGAGCTGATCACCGCCGTCAGCCCCGCCGCGTGCGCCTGCGCCACCAACGCCTGGCAGCGCGTCAGGCTGCCGACCAGCGTCGGCTTGATCACGATGGCCGCCACGCCCGGCTCGGCCTGGACTACAAAGTCCGCCTCGCGCACGCTCTCATCCCAGGCGATGGCGATGCCGGTCGCCCGGGCGAAATCGCGTGATTCATCACGGGTCTTGCAGGGTTCTTCCAAAAAGGCGATGCGATCGCGCCACGCCGGGTTGACGTATTTGGCGAAGCCGTCGGCTTTGGCGCGGGTCCAGCTGCGGTTGGCGTCCAGCCGCAGCCGCAGATCCGGCAGCGCCTCCAGCAGCACGTTGACGATCATGCCGTCACGCACCGCTTCATACAGCCCCACCTTCACTTTCGCGACTTTCTCGCCCGGCAAGGCGCTCAATGTCTCGAACAGCTCATCCGGATCGCCGGTACACAGCGGCGCCTTGCGAAAATCCGCCTGCGTCGGCAAGCGCTGCTCCAGCTCGGCCTGCGCGCAGCTGAGCCCAAAGGCCACCGAGGGCAGCGTGCTGTCATCCGGTTCGTTGCCCGCCAACCAGGCCTGCAGCCAGTCCAACGCGGCCTGTTCGGCCTGCGCCAGCGTTTCCCGGCTGAATTCCGGCAGCGGCGCGATCTCGCCCCAGCCTTCACGCTCGCCCTGACGCAGCTGCACCACCCATCCGTCACGCGTTTTCAACCGCTGATTGCGCAGCACCACACCCGCCTCCATCGGCAGGCTGTAACGGTAAAGCGCCGCGCTGCGGTTTACCCCGTTCATTACGGGTTACGCTTGAATTTGCTGAAGTCCGGCTGACGCTTCTCGTTGAACGCGTTGCGCCCTTCCTGCCCTTCGTCGGTCATGTAGAACAGCATGGTGGCGTTGCCCGCCAGCTCCTGCAAACCGGCCTGGCCGTCGCAGTCGGCGTTCAGCGCCGCCTTCAGGCAGCGCAGCGCCATCGGGCTGTTCTGCAGCATTTCGCGGCACCAGCGCACCGTCTCTTTTTCCAGATCGGCCAGCGGCACCACGGTATTGACCAGCCCCATGTCCAACGCGGCAGCGGCATCGTACTGGCGGCACAGGAACCAGATTTCGCGCGCCTTCTTCTGGCCGACGATGCGCGCCATGTAAGACGCGCCCCAGCCGCCGTCGAACGAGCCCACTTTAGGGCCGGTCTGGCCGAAGATGGCGTTATCCGCCGCGATGGTCAGATCGCACATCATGTGCAGCACATGACCGCCGCCGATCGAATAACCGGCCACCATCGCCACCACCGGTTTCGGGCAGGTGCGGATCTGGCGCTGGAAGTCCAGCACGTTGAGGTGATGCACGCCGCTGTCGTCGCGATAGCCGCCGTAGTCGCCGCGCACTTTCTGATCGCCGCCGGAGCAGAAGGCCTTATCGCCGGCGCCGGTCAGAATAATGACGCCGATGCCGTCGTCGTAACGGGCGTTGGCCAGCGCGTCGATCATCTCTTTAACCGTTTGCGGGCGAAACGCATTGCGCACCTGCGGCCGGTTAATGGTGATTTTGGCGATGCCGTCGGCGGACTTGTGATACAGAATGTCTTCGAAATCGCCGGTGCAATCCTGCCAGGCGATGGCGGCATACAGCTGTTCTTCATTCGGATAAAGCATGTTCGGTTCCTTTAACCAGGGTTAACGAGAAAGGTCTGCAGCTCGGCGACGAAATCCTGCGGATTGGCCAGATGCGCGTTGTGGCCGGCCTGCGGCACGATGCGCAACGGCAACCCGGCGTCGCGCGCCAGCCGTTGAAATTTGGGGTCGTTCTCACCGCACAACACCTGCAGCGGCACGCTCAGTTGGCGCAGCTGCGGCGCCAGATAGGGCTGCCGCCCGAGCGACGTGGCTTCGAGCATGTCGGCGATCGCCGGGCCGCTGTTGACCGAGCGCGCGGCGATCAGCGCCTGGCGGTGCACATGGCTAAGCTCTTTGAACACCGGCTGCTGATACCAGTCCGCCAGGACCTCGGCGATCGGCTCACTGCGAAAACGCGCCGCCCACAGCGCATCCTGTTCGCAGCGCCGACGGCGCTGCTCTTCGTCCTCCAGCCCCGGATTACCGCCCTCGACGATCACCCCCTGCAGGCCGGCATGGCGGCCGTGGCAGGCGTGATACATGGCGATGCGCCCGCCGAGCGAGTAGCCCACCAGCCAATAGCGTTCGATATTGCGCAGCTGCAGCGTGGCGGCAATCTGCGCGCTGATGTCGTCGAAGCCGCGGCAGCTCACCGCCACGGAATCACCGTGGCCGGGCAGATCGATGGCCAGCGATGGCCATTCCGGGCAGCGTGCGGCGATCACCCGCCATTCATTGTTGTTGCCGAGCAGGCCATGCAGCCACACCAGCCACGGGCGGCCCGCTTCGCCCTGTTGCAAAATTCGCGTCGCCAGCATCATTGCACCGCCATCTGTTGCACCAGGTATTGCAGGCTTTCGGCCCCCGCGCTCGGCGGCACCTGCAGTTCGATAAGCGTGGCGCCGCCGCGCCGCCAGCCTTGTTCAACCGCCTGTTGCAGCTGGCTCCAGTTCTCCGGCCGCGCGTAACCCAGTTGGAACATCGCCGCCGCGTGGCTGAACTCGACGTTCTGCGGCATGCAGTAAAAGCGCTGACGATCCTCTTCCGGCGTCGGCAGCAGCGAGAAAATTTGGCCGCCGTTATTATTGACGACGATCAGCACCGTCGGCGCCGAGCTCTGGCGCAGCAGCGCCAGCGCATTGAGGTCATACAGAGCGGAAAGATCGCCCACCACCGCCAACGTCGGTCTGTCGGTGGCGCGCTGCACGCCGGCAGCGGTGGAGATCAGGCCGTCGATGCCGCTGGCACCGCGGTTGCTGAATACCGGGTAGGCGACGGGCAAAGGCGTTAGCGCATCGATGAGCCGCACTACCAGGCTGTTGCCGAGAAACAGCTGGCCGTTCTCCGGCAGCAGTTCCGGCAGGCGGTGCGCCAGCTGCGCTTCGCCAAAGTTATCGTGCAGATGCGTGGATGCCGCCGTCAGCGCTTTATCCGCCAGCACGGCCAGCCCGGCGGCCCAAGGCTGGCGCGGCTGCGCCAGGTGCTGCGCCAACCACTGAGCTACGCCGGCGCGCAGGCGCCGCCCACGGTGCTGGGCCGGATCGAGCCGCCCCGGCAGCTCGTCGATGATCCAATACTCTTCAGGCCGGCACTGCGCCTGCCACTGCAGCAGGCGTTTGCCGGTCAGGCTGCCGCCGAACTGCACCACCAGCTGCGCATCTTGCAGTACGCGCTGCGCCTGCGGATGAGCGAGCCACAAATCGGCGCAGGGCAGCGGTTGCCCGGTCTGCGACAGCACGTCGCCGATCAGCGGCCAGCCCAGCGTTGCGGCCCATTCGGCCACCTGCGCGCCCTCTTGCGCGCTCATACGCCCGGCCAGCACCACGCCGCGTTTCTGCCGCCAGAAGAACCAGTCCGGCTGCGGCAATGGCGCCGTACGCGTCTCGCTTTCCTGCAGCCACGGGCGATCGCTCTGCCACCAGTCGCCCAGCGCGGCGGACCAATCGGCATAGTGACGTTCGTCGCCGCCGTACAGCGGCTCGGCGAACGGGCAGTTGATGTGCAAAGCGCCGTGTTGCAGGCGCGCCATCGCGCTGTCGACGCTGGAGGCCAGCCACGCGGCCGGAATATCCGGCGTAGGACGCGGCAGATCGATCGCCAGCGTCGGGTGGCTGCTGTAGAGGCCGTTTTGACGGATCGCCTGATTGGCGCCGCAGTCGATCAACTCCGGCGGCCGATCGGCGGTGAGAAACACCAGCCGCTCACCGGTCAGGCCGGCTTCGATCAGCGCGGGATAAAGGTTGGCCGCCGCGGTGCCGGACGTGACGATCACCGCCACCGGCTCACGCGCCGCCTTCGCCAGCCCAAGCGCCAGATGGCCGAGCCCGCGCTCGTCAAAATGGGTATGACAGATAAACGATCGGTTAGCCGCGGCGGCCAGCGTCAGCGGCGTGGAGCGCGATCCCGGAGCGATACAAACATGCCGCACCCCATGGCGGGCCAGCGCCTCGAGCAGCACAGCCGCCCACCGGCGATTAAAAACACTTGTCGACATAGTTCGCTCACAAGTCAGTTAACAGAGATCGTCTCCGGCGCAGCCGACGGACGCCGCGCCTGTAGTTACGCTCTGTATTATATGAGGTGTTATTTTCACGGCTTTTGCGCCAGCGCAAGAACGCCGTATATCCCTGGGCGTTTACACCAGATAATTATTTGATTTAGAACAAAAAACAAACAATAAAAACACAAATACTTTACACCCGCGACATTCTGAGCTCAATCCGCCCATACAAAAATCAGGGAAATACCCAGTGAGTTTATCCTGACGGATCTTCCCGCCACAGCAAGTCAACCTCCATGACATACCGTTGCTGATCGGGCATAGGTCAGAACGCCCCGCCTCGACAAATGTTTATTAAAATTAAACAATACGATTAAAAAACAGACACATCTCATTCTGAACAGCTATACTGGAAAGGTCTGTTCCTTCCTGCAACAAATCCACGCCATATGTTCCCGGCGCCAGATACAGGATGTTCACGCACTCCCAGCGGGTTTACCGGCTGCCCTTTTGGTCAGAAGTGAGGAGCTTTTGTGTGAAAGAAAAACTTATCAATTGGTTAAGAAGTCAACGCAAAAACAGCAAAATAAAGCCGCTCGCCGCCAGAAGCGCTAAAGGCGAACCGGAACCGCTCGGCGGCACCATCAAGGCCGAGCTGTTTTCCGTCGATCAGATGGAACGCTACGGCCAGCGTCTGGCACGCTCTCACAAACTGGCGACGCGTAAGACCCCCTACTATTTGCTGAAGCGGCTGGATCACAACGAACGGGTGCTGGCTGAGAGCTGCCGCCAGCTCAGCAACGGCAAAAAAAGCAGCATGACGCCCGCCGGGGAGTGGTTGCTCGATAATTACTATTTGATCGAAGAGCAAATCCGCGTGGTGCGACATCACTTGCCTAAGACCTTTGGCCGCGGCTTGCCGCAGCTGACTGCACCGCACAACTGCCCGCGCATTTACGACATCGCCGCCGAAGCCATCACCCACGGCGACGGGCGCTGGGACGCAGAGAGCCTGACACGCTATATCGCCGCCTATCAAAAGGAAACCAATCTGACGCTGGGTGAACTGTGGGCGCTGCCGGGCATGCTGCGTCTGGCGCTGATAGACAACCTGCGCCGCGTCAGCGTCGAGGTAGCGCAGGCTCAGCGTGAACGCAACCTGGCCGATGACTGGGTCAATAAAATGCTCGAATCGGCGGAAAACGATCCGGCCAATTTGATCATCGTTATCGCCGACATGGCGCGATCCAATCCGCCGCGCACCAGCGCCTTCGTCGCCGAGCTGGTGCGCCGTCTGCAGGGCCACGGCACCATGCTGGCGCTGCCGCTCACCTGGGTGGAACAGCGTCTGGCGGAGGTCAGCATGACCTCCGATGAACTGATCCACCGCTTCAACCAACAGTTGGCGGTCAGCCAACTGTCGGTCAGCAACAGCATCGCCGGCCTGCGCCAGCTGAGCGAAATGGATTGGGCGGAATTTGTGGAAACCATGAGCCTGGTAGATCAAACGCTGCGTCAGGATCCGGCTGGGGTGTATCCGATGATGCACTTCGACACCCGCGATCACTATCGCCACGTGATCGAAATGCTGGCCCGCCACAGCCCGCACGACGAGGTACAGGTTGCGCGACACGTGCTCAACATGGCGCGAGTGGCGGCGGAAGATCCCGTCGGCGATGCGCGCAACCATCACATCGGCTACTACCTGATCGACGACGGCAGACCGGCGCTGGAACAGCAGTTGGCGGTACGCCTCGGCCGCATTACCCGGGTGCGCCACGCGCTGAACCAGGCACCGCTGCTGTCCTGGCTCGGCAGCCTCAGCCTGCTCACCACCGCCAGCTGTGCGGAACTGTTGCGCCACGCGGCGGGCAGCGGCATCAGCTGGTGGGGATTGGCGCTGCTGTTTTTCCCGTTGGCGATCGTCGTCAGCCAATTCGTGCTTAACCTTCTCAGCGAGGTTACGACCCGCAGCCGGGAACCCCGACCTTTGCCGAGGCTCGATTTCTCCTGCGGCATTCCGGCCGAGTTCCGCACATTGGTGGTGATCCCCACCCTGCTCGACGAGAAAACCGGCATCGACCGGCTGCTCAACGCGCTGGAGGTCTGTTATCTGGGTAATGCGATGAAACACCTGCATTTCGCGCTGCTCACCGACTTTAACGACGCCCCGCATCAGCGGCAGGCTGACGACGCCGCGTTGCTGGCTTACGTCAGTGAAAAAATCGGCGCGCTGAATGCACGCTATCCCTGTGAAGGGCCGGGCCACTTTTTCCTGTTCCACCGCGATCGGCAGTGGAATGACAAACAGGGCGTGTGGATGGGGCTGGAGCGCAAACGCGGCAAGCTGAATGCGCTTAACGACTGGCTACGCAACCGCGACAACGCCTTCTCCAGCCTGGTTGGCGCCGGCCTTGAGGCTCTGAAAAACGTCAAATACGTCATCACCCTCGACAGCGATACCGTATTGCCGCGCGACACCGCTCACCAGCTGATCGCCGCCATGGCGCATCCGCTCAACCAGCCGCAGTATGACGAAAACAGACAGCGCGTGGTGGAAGGCTACGCCATTTTGCAGCCGCGCATGGCCGAAGAGATCCCGCGTTTTGGTCAGGGACGTTACGCCGCCTTATGCAGCAGCACGCCGGGCAACGATCCCTATACGCGCATGGCGTCGGACATTTATCAGGATCTGTTTGGCGAAGGCTCATTCATCGGCAAAGGCATTTACGACGTGGACGTGTTTGCGCGCAGCCTGCAAGGCACCTGCCCGGAGAATTTAGTGCTGAGCCACGATCTGCTGGAAGGTTGCTATGCCCGCTCGGGGCTGTTGAGCGATGTGCTGTTGTATGAGCAATATCCCAGCAACTATCTGGTCGACGTGGCGCGCCGTTCGCGCTGGATCCGCGGCGACTGGCAGTTGCTTAACTGGCTGCTGCCGCGGGTGAAAAAAGCGGACGGCTCACGCTGCGCCAACCCGCTGAGCGCGCTGTCGCAGTGGAAGCTGTTCGACAACCTGCGCCGCAGCCTGGTGGCCCCCAGCCTGTTGCTGCTTTTATTCTGCTGCCTGACAGGGTTGCCCAACACCGGTTACTGGCTGGCGGTGGTCTTTATCCTTCTGCTGCTGCCTTCCGCGCTGGCGCTGCTGCAGGACATCGCGCGCAAACCGCCACGCCGCCCGTTTCTCCAGCATGTGCGGCTGGCGCTGAAGGGCACGCTGCACCGGTTGGCACAAATCGGCCTGCGCCTCGCGGCACTCCCGCACGAAGCGCTGTACAGCCTGAAAGCGATCGCCGTTACCCTATGGCGCCTGCTGTTCAGCCAACGCAATCTGCAAGAGTGGACCAGCTACGCCCAGAGCAAAACGCGCCTGCGGGTGACGCCGACCAATTTCTATCGCGCCATGTGGGTCAATCCGCTGGCCGGGGCGGGGTTGCTTCTGCTCACCGCGTGGCATAACCCGATGGCGCTCGTCGTCGCCTTGCCGCTTTCCGCGCTGTGGGTATTCGCGCCGTTCTTGCTCTACTACCTGAGCCGCGAGCCGCAGCGCAGCAAAACGGCGATCGATGAGGAGCAACGGCGCTTCCTGCGCCATACCAGCCGCCAGACCTGGGACTTTTTCAACACCTTCGTCAATGCTCAGGAGAACTGGCTGCCGCCGGACAACTATCAGGAAATACCGGAACCGGTGATAGCGCACCGCACCTCGCCGACCAATATCGGTTTGTCGCTATTGGCCAACCTCACCGCCTGCGATTTCGGCTACCTGACGCTGTGCGAGGCGCTGCGCCGCATTGAACTGACGCTCGATACGCTGGATCGCATGGAGCACTATCGCGGCCATCTGTACAACTGGTACGACACGCGCACCTTAGAGCCGTTAAACCCGCGCTATATTTCCAGCGTCGACAGCGGCAACCTGGCCGGGCATCTGCTGACGCTCTGCGCCGGGCTGCCGGCGCTGGCCCAACAGCCGGTCATCGATCCGCAGCGGATAGTGGCCGGTCTGGGAGACAGCCTGGAACTGCTGGAACAGCAGTGGGGAAACGCAGCGCCGAAAAACCTGGCCAAACTGCGCCAACATTGGCAACAGGCGCAAAACAGCCCGTACGCCGCGCTGCTGCTTGAATTGGACGCCATGCGCAACTACAGCAACGGGTTGCAGGAGCCGGCGTTAAACCACGGCGAAGAAACTAAACGCTGGGCCGGCGCGCTCCATCAGCAGCTTAATGAACTCTGTGCGGAATGGGCGCAATGGTATGGCTGGCTGAGCGATGCGCCGCCGGATCTGGCGCAGCCGCCCAGCCTGCGCTGGTTGGCCGACGCCCCGGCGAACCTGGGGCTTTCGGCCGAGCAACAAAGTCGGCTCGATGCCGCCGCCGCGCTGGCGCAACAGCGCCTGGCGCAACTCGGCAGCCTGCGGCAGCGGCTGGAAAAAATGGCGCAGATGGACTTCCACTTCCTGTATGACGAATCGACCCACCTGCTGAGCGTCGGCTTCAACTGCGACCATAACCGCATGGACAGCAGCAAATACGATCTGCTGGCGTCGGAAATCCGTCTGACCAACTACGTGGCCATCGCGACCAATCAGGTGCCGCAGCGCAGCTGGTTCGCCCTTGGCCGGCTGTTCACCGTCATCGACAAGGAGCCTGCGCTGATGTCGTGGAGCGGGTCGATGTTCGAATACCTGATGCCGCAGTTGGTCATGCCCGCCTATCCCGATTCGCTGCTGGTGCAGATGTGCCGCGCGGCGGTGGCGCGCCAAATCGCCTGGGGTAAGGAGCGCGGCGTCCCCTGGGGCGTTTCCGAATCCGGCTATTTCGGCTTCGACGCGCAGCAAAATTATCAATATCACGCCTTTGGGGTGCCCGGTTTGGGGCTGCGGCGCGGCCTGGCCGACGATATGGTGATCGCCCCTTACGCGACGCTGATGGCACTGATCGTTGAGCCCGTCGCCGCTTGCAATAACCTGCTGACGCTGGAACACAACGGCGCCAAAGGGCGATACGGTTTTTACGAAGCGCTCGATTACACCACCGCACGCCTGAGCCGCGGGCAACTGTACACGATCGTCCGCTCCTACATGGCACACCACCAGGGCATGGGGTTCCTGGCGCTGTCGCACCTGCTGCTGGATGCGCCGATGGTGGCGCGTTTCGCCCGCTATCCCGCCTTCCAGTCAGCGCGCCTGCTGCTGCAGGAACGCGTGCCGGACGCAGTCGAGCTCTATAGCCCGCGTCGTCATTTCGAAACCCACGAAGGCACCATCCAGCCGGCCAGCTTCAGCGCGCGTGAATTCACCCGCGTCGATACGCCGATACCCGAAGTGCAACTGTTGTCCAACGCCAACTATCATCTGATGCTGTCGCAGGCCGGCGGCAGTTACAGCCGGTGGCAAAACCTGGCGCTGACCCGTTGGCGCGAGGACGCCACCCGTGATAACTGGGGCGCTTTCTGCTACCTGCGCGATCCGCAAACCGGCGAAGTGTGGAGCAATACCTGGCAACCGATCGGCGGCGGCGGCGCCAAAGACTATCGCGCGGTGTTCAACGACGCCGGCGCCGAATTCCAGCGCCATCTGGGCACACTTTCGGTCAAAACGCAGGTGGTGGTTTCGCCGGAAGATGATATCGAACTGCGCCGCCTGACGCTCATCAACCGCGGTAAACAGCCGCGCATCCTTGAGATCACCAGCTATGCCGAAGTGGTGCTGGCACCGGCCGGGAACGATCTGGCGCACCCGGCCTTTAGCAATCTGTTCGTGCAAACCGAGCTACTGCCAGACCAGGAAGCGATCCTGTGTCATCGCAGACCGCGCGAGCCCAAAGAGACGTGCCCGTGGCTGCTGCACATGATGACGGTACAGGGAAACAGCGCGCAAACCTCGTTCGAAACCGATCGCGGCATATTTATCGGCCGCGGCCGCACGCCGGCCAATCCGCAGGCGTTGTACCACAATGCGCCGCTGACCAACAGCGCCGGGCCGGTTATCGATCCGATCATCGCCATCCGCCAGCGCGTGGTGCTGGAACCCAACGTTCCGCTGACGCTGGATGTGTTTTACGGCGTTTGCGAGGATCGCGCCTCCTGTCTGGCGATGCTGGAAAAGTATCGCGATCGCCACTTGGCGGATCGCGTCTTCGAACTGGCCTGGTCACACAGCCAGGTGGTGTTGCGCCAACTGAACGCCAATGAGGAAGACGCCAATCTGTTCAACCGTCTGGCCGGCGCCGTGGTGTTCCCGGCGCAGGAAATGCGCGCCGGCGGCGGTGAAATCATCAGCAACCGCCGCGGCCAGTCCGGGTTATGGGGGCATTCGATCTCAGGCGATCTGCCGATCGTGCTGCTGACGGTCAGCGACGCGGAGAATATCGCGTTGGTGCAGCAGCTGATCCAGGCACACAACTATTGGCGCCTTAAGGGGCTGCAGGTGGATCTGGTGATCCTCAACGAAGACGTCGGCGGCTACCGCCAGGATCTGCAAAATCAGATCATGGGCTTGATCGCCGCCGGCATGGAATCCACCCTGACCGACAAGCCGGGGGGCATTTTCGTGCGGACCAGCGAACATATGTCGCCGGAAGACCATCGTCTGCTGCTCAGCGTGGCGCGCATCTATCTCGACGACCGACGCGGCGGTTTGGCGGAGCAGCTCAACCAACGCCTGCAGCTGCCGCAAACCCTGCAACAGCCGCTGTCTCCGGTCACCGCGTCGTCGAAGCTGGCGACGGTAGACAACCTGCCGCGCAACCTGCATTCGCCGCAGTTGCCCGCCATCGAAGACCTGCAATTCTTTAACGGGCTGGGCGGATTCTCCAGCGACGGACGCGAATATGTCATTGCGATGAACGAGAACAAGATCACTCCGGCACCCTGGTCAAACGTTATCGCCAACCCGCTGTTTGGCACGGTTATCTCAGAAAGCGGTCAGGCCTATAGCTGGTACGAAAACGCTCACGAGTACCGGCTGACGCCGTGGGATAACGATCCCATCAGCGATCGCGGTGGCGAAGCGTTTTATCTGCGCGACGAGGAAAGCGGCCACGTCTGGTCCCCCACGCCGCTGCCAGCCCGCGGTCGCGGCCACTATTTGACGCGCCACGGCTTTGGCTACAGCGTGTTCGAGCACCGCGAAGGCGGCATCGACAGCCAGCTGACGATGCTGGTGGCGCAGGACGCGCCGGTGAAGCTGTTTTTGCTGACGCTGACCAACGGTTCAGGCCGCACGCGCAAACTCTCCGCCACCGGCTACATGGAATTCATCCTCGGCGATTTGCGCAGTAAAACCGCCATGCACGTCGTGACACAGGCCGCGACGACGACGGGCGGCTGCGGCATTCTGGCCACCAACCATTACGGCGGCAACGGTTCCGAGCGCACCGCCTTTTTCGGCGTTACCGGCGCCCACTGTTCCATCAGCGGCGATCGGCGTGAATTCCTCGGCCGCAACGGCACGCTGGCCAATCCGGCGGTGCTGAAACTGCGCCGGCTTTCCGGCAGGGTCGGCGCCGGGCTGGATCCGTGCGGCGCGGTACAGTCGGCGCTCAGCCTGATCGACGGCGATCAGCGCAGCCTGGTGTTCGTCCTGGGACTGGGACAAAACGCCGACGAGGCCGACATGCTGCTGCAGCGCTACCTGGATGAAGATCGCCTGCAAGACGAACGGCAACAGGTCGCCGCCTATTGGGACGGCATCCTGAATAAGGTGCAGATCGGCACGCCGCATCCGGCGGTCGATCTGCTGGCTAACGGCTGGCTGCTGTACCAAACTCTCTCCTGCCGCATTCAGGCACGCAGCGGCTACTACCAATCCGGCGGCGCCTTTGGCTTCCGCGATCAGCTGCAGGACACGCTGGCACTGACCCACGCCGCGCCGCAACGGCTGCGCGAACAGATCCTGCTGTGCGCCTCACGCCAGTTTATCGAGGGCGATGTGCAGCACTGGTGGCATCCGCCGCAGGGCAACGGCGTGCGCACCCGCTGTTCCGACGACTATCTGTGGCTGCCGCTGGCGATGTGTCATTATTTGGACGCCACCGGCGACGAGAGCATTTTGACCGAACAGGTGGGCTATCTGGAGGCGCGCCAGCTGGCGCCCGGCGAAGAGTCCGCCTATGAACAGCCGGCGCAGAGCGCAGTGCGGGAAAGCCTGTACCAGCACGGCGCGCGCGCGCTGAAACACGGCCTGACCTTCGGCGAGCACGGGTTGCCGCTGATGGGGGCCGGCGACTGGAACGACGGCATGAACAGGGTCGGGCTGGAAGGCCGCGGCGAAAGCGTCTGGCTCGGCTTCTTCCTGTTTTCCATCCTGCAGCGCTACGGCGATCTGGCGGAACGCCACCACGATGACGACCTGGCCGCACAGTGCCGCC
The DNA here is from genome assembly GCF_052169255.1 of Serratia sp. CY29653. Taxonomy (NCBI): domain Bacteria; kingdom Pseudomonadati; phylum Pseudomonadota; class Gammaproteobacteria; order Enterobacterales; family Yersiniaceae; genus Serratia; species Serratia sp. CY29653. The sequence continues at coordinate 215,794 of NZ_JBJNLC010000001.1, read as the reverse complement.
GCCAGGCCGCCGCCCTGAAGGACAACCTGCACAACCATGCCTGGGATGGCGAATGGTACCGCCGCGGCTATTTCGACAACGGCGAACCGCTCGGCTCACACCTGGCCGCGGAGTGCCGCATCGACGCCATTGCGCAAAGCTGGTCGGTGCTGTCCGGCGCCGGCGATCCGCAGCGCAGTCGGCAGGCGATGCAGTCATTGGATACACATCTGGTCGACCCGCAGGCCAGGCTGATCAGACTGTTGACGCCGCCGTTCGACGGCAACGGTCCCGATCCCGGCTATATCCGCGGCTATCTGCCCGGCGTGCGGGAAAACGGCGGCCAATACACCCACGGCGCGGTATGGGCGGTGATGGCCTTCGCCGAAATGGGTGACATCGAACGCGCCTGGCAGCTGATGGCGCTGATCAACCCCATCAACCACAGCCTGGACAGCGCCGCCGCCGAACGTTACAAAGTCGAACCTTACGTGGCGACCGCTGATGTCTACGCAGTTGAGCCGCATATCGGCCGGGGTGGCTGGAGTTGGTATACCGGCTCGGCAGGCTGGATGTATCGCTTGATTCTCGAGTCGTTGCTGGGCCTGAAACGCCGCGGCGATCGGCTGACGATCGATACGCGTCTGCCGGCCGACTGGCCGCAATTCACGATCAACTACCGCGAAGGCGCCAGCGAATATCAGCTGGTCGTGCGCCAGGGAGAAGGCGAAACGCAGATCATCGTTGACGGCATCCCTCAGTCGGAGCCGACGATCGCGCTGCGGGACGACGGCAGGATCCATCAGGTGGAAGTGATTTTGGGGAAAGAAGATACGTAGCTGTCGGGCGGCGGCGCAGGCCGCCGCCCGACGTCGTTATTTTCTGGCCAGCAGCAGCCCCAGCACCAGCCCGACGGTGGCGCCGATGCCTACGCTGTGCCAGGGTTTATCCCGCACGTAGTCGTCGGTGCGGTGTACCGCTTCTTTGGCGCGCGCATAGTAGGATTCGCCGGTGTTCGCCCAGCGCGCCTTAACCTCACTCAGCGCCTGCTCGGCGTGCGACTTGATGTCGATGTAGGCCTGATCCGCGCGATCGCCGGTGTATTGCAGCACTTCCTCCAGCGTCTCGGTCAGCATTCTCAGATCGTCATCCAGCGTAGTTTGCTCAGCATCCGTATGTCTTGCCATAGTGAGATCTCCGTGGTTGAAAAATTAAGCGTTCCTACACTATAGACAAGGATCGCCGCCTGCGGCCATCGGACTTTTACCCTAAAACACCAATTGCACCTTGGCGGCCTGGCGCTTATCGCCGGCAAACTCCAGCGCCTGCGCCAGTTGCCCGCTGGCGAACTCCGCCGACAGCAACGGCAGCGGATCGACCACGTCGTCGGCCAGCCACGCCACCGCCAGCGCAAACTCCGCCACGAAGCGGAAGGATCCGAGCAGGTTCAACTCCTTGGCGATCAACAACATCAGCGGAAAATCGGGGAAGCTGGCGCCCATGCCCACCTGCACCACGGTGCCTTTGGCGCGGGTGATCTCCAGGCAGCGCTGCAGCGACTGCGGATGCCCCGCCACTTCGAAGGCGACGTCGAAATACCCTTTGTCCTGCTGATAACCGCTAACATCGTCGTCCGCAGCATGCAGGCACCGATCGGCCCCCATTTGCCTGGCGATCGCCAGGCAGCGCGGGCTGAGATCGGCACAGACAATTTCGGCGGCGCCCAGCGCTTTCAGCGCCGCCACCAGCAGGCAGCCGATCGGGCCGACGCCGGACACGAAGATCTTTTTCCCCGTCACGTCGCCGGGCTGCTTCGCCGCGTGGATCGCCACCGCCAGCGGTTCAGCGAACACCATCACCCTGTCGTCGCGATCGGTGCCGTAAGGAATGCACTGCGCGCTGTCCACCACTTTGTATTGGGTAAAAGCACCGTCGACGTGCGGAAAATACATCGCGCTGCCGAAAAAACGCATCTCGACGCATTGATTGCTTTGCTGCGCCAGACAGTATTTGCACTGCCCACAGGGTTTGCTGGGATTGAGCGCCACCTTCTGCCCGACCGGCAGCTGCGGCGAATCGCTGGCGACCACTTCGCCGATCACCTCATGGCCCAGCACCATCGGCTGGCGCACCTGAAAATTGCCGACCCTGCCTTCCTGAAAGTAATGCAGATCCGAGCCGCAGATGCCGCCGCGGCTGATTTTCACCAGCGTTCCCTGCCCCCGGTAATCCACTTCTTGCGCAATCACCGCCACGTCGCGTTTGCCATTGACCACGCAGGACTGGGTTTGAATTTTCATCTCAACACTCCACGAAAAAAGGTTACACCGCCGCCGACATGCCGCCATCGACAAACAGCAGTTGCCCGTTGACGAAGGCGGAGGCGTCGGCGGCCAGGAACACCGCCGCGCCGATCAACTCCTGCGGATCGCCCCAGCGTGCGGCGGGCGTGCGTTGGGTCAGCCAGGCGGTGAAGGCCGGATCGTCGGCCAGCGCCTGCGTCATCTCGGTTTTGAAGTAGCCGGGGGCGATGCCGTTGACCTGAATGTTGTAGCGCGCCAGCTCCACGCACATGCCTCGCGTCAGCATTTTCACCGCGCCCTTGGAGGCCGCATAAGGGGTGATGGTGTCCCGCCCCAGCTCGCTTTGCATCGAGCCGATGTTGACTATCTTGCCGCGCCGGCGCGGCACCATATAACGCGCCACGGTTTGCGACACGATGAAAACCGCCTTCTGGTTGACGGCGATGATGTCGTCCCAGTCTTGCTCCGGAAACTCGGTGAACGGGTGGCGGCGCTGGATGCCGGCGTTGTTGATCAAGACGTCTATCGCGCCGATATCCGCTTCGATACGATCGATGGCAGCATGCACCGCCTGGGAATCGGTAACGTCGAACGCCGCCGCATCGGCGCGCAAGCCCTCTTCGCGCAGGCGATCGGCGGCGTGTCGGGCATGTTCGTCGGTGGTGGCGTTGACCAGAATATGCGCGCCTTGCTGCGCCAGGCCGCGCGCCAGCAGAAAACCGATGCCGCGCGAGGCGCCGGTGATCAAGACAATTTTGTTATCCAGTGAAAACAGGTTGTTCATGGTGATTCCCGGCCATCAGGCCTCCAATCGGACAGGCCTCTATCTCAGCCGATTGTTACCGGTAAAAACGTGATGGAAATCACTGAACATCATGTTACGAAACCCTGTTACCCTTAACGTGATCTCACGCAGGCAGCAAGCGGGCAAAAGCAGTTATCCAATTGAAAAATAGCTATTTTCAATAGGAGCGCATTCATTGTTATCGCCAAATCGATTTGTTAACATACCGCTATCCACCCTTGCCGCGCCGCCCGTGAAGGCCACCGAATGAAACACCCTCGCGTTACGCTACAGGACATCGCACAATTGGCCGGCGTGACCAAAATGACCGTCAGCCGCTTCCTGCGCACGCCGGAAAAAGTGGCGACCAACACCGCCGAACGCATTGCGCAGGTCATGCGGGAGCTGAACATCACTGACGCCGATACCGCACAGGCCGGCAGAAAACCGCGCATCGGCGTACTGATCCCCTCCTTCAACAACCAGATCTTCGCCGATCTGCTGGCCGGCATCGAATCCGTTACCCAAGCGCGGGGTTACCAAACGCTGGTGGTGAACTACGATTACAGCCCGCAGCGGGAAGAAGAGCAGATCGCACAGCTGTTGAGCTACCCGATCGCCGGGCTGATCCTCACCGACTCTGCGCATACCTTGCGCGCAGAGACCTACCTCGGCGCCGCCAAAATCCCCCTCGCGCAGGTGATGGATCTCGACGCGCCGCCGGGGCGGATTGCGGTGGGGTTTGATAATGAACAGGCGGGGTATGACATGACCGAAGCGCTGCTCGCCAGCGGCAAACGGCATATCGTTTACTTTGGCGCCATGTCGGACGCCCGCGACAATAAACGCTATCGGGGGTACTGCCGCGCCATGGCGGCTCAGGGGCAAACACCGCGCCAGATCACGCCGCATCAGGTCTCTTCGGTTTCGATCGGCGCCGACATGCTGGCGATGGCGCGCGAACGCTACCCGCAGTTGGACGGTATCCTGTGCACCAACGACGATCTGGCGGTGGGCGTGTTGCAGGCCTGCCTGCGTCTCGGCGTGCGCGTGCCGCAGGAGATTGCGCTATCGGGTTTTCACGGCCTGGATATTGGCCAGGCGACCACGCCGGGCATCGCCAGCGTGATCACGCCGCGCTTTGACATGGGGAAAACCGCCGCTGAAATGCTGCTGCTGCGGATCGCGGGCGAACCCTGCGCCGAGCGCCACGATCTGCACTACCGCCTCTCACTCGGCGGCACCGTTTGAGCCGGCATTCGGGCTGACCGGCTGTGCGGCACGGGCTTTTTCGCTGCGCGCCGCCCACCACAGACCGCTGTTTTTCATCGCATAGCCAAACAGCAAGCCCACCAACAGAGAAAGCGTCACCAGCGGCCAATCTCCGCCGCCGGCGAAGGTCGCACAGGCGCCGATAAAGGTGCCGGGCACAAACCCCAGCCACTGCTGTTTGGCCTGAATGCACATCAGAAACGCAACGACGCCGGTCAGCAGATACCCCAGCAGCTCCCACTGCGGCGCCAGTTCGCTGCCGTGGATGATCGCCATTGCCCAGAAGACGCCGCTGCAGCAGGTCAACGCGCCGATCAACAGCCCTTTCAGCCCGCCCTGCGGGCAGGCGAAATACGCCGTGCAGCCGAGAAAACCGGCCCAACCGATCAGCCCCAGGCTGACGGCAACCCAGCCCCACACGCCGGAGAGGATCCCGGTAGTAACGGCAATGGCGAAAAGAACGTTCATAAAGTGACCCGCGGCAAAAAGAAAGCGCGCAGTTTACCCGAAAGCCGGTTATTTCATGTGATTAAAATCACAACATAAATGCAATTAAAGAATAATTAATTAAATAAAAGAGACTTAAATCACAAAATCATTAACGTGGGAACCCTACACGTACCGTCATCCATGCCAACAACAGGCATACCGTGGTGCTGCTCAGGAACAGCAGATGGGTTGCCTGCTGCAGATCGACACGGTCGACCACGATCCCCAGCAAGATCGGCACCCAGTTGGCGATATAAGCGATAACGTAAAACAGTGAAAGCAAACGCGCATGGCTGGCCGGCGGCGAAATCAGGTTTACCAGGGTCGCGCTGCCGACGAAAATGGCGCCGTAAGCATAGCCGGCCACCACCAGGCCCGCAGCCGCCAGCCACAGTGAATGCCATTGGATCGCCGCAGCGAATACCACCGCCGCCAGCACCTGCGCCAGGCAACCGAACAACAGCGAATGACGGGCGTTAAGGCGGCGGCTCAGGATCTGGCTAATACCGGCGATCAACAGATACACCGCAATCGCATAGCCAAAGACGCCCCGCTGGTGCATGCCTAACAGCGTTTCCGCCACGCTGGGGCCAATAGCCAAAATGCTGGCGGCCAGAGCCCAACAGATAAACAGCGCCCCGGCACAGACAAAGAATTTACCGCCGGTGGCGCGCAGGCCGTCGAGCAGCATGCTTTTTTCTGTCGCCGTCGGCGCAGCGCGGGTCGGCGCCGTGACCACGCCACGCGGCCACGAGAACATCACGCCCAACGCCGCCACGGCGGCAATGACCATGATGAAAGCGAACGGCAGCGTCGTGGGATGAAAACCGGTCTGCAAAGCGACGCCACTGAAGATCGGGCCCAGCGCTAACCCTGTGGTAAAGGACAACGTGGCGATCAGCGCGGCGTTTTTACCGCCGTCTTGTGGCCCAAAACGCACCAGGGCGATGTTTGCCGCCCCGGTCAATGCCCCGGTGCCCACCCCGGCCAGCAGTCGCGCCATGAGCATCATGACAAAGGTATCCGCCAGCGCAAACAGCAGCGCACCGCTCAACACCACCAGCAATGCCGGCACGATCACGCTGCGCAAATCCTTCACTTTGCCGGCCAGATTGCCGACGCCGAACAAAGAGATCAGTACGCCGGCGGCGTAGGCACCGTAAACGACGGTCAGGCTGACGGAACTCAGCGCAAACTGCTGCTGATACAGCGGATAAAGCGGCGTCGGCGCACTGCTGTTCAGCAATGCCGACATCAAAGCCAGCGCCAGGAACAATAAAATGGTCCTGCGCGACGCCTGAGCATTTTGCGGCGCCGCGATCTGGCTGGCGGTATTTTCTGACATGTTTCAACTCCCAAAGTCGGCAGACGGCGGCCTGCCATCGACATCTTTCTCACCCGGCGGGCCGGGAACGGCGCTTATCATAGCGTTACGGCGACGGGCGAAGTATCGTCAAGAATGAATCACCCTGATGTATTCTTGCATCACCGGAGAAATAACCGCCGATGTGCAGGCCGCTAGCCGTCTTTCTCTCCCCCAGGGCAGAGCAACGCTTTATGATATAACCCGTTATCATTCGTCCGGCCCGGCCTGTTTCCTACCGCGCCGACAAATCTGCAGAGAGGAAATGGCATGATAAATTGGGACGACGCGCGCTTCTTTTTGGCCGTCGCGCGCTGCGGCACGCTACGCAAAGCCGCCAGCCAGCTGCATGTCGATCAGGCGACCGTCGGTCGACGGCTGTCCGCTTTCGAGGATGCGCTCGGCTCCAAGCTGTTTATCCGCACGCCGAAATCCTTCGCCCTCAGCCCGCTGGGGGAGCAAATGCTGGCGGACGTGATGAAGATGGAAAATGCGGTGCAGGCGATCAACCGCAAAGCCGCCAGCGGTGACGAAAGCCTGTGTGGCAACGTGCGCATCGCCACCACCGATACCCTGGCCGAAGCCTTCGTGATGCCGGCGCTGCAAGATCTGCGGGAACGCTACCCCGCCATCACCGTCACGCTGTTGACGGCGGTCAACATCGCCGATATTTCTTACCACGGCGCGGATCTGGCGATCCGTGGCGCCCGCCCCGATGACGATGAGCTGATCATCAAACGCTTAGCCACCATCGAAATGGGTCTGTACGCCAGCCCACACTATCTGGCACGGCGCGGCATGCCGCTCAGGGGCGAGCAGCTGCGCGGCCACGATCTGCTGATGTTCCCGCGCGATCTGGTGCCGCGCCACTGGAACAATTTCTGCGGCGAGGCCCTGCACGAGCCCAACGTGGTGCTGCAATGCAATTCGCAGCTACTGCTGCGTTCCGCCACCCGCAGCGGGCTGGGCATCGGCCTGCTCTCCGCGTTTTTGGCGGACAAAGATCCGGAGCTGGTGCGCCTGTTGCCGGAGAACAAAGACTGGGTGGATATCTGGCTGGTGTTGCATCCCGATTTGCAACGCGCCGCCCGCGTGCGCGCGGTAGTGCAGGCGCTGGAAACCTCGTTTAGCGCCCATTACGGCTGAGTGCCGTTTCCCCATAAAAAAAGGCCGCCGAAGCGACCTTTTTATCGTTTGAAGGGTTATCAGAACGTCGGCTGCGCCATCTGCACCAGCGAAATCAGCGGCTGCGGATAGACGCCCAGCAGCAGCACCAGCGCGGCGGAGATCAGCACCACGACGCCACCGGCGGTCAACGCCCAGTTGTTCGGGGTATCGCGCTGCAGCGATTCCGGCGCGCTGAGGAACAGGCTGACGGTCACGCGCAGGTAGTAGTACAGGCCGATGGCGCTGCCTACCACGACTGCGCCGGTCAGCCACCACAGGTGTGCGCTGACGCCCATCGCGATCACGAAGAACTTACCGATAAAGCCCAGCGTCATCGGGATACCGGCCAGCGACAGCATCATCACCGTCATCACCGCGGACAAGATTGGCTTATGCCAGAACAGACCACGGTAAGAGAACAGCGAATCCGCATCCGGGCCGCGGTACGGGCTGGACATCAGGCTGACCACGCCGAAGGCGCCCAGGCTGCTGAACAGGTAACCGGCCAGGTAAACGCCGGCGGTTTCCAGCGACAGCTGATGGGTTTGCACCGCAATCAGCGCCACCAGCAGGTAGCCCAGGTGAGCGATCGACGAGTAGCCCAGCAGACGCTTGATGTTGGTCTGGCTGATGGCCATCAGGTTACCGAACAAGATGGAGCAGAACGCGATGATCGACAGCACCATGCGCAGCGCTTCGTTGTCGGCGGCCGGGGCATACAGGAACAGACGCATCACGACCGCGAAGATCGCGATCTTGCTGGCGGTCGCCAGGAAAGTCGAGACCGGCGCAGGCGCGCCCTGATACACGTCCGGCGTCCACAGTTGGAACGGCACCAGCGACAGCTTGAAGCCCAGACCGACGATCATCATGCCCATACCGGCCAGGATCAGCGGCTGGTGCATCATGTTTTCCTGCAGGCTCTTGCCGAGGCCGGCCAGCGACAGATCGCCGGATTCGGCATACAGCAGCGCCATGCCGAACAGCAGGAACGACGACGCGGCGGCGGACAGCAGCATGTACTTGATGGCGGCTTCCAGCGGGCGCTTCTGGCGGTAGGCGTAGCCCACCAGGCCGAACAGCGGCAGCGAGATCAGCTCGATACCGATGAACAGCGAAGCCAGATGGTTGGCGCTCGCTAGCAGGATGCCGCCCATGGCGGCGATCAGCACCAGCAGGTAGAACTCTTCGCGGTTATCCGGATAGCCGACCAGCCACGGATAGGCGAAGGTGCAGGTCGCCAGACTCGCCAGCAGCACCAGCCCGGTGTAGAACATCGAGTAACCGTCAACCCGCAGCAGCGGGGTGACGTCCATTGGGCCTGCCTGGCCGACAAAGTACAGCGAAAGCAGCGCCAGGTTGAGACCGATCACGGTCAGGGTGGCGTTGATAAAGTGGTCGCGTCGCCACGCAATGCCTAGCATCACAACCACCACCGTCAATCCGACGATCAACAGCGGCAGCAGTGCGATCAGTTGTTGAGGAGTTATTGTCATGGCGAATTACGGCCTTGTTGTTGAAATTGCTGAAACTGACGAACCAAACCAGTGTTGCACGTTGCTCATCGCCGCGTTGGAAGTATCCAGAATCGGCTGCGGGTAAACCCCCAGCAGAACCAGCAACACCACCAGCAGCAGAATGATGAACAGTTCGCGCGCGGTCATGCCCTGCAGCGGCTGGTCGGATTTAGGCGCACCGTAGTAAGCGCGCTGCATCATGATCAGCGAGTAAACCGAAGCGAACACCAGACCGAAGGTAGAAATCACGGTGATCACCGGCACCACCTGGTAGCTGCCGAACAGAATCATGAATTCGCCGACGAAGTTACCGGTACCCGGCATCCCCAGCGTAGCCACGGCGAAGAACAGCGACAGCGCAGGGATGAACTTGATACGCCCCCACAGGCCGCCCATCTGACGCATGTCGCGGGTATGCAGGCGCTCATACAGCTGGCCGCAGATGATAAACATACCGGCGGCGGACAGGCCGTGCGCGATCATCTGGATCACCGCGCCCTGATAAGCCAACTGGCTGCCGGTGTAGATGGCGATCAGCACGAAGCCCATGTGCGAAACCGAGGTGTAGGCGATCAGACGCTTGATGTCGGTCTGCGCGAACGCCATCCAGGCGCCGTAGAAGATGCCGATCACGCCCAGCCACATGGCGATTGGCGCAAACTCGTGCGAAGCCTCAGGGAACAGCGGCAGGCTGAAACGCAGCAGGCCGTAGGCCGCGGTTTTCAGCAAGATGCCCGCCAGATCGACGGAACCTGCGGTCGGCGCCTGGCTGTGCGCGTCCGGCAACCAGCCGTGCAGCGGCACTACCGGCATTTTCACCGCGAAGGCGATGAAGAAGCCCAGCATCAACAGATATTGCACGTTGTGGGACATCGGCGTTTGCAGCAGGTCTTCGTAATCGAAGGTCCACACGCCGGTGGCGTTGTAGTGCACGAACACCAGGCCCAGGATCGCAATCAGCATCACCAGACCGCTGGCCTGGGTGTAGATGAAGAACTTGGTCGCCGCGGTGATGCGGGTTTTACCGTCCGACGCCTTGTGGCCCCACAACGCGATCAGGAAGTACATCGGCACCAACATCATTTCCCAGAAGAAGAAGAACAGGAACATGTCGATGGCGAGGAACACGCCGATAACGCCGCCCAGGATCCACAGCAGGTTGAGGTGGAAGAAGCCCTGATACTTCTGGATTTCACGCCAGGAACAGAGGATCGCCAGCACGCCCAGCAGACCGGTCAACACCACCATCAGCAGCGACAGGCCGTCCAGCGCCAGGTGGATGGAGATGCCGAAGCGCGGGATCCACGGCAGCAGGAATTCGCTCTGCCACTGCGGAATGCCTTTCGGCGTGGTCAAGGTATAGCCGCCCTGCAGCCACAGCTGCAGAGAGAGCGCCAACGTCAGCCCCATTGCGATCAGCGCTATCCAGCGCGGCACCTTAGTACCGAAGCGCTCAAGCTGCCAGCACAGCAGACCGCCGATAAAGGGGATAAGAATTAGCCAAGGTAATAGCATGGCGTTTTGTGTCCCTTATACGAATAATTTCAAACTTTGTACGTAGCGCCTGCCCGGCGCTACGCCCGAAAAATGCGTCTGTTTAAATTATTCAATTAAACCAAAATCAACAGAGCCAATACGACCACTGCACCCACACCCATAGACGCTATATACCAACGCACCTGACCGTTCTCGCTCACCGTCAGACCGCGGTTCCCCCAGCGGGAGAAGACGGCCGGCAGGTTCATCAGCGAGTTCAGCGGATCGCGCTGCAGCAGCTTCGCAATGCCCAAGTACGGCTTGACGAACACTTTGTCATACAGCCAGTCGAAGCCCCAGGCATGGAACCACCAGGTCGAGAAGAAACGCCCCGGCGCGCTGTTGGCGATGCTGTTGACCAGGCTGCGTTTGCCCAGCCACAGCGCGGCCGCCAGCAGAATGCCGACGATAGCCACCACGCCGGAGGTGATTTCCAGCGTCAGCACGCTGCCGTGCGCCAGCTCGGTCGTCTCCGGCAGCACGCCCTGCAACGGCGGCACGATCATCGCGCCGACGAAGGTAGACAGCACCAGCAGAACCAACAGCGGCAGGTGGTGAGTGATGCCTTTACCGGCATGCGCTTTGATTTTCTCTTCGCCGTGGAACACGATGAAAATCATACGGAAGGTGTACAGCGAGGTCATGAATGCGCCGACCAGGCCGGCCACCATCAGGTTGATGTGGCCGTTGGCCATCGCGCCCGCCAGGATCTCGTCCTTACTGAAGAAGCCGGCCGTGACCAGCGGCAACGCAGACAGCGCCGCGCCACCCACCAGGAAGCAGACGTACACCAGCGGGATGCTCTTGCGCAGGCCGCCCATCTTGAAGATGTTTTGCTCGTGGTGGCAAGCCAGGATCACCGAACCGGACGACAGGAACAGCAGCGCCTTGAAGAACGCGTGGGTCATCAGGTGGAAGATCGCCGCGTCCCATGCCTGCACGCCCAGCGCCAGGAACATGTAACCGATCTGGCTCATGGTGGAGTAAGCGAGCACGCGCTTGATGTCGGTCTGCACCAGCGCGGCGAAGCCGGCCAGCAGCAGAGTGACCGCACCGACGATGCCCACCAGGTGCAGCACTTCCGGCGCCATCAGGAACAGGCCGTGCGTACGGGCGATCAGATAGACGCCCGCGGTCACCATGGTCGCCGCGTGGATCAGTGCGGAAACCGGGGTTGGGCCCGCCATCGCGTCCGCCAACCAGGTTTGCAACGGCAGCTGCGCCGATTTACCGACCGCGCCGCCCAGCAGCATCAGGGTCGCCCAGGTGATGGCCGTATCGCCCACCGCCAGTTTCTGCGGTGCCAGGATCATCAGCTCGCGGATGTTCAGCGTGCCCAGCTCGTTGTAGAGGATGAACAGCGCAAACGCCAGGAACACGTCGCCCACGCGGGTCACGATGAAGGCTTTCATCGCCGCCGCGCCGTTGGCCGGATCTTTGTAGTAGAAGCCGATCAACAGGTAGCTGCACAGGCCCACGCCTTCCCAACCCAGATACATCAGCAGCAGGTTGTCCGCCAGCACCAAGACCACCATGCTGGCGATAAACAGGTTGGTGTAAGCGAAGAAGCGCGAGTAGCCCTCTTCACCGCGCATGTACCAGGAGGCGAACATGTGGATGAAGAAGCCGACGCCGGTGACCACCGACAGCATGGTCAGCGACAGGCCGTCCAGCACCAGGGTCACGCCGATATTGAAGTTGCCGACGGCCATCCAGGTCCACAGGCTTTGCTCAAACAGCTGCACGCCGGCGGCTTTCTGGGCGAAGAAATCCATCGCCACATACACCGTGACCAGCGCAGCCAGGCCGATAGAGCCCACGCCGACGGTAGCCGCCGTGTTCTCAGACCAACGACCGCGGGAAAATGCCAACAGCAGGAACCCGATCAGCGGTAGCAGAATTGTTAAATATAATAGGTTCATCCGCGCATCTCACTGACAGTATCAATATTCAGGGTATGACGACGACGGTAGAGCTGCAGCAGCAGCGCCAGGCCGATACTGGCCTCGGCTGCCGCCAGGCTGATCGCCAGGATGTACATCACCTGCCCGTCCGCCTGGCCCCAGTAGCTTCCCGCCACGATAAACGCCAACGCCGCAGCGTTGATCATCACTTCCAGGCTGATCAGCATAAACAGCAGGTTGCGGCGCACCAGCAGCCCGGTCAGCCCGAGCACAAACAGGATAGCCGCCAGGATCAGGCCGTGTTGAAGAGGGATCATGCTTGCTCCTCCGATTTTCTTCTCGCCATTTCTCCACTCGCCGGCGCGTTGCTCAGCACCTCGCCAGGCTTGTGCTCGCGGCCGATATGGAAGGCGACAACCAGACCCGCCAACAGCAGCATTGAAGCCAGCTCAACCGCCAGTACGTAAGGCCCGAACAGGCTGATGCCCACCGCCTTCGCGTCGACCATCTCGCCGCTGATACCCTGGTCGGATACGCTGCGGATCGCGACGATCAATACCACCAGCAGCGCCAGCGACAGCAGGCCAGGCCCGATCCACACCGACGGCTTCATCCAGTCGCGCTCTTGCTGCTGCACGTTGCCGAGGTTCAGCATCATCACCACGAACACGAACAGCACCATGATGGCGCCCGCATAGACGATGATTTCCAACGCTGCGGCAAAGTAGGCGCCGAGCGAGAAGAAGACTGCCGAGATCGCCAATAACGAAACGATCAGATACAGCAGCGCATGCACAGGGTTGGTATGGGTGATCACGCGAATCGTCGCGGCCACCGCAATCAAACCTGCCAGGTAAAATGCAATTTCCATGCTTGCTGGCTCCTTAGGGCAACAGACCTTTGACGTCGATCGGTTTGGCTTCGTTTTCGGCTTCGCCTTTGGCTTTGCCGTCAATCGCCATACCGGCCATCCGGTAGAAGTTATATTCCGGATATTTACCCGGCCCCGAGATCAACAGATCTTCTTTTTCGTACACCAGATCCTGACGCTTGTACTCACCCAGTTCGAAATCCGGCGTCAGCTGGATAGCGGTGGTCGGGCAAGCCTCTTCGCACAGGCCACAGAAAATGCAGCGCGAGAAGTTGATGCGGAAGAACTCCGGATACCAACGGCCGTCTTTCTGCTCCGCTTTTTGCAGCGAGATACAGCCGACCGGGCAGGCAACCGCACACAGGTTACAGGCGACGCAGCGCTCTTCGCCGTCCGGATCGCGCGTCAGCACAATGCGGCCGCGGTAGCGCGGCGGCAGGTAAACCGGTTCTTCCGGATACATCTGGGTTTCGCGCTTGGCGAAGGCATGCATGCCAATCATCCAAATGCTGCGCACCTGGGTGCCGAAACCAACCACTAACTCTTTCAATGTCATGGTTTATTCACCCCTTATTGAGCGTTGTACAAAATGACCGCGGCGGTTGCCAGCAGGTTCAGCAGCGTCAGCGGCAGGCACACTTTCCAGCCGAAGGACATCACCTGGTCATAACGCGGACGCGGCAGCGCGGCACGGATCAGGATGAACATCATCATGAAGAAGGCCGTTTTCAACGCGAACCAGATGAATGGCGGCAGGAACGGACCCTGCCAGCCGCCGAAGAACAACGTCACAATCAGGGCGGACACGGTGACGATACCGATGTATTCCCCCACGAAGAACAGACCGAACTTCATGCCGGAATATTCGATGTGGTAACCGTCGGCCAGTTCCTGCTCGGCTTCCGGCTGGTCAAACGGGTGACGGTGACACACCGCCACGCCGGCGATCGCGAAGGTCACGAAGCCGAAGAACTGCGGAATGACGTTCCAGACGTGCGCCTGGGATTCAACGATGGCCTGCATGTTGAACGAATCCGCCTGCATCACCACGCCCATCAGCGACAGACCGATGAACACTTCGTAGCTCAGGGTTTGCGCGGAGGCGCGCATCGCGCCCAACAGCGAGTATTTGTTGTTGCTCGACCATCCGGCGAACAGCACGGCGTACACCGCCAGGCCGGCCATCATCAGGAAGAACAGAATACCGATGTTGAGATCGGACACCGCCCAGGTCGGGCTGACCGGCACGATGGCAAATGCCAGCAACAGGGAAGTAAAGGCGATCATCGGCGCCAGGGTGAAGATCACCCGGTCGGAGAATCTCGGCACCCAGTCTTCCTTGAAGAACATTTTGATCATGTCGGCGACCAGCTGCAGCGAGCCGCCCCAGCCTACGCGGTTCGGTCCGTAGCGGTTCTGGAACAGGCCGAGCAGGCGGCGTTCGCCAAAGCTCATGAATGCCCCGCACGCCACGACCACCAACAGGATCACGACCGCTTTAAGAATGGCGATCAGAATGTCGATCACCTCAGGGGTAAACCAGCTCATCGTGCCGCCTCCCGCAGATTGTCTACCTTAGCACCCACCAAGATCGGCGGGATCCCTGGCAAGCCGAGCGGCAAACCAACCTGGCCCTGGGTCAGGGTTTCACTCAGACGCACCGGCAGACGCAGGGTCTGGCCCGCACAGCTGAACTCCACCAGGCTGCCCGCGTTGACGCCAAGCGTCGCCGCGTCGGCCGGGTTGACCATCACGTAGGCTTCCGGCATGCGCTGCTGGATCACGTGAGAGCGCTGCGACATTTCGTCGCTGCCGAACAGGTGGTAGTACGGCGCGACACGCCAGCCGTCGTTCGGATTGAACGCGGCAGGCACGCGGTCGAAGTAACCGAGGCTGCCCTCCCCCGCTTCGATCAGGCGCACGCCCGGATCGCCGTGGCGCAGTTTGCCGCCCACTTCGGCCTGGAACTTGTTCCATGCCTGCGGTGAGTTCCAGCCTGGCGCCCAGGCGAACGGGATCTGCTGACGATCGGCCAGCGGGCTGTTGTTCCCTTCCATCGAGAAGGCGAACATGGTGTCTTTATCCTGCGGCTGACGCGGCTCATGCACGCTGATGTTGGCGCGCATGGCGGTACGGCCGCTGGAGCGGTGCGGCGAACGCGCCAGCTTCTGACCGCGAATGCGGAAAGTCGCGTCCGGCGCGGCGTCGACGATGCCCTGCAGCTGCGGCAACGCGGCGACGCAAGCGGCGATCACGTCATCGAGCTGGGTCCAGTCCACGTGGCGGCTGGTGTAGGTGGAGTGCAGCGAGTGCATCCAGCGCCAGCTTTCCAGCATCACGGTGAACTGATTCTTCTTGGCGTCGTCGTAGTAGGCCGGATCGTATACCTGGAAGAAGCGCTGCGCGCGGCCTTCCTGGTTGATCAGCGTACCGTCGCTCTCGGCGAAGCTGGCCGAGGAGAGGATCAGGTTGGCTTTGTCCATGATCGCGGTGCGCTGGTGGTCGGCGACGATCAGGTTATTAACCTTGGCCAGCGCCGCGTCCACCTGCGCCGCCGGCGCATGACGATAGAGATCGTTTTCCATCACGATAGCGGTATCGGCTGCGCCGCTCGCCAGCTGTTCCAGCGCCTGATCGAGCGAACCGCCGCCGATCATCGCCAGGCCCATGCTGTTGGCTGCGCCCGCCACGAAGGTGATGCCGACATCGGAACCGCGGCCCTTCAACGCTTTGGCAATGTTGGCCGCCGCTTCGATGATGGCTTCGCTGCCGGCGTTGCTGCCGGTAATAATCAGCGGTTTGCGTGCGCCGGTCAGCGCCTGCACGATGATATCGACTTTCTTGTTCAGGCCTTCAGCCAGATCGTTCACCGCCGGCGCCGCGCTGTCCAGCGCGTGAGCGATGGCGAAGCCGAAGCGCGCCTGCTCTTCCACCGGCGCGCGGTAGTTCCAGGCGGCGATGTCGTCCAGGCGGGTGTTGTCGACGTTGGTGGTGAACAGCGGGTACTTGGCGTGCTGACCGATGTTCTGCACCGCCGCGATCTGCCAGTCGGCCACGCGTTGCGCCGCCGCCATCGCGCGGGCTTTGCCCTTGACGGCCTGGCGCACGGACAGCGCGATACGCGCACCGGTTTGCGTCAGGTCTTCGCCCAGCACCAGCACCGCGTCGTAATCTTCGATCTCACGCAGCGCCGGTGTATGGACGCCGCCGTTTTTCAGCACGTTCAGCATCAGCGCCAGGCGTGATTGCTCCGCCTGAGCGATACCGGTGTAGTAGTTCTCGGCGCCGACCAGCTCGCGCAGTGCGAAGTTGCTTTCCAGGCTGGCGCGCGGGGAGCCGATGCCGATGGTTTTCTTCGCCTGACGCAGGATGTCCGCCGCGCCCTGCATCGCCTGCTCGGCGTTCAGGGTGATCCAGTCATCGCCGCGCAGCTGCTGCGGTTGACGCGGACGATCTTTCTGGTTGACGTAGCCGTAACCGAAGCGGCCGCGGTCGCACAGGAAGTAGTGGTTCACGCTGCCGTTGTAACGGTTTTCGATACGGCGCAGCTCGCCATAGCGCTCGCCCGGGCTGGTATTACAGCCGATGCTGCACTGCTGGCAAATGCTCGGCGCGAACTGCATGTCCCATTTACGGTTGTAGCGCTCGGAGTGCGTTTTGTCGGTGAATACGCCGGTCGGGCACACTTCCACCAGGTTGCCGGAGAACTCGCTTTCCAGCGTGCCGCTTTCCGGGCGACCGAAGTAGACGTTATCGTGCGCACCGTACACGCCGAAGTCGGTGCCGTCCGCATAGTCTTTGTAGTAACGCACGCAGCGGTAGCAGGCGATACAGCGGTTCATCTCGTGCGAGATAAACGGCCCCAGCTCCTGGTTGTTGTGGGTGCGCTTGGTGAAGCGGTAGCGGCGGAAGCTGTGGCCGGTCATTACCGTCATATCCTGCAGGTGACAGTTACCGCCTTCTTCACAGACCGGGCAATCGTGCGGGTGGTTGGTCATCAACCACTCGACCACGCTTTCACGGAACTGCTTCGCTTCGCCGTCATCGATGGAGATGAAGGTGCCATCGGATGCCGGGGTCATACAGGACATCACCAAACGGCCGCGCGTATCTTCCGCGTTTTGGTATTGCTTTACCGCACATTGGCGGCAAGCGCCGACGCTTCCCAGCGCCGGATGCCAGCAAAAGTAAGGAATATCAAGGCCGAGGGAAAGACAAGCCTGCAGCAGGTTGTCCGCTCCGTCTACCTCATACTCTTTGCCGTCTACATGAATCGTAGCCATAGTCAGCATGCTTCCAAGTGGCCTGCCTTGCGGCAGGCGTTAATCAAAAATTCTGGCCGTGTTCGGGCGAGTCGGCTTACCAGCGCTGCTTCAGCAGATTGTTCGGCTGAATGCCGCCAATCGCATGGGCGTTGCTGAAGTGCTGCACGGCGATGCCCGCCTCGAACTCTTCACGGAAATATTTAATCGCGCTTTGCAGTGGCTCTACGGCACCTGGCGCGTGGGCGCAGAAGGTTTTGCCCGGGCCGAGGGAACGGCACAGCTGTTCGAGGGTTTCGATATCCCCCGGCTGCCCTTCGCCGTTTTCCAACGCACGCAGGATCTTCACGCTCCACGGCAGGCCGTCGCGGCATGGCGTACACCAGCCGCAGGACTCGCGGGCGAAGAACTCTTCCAGGTTACGCACCAGCGGCACCATGCCAATCTCGTGGTCTACCGCCATCGCCAGCGCGGTGCCGAGACGGCTGCCGGCTTTGCCGATCGCACCGTATTCCATCGGCAGATCGAGATGATCGGCGGTCAGGAAGTCAGTCCCCGCGCCGCCTGGCTGCCAGGCTTTGAAGCGCAGACCGTCGCGCATGCCGCCGGCGTAGTCTTCCAGGATCTCGCGCGCGGTGGTGCCGAACGGCAGCTCCCAAACGCCCGGATTTTTCACCCGGCCGGAGAAGCCCATCAGCTTGGTGCCTTTGTCCTCACTGCCGGAGATGCCGGTGTACCACTCCACGCCGTTCGCCAAAATGGCCGGCACGTTGCACAGCGTTTCGACGTTGTTGACGCAGGTCGGCTTGCCCCACACGCCGGCGCTGGCCGGGAATGGCGGCTTGGAGCGCGGGTTGGCGCGGCGGCCTTCCAGCGAGTTGATCAGCGCGGTTTCTTCGCCGCAGATGTAACGGCCGGCGCCGGTGTGCACGATCAGCTCGAAATCAAATCCGGTGCCGAGAATGTTTTTGCCCAGATAGCCGGCTTCGGTGGCTTCCGCGATGGCGCGACGCAGATGCGCCGCCGCTTCGATGTACTCACCGCGCAGGAAGATATAGCCGCGGTAGGCTTTCAGCGCGAAGGCGGAGATCAGCATGCCTTCCACCAGCAGGTGCGGCAGCTGCTCCATCAGCAGGCGGTCTTTATAGGTGCCCGGCTCCATTTCATCGGCGTTACACAGCAGGTAACGGATGTTCATGGATTCGTCCTTCGGCATCAGGCTCCACTTCAAACCGGTGGAGAAGCCCGCGCCGCCGCGGCCCTTCAGCCCGGAGTCTTTCACCAGGTTGACGATCTCGTCCGGTGCCAGGCCTTTGAGGGCCTTTTCCGCGCCGGCATAGCCGTTTTTGCTGCGGTATTCGTCCAGCCACAGCGGCTGCTTGTCATCACGCAGCCGCCAGGTCAGCGGATGCGTTTCGGGAGTGCGTACAATGTGCTTGGTCATTGATACTGCTCCAGTAGCGTCTCGATATCTTCAGGCTTCAGCTGACTGTGAGTGTCGTCGTCAATCATCATGGTCGGCCCTTTATCGCAGTTGCCCAGACAGCAGGTCGGCAGCAGCGTGAAGCGGCCATCAAAAGTGGTTTGACCCGGCTTGATGTTCAGCTTCTTCTCGATAGCGGCCTGAATGCCCTGGTAACCGGTGATGTGACAAACAACGCTGTCACAATAACGGATCACGTGACGTCCTACCGGCTGACGGAAAATCTGGCTGTAGAACGTGGCCACGCCTTCTACGTCGCTGGCGGGGATGCCCAGCACTTCCGCGATGGCGTAAATCGCACCGTCCGGAACCCAGCCGCGCTGCTTCTGCACAATTTTCAGTGCTTCGATGGAAGCGGCGCGCGGATCCTCGTAATGATGCTTTTCGTGCTCGATCGCATCACGTTCTTCCGCACTCAGTACAAATGCATCAACGCCGCTCTGAGGAGCGGCTGCGTTGATGGGCTCGAGCGCATCATTGACTGCGTGATTGTCTTTTTGAGAGTGCATAATTAGCGGTCCACATCTGACATAACAAAATCGATACTACCCAGATAGACGATCAGGTCGGAAACCAGGCTGCCACGGATGACCGATGGGATCTGCTGCAGGTGCGCAAAGCTCGGCGTACGTACCCGGGTGCGGTAGCTCATGGTGCTGCCGTCGCTGGTCAGGTAGTAGCTGTTGATCCCTTTGGTGGCTTCAATCATCTGGAATGATTCGTTGGCTGGCATCACCGGGCCCCAGGAAACCTGCAGGAAGTGGGTGATCAGCGTTTCAATGTGCTGCAGCGTGCGCTCTTTCGGCGGCGGCGTGGTCAGCGGGTGATCGGCCTTGAACGGGCCTTCCGGCATGTTGTTCAGGCACTGTTCGAGGATGCGCAGGCTCTGGCGCAGCTCTTCCACCTTCAGCATCACGCGGGTGTAGCAGTCGCTGGTGCCGTCGCCGACCGGCACTTCGAAGTCGAAGTTCTCGTAGCCGGAGTACGGACGCCATTTACGCACGTCGAACTCGACGCCAGTGGCGCGCAGGCCGGCGCCGGTCACGCCCCACTCCAGCGCTTCTTTGGCGTTGTAAGACGCTACGCCGATGGAACGGCCTTTCAGGATGCTGTTCTTCAGCGCCGCTTTCACGTAGGAGTCCAGACGCTTCGGCATCCAGTCGAGGAATTCACGCAGCAGGCGATCCCAGCCGCGCGGCAGATCGTGCGCGACGCCGCCGATGCGGAACCAGGCCGGGTGCATACGGAAACCGGTGATCGCTTCCACCAGATCGTAGATTTTCTGACGGTCGGTAAAGGCGAAGAACACCGGGGTCATCGCGCCGACGTCCTGAATGAAGGTGGAGATGTACAGCAGGTGGCTGTTGATGCGGAACAGCTCGGACAGCATCACGCGGATGGTGTCGACGCGCTCCGGCACCTTGATGCCGGCCAGCTTCTCGACCGCCAGCACGTAAGGCATTTCGTTCACGCAGCCGCCGAGGTACTCGATACGGTCGGTGTACGGAATGTAGCTGTGCCAGGATTGGCGCTCGCCCATCTTCTCGGCGCCGCGGTGGTGATAGCCGATATCCGGCACGCAGTCGACGATCTCTTCGCCGTCCAGCTGCAGAATGATGCGGAACGCACCGTGCGCGGACGGGTGGTTCGGGCCGAGGTTGAGGAACATGAAATCTTCGTTCTCGGTGCCGCGCTTCATGCCCCAGTCTTCCGGCTTGAAGGTCAGCGCTTCCATCTCCAGATCTTCTTTCTGCTTGGTCAGCACGAAAGGATCGAATTCGGTGGCGCGCGCCGGGTAGTCCTTGCGCAGCGGGTGCCCTTCCCAGGTCTGCGGCATCATGATGCGCGACAGGTGCGGGTGGCCGTCGAAGGTGATACCGAACATTTCCCAGGTTTCGCGCTCGTACCAGTTGGCGTTCGGGAACACCTTGGTCGCCGTCGGCACGTGCAGGTCTTTTTCAGACAGCGCCACCTTCAGCATGATGTCGCGGTTGCGTTCGATGGAAATCAGATGGTAGAAAACGGAGAAATCCGCAGCGGGCAGGCCGTCGCGGTGGGTGCGAAGACGTTCGTCCACGCCATGCAGATCGAACAGCATGACATACGGCTTCGGCTGTTTTCTCAGGAACGTCATTACTTCCAGCAACTGGTCAGGTTTAACCCATACCACGGGCATGCCGGTACGGGTGGCCTGAACAGTAAAGGCTTCCGGCCCAAAACGGTTGCGCAGTTCGCCGATCACCGGGTCGTCAAGGTGATCTCGGGTCTGCCAGGCAGGCAAGGCGTCGTGCGTCGTCAAATCTGTCATAATTTTTTTTCACCACACTAAAGGGTTATTCGCCGCAAGTTTCACTTTTCGCTGTGTTAACCAATAGCGCACTAAGATGGACGTTAAATGAACGTCTTAAATCTCGTCAGGCGTCCGGAGGTTGGTCACCGCGATGCGCTCGCCGTGTTTACGCTCTCTTTCAGACTGCATATTGGCGCGGTAAACGCCCTGATCGCCGACAACCCACGACAGCGGGCGACGTTCTTTGCCGATGGACTCCTGCAGCAGCATCAGCGCTTGCATATAGGCTTCCGGACGCGGCGGGCAGCCGGGAATGTACACGTCGACCGGCAGGAACTTGTCCACGCCCTGCACCACGGAATAGATGTCGTACATGCCGCCGGAATTGGCGCAGGCGCCCATCGAGATCACCCACTTAGGCTCCAGCATCTGCTCGTACAGGCGCTGGATGACCGGGGCCATCTTGGTGAAACAGGTACCGGCCACCACCATCAGGTCAGCCTGACGCGGGGAGGCGCGCAGTACTTCCGCACCGAAACGCGCCACGTCGTGAACGGCGGTAAACGACGTCACCATCTCCACGTAACAGCACGAAAGGCCGAAGTTATACGGCCAAATAGAGTTTTTACGCCCCCAGTTCACCATGTCATGCAGCGCATGTTCGAGTTTACCCATGTAAACCGTGCGGTGGACCTGTTGTTCCAGGGGATCGGCGACGATCTCCTGTTTTTGCAGGGGATAACGGTCGTTCTCACCGTTCGGGTCTATGCGGGTGAGCGTATAGTCCATCTTAATGCCTCGCTGTTACTGCGGATGACTGTTGGTGTTAGTGATCGTGCTCGGTTTGCTGCGGCGTTGGGAACGCGCCGGAGTCCAATCCAACGCGCCGACGCGCACCAGATAAACCAGACCGGCCAATAGCACCAAAATGAAAATGGCGGCTTCGATAAAGCCTACCCAACCGCTCTCGCGAACCGAGACCGACCAGGCGTACAGGTATAAGGCTTCAACGTCGAAAATAACGAAGAACATGGCCACCAGGTAGAACTTGGCGGACAAGCGCATGCGCGCCGTACCGACCGAGTCGATGCCTGATTCAAACGGGGTGTGTTTGGCGCGCGCCCGGGCTCTCCCGCCCAAGAAGAACGCACCCAGCAGCATTAAGCCGCAGAGCCCGATAGCCACGACGAGAAATACGGCGAGCGCCCAGTGATGAGCGATAACTTCAGTGGTTGTTGACATACTCTATGCTTACTCATCAAAAGTGGCGTCGATCGCGCTGCTCTTGTCACCGGCAGTTAGTGCGCCACATCGATTTAAGGGAAGGATAAATAACCACACAAACAAACTGCTTTTACAGCGAGTTAGGCAGCGTTTTTCTGTGGGCTTTTTACTCCTTTCTATAACCTTTTGTCAACTTTGACAAAAGTATCTACACACTAGTTTACATACGTATCATTTGATTAACATTTGATGCGCCAGGGGCTGGCTAAATCGTGTCAGTTAATTTTTGTGTAGAAACAGATAGATATAAACCAACGTGCACATTTCAGTTTTACTATACCATTGTCTCAGGAATTCCCTGTTCTTCCACTCACTACCTAGGGGTATTTTTTTGATCCAGGACACGTTTTCAGCATAAATCCTCAAAAAAAGTGTGGCCCTTTAACAATTTTCCTCAAATTAAGCCGCAAAAACGGCCGCTATAAGCTAACAAAATAACCCTGCTATTACCATGCCTTTAACCCATTCAATCTTATTGCTCAAAAAACACACTCAGCGTCTTAAACCCGGCCAAACTCTCTTTTCAGTAACGCTTAAAAGTTAATAAAACAGCCAACTCATAACAAAATCGTCATTAAATCCCTATAACAGTAAAAATCGCCAAAAAAAGGACAAAAAAAACCTCCGCCGAAGCAGAGGTTTTCATCAGATCTAACGCCGCGGCGTTATTCTTCTTCGTCTACCAGGCTGGCGTCATCCTGATCGCCCTGGAGACCGGCTTCCGCGCCGTTGAAGCCATAGCTGTCATTGCCGCCCTGCATTGCGCTGAAGATGGCCATCGCCAATTCGTTGCTGCACTGCGCGTTTTTGCACAGCGCATACTGGGTATCCGGCAGCGGCGGCAAACCTTCCACCGCCCCCAGCACCCGCAGGTCGGGGCTCATCATCTCGATCGGCCGCGCGGTCACGCCCAGGCCGGCCTTACAGGCCGCCCGCACCGCGGACAGCGTGGAGGCGACGTAGGCGATGCGCCACGGGATACCGGCTTCGTCCAGCTGCTTGATCGCCAGCGCGCGGAACGGGCTTGGCTCATCCATCACCACCAGCGGGATCGGTTCGCCGGCCTGATAGTGGTAATCGGCGGCGCAGTACCACAGCGTCGGCGATGTGCGCAGCACGATGTGCGGGTGCCCGGCCGGATCGGCCGTGGTCACCGCCAGATCGATCTCGCCCTCTTCCAGCAGATCGACCATCGTCGTGCTGCGCTTTACGCGCACGTCAATGGACAGCTTCGGATAGATGGCGGTCACGCGGTTCAGCAGGAAAGGCAGAATGGTATCGGCGGTGTCGTCGGAAGCGCCGATGGTCAGAACACCTTTAATATTGTTGTACATCAGCGAGGTACAGGCTTCGTCGTTAAAGCGCAGGATCTTCCTGGCATAACCGAGAAGCTGAATACCATGCTCAGTCAGGAGTTTGTTGCGCCCATGGCGGGCAAACAGTTCTTTGCCGACCAGTTGCTCTAATCGCTGCATTTGTTGACTGACGGCTGATTGAGTACGGCATACGGCGACGGCCGCCGCCGCGAAGGTATTCAAATCAGCAACCGCAACAAAGGTTCTTAGCAGATCGAGGTCGAGATTAAGTATCGGACGATTTGCAGTTGTCATAGTGTATTCTTCACTTTTTTAAATTCTAATTTACGAACTACTACCCTGGTGTGTTTCTCAGACGCCGTTGAAAAGGACGGAGCCTGTTATGACAGTACCCCACTCATAAGTGGAGGGCAAAAAAATTACTTATGATTCGTTACCTCTATCGCTTTTTAAAATGCGATCTATCGATGGTGCTTATAGAACGCGGGGGGCTGAATATCGGTAGAAAGGGAAAACCCCCACCGAACCTGAGATTTTACTCATTCATACTGCCTAATTTCCACTCCATTCGTGCTACTGAGAACCCTTATCAACCGGCGTTCAGACTGCATTACAGAGCAAAAAAGATAAATAATTAACGCTACCGACTTCATGTTACTACTCAATGAATTTAATAAATTCAATCAGTAAGATTTTTACTTTAAATAATAATCCTATAACCACATAAACAATGCTTAAGCTAAAATATAAAGTAAAGCTAATGTAAATATGCCATTTTCTTAGTGTGGTGCGCTAACCGACAACCCGCTATCAGACAACTCCGGTATTATCGTTCCTTTACAGTTTATTGAAGCCCATTCTCACTTTCGGCTTATCAGTTCACTGCTGCCGGCCGCGATCGCCGGCACGTCGCGTTTATCGACGCGGGATTTTACAGAACAAAACCCTAGTAAAATTATAGTTCATGAAATTATGAACCACAAAATAACTTTACCGTTGCTTATCATAACTAAAATCTCCCGTTACGACATGCATTTGCACCAAAGGCGTGCAAAACCCTTCAAAAGCAACTACGCCAGGAGTACATTGGGCGGGTTGCGGCGTCCCATGGTAGGAGCGCCCCTATCCCAGCAAAAGGCTCAACTTTTTATGTCCCCCATTGAGAAATCCAGCAAACTGGACAACGTCTGCTATGACATTCGCGGCCCGGTGCTTAAAGAAGCTAAACGTCTTGAAGAAGAAGGCAACAAAGTCCTGAAACTGAACATCGGCAACCCTGCCCCGTTCGGTTTCGACGCCCCTGACGAAATCCTGGTCGACGTGATCCGCAATCTGCCCACGGCGCAAGGCTATTCCGACTCCAAGGGCCTCTTCTCGGCGCGTAAAGCGATCATGCAGCACTATCAGGCGCGCAACATGCGTGACGTGACCGTTGAGGATATCTACATTGGCAACGGCGTCTCGGAACTGATCGTCCAATCCATGCAGGCGCTGCTCAACAGCGGCGACGAAATGCTGGTGCCGGCGCCGGACTACCCGCTGTGGACCGCCGCGGTATCGCTGTCCGGCGGCAAGGCCGTGCACTACCTGTGCGATGAGCAGGCCGGCTGGTTCCCGGATCTGGACGACATCATCAGCAAGATCACCCCGCGCACCCGCGGCATCGTGATCATCAACCCGAACAACCCGACCGGCGCGGTTTACAGCAAAGCGTTGCTGGAACAGATCGTCGAGATCGCCCGTCAACACAACCTGATCATCTTCGCCGACGAGATCTACGACAAGATCCTGTATGACGAAGCCGAGCACCATTCGATCGCCGCGCTGGCGCCGGACTTGCTGACCGTCACCTTCAACGGCCTGTCGAAAACCTACCGCGTGGCGGGCTTCCGCCAGGGCTGGATGGTGCTGAACGGGCCGAAGAAGCACGCCAAAGGCTATATCGAAGGGCTGGAGATGCTGGCTTCGATGCGCCTGTGCGCCAACGTGCCGATGCAGCACGCCATTCAGACCGCGCTGGGCGGTTATCAGAGCATCAGCGAGTTCATTCAGCCCGGCGGCCGCCTGTACGAACAGCGCAACCGCACCTGGGAGCTGCTCAACGACATTCCGGGCGTCTCTTGCGTAAAACCGCAGGGCGCGCTGTACATGTTCCCGCGCATCGACGCCAAGCGCTTCAACATCCACGACGACCAGAAGCTGGTGCTGGATCTGCTGCTGCAGGAAAAAGTGCTGCTGGTGCAGGGCACCGCGTTCAACTGGCCTTATCCGGATCACGTGCGCATCGTCACCCTGCCGCGCGTAGACGAGCTGGAAATGGCTGTCGGCAAGCTGGGCCGCTTCCTGGAAGGCTACCACCAGTAATCGCCTGGGGCGCAGCGCCTTGTTGCGCCCTTCTCTCACTGCCCGGTTGCAAAATTCGCCGTCACTGCTTCACAATGGGGCCCTCACTTGCCGTTAAAGAGAGCACCATGAGCCAGAGCCATTTCTTCGCCCATCTGTCCCGCCTGAAACTGATCAACCGCTGGCCGCTGATGCGCAACGTGCGTACCGAGAACGTTTCCGAACACAGTCTGCAGGTGGCTTTTGTCGCCCACGCGTTGGCGGTGATCAAAAACCGCAAATTCAACGGCAACCTCAACGCCGACCGCGTTGCGCTGCTGGCGATGTACCACGACGCCAGCGAAGTGATCACTGGCGACATGCCAACGCCGATCAAGTACTACAATCCGCAGATCGCCCACGAATACAAGAAGATCGAAAAGATCGCCCAGCAAAAGCTGCTGGACATGATCCCCGCGGAGCTGCGCAACGATTTCCGCACCATTCTCGATGAGCACTACTACAGCGAAGATGAAAAGCAGGTAGTGAAGCAGGCAGACGCACTGTGCGCCTACCTGAAATGCCTGGAGGAACTCTCTGCCGGCAATAACGAATTCACCCTGGCCAAGGCGCGGCTGGATAAAACCCTGGAACAGCGCCGCAGCCCGGAAATGGACTACTTCATGGACGTGTTCATCCCCAGCTTCAGCCTGTCATTGGACGAAATCAGCCTCGACAGCTCGCTGTAACCCCGCCGGCGCAGCCTCGCTGCGCCGTTAAAAGCCGTAGAGCCACGGCACCACAATCACGCTGACCGCCATCACCAGCAGGGTGAACGGCACGCCGAGACGCACGAAATCGCCGAACTTGTAATTGCCCGGCCCCAGCACCAGCGTATTGACCGGTGAAGAAACCGGCGTCATAAAGGCGGCGGACGCGGCGATGGCGATAATCATCGCGAACGGGTATGGCGAAACGCCCATTTCGCGCGCGGCGGCGATGGC
Organism: Serratia sp. CY29653; assembly: GCF_052169255.1. Lineage (NCBI taxonomy): Bacteria > Pseudomonadati > Pseudomonadota > Gammaproteobacteria > Enterobacterales > Yersiniaceae > Serratia > Serratia sp. CY29653. Next base: position 188,648 of record NZ_JBJNLC010000001.1, on the reverse strand, counting down.
GATCGGCGCCATCAGCACCGCCGTCGCGGTGTTGGAAATAAACAGGCCGATGGTGGCGCACAAGACGAACAGGCACAGCAGCATCACGCGCGGCCCCGCACCGCCGGCGACGTCCATCAGCCCGCTGACGATCAGATCCACCCCGCCGGTCTTTTGCAGCGCCTGCGCGAACGGCATCATGCCGACGATCAAAATGATGCTCGGCCAATGGATCGATTTATAGGCGCTTTCCATATCAATACAGCGGAACTTGCCCATCAGCAGACAGGCGATCAGAGCCGCGATCGGGTTGGGGATTTCGTCGGTCAGCATCATCGCCACCATCAGCGCCAGACAAAACAGCGCGTGCGGCGCCTGCGTGATCGCCGGCGCCACTTCGTCCACTTCGGCCGGCAGATTGAGCACGATAAAGTCGTGGGTTTTGGCCTGCAGCTGACGGATCGCCTTCCAGTCGCCGATCACCAGCAAGATGTCGCCCAGCTCCAGCGGCTCGTCCACCAGCTTGCCGCCCAGCGTCTCGCCGTGGCGGCGGATGCCCACCACGTTCAGATCGTAGCGGCTGCGGAACGCCGCTTCGCGCAGGCTTTTGCCCAGCAGCGCCGAGTCCGGGATCAGCGACACTTCGGCCATGCCGACGTTGCGCGACTGTTCCGAGAAGTAATCGCCGCGCAGCACCATCGGCTCCAGCCGCTGCTCGCCGCAGAATTCGCGCAGATCGACCTGGCTGTCCGACATGTCGATCAAGAGGACGTCGCCCTCGCGCAGCTCGGTGCTGCCGGAAGCGCTGACCATCACCCGCCGGAAGCGTTTCCAGCGCTCAATGCCCACCACGTTGGCGCCATAGCGCGCACGCAGGTGCAGCTCATCCAGCGAACGCCCGATCAGCGGCGAAGCGCTGCGGACAGCCAGCCGCCGCGCGCGGCCGGTCAGCTTGTAGTCGCGGATCAAATCGCGGAAGGTTCGGCGCTGCCAGTCATCGCCGGCTTTGCCCGTGTCACCGCTGCCCAGCCAACGCCGAGCGATCAGCATGTAACCGACGCCCAGCGCCAGCACCGCCAGACCGATGGGCGTCACGCTGAAGAAGCCGAAACCATGGATGCCTTCACGCACCAGTTCGCTGTTGACCACCATGTTGGGCGGCGTGGCCACCAGCGTCATCATGCCGCTGATGAGCCCGGCGAAGCTGAGCGGCATCATCAGCCGCCCCGGCGCAATCTTCATTCTCGCCGTCACGCTGAGCACCACCGGGATAAAGATCGCCACCACGCCGGTCGAGCTCATGAACGCGCCCAGCCCGGCGACCGTCACCATCAGCAGCATCAACATTTTGGTTTCGCTGCTGCCGGCCACTTTCACCAGCCAGTCCCCCACCTGATAGGCCACGCCGGTGCGCACCAGCCCTTCGCCGATCACGAACAGCGCCGCGATCAAAATCACGTTGGGATCGCTGAAACCGACCGTCGCCTCCTGCAGACTGAGCGTGCCGCTCAGCACGAAGGCGATGATCACCAACAGCGCCACCACGTCCATACGCAGCTTGTTGGTGGTAAACAGCACGATGGCAATCAGCAGTAAACTCAGCACCCACAGTAATTCGCTGTTCAAAACGGCCTCATCCGGCAAATGTCCAAGGGTCTAAAAAATAGCATAAAAAAACCCCGCCGAAGCGGGGTCTAATCAATTAGGGTGAAGATAATGCCGCTCAGGCCAGCCGGCGAACGATCGCGCCCTGCGCCGTTTTATCGACGGCGATCTGCGCCAGCGAATCCAGCCGCAGGTCGACCTGATCCAGCTTCGGCGCATCCGCCGGCGCGTTGACCGCAATCACCTGGCAGCCCGCGGCCAGGCCGGAGAGAATGCCGGCCGGCGCGTCTTCAACCACCACGCACTCGTGCGGCGCCAGCCCCAGGCGCTCGGCGCCCAGCAGATAGGCGTCGGGCTGTGGCTTACCGTGTTTAACCTGCTCGGCGGTGATGAACACCTCCGGCTGCGGCAAACCGCCGGCCTCGCGGCGAGCGCTGGCCACCGGCACCGAACCGGAGGTGACGATCGCCCAAGGGATGCCGAGCGCGTTCAGGCGCTCCAGCAGCGCGATGGCGCCCGGCAGCGCGCGAACGCCGTCGGTATCCTGCGCTTCCACCTGCTCCAGCAACTCGAACTCGCGCTGAATTTCCGCTTCGCTTTCGCCCGGCATAAAGTGGCGCAGAGAAGTAATGGCCTGTTTACCGTGAATGAAGTCCAGCACCGCTTGCGGGTTGACGCCGCGGCGTTCGGCCCAGTGCGTCCAGGCGCGCTCTACCGCCGGCAGCGAATCCACCAGGGTGCCATCAAGATCGAACAGAAAACCCTTACACTCCACAGAAAACCTCTTCTTAATCAAGCATTGATGATTTGCGCTATCTCAACGGCGCTCAAGTGATACTGGCGCGGACAGGCCAACCAGATCGCCAGCATGCGCTGGTATTTTTCCCACATTTTGGTCTGGGCGTTGAAACCGTGGCTGCCGGAATCGAAGTGAGTATAGCGCCCCTCGGTGCTGACCAGGAAACGCACGTAGCTCAGGTAGCGCGCCTCGGTGGCGGCGTCGAAGCCGAGAAACGCCAGGCGGCGCTCGTCCAGATCCTGCTTCTCTTTCAGGTTGCCCCAGGAAACCTGCAGCGCATGGTGCATCTCCATCACGTTGATGATGGTGCGGCACACCTCTTCACTCAGTTCGCCGAAGTCGCGATCCAGTTCGCGCATTTGCAAACCGAAGCCGCGTTCGACGATGGTTTGCAACCGGCGATAACGGTCGCCGTTGTCCGGATCGAGCAGGGTCATCATCTTGTACTGGTTCGACAGGATCAGCCGCTGGGCGTTGGTCATTTCCATCAGGATTTCCTCATTTCTGTGTGATGGCGGGAGCATCGCACAGCGCAAGAACGCAGGAAATCACAACTCGACCGTTCTTTGATTTAAACCGGGGTTATTGGCGCTTTGACGAGAAAGGCCGCACAACGCGGCCTTTTTCATTTACAGATCGTCGAGGAAAGTTTTGTCCAGCTGCTTGAAAGCGCGCTTGAGCAGATCGGCCAACGTCTGATAGGTCGGCGTGCCTTCGAGCGGCGCCACCGCCTGCCCGGCTTCCGTCAGCTTGTTGCGCACCTCATGGAACCATTGCAGCAGCGTCGGCGGCAGCGGCGTGACCGAACGACACCCCAGCCACCACAGCCCCTGCATCGGCAGGCTGCAGGCGAACAGCGCGGTGGCGATCGCCGGGCCGAGCTGGCCGCCGAGCGCAATCTGCCAGGTCAGCGTGAAAATCGCCAACGGCGGCATGAAACGGATAGCGAAACGGGTGGCACGCGCAACGCGGTTCTCCGGAAAGACCGGTGCCAGACGTTTGTCCGACGGCCAGGTTTTCATATAATGCTGCCCGCGCTGGAAGACCTGAAACCAGCTTACGGAACCGGACGGTTTGCTCGTCATTGCGTACCTCAACGTCACGTAAAGAAACTAAAAGCGTGCTGCCAGAGACCATACTAAAAAATTTGAAGCTTTAAATTTATTTTGTGTTTACACCGGGCTATCGGTATCCTAAGCCGGCCTTGTGGCCGGTAGAAGATGACGCAAACTTTGTCAACTTTTAGCCCTATAAAAATCAAGATTATTTAAACCGCAGAGAAATCATCGGTTTTTCCATCATCCTGTGATTTGTGCACGTCACATGATGTTAATCATAAATGTCATCGGCACTATGCGCTACGCTTGTTGTCTGATTGACGATTAATTCACCACGTGTTTTCGATTTTCTTTTAACAACACGACTATTTAAGTAGGTACTTCCATGTCGAGTAAGCTAGTACTGGTTCTTAACTGCGGCAGTTCTTCTCTGAAATTCGCCATCATCGATGCCGTTAACGGCGACGAATTCCTCTCCGGTTTGGCCGAGTGTTTCCACCTGCCTGAAGCTCGCATCAAGTGGAAAATGGACGGCGCCAAACACGAAGCTGCCCTGGGGGCCGGCGCTGCACACAGCGAAGCGCTGAACTTCATCGTTAATACTATTCTGGCACAAAAACCAGAGCTTTCCGCGCAGCTGACCGCCATCGGCCACCGCATCGTGCACGGCGGCGAGAAGTTCACCGCTTCCGCCGTGATCAACGACGAAGTTCTGCAGGGTATCAAAGATTCCGTGCCGTTTGCACCACTGCACAACCCGGCTCACCTGATCGGCATCGCGGAAGCGCTGAAATCCTTCCCTAACCTGGCCGACAAGAACGTTGCCGTGTTCGACACCGCGTTCCACCAGACCATGCCGGAAGAATCTTACCTGTACGCCCTGCCGTACAGCCTGTACCGCGACCACGGCGTTCGCCGCTACGGCGCGCACGGCACCAGCCACTTCTACGTGACTCAGGAAGCCGCGAAGATGCTGAACAAGCCGGTGGAAGAAGTGAACGTGATCACTTGCCACCTGGGCAACGGCGGTTCCGTTACCGCAGTGCGCAACGGCCAGTGCGTTGACACCTCGATGGGCCTGACCCCGCTGGAAGGCCTGGTGATGGGCACCCGCAGCGGTGACATCGATCCGGCTATCATCTTCCACCTGCACGATTCTCTGGGCATGAGCGTTGACCAGATCAACAAGATGCTGACCAAAGAATCCGGCCTGCTGGGCCTGACCGAGGTCACCAGCGACTGCCGTTACGTTGAAGACAACTACGACAGCAAAGCCGACGCCAAACGCGCCATGGATGTGTTCTGCCACCGTCTGGCCAAATACGTCGGCGCATACAGCGCGCTGATGGAAGGCCGTCTGGACGCGGTGATCTTCACCGGCGGCATCGGCGAGAACGCCGGCATGGTGCGTGAGCTGACCCTGAACAAACTGGGCCTGCTGGGCTTCGAAATCGACCACGACCGCAACATGGCCGCTCGCTTCGGCAAATCCGGCGCCATCACCAAAGACGGCAGCCGCCTGGCGCTGGTGATCCCGACCAACGAAGAGTTGGTCATCGCGCAGGACGCATCCCGCCTGACCGCGTAATGCTCTCAAAACACCGTCAGCCCAGGCTGACGGTGTTGTTTTAGCCTCATGTTAATCGTGAAGAGGACTATTCTGTGTCACGTACTATTATGTTGATCCCCACCGGCACCAGCGTCGGCCTGACCAGCGTCAGCCTGGGTGTCATCCGCTCCATGGAGCAAAAAGGCGTTCGTCTGAGCGTGTTCAAGCCTATCGCTCAACCGCGCACCGGCGACAACGCGCTCGACCAGACCACCACCATCATCCGCAGCAACTCCACCATCCCGGCGGCCGAACCGCTGCGCATGGACTACGTTGAGGGCCTGCTGAGCTCCAACCAGCAAGACGTGCTGATGGAAGAGATCGTGGCGCGTTACCACGAGAACACCAAAGACGCGGAAGTGGTGCTGATCGAAGGCCTAGTGCCGACCCGCAAGCATCAGTTCGCCAACGCGCTGAACTACGAGATCGCCAAAACCCTGAACGCCGAGATCGTCTTCGTGCTGGCGCTGGGCAACGACTCCCCGGCGCAGCTGAAAGAGCGCATCGAACTGGCGCGCACCAGCTTCGGCGGCAGCAAGAACAAAAACATCACCGGCGTGATCATCAACAAGCTGAACGCACCGGTCGACGATCAGGGCCGCACCCGTCCTGACCTGTCCGAAATCTTCGACGACTCCACCAAAGCCAGCATCGCCCACGTCGATCCTGCGCAGCTGTTCGCCAACAGCCCGCTGCCAGTTCTGGGCTGCGTGCCGTGGAGCTTCGATCTGATCGCCACCCGCGCCATCGACATGGCTCGCCACCTGAAGGCCCGCGTGGTCAACGAAGGCGACATCATGACCCGCCGCGTGAAGTCCGTGACCTTCTGTGCGCGCAGCATCCCGCACATGCTGGAACACTTCCGCCCAGGCTCTCTGCTGGTGACCTCCGCAGACCGTCCTGACGTGCTGGTCTCCGCCTGCCTGGCGGCGATGAACGGCGTGGAAATCGGCGCCATCCTGCTGACCGGCGGCTACGCCATCGACGAGCCGATCAAGAAGCTGTGCGAACGCGCCTTCCAGACCGGCCTGCCGGTGTTCATGGTCGATACCAACACCTGGCAGACCTCGCTGAGCCTGCAGAGCTTCAACCTCGAAGTGCCGGCGGACGACCACCAGCGCATCGAGAAAGTGCAGAACTACGTGGCCAGCCACATCAACACCGAATGGATCGACTCGCTGACCGCCACCTCCGAGCGTTCACGCCGCCTGTCTCCACCGGCGTTCCGTTACGAGCTGACCGAGCTGGCGCGTAAAGCCGGCAAGCGCATCGTGCTGCCGGAAGGCGACGAGCCGCGCACCGTGAAAGCGGCGGCCATCTGCGCCGAACGCGGCATCGCGGAATGCGTGCTGCTCGGCAACCCGGAAGAAATCCAGCGCGTCGCGGCAGCGCAAGGCGTTGAGCTGGGCAAAGGCATCGAAATCGTCGATCCGGTCGCCGTGCGTGAAAACTACGTGCCGCGTCTGGTTGAGCTGCGCAAGAGCAAGGGCATGACCGAAGTGGTCGCGCGCGAGCAGCTGGAAGACAACGTGGTGCTCGGCACCCTGATGCTGGAACAAGGCGAAGTCGACGGTCTGGTCTCCGGCGCGGTTCACACCACCGCCAACACCATCCGTCCGCCGTTGCAGCTGATCAAAACCGCGCCGGGCAGCTCGCTGGTGTCCTCCGTGTTCTTCATGCTGCTGCCTGACCAGGTACTGGTCTACGGCGACTGCGCGATCAACCCGGATCCGACCGCCGAGCAGCTGTCTGAAATCGCCATCCAGTCTGCGGATTCCGCCGCGGCCTTCGGCATCGAGCCGCGCGTAGCGATGATCTCCTACTCCACCGGCAACTCCGGCGCGGGTAGCGACGTCGAGAAAGTGCGCGAAGCGACCCGTCTGGCACAGGAAAAACGCCCGGATCTGATCATCGACGGCCCGCTGCAGTACGACGCCGCCATCATGGCCGACGTTGCCAAGTCCAAGGCGCCGAACTCACCGGTAGCCGGCCAGGCGACCGTGTTCATCTTCCCGGATCTGAACACCGGCAACACCACCTACAAAGCGGTACAGCGTTCCGCTGACCTGGTCTCCATCGGGCCGATGCTGCAAGGCATGCGCAAGCCGGTGAACGACCTGTCGCGCGGCGCACTGGTTGACGATATCGTCTACACCGTTGCGCTGACGGCGATCCAGTCTTCCCAGGCTGACGCTGCCGCCGCCAAGGCGTAATTCATCGCCAAACGAACAAGGGCCGGCATTGCCGGCCCTTGTTATTTCATTCATCCCTTCTCTCGCTTTATTACTCCGCACTGGCAATAACCTGCAAAATCTGTCCGTCGCTGATTTTCAGCGAGAAACTGCGCTGCCAGAAACGTTTGGAATCTGCATCCTGAGGATCTACGGTACTGATTGCCACGGTGTATGGCACATTGCTCTCAAATGCCTTGAACGAGTATGGGATACATTGGCCGGGCGTAATCGTCTCAACGGGCTTCGGTGGTAGAGTGGTCCTACGCCAGAGCTCATGCGTTTGGCTATCCAACCGTTGTTCAATAGCGATGCTGACCAGACTGACCCTGCCACTCTGTGTTGGGTAGGCTTGCGGTAAAGAGAAACAGAGATCATTTCCCCGCAGCGTAATATCCGCAGCGTAAAAACGTTGCTTTTCAAGCATACAGCCACTGAGCAACATCATCATGATGATGAGGGTATAGATTCTTCTCATTTCAGGTTTTTCCTGTCGGCAGGAGCATTAAGAAATCCTTTCAAAACATGCTCATAACGGCTTTTCAAATCTGGACCTATAATACCTTGCATCAGTTTCACCTCAAACCACCGTTCTTTGCCATAACGAGAAAGGATGAAGTAATCTGCAAGAAGGCTGGCTTGTGCCTCCATACCATAATCAGCTAAGGAGTAGTAATCAGGCAGCGAGTATTTATAAGTTACCGCCCAGCTCATTATTCCCCGCAGCCGGACGTTCATCCCCATCTGATACTGCCATACGTGGGCCATTTCATGCATGAACCACCATAGGTAGCGCGTTGTTTCTGTCGAAAAATCTTCCCTGAAGTGTTTTTCAGGCCAATAAAGTTCACCATTAGGCGTAACGGCCGTTTCCTCATTCTGCAAACCAAACGGGAAATAGCTCGCGTTATGCACTTTAACAAGACTGTAGTCGATGGCATTTTTATAGAGAAAACGGGATAGCGTGATCTCGCCTAGCGTCAGCCTTCTGAACGAGCCTCTTGCTGTTATCATTATTCACTCCATGAATATAACTTATTGTATTTATTAGACTGTTTTTATTATCTCTTTTTACCCAAGCATTGGCCATCTATTATCCATTAAAAACAAAAAGCCCCCTAAGGGGCTTCTCAGTTGATAACGCGTGAGTCATAACTCAGATACTGGGCAGGAAGGTATGTGCTTTATACATAGCACCAGACCTCATTCGTTACAGCAGTTGTGATTGACTCGAGAACTATTTTTGCAGCAACTGCCCGGCGGCCTCCAGAATATGCTCGGCGGTCAGGCCATACTCCTGTTGCAAGAACGCTTGGGTGCCCACCTGGCCGTAACGCTCCTTCACCCCCACGCGCCGCATCGGCGTCGGGCACTCTTCCGCCAGCACCTCCGCCACCGCCGATCCCAGCCCGTTATGAATGCTGTGGTTTTCACAGGTGACGATGCGCCCCGTCCTGGCCGCGTAAGTTTTGATCAGTTCACGGTCGATAGGCTTGAGGGTGAACATATCGATCACCGCCGCGCTGACGCCCTGCTGCGCCAGCCTCTGCGCCGCCTTCAGCGCCTCCGCCACCATGATGCCGTTGGCGATCAGCGTAATGTCGTCGCCGTCGCGCAGCAGGTTGCCCTTGCCGATGGTAAAGCGCGAGCCCTCCTGATAGATGCGCGTCGCCTGCTTGCGAATGGTGCGCACCCAGTAGAAGCCGCGCAGATCCATCAGCTGGCGCAGAATGTCGGCGAACATGGTGGCGTCGGTCACTTCCAGCACCACCGAATGCGCCAGCCCGCGCACGATGCCCATGTCCTCGAACGACATGTGGGTGCCGCCGTTGTGGCAGGCGCTCACCCCGGCGTCGGAGGCGATCACCTTGACGTTGTTGCGCTGATAATCCAGCGACATGAACAGCTGATCGAAACAGCGGCGGCTGGCGAAGGCGGTAAAGGTATGCACGAACGGCACCCGGCCGGTGAGCGACAGCCCGGCGGCGACGCCGATCACGTTGGCCTCCATGATGCCGCAGTTGATCACGTGCTGCGGGTGATCCTTGTGTACGCCATCCATCGCCATCGAGCTCATCAGATCCGCCTCCAGCGCGATGATCGGCGCGCCCGCCTCAATCTGCCGACGCACCGCGCCGGCGTAGACTTTGCGCATTTCGACGGCGTCGTTTTCCAACTGCGTCACTACGTTAAACATGGGCGGCCTCCAGTTCGGCGATGGCTTTTTCGATTTCCTGCTGCACGTCCGGCGTCAGGCGCAGGTGGTGAGAGTTCGACAGGTTTTCCAGATAGGCCACGCCCTGCCCTTTGATGCTGTCGAGCACGATCGCCAGCGGCCGCTGTTCGCCGCCGCGCGCCGGCGCCACCGCCGCCAACAGCGCCGCGATATCGTCGCCCTTGATGGTCTGCACCTCAAAGCCGAAGGCGCGGAACTTGGCGGCCAGATCGAACGGTTGGATCACCTCGTCCAGCGCGCCGTCCAGCTGTTGCTTGTTGTAATCGATGAACAGCGTCAGGTTGTTCAGATTGTGGTGGGCGATAAACTGGAACGCCTCCCAGCACTGCCCTTCATTCAGTTCCCCATCGCCGAGGATGCTGAACACCCGATTGCGGCGCCCCGCCAGCCGATGGGACAACGCCATGCCGGCGGCGATCGACACGCCCTGCCCCAGCGAGCCGGTGGTGGCGTCCACGCCGCGCGTGCGCAGCCGGTCCGGATGGCTCGGCAGACGCGTGCCGTTCTGGTTGAGGGTCTTCAGCTCCGCCAGCGGGAAGTAGCCCTTGATCGCCAGCGTGCTGTACAGCGCCGGGCCGGCGTGCCCTTTCGACAGCACGAAGTCATCGCGCTCCGGCCAGTCCGGATCCGCCGGATCGATGCGCATCACGCTGCCGTACAGCACCGCCAGCGTCTCCACCACCGACATGCAGCCGCCGTAGTGGCCGAAGCCCAGCCCGGTCAGCGCCTTCAGCGTTTCCAGGCGGATCGCACGCGCCAGGATATGCAGCTCTTCAATTTCCGTTTCGCTCGTTGTGTAGTTCATCAGTCTGCCCTCGCTATTTCTCGACGCGGTCAGCGGCCGGCGCGCCTTTGCGTTTGCCCAGGAAGTTATGCGCCACCAGCAGCGCGAACACGGCGACGATCGCCAGCATGATCATCTCTTTCGACATAAAGCGCGCCATATTGCCCAGCAGGATGCCGATCGCGCCGAAGTCGGCGTCGGAGAAGGTGGTGTTGGCAAAGCCCAACGCCCCCAGCACCGGCAGCAGCAATACCGGCAGGAAGGTGATCAGCAGCCCGTTGGCGAAGGCGCCCAGCATCGCGCCACGCCGCCCGCCAGTCGCGTTGCCGAACACCCCAGCGGTAGCGCCGGTGAAGAAGTGCGGCACCACGCCGGGCAGGATCAGCACCATCTTCAACTGCCCCAGCAGGAACAGCCCGGCCAATCCGCCAAGGAAGCTGAACAGGAAGCCGATCAGCACCGCGTTGGGGGCATAGGGATAGACCACCGGGCAATCCAGCGCCGGCCGCGCGTTAGGCACCAGTTTTTCCGAGAAGCCGGTGAACGCCGGCACGATTTCCGCCAGAATCAGGCGCACACCCTGCAGGATGATGAACACCCCGGCGGCGAAGGTGATGGCCTGAATGATCGAATACACCAGGTAGTTCTGGCCGCCGCTGAGCTCGCTTTCCACATAGGCCCGCCCGGCGCAGATCGCCAGGATCAGGTAGATGACGATCATGGTCATCGAGATCGAAATGGAGCTGTCGCGCAGGAAGCTGAGGTTTTTCGGCAGGTTCATCTCTTCGGTCGAGCGCGAGTTTTTACCCACCTTCGAGCCGATCCAGCCGGACAGCACGTAGCCCAGGGTGCCGAAGTGGCCGAAGGCGATATCGTCATTGCCGGTGATGCGGCGCATATAGCGCTGGGCGATCGCCGGGAAGAACGCCATCACCAGCCCCAGGGTCAGCGCGCCGGTAAACACCAACTGCACGCCCTCGAAGCCCGCCACCGTCAGGATGATGCCGATCATGCAGGCCATGTAGAAGGTGTGGTGGCCGGTCAGGAAGATGTATTTCAGCCGGGTGAAGCGCGCTACTACGATATTCGCCACCATGCCGAACGCCATGATCAGCGCGGTGGAGGCACCGTATTTCTCCAGCGCGATGGAGACAATGGCTTCGTTATTCGGAATGATGCCCTGAATATTGAACGCATGTTCGAACATGCCGCCCAGCGGATTGAGCGACCCGACCAATACCGTGGCGCCGCCGCCCAAAACGATAAAGCCGAGAATGGTTTTTACCGTGCCTTTCACCACGTCGGAAAACGATTTCTTTTGCGCCAGCAAACCGATCAGCGCAATAAGCCCGACCAGTACCGAAGGCACCTTTAATATATCCACCACAAACTTAAGCGTTTCCTGGATAAACATATCCACCTCGCCAATCGTTTTATTCAGATGATTGAGTGGGCTTCGAAGTAAGCGCGCAGCTTGGCTTCCAGCTCATTAATGTCGATGATGTTGCTGATCACCACCAGCTGCTCGGCCGGTACGCTGGCGCTGTCGGCGATGTCTTTCGCCATCACGAACACGTCGGCGGCGCCGGGGGTGGCGGACGACAGATCGGAGTGTTCGACCTCGGCCTCCACGCCCATCTTTTTCAGCACCTTTTTAATGTTCATTTCCACCATAAAACTGCTGCCGAGACCGGAACCGCAAATCGCCATGATTTTCATAATATCCACCTGTTGAATTTAGCGTGTAGGGTAGCGCCGCCGGTCATATTCCCGGCGTTGTTAGCATTAATCGTGTTCCTGGTGATTAAACGTTAATAGCGGGCGATAATATCCTCGATTTGCCGTTTATCTTTGGCGTGAAATAACGCCGCCATGGCCTGATTGTCTGAAAATAATTCCGCCAGTTGCGAAATCAATTCGATGTGGCTGTCGCCGTCGGGCGCCGAAAGCATCACCACCACCTGAACCGGATCGTTATCTGCGGAATGAAAGTTCACCCCCTGATGGATCTTCAACAGCGATAATCCCAACGCGTTGGCGCCCTCTTCGGGCCGGGCGTGCGGCATGGCAATGCCCGGTGCCAGGACGAAGTAAGGGCCGAGCTTCTCCTGCTGATGAAAGATCGCCGTCAGGTAATTCGGCGTGATCACGCCGTCTTGCAGCAGCGGCTGCGCGCTCAGCGTGACCGCCTGGCGCCAGTCCTCCACCCGTTCGCACAGCTGTATATGATCGGCGGTCAGCCACTCTTTCAGCACGTTACCCTCCTAAAGGTTGATGGTTTCGGCCGGTGATTAATTCACCGACGACGGTAAAACTTTAATCAACCCCTCCCGGCTACACAGTGATGGATATCACAAAGATAGCGCTACCAAAGCGCTATCATGCAGATCTGTGATAGCGCTATCAAAACGCCGCGCCGCGGCATGGCGTTAACCACAATTTTTTCTCGCTCTTTCGGGTAACGGGGTAGAATGTGCCGCATACGGGGATCGTCGAAGCCGCGCCGTCGGCTTCCCGCCCTCACCATTTTTATGCGCCGCGCGCGCATTTCAGTCGGGATTAGGCATGTCGATCGGTAAAAAACGACGCAGCACGGGCAGGGTGACGTTGGCTGACGTAGCGCAGCTGGCGGGCGTCGGCACCATGACGGTGTCGCGCGCGCTGCGCACGCCGGAGCAGGTTTCAGACAAACTGCGCGAGAAGATTGAAGCCGCGGTAAGCGAACTGGGGTATCTGCCCAACCTGGCCGCCAGCTCGCTGGCGTCGGCCTCGTCCTACACCATCGCCATGGTGGTGCCCAGCCTGTCCGAATCCGGCTGCGCCGAGATGTTCGCCGGCCTGCAGAAAGTGCTGCAGCCGGCCGGTTATCACATCATGCTGGCGGAATCGCAGCACCATCTGGAGCGCGAAGAGAAGCTGCTGGAGACCCTGCTTTCCTACAACCTGGCGGCGGCGGTGCTGCTCAGCGTCGAGCATTCGCAAAACGCCCGCAACGCGCTGATCGCCGCCAACATTCCGGTGGTGGAGATCGGCGCCGTGCGCGCCGATCCGATCGACATGAGCATCGGCATCGACTACGTGGCGGCAATGTATCAGCTGACGCAAACGGTGATCGCCAGCGGCTACCAGAACATCGGGCTGCTGTGCGCCAACCAGGAACAGTGGATCTTCCAGCAGCACCTGCAGGGCTGGCACAAGGCGCTGCTGCGCAACCATATGTCGCCGCATCGGGTGATCAACGCCGCGCAGCCCGCCAGCTTCAGCACCGGCGCGCAGCAGCTGCCGGAATTCTTGCTGGCCTGGCCGGAGCTGGACGCGCTGGTGTGCGCCTCGGACGAACTGGCCGGCGGCGCGCTGTATGAATGCCAGCGGCGGCGCATCAAGGTGCCGGACAATCTGGCGGTGGTGGGGTTCGGCAACAGCGAGTTCAGCCGGGTGTGCCAGCCGCCGCTGACCACCATGACCATTCCGCATCGCGACATCGGCATTCAGGCCGGCCAGGCGCTGCTGGCGCGGCTGAACGAGCAGCCCTGGCAGCCGGCAGGCTCCCTGCCCGCCACGCTGTGCCGCCGCGACAGCTGCTGAATCCGCACCATAAAAAAAGCCGGTCGATGACCGGCTTTCTTACGCGTTGGCGTCTCAGTGGTTGTCGAGCGGCTTGCCGTAATCCTGTTCGTTGTTGCGCGTCAGCCACAGCGACAGCGCCTTCAGCGAATCCGGAGTAAACTCGTCGCAGCGCGCGGTGATCTCTTCCGGCGTCAGCCAGCACACCTCGGCCACTTCTTCTTCCTGCAGCGCGAACGGGCCGTGCGATACGCAGCTGAACAGCGCGCCCCACACCCGGCACTGCTCTTCTTCGAAGTAGAACAGACCGTGTTCGGCGAAAGGCACGCCGGCGATGCCCAGCTCTTCTTCCGCCTCGCGGCGCGCCGAGTCCAGCACGTTTTCACCGCTTTGCACCACGCCGCCCGCCGTCGCGTCCAGCCAGCCCGGGTAGAAGTCTTTGATCTCGGTACGACGCTGCACCAGAATTTTTCCCATTCCATCATGCACCACAATATAGGTAGCACGATGACGCAGCCGCTCCGCCCGCATCTGTTGACGACTGGATTGCGCAATCACCTCGTTTTGCTCGTCGACGATATCAACCCATTCGGTATCTGCAGCCTGACCCTGTTCCGCCATCCTCTAAAACCTTCTATTTTGGCGCGATGCATCCCGCGCGCTGGTTAATCAATGAGTGTTTTTCAAAGATTTTTATTGTGTGTGTATAAATTAGTGCGTTTAGCGTGTTAACGCCACTTCCGCGACGACCTTGCCGTCGTCGAGCGTCAGCACGCGCAAAGTGCCCCGATCCAACATGCCGTAGCTGGCCGGAAAGCCCCCTTTGGGGATGCTGACCGAGCCCGGATTGAAGCAATAGATCTCACCCTGCCGCTCCGCCTGCGGCAGATGCGTATGGCCGTAGGCCAGGACGTCACCGCGGGATAATGGCGGCAGTGCCGAGGGATGATAAAGGTGACCGTGGGTCAAAAACAATCGTCTTTTTTGCAGTAAAACCTGTTGCCAGGGCGCCTCGATGGGAAACGTCAGCAGCATCTGGTCGACCTCGCTGTCGCAATTGCCGCGAACGGCGATGATCTTGTCGCTATAGCGATTCAATCGTTCGGCAACCTGAGCAGGTTGATACCCGGCCGGCAGCGCGTTGCGCGGGCCGTGATTCAGCAAATCACCCAGAAGAATCAACCAGTCGGCGCCGTTTTGTGCGAACAATTCCAGCACGCGTTCGGTAGCAGGCAGCGAGCCGTGGATATCCGAGGCGAACATCAGCTTCATAACCTTGTCCTATAGAGGGAAATAAGCGCCATTTTACCGCGCCGGCGCCGTGCGGCAAACCGCCGCCCGCCCCGGTGGAGAATTGTGATCCAACCGCGCAGATAGCATCGGACGAATCCCACATAGCCTGCTATCCTTAGCTGCTATTGTTGGATCTCTGATATACCTTTGTGCGCGGCGAAGACCGCAGCAACGTGTAATGAATTACAGATCACCTTACCGCAGGAGGCAACATGATTGACCTGTATTACGCGCCTACTCCCAATGGTCACAAGATCACCTTGTTTTTGGAAGAGGTCGGCTTACCCTACCGTATCCATCGCGTAAACATCAGCGCCGGCGAGCAGTTCAAACCGGACTTTCTGAGCATTTCTCCCAACAACAAAATCCCGGCGATCGTCGATCAGCAACCGGTGGACGGCGGCGAGCCGATCAGCCTGTTCGAATCCGGTGAAATCCTGCTGTATCTGGCGGAGAAGACCGGCAAACTGCTGAGCAAGGGCCTGCGCGAACGCGCCGCCACCCTGCAGTGGCTGTTCTGGCAGGTGGCCGGGTTCGGGCCGATGCTCGGGCAGAATCACCACTTCAACCACTACGCGCCGCAGCCGGTGCCCTACGCCATCGAGCGTTATCATCTGGAGACCAAGCGGCTGTATGGCGTGCTGGAAGCCGAACTGCAAAAACACCCGTACCTCGGCGGCGACAACTACAGCATCGCCGATATCGCCACCTACCCGTGGGTGGTGTCGCATCCGCGCCAGCGCATCGATCTGGCGGATTACCCGGCGGTGCGCAACTGGTTCGAACGCATCAGCAACCGCCCGGCGACCGAGCGCGCCTACAAACTGGCCGAACAAGGCTAAGTGCCTCCCCGACTCCCCTTTGACCGGGGAGTCACATCGTCCCTGCGTTATCATTTCCCTACTTTCCGTGTATTCTGAACGCCAATAATCAGACCTATGGAGAATCTCTGATGTCTTTCAGTCAACCCGACGCCGTTATTCGCATTAAAAATCTGCGGCTGCGCACGTTCATCGGTATCAAGGAAGAGGAAATCAACAACCGACAGGACATCCTGATCAACGTGGTGATCCACTACCCGGCGGACAAGGCGCGCAACAGCGAAGACATCGCCGATGCGCTCAACTACCGCACCATCACCAAAGCGATCATCCGCCATGTGGAAGATAACCGTTTCGCGTTGCTGGAAAAATTAACGCAGGATGTGCTCGATATCGTAAAAGAACACGCCTGGGTGACCTATGCTGAAGTGGAGATAGATAAACTTCTGGCTCTGCGCTACGCCGATTCTGTCTCCATGACCATGAGCTATCGCAGGGACTAACTCAGGGAGGTCGACCATGCGGATCCTGATCACCGGCGCAACGGGATTGATCGGCAGCAGCCTGACGGCCAGGCTGCTGGCGCTTTCTCACCATATTACGGTACTGACGCGAGACGAACGGCGGGCTCGGGCCCGGCTCGGCGACCAGCCGAGCTATTGGCGCACGCTGGACGACCGGCAGTCGCTGGATGACTTCGATGCGGTGATCAATCTGGCCGGCGAACCTATCGCCGACAAGCGCTGGAGCGCACAGCAGAAGCAGCGGCTGTGTCATAGCCGCTGGGATCTGACCGAACGCTTGGCGCAGCTGATCAAGGCCGGCAGCACGCCGCCCGGCGTGCTGATTTCCGGTTCCGCCGTCGGCTACTACGGCGATCAGGGGCAGGCGGTGGTCACCGAAGAGGAGCCGCCGCACGACGAATTCACCCACCAGCTGTGCCAACGCTGGGAAGCGCTGGCGCTGCAGGCGCAGAGCGACGCCACCCGCGTCTGCCTGCTGCGCACCGGCGTGGTGCTAGCGCCGCAGGGCGGCGCGCTGGCCAAAATGCTGCCGCCGTTCCGCTTCGGGCTGGGCGGCCCGATCGGCGACGGCCGCCAATACCTGCCGTGGATCCATCTCGACGACATGGTCAACGGCATTATTTATCTGCTGGATCACGCCACGCTCACCGGCCCGTTCAACATGGTTGCCCCCTACCCGGTGCATAACGAGCAGTTCGCCGCCCAATTGGCCAACGTGCTCGATCGCCCGGCGTTTCTGCGGGTGCCGGCGTTCGTCATGCGTTTGTTGATGGGGGAAGCGGCGGTGCTGGTGCTCGGCGGCCAGCGGGCGGTGCCGAAGCGGCTGGAGGAGGCCGGCTTCCACTTCCGCTATCTGGAGCTGGAGCAGGCGCTGGATGACGTGATTAATCAGCGGGCCGAAGCCCGCTGATCTGACGTTACTTCAACGCGCCGGACAGGAACTGCTGCAGGCGCGGGCTTTTGGGGTTGCCGAACAGCTCGGCCGGCGGCCCCTGTTCTTCAATCAACCCTTTATGCAGGAAGATCACGTGGTTGGAAACGTGGCGCGCAAACTCCATTTCGTGCGTCACCACCACCATGGTTTTCCCCTCCTCCGCCAGCTTCTGCATGATGCGCAGCACCTCGCCCACCAGCTCGGGATCCAGCGCCGACGTCGGTTCGTCGAACAGCAGCACTTCCGGCTCCATCGCCAACGCGCGGGCGATAGAAACGCGCTGCTGCTGGCCGCCCGACAGGTGCACCGGGTATTTGCCGCGCGCCCGCTCATCGATGCCCACCTTATCCAGATAACGCACCGCGCGCTCGTGCGCGTCGGCCTTGCTCAGCCCCAGCACCTGCACCGGCGCCTCCATCACGTTCTCCAGCACCGTCATGTGGCTCCACAGGTTGAAATGCTGGAACACCATGGTCAGGCGAGTGCGCAGCAGCTGCAGTTGCTTCTTGTCGAACACCTTCAGCTGGCCGTCTTTGTCGCGCACCATGCGGATGTCTTCGTTGTTCAGGCTGATCGAGCCCTCGCTCGGCTTCTCGAGGAAGTTGATGCAGCGCAGAAAGGTGCTTTTGCCGGAGCCGGAGGAGCCGATGATGCTGATCACATCCCCGGCGTTGGCCGCCAGCGAGACGCCCTTCAGCACTTCGTGGTCGCCATAGCGTTTGTGCAGTTCCGTGACGGCTAATTTATTCTCAGACATGGTTTTTCTTCCCGTCATTTATCAGTGACTAACGTGTGCCATCCAGCGTTTTTCAGCCTTGCGGAACAGGCTGATTAACACGTAGGAGATGATCAGGTACAGCACCGCCGCGATGCCGAAAGCGTAAAACGGCTGATAGGTCGCGGCGTTGATGTCGCGCGCAATCTTCAGCAGATCCGGCACGGTGGCGGTAAACGCCAGCGCGGTGGAGTGCAGCATCAGGATCACTTCGTTGCTGTAGGCCGGCAGCGCGGTGCGCAGCGCCGAAGGCAAAATGATGCAGCGATACATCTTGAAGCGCGAGAAACCGTAGGCGTTGGCGGCCTCGATTTCACCGTGCGGCACCGAGCGGATGGCCCCGGCGAAGATCTCGGTGGTATAGGCGCAGGTGTTGAGCGTCAGCGCCAGGATGGTGCAGTTGAGCCCGCTGCGGAAAAACGCATTGAGAAACTCGCTGCCGCGCACGATCTCGAGGCTGTACATGCCGGAGTAGAACACCAGCAGCTGCACGTACAGCGGCGTGCCGCGAAACACGTAGGTATAGAGCCACACCGGGAAACGCACCCAGCGGATGGAAGAGACGCGCGCCACCGCCATCGGGATCGCCAGCAGCCCGCCCATCACCACCGAAGCGATCAGCAGCCACAGCGTTACCGCCACGCCGGTGAAACGGTAGCCGTCGCTCCACAGCAGCGACTGCCAATACTGTTGCAAAATCTCGATCATAGCTCGGCCCTCTTGACGCCCAGTGAGTAACGCCGTTCAAGCCACAGCAGCACGCCGTTGGAAACGGTCGTGAAGATCAGGTACACCACGCCGGCCACGATGGCGAAGAAGAACGGCTGATAGGTGCCTTTCCCCGCCAGCTGCGTGGCTTTCACCACGTCGTTCAGGCCGAGGATCGACACCAGCGCCGTCGCCTTCAGGATCACCTGCCAGTTGTTGCCGATGCCCGGCAAGGCGAAACGCATCATCGCCGGGAACAGAATGCGCCGGAAGATCTGCGCGCCGCTGAAGCCGTAGGCCGTCGCCGCTTCGATCTGCCCTTTCGGCACCGCCAGATAAGCGCCGCGGAAGGTCTCGGTAAAATAAGCACCGTAGATAAAACCGAGGGTAATGATGCCGGCGCCGAGCGGATCGATATCGATCTGCGAGAAGCCCAGCAGCGTAGTGATATTGTTCAGCGCGATTTGCAGACCGTAAAAGATCAGCAGCATCAGCACCAGATCGGGCACGCCGCGGATCAGCGTGGTGTAAGCGCCGAACAGGCCGGAAATAAGGGGGTTGTGGGAGAGTTTGCCGCCGGCGCCGATCAACCCGATCACCACCGCCAACAATACGGAACTGAGGGCCAACTCCAGCGTCACCAGAGCCCCCTCGAAAATCAGTTGGGAATAGCCTTGCAGCATCTACTTCACCCTGTGGTCTAGGATCCGAACCATCGGGGCCGGCGCACCGGCCCCGCAGTCACAGCATGGAACGGTTAGCGGATTACCCGCCGTAGACGTCAAAGTCGAAGTACTTTTTCGCGTATTTATCGTAGGTGCCGTCTTTGCGCATTTCGGCGAAGGCTTTATCCAGCGCGGCTTTCAGCTCGGTATCGGCTTTGCGCAGCCCCATGCCGGTGCCGACGCCGAAGAATTTGTCATCCTTCACCGATTCGCCGGCGAACGCATAGTCTTTGCCCGGCGGCTGTTTCAGGAAGCCGTCGCTGCCCGCCACTTCATCCTGGAAGGCGGCGTCGATGCGCCCGGACGCCAGATCGGCGTAGACCAGATCCTGGTTCTGGTAAGGCACCACCGTGACGCCCTTCGGCTGCCACATGGCGTTGGCGTAGGCTTCCTGGGTAGTGCCCTGCAGCACGCCCACGCTCTTGCCTTTCAGGGCGTCCACGGTAGGCAACAGCTTGGAGCCCTTCGGCGCGATCAGACGCGCGTTGGCGGCATAAAGCTTGTCGGTAAAGGCGATTTCCTGCTGGCGTTTTTCAGTGATGGACAGCGAAGAGATGATGGCGTCGATTTTCTTCGCCTTGAGGGATGGGATCAGCGCGTCAAAGTCGCTCTCCACGAAGGTGCATTGGGTATTTATGCGTTTGCACAGCTCTTTGGCCAAATCGATATCGAAGCCGACCAGCTCGCCTTTGGCGTTTTTGGATTCAAACGGCGCATAAGTCGGATCGGTGCCGATCTTCAATGTCGATGGGATAGCGGCGAATGCGCTGTTTGCGGCCGCCAAAGCCAAGACTAAAGGAAGAACCTTAACCAGCTTTTTCATAAATTACCCTCAAATTGATTTTTTTGATGCCACTACGGGCATTACTTTTCCCCACCAAATCAATTTGCAGTAATCGTGCCACATTAGGTGCTACGGGCGGAGGGAACGGCTCCGGCCTTCACAATACTGTTTCCTGGGACGATAACCGCAAAATTAAATCGGCCGCTCGGGGCCGCGCCACTGGCAGCCGCGACAAGGCGGCGCCATGAAACAGTGAACGTGATGAAGTAGGATCATTATGGTGCATGCGCCGCCCTAATTCAGTGCGGTGTTGCACAAATGTACCAATTTGGGGATGAAAATGTTAACTAACGCCCTGCCAACGGGTGAACAGATCGGCCGGCAGTTCGATATCAAACTGATCGATCACCCGATTGACGGTCTGATCGATGATGTCTTCCACGCTTTTCGGCTGGTGGTAAAACGCCGGCACCGGCGGCATGATCACCGCCCCCATCTCCGCCGCCTGGGTCATCAACCGCAGGTGACCCAAATGCAGCGGCGTTTCCCGCACGCACAGCACCAAACGGCGGCGCTCTTTGAGCACCACGTCGGCGGCGCGAGTCAGCAGCCCGTCGCTGTAACTGTTGACGATGCCGGACAGCGTTTTGACTGAGCATGGCAGGATCGCCATGCCCAGGGTTTTGAAGGAGCCGGAGGAGATGCCGGCGGCGATGTCGCGCGCATCGTGCACCACGTCGGCCAGCGCCTGCACTTCCCGCAGGCTGTACGGCGTTTCCAGCGCCAGCGTCTGTCTTGCCGCGTTGCTCATCACCAGATGGGTTTCCACCTCTGCGACGTCGCGCAGAACCTGTAACAGGCGCACGCCGTAGATGGCGCCGCTGGCGCCGGAAATGCCGATGATGAGTCGTTTCATGGAAAATGGCCTCTGCCGTAAAAAGTAAGATCAGGCAGACTTTGCCGCAATGGCGAGGGATAAGCAAGTCACAGGAGCAAGGCGCACCGCCGCAGACGCGGCGATGCACCCTGATGGATCAACGCAGGCGGTTAGCCTTCGTTATGCAGTTCCAGATTTTCCGCTTCGGTTTGCACCCGCAGCGCCTTGGCGTCGTCGTTGCGCAGCGACTCCAGGTATTCCAGATAGCTTTGATCGACGTCTTTGGTCACGTAGATGCCGTTGAACACCGAGCATTCGAACTGGGTGATGTCCGGGTTCTCTTCGCGCACCGCTTCGATCAGATCGTCCAGATCCTGGAAGATCAGCCCATCGGCGCCGATAATCTGGCGGATTTCATCCACTTCTCGCCCGTGGGCGATCAGTTCGTTGGCGCTCGGCATGTCGATGCCGTAAACGTTCGGGAAACGCACTTCCGGCGCGGCGGAAGCCAGGTACACCCGCTTGGCGCCCGCTTCGCGAGCCATCTCGACGATCTGTTCCGACGTGGTGCCGCGCACGATGGAGTCATCCACCAGCAGCACGTTCTTGTCGCGGAACTCGGCGCGGTTGGCGTTCAGCTTGCGGCGCACCGACTGACGACGCGCCTGCTGGCCCGGCATGATGAAGGTGCGGCCGACGTAGCGGTTCTTCACAAAGCCCTGGCGGTAGGGCTTCTCGAGAATGCGCGCGATCTCCAGCGCGATGTCGCAGGAGGTTTCCGGAATCGGGATCACCACGTCGATATCCAGATCTTCCCACTCGCGGGCAATCTTCTCGCCCAGCTTCTGGCCCATGCGCACGCGGGCGCTGTAGACCGAGATCTTGTCCATAAAGGAGTCCGGGCGCGCGAAATAAACGTATTCGAACAGGCACGGGTTGGTTTTCGGATTCTCTGCGCACTGGCGGGTGAACAGCTGGCCCTTGGTGGTGATATACACCGCTTCGCCCGGCGCCACGTCGCGCAGGAACTCAAAGCCCAGGGTATCCAGCGCCACGCTTTCGGAAGCCACCATGTACTCGCTGCGGCCATCCTCCAGCGTGCGCTTGCCGATCACCAACGGGCGAATGCCGTTCGGATCGCGGAACGCCAGCAGACCGTGGCCGATGATCATCGCCACGCAGGCGTAAGCGCCGCGCAGTTGCTGATGCATGGCGGCGACCGCGGTAAAGATGTTGTCGGCCTCCAGCGGGTAGTGCGGGAAACGGTCCAGCTCGCTGGCCAGCACGTTCAGCAGGATTTCCGAGTCGGAGGTGGTGTTGACATGGCGGCGGCCGCTTTCGAACAGCTTTTGGCGCAGCTCATGGGCGTTGGTCAGGTTGCCATTGTGGGCCAGCGTAATGCCGAATGGCGAGTTGACGTAGAAAGGCTGGGCCTCAGAGGCGCTCGAGCTGCCGGCCGTCGGGTAACGCACATGGCCAATGCCCATGTTGCCCTGCAAGCGTTGCATATGGCGCGCCTCAAACACATCCTTCACCAGGCCGTTGGCTTTACGCAAACGGAACCCGTTGTGGGCGTCAATGGTGACGATGCCTGCGGCATCCTGGCCACGGTGCTGAAGCACCGTCAGCGCATCATAAATCGACTGGTTTACCGGCATGAAACCGGCGATACCGACAATACCGCACATGTTGTCTTTTCCTCATCAGCGCTACCGCCCCGGCAATTGGGTCGGCAAGAAACTCGACGTGCTCTGCAGGTAGTCAAAGAACCACCTGATGACGTAACTGAACTGGGGAATGAGCTGCGACTGTTTCCAGTCGGCACTCTGTGAAAAGCCGGTAAAGGTATCCAGGAAGAACAGGATCGCCGCGACGATCAATACTCCGCGCAGCGCGCCGAAGCAGATGCCCAGCACCCGATCGGTGCCCGACAACCCGGTTTTCTCTACCAGTGAGCTAATCACATAGTTAACAATAGCCCCTACGATCAAGGTCGCGATGAACAAAATCGCGATCGCGATGCCGTTTCGCACCAGTTCATCTTCAAAACGAGTGAAATAGACCGCAAGGTAAGAGTAGAAATGGCTGGCAACAAAAAACGCACATCCCCATGTCACAAGTGACAATGCTTCGCGAACAAACCCTCGGATCAGGCTCACCAGAGCCGAAAATCCAATTACCGCTATAATGACGTAATCAATCCAGACCATGAACTATTCCAATGATGAATCGCCCCTGCATCCAATTCGCGGCGAATTCTAACAGAAAAAGAAAACGTTTGCGTAGGGGATTTCCTACCACGTTACAAATAAAAAGCGGCGATCAAAAAATTCTCAATTGCCGCGCCTACATAGGTGATTTCGCCTGTAAAAGGCGCGGTTTTTCTCGCTTTCTCTCCACCACTCCTTCATTCAGGGGCGCATCGTGCTGCGCCCCTGCGGGGTTTAACGGCCGTACGGCTTCACCTGCCCGCTCAGCCCGCTGATCGAGTTCAGCGACGGCAGCGCCGCCTGCAGCTTCTGCCTGGAGGCGTCCGGGCCGACGTAGATGCGGGTGATCTGCCCCTGCACCGGCGTTGATGGCACGGTGAAGGCGCGATAGCCCGAGAGGCGCAGCGAGGCGACAATCTCGTTCGCCTTGGCGGCGTTCTTCAGCGCCCCGAGCTGCACGACGTAGGCTTGCCCGGCCGGCGCTTTTTCTTCCGCCGGTTTCGGCTGCGGCGCCGGCTCAGGTTTCGGCTCCGGCTTCGGCACCGGCTTCACTTCCACCGGCTTCGGTTGCGGTGCCGGTTTCGGTTTCACTTCCACCGGTTTGGTTTCCACCGGTTTCGGCTTGGGCTGCGGCACCGGCTGAGGACGCGTCTCGACCGGCGGCGGCGCCACCTGCGTCGGCTGCTGAGCGCTCTGCCGCACCGCCTGTTGCGCCGCCGCTTCATTGGCCGCCTGCTGCTCGACCAGCGCGCCCGCCCCTTCCGGCGGCTGCGCCGGCAGCGGTTGCGTCACCGGCGGCAGCACGTCGTTCTCCTCGACGTCGCCCGGTTTCGGCACCAACGGAATGGCCGCGAATTCATCCTCGTAATGCTTCTTTTTGCCGTCCAGCAGCCCTGGCAGGATGATCACCCCCAGCGCCACCAGAATCACGGTTCCGACCAGTCGGTTCTGAAATTTACTCGCCACTCACACTCCCCGCATCTCGTCTAACGCCGCCATCACCTGCGCCACGGTGTGGAACGATCCACAGACGATCACAATATCCTGTTTATCAGCATCCTGCATAGCCTGCCGCCAGGCAGTTTCGACATCATTAAAGCGGCGCGGTTCCTTCAGATGTTGCGCCAGCTGTTCGACGCTGGCGCCGCGCGGCCCGTCGAGCGGCGCGCAGTACCATTCATCCACCTGCTCGCTCAGGCAGGCCAGCGTGCCGGCGATATCCTTGTCCGACAGCATGCCCACCACCGCGCGCACCTTGCCGCCTTCGCGCGGCAGTTTGGCCAGACGCCCGGCCAGATAGCCGGCGGCGTGCGGGTTGTGCGCCACGTCGAGGATCAGCGTCGGCTCCCGCCGCACGATCTGGAAACGCCCCGGCAGCGTCGCCTGCTGCAGCCCGGTGAAGATCGCGCGTTCGTCGATTTCCAGCGGGGAGCAGTTCAGCGCCGCCAGCGCGGTAGCGGCGTTGGCCAGCGGCACGTTCGGCGTCGGCAGATCGGTCAGCAGCGTGTCGCCGCCCTGCCACTGCCAGCGATCGCCCTGCTCGCTGAAGCTCCAGGCTTCGCCGCGGCGATACAGCGGCGCGCCCAGCGTTTCGGCAACCTGACGAATGCTGTCCGGCATGTCGGGTTCGCCCACCACCGCCGGCTTGCCGCTGCGGAAAATGCCGGCCTTCTCGCGGCCGATGCTTTCGCGATCGTTGCCCAGCCAGTCGGTGTGATCGAGCGCGATGCTGGTAATCACCGCCACGCTCGGATCGACGATGTTGGTGGCGTCGAGACGCCCGCCCAGGCCCACTTCCAGGATCACCACGTCGAGCCGCGCCTGTTTGAACAGCTGCAGCGCCGACAGGGTGCCGAATTCGAAATAGGTCAGCGACGTTTCGCCGCGGCCGGCCTCAATGGCGGCGAACGAGCGGCTGTGCTCCGCTTCGCTCAGCTCTTCCCCCTGAATGCGCACGCGTTCGGTATAGCGCACCAGATGCGGCGAACTGTAGACGCCGACGCGCAGGCCGGCGGCCAGCAGAATGGCTTCGAGGGTGCGACAGGTGGTGCCTTTGCCGTTGGTGCCGGCAACGGTGAACACCGTGGGGGCGGGGGTCAGTAAATCCAGATGCGCCGCGACGCGCTGTACGCGCTCAAGGCCGAGTTCGATCGCCTGGCTGTGCAGACGTTCCAGATAATAAAGCCACGAGCTCAATGGCGACGTGGCTTGGGGAATTTGGTGGTTTTGCATGAGTCCCATCACTGAACTTGGGTTCATTAATCCATCAGGGCACCACCCTCACCGCGGTAAAGGCGATGCGCTTCGTGACTGCCGCCAGCCTGCAAACCGCAGCGAGATAGGCCACGGCCGGCAGGGAACGGGCATCAGCCGTCACTTAGCCACAAAGTGGCGGCTGAACCCGGGCGGGATCTGTCTTTGCCTCAGGCGTCGGCCTGCGGCTCCGGCTCAATGACCGGCGCGGCCTCATCGAAATGCGGCTGCGGCTGGTTGGTCAGCTTGGACAGAATGCTCGCCAACGTTTGGCGCATTTCCGGACGGCGAACGATCATGTCGATCGCGCCTTTTTCGATCAGGAACTCGCTGCGCTGGAAGCCCGGTGGCAGTTTCTCGCGCACGGTCTGCTCGATGACGCGCGGGCCGGCAAAGCCGATCAGCGCTTTCGGCTCGGCGATGTTGATGTCGCCCAGCATCGCCAGGCTGGCGGAAACGCCGCCCATGGTCGGGTCGGTCAGCACGGAGATGTAAGGCAAGCCGCGCTCCTGCATCTTGGCCAACGCCGCGCTGGTTTTCGCCATCTGCATCAGCGACATCAGCGCTTCCTGCATGCGCGCGCCGCCGCTGGCGGAGAAGCACACCAGCGGACAGTTGTCCTCCAGCGCCTGCTCAACCGCACGCACGAAACGCGCGCCGACCACGGAAGACATCGAGCCGCCGATGAAGGCGAACTCGAAGGACGCAGCGACGATCGGCATGCCGTACAGCGTGCCCTTCATCACCACCAGCGCGTCTTTCTCGCCGGTCGCTTTCTGTGCGGCAACCAGACGATCTTTATAGCGCTTGGAATCCTTGAATTTCAGAACGTCCTTCGGCTCCAGATCGCTGCCCAGCTCCACTTCGCTGCCTTCGTCCAGCAGGGTATGCAGACGCGCGCGCGCGCCCATACGCATGTGGTGGTCGCACTTCGGACACACTTCCAGATTACGCTCCAGCTCGGCGCGGTAGAGGACCTGGCCGCAGCTGTCGCATTTGGTCCAGACCCCTTCAGGAATGCTCGCCTTACGGGTTTGTGTGATATTGCTCTTGTTAAGAATTCGTTCAATCCAGCTCATCGATGACCTTTCTGTTTGAACCTGGCACACGCCAGTCCGCTGTTCATGCTTTAACAATCCCCCTGAAAACACCCCAATGAAAAAATGCCCGTTCGCGGCGCGGCAAGCGCGGCGACTGAGGCATCGGCTTCAGGGTTGTTCGCAGGAACAGACCATAATGTCGCTCATTAAACCATATCGGCCCGACGCTGTGGACAAAAAACTGGTCGAACCGACAGGTTAAGCGATGTTTTTACTGTTTTTGCTGGCGGGCGGCCGCGCGCTTGTGGCGCCAAATTTCAATCACGCCCGGCAGAATCGAAACGATGATGATCCCGACGATCAACAGTTTCAGGTTCTCCTGCACCACCGGCAGATCGCCGAACAGGTAGCCAGCATAAGTGAAGAGCAGCACCCAAACCAGTGCGCCAATCACGTTGTAGGCGGCGAAGTGGCGATAGGACATATGCCCCATACCGGCGACGAACGGCGCAAAAGTACGCACGATCGGCACAAATCGCGCCAGAATAATCGTTTTTCCACCGTGCTTCTCATAGAACTGGTGCGTCTTGTCCAGGTAGCTGCGGCGGAAAATTTTCGAATTCGGGTTGCTGAACAGCTTCTCGCCGAACAACCGCCCGATAGTGTAGTTCACCGCATCGCCGAGGATCGCCGCCACCACCATCAACGCCACCATGGTGTGCACGTTCAGATCGTTGGTCGGCAACGCCGCCAGCGCGCCGGCGACAAACAGCAAAGAATCCCCCGGCAGGAACGGCGTCACCACCAGACCGGTTTCGCAAAACAGGATCAGGAACAGAATAGCGTAGACCCACATGCCGTATTGTGCGACCAGTTCGGCCAGGTGCACATCAATATGCAGAATGAAATCAATAATAAACTTGATGATGTCCATAAATTCTCTCATTGATACCGGGTGTTTCAATCACCCGGCAGAAGCACAAGGGAGCGACGCGTTCAGGCGTGCCGGCGTTTAATCGTCGGGCAAAAACAGCGGCCCCATCGGCGGCCGCGGTAGACCAAAGTGGTCAGGATAATCCACGGCAACCAGATACAGCCCCTCGGCTCGCGCCGTCGCCGCCGCCAGATTGCGATCCTTCAGCGCCAGCAGCTCGGCCATCCAGTTCTCATCCTGATTGCCGCAGCCGATCTCCATCAGGCTGCCGACGATGTTGCGAACCATGTGATGCACAAAGGCATTCGCCTTGATATCTACCACAATATATTCGCCGTAGCGCGTAACCTTAACGTGTTTTACGCAGCGCCACGGGGTGCGCGACTGGCACTGCACCGCGCGAAACGAAGTGAAGTCGTTCTCGCCCAGCAGCGCCTGTGCCGCCCGATGCATGCGATCGGCGTCCAGCGGGTGATAAAAATGCGTCACTCCCTGTTGCAGCACCGCCGGCCGGTAGCGATGGTTGAAAATAATATAGCGGTAGCGGCGCGCGGTGGCGCTGAAGCGCGCATGGAAATCGTCGGCGACGGGGCTCACCCAGCGCACCGCGATGTCCGGCGGCAGATGGGTGTTCACCCCCATCGTCCAGGCGGCGTCCTTGCGGCGCGCGGTGGTGTCGAAATGCACCACCTGCCCGGTGGCGTGGACGCCGGCGTCGGTGCGCCCGGCGCACAGCACGGTAATCGGCGCATCCGCCACCTTGCTCAACGCCTGCTCCAGGCGTTGCTGCACGCTGGCCACTTCTTGCTGCCGCTGCCAGCCGTAGTACCGGCTGCCGTCATATTCGATGCCCAGCGCGATCTTCAGCGTCGGCTGAGCGGGCGAGACCACCTCAGACATCAGTACATCTGCTCCTGCACCAGACGCTCGGCGGTTTCGACAGCCATCAACGCGCCGCCGAAGCGCACATTGTCCGCCACCGTCCAGAACTGCAGCAGTTCGGGGATGCCGTAATCGTTACGCAGACAACCGATGCTGAGCGCATCGCTGCCGGAGGCGTCGGTGACCTGAGTCGGGTAATCGTCCTCTTCGCTCAGCTGAATGTCCTCGACCTCTTCCAGCTCGCTGCGCGCCTCTTCGGCGGACAGCGGGCGCAGCGCTTCCAGGTGCACCACCTGCGCGTGGCCGTAAAACACCGGCGACTGAACACAGCTCACCGAAATCGGCAGCCCTTCATCCTGCAGCACCTTGCGCACCTGATCGACGATCAGGCGTTCTTCGCGCACGCTGCCCTGCTCGTCGGCAATCAGCGGCAACAGGTTGAACGCCAGCTGCTTGCCGAAAACGCCTTCCTCCGCCGGGATGCCGTTCAGCAGGCGTGCGCTCTGGCCGGCCAAGTCGTCCACCGCCGCCTTGCCGCGCGACGATACCGACATCAGCGTGGTGACGTGCAAACGCGACAGCCCCGCCTGTTCGGTCAGCGGCTTGATCGCCGTCAGCAGCTGGCTGACCATGCTGTCGGCCACCGCCACAATATTGCGGTTGCGGTAATCCGCCAGCACCTGCGGGTTAACGCCCGGCACCACCAGCGGCACATCCGGCTCCATGGCGAACAGGCCGCTGGTGTCGATCACCAGGCAGCCCATGTTGCCGGCTTCTTCGGCATAGCGCGCGGAAGCGTCGCTGCCGGCGACGAAGAAGGCCAGCTGCGCCTGCGACCAGTCGAACTCTTCGGCGTTTTGCACCAAAAGAGACTTGCCGTTAAAGCGCACATTGGCGCCCGCGCTGCGTTCGCTTGCCAGAGGATAGAGCTCACCCACCGGGAACTGGCGATCCTGCAACAATTCCAGCAACGCTTCACCTACCGCGCCAGTGGCGCCGAGCAGCGCGATATTCCAGCCGTCAGACATCGGGTTTTCTCCAGAGTATTTCATTCATAAAAGCAGACGGGCAGTGCAGCCACCGCCCGATAATCTTTGCCGCTCACTGTAGCGGCGTTGGCTTAAGACAACCTTACGCGCTATGCCACGCTGAAGCCCAGCTTGCCGAGCAGCTCGGCGCTGGCGCTGTCATCGCATTGCACGGCCAGCGAAGACCACTCGCGGCGCTCCTGGTAGTGCTTGCGCAGGCGATCGAATTCGCCCGGTTGCCCGGCGACTTTGCGCAGCGGCGCATCATCGCGGCGCACATCATACACCAAGTGCATCAATCGTTTTAACCGCGCTTCATCCAGCGGCCCGTTGAGGCGGATCTGGCTGAACTCCGGCACCGGCAGCAGCGAGGCCAACGCCACCTGCTGCGGCTGCCCCAAATGGCGGCTGAACGCCTCGAACACCTGGGTGGTGCCGCGCGCCTTGCCTTCCAGCGTATACCCGGCGATGTGCGCAGTGCCGATATCCACCCGCGCCAGCAGCGGCAAGGAGAGATCCGGCTCCGGTTCCCACACGTCCAGCACCGTGCTCAGCTTTTTGCCTTTTTCCAGCGCCTGCAGCAGCGCGGCGTTGTCCACCACCGGCCCGCGGCAGGCGTTGATCAGAATGCGGTTGTCAGGCAGCGCCGCCAACAGCTCGGCGTCCGCCAGATGCAGCGAATGGTATGGGCCGGATTTATTCAGCGGCGTATGGAAGGTCAGCACGTCGGCCTCGGCCACCAGCTTCTCCAACGGCCAGAATTCCCCGGCGTCGCCGCGATCGGCGCGCGGCGGATCGCACAGCAGCGTGCGCACGCCCAGCGCCTTGAGGCGCGCGTCCAGGCGCGAACCGACGTTGCCCACGCCGACGATGCCGACGGTTTTATCCCGCAGGTGGAAGCCGTCGCGCTCGGCCAGCAGCATCAAGGCTGAGAACACATACTCAACCACCGCGATGGCGTTGCAGCCCGGCGCGGCGGAAAAGCCGATGCCCTGCCGTTGCAGCCAGGCGTCATCGACGTGATCGGTGCCGGCGGTGGCGGTGCCGACAAAGCCGATGCGGCTGCCGGCCAACAAGGCTTCATTGACCTTGGTGACCGAACGCACCATCAGCGCATCGGCATCCGCCAGCGCCTCGCGCGGGATCGGGCGGCCCGGCACCGCCTGCACGTCGCCCAGGCGGCTGAACAGCTCGGCCGCGTACGGCATATTTTCATCAACCAGAATTTTCACTGCGTTCTCCGACGGTTTACGGCTATTTGTCTGCGAAATAGTGTGCCACTGAATCATGCACGGCGAAAGCGCTCAGGGGTGGTGCCGGCGATCTGCTGGAACATGACGATAAAGGCCGACGCGGAGCTGTAGCCGACGTCCAGCGCCACGTCCTGCACCGTCTTGCCCTGCTCGAGCAGCGACACGGCGTGCAGGAAACGCAGACGCTGGCGCCATTCGCTGAACGACATGCCCAGATCCTGCTGGCAGCGGCGCGACAGCGTACGCTCGGTGGTGTAGACCCGAGCCGCCCACGCCGCCAGCGAGGTGTTGTCCGCCGGGCAATGTTCCAACGCTTCCAGCACCGGCGCCAAAAACTTGTCGTCCGACGACGGCAGATAGGTTTGCTGGCGCGGCGACAGACGCAGCTGGTCGATCAGCACCTGGCACAGGCGCAAATCCTCCTCCGCCTGCGGAATGTACTGTTTGCGCGCATAGAAATCCTCGGCGATGGCGCGGAAGATTGGCGTCACGCTCACCAGGCAGGGATCGGCGGGCATGCCGGCGCACAGTGCCGGCGTGATGTCCACCATGCGGCACTGCGCCAGCCGTTGGTTGTAACAGGAGTGTTCGATGCCCGCCGGCGCCCACAGCACGAACTCCGGCGGCGCCAGAAAGCGCTGCCCGCCGATGCGCAGCACCATCACCCCGGCTTTAACCCACATCAACTGGCCCCAGGTGTGGCTGTGCGGCTGGAATTCGGTGCGCGCATTGAACTCCTCGCAGCGGAACTGCACCGGGTTGGGAGCCGGGATCAGCGACTCGGGGAAATGGCGGATTTCTGGCATGGTTTCGTCCCGTGATTTGTCTTGTTTACGCCAATTTTTGTCTGGATATCGCTATATATGATAAACCGGACACGCGTAGACTAGCCAGCATGTTGGACGTTATTGAGAATAATTATCATGAATATGCTCTTCCCGCTGTTGGCCGTGCTGATTTGGTCGATTAACGCCGTCGTCAGCAAACTCTCCGCCACCGCCATCGATCCGGCGGCCATTTCGCTCTACCGTTGGCTGCTGGCGCTGATTGCCCTGACGCCGTTCGTGCTGCCGGGCGTGCTGCGCAACTGGGCGCAGGTGCGCGCCAACTGGTGGAAGCTGATGATCCTCGGCCTGCTGGGCATGGTGCTGTATCAAAGCCTGGCCTATTACGCGGCGCACAGCGTCAGCGCGCTGTTTATGGGCATCATCGTGTCGCTGATCCCGCTGCTGACCATCCTGATCAGTATCGTGCTGCTGCGCATTGCGCCGACCGTCGGCGTACTGCTCGGCAGCATACTCTCCTTCGGTGGTTTGATCTGGCTGGTCAGCGGCGGCCAGCCCGGCGTGCTGCTGCAGCACGGTATCGGCAAGGGGGAATTGATGATGCTGCTCGCCACCGCCTCTTACGCGCTGTATGGCGTGTTGACCAAACGCTGGGCCATCGCGCTGCCGAACTGGCAATCGCTGTACGTGCAGATCCTGTTCGGCGTGCTGCTGCTGCTGCCTAATTTCCTGATGGCGCAGGATGTCGGCTTGAACGGCCATAACCTGCCGCTGGTGCTGTTCGCCGGCATTCCGGCTTCGATCATCGCCCCGTTCCTGTGGATCCAGGGCGTGATGCGCCTGGGCGCCAACACCGCCTCGATCTTCATGAACCTGGCGCCGGTGTTTACCGCCGCTATCGCCGTGCTGTTCCTGCATGAGCAGCTGCACGGTTACCACCTGATCGGCGGCGGCATCACCCTGCTGGGCGTTATCCTGTCGCAGCGGCTGCGCACGCCGCTGACGCGTAAAGCCAAAGCCCCGGCGGCCAACGTCGAGTCCTGCAAAGAACAGGCTTAAGGCAGCAGCCTGAAGCGCACCCGCACCAACAGGCCGCCCAGCGCGGCGGAGCTCAGCAACTCCGGGCGGGTGCCGTGATAGGCGGTGATGTCCTTCACCAGCGCCAGCCCCAGGCCGGCGCCCGGCTGATCGCCCACGTTGTCCAGCCGGTGAAACGGCTGCAGCGCCAGCGCCTTATCCTGCAAGGCGATGCCGGGGCCGCTGTCTTCAATCTCCAGCACGCCTTCCCCCGCCGCCTTATCCTGAGTGAGGCGGGCGGTCACTATCCCCTGACGCGGCGTGTATTTCAGCGCATTGTCCAGCAGATTGGCGCACAGTTCGGCCAACAGCAGCGGCTCCCCCGCCACCTGACACGCCGCCTCGCCTTCGAAACCCAGATCGATCTGTTTGCTGCGCGCCTGCGGCAAGCGGGAAAAGCAGGCGTCGCGCAGCACCTGCGCCAGATTGACCGGCTGCAGCTGGCGCTCGGCCTGGTGCTCGCTGGCCTTCAGGCGTGAGAGGTGCAGCAGGCGATCGGTCAGCGCCACGGTATTATCCAGCGTCGCGCTCATCGCCTGCAGGCTTTCACGCCACTGCTGCGGCCGATCGCTGGCCAGCGCCACCCCGACCTGAGTCTTCAACACCGCCAGCGGCGTGCGCAGCTGGTGGGAGGCGTCGGCGCTGAAACGTTCCTGACGCGCCACCATCAGCCGCAGCCGTTCGATGTAACGATTGAACGCCACCAGCAGCGGCTGCATCTCCGACCACGGCAACACCCGCGGCAAGGGCGTCAGCTCACCCGGATCGCGCCGCAGCATGATGCCGGAGAGTTTACGCATCGGTTTCAACACCCGCTTGAGCAGCGCGAACGCCAGGATCAGGGTCAACACCACCACCGTGCCCTGGCTCAACAGCGCCGCGATCATCATCTGCCGCGCCAGGTAACGGCGCGACTCCAGGGTTTCCGCCACCAAAATGGTCGCCATGCCGCTCACCCCCGACTCGTTGACCGGTTGAAACAGCGCCGCCACGCGGATCGGCCGGCCGAGGTATTCCGCATCGTAAAAATGCACCAGCGCCGGGTAGAGCGTGGAACGCGGGATATGGGGCGGCAAAGGCGGCAAATCGTCATAGCCCGAAATGCTTTTCCCCTGCGGCGAAATCACCTCGTAATACAGCTGATCGTTCATGTTGCGCTCGAAGCTGTCGAGCACCACATAGGGCACATCGACCGCCAGCTTGCCTTCGCGCACCACCAGCCGCTCCGCCACGGTGCGCGCCGACGCCAGCAGCGTGCGATCGTAAGCCAGGGTGGCGGCGCTCATGGCGCTGAAATAGTGGGTGTAGATAGAGATGCCGCCCAACGCCAGCAACGGCAGGCCAAAAAACAGCAGCAGTTGATAGAACAGCGAACGCGGCGCGTTAAACCACCGCATTGCACAGCTCCAGGCTGTAGCCCAGGCCGCGCAGCGTGACGATCGCCACGTCGCTGCCCTGCAGCTTTTTCCGCAGGCGGTGTACGTAAAGCTCGATGCTCTCCGGGTTGGCTTCGTCGGACAGCGTGAACACCTGTTCGAACAGCTGTTGCTTGGCCACCGGACGGCCGCGCCTGTGCATCAGCGCGGTCAGCACCGCCAGTTCGCGCGGCGTCAGCGCCAGCGGCTTGCCCTCCAGCAGAAAATAGCCTTCGTCGTGATAGGTCAACGCGCCGTATTGCAACGCCGGCTGCGGGGCGCCGACGCTGCGGCGCAGCAGCGCCCGGATGCGTGCTTCCAGCTCGTCCAGTTCGAACGGCTTGGTGAGGTAATCGTCCGCCCCCAGATTCAGGCCTTTCACCCGGTCGGCCACGTCGGTGCGTGCCGTCAGCAGCAGCACCGGCAGATCCTGCCCGCGCTTGCGCAGGCGCGCCAGCAAATCCAGGCCGTTCATACGCGGCAGCGCCACATCCAGCACCGCGAGCGCATAGCGTTCGTTGAGCAGCAGGTGATCCGCCGCCACGCCGTCCGGGGCGACGTCAACGGCAAAGCCGGCGCCGGTCAGCGCCTTTTGCAACCAGTGAGACAGCTCGGGGTGATCTTCAACCAATAACAGTCGCATGTTCCCATTCCATTGATTTACCTGAACAACCTGGCGCCGACACGGCACCTGTTAACAGGCCGATAACAGAGAATGGCATGGAAAATAAGGGGATAAAAGAGCGCCGCGCCGCCAGTTTTGGGAGCTGGCACACAATTATGCGTATGGGGCGCGATCGCAGGGCGGTGTCAGATCAGCGGAATGGGGCTATCGGCAACGGCAATGTCCAGCACCGGGCGCAGTTTGTCGGCGGTAAACGGTGAAGAAACCAGCACGGAGCGGTTGTTGACGGCAAACACCAGATC
Source organism: Serratia sp. CY29653 (assembly GCF_052169255.1). NCBI lineage: Bacteria > Pseudomonadati > Pseudomonadota > Gammaproteobacteria > Enterobacterales > Yersiniaceae > Serratia > Serratia sp. CY29653. Next base: position 153,538 of record NZ_JBJNLC010000001.1, on the reverse strand, counting down.
GATGCCGGTCACGCAGGCGGTCATCTGGCAAGCATATTTTTCACCGTCGGCGTTGACAAAATGCAGCTCAAAAACGCCAACGTCGGCACGCAGTCGCTTTAAACGGCACTGCCCGGCTTTTCCCGTCATTTCAGCGTAAACCTCAGGCAACCGTTTAATCGCACCTACTTTGGCGCTGTCCCTGCCACCAAACAATTTCCCTAACGAAAACATATCACTGCGTCTCTATTCATTTCACCGATCGTGATTTTATCGCGAAAGCAGAACGGCAAACCTGATATTACGCAGGATTTTGCCCGGTTTTGCGCCCTGTTCTTGCCCGCTTTTCTATGGTAGCGCATCCGTTATTCGCCGGCGACAAGAGACCCTAATCACAGACTGGAAACTTTTCCGGCCACTGAAAGGTAAATGAAAGGTTGTTGTTTTAACAATCCTGCAACCGCACCCGGCGGGATTTCACAATCAGAACAATACCGAGGGCAAGTCACAATGAAAAAAATAATGACCCGTACCTTTACCGCCGCCGCCCTGCTGCTGGCAGCCAATCAGGCCTTTGCCGTGGAAGCGCCCAAACGCACCGAATGCATCGCGCCGGCCAAGCCCGGCGGCGGCTTCGATCTGACCTGCAAGCTGATTCAGGTGTCGCTGCAGGACACCAAGGCCATCGATAAACCGATGCGCGTCACCTATATGCCCGGCGGCGTCGGCGCGGTGGCCTACAACGCCATCGTCGCGCAGCGCCCGGCGGAGTTCGGCACCGTGGTGGCCTTCTCCGGCGGTTCGCTGCTCAATCTGGCCCAGGGCAAGTTCGGCCGCTACAACGTGGACGACGTGAAATGGCTGGCGGCGGTCGGTACCGACTACGGCATGATCGCGGTGCGCGCCGACTCGCCTTACAAAACCCTGAAAGACCTGATGGACGCCTTCCAAAAAGATCCCAACAGCGTGGTATTCGGCGCCGGCGCCTCCATCGGCAGCCAGGACTGGATGAAAACCGCGCTGCTGGCGCGCGAAGTCGGCGTGGATCCGCGCAAGATGCGCTACGTGGCGTTCGAAGGCGGCGGCGAGCCGGTCACCGCGCTGCTCGGCAACCATATCCAGGCGGTCTCCGGTGATCTGAGCGAGATGGTGCCTTACCTGCAGGGCGACAAGATCCGCGTCCTGGCGGTGTATGCTGAGCAACGTTTGCCGGGCCAACTGGCCGACATTCCGACCGCCAAAGAACAGGGATACAGCCTGGTGTGGCCGATTATTCGCGGCTTCTACGTCGGGCCGAAAGTCAGCGATGAAGAGTATCAGTGGTGGATCGACACCTTCCAGAAAATGATGGCGACCGACGAATTCAAGCAGCAGCGCGATCTGCGCGGCCTGTTCGAATTCAACATGACCGGCAAAGAGCTGGACGCCTACGTGAAGAATCAGGTTGCCCAATACCGTGAGCAAGCGAAAGTGTTCGGCCTGGCCAAATAACCGCAGGGGAAAACCATGAGCGATCGTATTTTTGCCGGCTTTTGGCTGCTGCTGTGTATCGGCGGGCTGTTCATCGGCTGGGGCATCCAAAGCGAATACAGCTATGAACCGCTGGGGCCGCGCCCGTTCCCGCTGGCGATCCTCAGCCTGATGGCGCTGTGCTCAGCCCTGCTGTTGCTGCGCCGCCCGCAGGCGGTGGAGTGGCCGCACAACAAGGTGCTGCAGCGGCTGCTGGTGCTGGTGATCACCCTGGTGCTGTATGCCTGGGGCTTTGAATGGCTGGGCTTCCCGCTGGCGACCGCGCTGCTGACGTTCAGCATCGGCCTGCTGTTTCAGGCCAGCCTGCCGGCGGCGGCGATCTCCGGCGTCGTCATGGGCGCAGTGCTGTATTACGCCTTTGACCGCCTTCTTGATGTCACACTGCCGCTCGGCGCCTGGCTGAGCTAACGGGAGCGATGATGGATACCTGGATGTATTTGACCCAAGGGTTCGAAGTGGCGCTGGTGCCGCAGAACCTGATTATCGCCCTGATCGGCTGCTTCGTCGGCACCATCGTCGGCCTGCTGCCGGGCCTCGGGCCGATCAACGGCGTGGCGATCCTGCTGCCGCTGGCGTTTGCCCTCAAGCTGCCGGCCGAATCGGCGCTGATCCTGCTGGCGACGGTGTATATCGGCTGCGAATACGGCGGGCGCATCTCGTCGATTCTGCTCAACGTGCCGGGCGACGCGGCGGCGATCATGACCGCGCTGGACGGCTACCCGATGGCGCAGCAGGGGCGCGCCGGCGTGGCGCTGTCCATCTCGGCGGTCAGCTCGTTCGTTGGCTCGATGATCGCCATCGGCGGCATCATCCTGTTCGCGCCGCTGCTGGCCCGCTGGTCGCTGGCCTTCGGCCCTGCGGAGTATTTCGCCCTGATGGTGTTCGCCATCGCCTGCCTCGGCAGCATGATGAGCCAGAACCCGCTGAAATCGCTGCTGGCGGCGCTGATCGGCCTGGGGCTGGCGACGGTGGGCGTCGACGCCAATACCGGCGTTTACCGCTTTACCTTCGACAGCGTGCACCTCTCCGACGGCGTGCAGTTTATCGTGGTGGTGATCGGCCTGTTCTCGGTCAGCGAAATCCTGCTGATGCTGGAAAGCACCAGCGCCGGACAAAAGCTGGTGCGTAAAACCGGCCGGTTGCTGTTCAACCGCAAAGAGGCGGCGCAGTGCGCAGGCCCTACCCTGCGCTCGTCGGTGATCGGCTTCTTCGTCGGCATTCTGCCGGGCGCCGGCGCCACTATCGCCAGCGCGCTGACCTACATGACCGAGAAGAAAATCAGCGGCAACAGCGACACCTTCGGCAAGGGCGACATCCGCGGCGTAGCGGCGCCGGAAGCGGCCAACAACGCCTCTGCCTGCGGTTCGTTCATTCCGATGCTGACGCTGGGGGTGCCGGGTTCCGGCACCACGGCGGTGATGATGGGCGCGCTGACGCTGTACAACATCACCCCCGGCCCGGCGATGTTCACCGAACAGCCGGATATCGTCTGGGGGCTGATCGCGGCGCTGCTGATCGCCAACGTCATTTTGCTGATCATGAACCTGCCGCTGGTCGGCCTGTTCACCCGCATGCTGACCATCCCGCTGTGGTTCCTGGTGCCGGCGATCGCCGCGGTTTCGGCGGTGGGGGTTTATGCGGTGCACAGCACCACCTTCGACCTGCTGCTGATGGTCGGGTTGGGCGTGTTCGGCTACATCCTGCGGAAAATGCACTTCCCGATGTCGCCGCTGATTCTGGGCTTCGTGCTGGGTGAGATGCTGGAGCAGAATCTGCGTCGCGCGCTGTCGATCAGCAACGGCGAGTTCGGCATCCTGTGGAGCAGCAGCATCGCGCAAACGCTGCTGGTGCTGGCGGTCGCGGTACTGGCGCTGCCGCCGCTGCTGCGCCTGATGCGCAAACGCCGCCAATCGGCGATCGAGGCCAAGGCCGAGTAACGTGAAACGGGCGGGGAATCCCCGCCCGTTGCGTTTAACGGCGCAAGGCCGCAATTCCCCTTTCCAACGCATCGATATCGTCATCGGCGAGCAGGGGCTGAATCACCGTAAAGTCCGCCTCCGACAAGTCATAGAGGCGCAAGGCAAGCAACCGCGCGATGACTTCCGGCGCGAACCGCCAACGGATAAACCTCGCCGGATTACCGCCGACGATGGCATAAGGCTCAACATCGCCGGCCACCACGCTGCCGGCGGCGACGATCGCCCCCTCACCTATCGAGATTCCCGGCATCAGCATCGCCCGCATGCCGATCCAGCAACCGTCGCCCAGCCGGGTATCGCCTTTGGGGCGGTACGCCTGCTTGATGGTTGCCATAAACGGATACAGGCTCAGCCAGTCGATGCGATGGGTATGGTTGCCGCCCATCAGGATCACCGCTTCGGCCGCGATGCACACGTAATCGCCGATCAGCAGGCGGTCTATGTCGCCCAGCGGCTGCCATTGCCGGCTGACCGCGTCGCCGTGCAGATAGCGCACTACCGAGCGTTCGAAGCCGTTATCCCAACAGTCGCTGTAGTAGCTGTGGGTGCCTTTGACGATAATATTCGGGTTGGTCACCGTCTGATGCAGCAGCTCGGTGTTGGACCAGTGTTTTTCGGACATGGCGTATTCTCTGGTTACGGGAATAAAAGCCACGGAACGGAATGTCTGTGGCCGTGTTGTCGTTCACTCAACACGGCCATTCAAGCGATAAGCGCTCGTTTCAATCTCGGGTTATTCATCATTACGGCCTCTCTTGCGAGGCGTAATGGTAGCCGATCACGCCTCGGCGGTCTTGCTTTTCAACAGCAGCACCCCGCCCATCACCAGCGCGCTGCCCAGCAGCTGCAGCTGATTCATGCTCTCCCCCAGCAGGAAATAGGCGATCACCGCGGTGAACACCAGCTCCAGCGACAGGATCAGGTTGGCCACCGCCAGCGGCAGCGTTTTCAGGCTGATATTGTACAGCCCGAAGCCCAGCAGCGTCGGCCCGGCGGCCAACGCCAGCAGCAACAGCCAGCCGCTCCATTGAATGCCCTGCGCGCCGTGCGACAGGAACCACAGAGAGCCGGCCATGCCGTGGAACGCCGCCAGCGGGAACGCCGTCAGCGCCGCGTTGAACACCAGCTGGTACAGCGCCGAAAAACCGAACACGTACAGGATGGTGTTCCACACCGGATAGCCGCGTTCGCTGGCCACCCGCCCGCCGAGGGTATACAGGGTATAGCCGATGCCCGACAACATCCCCACCAGCAGCCCCAGCAGATCGAAGTGGCTGTTCCCCATACTGTCGCCGTTGCTGACCAGGAAGCAGCCGCCCAGGCTGATGGCGATCACCAGCAATTGGCGCAGCGTCAGGCGTTCGCTGTACATCACCCAGCCGAGGAACACGGTAAAACCCACCGAACAGTAGGTCAGAATGGTCGCCACCGATGCGCCGTTCAGCGCCACCGACAGCGTCCACAGGCTGTTGAACAGCGCCAGCAACAGCCCGTAAAGCGCGTAGAAAGCCACCTGTTTACGGCGCAGGCGCGCCCACTGCGGTTTCACCAGCAACAGCAGCGGCAACAGCACCAGCGCCACCAGCGCCGCGCGCCAGAACGCCAGCACGAAGGTCGGCAGGTGATAGTACTCGGTCAGCGCGCGGATGATGATGGCGGTAAAGGCCAGCAGCATCGCGCTGATAATGGCGATGGCGTAACCCTGGCTGCTGCCCTGAAAAAGACGCGCGCCGGGCAGCGCCGGCCGGGCGGAAACGCCTGACGGTAATGACATGAGATCCTCGGAAAAATGGCGACATAAATGCTCAGGCGCACAGTGTAACGCGGCCATTTTTTCTCACTATAGCCACTTTGCGGCGTTGTCATGCAGGCCACTTTTCTGCGCTTGAAGCCCTGTTGACATGGGGTATAGTAAAAACCTCTCTCCATAACCGGGCCAATTTCCCATGCATATCCCGTTGGATCGCGAGCAGGACGTTCCGCTCTATTTACAGATCGAAGAAGCGCTGCGGCGCGCCATCCTCACCGGCGTGTTTGTCGATGGCGACAAACTGCCCTCGACGCGCACGCTGGCGGCCGAACTGGCGGTCAGCCGTTTAACGGTGGATAACGCCTACGCCGAACTGGCGGCCAAGGGCTTTTTGCATCAGCGGCGCGGCAGCGGCGCCTATGTCGCGCATCCGCAGATGCAGGCACGCCCGGCCCGGCCGAGCAGCGATGCCCCTTTCCCGCTGGAAAGCTTCACCACCCTCACCTCGCGGCTGGACGGCTACGCCGACGCCCCGCTGCCGGAGGGGCTGATCAACTTCGCCGCCGGCGTCGGCAGCCCTAAGGTGTTTCCGCTGGAGGCGTTTCGCAAAGTGCTGCTGTCGGTGCTCAGCCGCCACGCGGAAGAGGCCTTCAGCTACGGCGAATACTGCGGCTACTACCCGCTGCGCGATACGCTGAGCCGCATTCTCAGCGCACAGGGCATCCCCACGCAGGCGGAACAGGTGCTGATCACCAACGGCTCGCAGCACGCCATCAGCCTGGTGGTGCAAAGCCTGCTGGCGCCGGGCGATACGGCGATCGTCGAAGAGCCGACCTACACCGAAGCGCTGGGCCTGCTGCGCCAGCACCGCGTCAATATCGTCACCGTACCGGGCGACCGACACGGCATGCGGGTGGATTTGCTGCCGGAATTGTTAGAACGCCACCGCCCCAAACTGATCTACACCATCCCCAATTTCCACAACCCGACCGGCCGCTGCCTGAGCGAGGCGCGTCGGCGACGCCTGCTGGCGATCGCTCAACAGGCCGGCGTGGTGATCCTGGAAGACGACTTCGTCGGCGATCTGCGTTATCAGGGCAAACAGCTGCCGTCGCTGCGCGCGCTGGCGCAGCCGGGCGCGGTGATCTATGTCAGCACCTTCTCCAAAATGCTGCTGCCCAGCATGCGCATCGGCTATCTGGTGGCGGACAGCGAACACTATCAGCGCTTCGCAAGGCTGAAGCACGTCGACAGCTTCACCAGTTCCAGCCTGATCCAGCGGGCGCTGGACGCTTTCGTCACCGTCGGCCGTTACGACAAGCAGCTGCGGCGCGCCGGGCGCGTCTACCGCCGCCATCTGGAGGTGATGATTGACGCCTTGCAACGGCGGCTGCCGTCGGGATGCCGCTTTGAAACGCCGCAGGGAGGCTTGTTTATCTGGCTGACGCTGCCGGCGTCGGTGACCACCGCCGAGCTGATGCCGGTCGCCTGGCGATACGGCGTGACCTTCGCGCGCGGCGAATGCTTTTATGCGCAGGAACATTTGGGCGCGCACGGCCTGCGGCTGAATTTCGCCGCCAACTCGCCGCCGCAGATTGAAGAAGGTATCGCCCGGCTATGCCGGGCGATTGAGGAGGTGATAACGGAGAAAAACGCCGGTTAGACGGCGGCCCACCACAGCCGCAGCTTCATCCCCCAGTAGCTGGTCCAGCCGGTGGTGCTCTGCACCACCTTGCCCTGTGAGACCACCACGAAGGTCGGCGTCACGCCAATCTGCCACTGCGCCGAGAGCGTACCGGCCGGATCGTTGACCACCGGCAGCGCCAGCCGTTTGCGCGCCAGCCATTGTTTCACCTGGGCATCGTCGCCCGAGCGCAGCGCGACGGTCAGCACGTTGCCGCCCGCCGCCTGCAAACGGGCGACGTCCGGCGTGGTGAAACGGCAGACGCCGCACCAGCTGGCCCAGAAGTAAACCAGCAGCGGCCGCTCATGGCTGAGCTGCGCCAACGACACACTCTCGCCATCCAGCGTGGTCAGGGTCTGGGCATCGAAGGCCGGCGGCGCCTGCGGCGCGTTCAGCCAATCCATCACCGTCACCACCGCCAGCGCGATCAGCGCCAGCAGCAGCAACTCGCGCCCCCAGCGCTTGAGCTTAGCCATTGTTGGCCTTCGCCAGCTGCTGTTTCACCATCGCTTCCAGCTCTTCATAGGATACCGCCCCCGGCAGCATCCGATCGCCGATCAGCGTCGCCGGCGTCCCCTGCACGCCCAGTTGCTCCGCCAATTCCATGTTGGTGCGCAGCGTGGTCATGCTCTGTACGCTGGGCGCCACCGCCTTGACGCCGGTTTTCTCTTGCGCGGCGGCGATGCTGGCGTTGTCGTGGAAGCCCTTTTTCGCCATCAGCCGCTGGTGCAGGGCCCAGAATTGATCCGGGTGCTGTTGCCAGGTGGTGAGCGCCACGCGCGCCGAACTGACCGAGCTTTCGCCCTTGAACGGCAGCAGTTTCACCACCAGCGCCACGTCCGGGTATTGCTTGACGATCTTCTCCAGCATCGGATCGAAACGCTTGCAGTACGGGCAGTTATAGTCGGTAAAGGTCACCAGCGTCAGTTTGGGGTTGGCGGCGCCGAGGCGCGGGCTGGCCGGATCCTGATACAGCGTTTTGGCGTTCTGCTTGATAGCCTGGCTGATCTGCTGGCCGGCGGTTTGCTGCTGCCAGGCGTCCACCGCCTGCGCCAGAATGTCCGGGTTGGACACCAGCGTTTCGCGGATCATCTCTTTGATACGCGCCTCTTGTGCCGGAGTGAAAGGCTCGGCGGCCCACACCGGGGCGGCGATGATCATCAGTAAAATCAGTAGCTTTTTCATTGTTCGGTTCCTTTGGCATGGGAAAGGGTTTGCAGCACGGCGTCACGGGTCAACAGCGGGGATAACACCTCGCCCTCCGGGCTGCCGGGGCCATAGATTTGGTTGAAAGGCACGGCGACGCTGCCGCGCTTTTGCAGGAAGGCGCTGATGTCGGCCGACGGGCGGCTCCAGTCGCCGCGCAGCGCAACCACGTCGTCGGCGCTCAGCGCGCGCTGCACGTCATCGCGCAACAGCACATTGAATTTGTTGGCTTTACAGGTCACGCACCAGTCGGCGGTCACGTCGACGAACACCCGCTTATGCTGGGCCAGCGCTTCGGTAATCGCCTGTTCGCTCAGCGGTTGCCACTGCACCCGATCCTGCAACGGCTGGCGCCACAGGCCGGCGGTCAGCGATCCGGCCAGCAAGGCCACGCCCGCCAGCACTAACGTGCCGGCCGCCAGCTTGGCCGCCAACCGTGCGCCCTGTTGACGCCACACCGCCAGCAGCAACGCCAGCAGCGCCAACGCCCCCAGCCACAGCGTGGCCTGCACGCCGATATGGTTGCTCAACAGGCTCAGCAGCCACAGCGACGACGCCAGCATCAGCAGCCCCATCGCCAGCTTGACGGTATTCATCCAGCGGCCGGGGCGCGGCAAGCGCAGCGCCAGCGACGGCCAGGCGGCGATCAGCAGCCACGGCAGGCTCATGCCGATGCCGAGCGCGATGAACATGCCCCACAACACCGGCAGCGACGCCGCCAGCGCGAAGGCCACCGCCGTGCCGAGAAACGGCGCCGAGCACGGCGTCGCCAACAGCGTGGCGAACGCGCCCTGCCAGAAATGGCCGCTCAGCCCCTGCCCGTTATGGGTGGCCAGCGACGTATTCAGATCGGACGAGAGGCGCAGGTGGAACAGGCCAAACAGGTTGGCGCTGAACAGCAGCGTCACCAGCACCATAAAACCGATAAACCACGGATTCTGGAACTGAATGCCCCAGCCGAGCGCATGGTTGCCGAGCCGCAGCAGCGTCATCAACAGGGCCAGCGCCATAAACGAGGCGACGATACCCAGCGACGACGCCAGGAACTGCAAACGCACGCTGCGCCGATCGCGATGCTCCACCTGCAGGATGGAGCCGAGCTTGATGCCCAGCACCGGCAGCACGCACGGCATCAGGTTGAGGATTAACCCGCCCGCCAGCGCCATCAATACCGCCTGCCACAGCGGGAACGCCGCACCGACGGGCGCGGCCAACGGATCGCCAATCGGCAGCGTAATCTGCTGCGCCATGCCGCCGTCGTCGATCACCAGCGTCAGCGTTTTGCCGCGCAGATCCGGCGCCGCATCGCCCCAACCGTCGCTGACCGGCACTCGCGCCAACAGCTGAGCGCCGTCGGTCTCGACCTGCGGCTTGCCGAGATCGGCATCCGCCAGCGTATCGAAAAACAGCGCGGGCTGCTGCCAGCCAGCGGCGCGTTCGGCGGCAATCTGCAGCTCGCCGTTGCGGTAACCGGCCTTGACGCTCTCCGCTACCCCGGCGGCGATCGGCACCTGCCCCATCGCCTGCGCGAAGTCGTGGTTAAACTGCGGATCGTTCGGCGTCGTCAGATCCAGACTGAACGGGTAGTCGGTCAGAATGCAGACGTTGCTGCAGGTGGACAGCGTCAGGGTGCCCGCCAGCGGGCCGGATACCGGGCCTGACATCACGATCGGCAGCGTGACCCGATCGTGATAGCCCTGGGTGGAAATGCCGGCCACTTCGAAACGCTGCGGCGTCGGCCAGTGCCAGGTCGCCGGCGGCGGGTTGCCCTGCCAGACGATAGCCGGCGCGATGCCGCCTTCGCCAGGGGAACGCCAGTAGGTTTTCCAGCCCTTTTGCAGCTCGACCGACAGCAGCAGGCGGGTCTCCCCCGGCTGTGACGTGTCGGCGCGCAGCCGCACCTTGGCATGATCGTTGGCCGGATTTTGCAGCCAGCCGCTGTCTGCCGCCTGCAAGGCAGGTAGCCACAGCATAAACAGGCAAGCGCAGGCCAGCCTGATAATTTTCAACATGTTAATTCTCCATAAATGATTAAATCACCGCGAAAAACGGGCGATTAACTCATTCACGGAAGACGCATAATCGAAGGTGCACCCTGAGGGTGGGGGGTGAAATGGCGCGGGGAGGAGGAATGCGCAGGCGCGCGGCGATGGTCGGCGCCAACAGCGCCAGCAGCAGACCCAGCCCGAACAGCACGGTTTCGAACATCACCGGCGGCGCGGCCAGCAATGACTTGGCGCTCAGCTCACAGGGCGTCGGCTGCGCTTCGGCGGCGGTATCACCGGACTGAACGGCAGTGGCCGCCGGGATCCCCAGCGTTTGCTGCAGCGCATGCAGGCCCGCCATGCGCTGGGTCATGCACGTCAGCACCACCAGGCAAGCCAGGCATAAAAACCATTTTGCAATCCGCTGCCGTTTAACCATGCCATCCTCACGTTCGGGTCTGGGGCTATCTTAGCGGCGCGGGCGCGATTAGCAACGTTTTGTCGGTAAAGAAATGTCTGAGCGGCGGTATTGATGGCGGCGATTTACAGGTATCATAGTGGGTAAGCCTGCGCTTTTCGCCGGGTACGATGATGATTCTCTCCTCCAGGCATTCTGCGGGGATACACAGCGAAGGACTGGTGATATGCAACCTTTGAGTGGGCCGGGCACCCCAATCGCCGGCGAACGCCCTCCCTCCCCGGGCAAAACGGCGGCCACTGACGATCAACCCCTCTCTCCGGCGCAGCGCACGACGCTGGAAAAGCTGATCGTGAAAATCATGACGCTCAGCCCGGCAAAGCCGGCGGAGATCTGGGCGACTCTGCGTCACGATCTCGGCGCCGATAACGGCGGTGAACTGCTGGCGCGTCATTTTCAACCGGCGGAACAGCTGCTGCAAACGCGCCTGACGCAGGCGCAGCAAAACCATGCCGGGCGCCAGCTGTTGCAACAGCTGGCCGAATTGCTGCCGCAGGGCAACAATCGCCAGGCGGTCAGCGACTTTATTCGCCAGCAGTTCGGCCACACGGTACTGAGCCAGCTGAGCCCACCACAGCTGCAGCAGGTGCTGAATCTGTTGCAAACCGGCGGCCTGGCCATTCCCCAGCCGCAGCAAACCGCCACCAGCGATCGCCCGCTGCTGCCCGCAGAGCATCAAAGCCTGCAGCAGCAGGTCACCAAACTTAGCGCGGCCACCGGTGAAGCGCCGGCTAAAATCTGGCAAACGCTGTTTGATCTGGCGGGCGTGAAAACCAACGATCCGCTGCCGGCGCGCCACTTCCAGCTGCTGAACCAGTTTTTGCAGGTGAAGGTGGCCCTCAGCCCGCAGAGCGCGCCGACGCTGAACAATCTGCTGGCGGCACTCAAGCAGCCGGCGGACGAGCAAGAGCTGCAGCAGATGAACGACTACTGCCAAACGCGCTTCAACTGCGGCGCCAATGCGCCGCTGACGCATCCGCAAATGAGTGACGCCATTCATCAGCTGTTTGCCCGCCGCCTGGAGAAGGCCGGCCAGGCGCAGCCGATCGTCAGCCAGCCCGTAGAGCCGCAGCCGCTGCTCAACCCGCTGATCGCCGCCCTGCCGCTGCCGCTGCAAAAAGCGCTCAGCAAGCCTGCCGCGGCGCTGATCCTGCTGCTGGTGGCGCTGGCGATCGTACTGGCGCTGGTGTTTTAACGCCTCAGGCGCAGCCGCAGTCCTCAGCCGCCGCCCGATCGCGCAGCGATCCCGGCTGTTCGCCGGTGGCCAACGGATGGCCGTCGCGCAGCCAGAAATCCAGCCCGCCGATCAGCTCCTTCACCCTGAATCCCAGCTTCGCCAGCTTGTAGGCGCCTTTGGTGGAACCGTTGCAGCCGATGCCGTCGCAGTAGGTCACATACACCTTTTGGCGATCCAGCTGCGCCGTGCCGGCTTCATCCATCAGGCGATGCGGCAAGCTGATCGCCCCGGGGATATGCCCGGCGGCGTACAGCGCCTCTGCGCGGGTGTCGATCACTACTATCCCGTCCACGCCGTTGCGCAGATCTTCCGCCACGTCCCAGGCATCCGCATAGCGGCTCAGCTTGGCCGCCAGGTAAGCCAGGCTCTCTTCCGGCGCCGCCGGTGGAAAAGCCAGCACCAATGATTCTTTCGACATACCACTCACTCCCGTGCATCAAGACAGATGACAATAGTGCCTCATTTTGGTCTTATGATTGATACCAATTTTCCATAAATCATAAGACCAATTATGCGGCACTCGCTGGTCACGCTGTTTCAGCAATCGCCCCACACCGCCGGCACGCTGCGCGATCGCCTGTGCGGCGCACTGCGGCAGGCCATCCATCAAGGGGCATTGAACGTTGGGCAACGCCTGCCTTCCAGCCGGGTGCTGGCCAGCGATCTGAGCCTCTCGCGAGTAACCGTCGAAGCGGCCTACGGTCAGTTGGAGGCGGAGGGATATCTGCAGCGCCGCGTCGGCCAGGGCACCTTTGTGGCGATTACCATCGCCAAATCGCCGCCGCCGGCAGCCGGCTCCGGCATGCCGCGCCTTTCGCAGCGCGGCCAACAGATCGTGCAAACCGGCGGCTGCCGCGATCCGCAGCAGCCACAGGCGTTCGCCGCCGGTTCACCGGACCTGCGCGCGTTTCCGCTGGCCTTGTGGAAGCAGCTGACCGCACAGCGCCTGCGGCTACAGGGAGAAAGCCTGCTGCGCTACGGCGACCCGCAGGGCTATTTACCGCTGCGTGAGGCGATTGCCGCCCACGTCAACCAAACGCGCGGCGTGGTCTGCGATGCGCGGCAGATCATCGTGCTGACCAGTTCGCAGCAGGCGCTGCAGCTGATCGCCACGTTGCTGCTGGACAGCGGCGACAGCGTCTGGATGGAAGAGCCGGGTTACACCGGGGCAAGAAACGCCTTTATCAGCGCCGGCGCCGCCCTGACGCCGGTCGCGGTGGACGGCGACGGCCTGCGTGCTGAATCCTCCTTGCCGGACCCACGTTTGATTTATCTGACCCCCTCGCACCAATACCCTACCGGCGCCGCGCTCAGCCTGGCGCGCCGATTGGCGTTGCTGGCGCTGGCAGAGCGGCAACAGGCCTGGATCATCGAGGACGATTACGACAGCGAGTTTCATTACGACGGCCTGCCGATACCGGCGATGCAGGGCCTGGATCGCCGTGGCCGGGTGCTGTACCTCGGCACCTTCTCCAAGTCGCTGTTCCCTTCACTGCGGTTGGCGTATCTGATCGCCCCGCCCGCGCTGGTTGAAGCGTTCGTCACCGCGCGTACGGTGTATGACGGCCACAGCGCGCAGCTGATGCAGGCGGTCACCGCCGAATTCATCCACCAGGGGCACTTCGCCGCGCATATCCGCTACATGCGCCAGCTCTACCGCAGCCGGCGCGATGTGTTGCTGGCGGAAGTACGCGAAAAACTCGGCCACTTCGCCACGCCCGCTCCCGCCACCGGCGGCCTGCAGCTCAGCGTCTGGCTGCCGCCCGGCCAGGAGGCGGCGCTCAGCCGACAGGCGCGGCGGCTCGGCATCCTCACGCCCGGGCTGAAGGCGCAATACCAGACGGCGCAGGCGCAGCGCGACGGCTGGCTGCTGGGCTTTTCGGCCCTGACGCCGGGCGAGATCCGCACCGCCGTCGAGCGGCTGGCACGGATCGCCGTGGCTTAGCGCGGCCCCAATGGAATGCCCCCCGTTTATTGCTCGGTCAGGCGCATCTCCGCCACCAGCGGCAGGTGGTCGCTCACCGCCGGCCAATGCACGCCGTTCCAGTCGCCGCTGGCGTTCGGCACCGTCAGGCTGTCCAGATGCCAGCGCTGCGCGTTACCGGTGAAGATGTAATCCACCTTGATCTCGGCGTTTTCCGCCGGCCAACTGCGGCCGTCCTGCCCGTCAGGCATGATGTCGTTCCAATAGCGGCTCAGCTCCAGCCAGGTCACGCTGCCCGGCACATCGTTCATATCGCCGAACAGCAGCTTGATACCGCGTACTTCGATGGCGCGATCGTTCAGCTCCCGCACCTGATCCAGGCGCATCGTCGGATCTTCCTTGGTATCGAGGTGGGCGTTGAACAGGGTGATCGGCGCCGGGAACTCCGGCACGTCGACCTTGGCGCTGAAGGCGATGCGCTGTTCGCGCTGGCCGGACGGCAGCGGATAGATCACGGCATCGTGCAGCGGATACTTCGAGAGAAACGCCAGGCCATATTCGCCGCCGTCGTAATCGATCGCCCGGCCAAACACCGCCTGCATGCCGGTCAGCTTCGCCAGCTCCGCCGCCTGATCGACCCGGCCGCTGCGGGCGGTGAGTTTATCCACCTCTTGCAGCGCCACCACGTCGACGTTCATCGCGCGAATTGCCTTGGCGATGGCGGTCATGTCGCTGACCTTGCCGGCGGCGATATTGAAGCTGGCGACGCGGATCTTCGGCGCCTGTTCTAGTTCATAGGTTTTATTTTTCAGGCCACCCAACGCGCTGGCCACTTCGCGGCTGTTGGCGTTGCTGTTGGCATGGCCGGCATCGGCAGAGGCCCAGGCGCTGTGAGAGAGGCCCAGGGACAGTAAGGTGATAAGCAGAGCGTGACCGGTGTGCATGAATTCTCCTTGAGGGACAGATAAGTGTTATGTAGGCGCTTCCCGGCCCACAGCTAACACCGATTTTGCCGCAGAAACCTGCGACTATTTCCTAGTTGCACCGCTATTTTTCGTTTCTGCGCGATGCTTCGCATTCTGGCGGTTTACGCATTGCACCGTTGGACAAACGGCTGATTTCGTTTTAAAACCGGTAGATTGCCAACCGCGAGGAGTTCCGATGACCAGCCCGATTGCCGAACAGCTTACCGAACGTTTCTTCCGCTACCTGGCGGTCACCAGCCAGAGCAACGCCGCCGCAACCGCCCTGCCCAGCACGCCGGGGCAGCATGAAATGGCGCAGCTGCTGGCGGAAGAGCTGCGCCGGCTCGGCCTGGCCGACGTGCAGATAGACGACCACGCCACCGTCACCGCCCGCAAGCCCGGCACCCAGCCCGGCGCGCCGCGCATCGGCTTCATCACCCATATCGACACCGTGGACGTCGGCCTGTCGCCCGAGATTCGCCCGCAGCGCCTGCGCTTCATCGGCGAAGATGTATGCCTGAACGCCGAGCAAGACATCTGGCTGCGGGTCGCCGAACACCCGGAGATCCTGCCCTACCGCAACGAAGAGATCCTGTTCAGCGACGGCACCAGCGTGCTGGGCGCCGACAACAAGGCGGCGGTCACCGTGGTGATGACGCTGCTGGCCAACCTGGCCGCCGCCGATCGCCACGGCGATATCGTGGTGGCGTTCGTGCCGGATGAAGAGATCGGCCTGCGCGGCGCCAAGGCGCTGGATCTGCAGCGTTTCCCCGTCGATTTCGCCTACACCATCGACTGCTGCGAACTGGGTGAAGTGGTTTACGAGAATTTCAACGCGGCGGCGGCGGAAATCCGCATCGAGGGGGTGACCGCGCACCCGATGTCGGCGAAAAACGTGTTAATCAACCCGATACGTATCGCCAACGACATCATCAACCGCTTCGACGTGCAGGATACCCCGGAACACACCGACGGGCGCGAGGGCTATTTCTGGTTCACCGATCTGGCCGCCAATGCCAATCAGGCGACGCTGAAGGTGTCGATTCGCGACTTCGATAGCGCGGCGTTCGAGGCGCGCAAAGCCCGCCTTGAGGAGACGGTGCGTCAGGTGGCGGCCGGCTATCCGCGCGCCAACGTCAGCTGCAGCATCAGCGACATCTACAGCAACATCAGCAACGCCATCGGCGAAGATCGGCGCGCCATCGATCTGATCTTCGGCGCCCTTGCCGCCCACGGCATCCCGCCGAAGGTGATCCCGATGCGCGGCGGCACCGACGGCGCGGCGCTCTCGAGCCGCGGCATCCTGACGCCCAATTACTTCACCGGCGCGCATAACTTCCACTCGCGCTTCGAGTTTTTACCCGTCAGCGCCTTCGTGAAATCCTACCAGGTGACCCGCAGCATTTGCCTGCTGGCCGCCCGGCAGAGCGGTAATCAGAGTTAGCTCAATAGCCAGCCGACCAGCGCGGCCCACGCCAGCAGCGGCAGCGAGTAATAGTGGAAGCGCAACCAGATCTTGCGCTCCCCCGCCATGCGCAGCGCAATCAGGTTGGCGAGCGATCCGATCGCCAACCCGAAGCCGCCGGCATTGACCGCATAGGCCAGTTGCGTGCTGGAGGGCGCATAGTTGAGCAGCAAAATGGTGGCCGGCACGTTGCTGACGATCTGCGACAGCCCAACGCCCAACGCATACACCCCACCGTCGCTCAGCCCGGCGATGGCGGCAAACGCCGGCTGAAGCGGCGGCAGGCGGGTAAACAGGCCAACATCGATAAACATGGCGGCGAACACGAAAATCAGGCTCCAGTCGATCTGCAACAGCACCCGGCGCGCCAGCAACAAAAAGCCGGCGAACACCGCCAGCAACCCATACAGCGGCAGGCCGATATCCAGGCACAGCAGGAAGATCGCATACAGCCCCACGCAGCTCAGCAACAGCGGCCGTTGATAGGGGTAACCCTCGGTATTCGGCGTTTTCACGATGTCGCGCGCCGGGAAGCTGAACCAGGTCAACGCCAGCAGGCTCAGCATCATCGCGGCGCCAAACGGCGCCATCTGGCCGATGAAGCCGAGGAAAGAAAGGCCGGAGCGGCTCCACAGCAGGATATTTTGCGGGTTGCCGATCGGCGTCAGCAGCGAACCGGCGTTCACCGCCAGCGCCTGAAAGATGATCAAACGGCCAACCGGCAGCGCCGACAGCTTTTTCAGCGTGATGGTGAGCGGAATGACGATAAACAGCGCCACGTCGTTGGTCAGAAACGACGACAGCAGCGCGGCGGAAAACACCAGGAACAGCGCCAGCCGCCGTTCGCTGTGCAACCGGTTGATAATCTTGCGGCCAACGAAGTCGAAGTAGCCGCTGACCTCGACGCCTTTGGTCAGCAGCATCAGCCCCAGCAGAGTAATGAGGGTGCGGACGTCGATGAAACCGCCCAGCGCCGCCAGCGGCTGCGGATCAAAGGCGAACATCGCTGCGCCGGCCAGCAACAGCACGTGCAGGAAACGGTCTTTGACAAAGGGGTGGATAAGCCGGGAAATGGCGGTTGAACTCATGGTGGCAGCTTGAAACCTCAGCGAAAAGCATGAGCGAGACGTTAGCTCAGGCGCGGCATCTACGCCAGCAAAATGCTATTTTACCTTTATCCGCTTTCCATTTGCCGCGCTTTACTTTATTTGTAGCGGCTTTCTCGTTTTCAAAGGACATGTTATGGCTTCCCTGTTCGCCAAAGGGGCGTTGCTCAGCGCCTTATGCGCCCTGCTCGCCGCCTGCGACGATGCCGCCTCCCGCCCGCAAATCGATATCGACGGCAAGACCATGGGCACCTTCTACAGCGTTAAAGTCAGCGGTGACGTCGCGATCGGCAAGCAAGAACTGCAGCGGCAGATCGACGCGGTGCTCGAACGGGCCAACGACGATATCTCCACCTACCGCGCCGACTCGGTGCTGTCGCAATTTAACCGCAGCGCCGGCCTCGAACCGCAGCCGATCCCGCGTGGCATGGCAGACATCGTGCTGATGGCCCAGCGCATCGGCCGCGATACCGGCGGCGCCATGGACATCACCGTCGGCCCACTGGTGAACCTGTGGGGGTTCGGCCCCGACAAGCACCCGGTCAAAGTGCCGGAACAGGCGCAGATCGACGCGGCGAAGCAGCGCACCGGCCTGCAGTACCTGAAGCTGATCAGCGACAATCGCGGGGAGTGGCTGCAAAAAGATCTGCCGGATATGTATGTCGATCTCTCGACGCTGGGCGAAGGCTACGGCGCCGATGAACTGGTGCGCCTGATGAACCGCAACGGCATTACCAACTACCTGGTGTCGGTCGGCGGCGCGGTCTCTTCACGCGGCGTCAACGGCCAGGGCAAACCCTGGCGGGTGGCAATCCAAAAGCCGACCGACCGTGAAAATGCGGTGCAGGCGCTGGTGGATCTGCACGGTTACGGCATCAGCACCGCCGGCAGCTACCGCAACTACTTCGAACAAAACGGCCAGCGCTACTCCCATGTCATCGATCCGACCACCGGCAGGCCGATCAACCACCGCCTGGTTTCCGCCACGGTGATCGCCCCCACCGCGCTCGAGGCCGACGGCTGGGATACCGGCCTGATGGTGCTGGGCACGGAGAAAGCGTTGAAACTTGCCGAAGAGAAAGGGCTGGCGGTCTACCTGATCAGCAAAACCGACGACGGTTTCAGCGCCGTGATGACGCCGCAGTTCAAGGCGTTTTTGGTGCAGTGAAATAAAAAAGCCCGGCGCGCGATGGCCGGGCTGGTTGCATGCGCCCGCAGGCGCTGCGCCGATCACTTGGTCAGCGCGATGATGCCGAGAGTCAGGCCGGCAACCGCCGCCGCGCCGCCGGCGATCGCACCCGCGGTTTCCCAGTTATCCTGAGTGGTGCCCTTCATGCAGGTGTTGGTGTGCACCAGGCGCCCCTGGTCATCGTAGACCGGCACGCAGGGAGAATCGGTGGCGCATCCGGCCAACACGGCCGACAGTAACCCAACCGCAATTAACTTTTTCATACTTCGTGCCTCAATGTTCGATCACTTTGGAAAACTACGCCGAGCGATAATCACGCTACCCGGCTATTGTATGCCCAACGCGTGTAATGGCGAGGTAATGATGTGTCAGGGGATGTGATTTGGGAAAACTCCGAACGCCCGGCCGGCGGGCTTCGGCCAGTAAAAAGCCCGCGAAAACGCGGGCTTGATAGCGAGGTGAGACTCAGGCGGGATTATTTCGCCAGTTTGCGCATCACCAGGGTGGCGTTGGTGCCGCCGAAGCCGAAGCTGTTGGACATCACGGTGGTCAGCTCGCGCTGAGTCGGCTGAGTCACGATGTTCATGCCGGCCGCCTGCTCATCCAGAGTGTCGATGTTGATGCTCGGCGCGATAAAGCCGTGCTCCAGCATCAGCAGGCTGTAGATCGCTTCCTGCACGCCTGCGGCGCCCAGCGAGTGACCGGTCATCGCCTTGGTGGAGGAGATAGCCGGGGTATTGTCGCCGAACACTTCGCGAATCGCGCCCAGCTCTTTCACGTCGCCCACCGGCGTGGAGGTGCCGTGCACGTTGATGTAGTCGATCGGCGCATCCAGATCCTGCATCGCCATCTTCATGCAGCGCACCGCGCCTTCGCCCGATGGCGCTACCATGTCGGCGCCGTCAGACGTTGCGCCGTAGCCAACGATTTCCGCGTAGATGTGCGCACCGCGCGCCAGCGCGTGTTCCAGTTCTTCAACCACCACCATACCGCCGCCGCCGGCGATGACGAAACCGTCACGATCGGCGTCGTAAGTACGGGAGGCTTTTTCCGGCGTGTCGTTGTACTTGGTGGACAGCGCGCCCATCGCGTCGAACTCGCAGGCCATTTCCCAGCACAGCTCTTCGCCGCCGCCGGCGAACACGATGTCCTGTTTGCCCAGTTGGATTTGCTCAACCGCGTTACCGATGCAGTGTGCGGAGGTCGCGCAAGCGGAGCTGATGGAGTAGTTCACGCCGTGGATTTTGAACGGCGTCGCCAGGCAGGCGGAAACGCCGGAAGCCATGGCTTTGGTGACCACGTACGGGCCAACCGCTTTCAGGCCGCGCGGGCTGCGCATCGCATCGGCGCCGAACACCTGGAAGCGCGGAGAACCGCCGCCGGAACCGGCGATCAGGCCCACGCGCGGGTTGTTTTGATACTCTTCTTCCTTCAGGCCGGAAGAAGCGATCGCTTCTTGCATCGCCAGGAAAGCATAGATGGAAGCATCGCTCATGAAACGCACCGCCTTGCGGTCGATCAGGCCGGTTGTGTCGAGCTTAACTTGCCCCCATACGTGACTACGCATGCCGGAATCTTTCAGCTCCTGGGAGAAAGTGATCCCAGAACGTCCTTCCTGCAGGCTCGCCAGGACCTCCTGCTGGTTATTACCAATGCTGGAGACAACTCCCAGGCCAGTAATCACTGCACGTTTCATTCAATACCTCTTCCACTATTTACCTACGGGATTTTGCATCGCACTTTAGCGTACAGATGTAAGCCGAACAAGTCCGATCAGCGTTTTTCAGCTTTATTGTTGTCCAGTTTGCGCCAGGGCGCCAGCGCCGTTAGAATTCGCGGCATCCCTTGAATTTCGAGCTATTGACCGTGAACCACGCCCCCATCCAAACCGCAACGCTAACCTGGAACGAACAGGGTACACCTGTTTCGAAACAGTTTGATGACGTCTATTTTTCCAATCAGGATGGGCTGGAAGAAACCCGCTATGTCTTTCTGCACGGCAACCGGCTGCCGCAGCGTTTCGCCACTCACCCGCGCCCGCTGCTGGTGGTGGCGGAAACCGGCTTCGGCACCGGGCTCAATTTCCTTACGCTGTGGCAGGCCTTCGCGGGTTTCCGCCAGGCCGAGCCGGACGCCGCGCTGCAACGCCTGCACTTTATCAGCTTCGAGAAATTCCCCCTGCAGCAGGCCGATCTGGCGGCGGCGCATGCGCGCTGGCCGGAGCTGGCTCCCTATGCCGATGAGCTGCGCGCCCAATGGCCGCTGCCGCTGCCGGGCTGCCATCGCCTGCTGTTGGCCGAAGGCCGCATTACGCTCGATCTGTGGTTCGGCGACGTCAACGAACTGCTGCCGCAGTTCGACGCCAGCATGAATAACCAGGTCGACGCCTGGTTCCTCGACGGCTTCGCACCGGCCAAAAATCCCGACATGTGGACCGAGCAACTGTTCGCCGCCATGGCGCGTTTCGCCCGGCCGGAAGGCAGCTTCGCCACCTTTACCGCCGCCGGCTTCGTGCGCCGCGGCTTGCAACAGGCCGGTTTTCAGGTCAACCGTTGCAAAGGCTTCGGCCAAAAGCGTGAGATGCTCGCCGGCAGTCTGCCGGCCGATGCGCAGCCCACACCCCACCCGGCGCCCTGGTATCGGCGTCCGGCGGCGAACAACACCGTCGACATCGCTCTGATCGGCGGCGGCGTCGCCAGCGCGCTCACCGCGTTGGCCCTATTGCGACGCGGCGCCACCGTCACGCTGTACTGCGCCGACGAGCAGCCGGCCGAGGGCGCATCCGGCAACCGTCAGGGGGCGATTTATCCTCTGCTGAACGGCAGCGGCGACGCGCTGGAGAGTTTCTTCAGCGCCGCGTTTCCTTTCGCCCGCCGCCAATACGACGCCCTGTTGCAACAAGGCGTCGCCTTTGATCACCAGTGGTGCGGCGTCAGCCAGCTGGCCTACGACGAAAAGAGCGGCGCCAAGATCGCCAATATGCTGAAAACAGACTGGCCGCCAGCGCTGGCGGCGGCAGCCGACCGCGAGACGCTCAGCGAACTGTGCGGCGTCGATACCGGCTTTGGCGGCATCACCTACCCGCAGGGCGGCTGGCTCTGCCCGGCCGAGCTGACGCGCGGCGCTATCGCGCTGGCGCAGCGACAGGGTCTGGTCTGCTGCTACCGGCACGATGTGCAGGCGTTGGCGCGTGAAGAAAACGGCTGGCGCATCGATTTCGCCCACGGCGAAAGCCGCCGCCATGCGACGGTGATCCTGGCCAACGGCCACCGGTTGGCCGAGCTGGCGCCGACGCAAGCCCTGCCGCTGTATGCGGTGCGCGGGCAGGTGTCGCACATCCCAACCTCGCCGGCCCTCGGTCAACTGAAGCAGGTGTTGTGCTACGACGGCTACCTGACGCCGGTCAACGCCAACAACGGCCAGCACTGCATCGGCGCCAGCTACCAGCGCGGCGACACCGCCACCGACTACCGCGAGCAGGAGCAACAAGAGAACCGCGAGCGCCTGCTGCGCTGCCTGCCGGAGCAGGCCTGGCCGCAGCAGGTGGACGTCAGCGCTCATCAGGCGCGCTGCGGCGTGCGCAGCGCCACCCGCGATCATCTGCCGATGGTCGGCGCGCTGCCGGACTATCAGGCCACGGTGACGCAGTATCAGGATTTGCAGCGGCGAAACCAGCGCGGCGAAACCGTCGCCGATGCGCCGGTCTATCCCGGCCTGTTCGCTATCGGCGGGTTGGGATCGCGCGGGCTGTGCTCGGCGCCGCTGGCGGCGGAAATTCTGGCGGCGCAGCTGTTCGGCGAACCGTTGCCGGGCGATGCGCTCCTGCTGGCGGCGTTGAATCCAAATCGGATGTGGGTGAGGAAGCTGCTGAAAGGACGTACGGTTTAATTCATGAATGAGGGGCGCGGCGGCGCGCCCCGGCATGGCGGTCAGGCGGCAGGGGTGGCGGCCTGATAAAGGTTTTCCCACATGCCGCGCACCAGGATCTGATCCGGCGGCGAGAGTTCCCCGGCGGCGATCGCTTTGTGCAGGCTCTCTTCCACCCGCGCTTTCAGCGCTTCGGCAGTGTGCTCGCCCTGCTCTTCCGCTTCGGCCACCGCCAGCGTCAGATGACCGCGCAGGTAGCCACCGGCAAACAGTTCATCATCGCTGGCGTGCTCTACCATGTCATCAATCAGCGCCAAAATGCGCGCTTCGAATTCTGCGATCATCAAATTTCCTCATTAAATAACGGGCTGTGGCGTCAGTTGAGATCTTCCGGATACGGAAAATGCTCGGCCGCCAACGGTGGCGTATTGTAGAACGATTGCAACGCCTGAATAAAGCGCGCAGGCCGTGTGGGTATTCCCTGCTCCAGCAGCGTCAATACCCGGTCGCGCACCTTGCGCTGGAACGCGATGCGATCCGGCTCGCAGTCGCCGTTCAGGTTGTCGCAGCTGACGTTAAACGGGAAACCGGCCGCCACGCAGAACATCCATTCCAGCGCCTGCGGTTTGATCTCCACCGCTTCGAATTCACTCTGGGTTTGCGCGTCGCGCCCGTCCGGGCAATACCAGTAACCGAAGTCCACTCGTTGGCGGCGCGCTTCGCCGGCGATGCACCAGTGCGAGATTTCGTGCAGGCCGCTGGCGTAGAAGCCGTGGGCAAACACGATGCGGTGATACGGCAGTTCGTCGTCGGCCGGCAGGTAGATCGGCTCGTCGTCGCCCTTCACCAGGCGGGTGTTGTAGTCATCGCTGAAGCATTGATTGAAGATCTCGATCAGTTGCTCATAGTGATGGCGGGTCTGTGTGTCTGACATAAAAACTCTATAACCACAAAAATAAAGAGGCCATTATACCCGATAAGACAGGGCGCGTAAGCAGCGCCCTCTCTTCATCTTTAACCGTGCACCAGGGCGCTCAACCACTGCTGAATTTCCGCGCCGTGATTGTCGTACAGCAGCTTGAGGCTCATCACCAGCGAGACGATCACGATCATCGGCCGAATCAGCTTCTGCCCGCGGGTCAGCACCATGTGGGCGCCCAAACGCGCCCCCAGCACCTGCCCCACCAGCATCACCAGACCGATGCTCCACACCACCTTGCCGCCGATGATGAACAGCGCCAACCCGCCGACGTTGGAGGTGAAGTTAAGCACCTTGGCGTGCGCCGTGGACTTGGCAAGGTTGAAACCGCACAGCGTCACATAGGCCAGCGCGTAAAACGATCCGGCGCCGGGGCCGAAGAAGCCGTCGTAAAACCCGACGCAGCCACCGGCCACCAGCCCGAACGGCAAGGCGCCGAGACGGCGTTGACGATCTTCCTCACCCAGCCGCGGCATCAGCAGGAAGTAGAGGCCGATGCCGATCACCAGCAGCGGCAACATCTGCCGCAGCAAATCGGCGCGCATATGCTGCACCAGAATGGCGCCGGCGATCGAACCGATCAGCGTCAGAAAGATCGTCAGCTTCTGGTCGTTGAGGTTCACCGCCCGCCGACGAATAAAGTACAGGCTGGCGGAGAAGGAACCGCCGACCGACTGCAGTTTGTTGGTCGCCAGCGCCTGCGCCGGGGGAACCCCCACCGCCAGCAGAGCCGGCACCGTCAGCAGCCCGCCGCCGCCGGCGATGGAGTCGATAAACCCCGCCAGCAGCGCTACCGCAAACAACACCCCGAGCATCTCGGGGCCGATGACAAACCAGTCCATGTGTTATTCCGCTGAGAAATGGTGATCCAGCAATGCCTGACAGGTCGGCGGTAACGGCGGCGGCACCGGTTTACCCGGTTTGGCGTTCGGTTGATGCGGCACGAACCAGCTCGCCAGTTCGGCGCCGCAGCCGTCGCCCGGCGGCGGCGTATCCTGCTCTTTACATTCAAGGCTGCCCGCCGGGCAACGCAGGCGCACGTGCATGTGCGCGCGGTGACCGAACCACGGCCGCACCTTGTGCAGCCAGGCGCGATCGGCGCCGGCATCCAGACACAGACGCTGTTTGATGGCCGGATTGACGAAGATGCGCGTCACGTCCGCATCCTGCGCCGCCAGCTTGATCAGCGACTCGATCTGCGGCTGCCATTGGCGCACCACTACCTGCTTGCCGTCACTTGACACCAGATCGATAGGCTGCGGCTTCAGCAACTGCTGCGCGCTCCAGCGTTGACGCGGCAGTTGCAGCCAGATGTCGACGTCGAGCCCCGACTGGTGGCTGGCGTGGCCGCTGCTGAAGCGCCCGCCGGCCGGCATCGCCATATCGCCGATCAGCACCGTGCCCAGCGCTTTCTGATTCGCCTGGCTGCTGAGGCGCTGAATGAACGCCAACAGATCCGGGTGGCCGAAATAGCGGCGCTGGTCGGTACGCATCACCTGGTAGTTCGGTGAGTTCAGCGGCAACGGCTGGGCGCCGATAACGCAGCCGTTGGCGAAACCGCCCACCGCCTGCGGCGCGCCGGCCACCGGATGATCGATTTTCTGCCACGGCGTCAGCGCCATGGCGGAGGCGGAGGCCGTCAGGGCCACCAGGCCCAACATCCAGTTTTTCATGGCGATTACCAGCGCGGCACGTCGGAAACCACATCACCGTTTTGCGCACGCTGGCGCAGCAGGTGATCCATCAGCACGATCGCCATCATCGCTTCCGCGATCGGCACGGCGCGAATGCCCACACACGGATCGTGGCGGCCGCGGGTGACCATTTCCACCGCTTCGCCCTGGCGATTGATGGTGCGGCCCGGCACCATGATGCTGGAGGTCGGCTTCAGCGCCAGATGCGCCACCACCGGTTGGCCGCTGCTGATGCCGCCGAGAATGCCGCCGGCATGGTTGCTCTGGAAACCTTCCGGGGTGATTTCATCGCGGTTTTCGCTGCCGCGCTTGGTCACCACGGCAAACCCGTCGCCGATCTCCACGCCTTTCACTGCGTTGATGCTCATCAGCGCGTGCGCCAGATCGGCGTCGAGGCGGTCAAACACCGGCTCGCCCAGGCCAACCGGCACATTTTCAGCAATCACGCTGACCTTGGCGCCGATGGAGTCGCCCTCTTTTTTCAGCGCGCGCATCAGTTCGTCCAGCGCTTCCAGCTTGTCCGGATCCGGGCAGAAGAACGGATTCTGCTCAACCTGATCCCAATCTTTCAGCTCGCAGGTCACGTCGCCGATCTGCGCCAGATAGCCGCGCACCTGCACGCCGAACTTCTGCTGCAGGTATTTCTTGGCGATAGCGCCCGCCGCAACGCGCATGGCGGTTTCACGCGCCGAAGAGCGGCCGCCGCCGCGGTAATCGCGCAGGCCGTATTTCTGTTCGTAGGTGTAGTCGGCATGCCCCGGACGGAACACGTCTTTGATGGCGCTGTAGTCTTGCGAGCGCTGATCGGTGTTTTCAATGATCAGACCGATGCTGGTGCCGGTGGTCACGCCTTCGAATACGCCGGAGAGAATGCGCACCTGATCCGGTTCGCGACGCTGGGTGGTGTAACGCGAGGTGCCCGGACGACGGCGGTCCAGATCGTATTGCAAATCGGCTTCGGTGAGCGGAATGCCGGGCGGCACGCCGTCGACGATACAACCCAGCGCCACCCCGTGAGATTCACCGAAGGTGGTGACGCGGAAAATCTGCCCAATACTGTTTCCTGCCATCACGGCTCCTTACCGTTAGTCTTTTATCGTTATGAGGCCCGCCGTGCGGGCCTTGAAAATGCGGCTTAGCTGCGATAGAGGCTGAAGTGTTCCTTGCAATCCACCAGTTGCTGCTTGGTCAGCATGAACACGCCGTCACCGCCGTTTTCGAACTCCAGCCAGGTGAACGGAATATCCGGATATTGTTCCATCAGGTGTACCATGCTGTTGCCCACTTCACAAATCAGCACGCCGTCGTCGGTCAGGTAGTCCGGCGCGCAGGCCAGGATGCGGCGCACCAGCTTCAGGCCGTCGCTGCCCGCCGCCAGGCCCAGCTCCGGCTCAAAGCGGAACTCCTGCGGCAGATCGGACATGTCTTCCGCGTCGACGTACGGCGGGTTGGTGACGATCAGATCGTACTGGATCGCGGGAACGTCGCGGAACAGATCGGAACGGATCGGGATCACCTGGTGTTCGACGCCGTGCGCCTGAATGTTGCGCTCGGTCACCGCCAGCACCTCGCTGGAGATGTCCACCGCGTCCACTTCCGCTTCCGGGAAAGCGTAGCCGCAGGCGATGGCGATACAGCCGCTGCCGGTGCACATGTCGAGGATATGGCGCGGCGGGTGCGGGATCAGCGCGCTGAAGCGATCGTTGATCAGCTCGCCGATCGGCGAACGCGGCACCAGCACGCGCTCGTCGACGTAGAATTCCATGCCGCAGAACCAGGCCTTGTTGGTCAGGTAGGCGACCGGGATGCGCTCGTTGACGCGGCGGATCACACGCTCAACGATGCGATGGCGCTCGCTGGAGGTCAGACGGGCGGTGTGCATGTCCTCCGGAATGTCCAACGGCAGGAACAGGCTTGGCAGCACCAATTGCACCGCTTCGTCCCACGGATTATCGGTTCCGTGACCATAATAGATATTGGCGGCGTTGAAGCGGCTTACCGTCCAGCGCAGCATATCTTGAATGGTGTGCAGTTCGTTCACTGCTTCGTCGACGAAAATTTTGTCCAATTTGCCCTCCGGCAGGCGCTGTGTTTCATGATTTAGCCGCATAGTTTGCCATGAAGCCCGCGACAAATCACGCTTGCCCCTCGCGCTTTTCACTCTGGCCCGAGTTTTGCGTCGACAGCGCACATTCACAAGGTAAACTAGCGAAATAAACGATTTCCGGTGAATGAAGCATGAAGAACAAGCCCCCTCTGAGCCAAGACGAACAACAGCTCTTCAGAGAGTCGGTGGCGGGCGCGAAAAAGCTGCGCCAGGACACCATCGTCCACCGCCCGCCGAAGCCCAAGGTCAAACAGATTGCCCCGCAGCGGCTGCTGCAGGAGCAGGTCGATGCCAGCTATTATTTTTCAGATGAATACCAGCCGCAGCTGGAAGAAGAAGGCCCGACGCGCTACGTGCGCCCCGGCAGCAGCCCGTATGAGCTGAAGAAGCTGCGACGCGGCGATTACTCGCCGGAGCTGTTTCTCGATTTGCACGGCCTGACCCAGCTGCAGGCCAAGCAGGAGCTAGGGGCGCTGATCGCCGCCTGCAAACGCGAACACGTGCACTGCGCCTGCGTGATGCACGGGCACGGCAAGCACATTCTCAAACAGCAAACGCCGCTGTGGCTGGCGCAGCATCCCGACGTGCTGGCGTTTCATCAGGCGCCGAAGGAATGGGGCGGCAACGCCGCCATCCTGCTGTTGGTGGAGCTGGCCGAGTAGCCCCCGCCGCAGAAACGACTCAGGGCGATGTCAGACATCGCCCTGAGTTTATTCCGCACCGCATCCGCGGTTCACACTTTGGCCATCACCTGCGACGGGCTGACCTGCCATTCAAACTTGCCGTAGCTGCCGTCCGCCGGCAGATCGACGTTGGCAATCGCCGAGGTCGCGAACATCGGCGGGCACTCGCCCGGGCACAGTTCGGCCACCAGATAGCCCACCAGCGGCAGGTGCGACACGATCAGCACCGAGCTCACCCCTTGCATCGCCAGCGCCTGCAGATAGCTGCCGACCTGTTCGGCGTTGCCGCCCGGCGTCAGCTCGGGCAACACTTCTTCGCCCTCCGGTAGCGTCAAGGCTTCACGCACCGTCGCCAGCGTCTGTTCGGCCCGCAGATAGGGGCTGACCAGCACGCGTTCAATATCCACAGACTTGGTGTTCAACCAGGCCGCCATCTGACGGGACTCGTCGCGGCCGCACAGGGTAAGGGGCCTTACCGCATCGCTGGCTGCCTCGAGCGCCGCCTCTCCGTGACGCATAATCAAAACTTGCATATTGCACCGCTGTTGTTGACAAAGTAACGCTATACAGAAACGCCGTGCGTGCTGTACCGCCGAGTTTTACAACCCAAAGCCAAAGCTTTAAAACGATAACGCGCCGTCTCTTTATGGCGGCCGGGCATTTTGCCTGAAAGTTTGCCTAAAGAAAACGCTGTTTTTTACAGCAATCCTCCCCGGGCAAACCTCGATTGCTCACAGAACAATCAATTCAACGGGTTAAATTTTAACCTTTCCGCCATGAAATTTATTGATGGCGGTCAAGCTAACTTACCGCTGCCGCAGCCTCGCTGTACAGCCTCACCGGCTGACGCTGTCGCAAGGAGTGATGGCGATCACAACGCGGCCCTGTTGCAACTATAGTGCAAATCGGGCCGCCCTGCGTTCAGCTCCCCAGCGGGTAAAAGCGCTCGCCCTGCTGCGCCATGCGCTGCAGGCGTTCGCACGGGGCGAAATGCTCGCCGTGCTGCTGACGCAGGTAGTCCAGCGTCTTCACCACTTTCTCGGCGCCAAGCTCGTCCATATAGCGGAACGGGCCGCCGAGGAACGGCGGGAAGCCGATGCCGAACACCGCGCCGATGTCGCCGTCGCGCGCGCTGCGGATCACGCCTTCGTCCAGGCAGCGTGCCGCTTCGTTCAGCATCATCATCACGCAGCGCTGAGCGACGCTCGCCGGTAGCATGTGCGCCTTCGGCGTGACGCCGAGCAGCGTATACAATGAGGTATCCGCACGTTTGCGCCGCTGCCGCTGCTGCCCTTCGCTCGGGTAGAGATAGAAGCCCCGGCCGTTCTTGCGCCCTTTGCGCCCGTCTTTCAGCACCGCATCGAACGCGGCAGGCGCGGCGAAGCGCGGCCCCAGCGCCTCGACCAGCACGGGAATGATCTTGGTGCCGACGTCGATGCCCACTTCGTCCAGCAGGGTGATCGGGCCGACCGGGAAACCGAAGTCCACCAGCGCCTTGTCCAGCGACTCAATCGGCTCGCCTTCCAGCAGGCAGCGCGCCGCTTCGTTGATGTACGGCGCCAGGATGCGGTTGACATAAAAACCGGCGCTGTCACCCACCACGATGGCGGTTTTGCCCTGCTTGTGCGCCAGCGCCACGGTGGTGGCGATGGTCTCTTCGCTGGTGCCGGCGTGCGGGATCACTTCCACCAGCGGCATCTTGTCCACCGGGCTGAAGTAGTGCAGGCCGATCACCTGCTGCGGCCGCTGGGCCTGTTCGGCGATGCGGCCGATAGGCAGCGAGGAAGTATTGGAGGCGAACACGGTATGCGGCGCGCAGTTGGCTTCTACCTCGGCCACCATCTGCTGCTTCAGCGCCAGATCTTCGAACACCGCCTCGACCACGATATCCACCTGTTCAAAGCCGGTGTAATCGGTAGAGCCGGAGATCAGCATCATCTGCTTTTGCCGTTCCGCCGGGCGCATGCGCTTGCGGCGCACCCGCTTGCCGAGCACGTCCCAGCTGTATTTCAGCGCATGGTTGATACCGGTTTCATTGATGTCTTTGATGCGAACCGGCAATCCGCCGCGGGTGGCGGTGACGCAGGCGATGCCGCCGCCCATCAGGCCGCCGCCGAGAATGCCGACGCGATGCAGGGCGTGCGGCTGGGCATTGCCGCCCCGCTCCTTTTTCAGCGCGGTGGAAGCGAAGAACAGGCTGCGCAGCGCCGCCGACTGCGGCGTCATCGCCAGCTCGCCAAAGGCGCGCGCTTCAGCCTCATAGCCGCTGGCGCTGCCGTGATCCAGCCCGGTGCGCACCACCTGAATGATGCGCTCCGCCGCCGGGTAGTTGCCGTGGGTTTTCGCCAACGTTTTCTTGCGCACGATGCTGAACAGCAGACTTCTGCCCAGCGGGCCGTTGAGCAGGCGATCCTGCCACGGCAGCTCGCGCTGATGCTTCCAGCCCTGCTTCACCCGCTCGATGGCGGTCTGCAACAGAATCGACTGCGGCACGGCGTCGTCCACCAACCCCATGCGCAGCGCCTGGCGGGCGCGAATGTGCTTGCCGGTCAGGATCATGTCCAGCGCCTTGGCGGCGCCAACCAGGCGCGGCAGGCGCTGCGTGCCGCCGGAGCCCGGCAGCAGGCCCAGCTGCACTTCCGGCAGCCCGAGCGCGGTTTTGTCATCCAATGAACAGACGCGGCCGTGGCAGGCCAGCGCCAGCTCCAGGCCACCGCCCAGGCAGGCGCCGTGAATGGCCGCCACTACCGGCACCGGGAACGCGGCGATCTGCGCCAGCGTGCTCTGCCCTTTCCTGGCCAGCGTTTCCGCCTCTTTGGCGCTGGTGCAGGCGGCAATCATAGTGATGTCGGCGCCGGCGATAAACGAGTCCGGCTTGCCGGAAACGATCACCAGCCCTTCCAGCGCGCTATGCTGCTGCGCCCGGATCAGCACGTCGTTGACCTGTTCGACGAACTCGGCCTTGAGCGTGTTCACCTTGTCGCCCGGCACGTCGATGGTGATCACGCCGATGTTGTCGGGGCGAATCGTCAGCTGAAAGGCCGACGGTTTGGCGCGCTGTTCATGCAATGCGTTTTCGAAGCTCATCATTCCACCTCCACGATCATCGCGGCCCCTAACCCGCCGGCGGCGCAGGCGGTGGTCAGGCCCAGCCCGCCGCCGCGGCGTTTCAGCTCATGCAGCGTCTGGGTGATCATGCGCGCGCCGGTGGCGGCGAACGGGTGGCCATAGGCGATGGAACCGCCCAAGACGTTGAATTTGTCCATGTCCACTTCGCCGATCGCCTGGCTGCGGCCAAGCTTCTCGCGGGCGAACTCTTCGCTGGCGAACATCTTCAGGTTGGCCAGCGTTTGCGCAGCGAAGGCTTCATGCATGTCGATGAGCGTCAGATCGGCCAGACCGATGCCGGCGCGATCCAGCGCCAGCGGCGTAGCGTAGGAAGGCCCCAGCAGCATGTCTTCCCACACGTCGATGGCGGCGAAGGCGAAGCTGCGCAAATAGCCCAGCGGCTGCAGCCCCAGCTCTTTGGCACGCGACTCGCTCATCATCAGCACCGCCGCCGCGCCGTCGGTCAGCGGCGTGCTGTTGGCCGCGGTGACGCTGCCATGCTTGCGATCGAACGCCGGCTTCAGCTTGGCGTAGGAAGCCAGGCTGGAATCTTTACGGATGTTGTTGTCTTCAGAAAGCTGCGCGCGGTAAGGCGGCACATAGGCGGTCATCACCTCGTCGCGCAGCCACCCTTCCCGCCAGGCCTTGGCCGCCAGCTCGTGGGAACGGTGCGCCAGCGCATCCTGCGCCTCGCGGGTGATGCCGTGGCTCTTCGCCATCTGCTCGGCGGTATCGCCCATGCGCAGGCCGGTGGAATACTCCGCCACCGCCGGCGGCACCGGCATCAGATCGCGGAATTTCAGCCGGCTGAACAGTTTGAGGCGCTGCGACAGCGTGCGCGCTTTGTTGACGTCCACCAGCGTGCGCGCCAGCGCCTTGCTGACGCCGATCGGCAAGACGGAAGAAGAATCCGCCCCGCCGGCGATGCCAACGCTGATGCTGCCGGCCATGATGCTCTCCGCCACGTTGGCGATCGCCTGGAAGCTGGTGGCGCAGGCGCGCGACACGCTGTAGGCGTCGGTATGGACGCTCATGCCGGTGCCGAGCACGATTTCACGCGCGATGTTCGGCGCCTCGGGCATTTGCACCACCTGGCCGAACACCAGTTGTTCGATAAGCGCCGGATCGATGCCGCTGCGCGCCAACAGCTCGCTCACCGCCGTTTTCCCTAAATCCACCGCCGGAATGCCGTGATAGGCAGTCGCCTGTTTGGCAAAGGGGGTACGCAGTCCATTCACAATCGCAATGCGGTCACCATGACGGGTCACCAACGGCAGTGCCTTACTCATAAATGCTCCTGAAGAAAATAACGTCAGCGCAATGGGCAGAAAGAGGTCTGACCTGATGAGGTCATTGTTAACCAAACGGTTACATTTGGCAAACCGGCAGAGATCAAAACTGCGAGCAGGCGCACTTTCTATCGGGGGTGTGTGGGGAGAGCAATCCCCGGCACGCGGCAGGCGGCGCCGGGGTAAAACGGGGATTAACGCAGGCCGAGCTGGAAGATCAGGGTTTCCGCCTGGCAGGCGAAGGTAAAATCGGCCTCCAACTGCACGCCGCCGTCAACCGGTTTAATGCTACTGCTGATGTCACAAGGGTCGGATTCTACCGCGCGCGCCTTTTCGCTCAGGGCGGCCAGCATCGCCTCCGCATCTTGTTGATTGCTGAACACCTGGCTGTAGGACGCGGTGCAATCGGTGTTATCCATCACGGTGCCGACATCCACACAGCAACACGCGGCGGTTTCCTGGGCGCTGCATTTATTAATTGCATCTGACATGATTGGTTCTCCTCAAAGGCCTCGGTTATCAGCCCAAATTGCCGTTTTACTCACCGGCACAAAGCTACAAAATTCTGCAGGTATTTTACGCTCCCACGCCGGCAATCACTAGCACTTACTTTTAATGGGTGTTTTAAGTGATGGAAATCACAAATAAAAATGAGCGCCTGCTAAGAAATGGTAAGAATTTTGTTATTTACCGCTGGCGTTTTGTTAAGCAGATCTCTTTTTTGATATCAGGTTGGAAATATTTCAAAAACAAACTTGCAACATTTTCACAGGTCAGACCTATACTTCAGCCACTGGTCTGATTTGTCTGAACGATAACGGACCCTACAATCCCGCGCTCCTTGTTACCTCGTGTAACAATAGTTTAAATAATAAACACATAATGAGGTTTTGGTCATGAGCCAGAAAAACCTATTGACTAAATCAGCTCTCGCAGCTGCAGTGGCAATTATCTCTTCAAACGTGTCTGCCGCAGGATTCCAGCTGAATGAGTTCTCATCAGCTGGTTTAGGACGTTCGTATTCTGGCGAAGGCGCCATGGCGGATACGGCGGCCTCCGCAAGCCGCAACCCGGCGTTGCTGATGATGTATACCCGCCCGGAACTTTCTTTCGGCGCGGTCTTCATCGACCCGGACGTTGACATTACCGGTCAATCCCCTTCCGGCGCCAGTTTGGATTCGAAAAACATCGCGCCGACCGCCTGGGTGCCGAACCTGCATTATGTTCACCCGATTAACGATCAGTTCGCCGTAGGCGGCTCGGTCACCAGCAACTACGGTCTGGCGACCGAATTCAACGACGGCTATACCGCCGGCGCTTACGGCGGCAAGACCGATCTGACCACCCTCAACCTGAACCTCAGCGGCGCATACCGTCTGAATCAACACTTCAGCTTCGGTCTGGGCTTCGATGCGGTGTACGCCAAAGCCAAACTGGAACGTTACGCCGGTGAATTGCCGAAGCTCATCGCCGGTTCCGGCCAATTACCGCCGCAGCTAGCCGGCCCTGTTTCGCAGATCCCGGCAGATACCCAGATTTCGCACCTGAAAGGCGACGAATGGGGCTTCGGTTGGAACGCCGGTATTCTGTACGAAGTGGATGAAAACAACCGTTACGGCCTCACCTACCGCTCTGAAGTGAAAATCGACTTCGACGGCGACTACAAGAGCAGCCTGCCTTCAGCCTTCAACCCGCTGCTGGCCTCTCAAGGTCTTCCGTGGGGCACCAACGGCAACACCATTCCGGGTTCTCTGAGCCTGCACCTGCCGGAAATGTGGGAGCTGTCTGGTTACAACAAAGTGGCGCCGCAGTGGGCCATTCACTACAGCCTGGCCTACACCAGCTGGAGCCAGTTCCAGGAGCTGAGAGCCACCGGCAACAACGGCCAAACGCTGTTCGAGAAGCATGAAGGCTTCAAAGACGCTTACCGCATCGCGCTGGGTACCACCTACTTCTACGACGACAACTGGACCTTCCGTACCGGTATCGCCTTCGATGACAGCCCAGTGCCAGCACAGAACCGTTCGATTTCCATTCCGGATCAGGATCGCTTCTGGCTGAGTGCCGGTACCACCTATGCGTTCAACAAAGACGCGTCGGTCGACGTCGGCGTTTCCTACATGCACGGCCAGAAAGTCACCATCAAAGAAGGCCCTTACACCTTCAACTCTGAAGGTAAAGCCTGGCTGTACGGCGCCAACTTCAACTACCGCTTCTAATCTCGCCTGAGATGGATGCCAAAGCGCCCCGCGGGGCGCTTTTTCTTTGCCTGCCGCGTGCCGCCGGCATAAAAAACCCGCCTGCCGGCGGGTTTTCATTGGCGTGACGCCCGTGATTACTGCGAGTCGATCTCGTCCAGTTCGCCCTGAATCGCCTTGGCGTTCGGGTTCTCTTCCGGCTTGAGCGAGCCGCCGTTGGCGATGAAGTCGTGGCGCTGGAAGTAAGCTTCGCGCACCATGATGTAAGGATCGGAGGAGTTGCGCAGCAGGCCGTCGGAATCCAGCAACTGGGCGCGGGTTTCGATCCCCTCGACCACCCATTTGCCCGCCGACATCCAGAAGGTAAGGTAGCTCAGCATCGGATACAGCGTATCCGCAAAGTCGCCGCCGTCTTCACGCAGGGTGAAGCTGCCGTAGCCCGGCAGCATCACGTACGGGCCGTAACCCACATCGTAATGCCCCAACGTGCTGCCGAAGCGGTTCGGCTCTTCGCGCGCCAGTTTCGGGTTGGCCATGCCGGCCACGTCGATCAGGCCGCCCATCCCGAGCAGGGTGTTCAGGAAGAAGCGGTTGAAGTGAATCATCCCGCGGTAAGGGTCGCCCTTGAGGAAGGCGTTGACCATGCTGGCCGGCTCTTCCAGGTTGGAGGTGAAGTTGCTGATGCCGTTACGCGCCGGCATCGGCACGTAGTCACGCCAGGCCACCGCGACCGGACGCAGGATATAGGGATCCAGGACGTTGTAGTTGAAGTCGAACATCGTCCGGTTGAATCCTTCCAGAGGATCGGAACGCCCTTGCGGATCGTTGTCTGGCGCGCTGGCACAGCCCACCAGTAATACCGTTGCGAATGCCACCCCAGTCAGGCGAAAGTTCATATTTTTCTCCATAAAAACACGTTCGGTCTTATTTTTCAGTGACCTGCTTGTTTATCTGAACGCTAACCTGCTCTTTACCGCTGAATGTCTGCAGCGAGCTTTCGCCGAACCAGTCCCCCGGCTGCGGCGTGGCCAATCCGTCCTGTGAGAGGCGCACACGCACCTGCACCTGATGCTGCGCCGAGAGCAGACGCTCGGGCATCATGGCGTTGCCGTCATCCAGTGAGAAAGACAGCGGAAAACGGCTCAGCGGCAATTGTTTTACCGCCACCGGCACCGGGCTGACGCCGTCAGTGACCGAAATGACCAGCGTCCCCTGCGGCGGCAAGGCTTTCGCCGCCTGCGGTGACAGCGAAACGGTCACATTCAGTTTAACATTTTCTCCGCCTGCCTGGGCTTTTGCTTGTGCAATGCTGCGCTTTATCACTTCCGCGCGCGGATCGTTGGCCGGCAGCAGCTGCAGCATCACCTGCCAGGCACCGATCGCCTGCTTGAAATCGCCCTGTTCGAAGGCATTGAACGCCAACAGGCTCAGCACCCGCGGATCGCCGTGGTTTTCCGCGATCATGCGCCGCAGCAGCTGCGTCGCCTGCTTGTTATCCTCCGGATCGTTGGAGCGCGTCAAGACCTCGGCATAGCCGAGCCGCACTTCCAGACTATTCGGATCCAATTGATAAGCATGGGCAAACGCCTGCGTGGCGGTGGTGGCGTTGTTCAACGCCATGCCGACGCGCCCCAGCATCATCCAGTCGTTGATATTGCGATCGTCCTGCTGCAGCGCGGTGCGCAGCCCCAGCCCGAGGCGGGCGATCTCTTCCATGCTCAGCGGTTTGGCGCGCTCATTGGCAACGCGCTCGCGCAATTCCGGCATTTGCGCCTGCACCAGACGCCAGTCCAGCACCTGCGCCAATCCGCCGGTTTTCAGATAAAAGCCAACGGTCACCGCCAGCAATAACAGCACGCCCGGCACCAGCGCCCAACGATTGATCGGTTTCGCCTGCGCCGCTTGCTCGGCCGGGATGTCGTTCAACAGGTTCTGTTGCAGCTCTTTCACCAGCTCCGGGCGCTCGGCCACCACGCCCTGCTGCTCGTCCTGCTCCAGCTCGCTGAGACGATCCTGATAAAAAGCCTTGTTCAACGCATCGCGCGTGGCGGCGCTCTGCTTGCCGTGGCGCATTGCCGGCACCACCAGCAACGCGGCGGCGCCGGCCAGCAACACGCAAATAATCAGCCAAAAAGCCATTAGGGTTTCTTCCTGTCAGTCTCTTGCAACAGCGCCGCCAGGCGCTGCCGTTCCCGTTCGGAGAATGCATCGTCCACTGCCGCGTCGGGCCGGCGCCGGGCGCGCAGGATCACCACCGCCCCGCCGATCAGCACGAACAGCAGCGGGCCGATCCACAAGATCAACGTCGCCGGCGTTACCGGCGGCTCGTAGGTGACGAAATTGCCGTAGCGCGCCACCATGTAATCGATGATCTGCTGCTTGCTTTGCCCCTGCATCATCAGCTCGTACACCTTGGTGCGCATGTCGGCGGCGATAATGGCGTTGGAATCGGCAATGCTGTTGTTTTGACATTTCGGGCAGCGCAGCTGTTCGGTCAACTCGCGATACTGCTGCTCCTGCTCGACGGAGTTGAAGCGATAGGTATCGATCGCCGCAGCGGCGCTCCAGCTCAGCAGCGCGGCGCACAGCAGGACAATCAGCCTCATGCCTCACCTCCGTACTTTTTATACAGCGGCAGCACTTCCTGCTGCCAGACGCGCTCGTTCATGTCGCCGGCGTGGCGATAGCGAATAATCCCCTGGCCGTCGATGAGAAAGGTCTCCGGCGCGCCGTAGACCCCGAGATCCAACCCCAGCATGCCGTCGCCGTCGTACAGGCTGAGGGCGTAGGGATTGCCGAGGGAATTCAGCCAGGTCACCGCCTTGGCGCGATCGTCTTTATAGTTCAGGCCGACCACCCGCACGCCGCGCGCCGCCAGCGTGTTGAGATACTGGTGTTCCGCGCGGCAGGTCGGGCACCAGGTGGCCCAGACGTTGAGCAATATCGGCTTGCCGTCGCGCAGCACCGCCTGATCGTAGGTTTTGCCGGGCTGATCCAGCGATTCCAGCCTGAAGGTCGGCACCGGCTTGCCGATCAGCGCCGATTCCAGCATGGTCGGATCTTCGCCGCCGGCGTTGCGCGTCAGCTGCACCATCAGCGCCGCCACCAGCAGCAGGAAGAGGACCAACGGGATAAACAGCAGCTTGCGCTTCATGGTTGCGTCTCCAGCTTGCCTTCGCGCTTGAGTTTTTTGCTCATGCGGTAACGCGGGTCGAGGATGCACAGCAGGCCGCCGATCGCCATAAAGACGCCGCCGAACCAAATCCAGCGCACAAAGGGTTTGTAATACAGGCGCACCGCCCAGGAGCCGTCCTCCAGCTCCTCGCCCAGCGCCGCGTACAGATCGCGGCTGAAACCGCCGTCGATCGCCGCCTCGGTCATCATGCTGCGCGCCACGCTGTAGTAGCGTTTCTCCGCGCGCAGCGTCGCCTCCGGCTTGCCGTTGCGCGTGACGTCGATGATGCCGACGCCGCCGCTGTAGTTCGGGCCGCGAATGTCGTGCACGTCGCGGAACACGAAGTGATAGTTGTGGATATCCACGCTGTCGCCGGCCTTCATCCGCACGTCGCGCTCCACGCTGTAGTTCTGGCTGAAGGCGATGCCGATCACCGTCACCGCCACGCCGAGGTGGCCGAGCACCATGCCCCAGTGGCTGCGGGACAGCTGCCGCAGGCCGCGCCAGAAACCGTGACGGTGGGTGGCACGCTCATGCAGTTCCATCAGCGTCAGGATGATCACCCACAGCGCCATGATCAGGCCCACCACCGTCATGCCGGCGATGCTGTCCTGCAGCAGCCACGGCAGCAGAATCGACAGCGCCAGCGTCGCCAACAGCGCCACGCCGAGGCGGCGCCACAGCTTGCTCGGCTCATCGCGGCGCCAGCGCACCAGCGGGCCGATGCCCAACAGCAGCGCCAACGGCGCCATCAGCCAGGTGAACATGGTGTTGAAGAACGGCTCGCCGATCGAGATGCTGCCCAGCCCCAGCTGTTTGTGCACCAGCGGCAGCAGCGTGCCCAACAGCACCACCAGCATGGCGGCGATCAGCAGCACGTTGTTGCCCAGCAGGAAGGTCTCGCGCGAGAAGGTCTCGTGCTGCACCCGGCTGCGCACCTGGCCGCCCTTGACCGCGTACAGCAGCAGCGAACCGCCGATCACGATCACCAGATAGGCGAGGATAAACATGCCGCGCGCCGGATCGGAGGCGAAGGAGTGCACCGAGACCAGCACGCCGGAACGCACCAGGAAGGTGCCCAGCAGGCACAGCGAAAAGGCGGTGATCGCCAGCAGCACCGTCCAGGCTTTGAACGTGCCGCGTTTTTCGGTCACCGCCAGCGAATGCATCAGCGCAGTGCCGGCCAACCACGGCATAAAGGAGGCGTTTTCCACCGGATCCCAGAACCACCAGCCGCCCCAGCCCAGCTCATAGTAGGCCCAGGCCGATCCGAGCACGATGCCCAGCGTGAGAAACACCCAAGCGGCGGTGGTCCACGGGCGCGACCAGCGCGCCCAGGCGGTGTCGAGCCGGCCGGCCATCAGCGAGGCGATGGCGAAGGCGAAGGCGACCGAGAAGCCGACATAGCCCATATACAGCAGCGGCGGGTGGAAGATCAGGCCGATATCCTGTAGCAGCGGGTTGAGATCGCTGCCGTCGATCGGGAAATTCGGCAGCGTGCGGGTGAACGGATTGGAGGTCATGATGATGAACAGCAGGAAACCGGCGGTGATCATCCCCATCACCGACAGCACCCGCGCCACCGCATCCTGCGGCATCGCCCGACTGCACAACGCCACCGCCAGCGACCAGCAGCTCAGCAGCAGCACCCACAGCAGCAGCGAACCTTCATGCGCCCCCCAGGTGGCGGCGATGCGGTAATACACCGGCAGTTGGGTATTGGAGTTGGTGGCCACGTAGGCGACGGTAAAATCGTTGACCACGAAGGCGTGCACCAGGCACAGGAACGCCAGCGCAATCGCGGCGAACATGCCGTAGGTCAGCGGCCGGGCCACCGCCATCATGCGGCTGTCCTGCCGCGCCGCGCCCCACTGCGGGTAAATGCTCAGCAGCAGCGCGATCGCCAGCGCCAGGCACAGCAGAAAACTGCCCAGTTCCGGCATCATGACTTGGCGCCCTCCGCCTGCGGCGCGTTATACGCTTCCGCCGGGCCTTCGTGGTTCTCTTTCATCGCGTCGGCCACTTCCGGCGGGGTGTATTTCTCGTCGTGTTTGGCCAGCACTTCGCGCGCGTTGACCACGTTGCCCTCACCCAACACCCCCTGCGCCACCACGCCCTGCCCTTCGCGGAACAGGTCCGGCAGAATACCGGTGTAGGTCACGCCGATCGCGCCGCGCGCGTCGTAAATCTTGAAGCTGACCTGCAGCGTATTGGGATCGCGTTTCACCGAGCCCGGCATCACCATGCCGCCGATGCGCAGCCGCTGGCCGACCTCGGGCTTCTCATGATTCTCGCCCTTGCCCTGCAAAATTTCACCCGGGGTATAGAACAGATCGATATTGGAGCGCAGCGCGTACAGCATCAGGGTCGCGGTCAGCGCGATGCCGATCAGCACAATGATCGCCAGATAAAGGCGGCTTTTACGACGTGGATTCACAATGATTTCTCCCGCGGTGCGGCGGATTTTTGTTTTGATTGTTGCGCATGGCGAATGCGCCGCTCGCGCGCCTGACGGCGGCCGATCTCGGCGAGCAGCTGGCGCCGTTGCCAGACGGTGTGCGCCACCAGCCCCAACAGCGAAATCAGCGTGGCGGCGACCGCCAGCCAGACATAGAAGGCGTAACCGCCCATGGCGAAAAACGCCGACCAGGAATCGAATGCGGCATTCATGACTGACGCTCCTTATTCACCAGCCCGGCGACCCACGGGCGCTGGCGTTCCTGGAACAGGATCAGATTGCGCAGGCGCATCAGCGTCAGCGTGACGAACAGCAGCAGGTAGCCGAGGATCGCCCAGCGCAGCGGGGTGCGCATGCTGGGCGCGATGGACTGCTGCATGTTGGTCGAGCCCTGATGCAGCGTATTCCACCATTCGACCGAGAAATGGATGATCGGGATATTCACCACACCCACCAGCACCAGAATCCCGGCGGCGCGGCCCGCCAGACGGCGGTCTTCAAAGGCGTTGTACAGCGCGATGACGCCCATATAGAGGAACAGCAGCACCAGCTCGGAGGTCAGACGCGCATCCCACACCCACCAGGTGCCCCACATCGGCTTGCCCCAGGCGGAGCCGGTCACCAGCGCGATAAAGGTGAACACCGCGCCGATCGGCGCCATCGCCGCCACCACGGTATCGGACATTTTCATCTGCCACACCAGGCCGATAAACGCCGCCACCGCCATCGAGGCGTAGATGCCCATCGACCACATGGCCGCCGGCACGTGAATATAAATGATGCGGAAGCTGTCGCCCTGCTGATAATCCTTCGGCGCGAAACCAAAGCCCCATGCCCAGCCAAGCAGCAGGCAGGCCGCCGCCGCCAGCCCCAGCCAGGGAATAAAGCGGCCGCAGACGTGATACAGCCGTTCAGGCCGCGCCAGTTGATGTAACCATTTCCACATTGTCGTCAGTGCTCACGGTAATTTTTATGCGTCGGCCGCCCCGAGGGTTCGAAACGGCGAAAATCTTCTGCGGGGTACGCTCTTGTCGGCCTTGCCCGTCTGTTCATTCAATACGTTAGCTAGTGTACGCTCACTCGCAGCGCCGCCGCGGTGGCAAACGGCGCCAAAGTCACGCTGCCCGCCAGCATCGCGCCGAGTATCGCCAGGTAACCGTCGATCGGCATGCCCATCGAAGCGGCGTCGATCGCCCCGGTGGCGAAGATCAGCACCGGAATATACAGCGGCAGCACCAGCAGGCTGAGCAGCACGCCCCCTTTGCGCAGGCCGACCGTCAACCCCACGCCGATAGCGCCGATCAGGCTCAGCGTCGGCGTGCCGAGCAGCAGCGTCCCCGCCACCGCCAGCCAGGTCTGCATATCGAGCGACAGCAGCAGCGCCACCAGCGGCGACAGGATCAGCAGCGGCAGACCCGTCACGACCCAGTGAGCACACACTTTGCCCAGCACCGTCATCGGCAGCGGCGTCGGCAGCAGCAACAGCTGCTCCAGCGAGCCATCGAGGAAATCATCGCGAAACAGCCGCTCCAGCGACAGCAGCGAGGCCAGCAGCGCCGCCACCCACACGATGCCCGGCGCAATGCGCGCCAGCAGCTGCGGCTCCGGGCCAATCCCCAACGGGAACAGCGTGATCACTATCAGGAAAAACCACAGCGGGTTGACGATCTCCGAGCCTTTACGGCAGGCGATCTTCAGTTCGCGGCGCACCAGGGTCAAAAACATCACAAACTCCCCGCGTCGTGTTCCGCCAAACGAACTTTGCCCACCGTTTGGCCGACGCCGGCCAAATCCTGATGGGTGGTCAACAATACCATGCCGCCCCGCTGCGCATGTTGTTCAAAAAGGCTAATCAACTCGGCCACGCCCTGTTTGTCGATCGCCGTCAGCGGTTCATCGAGGATCCACAGCGGCGCCGCGCTGAGCCACAGCCGCGCCAGCGCCACGCGCCGCTGCTGCCCGGCGGAAAGCTGCGCCACCGGCAGATCTTCGTAACCCACCAGCCCCACCTGCTCCAGCGCGCGCCAGATGGCCTGATGCTCGGCCACGCCGCGCACCGCTTGATAAAACTGCAGATTTTCGAAGGGCGTCAATACGGCTTTGATACCGGGCTGATGGCCGATAAACAGCAAATCTTGCTGGTAATTCGCGCGATCGCGCAGCGTGTTGCGCCCGCGCCAGCACACCTCGCCGCCGTCCGGCCGCGCCAGGCCGGCGAGAATGCGCAGTAAACTGGTCTTGCCCGCGCCGTTCGGCCCTTCTACCTGAATGATATCGCCCGGCTGAACTGAAAAGCTTAGCTCGCTAAACAGGATGCGCTCATCGCGCACGCAACTCAGACTTTTGGCTTCCAGCATCGGGGAACTCATATTTTTCTTTGGGATAGCGAATCATAGCATAAGCCTTTCCCCGCACGCAGCCCGCGGCGGGCGCGCCTACGGGCCAATATGGCGAGCAGGATCAAGAATGCGTGGAAAAAATCGGCGGATTTTAACTCTTGTTACCTTTTTCTGTATTTCGCCGCATTTAACTACGCTTAATGACGTGAACTCACCCTTATGAAGCAGGAGCGACAGCATGAACGAACAGCGACGCCAGGAGCACGAGCCGGATGAGACGATGCAGGTAGAGAGCAAAGAACAGGAACAGGGCAAGCGCGAAATCGAAGTCAGGGAAGAAAATCTGCCGTCGCGCGCGGCGGCGGTGCATGAACAGATCCGGATGGAAGGCGAAAAAGAGCTGGAGCGCGACTGGCTGGCATTGCTGTGGTCGGCGATCGCCGCCGGGCTGTCGATGGGCGCCTCGCTGGCGGCAAAGGGTATTTTCCACGCCCGCCTGCCGGACGATCCCAGCCGCTTTTTCATCGAGAACCTCGGCTACACCTTCGGTTTCATCATTGTCATCATGGCGCGCCAGCAGCTGTTTACCGAAAATACCGTCACGGCGGTATTGCCAATCATGCATAAACCCACGCCGCGCAACCTGCTGATCCTGCTGCGCCTGTGGGGCGTGGTGCTGCTCGGCAACCTGATCGGCACCGGGCTGGCGGCGCTGGCGTTTACCCATATGCCGCTGTTCGACGCCGAGACGCGCGGCGCCTTCATCAGCCTGGGCGAAGAGGTGATGCGCCATACGCCGGGAGAAATGTTCGCCAACGGCATCCTGGCCGGCTGGATCATCGCCACCATGGTGTGGATGTTCCCGGCCGCCGGCGCGGCGAAAATCTGGGTGATCGTGCTGATGACCTACCTGGTGGCGATTTGCGATCTGACCCATATCGTGGTCGGTTCGGTCGAGATCCTCTATCTGGCGTTCAACGGCGCGATTGAATGGCAAGAATTCATTTACCCGTTCGCCCTGCCGACGCTGGCGGGCAACATCATCGGCGGCACCTTTATCTTTGCGCTGATAAGCCACGCGCAGATCCGCAACGATTTGAGCGCCAAAAATCGGGCGGCGCGCCTGCAAGAGGAAAAACGGCGCCACGGCGGGGAAAAACCGTGATCGCCGTCGGTTAGCCGAGGAAATTTCGGCATGAACTGGCGAGGTATTGAGCAAACGCGCCGCTAAGCGCTTATTCTGCGGGTAAAAAAAGGTATAATGCCCCGGCAGCTTCGGTTGCCGGCCCGCAGCGTCCCCGTAGTTAAACGGATATAACAAGCCCCTCCTAAGGGCTAGTTACTGGTTCGATTCCAGTCGGGGACGCCATTCTTTCTCATCCAGCCATTCCCCGTCATCTGCACCCGCAATCCGCCCTTTTCCCCCGTTCAGATTCGATTTCCCCCGAGCGTTATGATGGGCATTAATTAAAAAACTTAATATCCGTCGGCGTTGAAATCGCCGCCGCTTCACCTCTGGCCTGCAATCCGCCCTTTTCATCATCGAAATCGAACAGCATAACGGTGTTGGTGAACACATTCGTGACATAGAGGTAGCGGCCGCCGCCATCGAAAGCGAGCGCACGCGGCTCAATGCCGCCGGCCTCATAGCGCGTTGGTGCGCCCGGCAGCCCATCCTCGCCAATTTTTAATACCAGCAGGTGGTTATCGGCACCGCGATTGGTGGCAATAAGATATCTGCCGCTCGGGCTGAGGATTATTGCCCCACCGCTTTTCGCCTCCGCTGAATCCTTCCCGCCGTTCAGTTTCACCTTCCCTTGCCGCGTCAATCGATGGTCGCTGACGGCAAACACCTCGATTTCACTCGCCATTTCAGTGATGACGTAGGCGTATTCCCCTTCTGGCGAGAACGCCATGTGCCGTGGGCCGGCGCCGGGTGCGAAGGCGACATCGCGCGAAGCATCCGCTTGCAAAGGCTGCGCGTTGTCCGAGCGATAGCGGTAGGCGCGCAGCTTGTCCCCGCCGAGATCCGCCGCGTACAGGTATTGGCCATCGCGGCTGAAGGTGGTGGAGTGCGCATGGCCCCCTTCCTGGCGCCCCTGCACGACGCCGGAGCCGGGCGTGAACGGAAAATGCTGCACCCGTTCCCCCAGTTTGCCGTCGCCGCCAATCGGTAATACCGTCACCCCCGCGCCGCCTTTGGCGACGGAGTAGTTGGCGACAAACAGAAACTTGCCATCCGGGCTGAGGGTGGCATGCGTCGGCTGCCGGCCCGCGCTGCTCACCGTATTCAGCACCCGCACGGCGCCGTCTTTGTCTATCGCCAAGGCAGTGACCGTTCCCGCGTTCTCCTCATTGGTGACATAGGCGAAACGGCCATCGCGAGATTTTACGATCCATGACGGGCTTTTCATTTTAATCACGTCGAGCAGCG
Organism: Serratia sp. CY29653; assembly: GCF_052169255.1. Lineage (NCBI taxonomy): Bacteria > Pseudomonadati > Pseudomonadota > Gammaproteobacteria > Enterobacterales > Yersiniaceae > Serratia > Serratia sp. CY29653. Next base: position 108,730 of record NZ_JBJNLC010000001.1, on the reverse strand, counting down.
TTAATGTGCCGTCGCCATTAACCGCCAGACGATAGAGGCCTTCACTGGGGTGCGCCGGTTTCTGCACCGCAGGCGCATCCGGAATATGGGTCCAGGTGCCGACTAACGCTATTTGCTGATGCTCCCGATTATTTGCCATCGCATTTCCTGAAAACATGAAAAGAGTTAATGCCAACGCGAATTGAATGGCCTGCCTGGCTAAACCGGCCACGCTCGCTCCGCCAGACACAGACAATGTCAAAGGTAGCATACGGCGCGCATAATGACGCTTATTCATCGAATCGGGGGATTTCTCTATACTCATGATGTTTCCTTTTCTCAACGCTACGCTACAGGAATAAGTATATCGACATTGACGACGCGACTGTGTAAATGCTCATGTCTATATAGTTCGATAAAAAAACTTTCTCTCACCTTGACATTGATAGCCGGCAGATAGGCGTCATAGATATCTGCAAAAAAATCAATGTACTCAGACAACTCACCCATAAAGGGGATGACAATATATTTCCCTCTGGGTATGTAGAAATTGAAGATAGAATGAAAAACCTCTTGCTCCTTACCGTTTGAATGCCATTTTCCCGCTCTGTTGTTTTCCGCACGATAAGCCTTCCCATGCTTGCTTAACCATTTCTCATTAGTCTGCGTAATGTCACCGGCATCTCTGTATTTCCTTATGGAGTGGAAGATCAATGCCTTGTACTGCTTTAACAGCTCGATATCATCCGGCATGACCGTGTGATAAAAATAGGGTTTCTTGTCAATGCCATACGGTGGGATCTGGGTGGAAAAATCCCATCCCCGGCTGTTCCTAAAGCTGTTGGGCGTTTCGCCAAAGAAACGTTTAAACGCCCGCGTGTAACATTGCTGAGAGGCAAAGCCCGATGCCAAGGCGACATCCAATATGTTCCCTTGATGTTGTTTAAGCAAGATTGCGGATCGGCTCAGTTTTCTGTTTCTGATATAAGTCCCTAACGTAATGCCAAAATAATGTTTAAACAGCCGCTGTAAATGCCATTTAGAGTAACCCGAGATAATAGACACTTTCTCAACGGAAAGTCCCTCTATAATATTCTTCTCCATATACTCTAACACCTGTAAAAGAATATCTTTTCGATAGTCCATGCGCGCTCCTTGCTTTTATAAAAATCGTGTCCGTTTCATTAAAATCGTTAACCAACCAAATCAAGTCATTAAGATTAATCCTAAAAAAAATCACCCTGACAACGCCATTTTTACGGCATGGGAAAAGTCATCATATAAATAACTGAAAATGATCATGTTATATAAATACGCTTGCGAAAAACACGTGAATAAAAAATGCGCCACGCAAAATGCATCCATTAAAGATGCATTTGCCACGCCAGGGCAAATCACACTTTATGTTAATTGTTTTATCTTAAAGTGTTTTTTTGCATCCCAATTGCATGACCAAATAGGAATTTCATCATTGCAAATTAAAATGCATTTTATAATCAGGCTGACTGATAAAGCTTATTGAGGCTAATAAATAAAAGCATGAGCAGCGTTTGAAAAGAAGATAGGGACAGGCATATTTTCTGAACATCGGGCCAGAAAATCACAGATCGTAATAGGCAGCTTCTTTTATCTTTTTTCCTGCGCTGAGAAGAACCGATGTTTTAACACATCTTGCTAGATGCCCTATTTTACCCTCCACGCCAATTGGGGCGCTACTTTGCCCACCGTGAACCGCCGGCCCTCCAACGTAAAAGCCTCATGCCGACTCGCACCGTGCGTTGTTGCCAGAATAGCCTGATTGCCCAGTAAAAAGCCCAGCCTATAAGGCCGGGCCTTTCATTAACGGCCTGATTAATCAGCCAGGTTGTCGATCTCTGCGGATCTGTGCTTGCGCAACAGATACAGCAGCAAAGATACCCGCCGCTCGGTGCGTTCCGGGGTATCCGGCGGCAGGTTGTAGCGCAGGGTGTAGCGCTCGTTATTCTCGTTGCAAAAATCGATGACGAGCACGGGAGCAGAGGCCCCCGCTACTTTTCGATAATTCAGCGAGATGCACGACAGGTTTTTTTTCATCTCAACTTACCGCGACAGTGCGGCGGGTTGATTCGGCAATCCGCCCCACGCCGGCGCTCAGCGCAGCGCCCAACAGCAGCATCAACAGCGAACCCCAAGCGGCGCGCGACAGCTGTTTGGCCGCTTCGTCGGCCGCTTCACGCGCTTTCTGCTCGGCCTCGGCCTTGAGTTTTTCCACTTTCTGCACCGCCTGCTGGTAAGCCTGAGCATAGTTATCGACGATTTGGCTCGCTTCATCGCGGCTTTTGCCGGTGCGCGCCGCAACGATATTCACCAGCGCATCCTTGTCGGCGGCGCTCAACGTCGGCTCACCGGACTGCTTGATACGGTCGAACCACTGCTTGAGCTCGGAGGCGGCCTGCGCCGGATCGGCAGCCGCGTCCATGGCCGATTGCTTGCCGTCGGCGGTCGCCCTATCGGCCTTCTGTTCCAACCGAGCCGGATCCAGTTCCGGCTTGCCGGTCTGCTTGAGCGTGGCGTTCAACTGGTTTTCCAGGCTTCCCCAGTCAAGGCTGATGCCCTTTTTATCCAGCTGTTGCTTGAGGCCTTCGCCCACGTTTGGCGCCGCCGCCGCCAGGCCGCTGCCCGCCAGCGAAAGCCCTTTGCCCACCGCGCTGCCCGCCAGCCCCACCACGCCACTCGCCAATGAAACCACCAGCCAGGTGGTCAGCAAGGTGGTGATCGCCCAGCTCAGCAGGCCATGCAAGCCGCCGCGGTTCGGTGCGGTGCGGCCGGCGACGAACGCGCCTGCGGCCAGCGACGCCAGCGTTGAAACCAGCAGCCAGATCCCGGTGCCAGTGCCAAAGCCGCTCAGCGGGTTACCCTTTTGCATCATATCCACGGCCTGGGCGCCGATAGCCGTGCCCAGCACGCTGAAGATCAGATAAGTCACCAGCGCCACGGCACTCCCGGCCAATATCGAGCCCCATGACACCTGAAACGCAAAGCGATTTGATTCATAGACAGTGGTCATCGTTGTTCCTTATATTTTCTGGACAAGTGATTGCACGCACGGCGGATAACCGCGCAGACAGATGCAGTCTGCCGCGCGGCGTCGTCGGCCGTCCCGGTTCATTTGCGCCAGAATGACTAGTGCATTCACACCCTGCGAATACGCACGTTATGCACTAAGCTGCTCAGCGAGTAGCGTAACCCGCGGCCCCGGTCAGAGGCCGCTCCCTTCTGTCTAGCGGAGAACACATGAGCCAATCCGTCCTGGCCAGCGAAACCCACCGCGGCCACCTGCAGCAAATCATCTCCGGCTTGTCCGACGGCGTGATCCTGACGGATACCGATCGAACGCTGCTCTGGGCCAACGAGGCCGCGTTGGCCATGCATGGCGTGAGTCATCAGAAAGCCCTGGGGTCCAATGCCGGCGAGTACGCGGCGCGTTTTGCCCTGCGCTATCGCAACAATCATCCGCTGGCTTTGGAACAGTATCCGCTGAACCGGGTTGCCGATGGCGAGACCTTCACCGATGTGGTGGTGGAGGTTCGGCAAGCCGACGATCCGGACAGCTTCTGGGTGCACCGCCTGCGGAGCCTGATTATCACCGATGCGCAGGGGCAACCGGAGCTGCTGGCGCTGATCCTGAGCGACGCGACGGAGTGGGCCAGCGCCGAACAGCGCTTTGAAAAAACCTTCAACGCCAATCCGGCGCCGGCGGTCATTTGTCGGCTAAGCGACCTGCGCTACGTCAAGGTCAATCAGGGGTTCCTCGATATGACCGGTTACCAGCGTGAACAGGTCATGGGCCGTTCGGTTTATGAACTCGACGTTTTGGAACAGGCGGAGCACAAAGATCTGGCGATACAGCGCCTGGGGGAAGGCGCCACCATTCCGCAAATGGAGGCTGAGCTGAAACTGCCCGGTGGCGGAAGCAAGCTGGTGGTGGTTGCCGGCCAACCGCTGGACATCAATGAAGACGACTGCATGCTGTTCACTTTTACCGATCTCGAACCCCGGCGCCAGGCGGAATCGGCGCTGCGGGAAAGTGAAGAGCGGTTCGCCAAGGCATTTCGCCTGAGCCCGGTGCCGACGTTGCTGTGTACCGCGCACGAGCGGCGCGTGCTGGACGTCAACGAAGCCTTTACCCGCACCACCGAGTACGACGCCGAAGCCTTGATCGGCAAGACGATCGATGAGATCCCGTTTATTGACGATCCCGAGGCGAACCGCCGTTTGTTTGCCGCGCTGGAAAAAAGCGGCAACGTCGAAGGGCTGGACATCCGGGTACGCAAGAAAGGGAGTGAGTCGATCGACTGCGTGGCCTCGGCGGATGCCGTCAGCATCCACAATGCGCCCTGCTACCTGCTGGTGCTCATGGACATTACCGAACGCAAACGCTCGGAGCTGGAGCTAGTCAGCGCCATCGAAGAAGTGATGCAGGACGCCTCCTGGTTCAGCCAAACCCTGATTGAAAAACTGGCCAACGTGAAAAGCATCAACCGGCCCGACCAGGCCGGATTGACCGCCAGCGATCTCACGCCGCGCGAGCGCGATGTGCTGGAGTTGATTTGCGAGGGGCTGCCGGACAAGAAAATCGCGGCGCGTCTCAATCTGGCGCTCAACACCATTCGCAACCATGTCGCGACAGTCTATTCCAAGCTTGGCGTTCACAGCCGCAGCGAAGCCATCGTCTGGGCCAGAGAACGCGGGCTGTTTACCGGCGGGCTGGCCGCCAGGAACGGAAAGTAGCCTGCAAATGCACTATCCGCACCGATGCAAACGCCCCTTATAGGCTCAAAGTGAAGTGCATAACATGGAGGTGCAAATGCAGGCTTTCGCCCTGTGCGGAAGCCAAACGGATCGAACCTTAGGAGCGCATCACAATGAACAGCGAAAAAGCCAATGGCATGATGGAAAAAGTGGCGGGCAAGGCGCAGGAAATGGCGGGCGACGTCACCGGAAACCCACGTTTGCAGGCCGAAGGCGCCACGCGCTATGCAGCGGGCGCGCTGCAAGAAAAATACGGCGACGCCCTGAGCTGCGCCGGCAGCATGATGAAGAAAAACCCCCTCGCCGCATTAGCCCTCATTGCCGGCGCTGGCCTGTTGACCGGCCTGCTGCTGCGCCGCCGTTGATACGCGCCGGCGAGCAAACCGCTTTTCCCTGAACGCCGCGCCCGGTTAACGACAACCGGGCGCGGTGCTATCGGCCAACGGGCAATGCCGTGCGGGCATATGGCCTTTTCGATTTATTCATCCGTTACGCCGACAATGATGATTAACGGCTATTCAGCGGCATCGGATTATTATGGCGAAACGGCGATATCCCTCATGGAATAGGCGGCATTCTTTTTCATACCGTCGCACGCCGCCTTTACTCACTGCTTAACGACAGCCATTTTATTTTCCTCGCGTATTCCTGATTTTTATCGTCTTCTCAACCCAAACCCCTCGGCGGTTATTTACGGTCTTGGTGCAATAAATCGGCTTACCCTCAACATCATTAAAACTATCAGGTTAAAATTCGACTCCATTCGTCAACCTGGGTTTATCCTCCTCTCCATTAAATGTTAAGATCGCTGTATTGCGCGCACGGAGAAATAGCATGTTCCCCACTAAAAAACATTCACAGCGGGCCACCCCGCTGACCAGCTATCAATTTTCCCGGCTGCATACTTTCGAATGCGTCGCCCGTCATTTATCTTTTGCGCTGGCGGCGCAAGAATTGTCGATCACCCCCAGCGCCGTAAGCCACCGCATTAATTTGCTCGAAAAGGAGTTGGGTTTTCTGCTATTCCAGCGCTTTCATCGCAGAATTACCCTGACGCCGGAGGGCGAGCGCATGCAATGGGCGCTGGACAGCTCCTTCAACACGCTGAATCAGGAAATTCTGGACATCAAGAATCGCGAGCTGACGGGGACATTGACCCTCTATTCGCACCCGTCTCTGGTGCAATGCCTGCTGCTGCCGCGCATCGGCGATTTTATCGCCCAGCACCCCACCATTCACCTCAACATTCTGACCGGGCAGGAGATCATCAACCTGGCCAACCGCGGCGTGGATTTGGCGATGTACTTCGGCAAACTGCCCTCGGGGCGGCATCTGGACGAGGCCTTTATGCAGGAATCGATGGTGCCGATCTGTACGCCGCAGTACGCCGCCGCACATAGCCTGTACGATGCGCCGGAAAATTTGGCCCACTGCACGCTGCTGCACGATCGCTACAACTCCGGCGAAGACGAGTGGCAAACCTGGTCGCAACACTTTGCGCTGGGGCTGGATACCGACAGCAAAAGCATGGAGTTCGACCGTTCCGATCTCGCGGTGCTGGCCGCCACGCGGCACCTTGGCGTCGCCATGGGGCGGCTCAATCTGGTGCAGGACTGGATCAAAAGCGGCGAGCTGATCATTCCGTTCACCGACATGACCGTGCCCTGCGAGCACTGCTATTTTACCTCGACCATCTCCGAGCGGCAGTGGCCGAAAATCCTCGCGTTTAAGCAGTGGATCATGAAAATCGCCCCTCTGGTCTGATGGCCGGAGGGCTAGCGCATTATTTTAGGGGAATAAGAAAAATTCAGCGCGCAGGCGTAGAGCCGGCCGGCCTTTGAATAAGAGATATATTTGCGGTTTTTATCCCAGGCCAGCAGGGAGTTATTGGCAAAATAATAAACCTCCAATTGCATCCCATTAGCCAACCTCGACCAGCCTCGGCTTCGTATCACGGTAAAATCACCGTTATCGCCGAGCGTAATCAGCGGCACGCCCCAGGCATAGCGGGATATTTGCAGCTGAATAATGAATTGGCTTTCGCAGCTTATTTGGTAGTTCTGTACATCAACATCCATAATTTATATTTTTGGTGCCACCCTTCGATAAAAATAAATAAGATAAGAACAACTCACCACGCTTAACACCAGCGCGATCAGCAAACAGGCGCACAGCGTGGCGCGATCCCAGGTGAAGCGCTGGCCGCGGCGGCAGCCCTGCCGTCGATTCCGATTCTCGCATTCATAATAGGGTTCTCGCCGCCGCGAGAATAATAACAGGCTACCGTCGCGTTATTCTTTGTACACCACGATTTCCTGATAAAGCTTAATCACCTCACCATCGCTGTCGACGGAGTCGGTATATTCGGTTTGCTGCGCCAAATGAATCACCTTCCATCCTTTGCGTGCTAATTCGGGGATCGTCAGGCGCCCCACGCCGCGGCAGGAAAACAGGGTATCGTCAGACAACCTGAGCTTGCTAACCTCTGCATAATCATAGGCTTGAGAATGGCAAACGTGCGACTCCGCCGCCATCGCCGGCAGTGAAAACAGCCCCACTAACAACATTAACAGGTTTCTCATGGCGACCTCCCAATCGCTTATTCATGCCGGCCGATTACGCAGACAAAGGCAGACGTTAATACGCCGGCGAAAGGCTCGAATTAATTCTCTCTTGCACGGCTGAAATTACAGGCTGGCGCCGGTGACTGACAAATGAAAAATATAAACCTTGGCGTTAGATGAATTCATCCGAATCGCCAGACATGCGCAACGGCCCTTTTCACCGCACGAAATGGTTAAAAACCGGTCGATAATTAGCAAGAAAAGTAATTATTTATGTCACTGTTTATGTTACAAATGCCGCCCGCCGCTAACACACCAAAAAAAACCGTCAAAATGCGTGAAAACGCAGCGTTCTGCGCAAAACATCGGCATGGCGGCGCTGATGGGGCGGTCATACATAAAACAGGGATAACACATGGCAATCAAATTGCGCGTATTGACTCAAGCGGTGGCGCTGGGTCTGGCGATCGGCAGCGCGTCGTTCGCGGCTCAGGCGGAAATCACCCTGCTGAAGCAGGATCCGCAGGCCGGCGATCCGCTCAGCCGCCTGAACTTCACCGTTGGCGGCAGCATCCGTCCACAGTTCAACAACATGACGGGCGACGGCGACAAAGGCTCCTACAAGCGTAACGGCTTCGACGGCGGCACCCGCTTCCGTTTCGCGGCGGACTACTACCTGTTCGACGATATCAGCTGGATCAGCTACTACGAACTGGGCGTGAACATTCCGGCGCTGTTCGACTGGGATCACCACTATGCCGACGGCGCGAGAAACACCAGCCGCCGCATGCTGTACACCGGCCTGAAAAGCAACACCTGGGGCCAGATGACCTTCGGCCAGCAGAACAGCGTTTACTATGACGTGGTGGGCGCCAAGACCGATATCTGGGACTACGACATGCTGGCCCAGGCGCCGGGCAACGGCATCAACGGCGACTACGACGGTTCTTACCGTTCACGCAAGATGCTGAAGTACAAGAACCGCTTCGGCGATGCGGACGTTTATGCCTCGTACCTGTTCAGCGACAGCGACTACCTGCCGGGCAACGGCCTGCGCTATAAGCGCAAAGGCGGCGGCTCACTGGGCGTGGATTACCACATCACGCAGGATCTGACCTGGGGCACCGCCTGGAACTACACCCGCGCCGAAATGCGCAATCCGTCCACCAGCGGCAGCAAGAGCTACGATCAGCACATCGTCGGCACCGCCCTCAGCTGGAAACCGGACAACTGGACGCTGACTTTCGGCGGCGGTTACTACCACGACTTCCTGACCACCAAGAAAACCGACATCAACAATTACTTCGCCGGCGATGCCTGGGGTATCGAATACCTGGCCGGTTATACCGTGCCGGTGGGACAGTACGCGGTGAAATCGGTGATGCCGTACTTTATGGGCGATCGCCTGGAATACATCAGCGGCCGCAACTACCAGCGCATCGACAACGGCCTTGGGGTTACCGTGCAGTTTGACTACGGCTTCCGCGTTGACGTAGAGCACGTGCTGACATCGAGCACCGACAACCTCGGCGATATGACCGTGGTGCGTCTACGCTACGATTTCTGATTGTTCCGCACGTAAAAAAGGCCGCGCAAGCGGCCTTTTTCGTTATTGAAGCAGCGTCAGAAGCCGCCGCGCGCCGAGCGCCCTACCGCTTCGCCCAGCTGCCATACCGCCATGGCGTAGTGGGTGCTGTGGTTATAGCGGGTGATGACGTAGAAGTTCGGCAGGCCGTACCAATACTGGTAGCCGGTGCCGACGTCCAGCCGCAGCAGGCTGGCTTCCTGATTGTCGCCGAGCGAACCCTGCGGGCTTAGGCCGGCTTCCGCCAGCGCGGCGACCGAGTAGCGGGTCTTGAAGCCGTTTTCCAACCCCGGCGCCTGGCCGTTGGCCTGAATCGCGACCGGCTCGCCTTTGGACCAACCGTGCGCCTTGAAGTAATTGGCCACGCTGCCGATGGCATCGACCGGATCCCACAGGTTGATATGACCATCGCCGTTGAAGTCGACCGCATAGCTCTTGAAGGAAGACGGCATGAACTGCCCATAGCCCATCGCGCCGGCGAAGGAGCCGCACAGTTCGAGCGGATCGTCGCCCTCGGTGCGCGACATCAGCAGGAAGGTTTCCAGCTCGCCGGCGAAGTAATCGGCGCGGCGCGGGTAGTTGAAGGCCAGCGTCGCCAGGGCATCGATAATGCGGGTTTTACCCATTACGCGGCCCCAGCGGGTCTCCACGCCGATAATCCCCACGATGATCTCCGGCGGCACGCCGTACACCTGCCAGGCCCGCTGCAGCGCATCCTGATATTGATTCCAGAACACCACGCCGTTTTGCACGTTATCCGGCGTGATGAACTTGTTGCGGTAGCGCAGCCAGGAACCGTTCGGGCCGGTAGGCCCCTGGGTAGACGGTTTCGGCGCCTGCCTGTCCATCAGCCGCAGCACCGAATCCAGGCGCCGAGCCTGCGCCAGCACGTCGTGCAGCTGCTGTCGATCAAAGCCGTGTTCCCGCACCATCTTATCGATAAAGCGTGCGGTATTCGGGTTATTGGCGAAATCTCCACCCAGCGGCGCGCCGCTGTGCGCCGGGCTCAGCAAAAAGCCGCCCTTTACCGGGGTGCCCTGCGGCGTAGCGGTGGTACTGGGTTTCGGCGTGCTGCTACAGGCAGCAAGCAAGGTAATCAGCGGTAAAAGCGCAACCAGGTGACGCATCGGATATCCATATAGCCATGCAAGAGATAAGTGGGAGTTATGTTAATGCATTGTTCAACGCGAACAAACAGGATTATGCCGCCAATTACCGCGCCAGGTAGCCAAACGTGCCAAATTGTGACGTTTTGCACGGTGAAAGGACGCCCGGTGCGGCCGCGCGGAATCTCAACCGCGACTAAATGAGAAAAATTATCACCTTGACGCCCCCTTTTACCCCGATAAAATGCCCGGCTGCTTGCCATCCGGCTATCGCCGCAATGATCACGACAATGGACTGTAATGGAATCTCTCGGACAACTCGCCAAAGATCTTTACCGTGGGCGCATCTCGCGCAAACCCTTTGTTTTCTCGCTGGCGATCTTCGCCATTGGCATCGTGTTGCTGTCGTTTCTGTCGACCTACCTGGATAAAAACCATTTTCGCGCCCATGCGCACGGCGATACCGAGGAATTCGTCTCAGTGCTGCTGTATCTGCTGTGCATTATGGTCTGGGCGCTGTTCTGTTTCGGCCTGGTGGCGTGGTTCATGGCCAAAACCGCGTTCCGGCTCAACGATATCGGCCTGCCCGGCTGGGCGCTGGCCGCAGCGTGCTATGTTTGCTCGGTGCTCAACAACTACTCCCCCGGCCCGGTGGCGCGCTGGCTGCCGCTTTTCAGCCTGGCCGTCATGATCTGCGCTCTGCTGTTGCCGCCGGGCGGGCTGCGCCGCAGGCCGGGCGGCGACGCTGACGATTAACGCAGCTGCACCACCTTGTTCGTGGCCGGTTCGGCCGCCGTCAGCCTGCCGCTGACCTGGCTGATGCCGCCGCCGCTGTTATGGGACACCACGGCGATCGGCAAACGCCGCAGCTGCCGGGTCAGCTCGGGCGTGATATAGCCGATGTGGGTGTTCTGTTGCTGTTTCCGCCAGCGGTCGGCTGCCCTGCGACGGGAGAAATACTGGTTGTATTTGGCCCAGGCGATCAGCGTGACGGCATTGAACAACGCCACAATGATGTACAGCGAGATCACTTCCAGCAGCGACAGGGCGGAGCCCACCCCGTGCTGATCCATCACCGACATCAGGCCGCGGCTGAACAGATAAAGGAAGCCGCACCAGGCGAAAAGCGTCAGCAGGCTGTCTACCACGCGCGGCAACAGGCCGCGTTCGGAATAAATCAGGACGTCCGTCATTCTTTGATCCTCCCAATGCCCCGGTCGGGGCTGATCCAGCGCGCACGCCCGCGCCGAGCTTTCAACATCACTTTGGAAAACGCCACCAGCGTGGTCAGCAGGCTGAGCAGCCAATACACCAGCGGATACCAGATGATCCAGAACAGCGAGCGGCCGAAGCCCTTCTCATAACGCTTCTCCAGCAGCAGGCTGACGGTGAACTGCAGCAGGCACACCACGCCCAGCACCAGGCCGGTAAACGCCGGCGTCAGCAACGAGTGAATGCGGATGCCCTCCGGCAGCGGCACCGCCAGCCCGACCAGGAAAATCAGCACGCTGACCAGGTAAGTGAACGCCCACAACGTGGAGAGGCAATACTCGGCGAACAGCAGCCACATATGCCGGTGCTCCCAGGCCCACAGGTTGCGCAGATTCTTTAAAAACACCTCGGCGCCGCCCTGCGCCCAGCGCAGGCGCTGCTTCCACAGCCCGCGCAGGGTCTCCGGCATCAGGATCCAGCACAGCGCCCGCGGTTCGAAGAAGATAGCCCAGTGCTTGAGCTGCAGTTTCCAGCTGATGTCGATGTCTTCGGTGATCATGTCCTGGCTCCAGTAACCGACATCGGTAAGCGCTTGCTTACGAAACGCGGCCACCACGCCGGAGATGGTGAACAGGCGGCCATAAACGCGCTGCGTGCGCTTGATAAGGCCGATGATCGACGAAAACTCACCGACCTGGATGCGGCCGATCAGCGTGGAGCGCGTGCGGATGCGCGGGTTGCCGGTCACCGCGCCGACGTGCGGATTGGCCAACAGCGGCGCCACCAAATAGGCCGCCGCATCGCGATCCAGCAGCGCATCACCGTCGATGCACACCAGATACTCGCTGCGCGCCGCCGCCGCGCCCGCCTGTAGCGCGATCGCTTTGCCCTGATTTTGCGCCAGATGGATCACCCGCAGCCGGGGGAACTCCAGCGTCAACTGATCCAGCACCTCGGCGGTGTCATCGCTGGAGCCGTCGTTGATGGCGATCACTTCGATATTTTCATAGCGCTGCGCCATCGCCGCCGAAATGGTTTCACGCGCGTTCAACCCTTCGTTGAAACAGGGGATCAGCACGCTGATCGACGGGTTGCCCGGCAGCGCCGGCGCGGGCATGTCCGGGCTCCAGCGCCAGTGGCGCTCGCGGTGCAGCCAGAAATAGATGCCGCCGGCGATCCAGATGCCGGACATGAACAGCGGCCAGAAGAACACAAAGTTGAGCAGCACTTCGCCGGTAAACAGCAGGACGATGCCGAAAGGCACGCTCAACACCAGACACAGGATGAATAAGGCAATTAAACGATCGGTCATGGCAGTGGGAACCAGGCTGAGGACAACACCGGGCGAACGGCATCCAGCTTAGGCCGATCGTCGAGGAAGTTGTCGGGGTAATAACCAAAGCTCTGAGCGCCATTGCGCTGCAGGCGACGCATCCATTCGGCCAGCAGTTGACCGTCATCCAGGCTGATCCGGCGCTCCTTGCGCCAGTCGACGGCCTGCAACTCAAACACCGTTTTATCGAGCGCGCCGGGGTAAGCGGCCACTTTGCCCACCAGTTGATCCAGCCAGCGGCCGCTGTCGGCGCGCGGCACGTTTTCCATCAGCGGCATCGCCATCGGCGCCACCCAGTCGTAGGCCTGCAGGAAATCCGCCAGATTCTGGCCGAACCAGGCTTCGCTGGCGGGATCGAGCACCGGCATCGCATAGATGTTGCGCGCGGTTTGCACCTGCGGGCCGCGGATCGCCCGCACCCGCTCGGTCAGCGACTGGGTAAATTCGATCAGCGCCCGGCTCTTGAAGCGCGTCCAGCGCGCCATCGCCTGCGGATCCTGGCGTATCGCCGCCACCGAATCGGCGAAGCCGGCCTGGCGGTAGGCCGCAGCGGCGTCGGGGCCGGCGTCTTCGAAGTCCGACAGCAGGGCATCGTCGTGGAACAGGATCCCTTTGAAGGTGGCGTGAGCCGCCAGATCCTCGTAGATCTCACCGATGCGCTGGCGCGCCACCGGGCTGAACGGCGACAGGCGGCGGTACTGCTTGTCGTCTACCGACAGCTGCCCGTTTTGCGGATCGAGGCGCTGTACGCGCGGCACGTCAGATCCCAGCTCGAACGCCAACACCGGCATCCAGGCATACACGGCCACGCCGGTGCGCGAAGAGAGCTGCCAGGAGACCCGGTTGAACAGGTCGGCCTTCATCGGCAGCCAGCGGTTGGGGAAATAGAGCTCGCGCACGTTGCCGTCGCCTTTTGGATCGGCGAACGCCTGCAGGAAAACGGTATTGATGCGCAGGTCGTAGATGCGCTGGATCAGCTTGTCGAGGTTTTTGGCCTGCTGCTGCGGATCGGGATCGTAAAGGTAGTCGAGATCGACGTGCGCCACCCGCATGATCTGCCGGTTCTGTATCTGCGTCAGCTGCTGGGCGAAGCTCGTCAGCGACGGGTTGCCGGCCACCAGCATGCGTGGCACGTTCTCAGGCGCGTTGACGTCTGCCAGCCCATTCTCCAGCGTCAGCGCCATGCGGTAACCGTGCTTGCGCGCGATGTCCAGCGCCACGCCGCCGGCCGCGCCGTACGGCCAGACCCAGACGCGCGGCGCCTTGCCGGTGGCGGCGGTGATGCGCTGGGTGATCAACGCCACGTCCTTCTCGATGCGTTGGCGATATTCCGCCTCGCTTTCGTAACGGCCCTGTTTGGCGTCATACAACCGATTGGCAACCGCCGGTTCGGTATTGCCCTGCGGGTTGGCGATGCCGCCGTAATGCGAAGCGTAGGTGTGCGCGCCGATCTCCACCAAGCCGGAGTCCGACACTTCCCGCACCTGCTGCCAGGTGAGGAAGCGATCGCGCGGCGTCATCAGGCCGCCGAAATCGACCGGCTTGTCGGCCGGCGCATCCAGCCAGACGCCGACCGGCGCCAGCACCGCCGGCCAGTTGTAGGCCTTCAGCAGCGGGAAGACCCGGCTGTAGAAGCTGCGGTAGCCATCGTCGAAGGTCAGCAGCACCGCCTTGTTCGGCAACGCCGGGCCGCCGTTTTGCGCCTGCAGGATCTGCTCGACCGACACCGGCTGGTAGCCGTTTTGCTTCAGCCAGGCGAACTGTTCATTGAGCGCGCTGGTGCGCACCGACATGTAGCGCTGGTCCGCCGCGCCGTCTTCCACGTCGTGATACGCCAGCACCGCGTAACGGTTGGCCGGCCACGGGCGTTCCATCGGCCCCACGGGCCGCTCCGCCGGCGGCGTGAAGCGCGGCACGTCCGCCTGGCTGCAGGCGGTGGTCAGCAACGCGGCCAACACGAAAAGCGAAGATCGAATAAGCATGATTATTCCTTTAAAAACGATAATTCAGATCAAACGTCACGCCGATGTTCCGCTCGCGCTTGCCGTCGTAAGGATGCTTCTCAAACTGCAGCATCGCGCCGGCGTCCAGCACCCCGTTCCAGCTGATGCGCTGGCCGTAACCCAGCTGGGTGATCGGCTTGCGCGCATAGTCCCGCTGCCAATAGCTGCCGGCACCGGCCTGGAACTGCTGGCTCCACTCGGTCTGATAATGGCGATACAGGGTGTGATCGAGCGTTAACGACGGCAGCAGCGTGAAGTCGTGCTTCGGGTTGTAATACGGCACGTTCTCCTGGCTGTTGCGGCTGCCGGACAGCGTCAGGTTCATGTCCAGCCGATAACGGGCGCCGGCGAGCAGCCGTTGCCGCCCTTCCACGCCGTATTCCAGCCGGTTGTTGCCGTCCGAGAAGTGCGAAGGCGCCACGCTGGCGCGCAGCTCGCGGCTTTCGTTCTGCTGCCAACGCAGCCACAGGTTGCCGCCGTTGGCGCTGATGCCGTTGGTCAACGCGCGCAGCGGCGTCTCGGCCGACAGGCGCGCCACCGAACCGCCGAGGCGCCATTGATCATTCAGGTCATACCAGGATGAAAGTCGCAGGCCGAGCTCATTGCCGTGGCCGTAGTTGCGGTTGGCCACCTCGGCTTCCAGCCACAGATCGCGCGAGCGCCACTCGGCGCCGGCGCTGAGATCGCGGTTGATGCCCTTGCCCTCGTCGAACTGGCCGGTGTTGAATCCCCAGCCGGTGAACAGCCGCCAGTTGTCGTCGATCGGCGGTGAATAGAGCGCGGCGTGAATGCCGAAATCGTGGCTGCCGCTGACCGGCCCGTCGGAATCGATGCCCTGATTGCCGCTGATGCGCAGTTCAGACATGTGGTGAATGCGGCGCGAACGCTCGAGCTGCTGAACGGCAACGCTTTCCGGCGCGCGTTGGATGACGTCGTCGGCCAGCAAATCCAGCTGCCGCCACTCCTGCAATTCCTGTGCGACATAGCCCTGCTGGATCTCCAACGGCAGGCTGCGCGGCTCCAGCCCTTCCACCTGCTTCAACTCGTCCTCGGCGCGGCGCGGCCAGCCGCGCGCCAAATAAACGCTGGCCAATGAGATGCGCAGCCCCTGATTGCCCGGCGCCGTGCGCGCCAGATGGGTCAGCTGCCGTTCGGCCTCGGCCAGATCGCGTTGATAAACCCGTGACTGCGCCAGCAGCGATTGGCCGACCAGCCAGTCATCGTTGTAGGCCAGCGTCGGCAACTGGTACAGGCGGGTCGCGTAGGGATAGCGCTGGCTGACGCGCTGCGCCAGCAACGCCGCCCGATCGATGCGTTCGTCCTCCGCCTGCGCGTAAAACAGATCGGTTTCGTCTTCGGCGGTCACCGCCTGCGGTGCGGCGGCGTTCAGGCGGCCGAAAATGGCCTGCGCCTTGTCCGGCTGCTGCAGATAGAGGTAGGCGGACGCCGCCCAGCGCTGGGCATAATCCGGCACCGTGCGCCCTTCCGCCTGCAAGGTTTGATACTCGCTCACCACATCGGCCATGCGATAACGCGCCAGCAGCGCGCCCAGGCGATCGATACGCGCCTGCTGGTAGCTGTCCTGCGCCTCCGGCAGCGGCCGCCACTGCGTCAGCAGTTGGTCATAGCGCGCCAGCGCGCGGTCGGCGATGACGAAGCGTTCCTGTTCGCCACGAGCATCGATAAACGACAGCCGCACCAGTTCGGCGGCTTCATCCGCCTGCAGGCGCCGCTGCTGCGCGGGCGGCAATGCCAGCCCCTGGCTTGCACGCAGCGCCGGATCCGCGACCCGGTTCGCCGCCAGCAGCGTCACGTAATAAGCCTGAATGCCGGCGTCGGACGGCGCCAGCGCACGGGCGCGGGTCACGTTTTCCAACGCCGCCCAGCTGCGGCCGGCGGCCTGATCCACATAGGCGCGCGTCAGATACCACGTCGCCGGTTCCAGTAACTTCTCCGCTTTGGCCGCTTCCGTTTGCGCCTGCGCATCCCGCCCGGCATCCGCCAGCGTCATCACGTAGCCACGCTGCAGGCCGCCGTCGGCGGGAGCGAGCTGCAACGCCGCCCGCCACAGGCGCAGCGATGGTTGCCACTGCTTAAGATTGCGGTAGGCGCGGGCCGCCGTCGCCAGGCTGGCGCTATCCCGCTGCAGCGCGGCGCCGTCGGCACGCCAGAGTGCGACCACCTCTTCGTCATGGCCGGCCCAACCGGCCACCTGGATATAATCGGCTCGCTGCTGCAGGCTCAACCCCTCCCGAGCGCGCCGCTGCGATAAATACGCCAACACCGGCGCGGTATCGCCCGATCTGGCCTGACGGATCAGCGCGTCATAGCGCTCATCCGCCAGCGCGGCGGCCGGCAGGGATAAACCGATAAACAGCAATGACGCCGCATATTTGGTGACGTGGCGTTCGGTAAAGCGTAATGAACGCGAGTTAACTTTAGGCACGAGGTATTCCTTTAATCCGTGAGCTGCTGTCCTGGCAGAGCGCAAATGCGAGCAGGCACCCGAAAAGTCGGCTAGAGCCGTCGGGTAATAAGCATGGAGTAATGAATATTTCTGTCTGGCGCACGCTTAAATAGAATCGAATGCGCCTTTGCCTAAAAAGAGTATTTTATAAAGCTGCCGGTGAATACCGCGGCCAGGTGATATCTGCCTGAAACTGGAATTTCACAATTGTTAATAAGTGAAATAATAAAAATTAAACCACCACAAATCAAACACATGAACTTTTATCATGATCAATATTCTTATTTTCACCCTTCCGTGTGAAATTGTATAAAAACCGGCGTGATATTTGATTTTAATTCTCATTATCACCAATCAACAGGGATATTAATCCAAACACCTAATTAAATAATCTGCCTTCATGGAAAAAATAATAAGAATATTGCTCACCAGGAAATTAAATTTGCCTGCTAATAATTATTATTTTCAATTTAAATTCCCCCACGGCTGCGTTCATGCTGGCTATCTCCCGGGCATGCCGTCACAATAGCGCCTCATTCAGGCCTCAATCAGGGATTGCCATGTACAGCCACTACCCCGCCCATTACACCTTCGATCGCGACAGCGATGCCTGGCAGATCGGTTTTCACGACTTCCCCGAGTGGCAATCTGCCTGCTATAAACGCGAAGACATCGAGCTGGAAGCGCAGGAAAGCCTGCTGGCCGCCATCGCCGCCGCGATGGACGAAGGGCTGCCCCTGCCCGCCCCTTCCCCTGTGCAAACCGATGATCTGAGAGTACATCTGCCGACGCTGGTGGCGCTGAAGATCGAGCTGCACAACGCCATGCTGCGCAAAAACACCGGCAAAGCGGCACTGGCGCGCAAGCTGGGATTCAACGGCGGGCAAATGGAGCGGTTGCTGGATATCGGCTACGCCTCGAAGGTTGAGGCGTTGGAGCAGGCGCTGTATCTGCTGGGCTACGAAGTGCGCGTGACAATAAGCGAAGTTTGCCAATAGGTTAGCGGCAGGTAAGCGAAATATTATCCAACGGGGCTAAATTTTCCCCGTTTTGCGCCGATATGATCGCTACCTAATCACTTGTCGCAACAACGAAGGCTAAAAATGGAGTGGAGTCGCCGTCATATTTGGGCCGTTATTCTGCTGTCTTGTCTCGTTTTTTGGGTCATTTTGGCGACCGGCATCAACGCCGTCGCCTGAGCGCCTACCACCGCATTGCAATACCTAACGCTTAACGTCGCCCATGACTGAGTGATATCAGCCATGGGCGATGAAACAAAACCCCGTGCAGGCCTAAAGACCTAATATAAAAATATTATTTAATATCAATCAATTATCAATTAACCCTAAGCCTTCTTTCAATAACACGAATGATTACTGGGCTGACTATAAGCGTAATAACCAAGCAGCCGATAAGTAGCGCTATACCTACAAACCCCTCAATATCGCGTTCACCGAACAAGTTTGCTGCTTTTATCCAAAATGCACGCTCCCCCTGAGTCGAGGGGTCTGAAGGCCTCGCAAGCAAAAATGTCAGTATATAAATGCCAGCCCCTATCAGAAGTTTAATCCCTATTGGGACACGTCTGCTTTCCATTAAGAATGACCTCAATCGTTCCATAAGACATCAGGCCGTTAACTAACCTGACTGGCCGGGTAGAGACTAATGCCTGACGAATAGCTAAAAAGTCAGTCCGATGCTGCAATGTAATACAGCCCAAAGAAATACCTAAAGGGCCTGATGGATGCAAACGGAAATTTCCCCGCTTTACCCCATTGATCCATGTATAGTCGTCGATTTTCCCATCTTCACGATAGAGGGCAAACCACTCATATTTGATAACCGGTGTCGATGTCGGCCACGAATAGAAATCACGAAGATCGGTTCTCAACATTCCTTTCCAGCCGCCCGTTAGCCTGTTGACGATGTGATAACGGCCCTGAGGGATTGGGCCATTGTCAGGAACAGCCACGCAACCGGCTTGGTTACGATATATTCCATTGCCCGAGTAAGCCAGAAAAGTGCCAACACCGTATATGAGTAAAGGGGAGAACTGAGCATTATTAACGATAAACTCTCCATGTAGCGGCATAGGTAAAACTCCTTTTTACCGTTCATTAGTATAAAATTCACACTAACACAAAAATCATCTACCGAAAAAAATACCTGCGGCTATCGTGGGTCAGAAAGTTGGCCTATCCCGACTTAAAAAGCGTTATAAAACAGTCCGCGCTGTGCAAAAAACAGCCAAAAATTGTGATCAAAAACACAGTATTGAAATCAGACCAGTATTGAGAGTACATTAGCGCCGATCCTGTCGCGGTTCGGATTTTACCTCACGGAGCATGAGGCGCGACAACCGGACAACCCGCGCTCGAGGACGTTGTTCTTTCGCTTGGAAGAATCCGCCCGACAAGCAGGTTGCCCATAAAATACTCAGCACAACAATCGGGATCATTGCTGGCGAGGACTCCAGACAGGAGTTGTTCAGTGAAATATTTTTTGATGGGCGTGTCATTCATGCTGGTTGCCTGGGTTGGCACCTTCATGTTGATGGTTGCCTGACAGCAGCCTGACCGGGAACACAGACAAAGGGACGCGCAAGCGTCCCTTTGTCGTTTCGGCTAGCGATCATTTGCCCGGCATCATGCGGCGCAGGGTGTCGTCCTTGCGCAGATAGTGATGATACAGCGCCGCCAGCGCATGCGCGCCAATGATAAAGTAGCCAACGTTTGCCAGCGTCTCATGCACCGTTTTGACCAGCCGGCGCATCACCGGATCCGGCGTCATCCACTGCGGCACCGGCCAGCCCAGCAAAGACCACGATTTGCCGCCGTAGGCCAGGGTTAACATGCCCAGCAGCGGCAACATCAGGAAGACCACGTACAGCAGCCAATGGAAGATCTTGGCGCCCACTTCCTGCCATTCCTCCAGCGGGGGCGTGATCGGCGGCGCAGCGCGGAAAGCGCGCACCGCCAACCGAATCAGCATCAGGGCAAAGACCGATACCCCGAAATTAAAGTGCAGATTTTTGACCACCGGCCCCCACGCCTCCGGCATCGAATCCTTCAGCAACATCGCCGAATAGGTGAGGATCACCAGCAGCAGCGTCAGCCAATGTAAAACGATTTGCGATCGCGCGTAGCGGTTGCTCATACACTCAGTCCAAAAAATAAAACTCAGCGTAGTCGAGCATAATGGGGAAATAATGAAGAAAACCTTGGGACGGAAAAAATAAGGCCGGGCGAACGCCCGGCCTGACAGGATTATTTGGCGCTGCCCGCCTTGCCCGGCTTCAACAGCCCGTCCGCGCGGAACATCGCCTTGATGCCGCGCACCGCCTGGCGGATACGGTCCTGATTCTCGATCAGCGCGAAGCGCACGTGGGTATCGCCGTAGTCGCCGAAGCCGATGCCCGGCGAGACGCAGACCTTGGCTTCCGCCAGCAGGCGTTTGGCGAACTCCAGCGAACCGAGGTGGGCATAAGGCTCGGGAATTTTCGCCCACACGTACATCGACGCCTTCGGATTTTCCACCATCCAGCCGGCCTCATGCAACCCCTTCACCAGCACGTTGCGGCGCTGCCGATACTGCTCGGCGATATCGCGCACGCACTGCTGATCGCCCTCCAGCGCGGCGATGGCCGCCACCTGCAGCGGCGTAAAGGTGCCGTAGTCGTGATAGCTCTTGATGCGCGCCAGCGCGCTGACCAGCTCGGGATTGCCGACCATGAACCCGATGCGCCAGCCGGCCATGTTGTAGCTTTTCGACAGGGTGAAGAACTCCACCGCAATGTCTTTCGCTCCCGGCACCTGCATGATCGACGGCGCTTGCCAGCCGTCATAGACGATATCGGCATAGGCCAGATCGTGGATCACCAGCACGTTGTACTGCTTGGCCAGCGCCACCACCCGCTCGAAGAAATCCAGCTCCACGCACTGCGCGGTCGGGTTGGACGGGAAGCCGAGGATCATCATTTTCGGGCGCGGAATGGTTTCCCGAATGGCGCGCTCCAGCTCACCGAAGAAATCCACGCCGTCCACCAGCGGCACCGAACGCACCTGGGCGCCGGCGATCACCGCGCCGTAAATGTGGATCGGGTAGCTGGGGTTCGGCACCAGCACGGTATCGCCGTGATCGAGGGTCGCCAGCATCAGGTGCGCCAGCCCCTCTTTCGAACCGATAGTGACGATGGCTTCGCTTTCCGGATCGATATCCACCTGATAACGGTCGGCATACCAGCGCGAAATGGCGCGACGCAGGCGCGGAATGCCGCGCGAGGTGGAATAACCGTGGGTGTCGTCGCGCTGGGCGACGGCGCACAGTTTTTCCACGATGTGCGGCGGCGTCGGGCCGTCGGGGTTACCCATGCTGAAGTCGATAATATCCTCGCCGCGACGGCGCGCGGCCATCTTCAGTTCGGCGGTGATGTTGAATACGTAAGGGGGAAGACGTTCAATGCGCGTAAAACGGCGCTGTGGACTGTTATCAGCCATAGGGGATTCCTCGATAGACGTTAGCGCCCGGACCGTCCGAGCGACGCTGGCCAGCGAACTGACCGAATATCGAACATAGCGCAGCGCCGACGAGCTTGTCGATACCCGGCGCGATATTTTTATTTGCCGCCCTGAAACTCCGCCGCCAGCAGCCCGAACAGCCAGTCGTCGCACCACTGCCCCGCCAGACGGTAGTTGTCGCGCAGCGTGCCTTCCAGCTGAAAACCGCACGACTCCAGCAGGCCGCGCGAAGCGAGGTTGCCCGCGGTCACGGTGGCGGTCAGCTTGTGAAAACCGCAGGCGTTCACCGCAAAATCCAGCACCGCCCGCAGCGACTCCTTGCCATAGCCCTTGCCCTGGCCGGCAGGCAAACTCCCGTATCCCACTTCCGCCTGCCGATACGGCACCCACTGCGGGCGAAAGCCGGTAACGCCCACCGCCTCCCCGCTGTGCTTCTCACGCATCACCAGGCACAGCCACTGCTCACCGTGTTTGTCCCAGGCCGGCAGCCGCTCCTCGAACCGGGCGCGGATCTCCGCTTCGCTGCGCGGATCGGAGATGTAACGAATCACCTCGGGATCTTGGTACAGGCGCAAAAACAGCGGCCAATCCTCGGCGGTTATCGACTGTAAGTGCAGACGTTCAGTGACCAGCTTCATAAAATCTCCGAAAAACGAAAAAGAGGAACTTACGAATGAAAGATATCTCTTTATTTTCCCCGATTGATTGCCGATAATCATTCACGTTAAAACCACAAAACCATAACGTCTTGCCCGATTCCCTACAACCGCTCGCCGCAGTCACGCACGCGGCACGAGGAGAACACCATGGCCTCTTTAGTCATCGACGATATTCCGCAGACGATCGTTAACGTCAAGCGCCAGCTGCGCCAGGCATTGCCGAACTACCGCGACGTATTTCTGGCGCTGGAAGAGAACATCCGCGGCCAGGTCGAACAGATCCGGCGCGAGCTGGCCGCCGGCCACAATCCGGTGCCGCAGATCGACGCGGAAGATATCCTACAGCAGCGCGTCAGCGAGCAGCAGATAGCGCTGATCAAACAGCGCGGCGCCTGCGCCATTCGCGGCGTATTTCCCCGCGCCAAGGCCGAGGGCTGGAACCGGGAAATCGGCGACTACCTTGAGCGCAACAACTTCGTCGAGCGGTTGAAAAACGCCGCTGAAGACAACTATTTCGGCAAGCTGGCCGCCAGCAAACCGCAGATTTACGGCATCTATTGGTCGAAACCGCAGGTCGAGGCGCGGCAGGATGCGCGCATGCATGCGGTGCAGGTGTTCCTCAACAGCCTATGGGCCACCGAGAGCAACGGCAAACAGCATTTCGATCCGACCCGCGTCACCACCTATGCCGATCGTACCCGCCGCCGCCCGCCGAACTCCTCGTCGCTGGGTCTGTCGCCGCACGTCGACAGCGGCACCATCGAGCGCTGGCTGGACGAAAA
The DNA here is from genome assembly GCF_052169255.1 of Serratia sp. CY29653. NCBI lineage: Bacteria > Pseudomonadati > Pseudomonadota > Gammaproteobacteria > Enterobacterales > Yersiniaceae > Serratia > Serratia sp. CY29653. The sequence continues at coordinate 85,732 of NZ_JBJNLC010000001.1, read as the reverse complement.
CTTCCGCTATGTGTATCGCCACGTTTTCTCCGGCGACTGGCAGCAGTACGATCCCTTCGCCGCCGACGGCCGCACCGAGGTGCGCGAGATAGCCTCGCCGGCGGTCTGTTCGATGTTCCGCACCTTCCAGGGTTGGACGGCGCTGACGCCGCAGCGCACCAATGCCGGCACGCTGAACCTGGTGCCGATCGCCAATGCCATGGCCTATGTGCTGCTGCGCGCGCTGCAGGACGACGTCGCAGACGACGATCTGTGCGATGCGGCGCCGGGCCGCGCGCTGTCGATCTCGGAAAAATGGCATCCCCTTTTATTAAGTGGGATTTCCCCTATTCCCGATCTGGAGCCGGGCGACACGGTATTTTGGCACTGCGACGTGATCCACGCGGTGGAGAACGAGCATAACGGCGAGTTCGACAGCAACGTGATGTACATCGCCGCCGCGCCGGGCTGCGAGAAAAACGACGCCTATCTGCAGCGCCAGCTGCCGAGCTTTATCGACGGCAGAACGCCGCCGGACTTCGCCCCCGACGACTTCGAGGTGGATTTCGACGGCCGCGCCACCGCCGACCTGCTGACGCCGCTGGGTAAAGCGCAGCTCGGCATGGGCTGATCCCCCGCCCGTGGCGCGCGCCACGGGCCCCTTTCGCTGTGGTATACTGCCGCCATCCGTAGGCCGCAGCGAGAACCCGTCGTGCACCCTTTTTTTGAAATGCTGTTGGCGGTGTTTGATCGCGCCGCGCTGATGTTGATCTGTCTGTTTTTCCTGACCCGCACCCGGCTGTTCCGCCAACTGCTGCAAAAAGAAGACCATACGCCGCTCGAGCTCGGCATCGTCACGGCGATCTTCTCGCTGTTCGCGCTGTTCAGCACCTACTCCGGCATCAACGTCGAAGGGTCGCTGGTCAACGTGCGCGTCATCGCCATCATGGCCGGCGGCATCCTGTTCGGCCCCTGGGTGGGCATCGTCACCGGCATCGTCGCCGGGGTGCACCGCTATCTGATCGACATCGGCGGCATCACCTCGGTGCCTTGCCTTATCACCAGCATCATCGCCGGCATCAGCGCCGGCTACATCAACCTCAAGGTGAAAAAAGAGCAGCGCTGGCGCGCCGGCATCGTCGGCGGCATGCTGTGCGAATCCCTCACCATGCTGCTGATCGTGCTGTGGGCCAAGCCGACCGAGCTTGGGTTGGACATCGTGTCGCAGATTGCCCTGCCGATGATCCTCGGCACGGTGTGCATCGGCCTGATCGTGCTGCTGGTGCAGAGCGTCGAGGATGAAAAAGAGGTGATCGCCGCGCGCCAGGCCAAGCTGGCGCTGGATATCGCCCACAAGACGCTGCCCTATTTCCGCAACATCAACAGCGAATCGCTGGCCACCATCTGCGATATCATCCGCCAGGACATCCGCGCCGACGCGGTGGCGATCACCGATACCCACCAGGTGCTGGCCTACGTCGGCGTAGGGCGCGAAGCCTACCCGATCGGCCGCGAAGGGCTGAGCCGCGTCACCCGCGAAAGCATTCGTCACGGCAAAATCATCATCAAGAACAACCTGGAAAACCCGGCCGCGCCGCAGATCCATTCGCAGCTGGTGGTGCCGCTGTGGGAAAAAGGCGAAGTGACCGGCGCGCTGAAAATTTACTACTGCCACGCCCACCAGATCACCAACACGCTGAAGGTAATGGCGGTCGGGCTGTCGCAGATCATCTCCACGCAGATCGAGGTTTCCCGCATCGAGCATCTGCGCCAGATGGCGGACAAAGCCGAAATGCGCGCGCTGCAGAGCAAGATCAACCCGCACTTCCTGTTCAACGCGCTGAACGCCATCTCTTCCTCTATCCGCCTGAATCCGGACACCGCGCGCCAGCTGATCATCAATCTGTCGCGCTACCTGCGCTACAACCTGGAGCTGAACGACGAACTGATCGATATCCGCAAGGAGCTGCATCAGATTCAGGACTATATCGCCATCGAACAGGCGCGCTTCGGCGCCAAGCTGACGGTGATTTACGACATCGACGACGACGTCTCGGTGCGCATTCCCAGCCTGCTGATCCAGCCGCTGGTGGAAAACGCCATCGTGCACGGCATCCAGCCCTGCAAGGGTAAAGGGGTGGTGGTGATCGCGGTGAAAGATCAGGGCGATCGGGTGAAGATTTCGGTGAAGGATACCGGCCACGGCATCAATCAGGAAACCATCGACCGGGTGGCGCGCAACGAGATGCCGGGCCACAATATCGGCCTGCTCAACGTGCACCACCGCGTGTCGCTGCTGTATGGTGAAGGGCTGCATATCCGCCGCCTGGAGCCGGGCACCGAAATCGCGTTCTACATCAGCAAAAACGGCGGCAAGCTGCATCAGGAACCGAGCGCGCCGCCGGTCGGGGAGGCCTCATGAAAGCCATCATCGTGGAAGACGAATTCCTCGCGCAGGAAGAACTCAGCTACCTGATCAAGAAACACAGCAATATCGATATCGTCGCCAGCTTCGAGGACGGCCTCGACGTCCTGAAATACCTGCAAACCCACCAGGTCGACGCCATTTTCCTCGACATCAATATCCCGTCGCTGGACGGCGTGCTGCTGGCGCAAAACATCAGCAAGTTCGCGCATCGCCCGTCGATCGTGTTCATCACCGCCTATAAAGAGCACGCGGTGGAAGCGTTCGAGATCGAGGCGTTCGACTATATCCTCAAGCCCTATCACGAAGCGCGCATCGTCACCATGCTGCAAAAGCTGGAGGCGCTGCACCAGCGCCCCGCCGGTGGGGCGGAACCGGCCAGCGCGCCGAGCCGCGGCAGCCACAGCATCAATCTGATCAAAGACGAGCGGATCATCGTTACCGACATCAACGACATCTACTACGCCGCCGCCGATGAAAAGGTGACGCGGGTCTATACCCGCCGGGAAGAGTTCGTGATGCCGATGAACATCACCGAGTTTTACGGCCGGCTGCCGGAAGCGCATTTCTTCCGCTGCCACCGCTCTTACTGCGTTAACCTGGCCAAGATCCGCGAGATCGTGCCCTGGTTCAACAATACCTACATTCTGCGGCTGAGCGATCTTGAGTTTGAAGTGCCGGTCAGCCGCAGCAAGGTGAAAGAGTTTCGCCAGCTGATGCGCCTGTAAGCGCTTACCAGCGTGGGCCCGGACGGTAGTAATAGCCGGGCGGCGGTGGCGGCGGCATGCGGTAATGCGGCCGGTCTCGCCAGTCGCGCCGCGGCGGCCCGTAGTAAATCACCCGTGGCGGCAGGCCATAATAGTACCCGCGCGGGCGTTCATACCGGTGGTGATCGGCCCACCAGCGCGGATCGCGCCAGCGATAGCCGTCCCAGTAGTGGCCGCGATTATCGCGATCGCCGATATGCAACGACAGGCCCGGCACGTTCACGCCGATGGACACGTCGGCCTGGCTCGCCAGCGGCAGCGCCAGCAGCGCGGCCAGTAACAACAGCGTTTTTTTCATTTCATGGACTCCTGCAGAGCGGACCTCGTCCGATCGCAGATAACATAGTCCCGCGCTCATCGCCGCTCTATAGGCGCAATGCCGATTTACGCCATTCAGACGCATCCTTCACAATTTCACCACAATCGTTCACCGGCAGTTAACAATAAATCGTTGATATCTTTGATGTAGATCACGTGCAACCCACGGCATTTCACGCGCTTTTCGGCGCAAAAACGGCAACTCACGCCGCATAACATGCATTTCATTCCTTCCGCCGTGCAACTCATTCCCGATCCGCCGCCCGCCGGGGGGGCCGGCCATATAATAAGCCCATACCGCGGGAACACAGCTTCACCCCGCAAATTTCAGCCAGCGGCTCACGCCCGGCAACGCACACACAGGAAGGAGACCGGCCATGAACACCAAACCGGCAAATCGCAGCTTAATCGTTCTCGGCACCATCATCTGTCAGATGGGCCTGGGCACCATCTACACCTGGAGCCTGTTCAACCAGCCGCTGGTCGACAAGTTCCACTGGGGGCTGGCGGACGTCGCCACCACCTTCTCCATCACCAGCTTCTTCCTGGCCTTCGCCACGCTGTTCGCCGGCAAGCTGCAAGAGCGCTTCGGCATCCGCAACCTGACGCTGTGTTCCGGCATTCTGGTCGGCCTGGGCCTGATCGCCAGCGCCCACGTCAGCTCGCTCGACATGATTTACCTGCTGGCCGGCGTGGTGGTGGGTTTTGCGGTCGGTATCGCCTACATCTCCACCCTGTCCAACCTGATTAAGTGGTTCCCGGCCAATAAAGGCCTGATTTCCGGCATCTCCGTCGGCGCCTTCGGCAGCGGCAGCCTGCTGTTCAAATACGTCAACGCCGCCCTGATCGCCGACGTCGGCGTTTCCGGCGCCTTCTTCTACTGGGGTGCCATCGTGATGGGCCTGATCGTCGTCGGTTCCCTGCTGCTGAAAGAGCCGGTGCTGGCGACCAACGCCGCGCAGCAAGGCGCCAACGGTCTGGGCAACGACTTCAGCGTGCGCCAGATGCTGGCCACCAAAGAAGCCTACCTGCTGTTCACCATCTTCTTCGCGGCCTGCATGAGCGGTCTGTACCTCATCGGCATCGTGAAAGACATGGGCGTTCAACTGGCCGGGATGGATTTGGCCACCGCCGCCAACACCGTGTCCGCCGTCGCCATCTTCAACACCGCCGGCCGCATCATCCTGGGTACGCTGTCCGATAAAGTGGGCCGCATGCGCGTCATCAGCTTCACCATGCTGGTTACCGTGCTGGCGATTGTCGCCCTGAGCTTCATGACCCTGAACCACACGCTGTTCTTCATCTGCGTCGGCGCGGTGGCCTTCTGCTTCGGCGGCAACATCACCGTGTTCCCGGCGATTGTCGGCGACTTCTTCGGCCTGAAAAACCACAGCAAGAACTACGGCATCATCTATCAGGGTTTCGGCCTGGGCGCGCTGGCCGGTTCGTTCGTCGCCAAATACTTCGGCGGCTTCCACGCCACCTTCATGGTGATTGGCGTCCTGTCCGCCGCCTCCCTGCTGATTACGCTGTTCATCAAAGCGCCGAAGGCGGTGGAAGCGGAAACGGCAGAAACCGCCCAGACGGCGGAGCTGGCCAAAGCCTGATCCCCCGCGAAAACGACAAGGGGCGCAACCTGCGGGTTGCGCCCCTTTTTTTATTACTTCATCTCCGGGCTTACAGATGCATGCCCAGCGTCTGGCGCAGATGCGCGCCGGCACCCAGCAGGCCCGGCTGGCCATGCGTTATCATGAACACCGGGATGTCGCGCACATAGTCGCGGAAGCGCCCCTTGTCTTCGAAGGCGGCGCGGAAGCCCGAGGCCTTGAAGAATTCCATAAAGCGCGGCACGATGCCGCCGGCGATGTACACGCCGCCGAAGGTGCCCAGATTCAGCGCCAGGTTGCCGCCGAAGCGCCCCATAATCACGCAAAACAGCGACAGCGCGCGGCGGCAATCGATACAGCTGTCTGCCAGCGCCCGCTCGGTGATGTCCTTCGGTTCCCATTTCTCCGGCAGGCGGTTGTCCGCCTTGACGATGGCGCGATACAGGTTGACCAGGCCCGGCCCGGACAGCACGCGCTCGGCGGAAACGTGCCCCACTTCCGCGCGCAGCACCTCCAGAATGATGTCTTCTTCTTCGCTGTTCGGCGCGAAATCGACATGGCCGCCCTCGCCCGGCAGGCTGACCCAGCGGCGATCGACGTGCACCAGGTGGGCAACGCCCAGCCCGGTGCCGGCGCCGTACACCGCGATCGGTTTGCCCGGCTGCGCATCGCCGCCGCCAAACTGCAGCACGTCGTCCGGCGAAAGCATCGGGATCGCCATCGAGACGGCGGTGAAATCGTTGATCACTTCCAGGTGGCTCAGCCCCAGGCTGGCCTTCATTTCTTTGATCGAGAACGCCCAGCTGTGGTTGGTCATCGCCACCCAGTCTTCGGTCACCGGGCAGGCGATCGCGATACAGGCGTCCTGCACCTCGATATCGCACGCTTTCAGGTATTGGCGGATCACCGCCTCCAGGCTGTCGAACTCCAGGCCGGAATAGGTTTTCGCCTGGGTAATTTCACCCGTCGCAACAGTGCACAACGCCAGGCGGGCATTGGTGCCGCCAACATCACCCACGAGGGCATAGGTCATTGATTTCGTCTCCGCAAAATGAAAAATAAAAAGCTGCCCACACTGTAAAATCCTGCTGCGAAAACAACAATCACCCGCCCCGGATCTGCACCCCAATAGCGATCCGGATCACAAAAAACGTTTCAGCTTGCCCGCGACGCCGCGCCTTGAAACAAATTGCGGCAAAAAACGCCCCCCGGCGACTGTTAACCGTCATCGCCGCCGGGCAATATCAATGCGTGCCTGCGCGCCGATAGTCTGGCAAGCTGTGGCCACAGCCCAACCACCCGCTCTCCCTGCCCTGCAGGGAGGCATCGACAAGGGATTACCCATGCTGCATCCGCGCGCCAATGCCATGTTGGCCTTTGCTTTGCCTGCGCTGATTATCGGTTCCGCTTCCAGTCTGGTGCTGCTGCTGGTGATGAAAGTCGCCGCCGCGCTGCAGCAATTACTGTGGGTGACGCTGCCCGATGCGCTGAGCCTGGATGCCCAGTCGCCCTGGTGGCCGGTCGCGATGCTGACGCTGACCGGCGTGGCGGTGGGCCTTATCGTGCGCTATATGCCGGGCCACGCCGGGCCGGACCCGGCGACGGAATCGCTGATCGGCATGCCGCTGCCGCTCTCCGCCCTGCCGGGGCTGGGGTTGGCGCTGATCGTCGGCCTGGCCGGCGGCGTCAGCCTGGGGCCGGAGAACCCGATCACCGCCATCAATATCGCGCTGGTAGCGGCCGCCGGTGCACGCCTGCTGCCGAAGGTGCCGCGCATGGACTGGATCATCCTGGCGGCTGCGGGCACCATCGGCGCGATGTTCGGTACACCGGTCGCCGCCGCGCTGATATTCTCGCAAACCCTGGCGGGCAATAACGAAACGCCGCTGTGGGATCGCCTGTTCGCCCCGCTGGTGGCCGCCGCCGCCGGCGCGGTCACCACCCAGATGTTCTTCGTGCCCAATTTCGCCCTGCAGCTCGACGCCTACGACGTGACGCGGCTGCCGGACATCTTCAGCGGCGCCATCGTGGCGCTGATCGCCATCGCGCTCGGCATGGTGGCGCTGTGGTGCTTCCCGCACGTTCACCGCCTGTTCCATTCGATGAAGAATCCGGTGTTGATGTTAGGGCTGGGGGGTTTTGTGCTGGGCCTGCTGGCGCTGGTGGGCGGAGAGATTACCCTGTTCAAAGGGCTGGATGAAATGAAGCGCCTCGCGCAAGACGACGGCTATTCGGTGCCGGCGCTGTTGGCCATTACCCTGACCAAGCTGGCGGCGCTGGTGATCGCCGCCGCTAGCGGCTTTCGCGGCGGGCGCATCTTCCCGGCGGTGTTCGTCGGCGTGGCGCTGGGGCTGATGCTGCATCAGCACGTCCCGGCGGTGCCGGCGGCGATCACCGTCTCCTGCGCCATCATGGGGCTGGTGCTGGTGGTGACGCGCGACGGCTGGCTCAGCCTGTTCATGGCGGTGGCGGTGGTGCCGGATCTGCACCTGCTACCGGTCTTGTGCATCGTGATGCTGCCCGCCTGGCTGGCGCTGGCGGGCAAACCGCTGATGCTGGTGAACCGCCGGCAACCGCCGCACGACGATTAGGCCAGCGCGAACGCCGCGGCGGCGCGGGCGTGGATCGCGGTGGTGTCGAACACCGGCACCGAGGCATCCTGCTCGCTCACCAACAACCCTATCTCGGTGCAGCCGAAAATAATCCCCTGCGCGCCCTGCTGCTCCAGATCGCTGATGATCCGGCGATACTCGTCGCGCGAGGCGTCGCGAATTTTACCGAGGCACAGTTCGTCATAGATGATGCGGTGTACGATGTCGCGATCGGCGCTGACCGGCGTCACCACCTCAATGCCGTGCAATTCCTGCAGGCGGCCACGGTAGAAGGTCTGCTCCATGGTAAAGCGCGTGCCCAGCAGCCCGACGCGGCGAATGTTTTTTTCCCGCACCTGCAGCGCCGTGGCGTCGGCGATGTGGATCAGCGGCAGGCCGCTGGCCTGCTCGACCGCCTCCGCCACCTTGTGCATGGTGTTGGTGCAGATCACGATGGCTTCGGCGCCGGCGGCGCGCAACGCCACCGCGGCGGCGGCCAGCAATCGGCCGGCGCCGTCCCAATCGCCCTGATGCTGCAATCGCTCGATCTCCTGAAAATCGACGCTGTAGAGCACGATTTTGGCCGAATGCAGCCCGCCGAGGCGCGCCTTTACCTGCTCGTTGATGGTGCGGTAATACGGAATGGTGGATTCCCAGCTCATGCCACCCAGCAAGCCCAACACTTTCATTTTTCTTTCCTCAGCCTGTTGCGACAATCCTCTGACCTTACCTGAGAATCGCCGGGCTGACGACGCCTTATTCAGCGCCGGAATTGATCGGCTGGCGCGCTTCGAACCAGCGCTGGCGCAGCGTGTCGTACAGCCAGTTATAGGCCATGGTGTACGGCAGGAAGAACAGGAAGAAACCGATCTCCAGCATAAAGGCCTGCAATACGGAAATATTCAGCATCCAGGCGGCGATCGGCACGCCGATCAGGATAAAACCGGCTTCAAAGCCGACGGCGTGCAGCACACGCACCTTCAGGTTGCGGACGACCCGGCTGACCGGCCACAGACGGTCGAACACCGTGTTGTAAACCATATTCCAGACCATGGCGATGGTCGCCAAGGCCACCGCCAATGCGCCGATTTGCACCATCGAACGATTAAGCAGCCATGCCCCCAGCGGAGAAACGATCATTACGGCAATCACCTCGAAACCGACGGCGTGGACGATACGTTCAATGAGAGACTTGTTTTGCAGTTGCATACATCACCTTTTTTCCGACAGTTGTTGCGAAAGTCAGGTGATTATCATCGCTTTTTTGGGTAGATTAAAAATAGGTTCCATCGATAAAGTAGATAGTTTATGCACTATTCCCCGGAAGCGCTGCACGCGTTTGTCGAAGCCGCCGCCCTCGGCTCGTTTTCCGCCGCCGCGCGCAAGCTGCGCAAAAGCCAATCCACCATCAGCACCGCCATCGCCAATCTGGAGGCCGACCTGGCATTGACGCTGTTCGATCGCAGCGCGCGCCAGCCGGTGCTCACCGCCGCCGGCCGCAAAGTGCTGGGGCATGTGCAGGCGATCCTCGCCGCCAGCGAGCGGCTCGACGCGCTGAGCATTCAACTGGCGGGCGAGGTCGAACCGCGCCTGAGCATGGTGTTCTCCGATACCTATCAACCCAAGCATCACGATCAATTGATGCAACAATTCGAACTGCGTTACCCGGAGATTGAGCTGGAGTGGATGATCGCCGAAGATGGCGACGTTATCGATCTGCTGCAAAGCGGCCGCGCGCATTTGGGCATGGTGGAAGTGCAAAAAAGCTACCCGCCGGATATCGCCTTCTCTCGTTTGCCGGAACAAACCGACATGGGGCTGTTCGTCGCCCACCAGCATCCGCTGGCGCAGGCCGCCGCGCCGACGCCGGAGCAGTTGTCCAGCACCCGACAGCTGATCCTGAACACCTACACCGGCGCCGAAGCGGCCAGACAAGGCGGCCTGGTTTGGTCGGCGCCCAGCTATCTGCTGCTGCTGGAGATGGCGGAACAGGGGTTCGGCTGGGCGGTATTGCCGCACTGGCTGGTGCAACAATACGGCCACAATATGCTGACCGAGCTGCGGCCGCGCGGCTGGCCGAAAATGATCTCGGTGGATGCGGTATGGTCAAAACTGGCCCCGCCGGGCCCGGCGGGGTTCTGGGTGCTGAAGCGCCTGCTGGGCGATTCCCTGCCTTAAGCGGCGGCGTTGCGCGCCTGGATGGCGCGCGAAACGGTGTCGAGCAGCTCGGGAATGTCCATCTTCGGCAGCATCACTTCAATGAAGGCCAGCCGATCGCCGTCGGCTACCTCGCGCAGCGCCTGGCGCAAGCCGTCCGAATCGCTGACCCGCAGCGCCTTCACCGGCCGCTCGCCGGCCAGCGCAGGCGGCAACTGCGTCCAGTTCCAGCGCGCGATGTCGTTATAACGTTGCTCCGGCCCGTGGATGGCGCGCTCGACGGTATATCCCTGATTATTCAGCACGAAGATCACCGGTTTAAGCCCGTCGCGCAGCATCGAACCCAGCTCCTGCACGGTCAGTTGCGCGGCGCCGTCGCCAATCAGCAGCACTGCCCGGCGCTGCGGTTCGGCGGTCTGCACGCCGAACGTCGCCGGCAGGGTATAGCCGATCGATCCCCAGAGCGACTGCACGATCAACCGGCAGCCGCGCGGCAACGTCAGCGCCGCCGCACCGAAACAGGCGGTGCCCTGATCGGCCAGCACGATATCCCCGGGCCGCAGGAAATCCTGCATCTGCCGCCAGAAGGCGTGCTGATCCAGCCCTTCCCCATCGCCTTCCGGCAGCGCCGGGCGGACGATCGGCGGCAACGGCCAACGCGACGCCAGCGACAGGCTCAGGCGATGCAGCGCCCGCACCGCGTCGCGCATCGGAATGCGGCTAAAGCGCTGCCGCCCGACCCAGGCTTCGAACGGCTGAATGTCGATGCATTTTTCCACCGGCAGATGATGCGTGAAACCGGCGGTAATGGTGTCGGTCAAACGCACGCCGACGTTGATCACCACATCGGCGTTTTCGATAAGCTGTTTCACCGCCGGATCGCTGGCACCGCCGCAGTAGGTACCGACAAAACCGGCGCGGTTCTCATCCAGCACGCCTTTGCCGAGCAGCAGCGTAGCGTGCGGAATGTCGACCTCCTGCAGCCACTCGTCCAGCGCCGCTTCGGCACCGAAGCGATCGGCCAGGAAGTCCGCCAGCAGCGATACCCGCCGCGCCGACAGCAGCTTTTCGCGCGCCGCGGCGATAAACGCCTGCAATGCGCTGCGCGACAGTTTGGCCTGGCGCAGCATCAGCGGCGCCGGTTTACTCGGCAGCGGCGCCTGCGCGACGTCGCTGGGCAACATCAGGTAAACCGGGCGATGTTCCAGCAAGGCGACGCCGATCAGGCGGTCGATCTCCTCTGCGGCGTTGTCGGCGGTCAGGTCGGCCTGCGCGACGGTCACCTCTTTGGCTATGCGGGCGAAGTGGGTGAAGTCGCCATCCCCCAGCGAATGGTGCAGCAAATCACCGGCGCGCTGAGCGCGCTGCGCCGGCGTGCCGACCACGTGGATCACCGGCAGGTACTCGGCGTAGCTGCCGGCCACCCCGTTCAACGCACTCAGCTCGCCGACGCCAAAGGTGGTGAGCAGCGCGGCCGCCGGTTTGCAGCGCGCATAGCCGTCGGCGGCGTAGGCGGCGTTCAGTTCGTTGGCGCAGCCTACCCAGGTGATTTGCGGATGGGCGAGGACGTGATCGAGGAATTGCAGGTTGTAATCCCCCGGCACGCCGAAGAAATGACGGATGCCGATTTGGGCCAGACGATCGAGCAGATAATCGGCCACCGTATAGGTCTGAGTCATGATCATCACCTGTCTGCAGCTGGAGCGATTACCTTTAAGTATCGAAGATGCTGTTCAAATTTCGAACAAGGATTCCTGCATCGATCGGCAACCTGGCGTTACATGCCGACGCTGTGATCGCTCCCCCGGCAGCGCGGTGTGAAAGCGTATACACTCAAAGCACTTCACCTCTCGCCGACAAGGATAACTATGTCCTACCCCGCCTCCCCCTCACGTTATCAAGACATGGAATACCGGCGCTGCGGCCGCAGCGGGCTGAAGCTGCCCGCCGTCTCGCTCGGACTGTGGCACAATTTCGGCGACGCCACGCTGTACGACAACGCCCGCGGCCTGATCCGCTGCGCCTTCGATCGCGGCATTACTCATTTCGATCTGGCCAATAACTACGGCCCGCCGCCCGGCGCCGCCGAGGAGAACTTTGGCCGCATACTCAACGCCGATCTGCGGGCCTGGCGCGATGAGCTGATCGTCTCATCCAAAGCCGGTTACACCATGTGGCCCGGCCCCTACGGTGATTGGGGCTCGAAAAAGTACCTGGTCGCCAGCCTCGATCAGAGCCTGAAGCGCATGGGGCTGGAGTATGTGGATATCTTTTATCATCATCGGCCGGATCCGCAGACGCCGCTGGAAGAAACCATGGCGGCGCTGGATTTGTTGGTGCGCCAGGGCAAAGCGCTGTATGTCGGCCTGTCCAACTACCCGGCCGAGCGCGCGCGGCAGGCATTCGACATTCTGCAGCGGCTCGGCACGCCGTGCGTGATCCACCAGCCGAAGTATTCGATGTTGGAACGCGGGCCGGAGACGGCGCTGCTGGATACGCTGGCGGAGCATGGCGTCGGCTCGATCGCCTTCTCGCCGCTGGCGGGCGGCCTGCTGACCGACCGCTACCTGCACGGCGTTCCGCAAGATTCCCGCGCCGCCAGCGGCAGCCGCTTCCTGCAGCCGGAGCAGTTGACCGCCGAGCGGCTGGACAAGGTGCGCCGCCTCGATGCGCTGGCGCGGCAACGCGGGCAGAAGCTGTCGCAAATGGCGCTGGCCTGGGTGCTGCGCGGCGATCGCGTTACCTCGGTGCTGATCGGCGCCAGCAAGAATGCGCAGATAGAAGACGCGGTGGGCATGCTGGCCAATCGCCACTTCAGTGAAGAAGAACTCGCGCAGATCGAGAAAATCTTACTGTAATCGCTTACAAATTCCGCCGCTCAATCGAGCGGCGATACCCCAGAAAAATCTCAAATCTTGGCCTTCGTCGCCGTTTTCAGAGTGGCTCTCAGATTCAACCCTATGCGCCGGCGCTATGATGCCGATATTGCAGCAAAAATAACGATAAGGCCGCTTTTTTAAACTGATGAACGCGCTTCATAAAGTGACAAACGGCCAGGCCGCGCAAGCGGAAAGGAGAAGTCATGTTTAAACCTCTGCTCTTGGCCGCCATCTTGGCGGCGACGGTACTGCCCGCCGCACAGCAGGCGCACGCCGAAGGGATCAGCATCGATCTGATGCCGGGCGTTTCACTGCGTATCGGCGATCGGGACAATCGCGGCCGTTACTGGGACGGTTACGACTGGCGCGATCGCGACTGGTGGCAAGGCCATCAGGGGCGCTATCTCGGCGACCGCAGCCGCCGCGGTTACTACTGGGACGGCTATCGCTGGCGCGACCGCGACTACTGGCGCAAACACTATTACTATCATGAAGGACGCTATCGTAAATACGACAGGCATTACGATAAGCACCACTGGAAGAAAGAGAAAAAGCACCACCACGATCATGACCGCGATCGCTGGCGCCGCCACGGCGATGACGACCGCGATTAACGACGACGGGCCGGCGCAATGCCGGCCCGCGCTATTTTCGCCTACAGTACGCTGCCGATCAGCAGGTAGCCGTTCAATCCCACCACCACCAGCACGATCAGCTTGCCCAGGTTTTGCACCACAGGGCCGTTGACCATCTCCCCCATCAGCGCCCGATTGCCGGTGAAAGCCAGCAGCGGCACCAGCGCCAGCGCAATGCCGAAGCTGAGCAGCACCTGGCTCAGCACCAGAATGCGCGTGGCGTCCATCCCCAGCATGATGACGATAAACGACGGCAGCATGGTCACCGCACGCCGCAGCCACAGCGGAATATGGAAATGCACGAACCCCTGCATCACCACCTGCCCCGCCAGCGTGCCCACCACGGTAGAGGAGAGGCCGGCGGCCACCAGGCTCAGGCCAAACACGGTGGCGGCGGCTTGCCCGAGCAGCGGTTGCAGCGTCAGGTAGGCCACGTCGAGATCGGCGATGCCGCTGTGGCCGCTGAAATGAAACGCGGCGGCGGCGGTGGCCATCATCGCCAGGTTAACAAAACCGGCAATGGTCATGGCCACGGCGACGTCGACTTTGGTGGCGGCATAGCGCTCCGCCTTGTCGTGCTCGCCGCCGATTTGGGTGAGCGAGGAATGCAGGTAGATCACGTGCGGCATGATGGTGGCGCCCAATACCCCGGCGGCCAGAAATACCGCATCGCCGTTGGGCAGATCGGGCAGCGCCATGCCCTTCAGCAGCGGCGCGAGCTGCGGCTGAGAGAACGCCAGCTCGACGATGTAAGCGGCGGCGACGAACAGCAGCAGGCCGCCAATCACCAGCTCTAGCGGCTTTTGCCCGCGCTTTTGCAGCATCAGAATTAAAAAGGTGGCGATGCCGGTCAGCACCGCGCCCTGCAGCAGGGAAACGCCGAGCAGCAGCTTAAAGCCGATCGCCGCGCCGATAAACTCGGCCAGATCGGTCGCCATGGCGATGATCTCCGCCTGCACCCAATAGGCCCACACCGCCGGCCGCGGAAAGCGATCGCGAATGTGCTCGGCCAGATTTTTCCCGGTGGCGATGCCCAGCTTGGCGGACAACAGCTGGATCAGCATCGCCATCACGTTGGCCCAAACCACCACCCACAGCAGGCTGTAGCCGAACGAGGCGCCGGCCTGGATGTTGGTGGCGAAGTTACCGGGATCGATATAGCCGATAGCGGCGATGAAGGCAGGCCCCATCAGCGAGAGTTTGATTTTTCTGGCGGAGCGACCGGAGGTGGTTTCAACCACGCGACTGTTCAGCATATGTTGAACCCTTACTGAAATTACGTTTATCTCCACTCTATATAAATGATAATAATTATCAAGCGCATTTAGAGCGGTAAAACTTATCTCTGTAATAGCCAACATTAACGGTTTTATCGAAGGGTTCAGCGCGGAGCTTGCCGATTTCCGTGCTTTTCTGATGGGATTTTGGCTGCAATACCCCTGAAAGACAGGTTAGTACAAGAATACGAATTTCCTATTGCCGATTTAACGTCTTGATTTTTTATGCTTTTGCGCAACACTTTAGGAGAACTCCCGCTATGATTTTCCATATTTGCAATAGAAGTCTCGTTTTTAAACGTAGCGTTACATAAAATGACAGCCGAAATTCAGCCTGCCTCAAATTTGGAGCAAACATGTCCCATATTGCGCACTTTGCGTTGGCGATAGTGGTGGTGGCGATCCTGGCCCTGTTGGTGTGCCGCGATCGCAAAAGCATCCGCATTCGCTATGTTATTCAATTACTGGTTATCGAAGTACTGCTGGCCTACTTTTTCCTGCATTCGGAAGCGGGTTTGGGCTTCGTAAAAGGATTCGCCGCGCTGTTTGACAAACTGCTCGGGTTTGCGGGACAAGGGACTGATTTCGTATTCGGCGGCATGGGCGACAAAGGCCTGGCGTTCTTCTTCCTGAAGGTGCTGTGCCCGATCGTCTTCATTTCGGCGCTGATTGGTATTCTGCAGTACATCAAGGTGCTGCCGTTCATCATCCGCATTATCGGTACCGTGCTGTCGAAAGTGAACGGCATGGGCAAGCTGGAGTCATTCAACGCCGTCAGTTCGCTGATCCTCGGCCAATCCGAAAACTTCATCGCCTACAAGGATATCCTGGGCAAGATGTCGGAAAAGCGCATGTACACCATGGCGGCGACCGCGATGTCTACGGTGTCCATGTCCATCGTCGGCGCCTACATGACCATGCTGGACGCCAAGTTCGTGGTGGCGGCGCTGGTATTGAACATGTTCAGCACCTTTATCGTGCTGTCGCTGGTCAACCCGTACGACACCAATAAAGAAGAAGAGCTGCACCTCGGCAACCTGCACGAAGGCCAGAGCTTCTTCGAAATGCTGGGTGAATATATCCTGGCCGGCTTCAAAGTAGCGATTATCGTTGCCGCGATGCTGATCGGCTTCATCGCCCTGATCGCCGCGCTCAACGGTGTGTTCAGCGCCATCTTCGGCCTGAGCTTCCAGGAAATCCTCGGCTACTTCTTCTATCCGTTCGCCTGGATCATGGGCATTCCTAAGCACGAAGCCCTGCAGGTTGGCAGCATCATGGCTACCAAGCTGGTTTCCAACGAGTTCGTGGCAATGATGGAGCTGCAGAAAGTGTCTGCCGAACTGTCGCCGCGCAGCCTGGGGATCCTGTCGGTGTTCCTGGTGTCCTTCGCCAACTTCTCTTCCATCGGTATCGTGGCCGGTGCGATCAAGGGCCTGAACGAACATCAGGGCAACGTGGTGTCGCGCTTTGGCCTGAAGCTGGTGTATGGCTCTACGCTGGTCAGCATCCTGTCCGCTTCGATCGCAGGCCTGGTGCTGGGCTAAGCCTCGAACCTACTGCGATAACAAGGCGCCTGCGGGCGCCTTTTTTGTTGGCCTGCATTCAGCGAAAGTGAAATGACGAAAAGCAAAAAGCCGACCCTAAGGTCGGCTTTTTAAATGGTGGTGGAGCTAGACGGGATCGAACCGTCGACCTCTTGCATGCCATGCAAGCGCTCTCCCAGCTGAGCTATAGCCCCACAAAAGTGGTACGCTTTGACCGGCGTTACGGTATTCCCCAACCTCTCTGAGAAGAAGATTGGTGGAGCTAGACGGGATCGAACCGTCGACCTCTTGCATGCCATGCAAGCGCTCTCCCAGCTGAGCTATAGCCCCGTTCCACAATCACTTTGTGCTGTGAACGGGGCGCATAATATGAAACCCGCTCTAAGCTGTCAACGGCTAAATTGAATTACTGAATCAAGCGTTGAAAAAGCCGCCAAATCAGCATGTTTGGCGCCAAAAAATCATCACTTTGCGCACAGTTCATCCATTTTGCGCGCTACATCTCAAAATGGCAAAAGACCCTGCATATCACGTTGATTTTTAATTAACGGAATGTTAGCGAAATGCGCTTGAGTCGGACTCCCGAGCGGCATAGACTGCCCGCGCCATAAACTTCATTACTATAAACCGAGTCCGTCATGTCTTTGCATTCACCAAAAGAAATCGCCGCCCTCGCCGTTCAGGCCGGGGTAAACAAAAGCCGCGCCCCGCTCGCTAATCTGCTGATTCTGGGCTTTCTCGCCGGCGCCTTTATTGCCACCGGCTTTCTGCTGGATATTCACGTCATCGGCACCCTGCCGGCCGAATGGGGCTCTTTCGGTGCCCTGTTGGGTGCCGCGGTCTTTCCTATCGGTTTGATCCTGACTATTCTGGCCGGCGGCGAACTGCTGACCGGCAACATGATGACCTTGCCGATGGCCTGGTTTGCCCGCGAAATCCCCGCCATCGCCGTGCTGCGCAACTGGTTTTGGGTCACCCTGGCCAACCTGGCCGGCAGCCTGGCCGTCGCCTACTTCTTCGGCCATTTGCTGGGCCTGACCGAAGGCGCATTCTTGCATAAGACGCTGGCGATCGCGCAGGCCAAAGTGGATGCGGACTTCCTGCACGCCTTCATTTCCGGCGTCGGCTGCAACTGGCTGGTGTGCCTGGCGGTGTGGTTAGCCTTCGCCAGCAAGGATGTGCCGGGCAAAGTGATCGGCATGTGGTTCCCGGTCATGGCTTTTGTCGCCATCGGCTTCCAGCACGTGGTGGCGAATATGTTCATCATCCCGGCGGCCATCTTTGCCGGCGGCATGGGCTGGGAGCAGTATCTGCCCAATTTCGTCGCGGTATTTCTCGGCAACGCGCTGGGGGGCGCCGGTTTTGTCGGGCTGATGTATTTCCTCGCCTACCGCCCGGGTTTGCCGGCCGGCGAGCAAGCCTGACACACCGCCATGAAAAAAGCCCCGGGATCGCTCCACGGGGCTTTTTCTTTAAAGCGTATCAGCGAATCAGGCTTGCGCTTCGCGCTCGGCGATGTAAGCCAGCGCCATGTCGATGCGCTGCAGCGAACGCTTCTGGCCGATAGCATGCACGGTCACGTCCATGCCCGGCGACTGACCGGCGCCGGTCACCGCAACGCGCAGCGGCATGCCGACTTTACCCATGCCAACACCCAGCTCATCCGCCGTGCCCTGAATGGCGTCGTGCACGTTTTCCGGCGTCCAGACGGTGATGGCGGCCAGCTTGGCGCGCACCGCTTCCAGCGGCTGACGCGCCACCGGGCGCAGGTGCTTCTTGGCCGCGTCGGCATCGAACTCGCTGAAGTCTTCATAGAAGTAGCGGCAAGACTCCGCCATCTCTTTCAGCGTTTTGCAACGCTCGCCCAGCAGCTTGACGATGTCTTTCAGTTCCGGGCCGTTGCGGGTTTCAAGGCCCAGTTGCTCAACGTGCCACGCCAGATGCACCGCCACTTCTTCCGCCGGCATATGGTTGATGTAGTGGTGGTTCAGCCACTGCAGCTTCTCGGTGTTGAACGCGCTGGCGGATTTGTTGATCGCTTCCAGCGTGAAGAACTCTTTCATCTCATCGATGGAGAAGATCTCCTGATCGCCGTGGGACCAGCCCAGACGCACCAGGTAGTTCAGCAGCGCCTGCGGCAGATAGCCGTCGTCGCGGTACTGCATAACGCCCACGGCGCCGTGACGCTTGGACAGCTTTTTACCATCGTCGCCGAGGATCATCGACACGTGCGCGTATTCCGGCACCGGCGCGCCCAGCGCTTTGAGAATGTTGATCTGGCGCGGGGTGTTGTTGATATGGTCTTCGCCGCGGATCACATGGGTGATTTCCATGTCCCAGTCATCGACGACGACGCAGAAGTTATAGGTTGGCGAACCATCGGTACGGCGGATGATCAGATCGTCCAGCTCCTGGTTGCTGAATTCGATCGGGCCGCGAATTTTGTCGTCGAAGATCACCGAGCCTTCCTGCGGGTTGCGGAAGCGCACCACGTGCGGCTCGTCGTCGGTGTGGCTGCACTGGCTGTCGCGGCAGTGGCCGTCGTAGCGCGGCTTCTCGCCGTTTTCCATCTGCTTCTCGCGCAGCGCTTCCAGACGTTCCTTGGAGCAATAGCATTTATAGGCAGTGCCCTGCTCCAGCATCTCGTCGATGACCGCGTTGTAACGATCGAAACGCTTGGTCTGGAAATACGGGCCTTCATCCCAATCCAGGTTCAACCAGTTCATGCCATCCATAATTGCGTCGATCGCGTCCTGGGTGGAGCGTTCCAGATCGGTATCTTCGATACGCAGAACGAACTCACCGCCCGCATGGCGGCTGAACAACCAGGAATAAAGTGCGGTACGCGCGCCGCCGACGTGAAGATAGCCGGTCGGGCTCGGTGCAAAACGGGTTTTGATTTTCATTGGGTTCACTGCCTTATTACGCAACGCGTGTCGGCGGTTGCCGACGATTGCTCGGAATTGAAAAAAGAGTGGACGACATTGTATCACCACGCGCTAATTCCTCAACGCCGACACGATATTGCGCCGGTCGATTTCGCGCGTTTTGCGGCGAGTTTCGCATAGCGTTGCGCAAAGAATCGGCGCCGTTGGCGATAATTATCGCGCCCTGCCTAAATTTGCGGCGAACGATTGAAATCATTTTAAAAACCGTTGACTCACTTTGAACTATCCCTATAATGCGACTCCAACAAGACGGGGCGATTAGCTCAGTTGGTAGAGCATCTCCTTTACACGGAGGGGGTCGGCGGTTCGAGCCCGTCATCGCCCACCATCTTGTTGAGAAAAATGAGAACGAATGAGGGTGATTAGCTCAGTTGGTAGAGCATCTCCTTTACACGGAGGGGGTCGGCGGTTCGAGCCCGTCATCACCCACCATCATTCTCTCGTTTAGCAGTACCTGGAAGTCCTGAAGTGGGTGATTAGCTCAGTTGGTAGAGCATCTCCTTTACACGGAGGGGGTCGGCGGTTCGAGCCCGTCATCACCCACCACTTCTGCGGGTCGTTAGCTCAGTTGGTAGAGCAGTTGACTTTTAATCAATTGGTCGCAGGTTCGAATCCTGCACGACCCACCAATTCAGAGAAAAGCGCCTTTTGGCGCTTTTTTCGTTTCTGCGCCCCCAACTCTGACTTTATCTTCTTGCAGGCATAGTTTACCGAGTCGTGAAGGATGAAGAGCCGTAGAGGTTCGAGCATCGCGCAGCGATACGACAACGCGCAGCGTTGCCCGCAGGGTGAGGCCAAAGGCCGAATCAATCCTGCACGACCCACCAATTCAGAGAAAAGCGCCTTTTGGCGCTTTTTTCGTTTCTGCCGCACTCACCTCCACTTTCTCCTTATTCTCACTATTCACCACACGCTGAGATACGAATGGTTATCATTTTGCCGGCTTGGATGGTAAATTAGCGGGCATCCACCACGCAGCCAATCCGCCGCCGGATTGATAAGCCTTAGTTCAAGGAAAGAAAGAGCCCGCTCATGACCCTATCCTTACGCCAGCTGTTCATTGCATTTATCGCCACTTCCAGCCTGCTGCTCAGCGGCTGCGGCCCGGACGACCAGAGCGACGGGCAGAAACCGTCCGCCCCCGCTGCCGACAGCAGTTGGCCGCGCACCATCGACAGCGTCAAAGGGAAATTCACGCTGGAAAAACCGCCGCAGCGCATCGTGTCCACCAGCGTCACCATCACCGGCACGCTGCTGGCTATCGACGCCCCGGTGGTCGCCAGCGCCGCCACCAGCCCAAATCCCCTGGTGGCCGATAAGCAAGGCTTCTTTACCCAGTGGAGCGAAGTGGCCAAACAGCGCCACGTCGAACGGCTGTACCAGGTGGAGCCCAATGCCGAAGCCGTCGCCGCCGCCGCACCGGATTTGATCGTCGTCGCCGCCACCGGCGGTGATTCGGCGTTGAAGCTGTATGACCAGCTGTCCGCCATTGCGCCGACGCTGGTGCTCGACTATGGCGACAAGAGCTGGCAGCAGCTGGCCAGCGAGCTCGGCGAGATCACCGGCCATGAAGCCGGCGCCAAACAGGCGGAGGATCGTTTCGAACAGCGCGTGGAGCAAGTGAAGCAGGCGATCGCGCTGCCGCCGCAGCCGACCACTCCGCTGGTGTATGCCGACAACGGCCGCGAGGCCATGCTGTGGACGCCGGGTTCCGCCCAGGGCAAGCTGCTGACCCAGCTCGGCTTCCAGCTGGCCACCCCGCCGGAAAGCGCCAAAGGCAACACCAGCATGGGTAAACGCCATGACATCATCCAGATCTCCGGCGAAAAAATGGCCGAGGGCCTGAACGGCAAAACGCTGATCCTGTTCGCCACCAACGAGCGCAAAGTGCAAGAGGTGCTGACCAACCCGTTCCTCAAACATCTGGAGCCGGTGGAACAGCGGCACGTCTACGCCGTCGGCAACGACACTTTCCGCCTCGATTACTACAGCGCCACCAACATGCTGAACCAAATCGAACGGCTGTTCAAAAAGCCCTGAACCACGCCGTCGGCGGGTCAGCCTCCTGCCGACGTTTGCCATAAACAGGGCAACCGTTCACATTCAATTAATTGAAATATCAATAGTTATTAACATCGTCAACGCACCTGCGCCACCAACCGGCGGGTGCATGCGGGCGTAAACTCGTGCTACTATTGGCACCCCGCATGAACGCAAATAACAATGAGAATAAAAATCATACAGGAGTTACCGGTGTGAACGTACCCACTCCGACTGAGCGGACGCTTTCGTCCGCACCGCACGCAGCTTACGCCAGTGGCTTCAAACGCATCGCCGGGTTCGGTATCGGCTTGGCGCTGTTGCTGCTGTGCATCATTGCCAGCCTGATGCTGGGTTCCAAAGCCATCCCCTTCCACACCGTCTGGCTCAGCCTGCAGGGCGCCGCGAGCGGTTCCGACAGCACCATCATTCTCAACGCCCGGGTGCCCCGTACGCTGGCGGGCATCTTGGCCGGCATGGCGCTCGGCGCCGCCGGCGCGCTGATTCAGGCCTTGACGCGCAATCCGTTGGCCGATCCCGGCGTGCTCGGCATCAACGCCGGCGCCAGCTTCGCCGTGGTCATCGGCATCATGTTTTTCGGCGCCGCCACCACCGAAAGCTATATGGCCTACGCCTTTGTCGGTGCCGCCCTCACCACTCTGCTGGTCTACCTGATCGGCACGCTGGCGGGCGGGCGCATTAACCCGGTGCGGCTGACCCTGGCCGGCGTGGCGATCGGCGCGGTGCTGCTCGGCATCACCACCGGGCTGTCGCTGATCGATCCGCAAACCTTCGACCAACTGCGCTTCTGGCAGGCCGGCACGCTGGATATCCGCACGCTGTCCACGCTGCCGGTCACCGCCCCCGCCATTTTGCTCGGCTGCCTGCTGACGCTGCTCATCGCCCGGCCGCTGAATACCATCGGCATGGGGGAAGATCTGGCTATCGCGCTCGGCGCGCGCGTGGTGCTGACTCAGGTCATCGCGGTGATCGCCATCACGCTGCTGTGCGGCGCGGCAACTGCCACCGTCGGCCCAATCAGCTTCATCGGCCTGATGGTGCCGCACATCGCCCGCTGGTGGGTCGGCCCCGACCAGCGCTGGATCCTGCCCTACTCCATGCTGCTGGCGCCGATTTTACTGCTGTGCGCCGACGTGGTCGGCCGTCTGCTGGCGGCCGGTGAGCTGCGGGTTTCCATCGTGGCGGCCTTCATCGGCGCGCCGGTGCTGATCTGGCTGGTGCGCCGCAAGAAAACGCTGGGGGGGCTGTGATGAGTCTGCCCCACACGTTGCATATCGGCCGCCCGGACGGCGTCATCAACTGGCGCATGCCGCTGCGCCTGCTGCTGGTCAACCTTTCGCTGCTGGCGTTGTGCCTGGCGATGGCCGTTGCCGCGCTGTGCTACGGCACGCTGCAGCTCTCGCTGGAGCAGGTCTTTGCCGCGCTCAGCGGCGAGGCGCCGAAAAATCTGGTCACCGTGGTTACCCAATGGCGCTTGCCGCGTATCGCCATGGCGCTGCTGTTAGGCGCCGCGCTCGGCATGAGCGGCGCCATCTTCCAGTCGATTATCCGCAACCCGCTCGGCAGCCCGGACGTGATTGGCTTTAACATGGGGGCTTACACCGGCGCGCTGATCGCCATCACCCTGTTCAACGGCGGCTATTACTACATCGCCGGCGGCGCGCTGGCCGGCGGCATTCTCGCCGCGCTGGCCATCTACCTGCTGGCCTGGCGGCAAGGCATCGCCGGCTTCCGGCTGATCATCGTCGGCATCGCCATCAGCGCGGTATTGGTCTCCACCAATACCTGGCTGATCATCACCGCCTCGCTGGAGCGCGCCATGGACGCCGCCATGTGGCAGGCCGGTTCGCTCAACGGCATGACCTGGCAGAAAGCCCAGCCCGCCACGGCGTTCATCGTGCTGGCGGCCGCGGCCGCACTGCTGATGGGCAAACGGCTGCAGCTGCTGGAAATGGGCGACGATACGGCGCGCGCGCTGGGCGTGAACGCCGAAGGCAGCCGGCTGTGGCTGATGCTGTTCGGCGTCACCCTCACCGCCGCCGTCACCGCCACCGCCGGGCCGATTTCCTTTATCGCGCTGGCGGCGCCGCAGATCGCCCGCCGCCTGGCCGGCCAATCCTCGGTCACCCTGACGTCCTCGGCGCTGATGGGCGCGGCGCTGCTGCTCGGCGCCGACGTAGTGTCCCAACATCTTTTCGCACCGATCCAACTGCCGGTCGGGGTCGTGACCGTCTGCATCGGCGGCCTGTACCTGATTTGGCTGCTCATCCGTGAGGCCCGCAGATAATGAAGAATGACAATGCCATGAGCCACCGCCTGCACGCCTCGCATCTGAAGCTGGGCTACGACAATAAAATCATCGCTGACGATCTGAGCGTGGCGATCCCCGACGGCGCCTTCACGGTGATCGTCGGGCCGAACGCCTGCGGCAAATCGACGCTGTTGCGCGCCCTGTGCCGCCTGCTGAAACCCAGCGCCGGCGAGGTGATGCTGGACGGCAAGAACATCAGCAGCTTCGCCACCAAGGCGCTGGCGCGCGAGCTTGGGCTGCTGCCGCAAACCTCGATCGCACCGGACAGCATTACCGTGGCGGATCTGGTGTCGCGCGGCCGCTACCCGCACCAGAGCCTGCTGAAACAGTGGACGCAGGCCGACAAACAGGCGGTGGAAGCCGCCATGGCGGCCACCAACGTCGGCCAGCTGGCGGACCGCAGCGTCGACGAGCTGTCCGGCGGGCAGCGCCAGCGCGTCTGGGTGGCGATGGCGTTGGCGCAGCAAACGCCGCTGCTGCTGCTGGATGAACCGACCACCTATCTGGACATCGCGCATCAGATCGAGCTGCTGGATCTGTTCCGCCAGCTCAACCGCGAGCACGGCCAAACCCTCATCGCGGTGCTGCACGATCTCAACCACGCCTGCCGCTATGCCGATCACATCATCGCTATGCGCGACGGCAAGATCGTGGCGGAGGGGAAACCGGCGGAGATCATCACCGCCGAGCTGGTGGAACGGGTATTCGGCATGCCGTGCATGATCATCGACGATCCGCTGTCCCACACGCCGCTGGTGATCCCGCGCGGCCGCTACCACTGCGACACGCCGCAGGCATGAAAAAGGCCGGGTTAACCCGGCCTTCGTTTATCCATGACTAGGGAGCCAACAGCGCCCGCAATCCGTCGAGCAAACCGCCGCGCCAGCAGACGGCATCATGCCCGCCGGCGAACACGCGATAATCGACCCGATGCCCCGCCTCCACCAGCGCCCGATGCATTTGGCGATTGACCTGATGAATATCCCTCTCCCCTTCACCGGCTTCCTGAAAGACGCGCAGCGGCGTCACGGCGCACAAGCCCTGCCGCACTTGTTCAGTCAACCAGCCGACGTCGGCGTCATACTCCTCAGCCGGGTTAATCATCGCTTCAATGTGCGGCCACCAGAAAGAACCCGACTGGGTCAATACGCAGCCGAAACGCTGCGGCCAATGCAACCCGGCATACAACGCCGCCAACCCGCCGTAACTCTGCCCCGCCACCACCGTGCGCTGCGGATCGTCGCTGTAAGGCGCACGCTCCGCCACCTGCGGCAGCAGCTCCTCTTGCACCGCCCGCCAGAAAGCCGCATTGCAGGCCAATTCTTCCGCACGCCGCGCCATGTCTATCACGTCGATAAACAGATAAAGCGCCGACGGCAGCCTTCCGTTAAGCGTCTCGGCGTCCAGTGCGGAAAAAATCGGTATGCCATGCAGCCAAAATTGCCCGTCCAGCAGTACGACTAACGGGCGGTCTTCCCCTGCGCCGGTGGCGTACAGCCAGATGTTGCGTCGGTTAGCCAATCGTTCGCTGTGCCAAAAGAAGTGCTGCAAACGCCCAGACGCGGCGGGCAATGCTTGCCCGGCGTCCAACGCCCGCCACGCTGATTGATCCGGCGCCGCCGGCAAATGTATCGCAGACAACGGGAAGCCGCGGCTGCTGCAGTGCGGCGCCACCGGATTGAGCGGATCATGGCGCATCAACGGAAACAACGAACACCACCACTGACGCTGCTGCTGCCGACGCTGAGCCGCATCGCCGGTAAAAGCGGGCGGCAGTTGCGCCGTCTCAATGGGTATAAAACTGTAACTGCCTCGCCAATCTTCGCGAACAGTGAACTGCCACCACCAAATATCGCTACCCGGCCGGCGTTCCAGACTCTGTGGCGAAGGGCTGTGATGGTCGGTCACGCAGTTGATATCGACATACACCTTTTTAATCGGCGAGCGCCGTTCATCGCCCCACGGGTCGCGCCAGAAAAAGGTAACGCGCACCTGCGCTGCGGGCAGCGATTCGACGAGCGGCGTTCCCAACTCCGCGAGCTGACGGCACCAATCTTCTCCGCCGAGATCGGGCCTTTGCAGCAGGTTGAGCACCAGGCCATCGGCATGAAGCGAATGCATTTTTCCTTTTTCCCCTGTTCACCGCACCCGGCGTTTTTTGTTTTCTTGAATAATGCAAATGGTATTGAGAATCATTTGTATTTTCAATAAAATGTAACCAATTATAAATCAACGCGCCTGAGGTCAACAAGGCCACTTCGAAGCGTGGCTCTGCAAAACGGTAAGCGATTCGTCCACCGTTCATTTATGGCAAGGAACTGCGCAGCCCTTCTCGGCGGCGCCAAATGAAAAAAGACAGCAATAGCTTGATATAAAATTGTTTTTTAAGGGATGAAAAATGTCAGAACACCCCCAAAATACCGCCAATCAACCTCTGCGTCACCCAGTCGCCAAGCTCTTGCTGACCTCAGCCATGCTGCTGGCGCCGGGCGTACAGGCCGGAACCGACAACGTTGAGCGTGATATCACCGTCGTCGCCGGCGCACAGGAAAACGTCACCGCGCCGCTGCAGGGCATCGTCGCCAAAGAAAGCGCGGCGGGAACCAAAAGCGCCGCGCCGTTGGTAAAAACGCCGCAGGCCATCACCGTCGTCACGCGCGATCAAATGGATCAGCAGGATGCGGCTTCCGTCGCTCAGGCGCTGCGATACTCCAGCGGCGTCGTGGCGGAATACCGCGGCACCTCTAACCGCAGCGACGAAGTGATCGTACGCGGCTTTCGTTACGCCCCAAAATATCTGGACGGCCTGAGCTATCAAAGCGGCCAGATCGATCCCTGGTTGCTTGAACGCGTTGAGGTGGTGCGCGGCCCGGCTTCTGTGCTGTACGGCCAAGCCAACCCGGGTGGGCTGGTGGCGATGACCAGCAAGCGCCCCGTCGTCCAGGCTATTCGCAAACTTCAATTGAGCGCGGGCAATCTGCATCAAGAAGAGGCCGCCTTCGACTTCGGCGGCGCATTGGACGAGGACGCCAAACTGCTGTACCGCCTTAACGGCATCGCCGGCACCAAAGAGACCGGTATCAAAGATCACAAGGAAAAACGCTTCGCCATCGCACCGGCGCTGACCTATATCGCCAATGAAGACACGACGTTCACCCTGTTGACCAGCTATCAAAAGGAACCGGAGAACGGCTACCGCAACTTCCTGCCGACCTCCGGCGTGGCGATCAAAAGCAGCGCCGGCTATCTGCCGTATGATTTCAACGTCAGCGATCCCGGTTTCAATCAGGCTCGCCGCGAACAAACCTCGTTCGGCTATATCTTCGAGCACTATATCAACGACGTTTTCTCTTTCCAGCAGAACATGCGTTACACCACGGTGGATGAACGTTACAAATATCTGGTGTTCATGTCGCAAGCCAAAAACAGCACGCTGCTGCAGCGCCGTCCGCAAAAAGATATCGTCAAATCCCATGAGCTGGGGTTGGATAACCAACTGAAAGCGCAATTCAGCACCGGCGACGTCGAGCACAGCGTGTTGACCGGCCTTGACTACAAGTGGAGCAAGGTCAATACCCAAAACTGGCGCGGCGACAGCGCTGGCTATTTCCTCGACTGGACTCGGCCGGTTTACGGCATGCCGGTCAACGAAAGCGCATTGCCGAAGGTCACCGATAACCGCAAGGTGCTGGATCAACTCGGCGTTTATCTGCAGGATCAGATGAGCTACGGCGGTTGGAATTTATTGTTGTCGCTGCGCAATGATTGGACCGAGCTACGCACTCAGGACATGTTGAGATCCAGCGACAGTCAGCAAAACGACACCAAGCTGACTGGCCGCAGCGGCCTGCTGTACGCTTTTGACAACGGCATTGCCCCGTACATCAGCTACAGCACATCGTTTGAACCCAACCTCGATACCGGCGCGCCGGGCACCGATCCGTTCAAGCCCACCACCGGTGAACAAACCGAAATCGGCGTGAAATTCCAGCCGAAAAACGGCAACACGCTGATGACGCTGGCGTTGTTCGATCTGGCGCAGAAAAACGTCAGTTCCACCAACCCGGTAACTAAATACAAGGAGCAGATCGGCAAAGTGCGCTCCAAAGGGCTGGAAGCCGAAGTGCATTCACAGCTCACCCCGGCCATTGAGCTCATGGCGGCCTATACCTATACCGACATCGTTACCAAAGAAACCTATGTCGACGATCAGCGCGGCAAGACGCTGGTGATGGTGCCGACGCACGCCGCCTCCGCCTGGGGAACCTACAGCTTCCTGCAAGGGCCGCTGAAAGGCCTCTCCACCGGCGCTGGGGTACGCTACAACGGCGCCAGCCAAGGCGATGCGACCAACACCTACAAAGTGCCGGCCTTTACGCTGTATGACTGGATGGCGCGCTACGAATTGGGAGAAGTGGCTCCGAGCCTGGCAGGCGCCGCGCTGCAGGTTAACGTCAACAACCTGACCGACAAGCATTACGTTTCGTCCTGTGGCGGCGTGGACGCTTGTTTCTACGGCAGCGGCCGCACCGTCACCGCCACGGTCAGCTACAGCTGGTAAAACCTTTGGGCGCCGCATTGCCGCGGCGCCCCGCTTTATTTCTCCAGCGACACCTGCTTGAAGATGTGTTTGCCGAACGGGTCTATTTCGTAGCCTTTCACTTCCTTGCGCACCGGTTCGAAAATGGTCGAGTGCGCAATCATCAACGCCGGCATCTGATCGTGCATCATCACCTGCGCCTGCTGGTACATCGCCACCCGCTTGGCGTGATCGTTCTCCTCGCGCGCCTGCAGGATCAGCTGGTCGAACGGTTTGTAGCACCATTTCGCCGAGTTGGAGCCGCCGAGCGAAGCGCAGGTGAACAGCGGGCCGAAGAAGTTGTCCGGATCGCCGTTGGCGGTGGTCCAGCCCATCAGCGCGGTCTGGTGTTCGCCGTTTTTAATCCGCTGCAAATATTCGCCCCACTCGAAGGTGACGATTTTGGCGCGCACGCCGATCTTGGCCCAGTCGGCCTGGATCATCTCCGCCATGCGCTTGGCGTTGGGGTTATAGGGCCGCTGCACCGGCATCGCCCACAGATCGATGTCAAACCCCTGCCCCAGCCCGGCTTCCTGCAACAGCTGTTTCGCCCGCTCCGGCGAATATGGGTAGTCTTCAAGCTGCGCGTTGCTGCCCCATTGGGTCGGCGGCAGCAGGTTCTTGGCCGGCTGGCCGGCGCCGTGGAACACCGCCTCGATGATCGCCGGTTTGTTGACCGCCAGCGCCAACGCCTGGCGCACCTTGACGTTATCCAACGGTTTCTTCTGGGTGTTGAACGCCAGGAAGCCGATATTCAAGCCGGATTTTTCCATCACCTGAAGGTTGCCGTCCTGCCGCATGCGCGCCAGATCCGCCGGATTGGGGAAAGGCATCACCTGGCACTCGTTCTTTTGCAGCTTGGCATAACGCACCGTCGCATCCGGCGTGATCGAGAACACCAGCCGATCGATCTTCGGTTTGCCTTCCCAGTAACGATCGAACGCCTTGTAGAGGATTTTCGCGTCTTTCTGATACTGCACCAGCTGGAACGGCCCGGTGCCGATCGGATCGTTGTCCACCCGCTGCGGCGTGCCGGCCTTCAGCATCGCGTCGGCATATTCCGCCGAAAAAATGGTGGCGAAGTACATGCCCAGATCGGCGACGAACGGCGCCTCGGCGCGGGAGAGCTCAAAGCGCACGGTGTTGTCGTCCACCTTGACGATCCGGTCGATCAGCGTGCCGAACTCCATCGACTCGAAGTTGGTGTAGGCGCCGTTGGAGACCTTGTGATACGGGTTGTTGGCGTCCTTTTGCCGCATAAACGAGAAGATGACGTCATCGGCGTTGAAATCGCGGGTGGGCGTAAAATATTTATTGCTCTGGAATGCCACGCCCTTGCGCAGGTGGAAGGTATAGCGCTTGCCGTCCTCGCTCACCTCCCAGCTTTCCGCCAGGCTGGGTTGCAGCTCGACGGTGCCGGGTTTGAAGTCCACCAGCCGGTTGTAGATCGCCGCCGAACTGGCGTCCACCGTGGTGCCGGAGGTGAACAGCTGCGGGTTGAAGCCTTCCGGCGAGCCTTCGGAACAGTAGACCAGCGTATTGGCCCGCGCGCCGCCGGCAATCGCCAACGCCAGCAGCCCTATCGTTATTGCTTTTCTTTTCATTGCGCTATCCCCAGTGGTGAAAAAACAGCCCAACGGTTAGCAATAAATCATGCGGTTAGCGATGTAAAGGACAAATTCCGCGCATAAAAACGGGCAGGCGCGCATGCGGCCTGCCCGGTGAAACGGCGCGAGGATGATGAAATTAAATCATCTGGCTGAAGTTCATCTGCGCCATCAGCTTATAGTTGTCGGCGTAGTCGACCGGAATGGCCACCACCACCGGCCCCTGGATCGCCATCGCCTTGCGCAGCATCGGCCGCAGATCGTCCACCGACTGCACGGCGAAACCGACCGCGCCGCAGGATTCCGCGTAGGCCTTGAAGTCGATCGGCCCAAACTCCACGCCGGATTTACGCTGGTATTTGTTCACTTCCTGCATCTCCACCATGTTGTAGGCGTTATCGACCCAGATGACGTGCACGATATTGTTTTTCAGCCGCACCGCGGTCTCCAGCTCCATGCTCGACTGCATGAACCCGCCGTCGCCGGAGATAGACACCACTTTATCGCCGGGGCGCACCAGCGCCGCGCCGATGGCCCACGGCAGCGCCACCCCCATGGTTTGCTGGCCGTTGGAGATCAACAGCTGACGTGCGCGGAAGCTGTACAGGTAGCGGGCGATCCAGATATGGAAGCTGCCCATGTCCACGCACAGGGTTACGTCGTCGCTGACGATGTCCTGCAGCTCCTTGACGATGCGCAGCGGGTGGATCGGCATGCCGCCGCGGCGCGCGGCGCGCTCCGCCAGTTCCGTGCGTTGGCGGCCGAGATCGGTGAGGATCAGCTCCACCTCCGGCGGCACGCAGACCGCCTCAGTGAACGTTTCGGTCATCATGTTCAGCGTGGCGCTGATGTTGCCCACCAGCTCGACGTCCGGCCGATAGCAGGTGTCGATATCCGCCGGCAGCACGTCGATGTGCACCAGTTTCAGCCGCCCGTGGCTGTTCCACATGCAGGGATCGTATTCGATCGGATCATAGCCGACGCTGACCACCAGATCGGCCTTCTGCAACAGCTGATCGGCCGGCTGGTTGTTGAACAGGCCGACGCGGCCGGCGAAACGGGCGAAGTGGTTGACGTCGATCACCCCCGCCGCCTGATAGGTGCCGACCACCGGCATATGGGTGCGGTACAGCAGATGGCGCACCGCTTCGCTGTTCTCCGGCCGGCTGGCCTGCAGGCCGAGCAGCAATACCGGGCATTTGGCCTGGCGGATCAGTTTCACCGCCGCCTGAATGTCGTCCGCCGCGGCGGCCCCCATGCGCGGCAAGCGGCAGCCGGCCAGCACCGGCGCGCTCACCGGTTCATTGACGATATCCATCGGCAGGCTGACGAACGATGCCCCCGGCCGGCCGAACTCGGCGCGGCGAAAGGCGTTGGCGATCACCTCGGAAATCGCCGAACCGGCATGCACTTCGGCGCAATACTTGGTCACCGGCCGGAACATGCTGACGGTATCCATGCTCTGGTGCGTCTGCTTCAGGCTGTCGGCGCGCTTCACCGCCCCGCCGAAGGCCACCACCGCGTCCCCTTCCGAAGTGGCGGTGGCCAGCCCGGTGATCAGGTTGGAGCTGCCCGGCCCGGAGGTGACCAGCGCCACCCCGGCCTTACCGGTCAAGCGGCCGACTGCCGCCGCCATAAAGGCCGCGTTGGCCTCATGCCGCACCACCACCGTTTCAATCGATGGCGCGTCCTCCAGCGAGTCGAACACCCGGTCGATCTTGGCGCCCGGAATGCCGAAAACGTGTTTGACGCCCTGCGCTTCCAGGTTTTTCACCACCAAATCGGCGCCGCATTGCCAGTCATTGCCTGTTTTTTCCTGTGCCATGGTTCCACCTCCTAAGAAAACGATCGCCGGGGTTAGCCCTCGGCGGAACGAATCGCGCGATCCAAATCCTCTGGGCAGAGGTTGGCGCGCAAGAAATCCGCATCATGCGGCAACTGAAGATTGAGACGCGTGATGACGCCGAACTGCAGACGACCATGATCGAGCTGATAGTCCAGCACGTGGCCACCGCCGCTGCGGTCGTCGGTAACGAAGTGTTCGTGATAGCCGGCCACGCCGATGCCCTGCATGTAATCCGGCGAGCGGAAACCAACCAGCGTGCCGCGCCGCTGATGGAACGAGAAGGTCGGCTGCTCTTCTATCGCCTCCAGCATCGGGCGGTAGGGCCGCTCCTGGCGCGGCACGGTGCGGGTTTCCACGTGGCTGAACTCGCCGTCGACCCGCACCGCGCAAAACAGGTTCGGCGAGGCAACCTGCTCGTCGATGCACTGGTGCAGCTGCGCCTTGGTGATCGGCCGGTCGAACTGCTGGCTGACGCTGGGCTGGAAAAAGGTGACGACGGCGAAGGGGGTTTGCTGTTGCAGGCCGGCCGGCCGGGCGCTGCCGTCGGCGCGCAGCTGGTGTATTTCCTGGTCGAAAGCGATCAGTTCGCCGTCCAGGTGATTGAAGGTGCCGAGGCCGAAATCGCCGTGCTTGAGCAGCTCGGCAATGGTGGTTTCACCCTCGTAGACCCCGTCGATGAGCGCGCTCATCAGCGAGATTTGATAGATTTCGCCCTCCCCGGCGTTGATCGACTGCCTGGCAAAACCCTGCGCCAAATGGCGCGCACAGGCACACCCGTGTTTTTCGTTCATGACTGACTCCTCCACCAGCGCGAAACCGCGGTTCCGCGCGTTCAAAAGACCCACCGACGGTGAGCCAAGATGCCCCCCAAGGCGCGTTCATCAGTTGGAACGATTCAGCCTGAGGCGACAAAAAAACCGGCACGGCTGGCCGGCCGATAACCAGGCATCAGATCAGAATGAGATAAAGTAAAGGCTTACTAATCATTAAGACTGAACCGGTTATCAAATTGAACGGTTAATCTGGTGTTGGAGCGACAATCAACTCCGCAGGCGGCTCACGCGGCCTGGGAAAAACATCTGCTATTTGGTGCTAAGCGCCGCGAGGTTTATGCGTTTTCTCTCTATGCGGCCGGGATGGGACGGCGCCGAAGCCCGTCGTCAACCCGCAGCCAGAGTAGCCGCCGCGCCGCCGGCAGAGAAGCGGGTATTCATAAGAAACGCTTTTGCATATAATGCAAAAATGAATGACGCCCGCTATGTAGAACATCTGCCAATTTTTCTCGACGTCGCCCGCCTGGGCAGCTTTTCCGCCGCCGCGCGCCGGTTGGGCATGGTGCCCTCCTCGCTGGTGCGCCACATCGACGCCCTGGAAAGCGCGCTCGGCGCCGCGCTGTTCGTGCGCTCCACCCGTGGCCTGCTGCTGACCGACGCCGGCGAACTGCTGCTGACGCGCGCCGCCGCGCTGATGACGGACATCACCGGCCTTCGCGCCGAGCTGAGCGCGCTGAACGAAACGCCGCAGGGCACGCTGCGCATCAGCTGCCTGCCAACCTTCGGCAAAACCTATGTGCTGCCGCTGCTGCCGACGCTGGCGGAACGCTACCCGCAGCTGTCGGTCGACCTCGATCTGACCGAACGCCAGACCGATCCGACGCAGGAGCGGCTCGACGCCGCCCTCCGCATCGGCGAACAGAAGGACAGCGCGCTGTATGCCAGCCGCATCGCCACCCAACGCTGGGTGATGTGCGCCAGCCCCGCCTACGTCGCCCGCTATGGCCTGCCGGCCGATCTGGAAGCGCTGCCGCAGCATCGGCTGATCGCCCGCTACCACAAGCAGCAGCCGGCCTGCTGGGCGCAGATCCTCGACGCGGCGCTGATGAACCGCTGCACCATGGCGCTGCGCTGCGACGACTTCACCGCGCAGCGCCAGGCCGCGCTGCTCGGGCTCGGCATCGCCTTTCTGCCCAACTGGGTGGTGGGGCCGGACGTGCAGCACGGGCAACTGGTGCAGATGCTCGAAGATCCGCGCCATGAGCAGCAAGGCATCTATCTGCTGCGCCCGATGGCGAAGGTGTCCGCCCGGCTGGCGGCCTTCACCGCCCTGCTGCAGCAAACCCTCGGTCAGCCGCCCAACTGGGGGTAAAGCGGCGTTACCCGGCCGCGCAGCGCCGGGTTGTCACTCTCGTCTTTCAGTTCGACGCCGGTCAGCCGGCGCTGGAACGCCTGCTCCAGCAGCCAGGCCAATTTGAACGCCGCCTGCGGGTAATCCAGCCCCTCGGGGCGCACGTTGGAGATGCAATTGCGCTCGGCGTCCGTTCTGCGCGCGTTCGGCCCCCAGGTCATATAGACACCCAGGCTGTCCGGCGACGACAGCCCCGGCCGTTCGCCGATCAGCACCGCCACCGCCCGGGCCTGCAGGCATTCGCCGATCTTATCCCCCAGCGCCACCCGCGCCTGATGCGCCAGCACCACCGGCGCAACGGTCAGCCCCAGCGTATCGAGATAGGGCCGCAGCGCCTGCAGCAGCGGCAGCGCCTGGCGGTGCACCGCCTTGGAGGAGAGGCCGTCCGCCACTATCAGTAGCAGATCGACGCGGCGCGATGGCGAACCGAGCAGCAGGCTGCGGCTATCCGACGCCAACCGCCGCCCCAGATCCGGCCGGCGCAGATAGGCGGCGCGGTCGGCGGCCTGGCTGTGCACCGCCAGCGTGGGCCAACCGGCATCGTGCAGATCCGCCGCCAGCCGCTCGCTGTCGAAAGGCTGATGCACCGCGTCGCGCGCCTGGGCATGAGCCAGGCCGAAGCGCAGCAGTTCGTCGGTCGGCAGGCTGGCGCCGGTGCGCCCCAGCGCGATGCGCGCATCGGTAAAGGCGCGCAGCGCGTCCCAGCTGTTGGCGTGAACCGGTTTGCTCATGTGCGTTCTCCCTGCAGCGCCAGTAGCAGCGGATGATTGGCGGCGGCATCGCGCAGCCGCCCGCGTTCATCGGTAATGTTCATCGCCGCCAGCCAGGCGGCGAACTCCGGCGCGTGCTTCAGCCCCAGCAGCTCGCGGATATAGAGCGCGTCATGGAACGACGTGCTTTGGTAGTTGAGCATGATGTCGTCCGCGCCCGGCACGCCGATCAGGAACGTCAACCCGGCGGCGGCCAACAGCGTCAGCAGCGTGTCCATGTCGTCCTGATCGGCTTCGGCATGGTTGGTGTAGCAGACGTCGCAGCCCAGCGGCAGCCCGAGCAGCTTGCCGCAGAAGTGGTCCTCCAGCCCGGCGCGGATAATTTGCTTGCCGTCATACAGGTATTCGGGGCCGATAAACCCTACCACGGTGTTGATCAGCAGCGGCGAGAAATGGCGCGCCACCGCATAGGCGCGCGCCTCGCAGGTTTGCTGATCGACGCCGTGATGGGCGTTGGCCGACAGGCAACTGCCCTGCCCGGTTTCGAAATACATCACGTTGTCGCCCAGCGTGCCGCGCCTGAGGCTCAGCGCCGCCTGCTGCGCCTCCGCCAGCAGCGCCAGATTAATGCCGAAGCCGCGATTGGCCGCTTCGGTACCGGCGATCGACTGAAACACCAGATCCACCGGCGCGCCGCGCTCTATCAGCCGCAGCGTGTTGGTCACGTGGGTCAGCACGCAGGATTGGGTGGGAATGGCAAAGCGCTGGATCACGTCGTCCAGCATGTAGTTGAGCTTTTCCAGCAGCGGCAGGCTGTCGCTGGCCGGATTGATGCCGACCACCGCGTCGCCGCTGCCGTACAACAGGCCGTCCAGCATGCTGGCGGCGATGCCCTGCAGGCTGTCGGTCGGGTGATTGGGCTGCAGCCGCACGCTGAGGTGGCCCGGCAGGCCAATCGTATTGCGAAAGCGCGTCACCACCCGGCACTTCTTGGCCACCAAAATCAGATCCTGATTGCGCATGATCTTGCTCACCGCCGCCGCCATCTCCGGCGTGATGCCGGCCGCCACCTGCGCCAGCATGGCGCTGTCCGCCTGCTCGCTCAACAGCCAGTCGCGAAAATCGCTGACCGTGAGGTGCGAGATGGGCTCGAAGGCGGCGGCATCGTGGCCGTCGATAATCAGGCGCGTCACCTCGTCCTGTTCGTACGGCACCAGCGCATGCTGCAGGAACGTCTTGAGCGGCAAGTCCGCCAGCGCGATGCGCGCCGCCATGCGCTCTTCGGCGCTGTGCGCCGCCACCTCCGCCAGATAATCGCCGGAACGCGCCGGCGAAGCCTTCGCCATCAGCTGACGCAGATCGCCGAAGCGATAGCCGCGTTGGCCCACCGTTGCCTGATACATAGCCCCCCTCCCTTGCCCCGAGTGACGAGATAAAAGCCCTGCACCAAGTGTAGTCAGTGAGAGAAGAAAATTAATTTGCCTGCGATCGCCGTCATCGCGCTTCCCGCCATTTCACCCGCCGCCGCTTCGGGTTACAGTAGCCGCGAAAACAGGAGGGGTGATGGATCCGCAACGGCAAATTATCGACTGGCTGCAACAAGATGACGCGCGCATGGCCGCCCTGCGCACCGTGCGCCGGCTCGGCCTGAATGACTGGTGCCTCGGCGCCGGCTTCGTACGCAATCTGGTGTGGGATCGGCGCCACGGCTATGTGGAGCCCACGCCGCTCAACGATATCGACGTGATCCACTTCGATGCGGAGCGTGCGGACGCCGAGCGCGATCGCATGCTGGAGGCGCGGCTGCAGCAATGGCTGCCGCAGCCGTGGTCGGTCAAGAATCAGGCGCGCATGCATCTGCGCGGCGGCCGGGCGCCTTACCGCAACAGCGAAGAGGCCATCAGCTTCTGGACCGAAGTGGAAACGGCGATCGGCGCGCGCCTGAACGCCGACGACAGCCTCACGCTGGTGGCTCCCTTCGGGCTCGCGGCGCTGTTCGGCGACACCATCACCTTCAACGTGAAAAACGGCGATCGCGCTGCCTATGCCCAGCGCGTGCTCGACAAAGGCTGGCTGCAGCATTGGCCGCGCCTGCGGCAGGTAAAGATTTAGCCGCCGCTGCCGATACCCTGAACAGCGATATACCGACTCAGGGAGAGCATCCATGTCGACCAGCATCACCATGATCGTACCGATCAAAAATACCGTTCCCGGCGTCAGCAACGTCTTCAGCGCGCCGGGCCATCAGGGCGAATTGCTGATGGCCAAACCGGTCAACAACCAGCCGGAAGGCGGCAAGGCGAAGAAAAGCGAAGGTGCCAACGGCAATGACGAACCGGCAAATCTCAACGAAAGCCGCGCCTCGGCGCGCATCAAGGCGCTGAACCGGCAGATTCAGGCTCTGCAGCAAAAGCTGGTGGAGCTGAAGGACTCCAGCGCCGATCCCAAAGAGATCGAGAAGCAGAAACAGCTGATCGAAGCGCAGATCAAGATGCTGCAGGCCGAGATCGCGCGCATCCAGAAAGAAGAAATGGAAAAGCAGCAGCAGGAGCAAATGGAAAAAGCCGCGGCGCAAGCCGGCGACGGCGTAAACCGCCCGACGCCGCTCAACGCGGTGGACGTCTATATCTGAGTCAATATTCCGCGTTTTCCTGCCGGCGCTGGTGCAGCAGCGCCGCCTGCTGACGCGCGACCTGCCAGATGGCCTCCGCCGCCGGCGTCAGCGAGCGATTTTTACGCCGCACCAGCATCAGCGCGCGGTTGATCTCCGGCACCAGCCGCCGCACCCGGAGCCGCCCCCCTTCCGGCAGCGGCAGCGCCAACGCCGGGAAGATGCTGATGCCGATCCCCTCCGCCACCATCGGGAATAGCGTGGCCGGATGGCCGATTTCCTGCACCACCTGCGCCTCGACGCCCTGCTGCCTCAGCGCGCTGTCGATCAACGGCCGGCTGCCCGACGCGTAATCCTGCAACACCAGGCGGCAGCCGTTTAACGCCGACCAACGCACCTCTTGCTGCGCAGCAAACGGGTGGTCGTCGCGGCACAGCAGCAGGAACGGTTCATGCAGCACCGCTTCGCACTCCAGATCCACCGCCTGCACCGGATCGACCACGATGCCGAAATCCACCTCGGCGTTGCGCACGCTGTGCAGTACCTGCTGCTGCGCCTGATCGCGCAGCATGATGCGGATCTCCGGGTATTCGCGTTCGCCGGCGGCGATGCACTGCGGCATCAGGTGGGCGGAAATGGTCTGGCTGGTCGCCACCCGCACCGTACCGCTGCGCTGTACGCCAAAGCTGCGCGCATCCAGCAACGCGGCCTGCAGTTCGTCCAGCAGCCGTTCGACCCGGTTGGCCAGCCGCAGGCCGGCGTCGGTCAACACCACTTCACGCGTGGTGCGATCCAGCAGGCGCACGCCGACCTCCGCCTCCAGCTCTTTCACGCTGTGGCTGACCGCCGATTGCGTCAGGCCGATCGCCTCGCCGGCGCGGCTGAAGCTGCCGTGGCGGGCGACAGCGACGAACACCCGCAGCTGTTTGAGTGAGTAATTCATGTGTTTTATTCATATATAAATTAAATAAATCAATTTAATTATTATATGCCCACGCGGGAGAATAGCCCCATCGATTTTCTACCCGAGCGCATCGCCATGAGATTCCTGCCCGATCGTTTTACCCTGACGCTGATCGCCACCGTGCTGCTGGCTTCTTTCCTGCCGGCGCGCGGCGAGTTCGTCGGCTGGCTCAACGTCCTGACCATCGCCGCCATCGCCCTGCTGTTCTTCATGCACGGTGCCAAGCTGTCGCGCGAGGCCATCCTGGCCGGCAGCAATAACTGGCGGCTGCATCTGTGGGTGATGTTCAGCACCTTCATCATTTTTCCGGCGCTGGGGATGCTGTTCGCCTGGTGGGCGCCGATCGACGTCAGCCCAGAGCTGTACGCCGGTTTCATCTACCTGTGCATCCTGCCCGCC
Organism: Serratia sp. CY29653; assembly: GCF_052169255.1. Classification (NCBI taxonomy): domain Bacteria; kingdom Pseudomonadati; phylum Pseudomonadota; class Gammaproteobacteria; order Enterobacterales; family Yersiniaceae; genus Serratia; species Serratia sp. CY29653. The sequence goes on along the minus strand of NZ_JBJNLC010000001.1, from coordinate 47,333 downwards.
ACCGTGCAGTCGGCCATCGCCTTCACCTCGCTGGCGGGCGGCAACGTGGCGGCGGCGGTGTGCAGCGCCTCCGCCTCCAGCCTGCTGGGGATCTTCGTGTCGCCGCTGTTGGTTGGCCTGCTGATGAACGTGCACGGCGATACCGGCAGCCTGCGGCAGGTGGGCTCGATCGTGCTGCAGCTGCTGGTGCCGTTCGTCGCCGGCCACCTGCTGCGGCCGCTGATCGGCGGCTGGATCGAGCGCCATCGCCCGCTGATCGGCAAAACCGACCAGACCTCGATTCTGCTGGTGGTGTACGCCGCCTTCAGCGAGGCGGTGACGCACGGCATCTGGCATCAGGTGGGGATCGGTTCGCTGGCGTTTATCGTCGGCGGCAGCATCGTGCTGCTGGCGATCGTGCTGGTGGTGAACACCTACATGGCGCGCTGGCTGGGGTTCAGCAAGGCGGACGAGATAACCATCGTGTTCTGCGGCTCGAAGAAGAGCCTGGCGAACGGCATTCCGATGGCCAATATCCTGTTCCCGGCGGCGACGGTGGGGATCATGGTGCTGCCGCTGATGGTGTTCCATCAGGTGCAGCTGATGACCTGTGCGGTGCTGGCGAAAAGGTATCAGCGCAAGCAGCGGGCGCAACAGGCGGTACCCAACGCCAACGCGCAGGCGTCGCGCGGGTAAAAAAAGACGGGCCGGGGCCCGTCAGTTCAACTTTTCTTCAGCGGCTTGACCAGGTGGTCAAGCCCTTCGATTTTAATCGCCAGCGTCATCTCCATCAGCATGCCGAGCTTGCCTTTGGGGAATTCGCCCTTGCGGGCGAACCACAGCAGGTACTCTTCGGGCAGATCGATCAGCACCCGCCCCTGGTACTTGCCGAACGGCATCACGGTATTGGCGATCTCCAGCAGGTTTTCCTTTTCCATCAGTCACCCAGCAGGCGGATCATCTCCGCTTCGTCGATCACGGCGATACCCAGCTCCTGCGCCTTCGCCAGCTTGGAACCGGCCGCTTCGCCGGCGATCACCAAATCGGTTTTCTTCGACACGCTGCCGCTGACCTTGGCGCCCAGCGCCGTCAGGCGATCTTTGGCCTCGTCGCGCGACAGCTGGCTCAGCGAGCCGGTCAGCACCACGGTTTTGCCAGCGAACGGGCTGTCTATCTCTTCGGCGACCACCACCACCGGCGCCGGCCAGTGAATGCCGATCTCGGCGCCCACCAGCTCGTTGATCACCTGCTGATTGAGCGCTTCATCAAGGAAATTGCGGGTGTGTTTGGCCACCACTTCGCCGACGTCCGGCACCTCTTTCAGCGCCTCGATATCGGCGGCGAACAGCTTCTCGAGCGATCCGAAATGCGCCGCCAGGTTGGCGGCGGTCGCCTCGCCAACCTCGCGAATGCCCAGCGCATACAGGAAACGGGCGAAGGTGGTCTGCTTGGATTTCTCCAGCGCATTGACCAGATTCTGCGCCGATTTCGGCCCCATGCGATCCAGGCCGGTCAGAATGCCGGCGGACAAGCGGAACAGATCGGCCGGATTCTTCACGTACTCTTTGTCCACCAGTTGCTCGATGATCTTGTCGCCCATGCCTTCAACGTCCAGCGCGCGGCGGGAAACGAAGTGCTTCAACGCCTCTTTGCGCTGCGCGCCGCAGATAAGACCACCGGTGCAGCGCGCTACCGCCTCGCCTTCCACGCGCTCAACGTCGGAGCCGCACACCGGGCAGTGCAGCGGGAACACCACTTCGCGCGCATCCTGTGGCCGGCGGTCTTCCAGCACCCCCACCACCTGCGGGATCACGTCGCCGGCGCGGCGCACGATCACCGTATCGCCGATGCGCAGCCCCAAACGCTCAATTTCATCGGCGTTGTGCAAGGTGGCGTTGCTGACGGTCACCCCGGCCACCAGCACCGGCTCAAGGCGCGCCACCGGCGTAATCGCGCCGGTGCGGCCAACCTGAAACTCCACTTCGCGCACTACGGTGATCTGCTCCTGCGCCGGGAATTTGAACGCCGTCGCCCAGCGCGGCGCACGCGCCACGAAGCCCAGCGTTTCCTGCAGATCGATGTCGTCAATCTTGATCACCACGCCGTCGATGTCGAAACCGAGCTGCGCGCGGTCCTGCTCGACCTGGCGATAAAACGCCAGCACTTCCTCGCTGCCGGTGCGGCGCTGGGCGCGATCGCTGACCGGCAGGCCCCAGGCCTTGAACTGCATCAGGCGCTCAAAGTGGCTGCGCGGCAGTTCGCCGCCTTCCAGCAGGCCGACGCCGTAGCAGAAGAAGGTCAGCGGGCGTTTGGCGGTAATGCGCGGATCGAGCTGGCGCAGCGAGCCGGCGGCGGCGTTGCGCGGGTTGGCGAACACCTTGCCGTCTTTGCGCCGGGCTTCTTCGTTCATCTGTTCAAAACCAGCCTGCGGCATGAACACTTCCCCGCGCACTTCCAGCCGGCGCGGGATGTTGTCGCCGGTTAGGCGCAGCGGAATGGCGCGAATGGTGCGCACGTTGGAGGTGATGTTCTCGCCGGTGGTGCCGTCGCCGCGCGTCGCCGCGCGCACCAGCTCACCGTCTTCGTACAGCAGGCTGACCGCCAGGCCGTCCAGCTTCAGCTCGCAGCAGAAGGTCAGCGGATCGCTGCTTTTGAGCCTATCCTGCACGCGCTTGTAAAACGCCAGGAAGCTTTCTTCGTCGAACACGTTGTCCAGCGACAGCATCGGCACTTCGTGGCGCACCTGGTCAAACGCCGCCAGCGGCGCGGCGCCCACGCGCTGGGTCGGCGAATCGGCGGTGATCAACGCCGGATGCGCGCTCTCCAGCTCGCGCAGTTCGCGCATCAGGCGGTCATATTCCGCATCCGGCACTTCCGGCGCATCCAGCACATGATACTGGTATTCATGATGGCGCAATGTGGCTCGTAGTTGATTGATTTGTTGGATTATCGATTCCATGGCTCACCATCAAAGATAAAAAACCCCCGGCTAGCGGGGGCTTTGTTGTTACGGATGTTCTGTGCGCGCGGCAACCCGGTCAGGCGTTGTTTTCCAACACTTCACGGATGCGCGCTTTGTAGGTTTCCAGCTTCTGCGGCGTCATCATGCGGCGCTCGTCGTCCAGCACCACGCCGCCCACGTCGTCGGCGATGCGCTGTGCCGACTGCAGCATCAGCTTGAAGTTCTGATTGGCGTCGCCGTAAGACGGCACCATCATGAACATCGACACGCCCGGCGTGGAGAAGTCGGACATCATGTCAGGATCGAACGATCCCGGCTTGACCATGTTCGCCAGGCTGAACAGCACCGGGCCGCTGCCGGCCGGGCTGATATGGCGGTGGAAGATGCCCATTTCGCCAAACTGGAAGCCGGCCTGCAACACGCTCTGCAGCAGCACTTCGCCGCCGATCACGCCGCCCTGGTGGGCCGCGACGTGCAGCACCAGCACGGTCTCTTTCAGTTTAGCCTGAATTGGCGCAGCCGCCGGCTGCGGTGCAGGTTCCGGCGCAGGCTTCACTTCCGGCGCTGGCTGCACAGGGGCCGGCTCGGCGTGGAATGCCGGTTCCGCCACCTGCGGCGCCTCATGTTCATGCGGCAGATCGTCGACGCGCGGCTCACGGCGCGCGGCCGGTTGCGGTTGCTGCGGTTCGGCCGGTTCTTCGTCCGGCGCGTAGTTGTTCAGCAGGATGTCATCATACTCCGGCCGCTGAGACAGCGGAGGCGGCGTCTGATGGGCAGCCGGCTGAACGGCGCGGGGCGCTGGCGCAGCCGCCGGAGCGGGCTTCGGCGCGGCCACGGGTTCTTCGCGTGCGGCATCGAAATGGCCGAATGACGGCTCGTCTTGCGGGTGAGCGGCGCGTACGCGCACCTCACCGACGCCTTCTTCGAGATCGTCGATCGGAGTTTGTTCACGTTCCTTTTGGGAACGTTTGGCTGGGCGATCGCGGAAGAGCGCTGACCGTTCTTTGCGACTGGTCCACAGACCGTGCAATAACAGCGCTATTATGGCGATCGCGCCAACAACGATTAATATCAGACGCAAATCCTGCATCATTGCTATCTCTGTTGTTCCAATACATTGCCACCGCGGCAAACATTCACTCTTTAACTCTATTTGCCCGCGCACACAAGTGCAAGTCCGTGCTGAACTTTATGCCAATAAAGATGATTATACTGCCTTTTTCTGCTGGTTTTTCAGCCAACCCTACCCTAGCCAGTGGAAAATCATCCCTATATGATAATGATGCCTGTTCAGACAACGAGATAACTTAAGATATGTCCTATACGCAGCCCCCTTCCCGTTCGACCAGCGGCATTCACTATTTCGCCGAGGGTTGGCGCCTGATTTCGCGCCCGGGGATTAAACGCTATGTGGTCCTGCCGTTGCTGGTCAACGTGCTGCTGATGGGTTCCGCTTTCTGGTGGCTGTTCAGCCAACTCGGCGACTGGATCCCGGCGATGATGAGCCACGTTCCCGACTGGCTGCAATGGTTGAGCTACCTGCTGTGGCCGCTGGCGGTCATTTCGGTGCTGTTGGTGTTCAGCTATCTGTTCAGCACCATCACCAACCTGATCGCCGCGCCGTTCTGCGGCCTGCTGGCCGAGCAGCTCGAAGGCAGCCTGACCGGCAAACCGCTGCCGGACACCAGCCTGCTCGGCATCGCCAAAGATTTGCCGCGCATCATGGCGCGCGAATGGCGCAAGTTGATGTATTACCTGCCGCGCGCGCTGCTGCTGCTGGCGCTGTACTTCGTGCCCGGCATCGGCCAGACGGTGGCGCCGGTGCTGTGGTTCCTGTTCAGCGCCTGGATGCTGGCGATCCAGTATTGCGACTACCCGTTCGACAACCACAAGGTGAGCTTTGCCGACATGCGCCGCGCCTTGCGCCAGCACAAACCCGCTAACCTGCAGTTCGGCGCGCTGGTCAGCCTGTTCACCATGATCCCGATCCTCAACCTTGTGATCCTGCCGGTCGCCGTCTGCGGCGCCACCGCCATGTGGGTCGATCGCTACCGCTCACAGTTCGTCCGATAACCGCCGCTTTTTACCGCCGATAGCGCGGGAATTTTCGACAGGGGGCGCATTTCGCGCCCTTATCATTGTGCTTAAAACTTATTTCCTAATAACATATAGATATACCAATTCTTTACTTCCCTGCCGGTACTGTTAGCGTATGCTTTCGATGTTCCCCACATTTTCATAGAGTTAAAGGACGGGCTATGAGCAAGATATATGAAGACAACTCATTAACAATCGGCCATACGCCGCTGGTTCGTCTGAACCGTATCGGCAACGGACGCATTCTGGCCAAGGTTGAATCACGCAACCCGAGCTTCAGCGTCAAATGCCGCATCGGTGCCAATATGATTTGGGATGCGGAACAACGCGGCGTGCTGACCGCCGGCAAAGAGCTGGTGGAGCCGACCAGCGGCAACACCGGCATCGCGCTGGCCTTCGTTGCCGCCGCGCGCGGTTACAAGCTGACGCTGACCATGCCGGAAACCATGAGCATCGAGCGCCGCAAGCTGCTCAAGGCGCTCGGCGCCAATCTGGTGCTGACCGAAGGGGCGAAAGGCATGAAAGGCGCTATCGCCAAAGCCGAAGAGATCGTCGCCACCGATCCGAACCGTTACCTGATCCTGCAGCAGTTCAGCAACCCGGCCAACCCGGCGATCCATGAAAAAACCACCGGCCCGGAAATCTGGGAAGACACCGACGGCGACGTCGACGTATTCATCTCCGGCGTCGGCACCGGCGGCACGCTGACCGGCGTCAGCCGCTACATCAAGAACACCAAAGGCAAGGCCATCACCACCGTGGCGGTCGAGCCGACCGACTCGCCGGTCATCAGCCAGGCGCTGGCCGGTGAAGAGCTGAAGCCGGGCCCGCACAAGATCCAGGGCATCGGCGCCGGCTTCATTCCGGGCAACCTCGATCTGGACCTGGTGGATCGCGTCGAGAAAGTCTCCAACGACGAGGCCATCAGCATGGCGCGCCGCCTGATGGACGAAGAAGGCATCCTGGCGGGCATTTCCTCCGGCGCAGCGGTCGCGGCGGCGGTGAAACTGGCCGAAGAACCGGCGTTCGCCGACAAGACCATCGTGGTGATCCTGCCCTCTTCCGGCGAACGTTACCTGAGCACCGCACTGTTTGCCGATCTGTTCACCGAGCAGGAATTGCAGCAGTAATTCCGCCACTGCACAAATCGCTAAAAAAGCACCCTGCGGGGTGCTTTTTTGTGGACTGGATCAAACTTTATAGCAGTCCAAGATTGCTTTTGCCCGCCGGCTTTAGTATTTAACGGTGCATTATTTCGATGCGCAAAATTAATCCCCCCTGAGCCCGGTCAAGGCTGAATCGATTTACTCATCTGTCGCCGACGCGGCGAATCGGGCATAATGGGGAGCGGATTGGAACGACGTCTAAAGCCGAGTTTTTTGATCTGAAGTGCCTAACGCGTCGTTTTCTGTTGCATCAACGTTCGCCCCTGTCCATAGTCAGGCGCTATAACCAGACAAGCTAAAGTCAGGCCCCTGGGCTAAACTTTAGCTCCACAACATTAATCCAATAAGTTGGGGAAACATCAATGTTCCAGCAAGAAGTTACTATTACCGCTCCGAATGGTCTGCATACTCGCCCTGCCGCTCAGTTCGTTAAAGAAGCCAAAGGCTTCGCGTCTGACATCACCGTGACCTCCAACGGCAAAAGCGCCAGCGCTAAAAGCCTGTTCAAACTGCAAACTCTGGGGCTGACTCAAGGGACCGTAGTGACAATCTCCGCTGAAGGTGAAGACGAGCAGAAAGCCGTTGAGCACTTGGTAAAACTGATGGCAGAGCTTGAGTAATCGGCCCGTCTTTTTAGTTAACACCAGTCAAGAGTAAGGTAGGGTTATGATTTCAGGCATTTTAGTATCACCGGGCATCGCTTTTGGTAAGGCTCTCTTGCTGAAAGAAGACGACATCGTCATCAACCGGAAGAAAATCTCTGCTGATCAAGTAGAGCAGGAAGTCTCGCGTTTTCTGGCCGGCCGCGCGAAAGCGTCCGAACAGCTGGAAGCGATCAAGACCAAAGCTGGCGAAACCTTCGGCGAAGAGAAGGAAGCTATCTTCGAAGGCCACATCATGTTGCTGGAAGACGAAGAGCTTGAGCAGGAAATCATAGCCCTAATCAAAGACGATCTGGCCTCCGCAGACGCCGCCGCCTACACCGTGATCGAAGGTCAGGCGAAAGCGCTGGAAGAGCTGGACGACGAGTACCTGAAAGAACGCGCCGCCGACGTGCGCGACATCGGCAAGCGCCTGCTGCAGAACATTCTGGGCATGCCGATCGTCGATCTGGGCTCCATTCAGGACGAAGTGATCCTGGTGGCCACCGATCTGACCCCGTCCGAGACCGCGCAGCTGAACCTGGACAAAGTGCTGGGCTTCATTACCGATCTCGGCGGCCGGACTTCCCACACCTCTATCATGGCGCGCTCCCTGGAGCTGCCGGCGATCGTCGGCACCAGCGACGTGACCAAGCAGGTGAAGAACGACGACTACCTGATTCTGGATGCGGTTAACAACCAGATTTACGTTAACCCGACCGCTGACGTTATCGATCAGCTGAAAGCCGCCCAGAACCAATACATCACCGAGAAAAACGATCTGGCCAAGCTGAAGGACCTGCCGGCGATTACGCTGGACGGCCATCAGGTTGAAGTCTGCGCCAACATCGGCACCGTGCGCGACGTCGCGGGTGCAGAGCGCAACGGCGCGGAAGGCGTCGGCCTGTATCGTACCGAATTCCTGTTCATGGACCGCGACTCGCTGCCGACCGAAGACGAGCAGTTCCAGGCTTATAAAGCCGTGGCGGAAGCCATGGGCTCGCAGGCCGTGATCGTCCGCACCATGGACATCGGCGGCGACAAAGACCTGCCGTACATGAATCTGCCGAAGGAAGAGAACCCGTTCCTCGGCTGGCGCGCCATCCGCATCGCGATGGACCGCCGTGAAATCCTGCACGCCCAGCTGCGCGCCATCCTGCGCGCCTCGGCGTTCGGCAAACTGCGCATCATGTTCCCGATGATCATCTCCGTGGAGGAAGTGCGCGATCTGAAAGGCGAAATCGAGACGCTGAAGGCGCAGCTGCGCGAAGAAGGCAAGGCGTTTGACGAGAGCATCGAAGTGGGCGTGATGGTGGAAACACCGGCTGCGGCGGTCATCGCTCACCACCTGGCGAAAGAAGTCGACTTCTTTAGTATTGGGACAAACGATCTAACCCAGTATACTCTGGCGGTAGATCGCGGCAACGAGCTGATTTCTCATCTCTATAACCCGATGTCCCCATCAGTGCTAGGCCTGATCAAACAGGTTATTGATGCATCTCACGCGGAAGGCAAGTGGACCGGCATGTGCGGCGAACTGGCTGGCGATGAGCGTGCTACACTGTTGTTATTGGGCATGGGGCTGGATGAGTTCAGCATGAGTGCGATTTCAATCCCGCGCATCAAGAAAATTATTCGTAACACGAATTTCGAAGATGTGAAGGCGTTGGCAGCGCAGGCCTTGGCACAGCCAACGGCACAAGACCTGATGAATTGCGTCAATAAATTCATCGAAGAAAAAACGCTCTGCTAAACTTCCACGACACTGGAACGCCGCCCAATTTAATGCTTAGGAGAAGATCATGGGTTTGTTCGATAAACTGAAATCTCTGGTTTCTGATGACAAGAAAGACACGGGCACTATCGAGATCGTCGCTCCCCTTTCTGGCGAAATCGTCAATATCGAAGATGTGCCGGACGTAGTGTTCGCTGAAAAAATCGTTGGCGACGGTATCGCCATCAAACCGGCCGGCAACAAAATGGTTGCTCCGGTTGACGGCACCATCGGCAAGATTTTCGAAACCAACCATGCATTCTCTATCGAATCCGACAGCGGCATTGAGCTGTTCGTCCACTTCGGCATCGATACCGTAGAACTGAAAGGCGAAGGCTTCAAACGCATCGCCGAAGAAGGCCAGCGCGTCAAGAAAGGTGACGTCGTTATCGAGTTCAACCTGCCACTGCTGGAAGAGAAAGCCAAGTCTACCCTGACGCCGGTCGTTATCTCCAACATGGACGAGATCAAAGAGCTGATCAAACTGTCCGGCAGCGTGACCGTTGGCGAAACCCCGATCATCCGCATCAAGAAGTAATCGCGAATGAGCAAGAAAACGGCGCCCTCGGCGCCGTTTTTTTATCCCCTTCGTCGTATCCCGATTTCGCTACGTTATGACGGCCAGCGCGGGATGCGCAGGGTAATGACCAGGCCTTCTTTATCGCCGTTGCGCGCCTCAACCTGGCCGCCGTGCGCCAGCACCACCTTGCGGGTAATCGCCAGCCCCAGGCCGTAGCCCTTGCCCGACAGCGCCGACTTCACGCGCACGAACGGATCGAAGATGCTCGACAGCTTCGCCTCCTCGACCCCCGGCCCCTGATCGCTGACGGCGATCTGGAACTGGTTATCGACGCGCGTCAGCGCTACCGTCACCCGCTGGCCGTGGCTGGAAAAGCGCAGCGCATTGCGCACGATGTTGTCCACCGCACGCCGCATCAGCTCCGCATTGCCCTTGACGGTGTACTCCACGTCCGACTCGGCCTGCAGCACGATATCCACGCCGGGCACCTGCGCCTCGTAGCGCGCATCGCTCACCACCGCGTCCACTAACCCATAGAGATCGAAATACTCTTCGTCCGGCAGGCTGCTGTGTTCGGTACGCGACAACGCCAGCAGCTCGCCGATCATTTTGTCCAGCCGCCCCGACTCGTGTTCGATGCGCTTGAGCGAGGTTTCGACATTGCCGGCATTCTGCCGCGCCAGACCGATCGCCAGCTGCAGGCGCGCCAGCGGCGAACGCAGCTCATGCGAAACGTCGTGCAACAGCTGCTCGCGGGCGCTGACCAGCAGCTCCAGCCGCTCGGCCATGGTGTCGAAATCGCGCGCCACGTCGGACAGCTCGTCATGGCGGCGCCGCATCTTCGGAAACAGCCGTACCGAGAGATCGCCCTGCGCCACCCGATCCAGGCCGCCGCGCAGCTGACGCATCGGCCGGGTCAGGTTCCAGGCCAGCACGGCGCTGAACAGCAAACCGCCCAGCCCGCCGACCCACAGCATCGGCGCAGGAATGTTGAAGAAGTGGGAACGCCGCTCCGGCCGATACTCTTCCCGCAGCCCGCGCACGTTATAACTCAGCCAGTATCCCTGCCCTTCCCCGGTCTGCACCCAGGCAGAGATCTCTTTCGGCATCCGCCGCCCTTCAAACGCCGGTTCTTCCGGCGCGGGCGGCGGCGGTTGGGTCATCGGCGTCACCGACAGCAAACGCCTGTCATCCTCGGGCCAGTCGCGCATCAGGGCTTCCAGCGCCGGCATGCCACCGCTGCGCAACTGGGTGGCGGCCGAGGCCAGCTGCAGGCCGATCACCCGCCGCGCCATAGCGTTCTCCGGCGGCACATAGCGATCGCCATAGAGAGAAAACGCCACCCACAGCGCCTGCGTCATGATGAGGAAAGTCAGCCAAAAGCCGAGCAAAATTTTCCAGAACAGTCTTCCGCGCATATCAGGTTACCGAATGCGATAGCCGATGCTGCGCACCGTCTCGATAATGAGCTTACTGCCGGCCAACGCGCTCAGCTTCTGGCGGATATTGCTGATGTGCACGTCCACGCTGCGGTCATAGGCCTCGCGCGGGCGCCCCAGCCCCTTCTCGGACAGTTCGTCCTTCGACACCACGCGATCCGGCGCGCGCAGCAACAGCTCCAGCAGATTGAATTCCGAAGCGGTCAAATCAAACGCCTTGCCGCGCCATTCGCTGCTGCGGGTTGAAGGGTTCAGCGTCAGCTCGCCGAAGCTGATGGCGGCCTCGTCGTCCGCCTCTTGCGGCCGCTCTTCGAAACGGCGCAGCACCGCGCGCAGACGCGCCACCAGTTCGCGCGGGTAGCACGGCTTGGGCATGTAATCGTCGGCGCCCATCTCCAGGCCAATCACCCGATCGATGTTGTCGCCTTTGGCGGTCAGCATGATGATCGGCAACCGGCTCTTTTTACGCACGTCGCGCAGCACGTCGATGCCGCTCATGTCCGGCAGCATGATATCGAGGATCATCGCGGTATAGTCGCCCGACAGCGCGCCCTCCACTCCCGCCTTGCCGGTCAGCACCAGCGTGACGTCGAAGCCTTCGCCCGTCAGGTATTCGCTCAGCATGGTGCCAAGCTCCAGGTCATCGTCGACCAGTAATATTTTCATGCCTTGCTCCTTCACCGATTTTCGTTATTTTCCCGCCAATTCCGCCGGCCCGCAGCCGGTTTTACTCAATCCTTACACATCGCCGTTCGCGTCTCGCCACCGTTAGTGTGGCTGCTGTCGCGCGATTTCTCTACTTCAGTCAGGGCATTGGCATGCAGGCAGGCGCCAGCCGCCATGCTGGCGGGGCGGATATGCCATCGGTCAAAAGGGAAGTGAGAGGGGGTTTCCCGGCGGAACGCGCCGCCGGGACGGAGCGCTCAGTCGAACACGCCGGTGGAGAGGTAACGGTCACCGCGATCGCAGACGATCGCCACCACGACGCTGCCGGGATGGGCCGCCGCGACGCGCAGGGCACCGGCCACCGCGCCGCCGGAGCTGACGCCGCAGAAGATGCCTTCACGCTGCGCCAGCTGGCGCATGGTCTGCTCGGCATCGCGCTGCTCGATATCCAGCACCTGATCCACCAGCTCCGGGCGGAAAATGCCCGGCAGGTAAGCGGGCGCCCAACGGCGAATGCCGGGGATGCTGCTGCCTTCCGCCGGCTGCAGGCCGATGATCTGCACCTGCGGATTCTGGCTCTTCAGGTAACCGCCTACGCCGGTAATGGTGCCGGTGGTGCCCATGCTGGAAACAAAGTGGGTGATGCGCCCTTCGGTCTGGCGCCAGATCTCCGGGCCGGTGGTGGTGAAGTGGGCGTAGGGGTTGTCGAGGTTGTTGAACTGGTCCAGCACCTTGCCCTGCCCCTGGCGCTGCATCTCCAGCGCCAGATCGCGCGCCCCTTCCATTCCCTGCTCACGGCTGACCAGGATCAGCTCGGCACCGTAGGCGCGCATCGCCGCCTGCCGCTCCAGGCTCATGTTCTCCGGCATCAGCAGCTTCAGCGTATAGCCTTTGAGCGCGGCGATCATCGCCAGCGCAATGCCGGTGTTGCCGCTGGTGGCCTCGATCAGCACGTCGCCGGGCTTGATCTCGCCGCGCAGCTCCGCCTGCTGGATCATCGCCAACGCAGCGCGATCCTTCACCGAGCCCGCCGGGTTATTGCCTTCCAGTTTGACCCATACCTCGCTGCCCGCCTGGGCGGCCAGCCGTTGCAGTTGTACCAGCGGGGTATTCCCGATGCATTGTTCGAGCGTTGTCACGATCTTTGCCTGTGTGTTGGTGTGCGTAAAGTAAAAAGGCAACCCGGGGGTTGCCTTGAATAAAAGGGCAGCTAAAACCTATCAGGCGCTTTTGGCTAACGCAACAGGTTGCAGCAGTTGATCGCCGGCATACAGCCGCGCATTGAGGCTGCCGACGTAATAACGGCCGCCGCGCACCGGGGTTGGGTTGCCTTCCGGCAACACCACGCCGATCGGCTCCTGATGCCAGCCGATTGGCTGCACCGTCAACTGCCAGAAGTGGCCACGCGGGCTGACTTCCAGCACCTGCACCGGCAGCGGGCAGCGCTCGCTGCTTTCGGTCGCCACTTCCATTTCCCACGGGCGCAGGAACAGATCGACGCTGCCCTGGTGCATCGGCTGGAACGACAGCGGCCACTGGTGCGCGCCGACGAACAGCTGGGAGCCGCGGATCTCGCCGTTCAGGCGGTTCACTTCCCCCATGAACTCCAGCACGAAGCGGCTGGCCGGTTCGCGCATGATCTCTTCCGGCGAGCCTACCTGTTCGATATTGCCCTGGCTCATCACCACGATGCGGTCGGCCACTTCCATCGCCTCTTCCTGATCGTGGGTGACGAACACGCTGGTGAACTTCAGCTCTTCGTGCAACTGACGCAGCCAGCGGCGCAGCTCTTTGCGCACCTGCGCATCCAGCGCGCCGAACGGTTCGTCCAGCAGCAGAATTTGCGGTTCCACCGCCAGGGCGCGCGCCAACGCCACGCGCTGTTTCTGGCCGCCGGACAGCTGCGACGGATAGCGGTTGGCCAGGTGGGCCAACTGCACCATTTCCAGCAGTTGGGTGACTTTCTGTTTGATCGCCGCGGCGTTCGGCCGCTCGCGGCGCGGCAGCACGGTCAGGCCGAAGGCGATGTTGTCGAACACCGTCATGTGGCGGAACAGCGCATAGTGCTGAAATACGAAGCCCACGCGCCTGTCGCGCGCGTGCATGTGGCTGACGTCGGTGCCGTGGAAGCCCAGCTTGCCGCCGCTCTGGCTTTCCAGCCCGGCGATAATGCGCAGCAGCGTGGTCTTGCCGGAACCGGACGGCCCGAGCAGCGCCACCATCTCACCGGAAGCAATATCGAGCGAGATATCGTTCAATACCTTGGTGCGACCGAAGTACTTGTTGATGCCGTTAATCTCAATGCTCATGATTTTCCTCCCGCTCGAGGCGCGCATTTTGACGTTCCAGACGCCACTGCAGCGCGCTCTTCAAAAATAGGGTAACGATCGCCATCAAGGTCAACAGCGCGGCGGCGGTAAAGGAGCCGACGGTGTTGTAATCCTGCTGCAACAGCTCGACCTGCAGCGGCAGGCTGTAGGTTTCGCCGCGAATCGAACCGGACACCACCGACACCGCGCCGAACTCGCCGATGGCGCGCGCGTTGGTCAGCACCACGCCGTACAGCAGCGCCCAGCGAATGTTGGGCAGCGTCACGCGGCGGAACATTTGCCAGCCGGACGCCCCCAGCAGAATGGCGGCCTCGTCTTCCTGGCTGCCCTGGCTGAGCATCATCGGCACCAGCTCGCGCACCACGAAGGGGCAGGTGACGAAAATGGTCACCAACACCATGCCCGGCCAGGAGAACATGATCTGGATGTTATGCGCATCCAGCCAGCCGCCCAGCAGGCCGTTGCTGCCGTAAAACAGCAGGTAAATCAGCCCCGCCACCACCGGTGAAACGGCGAACGGGATATCGATCAGCGTCAGCAGCAGCTGGCGGCCGGGGAAAGTGAAGCGCGTCACCAGCCACGCCAGCAACGTGCCGAACACCAGGTTGAACGGCACGGTGATCAGCGCGATCAACACCGTCAGCCAAATGGCGTGCAGCATGTCCGGATCGAGCAAGTTGCTCCACATCGCGCCGAATCCTTTGGAAAAGGCCTCGGCGAAAATCGATATCATCGGCACCACCAGCAGCAGCACCGAGAACAGCGCGCCGATGGCGATCAGCGTCCACTTGCCCCAGTTGACGCGCGGGCGCTCGGCGCCGTTGAAGGCGGAAACATCAGCCATCAGTGCCCTCCTCCCAAACGTCTGCCGAAGCGGCTTTGCAAGACGTTAATGCTGAACAGCAGCAGCAGCGACGCCGCCAGGATCACCGAGGCGATGGCGCTGGCCGCCGGATAATCGAACTCCTGTAAACGCACAAAAATCATCAGCGAGGTCACTTCCGTCTTCCAGGCGATGTTGCCGGCGATGAAAATCACCGCGCCAAACTCGCCCAGGCTGCGGGTAAAGGAGATGGCGGTGCCGGCCAACAATGCCGGCGCCACCTCAGGCAATACCACGCGGCGGAAGCTCTGCCAGCGCGTGGCGCCCAGCGTCTCGGCCGCCTCTTCGTATTCCGGCCCCAGCTCTTCCAGAACCGGCTGCACGGTGCGCACCACAAACGGCAGGCTGGTGAACGCCATCGCTACCGCGATCCCAAGCCAGGTAAAGGTGACCTTGATGTCGAAGTGCGCCAGCCACTGACCGTACCAGCCGGTGGTGGAAAACAGCCCCGCCAGCGTCAGGCCGGCCACCGCGGTCGGCAGCGCAAACGGCAGATCGATCAGGCCATCCAGCAGCGAGCGGCCGGGAAAACGGTAGCGCGTCAGGATCCAGGCCATCAGCATGCCGAACACCGCGTTGAACAGGCTGGCGACGCCGGCCGCCAGCAGCGTCACTTTATACGCCGCCACCACCTGCGGGTTGGAAATCACTTCCCAGTATTGCGCCAGGCTCATCTGCGCCAGCTGCATCAC
Source organism: Serratia sp. CY29653 (assembly GCF_052169255.1). NCBI lineage: Bacteria > Pseudomonadati > Pseudomonadota > Gammaproteobacteria > Enterobacterales > Yersiniaceae > Serratia > Serratia sp. CY29653. Next base: position 32,184 of record NZ_JBJNLC010000001.1, on the reverse strand, counting down.
CAGCGCGGTGAGCGGCAGCAGCAGGATCAAACAGGTATAAAACAGGCTGCTGCCGAGGCTGAGGCCAAATCCGGGCAGCACCCGCTTACTGGACGACAACGCCAACATTTACTTGCGCCCTGCCGCTAACAGCTGATCCAGCTCGCCACCGGTGGCGAAGTGGGTTTTCATCACCTGCGGCCAGCCGCCGAATTGATCTTCCACGCGGAACAGTTGGGTATCCGGGAATTGCCCCTTCGCCGCCGCCATCGCTTTCTGGTCATACACGCGGTAGTAGAAGCTGGTGATCACCTGCTGCGCCGCCGGGCTGTAGAGATAGTTCAGATAGGCTTTGGCCGCCTGTTCGGTGCCGTTACGCTCGACGTTTTTGTCGATCCAGGCCACCGGGAACTCCGCCAGAATATCGACCGGCGGCACGATCACTTCGTACTTGTCTTCACCGTATTGCTTGCGGATGTTGTTCACTTCGGACTCGAAGCTGATCAGCACGTCGCCCAAGCCGCGCTCAACGAAGGTGGTGGTCGCGCCGCGGCCGCCGGTATCGAACACCAGCACGTTTTTCAGGAAGCGGGTCATGAAGGCGCGGGTCTTGGCCGCGTCGTTGCCGTCGGCCTGGCTGGCGGCGCCCCAGGCGGCCAGATAGGTGTAACGGCCGTTGCCGGAGGTTTTCGGGTTCGGGAACACCAGCTTCACGTCGTCGCGCACCAGATCGTTCCAGGTGTGGATGCCCTTTGGGTTGTCCTTGCGCACCAGAAACGCCATGGTGGAATAGAACGGCGAACTGTTGTTCGGCAGGCGCGCCTGCCAGTCCGCCGGGATCAGCTGCCCGCGATCGTGCAGGATTTGCACGTCGGTGACCTGGTTGTACGTCACCACGTCGGCGCGCAGGCCCTGCAGGATCGCCAGCGCCTGCTTGGAGGAACCGGCGTGCGATTGTTTGATGGTCAGCTTATCGTTCGGATGCTGTTGATTCCACTGCTGTTCAAAGCCGGGATTCAGCGCGACGAACAATTCACGGGAAACGTCATAAGAGCTGTTCAGCAATTCCGCCGCCGGCGCGGCGCCGCTCGCCAACAGCGCAGCCGCCAGCCAACCTTTCAGCACGAGATTTTTAACCCGGTTTTGTTTCATTCTGCACCTTATCACTGAGTCATTCCTTCAGGCTTTCGCCTTATTGACGACCAGTGTATTTATAACTCGGTGCGGAGCTGTAACGCTTTTATATACCGTTTAGTGATTTACAAGCATCAAACGCTATAAGGCAGGGAATGCGAGGCGTTTTGGGGCGGGGAAACGGACCGAAGCCGGGCGAGCCGGCTTCGGCAACGGCGTCAAAGTGACAGCAGGCGAGTCAGCGATGGCGCGAAGTAGTAGCTGCCGGTCACCGCACGGCTGAAACGCAGCATCGCGTCGCGTTTGCCGTCCAGATCGCCGAACATGCTCAGCAGCTGCTGCTCAATATTGTGCAGGCGTGCGCAATAGGCGATGAAGAACAGGCCATGCTTGCCGCTGGCGGTGCCGTAAGGCAGACTCTGGCGCAGAATTTTCAGGCCTTTGCCGTTCTCTTTCAGATCGACGCGGCTGACGTGCGAGGTATCCGGGCGCTGATCGGCCGGCAGCTCTTCGCTGTCGTGCTTGGTGCGGCCGATAATCTGTTCCTGTTGTTCGGTGGTAAAGCGCTGCCACTGGCGCAGGTTGTGCTCGTAGCGCTGCACCAGCACGTAGCTACCGCCTGCGTCCTCTTCGCCTTCGGCGATCGTCGCCACTGCCGGGCGCTGCTCGCCCTGCGGATTTTCGGTGCCGTCGATGAAGCCGCTCAAATCGCGCTCTTCTACCCAGCGGAAACCGTGGGTTTCTTCTTCAATCTTGATGGCGTTGCCGAACGCCGCCAGCACCGCCTGCCCCAGCGTGAAGTTGACGTCATGGCGCAGCGACTGGATGTGGATCAGCATGTCGCGCTGGGTGGCCGGCGCCAGCCCTTTGCCGAGCGGCGTGAACGGCTTCAGCTCTTGCGCGCCCTGGCCGCTGGAGAGATCGTGCCAAACGTCGTAGCCGAAAGCGATCACCGCGCCGAGGCGTGCATCGGGGAACTGCTGCTGCAGCTCGCTCAGCGTCTGACAAAACTGCTTGCAGCCCTGGCGCAAGTCGGCGAACTCGCCCTGTACGCTGGCTTCCATAAAAATGGCGAAACGGCAGTGCTCCAGCAGAATGCCGCTCTGAACCTGTGTCATGTTGTTATCCTCAATACCAGAATCCGGCAACAGGTAAGGTATGGCGGTTGACGCGCGGGTTCCCTGTTACAAACGCGCGCTATCATACCGCAAGCACGGGCGATTGCCTTGCAGCAGCGCAAAGAAAATAGGGGTAATGCAGGCGCCGCGAACCGACGCCCGTTGAACGCGTTACTGCTGCGGCTTGGCGTGCCAGATGATTTTGCTGACCGTCCAGCTTTTCAGGGTGTCGTCCGGCGGGATGATATCCTGCGCCCCGGCCCACTTGCCGCTGAAGATGTAGGTGACGTACTTGCTCTGCTCCGCCACGCACTCCACTTTACCGGCGTCTTCGCCGCTGCCCGGTTTACAGGAACCGAACGCCTTGCTGTACATGTCGCCGAACGGCGTGCCGAGCTTGTTGCCCCACTCCGTCGCCACTTGCGGATCCAGCACGTCTACCCGCTGCAGGCGCCCTTTCGGTTCGCCGGTGATCACCAGCTTCACCTCGTCGCCGGACAGCGCCTGGTAATAAGAGACGATCTGGCCGTTGCTGGTCGCCATGCCGCCGCGCAGGCGGTAGTTGCCGTCCAGCCCGTCGTTGATGGCGCTTTCCGACATCGGCGTGCCGGCGTTGAGCTTGCCGACGCCCTTGGCGCCGACCTCCAGGCTGCTGCCGAACCAGTTGAACGGCGACAGGCTGGACCAGGAGAAATTGGACATGCTCGAACAGCCGGTCAGTAACAGCGGAAGCCCTAACAGCAGGGGGCGAATATTCATCTCTAGCTCCTTAAACATCAATGGCACGGGGCGGTAACCCGCCCCCGCCGCACTCGGCATTTTGCTGCGTGCCAGCCTCTCACAACGGCCCGCACTACGCCAACGGTTGCCAGCTTGGAGTGCGGAAAATGCGAAAAGTGCCGCACTTCTCGGCAATTAGTCGGCGTGCTCCGCCGGCGCAAAGCAGGCTTTCAGGCGCGCATTCAGCAACAGATAGCTTAGCGCCAGCGCATCGAGCAGCGCCAACGCCAGTTCCAGCCCCGGCGCATCGCCGTCCTGGCGCCACAGACTGAACAGCGAGCCGCCGAGCGACGCCAGCAGGGAGACAGCCAGCCCCCAGCGCCAGCCGCGCCACAGCCGCGGCCATTGGTGGCGGCGGCCGCTCAGCAAAAACGCCAGCGCCGCCGGCAGGCCGAGCAGCATGCCGTACCAAAAACGTTGGGTATCCGGATAAAATAGCGCCAGCAAGCTTTCGCCCTGCTCGCGCGAAGCGCCGGCCATCACGAACAGCAGCCAGGTGCGCGCCTGCAAAATCAACACGGCCCAAAATCCCAGCGGCAGCCGCAGCGCGCCGTGCTGGTCGTAATCGTCCGGGGAAAACCGGGGTGAGAATGGCTTCAACGATCGTTCCTTGCCAACAGAATAAAGACTATGGCTACAGATGGGCGCCGGCGGCGAGAATTTCAATGCGTCGGCTTAAGAAGCTCTTAAGATCGGTGTGTTTTAATCGTTAGCACTTAACAAGCAGCCCGATATCAGCGGGATGTGATTTTCGATAACGATGATAAGGAAGCGCAACATGAAAAAACTGACTCTGGCCGCTCTGATCGCGCTGTGCAGCGCACCGGTACTGGCGCAGCAAGGCGGGTTCCTCGATCCGGCCGCGCCGCAGGCCCAAACGCAACCCGCTCCTCAGGGCGGTTTCTCCGGCCCCAGCGCGGCGCTGACCACCGTGGACAAGGTGAAATCGCTGAGCGACGACACCTGGGTGATGCTGCAGGGCAATATCGAGCAGCGCATCGGCGACGACACCTATACCTTCCGCGATACCACCGGCACGCTGACGGTCGAAATCGATCGCAAGCGCTGGAACGGCCAAACCATTACGCCGAAAGACAAGGTGCAGTTGGAAGGCAAAGTGGATAAAGACTGGAGCAGCGTCGAAGTGGACGTGAAAACCGTCAAAAAGCTGCCGTAATGCACTGCGGCGGGCGGTGCAACGCCGCCCGCCGCCCGCTCAATATTCCTGATCTTCGATCAGCCGCTTGCCCAGGCTGGTGATGCCCTGGATCTCGTAGCCGAGCTTCTCGTACATCTCGACCACCGTGTCGTTGTCTTCGCGCACCATAATCTGGATCTTCGGGCAGCCACGGGCGATCAACTTCTTCTCCAGACGGTTGATCAACGCATTGGCGATGCCGCGCCCGCGATAGTCGGGATGCACCCCGAGGTAATACGCCGAGCCGCGGTGGCCGTCATAGCCGCCCATCACCGAACCGACCACTTCGCCGCCGACTTCCGCCACCAGGAACAGCTCCGGATCGTGGTTCAGCTTGCGCTCGATGTCCATTTCCGGATCGTTCCAGGGCCGCAGCAGATCGCAGCGCTCCCACAGGGTAATGACTTCTTCAAAGTCGTCTTGTCGAAATACGCGAATTTCCATCGATGTTGGCCGCTGTTAATTAAGGTGTTTATCTGATTATCGCGTGATTATTCACTTACGCAATATCAAACTGCGATTTACCGCGCTATTTGCCCAGAAATCGCCGGTAACAGGCGTAATAAATGGAAATAGTTATCGGGTCGATTAATGATTATCAATACGATATAACGTCGCAAAATAGAAACGTCGACGGAGCGTTGCGTAATGAAAAAGCAGGGTAAACCCTTCCTCAATTTTAAACCGCTTGCCGTTTCCCCGACGCGACGCCAACTTTTGCTTTCCGGCCTGGCGGTGGCGCTGCTCGGCGTGAAAAGCCAACGCGCCAGGGCGGAAGGCCTGCTGCGCAATCAGCACAGCAAACCGGCGGCGAAACCGGCCGGCGGCAAAAAACTGGTGATGATCGATCCCGGCCACGGCGGCATCGACTCCGGCGCGGTCGGCCACGAAGGCTCGCAGGAAAAACACATCGTGCTGGAAATCGCCAACCACGTGCGCCGTTTTCTGCATGAGCATGATCACGTCGAGGCGCGCCTGACGCGCGAAGAAGACGAATTCATTCCGCTGTTCCAGCGGGTGGAGATCGCCCACCAGCACCAGGCCGACCTGTTCATTTCGATTCACGCCGACGGCTTTACCAGCCCATCGGCCTCCGGCGCTTCGGTGTTCGCCCTGTCCAACCGCGGCGCCAGCAGCGCCATGGCGCGCTACCTGTCCAACCGTGAAAACGCCGCTGACGACGTGGCGGGCGGCAAGTACAAGGATCAGGACAACTACCTGCAGCAGGTGCTGTTCGATCTGGTGCAAACCGACACCATCAACAACAGCCTGACGCTCGGCCGCCACGTGCTCGGCCAAATTCGCCCAGTACACCATCTGCACAGCGACAGCACCGAACAGGCGGCGTTTGCGGTGTTGAAATCGCCGTCCATTCCCTCGGTGCTGGTGGAAACCTCGTTCATCACCAACCCGAACGAAGAGCGGCTGCTGGGCACCACCGCGTTTCGCGAGAAAATAGCCCGCGCCATCGCGGACGGCATCGTTAACTTCTTCGACTACTTCGACGCCCACCAACGCAAACCCCGCTGATGCCGCGGGCGGCGAATAAGAGTATACTCAGCGCCTTGTTCAGCCAGACGCTATAAAGACCCCGCATGAGTTTACCTAACATCGCTGAAGTAAAATCCTTCCTGCTGGCGCTGCAGGATCACATCTGCGCGCAACTCGCCCAGGCCGACGGCGGCGGCGCGTTCACCGAAGACCAATGGACGCGTGAAGAAGGCGGCGGTGGCCGCAGCCGCGTGCTGACCAACGGCGCGGTGTTCGAACAGGCGGGGGTCAACTTCTCGCACGTCTCCGGCGCCACCCTGCCGGCCTCGGCCACCGCGCACCGTCCGGAACTGGCCGGGCGCAGCTTCCAGGCGATGGGCGTCTCATTGGTTATCCACCCGCTCAGCCCCTACGTGCCCACCAGCCACGCCAACGTGCGCTTTTTCATCGCCGAAAAGCCGGGCGAGGCGCCGGTGTGGTGGTTCGGCGGCGGCTTTGATCTGACGCCGTTCTACGGCTTCGCAGAGGATGCCGTGCACTGGCACCGCACCGCGGCCGAGCTGTGCGCGCCGTTCGGCGACGAGGTCTACCCCAAATACAAACAGTGGTGCGACGATTACTTCTTCATCAAGCACCGCAACGAAGCGCGCGGCATCGGCGGCCTGTTCTATGACGATCTGAACACCCCGGACTTCGACCACTGCTTCGCCTTCACCCGCGCGGTGGGCCAGGGCTTCCTCGACGCCTATCTGCCGATCGTGGAAAAACGCAAGGCCTTGACCTGGGGCGAGCGCGAGCGTCAGTTCCAGCTGTATCGCCGCGGCCGCTACGTGGAATTCAACCTGGTATGGGATCGCGGCACGCTGTTCGGGCTGCAAACCGGCGGGCGCACCGAGTCCATTCTGATGTCGATGCCGCCGTTGGTGCGTTGGGAATATAACTACCAGCCGGACACAGGCAGCCCGGAAGCGGCACTGGCGCGCGATTTCCTGCCGGTGCGCGACTGGCTGCAGGAGCCGAAATGATGCAGATTTGGGTCGATGCAGACGCCTGTCCGAACGTGATCAAAGAGGTGCTGTTTCGCGCCGCCGATCGTACCGCCATCACCGTAACGCTGGTGGCGAACCAGCCGCTGCGCACGCCGCCGTCGAAGTACATCCGTTCGCTGCAGGTGGCGGCCGGCTTCGACGTGGCCGACAACGAGATCGTGCGCCGCTGCGCAGCGGGCGATCTGGTGATCACCGCCGACATTCCGCTGGCGGCGGAGGTGATAGAGAAAGGCGCGGTGGCGCTGAACCCGCGCGGCGAACGCTACACGCCGGACACCATCCGCGAGCGCCTCAACATGCGCGATTTTATGGATACCCTGCGCGCCAGCGGCATCCAGACCGGCGGCCCGAACGCCCTGAACCAGCGCGACCGCCAGCAGTTCGCCAACGAGCTGGACAAATGGCTGCTGCAAGCAAAGCGGGCGCAGTGATGAATGAACTGCGCCCTGCCTCGCTGCGGTTTAGAAGCGCACCTCCCCGCCGAAGATATAGGTGCGTCCACGGGCAGTGTTGGTCGGCGTGAAGTCCTGCGACTGCGACGGCAGCGAGTTCATCTTGTTCAGCGCGTCCGAGTAGTCTTTGTCCATCAGGTTTTGCACACTGAGCTTCAGCAGCAGATTGCGATTCACCTGATAGGTGCCGTACAGATCGATAATGGTCGGAATATGCGGCGCTGGCTCCTTCATCAACTGTTCGTTTTCATCGCGAATGGAATCAGGCGACAGGCGCACCGATTTGCCGGTGTATTTCACCACCCCGCCCAGCGTTAACGTCTCGTCCAGCAGGCGCACCCCGCTGTCCAGCGTGAAGTAGAATTCCGGCAGTTCGCTGACATCGCCCGCGCCGAATTCGTTGCTGGCCTGGTTGGTCGGCTGGGAGGTATGTTCCTTGCTTAACGACAGCTTGGTGAAAGCGAAACCGGCGTCGTACAGCGCTTCCAGCTCCACCCCGCGCATTTTGACCGGTTCGGGGCCGTTGCTGTACATGGTCATGCTGGCGTTGACGTCCGCGTTATCCCACTCTTCCTGCGTCGCCTGCGAACGGTTGCACTTCTGGCGGTTTTTACACACCAGGTAGGATTGGCTGGATATGTAGTTTTTGATTCTGGTTTCGAAATAGACCGCTTTCAGCTGGAAACTGTCCTGCTTGAGCAACAGATCGTGAGCATTGGCGTTGAAACCGCCCTGCCAGGTCTCCGCTTTTTCGCCCTTCAGGAACGGGTTCATCGACTGGCCGCCGCTGTTGGCGAAGAACACCTCCTGGATATTCGGCCCGCGCATCGACTTGCTGTAGCTGACGAACGGCTGCAGCCACGGCGTCACCTGCGCCGACAGCATGACCGATGGGTTGAAGCCGTGTTCGTTGCGGTTGATATTGCCGGCGCCCTGCGGGAAGCACTCTACGCGCTCGTCACAGGCTGGCTTATAGCCGGAGAGGCGATAGGCGGTGTAGTTCAGATCGAAATTCCCCTGCCAGATGCCGTAGTTGGCCTGCAATCCGCTGTACAGGCTGGAGATATCCTGCTTGCCCGACATTCCCACCGGCGAACTTTCCGCCTGATTGTCATCCGTCACCAAGCCGGAGGCCTTTTTCTTATACTCGTTGCGCACCAGCTTGCCGCCGTAGCTGAAGGCGAAATCGACATCCTGCAGGCTGAAACGGCTGGTGTTGTTGATATCCAGCGCATCGGAGATGTTTTTCGCCGTGCTGTCGCTGAACCCCGCCATGTTGTCGGACATGAACTTTTGCTCGCCGCGGCTGGTGCTGGCGGTCAGGTTGAAATCGATCAGCTCGGAGAACGGCGCGTAGTGATATTTAAGGTAGAAATCGTCGCTGTCGACGTGGCGGCGGGTGATTTTATTCTGGTAGCTGCGCGCCGACAGTTCGATGCTGTTGAAGGCATCCGGCTTGATGTCCACCTTGAACAGCTGGGATTTCGGGTTCTGGCGGTAGGTTTTATCAACGTTAAACATCTCGCTGTCGAAACCGGCGCCGTTTTTGTAGTTGGAGGTGATGGTGCTGCCGCTGATCGCCGCCATCGCTCCCAGGCTGCCGCCGTCGGCAAAGGCGGCGGTTTTGGCGCCCACGGCGATCATGCCGCTGCGGCCGATGCCGTTATTGCCCACCGAGAATTTGGTGCGCACGCCGAACGGGTTATCGGAAAACACCACGTCGTCCACGCCGATGGTGCGGAAGTTGGCGCTGCCCGCCAGCGCGTTCACCCCAGCGGAGCCGGTGGCGTTGCCGCGTGCCACGTCGACGCCGACGATAAAGTTAGGATCGATCAGCGCCCCGAACTGGCTGGTGGGCAATCCCCCGTGCGCCGCGTCGTTCGGCGAATTGCCGTAGTAGTTTTGCGTGATGCCGTCGACCATGGTGTTGACCCGGCCAAAGCCGCTCAGGCCGCGGATATTGACGCTGACCGATCCCTGGCCGGGATCGATCTGGGTATAGGTGCCCGGCATGCTGCGCAGAATGCTGTCCACCGACTCCAGATTCTTGTTTTCGTCGCGCGAGCTGAACGCACCTGGCCGCGCCAACGCGTCTTTTTCGCTGCTGTTGCCGCTGTCGGCGGCCGAGACGTTGAGCGGGCTGAACGCCACGCGGCCTTTATTATTTTCCGCCTGTTCCTGCGCGGCCGCAGCCGGCCCGTACAGCGCCAGTCCCGCGCCGATCAGGCTCGCTATCATTTTGATTTTCATATATCCCCAGAAATAGCCAATAAGGTTTGATGGCCGACAATGCCCAGCAAAAAGCCCGCCGAAAGCGCGGTAAAAGATTGTTATTGTTTTATTGCGCCGCAGCGTGCCGCGGCGCTGAAGGTTATTTCTGCGCCTGCCGATCCGCCGCCAAAATAAAGGCGTACTCCAGCGCGCCGTTTTCCAGCCGCGCCAGGCGGCCCGATTTGCCGCCGTGGCCGGCGGTCATGTCGGTGGAGAGCAGCAGCAGCGAATCGCCCTGCTTGAAGCGCCGCAGCTTCGCCACCCATTTGGCCGGCTCCCAATACTGCACCTGTGAGTCGTACAAGCCGCTGGTAACCAGCAGGTTCGGGTAACGCTGCTTGCGCACGTTGTCGTACGGGCTGTAGGACTTCATCAGCGCATAGGCGGCCGGCTGGTGCGGGTTGCCCCACTCCTCGTACTCCCCGGTGGTGAGCGGAATGCTGTCGTCCAGCATGGTGGTCACCACGTCGACGAACGGCACCTGCGCCACCACCGCGTTGTACAGCTGCGGCGCCTGATTGATCACCGCACCCATCAGCAAGCCGCCGGCGCTGCCGCCCATGGCGTAGATGCGCCCCGGCTGGCCGTAGCCGTCTTTGATCAGCGCCTGGGTGGCGTCGATGAAATCGTTGAAACTGTTCGGTTTGTGCGTCAGCTTGCCCTGTTTGTACCAGCTCTGCCCCAGCTCGCCGCCGCCGCGCACGTGGATCAGCGCATAGACGAAGCCGCGATCCAGCAGGCTGATGCGGTTGGCGCTGAACGCCGGATCCATGCTCATGCCGTAAGCACCGTAGCCGTACACCAGCAGCGGGTTATGCCCGTTTTTGAACAGCGATGTGCGGTACACCAGCGAGACCGGCACCTTCACGCCGTCGCGCGCCGTTACCCAGATGCGCTCGCTGTGATACAGGCTCGGATCGACACCTTTCACTTCCTGCTGCTTCAGCAGGGTGCGCTCGCCCTTGTTCAGATCCCACTCATAGGTGCGGGTCGGCGTGGTCATCGCCGAATAGCCGTAGCGCAACCGATCGCTGTCCGGCTCGGGGTTATAGCCCAGCCAGGCCATGTAGCTGGCGTCGTCGAACGGGATGGCGCGCTCGGTTTTGCCGTCCCAGCTGATTTGCCGCAGCTGCACCAGCCCGTTGGCGCGCTCCTGCACCACCAGCCAGTCGCGGAACAGGCTGAAGTTCTCCACCTCGTGCTGCGCCTGCGGCGCGATCAGCGTCTGCCAGGGTTTGCCCGCCGCCGCCGTGCGGTACAGGCCAAAGTTCGGATCCTGATGGTTGGAACGCAGATAGAACTCGCCGCGGTAGTGATCGAGATAATACTCGCGGCCGTTCTGCCGGGCGGCGAACAGCTGCGGCTCGCGCTGCGGCTGATTGGCGTCGATCAGGCGCACTTCGGAGGTGGTGTTGCCGCTGATGGTCAGAATCAGGTAATCGCGCGAGGACGAGCGGCCGAGGCTGAGGTAGAACGCCGGATCGTTTTCCTGGTACACCAGCTTATCTTCCGCCGTCGGCGTACCGTACTGATGGCGATAAACCTGGTATGGCAACAGCGTTTGCGGGTGGTTGCGCACGTAGAACAGGGTTTGGTTGTCGTTGGCCCACACCATGTTGCCGGAGGTGTTTTCCAGCGTTTCCGGCGACCAGCGTTCGCTGCCTATCTCGCGCAGGGAGATGCGGTATTGGCGGCGGCCCTGCAGATCTTCGGCCACCGCCAGGCGGCGGTTGTCCTGGCTGACGTCCATAGCCCCCAAGCGATAGTAGGCGTGGCCGGCCGCGCGCTGATTGGCGTCCAGCAAGGTTTGCCACGGCGCGTCGGCGGTCAGCGCCTGGCGCTGATACAGCGCGAAATCTTTACCGGCGGCGTAGCTTTCCTGATAGCGATAGCCGTTGAGCTGATACGGCACCGAACGATCGTCAGGGTTCATGCGGCCCAGCATCTCCTGATACAGCGTGGCGCGCAGCTTCTGGTACGGCGCCATCATCTGCTCGGTGTAGCGGTTCTCCGCCTTCAGGTAGTCCAGCACCTTCTGCTCTTTTCGGCTGTCGTCGCGCAGCCAGTAGTAATCGTCGGTGCGCGTCTCGCCGTGGGCGGTCAGCGCTTTCGGCGCGCGTTCCGCCAACGGCGGCTGCGGTTGCGCCAGCGCGGCGCCGGCGACGCCTAAAGAAAGCCAGAGCGCGGCCGCGATGCGACGGCGCGGGGTGGATAACAGCGGATTCATAATCCCTCACGAAGTTTGAAAAGGCGGACGACGGCGATGCGGCGCCTGCGGGCATTAACGGCGGGCATTCAGCTCCGCCAGATTGAAATCGATCGGCATCGTCACCCTGACGGCCCCCTGCTGCAGCATCTCCGGCGGCGGCGGCGGCAACGGCTGAGCGCGCGACACCACCGCTACCGCTTCCCGATCCAGCGACGCAGTGCCGGAGCGCACCAGCAGCGTAACGTTCGAGACCCGCCCCTGCGCGTCGACGCTGAAACTGACCTGCGGCATGCCGCTGCGCCGGCGGCTGCGGGCATCCAAAGGGTAATCCTTGATGCGGTTCAGTTTGCCTTTCACCAGGCTCTCCCACGACAGTTTTGCCTGCGCGTTGCTGTTGGCGTCGCTGTTGATCGGTGCGGCGGTCTGGTGAGAGAGCGTCTGCGCCTGCGGCGCGGCGGCGCTGGACGCGGCGGCGTTGCGCGTCTCTTTGGCCTGTTCCTGCGGCTTAGGCTGCGGCTGCGTTTTTTGCGGGGGGCGGCGTTCGGCGCGCTTCTTCTGCGCCGTCACGATTTTCGCTTTCTCGGCGCGCGCCAGCTTGGGCAGATCCGGCTGTTGCTGCTGCTCCGCCGGCTGCGCCGCAGCGGATTCCGCCTGCTGCAGGCCCAGCGGCAGCGGCTTGCTTTCCGGCGCTTCAATCTGCGCCGCCCAGCTCATCATCACCGCCGGCGGTGGCAACACCACCGGCTCCAGCGCCGTCTGCGGCCAGTAAAACAGCAGCACCAACGCCGCGTGCGCCGCCAGAGCGAGCAGCAGGCCGCGCGTCCAGCGCGGCTGCGGCAGTTCAAAGGCCGGGAGGGAGTAAGACTGACTTAACATAGGGGCATTAGCTTGCTTAATTGCGAATGATTGCAGATCACATTTACTAATGATAATCATTTGCAACTATAATTAACACCCCTTTTCACTCTCTTAACGTATTCATTTCACTGATGGTGTGATCCACAGGTAGTCTGCGGTGTTCGCATCGACCTGTACGCCCGGCTCCGCCAGCATCAGCACCGTCAGCGCCGCCGCCGGTTGCAGATCCCGCACGTGCAGCGGCACCCCCACCGATTTGGCGGCGTGATAGCCACCGGCGATCAGCAGCGCGGGCGTGGGCGCCGCCAGCAGGCGCTCAGCCATGCGCCGGTCGCGCTGCTGCTGGATCGCCAACATCGCCTGCAGCTGGTCGGCCTCAATCTTGCCGCCGTGCGAAGTGCGGATGGTCTCTTCCAGCGCCTTGCGCACCGCCGGCTGCGCCGATAGCTGCCCCGCCGGGAATTGCGGCTGCTGATAGAACGCCGTAATCTCGCTGCGATCCAGGTTGGCCGACCACAGCGGATAAGGCGCGCGCATCGCCGCCATCGTCACTCCGCCATACAGCGCCCACTTCCAGCCCGGCTGCCAGGCGATCAGCTCCGCTACGCGGCCGTCGCGCACCGTCGGATCGCTCTGCAACCACTGCTTGACCTTGTCGACCTGCGCCTGTTGGTTCGGGTTGATCATCTCCATCAGCACGCTGCCCTGCGGCCGCCGCTGCGGCAGCTGCTGCACCAGCCATTGCTCAATCTGATGGTGGTAAGGATTGTCATGTTTCTCACCCAGGATCACCCGCGGCTGCTGCGCCAATCGCGTCAACAGCTGCTCCGGCGTCAGGGTCGCGCCGCTGTGCAGATCGGTGATGCTCCCCAAACTCGCGACGTCGTTGGCCGGCGCCTTCACCGGCGCCTGGCTGCAGGCGCCGAGCGCCAACGCCGCCAATAAAATCAGGTATCTCATCATGTTGCCCCATTATCGAAAATGGCGACATTATAGATAATAATTATCATTTGCATATAGATCCGGCTTAACGATTTTTTTACGCGCCGATCGCCGGCTGCGCATTGCGTTGAAAAAGCATTGCGGGTATAACCAATAGCCATTCAGATATTTAGACGTCTATACGGATAGATTATTATGCAACCATCGGTACCCGCCGCAGGACAGTTCAAACGCAGCATGAAGGCCCGGCACCTGGTGATGCTGTCGCTGGGCGGCGTGATCGGCACCGGGCTGTTTTTCAACACCGGCTACATCATCTCCACCACCGGGGCGCTCGGCACGCTGCTGGCCTACCTGATCGGCGCGCTGGTGGTGTATCTGGTGATGCTGTGCCTGGGCGAGCTGTCGGTGGCGATGCCGGAAACCGGCGCCTTTCACGTCTATGCTTCGCGCTATCTGGGGCCGGCCACCGGCTATACCGTCGCCTGGCTGTATTGGCTCACCTGGACGGTGGCGCTCGGCTCCAGCCTGACCGCCGCCGGATTCTGCATGCAGTACTGGTTCCCGCAGTCGCCGGTGTGGCTGTGGTGTTTGATCTTCTGCGTGGCCATTTTCCTGCTTAACGTGGTGACCACCCGCTTTTTCGCCGAAAGCGAATTCTGGTTTTCGCTGATCAAAGTGGTGACCATTCTGGCGTTTATCATTCTGGGCGGCGCCGCCATGTTCGGCCTGCTGCCGATGAAAGACGGTACCCCGGCGCCGTTCCTGCATAACCTGACCGCTTCCGGCTGGCTGCCGCACGGCACGCTGCCGATCCTGATGACCATGGTGGCGGTGAACTTCGCCTTCTCCGGCACGGAACTGATCGGCATCGCCGCCGGCGAAACCGAGAACCCGGAAAAAGTCGTGCCGCTGGCGATCCGCACTACGGTGATCCGCCTGATGCTGTTCTTTATCGGCACGGTCTTCGTGCTGGCAGCGTTGATCCCGATGGATCAGGCGGGGATCGTCAAAAGCCCGTTCGTGCTGGTGTTTGAACGCATCGGCGTGCCTTACGCCGCCGATATCTTCAACTTCGTGATCCTGACCGCCATCCTGTCGGCGGCCAACTCCGGCCTGTACGCCTCGGGGCGCATGCTGTGGTCGCTGGCCCACCAGCGCACCCTGCCGGCCTACTTTGCGCGCGTCAATGCGCGCGGCATTCCGATCAACGCCCTGACCTTCAGCATGCTCGGCGGCGTGCTGGCGCTGCTGACCAGCGTGATCGCGCCGGACACGGTGTTTGTCGCCCTGTCGGCGATCTCCGGTTTTGCGGTGGTGGCGGTGTGGCTGAGCATCTGCGCGGCCCACTATGCTTTCCGCCGCGCCTACCTGCGCAGCGGCCAGCCGATAAGCGGCCTGAAATACCGCGCGCCCGGCTACCCATTGACGCCGATCCTCGGCTTTGCGCTGTGCCTGCTGGCCTGTATCGGGCTGGCTTTCGATCCGGAGCAGCGCATTGCGCTTTACTGTGGGCTGCCGTTCGTCGCCCTGTGCTACCTCACCTATTTCCTGACCCGGCGCGCCGGGCAAAAAACCGCTTTGGGAGAACAACATGTCGGTTAACAACCCCGTCGCCCGTATGCTGGCCGAACATCCCACGCTGATCCTGGACGGCGCGCTGGCCACTGAGTTGGAAGCGCGCGGCTGCGATCTGACCGATCCGCTGTGGTCGGCCAAGGTGCTGATTGAAAATCCCGAGCTTATCTATCAGGTGCATCTCGATTATTTCAACGCCGGCGCCCAATGCGCCATCACCGCCAGCTATCAGGCCACGCCGCTGGGCTTCTTGCGCCGCGGCCTGGATCAGGAGCAATCGCTGGCGTTGATCGCCAAAAGCGTGCAGCTGGCGCAGCGGGCGCGCCGCGATTATCTGGCCGAACACCCGCAGGCGGCGCCGCTGCTGATCGCCGGTTCGGTAGGCCCGTACGGCGCCTATCTGGCCGACGGCTCGGAATACCGCGGCGATTACCGGCTGGCGCAGGATGACATGATGGCCTTCCACCGCCCGCGCATCGCCGCCCTGGCGGCCGCTGGCGTCGATCTGCTGGCCTGCGAAACGCTGCCGTCGTTCGCCGAACTGCAGGCGCTGCTGACGCTGCTGCAGGAATTCCCGACGCTCGGCGCCTGGTTCGCCTTGACCCTGCGCGACAGCCAACATCTCAGCGACGGTACGCCGCTGACGGAGGTCCTGTCCGCGCTGCGCGGCAACCCGCAGGTGTTGGCCATCGGCATCAACTGCATCGCGCTGGACAAGGTCGCCCCGGCGCTGCGTCAGCTGAAAGCGCTGGCCGACAAGCCGCTGCTGGTTTACCCGAACTCCGGCGAGCACTACGATGCGGTGAGCAAAACCTGGCACGCCTGCGGCGGCGAGCACGGTAGCCTGGCCGATCAGGCGACGGAGTGGCGCACGCTCGGCGCACAATTGATCGGCGGCTGTTGCCGCACCACCCCGCAGGATATCCGCGCCATCGCTGCGCGCTGCAAGGCATAAAAAAAGCCCCCGGCGCCAGCGGCGCAGGGGGCCAGTCACTCAACCCGGGCTTACAGCGGCTGGGTCTGGGCTTCCACCACCGCCAGCGCCACCATGTTGACGATGCGGCGCACCGAGGCGATCGGCGTCAGGATGTGCACCGGCTTGGCGACCCCCATCAGCACCGGCCCGACGGTCACCCCTTCCGAGCAGGAGACGCGCAGCAGGTTGTAGCTGATGCGCGCCGCTTCCATGTTCGGCATGATCAGCAGGTTGGCCGAGCCTTTCAGCGGGCTGTCCGGCATCAGATCGTGACGGATGCTTTCCACCAATGCGGCGTCGCCGTGCATTTCGCCGTCGATCTCCAGCTCGGGCGCCAGCTCGTTCACCAGTTCCAGCGTTTTGCGCATCTTGCGCGCCGCCGGGCAGTCGGAAGAGCCGAAGCTGGAGTGAGACAGCAGCGCCACCTTCGGCTCGATGCCGAAGCGGCGCACGGTTTCCGCCGCCATCAGGGTGATCTCCGCCAGCTGTTCCGGGGTCGGATCGTCGTTGACGTAGGTGTCGGCGATAAAGGTGTTGCCGCTCGGCAGCAGCAGCGCGTTCATCGCGCCGGCGACGTGCGCGCCTTCACGGAAGCCGAACACGTTCTTCACCACGTCGTAATGCTCGTGGTAGCTGCCGATGGTGCCGCAGATCATCGCGTCCGCTTCGCCGCGGTGCAGCATGATGGCGGCGATCAGCGTCGGGTTGCCGATCACCGCACGGCGCGCCTGCTCTTGCGAGACGCCGCGGCGTTTCATGATCTGGTAGTACTCGCCCCAGTATTCGTTAAAGCGCGGATCCGACTCGTTGTTCACCACTTCGAAATCTTTGCCCGGCGTCAGCTGCAGGCCCAGCTTTTTCAGGCGCATCTCGATCACGCTCGGGCGGCCGACCAGGATCGGGAAGGCCAGCCCCTGCGACACCAGCTCCTGCGTGGCGTGCAGCACGCGCTCTTCCTCACCTTCCGCCAGCACCACCCGCTTCACCTCTTTGCGCGCCTGCGAGAAGATCGGCTTCATGAACAGGTTGGTTTTGTAGACGAACTCCGCCAGCTTCTCGACGTAAGCGTCGAAGTCTTCGATCGGGCGCGTCGCCACGCCGGAGTCCATCGCCGCCTTGGCTACCGCCGGCGCGATCTTGACGATCAGGCGCGGATCGAACGGTTTCGGGATGATGTATTCCGGCCCGAAGGAGAGATCCTGATCGTCATAGGCGGAAGCCACCACGTCGCTCTGCTCCGCCAGCGCCAGATCGGCGATGGCGTGCACGCAGGCCAGCTTCATCTCTTCGTTGATGGTGGTCGCGCCCACGTCCAGCGCGCCGCGGAAGATGAACGGGAAGCACAGGACGTTGTTCACCTGGTTCGGGTAATCGGAACGGCCGGTACAGATGATGGCGTCCGGGCGCACCGCTTTGGCCAGCGGCGGCAGAATTTCCGGTTCCGGGTTGGCCAGCGCCATGATCAGCGGATCGCGCGCCATGGTTTTCACCATATCCTGCGTCAAGACACCCGGGCCGGAGCAGCCGAGGAAGATGTCGGCGTTCGGGATGGCGTCGCCCAGCGTGCGCTGGCCGTTATCCTCGATGGCGTAGGCGGCTTTGGTCTGCTCCATATTGGCGTCGCGGCCTTTATAGATGACGCCCTTGGAGTCGCAAACGGTGATGTTCTGTTGCCGCAGCCCCAGCGCCACCAGCAGGTTCAGGCAGGCGATGGAGGCCGCGCCGGCGCCGGACACCACCAGGCGTACGTCGGAGATATTCTTCTTCACCACGCGCAGGCCGTTGAGCACCGCCGCAGTGGTGATGATCGCCGTGCCGTGCTGGTCGTCGTGGAACACCGGGATCTTCATGCGCTCGCGCAGTTTCTGTTCGATGTAGAAACACTCCGGCGCCTTGATGTCTTCCAGGTTGATGCCGCCGAAGGTCGGTTCCAGCGCGGCGATAATGTCGATCAATTTGTCAGGGTTATGCTCATCCACTTCGATATCAAACACATCGATACCGGAAAACTTCTTGAACAAAACGCCCTTGCCTTCCATCACCGGCTTACCGGCCAACGCGCCGATATTGCCCAGACCCAGTACCGCCGTGCCGTTGGAAATCACCGCCACCAGGTTGCCGCGCGCGGTGTATTTGTAGGCTGCCAACGGATCTTCGGCGATCTCGAGGCAAGGCGCGGCGACGCCCGGCGAATAGGCCAACGCCAGATCGCGCTGGGTCGCCAACGGTTTGGTGGGGGAAACCTGGATCTTCCCTGGGACAGGAAACTGATGGAAATCAAGGGCACTCTGTTTGAGCTGTTCGTCCATTATGGATTCCTTTGTTTTTTGCTTTTATGTTGAGGTAAGGCTTTGAGGCTGCGCCCTGCCGTGGGCCGTGGCGCCCAAGTACAATGACAGGGCGCAGCCTTGAAGTATAGTGAGAGAAACATCACAAACTTTGAAGCGCGCCATAACCTTGGCCGAAAGACCGTTTTAAAAGTAAAAAAAGGATCGCGAGACGAGTCGAAGAAGCGCTGCCGTCAGCGTGGCGGCAGCGTGTCGCGCCAGGCGTTGAGCGTCTCCACCTGGCCGGCGCAAATGTGTAACGAGGTTTGTAACGCCAGGGTATAGCTTACCGCATCGCCCCAGGTCTCCCCTTGCAGCTGCGGTTGCTCACAGGGCGCGAACACCGATTCAGGGGGCAACAGCGGCACGGCCTGCGGCGCCGGCGGCCGGGCGCAGGAGCTCAAGCACAGCGCCAGGCAGAGGCTGAGCGGCGCAGGGATCGTTTTTAATCGCTTCACGGTATTTCCTCTGATAAGCCTCGTGTTGTTGGCGCAGCTGCCGTTCCTGCCGCTGCTGCGCCGCCATCAGCGCGCGGTTTTGCGCATCCTGGGTCTGCAGGGTGGCGATCAGCCCGGCCTGCTGCGCCAGGCTTTTCTGTAGCTCCGCCGCCTGTTGGCGCGCGGACGCCAACTGGTGCGACAGCAGCGAGCTGTAGCCGCCGAGGCTGATGGCCGCCAGCAACAGCAGCAGCAACCCGCCCTGCATCAGTTTTTGCAGCCAGCCGCTCATGCCGGATAGTCCCGGAACGCCAGCTGGAAGTGCGGGCCATCCTTGAGGGTTTTCCACTCGCCGCCCCATTCGACGTTGACCCCGCATTCACGCGCCGCGCGCCGCACCGCCACCGCAATCTGCGCGTAGTAATCCCACTCCCAGGAGACCACACCCGCCGGCATCGCCACCACGTCCACCGCGTGGCCGGTCAGATGGCGGCTGCGCAGCGTTTGGCTGCTGCCGGCGCGCACCATTTCCCGCTGGCGCGCCATGCTGCGCAGCCCCTCGCTGACGGAAAACGGCACCAGCGAATAACGCAGCGCCAGACGAATAACGCGCACCAGATCCGGGTGCACGCCGCGCAGGTTCTCTTCGCTGCGGGCGGTAAAACGAATCTCTTCGATGTCATTTAACATTTTTAAACCCCGTCTTTTTGCCGATGAATTTTTTAATTAAGGCGTTGATGTAATCTGCCCCCATAAAGCCAATCAGTACGCTGGCCAAATTCGCCCACTTTAATTCCAGGCCCATCAGCGCCAGCGCATCGCGCACCGTCCAGGCCAATAACGCGCACATCGCCGCATTCAATAAACGGCGCCGAATGCCCACGTTGCGGTAAGCGCCGTGCAATAGCGCCATGACGCCGGCCAAAATGGCGTTTAATACCGGCTGAAGATATTCACATACTCGCTGGACTATTAAGCCAACAGCGTCAGGCTCTATGCTGGACATAGCTCATCTCCTTTTTTATTTTTAATTAAATGCCAATCACGGCCGGTGGGACATCGGATAATCAGAATCTAGTTAAGGATGCTATTACAAAGCAAATGAATAAATACAGGCCCTATGGTCGAATTCATTCATGCTGAGCGTTGGCACAACGCATAAGCGCCAATGTTGACGGCAATGAATAAAATTTCATTGTTATCGTGATTTATTTCGACTTTCGTTTTCACGAAAAATAAACATTAATGGCTGCGGGAAATATGTCCCATCTTAAAAACATCCACTCTGGAGAAATACCATGTCCACACGCAAAGCCGTTATTGGGTATTATTTTATTCCGACCAACCAAATCAATAATTACACCGAGTCCGATACGTCCGTCGTGCCGTTCCCGGTTTCCAACATCACGCCGGCCAAAGCCAAACAGCTGACGCACATCAACTTCTCGTTCCTGGATATCAACAGCAACCTGGAATGCGCCTGGGATCCGGCCACCAACGATGCCAAGGCGCGCGATGTGGTCAACCGCCTGACCGCGCTCAAGGCGCACAATCCCAGCCTGCGCATCATGTTCTCCATCGGCGGTTGGTACTACTCCAACGATCTGGGCGTGTCGCACGCCAACTACGTCAACGCGGTGAAAACCCCGGCCTCGCGCACCAAGTTTGCCCAATCCTGCGTGCGCATCATGAAGGATTACGGCTTCGACGGCGTGGACATCGACTGGGAGTACCCGCAAGCATCAGAAGTGGACGGTTTCATCGCCGCGCTGCAAGAGATCCGCACCCTGCTGAATCAGCAAACCGTCGCCGACGGCCGCCAGGCGCTGCCGTATCAGTTGACTATCGCCGGCGCCGGCGGCGCCTTCTTCCTGTCGCGCTATTACAGCAAGCTGGCGCAGATCGTCGCGCCGCTCGATTACATCAACCTGATGACCTACGATCTGGCCGGCCCCTGGGAGAAGATCACCAACCACCAGGCGGCGCTGTTCGGCGACGCGGCCGGGCCGACCTTCTACAACGCGCTGCGCGAAGCCAATCTGGGCTGGAGCTGGGAAGAGCTGACCCGCGCCTTCCCCAGCCCGTTCAGCCTGACGGTCGACGCCGCGGTGCAGCAGCACCTGATGATGGAAGGCGTGCCGAGCGCCAAGATCGTGATGGGCGTCCCCTTCTACGGCCGCGCCTTCAAGGGCGTCAGCGGCAGCAACGGCGGCCAGTACAGCAGCCACAGCACGCCGGGCGAAGATCCGTATCCGAGCACCGATTACTGGCTGGTGGGCTGCGAAGAGTGCGTGCGCGACAAGGATCCGCGCATCGCCTCCTATCGCCAGCTGGAGCAGATGCTGCAGGGCAACTACGGCTATCAGCGGTTGTGGAACGACAAGACGAAAACCCCTTACCTGTATCATGCGCAGAACGGGCTGTTCGTCACCTATGACGATGCCGAAAGCTTCAAATACAAAGCGAAGTACATCAAGCAGCAGCAGCTGGGCGGCGTGATGTTCTGGCATCTGGGGCAAGACAACCGCAACGGTGATCTGCTGGCCGCGCTGGATCGCTATTTCAACGCCGCGGACTACGACGACAGCCAGCTGGATATGGGCACCGGCCTGCGTTACACCGGCGTCGGCCCCGGCAACCTGCCGATCATGACCGCGCCGGCCTACGTGCCGGGCACCACTTACGCGCAGGGCGCGCTGGTGTCCTATCAGGGTTACGTCTGGCAGACCAAATGGGGTTACATCACCTCGGCGCCCGGCTCCGACAGCGCCTGGCTGAAGGTGGGCCGCGTGGCGTAAGCCATAAAAAAACCCCGTAGCCGAGCGCTGCGGGGTTTTCATTGAGTTAACCGTTTGATTTTCGCGTCCCTTCGTCTCTATTCCTTCAGTTGTGGCACCAAGGATAGCCGCCATCCCGCACCACTTCGCGGCCCATCAGGCTGTAAACATCGCTTTTGCGCGTCAGCCGCTCATGCCACCAGTTAAACCCGGCGCCCTTGCTGGCCGGATGCCACGCCAGCCAAATCATTTCGTCGCCCTTTTGCATCTCCACCGGCACCGTCACCAGTTCGCCGCTGGCCAGTTCCTTTTCGATCAGCGACGGCGGCAGAAAAGCGTGGCCGATGCCGCGTTTGAGCAACGCCAGGTTGCTTTCCACGTCGCACACCACCAGTTGGCGCTGCAAAGGCAACGTGCCGTGATTGCGTTTGGGCAGTTCATGGCTGCTGTCGGCGATCGCAACCACGATGTCGTTCAAGCGCTGCTTCTTGCACACCGGCTTTTTCTGCGCCGCGAACGGATGCGAGGGCGACACGCACAGCACAAAGTTGAGCTTGCCGAGCATCAGGGTTTTGGCCTGTACGCTGTCGGGGATTTGGCCGATGGCGATGATCAGATCCGCCCGGTTGTTCTTCAGCGCATCCCAGGTGCCGTTCAGCGCTTCCCGCTGCACCGAGATATTGGCGTTCGGGCAATGCTGAATATAGTCGCGGATATCCTGCGTCAGGGTCTCCAACGGGAAGAAGGTATCCACCGCCAGGCGGATATTATTGTCCAGCTTGGGGATGTTTCTTACCCGGCTTTCCAGATCCTGCACCGCATTTAATATCCAGCTGCCCTCCTGCAGGAGAAATTCCCCTTCATCCGTCAGGGTAATCATGGGGCCATTGCGATGAAAAAGTTTCACGCAGAGTTTGCTTTCAATATTGGAAACCCGATAAGAGATTGCCGAAGGCGTTTTATGCAGCGCCTCCGCCGCCATAGAGAAAGAGCCGGTGCTCTTAATGGTGCTGATTATTTTAATCGCGTCCAGGGATAATCTAGTCATACAAATTCCTCTTTAAAATAAAACAAGAAAAATGACACTAAATTCCCAAGGTGGTGGCGCACAAAAATCGATCAAATCGAACAAGGATACTCAAGGCAACAAGCAATATACTTCATAAATGAGAGCGCTATCTTAAATACTATTCATCACGCCCTGATATAAAATTCATCATAGCGCTCTATTTTTGCATTGTGACAGTTAAATAAATTCAGCCTAACGATCAAAGATCGTCATCATAATAATTTTCGTTAATAGCCGTTAAAACATTCCGCTCTGCCGCACGACCAGAATGATAAAAATAAAACAAGCCGACAAGAAGGGTTATTTCCGATTACGTTATTAGCCTCTCATTTTGTCGGTGAAATACGCTCAACTTACAACATAATTTCAGTCAGGAGTGACTTATGAACAAAACTTCCCGTACCCTATTCTCTCTGGGCCTGCTGAGCGCAGCCATGTTCGGCGTTTCGCAACAGGCGAATGCTCACGGTTATGTCGAATCGCCGGCCAGCCGCGCCTATCAGTGCAAACTGCAGCTCAACACGCAGTGCGGCAGCGTGCAGTACGAACCGCAGAGCGTCGAAGGCCTGAAAGGCTTCCCACAGGCCGGCCCGGCTGACGGCCACATCGCCAGCGCCGACAAGTCCACCTTCTTCGAACTGGATCAGCAAACGCCGACGCGCTGGAACAAGCTCAACCTGAAAACCGGCCCGAACTCCTTTACCTGGAAGCTGACCGCCCGTCACAGCACCACCAGCTGGCGCTATTTCATCACCAAGCCGAACTGGGACGCTTCGCAGCCGCTGACCCGCGCTTCCTTTGACCTGACGCCGTTCTGCCAGTTCAACGACGGCGGCGCCATCCCTGCCGCACAGGTCACCCACCAGTGCAACATACCGGCAGATCGCAGCGGTTCGCACGTGATCCTTGCCGTGTGGGACATAGCCGACACCGCCAACGCCTTCTATCAGGCGATCGACGTCAACCTGAGCAAATAATCGGTCAAATGAGGAGATCGTTGAGGGTTCAGCCTGGCGCTGAACCCTTTTTTTTTGCAGGTGCCGCTATTGCGACATGTTGAGGATAGTGCGCACATTGAGCGCGCTGGTGGCGATAATGTCGATGGCGCCGGTGCGCAAAGCGCCCAAAATCGCCAACGCCTTGGTATTCTCGGAAGCAATGGCGATCACGCAAGGGATTTTGCGCAGCTCATCAATGCTCAGCCCGATCACTCTGTCATTCATCACCGTGTCGACATGCTGCCCCTGAGCATTGAAAAAGTCATAGCCGGCGATGTCGCCGATCACGCCCTGATTAAGGCTGGCGTCGATAATCTCGTGCGGCGTAAACCACCCCAATTTCACCATATAGCTGTTTTCATTCATGTCGCCAATGCCGACTAACGCCACATCGGCCTTACGCGCGCGGTCCAGCGTTTCCTTGATCGTACCGTTCTGCATGAAGGCGTCTTTCAGCGCGCGATTTTCGACGTAGGCCGGCGCGTAAAGCGTCTCGCTGCTGCCGCCGAACTTCTTCGCCAAGCGCCGACTGATATGGTCGGCGTTGATCGCATCGCCCGGACGGTGGGTGCCGCCGATGCCGCAGATGAACTTGCAGTTGCGTTCCGTCACGCTGCCGACGTGATCGGCGATCGCCGCCACGTTGCGTCCCTGGCCGACCGCCAACACCATATCGTCTTTCAGCGACATCGCCAGATAGTTGGACACCAGCGCCGCCACCTGCCGACGCTGTTCCTCTTCGTCCTGATGGTCGAGCGCGATCAACGCGCGGCTGATGGGAAAACGCTCCATCATCTGCTGTTCCAGCCGGGTGCTGAATACCGGGTGATAACGCACGTTGATCTCGACGATGCCTTCTTCCTTGGCGCGCTTGAGCAAACGACCGACTTTGATCCGTGAGATGCCGAATTTTTTGGCGATCTCTTCCTGCGTGATCTCATCCTGATAATAAGCAACGGCGATTTCGGTCAGCAGTTCGTTATCCTGGGACACAGTTTGTTTTTCCATCCGTTAGACGTTTCCCCACGGCAGGCCGGTTGATGATGGCGGAGGGACGATACACGCCCCTCCGACAAGGCTGAATGCCCGCTAGTATAACGCGTTCAAGCGGCAACGGTATTCAGTCGTTGTTCCACCTCGTCCGCCAATCGAGTCAAGAGCAGGCAGCAAGATACCGCGCCGGCGTCCAGTACGCCGCGCGAACGCTCGCCCAGACGGCTGGCGCGGCCGATTTTCGCCACCAGCTCACGCGTGGAATCGCGCCCGCGTTCCGCGGCGATCCTCATCTTTTCCAGCGCTGCGGCGAAGTCGTCACCGCGCCCCGCCGCCTGCTCAAACGCCGCCACCGCCGGTATCAGCGTATCCATCAGACACTTGTCGCCCACGCCCGCGCTGCTGATGTCCTGCAGTTCGCTCAATCCGCCGTGCAACATCGCCAAAAATGCCTGCTTATCCAGCACGCTGCGCTCACGGACGCTCTCCGCCATGCCCATGAACAGGCTGCCGTACAGCGGCCCCATCGAACCGCCGATGCCCTCCATCAGCGCATCCGATACCGCATCGAACGCCTGCGCCAGCGTGAGCTCGCGGCCGCGAATGGCATCGCCGCACATCGCGAATCCCTTCGACATATTAATGCCATGGTCACCGTCGCCGATGGCGCCGTCGATTTCGCTCAGGTATTCGCGGTTGCTGACAATGGTTTCTATCAGCCCCGTAACGATCTCACTGCCGTACCGGGTTGAAATTTGTTCCGTCATGATTCACTCCACCTGGGTTAAGCCTAAAGATTGCGCCGGCATGTCCAGCAGCGTTTTCAGTTCGTCATCCAGCGTCATCAGCGTCAGCGTCACGCCCATCATTTCCAGCGACGTGAAGTAATTGCCGACGTAGCGCCGATGCACCCGCACTCCTTTCGCCGTCAACCGGCGCTCTATTTCGGCATAATAGATATACAGCTCCATCACCGGCGTGGCGCCAAGCCCGGAGATCAGCAACGCCACCTCCTGGCCTTGTTCCAACGGCATATCGTTGAGCACAAAATCGAGCATGGTGCCGGCCATCGCCGACGCCGACTGGATCGGCGATACCTCAATGCCCGGTTCGCCGTGATGGCCGATGCCGATCTCCATCTTGCCGTCTTCGATATGAAAATTGGGTTTGCCGACCGCGGGAATGGTGCAGGAACTGAGGCCGACGCCGATCGAACGACACCGGTCGATGGCTTTTTGCGCCGCGCCGATCACGCCGTCCAGATCGTATCCCTTGGCCGCCGCCGCCGCGCCGACCTTCCACATCAGAATTTCGCCGGCCACGCCGCGTCGCTTGTCCCTCTCACTGGCCGGCGCCGAGGCGACGTCATCGTTGGCCACCACGGTTTTCACCCGTATGCCGGCCGCCGTCGCCTTCTTGATCGCCATCTTGACGTTCATGTTGTCGCCGGCGTAGTTGCCGTACAGGCAAGCGACGCCCGCACCGCTGTCCGCCGCCTTGAAGGCGTCGAGAAAAGCCCCCGCCGTAGGCGATGAAAAAATCTCGCCAATCGCGACGGCATCCAGCATGTTTTTGCCGACATAGCCCAGGAACGCCGGCTCATGGCCGGAGCCGCCGCCGGTGACGATGCCCACTTTGCCGGCGATCGGCGCAGGCGGATATTTCAACACCCGCGCATTGTCGGTGGCGGCGTAATAGTTCGGGTGGGCCAGCCTGTAGCCCTGAATGGCGTCTTCCACTACGTGATCGGGATCGTTAATGATTCTGTTCATCGCGGCCTCTCTGTCGCCTGAATAAGAAATTATTGAATGGTGTAACCGCCGTCGACCACCAGGTTGGCGCCGGTGATCATCGCCGCCGCGTCACCGGCCAAAAACAGGGCGCTGGCGGCGATATCTTGCGGCTCAGCAAAGCGCCGCAGCGGGATTTTCTGCTTCATCTGCTCAGCCACCTCGCCAGACCAGGCCTTACGGCCCAACTCCGTCAAAACGACGGTGGGTGAAATGGCGTTGACCCGCACGTTGTGCGGCCCCCACTCCAGCGCCAGCACCTGGGTCAACCCGATCACGCCCGCTTTGCTGGCGCAATAGGCCAGGTGATTAGGCAAAGCCACCACCCCGGCCTGCGAGGCGAGATTGATGATGCTGCCGCCGCGCTGACTAATGAAACGGCGCCCTACCGCCTGGCAGGTAAGAAACACGCCTTTCAGATTGACCGCCAGGGTTGCATCCCACGCCGTTTCCGGCAGCTCCTCGGCCGGATGCAGCGCGACGATGCCGGCGCTGTTGACCAGCACGTCCAGCCGCCCGAAATGCGCCTCAATCTGCGCCACCGCCCGCTCCACCGACGCGGCATCGGTGACGTCGGCCACGACGCCCAGCGCCGCCTCGGCGTCCAGCTGTCGCGCCACTTCCGCAACCTGCGGCGCCCGATCGAGCAGCGCCACGCGCGCGCCGTTTTGCAGATAGCGTTCGGCAATCGCGAGACCGATCCCTGCAGCACCGCCGGTAATCAGCGCCACCTTGCCCTGCAGCGAGAGCTCGCGCGGCGCCGTAGTTTGATGATTAATCATAAATTTCCCCTTAAAACTGTGAACTTCACGATCGGTCAGGATATTTTCGCCAAACTCGCGCCGCGTTCTTCCTGCGCCGTCGCGCTTTCTTTCGGCAGCGTGACAAATTTCATCAGCACGCCGCTGAACAGGTACAAGCCGGTAAAGATCCAGATCACGCCAACGGCGCCGAGGCTGCCGATAAACAGCCCCACCACCGCCGGGCCGACAAAGGTGCTCAGGCCGGCGCCCAGATTGAGAATCGACATCGCCGCGCCCTTATTGTCCGGCGCCAGCGACGGCATGATGGCCGACAGCGGCACGAACGCCGCCAGGCAGGCGCCGAACAACCCGGCGGCGCACACGGTCAGCAGGTAGTTGGCGCCAAAGAATTGCGGCACGTAGTAGAACATCAGCGTGGTCAAGGCGCAGCCGACGCAGCCGAACCACATCACCACATTGCGCCAGCCGAGCCCGTCGCTGATCACGCCGAAAATCAGGTTGAAAATGATGTTGACCGTCCACAGCGCGGCGTACATCTGCAGCCAATGCGTGCGGGTGAACCCCATATCCATCATGTACATGGGCATGAATACGACGAAGCCGTAAGCCGCAGAGGTATTAATGGTGCGCACGATGCCGCCCAGGCCGATCTTCGGGTTTTCAAACGCGATGGTGATGCCTTTCAAGACGTAACCCAGCGACGCTTTTTCCCGGTTGCCGCGCTGTGCCGCGCCGTCGTCGCGATTGAGCATCAGCGCAATCACCGCGCCCAGCACGACGAAAATCAGCGCGCTCCACAGCGTGTGGATCTCGCCGAGATAAGGCAGCATGATGCTGGAATACAGCACGCCCAGCACGCTGAGCCCGCCGCTGTAGACGAACCAGAAAATCCCCACCGCCGACCCCAGCCTTTCCGGCGGCGCCTCATACGCCACCCACACCAGAAAACCGTAGGCAAATAGCGGATAGCCCAAGCCGCGCAGCGCATAGGTCGGCACCATGATCGCCAGGTTGTTGCTCGGCAGGCCGAACGTCAAAAAGCACACCGAACCGAATAGAAACAGCAGCAGGCCGGCCAACATCACCCGCCGGGCGGTAAAGATTTCCGCCAGCACGCCGGAAAACCAGGCGGCGATCGCGGCCGCAAAGCCATAAACGCTGAACAGCAGCGCCGATTCCTGAATGCTAAGCCCTTTGCCAATCAAATAAGGCGACAGCCATCCTTGTTCCAGCCCTTCGCCCATCATGAACACCAACACGCCGGCATAGCCCAGCAGCAGTTTCGGTGACAGACCAATGCGATGAATCAGTCCATGCAACATAGAACACCCCAGCACATGTGATTATGGAGGCGCAGGCTCGCCCGCACCCGAGGAACGACGCAGGTTTCAGAGGTTTGGATTAAGCACCACTTTGATTGAACCGATGCCGCGCTTCATCAGCTCGAAACCTTCGGCGAACTGTTCCAGCGGCAACGTATGCGTCACCACGCCTTCGGTCGGCAGATCGCCATTGGCGATGCCTTCGATCACCAGCGGGTAGCAGTAAGGGCCGAGGTGCGAACCGAGCACGTCCAGCTCCTTGCGGTCG
The DNA here is from genome assembly GCF_052169255.1 of Serratia sp. CY29653. Classification (NCBI taxonomy): domain Bacteria; kingdom Pseudomonadati; phylum Pseudomonadota; class Gammaproteobacteria; order Enterobacterales; family Yersiniaceae; genus Serratia; species Serratia sp. CY29653. The sequence continues at coordinate 3,404 of NZ_JBJNLC010000001.1, read as the reverse complement.
CTGATGATGCTCCAATCGACGGTCACCGGATCCTTGAACACGGAAAATTCGACGAAGGTGCCGAGCTTGCGGATCAGCGTCAGGCCCTGTTCCACGGACTTCTGTGCGCCGGTCGCCTCGATGTAGATGTCGCAGCCGTAGCCGTCGGTCATCGCTTTAACCGCGGCGGGCACGTCGTCACGGGTGGGATTCAGCGTCACATCCGCGCCGAAGCGCTTCGCCAAGGCCAGACGTTCGTCGGACAGATCCAGCACCACCAGCTTCGAAGGCCCGGACTTTTTGATCGCCCCGATCATGCCCAGCCCCAGGGTGCCGGCGCCGGCCAACACCACCACATCGCCCAGTTTGATATTGGCGCGTTGCACCGCATGGAAGGAGCAAGCATAGGGTTCGATCAGAATGGCTTTTTCGATCGGCAGGTCGGCCGGCACATGGTAGTTAATCGCCTCTTTGGTGAACTTCATGTACTCGGCCATGCCGCCGTTAACGTTTTTCTGGAAACCGTACAGGTCATGCTTTTCGCACATCCAATACTGACCGCGGTTGCAGAAGCGGCATTGCCAGCAGGGAACGATTTGTTCTGATATCACGCGATCGCCGAGATTGAAGCCCTCGACGCCTTCGCCATACCCCACGACATGGCCGATAAATTCATGACCGGGGATCATCGGCGCCTTGATGTATGCCGGTTGTTTTTCATCGCCCCAGAAGCTGGGCGCCCCTTCGAACGCTTTAACATCACCGGCGCAGATGCCGCAGGCCTCGATCTTCACCAGGATCTCTTTCGGGCCGATCTTCGGTACCGGCACCTGTTCCAGGCGGTAATCTTTCGGGGCGTACGCCACAACCGCCTTCATGATCTCGGGGATACCGGCCGCCATTTTCGCCTCTGTTATGCAGGTCTGACACATAGCACTCTCCTCTGGTAGGGGAACTTATTTTGATCATTAATACAAACAAAGAACAAATGAACACTAACGCCGCGCGTTCAATTTGCCCACAGTGAACTTATCAAAGTGTGATATCGCTCAAAAACCCGTCTCAACTAGGGTGAACAACGATTGAAAGCCCTTTTTTAGTGACTGATATCACCTTTTACAGTGGCAAACTGAAAAATCCAGCAAAAAACAAAAGAACATCAATTGAACATTTGATTAAACAGGGATACGGTAATGAACGTGGCGCCACCGAGGATCGCCACCCTTTTCGTTACCAATCAGGAGACCGCTATGCTGCCTATCGCCATCGGCGCCGATGATGCCGCCATTGAACTGAAGGATCTGATCGTTGCCCACCTGCAACAACGGGACATCCCCGTCATTGACTACACGACGGATCGCGCCGCAGAAACGGGGATCTATCCCGATATCGCCTATCGCGTCGCGCAGGCGATACGGGAGGAAAAACATCGGCGGGGCATCCTGCTGTGCGGCACCGGCATCGGTATGAGCATCGTGGCCAATAAAGTGCCCGGCATTCGTGCGGCGCAATGTCACGATACCTACTCCGCCCAACGGGCGCGCAAAAGCAATGATGCTCAGATCATCACGCTGGGCGCGCGGGTCATCGGTGCCGAACTGGCGAAAACCATCGTCGATGCCTGGCTGGAATCGGAGTTTGAGGGGGGAGGATCGGCGCCGAAAGTCGAGCGAATCGGCTATTACGAAAACGCGGCCGGACGGCGTTAAACCGCCTGCAGTCTCGATGGCGGTCGCGCGCAAGCCGCGCTCCGCCTGGGTTTATTCGGCATTCATTGTTATTATCCATCGCAACAATCAGAAAAAGCGCATTTTCATTCCCGACCCGATGATGCAGTGTGTTCCCCCTATGATGAAAAAGGTTCTCATTTCCCTACGTTGAGCTTGGTCAAGGAGCTTATCAATGAATCAATTAGACGCACTCAAGCAGCTGACCACGGTGGTCGCCGACAGCGGCGATATCGAATCCATCCGCCAGTTCGAACCCCAGGACGCTACCACCAACCCTTCGCTGATCCTGAAAGCCGCCGCGCTGGCGCAGTACAAGGCGCTGATCACCGAAGCGCTGGACTATGCCCGCCGCCAAGGCGGCAGCAAGGAAACCCAGCTGATCAACGCCAGCGATAAGCTGGCGGTCAATATCGGCGTCGAGATCCTCAAAAGCGTGCCGGGCCGCATCTCCACCGAAGTGGACGCCCGCCTGTCGTTCGATCGCGGCATGTGCGTCGCCAAAGCGCGAAAGCTGATCGCCATGTATCAAGAACAGGGCATCGACAAATCGCGCATCCTGATCAAACTGGCTTCCACCTGGGAAGGCATCAAAGCCGCCGAGGAGCTGGAAAAAGAAGGCATCAACACCAACCTGACGCTGCTGTTCTCCTTCGCCCAGGCCCGCGCCTGCGCCGAAGCCGGCGTGTATCTGATCTCGCCGTTCGTCGGCCGCATCTATGACTGGTATCAGGCCAAACAGCCTGCCGCCGACTACGATGCCGAGCAGGATCCGGGCGTGAAATCGGTGCGCACCATCTATGAATACTACAAGCGTCATCGTTACCAGACGGTGATCATGGGCGCCAGCTTCCGCAAGGTTGAGCAGATCCTGGCGCTGGCCGGCTGCGATCGCCTGACCATCGCGCCGAACCTTTTGGAACAGCTGAAAAATAGCGACCGGCCGGTCGAGCGCAAGCTGACCCCGTCCACCGAGGGCTTCCACCAACCGGCCCCGCTGGCCGAAGCGGAGTTCCGCTGGCTGCACAATCAGGACGCCATGGCGGTGGAGAAACTCGCCGAAGGCATTCGCCTGTTCGCCGTCGACCAGCAGAAGCTGGAAGACATGTTGGCCGCTCAACTGTAACCGCACTGGAGTTTCGTTATGTCTTCTCGTAAAGAGCTTGCCAACGCCATCCGCGCACTCAGCATGGACGCCGTACAAAAAGCCAATTCCGGCCACCCCGGTGCCCCTATGGGCATGGCGGACATCGCCGAAGTCCTGTGGCGTGACTACCTCAACCACAACCCGACTAACCCGCACTGGGCTGACCGCGACCGTTTCGTGCTCTCCAACGGCCACGGCTCCATGTTGATTTACAGCCTCCTGCACCTCACCGGCTATGACCTGCCGATGCGCGAGCTGGAAAACTTCCGTCAGCTGCATTCCAAAACCCCAGGGCACCCGGAGTACGGCTACACCCCGGGCGTTGAGACCACCACCGGCCCGCTGGGCCAGGGCATTGCCAACGCCGTCGGCTTCGCCATCGCCGAACGCACCCTGGCGGCGCAGTTCAACCGCCCGGGTCACGACATCGTTGACCACCACACCTACGCCTTCATGGGCGATGGCTGCATGATGGAAGGCATCTCGCACGAAGTCTGCTCTCTGGCCGGTACCCTCAAGCTCGGCAAGCTGACCGCTTTCTACGATGACAA